>NZ_JBYHFR010000001.1:0-2152187 GCF_057669585.1 Leifsonia sp. Y862
GACCCGGATGGCAGACCAACTCGCCGATAGACGCGATCAACGCGACCACCGGCGAACTGGCTGAACCTAACCTAGCGGGCTGATCTTAAAGAGACGCACCCATGTGAGCGCGACTTTCACGGAGCAAGCAGACCTTGCCGTATCAACGGACTTCCCGCCCGGTGAATGACCGGCCCAGTCGTGCGAACGACCGGGCCGAACGCTACTTCGAGACCGTGACGGTGAGCGCCTCCGCAGCAGGTGGCTTCTTTGCGTCGACCTGGAGCCCGAGGGTTCTGGTCTGGCCGGCGGCGAGCGCCGTGCCGTAGTCGGCTCCGGTGCAGGTGATGGTCTTCGAGGCGAGTGAGCACTTCATCCCCCACGAGTTGGTGATCTTCGTGGCATTCGCGTCTGTCCAGCTGACGGTCCACCCCTTGATTGCAACGGATGACGTGATAACCACGTTTCCGACGTAGCCCCCGTTCCACGAGCTGGCTATTGCGAGGGCGGCGGTCGTGCCGCTCGCGCCCGGTGTCGACGTCGGCGTGGGCGTGGGAGTGGGGCTCGATGTCGGCGTGGCGGTCGGCGTTGGTGTTGCAGTCGCAGTCGGAGTCGGAGTCGGCGTGGCCGTCGGCGTCGGTGTTGCGGTCGGCGTCGGCGTCGGAGTCGGAGTCGGTGTGGCCGTCGGCGTCGGTGTCGGAGCCGGAGTGCCCGGCTGCGAGCCAGCACCCAGAAGCGGCGCGAGTGCATCGAGCTTGGCCTGTTCCGGCGTGACCCAATCGGCCTTGAGGATGCCCCCGGTGTCGACCGAGTTCGGGTTGTACGACCAGTACGCCCACGAGATGCCATTCGTCTTCAGGTAACTCACCAGCGTGGAGAGCCACTTCTGGTCTGACTCGGTGGCCAGCTTCGTGCCGAACTCACCCAGCAACACGGGAGCCACATTGTTCTTCACGAGGTAGCCCCAGTTCTTATCCCACAACGCGGTGAGATTTGCCGGGTAGCTGGCGTCGCTGAACCACTTCTGGTTGTAAACGGATGCTGGATAGTCGTGTGGCGAGTACACCACCTGGTTCGGCGTGTTCAGCTTCACCAGCGCCGCGCCGGCATCCTTCAGGCCGCCACCCCACCATGTCCAGTCATCGCCTGACTGTGCTTCGATGCCCTCAACGACGATGAGGAGTTTCGGGTTGACGGTCTGGATGGCGTTGCCGGCCCTCGTTGCAGCGGCCTGCCAGTTGGTTGCTGCCGGGCCGCCCCATGTTGCCGCGCCGTGCGGCTCATTGTGCAGGTCGGCTCCAATGACCGTCGGGTCGGCTTTGTAGCGCTCCGCCAGCATCGTCCAGTCGGAGATCCACTTGGTTTCGGGATACGTGCTGGTGTACCAAAGCTCTGACTGCGCGCCGGAATCCGGACGGTGTCGGTCGAGGATGACGCGGAGTCCGTTTGCCTGTGCACCGGCGACGACGGCATCCATGACCTGCAGCGGGCTCTTGCCCTCCAGGTCCTTGTTCGCCCAGTAGTTGATGTCGGTGGGCTTGGCCTGGGCGAGGCATTCGTTCGAGTACGGCAGTCGAACGGTGTTGAAGCCCATCGACGCGATCTGCGCGAGCGCCTTATTGATGGTGAGCGATCCCCAGAGACCATGCGGAGCACAGTTGTTGGTTTCCAGCCCGAACCACGAGACCGCCTTGATCGTGAAGACGCTGTTCGACTCGTCTTTGATCTGCGCCCCGTCGGTGTGCAGCCAGGTGGCAGCGGATGCCGGCGCTGCCGCATCCGCTGTCGAACTCGCTGACGCCAAACTGACGGCTGCGCCCGACAGGCCGGCCACGGCGATCAGTGCTGCCGTGAACGCAGCGAGGGAGCGACGGACGCGGCGTCGCGGGGAGTTTTCAGGGAACACTGGTCTCTGCACGCGCCCACAGTAGCAGTACGCCGGGCGCGGCACTCCCAGATGTTATTTCGCGGCGTCGGAGAGGTTTTCGGAGGGCTCCATGGCCTCAATCTTCTGACGAATCGTCATCTGCCGGCGTTCATATTCCCGGCTGCTGAACGTTGCCTTGCGTACGGATTCCTTGTTCTCCAGGCTGGAGCCCAGGGCGCCGGCCAGCGTTCCCAGTGACGCGGAGAGCCACGACAGGTTGACGTAGTCTCCGAATGCGACCTCGTGGCCGAGCTGTTCGGCCATGAAACCGCTGTTGATGATCATGAGGGAACCGGCGAGGATGACGACGAACAGGCCGATATACATGGTTGCCACTGCGCTCACGAGGGTGGTTACCGTCGCGAGGTTGTAGGTGATTTGCCGCTCTCGCCTGAGTCCTCCGCTGGGGCGCTCCCAGAGGTTGTTGGACACCATCAGCCAGGTGCTCAAGACCGCAATCGACAAGATGCTGACGCCGAGGAGTCTCCAGGTGCTCGCGAAATCGGCCAGGCTCCAGATGCTTGTGTAGAAAATGCCGAACGCCCCTGTTGCGATCGCCGCCGCCATGGCTGATGAGAGTTGGGGGATCAGTCGCCATGGCCTATTGCTGTGCACCATCCCGGCTTGCAGAAGCAGGCGTCCAAGCGGACCCTTCACCGTTTCGTACGTGTCCTGCCCATCGGGATTGTCCGGTTCGGTGTCACGGTAGAGCGCACGTCTGGTCAGGGAATCCTTGCCGCGGCGCAGGTCCTTCGTCGCTGCTGCGCCGTGAAGGGCCGACAGGACTTCCAGGAGAGCGCGAGTCAGCCGCAGCCTGCGCACCACGCCCAATGAGGGCAGCGCGATCATCCCCGACTTGAAAGCCACATTCGCACTGGAAATCAGCGGCTCATTTTCAACGTACTTGGGAAGGTCAGTGAGATACACCACATAGTTCCAGTTCCACTGTTCGCGCAAGAGCGTCGCATCGTCGTTCAGGTCGACAACACCCGACTCGTTGAGCGGCAATGAGAATTCCACCACCTGCACGCGCCAGTCGACCTCAGAATCCACGGACGCGGTGAGGGATGCGGGGAGCGTCTTCTGGAGCGTCTCAGCCAGTTTCAACGGCATTCCCGGATCCGCGATCAGGCCGACGACCATGGTGTTTTGTGTAGCTTCCATTCAAAGACCGTACTCGTCGGACTTCCGTGTCAGCCGAGTGCGTGCCGTCTCACAGGCCGAAACGGTTAGGATCGTGCAGTTCCCGCAGATAGAGAAGAGACCACCGTGCTCGAACGCAACACCCTGACCCCCGCCGAAATCGCGGTCGAACCGTATGTGCTGTTGACGACGTTTCGGAAGAGCGGCGACGCCGTGTCCACGCCGGTGTGGATCGTCGATGGTGGCGATGGTCACCTGCTCGTCACGACGGATGGTGCGTCAGGCAAGGTCAAGCGGATCCGCAACGGCTCCAGGGTCGAGCTCACCCCGTGCGACATGCGTGGGCGCGTCGCCGATGATGCAGCGGTGACGCCGGCGACGGCAGAGATCCTCACCGACCCGGCGACTCGCGCGGTCATCGAGACCGCGCTGAACGCGAAGTACGGCCTGCGCTACAAGGCGATTCGTGCAGCAGGAAAGCTGCGCGGCGCAGAGAAGACGAGCGTTGTCGTCCGCATCACGGTGCCGCCGGCAGTCTGAAACGTCAGCCCGTGGGCTGAGCGGGGACTGCTGCAGAATGTGAGGCAGCCGCTGCGGCCTCTGCATCGGCGACCCGAGCGGCCATGTTTGCCTGTGCAGCCGTTGCCGCTTTCGCAGCGCGACGATCCTTGGTGCGCTTGAGTGCAGCCTTGGCCGCCTTGTTCATGGTCGTGCTCACCTTCTTGGGACCCGTGAACTCGGTGCCAAGCAAAGCCAACCCGCCCAGGGCGATCAGGGATCCAGGGCCGGGCAGCGGAATCAGTGCGACTCCCAGCAGAACCGTCCCTGTGCCGGCAACGCCCACCGTTGTGCGGTAGACCCTGTTCGCCGTTGGGTGACGCCCGATGCTGCCACGTACGCTGCTGAACGCCCGCGCCGCCGGATGAGCGCGGGTGGATTCTGACGTGGCACCAGCGTCAGAACCTGAACTGGCTTCTGTGCCGCTCTCCATCTGGATGATCAAACGCTCGTCTGGCTGCATGCGGTCATGGTAGCCACCATGACTGGGCGGCGCCTGACTATCTGACGCCTCGTCATGCCAGACTGTCGACACGACCGCCGGACTGTCGACAGTCGCAACGCGCGCGATGGGAGAGCCATGCAGGAAACCGTGATCACTGTGCAGGGACGATTCTCGACCTGGCACCAGCCGGAACGCGCCACCGTGCAGTTGCGCGTCGGACTCGACGGTGCAGACCGCCAATCTGTGTTCGACGGAACAACACGCGCAGCTGACATCGTGCGCTCAAGCATCACTGCGCTGCACAACGCCCAGAACGGACCCGTCACCTGGTGGTCATCTGACACCCTCGCGGTGTGGAGCACCAAACCGTGGAACAACGAGGGCAAGCAACTCGCCCCCGTCATCCACGCGGCGATCAACTTCAGCGTGCGTTTCAGCGACTTCTCCGCCCTCACCCGGTGGATCGAGGCGATGGCCGCGAGTGACTCTGTGACGGTGGGGCACATTGAGTGGTCACTGACCCAGGCCCGCATGACGACCGTCACAGCCGAAGTGCGTTCCCGTGCGGTGAAAGACGCCGTCGACAAGGCCAGTGTGTACGCGCAGAGCATCGGACTCGGCCAGGTCAAGGCCATCGCGCTCGCCGATCCCGGCATGCTCGGAGACCAGGGGTCTGGGGCGGCACCGTACATTCAGGACGCCATGATGATGCGAGCGGTGGGCGGCGCAGGCGACACAGAGCTGGTGCTGAAACCAGAGGATATCGAGGTCAGCGCCGTCGTCGACGCACGCTTCATCGCAACCTGAGGCAGAACCGTGGTCAGTCGGTGATGAGGCGCTTGCCGAACGAGAGCACGGCATCCGTTGTATAACCCAGCGCCTCATAGAAAGCGGATGCCTGCGCATTGTCTGCCCGCACCTGCAGGTTGAGCTTGGGGCAGCCGTTCGCCTCCAGGAGCCGCTCGACCTCTGCCATGAGCGCGCGGCCGTGGCCCTTTCCCTGCTCTGACGGGGAGACCGCGAGGTAGTTCACCCAGCCGCGGTGCCCGTCGTATCCCGCCATCACGCTGGCGATCACTTGTTCGCCGCCTGCGTAGTCTTCATCGTCGGTGTGGTCTTCATCGTTGTTCACGCCAACGAGGAACAGCTCTGGCTGCACGGTCAGCTTGCGCGCAATGTCTGCTCGCGGGTCATTCCACGGGCGGGTGAGCCCGCTGGCCTCCCACAACTCGATGACGGCGTCGGTGTCGGCGGGGTGGAAGGTGCGAATCAGCATCCGCATATCTTTGCAGTTGTGCCGGGGTGCGGAGAACGCGACGAGGGAGCGGCCCGCTACAGGTTGAAGGTGGCCAGAACAGCAAGGTGATCGCTCGAGCCAGACTCGACCGTACGCAGCGACGTGGCTTCTAGGCCGCGCTGGAAGATGTGGTCGATCCGGCCGAGCGGGAACGACGCCGGCCAGGAGAAGCCGAGCGATGCATTCGACTGGTTCGGCTCGTCCAGTACGGCCCTGAGCGGCGCGAGAGCCCGATCTGAGGAGGTGGCATTGAAGTCGCCGAGCACAACCAGGCGATCGTTCTCGTCATTCGGCACCATGGCGGCGAGCTCCCGCAGCATGGTGTCTCGATCGGTGTGCTCGCCAGGCCTGAATGATGCAGCGTGGATGACGTAGACACTCACGAGTCCCTGCGGAGTGTCGATGTCGGCGGCAAGCGCGCGCTTCCAACCAAGCCCCAAGGTGAGAGGCTGCTCGTTGACGATGGGGAAGGTGCTCCACAGGCCAACTGTGCCAACGGTATAGCTGTATGGATGGCTGTCCGCGAGCGCAGCGGCAGCCGCATCCCGCGCGTCGGCGTCGAGCTCTTCAAGGGCGATGATGTCGGCACCCTGTTCGACCAACGTCGTGGCCGACGTGGCCGCAGTGCCTGATCCAGCCTGAACGTTCTGGCTCGCGACAGTCAGGGTGTTCTCGGACGCTGCAGCGGGCGCCAGCCAACCGAGCGGAACCAGGCTGGGCACGAACGCCACGGCCCACACCATCAGCGGCACGGCAACGACCATCCACGCACGACGCCTGCGGCTCAGCAGCGCGGCGAAGAACAGCACAGGCACGAGCAACCCAAGCCACGGCAATACGGTGGCGAATCCGGTGCCGATTGAGCCGGGAATGAACGCGCCGAAAGCTATGGTGATGGCAAGCACAACGGCAGCGACAGCGACGCTCCTGGCCAACCATCGCCTGCTCGCGCGCCGGGGCGACGGAGCCTTTTCGCTTCCGGGTGCTGCTCTGTACATGCTTTCATCTTGCTGGCCTGGCCTGTGCAAGTCCCGAAGGCATGGCATGCACTTTCAATGACACACTTGACGCGACCGAGGAGGACCAGTGGCACTGATCGACAACGCCATCTACGTGGATGGCCGACGAGTGGACACTCCGGCGACGCTTGACGACAGCTTCGACAGCATGAAGGCGCACAAAGGCGTCGCGTGGATCGGCCTGTACCGCCCGACCGAAGCCGAAGTGCGCTCAGTGGCCACTGAGTTCGGGCTGCACTACCTCGCCGTCGATGACGCGTTGCGCGGTCATCAGCGGGCGAAGCTGGAGAAATATGACGACATCCTGTTTCTCGTGCTCCGCCCTGCCCGGTACATCGACGTGGACGAGCGCGTCGAGTTCGGGGAACTCCACATCTTCGTCGGGCCCGATTTCGTCGTGACCATCCGACACGCAGAATCGCCGGACCTTGCAACGGTCAGGAAGCGGCTGGAAGCAGAACCAGAGCTGCTCGCGCTCGGCCCTGAGGCCGTGTTGTACGCGATTCTGGACCAGGTCGTTGATGAATACGGCCCCGTTGTGGCCGGTCTCGAGAACGACATCGACGAGATCGAAGACCAGCTCTTCGACGGCAACCCAGAGGTGTCGCGGCGTATTTATGCGCTCTCCCGCGAAGTCATCGAGTTTCAGCGGGCGACGAAACCCCTGGCCCCGATCCTGGAATCGCTGGTGAAGGGGTTCGAGAAGTACAACGTCGCCGTTGACCTGCGGCGCCTTCTCCTCGATGTTCTCGACCACACCATTCGAGTGACGGAACAGGGCGACGGCCAGCGCCAGGTGCTGCAGAACGCACTCACCGCGAACAGCACGGTGGTCGCCCAGCGACAGAACGACGAGATGCGCAGGTTGACGGAGACGAGCCTTGCCCAGAGTGAAGAGGTCAAGAAGATCTCCAGCTGGGCGGCCATCCTCTTCGCGCCGACCCTGGTCGGAACGATCTACGGCATGAACTTCAGAAACATGCCAGAACTCGACTGGGAGTACGGCTATCCGTTCGCCATCGCCCTCATGCTCGCCATGGGTTTCGCGCTTTACCGGGTTTTCAAGAAAAGAAACTGGCTTTAGGCCTCCGAAGCCGCGAAACTCGGGGCAGCCTAAGCCAAAAAGGCGTGTCTCCGACTTAGGGTTGCGGTGTGTGGCGCCTCGATAAAAAACTAAGTGACGACGACGTGCAGTCGGAGTACGCGGACGCGTCAGCGCCCGGCGCACAGAACATGACGTCTCCGCACGCCGTCAGTCTGGGAGATCCGACGCTGGTCGCCGGAAACATTGCCGAGCCTTCGTGGCAACGCTGGCGGGACGACCTCGCCAGGGTCGGCGGTGAATCACCGCTGCTGCACTTCAGTGACAATCCACGCACCCGCATCGAACTGAGCGCCAGCCACCCCGGTGGGCTGCCACAGTTCATCACGGGCAAGTCGACGTTGCTCTCCAATCTGATCCGCGATGAGCTGGCACTGCGCAACGCGCGCCTCGCCGCAGGTGAGATCACCCAGAAGGGCATCGAGCTGCGATCCATGCGCGGCATCGAGTCCGTGCACCTGGCCATCGGACTGGCAGAGTGGCGCCACGGCGACGAAGAGTTCACCGCCCCAGTGCTGCTGCGGCCCGTCGCCATCCGTCGCTATGGTCGTGACTTCGAGCTGAAGCTCAAGGGCCAGCCGTTCCTGAACCCTGAGCTGGCGCACGCCCTGCACGACCAGTTCAAGATCACCCTGGATGCCGACGCATTCGTCGCGCTCGCCATCACCAACGGCGCGTTCAAGCCGCAGCCCGTCATCGACCGCCTCCGCGGGCTCACCTCGCACCTGCCGTGGTTCAACGTGGTGCCGCGCCTCGTCGTGTCGTCCTTTGCGGATGTCGGACGCGTGCTTGCCGAAGACGCCAGGAACTTCGACCACCCACTTCTCGACGCCATCGCAGGGAACCCGGCAGCGAAGCGCGCGATCGAAGCCGCATACAACCCTGTGGTGCCGATCGGCCAGGACGCCAGGCCGCCGGCCACCGACACTCTCCTCCTCGACGCCGACGCCGAGCAGGAGAACGTTGTCGCGCAGATCGCCGCAGGTAACTCGCTCGTCGTGAAGACGCTGCCGGGCACCGGTGGCACCCAGACGGTCGTCAACGCGATCGGTTCGCTCATGTCGCAGCACAAGCGCGTGCTCGTGGTGAGCGCCCGGCGCTCCAGCCTCGACGGCATCGCCCACCGGCTGACCCAGATCGGACTCCCCGGCGTTGCGGTCACCCCGCGAACGCTCCGCCGCGACCTCATCCAGTCGATCACCCGCAACGAGAAGGCCACCCAGCCCAAGGTCAGCGATGTCGACGACGCTCTCGTTCGCTTGCGCAAGGTGCTGCTCGACTACCGCTACGCGCTCACTCGCCGCGATCCTGCTCTCGGTGTGTCGGTGCTCGATGCGCTCGGCGAACTCACGCGCCTCGCGCAGCTGCCGAACCCGCCGGCAACCACGGCCAGGCTCGACCGCGCCGCGCTTGAGCGCCTCGCGAATGACCGCACCGCCGCAGCGCAGACGTTGATCAAGGCCGCGGCCCTCGGCGAGTTCCGCTACGGACCCGCCGACTCTCCCTGGTACGGGGCGTCATTCACGTCGACGGCTGAAGCGGCATCCGCTCACCAGCTTGCCAAGCGCGTCAACCAGATCGAGCTGCCCCGTTTGCTGGAGCGCGCATTCGGGCTGGTCGGCCAGACCAAGCTGCGCCCGTTCGAAACCATCACGGAGCTCGGCATCTACCTGAGGCTGCTGCTCGACATCCGCGAGACCCTCGACCGGTTCCAGCCTGCCGTGTACGACCGGTCGCTCACCGAGCTGATCGCGGCAACATCGTCGCGCAGGGAGTCGTCGGAGATGACGGCGACGAGCCGTCGCCGACTGCGGAAGCTGGCCGACGAGTACCTGCGCCCTGGTGTGCACGTCAGCGATATGAACGAGAGCCTGCGGCGTATCCAGCAGCAGCGCACCCTGTGGCAGCGCTACGTGGTCGCCGGCGCTATTCCAGAGGTGCCTGTCGGCATCGCGGATGTGCACGTCGCCTACCAGCGGGTCGCCGCCGACCTGGGCACCCTTGACGTGCCACTCGGCACCGCCGGCACGACGCGACAGCTCGCTAACCGTCCGGTCAAGGAACTCATCCACATGATCTCGGGGCTCGCTGCAGAGAGCGAAGTACTCGCGAACCTGCACGAGCGCACCGCGCTGCTGGCCACGCTGCGTGAGCACAACCTCGACCCACTCATGACTGACCTGTCTGAGCGCCACGTCTCAGAGCAGGATGTCTCCGCCGAGCTCGAACTCGCCTGGTGGCAGTCGGTGCTCGAGACCATGCTCAGTTCTGACAAGGCACTCCTCAACGCCAACACCCAGGTGCTCGATCGCCTGGAAGCCGACTTCAAGCTGGTCGACGAGGCACACGCCTCCTCTGCCGGTTCGCTGCTGGCCTGGTTGCTCGCCGAAACCTGGAAGATCGGCATCGTCGACTGGCCAGAGGAAGCAGAGCAGCTGCGCAGGCTCCTTCGCTCCGATCGGTTGAGCCCGACCAAACTGCACGAGGTTGCACCGCACCTCGGCCGGGTGCTCGCTCCCGTCTGGCTGGTCTCGCCGTACGAGGTGGCGACGCTGACCGACAAGATCGTCT
Source organism: Leifsonia sp. Y862 (assembly GCF_057669585.1). Lineage (NCBI taxonomy): Bacteria > Bacillati > Actinomycetota > Actinomycetes > Micrococcales > Microbacteriaceae > Leifsonia > Leifsonia sp. Y862. Next base: position 10,042 of record NZ_JBYHFR010000001.1, read on the forward strand.
TTGACACAGTGCTGCTTGTCGACGCTGGGGCGACAACCCTCGCCGAGAACGTCGGCGCGATCCGTCGCGCCAAGCAGGTCGTTGCGCTTGGGGACCCTGTTACGCAGACCCCGTCGGTGTTCCAGACCAGCATCAGCGAGAATGCGGATGACACCCAGACGGCTGAGTCCAGCGTCGATGCGCTGCACGCCGACTCTGCGCTCGCCAGGCTCGGCGAACTACTGCCGACGCTCACCCTCACCCGCAGCTACCGCGCTGGCGGCGAAGACCTGACTGAGATCGTGAACCACCGCTTCTACGGCGGCCGCATCGATTCACTGCCATGGGCCGGAAGCTTCCTCGGGCACGGCAGCCTCACGCTCAATTACGTCGAGGGTGGGCACGGCATGCCGGATGCCGACACCGGCGCGGTCGAGAGCGTCGACGCCGAGGTCGCGAAGGTTGTCGACCTCGTCATCGACCACGCGGTCAAGCGTCCTCGCGAGTCACTCATGGTCATCACCGCGAGCACCAGGCACGCTGTTCGCGTGAACCAGGCCGTGCTCGCCGCCTTCGCCAAGCGCACCGATCTCTCCGACTTCATACTGAAGGACAGGGCAGAACCCTTCACCGTGCTCACGCTTGAGCAGGCCGTTGCCCAGAGCCGCGACCGCGTCATCTTCTCCATCGGCTACGGTCGCACCCCGCACGGACGCCTGCTGTCGAACTTCGGTTCCCTCGGTGAGCCGGGCGGCGACCGCCTGCTGGCCATCGGGATGACCCGGGCACGCCGCGCAATGGATATCGTGTCGTGCTTCCGCCCTGCCGACATCGACGACGACCGCCAGCGCCACGGCATCCTCGCCTTGTCCCAGCTGCTCACGCAGACGGAAGCGCGCGGCACCGAAGTGTCTGTTCCCGACGCCAGCGAGGCCATGCTGGTCGACCTGGCCACCCGCCTGCAGCGCATGGGGCTCACGGTCTCGCTCGGTCACCGCGGCAAGCTTGCACTCGCTGCCTCATACGCCGGTCGCGCCGTCGTCGTTGAAACGGATGTCGTCGTCGGTCGCGCAAGCCTCCGCGAATCGCTGCGGCTGCGCCCAGAGGTGCTGCGCCGGCTCGGCTGGCACTACCTGCGCGTGCACAGCTTCGAACTCTTCAGCAACCCGGATGCCGTCGCCGCTCGCGTGGCAGCGCTGGCCGGCGTCAAGCCTGCAGCCACTGCGTTTGAAGGCCCCTGAGTTCGAAAGCCCTGCGTGTGAAACCCTTGGGTTCGAAACGCAGGTCAAGGGCGCGTAGCCTTGTTCCATGAGTGAGAGTGCAACACCGCGCCAGGAAGTCGTCCGGCAGCCAGGACGTTCACGGCGCGCGAAACTCACCCCTGCACCGGGTACAGACCCGAGTCCTGACGTTCCCGTTCCTCGGGAAGAGGGCGGTGTCGCATCCGTCGGCTCTGTCGGCGGTGCGTCACGCGGGGAGAACGACGACCGACTGCGTCAGGATCGTCCACCGCACTGGTAGCTCGCGAGGTTTCGAGGCGGCCGTGACCGGCCTTCCTCAACCAGCGGGGTCATGCGGATGCCGCGCCAGCTCCAGGATGGCTGTCACCTCGTCATCCTCCGTCTGCCGAAAGTCGTAGTAGTACTCGCCGACGGCAAAGAACGACGCAGGAGTATGCAGGCTGACGAGGTCGTCAGCAGAGGGAATCCGGTCGAGTGCGCTCTGGGGGCAGACGGGCACCGCCAGGACGACGCGCTCGGCCCCGAGTTCATGCATGACCCGGCATGCTGCCTCGGCCGTCGATCCTGTTGCAACGCCATCGTCCACCACGATCACCGTGCGGCCGGACGGATTGACACGGTCTTGCATGCGCCACCGCTTGACGCGGGCATCGAGTTCTGCGCGTTCGCGTGACTCGACGCCCTGCAGCTGGTGATGGGTGATCCAGCCCGTGCCGAACCCGGAGTTCATGACGCGAACGCCGCCCTCGCCGATTGCGCCGACGGCGACTTCAGGTTGCGGGGGATACCCAAGCTTCCGCACGATCACGAGGTCGAGCGGCGCATCCAGGAACCGAGCAACCTCGTAGGCGACAGGGACCCCGCCGCGGGGAATGGCCATCACGACGGGGTCCAGGTCGCGCAGGTATTCGAGCAACGGGGCCAACCGTTGCCCGGCATCCGTTCTATTCGAAAATGCCCTCATGAGGCTGACGCGTTTCTACAGGGTGATTTTGGTCTCGCTGGTGTTGTTTGCCTTGAGCAGGTCGCGGATCTCGGTGAGGAGGTCGAGCTCTGTGGTGGGCGCGGCCTTGGCTTCAGCAGGGATGCCAGCCTTACGGCGGCGCTCCTGTGCTTCCTTCAGCTTGTTGAGCGGCATCACAAACGCGAAGTACACGACTGCCGCAACGAGAAGGAAGTTGATGATGGCCGACAGAACGAGTCCGAACGAGATCTCGGCCTTGCCTAGCGGCACGACCATGGAGTTCGCGAGGCTGTCAGCGTCGAAGAACGATGCGATCAGCGGGTTGAAGAATCCCGTCACAATGGCGTTCACAACCGCGGTGAATGCAGCGCCAATGACGACTGCGACAGCAAGCTCAATCACATTGCCACGCATGATGAAGTCTTTGAAACCCCGAATCACGGAAGTGTCTCCTTTGGTCGCCGGCGAGCTCATGACAGCGGGTGCTGGCATTCGCAGTGGTGAATCCAGCCTATGACGAACCGACTCTGCTCCGCACCCGGCGATGCGGCGGATGACCTCAGGATGCGGCTGCCGCCCGTGAGCTGGAGCCCGAAGAGCTGGAGCTGGAAGAGCTGGAGCTGGACGTGGAGCTTGCGCTGGACGTGGAGCTACCGGCGCTGACCGTCGGCTTGCTCTCCTTGGCGGGGGTGGCGGCGGGCGCACTGCTGCCCTTGGCTGCGACGGGCGCTGAACTCGACGACTTGGTGTCGCGCGAGTCGTTGCGGTAAAAACCAGAGCCATTGAAGGTCACGCCGATGGACGAGAACACCTTGCGCAGCTTGCCGGCGCAGGTGGGGCACTGGGTGAGCGAGTCGTCAGTGAATGCCTGGTGGATATCGAACGCGGTGTCGCACTCGGTGCAACGGTATGAATAGGTGGGCACTGAATCTCCGGCCGTGGGTGGCGACGTGCGTATGCACGTCGAAGAATTAGAACGAGATGATTCTCGTAGGGGTGATCGCCCCGTTGACGGGCTGATCGTGAACTTCTCGAGGAACCTCATCGAGGACTTCGTTGTCGTACACGACCGCATAGACCGGGGGGCAGCGTTCCATGGAGCCCAGGGTCTTGTCGTAGTAGCCGCGGCCCCAGCCCATGCGCATACCTGCGGCATCGACGGCCGCGGCCGGCACGATGATGAGGTCGACGTCGTTGATCGCGATCGGTCCGAGCAGTTCACCGACGGCTTCCGGCGTGCCGGCGATACCCTCGATTTCTTCCTGCTCTTCGCCAACTGTCCAGTCGAGCAGACCATCGTCGCGAGTGATTGGGAAGAGGACTCTGATGCCTTCTGCCTCTGCCCAGTTCAGGAACGGGCGCGTGTTCGGTTCATTGCGAGCCGACAGGTAGCACGAGATCGAACGGGCTGACAGGTCAATAACAAGACTTTGTAAATTCTCGGTAAACCCTGCGGTAGCGGCATCTTTCTGAACCGAGGTGAGGTTCTGGCGGCGCTCCCGTAATTCCGCGCGAAGCGCCCTTTTTCGGTGACCGATGTCAGAGACCATGTGTTTCATTCTAGATGTGGAATCCGAATGGAAGCCGATAGCCTGTGCTGCATGGTAAATCGGATTACAAAAGCAGTCATTCCCGCCGCGGGACTAGGAACACGATTCCTGCCCGCCACAAAGGCCATGCCGAAAGAAATGTTGCCCGTTGTTGACAAGCCCGCGATTCAGTACGTAGTCGAGGAAGCAGTTGTCGCAGGCCTGCACGACGTGTTGATGATCACGGGGCGTAACAAGAACTCCCTGGAGAATCACTTCGACCGTCTGCCGGAGCTTGAAGCGTTGCTCGAAGCGAAGGGTGATTCAAGCCGCCTCGCAAAGGTGAACGCGTCAACCGACCTGGCTGACATGCACTACGTGCGACAGGGCGATCCCCGTGGTCTTGGACACGCGATCCTGCGCGCCAAGATGCACGTCGGCGATGAGCCGTTCGCGGTACTGCTTGGTGACGACATCATTGATCCGCGTGATCCCCTCCTCGGGCGCATGCTCGATGAGCAGGAGAAGCGAAGCGCAACCATCATCGCGCTGATGGAGGTTGACCCCTCCCAGATCTCGCTTTACGGTGCAGCTGCCGTTGAGGCCACTGACGACCCCGACGTCGTTCGCGTGACCGGCCTGGTTGAGAAGCCCGCGGTTGAAGACGCTCCGTCGAACCTCGCGATCATCGGTCGGTACGTGCTGCGTCCGGAGGTCTTCGAGATCCTCGAGAACACCGCGCCTGGCAAGGGAAACGAAATCCAGCTGACGGACGCCCTCCAGGCGATGGCCGTCAGCCCCGAGCAGACCGGTGGCGTGTACGGCGTGATCTTCCGCGGCCGTCGCTACGACACCGGAGACCGTCTCGACTACATCAAGGCCATCGTGCAGCTTGCGGTTGACCGTGCGGACCTCGGTCCAGACCTGCGCCCGTGGCTGCGCGAGTTCGCAGCCGGGCTCGAGGATGGCCCTGTGGAATCAAGCCTGCTCGACTAAGGATGCTCGGCTAGATTTGTCGATATCGGCACATCGGCCACCACCGGGCGACCGCGCACACACAAAACGGGCGGTCGCCCACATCAGAACCGGGCAGATGTCCCCACCAAGGGACGGATGCCCCCAACAAGACGGGTAAAGCGTGCCATTCGCGATTCCTACGCTGCACGAGGGGGATATCACCCTGCGTGCCGTGAAGATTAAGGACGCGAAACTCCTTGAGCAAGAACTCATGGAGAACCGGGGCTGGTTGCGAAAGTGGGAAGCAACCAGCCCCTACGCCCCGATGTCGTTCGACACACGTGCCAGTATCCGTGGCCTGCTGTCGCACTCGCGCGCTGGCAACGGCCTGCCGTTCATCATTGAGTCGAGGGGCGAACTCGCCGGCCAGCTCAACGTGTCATCAATCACCTGGGGATCGCTGTCATCGGCGACCATCGGCTACTGGGTGAGTGAACGCTTCGCCGGGAAGGGCATCACCCCCACCGTCGTCGCGCTGGCCACCGACTACTGCTTCTTCCAGTTGGGCCTGCATCGGATGGAGATCTGCATCCGGCCAGAGAACGCCCCGTCGCTTCGCATCGTCGAGAAGCTCGGTTTCCGCTACGAGGGCCTCCGCCGTCGCTACATCCACATCAATGGCGAATGGCGCGACCACTTCTGCTTCGCCCTCGTGGCCGAAGAGGTGAAATCTGGCGTGCTCTCGCGCTGGCACGACGGAACTGTGCCGCCGGACGCGGCCGCCATCACCCCTGCCGACCTGGCCGCTGCAGCGCATCCGTTGTACGTGCCGAAGAAATAAGTCCTGACAGTCTGCACATTTCCTCCAGACACACCCTCGGGAATGTGGCGCATAGTACCCGGCGACTCATACCGTAGGGAGCATGAGCGGTGAGGCACTGGGTGGGGGAGTCATGGTGGCGATTGCTGCTGTGCTCTGGGTTGCGTACCTCATGCCGACGTGGGCGAGGCGTCGGCAGTATTTGGCCACCGAACGCAACGCCGTGCGATTGCAGCAGACCATGCGCATTTTGGCTGAAACAGCCGAGGTCCCAGCGCAGGTGCGTGTGGAAGCATCGGCTCGAACCGTGTCAGCGCAACAGAAACTTCTTGCCCAGGCTGAAAGTGATGCCAGGGCAGACGCCAAATACGCAGCGGATGCCGCACGAGCGGCCAGGCGCGCGGCGGTACTCGCTGCGACTGCGTCGCTCCAGCCAGCCGTCTCTGCCTCTCCCTCAACGTTGCACCGCCTCCGACGCGCGCGGTCGCTGACCTCCCTCGTGCTGCTGGCCGGGGTGCTGACGGTCGCAGCCGGCATCGGACCTGCCCTCGCTGGAACGTGGGTGCTGCTGATCGCCGGTGGCCTCACGGCAGGCGCGTCGCTGGGTCTGTTGTCGCGGCTCGCCAAGGCTGGACGCTCTATTCGCGCGGCGAACACGGTGGCCACCGCTGCCCCCGTCCAGCGCAGGCGCGGAATGCAGATGCCGGACTTCGAACCTGTGCACCTCGAGCCAGAGGTCGAAGCTGCGCCCGCAACGTGGACCCCGCGGTCGCTCCCTCGCCCCCTGTACCTCTCTCGTGGGTCGATCGCGCAGACGGCGATGGCATCCGTCGATGCTGCCGCGCAGTTGAAGGCGGCGGCCGCAGAGGCCGAGATCGCCCTGCGGGCCGCGCAGATCGTTGCCGCGAAGACCTCGCAGGAAGCTACGCCGATCACGCGCCCCGTTGCGCGCCCGGCGGCATCCGCTATGGCGTCGCAGGTTCGAGAGCCAGAGACAGCGTCGAACAGTCGCTTTGCGTCGATGGGCATCATCGGCGAGACAACTCCAGGCATGACCGACCTCGACGCGGTACTCCGCCGTCGCCGTGCCGGATAGCCCGGACAAAGATCGCACACCCGCCGAGTCTGAGACAGGCGGGGACCCAGCGTGCTGGCTGGCGAACGTCTGTCCAGACTGTGGTTTCTACGTTGACGATGTCTCGTTGGGCGTCTGTCAGCGGTGTGGTGGGGCGTTGCCGGTCGAGAGCTAACGCCGAGCTGACATCAAGCTGACGCATTCTGCTGTTTTCGCAGGCGCGGGCGGCTGAATGGCGAAGAACAGTCGTCCGGCCGTGATAATCTTCAAGTGCAGTTTGGGGCTATGGCGCAGTTGGTAGCGCGTCTCGTTCGCAATGAGAAGGTCAGGGGTTCGAATCCCCTTAGCTCCACCAAAACAGTAAGGACCGGCCCGAAGGGCCGGTCCTTACTGTTTTTAATGAACTCAGTGATTCGAGGAGGAGTGAGGGCGGAGCCCGAACGACGGGGTCCCCTTAGCTCCACCACCGCGCTCACAGCTCCACCAACGCGCTCACTTCTCCGGCGACGTAGGCAGGTAGCGACCGGTGATGCTGGACGGGTCCGCGATGATCTGTGCAACAGTGCCCGTGCCGACGATTGTCCCGCCGGCGGTGCCGCCGCCTGGGCCGAGGTCGATGAGGTAGTCGGCGTTGGCGATTACGTCGAGGTCATGCTCGATGACGATGACCGTTGCTCCGTTGTCGAGCAGACGTTGCAGCACGTGCAACAGGACTTGCACGTCGAGGGGGTGGAGTCCGATGGAGGGTTCGTCGAAGACGAACAGCGTTTCGTGCTGATCCCTGTCGAGGTCGGTGGAGAGCTTCAACCGTTGCGCCTCACCACCGGAGAGCGCTGGGGTGGCCTCGGCAAGGGTGAGGTAGGACAGGCCAAGGTCGGACAGCAATTGCAACCGCGCGTGGACCTTCTTCAGGTCTATGACGTGGCTGAGCGCTTGTTCGATGGTCATCGCGAGAAGCTCGGGGAGTGAGAGGCCCCGATCGTCGGCGTCGTGGTCAGCGGCGGCGTGGCGCGGGTGGCGGCGCACCTGGTCGGCGGCGGGGGAGTAGCGAGTTCCCTCGCATTCGGGGCAGACGATGTCGACGTCTGGGAGGAATTGCACGTCAAGGGAGATCTGTCCGGTGCCGTCGCATTGTGGGCATCGGAGGCTGCCGGTGTTGTAGGAGAAGTCTGCGGCTCTGAGGCCGAGGCGTTTCGCGTCTGGGGTGGCGGCGTACACGCGTCGCAGGTCGTCAAGGACGCCGCTGTAGGTCGCGACGGTGGAGCGTACGTTGATCCCGATGGGGGACGCGTCCACGACGCTGACCCGTTGCAACCCGCCCGTATCCAGCTGTGTGACGTGGGCGGGGAGCCGTTCGCCTTTCGCGCTGGCCTGGAGGGCGGGCACGAGGCTCTCGAGCACCAGTGTTGTTTTTCCGGATCCGGAGACTCCCGTGACGGCGATCAGTCGGCCCTTGGGGATGTCCAGATCGAGAGCGTGGACGGTGTGCAGGGGCGAGGTGGACAGGTGGATGCGACCGTCGGTAAACATGTCCGCCGCGGATGCTGGGTGACGAACGATGGTGTTCTGGCTGCGGTCGATGAACCCGGCGATCTTCGAATCGGGGTTGTGCATGAGGTCGGGCAGCGTGCTGGAGGCGATGATCTGGCCGCCTTCGGTTCCGGAGCCAGGGCCGATCTCGATCAGCCAGTCCGATTCCCTCAAGACCTGTACGTCGTGGTCGACGATGACGACGGAGTTCCCGTCGATCAGCAGATTGCGCACCACTCCCAGCAGGCCGTCGATATTGGAGGGGTGTAGTCCGATGGAGGGTTCGTCGAGGACGTAGAGGACGCCGGTGGTGCGGTTGCGCACCGCACGGGAGAGCTGCACCCGCTGGCGCTCCCCGGTCGAGAGGGTGGAGGATGCCCGGTCAAGGGCAAGGTAGCCGAGCCCGAGTTTCACGAGCATCTGGGCGGTCTCGACCATGTGCGCCACGATATTCTCGGCCATCGTCACCATCGCGGCTGGCATTGTGGCCGGGATGGTCTGCACCCATGCGGTGATCTCCTCGAGGGTCTTGCCGGTGGCTTCGGCCAGGTCGATGCCTTCCACCTGGGTGGAGCGGGCACGGGCGGAGAGGCGGCTGCCGTGGCAGACGGGGCAGGTCTGGATGCTGAGGAAGCGTTCGATCCGGTTCAGGCCTTTCTCGGTGTCGGCTTTCTTGAGGGCCTCCTCGACGGCCTGAGTGGCGTTTCGGTAGGTCATTTTGAGCTCGAACAATTTGCCATTCTTCGCCGGGTAGAGGATCTGATGCTGTTCGGAGGGGCCGTGGAAGACGATGTCGCGTTCGTGGTCGGTCAGCTCGGCGAAAGGCACGTCGGTGCGCACCCCCATGGCGGCTGCGACCTGCGGGTTCGCGGCGAGTCCGAACATCCCCCACGGCGCGACGGCGCCCTGGTCGATGCTGATCGTCTCGTCAGGGACGAGCGAGTCGGGGTTGACCTCCCTGACAACCCCGGTCCCCTGACAGCGGGGGCAGGCACCCTCGCTGTTGAACGCGAACGATTCCGCGCTTGGCGGTCCGAACACCGCCCCACACACCGGGCACGTCAGCGGGAGATCCAGTGCGACGTCCATCGTCGGTTCCATCCGGTGCCCGTTCGGGCATTCGTGGTGTCCAAGCCTGGAATAGATGAGCCGCAGACTGTTCAGCAGCTCGGTCGAGGTGCCGAACGTGGATCGCACCCCTGAGATCCCTGGCCGCTGCCTGAGCGCGAGTGCGGCAGGCACATGCTCCACGGAATCGACTGCGGCACGGCTCGCCTGAGTGAGGCGACGCCTCGTATACGTGGAGAGAGCCTCCATGTACCGGCGTGACCCTTCCGCGTACAACACGCCGAGCGCGAGGGAGGATTTCCCCGACCCTGACACCCCTGCGATCGCCACGAGCTCGTTCAGGGGCACGTCAACGTCGATGTTCTTCAGGTTGTGGACGCGCGCCCCGCGCACGGCGATAGCTGAGGGTGTGGCCGGTTGCAGAGGTGTGGAAGGTGCGGACATGAGGGCTCCTCTATTCGCGATTCCTGTGGGTTCTCGAGTAGTAGGTGTTCTCCCCAGAGCGGATGTCATCAGCGGTCAGATCGGCGTTGACGGCACCGGCGATAAGCGAGCCAGCGCCGAGAGACACGGACACATTGGAGCGACGATCGATCACGTTGCCAACGGCCCACACATGCGTGACGCTGGTGCGGCCATCGGCGTCGACTCTCACCCACGAGTCGCCAGCATCATCCTCCAGCGTTCGCGCGCCTAAGTCACGCAGCAACGTGTCGCGGGGGTGGAGCGTGGTCTGGGTGAAGATCGTGTCCACCGGTACGGATCTGTCGGGCAGCTCAATCGCTGTGAGGATGCCAGCGCTCGACCGCACGGCGTGCACCCGACCGTGCTCGATCTGAATACCGCGCCGTTCAAGTGACCGGCGCGCGTCTGGTGAGAGCTCGTCGAGATCATTCGGAAAGTAAACGACCTGGTCGGACCATTGGCGCAGTTGCTGAGCCTGCTCGAGCCCGTGCGGTCCTGCGGCAATGACGCCGATGATGTGGTGGCGATGTTCCCACCCATCGCAGTACGGGCACACCACGACGCCACGACCCCACTGCTCGCGCAGGCCGGCAATGTCGGGCAGCCCGTCACGGAGCCCCGTGGCCACGATCAGTCGCCGTGCTGTGACAACTCCTGACGGACCAGCGACCTCGATACCGCTATCGTCGGCACGAGCCGCCGTGACGCGCCCATCGACGACGACGCCGCCGTATCCTCTGACCTCGCTCCGACCGAGCTCGAGCAGGCGAGCCGGCGGCAGCCCGTCATGACCGAGGACGCCATGCATATGCTGTGCCACGCCGTTTCTCGGGTCGCCTGCGTCAAACACGACCACGCGGCGGCGGGCCCGCGTCAGTGAGAGCGCAGCGCTCAGCCCCGCTGGACCGCCGCCCACCACCGCAACGTCGAACAAGTCGGATGCCATCACGTGCCCTCACGAAGGATGCTGTGCATACTCGGATGCCCCGAATCCGCTCGCGTGCAAGCGGATGGGGTGATGCCCGTGAGGATACCCGCGGTTCGCGCCTCGCGCGCTGGACCCGACGGAGCTTTTTCCCGCTCTCACTTCCGCGCTCTGGCGGTCGCCATCCAATAGGGTTGGCCTACCTCAATGAGGAGGACCCTAGTGACTCAAACACTGCCAACGGCCCCGAGTGCCGTGACCCGCGCCCCGCAGCGGAAACTACTGGTTTCGCTGTTCTCGATCAACGCGATGCTGCTCGCCTGCTACGCGTCATTCATGACGATCTTCGTGCCGAACCAGGTTGCCCTGGTCGACGAAGCCGACAAGGTGGGCAATCTTGCTCTCGTGATGACGGCATCCGCTATTGCTGCGGTGATCATCCACCCGCTGGTCGGCGCGTGGTCAGACCGCACCCGCAGCCGGTTGGGGCGGCGTGCGCCGTGGATCCTGGCCGGGGCCGGTGGTGCGGCGCTCTTCATGATGCTGCTGGTGGCCATGAACACGCTGCTGTGGATCACGGTGGTCTGGGTGCTGCTCATGCTTGCGCTCAACGCGCTGGGCACGGCGGTGCCCGCTGTGGTCGCCGATCATTTTCCGCGGGAACGTCGCGGGGTGGCCTCGGCCGTCATCGCGATGGGAACGATCGCCGGCATGGGGATCGGCGTTGTCGGAGCAGGGATTTTCGTCGAGAACATTGGCGTCGGGTACGCCGCATTTGCCGCCGGAATCTTCCTGGTTGCTGTCGCGTATGTCCTCTTTAATAGGGACACGTCTTCCGTCGGCCTCGTTGTGCCACCGTTCTCCTGGAAAAGCTTCCTCGGAGGCTTCTGGGTGAACCCCCGCAAGCACCCCGATTTCGCGTGGGCATTCAGCGCCCGCTTCCTCATGATCCTCGCCTACCAGGGTGTGCAGACCTACCTGCTGTACGTGCTGACCGACTACATCGGGTTGCCGCTCGTGGAGGCGGCAGGCCTTGCCGGCCTCCTCACGGTCACCCAACTCGTGGCTGCCCTGCTCAGCACGTACATTTCGGGACGCATCTCCGATCGCACTGGCCGCCGCAAGGTGTTCGTCATCGCGTCGTCGCTCATCATGGGCGCGGCACTCGTCATTCCGCTCGCCACGCCCACCGTCGCCGGCATGTTCGCCCTCGCCTTCGTCTTCGGCATCGGCTACGGCGTGTACCTCAGCGTCGACCTCGCGCTGATGACAGAGGTGCTCCCAGACGAAACGGAGGACGCCGCGAAAGACCTTGGCATCCTGAATGTCGCGACCACGCTGCCGCAGGCCCTCACCCCGCTCGTTGCCTGGCTGCTCATCAGCATCAGTGGAGGGTACGCGTCGATCTTCGTGGCCGGCATCGTGTTCGCCATTCTCGGGGCGGTCGCCATCCTCCCGATCAAGAGCGTCCGATGACCAGCGGCACCGCTCGGGTGGCGAACGCGTCCGACGAGCGTGAGATCACGGCGCCCGTCACCTTCCTGCTCCCCAACGGTCGGCAGAACCCGGCGGCCGTCGGCTGGACCCGCCATCAGCTGCACGACACCGACTCCCTCGGGCGTGGCCTCTATGGCTGGGGCCGTAACAAGCGCTGGGAGTACTGGGGCATCACCACGCCGACCCACATCATCGCGGTGACCATCGCCGGACTCGACTTCGCGTCCTTGCATCAGCTGTGGGTGCTCGACCGCGAGACGCTGGTTCCGATCGACAGCGCTGTCATCGGTCCGTTCAGTCGAAACGTGAGCCTGCCTGGCACCCTCGGCGCCGGGTCTTCCCGCGCCAGGGGAAAGGGGCTGTCCATCGACATTGACGAGGTCGACGGCGGCACGCGGTTGCGCGCAGAGTCTGCCAGGGTGCGGCTCGACGTGATCGCGACGATCCCCGACGGGCATGAAGCGCCGGCCACCAGTTCGCCGTTCAGCGCGCGGCTCGCCCAGTACACCGTGAAGGACGTCGATCGACCGACGTACGGCTCCCTCTGGGTTGATGGCGAGGAGATCGCCGTGCCGGAGGGAGCATCCTGGGCGGTGCTCGACCATGCCCGTGCACGCTCGCCATACGGCACGCACTGGAACTGGGGAGCGGGCGCCGGCATGACAGCCGGAAAGCGGATCGGGTTGCAGCTGGGTGGTGGCGGCACTCGGCCGCATGGCCCGTCGCAAAATGCATTCACCGTGGACGGCCGGGTGCACAAGGTCGCAGAGCTGTTGACGTGGGAGTTCAATTCCACCGACTGGCTGGCGCCATGGCGCATCACCTCCGCTCGGGTCGAGCTCACCTTCACCCCGTTCTACGACCGCTTCGCGAGCATGAATTTCGTGGTCATCGGGTCGAAGACCCACCAGTGCTTCGGGCACTACTCTGGCTGGCTCATCGACGACGCTGGAAAACAGGTACTCGTCGAGGAGATCGTCGGCTGGGCGGAGGACGTGTACAACCGCTGGTGATGCGGTCGTGGCACGGCATCCATTCACCTGTTCGCAATTGAGTTGTGCACAATCTAATTGCCTGTTAGCTTTATTGCATGTCAGTTGAGAACCCGCTCGCCCTCGACGATCAGCTGTGTTTTGCGCTGTATTCGGGGGACAAGGTCGTGACGTCGGCGTACCGCGAGGTGCTGGACCCGCTGGGTCTCACCTACCCGCAGTACCTCGTGATGCTCGCGCTCTGGGAGCAGGACGACGTGACCATCTCCTGGCTCGGTTCTCGCCTCGGGCTCGACAGCGGAACGCTGTCGCCCTTGCTCAAGAGACTCGAGGCAGCCGGACGGGTAACGCGCCAGCGCAGTGCGACCGATGAGCGGATGGTCATGGTCACGCTGACGAGTGACGGTCGCGACCTCAGGGCGCGTGCCCTGCGCGTTCCCCTGGAGCTCGGCACCCAGCTCGGGCTGGAGCCGACCGAAGCCGCAGAGCTTCGGCGCATCCTCAACAAGATCTGCACCATCAACAACGCTCCTTCAGAACGAGCATCAGACACACCAGACACAAAGGAATCCCTATGAACACGCTCTACACCGCAGAAGCCCTCGCTACCGGAGGCGGCCGAAACGGCCACGTCGCAACGACGGACAACCGCATTGACCTCGCGCTTGCCATTCCAGCGGCCATGGGTGGAACCGGCAATGGCGCCAACCCAGAGCAGCTCTTCGCCGCCGGCTACGCGGCCTGCTTCCACAGCGCCCTGCAGATGGCAGCCCGTGAGCACAAGGTCAGCGTTGAGGGCTCCAGTGTCGGCGCCCAGGTGCACATCGGTGCTATCGAAGGTGGCTTCGGTCTGGCCGTGACTCTTGAGGTCGTCCTCCCCGACGTGCCGGCCGACATCGCGCAGTCGCTGGCCAGCCGTGCACATGAGGTGTGCCCGTATTCCAACGCGACCCGCGGAAACATCGTCGTGGACATCGTCGTCTCCGACGACTAAGTACACAGGCCAGTCGCGTAAGTACACAGGCCGATCGCGTAAGTACTCAGGCCGGTCGCACGCCAGCACAACGAGCATGTTATGCCTCAAGCGTCACCCATATGGGTGGCACACTATGCGAAAATTAAGTTTCGGATAGAGGGAAGCATGGCGATGATTGATCAGGCCACTCGGGCCGCAGACACGCGCGAGCGTATCCTGGCGGCCGCTGCCGTTGAGTTTGCGGAGCATGGCTATGTCGGTGCCTCGATCGGCACGATCGCCGACAAAGCGGATGTGGGAAAAGGACTGGTTCAGTATCATTTCCGCGCAAAGTCCGACATTGCAGGTGCACTGATCCGGGGGGTCTTCGCACACGAGCCCGTCACCGACGAGTCGGGGGCCACGCCCCTTCGGGGGATTGATGCGATCATCGCCTCCATCCGCGAGGATGCCAGCGCCTATCGCGACGATGTTCGGGTGCGTGCAGCTGTGCGGCTGGTGCGCGAGCACGACCAGATCAACGTCCAGCTGCCAACTCCATACGTCAGCTGGATTGCCCAAATCTCGGCGATGCTTGACGACGCCATCGCCATGGGCGACGTGCGCGCCGACCTCGATTCGAAGCGCGAGGCGTACCACCTGGTTGCATACTTCAACGGGGTGCAGGAAATCTCCGGTCGGCTGACCGAGTGCGCTGACCTGCTGGAACGGATCGACGAGATGTTGCTCCGGTCACTCACCGTCGTTGGCGTAGCGGATGTCCAGCGGCGGTTGAGCGCGAATATCGGCCCTCGCCCTGCGCAGTATTTTCCGCGCCTCGATACCCAGCGCTAAAGGGTAGACGACGAGTTTTACCGTCGGGCACTTTACTGTACGATCGTACTAAGCGGCGGTTCGGCTTCTCGGCGAACGTGAATCGGGGGATTCTCGGTTTGCTGGACGCAGCCACGCCGCTAGACCGGCACAGGAGGGTGTGCCGGTAACCAGGCCGCTGCGCTGGTGGTCGGGGGACTGCCAGCGCGGTCTGGTTCTGCCCACTTCAGGAGCGCGGCGAAAGTTGCACTATGTCAACCATTGTGTAACATTGCACTCCGTGTCAGAAAGTGCAATTTGCGAGCGCGGCATTCTGCCAGCCGAGATCGAGGCCACGGCGCTCGCATCCGCTCTCGACCCGGAACCGAAACTCATTGCTTCGCTGCTCTTCGAGTCGACCAGCGCCACCACTGCCTAACCACCCACAAAACCTAAGGATTCCTAGCGATGGCCTCTCCATCATCTTCGCTCACAGCGGGGCAACCGTTGCTCCTCACGCAGAAGCGCATCTGGATCATCTTCTCCGCGCTCATTGCGGGGATGCTGCTCTCGAGCCTTGACCAGACCATTGTGTCCACGGCTATGCCGACCATCGTCGGCCAGCTGGGTGGCGTCGAGCACCAGGCGTGGATCACCACCGCCTACCTGCTTGCCACCACCATCGTGATGCCAATCTACGGAAAATTCGGTGACGTCCTCGGCCGCCGCCGCCTGTTCCTGTTCGCCATCGCGCTCTTCACGCTCGCGTCGGTTGGCTGTGCATTCGCAACCGACTTCTGGAGCTTCGTCATCTTCCGGGCCATTCAGGGTCTCGGTGGCGGTGGACTGATGATCCTCTCGCAGGCCATCATTGCCGACATCGTTCCTGCCAAGGATCGCGGCAAGTACATGGGCCCGCTGGGCGCAATCTTCGGCCTGTCCGCTGTGGCCGGACCGTTGCTCGGGGGCTTCTTCGTCGACCACCTCACGTGGGAGTGGGCGTTCTACATCAATATCCCGATCGGTATTGCCGCGTTCACCATCGCCTGGTTCGCCCTCACGCTGCCGAACAAGAAGGCCACGCGCAAGATCGACATCCTCGGCGTTGTGCTGCTCTCGGCCGCGACGACGTTCCTCATCTTCTTCACCGACTTCGGTGGCAGCAAGGACCACGGCTGGGGCGCTCTGGAGACCTGGGCGCTCGGCGCTGCCATGGTTGCTGCGATCGCGGCCTTCATCTGGGCAGAGACCCGCGCAGAAGATCCCATCATTCCGCTGTCACTCTTCCGCAACCCGATCTTCGTCAACGCCACGGCCATCGGCCTCACCCTCGGCCTCGGTATGTTCTCAGCGATTGCGTTCGTTCCGACCTTCCTACAGATGTCGTCTGGCACGTCGGCCGCGGCATCCGGTCTGCTGATGCTGCCGATGATGGCCGGTCTGATGGGAACCTCCATCTGGTCGGGTATCGCCATCAGTAAGAGCGGCAAGTACAAGATGTACCCGATCTTCGGTACGCTCCTGACGGCCGCGGCCATGCTGGCGATGACAACGCTCAGCGCAACGACGCCCATCTGGCTGATCTGCGTCTACCTGTTCTTCTTCGGTGCTGGACTTGGCCTCATCATGCAGGTCATCGTGCTTGTCGTGCAGAACGCTGTGCCGGCTGAGGAGCTCGGAACGGCAACGAGTACGAACAACTACTTCCGTGAGGTGGGAGCCGCTCTCGGCGTTGCCATCTTCGGAGCGATCTTCACCAACTCGCTCTCCGACAAGCTGACCGCCGTCTTCACCGACGCAGGGGCATCCACAACGGATGCCGGCAGTGCGACGGCCACGCTTGACCCGCAAACACTGAGCCAGCTGCCTGATGCTGTTCGCGAAGGCGTGGTGACGGCATACGCCGACTCGCTCGCCCCCGTCTTCTGGTACCTGATCCCGTTCATCGCGCTGTCGTTCGTGCTGGCACTGTTCCTCAAGGAGATCCCGCTCTCTGACACCGCAGGAATGGTGGCCAGGGGCGAGGCCATCGGTGGTGCTGAGGCTGAAGCGCTCGCCTCTGCACAGTCCGGTTCTGCACAGTCCGATGGCGTACCCGCAACGGACGTGGCAACCGCTGGTGCAGCGGATGCGACATCCGGCACGGCAGTGTCCGACGACTCCGACGCAGAACGGGTCTAGTTCTCGGGTAGCGTCGCCGATGGCCACGCAGGCGGCCTTGCTGCTGCGGGGGAGGCGGAATAGAGTCACAACATGGCTGAGCATGCGGGAAACAAGAAGCCGCCCGTCGTGGTGGGCGTTGCACCGGGCCAACCGGCCAGAGTGGTCGTGCAGGCGGCCCGATTCGCCGCAGAGTTCGACACCACCCTGATTTGTGCGCATGTGAATCCTGGACGCTTCGTGGTCTCGGAGGGTGCGGACGGTTCGGTGTCTTCAATGCCCATCGACCCAGATTTTGCCGACACGCGTGAAGAGGAATTCGACCGCGAACTCGCGGAGACCCTCGATTCGATCCTCATCGACACCCATGTTGATTGGAGTTCGCGGGTGCTGGTGGGGGACATCCCCGTGGCGCTCGGCCATCTCGCTGACACCGTGAACGCGGCCATGATCGTGGTGGGGACCCATGAGCGATCCGTCGGTGGTGGCATTCAGGAGTTCTTCAACAGGTCGATTGGTATTCAACTGGCCCATCGCCAGTTGCGGCCCGTTGTAGTCGTTCCCGCTCGTGCCCCAGGAGCCGAGCAGAAACTGCCGTGGGAGGCAGCGTAATGGCATCCGGAGCCCGGCCCAGTTACCTCCGGTGGGCGTCGATCGGCCTTGTCGCGGCCGGAGGTGCCGTAGGGGCCGCCTGTCGTGAGGCCTTATCGCTGTGGATCCCGTCCGTCAATGGTGTGCCGATAGCCATCGCCATCATCAACGCGATCGGCGCCTTCTTGCTCGGATACCTCTACGAAGGGCTCACCCGTCTCCCGAAGGGGGACAAGACAGTGGGCAGGTTGAAGCTGCTTCTCGGCACCGGATTCTGCGGCGGGTTCACGACGTACAGTTCCCTGGCCACCGATACAGCGGTGCTGAATTCGAACGGCGACTGGGGCTGGGCGCTGCTCTATTCCCTGGGCACCGTGATCGTTGGCGCCCTTGCCACCCTGCTTGGAATTGCCATCGCCTCGAGGGCCAACGAGCACTACAAGGCCACCCACCCGGCTCCGGCCAGCCAGGATGCTGACGCAGCGCAGGGAGCACACCAATGACCCCGCTCATCTTCATCCTGTTGGCGGTCGCCGGTGGCGTTGGCGCCAGTGTGCGCCTCATCGTCGACGGTCTCATCCGCGCCAACCTGAAGACCGCATACCCGTGGGCGACAACGATCATCAACATCACCGGCTCGTTCGTTCTCGGGTTCATCACGGGTCTCACGCTCGTGCGCGTGTTGCCGACCGACCTGAACATCGTGATCGGCACCGGGTTCCTAGGGGGCTACACCACATTCAGCACCGCCAGCTACGAGACGGTACAGCTGGTCAAGCAGCGCCGGTATGGCGCGGCGCTCGGAAGCGGCATCGGAATGCTGATCGGCTGTGTGGCCGCAGCGATGCTTGGCCTCTGGCTCGGCAAGCTGGTCTAGTTCAGGTACGGGCGAGCGGATGCCGCCGGGCAGTCAGCGTGTGCCGCGAGGTGCGCGCTTAGCCTGCGCAGCGAGGGAGCTGTGGGAGCCGTGAGCACCGCTGGCGCGGTCTTCGCTCGTGCGGACGAACCGGGTCATTCCAAAGCGTTCCCCAGACTGGCGCAGCGTGTCGCTGGAGTCGACCGGCATCCGCAATGAAACGTGTGAACGTTCCTCATCCATGATGAACACGGTGACGGTGGCCTTGATTGACGGCCACTGCGCGAGGCGCGTGGCCACCAGGTTGTGAATGGCAGAGACACCGGCTGCCCTGACCACCAGCATGGCGTCATGCTCGCCGGTCATGACGATGAAGTACTCCAGCTCGGCGAGGCCGGACAACCGGCTGCGAAAGTCTGCCCATTGGCTCTGGCGCACCGTGACGAACACCATGGCCGCCACGCTCAGCCCCACCGCTGCAGGGTCGATGTCGGCATGCACGCCACGAATCACCCCTGAGCGAACCAGCGCTTCATAGCGCGTGTACGCATTCGAGCGAGAGATTCCCAGTTCCTCCGCCAGGGTCGCCACTGAGATTCGTCCGTTGTCTCGTAACATCTCGAGCATTCGTATATGAGTCTCATCAAGGTCCATCGTTGGCTCCCCCTTGTCCATCGAATCATCCATTGATCGGCTAATTAGAGATAATATTCGGCTTTGCCCGCAAGCGTCATGATTTTGTCCTTGTGTTGACGCGCCTGCGTGCACAGTTGATCGCAAATGCCCGTAAGTTCGCGCTAACAATCCATTTCAGATGCGAGAACGCGTCGTGTCTCCTGCACGCCGCAACGCACACCGGGGGCGCAGGGAAACTGCCATCCCGGTGTGCGCTGCCGCTGCCGGTTCCTAGCCGTTGAACTCCGCGGGGTGCGGTCCGGTACGGCCATCACGCTCGAGGGCGTCGATCGCAACGAGGTCGGCATCCGTCAGCTCGAAATCGAGAATGTTGAGGTTCTCACGGATCCGAGCAGGCGTCACCGACTTCGGGATGATGATGCGTCCCTGCTGCAGGTGCCAGCGCAGGATGACCTGGGCTGGCGTGCGGCCGAGGCGCGCCGCGATCTCCGTGATGCTTTCGTCGCTCAGCAACGCCCCCTGGGCGAGCGGGCTCCACGCCTCGGTTGCGATGCCGTGAGCGCGGTTGTAGGTCACGGTGTCGTGCTGCTGTAGGGCTGGGTGCAGTTCGATCTGGTTGACGGCCGGCACGATCGTTGCGGTGGCGGCGAGCTCGTCGCGCCGCTGCGTTCAATGCGCGCAACGCATCCCACCGGTCTCCTCGGTCTTCGCTGATTGAGGAGCGAGCGCCAGCGAATGTCTCGAATTCCAGCGAGCCAAACTGTGGACCGTGGTTGCGACCGAAGACCGGCTCACGGGGTTTTCGAAACGGCCGTGAACGGCCTCTTCGAGTCACGCGTCAAGCAGTGCCTCTGCCGGCTCAGCCGCTGCCGGCGTTCCTGCTCGCGGCCCGCTGCGCCTGGCGGCAACCGCCGCACCAATCATGAGTGACAGGGCGATGAACGTGATCAGCGCGCCGGCCCAGATCGGTGACGTGTAGCCGAGACCGGCGGTGATGGTGATGCCACCCACGGCTGCGCCGAGCGCGTTGCCGAGATTGAATGCGCCGATGTTGGCGCTCGAAACCAGCGTCGGCGCGCTTCCGCCGTACTTCATGACGCGCAGCTGCAGGCCAGGAACCGTGGCGAATCCGAAGCCGCCCATCAGCACAAGCGACGCAATGGTCATGATCTGGCTCTGCGCCGTGAGCGCGAAAAGCACGAGGACGACAGTGAGGCCAGACAGGATGACAATCAGGGCGCGATCAACGCCGCGGTCTGCGGCCTTGCCGCCGAGGACATTACCGAGGAAGAGTCCGACGCCGAAGAGTACGAGCAACCACGGCACCGTCGTGCTGGCGAATCCACTCACCTCGGTGAGCGTGTACGCGATGTAGGTGAAGGCGCCGAAGATGCCACCGAATCCGAAGATGGTGAGGAGCAGGGACAGCCAGACCTGGCCGGAGCGGAACGCGCGCAATTCTGCGCGAAGGCCGCTGGCGGCATCCGCTTCGATTCGTGGTGCGCGGGGGATGAAGGCGACGAGGCCGATGAGTGCGATGATGCCGATAATGGTGATCGCGACGAACGTTGAACGCCAGCCGAAGCTCTGGCCGAGGAAGGTGCCGAACGGTACGCCGAGCACGTTGGCGGCGGTGAGGCCCGTGAACATGATGGCGATGGCGCCGGCCTTCTTCTCAGGGGCGACGAGGCTGGCCGCGACGACGGAGCCGATACCGAAGAAGGCGCCGTGGCAGAGAGCGGCGACGATGCGACCGATCATCATGGCCGGGTAGTCGGCGGCGGTGGCTGAGATCAGGTTGCCGAGGATGAACAGCACCATCAGGGCAAGGAGCACTGGCTTGCGGGGGAGGCGCGTGACGGCCGCGGTGATGAGGAGTGCTCCGACGGCGACGCTCAGCGCGTATCCCGTGATCAGCCAGCCCGCGGCTGCCTCTGTGACGTTGAAGTCGGCGGCGATGTCGGGGAGGAGGCCCATGATGACGAACTCGGTGAGTCCGATGCCGAACCCTCCGACGGCGAGGGCGATGAGGCCGAGTGGCATACGAATTCTCCAGAGATATGCAGGTGCGAGGCTAGGCAGAAACGAAGTTTGTGCTTACGCTTGTAGTTGCAGGCGCGGTATAAATCATTGCACACGCAAGTAACCCGCGCAAGCAACTACTTTGCGCGCGGAACACTCCGCGCCCAAACCCCGCGCCGGTATCACTGCACGACAGGAGCATGAACATGGGTATCGCCGACGACGCAGTCGAGATCCGCACGAGGGGATGGCGCACGCTTGCCGCCCTGCACGGACTCATCGAGACCGAACTTGAGCGAGCGCTGCAGGGGGCCGTTTCGCTCTCCGTCGTCGAATACACGGTGCTCGATGCGCTCAGCCGTCAGGACGGCTGGCACATGCGGATGCAGCAATTGGCACACGCGAGCGCCCTGAGTGCGAGTGCGACGACTCGCTTGGTCACGCGGCTGGAAGACCGGGGACTGCTGACCCGCATCCTGTGTGCCGATGACCGCCGCGGAATTTACACGGAGCTTACGGCCGCGGGCAGCGAGCTGCTTGAGACGGCCAGGCCGATTCACGATGAGACGCTGGAACGTGCGCTGCGGAACGCGCGTGAGATCCCAGAGCTGGCGCCGCTGGTCGAGTCGCTGCCGGAGTTGGCTGGCGTGCCAGCGAGCTGAAGTCTGCCGGTCCCTGACGTGCACAATTGGCAATCCGCGCACGCGTCTGCCGCGATCCGAGGCACGGATGCCCCTATGCTCGCTGCATGGATGCACAGGCGCACTCACTGGGTCGGAAGACCATTGCCGCATACGCGGTCGGCTCGCTCGGCACCGGCGGTTTTGCCACTCTGCCAGGGTTGGTGCTGGTCTACTACCTGACCGACACCCTCGGGATCACCGCGCTCGCCGCCGGCCTGGTCGTCACCCTGGCCAAGATCTGGGATATCGTCATCGACCCGATCATCGGTGCACGCAGCGACCGAAGTCTGGTTGTGACTGGATCGAGGCGCCGGTTCATGGTGCTCGGCGGCTCGTTGCTCCCGCTGTTCTTCATCCTGACGTTCGCCGTGCCCGCCGGAATTGATCGGCCCGTCGCCGCGCTCTGGGTGTGCCTCGCGTTTCTCATCTGCGCCACAGCGTTCAGCCTGTTCCAGGTGCCGTACATCGCTCTCCCCGCCGAACTCACCGGCGACTACGACGATCGCACCCGCCTGCTGACGTGGCGCGTCGTGATGCTCGCGCTGGCGATCCTGTTGTTCGGGGCAGGCGGTCCGCTGCTGCGAAGCCTCAGCAGCGACGTGCGCGTCGGGTACCTGATGATGGCCATCGTTGCCGGTGTCGTGATCGGCGCTGGAATGCTGATCTCGGCATCCGTTGCCCCTCGTCATGTCGTGGTGAGCCCAGGGGAGGGCTCTGTCCGCGCGCGGCATAGCCGTTGGAGCGCTGGCTACCTCAACGGCCTGCGCGCGCTGAAGCGCAGCCAGCCATTCAGGGCCTTGCTCGCTACGTTCATCCTGCAGGGATTGGCCACCGGCATCATGCTCGCCGGCGCCCAGTACGTTGCCACCTGGGTGCTGCGCTCAGAGGATGCCGTCACCTTCCTCTTCGTTGCGCTCATCGCCCCTGCTCTGGTGTGCGCACCGGTCTGGGGTGTGGTGGCCAGGCGCATCGGCAAGGAGCGCGCATTCACGATCGCCAGCGTTCTTTACGGCATCGCGGCGCTCGCGCTCGTCGGCCAGCTCTGGGCCCCAGGCACCTGGATCTACGCGCCCGTTGCCCTCGCCGGTGCTGCATACGCTGGCATGCAGTCGCTGCCCATGGCGATGTTGCCCGACGTGATCTCCTACGACGCGACAACGAACGGCGCCGGAAACGCCGGAATCTTCGGCGGCATCTGGACGGCGGGGGAGACAGCCGGCATGGCGTTCGGCGCCACAGCACTGACCGTGGTGCTCGCGCTCACCGGCTACACGGAGCGTGTCGCAGGTGAAAGCGTCGAGCAGAGCGCGACCGCCGTAGCCGGCATCGTGATCAGCTTCAGCATCGTGCCTGCGGCCGTCATGGTGCTCAGCCTCGTCACGCTGTCTCGCTATCGCCTGCGCAAGAACGACATCGACCTGACCATCGCAACCCAGGAGGCACTTCGTGGCTGATTCGACCGACACTGCGGCATCGACGGAGAGGTCAGCGTTGACCGACACATCCGAGCAGATCCTCGCCCGCCTCACGGAGCTGAGACAAGCGGATGCCCCCACTCACGGCGGCCACGTGCTCTCCTACGTCTACGACTCCGGCCTGGCCGAACTCGACGAACTGGCCGCACAGGCGATCCGGATCATGCAGCCGGTCAACGGACTCGACCCGACAACGTTCCCCTCTGTCGCCGCCATGGAACGCGACATCGTTGGCTTCGCTGCCCGGATGCTGCACGGCGAGCCAGGCGCGCCAGGCGAGCCAGGCGCGCCAGGCGAGCCCGGCGAGCAAGGCGAGCAGCCCGCCGCACCATCAGCAGCTGCCGACACCATGGTCGTCGGCACCGTCACGTCCGGAGGCACCGAAAGCTGCCTCCTCGCGGTCAAGACAGCCCGCGATGGGTGGCGCGCCAACGGTGGCACCGGTGTTCCCCGCCTGCTCGCGCCCGTGACCGTGCATGCCGCCTTCCACAAGGCCGCCCACTACTTCGGCCTTGAGCTCGATCTGGTCCCCGTCGACACCGACGGGCAGGTTGATGCCAACGAGCTGATCCTCCGCTTCGGGGCTGATGTCGCCATCGTCGTCGTCTCAGCCCCGTCGTATCCGTACGCAACGCTTGACCCGATCCAGACAGTCGCTGCAGCAGCATCCGTTGCCGGCCTTTCGTGCCACGTCGATGCGTGCATCGGCGGCTGGGTGCTGCCGTGGTGGGGGAGTGACCTGCCGGCGTGGGACTTCGCGGTGCCCGGCGTCACCAGCATCTCGGCCGACCTGCACAAGTTCGGCTACGCGCCCAAGGGTGTATCGGTGCTGCTGCACCGCGGGCGGGACAGGCAGCGTCACCAGTACTTCGCCACGAAGCGCTGGCCTGGGTACCCCGTCGTGAACCCCACCATGCTCGGGTCGAAATCGGCCGGCGCCCTCGCCGCTGGGTGGGCGATCATCGAACGGCTCGGCACCGACGGTTTCGCCGAGCTCAGCCAGTCGTGCAAACGGGCAACGGATGCCTTGATCACGGCCGCAGAGGCCATCGACGGGCTGCGCGTGGTCGGGTCGCCGACCGGGCCGTTGTTCGCCGTGGCAGCGGACGATGCCGTGCCCCCCGCCAGACGCGTCGACCCGCACCACCTTGCCGATCGGATGCGGCAGCTGGGCTGGCTCGTGCAACAACAGCCCGGCCTGCTCCAGCCGAACGGCGTGCAGCTGCCGCCGACCACCCACCTGACGCTCACCCCTGTCACCGAGTCTGTGGAGGGTGAGCTGATCGCCGCGATGGTGCAGGCCGCCGACGACGTGCGCGGCGTGCCAGCCGTTGATCCAGTGCATGTGCTCACCGCGCTGCCGGAATTGCCCGCGGAGGCACTGAGCGGCACGATGACGCTCACCTCTGACCAGGCCGCCGGGCTGCTGGCCAGCCTCGGAATCGGCGATGGCAGCGGCGGTGATGGTGACGCCGGCGCGAGCGCGTTGCCCGATCAGATGGCGCCGTTGCTCGCCGCGATGGAGGCACTCCCCGCTCCGCTGACCGAGCGGCTGCTCATCGAGCTGCTGGCCCGGTTGGTTGAGCCCCGACTGTGAGGTGAGTGTCCGTTGATTGAGGAGCGAGCGCCAGCGAGTGTCTCGAAATCCTCGCGGCTACTTCGCCTCGAGGTCGGAGGCGAACGCCTTCTCGTCTTCCTCCGACAGCGAGGTCTTGACCACCTTGCCGCCGTATGGCGCGAGCGCGGCAGTGAACTTGTCCTCGGTGAGCTTCGTCGCGTAGATCACGACGGCCGACTTTCCGGCTGAGACGGCGTCCTTCACGCGCTGGCGAAATTCGCTGTCCAGGCTTGTCTTGTCGAGCCCGGCCACCAGGGCGCCCAGGATTCCGCCGGTGACCAGCCCGACAATCGGCACCAGGAACAGCAGTCCGATCACGGTGCCGAAGAGCGCGCCGCCGGCGACACCGAGGCCGACGTTGCTGGCGCTGTCCGGCGTGTGGACGTGTGTCTTGCCGTCGTTGTCGACGGTGACCAGGGCGAGTCCGGCCAGCTCAACGACCAGGTCGTCCTGCAGAGACTGGACCTGCTTATAGGCTCCCTCGGCCTGTGATTCGGTGTCGAATGCGATAACTATCAAGTCGGCCATGGGGTCTCCTATCCGTCTGCCACGGCCGGTGCCGAGGCGTGCTCCCACTCTCACCCCAGAGCGCGCAGAGAGACAAGAGCCGACACCGGATGCCGTGGCAGCGCCGCTGTCAGGCTGTGACTGTCGCGCCCGCGGTGACCGTGGTGTCCATCGTGAGCACGAGGGTGCCATCGAGGTCGACAATGCTGAGAGAAACGGATGCCGTGCAGAGGTCTCCGAGGCTGCGCAGGTGCGTGCCGCCACAGGGAATCCGAACGGTGCACTCTGGAAGCTCGCACACCCAGTAGCGGCGATCGGTGAGCAGAGGCCCATCGCTGTCGATGTGCACAGCGGCATCGGCAGCGACCCAGCCGGCCAGCGTGGCGTTCACGGCGCTTTCGATGGCGGCCAGTTCAGCGGATGGCCCTGCGGTGAGCCCCTCGGTGACGAAGCCCTTCTTGCGCAGTGACTTGCCGAGCCGATAGGTGTCGAGCGAACCGTTCTCCCTGATCTGCGACACGTCGATCGCGATCCCATCGAAGTCCGGTGTGCCGAGGGAGTCGAGGCGCACGTCCTTCTTCCAGCGGTCGGCGACGGCGAGATTGAGAGCGAGGGATGCCGCGTGGCATCCGGTGTGGCCGGCGGAGATGAGGCGACGGTGCTCGGCGTCAACGACGACATCGACGGTGTCGCCTTCAGCCAGCGGTGTGGCCAGCGCCGCTGCCGCTTCCTGTTCCACGATGTGCACGACCACGAAGGCCCATCCCTCGGTGCCCTTGGCAACCGGGATGTCGCGGCCGACATGCAGTGCGTGCCCGTCGGTGGCACCGACGATGCAGTCACTGATGCGGATCTCTTCGGTGCCGCGCCGCAGCACGGCGTTGTCGGGCCCCTGGTCTGGCCAGCCGGCATCCACGGGGTGGCAGCTGGTCGAATCGAGCAGCACAGCCAGCCGGCCATCGGCCATCTCTTCGAGATGCAGCACCTGGCTCGTCGAGGTGAGCTCGCCGGCGGGATAGGTGACGCGGGTGTCGAGAATGGGGAGGGTCATGGGGTCCTTCTGCTTGCGGAGACGAATGCTGGTTTATCCAACACGAGAGCTTAACCAACACAGAGGTGGTGACACAGCGGAACGCTGCGCACCACCTCTGTCAGGAATGAGGAAAGAAGAATTAGCTCTTTCGTGCCTTTTCGGACGTCTCGTTCGACTTGGCCTTTTTATCGGCTCGCTTTTCCTTCAGTGAACGATCGGCAGTCTTCTTCGATGCATCTTTACGTGGTGATTTATCAGACATAAGTGCTCCTTCCTTCAGGGCTGCAGCGGCCCTCTATCCCTGACCATACTTGGCTTCCCCGTAAAGATCATCATTCTGCCTCGTGCCCTGTCCCTTGCAGCGCTCCCCTCGTAGGCTGGTTTGGGTGAGCCCCTCCAATGACGGAGAGCCACGAGTCAGGGAAGGTTGGAAATAATGACCAGTCAATCCACCTATCGGGCAGTCTTGTTCGGACCGAATTCCATCGCTGCAGGGGAAGAGATCGACCTGGAGTATGTGGACGGCAAGGAGCAGGAAACCGTCGTGAGGACAACGGTGGAGGGCGACGACACCATTACGCGCACCTACCGTAAGGGGCGCGAGACCGCAGAGCCCATCCCGTACCGTTTCGTGGAAGAAGACGACAGCGAGGGCGAGCCGAACGTCGCCAACTGACCAGCGTCGCTTATTTACGGAGTGTCCAGCGGTCCCAGCCACGCGGCGGCGACCGTGGCATGCGCGGACTCCGCATCCGAGGGGTGGAAGATGCCGGCGAGCACGTCACGGTAGAGCCGTCCGAGCTCGCTGCCCGCGAAGTACGACGATCCGCCGCTCACCCGAAGTGCCTGGTCGACGACATGCCTGGCGTTCTCCGTGGCGCGATGCTTGAGCCCGGCCAGCTGTGGAAACCACTGCGCCCCACGGTCGGCCATGGCATCAACGTCGTGGGCGAGCGCATCGATCTGCGGGTAGATGGCGTCCATGGCCATGGCGGCATCCGCTATCCGCCAGCGGATGTCGGGATCCTGCGCCAGCGTGCGACCCTCGTTCTTCAGGGAGGTGCGCCGGTTCGCCGCCTCGACGGCCAGTTCAAGTGCGCGTTGCCCAATGCCGGTGTAGACCGATGCCAGTAGGATCTCGAAGTTGGCGAAGATCGCGAAGATGAGCGGATCGGCATTCGGGCCTGGCGCGAGTTTGCGGAACACGCGGTCTGGCCTGGCGTACGCGCCGTCGAGGACTGTGCTCTGGCTCTGGCTCTGGCTGGCGCGCATGCCGAGCGTGTTCCAGTCGTCTTTCTGGGTGACGCCCGGATCGGTGCGGTCAATGAATCCCCAGACAATCTGCGGGGCATCCGCTGATGTGGTGTCGAGTCCCATGGTGCCGAGCCTGGTCCAGGCGGGGGAGAGGGACGTGAAGATCTTGGTGCCCGTGTAGCGGTATCCGCCGTCGGGCTCAGGGACGGCATCCGTTTTCGACCCAAACAGCACCAAATCGTTGCCGGGCTCGCTGACGCCGAAGCCGAAGATCTCGCCGCGTCCTGCCTCGTGCAACAGGAATGACAATGCACTGTCGCCCCTGTCACGCAGCGCGGTGGCGACTCCCGTCCAGACGAGGTGCATGTTCACGGCAAGTGCGGTGGCCGGTGCCGCGGCGGCGAGCCGGATCTGCTCCCGGCTGACCTGCTGCAGAGTGAGACCGAGTCCGCCGTACTCGTGGGGGACGAGGGCACGCAGGTAGCCGGCGGCCGTCAACTCATCGAGATCCTCGGTGAAGAACGAATTGTCTTCGTCGTAGCGGGCGGCGCGACCCCTGATGCGGCCGAGCAGCGCGTCGGTGAGGAGGGGCGCTGCGGGGGCGGGGATGCTCATGGAGTCATTCACCCCCTAAGACTAGGCAGCGGGCTGCTTGCGCGTCGACATCTTCACGATGATCAGCACGATGGCGCCGAGGATGGCCGCTGCGACGATCCACGGCAGCAGCACGCCGACCACAACGGCAGCACCGGAGACGGTGCTGAGGAGAGCCGCCCAGCCAGCTGCGATGCCACTCCAGAAGGTGTCGGGGGCGCCCGCAGCGATCACTCCTTCTGCGTAGAGGTCGAGGCTGAGGGTGGCGTAGTCGATTTGGTCGGTGAGGGCCGTGCGCTGGGACTGCAGGCTTTCCAGCTGGGCCTGGCGGTCGCTCAACGCGGTTTCGATCGTGATGAGGTCTGCGGTGGTCGTCGCCTTCTCCATGAGTGCGAGCAACCGATCGACGGATGTCTGCAGTGCGGTGATCCTCGCCTCAAGATCCTGGCTCTGTTCCGTCACATCCGACGCGTTCAACGACACGTAGTTGACGGTGCCGAGCGCCTTGAGGTCGGCCAGTGTGCGGTCAAGGTCGGCGCTCGGGATGCGCAGCAGCAGGTTGGCGCTGGCCGGCTGCGTCTCGGTCTCTGGGTTCTCGGTGCGGCTGTCGATCCGGCCGCCGGCCTGTTCGGTGATGGTCACTGCGCTCTGGGCCGCGGCAATGGGATCGGCGACGGTCAGAGACGCGGAGCCGTTGGTGATGACGTCCCTGTTGCCGCTGCTCACCTCGCCGGTGCTGGGGTCGATCGCGGTCAATTCGTCGCCGGCGACGATTCCGCCGGTTGCCGGCATCTGGCGGACGGACGAATCGGCGCTGGAACTGCCGCTGGAATCAGAGCTCTGCGAGCCATCCGTCGCGGTGCACCCGGCGAACAGCAGGGTGACGGCAACAACGGCGGCGGTGGCGACAACGGCGGCGACTCTTCGTCTCATGGCTCAAATGTAGGGGGAGCGCGGCCATCGTTATCTGGATGAACTCTGAGAGTCGGGTCACAATCCCGTCTCGGGTATGCCGACCCCCGTATCGTCGAAAGGGAGGCGCACACAATGCGCCCGTGTATGACCGTTCGTATTCACAAGGGAGAAACCATGGGATTCGCAGACGACGCAAAAGAAACTCTCGACGCGGCAGGCAAGAAGATCAGCCGCACGGTTGAGGACACCAAGGACAGGGTCGGCGACAAGATCGACGAGGCCAAGGCCGACGCCAACGTGAAGAAGGCTGAAGCCGAGCGCGACAGCACCCAGGCCAGGAATGACGCCAAAGAGAAGCTGCGCGGAGACAATTAACGTATGAGCTGGTGGGCGGAGTTCACTGCACTCTTTGACCGAACACGCCCACCACTCCTGCACATTGCAACGGATGAGGGGCAGGGTCCCGTCGTCATCCTGGTGCACGGTGTGGCGTCATCGTCGGTGACGTTCCATGCCCTCATCCCGTTGCTGGTGTCGAACCACAGGGTGATCGCCGTCGACATCCTGGGTTTCGGCGAATCTCCGGCACCAGCTGACTGCGAGTACACGCTGGAGGATCACGTCGACGCGCTCGCGGCGACCATCCGTTCACTGCGGCTCAAGGAGCCGTTCACCCTCATCGGCCACTCGCTGGGCAGCCTGATCGTGAGCCGGTTTGCGGCGTCGTATCGGCCGCTGCCCGGCCAGCGGAACACTGTGCGACATGTGGTGCTTGCGGGCCCGCCCGTCTATCTGGCACCCACCGAGATCGGCGATCCACGGATCCGCGCCAGGGTCAGCGCCTACCTGCGCGCCTATGACTTCCTGGCCGCCAACAAAGAATTCACACTGGCCAATGCCGCCATCGTCGCGCGACTCTTGCCCAAGGGCATCTTCGAGATCACCGAGAAAAACTGGAATCCGTTCATCAAGTCGCTGAAGAACTGCATCCAGTCGCAAACGCTGGTGAGTGACGTCGCCAGCCTCCGCGTGCCCGTCGATGTCATCTACGGCGCGCTGGACGCGTTCATCCCGCCTGGCAGCATGTCGGTGATTGAACGGATGCGACACGTCACCATGCATCGAGTCGAGGCGAACGACCACATTATTCGGAGGCGGCTGGCTCGGGTGATCGCCGGGGTGGTGAACGCCGACATGGTGAACACTGGCGTCGGCCGTACCGGTCGCTCCGACGACACGCGCGTCGCCGCTGGCTCGTCGGAGTAGCTGTCAGGCCGGCTCATCCAACCAACTGATCCAACCAGCCTCGCCCGACCAGCGTCGTCGACTGGCTAGGCTGGCCCCATGCGCACACAGATCCTGGGACGAACTGGCCGAACTGTATCCGTGATCGGACTCGGCACCTGGCAGTTGGGTGCCGACTGGGGCGACGTGTCAGAGAGCGACGCTGTTGCCGTGCTTGCGGCATCCGCTGAATCCGGCGTCACCTTCTTCGACACCGCCGACGTCTACGGCGACGGGCGCAGCGAGCAGATCATTGGGCACTTCCTGCACGATCACCCGTCTGAGGCGGCTGCCGGTGGGGAGATCACCGTGGCGACAAAGATGGGCCGCAGGGTCGACCAGATCCCGGAGAACTACGTGCTGGAGAACTTCCGGGAGTGGACGGACAGCTCCCGCCGCAACCTGAACACCCAGACGCTCGACCTGGTGCAGCTGCACTGCCCGCCGACCGCTGTCGTGGAGTCCGGCGAGGTGTACGACGCGCTCGACACCCTGGTCGATGAGGGCGTCATCGCCAACTACGGGTTGAGCGTTGAGACCTGCGACCAGGCGCTCGCGGCGATTGCGCGTCCCGGCACGGCCACGGTGCAGATCATCCTGAACGCGTTCAGGCTGAAACCGCTCGACGCCGTGCTGCCGGCGGCGAACGCTGCCGGTGTCGGCATCATCGCGCGGGTACCGTTGGCCAGCGGCCTGCTCACCGGCAAATACACCAGGCAGACCACATTCGCCGAGAATGACCACCGCAACTTCAACCGCGACGGCAGCCACTTCGACGTGGGGGAGACATTCTCAGGCGTCGACTACGAGACCGGCCTGACAGCCGCCGCCGAGTTCGCCGCGCTCGTCGCCCGCGAAGACCCTGAGCTGACGCCCGCACAGGCTGCGCTGGCGTGGGTATCGCAGCTGGACGGCGTGAGCTCGGTGATTCCCGGCGCCCGCTCGGTGGAGCAGGCGGCTGCCAATGCGGCTGCCGGTTCGGTGGCGCCGTTGAGTGAAGCATTCAACGCCGGTGTGCGGGACATCTACGACCGGCTGCTGCGCGCGCAGATTCACCCGCGCTGGTAGCTGGTGCTGGGTCGCCCCAGTCCAGGTCGCCCTAGTCCAGGTCGCCCTAGTCCAGGTCGCCCTAGTCGAGGTCGCCTTAATCGAGGTCGTCTGGGTCCTTGCCCGTGCGCTCACCGGAGTCGAGTGCGGCGATCGCCTGCATCTCGTCGGCAGTGAGCGTGAAATCGAAGACGTCGAGGTTGGCCACGATGCGCTCAGGCGTGACGGATTTCGGAATGACGACGTTGCCGAGTTCGACGTGCCAGCGGATGACGACCTGGGCCGCCGACTTGCCGTAGCGTTCGCCGATCTCGTCGAGGGTGCTGTTACCGATAGCCCTGCCCCTGGCCAGCGGTGACCAGGCCTCAGTGAGGATGTCGTGCGCAGCGTCGTAAGCGCGCATTGCACTCTGCTGCAACCAGGGGTGCAGCTCGATCTGGTTGATCACCGGGGTGATCGACGTCTCTGCGAGCAGCCGGTCGAGGTGGTGGTCGTGGAAGTTGGAGACACCGATGGAGCGCGCACGGCCCTCGGCGTGCAGCGTCTCGAGCGCGCGGTAGGTGTCGATGTAGCGGTCCTGCTTCGGCGCCGGCCAGTGGATGAGGTACAGGTCGACGTAGTCGAGGCCCAGTTTGGCCAGGCTCGTGTCGAACGCGCGCAGGGTGCTGTCATAGCCCTGGTCGCTGTTCCACACCTTCGTGGTGACGAAGAGGTCGTCCCGTGGCACGGCGACCCTGGCGATACCGGCGCCGACCCCGACCTCATTCTCGTAGAGCGCCGCGGTGTCTATGTGACGGTACCCAGCGGTAATGGCGGTCTCGACGGCATCCGCTGCGAGGTTGTCGGCGATCTTGTAGACGCCGAGACCGACCTGCGGAATGGTGCGGCCGTCGTTCATGGGGAGGCGGGGGGATGCCGTCATGGGGTGCACCTAACTAGTTGAGTTGCGATGTGAAGTGCTAGGACGCCTGGATGGGTACCGGGGCTGTGTCGGGGATCGGGCCGGCATCGCGGCCGCGGAGGTCGGGGTGCCAACGGCGACCGAGCGCCGGAATAATGCAGCCGAGGGCGGCGAAGCTTGCCGCGACGACGAGGGCCGCCTGGCCGCCGTATGTATCGATCAGGACGCCGGCGATCGCGGATCCGAGGGCGGCGCCGATGAGCTGTCCGGTGCCGACCCAGCCGTATGCCTCCGCGGTGTCGGAGAATTTGACGCTCGCAGACACGATGCCGAACAACACGGCGAGGGCTGGCGCCATGCCGATTCCGGCGATGAACAGCGTGGCGGAAAGCCACCAGAAATCGAGCGAGAAGCAGGCCAGGATCATGCCGATTGTCACAACGAGCATGCGACTGGCCAGCGCCCACGGGCCGATGGGCATGTGCCCGAGTGCGAGTCCACCGATGAGGGAGCCGAGAGCGAAGATAGCGAGCACCCAGCCTGAGTCCGTACTGCCGTGACCGAAGGACGCCACAACGCCGGCCTCGACGGACGCGGCTGATGCCACGAGCATGAATCCGACGATGGTGCTGAGCAGTACGGCCGGGCGCTTGAGCACGACACCGAGTCGTCGCTTGCTGCGCGGAATGCGAACACGACCGACTTCTGGGGACGCGACGAACCAGATTCCACCACCGATAAGGAACGCAGCGGCCAGCAGAATGCCGGCGACCGAACTGACCTGGATCGCCACAAACGTCGCGATGACCGGGCCGAGTACCCAGATGATCTCCTGCGCTGATGCGTCGAGGGAGAACAACGGCGTGAGCTGGGTGGAGTTGACCATTTTCGGGTAGATGGTGCGGACGGCCGGCTGGATGGGTGGCATCGACAGGCCGGCAATGAAGCCGACGACGATGAGTCCAGGCATCGGGAGCGACAGGACGGCCATGAGGATGATGGACGCAGAGCAAATGGCGATCGTGATGAGGATGACAGGACGCATGCCCCACCGCCCCATGAGCCGGCTGGTGAGCGGGCCGGCGATGGCCTGGCCGATGCTCATGGCGCCCAGCACGATACCCGCCGCTGCATATGAGTTGTAGACCTGTTCAATGTGAATCAGGAATGCGATCGAGAGCATTCCGAACGGGAAACGCGCCGTGAGCTGAGCTGCGATGATTCGGCCGACGCCCGGGGTCTTCAGAAGGTTGATGTAGCTGCTCACAATTAATCAAGTCTACGTCTCTCAGGGCGATTGCGGGCGCGAGGGCGGCTGCAGCCGGCCCCCTGAAAGATCGACCTGGGCGACCTCGAAACCACTACCGTTGACTGCGTGACGATCCTGATTTCTGCGAAGCAGCTTTCCGAAGAACTGGCCGTACGTGACAACGTCCGCGTGATCGATGTGCGGTGGTCGCTCGGCGGCCCGCCCGGCCTCGGCGAATACCTGCGCGGGCATATTCCGTCTGCTGCGTATGCCGACCTCGACACAGAACTCGCGCGACATGGGGAGCCGACGGAGGGCAGGCATCCGGTGCCGACTCGAGAGCAGTTGCAGGCCGCGGCCAGACGGTGGGGCGTCAACGATGGCGACACCGTTGTGGTCTACGACGGTCAGGGCAACTTTGCAGCGGCCAGGGCGTGGTGGTTGTTGAAGGATGCCGGGGTGAGCGATGTTCGTCTCCTCGACGGCGCTCTGCCGGCCTGGGTGGCGGCCGGACTGCCGCTGGCAGACGGCGATGAGCAGATTTCCGCCGGCTCGATCACGCTTGACTCTGGGCGGATGCCTACTCTCACTGCGGATGCCGCTGCCGAGGTAGCGATGACCGGCGTGCTGCTCGATGCCAGAGCCGGCGCTCGGTATCGCGGGGAGACGGAACCCATTGACCCGAGGGCCGGCCATATTCCGGGGGCACGCAGTGCGCCGACGACCGAGAACGTGGATGCTGACGGACGATTCCTACCACCGGAGGTGCTGCGGGCGCGGTTTGAAGCGCTGGGTGTCGGAACGGGGGAAGCTGGCGCTGCTGCTGCGCAGGTCGGCGTGTACTGCGGCTCCGGTGTCACCGCGGCGCACGAGGCCGTGGCGCTGACGCTCGCCGGGTATGAGCCGGCGCTCTACCCAGGCTCGTGGTCGCAATGGTCAAACCTGCCAGACCGCCCGGTGGAAACCGGCGACCAGCGGGCCTGAAACTCGGTGGCCTGAACCTTCGTGGCCGAGGAGGTTACGCCGGAACTCGCGCGGACCGGTCGACCGCAGCCAGGATGACGTCGCCGAGCTCTGCTGGCTTGGTGAACTGTGGCCAGTGTCCCGTCGGCAGGTCGACATACTCGACATCGCGCAGGCGTCCGAGCTCTGCCACATAGGGGTGGCCCTCCTCGACCCATTTGATGAACAAGGAGGACGGCATCTCGCACGCGATGACTGTCGCCGGCACGTCGAAGCGACGCTCGTCGTGCAATTGCTGTTCGTCATAGGCCACGCCACGAGGTTCGGGGATGGCGCGTGCGCGGAACTGTGCGCGCAGATCATCGTCCAGATCAACGAGGTCTTCATCCTCGAAGAGCTCCCATGGCGGCAATGGAATGTCATCGCCCTCAAACGGCAGGCTGTCGTTGATGGCGGAGCCCGCTGCGAGCGGTCCGCTGTCAACGTAGATGGCGCGCGCCACGCGCTCCGGTCGTTCGTCGATCGCCCCATAGATGATCGCCCCGCCCCCGGAGTGGCCCACGAGAATGACGGGCCCTTCGATGGCGTCGACAGCCGCAACCACCGCGTCGATGTGGGTGCGCAGTCCGATGCCGGCCCGCGGAGAATTCACCGATTCCAGTCCAGGCAACGTGAGCGGATGCATCCGGTGCCCCGCGGACTCCAGCGGAGGCGTGACGTTCGACCACGACGATGCATCCAACCAGAACCCGGGAACCAAGATGATGTCCATGCCGAGACCCTAGGGGCAAGACCGGTGTCGGACAAGTGGCGCCGCAGCCGGAGAGACCGTCGGAATGCGGTATTCAAAACGTTATCTACGCACCGAATCAGCGTGCGAGGCCTGTTATAGGCTCAAGAATGTCCGTGGTTGAACGCTCGTATCATGCCCGGATTCGTACCAACCAGATTTGAATAGCCCGAGAAATAAGAAGGTTGAAATGCGCGCAAAATTCGCAATCCCGGCAGTGGCCGCAGCTGCCGTTGCCCTTATCTTCACCGGTTGTGTAGACAACTCGGAACCATCTACGAGCACATCGAGCAGCGCAACGAGCGCTATCTCCAAAGATGACGCCGCCGCAGCGCTTGTTCCCGCAGACATCGCGAGCACCGGAACGCTCCTGATCGGCACAGACGCGGCGTACCCGCCGAACGAGTACAAGGACGAGTCCGGCCAGCCGATCGGCTGGGGAATTGAGATCTCCAACGGAATCGCGGCCAAGCTTGGCCTGACCCCTGAGTACCAGGTCGCCAAGTTCGAGAACATCATCCCGAGCATCACGGGCGGCAAGGTCCAGATCGGCGAATCGTCATTCACCGACAACGTCGAGCGTGAGAAGCAGGTCGACTTCGTCAACTACTACAACGCCGGCATCCTGTGGGCTTCGCCGGCCGGGAAGACGGTCGACCCCGACAACGCCTGTGGGCTGAAGGTCGCCGTTCAGACCGGAACGGTCGAGGAGACCGACGAACTCCCGGCAAAGAACGAGGCCTGTGCGGCCGCGGGCAAGCCGGCCATCGAGGTTCAGAAGTATGACGCACAGGAAGAAGCCACCAACGCCGTCGTGCTCGGCAAGGCCGACGCGTTGAGCGCCGACTCACCCGTCACCGGCTATGCCATCTCCAAGACCGACGGCAAGCTCCAGGCCGCAGGCAAGAGCTTCGACGTGGCACCGTACGGTATCGCCACCCAGAAGGGCTCCGAGATGACCAAGGCCGTGCAGGCTGCCCTGCAGTCCATGGTCGACGACGGTTCCTACGCCGAGATCCTCGACGCCTGGGGCGTTTCGGATGGCGGCATCACCGAGATCACCATCAACGCTGCGTCGAACGGCTAATGACCGACACCGTGCAGGGCTCTCCGGCGGCAACCCCGCCGGAGAGTGGCGGTGAGTCCGCGCCGATCAAGGCGATCCGGCTGAAGCATCCCTGGCGCAACACGTTCGCCGTTGTGCTGGTCGTGATCTTCGCGCTGTTCATCATCGATGCGGCTGGCCGTCCGGCGTACGACTGGCCGGAGGTGGGAAAGTACCTGTTCGACCGTCGCATCAGCGAGGCCGCATTCGTGACCCTCCAGCTGACGGTCTATTCCATGGTGATCGCCATCGTGCTCGGAGTTGCGCTGGCCGTCATGCGGCTGTCACCGAATCCGGTCTTGAAGAGCATCTCCTGGTTCTACCTCTGGGTTTTCCGCGGCACACCGATCTACGTGCAGCTGACCTTCTGGGGTCTCGTTTCCATCATCTACTCCACCATCGACATCGGAATCCCGTTCATGGAGCCGTGGTTCTCGATCGGTACCAACGCGGCGGTCACGCCGTTCATGCTCGCGGTCATTGGATTGTCGCTGAACGAAGCGGCCTATATGGCTGAAATCGTGCGGGCCGGTTTGCTGTCCGTGGACAGCGGCCAGGAGGAAGCATCGACAGCGCTCGGGATGAGCTGGTTCCAGACCATGTGGCGCGTCATCCTGCCGCAGTCGATGCGCGTGATCATCCCGCCCACGGGCAACGAGGTCATCTCGATGCTGAAGACGACCTCGCTCGTCATTGCCGTGCCGTTCAGCTTCGACCTGTACGCGCGGTCCCGCGACATCTCGGTTGAGACGTTCAATCCCATCCCGCTGCTGATCGTGGCATCCATTTGGTATCTGTTCTTCACCTCGATCCTGATGGTCGGCCAGTACTTCCTGGAGAGACGCTTCGCCAGGGGCGTCGGCGATCGGCGCCCAGACAAGAAGGACGACCAGACGACGATCACCGGCACCCTGCCCGTGACCGCCGCCAACCAGCCGACGGTCGTGCTGCCTCCGAATGACAATGACAACCCACCGATCAACCCTGGGCACGGAGGCATGCGATGACCGAGACGTTTATCCCGGTTCCTCCCGTCAGCACCGATGTGCCCATGGTGTTGGCAGAGGGCGTTTCGAAGAGCTTCGGCTCCAACCAGGTGCTGAAGAGCATCTCCCTCGAGGTCAAGCGGGGTGAGGTGATGTGCCTGGTCGGCCCGTCGGGTTCTGGCAAGTCCACGTTCCTGCGGTGCATCAACCACCTCGAGGTGCTCACCGCCGGCCGGCTGAGCGTCGACGGCGAACTCGTCGGCTTCCGTGAGGCCAACGGCAAGCTGTACGAGCTGCGCCCGAAGGAAGCGGCTCGGCAGCGCCGCGAGATCGGGATGGTCTTCCAACGCTTCAACCTGTTCCCGCACATGACCGCGCTTGAGAACGTGATGGAAGCCCCGATGCGGGTGAAGAAGCAACGTAAGTCAGAGGTCGAGCAGCGCGCTCGTGAGCTGCTCGCCCGCGTTGGACTTGCGGATCGCTCCGACTACTACCCCGCGCACCTGTCAGGCGGCCAGCAGCAGCGGGTCGCGATCGCCAGGGCACTGGCCATGGAACCGAAGCTCATGCTCTTCGACGAGCCGACCAGCGCGCTCGATCCAGAGCTCGTCGGTGAGGTCCTCGATGTCATGAAGGGCCTGGCTGCATCGGGCATGACCATGATCGTGGTCACCCACGAGATGGGCTTTGCTCGCGAGGTCGCCGACTCGATGGTCTTCATGGACGGCGGCGTTGTCGTCGAATCTGGTGACCCGCGTGAGGTGCTGGCGAACCCGCAGCACCAGCGCACGCAGGCGTTCCTGTCGAAGGTGCTGTAGGCCGTCGCGCAGGTGCCGTAGCTAGTCGCGCTCCGGCGAGCGTCAATGGGGCGAACAGCCATCCGATGTCAGCTGGGCGCGCGAAATCCCCTCTGGCGCGCGATATTTCACGCGCCAGAGGGGATTCCGCGCGCCAGGGCGTGGAAGTCGTGACCGAAGGTCATTCTCGACGGCGGCCCGGCGGCGCAGCATCCGGCGGCGCAGCGTCACTGCGAGACCACAGCGGACCAATCGTCCGTCCAGCCGTCGCCAATACCGGAACGTTTGCCGCAGAGAGCGCGATCTGTCCGGTTTTCGATGACAAATGGTCGATTCATCCTGTTTTCGCGACGCCCCGGGGGACCGACGGGTGGCCGCTTTGCGGATTGCGGCATGTGGGGCACTCGCCAGCAGTCTGTCCCTCGAAGGTCGCCGTTTTGCCCGAGAATCGCCGCTATAACGGCGACTCTCGGGCGAAACGGCGATTCTCGGCGAGCGGATGCCCTCCGCCGTTGGTTGAGGAAGGTGCGAGCCTGCGAGCCCCTGTCTCGAAACCAGTGTTGGTTTCGAGGTGCGGCCGGCCCCCGGCGGGCGCAGCGGTTTCGAGACGCGGCCTCCTCCGTCGGGCGCTCCTCAACCGGCGGGGGAGACGCTCCCCAACCAGCGGAGGAAGGTCAGCCGGCGAGTACCTTCTGGATCCGCTGCAGGGAGACCGACTCTGCCGCCTTCAGTTCCTGCGCGAACAGGCTGATGCGGAGTTCCTCGATCATCCAGCGCGCCCGAACCAGCTGGGCTGGGGCATGCGGGGCCAGCGGAATCGTGCCGCCGGCATCCGTATATTTGGCCATGGCTGCCTGGATCTCGTTCATCCAGACGCGGTCGCGTGACGGGTTCTCGACCAGCTTGGTGATGCGCGCGCTGATGCCGCCGAGGTAGCGCGGCAGGTGGCGCAGCTGGGTGAGGCCTGTCGCGCTCACGAAGTTCGGGTACACGAGTCCGGCGAGCTGGGCACGTGCATCGCTGAGGGCAGGGATGAGCGTGATGCTCGTCGAGGCCTTGAGCGCCTTGTCGGCCGCCCGAGATGCCGTGAGGATGCGGGCGACGAGACCGACCGTCTCGAACATGGAGTCCATGACAACGCCGGAGACCCGGTCGCGCAGCGTCTCGAACTGCACCTTCATGAAGACCAGGCCGTCGGGCTGAACGCGGTACAGCACGTCGTCGATGCAGGCGGCGAGGCAGTCGTCGAAGAGCGCCTGGGTCGAGCGGTACGGGCTGGTCGACAGGCTGAGCTTCTCTGTACCGGTGAGGTGCTGCTGCACGTAGTTCACCGGCGACGGGGTGGCCAGCAGCAACAGTCGGCGCACACCGCTCGGCAGGGTGCGAGCCTGCTCTGCCTCGGTGCTCATCAGCTTGATGGAGACGGATGAGCCGTCATCGATCAGCGTCGGGTACGCCCGGATGGTGTTCTCGCCCTGCTTCGTGTCGATGAAGCGGGGGAGCTCTGTGAAGTCCCAGGTCGTGAGACCGCTGCGCTCGATGGCATTTGGCGTTGCAGCGGATGCCGCGGCGACGCTCTCCCTGGCGCGGCTGCCGAGCTGGCGCTGCAGCTGGCCGAGGTCGGTGCCGCTGGCGAGCGCGCGCCCGCGGTCGTCGACGACACTGAACGTCATGCGAAGGTGGCGCGGAATCCGCGAGAGGTCGAAGTCAGACGGGCTCACCGGCACGTGCGTGAGGCGCTGGATGAGGGAGGCCAGCACCTGCGTGAACGCCGGCGCTTGCGCTGTCGGGGTGTCAGACGGCGCAGCGGCCGGCAATTCGGTGAGCAGCCTGGCGGCCCAGTCGGCTGCGGGAACCACGTTGCGACGGATGGCCTTCGGCAGCGACTTGATCAGCGCGGTCACGAGCTCGAGGCGGAAACCGGGCACCTGCCAGTCGAAACCGGCCGGCGAGAGCCTGGCGAGCAGGGCCAGCGGCACCTGGACGGTGACGCCATCGTCGTCTGAACCCGGCTCGAAGCGGTAGCTGAGCGCGAACTTCTGGTCGCCCTGCTGCCAGATCGGCGGGAACAGCGACTCGTCGATCTCCGGGGTGTCTTCGGCGACGAGAGTCTCCGCGGTCATCGTGAGCAGGTCGGGCGTCTCGAGCCTGGCCTTCTTCCACCAGGTTTCGAAGGTGCGGGTGGAGAAGACATCCGCTGGAATACGGCGCTGGTAGAACTCGAAGACGGCCTCATCGTCGAAGAGGATGTCGCGACGCCTGGTGCGTTCTTCGAGCTCTGCGAGGTCGTCGCGCAGCTTCTGGTTGGCGCGATCGAATGCGGTGAGGCGCTTGTCGATGCGGTCGATGTCCCACTCGCCCTCGACGAGCGCGTGCCGGATGAACAGCTCGCGGGCATACGGCTGGTCGACCCTGGCGAACTGCACGCGGCGCCTGGCCACAATCGGAACACCGTAGAGCGTCACCCGCTCGTAGGCGACGACGGCGCCCTGCTTCTTCTCCCAGTGCGGCTCAGAATAGCTGCGCTTGCAGAGGTCGCCGGCCAGCGGTTCGGCCCAGGCCAGGTCGATGGCGGCGTTCATGCGGGCGAACAGCCTGCTGGTCTCAACGAGCTCTGCGCTCATCACCGCCGGCGGTTGCTTCTTGGCCAGAGCTGACCCGGGGAACAGCACGAAACGCTGCTGCCTCGCCCCGACATAGTCGCGCTTGGCGGTGTCTTTCAGCCCGAGGTGCGACAGCAGGCCGGACAGCAGCGAGCGGTGGATGCCGTCTGGATTGACCGCTGGATCGCCGATGTGAAGGCCAAGCGGCTTGGCCAGCTGCTTGAGCTGGCGGTAGACGTCCTGCCATTCGCGTACCCGCAGGTAGTTGAGGAACTCGTTCTTGCACAGGCGCCTGAATGCGCTGGAGCCGAGCTCGGCCTGCTGCTTCTCGAGGTAGTTCCAGAGGTTCAGCAGCGTGAGGAAATCGCTCGTCGGGTCGACGAAGCGGGCGTGCTTCTCGTCGGCCTGCTGGCGTCGTTCCAATGGGCGTTCCCGCGGATCCTGAATGGTGAGGCCTGCAACGATCGCCATCACCTCGCGGCTGGTGCCCTGCGCCTTCGACTCGACGACCATGCGCGCGAAGCGTGGGTCGATGGGCAGCTTGGCCAGCTGGTGCCCGACGCGGCTGAGCTTCGAGGTGGCCGATGCGCCGCCGGTTGTGCTCTTGGTCGCACCGCTGCTGCCTGCGCGGCTGCCGTTCGATTCGATCGCGCCGAGCTCTGAGAGAAGGTCGAGGCCGTCTTTGATACCCCGCGAATCGGGCGGCGTGAGGAACGGGAACGCGGCGATGTCGCCGAGGCCCAGCGAGATCATCTGCAGGATGACGGCAGCCAGGTTGGTGCGCAGGATCTCGGGCTCTGTGTACTCAGGGCGCCGCGTGAAATCCTCTTCGGAGTACAAACGGATGGCGATACCGTCGCTCGTTCGGCCACTGCGGCCGCTGCGTTGGTTAGCGGATGCCTGTGAAATGGCTTCAATGGGCAGTCGCTGCACCTTGGAACGCACGCTGTACCTGCTGATGCGCGCGGTGCCGGCATCGATCACGTACCGGATGCCGGGCACGGTGAGGCTGGTTTCTGCAACGTTCGTCGCGAGCACGATGCGGCGGCGGACGCCGGCGATCGTCGAGGGCTGGAACACCTTGTGCTGGTCGGCGGACGACAGTCGCCCGTAGAGCGGCAGCACCTCGGTGGGGCTGGCGCGGTTCGACGACGCGAACTTGCCCTGCAAGGCATCCGCTGCGTCACGGATCTCGTTCTCGCCGGAGAGGAAGACGAGCACGTCGCCGTTGGACTCGCGCTCCAGCTCGTCGAGGGCAGCGCTGATGCCCTCGATGTAGTCGCGGTCGACGGCGGCCGCGGCCTTGTCGAGGACGTCGGTGTCGTCATCCGCTTCGGTCATGGCCTCTGCGACGAGCGGGCGGTACCGGATCTCAACCGGATAAGTGCGGCCAGATACCTCGACGATGGGAGCGGGTGTGCCGTCGGCGGACGCGAAGTGCGCGGCGAAGCTCTGCGGGTCGATGGTGGCCGACGTGATGATGAGCTTCAGGTCGGGGCGCTGCGGCAGCAGTTGCTTGAGGTAGCCGAGCAGGAAGTCGATGTTGAGGCTGCGCTCGTGCGCCTCGTCGATGATGATGGTGTCGTACTTGCGCAGCAGCTTGTCGCGGTGCATCTCGTTGAGCAGGATGCCGTCGGTCATCAGCTTGATGCGAGTGTTCGATCCGACCTTGTCGGTGAAGCGCACCTGGTAGCCGACGAGCTGGCCGACCTCCTGGCCGAGTTCGTCTGCGATGCGCTCGGCGATGGTGCGAGCAGCAAGACGGCGAGGCTGGGTATGGCCGATGCTTTCGCGGCCGAGCTCGAGGCAGATCTTCGGCAGCTGGGTGGTCTTGCCAGAGCCGGTCGACCCGGCGACGATGACCACCTGGTTGTCGCTGATGGCGCGCGCAATGTCCTCGCGCATCTGGCTGACCGGCAGCTCAGGGGGGAAGGTGATCGTGGGAAGCAGTGCGGGTTCCATGAGCTTTCCATCGTATTCGGTGTTGGTGAGCGACAGATGTCGGCTGGGGCGCGCCGTGTGCCGCCGCCTGACTCGCCCACAGCGCCCCGCCCGGCCCTGCCTTGCCCGCTTAGCTTGGCAGGAGGGGTTCCGATTTAGCGTTCTGAACTTCCGGCTCATATGAGCCGGAAGTTCAGAAGACTAAATCGGGGGTGCCCCTGGTTCTCGTTCAGGTTGTGGAGAACTCATTCGTCGCGATCGAGGGCGGATACCGTGGCCACATGCAGCCATTTCACATGCATCCGTTTGAGGTGATGGCCGAGCCGGTCCGTCGTCGCATCGTTGACATTCTTGCCAGCGGTGAACACACATCAGTGGGACGAACGGATCGGCTGGAATGTTCCCGACCGACCGTATGTAGCCGGTTCCGTCGCGCTCAAGGGCCAGGGGAAACCGTCCAAGCGCGGGCGCAGAGGGAAGGGCTATCAGGATGATCCGTGGCAGAACTTCTTCCCCGAGTGACGATGAATCGTGACTACAAATCGTGACTATGAATAGGGTGGACGCATGACGAATTCTGTTCCCACCCTCACGCTCAACGACGGTCACACGATCCCGCAGCTTGGTTTCGGTGTCTTCAAGGTCGACCCAACCGAGACGATGCGCATCGTGACCGATGCTCTTGAGGTGGGCTACCGGCACATTGATACTGCGGCGGTCTACGGCAACGAGGTCGGCGTCGGCGACTCGATCGCGCGGTCGGGCATTGACCGCTCAGACCTGTTCATCACCACCAAGCTGTGGAATGA
Organism: Leifsonia sp. Y862; assembly: GCF_057669585.1. Classification (NCBI taxonomy): domain Bacteria; kingdom Bacillati; phylum Actinomycetota; class Actinomycetes; order Micrococcales; family Microbacteriaceae; genus Leifsonia; species Leifsonia sp. Y862. The sequence continues at coordinate 53,671 of NZ_JBYHFR010000001.1, forward strand.
CCGCCAGGGCACGGAGTCGGTGTTCGACGCCTTCGACGAAAGCCTCGAGAAGCTCGGGCTGGAGTACGTCGACCTGTACCTCATCCACTGGCCGGCACCGGCGCAGGACAAGTACATCGAGAGCTGGAAGGCACTCGAACAGATCAAGGAAAGCGGCCGCGCCCGCTCCATCGGCGTCTCGAACTTCCTTGAGCCGCACCTGCAGCGCCTGCTGGCCGAAACGGATGTCGTCCCCGCCGTCGACCAGATCGAGTTGCATCCCGCGCACCAGCAGCGCGAAACCACCACGTTCGCGCGTCGCCACGGCATCCAGATCGAGGCGTGGGGACCGCTCGGCCAGGGCAAGTACCCGCTGTTTGACGAGCACGTCGTCGCCATCGCGGCTGAGGCGCACGGCAAGTCGCCGGCGCAGGTGGTCATCCGCTGGCACCTGCAGAGCGGCAACATCGTCTTCCCGAAGTCGAACCGTCGCGAGCGCATGGTCGAGAACTTCGACGTCTTCGACTTCGAGCTGAGCGGTTCAGAGATGTCGGCCATCACGGCCCTCGAGCGTGCGGGCCGCGTGAGCGCACACCCCAACGAGGTCAACTAGCCCGGCACCGTTGATTGAGGAGCGAGCGCCAGCGAGCGTCTCGAAATCAACCTGCGCTGGGAGGTCTCGAGACGGCCGTGACCGGCCTCCTCGACCAACGGTGCTCATCATCCGCTCGTCGCAACTGCGGCGGGCGGATGTTACGTTCCGCGACGACTCTTACGTCGTGTGTCGCCGTCGATAGCGGCATCCGCTGCCCAGGCTTAGCGTCGGTGCATGTCCATCACTGACTGTCCATTGCTTCCGGTTGTCGGCGGAGACCTCACGGTGCCGCTCATCGACGGAAGCAGCACGCGCTATATCAATCTGGACTACGCCGCCTCGACGCCGGCGCTCGAGGTTGTCGCCGAGCACCTGACAGAGGTGTTGCCGCTCTACGCGAGTGTTCATCGCGGCGCGGGGTACGCGTCGCAGGTCTCCACCTCTGCCTATGAGAACGCCCGCATCGTCGTTGGCGACTTCGTGGGGGCGCGGCCGAACGACCAGGTGATCTTCACCCGCAACACGACGGACTCCCTCAACCTGCTCGCAAGTATCGTGCCGGGGGAGACCGTGCTGCTCGACATTGAGCACCACGCCAACCTGTTGCCGTGGACACAGACCGATGGCCGGGTGATCACCGCGGGTGCGACTATCGCCGAGACGCTGGAGAAGGTTGCCGCCGCGCTCGCCGAACGGCCCGCAGCGCTGCTCACGGTCACCGGCGCCAGCAATGTGACGGGGGAGACTCTGCCACTCAAGGCGCTCGCCACCATCGCCCACCGCCACGGCACTCGTCTGGCCGTCGACGGCGCGCAACTCGTGCCGCATCGCAGGGTGGACCTGGCGTACGACGGCATCGACTACCTGGCGTTCTCGGGGCACAAGACCTACGCCCCGTTCGGAGCTGGGGTGCTGGTGGGTCGCGGCGACTGGCTCGACGCCGGCGCGCCATACCTGCTCGGCGGCGGCGCGGTCAGCCGCGTCTCCCTCGACGAGACCACCTGGCGCACCGGACCGGCCAGGCACGAAGCCGGCTCGCCCAACGTGCTCGGCGTTGCAACGCTCGCCCGCTCCCTGCGCGCCCTGGCCGAGCTCGACGATGCCCGCTGGCATGAGCACGAAGCCGCATTGCGCGCGCAGCTGGTCGACGGCCTGTCCGCTCTGCCCGGGGTGCGCGTGCTGCAGATCTTCCCCGATTCGACGGCCCCCGTCGGGGTAGTCAGCTTCACTGTGGCTGGCGTCGACTCCCGGTTGCTGGCCACGTATCTCTCGGCCGAACGCGGAATCGGCGTGCGCGACGGAAAATTCTGCGCGCATCCGCTGCTCACGAGACTCGGCATCACAGAACCGGCGTTGCGCGCAAGTGTCGGAGTCGGTTCGTCGGCAGCGGATGTCGCAGCCCTCGTCGACGCCGTGGCCGACTATCTCGCACATGGCCCGGTCTCCACCTACGAGCTCATCGATGGGCAGTGGGGCGTGAGCGGGGACGACCGGCCCAGGCCGGAGTGGGCGCCGGTGCTCGGAGCGGGCGTCGGCTACTACGGCTGCGGCGCCTGACGTTCGAACGCATCCAGCAGCCGGTCCGTCAGGCGGCGCGAGGCAACTGCGGCATCGCCCTCTGCAGCCATGACGACACCCGCATTGGCCTCCATGAGGAGTGTGAAATCACGCCAGTGCAGATCGGCAACCACGTGGTTGTCGGCCTTCGCCCGGCGGATGAGCTCCGTAAATCCTGCCTCGATGCTTCGCCGCTCAGCGACATAGCCGTCGCCGTGCAGGAACGATGTGACGACCATGTCAGCGCACGCCGGGTGGCGGGCCTGTTCGCCGGCCGCCTCTTCGACGATCGTGCGGAGCGCGCGCCATGCATGCGGCTCGGCACTGGCATCGACCAGGCGCCCCTTCCACCATGCAACGCTGCTGGAGAAGACGGCATCGATCAGGGCTTCCTTGGTGGGGAATCGTCGAAAGAGCGTGGCAACGCCGACGCCCGCGCGTTTAGCCACTTCGGTCATTGAGATACCCGTGCCGAGCTCGGCGAACGCGTCGCTGGCCACAGCAACGATGCGATCGCGATTGTCGCGGGCGTCTACGCGCAGCTCGGTTGCTCCCGTCGCGGCCATGGGTGCCTCCTGGGCTAGATGGAATACGTGAACGAATGTACTAAGTGGAATTACCGTGCCAGTTAACGATAGCGTTCACAGTTGGAACGGCCGTTCCATTTATCGAAGGAGACCTCGTGCGTGCTGCTCAATTCTTGAGGTACGGGGGTCCGGCCGTTCTTGCAATTGTCGAGGTTCCGGTGCCTGTGCCGACGGCATCACAGGTGTTGGTGCGCGTGGCCGCCACCAGCGTCAATCCAATGGACACGGACACTCGCAGCGGTTCGCTCAGGTTTCTCGCTGGGCGCCGCTTTCCGCAGGGCACCGGCATCGACGTGGCCGGAACGGTTGAAGCGGTGGGAAGCGACATCACAACATTTCGGGCGGGTGACCGAGTCTGGGGGATCAAGGCCGGATTCTTCCCCCGTTCGACCGGCGCTGCGGCCGAATTCATGGTTATTGACGCGTCCCTGCTCGCGATCATGCCGCTCGACCTGAATGAGGTGGATGCCGCTGCCCTGCCTGCTGTTGGCGTCACGGCGATCACCGCCGTGCGCGACACCGGTCGGGTCGAGGCGGGTGACCGCGTGCTCGTCCGCGGTGGTGCCGGTGGGGTCGGGAGCGTGGTGGTGCAATACGCGCACTTCCTCGGAGCCCACGTGACCGCTCTCGTCAGCGAGCGGAACATCGACCTTGTTCTGTCGTTGGGCGCCGACGTGGCCCTGGATCGCAGGACGACAGCAGTTGACGACCTCGGAACGTTCGATGTGATCGTAGACACCGTTGGATCCGACCTCCTGCGGTATCGGAGACACCTGTCAACGCATGGTCGCATGGTGACGATCGCATTCAGCTCGATGAAGAGCATGGCGGCTGTGATCCTGTCGGCTGTGTACGGACCGAAGCGGATTCGGACGTTCTTCGGCCAACCCGCGCGGGGCGTGATCGCAGAGCTCACCACGATCGTCGAGGCCGGTGGGATCGTTCCGGTGATTGACGAGATCTATCCGCTCGAGAAGATCGCACAGGCGCACCATTCGCTCGAGGCAGGCGGCGGGCACGGAAAGAACGTGGTTCAGGTCCTGGCCTGACGGGCGGGCGGGACGGGCCGCGCCAACTCTCTGCACTGCGTAGGCTGGTCCTTGGCCACAGTAATGGTCCCGTCGCCCAGAGAGGATCCCACTCGTGTCCGCTACAGACTTGCCCCGTGAGCGAAAAGTTCAGTCGGTTGCGCGCGCTCGCGTGCTGCGCACAGAGCGGATCACCCCGCACATGGTGCGCGTGGTGTTCGGCGGCGAAGGCCTGGCCGACTTCCCGATGGCGGAGTCCGCACCCACCGACAGCTACGTGAAGCTGATCTTCGCGCCCACCGGTGCGCCCTATGCGGTGCCGTACGACGTCGAACAGGTCAAGCTCGATCACCCGACAGAGTTCTGGCCAGTCCTCCGCACCTACACGGTGCGTCGCTGGGATGCCGCACTCGGCGAGCTGTCAATCGACTTCGTGGTGCACGGCGATGAGGGTGTCGCCGGTCCGTGGGCAGCATCCGCTCAGCCCGGCGACGAACTGTACGTACGTGGTCCCGGCGGGGCATATTCACCCAGAGCGGATGCCGGCTGGCACCTGTTCGTCGGCGATGACTCGGCACTGCCCGCCATCGCCCGCGCGCTCGAGGCACTGCCCGCCACGGCGACAGCCGTTGCCGTGATCGAGGTTGGCACTGCGGCTGATGAGTACCCCCTCGTCACGGCGGCGCAGCTCGATGTGACCTGGGTGCACCGCGACGAGCAGGGCACTACTGATTCTGGCTCTGGCTCTGGCTCTGACTCGGGCACAGACCCCGATGCCGCCATCGTCGCCGTCGTGCGCGAGCTTCCGTTCCCTGAGGGCCAGGTGCACGCGTTCGTGCACGGGGCCGCCGGATTCGTGCGCGAGATCCGCCGTTTCCTGCGGGTGGACAAGGCCGTGCCCCGTGACTTCCTCTCCATCTCCGGATATTGGAAGCGCGGCCTGGCCGAAGACGGCTGGCGCTCGGCCAAGCGCGACTGGAACGCCCCTGTCGACGAGGCAGAAGCACAGGTCGAGGCCGCGCAGTCCGACACTGCGCAGTCCGACACTGCGCAGTCCGACGCAACGATCCCGGAACGCTCCACCCGCCGATGAACCTGATCGAGTGGCTGTTCGACGCCCAGTTGCATATCGGCGACCAGGTGGTTCTCTGGCGCGAGATCGTCGGCAACGCATTCGGGCTGGCCAGTGCACTCGGTGGCATGCGCCGCAAGATCTGGGCGTGGCCCGTGGGTATTGTCGGTAACGCGCTGCTCTTCACGGTGTTCCTTGGGGCGGTGTTCGACACCCCGAACCCGATCAACCTGTGGGGCCAGGCCGGTCGACAGATCATGTTCATCGTGGTGTCGATCTACGGCTGGATCCAGTGGTCGCGCAGTCGGAATTCGACGACGCACATTGCCGTCTCCCCGCGGTGGGCCGGCAACCGCGTGCGCATTCTCCTCGGCGTCGGCATGGTTGCCGGAACACTGGTGCTGACGCCGATCTTCACCGCACTTGGATCGTACGAACCGGTCTGGGCCGACGCCTGGATCTTTACCGGCTCGCTGCTCGCCACCTACGGCATGGCCAAGGGCTGGACAGAGTTCTGGCTCATCTGGGTGGCCGTCGACCTCGTGGGCGTTCCCCTGCTGTTCAGCGCGGGCTTCTACGCATCCGCTTTGATGTACGTGTTCTACGGGGCGTTCACGCTCGCCGGCTTCTTCGTCTGGATGCGCGTGCAGCGCAGGCAGAGTGGCGCACCAGCCCTCACCTAGGGTCTCCTCGACCACCGGGCTACATTACGTCCGGTTGCGTCATGTGAACTGCCGGGCGTAACACGCTCGCCGGGGCGCGCCCGATGCGCATAGCGTGCAGGCATGAGCGAGCACATCATTCTCGGAGCAATGTTCAGGGCCCTCGGGGCATACCCGTCTGGCTGGCGGTACCCCGGCGCCCACAACAACCCACTCGACGACACGGCCGTGCTCCGCAAGACGGCGAAACTGGCCGAAGCCGCCAAACTCGACTACCTCTTCTTCGGCGACTGGCTGGCGACCGGCCACGACCTGGAGTTCCGCGACCCGTACCTGCTGGCCCGTATCGACCCGCTGTCCGCCATCACCTTCCTGGCCGGCGTGACGAAGAAGATCGGCCTCATCGCAACGGCCAACACCACATACACGGATGTCTACGCATTGGCCAGGGCGACGGCATCCGTTGACCGGCTGAGCGGTGGGCGAGCCGGACTGAACGTCGTGACAGGCGCCGAGCCGCGCGCGGCCGGCAACCACGGGCGCGACGAGCACTGGGGCAACGAGCACCGCTACGACCAGGCTGGCGAGTTCGTTGATGCGCTGCGGTTGCTCTGGGATAGCTGGGAGGACGACGCATTCGTGCGCGATCGTGTGACCGGTGCGCTGATCGACCCGTCCAAGCTGCACCGCGCCCAGTACGGCGGCGAACACGTGCGCGTGGCGGGGGCGCTGAACGTTGCGAGGCCCGTGCAGGGACACCTGCCGCTGGTACACGCCGGCACCTCGCTGCGCTCGCGGCAGCTGGTGCGGGACGAAGCGGACCTGGCCCTCGTCGCCCTGCCGTCGCTCGCCGAAGCCGTGGCATTCACCGCGCGCATCAAGCAGGAAGCGGCGGACGTCGGACGCGACCCCGGCCAGCTCAAGGTGATCACGCCTGTTCTGCCCATCGTGGCCGAGACGCGGGAGGAAGCCTGGGACATCTTCGACACCCTGATCTCTCTGGTTCCCCTTGACGACGGGTCAGAGCTCTCGAAAGCGGATGATTTCCCCAAGGGTCGTAGCATCCGTGCGCTGTCACAGGTGGTCGGGGTGGCGCTCGGCCCTCGGGGGCTCGACGACCTCGTTCCCGTTCGGGTGGCTGCCCGCTTCAGCGATGTCGGCAAGCAACTCCTCGAGACGGTTGCCGCGCGCACCGGGCGCAGGCTCGGCAGCGCATCGCGGCCGGTCACGTACCGGCATCTGCTCGTGACGCACGTGATTCCGGCATCGGTCGTCGTGGGGGATGCCGTCTCGGTGGCCGATCACTTCGAGCAGTGGTTCACCTCTGGTGCCGTCGATGGCTTCAACGTGCTCACGGCCTTCATGAACGACCAGTTCGAGGCGTTCACCACCCTGGTGGTGCCTGAGTTGCAGCGGCGCGGGCTGTTCCGCACTGAGTACACCGGGTCAACCCTGCGCGATCACCTGGGCCTTGAGCGTCCGCGCAACCTGCACGCCGTCGAACGGGAGCAGCAGGAGCAGGCAGGTAGCCGGACGGCGTAGGGCGAGCAGCGCAGGCGAGCGGCGCGCTATTCCTCGTCGTCGAACCGTGCCCGCGCCCGCTCCACCTCGGACATGTTCGCCGTCGTCCAGCGCAGTAGCGCGTCGATGAGCTCGTTGAGCGTGTCGCCAATCGGGGCGACTCGGTACTCGACGGCGAGGGGACGCGTGGTGATCACGACGCGCTCGACCATACCGTTGCGTTCAAGGCGACGCAGCGTAGCGGTGAGCGACTTCTGCCCGATGGCCGGGATCTCGCGGCGCAGCTCGTTGAAACGCAGGGGATGGCCGCACAGCACATCGAGTACCTGCAGTGACCACTTGTCGAGAACCTGGTCGAGCAGTTCGCGGTGCGGTTCATCGACCAGGAGCAGGGCAGCGTCGGCGTGGGAGGTTTCGTTCATGACACCTAGTCTCGTTGAAGTTCCCTTCGTGCACCAGGTAGACATGGGGTACCTACTCGCTCGAACTAAGGAAACCTATGACCGTGCAGCTGCTATCCCCTGAGGGCATGATCCAGCCCGTGCCTTACGCCCACGTCTCCGTCGCGACGGGTACCCGCCATGTGCACGTCGCTGGACAGGTCGGCCGGGACCCCGACACCGACTACATGGCGGACGACTTGGCCGGGCAGGTCGCCCAGACGCTGCGTAATACCGCCCGCGGGCTCGCCGGAGCGGGTGCGACGTTCGCCGACGTCGTGCGCCTGCGCTTCTTTGCCACCCAGTGGTCGCCAGAGAAGATGGGCGACTTCATGGCAGGCGTCGAACTCGTGGCCAGGGAACTCGGTCTGCCTCAGCCGATGCCGCCGGCATCGCTCATCGGTGTCGACATTCTGTTCGAACCCGACGTGCTCGTCGAACTCGAGGCATACGCCGTACTTGACTGAGCCGTCGCCTCGTCGCCTGCTCCACGTCTTGCCGCGGTAACGCTTCTGGCTGGTGCGTCATACCCAGCGCACGCACGGTGCTCGCGTAGTCTGCACCTCGGCCATCAGTGCGACGGGACGGCGTGCTGGGAGAACGTGCCATCAGGCGCCCACCGTACGGCGACATCAACATAGAGCGGGCTGTGTGGGTTGTCCCCGCCGGCAAACTTCGCGACGACCCTGCTCATCAGCCAGAGCCCGTTCTGCTGGAGCACGCGCAAGCTCGCGCACGCAGAGCTGATGCCCTGGTAGCCGTCGAGGATGACCAGGCAATAGTCATCCGTTTCCCGCTGCACGGCGTAGACCCCGTATCCGCCCGGCTGCCGCACCGTGCCGAACACACTCCTGATCGATTCGTTGACGAAACCCCGCCCGAGGTTCAACGTCTCGCCGCCCGGGAGCCCAGCGGGCTGGTCGAAGACCTGCAGCACGTCGCTCGCGCTGCCGGGTGGCTGCGGGGAGCCCGTGGTCTCGAAGGCGGCGAACATATTCGACACGGCGGCCGTGCTTGTCCCTGGCTGATCGAGCATGCCCTTCAACCACAATCCAGCGATAAGGCCAGCCACGATTCCGACGCAGGCGCCGATCGCCACGAGGACGCTCGTGGCCGGCCGCTTCCGCCATCGCGTGTTCGGGGGTGATTCTGGCGGCGTTTCTGGGGGCGAGGCCGGGGGTGAGCGCTGGCCCCAGCGGTGCGTCGGATCAGCCAGGCTTGTTGTAGCGAGGGCAGGGTCGGGGGAAGTGTCGAGGTCAGCGTCTGCGTTAGCGCGAGGGTTAGCGCGAGTGTCAGCGTCGGGTGGCACAGCCGTTCCGGTGTCCGCCGCCGGGTGATCCCGCATCCGCTCGAGGAGGGCATCGAGCGCTGACTCATCGTCGGCCAGTTCCTGGAGCAGCACCCTGAGCTTGTGCTCCGATTTCGTCATCCGCACGCTGTACCCGGTGTGGTACGTGACCTCGATTAGGGGTTCCGTCTCGTTTCGGCGAGAGAACACCGCGGCCTGCAGGCTCGCGAGGTGCGACGCCGGGTCCGGCACCTGCCGTGGAGAGGTCGTGAGCGGATGCGCGGCCCACCAGAGCGCGTCGAGTACGTCATGGCGCCCGGCATACTCGGTGCGTAGCAGAACCAGCAGTTGCGCATTGGCTTGCGCAGCCGACCACAATTCTTCGGCCTCTGTTGCCCGCATCACTGAGTGAAAACCGTCCGTTAGGGTGAAGATTACTCCGCCTTTTGCATACGAGTAGGAGGCAGAATAGAACATGCCTAACCGACTTGCAGAGGCCATCAGTCCGTACCTGCGTTCGCATGCCGACAATCCGGTCGACTGGTTCGGCTGGGGCGAAGAGGCATTCGCCGAAGCTGCCCGGCGCGACGTTCCGGTGCTCGTCTCCATCGGGTACTCGACCTGTCACTGGTGTCACGTGATGGCCAGGGAATCCTTCAGCGACCCGGCAATTGCCGAGTACTTGAATGACCATTTCGTGAGTATCAAGGTCGACAGGGAAGAGCATCCTGATGTCGATGCCAGCTATCTGGCCGCGGCCAGCGCCTTCACTCCAGAGTTGGGGTGGCCACTCAACGTCTTCGTGACACCACAGGGCAAGGCCTTTTTCGCCGGCACCTATTTCCCGCCGGCGCCATCGTTCGGGCGCCCCTCGTTCCCGCAGGTGCTCGAAGCCGTCACCGAGACCTGGACGAACCAGCGAGTCGCCGTCGAGGCCAGCGCCGATCAGATCGCCGCTGCGATTGCCGATGCGGCCGGCCAGCTGAGCGGATCGACGGAGCCGCTGCCGACTGATGCAGAGTTCCAGGCGGCGGTCGACGAACTCATCGCCTACGAAGACCAGACGCATGGTGGATTCGACGGTGCCCCCAAGTTTCCCGTGGCGCCTGCTCTTGGCTTCCTGCTCAGCGCGTCCTCATCGTCGGGAACGGAACTGGCGTTGCGCACGCTGAAGCGAATGGGGGCTTCGCCGCTCCGTGACCCGGTCGAGGGCGGATTCTTCCGCTACGCCGTGCGGGCGGACTGGAGCGAACCGCACTACGAGCGGATGCTCTACGACAACGCGCAGCTGCTCGATCTCTATACTCGCGCCTGGCAACTGACCGGCGAGGAGTGGGCGCGCATCGTCGCGACCGGAATCACGCGCTTCCTGACCGACGTGATGCAGCTGCCGAGCGGCGGTTTCGCCAGCGCACAAGACTCGGAGAGCACGGTCAACGGCCAGCGCACAGAGGGTGGGTACTACTCACTCGAAGCGGATGACCGCGCCGCGGAAACCCCGCCGGCCCTCGACGAGAAAGTGCTCACCGGCTGGAACGGACTGGCGATCGGTGCGCTGGCGCGTGCTGGATTCGTGTTCGGAGACGACACAGCGACATCCGCTGCCCGCTCGACCGCCGACTACCTCATCGCGCACCATCTGCTGGCTGACGGGCAGCTGGTGCGTGCCTCCGTTGGCCAGCGACTCTCTGCGGCGCGGGCGACGCTGGAGGACTACGGCATGTTCGCACGGGGCCTCCTCGAGCTGGCGATGGTGACGGGGCAGTCGCGATACGCCACGATTGCGCGGGACCTTGTTGACAGCACTCTAGGTTCAGCCACCGACGCTGGCGCTGCCACGGGCACCGACGCTGACGCTGCCACGGAAGCTGATGCGGGCACCGGCCCTGGATCGCAGGCGCGCGCCGCGGTGTTCGCGCCCCCTCATGGCGCAGACCCGATCCTGGTCGGACAGAGGCTCGCTGTGCAGATCGATCCATCTGAGGGGGCTTACCCGTCTGGCATCAGCGCGCTGGCCGATGCATGCCGGCTGCTCTACGAGCTGACGGAGGAGCAGCGCTACCGGGAGGCCGCAGAGGCCGGCCTCGCAGCGCTGGCCGCGATCGCCCCAGAGCGCCCGCTGGCGTTCGGTGCCGCACTTGGCGTCATGGCGCGGCTGGTCGTTCCTCCCCGGCAGCTCGTGGTGGTGTCTCCGAATGCAGAGGCGGCCAGTGCAGATCCTCGCGGGCTCCTCGGCCACCTGCGCAACCCCGTCGGCCAGACTGGCGCACCGGCATCCGCTGGCGCACCGGCATCGGCTGCCGCACTGGCATCCGCTGCCGTGTCGCTGGCCACGGTCACCGCGGTCATCGTGACCGAAGCCCAGGCGAAAGACTGGGTGGCGGCGGGATTCGAGCTGGTCGCCGGTCGCACCGCTCTCGAGGGGATGCCGACGGCCTATCTGTGCCAGAACTTCGTGTGCCGGGTACCGGTCACCGACCCCACTGAGTGGGTGCGCGGGTTGGCGGCGGGGGACGCTGACAGCACAATGGAGAGATGAGCGACGTACAGATTAAGCGGATTTACGACGACCTGAGCCCGGAGGACGGCTGCCGCGTGCTGGTCGATCGACTCTGGCCGCGCGGCGTGCGCAAGGAAGACGCGCACCTTGACGCCTGGGTGAAGGACGTGGCACCCAGTCCTGAGCTCCGCACGTGGTGGAACCACGATCCAGACCTGATGGACGAGTTCGCGACGCGATATCGAGCCGAGCTCACCGAGAACCCGGACAGCGTCGCAGCCGTCGCCGCGCTGGTGGGTCTCATCGCGCAGAACGACGAGGCGAAGCGGCCGACGACCCTGTTGTATGCGGCGCATGATCCACGGGTAAATCACGCCAGGATCCTGGCTGAATTCCTGAACGAATAGATTCGGACTGGCCCCCGAATGGGCCACGAAAAACCACGCTCTCAGAACGTGCATGGAAGCAGCAATCTGCGGCGTAGACTGTGCCAAGCGCCACCATTGATCTTCTGGCGATTTCCACCGGGGGGCTGGGAATCGCAGAACCCCTCGCCCGGCGCCGACGTTCACCATCGAACGCACATTCTTCGGCACAGAACACTGTGCCCTACTCACGTGATTCCACTTCCAGGAGGACCATGGCACCCATCGATCGATCAGACGACATCTCGCCTCAGGGCGACGGCGACGGCTTCCGCAAGGCTGATGCTGCGAGCACTGACACAGCTGCGATCCCGGTACTGTCCCTCAGTCGTGAACCGGAACTTGTGCTGGTGGCAACGGATGCCAGAACTCGCCGGTTCGATCGAGACGATGTCGTCGTGCGGAAGGGTGAGATCACCCTGTCGCAGGGGCATTTCACGCCACACGAGTCGATGGTCAGTGACCTGGTTGCCGTACACGACGCGCTGACGCGTGCCGGCATCGAATTCCTGCTCGTCAGGGGCGACGGCGGCCGGCTGGTCATCGCCGTCAATCGGTCAGCGCGCAAGAAGATCACCCGCGTGCTCGCCGAGGAGTTCGCCAACGAGCCGTTCTACGTGCGTCCGGTCACCATCGAGCCGAACGGTGACACGCACACCGACGACACCGGATCGGCCCTCCTCGCCGACGACGGGCTGCTCACGTACCGTTCAGCCAACGTCTTCCGGGTGTATCGCCCCCGGATCGAGCCGATCGGTCGCCTGCGCTACGGCGCGGACACCGCCTTCCAATTTGAACTGTGGCGCTTTGGCGAAGACGAGATCATCGCCCCCGTCGAGAACGCGCTGATGCGGCTCCGGCTGCCTCGCTCAGAGGCCCGCGAGACCACGATCGACCTGCACGGTCGAACGTGGCGCACCTTCCAGAGCATGTTCGACGACCTCGCCAGCGACGTCAGCTTCGACATCGACCTCGTCTTCTCCTGGGTCGACGGGTCATCCAGCGATTTCCAGCGCGAACGCGCCAAGCGGATGCAGGCATACGTAGTGGGAGAGGGTGACGACTCCGACGCTCGCTTCCGTCAGATCGACGAGCTGAAGTACGCGCTGCGCAGCGTGTACCTGTTCGCGCCGTGGATCCGTCGAATCTTCATCGCGACGGACTCGCCAGCACCGGCATGGCTGGCCGACCACCCGCGGGTCACCATCATGCGCAGCGAAGAGTTCTTCGCCGATCCGAGCGTGCTCCCAACGCACAACTCGCACGCCGTGGAGAGCCAGCTGCACAACATCCCCGGCCTGGCGGAGCACTTCCTCTACTCGAACGACGACATGTTCTTCGGTCGTCCGATCGGGCCAGACCTGTTCTTCTCTCCCGGCGGCATCTCCAAGTTCATCGAAGCGTCAACGCGCATCGGCCTCGGCGAGAACCAGCCGGAGCGCAGTGGTTTCGAAAACGCTGCGCGCGTCAACCGCGCACTGCTGCATGAGCGTTTCGGCAAGGTGACCACCCGGCACCTGGAGCACACGGCAGCTCCCATGCGGAAGAGTGTGATGCGCGAGCTGGAGGCCGAGTTCCCCGAGGACTTCGCCCGCACGGCGGCCAGCCGGTTCAGGTCGTCCACCGACATCTCGGTGACGAACTCGCTGTACCACTACTACGGGCTCATGACCGGGCGCGCCGTCGCGCAGACCCAGGCTCGCTCGCTCTACGTTGAAACGACGCTGAAGCGTGCACTGCACCAGATGGATCGTTTGCGGAAGCGGCGCGACCAGGACATGTTCTGCCTGAACGACGGCAGCTTCCCCGAAATCTCCGACGAGGTGCGCCGCGAGGCAGTCACGAGCTTCCTCGACCGCTACTTCCCGTTCCCTGCCCCATGGGAGCATGTGGAACAGTCCAGTGCGAGCGGGTTTGCCGATGGCGTGAGCGCACCTGGCCTGGCCAGTGACGACTCTCGTGGCGCCAGCGAGCCCGCAGCGGGCACCGTAGCGGGCACGGCGGCCAGCGATTCGACGCCGGTCAGTTCACTGCCGATCAGCGCAATACAGGGATAGGCCGGGTCATCGGCGGCTCCCGGAAAACCGGGACCGATCCGGCCGGCAGGATCTGAATTCCGGATGCCGCCAGTCGGCGAGTGCTCTCGTCTGCGTCGATGTAGTCGAGAGCCTCGTAGCTGCCGAGCGGAACCACAGAGTGCAGCACCGTGTCGGGGTACACATGCACCAGGTTGAACGCGCGGCCACCGTCGCGACCGCGGGTGCCGCCGACGGGCACGGTGAGATCCTGGGTGTAGCAGGTGGCGGATGCCACGGACACGGGGATTCCCGCGAAGGTCGCAGTGGACGAGTAGTGGAGATGTCCGGCCAGGATGCTGCGGACATCCGTTCCTCGCAGCACCTGGGCGAGCGGGCCCTGATCGCGCAGTTCGACGGACACCGCCAGGTCGAGCACGCTCGGGATCGGCGGGTGGTGCATGACCAGGATGGAACCGTCGATCGCTGGAACGGCAAGCACGTCATCGAGCCACTCGAGCTGGGCAGGCGTGACCTCGCCGTGGTGCGCGCCAGGAACAGTCGAGTCGAGCGTGATGATGCGCAGGCCGTTGATCTCTGTGACGCTGTCGACGGGGGTTGTCGTCGGCCCCTGGTCGAGCAGCCCGGTGCGGAACGCGGCGCGGTCGTCGTGGTTTCCCATCACCCAGATCACCTGGGCGCCGAGGCGTTTGGCAACGGGGTCGACGATCGCTCGTAGTTCGTCGTATGCGCCTGGCTCGCCGCGATCGGCAAGATCACCGGTGAAGATGATCGCCTCTGGGCGGCTCCCAGATGATTCGACAGCGGCGAAGAGTTCAACCAGGTGTCGCGTGCTGTCCACCGTGTTGTAGAGGCGATTGCCCCCTGCAAGAAGGTGCGTATCACTGAGGTGGATGAGAAAGTGGTCCGGCCTGGGGTATTCGGCCGTTCGCATGCTCACGAAGATTCCATTCGTTGTCACGTGCACACTCTGCGCGGATGCACTAACGGTACTGCCGATATTCGAACACGGGTAGTTGAACATCCGGTGTACGCCACGCGCAGTGCGCCTGTACGCCTGCTGCACTGTGTGCGTCACACGAAAGCGCACTGTGTGTCTGTCTGACAATGTCAGATCGACACACAGTGCGCTTTCGCGGTGCTGGCAAAGCGGTGCTGGCTACTCGGCGGACTGCGGCTTGTTCTCGCCGACCGAGAGCGCGCCCTCGCTGCTTGAGGTCGTCACCTTCACCTTGCGCGGCTTCGCCCGTTCGCTGACCGGGATGGTGACGCTCAGCACTCCGTTGGCGTAGCTGGCGCTGATCCGCTCAACATCGACGCCTTCGCCGAGTTGGAGCTGGCGCAGGAAGGATCCGGCCTGGCGCTCGCGCGTGATCCACTTGACGCCCTCGTGGTTGGCGAGCGTGCGCTCTGCACGAATGGTGAGGAGCTGACCGTCGACATCGATGTCCACCGAACCAGGATCGATGCCGGGCATGTCGGCGTTCAACAGGTAAACATCGCCGTCGCGGTACAGGTCCATGGGCATCCGGCGCGGCCCAAGTCGGTTGTCGAGCAGTGCGCCCGCGAAACGGTCGATGTCGCGTAGTGGGTCAAAGTTCGCCATTGTCTACTCCCTAGCTCCGGGTCGAGACCCGATTCTCAATCGCATGTCAATAACTTGAGTCGAGGGGACTCAACTATTGACAATTAAACACCGGTGCCGGATGCCTGCCAACGGACACGACGAATTCTCAGTTGGCTTTGAGCGAACGCAAGGCTGCGGCCTGGCCAGCGTCGTCGGACTGCTCGCGCGCCGCCAGAATCTGCTCCACGTTGGCTTCGGCCCACACTCGAATCGCCTGGACGGGTTCGAGCAGTGAGATCCCGAGCGGTGTCAGGGTGTACTCGACGCGCGGGGGAACCTGGGCGAACACTTCCCGGCTGAGCAGGCCGTCGCGCTCCAACGCGCGCAGCGTCTCGGTGAGAACCTTCGGTGTCACGACGCCGATGTCGTTCTTGAGCTGCGAAAAGCGCTTCACCCCCGTGTTCAGCGAGAGCAAGACCTGGAGAGTCCACTTGTCGCCGATGCGACCGAGGATCACGCGGCTCGGACATGACGGCTTGAGGGCGTCGTATGACACGGCGCCTGTGTCATTCGGGATCGCGATGCTATCCAAGGGGTAACCGACTTCCGTTGAAGTATCCAGTATCTAATTCATACTATTGGCGAAAGTGGTCAACAGCACAACGAATCAACACCACAACGACAATCAGAACGGATGCAGGCATGAATATTCTTCTCACCGGTGCCACCGGCTACATCGGCTCGGCGGTTCTTCGACGGCTCCAGCAGAGCGGACACACTGTCACGGCCGTCGTGCGCAGCGACGGGGCAGCCCAAAGAGTCGCGTCCGATGGGGCGACGGCGCTCGTGCACGATGTGACGGATGAGGCGTGGCTGGTCGCCCGCTTGCGTGAGGTCGACGGGGCCATTCACGCTGCAGCCCCCGCGGAGGGCAGCGCCGCAGCGTTTGACGACGCCATCCTGAACGCGGTGATCTCAGCTTTCGGTGGCACCGGAAAACCGTACGTCCACACGGGTGGCATCTGGTCATGGGGCGACAACGCGGCCATCACCGAAGACAGCCCCCTCGATCCGCCAGCACTGACACAGTGGCGAGCTGCACGGGAAGCGCGAGTCCTCGCATCCGCTGTGAGAGCCAGCGTGGTGTCGCCGGCCATCGTCTACGGGAACGGCGGTGGCATCCCGATCAGCATCATCCGCGACGCACCACGCACGCAGAGCGGCGCGCTCACGCTGGTTGGTAGCGGAGACCAGCACTGGGCGACAGTGCACGTCGACGACCTCGCCGACCTGTACGTGCGGGCGCTTGAGACATCACCTGGCAACACGCGGTTCGTCGGCGCAAGCGGTGAGAATCCGACGGTGCGGGAACTCGGACGTGCCGTCGTCGGGCCAACGGGCGAGATCGTGCCAGAGAGCGCCGATGCCACCCGCGCGCGGTTGGGAGGCGCGTTCGCCGACGCCCTGTTGCTCGACCAGCAGGCCAGGGGAGACGCGGCCAGGCAACAACTCGGCTGGCGGCCGGCAGCACCATCGCTCATAGCCGAATTGAGCGTGGCCGCGCCGGTGGCTCTCTAGTCGTTCGCCGTCGCGGTGCCGGCTGCCCTAGCCGAAGCACAAAGCACTGCCTAGGCTGTCGGCATGGCTCGCTACGTGCGGTTTGACGAATTCGGTGGCACTGAGGTCTTGCACATCGTGCATGACGATCCGCCGTCGCCTGCGCCAGGAGAAGTGCGCGTGAGCGTTCACTCTGCCGGCCTGAACCCGGTGGACTGGAAGATCTTTCGCGGCGGGCCAACGGCTGCCGCCTATCACGCTGAGCCTCCGTGCGGTAACGGAAATGACTTCGCCGGAGTGATCGATGAGATCGGCACAGGCGTTGTCGATTTCGACCTTGGTGACGAGGTGCTGGGGGGCAAGCGGATGTTCGCCCAGGCCGACTACCTCGTCATCGACGCCGACCAGGTCGTTCGCAAGCCCCCGGCGCTCGGCATGGACGAGGCCGGCGCACTCGATATCGTCGGTAGAACGGCATGGGCGACCGTGCGCTCGCTCGGACTCACCTCCGCCGACACCGTGCTCGTCAGCGCGGCGGCCGGCGGCGTCGGCGTGCTGGCTGCACAACTCGCAAAGCGCACCGGCGCCACCGTCATCGGCACGGCGAGCGAGGCCAACCACGACTTTCTGCGCGGCCTCGGCATCATTCCTGTCGCCTATGGCGAGGGCATGGTCGACCGCATTCGCGCCGTCGCGCCGCACGTCACGGCGGCCCTCGACAACAACGGCCCTTCCAGCATCGACGCGGCACTCAAGCTCGGCGTGCCAGGGCACCGCATCAACACCATCGCTGCGCGCGGCCATCGAACGGATGCCGGAATCCAGGGTGTCGGCGGCGCACAGGCCGGCGTGAGCGAACTGGAGAAGGTGGCGGAACTCATCGCGGCGGGCGATCTCGTGTTCCCCATCGACAGCGTCTATCCGTTAGAACGCGTGAAAGATGCGTACGCGCACCTGATCGGCGGACATTTGCGGGGCAAGGTCGTTCTGGGCTTGGTCTGACTGGGCCTGGTCTGACTGGGCCTGGTCTGGGCCGCCGCTGGAGGCTGGTGGCTCGATCACCGATTTCGGTGTGCAAAGGTTGAAGGGTGCGCCAGAACCAGACGAACTCGCCGGGACGTTACCTGGTCGCCGCCGTTTGCCTCGTTGCCGCTTTCATCGTGCTCTACGTCTATTTCGTGCGCACGGAGGCCGGGCAGCTCATCGACCAGCTCGCCTACAACGGCGCTGATTTCGGCTGGCGCAGCGTCACCCCGTTCACGCGGCGCATTCTCGATGCGCTGCCGGCAATTTCGGGCATCGTCGGCTTCGTGCTCACCATCGTTATTGCCCTGGTCAGACGCAACTGGATCACCCTGGTCGTCGCGCTTTCTGCGGCTGCAGCGGCTGCCGCCACCACGCAGATCCTGAAGTACGCGATTCTCAGCCGGCCGGACTTCGGTGTTGAGGGCTTCGCCGACAACTCATTCCCTTCGGGGCATACGACGGTTGCCGCGGCATCCGCTCTCGCTGTTTTCCTGGTGTCAAGCGCTCGAACGAGGCCGGCAGTGGCCGGACTCGGCGCCGCCTATACCGTCGTCGCGGGGGTGTCGACGCTGGCCAATCAGTGGCATCGGCCGAGCGACGTGATCGCGGCGCTTCTCGTCGTGGCGTTCTGGGGGTGCGCGGCGGGATTCCTGTTGGCTGTCCTGGTTCCTGGGCGGGCGCCGGTGCGTGCTGCGCGACCAATCGCGTTGCTCATCTGGCTCATCGGGCCGTTCCTGGTGGTCACGGTGATTGCGTTCGTGCTGACGCTGGTCAACTCGGCCAAAGACGACCCGAACACCGTCATCGCGTACATCGGCGGGGTCGCAGCCATCATCGCAGTGGGGTTCTCGCTCGCAGCGATGGCCGTCCGCACGTTCTCGCGCTTGCCCTGACCCCGACCTTTCCGCCGCAGGCCGGTTGCGGGGCAGGTCTACCATCCCGGGAAGTCGCGTGTAACACTGGCCCTATGGTCGTCACGCTCAGAGGGCTGCAGACTGCTGTCCCTCCCACAATTCTCGTGCAGGACCAGGTACGCGACGTGTTCGCCGCGCAGCCTGATCTCAGTCGGCTTGCCCAACGGCTGGTCACCACCTCGTTCAATATGTCGGGTATCGATACCCGGCGAACGGTGATCGAAGAGCTCACGCTCGATGCCCAGGCGGGTGACCATGAGCCGCAGTTCTTCGATCCGGAGACGCGGCGGTTGCTGGTGCCGGGCACCGGCGCGCGCAATGAGCTGTACATCACCGAGGCGACGAAGCTGTTCGTGGAGGCGGGGCGGCTCGCACTCGAGGCGTGCCCCGGCGTGGAGGCCGCCGACATCACGCACGTGGTGACGGTGTCGTGCACGGGCTTCTACGCTCCTGGACCCGACTTCATGCTGGTGCGCGAGCTGGGCCTGAATCCGGCCACCCAGCGCTACCACTTGGGTTTCATGGGCTGCTACGCCTCGATGCCGGCCCTCCGCACAGCCAAGCAGTTCGTCGAGGCCGACCCGAACGCCGTGGTGCTGGTCGTCAGCGCCGAGTTGTGTTCGCTGCACCTTCGCACCTCGAACGATCCAGACACCATCGTCGCCTCGTCGCTGTTCGGCGACGGCGCTGGGGCAGCGATCGTGAGTGGCCGGCATCCGGTTGCGGGGGAGAAGGCGTTCACGCTCGACCATTTCTCGACGGTGATCACGCCGGTCGGTGAGGAGTCGATGGCGTGGAAGATCGGTGATGCCGGCTTCGAAATGGTGTTGAGCTCGTACGTGCCGCACATCATCGACGAACACATCGAGGGTGCGCTCGCGCCGCTGCTCGCCCAGGACGAGGAGCTGTGCGTCTTCGCTGACGCCCTGCGGAACGGCGACGGCGGCCGGGTCGGTGACGACGGCCGGGTCGGTGACGAGGGGCAGAGTGAGCTCGGCGCGAGCCTCGACTCTGGTGCCAGCAGAGCGGATGTCGGCGCGCTGTCCCCGAACGGCGAGGCGACGGCAGACCTGGCGGTCACGGCGCTGCTGCGTGAGGTGCTGGGCGAAACCCCGGGGGCGATTGCGTCCCCTGGCAGCCTGTCAATGGCAGCGGATGCCGATGCCGCGCTCCGCTCTCCCTCGGCCGGCGAGCGGCAGACGGCGACACTGGAACAGCCGTTAGACAGGGCGATCGCGCACTGGGCCATCCACCCAGGCGGACGCAGCATCCTCGACAAGACAGAGGCGAAGCTGGGGCTGAGCGCTGAGCAACTGGTGCCGGCCCGGGAGGTGCTCCGCACCTGGGGAAACATGTCGAGCGCCACCGTGCTGTTCGTGATGAAAGCGATCCTCGAGAGTGACGACACCGTCGAGGGCGATCGCATGTGCGCGATGGCATTCGGCCCGGGGCTGACCGTCGAGAGCGCGTTGATGACCGTCATCGTCGGGTAAGGCGTGCGGGGGATTCCGTCGCTCGGACTGCGGGCCGACGACATCGAAGAGGTCATGGATTCGCCGGACTGTGACCCTGAACGCCTGCGGAACACCTACGAGAACTTCCGCTACATCAATGCCGTGCTGTCGGGGTGGCGGCGGATGTACGTGCGCGACATCCGTCCGTCCCTGTCTGCGAAATACCAGAGCACGCTGCTCGATATCGGTACGGGCGGTGGCGATGTGGCGCGGGCGCTGGCTCGCTGGGCGATGCGTGATCGGCTGCGGCTGACCATCGTCGCCATCGACCCGGATGCCAGGGCGCACGACTTCGCGACCAGCCAGCCCACTATGCCGGGGCTCAGCTTTCGCCAGGAGCTCAGCTCTGACCTTGTGGCGCGGGGTGAACGCTTCGACTTCGTGATCTCGAACCACGTGTTGCACCACCTGAGTGCCAGGCAGCTGGGCGCGCTGATGCTCGACTCGGAGCTGCTCTGCCGCCGACAGGTGCTGCACTCCGACATCGAGCGCAGCCTGTGGGGGTACCTCGGATTCGGGCTCGGCACCTGGCCGCTGTTTCGGAACTCGTTTATTCGTGAGGACGGACTCACGTCGATCAGGCGCAGCTACACGGCGCACGAGCTGCGCGCGGGATTGCGCGTTGCGGCGGGTGTGGGCGGTGGTGGCGGCGAGCGGGACGGGAGTCGTCTCGGTGGCAGCGGTGGCGGTATCGGGAGTGGCTGGCGCGTGACGCGCGAGGTGCCGTCCCGGCTGGTGCTGCGCTGGTCGCCCGACCGCATTGAGCGTGACCCGGTGCATGCCACGGAGCGTGGCACGGTGGACGTCACGCAGCATGACACGGAGCGTGAGCTGGGCGGCACGCAGCACGGCGCGGAGCGTGAGCTGGACAGCGGCGCACCTCATGCGTGACGTCATCATCGTGGGCGGCGGCCCCGTCGGGATGCTGCTGGCCTGCCTGCTGGCTGGGCGTGGCCTCGACATTCAGGTCGTCGAGCAGCGGGAGGCGCCGGCCAGATTGTCGCGGGCGATCGGCATACATCCGCCGTCGCTGGTTGCGTTGCGGGAGGCCGGCGTGCTCGATGAGGTACTGGCCGATGCCGCTCGGATTCGGAACGGCGAGGTCTGGAGCGGCGGTGCACGGCTCGGCGCCCTGTCGTTTGAACGGCTGCCGACGGAGCATCAGTTCGTGGCGTCGTTGCCGCAGCATGTCACAGAGGAGTTGCTGGCTGCCCGGCTCGAGGCGTTGCAGCCCGGTGCGCTGCGCAGGGGAGTGCGTGCGGCGGCGATCAGAACACTGCCAGACCGGGTGGCGGTGACACTTGAGCAGGTGGTGGCGCCTGAGGCGGGGGCGCTTGAGCCGGTGGCCGGGGCTGGTGAGGCATCCGCTGTCGGGGCTGGTGACAGATCTGGCGCCGGAACCGCCGCCGGAGCTGGTGATCGAGCTAGTACCGGAGCCACCGCCGGGGCCGCAGCCGGAGCCATAGCCGGGGCTGGTGCCGGGGCCGCGGCCGGTGACACTGCATCGCACGCGGTGGACACCCTGGAGGCCCGGTTCATCGTCGCAGCGGATGGCGCACGCAGCTCGGTGCGCACCGCGGCCGGCATCCGCTGGCAGGAGTATGGCCGGAGCGAAACGTACCTAATGGCCGATTTTCCGGCGGATGCCGCGTTCGAGTCGGTCGCCGTGCTCTACTTCGAGCGGGGCGGGGTGGTGGAGTCGCTGCCTCTTCCCGGCGGCCGTCGACGGTGGGTGGCGCTCACGGATGGACTGCAGGCCGGGGCGAGCGCCGCTGAGCTGGCTGGCATCATCCGCTCGCGTACTGGCATCGCGGTACCGCAGACGACGGATGCCCCAAGCGCGTTCACAGCGCGGCAACGGCTGGCCGAGCGGATGGTGTCCGGACGCACGGTGCTGGTGGGGGATGCGGCGCACGAGATCAGTCCGATCGGCGGGCAAGGCATGAACCTGGGCTGGCTCGACGCGGTGGAGTTGGCGCCGGCACTGGAGCAGGGAGTGCGTGAGGATGCCGGCGGGCGCGGTGCTGGTGCTGCTGCGGGCGGCGGCGGTGGTGGCGGCAGTGGTGGTGCAGTCGGTGCGGGCAGTGCGCGTGGTGCGGATGGCGCGGCCGGTGCGGGCAGCATGGGTGCGGGCAGCATGGGTGCGGCCGATGACGTGGCTGCACTCCGGAGTTACGACCGGCATCGGCGGGCCAAGGCGCGAATGGCGATGCGGCAGGCCGGGTTCAATATGGCGATGGGGCGTCCGAGCGACGGTCTGCAGCTGCGGGCGCGCAACGGGCTCGTGCGGATGCTGGCGGTTCCGCCCGCCGACGCTGTGCTGGCAAGGGCCTTCACGATGCGCTGGCTGTGAGGGGCTGAAGCTGGCGCGCTGGCGCAGGCGCCTTTCCCAGCCGCGGGGTCCGTCACCGCGCCCGTGACCGCGCCCGTTCTGGGGAGTCGCGCCCGCCACAGCGGGCGCATTCAGCCACAACGGGCGCGCTCAACGCGGATGCAGTCCGCGCGACGCCAGCGCTGGCCGCCACGTCCGGTGCGCGCGGTGGCGCCGGGTGCAGAAGAATGGATACGTGACTGTTCCACTGATCGACCTCCTGCGCGCTGACCTGACCGCCGCCAACTATTCCGTGACCGCCCTGACCGGGCTGTGGGGTGTTGAAGCGGATGCCGCGCTCCACCGCAATCAGCGGGTCCCTGCCCAGCGTGCGCTCGCCGCCCTCCGGCAGAAACTGGGCCGCCCAGAGCGGTCTGCCACGCTTGCGCAGCTGTTCGTGCTGGCGCGTCCGGTCACCCGCGGCGACCTCGCCGCCGCCCTGCCATCGCTCGGCGTCGCAGGGGCCGTGGAACTGGGGCTCGTCGCATCCGCTGAGAATGACAGCACCGACAGCACCGACAGCACCGACAGCACCGACAGCACCGACAGCGCCGGTCGTGCCGACAGCGTCGTCAGCACCGACGACGACAACGCGCTCCTCCGCCCGCTGCTCGACCTCCGCCCGTACAGCTTCATCGACGCGCACGGTGCCGGCAGCTGGTGGATCGCCTCCGACCTCGGCGAGCTCGCGCTCGGCCACGAGCTCGGCGAGAACCACGTACTTGGGGTTGGTGGCGCATCGCTCACCCTGGCTGGGCTGGTGCTGCCGACATCCGTTGAATCGGCACTCGATCTTGGTACCGGATGCGGCATCCAGGCCATGCACGCTGCCCGCCACGCCGACCGGGTCGTCGCCACCGATATCTCGGAGCGCGCGCTCGAGCTGGCCGCGTTGAATGCGCAGCTGAACGGCATCACGAACATCGAATTCCGGCTCGGCAGCCTATTCGAGCCGGTCGCGGGGGAGCGTTTCGACCACATCATCTCGAACCCGCCGTTCGTCATCACCCCGCGCACCGAGGGTGTGCCGAGCTACGAGTACCGCGACGGCGGCCTGGTTGGCGATGCGATCGTCGAGGCTGTCGTCACCGGCGCGGCCGACCATTTGACGCCAGGCGGCGTCGCCCAGCTGCTCGGCAATTGGGAGTACCGAACGGATGTCGACGCCTTCGACCGGATGACGGCCTGGCTCGATCGCCCGGAGTCTGGGAACCTCGACGCGTGGATCATCGAACGCGAAGTCGAGCTCCCGACCGAGTATGCAGAGACCTGGATTCGCGACGGCGGCACCCGCCCAGACACCCCCGACTTCGACCGGCTGTACAACGCCTGGCTCGACGACTTCGCCGCGCGCGACGTCGCCAAGGTCGGCTTCGGCTACATGTTGCTGCGGGCACCGGCAGCGGCGTCGGCGGCAGCATCCGTTGCCGCGCCGTTCCGCCGCCTCGAGCGCCTGCACGGCTCGCTCGGGCAGAACTCCTCCGGCCTCGGCGCGTACCTGGCCGACTGCCTGGCTGCACGCGACTGGCAGGCTGCAACGGATGACGCCGCCCTGTCACACGCGCACCTCACGGTCGCACCCGATGTCACCGAGGAGCGCCACTACTGGCCGGGCAACGATGACCCCACGCTGATGACCCTCCACCAGGGCGCCGGATTCGGTCGGTCGGTTCCGCTCGACACCGCCCTCGCCGCCTTGATCGGTGCGTGCGACGGTGACCTCAGCGTCGGCGCCATCATCGGTGCGCTCGCCCAGCTACTCGAGGTCGATGAGGATGCGCTGGCTGACGATCTGCTGCCGCGCCTCCGCGATCTGATCGATGACGGGTTCCTGCGTCCGCCGACCGAGTAGTCGGTAGCGACCCGCGACGGAGCGGGTTCGTAGTTGAGGAACCATCGCGGCAGGCGGCAGGCGGCAGGCGGCAGGCGGCAGGCGGCGGGCGGCGGGCGGCGGGCGGCAGGCGGCGGGCGGTAGTGTCCGTTAGGCAAACGGCCTTCGTGACTTCGGGCTGGGCGCGGGGTATTCCCTCAGGCGCGCGATAAAGCACGCGCCTGAGTGAATATCGCGCGCCCAGACTTAGCTGCGCGCCGAAACAAGCATTCACGTGTTCCACCATGCCGCGCCAGCGGTTCGACACCGCTCGAAACCGATGAGCTGATCGGGCTGCGGAAGAGTCACGTCGCCCGCGACGCCGATGCAAATAGTCCTTGCGCACGAGCGTCATAGCGTTGGACGGGAACATTCGGCGCCACGCGTGAGCACGAAACCAGCGCTCAGTTCATTCCAATTCGGCTCAGGTCAGTTCAGCTGCGCGAGTGCTCGATGGCATCGTCAACGTCAGAATCACTGTACCCGTCCCACAGGAGGGACTCCCGAACGTACAAGTCCGCGCGCTTCTGTCGGCGGGCCGCTCGATTCCACGCGCGAGTGACAATCCAAGTGGAGGCGAGTCGATAGACGAGGAAGATGACGACAAGCGCAACAGCAAGGGCGACCGCGCTCAGCACCGACCCCGCGAATTCGCCGACCACTCCGGAGAACCCCATCGCAGAGATGGGTGCACTGACCAGAATCCGAACGCCAGTATCCATCAGTTCCCCCCTCAGGTGGCCTCAGCCTACCGAGGGCCGCACCTCCGAATACTCAATCCAGCGGATTCCACACCAATTGTTCATCCGATATTACGAGCGGTTACAGGGATTCATCGCTGGACCAGACGGTAGAAAGCGCGCCGGCGCCCTCCTTTTCGGTGCCCTCTTCGTCGGTGCCCTCTTCGTCGGTGCCCTCCTTCTTCGGTGCCCTCCTTTGTCGGTGAGGAGGCGGCCGGGCCGCAGCCATTTATCCAGGTGGGCAACAAGCGATGGGTCTAGAACGGCGGGATGCTCGTGTCCAGTTCGGCCGTGACGATCACAGCTGCTGGTTCGGCCGGAGTTCCTATCCCGATCTGATGCTCGGGTTCGGTGTCGTAGTTGTGGCCGGTTGGTGATGTCCAGTGCAGGATGCCGTCGTCGTTCTGGCTGACTTGCCAGCCGATCTCGTGTTTGTCACGGTGGTTCTTCGCGCAGAGGCAGGCCATGTTCGTGAGGTCGGTCTCGCCTCGCTGGCCGTTCTCTTTGAACGGGACCGTGTGGTCGAGGTCGGACTGTCTGGCCGCCCGGTTGCACCCGGGGAACCGGCAGGTTGCGTCCCGTAGCTGCAACACCGTGCGGAGATCGGCGGGTGGCCGGTAGCGGTCCCGCCCGACGGAGAGGAACGCACCGGACTCTGGATGGGTGAGGATGCGAAGGAAGCTCGTCGCGTCGCCGACAAGTTCTTTGGCGGCGTCGAGGTCGATCGGCCCGTAACCTTCCAGCACGGCGGGCTCGTCGCTTCGGCCGAGGAGTGTCAGCGCCGGAACTAGGAGGACGACGTCGGCTTTGATGCCGCGGGTACCGCCGTCGGCGTCGAGCACCAGATCGGCGAACGCGTCGGCCTTCAGCTGCGTCAGCGTGCGGGATTCGTCTGGGCCCTGCAGGCTCATCGCGAATTTGGTCGCCCGGGTGACGATCGCCTGACCCTGCGCCGCCGGAAGGAATGCATTGACCCAGCACATGCCGTCGCGGGCCGGTTCGAAGAAGATCGCCCGGTCTGCGACGCTGCGCTCGTGCCGGATCGTGATCGATTCGGCGTTGAGTCGTTCCCGCACCCTGCGGGTCTTCTGCGCGAACTTCGACACGGTGAGCCGGCCGGCGTCGGGCAGTACCGCCGCTTCGAGCGCTGCCGTGTGCTCCGGGGAGAGCCCCGCCGTCTGGTCCACGAGGGTGCTGGCGTGCCGGTAGCTGATCTCCCCGGTCTGCAACACACTCAGCGTCGCGGGCAGCTCGTGCACGAGGATGCGGCTGACCGCGATCATCGTTTCCATCGTGCGTTCAGGGATACGCAACGCGCAGGCCAGTTCGGTCACCAGCACGCGTTCGTTGGCCCAGGCCTGTTCAGCCAACGGCACTGTGATTGGGGCGGTAGTCAGGGACTCGCTGGTCATACGAGCCCGGTCGATTGCGACGGCTCGTGCCGCGGCGGTCGTGGCGAGGAGGCGGTCGAACCTGGCGACCTCGTCGACTTCTATTCCGAGTTGTTTCAGAAGGGGGTTCATGTCCTGAATTATCCTCGGCACCACCGACACTCTAAGGTGGCAGAAATCGACTCTGATCTGCGATTCTGCTGTGGATAAGTGCCAGGAGCGACGCCCTGTGGAGGAGCCTGTCGCGCACCGGGCAGGGGGGTCTCGAGACGCTCGCTGGCGCTCGCTCCTCGACCAACGGAAGGGATCAGGCGCGAACGTCGAACCCTGCCTGGTCGGTCGGCTCCAGCTCTGTCACGACCAGTGACGAGACCTCCGCGGCCTGCGGGCCACCGTCGAGCCACTCCAGCATCGCCGCGACCGCAGGTTCCGTGCCCTCGATCTCGATCTCGACGGTTCCGTCTGGCAGGTTGCGCGCGTATCCGGAGAGGCCGAGGCGCACGGCCCGTTGCTTGGTCGTGTACCGAAAACCCACGCCCTGAACCTGGCCATGCACAATCACATGTCGTCTGATCACCCACCCATTGTGCTCCGCTTCTGCCACGCGGGGCTGCCTGCGCTACTCTGCCGCCGAGAACGTTCCCGACGCCAGGAACGACCGCAACTGCGCGGTGGGAGGAGCGAGGTCGAAGCCCCTGGCTGCGACCCAGTCGTCCGAATAGTACGAATCGAGGTAGCGGTCGCCGCCGTCGCAGATCAGGGTGACGACGCTTCCGGTCTCGCCGGCGGCGAGCATCCGCTCAATCAGCTGGAACGATCCATACAGGTTGGTGCCCGTCGATCCGCCGGCTTGAATGCCCATCACGTCGGCCAGCAGGCGCATGGCGGCGATGGATCCGGCATCCGGCACCTCCAAGACCTCATCGATCACGGCGGGAATGAACGACGGCTCCACCCGCGGGCGCCCGATGCCTTCGATGCGTGAGGCGATACCGGTGATGTCACGACACCGCTCTGCCCACGCCCTCGCAAAGACCGAGCCCTCTGGATCGACGACCACGACTCGCGTGCGCGCCTTACGGTACTGGCAGTGCCGGCCGATCGTGGCGCTCGTGCCGCCGGTGCCAGCCCCAACCACAATCCAGCGTGGTTCAGGGAAGCGCTCGCCGGCCAGCTGGTCGAAGATCGCAGAGCCGATGTTGTTGCGGCGCCAATCGGTGACAACGGATGCGTTGGTGAATTGATCCAAATAGAACCAGCCGTCCCGCGCGCCCAGGCGTTCTGCCTCCGCGTAGACGTCATTCGGGTCAGCGATGAGCAAGCAGGTGCCGCCGTACTGCTCGATGAGCGCGAGCTTCGACGGGCTGGTGGTCGCGGGAACAACGGCCACGAAATCGAGCCCGAGCAGCTGGGCGAAGTACGCCTCAGACACGGCGGTGGAGCCACTGGATGCTTCGACCAGCGTCGTGTTCTGGTCGAGGTCACCGTTGACGAGGGCGAAGGTGAGCAGGGAGTGCGCGAGGCGGTGCTTCAATGAACCCGTTGGATGCGCCGACTCGTCTTTCAAATAGAGGTCGATACCCCAGGAGGCGGGGAGGGGGAAGACGCGCAGCGGGGTCTCGGGGAGGGCGGGAGCTTCGCCTGAGAAAGCGGCAGCCCGCGCGGTGCCAGCCGCCGTACCACCCGCGGTGCCAGCCGCATCAGCATCGAGTTTTCGGAGGGCCTCTGTCACCCAGAGGTGAGTATCGGAGAGCATGGTGGAGCAGTTCCTTCCGGCTCGACATTCCGATACCGCAGCGGATACCGCAGCGGGTACCGGTTCGTCACAGACCAGTCTTCTCCGAGTCGATGTTTCCCGGGACTGCTGTCAACGATGCCAAATGCTCGCTATTAGAACAACGGCCAACTTCTTTCGCAACTCATAAGAATTGCTTATGGCCGGGAAATCGCTCAGACGACGGTGGCCAGCTCAAGACCGCGGGCAGCGGTGCGCAGCGCGTCGATGGTCTGCCGCACGCCCGGCACCCGCATCAGCGAGTGCGACGACACCACGCGCACGGTGCGGAGCGGCGCAGGGGAGAGCTTCCGCAGCAGCATGTCGGAGTCGGGGCGGGCTGCGGCCAGCATCAGATCCGTCACCATCGCGACCCCGAGGCCGGCGGCAACGAGCCTCTGCAGGGCGACGTAGTCATCCGTTTCGAAACCGATGTCTGGCTCGAAGCCGGCCAACTCGCACGAGTTGACGAGGTTGCCGCGGCACGAGGGGCAGCCGGCGATCCAGCGGTCGTCGCGGAGATCGTTCAGGGTGACCCTGGTCTTGGTGCTGGCCGGGTGCGAGCGGGGGAGCGCCACATAGACGTTCTCTTCGAGCAGATCGGTGCTCACCTCGTCGGCGAAGACGGTCGGTTCTGGTTCATCAAGCGAGCTGCCGGAGGAATAGTGGTAGACGACAGCCAGGTCGCAGTCGCCGTCGCGGAGCACCTCGAGCGAGCGGCCCGGCAGCGCTTCAACGAGGGTGAACGAGAGCCCTGGATGGGCCTGCGAGACGGCGGCGAACGCGCCAGGCAGCAGGGTTGCCGCTGCGCTGGCGAACGAGGTGACGCGCACCTGCCCTGAGCGCAGCCCTGCGACAGCCTCAACTTCGGCCCTCGCCAGCGACATGGTCGAGAGAACGGATGCCCCGTGCCGCACGAGCACCTCGCCGGCGCTGGTGAGGTGCACACCCTTGGTCGTGCGGGTGAGCAGCGGAGTGCCGAGATCTGCCTCAAGCTTCTGCAGCTGCTGTGTTACGGCAGGTTGCGAATAGCCCAGTTCGCGCGCGGCGCCCGACAAGCTGCCCGCCGAGGCCAGTGCCTGCAACAGTTGCAGATGCTTGATTTCGATCATCACTGCAGTGTAGGCGGGCGCGGATATAAGCGGAGTGAATGCCGGAGCAAAGTTTTTAGCTATTGTTCGAATAGTGGCTCTTTGCGATGGTTGACCACATTCGGTCGATGGTGATCAGTGAGTCAACCAGGAAGCTCGAGAACGCGTGCGGGCGTTGCCCGCCATTTTTTGACCACCACCAGGATGGAATCCTTCATGATCAGGACAAGAACTGCCGGTCGCACGGTCGTCGCCACGGCGCTGCTGGGCGCCGCAGCACTATTGCTCTCTGCATGCGCGCCGGCCAGCAGCAGCTCTTCGAACACGGCCGACCTGGTGGACACCGGGGCCGAGATCGACGCAATCACCGTTGCGCTGCCCGGGTCACTCAGCAATCTGTATGTGGGCCAGGAAGCCGGCATCCTGAACTACTACGTCGCTGCGATCTCGCAGGAGGGCCTCGTCGGCCTCGACGCCGATGGCACCGTGGTGCCAGCGCTCGCTGAGAGCTGGACCCAACCGGATGACGTCACCTACGTCTACGAATTGCGTCACGACGCGAAATTCCAGAACGGCGACCCGCTCACCGCCGAAGACGTGGTCTTCAGCATCGAGCAGGCACAGGATGAAACGACCTCGCCTGGCCTGTCGTATTACCTCTCGGACATCACCTCCGCAGCGGTGACCGGCGAGCACCAGGTGACGGTCACGCTGAGCGCTCCGAACGCCGCCTTCCTCACCAACCTGAGCGTGGCAGGCGCCCTCTTCGTCACGGAGAAGAGCTTCTGGGAAGCCAACGACGGCAAGGTCGGCACCGCCGAAGCCCTAACCCTCGGCACGGGGCCGTACCAGGTCACCGAGTTCGCGCCGGATTCGCACGTCACCCTGGAGCGCGTCGACACCTGGTGGGGCGAGCTGCCCCGAGTGAAGACCATCAACATTTCGTTCATCCCCGACGACAACACCCGATTCCTCGCGGCGCAGAAGGGCGACGTCGATGTGGCGTTCAACGTTCCGCTCACCTCGGTGAAGCAGTGGGAGTCCCTCGACAGCCTCCGCGTCGAGTACGCCAACGACCTCTCCTACGTCGGTCTGAACTTCGACCTCAACGTGGCACCGTTCGACGACCCGAAGGTGCGCGAGGCGATCGCGTACAGCGTCGACAAGAAGTCGACGGTGGCCAGCCTGCTGCGCGGTCACGGCGAAGTCGCCACTGCGATCATGACGCCAGAATCCCTGAGCAAGGCATACGGCGCCGACGAAGCCCGTGCCAAGCTGGCCGAGATTCCGCAGTACGACTTCGACCTCAAGAAGGCCAAGGCGGCGCTCGCCGCCTCCGATCACGCCGACGGTTTCACCGCGGAGATCACCTACCCGTCCACCGGTCCCCAGCTCGGCACCGCGGCCCAGGCTCTGGCCGAGAACCTCAAGGACATTGGCGTGACCCTCGACGTGCGCGAGGTGCCGATCGAGGAATGGCTGGCCACTCTCGGCGACGGCGAGCACGGCGTCAGCTTCATGTGGTACTTCTCGACCACCGGTGACTCTGCCGAGGTTCCGGAATACCTCCTCGGCCCGGAGAACCTGTCGAAGTACAACAACGCCGACGTGCAGGCTCTGCTGACCGCACAGCGCGTTGAGCAGGACCCGGCGGCCCGTGTCGGCCTGCTGATCGAGGCCGAAACGCAGCAGGCGACCGACATCGTCAACGTTCCGCTCTGGTGGGGACAGTCCGCAACCGCGTTCTCGTCCACGCTCGGCATGGACGCCGTCACCCCGTTCGCCTTCTTGTCGTCCTGGCCGACCGCGCTCTTCGCCGGCAAGTAAGCGCAGCAGCATGATGACGACCACCCAGACGCACGTACCGTGGGGAGCCCCCCTTGCACGGATGCTTGTGCTGCGCGTGCTGGGCACGGTCGCCATTTTGTTCGTCATCTCGATTCTGGTCTTCGGGCTGTTGTATCTGGCCCCCGGCGACTTGGTGAAGAACCTGACCGGTCGGCCGGCATCCGCTGAGGTGATCGCGTCGATTCGAGCCCAGTATCACCTCGACGACCCGCTCTACCTGCAGTACTGGCACTGGCTGACGCAGGCGCTCAGCGGCAACTTCGGTGAGTCTGTGCGGATGCAGGCGCCCGTTGCGGACGTCATTTCGTCGCGCATCGGGCTCACGCTCGCGCTCTGCCTGCTGTCGTTCGTCGTCGGCGTGATCGTGGCCGTGCCGCTCGGCGTGCTGAGCGCGGTGCGGCCAGATGGCGCACTCGACAAGTCGGCGACGACGGTCTCGCTCGTCGGGCTGAGCGCTCCGTCGTTCGCCATCGGCCTGCTGCTGCTCTACGGTTTCGCCTACTATCTGCCGCTGTTCCCGGTCTACGGCAGCGGCGACGGCGGGCCGCTCGACACCCTGTACCACCTTGTGCTGCCGGCCATCGCGCTGGCGATCGGGCTGGGCGCGATCCTGATGCGCCTCACCCGCACGGCCATGCTGCGCGAGCTCGAGTCTGACTACATCATCTTCGCCAGGGCGCGCGGCCTGCCAGAGCGGCGGATCCACGCGCTGGCGCTGCGGAACGCAGCCATCCCCATCACGACGGGTGCCGGTCTGGTGCTCACGTACCTGGTCGGCGGCACGATCCTGGTGGAGACGATCTTCGCGCTGCCGGGCCTTGGAACGCTGCTGCAGTCATCCGTTCTCTATAAAGACATCGCCGTGGTGCAGGCGCTCACGCTGCTGATCGCCGTCGTGATCGCCGTGATCACCCTGCTCGTCGACCTCAGTTACCTGCTGCTTGATCCGCGCGTGCGAGCGAAGGAGCTCAGCCGATGAGCACCCCCATGGTTATTCAGCGTCGCATCGCGGGTGCCGGGCGCCGCATGCCCGGCAGCCTCGCCGTCTCCGTCGTCATCCTCGCCCTGTGCGTGCTGGCCATTGTGCTCACTCCGGTGATTGCAGCGGATGCCACAGCCCAAAGCATCCTCGACTCACTGCTGCCGCCCGGCAGTCCAGGCCACCTGCTCGGCACCGACGAACTCGGCCGCGACATCCTGCAGCTCACCATCGCCGGAACCGCGTCGGCGCTCGTCGGCCCGTTCTGCATCGCGCTCGGCTCGATGGGCATCGGCATCGTGCTCGGCACCATCGCCGGCTACCACCGCGGCCCGCTCGATTTCGCCATCGGCCGCGGCGTCGACCTCGTGATGGCGCTGCCCGTGATGCTGCTGGCCATCGTGGTCGCCGGCATCTTCGGCAGCGGCTACTGGATGACCGTGCTACTGCTCGTGCTGCTGTTCAGCCCGTCAGACGTGCGCATCGTTCGGGCCGGCGTGCTGGAGCAGGCTCCGCTGCCCTACGTCGAGGCGGCGCTGATGCTGTCGCTGTCGCGCTGGCGGATCATGTTCCGCCACATCATCCCGAACGTTGCGCCACTCATCATCACCAACCTGCTGCTCAACACCTCGATCGCCCTCGTGACGCTGTCGTCGTTGTCGTTCCTCGGCGTTGGCGTGCGACCGGGCACGGCCGACTGGGGCCGCCAGATCGCCGACGGCCGCGCCATCATGCTCGACAATCCGGCCGCTGTCGTCGTGCCATCGCTGCTCATCATCCTCGTCGCCTGCTCCATCAACCTCGTGGGCGACTGGCTCGGCAAGGTCATCACCCAGAGGGGAGCGCGATGAGCGCCGAGATCGTGCCTGAGGCTGTGGCCGAGGCTGTAGCTGAAGCTGAAGCAGTGACTGAAGCGGATGCCGCTGCCGCCGCCGTCTCCCGACCAGGCTTCACTGGCGTAGCTGTACAGAACCTGCGCGTCACGAGTGGCGCTGGCGTCATCGTGCACGACACGAGCTTCACCATCGAGCGCGGACAGAGCCTGGCGATCATCGGGGAGTCCGGCTCTGGCAAGTCGATGACGGCCAAGGCCATCATGGGACTACTTCCCGGCAATGTCAGCGCGACGGGGTCGGTGTCGTTTGCCGATTTTCGGGCCGTGCTGCCGGCATCCGCTGCCACCTGGAAGCAGGTGCGCGGGGTGCGCGCGGTGCTCCTGCTGCAGGACCCGTTCACCAGCCTCAGCCCGGTGCACCGCTGCGGCGCACAGATTCGCGAGAGCATCGAGGCGCGGGTGGCCAGGAGCGATGAGTTCGCCGGAAGCACGCGCGAAGCGGTGGCCAGCGCGATTGAGCTCGAGGTGCTGGAACGGCTCGCCGAAGTGAGTCTGCCGGAGCGCGTCGCCCGAATGTACCCGCACGAACTCTCCGGCGGCATGCGCCAGCGGGTGGCCATCGCCGCCGCACTGGCGACCGAGGCCGACCTGCTCATCGCCGACGAACCCACCACGGCACTCGACGCCTCAAGGCAGGGCGAAGTGCTCGACCTGCTGCGCAGCCTCCAGATCAAGCACCGGATGTCGATGTTGCTCATCTCGCACAACCTCGGTCTGGTCAGGGGTCGCGCCGACGACGTGCTCGTGATGCGATCGGGCGAGATCGTGGAGCGGGGGAGCGCCGCCACCGTGCTCGCCACCCCGGCCCACCACTACACGCAGGCACTGCTCGCGGCGAACCCGAGCCTGGATGACCTCGACCTGGGGCGCGAGGCTGACGTAGGACTCCCGCTGGTCGAGGAGACCGGCCACGGCCGTCTCGAGACCCCTGGTTCGCTTCTCTCAGTGCACAACCTCTCCAAGGCATACGGATCGCACCGTGCCCTCGACGACGTGTCCGTTCGCGTGCAGCAGGGCGAGATCGTGGCGATCGTGGGGGAGAGCGGCTCTGGCAAGAGCACGCTCGCTCGCTGCATTGCCGGGCTGGAGCGCCCCGATGCCGGAGAGATGGTCTTTGATTCAGCTGAGCTGCCGGCCGGGCGTCGTCACCGCACGCCGTCCCAGATCCAGATGGTCTTCCAGGATCCGTATTCGACGCTCAACCCGATGATGACCGTCGAGCAGACCCTGGCGGAGGCGCTGCGTGCCGCGGGGCGCGGCAAGGACGACGTCGGCGCACTTCTCGACACCGTTGGGCTCGACCGTTCCCTGGCGACGAGGCGACCGGCCAGGCTCTCAGGGGGACAGCGGCAGCGGGTGGCCATTGCGCGTGCGCTTGCACCGGAGCCACGCGTGCTCATCTGCGACGAGAGCGTGTCAGCGCTCGACGTCTCTGTGCAGGCGCAGATCCTGGATCTCCTCGTCGACCTGCGCGAGAAGCTCACCCTGTCGATCCTGTTCATTTCGCATGACCTGGCCGTTGTCGGGCAGATCAGCGACCGCATCTATGTCATGAACCAGGGCCGGGTGGTCGAAGGGGGAAACACCGCGAGCGTGCTGACCTTCCCCGCCGACATCTACACCCGCCAGCTGGTTGCCGCGGCCCGGCGAGAAAGCGAGTAACCCGATGACTCCCATCAGCATCGCGAGTGAATCCGGCACCGCGAGTGAATCCGGCACCGAGAGTGAAGCCGGCACCGTGAGTGTCGCGCCCAGCGAGGCGGCCGCTCGCTACGAGAGTGCCGCGAACTACGAGATCGACGTTGTCGACGTGACGGCGGGCATCCCGACAGAGGTCGCTGCGCTACTCACCGGCTCCCAGTTGGCCGGTTGGGAGACTCCGCGCGCCTACTACCGCCCAGAGGTCGTGGTGGTTCGCGATGGCGAGCGTATCCTGGCGGCGGCGCTCGTCTCCGGCCGGCCGCACACCGCCTACCGCAAGATCGTCGATGTCGTCGTGCCGGCAGGGCAAGACGCCGAAGCGGGCGAGACGAACGCAGCAGCAGCAGCCGAAGCCTCCGCAGCCGTCGGCACACTCCTCACCGCCATTGCAGCGGATGCCGCCGCGCGCGCCCTCGTGTCTCTCAAGTTCGAGCTGCACCCCTGGCACCCTGCAGCGACCGTTGACCTCCTCGTTGCCCAGCTCACCGCGGCAGGCTTCACGGAGTTCGCGGCTCCGCTGGCGTCATCCGTTGGCACGCTCGGCGGGGTGCGCGGTTTCGTGCGCCTGACCGACGCGTGGCCGCACACCGAGCTGCCGTACTACGGGCAGACCACCGACTTCACCTGCGGGGCCGTCGCTGGCCTCACCGCGCTGGAGCGGCAGGGCCTCGCGCCGCTGACCGGCGCGCCGGCGTCGGAAGCCACGGCCATCGAGCTGGCGCTGTGGCGGCAGGCCACCAACTTCCCGGCCTGCGAACCACTCGGACTCGTCGTGGCGATGACCGAACGGCTGCGCGCGGCCGATGCCGGCGTGGAGCCGGAGGTGCATCTCAGCACCACGGAGCCGATCTTGCTTGAACTCGGTGCGGCAGAGGCCAGCGGCCTGCGCGACCTCCTGCAGCAGCAGTCACTGGAGCGGGCGATGCAGCTGGGCATTCCGGTGCACCGCGACTGGGTGGACGTCGAGCAGATCGCCGTGCACCTGGCAGCGGGCGACGGTGTGCTGCTCCTCATCGACGAGCGCTACATGCACGACGACGAGACGCCGCACTGGGTGTTGGCCCACAGCATCCGCGGGGAACACGTTCTGGTGCAGGACCCGTGGATCGATGCAGAGGGCGGCGAGACCTGGGTGGATGCGCACGAGCTGCCGCTGTCGCTGGCGAACGTTGACACCATGGCTCGGTATGGCAGCCCGGAGTCTGAGTATCGCGGGCTGATCGTGCTTCCGGCCGCGCGCGGGTAACTGCGCGGGAGAGGACTTGTGATCAGTCAGTCGGCGTTTAGCGCCGTTTCTTCGACTTCGACTGGTTGTAGCGGATGAAGTGGGCGCGCACCGAGAAGGCGCCGCCGATCAGCAGCAGCACGCCGGCGACCGGAATCAGAATCTCCACCGGCACGATGCTCGCGATGGCGTTGACGACGAGTAGCAGAACCGCGAGGGAGCTGAAGGCGAATCCGGCGATCGCGCAGGTGTCGAATGACCAGTGCTTCACGAAGTGGCGCATCCCATCGGGGTTAGAAATCTTGGGGGTCGAACGAGGTTCGATGCACGGTGTTGTGCGCCTCTCACGGTATCAGCAGCACCTGATGAGGAACCGCACATCACCCAGCAGGAAGACAGCGGGCCGGCGTAGCGTGATACCGACCGAACCGGACAATCGTTCATCGAAGGATGCGTTGCCATGAGCACAACCGACAGCCCCGAAGTCCTCGCGCACGCTCCAGCCCAGCTGCACCGCCACGAGATCTTCCAGACGAGCGTGATGAGTGCCTTGCTCGACGGCGTGTATGACGACGAGCTCACTGTCGCCGAGCTGCTCACCCACGGCGATTTCGGCATCGGAACCTTCAATGCGCTCGACGGCGAGATGATCATCCTCGACGGCGAGTGCTTCCAGCTCCGCAGCGACGGCACGGTGAGCACGCCAGAGCCTGGTGCCCGCACGCCGTATGCCGTCATCACGAACTTCGCGCCGGGCATCCGTCGGGAATTGCCGTCCGGCAGCCTGCGCAGTGAGGCGTCGGAGATCATCGATCACATGACGGTGTCGGAGAACTACATGTATGCGCTGCGCATCACCGGCGATTTCGAGTGGGTGCGCACCCGCACCGTGGTGAAGCAGAGCAAGCCATATCGGCCCATGACCGAGGCAACGGATGACGACGCCGTCGTCCAGTTCGACAATGTGCGCGGCACGGTTGTCGGGTTCCGCACCCCGCTGTATGAGACAGGAATCTCGGTGCCGGGGTGCCACGCGCACTTCATCGACGATGCCCACGATCGCGGCGGTCATGTGCTCGACTTCAAGCTGCGCAGCGGGGTGGCCGAGCTGTGCCTGGCGACCGACCTGCACCTGCGCCTGCCGATGACACCCGCGTTCCAGGAGGCGAACCTGGCGCCGGATGACCTCGACGCGCAGCTGCAGAAGACGGAGATGCACCGCTAGGGCTCTTTGGTGGGTGAGGACGCCGCTTAGATCAGCGCGCCCGTTGTGGCGCGTCGCTACCGCTACAGCGGGCGCGACGACCCAGAACGGTCGCGGCGAACACTCCGCGGCGAACGCCCCTTGGCGGGCTTCGACGGACTAGCGCGACGCCCAGACCCCGAGTTCGTTGCCGCTCGGATCAGCGAAATGCAACCGTCTGCCTCCGGGGAACGGATATGGAGCCTGCACGATCGTGCCACCGGCGCTGACGATGGCATCCGCCGTCTTGTCGAGGTCGTCGGAATACAGCAACACGAATGGGCCCCCATTCGGTCGCGGCTGATCGGCGACAAGGAGTCCGCCTACCTCCTCGCCGTCGTTGGCGGATGACGCGATGCCCGCGTATTCGGGGCCGTAGTCAACGAAACGCCACCCGAAAGCCTCGGTGTAGAAAGCCTTGGCAGCAGCAAGATCCGTGACGGTGAGTTCAACGTAATTGAGTGTGTGGTGCTCTGGGCTGGGCGTCATGCCTACACGATAGCGTCCGTCATCGGGTAGGCACTCATCGGAGCTGGCGATTGGCCGTGCCGTCGACAGCTTGAGCGGATGTCGCGGCAGTTCGAGCGGAGAAATTGCGAATCGCCGGGGCAAGACGCCAGTCCGAGACGGCGTGTTGGAAAAACTCCGCCTGAACGTGCGTCGGCAGGTTCGGCCGGTCGGGACCCCGGCTGCGCGACCGACCGCGGCTGCGCGAGCAGCCGCAAACGCGGCTACGCGACGGGCGCGAGCCCCGCGACGAGGGTGGCGTCAGCGGATGCGACGGCCGGCTGGTTGGGGCAGGTGTCGAGAACGCGGGTCATGGCTTCCTTCTCCGCGGGAGCAACCCAGAGGGTGTAGGCCGCCTTGACCGAGATCTGGCGGGCGACGTAGGCGCAACGCGATGACTTCGCCGGGGGCAACCAGGTCGCCGCGTCGCCGGCACCCTTCTTCAGGTTGGCCGTGCCGTCGACGGCGATCAGGTTGAGCGGGTCGTTGGCCAGCGACAGCCGCTGCTCTGCGGTCAACTGTTGCGCGCCGGTCACCCAGGTGTTCGCCAAAGCGACGATGTGGTCGATATGAATGGCCGACGACGTGGTGTTGCCGCGCACGAAGTCGATCGACGTGATCGTGTACGGATCGAGCAGGGTGCCGCTCAGCACCTTGCAGTCGCTGCCAGTCACGATGTCGGTGAGGTCTCGGGTGAGGATGTCGTTGCGGGTGTCGCAGCCGTTGGCGTCGACATCCGCCCATGGCTTGCCGTACTCGCCCTCGCGGTCGTAGCCCGTCATGGGGCTCTTTCCCTTCACCGGCAGGGTGGCCAATACGTCAAGCGCGCTGCCCGGATCGCCGACAACGATCGGAGCGACCGGGTCGACTGCGCCCGGCTCAGCCACGGGTTCAGGGGACGAGGTGGGGATGGTGTCCGATTGCGCACCGGGGGAGCCATGCTGGGCGCCAACGGATGGCTCGTTCTGGGTGAGCAGATCACCGGATGCCACGCCAATGATCACGATGGCCACGGCTACGACGAGCGAGATGAGGGTGGTGCGAGTGCGTCGTGGACGCCGGGATGAAGTTCGGGTGGCCACGGTTCTCCTTGCTAATGCGACCCAACAACGTTAGTAGACGCGGGCCCCGTCGTCGGCCAGGCACGCCAGCTACGGCGACCCTCACTCCAGACGGCAGCGCCCTCTGCGCTCCGCAGGGGTCCTCCGACCCATGAGGGAGAGCTAGACGACCGGGTACTTGAATCCCACGTGCGACCCCACAAACCCGAGACGTTCGTAGAAGCGGTGGGCCTCAATCCGCGCAGCATCCGAAGTGAGTTGCACCAGGCTCGAACCCATTGCTGGGGCTGCGCTGTCGGTTACCCAACGCATCATGGCGCCACCAATTCCAGTTGAGCGCAGGTCGCTCTGCACCCGCACGGCTTCGACGAGCAGTCGGGTTGTGCCGCGCCTGGCCATGCCCGGAATTCGCGTGAGCTGCATTGTTCCGACAGGAGTGTTCGCGGCGTTCACCGCGACGAGAAGATCGTTCGAGTCATCCGCGATGATCTCCTCCAATGCCGAACGGTACGCATCCCGGTCGCCGGCGCCGGCGACATCGCCGCGAGAGCGGCTGATCGAGTCGTCGGACAACAGCACCAGCAGCGCGTCGAGATCGTCGGCAGAGGCCCGCCGCAGCGTCACGGCTCCCGCCCGGCTCTCAAGCGCGACAGGAAGCGGGAGGTCAGACAGCATGGTTGTCATTCTTGCAGGGCGAAACGGATGCCGGGGAACCGCCACATTTCGACGATTCCCCGGCATCCGCTGTCGCGTCTGCTCTAGCGTGTAGCGCTCGTCGTCTCCTTCGCGGCGAAGCAGGCGATGCCCGCGGCGAGGACCGTGAACGCAGCTGCTCCGAGGAACACCCAGGAGAATCCGGCCGTCAGGGCTTGCGCTGCCGGCTCTCCGGCGGCCTCAAGAGCGCCGGTGCGTGCCGTTGCGACGGAGGCGAGGATGGCGAGTCCAAGGGCGCCGCCGATCTGCTGGCTGGTGTTGACGAGTCCTCCGGCCAGTCCGGCCTCGCCGCCGTCAACTCCGTCAACGGACAGCTGCGTTCCGGTGACGAACGCGCCACCGAGGCCGATGCCGATGAGGATGCTTGGACCGAGGATGTGGATGGCGAACACGGCGTCGCTCGGTGCGGCGGCGAGCCAGACGAGTCCGCCGGCCAGAACCACGAGCGAGCCGACAAGCGTGGACTTCACGCCGAGCGAGTTGACGATGGTTGGCACGAAAGCCGCCACGACGACGAGGGCGCCAGCGAGAGGAAGCTGGGTCAGTCCTGCGGTGAGGGCGTCGTAGCCGAGTACGGCCTGCATGTAGACGGAGAGGGCGAAGAAGAGGGCGACCATTGCTGCTCCGACGAGCAGCATGACGAGGTTGCCGGCCGAGAGGTTGCGGGGTTGCCGAAGACCGTCAGTGGAACGAGCGGTTCTGCCGTACGGCGCTCAATGAGCACAAACGCGATCCCGAGAACGATCGCCGCGATGGCCAGGCCGATCGTGAGCGGGTGCAGGAATCCCACCTGTTCGACGGCGCTGAGCGCTCCGACGGCGGCGACGAGTGCGCCGGTGATGGTCGCGGCTCCCGGGTAGTCAAGGCGGGAGGGAGTGCTCGCTCGGTCGCGGCTGATGAGTGACGGAATCAGGGCAACGACGATGATGCCGACGGGCACGTTGACGTAGAACACGGCTTGCCAGCCGATCGCTGCGGTGAGCACTCCGCCGAGGAGAACGCCGGCAGCGGAGCCGATGCCTGCCACTCCACCCCAGATGCCGAGGGCTTTGGTGCGGTCCTTCGCGAGGGGGAAGAGCTGGGTCACCAGGGCGAGGGCCGCGGGGGCGAGCAGGGCAGCGGATGCGCCCTGCAGGGCGCGTGCGCCGAGCAGCATGCCGCTGCTCACCGACAGGCCGGCCAGGGCGGACGCGGCGATGAAGCCGACGGTGCCGATGAGGAAGAGCCTGCGGTGGCCGTAACGGTCGGCCAGTCGGCCGCCGAGGAGAAGCAATCCGCCGAACGGCAGCACGTACGCGGTGATGACCCAGGCCAGGGCCACGGTGTCCATGCCCAGCTGCTCGCCGAGGACGGGGAGGGCGATGTTGACGATGGACGCATCGAGCACGACCAGGAATTGTGCCAGGGCGAGGATGCTGAGTGCGAGCCAGCGCCGGGTACTCCGGACAGTGGTCGTAATGGGCGGCGGGGCAATGGTGCTCATGATGGGTGCTCCTTGTTTGGAGGGGATGCTGCGGGAAGGGATCCTCTGGGAGGAGATGCTGTGGGACGAGATGCTGTGGGACGAGGTGCTGTGGTGGCAGACGTGCTGCAGGGCGGAGTGCGGTGAGAAACGGATGCTGCGGAACGGGCTGCGGCGGGGGTCAGGCTGTCGCGGGCCGCGTCAATCCCAGGCACCGAGCATGATCACGATGCTGAGAGTGAGCACGCTGAACACGACCCACCATGCTGTGCGCTCTGTGCCTCGAGGGTTGGGGGCGGTGACGTTGGTGGTTGGTGTGCTGGGGCCGATGTGTGTCGTCATGGTCGTTCCTTTTCTGGTTGTGGGTGTCTCGGTGTTTGGGTGTTTGGGTGTCTGGTTGTGGACGTGGTGCAGCGGTCTACGACCACTGGCTGAACATGGCGATGACGATCAGTGCGAGGGGAGCCAGGGCAACCCAGCGCATGGTGATTTCGTTCTTCATGACGTTCTCCTTCCGTAACAATCAGTGGTGAGAGTGAATGGTCACTCACTCTTTTGGGCAAAATAAAACGAGGTAGCGGCAATCTCGATCACTCGGGGTGGCGGATGCCGTGCGACAGGATCGCGGCCCAGGCTTCGGGCACTTCGTCAATACGGGCCGACACGATGAGGTGGCAGAGCTGCCCGTAGGCAATGAAGCGTTGCACGGAGTCGTCGTCGGCGCCCGAGCGCGCGGCGGCGAACTTCGTCACCCTGGCCAGGCCGGCGCGCAATGCGTCGCCGACCTCTGGGATATCGGCGACCGACTGGGCGTGCACCTGCAGCGTGAGCAGTGTGCGATCCCGAATCAGCTGTGCGTAGGCGTCGCCCATCGCAAAGAGGATCGAGTCGGGCGTCTGATCTGCTGCGCCATCGGCACCGATCCCGAGTGTCGTCACGATCTGGTCGAAGCAATCCTCCAGGGCTGCGACAAACAGGCGTTCCTTGCTGGGGAACAGTTTGAAAACGTACGCGGGCGAGATCTTCGATTCGCGAGCGACGTCGGCGATGGTGGTGCCGTGGTAGCCGCCGCGGGCAAACTCTCGAACGGCGCTGGCGGCGACGAGGGGCTTGCGCACCTCGGCGGTGGAGAGAGTCGAGCTTCGAGTTGCCATGAGAGTGACTGTACACTCACTCTTTCTGCTGCGCAAGCCACAATGTGCAAATCTGGGGTCGCAGACGACGGAGGGGAGGCATCCGCTGCCTGAATCACGCGAAACAGGGGCCAAAGTCAAAAAAGTGGGTCGTAATTTCCCCTCTCAATTGGGATAGACAACCCGTCGAGGCGTAGCCTGAACTGACAACGCGTCACGGCATCGCCTGAACTTTTGTCACGCGCGCCCCGTTTGGGGTTCGCCAGCTCCCGGAACCTGTCGCTAGATTCGACTCAGTCCCGCGTGAGCGTTTATCCAGTTCCGCGTGATTGACAACAAGACCCAGGGGGAGTGACGTGACGCAAGCCCTCTCTATGCGCCAGCGTTGCCCCGGGCAATCGGTCATTGAAGAGTTGCTGCGACTGCAGGACGAAGCTCCGTCACAGTCGCGCGTCGCCCGCATGTTCGGGCGCACGCCGCTCGCACCGGATGCCATGGCGTGGTACCTCGGCGCCAAAGGCGAAATCACCGTCGGCGGGTTGCTCACGAACCTGCCCCCGGAGTGGACCGTTCTGCACGCGCTGCCGGTCGGCAACCGCGGCTCGGACATCGACCACATTGTCGTGGGTCCTGGCGGCGTCTTCACGATCAATACCAAGCACCACAGGGACAAGAAGGTGTGGGTTGCCGCCGACACCCTGCTGGTCGACGGGCAGAGCCGCCGTTACATCCGCGACGCTGAGTTCGAGGCGACGCGCGTTGGCGCCTTGATTGAGAAGCGGATGCCGCTTCCCGCCCCTGTGCAGCCGATCCTTGCGTTCGTCGCCCCAGCCCAGCTCACCATCCGGGAGAAGCCGGTGCAGGTGAAGGTGCTGGAGTCGTGGCAGCTGAACCGCTGGCTGACTAACCTCTCGCCCGTGTTCACCGAGCCGGAGCAGGACGAGATCACCTCGATCCTGGAAGACCCGACGACGTGGGCTGCTGTCGTTTCGACCGTCGATGCAACGGTCGATGTGCGCGCCGCTGAGGGTGCTCGCGGCGAGGCATCCGCTGACGTGATTGTGGGTTCCGGCGCTGCGCGTCCTGAGGCGAGTACGACGGCAGGTGACGATGCCTGGTCTGGGTTCCCCGCACTTGACCTCGACGATGATGATTCTGATCACGACGGGTCCGACGTATCGGTCGGACTCATGGCCGCGTTCGAGCGACTGGACGCAGAGATTCGCTCCGCCGCCACGCGGCGCAAGGGCTGGAGCGTTGCCGGCTACGCGCTGCTGGTGCTCGTGCCCGTCTCCGGCCTGTGGTGGCTGGGCGACCTGCTGACCGGCGTCGGAAACTAGCTCTTTCCGCCGGTTGAGTTCCGCTGGTTGAGGAAGCCCGCCAGGGCGGTCTCGAAACCGGCATCCGCTGGTTGAGGAGCGCCCGAGGAACGAGGTCGCGTCTCGAAACCCGAGCCCGCGACTTCCTGCGTCCCTACGACATGTAATGGACCACCCGGGGAGCTTCATCAGCCGACCCGCTGCCGAATTGCTTGAGTGCTTCACGCACGGGCGACCCAGGTTCGGCGCAGTAGGTCACAAGCTGCTGCCCAGTGTCGGCGATGTGCAGCATTTGACACTCGAAGAAGAAGTCTCCGCGTTCGGGAATGGTCAACTTCTTGAGGACCGGTGGATGCGTGTGGGGTTCGCGTGATTCCCAGAGCCGTCGGAACCGCGGCGACACTGCCAGCAATTCCGACGTGAGCGTTTCAATCTCCGCAAAGTCGCCGTAGCGGAGAAATGACGAGCGCAGGTCAGAGACGAGTATCTGGGCGAATGCGAGCGCAGAAGGGTCCTCCCAGTGCGGGTGGTCGGCGGGAGCGCGGAACATCCACCGAGCGAGATTGCGGTCGCCGGGCGGCATCCGCGTGAGCTCGCCGATGAAGTGGACGGCGAGGTCGTTCCAGGCGAGCAGGTTCCAGGCGGCGTCGACGACATAGGCGGGAACCTCTGGCATGTTCTCGATCAGGAAGCGGACTGAGGATGAAACCGAGTTGGAGGGTCCGTCGGCTGCCGATGCGACATTGCCCGCCAGACGAAAGAGATATTCGCGCTCGTCGCGGGTGAGCATCAGCGCGCGGGCGAGCGCAGCGAGCACCTGAGCGGATGCGTGTGATCCACGACCCTGCTCGAGTTTGATGTAGTAGTCAATCGAGATGCCGGCAAGCTGGGCGACCTCTTGTCGGCGGAGGCCCGGGGTTCGGCGCTGGCTGCCGCTCGGCATTCCGACGTCTGCCGGTGTCAGCTTGGCGCGCTGTTGCCGGAGAAACGCACCGAACTCTGCTTTCGTCGTCATCCCCTCATTCTCCACTGCTCGGTGTCGAGAGGGCATCGGGGAGGGTGGTACGGGTTGTGCCAGCCTCAGTCGGCCCTCCCTGAAATCCCGAGCGGCCCGCACAGTGAAGGCATGAAGAAAATTGCATTGATCACAGGCGCTAACAAGGGCATCGGATTTGAGACGGCTCGCCAGCTCGCGGAGAACGGCATGCTCGTTCTGGTGGGCTCGCGAGACGCAGAACGCGGGGAGGCTGCGGCGGCCGGGCTGCGGGCAGACGGCCTCGACGCGGTCGCGGTCCAGCTCGATGTGACGGATGACGCGTCGATCGCCCACGCAGCCGAGCGCATCGGCAATGAGTACGGCCGCCTCGATGCT
This sequence comes from Leifsonia sp. Y862, assembly GCF_057669585.1. NCBI lineage: Bacteria > Bacillati > Actinomycetota > Actinomycetes > Micrococcales > Microbacteriaceae > Leifsonia > Leifsonia sp. Y862. The sequence continues at coordinate 98,635 of NZ_JBYHFR010000001.1, forward strand.
CTCGTCAACAACGCTGGCATTTATGCGGAAACCACTCCCAGCACCACGAGCCGCCACGTGATGCGCGAACTGTTCGAGACCAATGTCTTCGGCATTGTCGCGGTGACAAACGCATTCTTGCCGCTGCTGAGGAAGTCGGACAGCGCCCGCATCGTGAATGTGTCGAGCGAGATCGCGTCGTTGACGATCATCTCCGATCCAGAGAGCTATATGTACGAGATGCACGACATGGCCTACCAGGCATCCAAGGGGGCGGTGAACATGCTGACCACGATGTATGCCAAAGAACTGCGCGAACAGGGCATCAAGGTCAACGCTGCGATCCCGGGGTACGTGAGCACGGATCTCAACGGTGGCACCGGCTACAGCACGCCCGCTGAGGGTGCGTCGGCCAGCGTCGCTCTGGCGCTCCTCCCTGACGACGGACCCACCGGGTCGTTCTGGGGCTCCCTCCTGGCGAACCAGCCCGGAGAGAAAAGCGTCGCCCCGTGGTAATCGCCGCACACTAAGACGCGAGAGCCACGAGCCAGACAGGGGTGTCTCGAAACTGCTCCTTCCGGTGGTTGAGGAAGCCCGCCAGGGCTGTCTCGAAACCAGCATTCGTCGCTGCGAGCTCTGCACTCACGTCGCCGAACTGACCACGCCCAGAGGCACCGAGAGTCGCCGTTTCCACCCAGAATCGCTGTTGCAACGGCGACTCTCGGTCGCAACGGCGACACTCGGCGGAGCCGGTGCCGGTTTCGAGACGCGCCCTCGTTCCTCGGTCGCTGCTCAACCAGCGGGGGAAGTGCTACAGGCCGAACGCGGCCAGCGCCTTCGTGATCTGCTCGTGCGCCTCACTGTTGCTGATCGTCGCCTCTCCGTCGCCCGGCTGGTCGCCGTAGTCGCCGAAGCTCGCGTGGTTGGCGCCGTCGATCTCGACGAAGGTGGTGTTGGCGGGGAGGAGGTGGGCGGCATCCGCTATCTTCTCCGGCGTGCTGAGGCCGTCGTCGGTGCCGCCGATGCTGAGCACGTCAAGGTCGGAGTCGCGGAGGTCGTTGGCGCAGTAGCTGCCGAACAGTACGAGGCCGCTCACCTCTGGTGCGTCGGCGAGCTGGCAGGCCCGCACTCCGCCGAGAGAGTGGCCGCCGATGAACCAGGTGGAGACATCCGCCACGTCGTCGGTGAATGTGGAGAGCGGACGGGTGTCGAAGAACGCCAGATTGAGGGTCGGCTTCGTGATGACGACGGTCGCGCCGCTCTCGGCGACGATGCCCGACAGCACATTCATGTACGCGTACGGGTCGACCTTGGCGCCGGGGATGAAGACGAGTCCGGTGCCGGAGGGGTCCTCGGTGGGCGAGAGGATGACGGAGTGGTCGGTCGAGGTGATCTCCACCGCCGGGTTGCGCCAGACCTCGAGCGCCGCAGCGCGGTCGCCCTGCATGACGATGTTGGCCCACGCCAGCACGCCGATGACCAGGAGCAGCAGCACTGCGAGCGCGGCGCAGGCGATGAGGACGATTCGACGACGGATGCGAGTGGCTGAAGTAGGCACGTGGACATACTCTCACCTCGGTGCAGGAACTACGGGGAGTCGCCGGGTGTGGTCGGGGATATGCGCGGGTCGGGGTCGGAATCTCTGTTGGGATCTGGATCGGGGTTGGCACCCGTGGACGTGCGTACTGCGTCGGCCAACTCGAGCGTCGCCTGTTCGACGGCATCCGCGAGGCTCGGGTCGACAAGCGGCAGGAAGTGCCCGGCGATCGGCAGCTCAACGTTGCGCGCTCCCGTAAGGGCACTCTTGCTCGGAATGTGCGGGTCGAAGTCGGCGTAGATCGACACGATGCGTTGGTTGACGTCCTGCTGGGCAAGCAACTCCATCACGACCTCGTCGCGGGGCGAGAAGTCGCGGAGGATCCGGGACGGCATGAACCGCGCGTACGTCGACCCGGAGAACGGCGTCGAGATGGCCACCATGCCGACGATGTTGAGCGGAGCAGGAGCAGGGGCAGGCTCGGCGTCCGTTTCGTGCGGCGCGGCATCCGTTTCCCGCAGTGCAGCCGAATCCGGCACCAAGCTCGCGTCGTGCAACACGACCGCGTCGTCCGGGTCGGTTGCCGCGGCGAGCATCAGCTGCTTGCCGATGAGGCCGCCCTTGCTGTGCGCCAGCAGGATGAACGTGTCCACCCCCTGTTCGGTCTGCAGCTGGCGCAGCGCGTCCTCGACGATCTCTGCTGAGCGGCGGATCGGCATCCGGTTGAAGGCGAGTTCCGGCACGGAGAACACCCGGTATCCGAGGGAGTTCAGCCGCAGCGCGAGCGGTTCGAGAAAGAACCAGGTTTCGAAGACGCCCGGCAGCAGCACGACCGCGGGGCGGGCCGGGTCGCCGTGCGTGAAGTGCGCGGGAACGTCCCGGTGGAACAGCGAGCGCGCCTGCTGCAACCCGGCGTAGGCGTAGTCACGCCCTCGCCACCCGAGCTGCCGCAGGAGATTCATGCGGGCTGCAGATGTTCCACAATGAGGTCCGCGGCGCAGACGCCGTCTTTGACCATGGTTTCGTGGCCCCTGCCCTCGATTTCGGCCAGGCGGGCATTCGGCAGGAGCGCCGTGACTTCCGCAGCCCAGTCGTGTGGGCAGACCGGGTCGCGCAGCCCGCGAATCACCAGGGTGCGGGCCTGAATGTGCGGCAGCGTCGCCTCGATCTCGTGCGCCATCATGCTGCGCAGCTTCTTCGCGAACCAGCGCGGCCCCGCTTTGAGATAGTTCTGGATGCCGAGGGCGAGCACGCGCGGGTCGTCGTTGTAGAGGTCCTGCACCATCCGCCACGCCTGAAGCCCGATGCTTCGCTCATGCCGGTTGACGGTCGGCGCGATGAGCACGAGTTCATCGAACAGGTCGGGGCGCTGCCTGGCGGCTTCGGCCACGACCTGCGTTCCCATGGAATGCCCGACGAGCACCGGATGCTCGAGTGCCAGCGCCTCCACGAATTCCACGAGCACCCGACCCAGCTCGGCCATGCTCATGTCGTTGTCTGGTTCGGGGGAGTCGCCGAAGCCGGGAAGGTCGATCGCGATCACGCGGCCGTACGGTTCGAGCGCATCACGCAGCTCGGCGAAGTACGACGTGCCCATGCCGATGCCGTGCACCAGCAGGAAGAGTGGAGATGCGGGGCTGGTGAAGACGGCGATGTCGGGGAAGTTGGGATCGTCAGCGGAGTCGCGAGCAGTATCGGCGACGGCGGAGTCTGTGAAGGCGATGTCGTACTCGCCCACCCGCACCCGTCGCATCGCCATCTCACCATCATCGTGCATGACGGCAGCTGAGGGGCAGCTGTGGACGAACGCGATGCGCGGCGGCGGTCGCGCGGGGGCGGACAGGGCTGACCCGCGGCGGATGCGCGGCTGTTGCGCTGCATGCGCCGCTCGCGGATGTCGCGAATACAGGATGCCAGGGCGAATTCGGGCGGCTTCTTCCTGTTTTCGATTACAAATGGTCGATTCGTCCTGTTTTGGCGACGGGCATTGGCACGAGCAGGCACGCGGTCAACGCCAGCGGCGGGTGTTCGCGGCTAGCGGCATCCGTTTCACTTAGTCCGCATGTTTCGGAACACGAAGGCGAGGAGAATGGTTACAGTCGTTGGTCGCCTGGGCGGCCGCAATGAGAGGTAGTCCGTGTCACACACCGAAGCACGCGAAGCAGGCGCCACTGCGCATCGCATCGCCGCCGAACCCTTGACCGATCAGGAGGTCGAGGCGATTCGCGCTGACTTCCCCGCACTGGCGGAGCAGGTCAACGGCCTGCCGCTCGCCTACCTCGACTCTGGAGCGACGGCGCAGCGCCCACAGGCTGTGCTCGATGCCGAACTCGACTTCCTTGTGCACAGCAATGCTGCCGTGCACCGCGGCGCCCACACTCTCGCCGGTCTCGCCACCGAGGCCTACGAAGACGCCCGCGCCACGGTCGCCGCGTTCGTCGGCGCGCGTGAAGACGAGATCGTCTGGACCTCCAACGCAACGGATGCCCTCAACCTCGTCGCGTACGGCTTCGCCAACGCCAGTCGCGGCCGTGGCGGAGACGCTGCCCGCCGGTTCGCGCTGAGCGCCGGCGACGAGATCGTCATCACGGAGGCCGAGCATCACGCGAACCTCATCCCGTGGCAGGAACTGGCCGCGGTCACCGGCGCCACGCTGCGCTACGTACCGGTCAACGACGAGGGCGTCTACACGGTCGCCGACGTCGAAGCCGTCATCAACTCGAAGACCCGCGTTGTTGCCGTCGCGCACGTCTCAAACGTCACCGGCTTCGTCGCACCCGTCGCCTCGATCGTCACGCTGGCGCACGGCGTCGGCGCGTATGTCGTGCTCGATGCCTGCCAGTCGGCCCCGCACCGCCGCCTCGACCTGGTCGCCCTCGACGTCGACTTCGCCGCGTTCTCCGGCCACAAGATGCTCGGCCCCACCGGCATCGGCATGCTCTACGGCCGCCAGGAACTGCTGAACGCGCTGCCGCCGTTCCGCACCGGCGGGTCGATGATCACGACTGTCACGATGGACTCGGCCCAGTACCTCCCAGCCCCGCAGCGCTTCGAGGCCGGCACGCAGCCCGTCTCCCAGGCCGTGGCGCTCGCCGAGGCCGTGCGCTACCTCGAGCGCCTCGGCCTTGACCGCATCGAAGCGCGCGAAGAATTCCTCGCAGAGCGGATGCTGGTGGGCCTCGCCAAAATCGACGGCATCCGTATCGTGGGCCAGCCGGCTGGCACCCCGCGTGCCGGACTCGTCGCGTTCGACGTCGCCGGCGTGCACGCGCACGATGTCGGCCAGTACCTCGACGCGAAGGGCATCGCTGTGCGGGTTGGCCACCACTGCGCGCAGCCGCTGCACCGTCGCCTCGGCCTCACCGCCACCACGCGTGCCAGCGCGTACCTGTACACAACGACCGAAGAGGTCGACCGCTTTCTCGCCGCTGTTGCCGAGGTCCGTCCGTACTTTGGAGAAACCTCATGACCGACCCGTTGGCCGGGCTCTACCAGGAGCTCATCCTCGACCATTCCAAGAAGCGCAGCGGATACGGCGCGCTTGAGCACTCCGACGCCGAACGCTTCGAACGCAACCCCACCTGTGGCGATGAAATCACGCTGCAGATTGCGCTGGAGTCCGGCTCCGACCGGATTGCGTCGCTGGGCTGGGTCGGATCTGGCTGCAGTATTTCGCAGGCGTCGGCATCCGTTCTGGCCGAGATCGCGCCCGGGCAGACCATGGCTGAACTGCAGTCGACCATCGATGTGTTCCGCGAGATGATGCGCTCGCGTGGTGCAGGCGAACCCGACGAGGATGTGCTCGGCGACGCGATCGCCTTCCACGGCGTCTCGAAGTTCGTGATGCGCGTGAAGTGCGCGATGCTCGGCTGGGTCGCCGCCGAGGGCTGCCTCGCCGACGTGAAGGCGTCGCAGAGCGCGTAGTAACTCCTCGCTGATTGAGGAACGAGCGCCAGCGAGTGTCTCGAAATCTCGTAGGCCGATCTCTGATCTGTCTGGGATTCACGCCCGCGCTGGTTTCGAGACGGCCGCGGGCGGCCTCCTCAACCACCGGACTCCCGCTGGTTGAGGAGCGCCCGAGGTACGAGGCCGCGTCTCGAAACCCGCGCCCGCTACACTCGCAGCGTGAGTCCGAAACGATTTCCCCAGCGTGTGTACGCGCAGGGAACAGAGCCCGATCCGCGCTTCAGCCTGGCCAATGAGCGCACCTTCCTGGCGTGGATCCGCACGTCGCTCGCGCTGCTGGCCGGCGGAGTGGCGGTCGAGGCGCTGAACCTGAACATGGTCGAGTGGATCAGGGTCACGGTGATCGCGGTGCTGCTTGCCCTCGGCGTGATCACGCCGATCTACGCGTGGGTCAGTTGGATGCGTATCGAACTCGCCCTGCGGCTGAACCGGCCGATGCCGGGGCCGTCCCTCGCCCTGATCCTGGGCCTCGGCCTCTCATTCGTCGGACTGCTGGTGGTGCTGGGGCTGGTGTTGTGAGCGCGGCGTCCCCGTTCGATCCTGGCCTGCAGGCTGAGCGCACGCTTTTGGCCTGGCAGCGCACCACTCTGTCGCTGGCGATCTGCTGCGCCGTGGGAATTCGGCTGGCGGCACCGCTCATCGGTGTCACCGCGGTGGTGGTCGGTGCCGGGGGCGTCGTGCTTGCCCTGGTCGCGTACGTGACTGCGCGCAGACGATATCGGCACACGCACCGCGAGTTGACGGCATCCGGTTCGCTGGAGGCGGTGTCTTCCTGGCCGCTCGCCGCCCTCGCAGCAGTGACCCTGCTGGTGGCGGTGCTCGCGGTGAGCGTCGTGGTTGCGATGATGACGGGCCAGCGCCTCAGCTGAAGGGGTGCCGATTTAGCGTCCTGAACTTCCGGCTCATATGAGCCGCAAGTTCAGAAGGCAATCTCGACAGGGTCGGATGCTGCCCTCCCGCTGGTCGAGGAGGCCGCCAGGCCGTCTCGAGACCCGGTCGACTTCACCGCCAAAAGCCCTGTTCACCCGCAACCACCCGGGACTAACGTGGGAGGCGTGCCCGCTCCCGTAGCCGATGTGCGGAGCGCTCACGCCGCTGGCGTGCAGCGCCTTCTGGCGAGCTATCGGGCTGTGCCGGCGGCATCCGCTGTTCGGCTGGCTAAACCGACGTCGAATCTGTTCCGCACCCGAACCAAGACCCAGGCCAAGGGCCTCGATACGTCGGGGCTGACGGGCGTCATTGGTGTCGACGCGGAGTCCTGGACGGCCGAGGTGGCCGGCATGTGCACCTACGAAGACCTCGTCGACGAGACGCTGCGCTACGGGCTGGCGCCGCTGGTGGTGCCGCAGCTGAAGACCATCACGCTCGGCGGCGCGGTCACCGGTCTTGGCATCGAGTCGACGTCGTTCCGCAACGGCTTGCCGCACGAGTCGGTGCTGGAGATGGATATCCTCACTGGCGCCGGCGAGGTGGTCACCGCATCGCCACGCGAGAACTCGGATCTGTTCCGCGCTTTCCCCAACTCCTACGGCACGCTCGGCTACGCGGTGCGCCTCCGCATCGAACTCGAACCGGTGAAGCCGTTCGTCGCGCTCACCCACCTGCGGTTCCACTCGCTCACCGACCTGATTGTCGCGATGGACGGTATCACCCGCACCGGCAGCCTCGACGGTGTTGCCGTCGACTACCTCGACGGTGTGGTGTTCAGCGCCGACGAAAGCTACCTGTGCGTGGGCAGGCAGACGATGGCGCCCGGCCCCGTCAGCGATTACACCGGCCAGCAGATCTACTACCGGTCGATTCAAGAGAAGAGCGGCCAGCAGCAGGTCGTCCAGCACACGAGCGGCCGGCACGACAAGACGACAGCGGATGACCGCCTCACCATCCACGATTACCTCTGGCGGTGGGACACGGATTGGTTCTGGTGCTCGGAGGCGTTCGGCGCGCAGGATCAGCGCATCCGTCGGATGTGGCCGAGACGCTATCGACGCAGCAGCGTCTACGGGAAGCTGATGAAGTACGAGCAGCGGTTCCACATCGGCGATCGCATCGAGAAGCTGGGCGGACGGCCGCCGCGCGAGCGGGTCGTGCAAGACGTCGAGGTGCCGATCGAGCGGTGTGCGGAGTTCCTGGGCTGGTTCCTCGACAACGTGCCGATTGAGCCGATCTGGCTGTGCCCGCTGAAGTTGCGAGATGTGAGCGGATGGCCGCTCTACCCGATCCAGCCGCAGCGGCGCTACGTCAACGTGGGCTTCTGGTCGACGGTGCCGGTCGGGTCCACCGAGGGGGAGACCAATCGGAAGATCGAACGCTCGGTCGCCGATTTCGACGGCCACAAGTCGCTGTACTCAGACTCCTATTACTCCCGCGAGGAGTTCAACCAGCTGTACGGCGGGGAAATCTATCGCGCCGTCAAAGAACAGTACGACCCCGATGCACGACTTCTCGACCTCTATGCGAAGGCGGTACAACGACGATGACGACGTTCAGGGATGATTCGCCAGAGGTTGCTGGGCAGGCGGAGACAGTGGGCGGCGCGGAAGCGGTCGGTGCCGCGGAGAATGTCGGCGCCGCAGAGAATGTCGGCACAGGGGCCGACACCGCGAAGAACACTGACGCAGCTGAAGCGGCCGAACAGGCCGAAGCAACGGAAGCGGCTGAAGCGGCCGAAGAGGCCGACGCAGGGAAGTCACTCTCCCTCGCCGACGTCCTGGAGATCCTGGCCGGCAGCCAACTCCCACTGCGGTTCACGGCGTACGACGGCAGCTCGTCCGGCCCGGTCGATGCGCCGTTCGGGCTCGACGTGAAGACCCCGCGCGGCACGACCTACCTGGCGACGGGTCGGGGTGACCTCGGTCTGTCCCGCGCTTACATCGCGGGCGACCTCGACATCCACGGCGTGCACCCCGGCGATCCCTACGAACTGCTCAAGGCGCTGGCCGACGAGCTGGTCTTCAAGCTGCCGCCGCCTCGGGTGATGGTGGACGTCATCCGCTCAATCGGCATCCGTCATCTGCGTCCGATTGCGCCGCCCCCAGAGGAGGCACAGCCGCGCTGGCGTCGAATGGCCGCGGGACTTCGGCACAGCAAAAGCCGTGATGCGGATGCGATCCATCACCACTACGACGTGTCGAACACGTTCTATGAGTGGGTGCTTGGGCCGTCGATGACCTATACCTGTGCGTGCTATCCGGCCGCCGATGCGTCGCTGGATGAGGCGCAGGAGAACAAGTATCGACTGGTGTTTGAGAAGCTGCGGCTGAAGCCGGGGGACAGGTTGCTCGACGTCGGGTGCGGCTGGGGCGGCATGGTGCGGTACGCCGCGCGTCGCGGTGTGCGTGCCACCGGGGTGACGCTGTCGGCCGAGCAGACGGCGTGGGCACAGCAGGCCATCGCCGACGAGGGCTTGAGCGAGCTGGCAGAGGTGCGCTACGGCGACTACCGCGACATCGCGGAGGGCGGCTTCGATGCGGTGTCGTCGATTGGGCTGCTGGAGCACATCGGGGTGCGCAACTATGCGTCGTACTTCGAATTTCTGCGGTCGAGGCTGCGCCCTGGGGGGCTGCTGCTGAATCACTGCATCACGCGGCCGGAGAACGGTTCAGAACCGGCCGCTCACGGGTTCATCGATCACTATGTCTTTCCCGATGGCGAGCTCACCGGCTCGGGTCGGATCATCAGCAAGGCTCAGGATGCCGGCCTCGAAGTGCTGCACGAAGAGAATCTGCGGCAGCACTACGCGCTGACCCTCCGCGACTGGTGCGCCAACCTGGTCGAGCACTGGGACGAGGCGGTCGCCGAGGTCGGGCTCCCCACCGCGAAGGTGTGGGGCCTGTACATGGCGGGGTCGCGACTGGCGTTCGAGAAGAACGGCATCCAGCTGCACCAGGTGCTGATGTCGCGCACCGACGCTCACGCCAAGGCTGTAGCCGATGCTCTGCCGTTGCGCCCGTGGTGGACTCCGTAAAGTCAACGTGGCGGTAACGTGCGGCGCGCGTGGGCGTTCCGCACGCCGCCGCCTCCACCGAAAGTTGAGGCATTTGCCGTGGTCGAATACCAGACGGGTTCCGAGACAACTCCGACGCCCACGGATGTGCAATGGGCCCATCTGACGCAGTACGCCGTGCCGTTCGACGTTGCAGCGGGGGAGCAGATCGTCGGCACGGGCGACCCGGATTACCCGATGATCCTCGTCGAGGCCGGGCAAGTCGAGATCGTTCGCGATGCGTTGCGTTGGATTGATGAGGAGGTCCTGGCAATCGTTGGCCCGCGCAAATTCGCGGGAGAGCTGGGCCTCCTCAATGGTCAGCGCGCATTTCTGTCCATTCGGGCGAAGACACCCAGCCGAGTCTGGCGTCTGGATCGCACCGCTCTCCGCCGGGTGCTCTCCGAAGACGACGACCTGGGCGACATGGTCCTGCACGCGCTGTGGGCACGCCGGGAATCGCTCCGGAAGGGGTCGGCGGCGCTCACCCTCAAGTTCGTCGGGGCCGGCGACTCCCGCGAATTCCTCGCGCTGCGGCGATTCGCTGAGCGCCTCGACCTCGTGCACGCGGCCATCGGACTCGAGCCCGGTGAGACCGTTTCGCATCCCGGCTACGAGTGGGGCCCGGAAGATTTGCCCATCGCGTTCATCCAGGGGGAGGCGTTCGTGCGGGCGACGCCCGGCATGGTCGCCGAACATCTTGGCCTGAGCTACGAGCCGATCGGCGAGGACGCCGTCGATCTCGTCGTCATCGGCGGGGGACCTGCAGGGCTTGCCGCGGCCATCTATGGAGCATCCGAAGGGCTCAGCACGCTGTTGTTGGAGGCTGTCGCTCCGGGCGGGCAGGCGGGCGCAACCGCGAGGATCGAGAACTTCCTCGGGTTCCCATTCGGGGTCAGCGGAACGGCGCTGATCGGGCAGGCAACTCTTCAAGCGATCAAGTTCGGTGTGCGCGTCTGCGCCCCCTGCGAGGCCGCCGAATTGCGCTCCACCGCAGACGGCCTTGAGGTGGTGCTTGATGACGGGCGGGTGATCCGTGCACGTTCGGCTGTCGTGACATCAGGCGCCGCCTACAAACGGTTGCACCTGGAGCGCTGGGAAGACTTCGAACGCACGAGTATCCACTACGCAGCGACCGCGCTCGAGCTCAAGCAGGTACTCGGCTCCCCGGTCGTCGTTGTCGGCGGCGCCAACTCCGCCGGCCAGGCCGCCATCTATCTCGCTACTAACGGCTGCAGCGTGCATCTTGTGGTGCGCGGTGACGACCTCGGCACGCGGATGTCGTCCTACCTCGTCGACCGGATCGTGGACGACCCACGGATTCACCTGCACACGTCGTCGAACATCATCAGCCTCGGTGGCGGTCACGCCCTCGAGACCGTACAGATCGACACGGCCGGCACGATCCCGGCACGCGGCCTGTTCTGTTTCATCGGCGCCGACCCCGCGACGGGCTGGGTAAAGGACCTGGACTGCGATGAGGCGGGATTCATCCGGACCGGAAGCGACATCACGTCCCAGATGCTGGAGCGCTGGCAGGCTCTTGAACGAGAGCCCCTTCCCTTCGAGACGTCCACGCCACGCGTCTTCGCAGCCGGAGATGTGCGCCGAGGATCGATGAAGCGGGTTGCGGCCGCCGTCGGCGAGGGGTCTAGCGCAATCGCCTCAGTCCACCGCGTACTCGCCACCCCTGAGTAGGGTGATGCCATGACTTTCGCAAACGCAGGAACACTCGGTGTGGTCCCCGGCAAGCGTGATGAGCTGGTCGCTCACCTGACTCGGCGCAGTGACGCGCTCACGCAGATCGGCTGCGTGGCATATGAGGTGGGGGTCAACGACGACGACCTCGACACGGTGTTCGTCCTCGAACTATGGGAGAGCGCCGAAGCGCATCAGGCCTCGCTCTCCTTGCCGGAGGTTCAAGCATCGATTGCCGCCGCACGGCCGCTTCTCTCTGGTGCGTTCGGCGGGTTTCGCTTCAATGTCGTCGGATCGCCGCTGCGCGACTGACGAACACAGCTGGCGTTCCCACCGAAGTTGCAGCGCGATGATCTGGTGTCACTAGGCGACGTCGCCTGCCCAGACGCATGAACGATATGGTGAGCGAATGAAGACTCGGGGGAGCGTTCGGTGGGTCGCGGCGGCAGTGGTGACAGCCGGGATGAGCAGCATGCTGATGGGCTGCACTGCGGTCATTCCACCACCACCGGTTGCGGTCACGGCGATCGTTGACCACGCGGTGGCGATGATTCAGATGGTCGAGGGCGTCGCATCCGCTGACTCGCACATATCGGCTGATGTCCTGCGGGGCGGCCCGCTGTCGAGGGCAGAGGCTTGGAGTGCGAGCATCAGCATCGATGTGGAACCAAACCTGCGTGATCTGAGCGCGGTGTCCAACAGCGTCGAGCAGGAAGTCGCGGCCGCAAATGCCACAGTTGCGACCTTCGGGACGATTCGCATCCCGGCGGACGCTGGCGGCGTGCAGGCATCGCTCACGTTCTCCTCTCACGATGACTATCCGGCTGGGCCGCTCACCCTTGCAGAGCTTGCGGCCGCCGCAGTGTCGCTTCGAGGAATCGACGGCGTGATTGACGTCCAGGTTTCGGACGACAACCGACCGGCGAGAGTGTCGGTGAATTCACCCCGTGAGTGGCCGCGCGTTGCAACTGCGGTGCGCGCGGTCCCCGGATTTGGCGATCGGGCTCTCGCCGCCGTGTCAATGGATAGTTCGCTCTCCAGCTCGCTGCTGACCCTCGATTCCGTGTCGCCAAGCCAGAGCCTCATCGCGGATCTCAGCGCGCTGGCTGTGGATCCTGCGGTTGAGGCGCTCGGCTACTCCGGTGCACCACCAAATGGCGACTCCAGCGGGTTGGCGACCTGGCGGCCATCGCTTTACGTCAGGGTGTCAGCGGATGCGGCCGCGCAGGCCACTGAGGGGTCGACCGGCGCGCCGACGGCTAGGTCGAAGGCCAGGGCAGCAGCGAAAGCTGATGTCGAGCGGATCACCGCGATGCTGGTGCAACTAGACGACTCGCAGATGGCCGTGGAGGGCATTCCGCGGGCGTCGTTCACGGTCTCCGCCGACGGGGGAGCCACATCCACTGAGACCCCAACGACGATCGAGCGAGCAGGGTATGTGGGCCTGCCGCTCGGTTCGGCAGAGCCCGACGACCATATCGTGCCACCCATCGACCCGGCCGCCTTCGGTATCCCACTCGAAGCGGATGCCGCCGCCGCGCGACTGCAGGGCGATCAGCTTCTGATCGAGATGCTGCTGAACGACGCGGGCGACGCGGCCGGCATCCGTGGGCCGGCGAACGTCTCGACTGTCGCCTGCAGCTCTGGCGTGGGGGAGCAGGTCAGCGGTTCGGTGGTGATCCCGATTTTCGAGATCGCTGAAAGTGCCGACGAGGCCTTCGAAGCCATCACGGCGTCGTGGGTCGCAGACGGATACTCTGCGACGGATCGCGCCATGGGCCGGGACTTCTACTCGCTGCTGGGCCCACACGACGATGGCGCCGGACGAGTCGAACTGGAGTTGTTGTCGATCCGCGGGATGGCGGACGGCATCTCGATTAATGTGCAGTCGGAGTGCATCGTCGCGACGTGATGTTGCCGCGCGATGCAGACACGGCGGCAGCCATCGGCAATGGCCCGGGTGCGGCCTGCCCCGGCCGTTAGTATCGGCTCGCGACTCTCGCCAACCCGACGCATCAGCAGCCGGCACCGTTCCTCGTGTCCATCGGCAACATCCACGCGACGCAGCATCACGTCGTTACACCGGCGGGCACCTGGCCAGTCGCCGAGATCAACGTGTCAGCGGTGGATCGCACCCAGGTCACCACGCACACGCCCGCGTGGGCGATCATCATGGTGGTCATTTTCATCTGTTCTTCCTGCTGAGCCTGCTGTTCCTTCTCGCACGCGAGTCGCGCATCTCTGGATACATCACGGTCACGATTGAGCCGAATGGGCAGTCATTCGTCGAGAACGTGCCGGTGGCAAACGAGGCACAACGTGCGGATGTGTTCAACCGAGTCGCGTACCTGCAGTCCTTGATCGGTCAGGAGCGGTACCGCCTCGGGCGGTAGTAGTCAGAGAGCGGATGCCGTCGGCTGAACGGTTTGGGCATCGGTTCGTTGTCGCCAGCAGTCGCTAGCCTGTGACCATGTTCCTTACTTCCCCACGCGGACTCAAAGACCCGGTGACTCTCGCACAGAGACATCAAATGCTCGATACGACGGAGTCGATCCAGGAGATTCGCGCGTGGTCTGACGATCTCGCATCACGGCGCCAAGCGGTGGTTCCTCACATCGATCCCGCTGACGCAGGAGCCAATGCGAAGGTCTTGATCTTGTTCGAAGCGCCCGGACCAATGACGAATCAGGGCAACCGTCGTCCGGGATCGGGGTTCATTTCGGTAGACAACAACGACAAGACAGCGGAGAACAGCTGGAACTTGCGGTCTGAGGCAGGTCTCGGACACGATGTGGCGCTGCACTGGAATATCGTGCCTTGGTACCTCGGCGTTGCCAGCGTCAAGCCGACGGCGGACGACCTTCGGGAAGGGAGCCGCGAGTTGATCGGTCTGATGGAGTTGCTTCCTTCACTTCAGGTAGTGCTCGCTAGCGGACTCTTTGCCCAGCGCGGCTGGCATCGCCACGTGGCGGCAGCGCGCCCCGATTTGGCAGTTATTGAAACCTGGCACCCTTCGCCACTTGCCCTCAACCAGCCGGGTAAACGGGACGAGGCTCGCAGCGCGTATTCGAAGGCTGTGGCGCTGCTTTAGCACCAGCACAACCGCGCCCCTTCTGGAGATACGGCCACGTGTAGGCGCCCCCCCCGATTCAGATCGAAACGGGGAAGTATTCGAAACGACTCGGCGGCCTCTTGGCTGGTGCGCGCGACGCCTCCTCTGCCACACTTCGACCATGTCTCATCTTCCAGCCGATCAAGGCCAGCAGCAGCCCACGCGAGCAGCTCTTTTCGTGGACTTTGACAATGTCTACAGCGGTTTGCTGAAGCTGGATCCGGCGGCCGCTGAACGGTTTGCAACCGATCCCGGCCTGTGGACGGATGCGATGGCTGAGGGCAACGGCAGCGCAGACGGCAACGCCCGCCGCTTCCTCATCCGCAATTGCTACTTGAATCCGTCAGTTTTCTCGAAGTATCGCGCGTACTGGACACGCGCTGGGTACCGCGTGATCGACTGCCCGTCACTGACCCAGCAGGGAAAGAGCAGCACCGACATCAACCTCGTCCTGGACGCCATGGACATCCTTGCTGGTCCTGGGCGTATTGAGGAGTTCTTCATTGCGTCGGCCGATGCAGACTTCACGTCCCTCATCCAACGCTTCAGAGCTGCGGATCGCTTCACAACGGTCATCGTCGCGGGCTCCGTCGCCAGTGCCTATCGCAGTACGGCGGATCGGGTCGTCGAGTCCGATGACTTCGTCTCGATCCTCAGCGGACGAATTCCGGCCCCCGCGGGGGAAGTTACTGCGGCCGAGGATGAGTTTCCAGCGGCCACGGAGCCCGCCTCCGATGGAAACGACGATGCGTTCGTTGCTGCTTCATCTGAAGGCACGGACAGAGCCGCCGAAGCTGTGCGCAATTTCTTGAGAAGCGCGCCGGGGCCAGTTCCAGGGGCCGTCCTCGCGGACCAAGCGACGACCGCGGAACCAGCCCTTTCAGGAGACTGGGCGGGCTCCGGTTCATTTGGAGCGTGGGTGGCGCAATTGGGCGGAGATGTTGGATATGCCTCCAAGCCGGCACCGAGTTGGGCGTGGGACGCGACTCGGTTCTCTCTCGCTGACCTTCCGAGCGTAAGCGGCGTACCGCGAGCCATCGAACAACAAGTCACGCGAGTGACCGATGTGCCCCCGTTGTCCACCGCGCAATTCAAACAGTTGTTCACGTCTCTGGAATCGCGACTCAACGGAGAGCAATTGAACCGGACTGAAACTACAAAACAGGTGAGGGACGATTGCGCAGAAGCTGGCGTGCCGGTGAGCCGGTCAGCCATCAACTTCGTGATTACGGGCTTGCTCTACGCCGGAGTTTCTCTCACCGCCGATGTCACGGCAAAGAAATTGGCAACGGGCTGGGCGAAGAACGTGGAGGCGCTGTGTAGAGGTGCTCGCATGGAGTTCGACGAGTCCGAAAAGGTCGAGTTGAGAACGTGGGTCAGTGGCGGTCTCGCCGTGTGACAGGCAACGACTAGTACCTCCTAAAGCAATAGCGGGTCAACGAGACGGATGCCGCCAACCGAGCCCGTTCTGGGGCTACAGTCGCCTGCGCTCTGACCGATAGTTTCAGGTCGGAAACCGGGGGATCCATGTCTATGTCTATTGAGGCGCCACGCATGCGGCAGCAGCCTGCCGCGCAGGCCGTCATCGAGGAGTTGCTCCGCCTGCAGGACAGCGTCTCGCCACGATCACGGTTCGGCCGTGTCTTCGGCTACTCGCCGCTTGGAGCGGACACCTCCAGCTGGTACCGGGGCGCACAGGGCGAGATCATCGTCGGGGGAATCCTTGCGACGTTGCCACCCGAATGGACGGCGTTCCACGCCCTTCCGGTCGGGAAGAAGGGCGCCGACATCGATCATCTCGTGATCGGCCCCGGCGGGATCTTCACAATCAACACCAAACACCACAAGGACAAAGCCGTCTGGGTAGCCGGCCGCACCCTGATGGTGTCGGGCCAGAAACAGCCGCACATCCGCAACGCCGAATTCGAGGCGGGGCGTGTCACCAAGCTGCTGAGAGAGCGGATGCCGGATCTCCCGCCCGCCCAGCCGATCCTCGCGTTGGTCAACCCGAAGTCCCTGACGATCAAGTCCAAGCCAGAACAGGTCAAGGTCGTCGCCGCGGTCAGCCTGCGGCGGTGGCTTCTGGCCCGCCCAGCAATCCTGAGTTCTGCCGAGCTGGCCGAGCTCGCGGCAATCGTTGACGACCCCGCGACCTGGCCGCCCGGGTTCCTTCTTCCGAGCGAGAACGCCCGCGAACGCTTCGATGCGCTCGCCGCCGACGTTCGCGTTGCGACCGTGCGGCGGACTCTCTGGAAACTATTCGCGTTCCTCGTCGCGAGTGTTGCCCTGATAACGGTTGGCCCAGCGCTCCTGTCCACCCTGATGGATGGCTACATCGCGGCGGTGATGAATCCGTGACGGCGGCGACGTACGGCTCATTCTTTGGCCCCTTCTTCAGTTTTCTGAAACAGATGTAAACGTCTATGGCGACGAGTCCGGCTGCGCTGGCGACTGTCATCATTCTCTTTCTGCTCGCCTTTCTCACCCGGCTCGCGCCGTCCAAGCGGCGTCGCGGTCGTCGCCGCTAGCCGCTGAATGATGCGGAGCATGACAACTGGGAGGCCCACCCCAGTTATCCTGCCGGTCTCGATGTACGCTCAACCAATGACTGATCCAATCGAAATGCCTCACCCGCCAGAGACCGGCGCGCGCGAATTGGTTGAGGCCGTCGTTGTTGGAGCAGTCGGTGCTGTACCTGTGCTCGGCAGCTTTCTCAGCGCGGGAGTCGAGCGCATCTTCAATCAGCAAGCCGCGGACCGAAGTCGCGCTTGGATGGGTGAGTTAGTCGCGGTTGTCAATGCACTTACGGAGAAGGTAAAGGAGCTAGAGGCGGCGACGCTCGCGGAGCAACCAGAGTTCTACGACATGGCGTTAAGGGCCACACGCATTGCCACCGCGTCGTCGGCCCAGGAGAAACATCATGCGCTTCAAAACGCACTTTTCAATACGGCAACGGGCAAGGAGATCGACTCAGACATGCGCTCGATCTTCATCCGATACGTAGATGAACTCACTCCCTCACATATCCGCATCCTTCGGCATTTCGCGGACCCGCGCGCTCAGCTAAGTGCCGAGGCGGTGGCGCGCATTGAGAACGGAATTGCCGGTGCAGCAGTTACGGGTGCCCTTGGAGAAGCGTTCCCCGAATGGAAAAGCCAGATGGGGAAAGTGCAATTGCTCGTGGATGACCTCACGGGCCGAAGTCTTCTTGGCGTCGTCCCGTTCAACTCCATCATGTCGATGAGCGCCGGGCTTGATCCACGCATCACCACGTATGGGGCGCAATTACTAGACTTCTTGAGCGGACCCTTTGGAGTGGCGGGCGAGGCGTCAGACGACAGGGCTGTTGGTGGAGGTCGCTAGTCGGGGTATGGGCACCTCGCTTCTCGGGCGTGCGACTATTCTCCCATCGTCGCGGCACGCGGCACGCTCCCCATTCGACCGCTTCAGGAGCCTTCTAGGCAATGCTGATCCCCAAGCATGGCGAATTCCACGGTGGCGTTTCTGAGGCTTGGCACCTGTCTTTTCATGGATCTCGCCACGCATCGACAGGATCTCTCCATGCACAGCGACACGCGCGACGTCTTCACAACAGAATGCGAAGGATGCGGCAGAATGAGCGCACGGTGAGTCCGGTGATCGTTCGCCGCCGCCAGCCTAGTTCGGCGATGAAGGCCCCGTCGAGTCACCCTTAGCTTCCAAGGACACCACTATGCCTCCCACCGCTCAAACGATCGTCAAGCCGCAAGACTTCACGGAGGCCATGTATAACTCCGTCGAGATCGGCGGCCTGAGCGACTTCCTGGCGCTTGTCAAGAGGGGACAGCCGCTTCGTATCCCCACTGAGCGACTTATCCGACTCAATGGGAACAGCAGGCGTGGCAAGTTCGTCAACCAAACGATCAACAACCAGCTGAAAATTCGCGGACTGGTCTGCAAGCCCGCCGTGGACAACGCGGACTATTACGGCCACGTGGTCATATCCGACCCGCGGGACGAACTACCGGAGACTGAGGCTGTGGCATCCTTGCCGATCTCGGCGTTCCGAGGCGAACTGGCATACCTCGTCTCGTGCGGGCTCGAAATGCCCGCAAAGAAAGTCCAGACGCTCATGGTCAGCGATGACATCTCGCAGATCCCGGTGCTGTCGACGGACAAGAAGAATGTGTACGGGGTCGTGACGTGGCGAAGCATTGCCCAGTACCGAGGAAGTCTGGACACCGCGAAGGCTTCAAACGTGATGGGAAGCCCCAGTCACGTGGCATCTTCTTCCGACGACTTCTTGGGTCTCGTCGAAACAATCATCGGACAGGAATACGTTTTGTATCGTGCACCAGACGGGTGCATCGACGGCATCGTGACGGCAAGTGACCTCGCGCAGGCGTTCAATGGCTCCGCCGGTATGTACATCCAACTCCAGGAGTTGGAAAGTCGCCTGCGGATACTCCTGGACAAGTCGCCCATTCCTAAACTCAAGGAACACCTCGATCCGAAGCGCCGGAACATGAAGATATTCCGTGGTGCCACCGACATGACTTTCGGTGAGTATCTCTTCGCGCTTGCCGACCAGGATATCTGGGCTGCCACGGGAATTGATCTCGACCAAGCGACCTGCCTCAAGCGCTTCGAAGCAGTTCGTACCATTCGCAATGAGGTCATGCACTTTAGCTCCGGCCCAGACGACGAGACTGACTCCGAGCGAGACGATGAGGCGACGGTTGCCCGTTGCCTCCGCATTCTTCGGGCTACACCGCTGACCTGAAGCCTTCGTGGCGGTTGCAGTCGAGGATTGATGGGCGCGAGCCTTGGTCGCCCTGCGACGCCTGCGGAGATGGTTGAGCTTCCCCAAAATCGCTCTATACAAATGGAATGGCGAACGGCGTTAGGGTTGTGCCGGAGCGGTTGGAGACCCGGGTATGAGATCGGCAATAAGCTGATCAGGTTGCAATTGAGCAGGAACTCTATGGGGGAACAGTATGGCGACGATGCGCGAGTCCATTTCAAGCGTGCTGAGTTACCAAGACCAGTTTTCGGCCGCCATAACCGAGCCGATGCGTCTTCGCAAAGTTGCGCTTATCGAGGAGCTCCTTCCCCAAATCGCGGCACGGTTGCGCCAAACGGATGGCGCAACGCCGCTTGAAGTAAATGGCAGCAATGGCGTCGGAAATGCTGCTCGGGTGCCGTGGATTCGGGTCTTCAATCGCAAGCAATCGCCAACGCCAACGCAAGGCTGGTACATCGTTTTCCTGTTCGCGGCAGATGGCTCGGCAGTATCGCTCAGCTTGAACCAAGGCGTGACTCAGCTGTCCACAGCGGAGATTGAGCGAAACGTTGGTGCGGCTAGACACGCCATCGCACATTCAACGCTTCCTCTTGACGACGAGCGTGAGTCGCGAGCCGTCAATAAGATCAACCTTGCAGACCCGGGCCTGGGACGAAAGTATGAGCGAGGCAACATACTCGCTTTCGAGTATGAGGCGGGATTCGTTCCGGATGACGACGTGATCTCGGCTGATCTCGCGTGGCTCGTCGACCGCCTTCAGGTTCTTCCCGAAGAACCGGTCGAGTTTCGACAGATCTGGGATTCTCCAGACATGGAGAGCCAAGATCCTGACAACGCAGCTCTCAAGGTTCTTTGCGACAGCATCCACTGGCCGGAAGAGAAAGTACTGGAGCTGTTCGAAGGGCTCATCGATGAGAGCCCCCAGATAATCCTGACTGGGCCCCCGGGAACAGGTAAGACCTTCGTCGCTCAGCACCTCGCGGCGTATCTGCTCAATACGCCGGGTCAGATCAAGAACAACCCATACGTTGAGGTGGTTCAGTTTCATCCGAGCTATGGGTACGAAGATTTCGTTGAAGGGTTGAGACCAGCTCCCGCAGAAGGAGGACTTCTCGAATTCGTCCCGGTCCCCGGAACTATCCTGCGCATGGCAGATGCGATCGTGGAAGACGGGATGCCTCGGGTGCTCATTATTGATGAGATGAATCGCGCGAATCTTCCCAAGGTGTTCGGCGAGCTGATGTTCCTCCTCGAGTATCGCGACCAGGACATCCGCTTGGTGCACCGAGAGAAATTCAGTCTTCCAAGCAACCTATTCATCATCGGAACTATGAACACCGCTGACCGAAGCATTTCAAGCCTCGACCTAGCGCTTCGACGAAGATTCGATTTCTTCGAGGTGCCGCCGAGCTTGGACGTGCTGCGCGGCTACTACGGCCTACCAGGGAACGTGAACTCCATAGGAGATGCTCTGTTCGATGGGATTGCGCTGCTAAACAGCGAGCTCGAGTCTCTTCTCGGCGATCGCCATCACCAGGTCGGGCACAGCTACTTCATGAAGCCGCACATGGACAGGCGCTCATTGCAGCGTGTGTGGGCCCAACAACTTTTTCCTCTGATCGAGGACTTTTTCTTTGACCGACCGCATCTGGTCGGGGACTTCACATTGGTCAAGTACTGGCCAGATGTCGCCATCTAAGGAACTAGTCGAATCAGCGCCGCGGATACTGCGATTGACCGACCCGCAGCTGGCAGAGCTCACTCGTCTTTCGCGCTCGCTGATTGGAACTTCGGAATGGTGGGGTTCGGATAATGACGATTCAGAGAGTGAGCCGCGTGAGGTCATAAAGATCGAACACCGCCCAGATCGTACCTACAAAGTGACCGTGCGGAACGTAGTTGGAGCCTTGGGCCTGCCGGGGCTAGATATAGTCGTCGTGCCAAAGATCCCGATGCCCCATTTTGCGTATATTGCTAGTCGAGCTCTCCTCCCGACCGAGCGTTTAGACGCCAATCAGGTTGAGCTGGCAGGCGGAATGGGATTCATCGATCTCGTCGCCGGCTGGTTTGTCGATGCGGTGGAAACTCTGCTCGCACAGGGACTGACCCGTGGCTACCACGATCATTCCGATGTTCTGCCAGTCGTGCGAGGGAACGTTGATCTGCTCCCGTCGGTCTCCCGTTGGTTGCGAGGTCGAATTGAATTGGACTGCACGTACGATGAATTCGACTTGGACACTCCGATCAATCGAGTTCTTCGCGCGGCAATCGAATCGGTCGTGGGCAGCCGTTATATCGGCGATGAAGTCCGTGCCCGAGCGGCTCGGGCGGTTCGAAGTCTCTCCGGAGTGAGTCGCATGAGAATGTCGGATGCTCGCGTTTGCGTCAACCGATCCACTCGTAGGTATGACCGAGCCCTCACGCTCGCCAAGCAAGTACTGATAGGTGAAGGTCGCTCTCTGGCAGGTGGGTCACTTGCGTCGGGATCGTTCCTCTTTAGAACGCCCGAGTTGATCGAGGACGGGATTAGGAACATCCTCTCAACTGGGTTGGCACCGGTTCGCGTTCAGAAGCATGGTCGAGTGCTTCTGCCATCTACCATTCGTGTGAATCCTGACTTGGAGATTGATACGTTGCCGTTTACTGGCGATGTGAAGTACAAGATTTCTGGGCAAGGATGGGGCCGAGCCGACCTCGCTCAAGCTGTGTTTTTTGCGACCGCCTACAGGTCTCCGAAAGCGATCATTGTGTCGTTTCGGGGTGAGGAGACGCGTAGCGTCGACATGCTGAGCGTCGGAAATTTAGATGTTGCGTCCATACTCTGGGATGCGCGCGAGTCACGATCGCCACTCGATTCAGAAGATGAGCTGCTTGGCGCGTTTCGCGATGCCCTTGAGTACACGCCGAAACTACAGCGAGCTCTCGCCTAGGGGCACGATGTCTGAGTGGGCGCCAATCTCGTTCACGAGCAGATCCATATTGAACGCCTTGCCGACTCTTCCTTCACTCGGTCATGGCTGGGTAGCGCCCCGCCGCGAACCACTGCGGTAGCAACTTCGTTGCGCAGAAGCAGACGGGTCAGCGAAAAATCACCGAAGACAACAACAGTGGAGTCCCTAGAACTAAATGTCGTGGACATTCAAGTCGTTCAACGCACGACTCGACCGCCTCAGCGAGGCAAGGTCGCACGCTTCGATTAGAGTCAAAGTGATGTCGCGCCAGGCGACCGCACTCTCGGGAAAGCACCACGCACGCATATGTCACAGCAGAACAACGCCAACTTCATCTGGTCAATCGCGGATCTTCTACGCGGCCCATACAAGCCGCACCAATACGGTGCCATCGTGCTGCCGTTTACCATCCTGCGCCGCCTCGACGCCGTGCTGGAACCGACCAAGCAGGCGGTGCTCGACGAAGCGAAGAAGCGCGGCGACGCAGCCTCGGCGAGCGTGTTCCTGGCGAAGGCCTCCAGCACCGGCTTCTACAACACCTCCGCCTTCACCCTGCAGGCGTTGATGGGCGATCCCGCCGGTATCAAAGCGAACCTGATCGACTACATCCACGGCTTCTCCGAGAACGTGCGCGACATCTTCGACCGCTTCGAATTCGAGAAGCAGGTGGAGAAGCTCGACGCCGAGAACCTGCTCTATCTGGTGACGCAGCGCTTCGCCGCTGTTGATCTGCACCCGAAGGTGGTCTCCAACATCGAGATGGGCCTCATGTTCGAGGAGCTCATCCGCAAGTTCGCGGAGACCTCCAACGAGACCGCTGGTGAGCACTTCACCCCGCGCGAGGTGATCAAACTGATGGTGAGCCTGCTCTTCATCGCTGATGACGAGGCCCTCAACCAGAAGGGCGTTGTCCGCTCGATCTACGACCCGACCGCCGGCACCGGCGGCATGCTCTCCGTCGCCGACGAATACCTGCTCGAGCACAACCCGGATGCCCGGCTCGTCATGTACGGGCAGGAGATCAACGGCGAGTCCTACGCCATCTGCAAGGCCGACCTTGTGATCAAAGGACAGGACATCAACCACATCGTGCACGGCGACACTCTCACCGACGACGGCCTCACAGGCGAAACCTTCGACTACTGCCTGTCGAATCCGCCGTTCGGAGTCGATTGGAATAAACAGAAGCCGGCCGTGCTCAAAGAACACGAACAACAGGGCTTCAACGGACGCTTTGGCCCTGGCCTGCCCCGCGTTTCTGACGGCTCTCTCCTCTTCCTGCTGCACTTGGTGAAGAAGCTGCGTCCGAAAGTTAAGGGTGGCGGCCGCGCCGGCATCGTGCTCAACGGTTCACCGCTGTTCACCGGGGGAGCGGGCTCGGGGGAGTCGGAGATTCGCCGCTACTTGCTCGAGAATGA
This sequence comes from Leifsonia sp. Y862, assembly GCF_057669585.1. Classification (NCBI taxonomy): domain Bacteria; kingdom Bacillati; phylum Actinomycetota; class Actinomycetes; order Micrococcales; family Microbacteriaceae; genus Leifsonia; species Leifsonia sp. Y862. Next base: position 122,064 of record NZ_JBYHFR010000001.1, read on the forward strand.
TCTGCTCGAAGCGATCGTCGCCCTGCCGACCGACATGTTCTACAACACCGGCATCGCCACCTACGTGTGGATCATCGACAACGACAAACGCCGCGAACGTCGCGGCACCGTGCAGCTCATCGACGGCACCGGTTTCTCGCGCAAGATGCGCAAGTCCCTTGGCTCCAAGCGCAAAGAACTCGGCGCCGATGACATCGCCCGCATCGTGCAGCTCTATGGCGACGCCGATCAAACGGATGTCGCCAAAACGTTCAAAAACGAAGACTTCGGTTACCGCACGATCACGGTCGAGCGCCCGCTGCGCCTGAACTGGGCGCTGGCCCTCGAGCGTGTGAAGCAGGCCCTGGCGGCCAAGCCTCTGGCCAAACTCACCGACGCAGAGAGATCGTCGTTGATCGAGCTTGTCGAGATCCCGCGACCCGATCTCGAGACGACCCCGACGACTGACCTCGTGGCTTTCACGAAGCAGATCAAGTTGCTTCTCTCCACGGCCGGCGTCACCCTCACAGCTCCACAGCTCAAGACCTTCATATCTGGCCTCTCCGAACGCGACGAGACCGCCCCGATCGTCACCGACGCCAAGGGCAACCCACTGCCCGACACCGACGCTCGCGATACCGAGAATGTGCCTCTCAGCGAGAGCATCGACGAGTACTTCACCCGCGAAGTACTCCCACACGTTCCGGATGCCTGGATCGACGAATCGAAGACCAAGATCGGCTACGAGATCCCCTTCACCCGTCACTTCTACCAGTACGTGCCTCCGCGACCGCTGGACGAAATCGATGCCGATCTCAACAAGCTCATTCGCGAAATCACGGACCTACTGAACGGGGTCGAGGCGTGACGATTCCTGCGTATCCCGCATATCGCGCCAGCAACATCGAATGGGTTGGGGAACTCCCACTCGCTTGGGCTGAATCGCGCCTCGGTCGTTTGGCACGCATCTACGCGGGCGGCACGCCTGATCGGGCGCAGCTTCACTATTGGCGGGACGGAACTATCCCGTGGATAAACTCAGGAGCCGTCAACCAAGGTGTCATTGAAGAACACTCCGCGCTAATTACCGCTGAGGCATTTGCGAATAGCAGCGCACGGTGGGTGCGACCTGGCGCGCTGGTGATTGCTCTGGCTGGTCAGGGCAAGACCAAAGGAATGGTCGCGCAGATGGGCATTGCGGCGACGTGCAATCAGTCGATGGCCGCGATCGATCCCGCCGATGACCTGCTTGAACGTTATCTCTACTGGTGGCTTTACTCGAACTACCGCTCTATTCGAGGGATGGGCGGTGGAGACCTTCGAGATGGACTCAATCTCGTTCACATTGGCAGCATCCCTGTTCCGCTGCCTTCCACAGCCGAGCAGCGGCAGATCGCCGACTACCTGGACGCGCACACGGCGAGGATCGACGTGCTGATCGAGAAGCAGGAGCGGCTGATCGAAACGCTGGCGGAGAGGCTGGACGGTGCGTGGTCTTCGAGCGTAAGCGAACTCATCGAGAGTTTTCCGAGTGCACCATTGCGACGGGTTATTGATTCCATCGTCGATGGACCGTTCGGTTCATCCTTGACTTCAGCACACTATTCTGACGAAGGCTCCGGCGTGGTGCGCCTTGGAAACATTGGCGTGGACGAGTTCAAATTGGATGATAGAGCGTACGTGCCGGACGAATATGCCCAGTCGTTGAGTACGCATGGCGTAGTGCCAGGCGACGTTGTAGTTGCGGGTCTCGGGGATGAAAAGATGCCGCTGGGGCGGGCAGCGATCGTTCCGGAAGCTTTCGGCAACGGAATCGTAAAGGCTGACTGCTACCGGGTTCGTCCGGGGACAAACACTACTGCCGAGTACATCGCGTGGATTCTGTCGTCACCTCAGTCTCGTACACAGTTCCGTGCGCTGAGTCGCGGCTCCACCCGTCAACGATTGAACACTCAAGTAGTGCGAGATGTTGTTATCCCAGTACCAACTGTTGAGGTTCAGAGCGCAACCGTTGCTGCATTCGCAGGTATCCGGCGATCCAATGGCGCTCTGATCGCGAAGTCACGCGAGATGATCGACGTTTTGAAGGAACGACGGCAGGCGCTGATCAGCGCAGCCGTGACGGGGAAGATCGATGTGAGGGGACTGTCCTGATGGACAAGCACAACGAGTACTGGTTCGAAGACGAGCTTGCAACGCATCTGGCGGTGAACGGCTGGGAGTACTCGACGGACGACACCGGCTATGACCGGGCGCTCGCCCTCTTCCCGGACGATGTTTTCGGTTGGTTGGGCGACTCCCAGGGTGACGCGCTTGCCCAGCGAGTGAAAGCATCTGACCCGGTTGTCTTGCAGGACAAGGCGCGACAGCAGTTGCTGACTCGCCTTACCCAGTTGCTCGACAAGCCGTTCGAGCAGGGCGGCGGTACGTTGAACGTGTTGCGGCACGGGTTCAAGGACATTGCGACGCAGTTTGATATGTGTCAGTTTCGTCCGGCGCAGAACTTGAACCCGGCGACGCTGGAGCGCTACGGCAAGGTGCGGTTGCGGGTGATGCGGCAGGTGCATTACTCCACGTCGAACCAGAAGAGCCTCGACCTGGTGTTCTTCGTCAACGGGCTGCCGGTGGCGACGATGGAGGTCAAGACCGATTTCACCCAGTCGGTCGAAGACGCCAAGATCCAGTACAAGAAAGACCGCACCCCGCGCGATCTGATGACGAAGAAGGTCGAGCCATTGCTCGGCTTCGGCAGCCGGGCGCTCGTGCACTTCGCGGTATCCAACTCCGAGGTATGGATGACCACCCGCCTCGACGGTGACAACACCCATTTCTTGCCGTTCAACATGGGCAATGACGGTGGCCAGGGTAACCCTGAGAACCCGAACGGTTCGCCGACGTCGTACCTGTGGGAGCGGGTGCTGCAGCGGGACGCGTGGCTCGGCATCATCGGCACCTTCCTGCACGCCAGCTCGTGGAAAGAAACGGATGCCGTCACCGGCGAGGTCACGGTGCGGCAGTCGTTGCTGTTCCCGCGTTTTCATCAGTGGGAGTCCGTGACTGCGCTCGTGCAGGCGGCGAAGACGGAGGGGCCGGGTCACCGGTACCTGATCCAGCACAGTGCCGGCTCGGGCAAGACCAACTCGATTGCTTGGACCGCCCACCAGCTGAGCTCGCTGCACAACGACGCCGGCACGAAGGTGTTCGACTCGGTGATCGTGGTCACCGACCGCACGGTGCTGGACGACCAGTTGCAGGATGCGATTTACCAGATCGACCACAAGTCCGGTGTCGTCGTGCCGATCACTCGGGGTGGTTCGGATTCGAAGTCTGCGGCGTTGACGAAGGCGCTGACCGATCGGGCGCAGATCATCATCGTGACGATTCAGACGTTCCCGTTCGCGCTCAAGGCGATCCGGACATCCGGTGCCCTGGTCGGTCGTAACTTCGCGATCATCGCCGACGAGGCGCACTCCTCCCAAACGGGCAACACCTCCGCGAAGCTCAAGCACGTGCTCTCACCCGACGAGCTGGCGTCGCTGGAAGACGGCGGCGAGTTCGACGTCGAAGCGCTCCTCGCTGCTGAGATGGAGGAGAAGGCGACGGCGGCAAACATCAGCTTCTTCGCCTACACCGCCACCCCGAAGGCGAAAACTCTCGAGCTGTTCGGGCGTACTGGGGACGACGACCTGCCGCATCCGTTCCACGTCTACACAATGCAGCAGGCGATCGAGGAGGGCTTCATCCTCGACGTGCTGCAGAACTACACGCCCTACAAGCTTGCTTTCAAGCTCGCTCACAACGGGCGTGAGTATGACAGCACCGATGCGCTGGTCGACAAGACGCAGGCCGCGAAAGACCTGATGCGATGGGTGCGGCTGCACGATTACAACATCTCGCAAAAGGTCGCCGTGATCGTGGAGCACTTCCGCGACAACGTCGCGTGGCGACTCAACGGCCAGGCCAAGGCGATGGTCGTCACCGGCAGCCGCATCGAGGCCGTGCGCTACAAGCGAGCCTTTGACAAGTACGTCAGCGAGCACAAGTACATCGGACTGGCCGCCCTCGTCGCGTTCTCCGGCGAAGTGACGGATGAGGAGGCTGGCGAAGAGTCGGTCACCGAAACGATCATGAACCCGGGGCTCAAGGGGCGCAGCCTGCCGCAGGCGTTCGCCACAGGGGATTACCAGGTGATGCTGGTGGCCAATAAGTTTCAGACCGGGTTCGACCAGCCGCTACTGGTGGCGATGTATGTCGACAAGAAACTCTCCGGCGTCACCGCGGTGCAGACGCTTTCGCGGCTGAACCGCATGGCGACGGACAAGGACCAGACGTTCGTGCTGGACTTCGTCAACGACCCGGCGGAAATCCTGGCCGCGTTCCAGACGTATTACCGCTCGGCGGCGCTCGCAGGAGTGTCTGACCCAAATCTCATTCATGAGCTGCAGAACAAACTTGACCAGGCACTCATTTATGAGGAATCCGAGGTTGATGGCGCCGCGATGGCTTGGATATATGACGAGGGCAACAATGCGCTCACGAAGTGGTTGACTCCAGCCAAGCAGCGATTCGCGGGTCAGTACACTGCAGCGCTCGCGGCAGGCGATGCGGCGCGCGTTGAGGAGCTGGTGCTGTTCCGTAGCGACTTGAACAGTTTCATCCGGGCATACGATTTTCTCTCCCAGCTCATTAATTATCGCGACACCGGTTTGGAGAAGCGGTCGATCTTTTACCGATTGCTTGCGCCGCTCATCACCACGTCGGAGAAGGACCGCCCGATCGACCTCGCCGGAGTGAAACTCAGTCACTACAACCTCAAAGCGGAGGACGTTGAGGACCTGCAATATGGGGATGAAGCCAAACTGCTCAAGCCTGCCACCGATATTGGCTCCGGCACGGCGAAGGATCCCGAGTTCTTGCGGCTGCGTGAACTCATCGACAAGATGAATACGCTGTTCGAAGGTGACGGGCTGACCGACAATGACATGGTCGGCTTCACCGGCTACGTCGGCGGCAAGTTCGATGAGAACGAGCGCCTGCGCGAGCAGGCCAAGGCCAACAGCTTCGAGCAGTTCATGGGGAGCCCCGACTTGGGCGATGCATTCCAGGAGGCCGTTATCGATTCGGATACGAACTTCAGGTCGATGAGCGAGCAGGTGCTGGGAAGCAAGACTATTCAGAAGGCGATTCTCGACCTGCTTGCGCGGGAGTTTTACGACAAGCACCGTGGGGAGACGGCTGCGTGATGACGGCTCACCCGGCAGCTGACCTGACGCTCGAATTGGCGCTCAGCTCCACCCGCCCGGTGCGCCCAGAGCTTCTCAACGGCGACGCAACCAAACGCTATTGGCGCCGACCCAATCCGGTGGGTGAGTAGATCCCCCACGCAAGCGCGGCGACGCTCGGCAGAATCGTCACGCCCAGCGTGAGGGTTTCCAGGAAATATTCTCTCGAACGCGACAACGAGCGCCGCAGTGCCACGGAGACCAGTACCTTCGAATCGGGGCGGAGAGGGATTGCCTGCACCTCTTCAGCGAACCATGCACGATCGCGCTCGCCCTGGTGCCATTCTGCGAGCCGGACAGATAGCACAATACCGATGTGCAGCGCGGCCCGATCAGATGCCGCCGCGCGCATCGACTGTGTCTGCGCCATCGCCCAATGACCAACCGCGGCATCGGCGCGCTCCAAATTCAGGATCAGCCGCGGGATCGCGAGCGCGAAATCGAACTCCGGTCGCGTCCACGGTCGGAGCAGAGCGGGTCGGGTGAATGGGCGCGCAGTGCGTTCCATGGTCCCGATCACCTCCGCGACCAGCCGTGCTCGTGCTTCACGCCGCGCTTGCCGCGTCTGAATCAACGCCTGAACGAAGAACAAAGTCACAGTCGTCACAGTCGTCACAGACAGCGCGATGATTGCGACGGTCGAGGAAGTGTCCATTCCTGCAGACTAACGAGCAGGTCCGACAGTGTGGAGTAGGTATCGTAGGTGCCGGCCAGCGCCTCGCGACAATCGCTCTTCACGATCAGGATGCAGACCTCCTAGATCCTGGTCATCATGGTGCGTGCGAACCAGGCGGGTTGCCCCCAGCTGGGCCGTTCGGTGACACCCTGCATCGAGAGGCAGATGCGGCGCACGTCGTCCTCAGTGACCATGGCCGCCACTCTCCCACGGCGCACGTCCGTCGGGAACGGTGGGGGCAGCGGATGCCAGTCCACTTACACCCAAGGCAATGCCGCAACGCAGTGTTGCAACATTGCCTTGGGCGACACCAAATTGCCTGGCGCCAACGTCCTGGTCTGACGCTCTTCCGATTTTGGCAATTGAGCCCGAGCGACTGCGCGCCAGGGCTTACTCTTTACAACCTCGCTTGGCACGGCCTTTTCGGGCTCGCTGATAGAAACCACGCCCACTCCGAGCGACTCAGCGATTTTGTACTGACTTCAAACAACTAAGCCGAGTCACGTTCGATCACTTGTGAAGTCAGGGTCGTTGCTTTTCGTTGCAATCGTTCAGAGAACGTTCTAAGGAACTGAATGTAGCGGCTAATGTCATCTGGGGTCGGCTTCCGTTCAGCTTTTCCATGTGCCACGTCGTTTCGGCAGGTAACAACATCGCGAAGGCTGAGCTCGATGCTCGCAGTCAAAATGTCGCCGTTGCCATTGACCATTTCGATGTCGCCCGCGCACACATCGGTGGAGTTTCCCATTCGCATGAACAAGGAGTTAATGACGTCCGATTTGGCGCTAGTCACGAGCCTTGCAAATGTAGCGGCGTTAAGGGCTCCCTTAGGCGGCTTTGCCTCGTCATTCCATAGCGCGGCGACACCTCCAAGGCGTTTGAGCAACGCAGAACGCTGGCTTTCATCGCGCGAAGTGACAATCGACTCGAGTTGCGGCAACGTGTGAATCTCGCGTAAACCCCTTGGGAGGCGGCTCGATTCCACTTCCCCGGTACCGATCGCGTCAACGTACTCTTCTGCGATTGCCTTGAGAAATGACTCGAAGTGACTCACTAGGAGGACGACTGCAGCACGGCAGAGGGCATTGGCCTCGTCCGTGGATTCCTGTTGCTCGGCGTCCATAGCGAGTTTGCGTAACAGATCAACCTCGGTTGTCCCATCCGCAAATACGTCAAGCGCCACGCGGCAACAGACCTTCTGCAATCAGTTCGGGGGACAGCGAGCTTGGCACCTCGGCACGTTGCAGACGGTCGCTGAGCACGGCCACACGATACAGCACGCGCGTACGGTCGGCCGTCGCCCTTCCGATTGAAAGTTGAAAGCGTTCCTCTGTCGCGAGCGACTCCAGTGCTTCTCGTGCTGCTTCCTTGTTCCGAACCAAGGCATCACGATCGCAATATGCTACGGAGACCATAACTGCGTCAAAGAGCGCCTTGTTTACGGAGTTTTGGGAACCGGGCGCCCTAAATGGCCGGTCCCCGAACACCTCCTCCACGGCTTGACACACTTTCGCAAACTGAGCTGCATCTCCAGACGAAATTGCTTGCTTGCGGTTAGCCCGCATGAACTTATTTAGCAATTGACGAAGCGGCGGGCGATACGTGCTGATCCCATCGACCAAGGCGAAATAGCGCAGTACGAGTTCCTCGTGACCCATGCGCTTGTTCGTGAAACTGCCAACTAGGTTGGTGAAGTAGTCCTTCTTTGCGAGTTCTTTGAGGGAATCATTGAATGGCCCGCGGTAGACGGAGTTGCGAAGCTCCTGCGCAGTGAGGCTGGCGGCGCCGGTGTTGAGACGCTCGAACACATCGAACTTGATATCCGGATGGCTATCGGCGGTGATTACAATGCAACGGATAGTGCGACTCTCAAGGCGCCGTTGCTCTTTGGGAGCGAGATCTGAGAACCTGCTGCCGTTGAGCTCGGCTAGTACTGAAACCCCGTTCAGCGCGAAATCGCCGTCCAAAAATTTCTGTATTGTCGTGAGCCGTTGGAGTCCGTCGATCACTTCATAGACTCCGTCGTCATCTTCGGCGAAATAGCAAACCGGAATCGGAACATTAAGCAAAAGCGATTCGATAAGGCGAGATGCTTTTCCGCTATCCCAGACATACTTACGCTGGTAGGCGATATTGAGGCTGATCCTGCCACCTCGTATGTCCTCGCGAATGGAACGAACGCCGAGGTCATAAGGCTGAGTGACGAGCCTACGTTCATCGGGGGCGATGTAGAGCGGCTCTGCCTGTTCCGTATCGTCGCTGTCATCTGGACCATCCAGCGCGTTGCGGGGAGGATCGAAGTCCTCATCATTGAGATCGGGCGTATCTTCGGGCAAAGTCATAATGTCCTTCCTAGTGCGTGACTTCGAATGTACCGGTCCGGTGGCTGTGCACCGCGCAAGAGCGGTGTAAACCTTATTCTTCGGAGGTCTGAAGGACAGACTCGGACTCGGACTCGGACTCGGACGGAGCACGGAACAATTCCGCGATGTGATGAAAAGTGATTTTGCGCGACCTCGTAGTTACGTGCCTTCGCTGGGTATTGTGCTGAAGAACATCGTCACGGATAGCCCCATTGGGGCTGACTGATTTGGGCAGCGGATGCCAGTCCACAAGGGTCGAGCGACGCTCCGCCGACCCAAGGCATACCGGGCATGCTCTGGTCGCATGCCCACCGGTGGAATCCTCGGCGTCGCCCGCAGCCTGATCCCTGGCCTGGGCGTCGCCATGCGCTACCGGCGCGCGTGGCTGCTGCCGGACCTCCGGGCTAGCGTGGTGCTCAGCTTCCTGCTGATCCCGGCCGGCATCGGCTACGCAGAGGCATCCGGCCTGCCCGCGTACACCGGCCTGTACTCGACGATCGTGCCGTTGCTCGCGTACGCCGTGTTCGGGCCTTCCCGCATCCTCGTGCTCGGACCAGACTCGGCGCTCGCCGCGATCATTGCTGTCTCGATCCTGCCGCTGGCGCTCGGTAGCGCCGCGCAAGCGAGTGCGGAACCGGCGAGCCCCGCACGGGCGGTCGCACTCGCGGGGCTCCTCGCCCTCATGGTCGGCGTCGTGCTGCTGGTCGCGGGGCTCCTGCGGCTCGGCATCGTGACCGACCTGCTCTCCAAGCCGATTCGCGTCGGCTAGTCGCTGTCGTCGCATCCGCTCTGGTCACCGCGATCTTCGGGCTGCAGAACCTGCTGCCGGTCGTCGGTGCCCTGCCGCAGGGGCTGCCAGCGCCCGCGCTCGGCGGACTCGTCTGGAGCGACGTCCTCGCCCTGATCGGACCGGCATTCGGCATCGCGCTCATCGCCTTCGCCGACACCGGCGTGCTCTCCCGCACGCTCGCCGCTCGCCGAGGCGAGAGCGTGAACGGCAGCCAGGAGATGGCCGGCCTCGGACTGGCGAACATCGCGGACGGCTTCTTCGGCGGCTTCCCGGACTCCGCCACCGCCTCCCGCACGCCGGTCGCCGAACAAGCCGGCGCTCGCACACAGCTCACCAACGTCGTCGGCGCGGCGATCATCCTCATCTTCATGCTCGCCGCCCCCGGCGTCACCGCGTATCTTCCGTCGGCAGCCCTCGGCGCCGTGGTCATCATGGCCGCTGCGAGCCTCATCGACATCCGCGGCGCCCGACGATTGTGGCGACTCGACAAAGCGGATGCCCTCCTCTCCCTCGCCGCCTTCCTCGGCGTCTTTCTCGCGGGTGTGCTGCAGGGCATTCTCGTCGCGATCGGGCTGTCGCTGGTCGCGTCCGTGATCCGCGCGTGGCGCCCATACCGCGCAGAACTGGGACGCATCGACGGGGTGCGCGGCTACCACGACCGCTCACGGCATCCGGATGCCGAGCGGGTGCCCGGCATTGTGGTCGTGTGCTTCGACGCGCCTCTCTTCCTTGCCAACGGCGGCATCGTCGACGACTACGTGCGCTCGGTGGTGCGGCGTGCGGAGCGGGAGTCGCAGGCGGCTGGGACGCCGGCTGGGACCGCGCCGGGCATCCCGATTCGCACCGTCTCCTTGCCGCAGAGCCGATCACCGACATCGACACCACCGCGATCGACGAGCTGCTTGAGTTGGACGAGTACCTCACGTCCAGGGGGATGACGCTGGTGCTCGCCGAGGTAAAGGGTCCGGTGAAGGACCAACTCGCAGTGGATGCCGCAAGTGGGCAGCTCCGCGACGACATCGGCGGGGCGATGTGATCCACGCGCGGCGCACCCCTCACAAGCAGCTCAGCGCTCACCTCATCCACAATTCGTATTCGCGGCGAGTCTCGCCACGCCCCCGGCGGTGAGATTGTCTATGCCTAAGTCCCCGAAGAGAAGAAGACCTGCCCGCCACCAGCCAGCCCGACCGGCGCGGTCCGCACCCGTCGGGTCTGCACCTGCCACGACCGCACCTACCCCAGTCAGGATCAAGGTCGTTCGCTCCGACCCTGCTGAACATGACCTGATGACTGGCCTCGCGGAGGTGAGGCGTCCGCCAAATTGACAACGCCAGTGGCAACGCGGGCTGCCGCACTGATGACCGACGAGGAGCTTGTAGCGTTCGGGAGCACTGTGACGGAGTACTTTCCTGCCCTCGACAGGTTGCAGGCGGCCTTGTTCGCAGAGATGGTCCGTCGGGTGATGCTGAACCCAGGACTGTACGCAGAGAACTACGCGGCGATCGAGCGCAAATGATGAGTATTACTTCTAGTGGTAAGAATTACACTGGATTCATGCGCATTACGTCGAAGGGCCAAGTCACGATCCCGCAGTGGGTTCGCGAGAGATATGGACTTATGCCGCAAACCGATGTTCAGTTCATTGAGCGCGACGGCATGGTCACTCTCGCGCCGGCCGATGCAGCGTCGAAGCCTGATCGGGCCGACCAGCTTCTCGCGCGGCTTCGCGGATCGGCCCAGCGCTCATTGACCACCGACGAGATCATGCGACTCAGTCGTGCATACGATGCCTGATGCTCGCGGGAGCCTGATCGATTCGAACGTGCTGATCGACATCGTCACCGACGATCCGGTCTGGGGAGACTGGTCCGCGCACGTGCTAGCCGAGGCGATGCGGCGCGGTGAAGTGTGGATTAACCCGCTCATTTACTCGGAAGTGTCGCTGGCTTTTGACACGATCGATGCTCTGGATGAGGCGCTGCCGATGGACTTCATCCGACGCGGTCCTCTCCCTTGGGCGGCCGGATTTCTCGCTGCCCGAGCGCACCAGGCCTATCGGCGACGTGGTGGTACCCGCGCGACGACCCTGCCCGACTTCTACATTGGTGCTCATGCGGTGGTGGATCGCCTTGTCTTAGTGACGCGGGATGCACGGCGATATCGGACAGCATTTCCAGAGTTGCGGTTAGTGGCACCAGGCGGCGACGGGACTCCATGATCGGGCCGAGTTCGGCCTGACGCCCAAACCGCCCGTCAGGCCCCTCCGTTAGGGTTAAAGGAGTCCCAGCCGGACTCGGCAATACCCCTGCCAGACCCGGCAACCCCCAATCGGAGGAGCACCATGCCCACCACAGTCTCAGGCGTCATCGCCCGCTCGAAGGGCGCGCCGGTCGAACTGGTCGACATCGTCATTCCCGACCCCGGCCCGGGCGAAGTCATCGTCGACATCGACACGTGCGGCGTCTGCCACACCGACTTCCACTACAAGGAAGGCGGCATCAACGACGACTTCCCCTTCCTGCTCGGGCATGAAGCCGCCGGACGCGTCAGCGTCATCGGCGAAGGCGTCACCCACGTCGCCGTCGGCGACTTCGTGGTGCTCAACTGGCGCGCGGTCTGTGGCGAATGCCGCGCCTGTAAGCGCGCGGAGCCCTGGTACTGCTTCAACACCTTCAACGCCACCCAGAAGATGACCCTCACCGACGGCACCGAACTCAGCCCGGCCCTCGGCATCGGCGCCTTCGCCGAGAAGACCCTCGTGCACGCCAAGCAGTGCACTAAGGTCAACCCGGATGCCGACCCCGCTGCCGTCGGCCTGCTCGGCTGCGGCATCATGGCCGGCATCGGCGCAGCCATGAACACGGGCAACGTCAGCTACGGCGACTCGGTCGCCGTCATCGGTTGTGGCGGGGTGGGGGATGCCGCGGTTGTGGGATCACGCCTGGCTGGGGCATCCGTCATCATCGCCATCGACCGCGACGCCAAGAAGCTCGACAATGCTCAGCAGCTCGGTGCCACGCACGTCATCGACTCGTCGTCCCTTGATGAGGATGGCGTCGTCGCAGCCGTGCAGGCACTCACCGGCGGATTCGGCGCCAACGTCGTCATCGACGCGGTCGGCCGCCCCGAAACCTGGCGCCAGGCGTTCTATGCCCGCGACCTCGCCGGCACGGTCGTGCTGGTCGGCGTGCCGAACCCCGACATGATGCTCGAGATTCCGCTGCTCGACGTCTTCGGCCGCGGCGGCTCGCTCAAGTCCAGCTGGTACGGCGACTGCCTGCCGGAGCGCGACTTCCCGATGCTGACCGACCTCTACCTGCAGGGCCGCCTGCCGCTCGACGAATTCGTCAGCGAGAAGATCGGCATCGGCGAGATCGAGGCCGCCTTCGAGAAGATGGCCCGCGGCGACGTGCTGCGCTCGGTGGTGGTGCTCTGATGTCTGACGCCTCCGCTACCTCCGCACGCATAGACCACCTCGTCACAGTCGGCACCTTCAGCCTCGACGGCGGCACCTGGGACCTCGACAACAACGTCTGGATCATCGGCGACGACACCGAATGCGTCGTCATCGATGCGGCGCACGATGCCGACGCGATCCTGAAGGCCGTCGGCGACCGAAAGCTGCTGGCCGTCCTCTGCACCCACGGGCACAACGACCACATCGGCGCGGCCGGCGCCGTGCACGCGGCGACGGATGCGCCGGTCTGGCTGCACCCGGCCGACACCATGCTGTGGGAGATGGTGTACCCAGCGGATGCCGCGGGTGCCGCACCCCTGCGCCCGAACGCCCTGGCAGACGGCCAGCGCATCGCCGTCGCCGGCATCGAACTCCAGGTGCTGCACACGCCGGGACACTCGCCCGGGTCGGTCTGCTTCTACGCGCCGGAGCTCGGCACGGTCTTCAGTGGAGACACGCTGTTCCACGGCGGACCGGGCGCGACCGGCCGCTCGTTCAGTGACTTCCCAACGATCATCGAGTCGATCACCAACAAGCTCCTGACGCTGCCGGCCGACACCGTGGTGCGCACCGGCCACGGCCAGAACACGCTGATCGGCGACGAGGCGAGCCAGCGCGAGGAGTGGATCGCCCGCGGGCACTGACCCGGATAATCCTGACGGAAACCGAAACGCCCCGGCGATCTCACGATCACCGGGGCGTTTCAGTAGTTACGGATGCTGTCGCGCTGCCACGATGGCCGCGCTGCGACTACCGCAGCTTTGCTACGCGACCGACTCCGCGTCGCGCTTCGGCAGAACCCAGCCTGGGCGTGCGAAGTGGCAGGTGTATCCGTTGGGGTAGTGCTCCAGGTAGTCCTGGTGCTCTGGCTCTGCCTCCCAGAACGGGCCGGCCGGCGCGATCTCGGTGACGACGGGGCCAGGCCAGAGTCCGGAGGCGTCGACGTCTGCGATGGTGTCGCGGGCGATGGCATCCTGCTCGGGGCTGGTCGGGAAGATCGCCGAGCGGTAGCTCATCCCGACGTCGTTGCCCTGCCGGTTGAGGGTCGACGGGTCGTGGACCTGGAAGAAGAACTCCAACAATTCGCGGTAGTTCGTCTGGCTCGGGTCGAAGACGATCTCGATCGCCTCGGCGTGCGTTCCGTGGTGACGGTAGGTGGCGTTCGGCACGTCGCCGCCGCTGTAACCGACGCGGGTGGAGAGGATGCCGGGGCGCTTGCGGATGAGGTCTTGCATGCCCCAGAAACATCCGCCGGCGAGGATGGCGGTTTCGGTCGCGTTGGTCATTATGCGTTCTCCTTCGGGGAGCTGTCGGGTGGGGTGGAGTCAGGAGTGGAGGAATCGGAGGCTGGGGCTGAGTCGGAGGTGGGGGCCGTCGCGGCTGTGGGGGAGTTCGCCGCTGCGAACAGCGAACGGTACTTCCCGTAACCCTCAGCTTCGAGATCGGCGACCGGAACGAAGCGCAGCGCCGCGGAATTCATACAGTAACGCAGGCCGCCGGCATCCGCTGGGCCGTCGTCGAAGACGTGACCGAGATGGCTACCGGCACCCGACGAGCGTACCTCGGTGCGCTTCAGGAACAGGGCGCGGTCGGTTTTCGTGGTGACGGCATCCGGCTCGATGGGCTTGGTGAAGCTCGGCCAGCCGGTGCGGCTGTCGTACTTGTCGGTGGAGGCGAAGAGCGGCTGCCCAGAGACAATGTCGACGTAGATGCCGGGGTCGTGGTTGTTCCAGTATTCGTTGCGGAAGGCTGGCTCCGTGCCCTCCTCCTGCGTGACCTGGTACTGCGCTGGAGTGAGGTGGGCGAGGGCCTCTGGGGTCTTGCGGTAGTCGGGCGACATGTCATCCTCCTTCTCGGCGGCGCTGGCTGCGTCGCTCGCTGACGCCTGTTCGTCGGCGTCATCTGAGTGAACCGTTGGCAAGCGGATGCTGTTCCACGAAGACTGGGAGCCAGCTGTGGGTTTGGCGGTGGACGAAGCGGATGCCGCTGGCCGCCAGCCGCTTGCCGCCGGTCGCCCCGCAACCCGCTGGTCGAGGAGTGAGCGCCAGCGAGCGTCTCGAGACCTCGTGAGCAATCCTCTCGACGCTGGTCGTGCATCCGCTTGCCGGGAGGTCATTGTGCTGCAAACCGAGCGCCCTGGCGTGGAGCCAACACACATGTACTCGGAGGATAGTCCTGGCTACTTCGTATTTTGTAACCAATTCAGGGGGTAGACATGTACTTTCACGTGCAACGACTAATCAATGACATTGAGCAGGACGAGCCCGATCCCGCCGCAGCCAACGCCCTGCAGGAAGGTCTCGGCGGCCAGTTCGGCGAGATGCGCACCATGATGCAGTATCTGTTTCAGGCCATGAATTTTCGGGGCGCGGCAGCGAAGCCGTACCGCGATCTGATTCAGGGGGTGGGTACGGAGGAGATCAGTCACGTTGAGCTCATTGGAACCACCATCTCTCGTCTTCTGGACGGCTCACCGCGGTATCAGGGCAAGCCAACCGACCCGCTGGATAAGCCCGGTGCTGGTGGCGCGATCCCACTGAACATTGCGCTCGATCACAGCAACATCCACCACTATCTCGTCGGCGCTCAGGGGGCACTTCCCGTTGATGCTGCCGGTAACCCGTGGAGCGGTAGCTACGTCTACAACTCCGGAAACCTTGTGCTCGATCTGCTGTACAACTTGATGCTGGAATCGACGGGTCGTCTGCAAAAGTGCCGGATCTATGAGATGACGGACAACAAGACCGCACGGTCGACGCTGTCGTACCTCATCGTTCGTGACCAGGCGCATGAGAACGCCTATGCCAAGGCGCTGGAGACGTTGGGAGTGGACTGGAACAAGCTCTTGCCGATTCCCAAGACGAACGCGGAGAAGTTCCCCGAGGTGAAGAAGCTGGTTGACCTGGGTCTGCAGAGTAAGCAGTACAGCTTCGATCTGGCTGGCCAGTCTGAAGCGGGCAAGATCTTCCAGGGCCTGTCACCGTCGAAGGACGGCACGAAGCTGGACGCGAGCGAACAGGCTCCAGAGGGAGTTCCGTCCACTATCGCGGAAGAGCGCTTCGAAGAGTTTGCGCCTGGCCTTGATCCTGAGCTCCTCAAGCTGATTCAGGCCACGGCGGATCTGGAACTCGCTGAAGTCGACGCGATGTTTGGCCCCGTTGCCAAGAAGTAGTTTTTGCTAGTCGTTCGAGGAAGCGGCCAGGTCTCGGTGAGAGGCCTGGCCGTTTCGCTGTCTGGGCAGGTGCGTGGGCACCCGCGCGCACCAGCGTGCACCACCAACTGTTCCCTTAGATCGGGCGGCGTTCCTCAGGCCGGGCGGCTTTGCTTTCCGTCAAGCCAGAGCGTGTCGGACTCGTCGCTGTGCGCGGTTCCTGTTCCCACGTGCTTGGCGTCGATCTTGTCGCCCTTTTTGATCACGTGCACCAGCGCCATGGCGTGGCCGCGGCCCAGGTCGTAGTCCTCTTTTAGCCAGTCGACGATCGCGCCGGACTTTGTGGCCGGGTCGTCGAGGCCTTTTTCGTGGGCGAGCGCGATGAACTGACGCGGAGTCAGTCCGGTCTTTTCTTCGATGTTGTCGAGGTAGGCCTGGAATGACATCTCAACTCCTTTGAGCGCGGGGGTGATCGCGCGTGGGGACTGCGCGTGGTTGTGATGGTAGCGAATCCGGGGTGGGGGAGGGAAGGAGGCGGATGGGACGTGAGGCGCTCTCTGTCGCTCTCGGCCGCGCTCCGCTCCCCGCCTGTCATTTCGCTTCGAGCGGAGTTTTTGCAACACGCAGGGCTCACGCGCCACCTTCCCTCGGCATGTTGCATTTTCTCCTCCTGAACTTGCCCCGCTGGTCGAGGAGCGAGCGCCAGCGAGCGTCTCGAGACCCGTCGTCCTGTCAGAGCAGCGGATGCGCAGAGCGCTCGACAAAAGCCGCAAACAGCGGCGTAGCGAACACGGCAAACACAACCAGGTTCAGCACAACCGTGACCCAGAAAGCCGCCCGGAAGCTAGCCTTCTTCGTCTTGTGACGCAGCGTTTGCTGGGCAAGAATTGCGCCCGGCCAGCCGCCGATGACGCCCAACAACAGGAGCGTGTTCTCCGACACGCGCCAGCGCCCGTTCGTCGCCGCCGATTTGTCGACCGCGTAAACGACGAAGCTCACGACACTCGCTCCCAGATATAGCCCTGCCACCCAGAGGGGGAGCGGCCAGAGTGCGTTCACGGCAAGGTACCCGGCCACGAAAACAACGACCATGAGGTAGTCAGCGAACCCGGATTTCCTCCCACGGGCATCACCGCGTTGTGAGTTGCTGCGCGGCGACGTCGACCCCTGAGGTCGCCCCGAAGGCTGTCCTTGTCCACGCACCTGCTCGTACCCCGCCGGACGAACTCGCGTCGCCCGATTCTTGCCGTCAGCCGTCTGCTCGACGTCAAAGGTGAGTTCGGTGCCGAGCTGCGGCCTGTCAGGACCCTGCGGGAACGCCTTGATGTGCACGAAAACCTGCTCTGTACCCGTCGCAGGGGAGATGAAACCGAATCCGCGCTCGTCGTTCCACGAGGTCAACGTCCCGCTCAGTCGCTTAGTCGTGGAACCCATCCTCAGAGCGTAGCGTCCAGGGAATGTGGGCTAGCCGAGGACCGACGCGAGGACGTTGCTAGAAGCCCAACCGCCGCCGACAACTTATCTACGGCTCGCCTACTTGTCGTTGCCGTTGGTTTGGTCCGTGGCCTTGTTGCCGTTGGTCTGGTCCGTGGCCTTGCGCCGTCGACGCCCCAGGAAGAGCACGACCGCGCCGACTGCCAGCAGTAATCCGCCGACGATCAGCGGAGCGGCGATGTTGGCTCCCGTCGACGCCAATGACGTCGACGCCGTCGCAGCGACAGCTGCTGGTGCAGGCGTCGGCGCCGGTGTCGGAACGACGGGCGTGCCAGCACCCGGGATGGGGCCAGCGGTCGAGACAGCACCGACGGACTGGTTTGCCAGCACAGAGAACCAGATGGTCTGGCTGAGCGGAGTGCCATCGGCGGCGGTTGCCTCAAGGACCAGGCGGTGTGAACCCGGCTCGACGTGAGCCGGCAGGGCGGTGGTCGCGGTGTACGCACCTGCCGCATCCGCTGAACCGGCGTGAAGCACAACGGGCGTGGAGTGCATGGTCACGGTGACGGGCGAGCCCGGCGCCAAACCGAAGGCGGACACGTTCACGGTTGTGCCGCCGACCAGAGTACCGACGACGAAGTCAACGACGACGTCGAGAGACGGCACAACGACGGGAGGGATCACGACGGGAGGGAGTGCAGCACGGGTCAGCATGACCGAGTAGGTCTTGAGGGTCGTCCCGTTTTGTGCAGTGACCACGACCGTGACGGCGTTGTCGCCGACGCTCAAGCTGATGGGTGCGGATGCGGCACCGCTCACGACCGCGGTGCCGTTCACGGTGACGGATGCCGTGGCGTCCGTCACTGTCGGGGTGATGGTTATGGATTCGGTCGCGTTGTCGACCGACGCCGTGTAACTGGTCGTGCTGGTCGCAAATGTCGGGTCAAGCGTTCCGGCAGACAGCGCCAGTGCCGAGAGGTCGGCGATGGCGGAGGCGGCACGAGTGACGGTGACGGTGTAGGCCGTGGTGGTCGTGCCGTCCTGGGCCGTGACCACGACGGTGACTATGCTGTCGCCGACAGGCAATGCAAGGGGGGCGGAGGCCGTGCCGCTGACGACCGCGGTGCCGTTCACGGTGACGGAGGCCGTGGCATCCGTGACCGTCGGGGTGACAGTGAGGGAATCGTCGGCGTTGCTAACTGCGACCGCATAGTCGGCGGTCCCGGATGCGAACGCCGGACTGAGCGATCCCTGGCCCACAGAGAGGGCAGCCAGCTTGGCGTTCGATGAGGCGGCGCGGGTGACGGTGACCGTGTAAGTCTTCGTGGTCGTCCCGTCTTGTGCGGTGACAACGGTGGTGATGGTGTTGCTGCCAACGTTCAGGGGGATGGCGCCGGATGCATTTCCACTGGTGGTGCTGGCACCGTTCACGGAGACGGAGGCATTGGCGTCTGCCAGGGTCGGGGTGACCGTGACCGACGTCGTCGCGTTGCTGACCGATGCTGTGTAGCTCGTCGTGCCGGATGCGAACGCCGGACTGAGCGATCCCTGGCCCACAGTGAGGGCGGCGAGGTCGGCGGGGGCAGCGCGAATGACGGTAATCGTGTAGGTGTTTTTGTACGTCTCGACTTGCGCGGTGACAACGATGGTGATGGTGTTGCTGCCAACGTTCAGGGGGATGGCGCCGGATGCATTTCCGCCGGGGGTGCTGACACCGTTGACCGTGACGGAGGCCGTGGCGTTGTACAGCGTCGGGGTAACCGTCACCGACGTCGTCGCGTTGCTGACCGATGCCCTGTAGCTGAACCTGAATATGTTAAACGATCCGGAGTTGAAGGTGCCGGGACTGATTGTTAGTGCGCTGAGGTAGGCCTCCGTCGATGCCGTGGCGCGGGTCACGATGATCTGGTACATCTTCAAGTACCCGTCCTGCGCTACCACAACAACGGTGATGGTGACGCTGTCGCCGACGTTCAGGGCGATGGCATCGGATGCCGATCCGCTGGCTACCGCAACGCCGTTCACAGTGACGGATGCCGTGGCTTCCGCAACCGTCGGAGTGACCTTGATCGATGAGGTGGTGTAGCCCACGTATGCCGAGTATCCGGTCGTGCCTGTTTCAAACGCGGGGCTGAGCGAGCCGGAACTAACGGACAGTCCGCTGAGGTTGGGATTGGACTGGGCGACGAGGACCGTGGTGACCGTGTAGGTCCGTGTACTCGTCCCGTCTGGTGCGGTCACAACGATGGTGATTATGTCGCCGGCCCCGTATCTCAACCCGATATCGCCGGATGCCGAGCCGCTGGTCACCGGCTTGCCATTCACGGTCACGGATGCCGCGGCTTCCGAGACCGTCGGGGTCACCGTGAGCCGATACGTTTCCAAGGTCACGGCTGCCGTGTAGCTCGTCGTGCCGGGCGCGAACGTCGGGCTGAGCGCGGCATTGCTCACCGTCAAGCCTGCGAGGTTGGCGTTGCTCGAGCCCGCGCGGGTGATGGTGACCGTGTAGGTCTTCGTGGTCGTCCCGTCTTGTGCGGTGACAACGGTGGTGACGGTGTTGGAGCCGACGGCAAGGGCGATGGCGCCGGATGCTGAACCGCTGGACACCGCCACGCCGTTGACCCTAACGGAGGCATTGCCGTGGGCCACAGTCGGGGTGACCGTGACCGACGTCGTTGCGTTGCTGACGGGTGCCGTGTAGCTGGTCGTGCCTGACGCAAACGCCGGGCTGAGCGTGCCGCTGCTGAGCGAGAGTGCGCTGAGGTCGGCGTTGGCCGAACCGGCGCGGGTGAAGGTGACCGTGTAAGTCGTCGCGTCTGTCCCGCCGGGTGCGGTCGCAACGATGGTGACGGCGTTGGAGCCAACGGCCAAGGCGATGGCACCGGATGCGTTTCCGCTGGGGGTGCTAACACCGTTGACCCTGACTGACGCGCTGGCATCGGTCAGGGTCGGGGTGACCGTAACCGCCGTCGTTGCGTAGCTGACGGATGCTGTGTAGCTGGTCGTGTCTGACGCGAACGCCGGGCTGAGCGTGCCGCTGCTGAGTGAGAGAGCACTCAACGACGTATCCGTTGCGGCGCTCGCCGGTGCGGCGGCCATGGTCGACAGGCCGGAGAGGGCGAGGACGGCGACGAGCGCAATGGCACTCAGGCGGAGGGAGGTGAGGCGAAAGGCACGCATGGAAACGAAACTACCCGACGCGACAATTCGTAGCGGTTCAGATGAGCGAACGCGCCCGAACTGGGGGTGCTGCGCCTGCGGCCGCTAGCCGATCAGGATGCTGAACGCTTCGGGCAGCACCACGTTCACGGGTGCCCCGACAAACAACGGCGCAATCTGCGCCGGCCGATAGCCGGCAATGCCGCAACCGATCTCCGTTACGAGAAACCGCAGCTCTGGGTGCACCGTGGCGAAGTCCAGAAAGCCGGACACCTCTGTAACGATCACGTTCAACCCGCTCACAGCCGGTCACCGTCACTCCTGTCCCGCCGACTTTCGACTGAGCAAAGCGGCCACCAGGAAGCACACGGCACCGAGAAATGTACCGAGATTCGCCCAGAACAAGCTGACGAGATCATCCGTTTCAGGGATCACGAAAGTGCCGATCGCCGAGACGCCGAAGAAGACCGACCCAAGCAGGTTGAGCCACGTGCAGCGCCAGGTGCGAGCGCTCGGATCCCAGAGCTGGTCGCGCTCCGTGGTCGCCACCGCGGCGAAAACACTCGCAACGAGGAAGCAGACCGAGCCAAAGGCATCCGGTCGCCATCCACTGTTCACCTGCGTCTCGCTATTCATCGCCGTGATGAGTGCATCGGTGGTGCTGACGTTGAAGAAGAGCGTGCCGACGAATTGCACAGCCGACCCCCACCAGTCGAATGCGTCAGGCCGATTCATCGCGTGACACGGAGGGCGTCGCCCGCTCAAGCTGAGCTGGATGAATGCCGCAGCGGTGAAGAACAGTGCGCCGACGAAGAACGTGATGTCGTCGATTGGTGTGCCGACTGCGAGTGCATAGAACGGCACAGCCCCGACCAGAAAGCAGAGTGACCCGATGGCGAATCCCCAGGCTTCGCGTCGCAATCGGACTGGTCGCTGAGGGGACACGCTGCTGCTTCGCCCGCTCACTGTTCTTCGCTCGGCTGTCTGGGATCCACGTGTCCGTTGCCAGCCTGCGGCCGCTAGCCGATCAGGATGCTGAACGCTTCGGGAAGCACCACGTTCACGGGTGCCCCGACAAACAACGGCGCAATCTGCGCCGGCCGATAGCCGGCAATGCCGCAACCGATCTCCGTCACGAGAAACCGCAGCTCTGGGTGCACCGTGGCGAAGTCCAGAAAACCGGCAACCTCTGTAACGATCACGGTCAACCCGCTCATGGTGTCGATGGCGTACGAGCTGCCGTGCAGGCCGTGACCTTCACCCCACACCGCACCGAACTTGTCGGCAGCGAGTGCCGCCGCCCCAGCGACGTGCTGGCCACTGGCGTTCGACCCGAATACGAACACTTCGCCCGGAGCAAGCTCTGTGATTCTCATGCTCGCGATTCTAGAACTGGAGGGTGCGCGTCGGCTATGGGATCGCGCCAGCGAACGCGTGTAAGCCGGAGAGACAAAAAGCTGCCCAATGTTCCCCTCAACAGCCGATTGTCCGGGCTGCAACATCCGCTTCACCGGCGGGGAAGACACTTCGCACACCCGTCTGTGGCGCATCGAATCACACGTCATACTCAGTGCGTGACCAACCCCCACCACCCGGCAGGCCCCTCGCTCAATGGCGTCGAATTCGTCATTCCGCAGTCGTCGACCGTGGCCAGGATCCATCAGCTGAACGCAATGGTGTGGGGTGAATACGTGCAAGGCTCCGCCCACCTCGGAGGGTTCGTCGGTCGCCGCAAGGACGACACCCTTGAACTGCAATACGTGCACTTCGACGTTGAGGGCGGACAGCTGTCGTCTGGCGATGCGGCCGGGCTCATCCAAACCAGGAGTGCCGACGACACTGCTGCCGGCGTTCCGTTCGTGCGCGTGACGCTAGATGCCTTCGGTGACGATGACTTCTCCCGCCACATGGAGCTTCTCCCTGCCGGTTCCGATGCGCTCGGCGCTGAACGATTCGACGCCCTCCTGGTTGCAACCGCAGCGCGCTTCAAAGGCGAAGCGATGATCGACGGTGCTGAGTTCGTGTTGGAATCGTCCACGGCCAGCGTGGTCAACCATCAGTCGCCTTCGCGCTTCTACTTTCACGAAGCGAGCGGAATAGTCTTCGCCGAATACGAGGGCGACACCGTCACCTTCGGCCACACCGTTGGTATTCGCGAGGGCAACGTGCTGCGCGAGTGGTTCGTTCACGAGTTCAAAGCGACCGGCGAAGCCATGATCGGCCAGAGCACCAGCCGCATTGAAATGCGAGCGGATGGCCAGCTCGAGTTGAAAGAGGACTTCGTGCTCAACGGGGCGCCTGGCTACAGCGTCTGCGTGGAGGTCTAGCGGGCGTCAGCCGCGACCTAGGAATCGATCGCTGGCCGTGTTAACCTCGCCGGTGGGCGAAGGGAACAACCATGGTCAGCTTTCGAACAACGCTGTGGGCCGCTGGCGGCAACAACGTCGGCATCGTCGTGCCGGAGGAGATCGTGCTCGGCTTTGGCCGCGGCAAACGCGTGCCCGTCGTCGTCACCATTGATGGCGACTACTCGTACCGAAACACGATCGCCTCGATGGGTGGTCAATTCCTGATCTCATACAACGCCGAGACCCGTGCCGCCACAGGCAAGGGCGCTGGAGATGAAATCGAGGTCACCCTCGACGTCGACGACGCCCCGCGCACCGTCGACCTCCCGGCAGAACTGGCTACGGCGCTCGAGGCTGACGCGCTGGCTGCGCAGGCCTGGTCGGCGCTCTCGTACAGCAAGCAGCGCGCATTCGCCCAGTCAGTTGACACTGCCAAGAGTGACGACACCAGAACGCGGCGGGCGCAGAACATCGTCGAGGCGTTGCGGTCCTAAGCGGGTGCAGCGCTAGCTCGACGGAGTTCTCTCGGGCGACAGAGGCGGCGGCTACAGCGACCGCCACGTGACATCCGAAGTGCCGCCGTCCGCCCTGACCCAATCCGTCGCGGAGGAGTCGCTGCTCAACACGTCGGTCAGCCAATACGTTTCGTCCGGGCTCCAGCCGGCGAGTACTGTCAGCGTAGGGCCGGCCGGCAGCGGACGACCCGCAACAGTGAGGTACGCCCACACGCTCAGGTGCACGCCATCGAAGTCTTGGGCGACAGCGCTCCAATCGGGGACCATCCAATCGGCGCTCACGCCCGTTGTCCGCCACCAGTCATGTCGCCTCGAACGACGCACATCGAGCGGATAGCGCGCCACGAGCCTTGACCAGGCCGCGGCATCCGCTATCTCGTAAATCCTCGCCCCGGAGCTCACCTGGATCGGCTGCACGCGAGCGCGTGTCCAGCCAAGTGTGTCTTCAATGCATGCCAGTCGCAGTGCGCCGAGCCCCGGCAGGGATCGGGTGGTGACGGGAACGGCCTCCGGGGCAGGCGTCGACCACCATCGCCCGCTCCAATTCGCCTGTGGGTCGGCCGGGCGCGAGTGCGCGTGAGCTTCGTCTGCGAGGGTCGCGGATTTCCAAGCGGTCAATCGCGCTGCGGCACCCTGCAGGGTCAGCGGCTGGGGCACGGGCACGGAGTACGGCTGGTCCGCGCCCTGCCAGGTGACGAGCTGCTGATGCTGCTCGTCCACCGGGCTCCGCCACCAATGCGTGGCAGGGGAGTCGGCGGCTGCCATGGCGAGCGGGCGCAGGGCGTCGATGATGGCATCCTCACGCAGGATGACGTCGACGTCGTCCGGCTCCTGCCAGTACTTCGCGGAGGAGACGGCGTGCGCAAGAGATTCCAGCAGCATGGTACCCGTGGCGCCAGCTTCACCCGCCACGATCGCCGCGGGATCAACTGCACGTAGCTCGGCGGCCAAGGCGTCCCGCACCTGCTCGCTTCGCGGCGCTTGAGCAAACGTGGGCAGCATTGACCACACTGCGGGATTGAGCTGCGTGGCCACGCCCAGGCAGAATCGGCGTCCCCGCGGACCGTCGAGGAGGTCATCGAGCGTTTGCCCGGCATCCGCTTGTATGGGGCACACCACCTACGCCGGCCAGACGCCGATGATGATCGCCATGATCACGACGGTCACGAGCTCGTGCGCGATGTTGAGCACCGTCAGTCCAGGTGGGCGCTGGTCGAACGCGTCATGCGTCACGAATCGAGCCGCGGTGAAGCCCGCCCACAGCACAATCGCGGTCACGATCGCATTCCACAGGAAGCTGCCGCCGTAGAAGTCCCATGCGATGAACGTCGCGCCGGCGAGCACCCACGCGGTCACGAAACTCACCAGCACCGTGACGGCGATAGGGCCAACGGCATCCGAGCCCTTGCCAGACGGGGTGACGTCTGCCGCCTTCATCCAGTAGTTGCCGAAGACCCTGGGCGTGTACCAAATCGAGCCGACGATCATGCTCGACAACGTTGCCAGGATGACCGCCCAGTAGTTGATATCGGGGAACATCATCGTCCTCTCGTCCGGCGCCGTCGCCCGCGCTCAGCAGGCGGCTCTGCCAGAAGTCTCGATAGCCAGAAGTCTAGGTCGCTGTGCGCATCACCGACACGAGTCAGTGAAACGGATGCCAGATCGAAACAGTCGGTTGCCTGGCCGCCGCTTCGTAAAGTTTCTACAACGAAACCGCTGGTCGGCCATTGAATTTCCCGCGAATCGAACCGCCCTCGCGATATGGTGCGACGGCGCACCGCTCGCGTGCGCTCACCCCGACGCGGGGGAGCCGTTGCTCCGCCGCTCATCACGGGCGCGATCCACTCGCGCTATCGATTGGAGAAGCATGACCGTCCTGAACAACGAGTCGCCATACACGCCGTCTGCATACTCGGCCCAGACAACCGTCTCGCAGAAGTCGTTCGTCGTGAACTGGCTGCTCGCCCTGCTGCTTGGGGGCCTCGGCGTCGACCGTTTCTACTTGGGCAAGGTGGGCACCGGCATCCTGAAGCTGATCACCCTCGGTGGCTTCGGCATCTGGTCGCTGATCGATCTGATCCTCGCGCTCAACGGATCGACCCGCGACAAGCAGGGTCTGTTGCTGGCCGGTTACGACCAGAACAAGAGGATCGCCCTCATCGTGACCATCGTGGTGCTCGTCCTCAGCTTCCTCGGCAGCGCGAACAGCGCGGCCCACACGATTGCGGACCTGTACTACTAGGTCCTGGCTTGCTGGTGGGGCGAGCTCCAGTGATGGCCGCTCGCCTCACCGCCAGACGGATGTCGGTCGCCCCGGCTACGCTCGAATCGTCGACGGAATGCTCGATGAGAAGCGAAAGCTCGATAGAAAGTAGGCGCGGATGTTCGTCCTCGACGACAGCCTGGTCACCAGCGCAACCGACCTGACCGCCGCGTCGACCTGCGAATTCGCCTTCCTTCGGAAGCTCGACGCGAAGCTCGGACGACGACCAGCAGAGGCAGATCCCGCCGATGCCATGCTGGATCGCACGGCCAGGCTCGGCGACGCCCATGAGCTCCGGGTGCTCGAGGCCTACCGCGCCGAGTACGGTGCCGGCGTCGTTGAGATTGAGCGCCCTGATCGCCTGAACCGCGAAGCGCTCGAATCGGTCGCTGCCCAGACCGTGACGGCTTTCGAAGCGGATGTCGACCTCGTCTTCCAAGCGACGTTCTTCGATGAGGGATTCGGCGGGAGGGCCGGCGCGCTTCCTGGCGCAATTCCCGACGCACTTCCCGGCGCACTCCCCGTCGCCTTCATCGGGTTCGCCGACTTCATCGTGCGCCAGAGCGACGGCAGCTACCTCGTGCAAGACACCAAGCTGGCCCGTCGTGCCAAGGTCACCGCCCTGCTGCAGCTCGCCGCCTATGCCGACCAGCTGGAGCTGATCGGGGTGCGCCCCGCCGAGACGGTGGAACTCTTGCTCGGCGACGGTGGGGTGAGTGTGCACCGGTTGGCGGACATCCGCCCGGTGTATCGCCGTCGGAAGCGCCGCCTGTTGCAGATCATCGAGGAGCGCCTGCTCGATGCGGAGACCGTTGCGTGGGGCGACCCCCGCTATGCGATCTGCGGCCGCTGCGCCACCTGTGAAGCCGAGGTGCAGGCACACCGCGACCTGCTGCTCGTCGCCGGCATGCGCGTGACCCAGCGTGAGCGACTGGCCGAGGCCGGCATCCACACGATTGACGAGCTGGCGGCATCCGCTCTACTCGCCTCCGGCGGAACCGTCGACGGCATCGCAGACAGCACCCTCGCCGCCCTCCGCACCCAGGCGCAGCTACAGCTCGACGCAGTGAGCGGCCAGGCGCCGCCCATCGAGATGTACAACCCCTCGGCGCTCGCCGTGTTGCCAGAGCCAGACCCCGGCGACATTTTCTTCGACTTCGAGGGCGACCCGCTCTACACAGAGGGCGCGGCCGACCACTGGGGCCTCGACTACCTGTTCGGGCTGGTCGAACCCGACGGCACGTTCCGCGCATTCTGGGCGCACACCTTCGAGGAGGAGCGGCAGGCGCTGCGCGACTTCCTCGACTACCTCGCGGAGCGTCGCGCGCAGTACCCAGCCATGCACATCTACCACTACGCCGCCTACGAGCGCACGCACCTGCTGAGCATCGCCGCCCGCCATGGCGTCGGTGAAGACGAGGTCGACGAATTGCTGCGGGCCAACGCGCTCGTCGACCTGTACCCGCTGGTGCGGAAGACGCTGCGGGTGGGCTCGCGCTCCTACTCGATCAAGAAGCTCGAACCGCTCTACATGGGCGATGAGCTGCGCGGCGGCGACGTCACCAACGCCGCAGACTCCATCACCGAATACGCCGCAGCACGCGAGCTGTTCGACAACGGCGACGTCATCCAGGGCCAGCGGATGCTCGACTCCATCGCCGACTACAACCGTTACGACTGCGTGTCCACGTTGCGCCTGCGCGACTGGTTGCGCGGCAAGGCGGAGGAATACGGCATCCCGAGCAATGCGGCGGCGTCCACGGAGGAACCGCGCCCAGAGCTGGAGCCGTCGCTGCTGCGCGACGCACTGATGGCGATCGCCGGCGACCCGCTGAACCCCGACCGCACGCCAGACCAGACGGCCGCCGCGTTCGCCGCTGCAGCACTCGACTATCACCAGCGTGAGCAGAAGAGCTTCTGGTGGGGGCACTTCGCCCGGCTGGAGCAGCCCATCGAGGAGTGGGAGACCACCCGCGATGTGTTGCGCATTCACGATGTGCGCGTGGAGAAGGACTGGTACCGCGAAGGACGACAGCGCACCGACCGGCGTGAACTGTGGCTGCGCGGCACCCTGGCCCCCGGCAGCAGCATCAAGCCAGGAGACCAGGCCGGCCCGTACCTGCTCTACGAATACCCCGGTCCGTTCATCGACCCGAAGGCATCGTCTGGGGCGCGCACCGCACGCACGGTGAAGGTGCTCGAGGTCGCCGACGACGGCAGCATCCTGGTGGAGGAGACCCTCGGCAAGGACATCGCGCCATACTCGCACCGCCCGTCTGCCCTGGCGCCATCCGCGCCGCCACCCGCCGGCCAGCAGAAGCCGGCCATCGAAGAGTGGGCAGAGACCATCGTCGATGCCCATCCGGAGTGGCCAGCGCAGCCGACCGTCGACATCCTGCGCAAAATCGAGCCGCGCACCCGGTCAGGTCAGCTGGCGCCGGTTCCTGCCGACCCGCAGGGCAACGAACGCATCGATGCCGTCGTGTCGAGCCTCCTCGATCTCGACCACTCCTATCTCGCGGTGCAGGGCCCGCCAGGCACTGGCAAGTCGTACCTCGGCGCCCACGTGATCAAAGCCCTCGTGCTTGGGCACGGCTGGAAGATCGGTGTCGTCGCGCAGTCGCACGCTGTGGTCGAAACGCTGCTGGCCGCCGTCGCGAAGGCCGGCCTCGACCGCTCCCTCGTCGGCAAGGTGCAGAAAGCGGGCACCGCGAAGGCAGCGGCGGGGGAGACCGCCGGCGACGGCTTCGACGACGCGGACGACACCGACGACTCCCCGTATACAGAGCTGCCGAAGGACGGCCAGCTGCTCTTCGCGCTTGACCACGCAGACACCGGCTTCGTGCTGGGGGGTACAGCCTGGGAATTCAGCAACCCGGCGCGCGTTCCCCGCGACAGCCTCGACCTGCTGGTCGTCGACGAGGCCGGGCAGTTCTCCCTCGCCTCCACCATCGCCGCGAGCGTCGCGTCGAAGAACCTGCTCCTCCTCGGTGACCCGCAGCAGCTGCCGCAGGTGAGCCAGGGCACCCACCCTGAGCCCATCGACCAGTCGGCGCTCGGTTGGGTCAGCGCCGGTCACGATGTGCTGCCGCCCACCCTCGGCTACTTCCTCGCGGAGAGCCGCCGCATGCACCCCGCCGTCACCGCTCCGGTATCGCAGCTGTCGTATGAGGGAGCGCTGCACTCACACCCGGTGGCTGCCACCCGCTCCCTG
Organism: Leifsonia sp. Y862; assembly: GCF_057669585.1. Lineage (NCBI taxonomy): Bacteria > Bacillati > Actinomycetota > Actinomycetes > Micrococcales > Microbacteriaceae > Leifsonia > Leifsonia sp. Y862. The sequence continues at coordinate 150,695 of NZ_JBYHFR010000001.1, forward strand.
CACGGCATCACGCCAGGGCTGCACATTGTGCCGGTGACCCACGTAGGTAACTCCGTGGAATCGCCAGAGGAAGCAGCGGCCGTGGTCGAACTCGTCCAGAGCCTCCTCGGCACACGCTGGGACGATCCAACGGAGAAGCGCCACGACGACCCACTCACCGAAGACGACATCATCATCGTCACCCCGTACAACGCACAGCTGAACACCGTGCGCGACGCGCTAGCGGATGCCGGCCTCACCTCGGTGCGCGTCGGCACCGTTGACAAGTTCCAGGGCCAGGAAGCGGCCGTTGCCATCGTGACTCTTGCGGCCTCCTCGGCGGCGGATGTGCCGCGCGGCCTGTCGTTCCTCATCATGAAGAACCGCCTGAACGTGGCAATCTCCCGAGCAAAATGGGCGGCATATCTCGTGTACTCGCCGGCGCTCGTCGACAGCCTTCCGGTGACCCCTGCCGGGGTGGCGGAGCTCAGCGCGTTCATCACGCTCGTCGAGTCTGGAGTCTGATCAGCGAAAACGCTGGGTGACGGTGCGGTGGAGGTGGCGCGCGGCATCCGTTTCAGTCGATCTCTCGAAATGTGCACGTGCTGCAATTTTCGAAATTGAGGTTCGATACCCAGCCGAAACGGTAATCGGAGTGCCTCAAAGCACCGTAACGTTGACAGGTGGTCTCCGCTCCTCAGATCTTGAAGTGAATGCGTGCCACGCACAGGAAAGGTTTTGCGTTGAGCGACGAATGTATCCATGGACTTGCTGGCGGCCTATGCGCCAGTTGTTACCCGAAAGCAGTCCCAGACGAGTCACTAATCGTTAAGGCGCCACGTGCTCGTGCGTCGAAGCCCATGTCGCTGCGATCAGCTCCCTCTCCCATCTCGGTCACCCTCAAGGGACCGAACTCGGTGAGCTCTGTACAGACGTCAACTGCGAAGACGGCCGTCTCCATGCCGCCGGCTCGCGTTGGCGAACAGCGCATCTACCACGTGACCCACATCGACAACCTGGCTCAGATCCTGGATCGCGGCGCCCTGCTCGCCGATTCCAGCGATTCAACGCCTGTCGTCGACATCTCGTCGCCGGAGAACCGCGCTGCCCGTCGCGAGACCCCGGTCTCCGCAGCGGATGGCGCGAAGGTTGCCGACTACGTGCCGTTCTTCCTCTCGCCGAACGCCAGCGTGTGGAACAGCATCCGTGCGCACACCGTCGATCCCCGGATCGCCCAGGCCGCCACCGACTCGTCGGTCTTCGACTACGTGATCCTCGTGAGCACGGTCAAGTCGGCCATCGAGTCGCTGCCGGAGGCCACCGTTGCCGCCGAAGCAGCAGACGAGTCAGCGGATGCCGCAGCGAGCGACCCGGCATTCTCCGTCACCGACGGCGACGCCGTCATCGGTCACACTCGCTTCACGACGAGCCGTGAGGAGACGGAGCGTCTGCTCTGGACTCTCCGCGCGAACGATGCCGGCACCATCCTTGAGTCTGAGTTCCTCGTGAAGGATGTCTTGCCCTTCGATCGCATCACCCTCATCGGTGTCGCAAACGACAAGGTTCGCCAGACGGTCCGTGGCATCCTGAGCCCCTCAGGTTTCGCCACCAAGGTCGCTGTGTACCCGCCGTGGTTCCAGCCGACAGACGAAGACGCCGACCTCGAGGCGTAACCGAGCTTCGCTCGTTGAGGACCAAGCGCTAGCGAGCGACTCTGGTCGTCTCACACCAGTGGTTCGAAGGGGCATTGTCGTCAGACAGTGCCCCTTCGCTGTCCCACCGCGCCCGTTGTCGCTGGTCGCGCCCGCTATAGCGGTAGCGGCGCCCCGCAGCGGGCGCGATGGGCGCGCGGTACGGGTTTCAGGAGCGATCTCGTTCCTCGGACGCGCCTCTAAACCGAAGGCCGGAAGCTACCGGCCAGGTACCACCGTCATGACCCGCAGCACGAAGTCGTAGAAGTCCACCATGTACGCCCGCAGAAACTCTGCGGTTCCCTCGTTCGTGACCTCACCGTCGTCAGTGATGAGTCCGGGGGTCACCTGGATGTAAGCCTCCGGCGCCGTCATCTGCGGGGCGTTGCAGAACGCGAGTGTTCCGCGCAGGCTCTGCTGGGCCAGGGCGGTACCGATCGCTCCTGGCGACGCACCGATCACGGCTGACGGCTTGCCGGTGAGCGCGTTCTGCCCCCAGGGGCGGCTGGCCCAGTCGAGTGCGTTCTTCAGCGCGCCAGGCACGGAGCGGTTGTATTCCGGCGTGACGAACAGCAGCGCGTCCACGGACTCGATGGCAGCCTTGAAATCCCGCGCAACCGGTGGGTAGTCGGCGTCGAGATCCCGGTTGTAGAGCGGGAGATTCTTAATCGTGATTTCGACGAACTCCATCTCGGGCGGAGCGAGCCTGATCAGCGCCTTCGCCAGCGTGCGATTGATCGACTGCGATGACAGGCTGCCGACGAAATAGCCAACCGAGTAGGGCGGTTCGTGTTCAAAGATAGTTGTCATCACCTCAGCTTGCGCTCGATGCCTGCACCTGTCGAGGGAGTGTGAGTACACCCGAACGCACTCATGCAGCCGGCGCGCGCCTACCGCTCGAGCAAACCCCTGATGTCATCTGCCGTGAGCGTCGAGCTGAACAGGGCGTCGTCATCCACAACGGCGTTGAACAGGGCCGCCTTGCGGTCTTTGAGCGCCATGACCTTCTCTTCGATCGTGTCGGTGGCGACCATCCGGTACACCATCACGTTCTTGGTCTGGCCGATGCGGTGGGTGCGGTCGATGGCCTGGGCCTCGCTGGCCGGGTTCCACCACGGGTCGAGCATGAACACGTAGTCGGCCTCGGTGAGGTTGAGGCCGAACCCGCCGGCCTTCAGGCTGATGAGGAAGACCGGTGCGTCGCCGGTCTTGAAACGGGCGATGACCTCCGGGCGCCGGAGGGTCGACCCGTCGAGGTACTCATAGGCGATTCCCTCTGCGTCGAGCCTGGCCGCGGCCTTCTGCAGGTACGAGGTGAACTGGCTGAAGATGAGCGCGCGATGCCCCTCGGCCACCACGTCTTCGAGCTGCTCGAACAGTGCATCGAGCTTGCTCGAGGGAATCGACGCGTATGCCGGATCGATGAGCGACGCGTCAAGGCTCAGCATCCGCAACAGGGTCAGCGACCGGAACACGATGAAGCGGTTGCGATCGAGGTCTTCGATCAGCCCGAGCAGCTTCTGCCGCTCGCGCTGCAGGAACGTGTCGTACAGCTCGCGGTGCTCCGGCGCCAGGTCGATCTGCAGCGTCTGCTCCTGCTTGGCGGGCAACTCCGGAGCCACGAGTTCCTTGGTGCGGCGCAGCATGAGCGGGCGGATGCGACGCTGCAGTCGACCCAGCCGCTCCCTGTTCTTCTCCAGCTCGATCTGGCGCACGTAATCTTCAGTGAACTTGCGGGCAGACGGAAACAGTCCTGGGGCGACAATCGCGCACAGCGACCACAGCTCAAGCAGGTTGTTCTCCATCGGCGTGCCGGTGACGGCCAGCTTGAACGGTGCTTTCAGATCGACGGCGACGCGGTGCACCTGCGATTCGCGATTCTTCACGAACTGGGCCTCATCGAGAATCAGGCCGGCCCAGTCCTCGGCCTGGTAGGCCTCTGCGTCCAGTCGGAACAGCGCATATGAAGTGACCACGACGTCGGGCCTAGCCGACGTGCCACCCGCACCCATGGCATCCGGGAGCCCCCCGATCTTCGTCACCACGCGCACATCGAGGCCCGGCGTGAATCGCGCGGCCTCGCTCGCCCAGTTGCCCACAACGGATGTCGGCGCCACGATCACGAACGGACGGCTGGGTTCGTGGGGTGCTCGTTCCTTCACGTGCGCGAGCAGGGCGAGGGTCTGCACCGTCTTGCCGAGGCCCATGTCGTCGGCGAGAATGCCGCCGAGGCCGTGCGTCCAGAGGAAGACGAGCCAGTTGAAACCGTCGACCTGGTACGGGCGCAGTGTGGCGTTGAGGCCGACTGGCAGGGGGATCGCGGGCACAGTTGGGGTTCCGGGCGCGGTGTTTGAACCGCTCGAGCCACCTGCGCCGCCTGAGTTGTTCGAGCCGTCGCCTGGGCCTACGTCCGGGCCACCATCCGCGCCGGCAACTGATTCGTCGCCGAGGGTGCCGGCTGCCGCGGTCAACGCGATGAGTCCACTCACGGCGGCGCGCCAGCTTTCTGCCTGTTCTGTCTCGTCGGCGAGGTCTTCGAATTCTGCCCAGAGGCCGACCTGGTGCCGGTTGATCCGCAGCTCTGTCTCCCATTCGGCGAGGTCCCTGGCCTCGTCGATGAGCTCTTTCAGCCTGTCGAACTCCGGCTGGTTCAGCGAGAGATAGGAGTTGTCAACGAGCAACAGCTTCTTCTTGCCCTTCGACAGTGCCTTGAACAGCGGGCCGAACGGGATGCTGTGACCGGCAACTTTCACCACAACGCCGAGATCGAACCAGTCGCGGTGATCGCTTTCGACGGTCATGAAGACCATCTCCGGCCGGTCAGTGAGCTCGCGGTAGCGCGGTTTGACGCCGACCACGTCGACACGGATGCCGGCCCGGCGGGCGAGTTTGGGCAGCATCCGCTCGGTGAATTCGGCGGCGTCGACATCTCGCAGCGTGGTGGGGGAGAAATTGTCGATACCGGTGCGCGACAGGATCGCCCGTTCGGAGCGAAGGTTGCGCCAGTCGGCGTCGGGTGCTGGGCCAGATTCAGGACCTGTGGACGTGGCCCGTCCCTGCGCGGTCGGCTCCTGCACGGGCAGTGTCGTGATCGCCGTGCCCAGCGCATACTCCCAGTGCCAGGCGAGGTGCAGGTTGTGCTTCGGCTGGAACGTGGCCGTGAGCACGAGCGTGGGTGGGCCGGGCTTCGGGAACTCGACGGAGGCATCCGTGCTGGTGATCGTGATCGAGCTGCGCAACCGGGGATAGTGCTCGGCGAGGAACTCGGCCACATCGGGCGCCGGAATGGTGAGTGCCGCACTCTCGCCGAGCAATCGTCGCTGCTGTTTGGTGAGCGGACGACTCGTGGGAGCGAGCGCGAAACTCTGCCGGGGGAGAAGCTGTGCGCTGTAGATGCCGTGGGTGCCGATGAACCCGCCGGACTCCGGCGGGTACGACCGGCCATCGATGGTGAGGTGGGTGGTGAGCTGCACGGCACCGGATGCGGTTGGCTCGCTCGCAGGGTTCTGGGCGACTGGGCCGCTGGGCGCGACCGCATTACCCGCAGCGGTCGTGTTGGCAGCAGCCTCCGCAGCGGTCGTGTCCGCAGCGCGCGTCGCATCGACGCTCACGCTGGCTTCCGTTCCCACGATGACAACGGCATCCTTCTTCGTGCCGACGAAGTCGATGCCGAGGGAGGTGGCTTCAGCGAGAAGGTGCCAGAGCACGGGGCTGACGAAGTCGTCGAGGTAGATCCAGTCGCTTTCCTGCCCGGAGTACGCGCCCCTGGTTGCCCGGTGCATGGCGACGAATTGCGAGAACCAGCGGTGCTGCTCCGGGTACAGATTCAAGCGATTCAGCTGGTGGGAGACGCTATTCCACGCCACGGTCGACTTGACCCAGTTGCCCAGGGAGTTGCGGAGCACGGGCCGCACGCCCAACCGAAATTGGCCAGCGGATGTCACGGCCTCGCTGGTGACCGGCCTCGCCGTTGGTCCGCGCCAGCGTTCGCTGGTGCGCGGGGTTTGCTCGCGCAGCTCGAACTGCAGCGCCAGCGGAGTGAACGGGGTGGCAACGACCGCGTGGGGCTGATCGGCCGGACCGGTGAGCGCCAGCACGGCGGTCTTCCAATCGGGCTGCGGCATGCCCCCATGCTCTCACGCGCGACCGACAGTTCCCGTCGCGCGCGTGGTGGGCATCACGCCTGCGGAGTCAGCGAATCTGCCGCAGCAGCGCGAGTCGACTGGTCGTGCGCTCGAAGTCACGCGTCGCGGGTGTCACGCGCAGCGCATCCGCTGCGGCATGCTCGCTCACGATGTGCAGCGTCACGTCCCGATCGGCCAGCACGTCGATGAGATTCGCGAAGCGCTGCCTGGCCTGCATGGTCGCGGTGTGGAGCACCGGCACGCCCTCGACGACCCAGCGCTGGTAAACGGATGCCCACCTCAGATAGTCGCTCACCGCAGAGTCCGCCTCGCACAGCTCGTCGAACCGGAACCACACCTCGCCATCGAGCGCGCGGCGGGCGGTAAAGCTGTGGCCGCTCGCCGAAAGGGTCGCCTGCTCGTCGGTGTGCGGAGCGACCAGGCCGGCGTCGCCGAGCTGCTGCGCGCCGCCGGGAGTCAGCCAGCCGCCGGCGGCGAAACCCGTCCCCGTCCCTGCCGTGGCCGGGGCGAGGCGGCGGTAGTCGATCGTGCCGCCGAGTTCGAACACGTCGAGATGGCGCTCGATGAGGGCGATGCCCGGTTCGAACAGGTCGTGGAAGTTAGCATCGGGCAGCAAATCGGTCGGAGCGTAATTCGACGTCGCCAGCACGCTCACCCCGCGCGCGAAGATCTCTTCGAGCACGCGGGTGATGAGCGCGGCATCCCCGGAGTCGTGCACGTGGAACTCATCGAAATAGAGCAGGTCGATGCCGTAGAGCAGCTCGGCGATGGCATCCGCGATGACCTGCCCGGGCTCGGAGAGTCCACTCGACCGGTTGCGCCAAATCGCCTCGTGCAGGCCGCGGAAGAATCCGTGAAAATGCGTGCGACGTTTCGCCTCGGTGGGCAGCGCGTCGAAGAAGGCGTCGCACAGCCACGTCTTCCCCCGCCCGACGGGACCATGTATGTACAGGCCGCGACCGACGCCGGTTGCCGGCCTCGCGGCATCCGTCATCTGCGTGCCGAAGGCGCCCAGTGCCGCGACGAGGCGCTGCTGGTCTGCATCGAGAACCACGCTGTCGAGAACCAGGCTGTCGAGAACCAGATCATCCAGAACCACCCCTCCGCTCGCGAACGGCGCGGCAGGAGTGGCAATGCTCATGAATCGAACCTACAGCGGTGGCAGCGATGTGCCGCACTCAGCGCTTCAACACGTTTTCATCACGACCCGCCAGCCGAAACGTGTCAGAAATGCGTCGACGCTATACAAGGAGATACAAACCACAGCGCGAAGGGGTATGACCATGTTCAAGCACCGCCTGAGGGCGTCCGGGGCAGTTGCCATCGGACTGGCATCGATGCTGGCTGTCACGGCCTGTACAGCTGCCTCGCCCGCCGCCACCGACGCCGGGGGCAAGACCCTCGTCATCAATAAGTCATTCGATTTGAAGACCAGCGATCCGGCCCGTTCGTTCGAGCTCACCGGCAGCGTTGTGGATAAGGCGCTCTACGAGACGGCGCTCGACTTCGAGGGCAGCGACGTGACGACCGTGGTCAACGGTGTCACCAGCTACGAGTCGAACGCTGACAACACCGTTCTCACGCTCACCATGGATGGCGAGCACACCTTCTCAGACGGCACCCCGGTAACCGCTGACGACATCGTTTTCTCCTACCAGCGCGTGCAGGGCATCGCTGGTAACCCCTCGTTCCTGCTTGACGGCGTGACCGTCGCCAAGACCGGTGATGACACCGTCACCCTCACCAGCGCCACCCCGAATCCCGCGCTGCCATTCATCCTGCCGAACCCGTCGCTCGGTATCGTCAACTCGAAGCTGCTCATCGCAAACGGCGGCACGACAGACGCAGATGACAAGGCAGAGGCCTTCCTCAACGAGACGTCGGCCGGCTCCGGCCCGTACATACTCGAGTCGTACAGCGTCACCACGAAGGTGACCTTCACGCTCAATCCTGAATACAGCGGTGAGGCTCCTGCCTACAGCCGCGTCGTGCTCGAGAATGTCGAGGGCCCGACCCAGAAGATCAATGTGCAGGCCGGAGCAGCGCAGGTCGCGCTCGACCTGAACGCCGACCAGGTCTCCGACATGGGCGACAGCGCCACTGTCGTCAAAAACGTTTCGCCGTACCTCATCTACTCCTGGTTCAACCAGGATGCGGCCGTGAGCGCTGGCGTCACCAACCAGCCCGACTTCCTCAAGGCTGTGCGATTCGGCATCGACTACGACAAGATCCTGTCGATCGCCGGCGAGGGTGCAGTGCAGCCTGGCGGCATGGTTCCCTCCATCTTCCTTGGCGCGCTCAAGGAAGACCCGGCCAACGTCTTCGACCTGGCCGCAGCCAAGAAGGCGCTCGCATCGAGCGGCTACTCAGGGGAGGCCGTGACCTTCTCATACGCGAACGACGTCACGGTGAACGGCCTGCAGATGCAGACCCTCGCAGAGGCGATCCAGTCACAGCTGAAGGACGTCGGTATCACGCTGACCCTCGCCCCAGGGCCGATCTCCACCTTCCTCGACGCATTCCGTGCCGGCACCCTCCAGTCCGGAATCATGTACTGGGGCCCTGACTTCCCCGACCCGTCGAACTACCTGGTCTTCAACCCTGGGGAGTCCCTCGGCCTCCGCGCCGGCTGGGCAGAGGGCGCCGATGAGGCCGTCACTGCCGCGGCAGCAGCCGCGGCAGCAGCCACCGGCGACGACCGCGTCGCCGCCTACGAGGCATGGCAGAAGGCCGGCAATGCGACAGGGCCATTCATTCCCGTCGTGCAGCCTGGCCAGTATGCGGTAACCACCCCCGAGATCACCCGTCTCGACCTCAACCCGGTGTGGACCGTCAACATTGCCGACATCGAATAACAACATCGTCGATAACAGCGTCGTCGAGAACGTCGTCGAGACGCCGGGAGCGCGTGTGCAGAGCACGCGCTCCCGGCACCTCCCGCCGCTCGTCCGCTACATCCTGGTTCGCGCCGGCATCAGCGTCCTGCTGATCTTCGGCGTGACCCTGGTCACCTTCACGCTCGCCAACCTCGTGCCAGCCGACCCCGCCCAGGCAGCGCTCGGCGAGCGTGCGGCGAGTGACCCCGCAATCGTGGCGGCCTACCGCGAGGCCCATGGCCTCGACAAGCCGCTGGTCACGCAGTACCTCCTCTATATCGCCAATATCTTCCGCGGCGACCTGGGCACCTCGACCCAGACGAACAACCCGGTGGTCCAGGACCTCGGCGTCGCCTTCCCGGCGACCGCAGAGCTCGCGCTGTTCGTCATCGTGTTCTCGATCATCATCGGCGTCGGCCTCGGTACCTGGGCTGCGCTCCGACAGAACCGCTTCTCCGACCAGTTGTTCCGCGTGCTCAGCCTCGTGGGGATCTCAATTCCCACCTTCTGGCTGGCCCTCGCCGCGTTCTACGTGTTCTTCTACCAGCTGCGGTGGGCGCCAGGAACGGGCAGGTTGAGCGCCGCCCTGCAACCCCCGCCGCATGTCACGGGCATGTACACGGTTGATTCCCTACTCGCCGGGCAGTTCGCCACGTTCGCCGATGCCCTCGCGCACCTCGTGCTGCCAGGCTCTGTGCTGATCCTCTTCACCGTCGGGCTCCTCGTGCGCTTCACGCGCTCCGCCGTGCTCGACGTGCTGAACCAGGAGTACGTGCTGGCCGCCAGAGCTAAGGGACTGAGCCCGGTCACCGTGATCTTCCGCTACATCCTCCGAGGGGCGTCATTGCCCATCCTCACCGTCGTCGGCCTTGCCTTCGGCTCACTGCTCTCTGGGACAGTTCTCACCGAGCAGGTCTTCGGCTGGGGCGGCATCGGGCAGTACGCCTACAAATCGGCGACGACGCTTGACCTGCCAGCCGTGATGGGTGTCGGTCTCGTGGTCGGTGTCGTCTACATCATCACCAACTTCATCATCGACGTCGTATATGGCGTTGTCGACCCCAGGGTGCGTGTCGAATGACCAACACTGAGTCACGTCTCGACCTCGAAGCGGATGCCGCGGCCGGCGCCATCCTCGACGAAGCCAGACCGCGTCGCATCCGCTTGAGGCTGCCAGCTGCCTATCGCCGGCCGATGGCCATCATCGGCATGGCGATCATCGCCGCGTGGTTCCTCATCGTGATTTTCGTGCCGCTCATTGCGCCGTACGACCCGCTCGCGCAGAGCTTCGAGCGCCTGCAGCCGCCGAACGGCACAAACCTCTTCGGTACAGACGCGCTCGGACGCGACGTCTTCAGCCGCACGCTATACGGAGCACGCATCTCGCTGCCGCTCGCGCTGTTCCTCGTGGTGGCCTCGGCCATCATCGGCTCTGTGGTCGGCGCAATTGCGGGCTATTTCGGCAAATGGCTCGATGAGATCATCATGCGCTTTTCCGACCTCGTCTTCGCGTTCCCCACGATCATCCTGGCGATGATCGTGACGGCTGCCCTTGGCCCGAGCCTCACGAACGCGGTCATCGCGCTGCTGCTCGTGTCCTGGCCGAGCTATGCCCGCGTGATGCGGTCGATGGTGCTCGGTGCGCGCTCACGCGAGTACGTCGTGGCCGGCCGGCTGCTCGGATTCGGCCCGTTCACGTCGCTCCGCCGAGACATCCTGCCCAACGTCGCCGCACCCATCCTCGTGCTCGCCACCCTCGACTTCGGCAACGCCATCCTGTTGCTGTCAGGGCTATCCTTCCTCGGTCTCGGTGCCACGCCGCCGACGCCGGAGTGGGGCGCCATGGTCGCCGACGGTGTGCAGCAGTTCAGCGACTGGTGGCTCGCTGCCTTCCCGGGCCTCGCGATCTTCACCGTCGTTGTCGCCTTCAACCTCCTCGGCGACGCCCTGCGCGACTCGCTCGACCCGCGCACCGCCGGTGCTGTGCAGGGAGTCAAAATATGAGACGTCAAGATATGAACGACCAGACCACCACGTCGGGGCTGCAGGTCCGCGGACTCACCCTCGAACTCGGCCCGAAGAACGACCCGAAGCGCATCCTGCGCGGCATCGACATCGACGTGCCGGCCGGGTCGATCACCGGTCTCGCGGGCGAGTCAGGGTCGGGGAAGACCATGACAGGTCTGGCCATCTGCGGCTTGCAGCCTGCCGGGTCCCGTCTCGGCGGCTCGATCGCCTATGAGGGACCGCGTGGCCGCGTCGACAATCTCCTGACCATCGGTTCGCGCTCCATGAACGCGCTGCGCGGCCGCGACATCGGCATGATCTTTCAGGACCCCACCGCGAGCCTGCACCCGATGATCACGATCGAGCACCAGCTCACTGACGGGATGCGGCACCACCTGCGCGTCTCGAAGAGTGAGGCCAGGGAGCGCGCCGTGGCACTGCTCGAACGTGTCAAGGTGCCAGACCCTGAGGCGGCTTTGAAGAAATACCCGCATCAGTTCTCGGGAGGGCAGCTGCAGCGTATCGCCATCGCGATCGCGCTGGCCTGCGAGCCGTCGGTGCTCATCGCCGACGAGCCGACAACAGCGCTCGACGTGACAGTGCAGGCCGGCATCCTGCGACTGCTCCGCGAGTTGTGCGACAGTCTCGACCTCGCGATCCTGCTCGTGACCCACGACCTCGGCGTGATGTCGGCCCTCGCCGATACGGTCACGGTGATGCGTTACGGGGACGTTGTCGAGCACGGCACTCGCTTCCAGGTGATCCGCGAGCCGAAAAGCGAATACACGAGGTCACTCATCGACGCGCTGCCGGCGGCGTGGTCGTCCGACGACTCCGTGCCGAATGTGGCGCCGAATGTGGCGTCGAATGTGAACGGAGCGGATTCCTGATGGCCGGTCATCTCTCAGTCTCTGACGCCCGCGTCACGTACAAGCTGCCAGGCCGCCGTACCCTTGCCGCCGTCGACGGGGTGAGCATCGACCTCGCGCCAGGGGAAGTGCTCGGCCTGGTCGGGGAGTCCGGATGCGGCAAATCGACTCTTGCCCGTGCGATCTGCGGCCTTGAGCCGCTCACCTCCGGATCGATCAACTTCGACGGCGACACCGTAAAGGCGCTGGGCCTGCGGAAGCGGCCGCGTCGACTGCTGCGCATCCAGATGGTGTTCCAGAACCCATACAGCTCGCTCAATCCGCGCCGACGGGTCGGCGCGCAGATCGAGGACGCGCTGGCAATTGCCGGAGACGAGCGCTCCACCGTCGCGCAGCTGCTCGACGACGTGCACATGGACCAGAGTGCAGCCTCGATGTTCCCCCACCAGTTCTCTGGCGGGCAGCGCCAACGCATCGCCATTGCCAGGGCGATGGGCGCGCGGCCAGACGTCTTGGTCGGTGACGAGCCGATCGCCTCGCTCGACGCCTCGCTGCAGGCGAAGGTCGCGACGCTCATGCGCGACGTGGCGCTGAAGAACGGCGCTTCATTGTTGTTCATCAGTCACGACCTCTCAGTCGTGCGCGTGGTCGCCGATCGAGTCGCCGTGATGCAAGCTGGCCGCATTGTGGAAACGGATGCTGTCGCATCCGTTTGGTCTGCGCCGCAGCACCCCTATACCCAACGGCTGCTCGCCGCGATTCCAGTCGCAGACGGCCTCGGCACCCTGCCGCGCGGGTAACCCTCTCCCGTTGATTGAGGAAGGCGCGAGCTTGCGAGCCCCTGTCTCGAAACCAAGGCAGTGATCTCGAGACGGCCGTGAACGGCCTCTTCGATCAACGGGGGAATAGCCACGAGCGGCCACCTCACCCACCGGCAGGGGCTAGAACTCCAGCGCCGGGCGCCCCGCTCCGCCGTGGGCAAATGCCGCATCGGTCTCGCGCAGCACCCGCAGGATGTTGCCGCCGGCCAGCGCGGCCAGGTCGTCTGCGCTCCATCCGCGGTCGGCGAGCTCTGTGAGCAGCGCCGGGTAGCCGTCCACGCCCTCGAGGCCGACGGGAAAGAACTCAGTGCCGTCGTAATCTCCGCCGAGGCCGATGTGGGCCACCCCAGCGACCGAGCGGGCGTGGTCGACGTGATCGGCGACATCCGCAATGCTGACCACCGGCATATCGCCCGCGCGATCCGAATCGAACCACTCCTGGAAGTCCGCGCTGAGGAACTGCGGCACGAACGTGATCATGACGACGCCGCCATTCTCGGCGAGGCGCTCGAGCACGTCGTCTGGCACATTGCGCGGGTGGTCGCTGAGCGCCCGGCACGAGCTGTGACTGAAGATCACCGGCGAGGTGGTGGCATCCAGCGTTGCGTGCATGGTCGCAGGCGACACATGCGAGAGGTCGGCCAGCACCCCGAGGCGGTTGAGCTCGGCGATGTACAGGGCGCCGCGCGGGCTGAGGCCTCCGTGCACGGGCTCGTCGGTCGCCGAGTCGGCCCACGACGAGTTCTTCACGTGGGTGAGGGTGAGGTAGCGCACGCCGAGCCGCGCGAGCATGCGCAGAACGGCCGGCGAGTCGTTGAGGCTGTGGGCCCCCTCCGCGCCGAGCAGCGACGCGATGCGTCCCTCGGCACGGGCGCCCTCGACGTCGGCAGCGCTCGTGGCGATCACGAAGTCGTCTGGATACCGGGCCGCAAGTCGGTACACCCAGTCGATCTGTTCGAGAGTCTGCTGCACCGCGTGCGCGCCGTCGGTGGTGTCTTCCACCCAGACCGACCAGAACTGGGCGCCGACCCCGCCGGCTCGGAGCCGGTCAATGTCGGTGTCGCTGGCGAGTCCGCGTTCCAGGCCGTCCACCGAGTAGTCGCGATTGACGCGGCACTCCCAGGCACAATCGTTGTGACCGTCGATGATCGGGAATGCCGCGAGGGCCTGCTGCACAATGTCGCTGGAGGTCATCCGCCAACGCTAGGGGAGAAGTCATCCGACGTCCTTCTTGTTGACCGGCGCGGCGGCTGAGTCGCCAAGCTGCGGCCGAGTCCGCCAACCTGGGAGTGCGGCGTTAGCGCGCAGATGCAGCGCCGAACCATGTGGGCAGGTGGCTGATCAAATCCTGCTGATCGTCACCGACCCACGCCACGTGGCCGTCCGGACGCAGCAGCGCGGCCGGTACGTTCAGCTCCGGGCTGATATCAGCCTCAGCGATCACGTCCACCACATGATCGACCCGATCCTCCCAGCCCGCCACCGACAGCTTGCCGGTCTGGTCGAGCAGGAGCCCGCGGCCGTCCCGCATCCGCTCATAGAGGCGACCGTGTTTCTTCAGGCCAACGTCTCGCATCCGCTTGCCGAGTATTTCGGGCCCATCGCCAAAGTCATAGCGGATGCTGATCGCAATGACCTTCTCAATGACGTACCGGTTCACGTCGTTGAACTCCATGAGCTCCGCCAGGAGGCGGCGCACCGCCTGGGGGCCGGGCTCGAGGGAGAGCAGCTCCATCTGTGCACGGGTGTTGTCGAGCACGTCGGCGGCGACGGGGCGTCGTTCGGTGTCATAGCTGTCAAGCAACCCGTCCGGCGCCCAGCCGTCGAGCGTTGCAGCGAGCTTCCAGCCCAGGTTGAACGCATCTTGGAGGCCGAGGTTAAGGCCCTGTCCGCCGGTCGGCGGGTGGATGTGTGCCGCATCGCCGGCCAGCAACACGCGGCCGACTCGGTAGTCCGCGGCCAGCCGGGTGGCGTCTCCGAATCGGGACAGCCAGCGCGGCGAGTGCACGCCGAAGTCGGTACCGGCGTGCGTCCGCAGCTGCCGCCCGAACTCCTCAAGTGTCGGTGGGATGGTGGGGTCGTCCGACAGTCCATTCGCGGGCACGACGATGCGGTACGCCCCGTCGCTCTGGCGCATAGCGCCGAACCGTTTCTGGGTTTTGTAGACCTCCGCAACGACGGCGGCCAGCGTCTCTGGCGGCACGGCCACCTCCATCTCACCGATCAACGTTTCGATCCTCGTTGGTTCACCAGGGAAGTCGACGCCGAGCAGCTTGCGCACCGTGCTGCGGCCGCCATCGCAGCCGACGAGGTAGCGCGACGCAATGTGAGTGCCGTCGGCCAGCTCGATGGTCACGCCGTCGCCATCCTGGCTGAGACCAACCAGCTCAGAGCCGCGCCTGATCTCCACGCCGAGTTCGATGGCGTGCTCGGTCAGCAGGCGCTCCGTTTCAGTCTGCGGAATGCCGAGAACGTAGGGATGCGCGGTGTCCAGCCCCTCTGGTGACGGCTTGGTGATGCCGGCGAAGAAGCCGCCAACCGGGTACTGCGTGCCGAGTTCCAGGAAGGGTTCGAGCAGGCCGCGCTGGTCGAGCACCTCGATGCTGCGCGCGTGCAGGCCATACGCGCGAACAATGCGCGTCGGCTGCGCTTCCTTCTCGAGGATGAGCACGCCCACACCATGCAGCCGCAACTCGCTGGCCAGCATGACGCCGGTCGGCCCCGCGCCGGCAATGATCACGTCGATCACGAATCCCCCTCATCGTCGCCCGCACGCTGCCGGCGTCCCCATCCCGTTGTCCGGAGAACGAAGGTACTCGTCTCGTGCCGGGTGAACAAGAGCGTTCTGTGACACAGCGCGGGCGGACTCAGCTGGGGCGGACGCAGCTGGGGTGGACCAGCTGGGGTGGATGCAGCTGGGCGGACGCAGCTGGGGCGGACTCAATCTGGGCGCGCGGTTTTCCCGCAGGCGCGCGCTTTATCGCGCGCCAGGGGGGAAACGCGCGCCAGGACTCGCTGGCGACCTCCGTAACGAAAGTGAGGTGACCGGCCCCGCCTGCCCGCTGGTCGGGGAGCCTCCACGCCGGTCGCAGGCCCGTCCGATGGTCGAGGAGCAAGCGCCAGCAAGCGTCTTATCGACCGGGGTGTTGCAGGCACGTAGCTTGTCGGAGAGGGACTGTCGCGCCAGGGACTGTCAGGGGCAGCAGCTAGCGTGAACATATGAGAATCCTGCACACGTCGGACTGGCACATCGGACGCACGTTCCATGGGCATTCGACGGTGGAGAACCTGCGCACCGTGCTCACGGCGCTGGTGAACTCCGTGCGGGAACACCGCGTCGACGTGGTTGTCGTCGCCGGTGATGTCTTCGATTCGGCCACTCCGGCAGCGGACTACTACACGGTGCTCACCGACACCCTGCGCGCCATCCGTGGCACGGGTGCGACCGTCGTCATGACGAGCGGCAACCACGATTCGGCCGCACGCCTCGGCTACCTCTCCGAGTTCGCCAGCCTCGCCGGCATTCACATCGTGACCAGGCCGGAGCAGCTCGACCAGCCGATCACGCTCACCGATGAGCACGGGCCCGTGCATTTCTACGGCATTCCCTACCTTGAGCCGGCGCTGATTCGGCACCTCTATCCGGATGCCACGCTGCGCACCCACGAGCAGACCCTCGGTTTCGCCCTCGACAAGATCAGAGCAGACAGCGACGCTCGCGGCGGACGCTCCGTGGCCATCTCGCACTGCTTCGCCGTCGGCGGGGTCGCGCTCTCGGCACCCGCGGCCACCGGATCCACGAAAGCCACCGAGGCCACCGGATCCACGAAAGCCACCGAGGCCACCGACGTTGAGCGGGACATCACCGCCGGCGGGCTCGACTACGTTCCGCTCGCTGTCTTCGACGGCCCTGACTACGTGGCGCTCGGTCACATCCACGGCCGCTCAGCCCTGAGCGACCGGGTGCGTTACTCCGGCGCTCCGCTGCACTATTCATTCTCAGAGGCGAACAAGCCGCGCGGATCCTGGCTCGTTGATCTGGATGCCGGGGGACTGGCATCCGTTGAATGGGTGCCGCTTCCCGTGCCGCGGCCGCTGGTCGTGCTCACCGGCACGATCGACGACCTCCTGGCCGATGCGGCGCACGCCGAGCACGAGGAGCACTGGGTGTCTGCGGTGCTCACCGACCAGGTGCGGCCGATGGACTCGATGCGTCGCCTGCAGGAGCGCTTCCCCTGGTGCGTCACGCTGGAGCATCGCCCCACTTTCACCGCGCCGACGGCGAAGACGTCGTACTCAGACCGCGTTCACAAGAAGGCCGACCACGAGATCGTCGCCGGGTTCCTCGAGCACGTGCGGAACGGCGTCGGCCCGTCGAGCTTCGAGCACGACGTGCTGGCTGAGGTGCTGGCCGAGGTCGTTGCCTTGAGCGGATCTGCCGATCGATCTGCCGACCAGGCCGGCGCACGCGGCGCTGCCGGGCGGGCAAGCGTATGAGGATCAAGCGCCTCACCGTCGCTGGTTTTGGCCCGTATAAGAACGAGCAGCACGTCGACTTCGAGCGCTTTCGAGACGATGGCCTCTTCCTGATCACCGGCAAGACCGGCGCTGGAAAATCGAGCATCCTCGACGCCATCTGTTACGCGCTCTACGGCAGCATCCCGCGATACGACAACGCCCAGCAGAAACTGCGGAGCGACTACTGCACGCCAGACGACCCGACGTTTGTCGAGCTGGTCTTCAGCGTCAACGGCACCGAATACCAGGTGCGCCGCAGTCCCGAATTTGAGCGCCCGAAGGCCAAGGGCGTCGGCACCACCATGCAG
Organism: Leifsonia sp. Y862; assembly: GCF_057669585.1. Classification (NCBI taxonomy): domain Bacteria; kingdom Bacillati; phylum Actinomycetota; class Actinomycetes; order Micrococcales; family Microbacteriaceae; genus Leifsonia; species Leifsonia sp. Y862. The sequence goes on from NZ_JBYHFR010000001.1 coordinate 167,909, forward strand.
AAGCCAACGGCCGTGCTGTCGCAGCGGAGTGAAGCCAGCAGTGTGGGCGCTGGGGCCGCGGTTTCTCGCATTGATGACAGCGACTGGGTGGGGGTAGCGGCCAGGCCCGTTGACGTCGGCCATGAGCTTGACCGCATCCTGGGCCTCACGAAAGACCAGTTCCTGCAGGTGATCCTGCTGGCGCAGAATCGTTTCCAGGAGTTCCTGCTCTCGAAGAACGACGATCGGCAGGCGGTACTCCGCAGCCTCTTCGGTACTCGACGGTTCGATCACATCGAGACCACGCTCGTCGAGCGACGGAAGGCCCTGGCCGCCGAGCTGGAATCCGCGCGCGAGAAACTGGACCAGCAGGCAACGCTGGTGCGCGCCCTGCTCGGTGATGTCGAAGGGTCTCCAACCGGTGATGATGCCGCGAATGCCGCCGGCGCCTCGACCTTGTCGTGGTTCGAGACGGCGCTCGCCGCGATCAACGAGCAGCTCGATGCCGCAACGCTGGTGGCCGAGAACGCCGATGCGGCGTTCGACGCAGCGGATGCCACGGTGCGAGCTCTCATCGATACCCAACGACTGCAGATCCGTCGCGATGGCGCCGCGGGAACGCTCGTGGAGCTCGACGCGGATCGCGACGACATCGAGACCGATCGACGTGCGCTCGCTGCGGCACACAGGGCGGCGGTCGTCTGGCCACACCTGGTGGCCAGGCAGAACACGGAGGCAGCCCTCGACGCCGCGCTCACCGCCGAAGACGCAGCACGTGAGATATTCGAGCCGTTCGCCGCAGAGTTGGCACCTGGAGAGCGGGTCCTGTCGGCGGTCGGAACCGCAACCGGAACCGGAGTTGCCGCAACCGCATTCGGATCCGCGCAGGCGCCCGCAGCCACGGGATCCGCACTCGCCGACCCTGCACTCGCTGACCCTGATCCTACCGACCCTGCGACCACTGCCCTGGAGCCCTCTGGCCCTGTATCCGCATATGTCGCTGACGGTGACCCCACCGCCGCATTCTCTGCCGAGTCGCTCGCCGCAACGATCGATGAACTCACCCGAACCATCGGCACGCTCGACACCGTTCGCGCCGACGAACGTCGACTGCCAGCACTGCTGCAGGAGGTCGAAGGCCTGCAGCGTCGAGTGGGCGATATCCAGATTGAGCTGGAGGAAGCATCCGCGCGCAGCGCTGCGTTGCCGGCGCAGATCGACGACGTCGCCGCCGAACTCACCGAGGCGCAGATCGCCGCTGCCGCCCAGCAGGCGGCGACGGAGAAGATCAACCGCTTGACCGCGGCCGCTCATGCCGCGCGCTCAGCCATCGCCCTTGAGGCCCAGCACCGTGATTCGCTTGCCGCGGAGACCGATGCCAGCGGCAGGCACTCGGCGGCAGCCGCACTGATCCACGATTTGATGCGTCGACGCCTAGCCGGACACGCGGCCGAACTGGCTGCCGAATTGCAGCCGGGGGAGGCGTGCTCTGTCTGCGGATCTCCCGAGCACCCGGCACCCGCAGCTGCCCAGGCAGACCCCGTCACCGCCGACGACGTCGAGGACGCGCGCACAGCGGCCGACGTGCGCCGAAGCGAGATGGACGCCACCCACGAACGCGTCCTGCACGCAGCGACTGCACTCGCCGAAGCGCGCTCGGCTGCGGTCGGCAAAACCGTCGACGAACTCGACGCCGAGCTCATCGATGCGCGTGCAGCGCTGGCAGACGCAACGACGGCCGCCCAGCGCGTTGCTGTTCTCGAGGCCAGGCATCAGACGCTCCGCGGTGAGCTTGACGGCGCGGCGGCACGCCTCGCCGCGCTGCGCGACGAAAAAGAGATGGCGGCGGCCACGCTCGCGGAGGTGGAACACACCTGCGCTGACATTCGCACGCGGATCGCGCGATACCGCGGCGCATTCGACTCCGTCGCAGAGCGGGCGAGCTGGCTGCAGGATGCACTGGCCGCAGCCACGTCGCTGGCGGCGGTCCTCCGCAGTACCCGAGCGGCGCGAGACGCATACGCCTCTGCGGCTGCGGCCCTCGTCGAGCAGCTGCGTGAGCAGGGATTCGCCGCCGAAGACGACGTTGCCATCGCCCGACGCTCGAGCGCCGAGATGACCGCCCTCGATGCCCGCGTCGCTCTGCACGACCAGGCGCGCAGCACCGCGTTGTCGATCCTGGCTGAACCTGAAATTGTGGCCCTCCCTGCAGAGCCTGTCGAGCTTGACGGTCCGACCGCGCGCCTCGCGGAAGCCAGAGCCGCCCGCGATGCCGCACTCAGAGAGCGCAGCGTCGTCGCCGAGCGCCAGGGCCAGCTGGCCCGCATCGTGGCGACGGTGCGAGACGAGTCTGCGGCATCCGCTCAGCTGCAGGAGGAATACGCGCAGCTCCACGAGCTGGCCAGCGTGGTTCAGGGAAAAGACCCGAACACCAAGCGGATGCGCCTCGAAACGTACGTGCTCGCCGCCCAGCTTGAAGAGATTGTCGCGTCGGCCAACATCCGGTTGCGTGCCATGACGAGCGGACGCTACGCGCTGGAGCACGACGACTCGGTGCAGTACCGGAACACCCAGTCCGGGCTCGGACTGACGATTCTCGACCAGCACACCGGGCGAGCCAGGGCCACGAACTCTTTGTCGGGTGGAGAGACCTTCCTGGCGTCGCTCGCTCTTGCCCTTGGACTGGCTGAGGTTGTCACCAACCAGGCCGGCGGCATCACGCTCGACACCCTGTTCGTCGATGAGGGCTTCGGATCACTCGACAGTGACACCCTCGAAATCGCGATGGGCACGCTCGACAGCCTGCGCGCCGGCGGACGCACGATCGGTTTGATCAGCCACGTCGACGCGATGAAGGAACAGATCCCGGCCAAGCTGCGCATCATCGTCACCGATCGCGGCTACAGCGAGATTCAGGCGGGCTGACCTGCTGGGTCTCGAGACACTCGCCGGGTCTCGAGACACTCGCTGGCGCTCGTTCCTCGACCAACGGGAACCCGCTGGTCGAGGAGGCCGCCAGGCCGTCTCGAGACCTGCTGCGCGGTACGTGCGCAGCGGCGCGGTAGCTGCAGGATGCGCGCGGCTGCGTTCAGCACGCGCAGCGCCCAACCCGCCGCGGCCTACTCCCGCGCGAGCCGCGACTTCCTGCCCTCGCCAGAGGGATGTGCTCCCGCCGCGTCGATGATCCAGGCGTACTCGAAGGCACGCTCGCGCCAGGCGCTGTATCGGCCAGACACCCCGCCGTGTCCGGCCGACATCTCTGTCTTGAGGAGGGCATCCGCTCCCACCTCGCGCAGCTTCGCCACCCATTTCGCGGGCTCGACGTAGAGCACCCGGGTGTCGTTGAGACTGGTCACCGCCAGGATGCGCGGGTACTGCGTTTCCCACACGTTCTCCAGCGGCGAGTACGACTTGATGTTCGCGTATGCGCCGGGGTCGTGCAGCGGGTCGCCCCACTCGTCCCATTCGATGACGGTGAGCGGCAGCGACGGATCCAGGATCGACGTCAGCGGATCGACGAACGGCACTTCGGCCAGGATGCCGGAGAAGAGCCTCGGCGCCATGTTGGCGACGGCGCCCATGAGCAGGCCACCGGCGCTGCCGCCCTCAGCGACGAGGCGGTCTGGAGCGGTGTAGTCGTTGTCGATCAGGTGGTTGGCGCACGCGATGAAGTCGGTGAACGAATTGCGCTTGTGCAGCTTCTTGCCGTTCTCGTACCAGAGTCGGCCGAGCTCGCCACCGCCACGCACGTGCGCGACAGCGAAGATCATGCCGCGGTCGAGCAGGCTGAGGCGCGCGATGCCGAACCCAGGGTCGATGCTGTGCTCGTACGATCCGTACCCGTACAGCAGGGTGGGTGCCGGTGTTCCCAGCTCGACCAGATCCTTGCGGTACACCAACGAAATCGGGATACGCGTGCCGTCTGCCGCCGTCGCCCATTCCCGGCGCTGCTCGAACAGCGACGGATCGAACTTGCCGAGCACAGGCTGCTGCTTCAGCAGGGTCAGCGTGCCGGTCGCGACCTCGTAGTCATAAACGGATGACGGCGTCACGAAGCTCGTGTAACCGAGCCGGAGCGTCGGCTGGTTCCATTCAGGGTTGGCCGCGGTGCCGACGGAGTACAGCTTCTCGTCGAACGTCAGCTCAGTGAGGCCGCCCTTGTCTTCCGGGCCCTCGCGGCGCCGGGCAACCGCCACCTGGGTCAGTCCGCCACGTCGGTATTCGACGGCGACGAAGTCCCGGAAGGCGTCGACGCCCTCGAGTCGGATCTGATCGTGATGCGGCAGCAGCATCTTCTTGATCCCACGCGGGTCGTCCGCTGCCACACTGACGAGCTCGAAGTTGACGGCATCGTCGTTGTGCACGATGAGCAGCCGGTCCTCGCCGTCGATAACGGCATGTTCGACGTCGTACTCGACGCCGTCGCGGCGCGGCCAGACCACTTCGAAGTCGCCGGTGGGATCGCTGCTGTCGAGCAGTCGCGTCTCACTCGTAATGCTCGAACCGGCCTCAATCATGAGGTACTTGTGGCTGCGGGAGCGGCCGACGCCAACCCAGAACCGTTCGTCCGGCTCGTGGAACACCGTCACATCGTCGCTGGCCGGAGTGCCGATCTCATGCCGCCACACGGTGTCTGGGCGCCAGGCGTCGTCGACAGTCGTGTAGAACACGAAGCGCCCGCTTCGATCGAGGATGGCACCCCCGCCGGTGTTCTCGATGACGTCAGTGAGGTTCTCGCCCGTCTCGATCGTGCGCAGCTTGATCGTGTATCGCTCGTCACCCTCAGTATCGACGCCGTACAGGAGCAGAACGCCGTCCGCGCCGATGTCGTAGCTGCCGAGCGAATAGAACTCGTGATCGGCGGACTCGATGTTGTCATCGAGCAGCACCTGTTCCCCTGGCACGCCGCTGTCTGTCGCGGCAGCACCAGCACCAGCACCAGCACCAGCTGCACCGGCACCGGGCTCGACGTCCAACACCGGCGGCGTCCAGTCATCCGGCCCCGAGATCGGCGCGCGACAGTGGATGCCGTATTCCTTGCCTTCGATGGTTCGGGTGTAGTACCACCAGTCGCCACGGCGCACTGGAACGCTGAGATCGGTTTCCTGCGTGCGTTCCTTGATCTCCTCGAAAATCAGTTCCTGCAGGATGCCGAGGTGCGACGTGCGCGCCTTGGCATACTCGTTCTCTGCTTCAAGGTGAGCCTGAACTTCGGGACTGTCCTTGTCCCTCATCCACTCGTAATTGTCGACGTAGACATCGTTGTGAAAGATGCGTTCGGTCGGCTTCTTAGCGGCGACGGGAGGAGTGATCATGTTTCTCAGCGTACGTGACTGCTAGCGGAGCGCGCCGACTAGGCGGGGAATCGCACGGTCGCTGCGACGGCACCGCCGCCGGGCACGTCTTCGGCCCGAACCGCGAAAACCCGCGCATCGGAGAGCAGTGCGCGGCGGAGGATCTCATCAACAACACCGTAATTGGAGGCGTCGTCGTCGGTGTCCAACGTGATAACGCCCGTCTCCTCATCGACGTAGCCAGGAACCCGCTGGTCGATGTCGACGAGCAACGTCTCAATCGCCTTGTTCGTGGCGGCGCGGGCGATGTCGGTGAGATCGATAACAGCGCGGCCGTGCGCAGCGTTCGTACCGAAGCGATCCTTGAGGTCGGCGAGAACTGATGCGTAGAGGGTGTCGAGCAATGGACGGGCCGCGGCGGCGAGCTGCTCGTCTGACTTCTCCTCTGGGTTGCCGGCGATGACAGGTTCCACCATTCGCGGGTACGTGCAGACGGAGCGGAAGATACTGGTCAGAGGCTCGGCGCCCGCGAGAATCAGCGGCCGGCTCGAGGTGGCCAGGATGGGATGGATCGCGGCCTCGATGGCCTGCGAGTACTCGCGCATGCGCACCTTCTGGCCTTCGCTGCCCTGGATGCGACCGTCCTGAGTGCGACCCTTGACGGATTCGAGGCCCACCGCGTTGGCGACATCCGTTGGCATGTCAGGAACGTTCAACCGGTTGGCCGGGGCTGCAGCCGAGATTTCAATCAGTCGCACCGAGTTCTGGGCAAGTGCCAGGATGAACGCTGACTGGGGGAAGGTGACCGCCCGAATCAGGGGTTTGATGTAGAACCGGTCCGACACTTCGAGGGCGGAATCCAGCCGGTTCGGAACGCGGTAGGCGTAAAACGACGTGCCATTCACGAACAGTGCGAGGCTGTTCGACTGGTAGCGCCAGAACGTGGGGTCATCGACTTTCGCGGCGACGGCGGAGGTGATCGCGGTGATGATTTTTTCATCGGTTCCCGCGGCGGTGAGCTGCTCTGTGGCGTCTTTGAGCATGTTCTTGAGTTCTATTTTCCAGACATCGGCCTCGGTGGGGAGGCTGCCCGTCGGGAGGTAGATCGACACACATCCCGGTTCCCGAGTTGTAGCCAAAACTTCGATTTCGCTTCGGGTTGGGATATCGGTGTGTTGCATATCAATCTCCTTCGAATCGACGAGAAGCGAGGCATCCGCTGAATTCCAGACTATGAGTTTGCTCACGGCGTTCATAGAGGGGGACCCCAAACGGACCCGTTGCCGGCGTGGCCTCAGCGGTTCTCAAGGGTGGGTGGAACGATGATTGTCGGCTGTGCTCCAGGCTCGTCCCAGCGCCTGGGCAGCGTCCGTCCCCGGAAGAAATCGGGATGCCTGATCCACCAGATTCCCATGAGAATGAGCCCGATCACGAGGCCACCGATACCGACGACCGCCTCAGCGCCGATGCCGAAGATGGTGACGTTGTTGCCGTCATCGTCGGTCAGCCAGTCGGGCGCGGCGAACTGGATCGTGCCGTAGATGAACACCGCGAGCAGCATCAGGCCGCCGAGGAGGGGGAAGAGGCCGCGCATGATGAAGTTGCGGAACGACGACGTGAGCGTCTTGCGGTAGAACCAGGCGCAGGCGAACCCGGTGAGCCCGTAGTAGAACGCGATCATCAGCCCGATCGAGCCAATCAGGGCGTTCAGCAGATTCGAGCTGATCAGCGTGAAGATCAGGTAGAACGCAATCGAGACGATGCCGAAGCCGATTGTTGACCAGGTGGGGGTCAGGAACTTCGGGTGGATGCGTGCGAACCGCGCAGGAATCGCCTTGTACGTCGCCATCGAGAGCGCAGTTCGTGCGGTGGGGAGAATGGTCGTCTGGGTTGAAGCGGATGCCGAGGTGAGGATGGAGGCCACCAGCAACAGCACGCAGAGATGGCCAATGACGCTGTCGCCGAACAACGCGGGGCCGATGGCTGAGAACACGTCTTCGGCGTTCGCCTCATTGCCAAGCCCAACACCCTCCGTGCTGACACCGGCGAACGCGACTGTCGCCGTGGTGACCAGTGCGTAGGTCACGAGCAGCAACACGGTGCTGATCACAGCGGCGCGACCCGGCGTCTTGCTCGGGTTCGACGTCTCCTCGTTCACGGACACCGCGCTGTCCCAGCCCCAGTAGAGGAAGATGGCCGTCAGCATCGCGGGCGCGATGATGCTGCCGAAATCGAGGGTGAACGGATTGAACCAGTCGAGCGATGGCGTGATCGAATACGACTCTGCGGTTCCGGTGTAGACACGAATCAGTGCGAAGGCGGCGAACAGGACGAGGACCAGCACCTCGATGCTGAGCAGGATGATCTGGACGCGGGCCGTGATCTCGATGCCCCGGTAACAGATCCAGGTCATCAGGGCGATCCACAGGATCCCGACCGCCGTCGACCAGAACACATTGCTGCCGAGATCGGCGACGTCAGGGAGTCCGAACTCGCCGATGAAAATGAAGGTGTACGAGCCGGCAATCGCTGCGAGGTTCGCCATCACGATGACGTCGGCGACGATGATGCCCCACCCGCCCATCCAGCCCGTCACCGACCCGAATGCCCTGCTGGCCCAGGTGAACGTGGTGCCGCAGTCTGGTTCGGCCTTGTTGAGCTCCTGGTATGCGACAGCGATGAAGTACATCGGCGCGAACGCGAGCAGCACAATCCCCGGAGCCTTCACCCCGGAGAGAAGAGCGCCGCCGCTGGCGACGATGAAGCCCAGGCTTGCAGCGAGGCTATAGGCGGGCGCCGTGGATGCAACGCCGATGACAATGCTCGAGGTCAGGCCGAGCTTGCCGTCATTGAGGCCTTTGCTGTCGACAGAGAGTGATCCGGATTGCCCGGCAGCGCCGGATGATCCTGGTCGCCCTGATGGTGTCGGCTGGGAATTCGGAGAGGCTGTCGTACTCATGCGAACACGTCCCTTGCACAAGGCCGTCGCGTGAGACGGCATCGCCTGGCTCAGTGCGGTCGCTCGATCGGGAGCGATCTCATGCTCGATCCCGAGCATTCTTATGAGGGTTATGGTACGCCGACCCGCCGCCGTCGGGGAAAAATACTGCGGCTGTTCAGGCCAGCCAGCTGTGCCAGCGCGACTGCTCGCGGTTGCTTATGCCCGGAGCGCGAGGGTGAACGGCAAGACAGCGCCGGCGCCATGCTGGCGGAGCAGCCGGCCGGCCACCGTGAGGGTCCACCGGCTGTCCGCGATGTCGTCAACGAGCAGGATCGGTCGCCCGGCCAGCGCCTGGAGCGTCTCATCGAGGTCGCTGCCGATGCCAAACCTGTCCCACACGCTCGACAGCCGGTAGGCACTGTTGCCGCCGGCCTCGCCCTGCGGCCCACCGTTTTGGAGTTCCAGGCTTCCGATCAGTGGAATCCGGCCGATGTCGGAGAGAGCCTGGCTGATCGAACCGACGAGAAGCGGATGCGCCCGGCTCGGCATGCTGACGATGGCCGCTGGCCGCTCCTCCCAGTTCCACTCGGCGAGCACCTGCACGGCGGCAGAGATCAGCCCGGCGCTCGCCGGGGCATCCGGTGTACCAGGGGCGAAAATGGTGCGGAGCGGTCCGCCCCAGCCGAGGTCGGTGAGGCGAGCGACGGCGCGGCCGGGGGAGAGGCGCTCTGCTGGCGGAATGTTGCCGCGCACGTTCACCCCGAGGCTGGCCACGCCGGTTGGCCACTGGGCGCGCGGTTCGATGACCACGCCGACGCGGTCGAGGGAGTGGGCGGCCATGTCGGTTGCCGCCCCGGCGACATCCGTTGGATACCAGATGCCGGCGCAATTGTCGCAGCGTCCGCACGGCTTGGCCGTGTCGTCGTCGAGGGCGCGCTGCAGGAACTCCATCCGGCACTCTGTGGTGCGCTCGTAGTCGAGCATGTGCTGCTGCTCGGCGACCCTGGCCGCTGCGATGCGCTGGTAGCGGTCGGCGTCGTACACCCAGGGTTGCCCGGTGGCGACCCAGCCGCCCTTGACGCGGCGCACTGCGCCGTCGACGTCGAGCACTTTGAGCAGGAGTTCAAGCGGGCTGCGACGGATGTCGACCCTGGCCTCAAGAGCCGGTGTCGACAGGGGTGCCCCACCGTTCTCGAGCAGTGCGCCGATCACGGACTCAGCCCTGGACTGGCTGGGCATGGACGAGGTGGCGAAGTACTGCCAGATGGCCTCGTCCTCCGGGCCTGGCAGGAGGAGAACGTCGGCGTTGTCGGTGGCGCGACCGGCGCGACCGACCTGCTGGTAGTAGGCGACGGGGGACGACGGTGCGCCCAGGTGCAGTACGAAGCCGAGGTCTGGCTTGTCGAAGCCCATGCCGAGGGCGCTGGTGGCGACGAGTGCCTTCACCTTGTTGGCCTTCAGGAGCTGCTCGCTCTCCTCGCGCTCTGTCGTGTCGGTCTGGCCGGTGTATGCGCGCACCTCGTGGCCGGCCTCGCGGAGGAGGCGGGCGGTGTCTTCGGCCGCGGAGACCGTGAGCGCATAGATGATGCCGCTGCCGGGGAGGTCATCGATGTGGCTGAGCAGCCAGGCGAGCCTGGCCTTAGCGTCTGGCAGGCGGAGCACGCCGAGCCTGAGGGATGCCCGAGCCAGCGGGCCGCGGATCGTCACGACCTCTGCGGCGCCGCTGGACGCGGCGGTGGGCGTTGTGGTGCCGAGTTGCTCTGCGACATCCGTCACGACTCGGCTGTTGGCCGTTGCCGTGGTGGCCAGTACCGGCACGCCGACCGGCATCTCGGCGATCAGGTCGCGGAGCCGCCGGTAGTCCGGGCGGAAATCGTGGCCCCAGTCTGAGATGCAGTGCGCCTCGTCGACCACGAGCAGGCCGACCCTGGCGATGAGCGCTGGGAGTTGTTCGTCGCGGAAGGACGGATTGTTCAAGCGCTCGGGCGAGACGAGCAGCACGTCGACCTCGTCGGCCTGCAGCGCGCGAAGCACATCACTCCACTCGTGGGCATTCGACGAGTTGATCGACATCGCGCGCACGCCGGCACGCGCTGCGGCGGCAACCTGGTCGCGCATGAGGGCAAGCAGGGGAGAGACGAGAATGGTGGGGCCTGCGCCGCGCTGGCGAAGCAGCAGGGTGGCCACGAAGTACACGGCTGACTTGCCCCATCCGGTGCGCTGCACGACGAGGGCGCGGCGACGCTCATCGACGAGCGTCTCAATGGCCTCGAACTGACCATCGTGGAAGTCGGCATCATCGCGGCCGACCAGCGTGCGCAGGATCTCCAGCGCGCGAGTGCGAGTCTCTGAGGCGTCGGGTGCACTGGGAGCGGCTGAAGCGTCGGGTGCAGCGGATGTCTCGTCGGCGTCAGTCATGGGTCCAGCTTGTCAGGTGCCAGTGACAGTTGCGTCAACATACAGTTGCGCCACCGCTCGGCGCGGGTGCGTGGTGCCGCCGTGGACGCCCATCGCGCCCGTTCCGGGCGAGCGCGCCCGCTATAGCGGGCGCCATCCGCCAGAACGGGCGCGGTGAGACAGAGGCGAGCCGAGTCGGTCGCCAATACAGGACGAATCGGGCATCTGTCATCGAAAACAGGACGAATCGGCCCTGCTGCGACGGTGCTTCCGGTATTCGCGACGCGCTGCTCGTATTCGCGAGCGCTTGCGCCCCGCCCACGCCGCGCGTGCCGTTGATCGCGCCTTTACGCCGACCCGCGCCAGACGACGGGTGTGTCGAGCAGGATGCCGCCCAGTTGGGGCGTCTCGCCGCGCAACTGACTGAGCACGGATGCCGCAGCAGCCTCGCCGAGGCCCTGGGCCGGTTGGTGCACGGTTGAGAGCGTCGGTTTGGTGCGAAGCGCCCACGTGCTGTCGTCGAATCCGACGATGCCGACGTCGCCGGGGATCTTCCGTCCTGCGCTCCGCAGGGCACTCATCGCGCCGGCCGCCACAGCGTCGGAGGCCGCGAAGACGCCGTCGATCTCCGGTTCGCGCCGCAGCAGCTCCTGCATCGCGGTCACTCCCGCCGAGAACTCATACAGCGGAACACTTTCGACCAGCTTCTCGTCGAACCGGTCGCCGAGGGCATCCCGGAATCCGGCCAGTCGGTCGGCGCCTGAATCACGGTCGAGGGCAGCGGCGATCATGCCGATGCGCGACCGCCCCGTTGCAATCAAGCGCTCGGTGATGGCCCTGGCCGACGCGCGGTTGTCGATGCCGACGAATGGCATGTTCCCGGCATCCGGCGGATGCCCGACAAACGCCGTCGGCAACCCGATCTTCTCGACAACCCGGGTGATGGGGTCGCGGGTCCTGGCGGAGACGATGATGACGCCGTCGACGAATCCGCCACTCAGATAGCGCGAGACCCGCTGGGTATCCCGCTCTGAGTCAACGATGAGCAACACCATTTGGTAGTCGGCGTCTGACAGCGTCGCGTTGGCACCGAGCATGATCGCGCCGATGTTGGGATCTTCGGCGAACAGGGAGGCTGGTTCATGCACGACGAAGGCCACGGCCAGTGAACGCTGCATCACGAGGTTGCGCGCCGCCGCGTTAGGGAGGTATCCGACCTTGGCAATGGCTGCCTCAATGACCCGCTGCGCCTCTGCGGACACATAGCGCTCACCGTTGATGAAACGGCTGACTGTTCCGCGTGACACCCCAGCTTCCCTGGCGACATCGATGATCGTCGCACGCTTCTGGCGGGGCTGGTCAGTGCGCATTTGACCACTGTAGCGGGAGTGTCAGGTTGACACTCTGCGAAAACCACCACTAATGTGTGAACGTTCCCAGATCCTCAGCGCCGAGTCGTCACTGTCGCATCTGTGCACGTTCACAGACCGGCTGGTTGCCGCATTGGTTCGTCCAGTGCCGACCGGCACCACGGCCACAATCCACGGCCACGACAGGGAGAGCATTGACTTCGCGAGCAACACCACCAGCCGAGCGCCCGGCGTTTGATCACGCCGGCATTGCATACGGGTGTGACTACAACCCTGAGCAGTGGAGCCGCGAGGTCTGGAACGACGACGTCATCCTCATGCGTGAGGCAGGCGTCGACCTCGTCGCGATCAACATCTTCGGCTGGTCGCACATCGAACCGCGCGACGGCGAGTACGACTTCGACGGCCTGGACGCCATCATCGAGCTGCTGCATGCCAACGGCATCCGGGTGAATCTCGGCACGGGAACCGCGTCGACTCCACCGTGGCTGACCCACAAGCATCCCGAAATCCTGCCGGTCATGGCAGACGGAACCACCCGCTACCCCGGCGGTCGCCAGGCCTGGTGCCCGAGCTCGCCCGTGTACAGGGAGCGCGCGCTCCGGCTGGTCGACAAGGTGGCAGAGCGTTACGGCTCGCACCCAGCTGTCGCCCTGTGGCACGTGTCGAACGAGCTCGGCTGCCACAACGCGCTCTGCTACAACGACGAGAGCGCCGACGCGTTCCGTACGTGGCTCGAACGCCGCTACACGACCATCGACGCACTCAACGCCGCGTGGGGCACGTCGTTCTGGAGCCAGCGATACAGCGCCTTCGAGGAAATCCTCCCGCCGATGCTCACGGTCTCAACGAGCAACCCCACCCAGCTCATCGACTTCCACCGCTTCAGCTCGGACGAGCTGCTCGACCACTACCGCAGTGAATATGCGGTGCTCCGCCGACACAGCAGCATTCCGATCACCACGAACTTCATGGTCACAGCGCACATCAAGAACATGGACTACTGGACCTGGGCGCCGGAGATGGACATCATCGCCAACGACCACTACCTCGATCACCGTCTGGCTGACCCCACCGCCGAACTGTCGTTCTCCGACGACCTCACCCGCGGCCTCGCCAATGGTGCGCCCTGGATTCTCATGGAGCACTCGACCGGCGCCGTGAACTGGCAGCCGCTGAACCTGACCAAGCAGCCCGGCGAGATGACCCGCAACTCCCTCACCCACGTCGCCCGTGGCGCCGACGGTGTGTGCTTCTTCCAGTGGCGTGCGTCGCTGCAGGGATCGGAGAAGTTCCACTCTGCCCTGCTGCCGCACGCCGGCACAGACACCGACCTCTGGCGCGAGGTCGTCGAACTCGGCGCCACGCTTGACCGTCTCGACGAAGTCGCAGGCAGCAGGGTCGTCGCCGATGTCGCAATCCTGTTCAGCTGGGAGTCGTGGTGGGGCGCTGACGGCGAATCTCGCCCGTCGCGCAGCCTCGACTACCTCGAGCAGATGCACGCTGCGCACGGCGCACTGCGCGACCTGGGCGTCACGGCCGATGTCGTCGCCCCAGGCGCCGATCTCAGCGGCTACCGCCTGGTCATCGTGCCAGGGCTGTACATGGTGACGGATGCCGACGCCACGAACATCAACGACTACGTCGCGGCAGGCGGTCACGCCCTGGTCACCTTCTTCAGCGGCATCGTTGACGAGGACGACCGCGTGCGCGCCGGCGGCTACCCCGGCGCCTTCCGCGAGATGCTGGGCGTGAGCGTTGACGAGTTCGTGCCCCTGGACCCCGCCACGCGCGTCACCCTCGATTCGGGTGCGACCGCGAGCCTCTGGACCGAGCGACTGCGCTCGACCGGTGCCGAGGTCCTCGCCCGCTACAGCGACGGCCCATTGGCCGGAGTCCCCGCCCACACCCGCAACACATTCGGGCAGGGCATCGGCCACTACCTGGCGACAGTGCTCGATCGCACCGATCTGAAGGACGTCCTGCGCGACATGCTCGTCGACGCGGGTGTCACAGCGGTAGGGCCGGAAAGCGACGGGGCCGTCGAAGTCGTTCGTCGCGCATCCGCTGAGGCGAGCTACCTCTTCGTGATCAACCATTCGACAGAGTCGATCACCATCCCGGCCACGGGCATCGACCTGGTCACGGGCGCTCAGATCGAATCGAGCATTGAGGTGCCGGCAGGTGCCGTTCGCGTCGTGAAAGAACAGGCAATAACAGAGGAGAGTGCAGCATGACTGCAGCAGTGACCACGGGGGTCCCCACAACGGATGCCTCGCGCAGCCTGAAAGCGGCCAGGCGGCCCATCCCGCACAAGAAGGCAATCCTCGCTTTCGTGCTGCCGTTCGGCATCCTGTTCGTGCTGTTCTACCTGGTGCCCATCGTCTACGCCGTATACCAGTCGCTGCTGGTCATCGAGCGCGAGGGTACCTTCGGCGAAGCACACGAGGTGTTCGGCGGCTTCACCCAGTACATCGCCGTGTTCCAGAACGGGCCGTTCTGGGCATCGATCGGTCGCGTGCTGACCTTCGGCGTCGTACAGGTGCCGGTGATGCTCGGTGTCGCCCTGCTCCTGGCGCTGATGCTGGATTCGCCGCTCGTGAGGGGGAAGAAGTTCTTCCGCCTGGCCTTCTTCGTGCCCTATGCAGTCCCGGGCGTCATCGCCGCCATCATGTGGGGCTTCCTCTACTCGCCGAACCTGTCACCGTTCACCGCCGTCACCTCGAACATCAACTTCCTGTCGGCAGACCTCGTGCTGTGGGCCATGGCCAACGTCGTCACCTGGGTGTTCGTCGGCTACAACATGCTGATCATCTACTCGGCGCTGCTGGCCATCCCGACCGATATTTACGAGGCAGCGAAACTCGACGGTGCGGGCCAGCTGCGGATTGCGTGGTCGATCAAGATCCCGCTCATCGTCCCTGCGCTGACGCTCACCGCCATCTTCTCGGTGATCGGAACACTGCAGCTGCTCGCTGAGCCCCAGGTCTTCCGCACGTTCAGCTCCGCCGTGACCAGCACGTTCACCCCGAACCTTGCGGTCTACTCGACGTCAGCCGTGCCGAACTTCAGCCTGGCCGCCGCCATGTCTGTCGTGCTCGCCGTTGCCACGTTCGCCCTGTCATTCACCATTCTCAAGTTCACCCAGCGGAAGGCAGACTAGTGAGCACTGTTGCCCCATCGCCCAGCGTGTCATCCCCGGTGCAGGCACCGGCCATCGCCACGAAGCCGTCATCCAACCGCACCAGCAGTCGTCGCCAGAAGGACACCGGCCTGCGCGGCCCGAAGGAGAGCATTTTCTCCCGGTCGGGCGCCATGCTCGTCATGGGCATCTCCGCGGTCTACTTCCTCATTCCGATCTGGTGGCTCTTCGTCGCAGCGACGAAGGACCAGTCCCAGTTCACCAACACGAATCCGCTGTGGTTCGCCGACTTCTCGTTGTTTGCCAACATCGGCGACCTGGTCGCCTACCGTGACGGCGTCTTCCTGCGCTGGATGCTCAACTCGGTGGTGTACGCCGGCGGCGGCGCCCTCATCGCCACGCTGCTGGCGGCGGCCTGCGGCTACGCGCTCGCCAAGTACCGGTTCCCTGGCAGGGACCTGCTGTTCAACATCGTGCTCGGCGGCGTTCTGGTTCCGGCCACGGCGCTGGCGCTGCCGTTGTTCCTCATCTTCAGCCAGATCAACGCCACCGACACCTTCTGGTCGGTCTTCCTGCCGAGCCTCGTGAGCCCGTTCGGTGTCTACCTGACCCGCATCTATGCGGCATCCAGTGTGCCGGACGAACTGCTGGAAGCCGCACGTCTTGATGGTGCAGGCGAGGTTCGCACCTTCTTCACCGTGTCGGTCAAGCTGATGTTCCCGGCCCTCGTCACCGTGTTCCTGTTCCAGTTCGTCGCCATCTGGAACAACTTCTTCCTGCCGCTCATCATGCTGCGGAGCGAGAGCCTCTTCCCGGTCACCCTTGGCCTCTACGCCTGGAACTCCCAGGTCAACCAGATCCCCGAACTGCGTGGCTACGTGCTGATCGGCGCCCTGCTGTCGATCATCCCGCTCATCATCATGTTCCTGTTCCTGCAGCGCTTCTGGAAGAACGGCCTTGGCGCCGGTTCCGTCAAATAGAGCTCTCACCTCCTGCTCCACGTACCGCGTTACCTGCACCACCATCTGCATTACCCGTCTGCACTACCCACCTGCATCACCCATTAGAGGAGAATCATGCAACTCAAGAAGCGAGCGGTCACCGTCGTCCTGCTCTCCAGCCTGGCATTGACAGGCTGCGCAACATCAACCGGATCGGACAGCACTGACGCGTCCGCCTGCGCGCCATCCGATGGCGCCGTGAAGCTGAACTTCACCTCGTGGATTCCGGGTATCGAAGAAGTCACAGAGGTGTGGAACAAAGCGAACCCCGACATCCAGGTCACCGTCCAGACCGGTCCGAACGGAAACGGCGGCACCTACCAGAACTTCTTCAACCAGCTGAAGGCCGGCAACGCGCCAGACCTCGGCCAGATCGAGTACGACGCCCTCCCGAACTTCCGTGTTCAGGATGGCCTGACCAACCTCGCTGCCTGCGAAAACGTCGCGGCTGCCCAGGACGAGTTCGTCGACTGGACCTGGAACCAGGTGAGCTTCGGCGAAGATGACGCGGCATACGCCATCCCGCAGGACTCTGGCCCCACCGCACTGTTCTACCGCGCGGACCTCTTCGAAGCCAACGGCATTGCCGTTCCCACCACGTGGGCCGAGTACGCTGACGCCGCCGTCAAAGTGCGCGCTGCCGGTGGGTACATCACCAACTTCTCGCAGAGCGACATCAACCAGTTCGCCAGCTTCGTCTGGCAGGCCGATGGCAGCTGGTTCCAGAACGACGGCACCAACTGGACCGTCGACCTGACCAGCGACGCCTCCATGACCGTTGCCGACTACTGGCAGGACCTGATCGACCGCGACCTCGTCTCGACGTACCCTGCCTGGACCAGCGAGTGGGACAACGCGTACAACTCCAGCCAGGTGTGGTCATGGAACTCCGCCGTGTGGGGTGCGAACTCCATCGCCAGCGGAGCACCAGACACCGCGGGCAAGTGGGCAGTGGCACAGTCGCCGCAGTGGAAGGCCGGCGACACCGCGGCAGGTAACTGGGGCGGCTCGTCGACAGCAGTCTTCAAGGGCTCGAAGCACCCGTACGAGGCAGCAGAGTTCGCGCTGTGGCTGAACACCTCAGACGAGGCGCTCACCCTGCTGAACAAGTCGGCCAACATCTACCCGGCCACCAAGGACGGTCTGAACCTTCCCGTGCTCAAGGAAGGCGTCGAGTTCTACGGCGGCCAGCCCATCTACGATGTGTTTGCAGCGGCATCCGCTGAGGTCAACCCTGACTTCACCTGGGGACCGACCATGACGCAGACCTACAACGACGTCTCAGACGGCTTCAAGGCCGCTGTCTCCGGCGACGGCACACTGGCCGACGCACTGGCGTCTGGTCAGGCTGCAACCATCAAGGCGCTCAAGGCGCAGTCGATTCCTGTCAAGGAGTAGTTGAAAAGTGATCCACCACCTTCGTGCCGCGGGCGTCAGCCTTCTTCTTGATGCCCGCGGCACGCGGGTGCCCTCGATCGTGCATTGGGGGGCAGATCTCGGTGAGCTGAGTGCCGGCGAGCTGACCGTGCTCGCGGATGCCGTTGTTCCGGCAATCTCCCCGAGTTCGATCGACGTGCCGCTGCGGCTCTCGATCCTGCCAACGCTGGCCGAAGGCTGGAGCGGGCGACCGGGTGTCGATGGGTTCCGCCCCGGCATGCCTGTGACAGCGTCGCTGGGCGGCGCGTCGCTGGGCGCCGCGTCGTTCTCCCTCGCCGGCGTGCAGGCGACCTCGCCGCTGTCGCTGGTCATTGAGTTGACGGATGCCGGCGCAGAGGTCTCGGTGACCACTGAGCTAGAGCTCACCGAACACGGCGTGCTGCGCATGAGGCATACGCTGACCAACGCCGGCGCGACCGCGCTGGAGCTGGCCTCCCTCGACGTGACGCTCCCCATTCCCGATCGGGCGCGCGAGATTCTGGACTTCTCTGGGCTCTGGACCCACGAGCGCCGCCCGCAGCGCACCCCGCTGGCGAACGGCCTGTGGAGCAGGGAGTCCAGGCACGGCCGTCCAGGCCACGACGATTCCTTCCTCATGGTGGCCGGTACCCCCGGCTTCGGTTTCCGTGCCGGAGAAGTGTGGGCGACGCACCTGGCCTGGAGCGGCGACAAGCGGCAGTGGGCGGAGAGTTCCGCCCTTGGCGCTGCGACGCTCGGCAGCGGTGAACTCCTCGCGCCCGGCGAACTGGGCGTGCCCGCTGGCGGCAGCTACACCTCGCCGTGGACCGTCGCCGTGTACTCGGCAACCGGACTCGACGGTCTCAGCGACCGGCTGCATCCGTGGATCCGCTCGTGGTCAACGATCGCGCGCCCACGCCCTGTCGTGCTGAACACCTGGGAAGCGGTGTACTTCGACCACGACCTGCCGACCCTGAAGCGCCTCGTCTCGGCCGCGGCCGAGGTGGGCGTCGAGCGCTTCGTCCTCGACGACGGCTGGTTCACCGGACGCACCGACGACCGCCGTGCACTCGGCGACTGGTTCGTTGACGCCCAGAAGTGGCCGTCCGGGCTCTCGCCCCTCATTGCCGCTGTGCACGACGCCGGAATGGAATTCGGCCTGTGGGTCGAGCCGGAGATGGTCAGCCTCGACTCCGAGCTGGCCCAGGCGCACCCCGACTGGGTGATTGGCGCATCCGCTGCCCTGACCTGGCGGTTCCAACGGGTGCTCGACCTCGGCAATCCGGATGCCTTCGACTACATCTTCGGGCGCCTCGACGCCCTGCTGAACGAGTACCCGATCGCCTACCTCAAGTGGGATCACAACCGCGACCTGCTGGGCGGCTCAGCCCATCGCCAGACCACGGCGCTCTACCGGCTCATCGACGCACTGCGGGCTGCTCACCCGGATGTCGAGATCGAGTCCTGCGCATCGGGCGGCGCCCGCATCGACCTCGGCATCCTCGAGCGAGTCGACCGGGTGTGGACGAGCGACACGAACGACCCGCTTGAGCGTCAGGAGATCCAGCGCTACACGAGCATCCTGGTGCCGCCTGAGTACCTCGGCGGACACCTCGGCGCCGCGACCTCGCACACCACCTGGCGCACCTCCGACCTCGGCTTCCGCCTGGCGACAGCGCTGTTCGGCTCTGCCGGCATCGAATGGAACCTCATCGAGACGACGCCGGACGAACGCGCGATCATCGCAGGGTGGTCTGCGCTGTACCGCTCGCTCAGGGGTTTACTGCACACCGGCACCGTGGTGCGGGCAGACAGCAGCGACCCTGCGCTCGCCCTGCACGGCGTCGTCGCTGCCGACCGTCGGTCAGCTGTCTTCGCGCAGGTAGCGCTTGCAGCTCCGCGTGCTGCGGTGCCTGCACCTCTGCGGTTCCCCGGTCTTGATCCGGAGCTGTCGTATGTCGTCAGCCCGCTTGCGCTGGCCGCCGCAGCAACGGATGTCGCCCAGGTTGCGGATACAACGGATGTCGCGGATGCCGCGGATGTCGCGGATGCGCCCCGGATGCTCTCGCGGGCGATCCAGGATGCTCCACCCCACTGGCTGGCTGCGGGCAGCGTCACGCTCAGCGGTCGCGTGCTCGCGGAAGTGGGCCTGCCTGGCGCGCTGCTGGCACCTGAGCAAGCGCAGTTGTTCTCACTCAAAGCGATGTAGCCGTCGCCGCGCCCGTTGCCGGTGGGCGCGCCCGCTATAGCTGGCGCGACCGGCAAGAACGGGCGCGCCGGCGGTCCAGCGAGGGGCCGAACAGTCGAGGCTCAGGCCCCGGGAGTCGGCGGCGTCTGGGTCATGTCCATCCAGGTAACTTCCCACTGGTGGCCATCTGGGTCGAGGAAGCTGCGCCCGTACATGTAGCCGAAGTCCTGTGGGTCAGCCGCCGGGCTGCCACCGTTGGCCAGTGCAGCATCCGCGAGGGTGTCGACATCGTCCCTGCTGTCAGCGCTCAGAGCGATCAGTACTTCGACCGATGTGGCGGTGTCTGCGATCTCGCGCGGCGTGAAGGTCTTGAAGAAGTCCTCCACGAGCAACATGGCGTAGATGTGCCTGTCATCAATGACGAGGCAGGTGGCGTTCTCATCGGTGAATTGCTGGTTGAAGGTGTACCCGAGCGCCGTCCAGAAGTCCACGGACCGCTTGAGTTCTTTCACGGGCAAATTGATAAAAATCATGGTCATAGTGGTTCGCTTCCGATCTGATTCGTGGTGGGACGTGGGCCTCGGCGCACGCAAGTGGGCGACGTTGTACGCCGCGTGTTGTACGACAGCGGATGTCTCCCATTAAGCATGAGCGGCGAGCCCCGGTCTAGCCCCGCGAGCTTCCGGCCAACACGCCACGAGCATCCGGCCCGCACGCCGCCAGCATCCCGCCAGTGTCCAGCACTCGTACAGGAGTTGCACAGCCCGCGCTCCAGCCCGTGATTGGATTGACCCATGGATGTCATGCCACCTTTCATCGACGACTTCGCCGCGTTCATCGCCGCATCGCCCACCTCGTACCACGCCGCCGCCGAGGTTGCCCGGCGCCTCGACGCCGCCGGGTTCACCGGCCTCTCCGAATCGGACGCATGGGGGAGCGACGCCGGAAAGCACTACGTCATCCGCGACGGAGCGATCATCGCCTGGATCCAACCGGCCGGCGCACTGCCGACGACACCGTTCCGCATCCTGGGCGCCCACACGGATTCACCGGGCTTCAAGCTCAAGCCGAAGCCGACCACTGGGTCGAACGGCTGGCTGCAGGCCGGCGTCGAGGTCTACGGCGGGCCGCTGCTGAACTCCTGGCTCGACCGCGAACTCGAGCTCGCCGGACGGCTCGTCACCCGTGACGGTGCCACGCACCTCGTGCGCACCGGCCCGTTCCTGCGCATCCCGCAACTGGCGATCCACCTCGACCGTGAGGCCAACAGCGGTCTCACCCTCGACAAGCAGCGCCACCTCAGCCCTGTCTTCGGCGTCGGAGATGCCAGCGAGGCCGACCTTGTCGGTCACCTCGCCCAACTGGCCGGCGTTGCTGCAGCGGATGTTGTTGGTTACGACATCCTGACCGCAGACACCAACCCGCCTGCACGGTTCGGCCTGAACGATTCACTGTTCGCGGCCGGCCGCATGGACAACCTCAGCTCGGTCTTCGCCGCCCTGATCGCGCTCCTCGGCACGGCGGAGGAAACCGCCGAGAGCACTGACGCCGCCGACAACGCGACCGCCGACAGCAGTGCTGCGCCCTCTCACATCAGCGTGCTCGCCGCGTTCGACCACGAGGAGCTCGGCTCGGAGTCGCGCTCCGGCGCGAGCGGCCCGATGCTCGACGACATCCTCTCCCGCATCGGTGAAGGCCTCGGCGCGACCGTCTCAGATCGGCTGCGTGCCTACGCCGAATCGTGGTGCGTCTCCGCCGATGCCGGCCACGCCGTGCACCCGAACTACCCGGAGCGCCACGACCCGGTGAACCGCCCCATCGCGGGCGGTGGGCCGCTGCTCAAGATCAACGCGAACCAGCGCTACTCAACGGATGCCGCCGGTGCAGCCCTCTGGACCCGCCTGTGCGAGGCCGCCGGTGTGCCGTTCCAGGAGTTCGTCTCCAACAACACGGTGCCGTGCGGCTCCACCATCGGCCCGCTCACCGCGACCAGGCTCGGCATCCGCGTCGTCGACGTCGGTGTGCCGTTGCTGTCGATGCACTCGGCGCGCGAGCTGTGCCACGTGGATGACCCGGTGGCATTGTCTGCCGCACTGTCGGCGTTCTTCGCCGGCGAGTAGACGAACAGACCAAGAGACGAATAGGGGAGTGGGCGAAATCGCCCACTCCCGCCTGCAGACGCGAGCTAGTGTGGCAGCCGCTTCGCCCGTCGTCTGATCGGCTTGGTTCCATCGACCCCGTGTCGGCCGTCCCGGGGGCCGGGGTCTGGAAGCTCAGGCAACTGCTCTTCGCCCTCGAATTCACGTTCTGGTTCTGGCTCTGCCTCCGGCGGAATGTGCTTCGCGTCGGTGTCGGCTCCCAGAGTGGTTCCTTGCTCCTCTGCGTCAGCCTCCGCATCCGACATCGCGGCAGCCGCATCCGGCTCAACATCGGCCGTCACCGGCACGGTCGTGCTCGGCGTACGGGCCAGAACAGACGTCAGTCGTGCCACTGCGTGCCCATTGCGCATCAGAATCACGTCTTCGCCCTGCCACACCCGGTCAACCAGCACCGAGAGGTGGGTTGCCGCATTCGCGATCGGAACGCGCAGCGGAATGATAGCGCGGCCCGGCTCGATCCTGAGCGGCGGGAATGGGTCGTAGTCTGAATCGCGGTCGACACCATGCCGGCCATCCCGGGGGCCTGGCTCTGGCAATTCTGGTAGCTGATCTGGGTCGTCGACGTACGGCACGATGGGCTCCTTCCGGTGACGGATACCTTGACGGATGCCTGATTCGAGGCTACGCCGATGCCGATCGGCTGGCTACAGGTCGACATCCGCTGGAGGGGTGCCCGCCGGGCTGGCGCTGGCATCGTCGTCCGTGCCGGCGCGCACGCTTCGTCGCCAGCTCACTTCGTCCGACAGGAGGACCGCGAGCAGCACCACGTTCACCAACCAGGCGAGGGCCAGCGGTGACAGCGCCAGGTAGGCGATGGCGAGTGCCACGAGCGCGAGAATGCCGATGAGGTGGCTGATCAGGGTGCGCCCGCCGATCGCCCGCCTGAACAACACATTGCCGCCGAGGAACAGGGCCGCAGACCCGCAGGTGAGTCCGGCCGTCCACGCCTCTGGCTCTGCGACGGGAGCCTCAAGAACCAGGCCATCCGCCACAGCCGACACCACGATGCCGAACACCATGATGATCGGAACGTAGGTGTACGCGACCCTGGCGATCGAGCCGCGCTCGGTTGCGTGGCTGATGAAGTCGCTGCCGCGTTGCTGGCCGTGCGCGAAGTACAGCAGCCACATCAACACTGTGCCGGTGAATGCGGCCAGGAAGGCGAGCACATATGGCCACTCGAGTGGGGCCTCCGCGAAGCTCGATCCGGTGACGATGATGGATTCGCCCAGCACGATGATGAAGAACAGGCTCACTCGCTCTGCCATATGTTCGCCAGAGATGTCCCAGGTGTCGTAGCCCGATTGACCGAGGCCGGGAACCCAGTAGCGTGCGCGCGCGCCGATGCTGTCGATGAACAGGGCGACGAGCCAGATCCAGATGCGCACGTCCTCCGGCGCGAACGCACCCCAGAGCCAGAGCGCGCCAGCCACCACCTGCCACAATCCGATGCGCACGAAGTTGACCGCGTGGGCAGGGCGATGCTTCGCGAACGCGAGCACGGTGAATCCGCTCCGTATCAACTGGATCAGCACCAGTGTGCTGGCGAACAGCACCGCCTTGCTCGTGAAGGCGTCTGGGAGGGCGCTGGCCATCAGAATTCCGAGCAGCATCAGCACAATGAGCAGCGCGCGAACCTGCCCGCGTTCCGGATTCAGCCAGTTGGTGACCCAGGTGGTGTTGATCCACACCACCCACACGACGATCATAAGCATGACGGTATGACCGAGTTCGATCGCACTCTGCTCGTGCAGCAACACATGGGACACCTGGGTGACCGCGAAGACGAACACCAGGTCGAAGAACAACTCCACAAAGGTGACGCGGTGCGAGTCGGTGCCCGTTGCCGGACGAAGCAGGTCGCGACTGAATCCGATCGTCATGCGCACCAGCGTAGTGTGGAGAAGAGTAGACTATTTTCCATCGGCAAGTAGATTCCTGCTGCTGGATTCATTCCGCGGCCGTGAGGAGTACGTACAGCATGGCACGCAAGATTGACGACAGCTCAACGTCGGCGACGAGCGGCGCACACGCCGCGGTCGAGCGCACCGCTACGCTGCCGTACGAGTCAGACCTGCTCACCTCGCTGCTCGCGATCGTGTCTGAGTGGACATCCGCTTCGTTCCTCGAGGAATTCGCGCGACGCTCAGGAGTCCAGCTGGATTCCAGCGCCATCTCCGCTGTCTACCTGCTCGGTCGTCGGGGCCAGCTGCGTCCGTCAGAACTCGCCGCTGGACTCAAATTGTCTGCCCCGACGGCGAGCAAGTTGATTTCGCGGCTCAGCGCGGCGGGCCTCGTCACCAGGGTTGCTCACGAGAGCGACTCCCGGTCATCGCTCGTCGGCCTCACCGCCGCCGGATCTGCAGCGGCAGTCCAGCTGTTCCAAAGCGGTGACCTGATGATGACCGATCTGCTCACCGACTGGGCGCCCAAAGACGTCAACACGCTGACGGCGCTTGCGCATCGTCTGGCCGAGACGGTCAAGACAGAGGATCGGACGCCGGTCGCGGCCGCCAAGCCACACCTCAAGAAAACGCAACACACCAACTGAAAGTGAGTTCCCCATGGGTACATACGTCGTTACCGGATCTGCCTCTGGCATGGGCAAGGCAAGTGCAGACAAGCTGCGCGCCGAGGGTCACACCGTCATCGGCATCGACCTGCGCGATGCGGATGTCGTCGCCGACCTGTCGAGCGCTGAGGGCCGCGCATCCGCTGCCGAGGCTGTCATCGCCGCCTCAGGTGGAAAGCTCGACGGCGGCGTCTTCGCCGCTGGCCTCGGCCCGATTCCCGGCCGCGAAAACCTGATCGCCCAGGTCAACTTCAAGGGCACGACCGAACTCCTCGTTGCGCTGCACGACTCGTTCGCCGCAGCCGGCACCAGCAAGATCGTCGTCATCGGCTCCAACTCCTCGACAACGATTCCCGGCATCCCCGACGACGTCGTTGAGGCCTTCCTGAACGACAAGCTCGACACGCTGCCCGAACTGACGGCACACTTCGGTGAGTACGCCTCGAACTTTGTGTACGGCGGATCGAAGCTTGCACTCACCCGCTGGGTGCGTCGCATGGCTGTGCTGCCCGAGTGGGCTGGATCCGGCATCCGTGTGAACGTCATGGCACCGGGCGCCATTCTCACTCCGCTGCTGCAGTCGCAGCTTGACGGCCCCGGCCGTGCCGCAATCGAAGCCTTCCCGGTTCCGGTTGGCGGATTCGGCGACCCTGAGGCCATCGCAGCGTGGATCATGTTCATGCTGTCGCCGGCAGCCGACTTCCTGTGCGGCAGCATCATCGTCGTCGACGGTGGCACAGAGGCGCTCTTCCGTGCGAATGACTGGCCTGTCAGCATGGCACCGCGCAGCAAGTAGGCAGCAGCTCTACAGCAGTTCAGATAGACCACGAAGCGGATGCTCGGCTGGCGACACTGGTCGCTTGCCGAGCATCCGCTCAATTCAGTCGCTGATGCAGGTCAGTCGCTGATGCAGGCGCCCGTCGTTACCGGTGCTCTCAACGAGGGTGCCTTAGCGGCTACCGGCTGCACCTCAGCCATGGCCAGGGCGTAGCCGACGTTGTCGGTGGTTGTCGACTTGGCGAACACGACGCCGGCCACGCTGCCCGACAGGCTCAGCAACGGGCCTCCTGAATCACCCGGTTCAATATCGGCCGCGAGCGTGTAGACCTGCCTGGGCGACGGATTCTGCCCGTAGATGTCGGCGACGAGTTGGTCAGTGACAGCCATGACCTGCGCGGGGTTCGACGTGAATGGGCCGCCGAACGGGTAGCCGGCGCTGACTGCGCTCGCACCGACCGGCAGGTTGGGTGTCAGCGACAATGGCTTGGTGTCGAGGCCATCGACGGCGATCACGGCGAGGTCGTCGATCGGGTCGAAATAGACGACGTTCCCCTGGATGGCCTGACCGTCGAGCGCCTGGACCACGGGTTCGGTCACCCCGGCCACGACGTGCGCGTTGGTGATGATCCGGTCGTCGGAGACGACGAATCCGCTGCCTGACTGGTTCTGTCCGCAGGCATATGCGTTTCCGGTGATACGAACAACCGACTGCGCTGCCGCGTTCAACTCTGCGGTGCCGAGGTCGAGCGTGGGAATCTGCGGTGCCTCACCCGTGAACGCGTCGACGACCCGGGGGAGCCCCTCATTGACGGCTGCGGAGCGCAGCTGGGCGAGGAACGCCTGGACGGGCGTTGGCGTCAGTGTGTCGATGGTGCGGAGGACAGTGGATGACGCGATGGCCTGCGAGATGCCCGGCGCCCCCAGCGCGCCAACGCTGGTGGCCAGCATCGCCAGAATCAAAGCGGATGCCACCGTCGCGACGGCCGCTCCCAGAAGTCGGTCGATGATCTGCAGCGGTGAGCGATGAGTACGGCGGCGAAGCGCGTGGCCCACGGTTTGCCCGAGGCTGAGGCCGGCGAGCACGAGGATCACGGCTGCGGCCAGGGCTGCTGGAGTGCGCCACTCAGGCGCGGGAATCCAGGCGCTGACGAGCGGAACCAGAATGTAGGCCGCAATCCCGCCGACCACCACGCCGATGAGTGCGCTGAGGCTGCCGAGGAAACCGCTGCGATATCCGGAGACGAAGAACGACACGAGCAGCAGTGTCAGAATCACGTCAAGGATTACCGAGCCGATCATTGCGTCCTTTTCCTTGATTGTTCCTGGGTCTACCCAGTGGCTGCCAGCCGGGGACCTGCGCTTAGATCAGGCTGCGCAGAAATTCCTCGACCCCGACGCCACGTTCCCGTGCTCGTGCAACAAGGCGTGCGTGTTCGGTCGAACTGAGCGTGAGAGCGAGCGTAGTCCAGTCACCTGAGTCGTTGCCTGACTCGTCCGGCATCGAATCTGAGAGGGTGGCGAAGCCTTCATCGTCATCTGAAAAGTCGAAGAGTCCGAGCGGCTCAGCGGTGGATCGCTCGGCTGTTGCTCGCTCAGCCGTTGCTCGGGAGGCCGTCTTCGTGGCGCTGGCCGTCGAGGCAGCGGATGCCGGAGCTGCGGCATCCGCAACAGGGTCGCCGGCTCGCACCCAACCGGGGCCTGAGGGAATCGGCAGACCGCGCTGGTACGCCTCAGACACGGCACGCGCGCGGGAATCGGCAGCCTCGTTCAGCGGGTGGTTTGCGTGACCCTTGACCCACTCAAACCGGTAGCGGCGGCCGGCCAATACCTCGTCGAGTTCTTTGAGCAACTCGATGTTCATCACGGCCTTGCCGTCGGCCTTCTTCCAGCCCTTACGCTTCCAGCCGGGCATCCACTTGGTGATCGAGTTGATCACGTACTGGCTGTCGCAGAGCACGAGCAGGTCGTCGTCGAGGTGCGCGGTGGCCCGAAAGAGCTCGAGCACGGCCTTCAACTCGCCCTGGTTGTTGGTGGCGTGCTTCCAGCCGCCGGCCCCCCAGCAGGAGTCATCGACGTACCAGGCCCAGCCTGCAGGTCCTGGATTTCCGAGAGCAGAACCGTCGGCGGCAGCGGTAATCGTCATGAGTCCAGTCTTTCATCTGGCTCGATGCGTTTTTACCCGTTTCCCTGTCTCTCCGGGGTTCCGCGGTGCTTAGGTTATGAGACACCGATCATCCAGTGCGAGCAGATGGAGCTGAAGAAATGGCCGAAGTCGTTCTGTTCCACCACGCCCTGGGGCTCACGCCGGGCATCGTGCGTTTCGCCGACGAACTGCGCGAGGCTGGGCATACCGTGCACACGCCCGATCTCTATGAAGGTCGCACCTTCGAGACCGTGGATGAGGGGATGGTCTATGCCGAGCAGATCGGATTCGGCGAAGTGATCGCCCGCGGCACGCGGGCGGTTGAGGGACTACCCGTCGAACTGGTCTATGCCGGTTTCTCGCTAGGTGTGCTCCCCGCACAGATACTTGCGCAGACCCGCGTGGGCGCACGAGGCGCTCTACTGTTCTCTTCCTGTGTTCCCGTCTCTGAGTTCGGCTCTGCCTGGCCGGATGGCGTTCCTGTGCAGGTGCATGGCATGGACGCCGACCCGATCTTCGTCGGCGAGGGCGACATCGACGCTGCCCGCGCGCTCGTCGACTCGACTGGTGATGCTGAGCTGTTCCTCTATCCGGGTGACCAGCACTATTTCGCCGACAGCACGCTGCCGTCGTACGACGCGGCTGCGACCGCGCTACTGCTAGACCGCACGCTGACGTTTCTCCAACGAACTCGCTCTGATGATGCGCCATCATCGCGAGGCCTTGACCACGATCGTCCAAATGTCACCGAGGGCCAGCCATAGGGCTCCGCCGAGCTGGTCGGTGGAGCACGGCTCGGTCACCGGTGAAGACCAGGTGGACGCGTGGGACGTGAGGATCAATCGCCTCTTCCCTGTCCGTGAGTCCAGACTGCTGGGGGCGTGATCAGCCC
Organism: Leifsonia sp. Y862; assembly: GCF_057669585.1. Classification (NCBI taxonomy): domain Bacteria; kingdom Bacillati; phylum Actinomycetota; class Actinomycetes; order Micrococcales; family Microbacteriaceae; genus Leifsonia; species Leifsonia sp. Y862. The sequence continues at coordinate 196,162 of NZ_JBYHFR010000001.1, forward strand.
GTAACCTGAACGCGTGACCAACAGCACCAACCACCGGCGTGACGTCCTTCGAGATCGCGTGAGCCGATCCATCTCGCGGCTGGCTGGTGACGCCATTCGCACGATCGATGCTCCCACCCAGGTCATATCCATCGTCACCGCTGACGACCAGATGCCGCAACGGCACGCCAGATTAGTGATCGACCTGTGCCTGCGTGCAGGGGAGGCGATGTTGGCCACTGGCGCTTCTGCTGCTGACGTTGTGGCCACCGTGTTGAGGGTCAGCACTGCATACGGCGTCAGCGGAATGCACGTGGACATCACGTTCACATCTCTTACCGTTTCGATCCATCGCGGGATGAATGAAGACCCCATGTCGGTGATGCGAGTCGTGAAGGTGCGAACCACGGACTACTCGCGGCTGCAGAATGTGTACCTGCTGATCGACGAGATAACCCGCGCCGATAGTCGGATCGGTGTCGAGGAAGCACGTGAGAGTCTTAGCTCGATTCTGACCAGCCCGCATCCGTACCGCCGCTGGGTGGTCACCGCAGGCAAGGCCGTTCTCGCTGCCGGAGTTGTGGTTATGTTCGACGTGAGCTTCGTCCTGGTGTTCATCGCGGCGGCAACGGCAATTCTCTCGGACTTCATCACCCGCAAGCTCGGACGATTGTTGGTACCCGACTTCTTCGCCCAGATTGCGGCGGCCATGGCAACGACCAGCATCGCGGTATTCATCTTCTGGTTGCGGTCGATGGGCATCGAACTGCCGGGATCCAATAGCCCCACCGTCATTGTTATCGCGGGGATCATCACGCTTCTCTCCGGCGTCGGCCTCACCGCATCCGCTCGCGACGCCATCGACGGGTATTACGTCACGGCGACCGCACGCGGTATGGAAGTGTTCATGCTCACTCTTGGCCTCGCCGTCGGCATCTCGATCGTTCTGGGCGCTGCGATGCGGATGGGACTGCCCGTGACGATCGGGACATCGCTCGGTGGCGAGATTGGTCTCGTTCCCGGCGTAGTCGGCTCCGCGCTCATCGGCGTGGGATTCGCGCTCACCTCCTACGTGCGACTGCGCTACGTACTACTGATGGGCGCCTTGGCCGGTCTCGTTTTCGCCGTGTATTCGCTGGTACTTCCCCTTGCCTCCCAGCCGGGGCTCGCGCCGGGGATCGCCGGCATTGTGGCGGGCGTGATCGGGTACCTCATTTTCCGCTGGGTCAAAGTGCCGGAGAGCGCAATGACTATGGCGGGCATCATCGGCCTGATTCCTGGGCTCGCGGTCTACCGGTCGTTGTATGCGTTGATGGACTCCGCGAACGGAGTGACAGAGGCCCTTCCCGCGATGGTGATTGCGCTGGCGACAGGCATTGGACTCGCAGCGGGAACGACTATCGGTGGTTTTGCTGCCAGACGGATCTTTGGCCTCGACCGCTCGGCCATGCTCGCGGGGCGCCGGACCCGCGGGGCGCGTTAAGCGCTTCCTTTCTCCAGGGGCCGGAATCGTAGAGCGACCACTCCCGACCGGAAGTCGTGGCGATCCACGAGCTCGAGCTGAATGCGCTCGCGCAAACCGCCAATCGACCTTGCTCAGCGTGCTAGACACGATGTACTTCTTCGCCTGGTCTATGGTCTCAGCGAAGGGGATCTCCCACTCTTCCATCCAGTCAGGCCACCCACCCGAGACCGGTTTTCGCCACGCCGACTCCATCATTCGGTAGGTCGTACGCCCGAACAACAGCGCGTCTCGCCGGGCCATGCTCAGACCATAGTCCGCGCCGTTCTTCAACAAAAGGAAGAGGCCAGAGCTACCGATAACGGCGGGATTTAATCCCACGTCGACGGCACATCCAGTCGCCGACGGAAGCATCGCCGGCGCCGCCCAGGTCAGCCAAACGCGGGCGACGGTGTCCACGCGGGTAAGGGCTAGCCCATCGACATCGGTTCAGTTTCGAAGTCCACTGATCCGAACGGGAAGGGGTAGAAGAACGTCCCTGTTCCGTCCCAGTCAGTGATTGGGATCATGGCAAACCAAATCTGGCTGATAACGACCGACGCAACGGTGAGGATCGCAATAGCGGCAGCCGCCCGATCGAGATACCGGATGGCTGAGGAAATGTCTGTCGCGCGGCGAAGTACCAGCGTGAGCGCACCGAACGCGACCACAGCGATTGCGACAAAGACCAATGCGCTGGGATAAAGGGTAAGGGATACACAGATCGGCGCGGTATCAGTCGCGTTCCCGGCAGCGTCGATGAAGCTGCCGTCGGCATTCACTCCGCCTGGACAATAGCCTTTACTGGCATGCACAAGCATCGAGTACCCAAAGGCAGCAAGCAGACCCACCACGAGTAAACGCCGAACACGGGCGAGGATCTCCGCGCCAGGTACTGAAGGCGCTGCCGGTGGTGTTTCCAACTGCGAGGCCTGGGACATGATGTCCTGCTTTCTGCTTTGGCATCACACACTATCGACCGGCTAGATGCGGGTCCATCACCCCTATAGGAGCGGAGTGGAACTCAAAGCACTGACCGGCTCTGCGAACGGCATGAGATTGAGAAATAGAAGCCCGACGACCACGATCACCAACGCCACAAGTACGACGAGGATCACCATGAGAAATCTGAATGCCGGGTTCGATTTCAACCCAGGATCCCTGCGAACGGGAAGCCAACAGACCCAAGCGACCACAACGGTACTAAGACACCGGCTACAACAACCACGATCAAGCTGACTCGGAGTGCACTGTCGCGACGGCCGGGTTGAACTACCGCGCCGGTGACCAACAGTGCCGTGAACAAAATGAAGAGGATAGCACTGCCGATAACGGCGGGATCTGTTCCCACGTCGACGGCACAGCCAGTCGGCGCCGGAGGCATCGCCGGACACTCTATCGGTAGCGGCTGCGTCGCCCAGGTCAGCCAAACGGATGCGACGGTGACCACAGCAGCGGGTGCCGTCCAATGCCACAAGGGTCGGCTCTCGACCAGTTCATCCCGTGTGTTCGTCATCAAATCAGCGTAGTGATCGCCTGCGCCGGCGCTCGTGCCATCTCTATAACGTTCTGCAAGGCGAAGGTTGCTTGGTCGCGGCCGTCCGCTCGCAACCGTGCCTCCAGCTTTCCGCAAAACGGCTTTGGCGGCCATGAATCAGTGTCTGGCCGGCGGGCATGGGCTTAGGGCCCGATCCTCATCAGCGCACTGCGGCAATCTCAGAGAGCGGCCTTGGCACTCGCTTACTCGTCAATGCCGGTGAACGTCGCGGGATAGCTGCCCAGCCAACTCCAGTGCGGGGCAGGCCAACTCACGACAAGCGCGCGGCCGACAACATTGCTGATTGGTACGAAGCCGTCTCCCGGATCGCCGTTGAAGTAGTGAAAGGCCGAGTCTGAATTCAGATGCTCAGTTCTCGTATTCCGATCGAGCATTCGGCGGGTCATGATGGGACACTCTTGACATGGCTTCTGGCATACAGACTAAACTTCGCTTCAGGATATGGCTACCTGCCGTCGCTATCGTCGTCGTTACCTGGTTGATCTTTTGGATGGCTCAGGGATTCTCAACGGTCTGTCTTCTCATGGGGCCTTGCCCAGGTCGTGATGTGCGCGTGGCGCCCGCGTTGCTTTTCGGCGGGCTAATGCTTGCGCCGTTGACCGCCTTGATCTTGTTGTCCCTTGTGCGTTCGCCGATCGGCTGGCTCGTGCGACTGTCCTATATCCTCCTTGTGACGCTGGCGGTGGCGGGGTATGCGGTCGTCAGTTTCAGCGGCGGCTTCGGCGTGGACGCACCCTTTTTGGCTGGATTCTTTGGAATCTGCGGGACGACAGTGCTCGCCTATTTAGGAATCATTGGCTTTCGACGCGAAACTTCGGCCGCAGGACACGTCGCTACCTGACCTCAAAGTGGAGAAATCGAAGGACTACATGTTCGATGGACACGGTTTCATAAAGGCGTCGCGGACGCCCAGACTCGATGTGCCCTCGAAAGAAATGAGCCAACGACCGTTGACCCTCTGGCTCGGTGCCTCGGCGCTGCTCGTAGCCGGAGCATTCAACCTGGTCACGTTCGTGACAGGAGTCTTCGTGCTCCTTTTCGATTTCGACGAGTCGACCACCGTGGTACTTCTGATAGCCCTTTTGCTGACGGCCATATTTCTCGTCGTACTGCCCGTGTGGGTGGGCCTTGCCGTATTGCAGCGATCCGCATCTGCGGCGGTCTGGGCCGTCCTCTACTTCGTCGCTCAGATCCTTACGGCCTTCCTAAACATTGACCCAATGCAGTACTTCATCTCCGCGATTGCACTCATAGCGGCGATCCTGCTCTGGATTCCAGCCACGAGGGCCTACTCGCGGGGATCATAAGCAATGCGCAGGAAAAGTCAGGCCTCACTCCGGGCACCCTGACCTGGCAACGCTGCAGCGATGCGCCTCATAACCCATGGGTTATGAGGCGCAGAGACTATGACACACTGCGCCCGTGGTCGGGCGATTTTCCTCACCATCTGTGAGCGCTCTTGGCCGCATTCTTTTCATTACTCGATTCGTGATGAGCTACGGGATCAGGTCAAAGGGAGAACAATTGGACCGGCTTCGGCTGGGCCTCCACATTCAGCGGTGCTGCGAATCCAGACGAAGTCTGTGGCAACTTCTGCTGCCACGGAGCCGTCGGCATAGTAGGCCGTGATCGTGCCCTGTTCAGGCTGGTTGGGCATCCGGAACGACCATGAGTTCCCGCTTCCGCTGGCCGTGTATGGCGAGAGGTCGTCCAACGGTGAGGTAGATGCGACGGTTGGAGTGACGCCGCCGACGAGCGGAGAGGAGGACGTCTCGACCGGCTGTATTCCGTGACCGAGTTGAGAGCAGAAGCCGTCGAGATCGCATAGGCGCACCTCTTCGATTTGGCTGGCGTCGCCGGTCAGCTGCACGGACAAAGTGTTAATGTAGCCGACAGCCGAGCAGTCGATGTATGGCGCCCCGGCGCACCCCGAGAGTGTGGCGGAGACAATGACGCCGATGACGGCCGTCCACGCTTTTCGGGAATGATCCACGTGTCTGCTCATACTTCGACGCTCTCACACCACTGAGCGCGACGGAGGGCTCCAGCGGATTCGTTGTGAATGTGTTAGAACTTCGGGTTCCGACTGGCTGGAGACTATGCCGGCCGTACGAAGAACATCAAGAGCACTGGCCAGATGTAAAGCAGTACGCCGAAGGCGAGTACCCCGAAGCCTGTCCCCAGGACCCATCGGCCGGCAATGACGGGCACCGACTCGACGTAGTTGCACAGAACCCAGCCGATAACGCTCCAGACCGTGCCAACGGCAAGCACAGCGATTGCTGCCGGGATGAGGATGTGGTTCATGCTCTTATACTCTCGAAACGCGACAAGTTCGCCCGGATATCTCATGAGATGTTACTCAGTCGATAGCTTCGTGGTCGTCAACCGGCGGATGGAGGGCGGGGACTTGAGCTGGACGTATCTGGCCATGGGAGCGGCTGCGTTCTTGCCGGCCGGTTGATGACTTGCATGGGCGCGTCGGGGTGGATGTGTTGCCCGGCGAGTGTCCCGGTGAACAGCCAGGAGCTCTCAGCGTTCAGGGTTCGTTGATCGGGCCGGTTGTAGAGGCAGGTCCAGACCAGTTCGGCGATCGGGGCGGGGACGAGGGCTGCGCTTGTTCCACCAGCGCTTTTGCAATATCACCGAAATTTCGTGTCGCAGCGAGTCGCATAACGTCCGGCTTGATTCGCAGTATTCGCCGCTGGTTATGCGACACCCCCAAGGAACAGCATGTCGACCGCGAGACCAAGCAGGTTCCATTCAGGACGGAAGTAAAACTAACAAACGTCCGGGGCGGTGCTACATCGCGAAACGTATCGACGGGAAATCCAATCGGCAGCCGCCCCACTCCCAACTCGGTTTCAGAGTGGTCGGGCGGAACTGCCGACAGAGCCCAGGAGCACGGGCGCGGGCCTGTTCCTCGGACGCTCCTCAATCGCCGGAACGTTGCACGAGGTGTTGCAGGTCGACTTAGGCTCCAGCCGAGAGCGCCCGACTCATGATGCCCGCAATCACGTCGGTCTTGGCATCGGAGTATGCATTCATGTCGTCGAAGCCCTGATTCAGCAATGCTCGCTTTGTGTCTTCGTATAAAGCGCGGTCGTCCGAATCCGCGCGGAGATGGTTGCGGAAGAGGAGGTAGTTGTCTGCAGCGTGGTCGCCTCGTTCCAGGATGTGGATATGCACATCGCGTGCTGGCGTGCGCACCAGACGGTGGCCTGGCTCACGAGTGCGCAACTCATATCCCGCGGCCAAGAGAGGAACGAGATAGTCCTCTTCTGCGGTGATGTCGTCAACCGTGACCAGGATGTCGACAATCGGCTTGGCTGCCAGTCCGGGAACGGATGTCGATCCGATGTGTTCGACCTCGACATCCGCCGTTCCAAGCGCCTTCCGCATTCGTGCATGGTGGTCAAGAAAAATATCGGGCCAGCTCTCGTCGTAGCCGACCACTTCGAGATGGCGCTTTTCAGATCCGCCGACTAGCTCGACCTCTTCAACGTCTGCTCGACGACGTTCAACGTTGTTGGCCATGCGATCATCCGTCCATTCGGTCGTGGAATTTCGATGCCGCATAGCCTTCTGCTCGAATCACAATGCGCACCGTTAAGTATGAGACAGCCCAGCGGAGCGGAACGACGATTTTGATGGGGGCGTTAGGACGCATCCAGGCTGATCGCCGCTTCTGGGGTCGCCACCCGGAAGCTGAAGGTCTCCTCAAGGTAGAGGTGCACATCGTCTGGGTCGTGGTACTCGTAGCCGACCGAGAGGTCCTGGCCAGATTCAAACAGGAAGTCCCCGCCGCGCAGGCTGACGACAACGCCCCCGCGCACACCGGGCGCCCACACGATCGGCCCGCCCAGGATCTTGCGCACGTGGTCGAACAGCGGATAGCCGCCGTGCTCGGCCGTCTCGATGATCGCCGTGTAGTGCGCTGGGCCAACGGCGAGCCCGTACGCGCCGCTCACCCCGCTCGACAGCAACACCTCGACGGCTTTGGCCACCCGTTGCGGATAGTCGTAGAAGTCCTCGACCCGCGGCACCGGCGTGTGCGGGGACGCCTCTGAGATGCCGACGATTCCCGCCGCCATCCAGCCGTGGAACACAGCAATGTTCTCGGCGAGGGCGATCTGCATGGCCGCGTCGTCGAGGTTGTCGAGATTCGTGTCGACGGCGCCCCGGTCGTAATCAAGCAATTCTTCGCGGGAGACGGTGAACTCTGCCCGGATCTCCGCCAGCGGAAGCACCTGGCGCCGCCTGGCGGTGACCGCCTCGACCGGCGAGATCGGTAACGACTCCGTGCGCCCCAGGTTCGTCGCTGAGTACTCCCAGCCGAACGGACCGGCGAAGTCAACGAGCCTACGAGCGCCGAGCGCCGCGATCAGTCGTTGCTTTGCCTCCGAATCGAGCAGCGCCCAACCGGCATCGGAGATCGGGGCGTGAGCGCGCAACAAATGGTCCATGGCTAAAATCCCGTGCCTTTCAAGCTTCCAATACCAAGGTCGGCGCCCTGTGTGGCTGCGTCGCGTCTGGCACTCACCGCAGGGTTGCCGCCAGTCGCGCGCGATACGCCTGTCCCGTTAAACCGGCTGTCTCCAGCGGGAACGCCAAGGCCGCCAGACCCAGCCGCACTGCTCGAGCTGCCGCTGTTCGAGCTGCTGCCGCCCGTCGAGCCGCCATCCGCTTTCGCGCCGGCCTCCGCCTCTGAGCGTTCGCCGTTCTCGACGATGTCGCCGTCCTGGAACAGGATGCCGCGCGCAGTCTCGCGCCAGAGCGGCTTCTGCCGCAGCAAGAATTCCAGGTCCATGCTGAAGTGCTTGAACTCTTCCCCCAGCGAGTCGGCCATGATGGCGTGGGAGACGGCATCCGGTTCAAGTGACATCCGCTGCTCATACCAGCCGATGGCTTCCGCCTCTTCGGTGAGGTTGGCGCACATGCGCGCGAACGTTCGGGTCTCGGCCGAGAGCTCATTCGCCGGCTCGTGATACTGATCAAATCCCATGAGAACTCCTTCTCAACCAACAGATCTGCTCCGACAGTACGCCCGGGTAAGGCAAGATCGAAGGATCATGTCAACACTCGAAGCACTGCCGCACGTAACCGATCCCGATGTGCTGTTTGAGGCGTTCGAGCTCTGGGCCGGCCGCCAGGGGCTCACTCTGTACCCGGCGCAGGAAGAAGCGGTCATCGAGATCGTTTCCGGCGCGAACCTCATCCTCAGCACCCCGACAGGCACCGGTAAATCGCTGGTCGCGATCGGCGCTCACTTTGCCGCGCTCTCCGCCGGCAAGCGCTCCTTCTACACCGCGCCCATCAAAGCGCTGGTAAGTGAGAAGTTCTTCGCTCTGGTCGAGGTGTTCGGTGCGGAGAACGTCGGCATGATGACGGGGGACTCCTCCGTCAACTCCGACGCTCCCATTATTTGTTGCACCGCGGAGATCCTCGCGAACCTGGCCCTCCGAAACGGTGAGGACACTCCCGTCGACCAGGTCGTCATGGACGAGTTCCACTTCTACTCAGACCCTGATCGCGGCTGGGCGTGGCAGGTGCCGCTGCTCACGCTGCCGAAGGTGCAGTTCATCCTGATGTCGGCCACGCTCGGTGACGTGACCGACCTGGCTGCAGACATGAAGCGCCGCACCGGCCGTGAGACCGCCGTCGTCACGGGTGTCGAACGCCCGGTACCGCTGCACTACTACTACGAGACAACGCCGATCCACGAGACGGTCGAAGACCTGCTCGGCACCGGCCAGTCACCGATTTACGTCGTGCACTTCTCGCAGGCCGCCGCCCTCGAGCGCGCGCAGGCGCTGGCCAGCGCCAAGGTGGCCACGAGAGAGCAGCGAGATGCCATCTCGGAGCTGATCAAGGAATTCAGGTTCACGACAAGCTTCGGCAAGACGCTGTCGCGCCTGATCAAGATGGGCATCGGCGTGCACCACGCCGGCATGCTGCCGAAGTACCGGCGTCTCGTTGAGCAGCTGGCCCAGCGCGGCCTGCTCCGTGTGATCTGCGGCACAGACACCCTCGGCGTCGGCATCAACGTGCCGATCCGCACCGTGTTGTTCACCGCGCTCACCAAGTACGACGGCACGAAGATGCGCCAGCTGAACGCTCGCGAGTTCCACCAGATCGCCGGGCGTGCGGGTCGCGCGGGTTACGACACCGCTGGCACCGTCGTCGTGCAGGCACCAGAGCACGAGAGCGAGAACCTCAAGGCCATCGAGAAGGCCGGAGACGACCCCAAGAAGCGCCGCAAGATCATCCGCAAGAAGGCGCCTGAGGGCTTTGTCTCGTGGGGAGAGCCGTCGTTCCAGCGCATCGTCGCGGCCGAGCCTGAGACGCTCACCTCCAGCATGCAGATGACCAGCGCCATGCTCATCAACGTGATCGCCCGAGGCGGCGACGCGTTCGCCAACGTGTACTCGCTGGTCTTCGACAACCACGAGCCGTGGAAGCGCCAGCTCGAACTGGCCAAGCGTGCGCTCGGCATCTACAAGACGCTGCGTGCCGCCGGGATCGTCGAGCAGGTGACCGACGCGAAGATGGGGGAGACCATCATCCGTCTCACCGTCGACCTGCAGCCGAACTTCGCCCTCAACCAGCCGCTGTCGCCCTTCGCGCTCGCCGCGTTCGAGCTGCTCGACCCCGACCCCACTGTGCAGACCGGCACGGGCAACTATGCGCTCGACATGATCTCCATCGTCGAAGCGACCCTCGATGACCCGCGTCCGGTGCTCTCAGGGCAACAGTTCCACGCGCGCGGCGAGGCCGTCGCCGCCATGAAGTCTGAGGGCATCGAATACGACGAGCGGATGGCGCTGCTCGACGAAATCACGCATCCCAAGCCGCTGAATGAGTTGCTGACCTACGCCTTCGACACGTACAAGCTGTCGCAGCCCTGGATTGCGGACTTTGAGCTGCGGCCCAAGTCTGTTGTGCGCGACATGTACGAGCGGGCCATGTCGTTCGGCGAGTTCATCGCGTACTACAAGCTCGCCCGCAGCGAGGGCGTCGTGCTCCGCTACCTGTCGGATGCCTACCGGGCAACCAGGCAGACCGTGCCAGATGAGGCGAAGACCGAAGACCTGCTCGACCTCATCGAATGGCTCGGCGAACTGGTACGCCAGGTCGACTCCAGCCTCCTCGACGAGTGGGAAGAACTGATCCACCCCGACCTCGCCGCGCACGAGGCCGGCGCCACCGCTGTGCTGCCGCCAGCGCCGAAACGCCTCACGATGAACGTGCGCGCCTTCCGCATCCTGGTGCGGAACGAGATGTTCCGGCGCGTGCAGCTCGCTGCCCGTGAGCAGTACGAGGCGCTCGGCGACCTCGATCGGGACAGCGGCTTCGACGCTGACGCATGGGCCAACGCCATGGACGACTACTTCGACGAATACGACGAGGTGCAGACCGGCGGCAACGCCCGCAGCGCGTCACTCATCATCTTCGACGAGACCGGCACTCGGCCAGACGGCACAGTGGCAAGCGGATGCTGGACCGTGCGCCAGATCTTCGACGACCCTGCAGGAGACCACGACTTCGGCATCAGCGCTGAGGTCGACCTGGCCGCCTCGGACGAGGCGGGGGCCGCTGTCGTGCGGGTGACCGGGGTGAACCGGCTCTAGAACCCGCTGCGCGGGTCGAACGCAGCTATGCGGGTGTTGCAACTGCAGCGCAGCTGCGTTCAGCCCGCGTGGCTCGATTTCGAGACGCGGCCTCGTTCCTCGGGCGCTCCTCAATCAGCGGGATTGCCGTTGGTCGGCGATGCTTGAATTCACGAGGCCCGCCAGGGCCGTCTCGAGACCCGCTAGCGGAACACGCTCAGGTCGCTCAGCGCATCGCTCACCTGGAACGACAAGCCGCGCTCGTCGGCGATGAGTGACCGGTACTGGATGGCGGTGTCAGGGTGGTCGGTGACGATGCCATCGACGGGAACGCGCAGCAGGTCGCGAATGGTCTCCTCGCCGTTCACCGTCCAGACGTAAACCGGCTTGTCGATGGCGTGCGCTTCAGCGAGGAACTCCTCGCTGAAGGAGGCCTGCTCCACGACGAAGAAGTCGCAGTCGACATCTGGCAGGTCGCCGATCGTCATAGCGATCGTGTACCCGACCCGGAGCTCAGGGCGTTTGGACTTCAGTTCCGCCACCGCCTCTGCGCTCAGCGAGTGGTAGATGTTGCTCTCCGTCACACCGAGCGAATCCAGCTCGGCGAGGAACTCATCGACGAAATCGGGCGACTCGTGCCCGTGCACCTTGAGCTCGATGAGCAGGGGAACACCGAGTTCGGCCGCGCGGGTGACGTACTCCGCCATCGACGGAATCGTGGAGCTGTGCCCACCGACCCGCACCCGGGTGGACGTGACTTCCTCGAATGTCATGTCGAAGATGTTCTTGTTGATGCCGGCGACCATGAAGAGGTTGCTGTCGTGGCTCGCGACGAACTGGCCATCCTCGGTCTGCTGGAAGTCGGTCTCGACGTAGTCGACATCCGCTGCTGCCGCCGCCTCGAGCGCGGGAATCGTGTTCTCAACGCCACCGCCGATGAAACCGCGGTGGGCGATCACGAGTGTGTCCGATGCCGCGGCGACGGGCGTGGCGACCGCGGGAGCCGCATCCATCCCAATGCCCATGACCAGGATGGCGGAGACAGTCCAGGCGAGAGCTGACTGTGCGCGCGCACCTCTCGGACGCACCGTCATCGGCTCCGGCCGGACGGTGGGCATGCCGAGCAGGTCACGGCTGATCGCGACGAGGATATGGGCGACAACCACCTGGGTGATTCCGACGACGATGAAGCCGAAGGCACGGCCGGTGCCGATGGCCACGGATTCCACCACAACGGCCGCACCCGGTCGGAGATCTGCGGCAAACTCGGTCACCCTGATGATCAGCTCAATGCCCAGCGACGACACCAGCACGGCAACGAGCACAGGGCCGCCGACGGACACCAGCAGCTGCCAGGACCGGCGTCGGGTCGCGAGGATGCTCCTGCCGAGTGAGCGGAGCGGCGTGCGTCCGGAGACGACCAGCAACGGCAGCGCGAGGATGAGGCGCAGGTTCACATAGAAGATCGCGATGATGACGACGACGTATCCGGTGGCGCCGATGGGCGTCTTCATGTACTCGCCGGTGACGAACGGCGGAATCCCGATGCCGCTCGTGAGCACAGAGAGCAGGCCGAGGCCACCCAGCGGAGCAACGAGGAAGAAATAGGCCAGCAGCACGGGGGACTGGTAGTGGAAGACCCTGCGCAGGTGCCAGAGCAGAGCCGCGACGATCCCTCGGATGCCGAGGGATCGTCCGGCCTGCTGCCGGTTGGCCACGATGAAGATGGTGGAGACCTGCAGGCTCACGGCCGTCAGCGCGATGGCAGCGATCAGGAGCAACAGCAATACGGCGATCGGGTCGGCCAGCATGGTGCCGAGGTTGCGGTCGGTGAGGTTTGAGAGGCCTGCAGAGGCCAGTGCCAGTTCAAACAGACTGGTGATGGCGGGAATCACGCACGTCACGATGGTGCCCTGCACCACCAGGATGATCGCCAGGTAGTGCCAGAACGAGGCACGCGTCATCCGCAGTACTGCTACGAACCGGGCGGCGTCGATCAGGGCAACGCGCTGCCGGTGCGCTGACGGTGCAGATTCCTGCTCGGCGTCGTCTCGCGGAGGGGCAGATGGCAGAGGGGCAGATGCACGTCTCACTGCGCTGTGCGCTGGGTGAAAGTTGGTACGACGCAAGTCACTGCGCTGGGGCGTGTGGGAGATCTGTGCACTAGTGCATTGTAGGCACGCCGAAATGGGAGAAACCCCCGCGCGAAGCCGCCCGGGCGTGGCGCCAGATCCCCACGAATCGCGAGAGTGCAAGGACGTGACGTTCCGTGACGAACGCGGTAGCCATGTGACGGCCTTTCTCGCCGGTGTTGACATCTGTTGCCACGATCAGTCCCACACCTCACAGCGAAAGGATCCACAGTGTCTCGCATCACACGAACTTCACTTATTGCCGGAGCGGTGCTTAGCACTGCCGTCATCCTCAGCGCCTGCGCCGCCCCCGCGTCCCAGGAGTCAACGTCGGGCGCGTCGGCCGGCGAACCGGTGACCGGCGGCTCGCTCACGTACCTCGAGTACCAGGCTCCGACCTGCCTCTACCTGCCGGGAACCGGGTTCTACCCGAACGGCGGAATCGTGAACCAGATCACCGACAAGCTCACCTACCAGGACCCCGAAACGCTCGAGGTCGAGCCCTGGATCGCCTCGTCATGGACGATCAATGACTCCGCAACCGAGTACACCTTCGTCATCCGCGACGGCGTGACCTTCTCAGACGGCACCCCGCTCGACGCCGCAGCGGTCGCCGCGAACTTCGACACCTATGGCAAGGGAAACGCTGAGCTCAAACTCACCGTTTCTGAGGCCATCAACAACTACGACCACAGCGAGGTCATCGACGATCACACCGTGAAGTTCGTCTTCACGCAGCCGTCGCCCGGATTCCTGCAGGGCACCTCGGTGATCCAGTCCGGCCTGGTATCTCCGGCCACCCTCGCGCTGCCTTACGAAGAGCAGTGCCAGCTGAAGAACATCGTCGGCTCCGGCCCGTTCACAGTGTCGAACCAGATCGTCGACAAGGAAATCGACCTCGCGGCTCGCGAGGACTACGACTGGGCACCGCCGTCGAGCGATCACCAGGGCCGCGCGTACCTCGATGAGGTCAAGGTCATCGTCACCCCTGAAGACAGCGTGCGCATCGGCTCGCTGCTCTCGGGCCAGGCCGACTACGTACGGTACGTGCAGGCGTTTGATGAGGCATCCGTTGAAGCAGCAGGGTTCGACCTGTACGCGCCGCAGACCCGCGGCGTGAACAACGGGCTGTTCCTGCGCCCCGCGAACTCGATCCTGCAGGACATCAACGTGCGGAAGGCGTTGCAGGCCGGCACCGACACGCAGGAGATCGTCGACACGATCTTCACGAAGAACTACCCGCGGGCCACCTCGGTGCTGTCCCAGAGCGCGCTCGGCTACGAAGATCTCTCCGACAAGCTCGAGTACGACCCCAAGAAGGCCAACAAGCTGCTGGATGCCGCTGGCTGGGTCGCCGGGGATGACGGCATCAGGGTCAAGGATGGCGTGCAGCTCTCGCTCAACGTGTTCGTCGCGTCCGCCCAGCCGCTGTCGAAGCAGACGCTCGAACTCGTGGCGCAGCAGTGGACCAAGATCGGCGTGCTGCTGAACGTCAAGCCGGCTGACTCTGGATCGCTCGCGGCCGACATCAAGGACGCGGAGAAGACGGCGCTCAACCACTCGATGGTCGGGCGTGCAGACCAGGACGTGATCAAGAGCCAGTTCCACACCAAGAACCGCAACGTCATCCTGTCGAACGACCCACAGCTCGACGCGTTGCTCGAAGCTGAAGCCGCCGAACCGAACCTGGATGCCAGGAACGCGGATGTCGCCGCAGCCCAGGAGTACATCATCGACCAGGGCTACGCGATTCCGTTCTTCGAGGAACCGCAGGTGTACGGCGCCGCAACGTACGTGAAGGGCGTGACCTTCGAATCGGTCGGCCGCCCGAGCTTCTACAACGTCTGGCTGAACAAGTAACACGCACCACCATCCACTCCGGTGGTTGAGGAGGCCGCCAGGCCGTCTCGAAACCGCGTGAGTCGATCCCGACTCGCCTGGTTTCGAGACAGGGGCTCGCACGCTCGCGCCTTCCTCAACCACCGGGATGGGCCAGATACCCACAGACACGAACGACAAGGAAAGGGGCGGATATGAGCACGCTCAGGTACGTCGCCGGACGAGTAGGGCAGGCAGCCCTCGTATTGTGGGCGGCGTTCACGATCACGTTCGTGCTGTTGCAGTCGCTGCCGGGCGACTCGGTCATGATCAAGTTTGAGAATCCGGAGCTGGGTCTGTCACCGGCCCAGATCCTGGAGATCCGGGAGCGCTACGGTGTGGATCAGCCGGCCGTCATCCAGTACCTGCACACGCTGCTCGGCTTCCTCCGCGGCGACTTCGGGTACTCGATCCAGACCGGCACCCCGGTGATCGAACGGTTGGCCGAGGGGCTCCCAGAGACGCTGAAACTCGCGACCGGCGGTTTCCTGCTGGCCATCCTGCTCGCCGCAGCCATCGCCTTCACCGCCAGCTACACACGCTTCTCCTGGCTGCGGAGCGTTTTGCTCTCGGCCCCGAGCCTGTTCATCTCCATCCCGACTTTCTGGCTCGGCATCCTGCTCGTGCAGGTGTTCTCCTTCCAGCTGCGGCTCGTGCCCGTGATCGGCGGGACAGAAGCGCAGCTGTTGATCCTGCCGATCCTCACCCTGGCCATCCCGATCTCCGCCCCACTGGCCCAGATACTCTGCCGCAGCCTCGACGCGGTCTACACACAGCCGTTTGTGGCCGTTGCCCAGGCCAAAGGGGCATCCCGCCAGTGGATCCTCTGGCGCCACGTGGCCCGCAACGCCCTCGTGCCAACGCTCACCATCGCCGGCCTCATCTTCGGCGAGCTGATCGCCGGCTCCGTCGTGACCGAGACCGTCTTCGGCCGCAACGGCATCGGGCGCCTCGCCGAGCAGGCCGTCACCTCGCAGGACGTTCCCGTGCTGCAAGCCATCGTCGTACTCTCTGCGCTCGTCTTCGTTGCCGTGAACCTGGTCGTCGACCTGCTCTATCCGGTGCTCGATCCCCGGCTTGCCCCGAAGCGAACCGGGCGTCCGCGCTCTGGCACCGGCAGCGCTACAACAACGGATGCCGTGACAGGCGCCACCCCAGCCGTCACTTCAGCCACCACTCCAGCCACCGCCGAGTCGAAAGGCACCGTGCTCGCATGACCGTCCTGAACTCTGAAGCCGCTGTTTCAGCGGATGCCGCTGGTGCCGCTGATGCCGCTCGTGCACGTGCTGGCGTCGCTGGGATTCCCGCCACCTCGCCTGCTCCTGAACCCGCCAGCGGAGAACGGCAGCAGAGCCGTCGTCGCCGTCGCCCGTCGCTCGGCCTCATCCTCGCCTGGGCCGTGGTCGTGCTTGTCGCACTCTGGGCTGTCCTGCCCGGCGTCTTCACCGGATTCGATCCCCTCAGCGGCGTCGCCGCCGAGAAGCTGCAGGCCCCGAGCGGCGCGCATCCGTTCGGAACGGATGCCCTCGGCCGCGACCTTCTCGCCCGGGTCATCTTCGGTGCCAGCAACTCACTGACGGGCGCGTTCGTGGCCGTGACGGTTGGGCTCGTGGTCGGCACAGCCATTGGCCTGGTCGCCGGGTCGGTCGGTGGCATCATCGACGACATCCTGATGCGCGTCATCGATGTGCTGCTGTCGATCCCCGGCCTGCTGCTGGCGCTGACCATCATCATCCTGCTCGGCTTCGGCACGGTGAACGCCGCGATCGCGGTCGGTGTTGCGTCGATCGCCTCCTTTGCTCGGCTGTCGCGGTCTGAGGTCGTGCGGGTGCGCCGCGCCGACTATGTGGAGGCAGCTTTCGGGTCTGGTGGGCGTTTCGGAACCGTGCTCATCCGTCATGTGCTGCCGAACTCGCTCGCGCCGGTCATCTCGCTCGCGGCCCTGCAGTTCGGTGTCGCGATCCTGGCCATTTCGACACTGGGCTTCCTCGGCTACGGTGCACCGCCGCCCACGCCCGAGTGGGGCCTGCTCATCGCGGAGGGCCGCAACTACGTGGCGACCTCGTGGTGGCTGACCACTTTCCCCGGCATCCTCGTCGTGCTCGTGGTGTTGTCGACGAACCGCATCAGCCAGTCCATCGGAGGTGAGCGCGCATGAGTCTGCTCGAGATCAACAACCTTGCCGTGTCGTACAGCACGGCTGCCGGAACAGCCCGCGTCGTGCATGACGTGTCGTTCGCGATCGAACCCGGTGAGGTGGTGGCGGTCGTCGGTGAATCCGGCTCTGGCAAGTCGACCACCGCGCACGCCATCATCGGCCTGCTTGCGGGGAATGGGCGGATCGACCATGGCTCCATTCTGTTGAACGGCACCGACATCGCCGGCTGGCCAGACAAACGACTCGAAACCGTGCGCGGCGCTCAGATCGGCCTCGTGCCACAAGACCCGACCAGCTCGCTGAACCCGGTGAAGACCATCGGCGCGCAGGTGGGCGAGGTGCTCCGCATCCACCGGAAGGGCGCCAGGCGCGACATCGCTGCCCGCGTTGTCGAGCTGCTCACCCGCGTCGGCCTGCCCGACCCTGAATTGCGCGCCGCGCAGTACCCGCACCAGCTCTCCGGCGGCATGCGCCAGCGTGTGCTGATCGCCATCGCGATCGCACTAGAGCCGCAACTGATCATCGCCGACGAGCCGACCAGCGCCCTCGACGTCACCGTGCAGCGTCGCATCCTCGACCTGCTCGACGACCTGCGCGCCGAGTTCGGAACCGCGATCCTGTTCGTCACTCACGACCTCGGCGTCGCCGCCAGCCGGTCGAGTCGGCTGGTTGTGATGCAGGATGGCCGCATCCAGGAGCAGGGCAACACGAGTGAGGTGCTGGCCAACCCGCAGAGCGAATACACCAGGCGCCTGCTGGCGAACGCTCCGGCGCTGGCTCCCGTTGCGTTCCGGTCGCAGAAGCCGCCCATCTACCTGCGTGATGCCGGCAGTGTCGCGGCCGAGAACCCGTCGGCCATCCAGGTCACGAACCTGGTCAAGGAATTCGCGGCTCCGACCAGGAACGGTGCGAGCTTCCGCGCCGTCGACGACGTGTCGTTCAGCGTGCGCCGCGGTACCACCCACGCCATCGTCGGCGAATCAGGATCGGGCAAGACCACAACAGCTCGCATGATCGTGCGGTTCGAGGAGCCGACGAGCGGGCGCGTTGAGGTGGATGGGGATGACGTCGCGCCCTTGCGCGGTGAGGCGCTTCGGCAGCTGCGCCGTCGCATCCAACTCGTCTATCAAAACCCATTCGCCTCGCTCGACCCGCGCCAGAGCGTCGGCCAGATCGTCGCAGAACCGCTGCGCAACTTCGCGCTCGCCGACCGTCAGGGGCGGGCGAAGCGTGCCGCGGAACTGATCGACCGCGTTGCCCTGCCGGCTGCCGCCCTCGAGCGGAAGCCCCGTGAGCTCTCCGGCGGGCAGCGCCAGCGCGTGGCGATCGCCAGGGCGCTCGCCGTCGACCCGCGGGTGGTTGTGCTTGACGAGGCAGTGTCGGCGCTCGATGTGACGGTGCAGGCGCAGATTCTCGAGCTGCTCAGCCAGCTGCAGGGCGACCTCGACCTCACCTACCTGTTCATCTCGCATGACCTGTCGGTCGTCAGGCAGATCTCCCACACCGTGTCGGTGATGAGCCGCGGCCGCATCGTCGAGAGCGGCAGCGCTGAGCAGGTCTTCCAACGCCCGACCCACGACTACACCCGTGAGCTGCTGGCCGCCGTGCCGGTGCCGCTCCCGGTGCCAGCGCAGGTGCAGGTACCACTGCAGCCCCACGAAAGGAACATCCTCGTATGACCACCAGACGCCTCGGCTTCTTCACTCGCCTCCTCGACGAGGTGCCGGCCGGCGACCGCTACCGGTTCGCGGCCCAGCAGATCACCACCGCTGAACGATTCGGCTTCGATTCGGCCTGGGTCGCCCAGCACCACTTCCATGAGAAGGAGGGCGGTCTGCCATCGCCCCTGGTCTTCCTCGCGCACGTCGCGGCGTTGACCTCCGAGATCCGGCTCGGCACAGGCATCATCACGCTGCCCCTCGAGAACGCGATCAGGGTCGCAGAGGATGCCGCCGTGCTCGATCTGCTCTCCAACGGGCGGCTCGAGGTGGGCGTCGGCTCCGGCGGAACGCCATCCTCGTTCACGGCATTCGGACACGAGAGCTCAGACCGCGGCCGCATCTTCGCCGAGCACCTGCAGATCGTACGCGACGCATTCGCCGGCGAGGAGTTTGGGGCGCGACAGGCTGGTGCGTCGTCGGTCTCCTCGACTGCGGCCAACCGGCTCTACCCGGCCGCGCCAGACCTGCTCGGCCGCATCTGGCAGGCAACGTTCTCCGCAGCCGGCGCAGCCAGGGCGGGCGCTGCCGGCGACGGCCTGATGCTCTCCCGCACACAGCCACGGCCAGCGGATGCCCTGGGCGCAACGCTCTCCGACATCCAGCTCCCCATCATCGACGCCTACTTCGAGGCGCTGCCTGCAGGGACCCCGCCGCGCATCATGGCGTCGCGCACCCTGTTCGTCGCCGACGATCGCGCCGAAGCGCGGCGCTACGCCGAAATCGGGCTGCGCAGGGCCATCGCCGGGTTCCGGGCATCCGGCCAGACCATCTCCGGCGACACCCTCGATGAACTCATCGTCTCGCTCGACACCCACGTCGGCACCGTCGACGAGGTCATCGAATCGCTAGCGGCCGACCGGTCGCTCGACAACGTGAGTGACGTGGTGTTCCAGGTGCACTCCGTCGATCCGCCGCACGAGCTCATCCTGCGTTCGATCGAGCTCATCGCCACCGAGGTCGCACCGGCGCTCGGCATCGGCGCGCGCGTGGGCGGCACTGGCACGGCCACCGGCACCGCCACGCACGCCAGCGGCGCCGGGCGCGCGGCATCCGCTTTGATCTCCTGACCACACCCACAGCACTACGACCCAGTACTGGAGCACACCATGACCATCACCACACCAGAGGTCGCGGCCGGCATCGCCTCGTCGGACCTC
Source organism: Leifsonia sp. Y862 (assembly GCF_057669585.1). NCBI lineage: Bacteria > Bacillati > Actinomycetota > Actinomycetes > Micrococcales > Microbacteriaceae > Leifsonia > Leifsonia sp. Y862. The sequence continues at coordinate 215,856 of NZ_JBYHFR010000001.1, forward strand.
GACGGCCGCGCCGACGTGATCGACCAGCTCGTCGGCGTCGAACCAGGGTCTGCCATCGCCGCACTTCGCGACGCACGCCCAGCAACCAAGGCGAATGCGCAGGCCAGCTACGACGCGCTGTTTGAGCCGGAGCACCCCGGAACGGTGACCGCGCGCGAGCGTTTCGCAGTCGCCACCTTCGTCATCGGGCTGCACAACGACGCCGAGACCCGTGCGTTCTACGAAGCGCGACTGCGGGAAGCGGATGGGGCGGCCGGCGACAGCGTTGGAGCAGACGTGACCGACGTGACCGCCGCAGTGCAGGGCGAGATTGTCCTCGGCGCCACCACCGGGCCGTATGGCGTGTACCCGGCGGAGGCGTTGAGCGCCGAGAACGTCGACGGGCCGCGCTACCTCGTCGCTGACCAGAACCGCGACGCACTCGGGTCGCGCCTGGTCGCGGCGCTCGAGCACGCGCACCTGCTGGTGTTCCGTCCGCGCGAGGCGAGCGCGGATGCGCTGCAGGTGCTGCTGGATGCCGGCTGGTCGACGACCGACATCGTCACCCTGTCGCAGCTGGTCGCCTTCCTCAGCTTCCAGGTTCGGGTGATCGCCGGACTCCGGCTGCTCGCCGCCGACATCGCTGCGTCGTCTCCCGCTGCATCCACTGACATCCCGAAGGGCCTCTGATGACTGACACCGCCACACCCACCACGTCGACGACCGCGACGTCTGAATCCACGATCCCGTACCCAGAGCTGGCGCGTCCGCAGGTCTTCACGCAAGACGATCTCGGCTGGGTGCCCTGGCTCGAACCGCTCGCAGAGGCCGAGCTGACCGAGCGGCACTGGGCAGGACTCGTCGATGCGTCCCGCGCGAAGTCACCGTACTTCTCCCTGCTGGCGCGCGACCCGGAGATCCTCGGCGCCCGCACCCGCACCGACAAGGACATCTTCTACAACACCACGGCCGGCCTGCCCCGCGCCGACCGAGAACTGGCTGCCGCAGCCACCAGCCGGTCGAACGGCTGCATCTTCTGCGCATCCGTGCACTCGCGCTTCGCGACGCACCACTCCAAGCGCGGCGACGACGTGCAGCGCTTGCTCGATGCGGGAACGGATGCGCCACAAGACCCGCGCTGGACGGCCATCATCGCGGCATCCGTTGCCCTCACGGCAACGCCGCCCGCACTGACGGGGGAGCACCTGGCCGAGCTGCGTGCGCAGGGTCTTGATGACCTGTCGATCGCGGATGTCATCCATGGCGCCGCGTTCTTCAACTGGGCGAATCGCCTGATGTTGAGCCTGGGAGAGCCGGAGCTGCCGAAGGCCTAGCCCGATACATGAGTCGTGGCGTCCCGGTTGCCTTGACAATGTGTGGGCTGCCGATGAGGCTTGCGCTCACACGCTCCGTGGTAGGGAGGCACGCATGCCGTACTCGAAGATGGTCGCCCTGGGCAGCTCCTTCGCCGCGGGACCGGGAATCAAGCCCGTTGTGGACCGGCGTGCCATGCGTTCGGGGCGAAACTACGCGCACCTCGTCGCGGCAACGCTGGGCGCGGAGCTTGTCGACGCGACGGTTTCAGGTGCCACAACGGCGAACGTCCTCGACCTGCCGCAGCGCAGCCGGGACCACACGTTCCCACCACAGATCCAGGCAGTTGGGCCATCCAGCGATCTGGTGACGGTCACCGTGGGCGGCAACGATCTCGGTTACCTGCCCGCGGTCATGACGACGGGCATTGTGGAGCGCCTGAAAAGTTCGCAGCTGACGTACACCCTCGGCCGGCGCCTCCGTGCTCGAAACCCCCTTCATCCCGTGACGGAGGAGGAGGTCGATGTCGCCACCGACGGGCTGGTGCGGATTGTCGAGGACATCCGTGAGCGAGCGCCCGATGCCCGTGTGATCCTGGCCGACAATCTGCCGATCCTCACCCAGGAATCCCGGCCAGGACCCACGCTCCGATTCACGGGCGACGAGATTGAGCACATCCGCCAGCTGGGCCAACAGCTATCGGCAGCATTCATGGAGGCGTCACGCCGCACAGGGGCAGACGTGATTCCCGCCTCGGCGTACAACCAGTCCCATGGGCTTGGTTCGAGCGATCCGTGGATCACGCCGCTGAGAATCACGAAGATGTCGAGTTCGTTCCACCCGACCGCCCGCGGCATGCAGGAGGTTGCCCGCCGCATCCTTCGGCTCCTTGCAGATCACGACGTGACGTCAAGCTGACTTTGCGGATGGGCACCCAGAGCTAGACGGTCACGGTCAGGGGAGCGGCGGCATCCGCTGCCCACTCGTTGAGCGAGCCGTCGTAGATGGCGACGTTCTGCTGCCCGGCACGCACCAGCGCGAAGGCGCTCGACGCCGCAGCGATGCCGCCCCCGCAGTACGTCACGAATCGAGGTGCGCTGACGAAGGGGGCGAGCTTGGCATCCAAGGCATCACCCTGGAGAAACGCATTGGTCTCGCGGTCGACCAATCGGCTCGCCGGAACACTCACGCTGCCCGGGATGTGCCCGGCGCGCGGACGCGAGCTCACCTCGCCGGAGAACTCGGTCGGAGGTGCAGAACAGACGAGCGCGGCATCCGTTTCACCGGCCACCACGGACTCGACGTATGCCTTGTCCACCCAGAGGCCGTCGCGTTCGACGGCCGTGAAGCGGGAGGCCGAGTCGGCGACGCTGCGGGGCTCGACGTAGCCGGTTTCGGTGGCGCGTTCCTCTGCCGTCCACTTCGTGTAGCCGCCGTCGAGCACGGCCACGTTGTCGTAGCCGAAGGCGCGAAACAGCCACCAGATCCGCGCGGCCCAGTGCCCCACCGACGTGTCGTAGACCACGACGGATGTCGCATTGTCGATTCCGACGGATGCCGCAGCCTGCTCAAACAGCTCGGCACTCGGCCGCGCGAAACCGAATTCTCCGGCCGGGTCGGAGAACACCTCCAGCAGGTCGGCGAAGACCGCGCCTGGAATGTGACCATCGACCAGATACTGGTCGAGACCGCTCAGCCAGCGCGATCCGCCGCTCGGCGCCTTGGTGAGCAGCACGGTGGCGTCGAGCACGACGAGGTCGTTCTCACCGAGGTGGTCAGCCAGCCACTGTGTTGTAACAAGCGGCGTAGAAACAAGCTGCGTAGAAACAAGCGGCGTGGAATCGAGCGGGGCGGATGCGGCGGAAGCTGTCATGCGGCAACGCTAGGCCCGGGGCGCGGAATCCGCCCCTCCGGGTGAAACACGGGGTAATGCGGCGCGAGAATCAGTACGTGGTTAGCGCTTGGTGGTCCAGTCCAGGTTGATGACCTGGTTGATGTAGATCTCCTCGCCGAGGCCGGGCACCGACGGGTTCATGTGCAGCAGCTGCTGCACGGGAACGTCGAACCGCTGCGCAATGTCGAAGAATGAGTCACCGCTGACCACCGTGTAGGTCAGCAGGTTGCCGGAGCCGTCGGTGGTCGTCGATCCGGTCGCCCCTGGAATCGAGCCGAGCTCAACGGCCGGCCCAGGTTCAACGAGCGGCGCAGGCGCGTTCGGCACGACTTCGCCGAGCGGCGGGTTCGGCACGAGCTCTGGTTCTTCGACGGGCGCCGGTTCGGCGGTGGGCACGGGGGCCGCTGTCGGTGTGGGGCTCGGGGTCTTCGTCGGGGTCGGCTTCGGTGCCATCGTCATGGTCTCTGTCACGACCGGTTCGGGGGCGCTTGCGCAGCCGACGAGTGTGAGCAGAAGAACGGATGCTGCGCCCGCCACAACGGTGCGGCGCAGGTTAGTCGTGCTGAAAATAGTGATCCCCCGGTTGTTCCGCTGCTGAGAACATCGCTGAATATGTCTCTGACCTGCGGATCGTCCCGCGGTGCAGCGTGTGATCATCCTAGGCGGATTCCCGCGCGTACCGCTGCCCCCAAAACTGGAACGCAGCGAATTGGACCCCCGCAAGCTGAAGCCCCGCAAGTTGAAGCCCCGCCGAACCCGCGCACGTGAACTCGGCGCCTGGACCTCGCCCCGGGGGCCGTCACCGCGCCCGCTGCGGCGAGTCGCGCCCGCTTCAGCGGGCGCGACCAGCGGGAACGGGCGCGCTGAACCCGGCGCGCATGCTACTGCGGACTAAGCCCCGGGACTGAGGAGGAAATACGCGGTTGCGCTCAGGGCACCGAATAGAAGCGAAAGTCCGATTCCGAGTCGTGGATGACCCGACCCCACGATGAGGCAGAGCCCCGCGATCCCCGCCAGAAGCAGGGCAACGAGGGGAGCCCAGAAATACCCGCTGACGTGCGATGCGAGGCACAGCTGGCCTTCGAGAATCTCGTCTCTGTCCCAACCGAACAGCGCTGCGCTGCATCGCCAAAGGTAGTGGAGACCGCCCACCACCGTTAGCGCTCCGATGACACAAATCGCGAGAAACACGAGCCCAATTCCGGCCCAGGTCGAGACGAGCTTCGACCGAGAGGTCATCGCATTTTGTTGCGTGTTTTCCGCCCAGTCGAAGTTGTTGCTCGCGGGCGATTGGTCGGATGCCATGCGTCGGAGCCTAGCGCTCAGCGCCCGCGGGCAACGCGGCAGCAAACCTATCGGCCAACCCGAACCTGGACAGCGGTGACAGCGGTGACAGCGGTGACAGCAGTGACAGCAGTGACAGCAGTGATAGCGCGGTGACAGCACCGTGACAGCGCCATGAAAGTCGCCGCGACCAGCATGGTGCCTATGACAACCACAACCACCTCAGACTGGGCCGTCGAAGCCCACGGACTCGTCAAGACGTTCGGCGCGAACCGCGCGGTCGACGGGATCGACCTCAACGTTCGCACGGGTACCGTCTACGGCGTGCTCGGCCCAAACGGTGCCGGAAAGACCACCACCATCCGCATGCTCGCAACCCTGCTCCGACCGGATGCCGGCGAAGCCCGAGTCTTCGGCCACGACGTACAGCGGGAAGCGCAGATCGTTCGCCAGCTGATCGGTGTCACCGGCCAGTACGCGTCCGTCGACGAGAACCTCAGCGCCACCGAGAACCTCGTGCTCTTCTCCCGCCTGCATGGCCTTGGCCGCGCTGCCGCCCGAAAGAAGTCGGCAGACCTGCTCGACGAATTCGGGCTCACCGAAGCAGCCAAGCGCCCCCTCAAGAACTTCTCCGGCGGTATGCGCCGACGCCTCGACCTTGCTGCCAGCCTCATCTCGCAACCGCCCCTCATCTTCCTCGATGAGCCGACCACCGGCCTCGACCCGCGCACCCGCGCCCAGATGTGGGACACCATCCGCCGTCTGGTCGCGACAGGGTCGACGGTGATGCTCACCACCCAGTACCTCGACGAAGCCGACCAACTTGCCGACCGCATCGCGGTGATCGACCGCGGAATCGTGGTTGCAGAGGGAACGGCCGACGAGCTGAAGGCATCTGTTGGCGAAGCCTCGCTGCAGGTGACCCTCGTCGACCAGACGGATGCCGATGACGCGTTGCGCGCCATCCACTCACTCCTCGGCGTCCCTGGCACCGTTTCGCCAGAGCGCTCCCGCATCAACGTGCCGATCAATAACCCAGACCGCGTCACCGAACTGCTCGTGGTGTTGCGTGAGGCCGGCATCCGCTTGACCGAATTCTCGCTGCAGAAGCCAACCCTCGACGAGGTGTTCCTCACGCTCACCGGTCACGGCGTTGCCGAGGAGACCGATACCACCGCGGCCACCGCCGCCTCCTCCACTGACACCGATTCCACCCCCGAAAGGATCAGCGCATGAGCGCCACCATCATCGCCCCAGGGGCAACGCGCACCCTGGGCAATCGCGTCAGCCTCGAGCAGACCATGCGCAACTCCTTCACGATGGCCTGGCGCGGCCTGCTGAAGATCAAGCGCACGCCAGAGCAGCTGTTCGATGTGACGCTGCAGCCGATCATCTTCACGCTGATGTTCACGTACATCTTCGGCGGGGCGATCTCCGGGGATGTGGCGAGCTACCTCCCGGTGATCATCCCCGGCATCCTGGTGCAGACGGTCATCACAACGTCGGTCGTCACCGGCGTGCAGCTGCGGGAGGACATGGACAAGGGCGTGTTCGACAGGTTCAAGTCGCTGCCGATCGCCCGCATCGCGCCGCTGGCCGGTGCGCTACTGGCCGACACCGTGCGCTACGCCATCGCGTCAACGCTCACCTTCACCATGGGATACATCATGGGCTTCCGCCCGGAAGCCGGTCTTGGCGGTGTGATCCTCGCGATCCTGCTGGTGATCGTGTCAGCATGGGCGATCAGCTGGGTCTTCGCCTTCTTCGGTGTCATTGCCCGCAGCGCGAGCAGCGTACAGGGCATCTCGATGATCGTGCTGTTCCCTCTGACGTTCCTCTCGAACGCCTTCGTACCGGTCGACACCATGCCGGGCTGGCTGCAGGGCTTCGTGAACGCGAACCCGGTATCGCACCTGGTCACCGCCGTGCGTGAGCTGACAGTCTCTGGCACCTTCGGAGTGGATGCCGCACTCGCGCTGGCCGGCGCGGCCGTCATCGTTCTGGTGTTCGCACCCCTGACGGTGAGGGCTTACATGCGCAGGGCCTAAAACGGCGCGGGGCGCCGTTTTCGGCCCTGCGAAAGGCGGCAGCCCTCACTCAGGAATCCTGCGATACCCAATCGCTTCCCGTGAGCCGCACCCAAGCCGAGCCCGTCTCTCCGTCCTGGAGAGGCGGGCTGCGTACGCGTTGCGGGTTGGGCACCTGGTTCGCGATGTCGCGAAAACCGGAAACGTTGCCGCAGAGAGCGCGATCCGTCCTGTATTCGGTGACATCTGCTCGATTCATCCTGTATTCGCTACAGGTTGGGGCTGCGCCGCCTCACCCCAGAAGCACAGGACGGGCCAACAAGTCGTGCGCGCGGTGGGCGCGCTCATCGAGCGAGAGCGCGGCAGCGGCTGCCCGCAGGTCTGCAATCCGTTCCGCCGAGTGCTGTGCTGATGCCCGGGTAATGTGGGCATCCAGATGCAGCACGGGCAGGTCTTGCCTGCCATGAATGGCCTCGGCCAGTACGAGCAGCTCCAGTCCGATCTCGGCCATGGCCGGCACCGTCAAAGCCCAGACGGCGTAGCCAATCGCCGCGGTGCCAAGCACGGGCTTGTCGACCAACCCGGGCCTGGCCCTCTGCGCGCCGAGCGTGCGGGCGCGCAGCACCCTGGCGAGTGCCGCGATCTTCTCCGGTTCGCCCGTGCCATCGCCCACCCAAGCCGTGATCAGACCGGCCAACAGCATGGTGAACCACGGCGATGTGCGCTCCCGGCCGGTGACATGCATCTGAACCGCCGTGTCGTACAACTCGGCTCCCTCATCGAAGCGGCCGAGTGCCCTGGCGATCTCGGCGTGCCCCGCCATCGTCACCGAGCGAACGTCCAATCCATTAGGCGTCGGGGAGGCGTTGCTGCTGAATCCGTCGAAGACGGCCCTGGCCTCGTCGAGCTTGCCGATCGAAATGAGATTGGTGCCCTTGATCCACAGCAGTTGCCTGACGTCTTCGTCAGCGCCGAGCGCACCCAGACCCGCAGTCGCGCGATCAATCCAGCTGAGGGCATCCGTCGGCTGGTTGTTCTGGCTTGCGAGTTGCCCCATCAGCATCGCCGACGTGGATGCGATCCAGACATCGCCTCGCTCCGTCGCCACCTGCCAGGCTCTGGCGCCGAGTCGTTGGGCCAGCTCCAGATCGCCGTCATTCTCCGCGAGCTGGACGCCGATCAGGTGGCCGATCAGGGTGGTCGACGGGTCGCTGGACTTCTGCATCGCGGCGAGTTCGGCAGCGGCACTCTGTCGGTCGGAGCTGTGCAGCAGGAATTGGGCAAGAGCATCAAGCCTTCGAGAGACCGGATGCCCGTTGGCTGTCAGTTTCCTCAGCGCGCTGATGGCGACGGCTGCGTCGCGAATGCGCCTGCTGTCAAGCAACAGAATGGTGCTGACAAGAAGTGCGGAGGCCAGTGTTGACTCCGCGTGGACGGCATCCGGTTCGTAGCCGCGCATGACACGCAGCACACTCGGGGCGAATGCCGCGACTTCACTGTGCGTCCCGCGTATATTCCAGTAGAACCCGATCGCGGCGAACACGCTCGCCACGACATCCGACCGGCCTGCTGCAAGTGATTGCCGCAGTGTCCAGAGCAGCGAGTCATGCTCGATGCGGATCTGCACGTACTGTTCCAGCTGGGTGTGGCCATCCAGCAGCGGGAATGCGGCGAGCGAGAACGACTCCGCCCAGGCGAAGATTGCCAGCTGGGCTGCCTGTTCTTCACCGGCCAGACCGAGTTCGCGTATACCGAACTCCCGTACCGTCTCCAGCATCCGATAGCGGAGCTGGCCGGTCGTCTCGTCTTCATGCACACCGAGCAGCGATTGGGACACCAGCGCATCGAGGATGTCGAGAACGGCGGCGGGGCTGTCGGGCGCAGCATCGAGCAATGCGACGCGGCGGGCTGCCACTTCGCCGAAGCCGTCTGGAAACAGCGAGAGCCGACGGAGAGCTGCTTGCTCGACGGGGGAGAGCAGGTTCCAGCTCCATTCGATGACCGCCTGCAGGGTGCGATGACGCTCTGCCGCAGCACGGTCGCCACCGACGAGCAGCGCGAACCGGTCTTCAAGGCGGCGTTCGATTTCTTCGACAGACATTGACCTCGCCCGGGCAGCGGCCAACTCGATGGCGAGGGGAAGGCCATCGAGGCGAGTGCAGAGCCGCGCGATGGTGTCGAGCGGGAGGGCGACGCCGGGGCGAGCTGCGCGGGCGCGCTCGCAGAACAGGCGCACGGCCGGGCCCAGACTCGAGGCGTCGTCCGTGCCTTCTGCGCTGCTGGCGAGGGGCTCCAGCGGATAGACCCGTTCGCTGCCGATGGCCAGCGGGCTGCGGCTGGTCGCGATCACATGCACTGTTGACGTGCTCGCCAGGATGTCAGCCACCCAGCGTGCGGCGCCATCAATGACATGCTCACAGTTGTCGACGACAAGAAGGGTGTCGCGTTCGCTGAGCTGCCGCAGAATGAGCGAACGAAGATCGTTCATGGGGGCATCCGCGAGCCGCTGTCCTGGCACCCGCTCACTGATCCCGAGCGTGGAGGCCAGTGCCAAGGTGACGTCGTCGTCGGTGCCGATGCTCGCCAACTCGACGACGATCACAGCAGCGGCCGACGAACGGCGCGCCAGCTCCTGAGCGAGCCGAGTCTTGCCGAGTCCGCCAGCGCCCAGAATCGTGACGAGCCGTGAATCCTTGAGTGCGACCTCGATAAGACGGATGTCCCCCTCACGTCCGACAAGCTGGTTCGGCGGGTTGCGGAGCCCGATCAATGCCTGGGGTGTCGGTACCTGGGGTGTCGGAACTGACTCTGGAGGTTCCTGCGTCGCGACGTCACCGTCGTCCTGCAGCAAGCGCGTATTGAGCGACACCAGTGCGGCAGAGGGGGAGCTGCCGAGTTCGTCACGCAGCCTGGACCGGAATTCGCTGAACGCACGCAGCGCATCGCCAGGGCGTCCGAGTCTGGCGAGCGCGCGCATCCGCTCGTGGGTCACGCTTTCGTCGAAGGGGGAGTCCTCAGACAGGACATTCCAGACGGCGAGGGATGCATCGTCGTTGCCGAGCGCGGCAAGGAGCGAAGCGCGCGCGCGAGTGAGCGAACGATGGAGGTCGAGTACCGGTGTCGACATGCCGCTCGGCTCTGCGCGCCACAGTGCGAGAGCCTGCTCGACCAGCATCAGGGCGCCGGTCGGGTCAGCGGATGTCAGCGAATCAGCGCGGTCGCGGCGTGCACGAGCGAGGTCAAGGTCGATGGCGCCTGGGGGAACAGCCAAGCGATAGCCATTCTCGGTCGAGACGATCAGGCCCTCTGCGGCCACAGCGCGCAGCCGCGAGACAAGTGTCTGCAGGGCAGCCCGCGCGTTGACAGGCGCTTCGTCTGCCCACAGCTCATCGATCAGGGCCGCACTGGAGAGACCATGCGTGCGCGAGAGCGCGAGCGCCTGCACGAGGGCACTGCTGCGCGCGCCATGAGGGGGAACGAGCACACCGCGACGATCTTCGACCAGGACGGGGCCGAGAATCGCGACCCGAACGTGCGCCTCGTCAGAAGAATCCACTCTGCTGATCCTAGCGAGCCGTGCCATCGGCACCCGTGGGCAGCGCGGCAGCAATCCGCCCGAGCTGCAGACGGATGAAATCCAGCACCTCCGGCGAACCGCCCACGGTGTACTCCACCCCGGCGGGTATCCACAGCAGGGCGCCGGCCAGTGCGGCAGGGGAGTCCCCGGCGAACGGCCAGAGCGTGTGGTCGGCGTCCTGTGCCACGGTGTCTCGACCCCACCAGCCGAGGGTCGCGCGGGCCTCGGCCAGCGGCATCCGCAGTGTGATGGTGAGCTGGTACGACGTTTCGCGCCAGCTCACCGCAGCGGCAACCAGCGCGGCGGCGCCCGCAGCGCTGAGGTCGCGCACCGGGAAGAGCACCCGCGTCTGCAACAGCGTGCTGATCCGGTCAACGCGGAAGGTGCGCCAATCGGCCCGTTCCCTGTCCCAGGCGACGAGATACCACCGGCGGCCCTGCGGCACGAGCATGTGAGGTTCGGCGCTTCGCACGGTCTCAGCCCCTGTGGCATCCGTATATGTGAAGCGCAGGCGCTCGCCGTCGCGGCAGCTCAGCGCGAGTTGGGCCAGCAGGTCGGCATCGACGATCGGCCCAGGCGCGGGCGATGGCGTGAGCGTTGCGTGCGACTGCAGGGCGTCGATGCGCCGCTTCAAGGCAGGCGGGAGCACCTGTTCGAGCTTGGCCAGCGCACTCAGTGTGGTGTGTTCGGCGCCGCGGAGGGTGGCCGTTGCCTGCGACCGGAGTCCGATCGCGATGGCCACGCCCTCATCGTCGGTGAGGAGCAGGGGCGGCATCCCGGTGCCCGCTCCCAGTCGATACCCGCCGATGGGGCCGCGGGCGGCATCGATCTGGTAGCCCAGTTCGCGCAGGCGGTCGATATCGCGGCGCACGGTGCGCTCTGTGACGCTGAGTCGATCGGCCAATTCGCTGCATGACCAGTGGCGGTGGCTCTGCAGCAGCGACAGCAGATCGAGGGCGCGCGACGTCGTATCGGACATGTTCCCAGTATCTCGATTATTAGGACAATAGGTGTCCTATAGCGTTTTTAGTCTGTCGTTATGACTACTCACACCAGCTCATCACCATTGATCAGGGCACGAGGCCTCGGCAAGTCGTTCGCGGTGAAAGGGGCCACGGTCAACGCCGTGCATTCCCTCGACCTCGACGTCCAGCGCGGCGAACTCGTGGCGTTTCTCGGGCCGAACGGTGCCGGCAAATCCACCACGATCCGCCTGCTGACCACACTGCTCGCGGCGACGACGGGGGAGGCGACCGTGGTTGGCTGCGACATCCGTCAGAACCCCGCCGGCGTGCGCAGGCGCATCGGTTACGTCGGACAGGGCGCGTCGGGCGGCCACACCCAGCGGGTGCGCGACGAACTCCTGAGCCAGGGTGCCTTCTACGGAATTGGGCGCGCAGAGACCAGGGCGCGGGCCGATGAGCTCATCGGCTCCCTCGACCTCGGGGCCATCGCCACTCGCCAGGTACAGTCGCTGTCTGGCGGCCAGAAGCGGCGGGTCGATATCGCGCTCGGCCTCATCCACCGGCCTGAGCTGCTCTTCCTCGACGAACCATCGACCGGGCTCGACCCACAGAGCAGGGCCAACCTCTGGCAGCACATCACCGACCTGCGCGACCGGTTCGGCACCACGATCTTCCTCACCACGCACTACCTCGATGAGGCCGACCAGCTGGCCGAACGCGTCATGGTCATGGACAACGGCACCGTCATCGCCGACGACACGGCCGCGGCGCTGAAGGCAAACGTCGCCAGCGACACCATCACCCTGAGCTTCGCCACTCCAGCGGATGCCGCCACCGCGGCCACGCAGATCGGCGGTCAGGCCGCGGGCACCGTTGTCACGGTGGCCGCGCAGCACGGCGACCGGGAGGTGCCGCGCCTCGTGCGCGCGCTCGACACCGCGAAGATCCCGCTCGTGGGCGTGACCCATCGGCAACCGACGCTCGACGACGTGTTCCTCGCGCTCACCGGGCGCAGCCTCCGCGAGGAGGGGCACGCTGCCCAGGGCGCGGATGGCCAGAGCAGCGATGATGGCCAGAGCAGCGATGACAGCCAGGACAGCGATGACAGCCAGGACAGCCAGCGCAACTCAGAAACCAGCACATCACCGACACCACAGGAGGCACGCTCATGAGCACCATCACCGACACCACCCCCGGCCTGCGCACGGCCGACACCGCTGCCGATCGCAGCAACGTCGCGGTCGACACCTGGAACGTGCTCGTGCGGGAACTGCGTCCCGTCTGGCGTGACCCGTTCAGCGCGCTGTTCAGCCTCGTCCAGCCATTGGTGTTCCTTGGCCTGTTCGGGCCACTGCTAGTCGCATCGTCAGGCCTGCCGGCCGGGGAGACCCTGCAGTGGTTCGTGCCGGGCATCCTGGTCATGGTCGCCCTGTTCGGAACGGCAAGCACCGGCGCGGGCCTGTTGGCCGAGATGCAGACGGGCTCGCACGAGCGCACGCTTGTCGCGCCCCTGTCGCGGAGCTCTTTGCTCATCGGTCGTGCACTGAAAGAAGTGGTGCCGCTCACCGTGCAGGGGCTGCTGATTTGCCTGGTGTCGCTGCCGTTCGGCTTCACGGTGAGTGTGCCGGGGCTGCTCATCGGCTTCATCCTGTTGGCGATCTTCGGCATCGGCTTCGGCGCACTGAGTTACGCGGTGGCACTGGCCTGCCGCTCGCGTGACTGGATGTTCTGGGTCATCCACCAGACGGTCATCTTCCCGCTGATGATCCTCTCCGGCATGCTGCTGCCGCTGGAGAACGGTCCGACCTGGATGAAGGTGGTCGCCTCCGTGAACCCGCTGAGCTATGTCGTGCAGGCCGAACGCGACCTGTTCGCCGGCGACCTGGCCACGGCAGCGGTGGCCGGTGGGTTCGTCGCAGCGATCATCACGGCGATCCTCGGCCTCTGCGTGGGCATCAGGGGAATGCGCAGGGCGTAGTACGCCACACCGTTGGTTGAGGAGGCCGCCAGGCCGTCTCGAAACCCCTGCAGGCCGGTCTCCTGACACACGATGTCAGAGACCGGCTCGCGGGATTTCGAGACACTCGCTGGCGCTCGTTCCTCAATCAGCGGGGTCGCTAGCGGATCGTCTTCCGCGCCGTGATCTGCCCGGTGTCGAAGCCGAGCAGGTGCAGCCCGCCGTTGAACCGGGCGTGCTCGATCTTGATGCAGCGGTCCATGACCACGTTCAAGCCCTTGGACTCGCCGTACTCTGCGGCATCCTGGTTCCAGATTCCCAGCTGCACCCAGATGGTGGGGGCGCCGATGGTCACGACGTCGTCGATGACGGCGGGGATGTCGCTGCCGCGGCGGAAGACATCCACGATGTCGGGAACTTCTGGGAGCGAGGCGAGGTCTGGGTACGCCTTCTCGCCGAGGATGGTGTCGGCGTTCGGGTTGACGAAGTACACCCGGTAGTCGCTCGACTGCTGCAGGTAGGTGCCGACGAAGTAGCTGGAGCGGGCCGGATTCGGCGATGCGCCGACGATGGCCACCGACTTCGCCTCGCGGAGCAGTTTCAGGCGGGCCTTGGCGTCAGGACCGACCCAGGTGCGCTGGGAGCGCAGCAGCTTGGCCAGCGGGGAATCGGCCGGAACATCACAACTCAAGCCATTGGCCAGCTGCACGGTCTGGGATTCCGCAGTCTCTATGACGCTCATTTGGTGCCTCCCGCTGCCTTCGCAAGCCCCTGATCCAGATCGTAGATGATGTCGTCGACATCTTCGATGCCCACGCTCAGGCGCACGAGCCCTGGCAGCACGCCGGCGTCGATGAGCTGCTGCTCGCTCAGCTGCGCGTGCGTCGTGGACGCGGGGTGGATGACGAGGGTCTTCGCATCGCCGATGTTGGCGAGGTGGCTGGCCAGGTTGAGCGATTCGATGAAGGTGCGGCCGGCATCCCTGCCACCCTTCACGCCGAAGCTGAAGACAGAGCCAGGTCCCTTCGGCAGGTACTTGAGCCCGCGTTCATAGTGCGGGTGGGTCGGCAGGCCGGCCCAGTTGACGTAGTCGACGCGCGGGTCGGCATCCAGCCACTCTGCGACGATGCGTGCGTTGTTGACGTGTGCCTGCATCCGGTATGGCAGTGTCTCGACGCCCTGCGCGAGCAGGAAGGCGGAGTGCGGGGCCAGCGAAGGGCCGATGTCGCGCAGCTGCTCAGCGCGGAGGCGCGTGAGGAAGGCGTACTCGCCGAAGTTGCCAGACCACTGCAGGCCGCCGTAGCTCGGCACCGGCTCGCCGAACAGCGGGAACTTGTCGCTGTGCCAGTTGAACCGGCCACTCTCGACCACGACGCCGCCGAGCGTCGTGCCGTGCCCGCCGAGGAACTTCGTCGCCGAGTGGATGACGATGTCTGCGCCCCACTCGATGGGCCGGGTGAGGTACGGGGTGGCGACGGTGGAGTCGATGATGAGGGGGATGCCGGCCGCATGGGCGACAGCGGCCAGGTCCTCGATGTCAGCGACATCGCCAGACGGGTTCGCCACCGTCTCGGCGAAGATCAACTTCGTCTTGTCGGTGATCGCCGCGGCGTAGTCGCCCGGGTCAGAGCCCTGCACGAACGTGGTGTCGACACCGAAGCGGCGGAGCGTCACGTCGAGCTGGGTGATCGACCCGCCATAGAGGTTTGCTGAGGAGACGATGTGGTCCCCAGTGCCGACGAGGCTGGCGAAGGTGATGTACTGCGCGGAGAGTCCGCTGGCCGTCGCGACGGCGCCGAGTCCACCCTCCAGGCTGGCGATGCGCTCCTCGAATGCTGCCACCGTCGGGTTGGCCAGCCGCGAGTAGACGTTGCCGTACTTCTGCAGGGCGAAGCGCGCCGCGGCATCCGCTGTGTCGTCGAAGACGTACGCACTCGTTTGGTAAATCGGCAGCGCGCGGGCTCCGGTTACCGGGTCTGGAATGTTGCCAGCGTGAATTGCACGCGTGGTGAAGCCGTACTCGCGATCTGCCATGGCCTCACGCTAGTGCTGCCACGCCGCAGCCGGGCGGCGAGCGTGTAACAGAGCGCAATCCGCCGCCACCCTGGGGCTGCCAGTGTCAAGCGGATGCGCGGGGTACGGCAGGATTGAGGGCATGGTCACACAGGTGGAAACGGTCGTCGTCGGCGGGGGAGCCATGGGCTCCGCAACAGCGTGGCAGCTCGCCAGGCGCGGGCGATCCGTCACCCTGCTCGAGCGATTCGGCCCCGGACACCTGAACGGTGCCTCCCACGGCGCCTCGCGAAACTTCAACACGGCGTATGCCGACCCCACCTACGTTGCGATGCTCGCTGAGGCACTGCCGCTCTGGCGCGACCTTGAGGCTGAGACCGGCTCGCACGTGTTCGACCAGGTCGGCATCGTGAACCACGGCCGCAACCCCGCGTTCGACGACGTGGCGGAGGCGCTCGCCGGGATCGGCTTTGGAGCTGAATTTCTGACGCCGGATGCCGCGGGGGAGCGCTGGCCTGGCATCCGCTTCGATGGCCGCGTGCTCTACACGCCCGATGCCGGTCGCCTGAACGCCGACGCCGCCGTGGCGGCCATGCAACAGGCAGCGCGCGCCAACGGTGCCGACGTGCGCCACGACGCCCGCGTGCTCAGCATCGAGGTGCTCGGCGATGACGAGGTGCGCGTGACGGTTGAGGGCGCGGATGACGCTGCGCCAGAGACGATCGTCGCCAAGCGCGTCGTCGTCACGGCCGGCGCCTGGACGAACAAGCTGCTTGGCGACAGTCTGCACGGTGCCAGTGTTCTCAGCGGCACTCCGCTGCCGCGCCTCGTCGTCACGCAGGAGCAGCCGGCGCACTTCGCTCTTCGCGATCAGTCAGCGGATGCCGCCGCGCGCGCCGCCCTCGACTGGCCAGGTTTCAATCACGCCATCGACCCGTCGAACCCCGGCTACTGGTACTCAGCGGTGTACGGCATGTACACGCCCGGCCAGGGCGTCAAAGCGGGCTGGCACGGCGTCGGCCCGGTCACCGACCCCGATGCGCGCACCTTCCTGCCTGAGCCCACCCAGCTCGCGGCATTGCAGCGTTATGTGCGCGACTGGTTGCCTGGCGCCGATGCCGATGTGCTCGAACCCGTGAGCTGCACGTACACGACGACACCAGATGAGAACTTCATCCTCGATCGCGTCGGCCCTGTCGTTGTCGGCGCGGGTTTCAGTGGGCACGGCTTCAAGTTCACGCCCTCCGTCGGGCGTATCCTGGCCGACCTGGCAACGGATGCCGCGCCACCCGCTTCCGCCGGCGCCAACCTCGACCTCTCGATCTTCGCGCTGTCGCGCTGAGCTGGGGTCAGGCGTGCGCTGGCACAATCCCGGCGCTGGCAGCCGCCCGCATTGACGCGGCGATGGGCCGGCGCAGGAGGGTGACCGCGACGAGCACTTCCCAGAGGACGATCGGGTAGACCGAGCCCCGTTCAATCGCACCGGAGGGCAGGGCGGAGTTGAACGTGGACAACAACACCACAGTCGCCACCAGCCCGACTACACCGGCGATGATGCTGAGGACACCGAGGGTCCGGGTGTCCGGAGTTTTCCGCCAGTGCAGCCCGAGGACGAGCGCCAGCGTGTTCGCTCCGAGGATTGCAAAGGTGGCGCCGGTGAAATGTAGCCACAGGGTGCCGTTCTGCTGTGCCTGTAGGGAGCCATGGAAGGTGCCGACCAGAACGTACCCGAGAGTGACGACGCCCGCCATGACGGCGGTGAATCGGCGAGAGCGACCGGACACCGTACGAGACAGCAGCACAATAGCCAGACCCAGCAGAAGCCCCTGGATGATGAAGCCGGCGTTCATGACCGCGTGCAGCGGCGAATCCAGTTCCCGCCCTTGGAAGACGCCTTTCGAGGCGGATCCGAGGTCGCTGATCCAGTTCTGGGCGTAACTGTACGTCGGCGACTTCCAGGCAGCTGCGGCGATGGCTTCGGCCGCGAGATATATGGCCGAACCGACGAGTAAAGCGCCAGAGGAAACAACACGGAGGACGTTCATGAGAACCTTTTTCTATGAGTGACTGACTGAACAATCACAATTTGGGATGAGACGATGTGTTGAAGGATGGCTGAAAGGGGGCTGGGGTTTAGAGGTGTCGGATGCCGTGCGTGAGTGCTTTGGCCCACGGTGAGTCGATGCCGGTGAGGTCGGCCTGGACGATGAGGTGGCAGAGCTGCCCGTAGGCGATGAATCGTTGCACGTCGGCGTCGGTGATGCCCGGGATGGCTGCGACGACGTGGGTGACGGTGGCAAGGCCGCGTTGGACGGCGTCCCGGACCTCGGGGATGTCGCACGCGCTTTGTGCGTGCACCTGTAGGGCGATGAGATCCCGGTCGGCGATCAATTCGATGTACGCCGCCGTCATCGCTTCGGCAACGTCTGCTGGGTTCGTCGACGAGGTGTTCTTTCCCCCAGCTTGAAGGGCTGCGGCGACCTGGTCGTAGCAACTGTCGATGGCGTCGATGAACAGTTCTTGTTTGCCGCCGAAGAGGCGGAAGACGTAGGCGGGAGATACTTTTGCGGCGGCGGCGACGTCGGTGATCGGCGTGGAGTGGTAGCCGGCTTTGGCGAAGACATGGACGGCATGCCCCAGGATCCGGGGTCGTTGCTCCTCCGCGGTAGATCGACCGCTGCCAGATGCCTGCGTTGAAGCCATGTGACTGATTGAACACTAACTACCTGGTTGTGTCAAACGGATCTCGAAACAGACCCAGACGTCACCCGCCTCGTCGAGCTCCACAGCCCACCCGACCCCTGTCTCCTGTCGGCGGCCAGCGCTACCCTGATCGTGACCAACGACGAGGACGACGTTCAAGAGATGACGTTCGACAGGGGAAAGCAGATGACCGAGATCCCTCCACGTACCTACCCGCCAGGGGTCACCTCCTGGATCGACACCGATCAACCAGACCCTGATGCAGCAGCGCGGTTCTACGGCGCCCTGTTCGGTTGGACATTCTCGAACGCGATGCCGCCAGCAGCCCAGTCCGTCTACCTCATCGCGCAGCATGACGGCACGGACGCCGCAGCCATCGCGACGGGCGTTGGCGTCGCAGTCTGGAACACCTACATCGCCACGGATGACGCCGAGGAGACAGCGGTCGCGATCACAGCCGCGGGCGGCACGGTGCTGCACGGCCCTGAGGACGTCGCCCAGGCGGGCCGCATGGCACTCTGCGCCGATCCGCAGGGCGCTCAGTTTCGGCTGTGGCAGGCGAACCGTCGCCTCGGCGCGCAGGCGGTCAACGGGCCTGGTTCGTGGAACTTCAGCGACCTGCGCACCACAGACGAGCACGCCGCCAAGGCGTTCTACACGACGGTCTTCGGCTGGACCTACCTCGACTTCGGCCAGACGGTCGAGGCAATGATCGCGGTCGATGGCTACGGCGAGTACCTCGCAGCGACATCCGACCCTGACATCTTTGAACGCCAGGTGGGGGCGCCGGCGGGATTCGCCGATGTCATCGGTGCGATCGAGCAGGTGCCAGACACTGGTGCTGCCGGCGCGACTGCCGGCGCGACTGCAGGCGCAGAGAACGCGCACTGGCGGGTGAAGTTCAGCGTTGCCGACCGGGCAGCGAGCCTCGATCTCGTCCGCGAGCTGGGCGGCACGGTGCTCGGCACCGACGACCAGATGTGGACGTTACTCGCCGACATTCGCGACCCACAGGGCGCCGAATTCACCATCAGCCAGTTCCGCCGGCCGGAGGAACCCAGCTAGCACTGCACAGTGCCCTCATACTGCACAGTGCCCTCATACTGCACAGTGCCTGCACAGCCCCTCCCGCTACTCTGGACACAGGTCGCGCAGCCGCGACCCCGGACGACGGATCAGTACCCGGAACGCGACAAGACTGGCCACGGGAGTGACTAATGTCGTGGATCATCCTTATTGTGTCCGGCGTGCTCGAAGCCGTCTGGGCAACAGCCCTCGGTAAATCCGACGGCTTCACCAAACTTTGGCCATCCGTCATCTTCGGTGTGGCGCTCGTCGCCAGCATGGGCGGACTCGCCTGGGCCATGCGCGATATCTCCACCGGCACCGCCTATGGCGTCTGGGTGGGAATCGGCGCAGCACTCACCGTGACCTACGCCATGATCTTCGGCGGCGAACCAGCCTCGCTGGTCAAGGTGCTGCTGATCCTGGGCCTCATCGGCTGCGTCATCGGCCTGAAGCTGGTCGACGGCGGTCACTGAAGCAGCTGTCAGCCCAGCTGCACCGCGCCATAGGCGAGCGCCGCGATCATGGCCCACGAGAGCAGGCCAACCAGCAGCGCACGCCAGCCGGTACGCACCAACGAGCCGAGACGTACCGCAGAGCCAAGGCCGAACAACGCCATCGCGAGCAGCGCGGTCTGCAGGGTATCGGCCGCGTCCAATACAATCTCCGGCACCGGAAGCAGGGTGCGTACGAGCACGGCGGCGATGAAGCCGGCCACGAACAGCGGCACGATCGGCGGACGCGTCGGCGCCGCATCCGCTGCAGTGATGGTGCCGTTGCCCACCAGCACAGCATGCTTCCGACGTTCGACGACGGATGCCACAGCCACGATCGGCGCCAGCATCAGCACGCGGGTGAGCTTGACGACGATTGCGACGGCCAGCGCCGCAGACCCGGCGATTTGGGCGGTCGCTACGACCTGGCCGACGTCATGCACGCCGGCCCCGACCCAGTGGCCGAATTGCAGTGTGGTCAGGCCGAGCGGATACCAGAGCAGCGGCAGCACGCCGATCGCCAGCGTGCCGCACAGGGTGACAAGGGCGACCGGCGTGGCGGTCTCCTCATCCTTCGCCTTCACGACGCCGCTCATAGCGCCGATTGCTGACGCGCCGCAGATGGAGAAGCCGGTGGCGATGAGCAGCGGCTGATGCCCGGGGAGAGCGAACCAGCGGCCCAGCCCGTATGTGCCTGCGAAGGTGATGAGCACGATGGCGATGGTGGTGGCGACAGCCACCCAGCCCAGGCTGGCGATGTCGAAGAGGCTGAGCTTTAGCCCGAGCAGCACGATGCCGATTCTCATCATGCGCTTGGAAGCCAGTGAGAGGCCGGGAGCCAGCACGCCCGTCACGGCGGGCCGAGCCGCCGGGATCTGGGCGACGATGATGCCGAGAGCCACCGCGGCCGTCAGCAGCGGTACAGCAGGAAAGAGCAGGTGGATTCCCCAGGCGACGAGTGCAGCTCCGGCCGCGACACCAACGCCAGGAAGCCACATGACTTCCACCTTACGGTGTCGTCGTGTGGCTTCCTGCGCGAGCGAGGTGTGGCGCGCGGCGTGCTGCCTGGCCTACTAGTGCGTGCGGAAGCTCCGCACCATGGGGCAGTCGAACGGGTCGCGGGCTGCGAGGCCCACCCGGTTCAGGTACTCGACGACGATGCCGTACGACTCGAAAAGCGTCGTCTCCGTGTACAGGATGTTGTGCGACTGGCAGTATTCCTTGGTGATTTCCTGCGCCTTGCGGAGGTTCGGGCGAGCCATGTTCGGGAACAGGTGGTGCTCGACCTGGTAGTTGAGGCCGCCCATGAAGGTGTCCATGAACGCGCCGCCACGAATGTTGCGCGAAGTGAGAACCTGGCGACGCAGGAAGTCGACCTTGCTGTCGTGCGGAAGCTGAGGCATGCCCTTGTGGTTGGGGGCAAACGACGCTCCCATGTAGACGCCGAACACGGCAAGCTGCACGCCGATGAAGGCGAATGCCATGCCGAGCGGCAGGAAGTAGAAGATCGCGGCGACGTAGAGCACAATGCGGGCGGTCAGCATGGTGATCTCGACCCAGCGCTTGTCAACCTTGCCGCGGCCGAAGACGGTGCGGAAACCGTGGGCGTGCAGGTTGAGGCCCTCGAGCATGAGCAGTGGGAAGAACAGGTAGCCCTGCTTGCGCGTGATCAGGGCGGTCATGCGGTTGACCTTCGAGGCGTCTTCTTCGGTGAAGCGGATGACGTCAACCTCGATGTCAGGGTCCTTGCCGATGACGTTCGGGTTGGCGTGGTGACGGCTGTGCTTCGTCATCCACCAGGAATAGCTGATGCCGACGAACAGGTTTGCGAGGATGCGACCTGCACGGTCGTTGGCCTTGCCGGACTCAAAGACTGCGCGGTGCGATGCCTCGTGTGCCAGGAACGCGAACTGGGTCAGGATGATCCCGAGCGCGCCGGCGATGAGGAGCTGGTACCACGACTCCCCAAGCAGGACGAAGCCGGCGACGGCGCCACCGAGTGCGACGACCAGGATGGCGAACATCATCCAGTAGAAGCCGGTGCGACGCTGGAGCAGACCGAGGTTACGGACCGTGTTCAGCAGCGATGAGTACTCGCTGGTGGGGTTCTTTCGGTCGCCGCCTGGGCGCGTTTTGACGATTCGAACAATGGGGGCGGCAGACGAAACTTCCGACATCGAGGCCTCCGGATTCCGTGACTTCTCAGTCGAAAATTGAGCGATTACTCGTGGTGCAGATACTCGCCATACTAGGGGGAAATCCTCCTCATAGCGCGGCGATTCCCATCTGTTTCACAGCCGAAATATTCCCGAAATGGAATGTATGCACTTATGGCTATCGCCAGGTTGGCAGCCAAATATGGAGCTGCCAGAACAGGAAAGGCGTCTGCATCCCTGTCCAGATGGGGAAGAAGAAGGCGGTGACCAGAGTGGCAACCACGAGGAAGACCACCACGAGGCGACGACCCGCCGCCAGCCGATCCGGCGTGTCTGTGCGTTTGCCGAGGATCAACCCAATGACGAATGTGAGGCCGAGGAGCATGTACGGCTCGAAGGCGATCGTGTAGAACTGGAAAACCGTGCGGTGCAGGTACATGAGCCATGGCACGTACCCGGCGACCATTCCCATCAGAATGAGGCCAACTCGCCATTCCCGATAGCGCGCCAGGCGGTACACGAGATACAGGATCGCCGCGGTAGCCGCCCACCAAATGATCGGGTTGCCGACGGAGGTGATCGCTGCCGAACAGCTGTCGAATTCGCAGCCATCCTGGCCGCGCGTCGTACCGAGGTAATACATGCTCGTCGGGCGGATCATGAACAGCCACGTGAGCGGGTTCGCCTGGTACGGATGCGGGGTCTGCAAACCGACGTGATAGGTGTACGCGGCCACCTGGTAGTGCCAGAAGCTCTGCAGCGAGTGGGGGACCCAGGCCAGCGCACCGGTCCAGGCTGCACCCGCTGTGTCCGCCCAGTTGCGGTAGTAGCCGCCGCTCGTCACGAACCAGCCCGTCCACGAGACCAGGAAGGTCACGATGGCAATGGGCACCATGAGCAGGAAGTTGGCCGGTGCCTGCTTGAGGATCGCCGCACTGAACCAGAACGGCACGCCGGCGCGTCGCCGGGCGAGCGCATCCACAACGACAACGTAGATACCGAATGCGGCCAGGAAGTAGAGGCCAGACCATTTCACGGATGCCGTCAGGCCGAACGCGAGTCCCGCGGCCAACAGCCACGGACGCCACCACAGGGTCGGGCCCCACGTTGGTTCGTCGCCGCGCTCCCGCGACTCCGCCAGCCAGGCCGCCAGTCGGTTCGCATGCCAGGCCCTGTCCATCAGGACGGCGCCGAAGCCGAGCAGGGCGAAGAACATCACGTAGTTATCGAGCAGGGCGACGCGCGACATCACGATGGCGTGCCCGTCAATGGCCAGAAGGAAGCCGGCGATGGTGGCGAGCAGCGTGCTGCTGAACAGGACGCGCGCGATCACCATGATGAGACCGACGGCCAGGATGCCGATGATGGCCGTGACGATCCGCCACGACCAGCTGTTGTCGGCGCCGAACGCCGCCATGCCGAGTGCGATCAGCCACTTGCCGAGTGGCGGATGCACGACGAACGACGGGTCGGTCGAGAAGATCTGGGTGTCGCCGGCAGCGAACTGGGGATCCGTGTTCTCTGGCCACGTCGATTCGTAGCCGTTGTTGAAGAGCGTCCAGGCATCCTTCACGTAGAAGGTCTCATCAAAGATGAGGGTGTTCGGGTTCCCCAGGTTCCACAGTCGCAAAACGGAGGCGACCACCATCACAAACAGGGGGCCTGCCCAGCGGAACCAGGGTTGTGTTCGAAGCACCTGACCATCGTAGTGAGAGCAGACTGGCCCTGAGGCTGGGAGACTGGACACATGATCATTCTGGCTGCCACTCCCATCGGAAACCTCGGTGACGTCACGACGCGCCTGGTAGAGGCATTGGGCACGGCGACCGTCATTGCCGCGGAGGACACCAGGGTGACCGTGCACCTGCTGAAGGCGCTCGGCATCGAGAACCGGCCGAAGCTCATCAGCCTGCACGACCACAACGAGCGCGATAAAGCGGCAGAGCTCGTTGAGCTTGCTCGCGAAACGGATGTCCTGGTCTTGAGTGACGCAGGCATGCCAACCGTGTCAGACCCCGGCTTTCACCTCGTGGATGCCGCGGCCGCGGCCGGCGTCGTCGTCACCGCACTGCCTGGCCCATCCGCCGTGCTCACCGCGCTCGCCGTCTCTGGGCTCCCAACCGACCGCTTCACGTTCGAAGGATTCCTGCCGCGCAAGCCAGGTGACCGTCGCGGCACACTGCGCGGACTGGCCAACGAGGCCCGCACCATGGTCTTCTTCGAGTCGCCAAACCGGCTGGCTGCGTCGCTGGCCGATATGGCGACAGTTCTCGGTGAGGAGCGTCGCGTCGTCGTGTGCCGTGAACTGACGAAGTTCTATGAAGAGGTCAAGCGCGGAACGGCAGCAGAGCTTGCCGAGTGGGCCGCAGCGGGCGTGCGCGGGGAGATCTGCGTGGTTGTCGCCGGCGCAGAGCCGCGGATCATGGACATCGCCACCGGAGTTGCAGAGGTGCTCTCGCTCGTCGAGGGCGGCGCTCGACTGAAGGATGCGGCATCCGATGTCTCTGCCGCAACGGGCTTGAGCAAGCGCGACCTCTACGAGGAAGCACTCAAGAACAAGGAAGCGCTGAAGAGCAAAGAAGCGCTGAAGCCCAAGAAGGTCGTTCCACCGCTCAGCTCGTAGCGACTGGTCTGCTGCCTCTCACTGGCCTACTTCCGCCGCTGGCATACACTGGCAATGTGAGTAAATCTCACGCATTCGGGAGTGTGGGGCAGCGACATGGCACATATGGTTCAGTATTCGCGGTACGGCGGACCCGACGTTCTCGACGTTGTCGACGCGACGAAGCCCTCTCCCGGCCCCGGTGAAGTGGTCGTCCAAGTGATGGCCGCCGGGCTCAATCCCATCGATTCGAGCATCCGCGAGGGCCATTTCGCAGAGCGATTGCCCGCTCACTTCCCAGAGGCTGTGGGCAGCGACTTCGCTGGTTTCATTACGGATGTCGGTGTCGGGGTGGTGGACTGGGCGATCAACGACGCCGTCATCGGCCACGTCGTGCGGGGTGCACAGGCAACATTTGTCGTCGTGCCAGCCGCGAATATAATCGTCAAGCCGGAGCGCCTGTCGTGGGAGGTTGCCGGCAGCCTCTTTGTCTCAGCGGCCACAGCCACGAAGGCGATTGACGACGCGCGGCCTCGGCCGGGCACGACCGTGCTCGTGCACGCGGCCGCCGGCGGCGTCGGCGCCCTGGCCGCTCAGCTCGCGCGGGCCACGGGCGCAACGGTGATCGGCACCGCGCTCCCAGAGAACTTTGACTACCTGCGCCAGTGGGGCGTCATCCCCGTCGAGCACGGACCCGGTTTCGAGGAGCGCCTGGCCGCCGTCGCGCCGCAGGGGATCGACATGGAGCTGGCCCACGATGTGAACGAAACCCTCGGCATCGTCAATTCCACCGACATGATGGCTCTCAGTCGGGTGGCGGCGGCCATCGCCAACCGCCAGCTCAAGCTGCCCATTGCTGCGATCTACCCCCTGGCACTGGTCCAGGACGCCTACCTGGAGTTGGAAACGGGCCATGCGCACGGCAAGATCCTGCTCAGCATGCTTCCTGTCGGCTATGCGCACCAGAAGGTGCACGGCGTCGACATCCGCGAAGTTGAGGCGACAAGGGACAGCCCGAATCGGGCTCCCGTTCCGCACCAGGAAGAAGCGCTTCCCCCGGTCATCGGGCACTTCACACCGCGTGAGCGCGACGAGAAACATCGTTGAGGCGGTCATGATGCGCAGGCAGGCACGCACGACGGGGAGTAACACGCAGAAGAAGGGCCTCGGCTCCCAATAAGATATGAGCATGTCCGACGGCTCCTCTTTCTACATCACCACCCCGATTTTCTATGTCAACGACGTCCCGCACATTGGGCACGCGTACACGGAGGTCGCAGCCGACGTCCTGGCGCGCTGGCACCGCCAGTCCGGCGAGAAGACGTGGCTGCTCACCGGTACGGACGAGCACGGACAGAAGATCCTGCGCACGGCTACCGCCAACGGCACCACGCCGCAGGCCTGGGCTGACCGCCTGGTTGAGACGGCATGGAAGCCGCTGCTCGAGACGGTGAACATCGCCAACGACGACTTCATCCGCACCACGGAAGAGCGCCACGAGGTCAACACCCAGAAGTTCCTGCAGCACCTGCACGACGAGGGCCACATCTACACGGGCGAGTACGAGGGCTACTACTGCGTCGGGTGCGAGGAATACAAGCAGCCGAGCGATCTGGTCGACGGCACGGGCGAGTACCTCGGCCAGCAGGTCTGTGCCATCCACTCCAAGCCTGTCGAACTGCTGCACGAGAAGAACTACTTCTTCCGGATGAGCGCGTTCGCCGACCGCCTGCTTGAGCTTTAC
Organism: Leifsonia sp. Y862; assembly: GCF_057669585.1. Taxonomy (NCBI): domain Bacteria; kingdom Bacillati; phylum Actinomycetota; class Actinomycetes; order Micrococcales; family Microbacteriaceae; genus Leifsonia; species Leifsonia sp. Y862. Next base: position 241,630 of record NZ_JBYHFR010000001.1, read on the forward strand.
GAGACGAACCCCGACTTCGTGCAGCCAGAGTCGGCGCGCAACGAGGTGTTGTCGTTCGTCAAGCGCGGCCTTGCCGACCTGTCGATCTCCCGCTCCAGCTTCGACTGGGGAATCAAGGTCCCGTGGGACGAAAGCCACGTCGTCTACGTCTGGTTCGACGCGCTCCTCAACTACATCACCGCTGCCGGCTACGGCCAGGACGACGAGAAGTTCGCCTCGCTCTGGCCGGCAACGCACGTCGTCGGAAAAGACATCCTGCGTTTCCACGCCGTCATCTGGCCCGCCATGCTGATGGCCGCCGGCATCGAGGTGCCCAAGCAGGTCTTCGGTCACGGCTGGCTGCTCGTCGGCGGCGAGAAGATGTCGAAGTCGAAGCTCACCGGCATCGCGCCGCAGCAGATCACCGACACGTTCGGTTCAGACGCGTTCCGCTACTACTTCATGAGCGCCATCACCTTCGGCCAGGACGGCTCCTTCTCCTGGGAAGACCTGTCGGCCAGGTACCAGGCAGAGCTGGCCAACGGTTTCGGCAACCTGGCGTCCCGCGTCATTGCCATGGTCGTGCGCTACTGCGGCGGGGCCATCCCGACGCCTGGCGCGTTCACCGCTGACGACCTGGCGATCATCGCCACCGAAAAGCGCGTGACGGATGCCGCCGGGGAGGCCATCTCCCGGCTCGCCATCCACGAGGCCATCGCCACCGTGTGGGAGCTCGTCGACGAACTGAACGGCTACATCACCAGCCAGGAGCCGTGGGGACTCGCCAAGGATCCAGCCGACCGTGAGCGCCTCGAGACCGTGCTGTACACGGCCCTTCGTGGCCTCGGCACCCTCGCCGTGCTGCTGTCGCCTGTCGTGCCTGAGGCAACAACCAAACTGTGGACCGCCCTTGGTGGTACCGGAGCCGTTGCAGACCAGCGCATCGACCAGGCCTGGCAGTGGACGGGAGGCGACACCGTCGCTCCTCTCGAGGCACTGTTCCCGCGCATCGAGGCGACGTTTGACTGACACCAGGGACCAGAGCTACCCGCCGCTGCCGATTCCGCTGGTCGTTGGTGTCTATGACAACCACACCCATGTGAACTACGCAGCCGGCGAGGGAACCCTGTCGGTGGCTGAACAGCTCGACCGTGCGTCGAGCGTCGGTGTCCGTGGCATCGTCCAGGTCGGTACAGACGTGGAGAGTTCGCGCTGGGCAGCCGAACAGGCGGCGCTCGAGCCGCGCATGCTCGCTGCCGTCGCCATCCACCCCAACGATGCACCTGAGCTGGAGCTGGCTGGAACGCTCGACGACGCACTCGCCGAGATCGCGTTGCTGGCAGCCCTGCCCCGCGTCGTGGCGATCGGTGAAACCGGACTCGACTACTTCCGCACGCCGGAAGAGGGCCGTGCCGCGCAGCAGCGTTCCTTCGAAGCGCACATTGAGATCGCCAAGGCACACAACCTGGCGCTCCAGATCCACGACCGCGATGCCCACGCCGCCGTGATCTCCACCCTGCTTCGCGTCGGAGCGCCGGAACGCACGGTGTTCCACTGCTTCTCAGGCGATGCAGAGATGGCCAGGATCTGCGCCAGGAACGGCTGGTACCTCTCGTTCTCCGGCACCGTCACCTTCAAGAACGCGTCGGAGCTCCGCGAGGCGCTGTCCGTGATGCCGCGCAACCTGCTCCTCGTCGAGACCGACGCCCCCTACCTCACCCCAACGCCGTTCCGCGGCCGCCCCAATGCGCCATACCTGCTGCCGAACACGCTTCGCGCCATGGCTGAACACCTCGAAACGGATGTCACTGTGCTCGCCGCCCAGATCTCGTCAAACACAGAACTCGTGTACGGGCGGTGGGATGCTGAGCCGGTCACGGTGCTGCCCTCACCCGTTCAGCACGCGTCGGGTCCCGAAGGCGGTCTCGCATGAGTGAGCCCACTCCGGAGTCCGCTGCCGCAAAGCCAACCGGCGCGCTCCTCGGCCCGGCCGAGATCCGCGACCTGGCCGAAATGCTGGGCGTCAACCCGACCAAGAAGCTCGGCCAGAACTTCGTGATCGACCCGAACACCGTGCGACGCATCGTGAAGTCGGCGTCGGTCGGTGCGGGGGACACTGTCGTCGAGGTCGGTCCTGGGCTCGGGTCGCTGACCCTCGGCCTGCTGGAGACAGGCGCACGCGTCGTCGCCGTCGAGATCGACAACCGCCTCGCAGAGCAGCTACCGCTGACCGTTGAGCTGATGCAGCCTGGGGCGCCGCTCACCGTCATCCGTGAAGACGCCTTGCGCATCATGGACCTGCCTGGTGACCCGAACCGGCTGGTGGCGAACCTGCCGTACAACGTGTCTGTTCCGGTGCTGCTGCACCTGCTGGAGCACTTCCCGCTGATTCGTGCCGGTGTCGTCATGGTGCAGGCAGAGGTCGGCGAGCGTCTCGCTGCCCCTCCCGGATCCAAGGTCTACGGCAGCCCGAGCGTGAAGGCCGCCTGGTACGGGGACTTCAAGACGGTGGGCAAGGTGAGCCGCCAGGTGTTCTGGCCGGTGCCGAACGTCGACTCGATCCTCGTCGGGTTCGAGCGTCGAGCCGACCAGCTCGAATCCGAAGACCTCAGACTGGCAACCTTCGCGCTCGTTGACGCTGCGTTCCAGCAGCGTCGCAAGATGCTGCGCCAGGCGTTGTCGGTCGTGCTCGGCGATTCTGCGACGGCCACAGACATCATGCAGAAGGCCGGGATTGAGCCCACCGCGCGCGGTGAGCAGCTCACCGTTCACGACTTCCTCGCTATTGCACGGGCCTGGCAGCAGGAGTAGCCCATGCGTCGATCGTCCCCTGTGCGCTGGACTAGGTTAGAAATATGACTGTCTCGGCTTCCTCACAGGTGGTGCACGCGAGGGCTCCAGGAAAGATCAATGTCTTCCTCAAGGTGGGCGCCGTGCTCGAAGACGGCTACCACGAAGTCGCAACCGCGTACCAGGCCGTTTCTCTCTTCGAAGACGTACGTGCATACCCGGCAGACGACTTCTCCGTGTCGTTCTCGGGTTCGATCGACACCTCAGGCCTCCAGACAGACGGCAGCAACCTGGCCATTAAGGCAGCACGAGCCCTGGCCAGGAAGGCCGGGTTTCGCGGGGGAGTCCGACTCGAGGTCGACAAGAATGTTCCCATTGCCGGCGGCATGGGCGGCGGGTCAGCGGATGCCGCCGCCACCCTGCTCGCCTGCGACGCGCTCTGGGGCACTGAGGCCACCAAGGACGAACTGCTCGCGATCGCCGCGACGCTCGGCGCTGACATCCCGTTTGCCATGACCGGCGGAACCGCTGTCGGAACCGGGCGCGGCGATGAACTCAGCCCTGCCCTTGCCCAGGGTCAATTTCATTGGGTGTTCGCGCTGGCGGATTTCGGCCTGTCGACGCCCGGCGTCTACACGGAACTCGATCGGCATCGTGAGCGTCACGCCCAGGACATCTTCCCAGCATCAGTGCAGCCGACGGTCGATCCGAATGTCTTGCAGGCGCTCCGCGCAGGAGACCCCGTGATGTTGGCGGAGTCGATGCACAACGACCTGCAGGCGCCTGCGCTGCACATGGCGCCTGGCCTTGGCGCCGTGCTCGAACTCGGCGAGGAGCATGGTGCCCTTGCCGGTATCGTTTCGGGCTCAGGACCGACGATTGCCTTCCTGGTACCGGACTCCGACAGCTCGTTTGACCTGCAGGTCGCACTCTCCGCCGCCCGTCTGAACGTGGTGCGCGCGGTTGGCCCCGTTCACGGCGCCCGCCTCATCCACGACTGAGCGCGACCGACCTCCCAGCTGGTGCCGGTAGGCTCGAAGGTACAATGGCACATTTGCTCGGGGCTGAGTCCCTGCACCTCGAATTTCCCACCCGCGTTATCTTTGACAGCGTCACCGCCGGCATCGATGAGGGCGACCGCATTGGCATCGTCGGCCGCAATGGCGACGGCAAGTCAACCCTGCTGAAGCTGCTCGCCGGCCGCATGGAGCCGGACTCCGGCCGCGTCACCCGCCGCCGCGGCGTCACGATGGGCGTCCTTGACCAGTCAGACGACCTCGTCCAGGGTGTCACCGTCGGTCACGCGATCGTCGGCGGCATCGATGAGCACGTCTGGGCAGGCGACTCCAAGGTGCGCGACGTCATCGGGGGACTCGTCCGCGACATCCCCTGGGATGCGCTCGTCGACGACCTGTCTGGTGGCCAGCGCCGCCGCGTCGCCCTGGCCGCGGTTCTCGTCGGCGACCACGACATCGTCTTCCTCGATGAGCCCACCAACCACCTCGACGTTGAAGGCATCTCCTGGCTTGCCGGTCACCTGAAGACCCGCTGGGCCCAGAACTCCGGCGGGCTGCTGGTCGTCACCCACGACAGGTGGTTCCTCGATGAGGTCTGCAACCAGACCTGGGAGGTGCACGACCGCCTGATCGAGCCCTTCGAAGGTGGCTACGCGGCGTACATCCTGCAGCGCGTTGAGCGTGACCGCATGAGCGCCGTCTCAGAGGCCAAGCGCCAGAACCTCATGAAGAAGGAGCTGGCCTGGCTCCGCCGCGGAGCTCCTGCCCGCACGGCCAAGCCCAAGTTCCGCATCGATGCGGCCAACGAGCTCATCGAGAACGAGCCGCCGCCCCGCGACACGGTCACGATGCAGTCGATGGCCATGCAGCGCCTCGGCAAGGACGTCGTCGACCTCATCGACGTCACCGTCACCTACCCGACCAAGACCGGCGAGAAGACGGTGCTGAACGACATCACCTGGCGTATTGCGCCCGGTGAGCGCACCGGAATCCTCGGCGTCAACGGCGCAGGCAAGAGCACGCTGCTCGGCCTCGTCGCTGGCACGGTGAAGCCGACCAAGGGTACGGTCAAGCGCGGCCAGACCATCAAGGTCGCCGTGCTCACCCAGCAGCTCCAGGAGCTCGCCGGTATCCAGAACGACCGCGTCAGCGACGTCATTGCCCGCCAGAAGAGCTCGTATGTCGCCGGTGGCAAGGAAATCACGCCCGGCCAGATGCTGGAACGCATGGGCTTCATGAGCGCGCAGCTCTCCACCCAGGTCAAAGACCTCTCCGGTGGACAGAAGCGTCGCCTGCAGCTGTTGCTCATCGTGCTCGACGAGCCGAACGTGCTGATCCTCGACGAACCGACTAACGACCTCGACACCGACATGCTCGCCGCCATGGAAGACCTGCTCGACTCCTTCCCCGGCACGCTGCTCGTCGTCTCGCACGACCGGTACCTCATCGAGCGCGTGACCGACAACCAGTACGCCGTAGCGGATGGCGCCTTCCGCCACCTGCCGGGCGGCGTCGACCAGTACCTCACATTGAGCAAGGGCGGCGCCCTGGGTGCCACCGGCTCACCGACAGAGGCATCAGGTTCTGCCCCCGCATCGAAGAAGCTTGCAGTCGGGGGAGCGGATCTCCGCAACGCCCAGAAGGAGCTCGCGTCAACGGAGCGCAAGGTGCAGAAGCGCCAGGCCGAGATCGCGGCACTGCACGAGAAGATCGCCACTCACGACCAGTCGGACTACGCCGGCCTCGGCGCACTGACCACGCAGCTGCAGGACATCGAAAGCGCTGTTGTGGCGCTGGAGACGCGCTGGCTTGAACTCTCCGAACTGATCAACGGCTAAGCGCGGGTTTCGAGACGCGTCCTCGTGCCTCGGGCGCTCCTCAACCACCGGCGTGTCCGTTGGTTGAGGAGGCCGCCAGGCCGTCTCGAAACCGGTGCAATTCTGCATCACCGCAGAATTGCCGCCTGCTGCGAAAGGTCGAAAACCGCCTTTTTGCGGTGATGCTGCGATCTGGCGACATCCGCTCGCAGAAGCTGTGACTTCATGTGACGTAACGGTCAGCGTGCCGAAGAATCTCCCGCTAACGTAGAAAACGTGCCTCGCAACGCAGCGGCACAGACCCCCACTGCATGTCTTCGTGGTTTTTCTGTGCCCTCTTGCCCACTCACCGATTCCGGTGCGGCCCAGGCGCACACAGCGAAAGGGAAACACACGTGAACAAGAAGATTTTGGCTGCCCTCGCAGTCGTACCGCTTATTGCCGCCCTGTCCGGTTGCGCCGCAGGTGCCGGTGGAGACGACGTCGTCAAGATCGGCGTCGTCGGAGCCAGCGACCCGTACTGGGCCGACTACAAGACGGCAGCAGCCGACGAGGGAATCAACGTCGAGATCGTTGACTTCACCGACTACCAGCTGCCGAACCCGGCAGTTTCCGCTGGGGAGCTCGACCTTAACCAGTTCCAGCACATCGTCTACCTCGCCGACTACAACGTGTCGAGTGGCGATGACCTGGTTCCGATCGGGTCAACCGCGATCTACCCGCTCGGCCTGTACTCCACGCAGTACGACAGCGTCGCCGACATCAAGGAAGGCGACACCATCGCCGTTCCCGATGACGTCAGCAACCAGGCTCGCGCACTCCTCGTCCTGCAGTCCGCTGGCCTGGTCACGCTGAAGTCGGGCGGAACGATCTTCTCCGACCTGTCTGACATCGACGCCGACAAGTCCAAGGTGAAGGTCACCGCCCTCGAGGCAGCCCTCACCGCGACGTCGCTGCCCGACGTTGCCGCGGCCGTCATCAACAACGACTTCGTAGAGAAGGCCGGACTCAGCTTCGAAGACGCCATCGCGCAGGACGACCCCAGCGATGCAAACGCGCTGCCCTACGTCAACATCTTCGCGGCACGCGCAGAGGACAAGGACAACGAGACGTACAAGAAGCTCGTCGAGATCTACCAGAACTCGAAGGCCGTGCAGGATGGCGTCCTCGAGGTATCCGGTGGCTCCGCTGTACTGCTGAAGACCCCCGTCTCCGACCTTGAGGCCTCGCTGGCCAAGGTGCAGGCAGACACCAAGGCGCAGAAGTAGCAGCACCCAGTTGTAGTGAGTCGGTGGTCGCGGTGTTCAGGGAACATCGCGACCACCGCTTCGCCGTTTGAGTCAGGAAACCCCCGCATGACAGGCACTACCCACCCCGTTGTCAGTTTGAGAGACGTCAGCAAGGTCTACCCGCCGACGAGCAAGGGCGGCAGCCCTGTCATCGCCATCGACGGCGTCAGCCTCGACATTGCGGCCGGCGATGTCTACGGCATCATCGGCTACTCAGGGGCGGGGAAAAGCACCCTGGTTCGTCTCATCAATGCGCTGGAGCGTTCTACCGGCGGCCAGATCTTCGTCAACGGGCAAGACATCGCCGGCCTGCCAGAGCGACAGCTTCGCCCCGTGCGCCTCGGCATCGGCATGATCTTCCAGCAGTTCAACCTGCTGAACTCGCGCACCGTCGCCGGCAACGTGTCGTATCCGCTCGAAGTCGCGCGGATGCCCAAGGCCGAGCGTGTCGCCCGTGTCGCAGAGCTGCTCGAGTTCGTGGGTCTCAGCGACAAGGCGCGCGCCTATCCCGACCAGCTCTCCGGTGGCCAGAAGCAGCGGGTCGGCATCGCACGGGCGCTGGCCACCCAGCCAGACATCCTGCTCGCCGATGAGGCCACCAGCGCCCTCGACCCCGAGACAACCCACGAGGTGCTCGCGCTCCTGAAGCGAGTCAATGAGGAATTCGGCGTGACGATCATCGTCATCACGCATGAGATGGACGTCATCCAGACCATCGCCACGAAGGTGGCCGTCATGGACAACGGCAAGGTGATCGAGAACGGCGACGTGTTCGAGGTGTTCTCGAATCCTCAGCAGCCGGCATCCGCTCGCTTTGTGTCAACGGTGATCCGTGGGGTGCCGACGACTCAGGAACTGGCCGTGCTGCGCGAGCGTCACAGCGGACGCATCGTGACGCTGTCGTTCCGCGACAGCGTCGTCAGCCAGTCGGAGGTGTTCGGTGTCTTCGCGTCTGCCGGCATTGCATTCGAGGTGATCTACGGCGGCATCAACGAGATCCAGGGCAGGCCGTTCGGCCATCTCACCCTGGCCCTGACAGCGGATGACGCCACCGTCGACACCGCGCTCGACCGGGTACGACAACTCACGACTGTGACGGAGGTGCGCTGATGGATGACCTGCTGAACCTCATGCCGGAGTTCTGGACCGCCAGCGTCGAAACTCTCTACATCGTCGCGCTTTCCCTGTTGTTCGGTGGCCTCGGCGGCCTGCTGATCGGGCTGGGCCTCTACCTGTCACGAGCGGGCAACATCCTGGAAAACCGTGGGGTGTTCCTCACCCTGAACGTGATGGTCAACTTCTTCCGGCCGATCCCGTTCATCATCTTCATCGTGGCGATCCAGCCGCTGTCGCGCATCGTCGTCGGCACGGGAATCGGAAACCCCGCAGCCATCTTCGCCATCTCGCTCGCGGCGTGCTTCGCCATCGGCCGTGTGGTCGAGCAGAACCTGGTCACCGTCTCACCCGGCGTGATTGAGGCGGCCAGGGCTGTGGGCGCAAGCCCGCTGCGGATCATCTTCACCGTGCTGCTGCCAGAGGCGCTCGGGCCGCTGATCCTCGGCTACACGTTCGTGTTCGTCGCCCTCGTCGACATGGCGGCCATCGTCGGTGCCGTCGGTGCGGGCGGGCTCGGTAAGTTCGCGCTGACGTACGGGTTCAGGCAGTTCAACCCCATCGCAACCTGGGCGGCTCTCCTGGTGATCATCCTGTTGGTGCAGGTCGTGCAGTTCCTCGGCAACTGGCTGGCACGAAAGGCCATGCGGCGCTAGCAGCGGATGCCTGCCGACGTGAACTAGTCGAAGTCGAGCGAGAGTTTTCGCAGCAGTCCGGCCAGGCGTTCCTGGTCGGACGACGACAGCGTCGACAGGAGCTCTTCCTCGGCGTCAAGGAGTCGCGTGATGGCGGCATCCACTCTGGTGAGCCCGCTCTCTGTCATCCCGACGAGCACACCGCGACCATCGTTGGGGTCGGTGCGGCGGGTGACAAGGCCTCGCTCGACGAGCCGATCGATGCGGTTCGTCATGGTGCCGCTCGAGACGAGGGTCTGCTGCAGCAGCGCCTTCGGGCTCAGTTCATAGGGGGTACCTGCCCGGCGCAGGGCCGAAAGTACGTCGAATTCCCAGGAATCCAGCTCTGAGCGAGAAAACGCACTTCGCCGTGCCCGGTCGAGGTGCTTCGACAGGCGGCCGACCCGAGAAAGTACCTGCAGCGGCGCAAAATCAAGGTCGGGGCGTTCGCGCAGCCAGGAGTCAACGATACGGTCGACTTCATCATGGGCGGGCATCCGTCTATTATCTCCTGTGTATCTCGCCCTGAGTATGCAAAACGCGCGTGGGTAGGTGCTCGCATCTGGCAGACTTGACTGCGGCGCTCGGCCAAGAGTCGACGCAATCCGCCGTGGTGTAATGGCAGCACGACAGCCTTTGGAGCTGTTAGGTCTAGGTTCGAGTCCTGGCGGCGGAGCTGTGAGAAATGACACCAGGGAGAATACGTGACCGACAGTACACTCGCCATCATCATCCTTGCCGCAGGGCAGGGCACACGGATGAAATCGAGCTTGCCCAAGCTTCTGCATCCACTGGCGGGAATGCCGGTCATCAGCCACGTGCTGGCGACCGCACATGAGCTCGGCGCCGCGCACATCGTGACGGTCGTGCGGCATGAGCGCGACAAGCTCGCCGCCGTCGTCGAAACCGAGCTGCCAGAGAGCATCATCGTCGACCAGGACGACATCGCAGGCACAGGCCGCGCCGTCGAGCAGGCCGTCGACGCGCTGCCCGCCGATTTCGAGGGCGATGTCCTCGTCATCAACGGTGACGTTCCCCTGCTGGATGCCGCCACCCTCTCCGGCTTCATCGCCGCGCACCGCGCTCACAATGCTGCGGCCACCGTGCTCTCTGCGGTACCGGACGATGCAACCGGCTATGGCCGCATCATCCGCTCTGCAGGCGGAGACTTCGACCGCATCGTCGAGCAGAAGGATGCGACGCCAGACGAACTCGCGGTCAATGAAGTGAACGCCGGCGTGTACCTGTTCGGTGCCTCCGCGCTGCGCGACCAGCTGGCCAACCTCACCACCGACAACGCCCAGGGCGAGAAATACCTGACGGATGTCATTGAGCTGCTGCGTGCAGCTGGCTCTGAGGTGAGCGCCGTTCCGGTCGCAGAACCATGGATCGTCGCCGGAATCAACGACCGTGCCCAGCTGAGTGAGGCGGCCCTCAAGCTGAACGCGCTCATCGTGCGCGGCTGGCAGCTCGCCGGCGTGACGGTGCAAGACCCTGCAACCACCTGGATTGACCTGAAGGTCACGCTGGCTCCCGATGTCACCGTGCTGCCAGGCACGCAGCTTCGCGGTGCGACGGTTATCGGCACCGGTTCGACCATCGGGCCAGACACCACGCTGCTCGACTGCGAGATCGGCGAGAACGCAACGGTGCGCCGCACAGACGGCACACTCGCCGTCGTCGATGCCGGTGCCACCGTCGGGCCGTTCTCCTTCCTCAGGCCGGGAACGCACCTCGGTGCTGACGGCAAGATCGGCGCGTTCGTTGAGACGAAGAACGCCACGATCGGTGAAGGCAGCAAGGTTCCCCACCTCAGCTATGTCGGCGATGCCGTCATCGGGGTGCACTCAAACATCGGTGCCGGTACGATTTTTGCCAACTACGACGGAGTGAACAAGCATCACTCCACCGTTGGCTCGTACGTGCGCACCGGATCGCACAACGTCTTCGTCGCGCCGATTACAATTGGTGACGGAGCGTATTCAGGAGCTGGCACTGTCGTTCGCAAGAGCGTCCCTGCCGGGGCGTTGGCTATCAACGTCGCTCCACAGCGCAACATGGACGGCTGGGTACAGGCCAACCGCCCCGGAACAGACGCGGCGAACGCTGCGTCAGAGAGCGGAGACTAATTGTCTGGCATCAAGGCCAAGGGTGAGAAACGACTCGTACTGGTTTCAGGACGAGCGCACCCCCAACTGGCAGAAGACATTGCCGCTGAGCTGGGATCCGACCTCGTTCCCACCGATGCGCGTACATTCGCCAACGGCGAGATTTACGCCCGTTTTGACGAGAGCGTTCGCGGAAGCGACGCATTCGTCATCCAGTCACACACCGCACCGATCAACGAGTGGCTCATGGAGCAGCTCATCATGGTCGACGCGCTGAAGCGTGCATCCGCCAAGCGGATCACCGTTGTCGCCCCCTTCTACCCGTATGCACGCCAGGACAAGAAGGGTCGCGGTCGCGAGCCGATCTCTGCCCGTCTCGTCGCCGACCTGTTCAAGGTCGCCGGCGCTGACCGCATCATGTCGGTCGACCTGCACGCCGCGCAGATCCAGGGCTTCTTCGACGGCCCCGTCGACCACCTCTTCGCCATGCCTGTGCTGCTCGAGCACATGCAGCAGAAGCTCGACCCGTCTACGATCACCGTCGTGTCTCCTGACATGGGCCGCGTTCGCGTTGCCGATATCTGGAGCGACAAGCTCGGGGCCCCGCTGGCCATCATCCACAAGCGTCGCGACCCGCTGGTACCGAACCAGGTCTCCGTGCACGAGATCGTTGGCCAGGTCGAGGGCCGCGTCTGCCTGCTCGTCGATGACCTCATCGACACAGGTCGCACCATCGTCAAGGCCGCAGAGGCACTGAAGGCCGCCGGCGCTATCGGCGTCGTCGTCGCTGCGACACACGCCGTGTTCAGCGACCCGGCCATCGAGCTGCTGCAGTGCGATGCCATCGACTCTGTTGTCGTCACCGACACGTTGCCCATCCCAGAAGAGAAGCGTTTCCCGACACTGACCGTGTTGCCGATCGCGCCGCTGCTGGCCAAGGCCATTCACGCGGTCTTCGAGGACGCGTCCGTCACGTCAATGTTCGACGGCGCCGCGTAACAGTTCTCCTGGACGCGTAGTCGTCCGTGTGTAACGAGCCCGCTGGTTCGGCCGCTGAGACCCCCGTCTCGGCGCTCGACCAGCGGGTTTTTTCGTTTGTGCCGGGAATCCGCCAGGCCGGCCATTGGGCAAAAGTCTCACTTCCGAGCGCACGATGCGTACGAGCACGAGGGTCCCGCCGCCGGCCTCGCCGGCCGAGAACGCCAGCGCGACGCGATATCCAGTCACCATGAGGTCGCGCAGCGCTCAACCAGTAGCGAGTACAGGATGAATCGAGCCACTGTCACCGAATACAGGACGGATCGCGCTCTCTGCGGCAACGTTTCCGGTTTTCGCGACATCCGCCGGCCGAGGTACGAGGTACGAGGTGCGATCAACAAGTCGAGCATGTGCGTTCACCACAAAGCGGCGCAGCGGCCAACCGCTCTAGACCAGCTCGCGTCGGGTCGTGTCGCGAAAACCGGATGCTCGCCTCGAGAGTGGCGAATCTGTCCTGTATTCGGCGACAAAGTCGCAATCCGCCCTGTATTCGATACGGCGCCATTCACTGTGGCGCCGGGCGCCTCGCGAGCGCGCCTGCTGTTTACACGGCAGCGATAGTGTTTCGCCATGACCGCGTCAGAGCCAGCCCTGCATCGACGCCTCGGCGTGTGGAGCGCGACCAGCGTTGGCCTGGCTGCGATGATCGGTGCCGGCGTCTTCTACGTCTGGGCCCCCGCTGCCGCCGTAGCGGGCTCAGGACTTCTGCTCGGGCTCCTCATCGCCGGCATCATCGCGACCCTCAACGCCGTGAGTTCTGCTCAGCTGGCCATGGCTCATCCGGTCTCAGGCGGCGCGTACGCGTACGGTCGGGCCACGCTCGGCCCGTGGTGGGGCTTCTCGGCCGGCTGGCTGTTCCTGGCGGGCAAAACAGCGTCGGCTGGTGCGATTGCCCTCGTTGCAGGCAGCTACCTCTGGCCTGGTGCCGCCACGCCCGTCGCCGTCGTGATCGTGGTCGGCCTCGCCGCGATCAATGCTGCCGGCATCCGCTCGACGGCGCTCGTGAGTTCCGTGATCGTGCTCATCGTCATCGGCGGGCTGCTGCTTGTCATTGCGGTGACGGTCGGTGATGGTTCGCTCGAATCATCGCACTCGGTTGTGGAAACAGGGGCTGCCGGTGGTTGGTATGGCATCCTGCAATCGGCCGGTCTGCTGTTTTTCTGCTTCGCCGGGTACGCGCGGATGGCGACGCTCGGTGAAGAAGCAGTTCGGCCTCGCCACACGCTGCCCAGGGCCATCATCCTGGCCCTGGCCATCGCACTCGTCGTCTATGGCGCGATCGGGGTGCTGTGCGTTGGCGTGCTCGGCCCACGCGCACTTGCTGATTCCGCGGCACCTCTCGCCGATCTCGTCGGTGGCGAATGGAGTACTCTCACGCGGGTCATCGCGGTGATCGCCAGCGTAGGATCGCTGCTCGGTATTCTCGCGGGCCTCAGCCGTACGTCGCTGGCAATGGCCAGGGAGCACGACCTTCCCGGCCGGCTCAATCGAGTTTCGGCGGAGCGCGGCGCTCCGATGGCCGCGGAAATCACCGTGGCCGCACTCGTCGTCCTCGGCATCCTGGTGCTTGACCCCACCCGACTCATCGGCTTCTCCTCCTGTGCAGTGCTCGTGTACTACGCAATCGCGCAGCTGGCAGCGTTTCGGCAACCGCCGAATGAGCGCTGGCTGCCGCGGGTCGTTCAGATTGTCGGACTGGGCGGATGCCTCCTGCTCGCGTTCACCCTGCCATGGCAAGGAATCCTGGCCGCGGCCCTCTGGCTTTCGGTGGGCATCGTGGTGCGGGCACTCCGGCTTCGCCGCGCGGCGTCCGGATAGTCTGGCGCCATCGGGAGGAGCAAGCGTGAGCGAGACCGTTACCCTGTCGCTGCCGTTCAAGGGACGGTGGGCGGTACAAAACAGCCCGGCGCGTCGGGTGCCGAGTCATGGCGTCGACCTGCTCGGCCAGCGTTATGCCATCGACTTCGTCGGGGTGGACGACGCCGGCAGGGCGGCATCCGCTAAAGACTGGCGCACCCTTTTCGGCACCGAACCTCCTGAGCGGTTCGTGTCGTTCGGCCGGCCCATCCTGGCACCGACAGGCGGCACCGTCGTTGCGGTGCATGACGGTGAGCCAGACCACGGTGCGCGGCGGTCGCAGCTGGCGCTCGCGTCCTATGCATTGGGGCAGGCATCGCGGATGCGGCAGGGCGTCGCTGCCATCGCAGGCAACCACGTGATCATCGCCGACGGGGGCACAGGACTCTTCGTCGTGCTCGTTCACCTGCGCAACCGCTCGGTGCGGGTGGCCGTCGGAGACCAGGTCAGTGTTGGCGACCGGATCGCCGAGTGCGGCAACTCCGGCAACTCGACCCAACCGCACGTTCACGTGCAGGTCATGGACAGTCTCGACATGACTGTGGCGCAGGGAGTCCCGATGGTCTTCCGTGATTTTCGCGAATGGCCACGGCGGGCAGGTTCCAGAGGTGACGGTGGTGCCGCGCTGGGCAGTGCACCGCTGAAGAGGGACAGGGGGATGCCAGATGATGGCTCGGTCGTCGAATCTCTAGCGTCAGACCAGCCGGCGCCCTAACGACGAAACCCCGCCAGTGCAGGCGGGGTTTCGTGTGACGCAGGGGTGAGTGCTCGCGCCTAGTGGCTCGATCCCTCTGTCTCGATCTCACTGCGGTCGCCAGACCACAGTGTGTGGAACGTGCCAGGCATGTCGACGCGCTTGTAGGTGTGCGCTCCGAAGAAGTCGCGCTGTCCCTGAACGAGTGCGGCCGGCAGGTGCTCGCTCGCGAGCGAGTCGTAGTAGCTGAGCGCAGACGAGAAGCCGGGGGCCGGGATGCCAGACAGCGCGGCCGTCGAAACGATCCGACGCCAGGCCGCTTCACCGTCGGTGACAGCCTGGGCGAAGTACGGGTCGACCAGCAGCGTGGTGATCGTCTCGTCGTTCGCGTACGCGTCCTTGATGCGGTTCAGGAACTGGGCGCGGATGATGCAGCCGCCGCGCCAGATCGTGGCGATCGCACCCTTGTCGATGTTCCAGTTGTACTTCTCGGCCCCAGCGATGATCGCGTCGAAGCCCTGGGCGTACGCGACGATCTTTGAGGCGTAGAGCGCAGCGCGCACATCCTCCTGGAAGGTGTGGCCGACGACAGCGATTTCTGGACGCGCGGTGATGCCGGCGCGAACCGGTCCACGCTGCTCGGGGTGGCTGGAGACGGCGCGTGCGAAGACGGCTTCTGCGATGCCGCCGACGGGAACGCCGAGGTCGAGTGCGTTCTGCACTGTCCAGACGCCGGTGCCCTTTGAGCCGGCCTCGTCGAGCACGATGTCAACGAACGGCTTGCCCGTCTTCGCGTCGACCTGGCGCAGCACTTCAGCGGTGATCTCGATGAGGTAGCTCTCGAGCTCGCCCTGGTTCCACTCGGAGAAGATGTCAGCGATGGCTGTGGGGGAGTGGCCGCCGACCTGGCGCAGCAGGTCGTACGCCTCGGCGATGAGCTGCATGTCGGCGTACTCGATGCCGTTGTGGATCATCTTGACGAAGTGACCTGCACCATCGGTGCCGACGTGCGTGACGCACGGAACGCCGTCAACGACCGCCGCGATCGATTCGAGGATCGGGCCGAGCGTGACGTATGCCTCTGCTGAGCCACCCGGCATGATGCTCGGACCCTTGAGCGCGCCCTCTTCACCGCCGGAGATGCCGGCGCCGACGAAGTTCACGCCGGTTGCGCTGACGGCTTTCTCGCGACGGATGGTGTCGTGGAAGTCGGCATTCCCGCCATCAACAATGATGTCGCCGGGTTCAAAGAGCTCGGTGAGCTGGTCGATAACGGCATCCGTGCCCTTGCCGGCCTGCACCATGATGATCGCGGTGCGCGGCTTGGCCAGTGATGCGACGAAGTCCTCGATGGTCTCTGAAGCGACGAAGCCGGCCTCAGGGTGCTCGCTCACGAGCTGGCGAGTGCGCCCGGGGGAGCGGTTGTATACGGCGACGGTGTTGCCTTCGCGGCTGGCGAGGTTGCGGGCCAGGTTCGAGCCCATCACCGCCAATCCGACCACGCCGATATTTGCCTGAGCTGCGCTGCTATCTGACACATTCACTCCCTTGGGTCGATGGATTCCAGACCGTTTTCAAGGCTATCGGTAGAAGACGAATCCCGCACTCGACGCCGGGTTCCGCTCATTTTGACACGGCAGACGTAACTGATAGCTTTACTCATTGAAATCTGATTTATTGAGTGCGACACCGCCCAATGATCTGATGTAAAGAAGCGTCTGATAAGAGTGGCGGAGCGTCAATGACTGATGTAATTCAGCCCATCATTGTGATGGGCGTCCAAGGCTGTGGGAAATCCACCGTCGGGCAGGCACTCGCGGATTCCCGCGGAATGCGTTTCCTCGATGGCGATTCACTGCACAGCGCAGAAGCCAAGGAAAAGATGGCGTCCGGGCATCCGCTCACCGATGTCGACCGGCTGCCATGGCTCACCCTGATCGCCCAGACCATCGCAGAGGCGCTGGAGAACGGCGACCCGCTGGTCGTCGCATGCTCAGCCCTCAAGGTGAGCTACCGCGACCTGATGCGCGACATCGTGCCCAGCCTCTACTTCGTACAGCTCGAAGGCAGCCAGGCCCTGATCGCCGAGCGACTCTCTCACCGCAACCACGAGTACATGCCCCCCACATTGCTCGATTCGCAATTCGCGACGCTCGAGCCGCTGACCCCAGCTGAGGCCGGCGCCCGGGTTGATCTCACACGCAGCCCAGCCGAAATCGTCGGGCTGATCACCACTCAGATAGGACAATGATGACCGACCTAGAGATGAACTGGGTGCTCTCAACACCCGCCCTTCTCGGAATCGCCGTAGCAGCCATCGGGCTACTGCTCGTGCTGATCATGAAGTTCAAGGTGCACGCGTTCCTGTCACTCATCATCGTGAGCCTGCTCACGGCAGTGGCGACCGGTATTCCCACCGCGAGCCTCATGCCCACACTGCTCGGCGGCTTTGGCAGCACACTCGGAAGCGTGGCGCTTCTCGTCGGTCTCGGCGCGATGCTCGGCCGGATGCTGGAGACCAGCGGTGGCGCACAGGTGCTCACCGATGCACTGATCAACAAGTTCGGTGAGAAGCGTGCTCCACTCGCCCTCGCCGTCGCCTCGCTGATGTTCGGGTTCCCGATCTTCTTCGACGCAGGGCTCGTCGTGATGCTGCCCATCATCTTCGCGGTCGCACGTCGCCTCGGCGGATCGTTCCTCTTGTATGCATTCCCGTCGGCTGTCGCATTCTCTGTGATGCACATCTTCGTTCCGCCGCACCCCGGTCCCGTTGCCGCGACAGGCCTGCTGGGGGCGGATGTCGGACTCGTGCTGATCTTCGGTCTCATCGTCGCGCTGCCCACCTGGTACGTCGTCGGACACCTGTTCGGCCGCTACGTCGGCAAGAAGTACAACCTTCCAGTGCCGTCGATTCTGCGCGGAAGCACCGGCGACTTCGCCGACTTCGCGTCCAAGCCGAAGCTCGGCACCATCCTCATCCTGCTGCTGTTGCCGCTCGGACTGATCTTCCTGAACACCGGCCTGAACATGGCCGCAACCGCAGGACTCGTCTCGCTCGACAACGGCTGGGTCCAGGTGCTCCGCACGCTCGGTGAGACCCCTGTCGCCCTGCTGATCACCGTGCTGCTCGCGATGATCCTGCTCGGCTGGAGGAAGGGCAAGTCGGCCAGCCTCATCGACTCCGTGGTTGACAGCGCGCTCGGCCCTGTGTGTTCGGTCATCCTCATCACCGGTGCAGGTGGAATGTTCGGTGGCGTCCTGCGCTCAAGCGGCATCGGCAACGCTGTTGCTGACTCACTCGATGCGATCGGCCTCCCCGTCATCGTCGCCGGCTTCGTGATCGCAGCCGTCGTGCGTGTCGCCCAGGGGTCGGCAACCGTCGCGCTCACCACCGCAGCGGCGCTCATGCAGCCCGTCGTGATGGGAAACAGCGACTACAGCCCGATCCAGCTCGCTGCGATCGTGCTCGCCCTCGCTGCCGGTTCGGTATTTGCCGGTCACGTGAACGACTCTGGATTCTGGCTGGTAAGCCGCTTCTTCGAGATGGACACCAAGACCACGCTGAAGACGTGGACGGTCGGCCAGGCCCTGGTTGCCGTCGTCGGCTTCGTGATTGCGCTCGCGATCTTCCTGATCGCCGGGCTCTTCTAAACCCGTTCGCGATCGTCAGACCGGGTGTAGCGAATACAGGATGCGCGCCCTGGATTGGGCTGATTTTTCCTGTTTTCGACGACACATGGTCGATTCATCCTGTATTCGCTACACGTCGGGCGCTGAGCTACACGTCGGGCGCCGAGCTCGAGAGCTCGGGCTCTAACTGAAGAACGGCCGCGCGGTGTCTGCCCAGGTGGACTCGACCTCGCTCACCGTGCGTCGCATGATGAGCTCCATCGACTCCCGCGCGGCCGACGGGTGCCCGCCCTGGATCGCATCGGCGACATCCACGTGCCACTGCAGCGCGGTCTCGTGGGGGTGGGTCGGCATCAGGCCGAGTTCGGTGCGACCGGAGAGCACCGCGGCGATGGGTTCGTCGAGTTTGGCGAACATCTCGTTTCCGGAGCCGTGCAACACGAGCTTGTGGAACAGGATGTCGAGCTGAAGAAAGTGTTCGAGGTCGCCTGAGCGGCCGACGGTGCGCATCTGGGCTGCAACGGCCATGAGCTCACCCGACAGGCTCTGTGGGCTGTGCGTTGCGGCAAGCTCCGCAGCTATGGGTTCAACGGCCGCACGCAACTCGGTGAGTGAGCGCAGCTGGGCTGCACGCCCTGCACCGGCCAGGCGCCAGCTGATGAGCGTCGGGTCGTATGCGTTCCACGCCGACTGCGGGAGCACCCTGATGCCGAGCCGCTTGACCGACTCGACGAGGCCGATCGACTGCAGTACTCGTACCGCCTCCCTGGCCACAGACCGGCTGACGCCGAGGCGCTGCCCGATCTCATCTGAGCGGATGATCGACCCTGGGGGATAGGTGCCGTCGACGATTGAGGTACCGATGTCGTCGAGCACACGGGTGTGGAGGCTTGACGGCATGTTCGTACTGTATCGGGCGCCGGAGGGGAGCGCTTCGTCCCATGCCGCGAAACCGGAATGCATGAGCAGAAACCTGCGCTAGACTGGCACACTGAACTTCGGCGAGGGAATCGCGACCCCTGGAAACAGTGGATGCGGCTCCGTTATCGACGCGGCGAGAAGACCCTTTCGGACTTTCCTCACGCTGACATGCGTTCGAGTTGAACCAGTACACCGATTCGCGAGGCTCCGCCTGCGAACATCATCTGGGTCGAAAGGCCCGCAAGGAGAAACCTCATGGCTGACAACTTCGCTCTCGACGCAGAGCTGCGCGAAAACTTCGGCAAGGGCTTCGCCCGCCGCCTTCGCGTTGCAGGCAAGATCCCCGCCGTCATCTACGGCCACGGCACCAACCCGGTCCACGTTGCCGTTCCGGCACACCAGACCGCACTGGTTCTCCGTAAGGCAAACGCCATCATCGAGATCAAGCTCGACGGCGAAAGCCACCTGACCCTGGTGAAGGATGTCCAGAAGGACCCCGTTCGCCAGATCATCGAGCACATCGACCTCATCGTCGTCCGCAAGGGCGAAAAGGTTCAGGTTGAAGTTGCAATCCACGTTGAGGGCGAAGCAGCTGCGGGCACCAACGTCGACTTCGACACCAAGACCCTGCTCCTCGAGGTCGAAGCTGTCAACATCCCGGAGAACGTTGTTGTCAACGTTGACGGACTCGAAGACGGCGCGCAGATCCACGCCAAGGACATCACCCTCCCGGCCGGCGCTTCGCTCATCACCGACGCTGACGCCCTGGTGCTCTACGTACACACCCCGCGTGGCGAGACCGAAGAAGACGCCGCTGAGGAAGCTCCGGCAGCAGCTGCCGAGTAGTCATCCCCCACTGGTTTCGTCGTAAGCGGAGGAATCCCCTGGACGAGAATCTCTGGCTCGTAGTCGGGCTCGGTAACCCCGGGCCCGGCTACGCCGGTAATAGACACAATGTCGGTCAGATGGTTCTGGCCGAACTCGCCGATCGCATGTCGGCGAACTTCAAGTCGCACAAGACCAACGCGACGGTCGCAGAGGGACGCAGTTTCCCCGGTGGGCCCAAGCTGGTCCTGGCCAAGCCCAACACGTTCATGAATGTGTCCGGCGGGCCGGTCGCTGCGCTCTTGCGCTTCTACTCAATCGATCCGTCGCGCCTCATCGTCGTTCACGATGAGCTCGACGTGCCATTCGACACCCTCAAACTCAAGTTCGGTGGCGGTCACGGCGGTCACAACGGCCTGCGCGACATCATCGCCGCAACGGGCACCGGCGACTTCACGCGGGTGCGCGTCGGCATCGGGCGTCCGCCGGGGCGACAGAGCCCTGCGGACTTCGTGCTGCACGACTTCGCGTCGACAGAACGAACCACCCTGCCCAACCTGCTGGCAGATTCAGCGGATGCCGTTGAGCTCATTGCCGCAGAAGGTCTCGCCTCTGCGCAACAGAAGTTCCACTCCCCGGCCTAGGGCCTACCAGCGCGCGGTAAGCGAACGCTCAGACTGTGTCGGTGCTGACGTTTAGACTTGTCGAGTGATCCTCCAGGGCCTAATCAATGCGCTTTCTGGCGCCTCCACGTTCGAAAAGGCCCTCGGCTTCGCCGCACGGGACGCCGATTTCTCCCTGACAGAGGGACTGCGTGCTCCGCTGCTTGCGGCTCTGCTCGGGCGACGGCGCACGCTGGGCGCCACCCAGTCGCTCTTCGTCATCACCGCAACCGGGCGCGACTCAGAGGCGCTCCGCGAGAACCTGGCGTGCTTCGCACCCGGTTCGACGCCCACCGGTGAGAATCACGCCGAGATTGTCGACTTCCCGGCGTGGGAGACACTGCCGCACGAGCGGTTGAGCCCGAGCGCCGAGATCGTGGGCCGCCGGCTCTACGCCCTGCGCCGCATGCGCGAGTGGGAGAAATCAGACCCGGCGACGCGTCGTCCGCTGATCGTGGTGGCATCCGTTCGCGCCGCCCTGCAGCCGGTGGCCGACAACCTCACCGACTATGAGCCCATTGAACTGGTGGCCGGCGGCCGTGGACACGACCTGGCCCAGATTGCCCTGCAACTGGTGAATGTGGCCTACTCCCGCGTCGACATGGTGACCAGGCGCGGCGAATTTGCCGTGCGCGGTGGCATCCTCGATGTGTTCCCCGCCATTGCCCCGCACCCGTACCGCGTGGAGTTCTTCGGCGATGAGGTCGAGCAGATCCGCGCATTCTCGGTGGCCGACCAGCGCTCGATGGCCGAGCCCATCGCATCCGTCACCCTGCCGCCCAGTCGCGAACTGCTGCTGAGCCCCGCTGTGCGCCAGCGCGCCGCCGAGATGCAGCATGAGTTCCCGAGTTTGTCTGGCATGCTCGCCAAGATCGCAGAGGGCATCCCGGTCGAGGGTATGGAGAGCCTGGCCCCCGCGCTGCTTGAACGCCTGGTGCCTGTCACGCACTACCTGCCTGAGGGCGCCGCCGTTGCGGTCATCTCGCCTGAGCGGGTGGCCTCGAGGGCGATCAGCCTCGCCGAGACGAACCGCGAGTTCCTCTCCGCTGCCTGGAATGCCGCGACGGCCGGCGCAGAGGCGCCGATCGACCTCGATTCCGGGGACTTCCTCACCCTCGGCGCGCTGCGTGAATCTGTCACGTTCTCCGCCCCTGGCCAGAGTGCCCCGAATCATCCATGGTGGACGCTCAGCACGTTCCAGGCTGCACCCGACGACGCGCCCGTCTTGCCAGAACACCGCGAGATGGACGACCTGCTGACGGTGCGCATCCAAGCGGATGCCGTGCCGAGCTTCCAGGGCAGCGTCGAAGGCGCCGTCGGGCACCTGGCCACCCGGTTGAAAGACGGCTGGACCGTCGTCATCACCGCGCGTGGCATCGGCCTGGTGGAGCGCGCGGCCGACGTGCTGGCCGGCTACGAGCTGCCGGCCCGTATCGTCGATGAGTTCCCAGCGGATGCCGAACCCGGCATCGCGTACGTGGTGAAGGCATCCGTTGAACACGGCTTTGAGCTGCCGGAGACCATGCTCACCCTGGTGAGCGAGACCGAGTTCTACGGCCGCACCATTGGCTACGACGCCCGCCAGGTGAAGAAACTGGCGACGAGGCGCAAGAACGTCGTCGACCCGCTGCAGCTGAAAGCCGGCGACTTCGTCGTGCACCAGACGCACGGTATCGGCAAGTTCGTCGAACTGACACAGCGGGAGGTGTCGAGCGGCGGGCGGAATCCGGTGAAGTCGAAGCGCGAGTACCTGGTGCTTGAGTACGCGCCGTCCAAGCGCGGACATCCGGGCGACAAGCTGTTTGTGCCCACAGACCAGCTCGACCTGCTCAGCCGTTACGTCGGCGGTGAGGCCCCAGCGCTCAGCAAGATGGGCGGCAGTGACTGGTCTGCGGCCAAGACCAAGGCGCGCAAGGCCGTGCGCGACATCGCTGTCGAACTGGTGAAGCTCTACTCTGCGCGGATGGCGAGCAAGGGTCACGCCTTCGGGCCTGACACCCCCTGGCAGCGTGAGCTCGAAGAGGCATTCCCGTTCGCGGAAACGCCAGACCAGCTCACGACCATCGACGAGGTGAAGGCCGACATGGAGCGGCCCATCCCGATGGACCGCCTGCTGTCAGGCGACGTGGGCTTCGGTAAGACCGAGGTCGCCGTGCGTGCCGCGTTCAAAGCGATCCAGGACGGCAAGCAGGTCGTCATGCTCGTGCCGACGACGCTGCTGGTGCGCCAGCACATGGAGACGTTCCAGGAACGCTTCGCCGGGTTCCCGGTGCACCTGCGGGCCCTGTCACGCTTCCAGACCGAGAAGGAGTCGCGGGAAACCCTGGCCGGCCTTCTCGACGGCACCGTCGACATGGTCATCGGTACGCACCGGCTGCTGTCGGACTCGATCATCATCAAGGATCTCGGCCTGGTCATCATCGATGAGGAGCAGCGCTTTGGCGTTGAGCACAAGGATTCGCTGAAGAAGCTGAAGACCAACGTCGACATCCTGGCCATGAGCGCGACCCCGATCCCACGCACGCTGGAGATGGCCGTGACCGGCATCCGTGAGATGTCGACACTGGCCACCCCGCCAGAAGACCGGCACCCGATCCTCACGTTCGTCGGCCCGTATTCCGACCGTCAGGTGGGGGCCGCCATCCGGCGCGAGCTGCTGCGGGAAGGCCAGATCTTCTTCGTGCACAACCGGGTGTCGAGCATCAACCGGATCGCAGCGCAGCTCAAGGAGCTCGTGCCAGAGGCGCGCATCGCCGTCGCGCACGGGCAGCTGCCTGAGGCCCAGCTCGAACAGGTTGTCGTTGACTTCTGGGAGCGCAAGT
The DNA here is from genome assembly GCF_057669585.1 of Leifsonia sp. Y862. Classification (NCBI taxonomy): domain Bacteria; kingdom Bacillati; phylum Actinomycetota; class Actinomycetes; order Micrococcales; family Microbacteriaceae; genus Leifsonia; species Leifsonia sp. Y862. Next base: position 264,865 of record NZ_JBYHFR010000001.1, read on the forward strand.
TCGACGTGCTCGTCTCGACGACGATTATCGAGACCGGCCTCGACATCGCGAACGCGAACACCATCATCATCGACCGGGCAGACAAGTACGGGCTCAGCCAGCTGCACCAGCTGCGCGGCCGTGTCGGTCGTGGCCGCGAGCGGGCGTATGCCTACTTCCTCTACGACGAGAACAAGCCACTGTCAGAGACCGCGCACGAGCGGCTGTCGACCATCGCTGCCAACAACGAACTCGGCAGCGGCATGCAGGTGGCTCTGAAAGACCTGGAGATCCGTGGAGCGGGAAACCTGCTCGGTGGTGAGCAGGCCGGCCACATCGCCGGCGTCGGCTTCGACCTGTACCTGCGCATGATCGGTGAGGCCGTGTCGACCTTCAGGGGCGACGTGGCTGAGGGCCAGACCGAGCTGCGCCTTGAGCTGCCGGTCGACGCTCACATTCCCGAAGACTACGTCGACAGCGAGCGTCTGCGTCTCGAGGCGTACCAGAAGCTGTCGAGTGCCAGTTCGCCGGCCGCCAAGGACGACCAGATCGACCTCGTACTCGAGGAACTCACCGACCGCTACGGTGAGCCGCCGCTGCCGGTGAAGAACCTCATCGCAGTGTCGCGTCTTCGCCGCCAGGCGCAGCGCGCCGGCCTCGGCGAGGTCGTCGCGATGGGTTCGAACCTGCGCGTCGCACCGGCCGACCTGGCCGACTCCATGCAGGTGCGCCTGCAGCGGATGTACCCGGGTACCCGCTACGTCGCCCAGACGGGTTCGATGATTGTCCCGTTGCCGCGGGTGCACGGCGAGGCACCGGATGACGCGACCCTCATCGAGTGGACCGGCACCTTCCTTGGTGCTATTTTCCCGCCACCTGTGGTTGTCGCTGAGTCGACCGGTACTGCCGAGCCCGCGCGGTAACCACCAGCGCAGACACGACGATGGAGACGCCTGAGCCGAGCAGAACGGCCAGGGTCGCCTCGTCGATGACGACGTCGTGTCCGCGGAACGCGAGCTCGCCCATGAGTAGTGACACCGTGAAGCCGATGCCGCCGAGGCAGGCGACGACGATCACATCGGGCAGCGTCAGCACGGCGCCTCCACGTTTTCTGGAGATCGACGCACCGAGCCAGCCGGCGAGCGTGATGCCGATGAACTTGCCGACGGGCAGCGCGATGAGGATGCCCCAGAACGCAGGGCTGAGCTCGCCGATGCTGACCGCTGGGATGACAACCAGGGCGGCAGAGAAGGCGAAGAGCGGCAGGATGATGCCGTTGGAGTACGGCTCGATGACCTGGTGCGCGCGCCCGGCGGGGATGCGGGCCATGACCAGGCCGAGCACGACGCCGGCGATTGTCGCGTGCACGCCTGACTGGTAAGTGAAGTACCAGGTGAGCACTCCGAGCACGCTCAACGTGAGCACGAGCGGCCACTGCGGCCTGCGGGAGAGGATCCAGCCGGATCGGGGCTTCAGCAGCCGGCTGATCATGCCGAAGAGGGTGGCCGTGATGGCGGCGTACCCGATGTAGGCCAGCTGGGCATCCTGGGTGAAGAAGAACGCGATGATGAGGATGGCGACGAGGTCGTCGAGCACGGCGAGGGCGAGCAGGAAGACCCGCACCCTGGTCGGGAGGCCGCGCCCGAAGACCGCGAGCACGCCGAGGGCGAAGGCGATATCCGTTGCAGTTGGTACAGGCCAACCGGCGGCGAGGTCGGTGCCACGGGTCACGACCAGGTAGATCGCAGCAGGCACGATGACGCCGCCGAGAGCGGCGAAGGCCGGCAGCGCGGCTTTGCCGGCACTGTTGAGGTCGCCGATCACGAGTTCACGCTTCAGCTCGACGGCCACGTTGAAGAAGAAGAGGGCGAGGATGCCGTCGCTGATCCAGTGGGAGATCGAGAGATCGAGTCCGAGGATGCCGAGATCGCGATGTTCATCGAAGAAGGTGATGACATCGGCGCCGAATGACAGGTTTGCGATGAGGAGTCCGACGACGGCCGCGATGAGCAGCAGTGCTGCAGCGTAGCGCTCTGATCGGAAGAAGTTCGTGCGGAAGATATTCGTGCGGGTGGCTTTCATGAGTGCCTGTTCCAAACCGTCAAGGTTCGAGTAGAGATCGAGAGTGGAATCCTCCACCCGCCGACCAGACTTCCCGGCTCACCAAAAATCAAGCTTAGCGAGGCAGTCTACGATGTTGTGAACAGCGAAAGCGTGGAGGCATTTTTATGACCGATGAGTCAGGCAAGAGCCAGCTCGAGATCCTGATCGATACGGTCGCCCAGCTCAGAGCGCCAGGCGGCTGCCCGTGGGATGCAGAGCAGACCCACGCCTCACTCGTGCAGTACCTCATCGAGGAAAGCCACGAGCTGATCGATGCGATCGAAGCCGGCAGCCGGGAAGAGATGCTCGAAGAGCTCGGCGACGTGCTGTACCAGGTGCTCTTCCATGCTGATATCGCCGCGCACACGAGCGGCGAAGACTTTGATATTCAGGATGTCGCCGCCCACATGACGGCGAAAATGGTCGGCCGTCATCCCCACGTTTTCGGCGGCACCCAACTAGAGACCGCCGACGAGGTCGCCCAGGCCTGGGACGGCTACAAGGCTGCGGAGAAGCCGCATCGCACGAGCGTGCTCGATGGCATCCCGCAAGGAATGCCGGCGCTCTCGCTCGCCGACAAGGTGCTGGGGCGTGCCCACAAGATCGGATTGCTCGACCCGAGTGCGCCGCAGGCGATGCCCATTGCGAGTGAAGACGAACTCGGTCCGTTGCTTCTGGCGATCGTGTCATCGGCCAAGTCGGCTGGACTCGATTCAGAGCGTGCTCTGCGGAGTGCGCTGCGCGACCTGCAGGATGAGATCAGGGAAGCGGAAGCTGAAGCGGAAGCGGAGTCGACGGCATCCGCTGCAGGCGAATCGGGGGAGTACCAGGGCGACGCCGACCAGTTCGACACCGACCCGTTCGACGCCGGCATCATCGGTCGCCAGGCGTAGTGAGCGTTCAAGCGCTCGACTCGCAAGAAATCGACCCAAAGCATCAGTTTCGGGTCGATTTCTTGCGAGCGGATGCTGTGCGCGCGCCAGAGGGTCGGCAGCCGGGGTCTCGAGACGCTCGCTGACACTCGCTCCTCGACCGAACGGACCGAACGGACCGAACGGACCGAACGGACCGAGTGCCGCTAGGCGATCCGGCTCCCCGATGCGAGGGTGCGCGCCGGCGTCCGGGTACGGCGCCACGCCCACGTGAGCGCACCGGCACCGAGCAGCAGGTGGATGCCGAGGCCAACGAACCACGACGGCACTGCTGCGTCGTAGATCTCCTGCGAGGTCGGGTAGTCGGTTGGCGGGTAGTTCGCCTTGGTTTGCGCGCAGTAGTCGTTCACCTGGTTGAGTTCGGGCGGTTCCTGGGCAGTACGAACGCCCACGGAAATCCAGCCGAAGAGGTCCTCAGGGTAGCCGCTAGCGTCAAAGACGCCAGGAGACGCGTCGGCCACCACGACGTAGGGATTGGCGGCGAGGATCCACCAGTAGAGGTCGAAACGCGGAACATCCTGCGTGCGTGTTACGGGCGCTGCACAGATCACATCAGAAGCGGCCCCGCTTTGCTCGTCGTAGGTTGCCGACGCGACGTCGATGCTCACATATGTCGTTTCGGTCTTGGTGGCCGTGCCGAGCAGGGCGAACGCGATGAGCGTGCCAACGCTCAGTGCGGCGACGACGAGGTACGTCACGACGATGGAGAACAGGCCCCTGGTCAGTACGCCGGACAGTCCCACTCCGACGGCCGCAACCACGCCGAGTTCGATGGCGAGCATCAGCGTCGACATCGCGATGGTCGCGGCTGAGACCCCGCCGAGTACGACGGCAAGGATGAGGAACGGCACGGCAGCGGCGAGGAACGCCAGCGCCGTGATCCAGGCAGCCAGGAACTTGCCGAACACCAGCTGTCCTGTGGTGACGAGAGTGACCTGGGTGGTGGCAAGGGTGCCGGCCTCCCGATCGCCGTTGATCGCATTTCCGGAGAGCGCAGGGGAGACCAGCGTTCCGAGCAGCAGCACGAAGAACACGATCGTGGAGAAGACGCCGCCTCCGCCGCTGTCCCACGCGTTGGTCGACACCCACAGCAGCGCGGTCACCGCGCCGACCAGCAGCACAAAGATCCCGAGCAACACGTACCAGGCGACTCCGCGCACACGCTGGCGAAGTTCCAGCGTGACGATCAGCCACAGCCCGGAGAGGTATGTCCGAAGCGCCGAATCCGGCACGGATCCCGGACGCTCTGCCGGCTGGGTTTCTGTCAGGTCTACGCGGCTCACAGTGCAGCCTCTCCGGTTGCGCTGGTTCTGCTGAGGTCGGTTCTGCTGAGGTCGAGGAAGGTGTGCTCCAGGTTGCCGACGGCCGGGCCGAACGCCGTGATCGGAACGCCTCGGCTCACCAGCTGGGCCAACAAGTCAGCCGCTGCGGCCTCGTGGGCAATCTGCACCAGCGTGCCGAGGTTGTCGATGCTGCTGATCTCTGGTCCGACCCCAACGCTGCCAAGCGCTGCAGCCAACGCGGCGGGATCCAGTGAGCGGATGCGCCACGCCCTGGCACTCGCCCCGGCTTTGGCCACGCGGTCAGCGCTGACCGTACGACCCTCGGTCACGTAGACAGCGGCATCCGCCATCTCGTCGAGCTCGGCGAGCACGTGGCTCGAGACCAGGATTGCGGTGCCTTCAGCGGCGAGATGCTTCACGAGGTCACGCAGGGCGGCGCGGGCAACGGGGTCAAGGCCGGATGCCGGCTCATCGAGCAGCAACACCGACGGATTGTGCACAAGCGCCCGAGCGAGGCTGAGACGCTGCTTCTGGCCACGGGACAGCACGCGCGACGGCTGGTCGGCCAACGGGGAGAGCCCGGTCAGCACGATCAGCTCCGATGCACGCACTTCGGCCTGGGCGCGGCTCAGCCGATACATCCGCCCCGTCACCTCGAGTGCGGCGCGCACGCTCAGGCTTGGCCAGGCGCCCAGCACGTCGGGCATCCAGCCCATCGACGCGCGAACCGCAGCGGGGTCCGTCACCGGGTTGTGGCCGGCGACCGTGATGGTTCCGGTGTCGGGGGCGAGCAGCGTGGCCAGCATGAGCATCAGCGTGGTCTTGCCAGACCCGTTGGGGCCGATGAGCGCCGTGACCGATCCTGGCGCCACGCTCAGCGTGGCATCCTGCACGGCATGCACCGATCCGAAACTGCGACTGACTCCGACGACGTGAATGCCGCCCGATGTGGTGCTGCTCACGGTGCTGCTCATGCATGACCCCCTTGTGGTGCTGCCGTCACCGGCATACTGGCTGCGAGTCTAGTTGGAGCGAAGCAAGTTCGTGGAGCCTTACCTCACTGGTGCTTGCGCTCCGTTGCCGTTAGCGTCTGATCATGAGCGAAACGTCATTCAACGAACTTCTGGCCGCCCAGATCGGGAACGAGTTTGCTGCATCGCAGCAGTACATTGCCATCGCCGTCTGGTTCGACAACCAAGACCTTCCGCAGCTGGCCGCCCACTTCTACCGCCAGTCGATTGAAGAGCGCAATCACGCCATGATGCTGGTGCAGTACCGCCTCGACCGCGGTCTCGACATCGTGATCCCCGGCATCCCGGCCGTCCGCAACGACTTCCTGAACACGGTAGAGCCGATTGCGCTCGCTCTTGAACAGGAAAAGCAGGTCACCAACCAGATCGAGGCCATGTTCAAGGCGGCTCGCGCAGATGGCGATGCCCTCGGCGAGCAGGCCATGCTGTGGTTCCTCAAGGAGCAGATCGAAGAGGTCGCCTCCATGTCGACACTGCTGACCGTCGCCAAGCGCGCCGACGACAACTGGTTTGACCTGGAGAATTTCGTCGCTCGCGAAAACGTCGGTGACGGCGGGCTTGAAGCGGATGCCCCAGGAGCCGCAGGCGGCGCTCTCTAAGCGACGCGCGCCTACACCGCACCACGTCTGCCAGCTTGTCGCAATTCTGCATCGCGGCAAGCTGGCAGAATTGAGTCATGGCGACTTCTGTGACTCCTCCCCGTGGCATGCGTGACTTCCTTCCAGCCGAGAAGGCAACCAGGGAACATGCTCTCGGGATCATCCGGACGAACTTCGCTGCCCACGGTTTCGACGAGATCGAAACGCCCGTGATGGAAGACTCAGCTCGCCTGCACTCCGGCCTGGGTGGCGACAACGAGAAGCTCGCCTTCGCCGTGATGAAGCGCGGACTCGGCGCAGACGACCTCACCGCCGCGGCCGAGACCGGCGATGTCCTGTCGCTGGCCGACCTTGGGCTGCGCTTCGACCTCACCGTGCCGCTGGCCCGCTTCTACGCGACGCACCGCGCCAACCTTCCCACCGTGTTCCGGTCGATCCAGATCGCGCCCGTCTGGCGTGCAGAGCGCCCGCAGAAGGGTCGCTACCGCCAGTTCATGCAGTGCGACATCGACATCATTGGTGAACCGAGCGCCCTCGCAGAGATCGAGCTGATCACGGCCACCGCTGCAACGCTGGATGCACTCGGCCTCACCGGATGTTCCATTCGCATCAACGACCGCCGCATCCTCAGCACGCTGCTGGCCCACTGGGGTGTGCCAGTTGAGCTCAACGAGCGCGCGCTCATCACCATCGACAAGCTCGACAAGATCGGCGTCGACGGCGTCGTCACCGAACTCGGCACGCTGGGTGTCGAGACCGCCGGCATCGCAGAGACGCTGAACTCCATCGGCACTGCAGGCTGGAACCTCACGGACGGTGAGGTCCCAGCCCCGGCTTGGCTCGACCTCGAGGCATACGCAGACCTGCTCGCCCTGAAGAGCGCGCTGCCCGGTGTCGCACTCGTTTTCGACCCGACCCTCGTACGCGGCATGGGCTACTACACGGGCACCATCTTCGAGATCGCCCACCCCACCCGCGGCTACTCGCTCGGTGGTGGCGGACGCTACGACGGCATGATCGGCCGCTTCCTCGGCACAGATGTTCCAGCGTGTGGTTTCTCGATCGGCTTCGAACGCATCGTCGACCTGCTCGAAGAAGATGCGGCATCCGCTCAGAATGCGGTCGTTCTCGTGCACGAAAAAGATGCAGACCCTGCCCAGCTGGTGGCGCTGAAGGGCCAGCTCATCGCCCAGGGCCTGCGGGTGCGCCTTGAGCGCAGGGCGAAGAACATGAAGGCACTTCTCGAACGAGCGGCGGAGGCCGGCTACGGCCGCTTCGCCTTCGTGAACGCCGAGACGACGGATGCCGTTTCACTCGAGTTCAAGTCGCTCGGATAAGGCCTTACTAGACTGGCTATGGATTACAGCGTCGTTTCCGTCAAACCATCCACACCAGAACACAGGAGATAGTTGTGGCTCTCATTGAGGCAGTAGACGCCCGCGAAATTCTCGACTCACGGGGCAACCCAACGGTCGAGGTCGAGGTTTTGCTGGAGGATGGCACGGTCAGCCGTGCTGCAGTCCCATCCGGCGCATCGACCGGCGCATTCGAAGCATACGAACTGCGCGACGGCGACAAGGGTCGCTACCTCGGCAAGGGCGTGCTCAAGGCAGTTGACGCCGTTATCGACGACCTCGGACCGGCAATCGAAGACCTCGACGCCACCGACCAGCGCATCGTGGACGCCGCACTCATCGCGGCCGATGGCACCGAGAACAAGGAGCGCCTCGGCGCCAACTCCATCCTCGGCGTCAGCCTGGCCGTCGCCAAGGCAGCTGCGCACTCCGCTAACCTGCCGCTGTTCCGCTACCTCGGTGGCCCGAACGCGCACACCCTGCCCGTGCCGCTGATGAACATCATCAACGGTGGCTCGCACGCAGACAACGACGTTGACATCCAGGAATTCATGATCGTGCCGCTGGGTGCAGAGTCCTTCAGCGAAGGACTTCGCTGGGGCGTCGAGACCTACCACGCTCTGAAGGGCCTGCTGAAGTCGAAGGGCCTCTCCACCGGCCTCGGCGACGAGGGTGGATTCGCTCCCAACCTGCCGAGCAACCGTGCGGCACTCGACCTCATCGTCGAAGCCATCACCCTCGCCGGCTACACGCCCGGCAAGGACATCGCACTGGCACTCGACTGCGCTGCAACCGAGTTCTACTCCGACGGTGCATACAACTTCGAGGGCAAGAAGCTCTCCGCAACCGAGATCGTCGCGTACTACGCAGAGCTCGTTGAGGCATACCCGCTCGTCTCGATCGAAGACCCGCTCGAGGAAGAGGACTGGGACGGCTACGTTCACCTCACCGAGCAGCTCGGCGACAAGGTGCAGATCGTCGGAGACGACCTGTTCGTCACCAACCCGGTTCGCCTGGCCAAGGGCCTCGCAATCGGTGCAGCCAACTCGATCCTGGTGAAGGTCAACCAGATCGGTACGCTCACCGAGACGCTCGACGCCGTTTCCCTCGCGCAGCGCGCCGGCTACACGGTGGTCATGTCGCACCGCTCAGGTGAGACCGAAGACACCACCATCGCCGACCTGTCTGTGGCAACGGATGCCGGTCAGATCAAGACCGGTGCGCCTGCCCGCAGCGAGCGAGTCGCTAAGTACAATCAGTTGCTGAGGATCGAAGAAGAGCTGGGCGAGGCTGCGGTCTACGCCGGCCGTTCCGCTTTCCCGCGATTCAAGGGCTAAGTACTCTGTAAGGCTCTCGAAGCGCGGTGATCCGCGCTTCGAGAGCCTTCTTTTTGTTAGAAACAACGCAACGAATGCACAACAACGTACGTGAGGGGAGAACGGTGGCCAGGACTCGTCCGCAGAAGCAGCCCATCGCCCTCGACGGCGCGGAATCGGCAGCCGGGGGGTGGCTGCGCGGCATCCGCTTGTCTGGCTTCTCCTTCGTGATGATGGGAATCCTGGTGCTGGCCGTCGTCGTGCTCGCTCCCAGCCTGCGCACGTACGCTGAACAACGGCAGCAGATCGATGAGCTGCAAGACAGCGTGCAGGCCGCACAGGCCGCGGTCGACAAGCTCACGTCGGAGCGTGAGCGATGGAATGACCGTACCTATATCGAGACGCAGGCTCGCGATCGGCTCTCCTATGTGCAGCCGGGCGATATCTCGTTCCTCGTGATCAACGACCTCGCCCTGCCGACCACCGAGGCGGCCGATACCGCCCCGGTGAGCAAAGATATTCAAGACACCCAAGTCGATTGGCTCAAATCAATGTTTGCCTCTGTCATGACAGCCGGCCTCGTTCCAGAGGCGGCCGCCCAGTGACCAGACCCCCCTTCGATGCGCCCACTGAGCGCGACATCGCCATCGTCTCCGCCCAGCTCGGACGCCCGGCGCGCGACGTCGCCGGTATTGCCGCACGCTGTGCCTGCGGCGCTCCGACCGTGGTCGCGACAGCTCCCCGCCTGAGCGATGGAACGCCGTTCCCGACGCTGTACTACCTGACGCACCCGGCGGCGACCGCGGCGATCTCCTTCCTTGAGGCCACCCAGGTCATGAACGAGTACAACGAGCTGCTGGCCGAAGACGCCGACGTGAAGGCTGCATACCTGGCCGCCCACCAGAGCTTCCTCGCTGATCGCGAGACCCTGGGCACTGTCCCTGAGATCGCCGGGATCTCCTCCGGCGGTATGCCGCAACGGGTGAAGTGCCTGCACGCGCTGGCCGGGCACGCTTTGGCCACCGGTCCTGGCGTGAACCCCATCGGCGACCTGGCGCTCGAACGCGCGAACTGGTCACCGCTGGTGTGCGAGTGCCTCGACTACGAATTGGATGACGTGAACCCGACGGGGTCGGCGCGCGAGTGAAACCGGGCATGCGGCGCAGGGGCCTCGGAATCGGAGTGGTGATCGCGGGAGCGATGCTGTTCAGTTCGGTGGCCGTTGTCGCTGCCCCAGCCCAGGCCGACCAGGTTCGTGACCTCGAATACTGGTTGAACGACTATGGCTTTGCGCAGGCATGGAACACGACCCAGGGCGACGGCGTCACGGTCGCCGTGATCGACACCGGCATTGCCAGGGGAGTGGCCGACCTGTCCGGCGCCGTCTCAGGCGGCACGGACGTCTCCGGCATCGGTTCAGCGGATGGCCGCACGCCCGTCGGTGAAGACAGCGACCACGGCACCATGGTGGCCTCGCTGTTGGCCGGGCGCGGAACGGGCAACGGGAATGGCGTCATCGGCGTCGCTCCTGCTGCCTCGCTGCTCTCGATCTCCGTCGCCTTCGGCAATTCGAATTCTCCGGTGAGCAATGACGACCAGATCGCCCAGGCTGTGCGCTGGGCCGTGGACAATGGCGCCGACGTGATCAACATGTCGCTCACTCGCAACACGCTCGACTGGCCTGAGAGCTGGGACGACGCCTTCCTGTACGCCTTCGAGAACGATGTCGTCGTCGTAGCGGCAGCCGGCAACCGCGGCAGCGGGACCACCGAGGTCGGGGCCCCTGCCACGATCCCCGGCGTCCTGACCGTTGCTGGTGTTGACCGGAACAAGAAGGCAAGCTTCGATGCGTCGTCACAGGGCATCACCATCTCTGTCGCTGCACCGAGCGAGGAACTCGTGGGTGTCAATTCCCGGAGTGAATACATGGTCTGGGACGGCACGAGTGCAGCGACACCCATCGTGTCGGGGCTGGTCGCACTGGTGCGAGCTGCACACCCGGAACTCGATGCGGCCCAGGTGATGAACAGGGTCATCGCGACGGCAAACCCGAACGGGCAGAATGTCCCAAGCCCCATCTACGGCAACGGACTGATCGACGCCTATGCCGCAGTGACGGCCTCGGTTCCGGCAGCCTCTGGTCAGACCCCAGCCCAGCTGTTACAGGACTGGATTCACCTGCACAGGCGCATGGACACATCCCCAGGCGCAACCGACACTCCAACGTCGATCGCGCCCGTCCCCCCGCAGCAGGACCCACCACTGCCGGTGAGCAATGTCGCGGCCCTGTGGGTTCCGAACCAGTTCACTCTGACCTATATCAGCGTTCCGCTCGGTGTACTTCTGGGATTTGGTATCCTAGTAACGCTGTTCGGCATCGGCGCCTCTCGGCATCTCAAGCGTGCACGTCGCAATCACGGATCGTAAGCGCATAAAAATTCATGTAGGAGGCCTTTTCATCGTGCCCAAAATTCTCATCGTCGGTGGCGGCTACGCCGGTTTCTACACCGCTTGGAAGCTTGAGAAGTGGCTGCGCAAGGGGGAGGCTGACGTAACGATCGTCGACCCGCTGCCCTACATGACGTACCAGCCCTTCCTTCCGGAGGTCGCTGCAGGCTCCATCGAGGCGCGTCACGCTGTCGTTGCACACCGTCGTCACCTGAAGAAGACGAACATCGTCACCGCGAAGGTCACCAACGTGAACCACGCGGAGAAGAAGGCGACCATCCAGCCGCCCATCGGCGATGCATACGACTTCGAGTACGACATTGTCGTTGTCACCGCTGGTGCAGTGTCACGCACGTTCCCGATCCCGGGTGTTGCAGACCAGGCCATCGGCCTCAAGACCATTGAAGAGGCAGTCGCCATCCGCGACCGCGTTCTCACCAACTTCGACAAGGCAGCCAACCTGCCTGCCGGCCCAGAGCGCGACCGCCTGCTGACGTTCGTTGTCGTCGGTGGCGGCTTCGCCGGCATCGAGGTCTTCGCAGAGCTGCGTTCATTCGCCAGCGACCTGCTGAAGCGCTACCCGGAGATCAGCTTCGAAGACACCCACTTCCACCTCATTGAGGCAATGGGCCGCATCATGCCAGAGGTGTCGCTGGAGACCAGCAAGTGGGTCATCAACAACCTCGACCAGCGTGGCGCAACGATCCACCTCGACACCCAGCTCACCTCGGCTGTCGACGGCAAGATCGAGCTCTCCACCGGTGAGAGCTTCTACACCGACCTCATCGTGTGGACTGCCGGCGTCATGGCCAACCCCACGATCGTGCGTCACACCGACCTGCCGATCGAAGAGCGCGGTCGCCTCCGCGTGCGCGCCGACCTCCGCGTCGGCACCGACGACGAGATCATCGAGGGCGCATGGGGCGCCGGCGACGTGACCGCAGTCCCCGACCTCAGCGGTGGTGGAGTCGGCGGCTTCTGCGTGCCGAACGCACAGCACGCTGTTCGCCAGGGCAAGCTCATGGCCAAGAACATCGTTGCCGTTCTTCGTGGCGAGGGCCCCAAGGAATACCTGCACAAGAACCTCGGCGCTGTTGCAGGCCTTGGTATTGGTATTGGTGTCTTCCAGTCCGGCAAGTTCGCGCTGAAGGGCTTCCCGGCCTGGGTTGCGCACCGCGGATACCACGGCCTGGCAATGCCGAGCTGGGAGCGCAAGCTTCGCGTCGTCTGGGGCTGGGTGAACAACTTCTTCCTCGGTCGCGACATTGTGTCGATCGCTGCTGTGCAGAACCCACGCGCCGTGTTCGAAGAGTTCGCATCGCGTCCGAAGCCCCCGGTTGAGGCAGCTCCTGCTGTCGCCGCACCGGTCGCCAAGGCACCCGCAGCGCGCGCATCTACGGCGAAGGCCCCTGCGGCCAAGGCTCCTGCAGCCAAGGCTGCTGCCAAGGCTCCCGTCGAGAAGGCTGTGACCGAGAAGGCCGTCGTGACCGAGAAGGCCGCGACCGTCAAGGCTCCGGCTGCGAAGGCACCGGCTGCTGCCAGGGCTCCGCGCAGGCCTGCAGTCAAGAAGGCTGCAGCACCGGCCACCGACGCTCCGTCGTCTGACTCGGTGTCCGCTTCCTAAGAGACACACCTCCTGAGTAAGGGCTGCGGTCGTTTGACCGCAGCCCTTACGCTTAGGAATTTCTAAGCTCAGGAATTTACCGCCCCCGTAGCCCAATTGGCAGAGGCAGACGACTTAAAATCGTCACAGTCTGGGTTCGAGTCCCAGTGGGGGCACCACTATTTACGCGTGGCACTCGTTGCCATTTATGCGGCGTGGCACTCGTGGCCGCAGGCGCATGGCCAGGCATCCGCTCGCTGAATTCAGCGGATGATAGGGGCGATGTACTTCTGCCAGGCCCAGACACACACGCTGAGAGCTGCAAACCCGATTGCGCTGAACCACACGATGGCTGCGGTTCCGTTCGCGTTGGCCGCGTTGACCGACGGCAGCATCACCAGGAACAACGCGGTGAGAGCGAGCACCGACAGGCCGACCCACACGGGCGGGGACCAGTTCAGCACGCTGCGCCCGCTCGTCCACGCCAGGGGAGCCAGAATCACTGCTGCTGAGCCGATCGATGTGAGCGCCACGATGTTCATGAACTCGGCGGCGAAGGTGCCGACCACGCCGGTCGCCGGAGGCAGGATCGCCAGCGCGACCCAGGCAAGTGCGCCAACAAGGATCAGGCTGATCGTGCGCACAGCTCCAATACGACCACGGGCGATGACGGCGCGGGCTTCGGCGACCGGGTCTGGCAGCGCATCGGCATCCGTTGATGCCAGCCCGACGGTGATGGTACTGAGCAGCCCGAACAGGAACGCCGGGTGCAGGTCAAGGAACCGGGAGCCCAGAGCCGCAACCGCGATGAGGATCAGCGACCCTGGCACGAAACGGTAGCTCGCCGGCGTGTTCAGCACGCGGGTACTCCACCACAGCGGCACCGCAACGCTCACGACGTTGACGACGGCGACGCCGAGTACTGAAGCGATGAGCAGTCGCAGGTAGGCCGGCTGGTCGGTGACAGGGCCGGAGAGCACGACAAGCGCCGCAGCGGCCAGCACGGCCGACACCTCCACGAACCACCGGTTGACGTGCAGCGTCGGCGCGGTTTCAAACTCCACTGACGCACGGTTGCGCCCGGCGATGCGGGTCGGCCTCCAGAGCGGCCGTCCGCCCCGCGCACGGGAGATCGTGCCGGCGAGCATCAGGGCAGGGAGAACGACCAGCAGCAGCACGCCGAAGGTGAGCGCTATGGCCTGCAGCCACGGAATGGCCTGCGTGAAGCTGAACGGAACGATGGCCGTGGCGAACCTGGTCGGATCAGTCCAGCTGCCCGGCGGGCGGAACGCAGGCGCTGCCCCTGCCTGTGCATCGCTGTCCGGACGGGGGAGGGGAGTCGCAAACGGGCTGTGGGTGCCAGGGTCCGCCGACTCCGCAGGGGCAGGCGCGGGCGCCGGAACGAGGGGGACGATGGCAGCGGGCGGCTCCGTACCCGCACCTGCACCCGCAGACGGCGCTGGCGAAGCGGATGCCGGCGGCGTCGTCGTGTTGGCGAAGGTGAGGGTGACGGCTTCAGAGCCGCTGCTCAGGTTGCCGGCCGCGTCCTGCTGCACGGCGATCACCTTGTATGCCCCTGCAGCGACGCTCGTGGTGCTGCAGGCCCAGCTGCCGGCCGAAACGGTGGTCGTGCACGCCAGGTACGGGCCGGCGTAGACCGAGACCGTTGCGCCGTCTTCTCCCGTGCCAGAGTACGAACTACCGGCCAGCGCGACGATGGTGCCGGTGGCTGGGCTCAGGATCACGGGGCTGGCCGGGCGTTCCAGGTCGAAATGCACGGTGGTCGCCGCGCTCGTGTTCGATGAGGATGGCGAGCTGAAGTCTGACTTCTGGCTGGCGCTGACCGACTGGTTGCCGCTCGGAACGGACCCGGTGAGTGCGCACGACCAGTTCCCAGCGCTGTCGACCACCGCGTAGCACTGGGCCCCTGTCGCCAGGGTCGCGGAGACTGTTGCCCCCGGGTATCCGGTGCCGCGTACCGTGCCGTTGGACGATGCCTGGCCGGTCGGGCCGCCAACTACAACCGGCGCGCCGAGCACCGCGACAGCGATGGTGGTGCTGAGGCTGGAATCGCCTGACACCACGACGCGGATCGGCACGGCAGATCCGCTTGGGAGGCGCACCTCGTCGCAGCTCCAGGTGCCGGTACCGTCGGCGGCGACGATGCACGACGGTTCTGCGCCATTCGCCACGAAGATCTGAATTTCCTGATCGGCGTCGCGGGTGCCGGAAACACTCGTGGTGCTGCGTCCGATGAAGGTGCCGGCTGTGGGCGCTGTGATGGTCGGGGCGCTGGCGGGCGCATCTGTCGCTGGGGTAGTGGCCGTCGACAAGGGAGTGGCGACGTCGCTCGGAGGAACCGTCTCGGCGTACGCCGGCGAATCGCCAGGGGTGCCGACGAGTATTCCGCCGGCCAACAGGCCGACGACAAGAAGCGCGAAGACTGCAACGGATGCCGCGAGTCGGCCCGGTGCGTGCGTGCGAGGTCGCGAGACAAAGAGACCGCGTTTGATCATGATTGCCACATTCACCCCTCCTCCATTTCACGGGGTAGAACGCGTGAAGTCAACTTCCTGCGCGGCGCGGAGAGTAATCTGCGGGAATCGTTATCGTTCGTTAACCTGCGATAGGGCATACTTGCGACTGGGTCAGATGTCCCACTTCTTCGTGTCGTGAACAGCGTGAGGAGGCCGCGTGCCACGCATCCCCGCACCAGAGCGACGTATCGCGCTGGTTCATGCTGCGTTGACCGTTGTCGCCGAACACGGAGTGGCCGCAGCGACCACGCGCGCGATCGTCGCAGAAGCCGGGATGTCGCTGGCGAGCTTCCACTACGCTTTCGCGTCACGGGACGACATGATGGCCGAGCTCATCCGCTACGTCGTCAGCCAGGAAGAGGTGGCGATCCTCGGTGGGGTCACGGAGCTGCCGGCCGGTGGCAGCATGCGCGACTACATCGCTGCGGGCCTTCGCAACTACCTCGATCTGCTCCGCCGCGACCCACAGCGCGAAAAGGCGATGTTCGAACTCACCCACTTCGCGCTCCGCTCACCGGGTATGACTCCCCTTGCCGAGGAGCAGTACGACCACTACTTCACTCTGGCCGCCGCTGCACTTGAGCAGGCCGCAGAGTGGACCAGCTGCAGCTGGGACCGCCCGGTTGCCGACGTCGCGCGGATCCTCGTCGCGTTGACAGACGGGCTCACCATTGCCTGGCTGGTGAACAGGGATGACGCAGCCGCGGCATCCGTCATTGATTTTGCGGCCGACACGGTTGCTGGATTGTCGAGACACGTATGAGTACGCAGACCGTTGTTGCTGTATTCGCCGAACCAACCAGACGCGTGCCAGGCCGGTGGATCGCAGCATTCGCCTCGGCCTGGCTCGGTATCTGGATGGCGCAGCTCACCCCGGTGCAGCTCCTGCTGCCCGCCCAGATTGACGCGCAGCTGCACCCGGAGAACTGGGTGGACAGCGTGGTCGCCTTCGGCATCATCTCCGGGATCGCTGGACTGTGCGCGGTCGTCGCGTACCCGCTGACCGGCGCGTTGTCAGACCGCACGACCTCGCGCTTCGGGCGGAGGCGCCCCTGGATCGCCGGCGGCACCGTCGTCTTCGCGCTCTCGCTGCTGGCCCTCGGGGTGCAGGACACCATGGTGGGGATCGGCATCTTCTGGGCGCTGGCGCTCACCGGGTTCTGTGTGCTGACGGCCGCGTTGACGGCGACCATCTCCGACCAGGTGCCCGTCAATCAGCGCGGACTGGTGTCTGGCTGGTTGTCGGCCCCGCAGGCAATCGGCATCATCTTCGGTCTGCTGCTCGTCACCATGCTCTTCACCGGCCAGTTCGCCGGCTACGCGGTCGTCGCGGTGCTGTTGGTGGTGCTCATCGTCCCATTCCTTTTCCAGCCAGACGCGGTGCTCCGGCCAGACCAGCGTCCGAAGCTCAGCCTGCGGGGAATCCTGGAGAGCCTGTGGATCAGTCCGCGGGCCTATCCAGACTTCGGCTGGACCCTGCTCAGCCGGGTGCTGGTGAACTTCGGCAACGCCTTCGGCACGACAATGCTGCTGTACTTCCTGATGTTCGGGCTCAACGATTCAAACGCCGAAGACGACCTCATCATCCTGACTCTCATTTACATGGTGTTCGTGATCCTCGCCTCCCTGTTCCTCGGTGCGCTCAGCGACAAGCTGGAACGTCGCAAGGCGTTCGTGTTCGTGGCATCCGCCCTGCAGGGTATTGCGGCGCTGATGCTCGCCTTCATCCCCGACCTGACCGTCGCCATGATCGCCGCTGGCATCCTGGGGCTGGGCTACGGATGCTTCCTCTCCGTTGACCAGGCGCTGGCAACCCAGGTGCTGCCAGACCCCGCAGCCAGGGGCAAGGACCTCGGAATCATGAACATCGCCACCGCAGTTCCCCAGGCGATCGCTCCTCTGATCGGAGCGATCACGGTCGCCGCTCTCGGCGGTTTCACCGGGCTCTTCATCCTCGCCGGTGTCTTCGCATTCGCGGGCGCGCTGGCTGTGTCGCGAGTGAAAGGCGTGCGGTAATGCAGATCGACCTGGAGACCGCGCCGCTGGCCCAGCCGTGGCTGATGCCCGAACGCTACTGGTCGCAGATGACGACGGCCACGGCAGATCTCGACACCCCGGTTGCCGCGCTCAACCTCGATGCTCTCCGGTACAACACGCACGACATGCTGCGGAGAGCTACGGGCAAGCCCATCAGGGTGGCGACCAAGTCGCTGCGCGTGCGGAGCATCATCGAACAGATCCTCACGCTTCCCGGCTATGAGGGGGTGCTGGCATTCACGCTGGCTGAAGCGCTCTGGCTCACCGACACCGTGTCAGACATCGTCGTCGGGTACCCCGGCGCAGAACGGCACGCAACCATGCAGCTGGCGCGCTCGCCGCAGGCCGCCGCCAACATCACCCTCATGGTGGACTCCATCGAGCAACTCGACTTCATCGACTCGGTTGTGGCGCCGGGCGAGCGGGAGACCATCAGGGTCGCCATCGAACTGGACTCGGCCTGGCAGGCACCGGTGCTTGGCCACCTCGGGGTGCGGCGGTCACCCGTGTACACGCCAGAGCAAGCGGTGTCACTCGCACTCCGGATTGTGGCCAGGCCCGGGTTCGCCCTCGTGGGAATGATGGGCTACGAAGCGCAGATCGCCGGGCGAGGAGACAACCCCATCGGCCGGCCCGTTGAGGGCGGCCTCAACCGGTGGATGCGCAAGCACTCGATCACGGAGCTGGCCGAACGGCGCGGCGCCGCTGTCGCTGCCGTGCGGCAGGTCGCCGACCTCGAGTTCGTGAACGGCGGCGGCACAGGGTCGTTGGAGAGCACGGGGGCCGATGCCTCCGTGACCGACATCGCTGCGGGCAGCGGATTCTTCGGCGGCCACCTGTTCGACAACTACTCCGAATTCCAGCCGGCACCGGCCGCCGCGTTCGCGCTCTCCGTTGTGCGGAAGCCCGCACCAGAAATCGCCACCATGCTCGGCGGCGGCTGGATCGCCTCAGGGCCGCCGCACGCCGACCGCCTGCCGCAGATCGTCTGGCCGCAGGGCCTGGCGATGATGCCCAGAGAGATGGCCGGTGAGGTACAGACGCCGCTGACCGGAGCCGCGGCGAGGCACCTCACCGTGGGTGACCGGGTGTGGCTGCGCCACACCAAATCGGGGGAGCTCAGCGAACGCGTCAACGAATTCGCACTGGTCGATGGCGACCAGCTCATTGGAATCGTTCCGACGTATCGGGGCGAAGGAAAGGCATTCCTGTGACAGCAAATGGCGGAGTGTGGCGCAACTGGGCCCGCACCGAATTGGTGCGACCGAAGCGGGTCGAACGACCGACGAGTGCCGCCGCGGTGCAGCGCGCGGTCGCCGCAGCTGGGCGAGGCAATCTTCGCATCAAGGCGGTCGGTGCCGGGCACAGTTTCAGCGGCATCGCGGTGGCCCCTGGAGTGCAGCTCGACCTCACCGACCTCACCGGCGTGCTCAGCGTTGACGAGTCGACGCATCGGGTGACGCTGGCCGCCGGAACACGCCTGCACCGGCTGCCGGCTTTGCTCGCGCCATACGGGCTGGCCCTCGCCAATATGGGCGACATCGACCGGCAGACGATCAGCGGCGCCACGTCGACGGGCACCCACGGCACCGGAGGGGAATTCGGCGGGCTCGCCACCCAGATCGTTGCCCTCACCCTTGTCGTCGGCGACGGCTCCCTGCTGCACATCAGCGAGACAGAGAACGCGGAGCTGCTCCCGGCCGCACGCCTCGGTCTCGGGTCTCTCGGCATCATCGTCGACGTGACCATCCAGTGTGTTCCCGCCTATCTGTTGCACGCGGTGGAAGCCGCTGAACCCCTTGAGGAGACCCTCGCGTCGTTCCAGGAGCGGGTACTCGCCAACGACCACTTCGAGTTCTACTGGTTCCCGCACACCGAAACCGCGCTCACCAAGACCAATACCCGGCTGCCGATCGGCGCGCAACGCGCACCCCTTGGCCGGGTGTCGCGATGGGTTGACGACGAGGTGCTCGCCAACGGGCTCTATCGTGTCACCTGCGCCGTCGGCACCGTCGTACCGCCTCTCGTTCCCAGCTTCAGCCGCATGGCGGAGAAGCTGAGCGGCAGGCGCGAGTTCACCGACGTCTCTCCCCGGGTCTTCATCACGAATCGCACTGTGCGGTTCCGTGAGATGGAGTACGCCCTGCCCCGCGCGGTGATTCCAGACGCCCTGCGAGAGGTCAAGGCGCTGATTGAGCGTCGCGGGTGGAATGTCTCATTCCCGATCGAGGTGCGTGCCGCTGCGGCCGATGACGTGTGGATGTCGACGGCGCACGGCAGGGAGACCGGCTACATCGCCGTGCACCGTTACTACCGGGAGGACCACACGGCGTACTTCAGGGACGTCGAGGCGATTATGCGATCCCACGGTGGTCGCCCACACTGGGGAAAGATGCACACTCAGGATGCTGACGCGTTGCGTGAGGTCTACCCCCGCTTCGACGACTTCCTGGCTGTGCGCGATCGGCTCGACCCCGAGCGCCGATTCGCAAACCCCTATTTGGAACGAGTACTCGGTCGATGACCACAACGCCACAGGCCCCAGGTCCACGCAACACGAACAACGGCAGCGTGTCGAAGCGCCAGGCGAGGGCCTGGCAGCACCGCGCGGGTGAACTCGGAGACAGGCTGCCCGCTGGTTTCGTCATGGGTACATCGACGGCGGCATTCCAGATCGAGGGCGGTGCGCGTGATGGCGGTCGGTCTGAGTCGATCTGGGACTGGTTCACCGCCCAGCCTGGTCGCGTGCTCGACGGCAGCAACGCCTCAGTGGCCACCGATCACTACCACCGGTACGCCGAAGACGTGGCGTTGCTCCGCAATCTCGGCGTCGATGCGTACCGGTTCTCGTTTGCCTGGCCTCGCCTGCAACCGGATGGCCGTGGCCGGCTGAATCAGGCAGGAATCGCCTTCTACGACCAGCTTCTCGACGGACTCCTGGCCGCCGGCATCAGCCCGATGGCCACGCTGTTCCACTGGGACACCCCGCTGGCCCTCCGTGGCGGCTGGATGAACCGTGACACGGCTATGCGCTTCGGCGACTATGCGCACAGCGTCGGTGAGGTCTTCGGCGACCGCATCGACTCCTGGATCACCATCAACGAGCCGGCCACGGTGACGCTGAACGGCTACGCACTCGGCCTGCACGCCCCCGGCGATCCGCTGCTCTTCGACGCACTGCCGAGCGCGCACCACCAGCTCCTCGGCCACGGAATTGCGGTGCAGGCGCTCCGCTCTGTCGGGGTCAGCGGTCAGATCGGCATCACCAATGTGCACTCCCCGGTGTTGCCGTACAGCGACCGCGATGAGGATGTCGTCGTCGCCGACCTGTTCGATGCGCTGCACAACCGGATCTTCGCCGACCCAGTGCTGCTTGGGCGCTACCCGACCCTGCCAGAGCCGTTCGACGCACTCGGCCGTTTCCTCGATGAGGTCGACCAGGACGACCTGGCCACCATTTCCCAGCCGCTGGATTTCTACGGCCTCAACTACTACATGCCGTCCCGCGTCAAAGCGGCGAGCGGCAGCGCCAGCTCACGCAGCCTGGCGACGCCAGACGGCGAATCCGCAGCCATGGCGGCGCTGCCCTTCAGTCTCGAGCCCTTCCCCGAGTACCCGGTCACCGGATTCGGCTGGCCCATCGCGCCCGAATTCCTCGCCGTGAGCCTGGCGGAGATGAAGGAGCGGTACGGAGATTCGCTGCCCCCTGTCTACATCACAGAGGGCGGCGCAAGCTTCCCAGACGTCGTTGACATCCGGGACAACGTCGACGACCCAGCGCGCATTGACTACCTCGCAGAGCACGTGCTCGCCGCCGTGGACGCCGTGGCTCCCGGCAAGGTAGCGGATGGCGTTGACCTCCGTGGCTACTTCGTGTGGTCGCTGCTCGACAACTTCGAGTGGGCTGCCGGCTACACGCAGCGGTTCGGCCTGGTGCACGTTGACTTCGCCGACCAGAAGCGCACGCCCAAGTCGTCGTACCGCTGGCTGCAGCAGGTGCTGTCCGCGCGCTGACGCAGCGAGCAGGTCAGGGCGTCCGTCGGCGCAGGGTGATCGACCCGAGGATGACGGCGCCCACCACCCAGGCGAGAATGATGAGCAGTTCGCCCGCGATGTATCCGGCATCCTCTGAATTGGTGGCGACGGCCTGCAGCGCGTCGATGGCGTGCGACAGCGGCAGCCAGTCGCTGATCTCCTTCAGGCCGGGCGGCAGCTGGTCGCGCGGCAGAAAGATGCCGCCGAGCAGGATCTGCGGAAAGACCAGCAGCGGCATGAACTGCACAACCTGGAATTCGGTGCGTGCGAAGGCGCTGGCCAGCAGGCCCAGGGTTGTGCCGAGCAGGGCATCCGCTACGGCAACGGCGAACAGGAGCCAGATGGATCCCTCGATCTCCAGGCCGCACACCCAGGTCGCGAAGGCCACGGCAATGGCCGACTGCACAACCGCGAGCAGCCCGAAGGCGAGCGTGTAGCCGAGGATCAGGTCTCCCTTGCCGAGCGGCATCGACAGGAGGCGCTCCAGGGTGCCGGTGCGCCGCTCGCGCAGCGTGGTGATGCTGGTGACCAGGAACATCACGATGAACGGGAACAGCGCGATCATCGACGGCCCGATGACCTGGAACGTGTCGGTGTCGGAAAAGATCCACGCGACGAGCCCGATGAGCAGGCTCGGCACGATAAGCAGCAACACGATCGTGCGTGGATCGTGCCTGATCTGGGTGAGGATTCGCCCCGTGGTGGCGAACGTGCGCTGCAGGTTCATGACAGATCGCCTGCAGGCGGTCTCGGCCGACGACGGATGAGCGTCAGAAAGGCGCTCTCGACATCTCCTGCCCCTGTTTTCAGCAGGATGCCGGCCGGGGTGTCGTCAGCGAGGATCTCGCCGTCGCGCATCAGCAACAGCTGGTCGCAGCGGGTGGCCTCATCCATGACGTGGCTGGAGACGAGGAGACTGGTGCCGGTGGCGGCCAGCCGATGGAACATCGACCACAGTTCGACGCGCAGCACTGGATCGAGTCCGACGGTGGGCTCATCGAGCACCAGCAGGTCTGGCGAACCGAGGAGGGCGCCGGCCAGCGACACCCGGCTGCGCTGGCCTCCTGACAGGGAGCCAACCAGCTGCCCGGTCACGGAGCCGAGGTCGGTCTCGGTGATCACCCGGTCGACGTCGGAGCGGGGAGCCGCAAGCACGGTGCGGAAATACGCCAGGTTCTCGCGCACCGTCAGGTCGTCGTAGATGCTGGGGGACTGGGTGACGTACCCGACGCGGCCACGCCGTGACTTGCTGCCCGCTGGCCGGCCAAGCACGGTCACCGTGCCTGACTTCACCACCTGAACGCCAACGATCGCCCGCATCAGCGTCGTCTTGCCACAGCCGCTCGGCCCGAGCAACCCAATCACCTGTCCGCTTGGAACCGTGAGCGTTAGACCGTCCAGAACCAGGTTCGGACCGCGTCGCACCGTCAGGTCTGTGACCACCACCGCGGCCGGTCGATCGCTCATATCTGCAGAGCCTACGTCGCCGGTCGGCGGAGAGGTAGGCGGAGAGGTAGGCGGATGCCAGCCTTGACTTAGCTTTGAGTGTGGTGGGAAGCGGATGGGAGGCTCAAGCTGCCCCGTTAGGATAGTGCTGAATACGTCGAGACCACGGTTTCGATCACCCGTTTCGCACAGTACAAGTTCGCTCAATCGCAAGGAGACAGCTGCCATGGAATGGCTCATCCCGGTCATCATTGTTGTGGCACTCATCGTCATCGTCGGTATCTACCTGTGGGCGACGTACAACTCCCTGGTCACGCTCAACGTTCGCGTTGAAGAGGCGTGGAGTGACATCACGGTGCAGCTGAAGCGACGGGCTGATCTGATCCCGAACCTCATCGAGGCGGTCAAGGGCTACGCGGCTCATGAGAAGGGCGTCTTCGAAAACGTCACGAAGGCCAGGGCTGAGACCCTGTCCGCACAGGGGCCGGCCGACGCATCCGTCGCTGAGAACCACATGCAGAACGCGCTGAAGAGCATCTTCGCCGTGGCTGAGGCTTACCCGCAGCTGCAGGCGAGCCAGAACTTCCTGCACCTGCAGTCAGAGCTGGTCGACACCGAAGACAAGATCCAGGCGTCGCGCCGGTTCTACAACGGCGGCGTTCGTGAGCTCAACACCAAGATCAAGACGTTCCCGAACAACCTGTTCGCTCGCAACCTCGGCTTCACAGAGCACGACTTCTTCGAGGTCTCCGACTCTGCAGCGATCGCGGAGCCCCCGCGCGTCCAGTTCTAGCGGCGGGCGCAGATGTATAGCGCGATCGCGCGCAACAAGCGCAACACGGTCTTCATCCTGCTGTTCTTCTTCGTCCTGATCGGCGCCCTTGGCTGGCTGGCCCAGGTGGTCTATGGACCAGGCAGCTACGGAATCATGATCTCGACGATCGTGATCGCCGCGCTGTACGCGCTGTTCCAGTACTACATGGCAGGCAAGCAGGCCGTGGCGATGAGTGGCGGGATCAAGCTCGAAAGCCAGGCGGATCACCCGCGATTGTGGCGCACCGTTGAAAACCTGTCGATCACCACCGGAACACCCATGCCGGAGATCTACATCATCAACGACCCAGCTCCCAACGCTTTTGCGACAGGGCGCGATCCTGAGCACGCCATCGTCGCAGCGACCACCGGTCTGCTCGACATCATGGACGACTCTGAACTCCAGGGTGTCATGGCTCACGAGCTGGGCCACGTGCAGAACTATGACATCAGGGTCTCCACCATCGTGTTTGGGCTGGTTGTCGCCGTCGGCTTCATCGCCGACATGTTCATGCGCATGGCGTTCTTCGGGCGCAATAACAACAACAGCAACCCAGTGGTGCTGGTGTTCGGTCTCGCCGCGATGATCGTTGCCCCTTTGGTGGCCACGATGGTGCAGCTGGCGGTGTCCCGTCAGCGCGAGTACCTCGCCGACGCCACGAGCGCGATGACGACCAGGCACCCGGATGCACTGGCCAGCGCCCTCGCAAAGCTCGAAGCGTATGGCCGTCCGATGCAAAAGCAGAACACCTCGATGTCGCACCTCTGGATCGCCGACCCGCTGAAGCCGGGTCTGGTCGACAAGCTGTTCAGCACCCACCCGCCGATTGCAGAGCGCATCGAGCGTCTGCACACGATGGGCCGGAAGTTCTAGCGAACATCCAGGTCAGCTGAGCTCTGCGGCCAGGGCCGTCGCCAGGTTGCCGCGCTGCATGACTTCGATATCGGCGAGTCCCTGCCAGGTTGCTGTCTCTCGAAGCACAGCAGCCAGGCGGGCCGCGGTCTCTGGCGGGGCGTCGTCTTCGGCCCAGGCTGCCTGTACGCGCAGCACGCCCGCCTGCCGATCGTTCTTGAGATCGACTCGACCGACGATGGAATCGCCGATCAGGACGGGCAGCACGTAGTAGCCGAAGACCCGCTTCGGAGCCGGGGTGTAGATCTCGATGCGATAGTGAAAGTTGAATATGCGGAGCGCCCTGGCTCGTTCCCAGACCACGGGGTCGAACGGCGAGAGCACTGCCGCGGCATCCATGCGGCGGGGGAGCCTGGCCGCGGAATGCAACCACGCCTGCACCGGCCTGTCGTTCTTTCCCCAGCCGGGCACCGTGACCGGCAGCAGCTCACCGCTGTCTTCGAGATCCCGGATCGCAGCCAGAGCCGGCACGCTCTTCAGCCGGAAGTAGTCGGCGAAGTCGGCGGCTGTTCCGATGCCGTGGGCGAGAGCCGACCTGCGAATGAGCTCGCGGTGGGCATCCGCTGCATTCACGTCCCGATTGAGGATTGCCGCAGGGAAGACCTGTTCTGGCAGGGCATAGACCCGTTCGAAGCGCGTGCGGCCGGCGCTGACGACGTCGCCCCAGCGGAACAGCACTTCCAGTCCGGTCTTGACGTCTGACCATCCCCACCACGGGCCACTGCGCTTGTTGGAGTCGTGCTCAATCTCGCTCGCACGGAGCGGCCCCTTCTCCGCGAGTTCGGCACGCAGCCACTCAAGCATCGGCCGGTGTGTACTCGCCCAGGAGTCGGCGTCGACAGACCATTTGTCGCGATAGTGCTGCATCCGCCAGCGGAGGAGTGGCCAGGTGTCGAGCGGCACGAACGAGGCCTCATGCGCCCAGTACTCGGTGAATTTGGCGCCGCCTGACGACGTGCCAGTGCCATACGTGAGCCGGTCGAGCAGCGCCTTGTCGTAGGTGCCGAGTCGACTGAAGGCCGGCATATAGTGGCTGCGCTCGAAGACGTTGACAGAGTCGATTTGCAGGAGCTGCAGTCGGTTCACCAGTGCGTCGAGCTGGCGAACGCCGAGCTGGCGAACACTGGGCTGGCGAACACCGAGCGCAGGCGCGGTGGGTCGGTCAAAGCCCTGCGCGGCCAGCGCAATACGCCGTGCCAGCGCGGGTGAAATGCTC
Source organism: Leifsonia sp. Y862 (assembly GCF_057669585.1). Classification (NCBI taxonomy): domain Bacteria; kingdom Bacillati; phylum Actinomycetota; class Actinomycetes; order Micrococcales; family Microbacteriaceae; genus Leifsonia; species Leifsonia sp. Y862. Next base: position 290,511 of record NZ_JBYHFR010000001.1, read on the forward strand.
TGCGTTGCGGGGCGCAACTCCGTTGTCTGTGTCATCGCTTCGAGAGTAGCGCTGACCACTGACGTTCATGTGCCGTTCAGCAGGTGGGCTCCAACTGGATGCCTGTGCTTCCTAACCTCTGATCGACCCGACAACTCGGCATCCAACAGTTCGCTCCACAGCGCGAACGGCCAGGCGTGGGTCTGGAGGAACTGTGATCACCACACGCACCCTGGTCGCGACACTCGCTGCCACTGCTGCACTCGCCCTCACGCTCACAGGATGCGCGAGTGCTACGACTGCATCTAGCGGAGACGGCGTCGATGCAGCATCCGCTACCAGCCTGAGCGCGTTCGGCGATCTGGCAGGGCTCGAGGAAGCCGCCAAAGCCGAAGGCGCACTGAACGTCATCGCATTGCCGCGCAACTGGGCGAACTACGGCGCAGTCCTCGACGCCTTCGCAGAGAAGTACCCTGAGATCACCATCACAGAGGCATCGCCAGACGGATCAAGTGCAGAGGAGATCCAGGCGGCAGAGAACCTCGCCGGCCAGGACACGGCCCCGGACGTCTTCGACCTCGGGCTTGCCGTCGCGCTGTCGAGCACGGATCACTTTGCGCCGTACCAGGTCGCGACGTGGGCCGACATCCCGGATGCCCTGAAGGAAGAGAGCGGCCTCTACGTCGGCGACTACGGCGGATACATGGCCGTTGGCTATGACCCGGATGCAGTTCCGGCACCGACCTCGCTCGATGATCTCCTGGGCGCGAAGTACAAGGGCAAGGTCTCCATCAACGGCGACCCCACCCAGGCCGGTGCGGCATTCGCCGCTGTCGGCCTTGCGACAGTGCAGAGCGGTGGCACAGTCGATGACTTCCAGGACGGTATCGACTTCTTCCAGAAGCTCAATGCGGCGGGAAACCTGGTCAAGATCGACCCGACCACCGCGACCATTGCGTCGGGTGAGACCCCTGTCGTCTTTGACTGGGATTACCTGAACGTCGGCTACGGCGCACAGCTCGATGGTCAGCGCAACTGGGAAGTAGTCGTGTTCCCCGGAACCGGCTACGCCGGGTACTACAACCAGGCCATCAACGTCGACGCCCCGCACCCGGCCGCTGCACGACTCTGGCAGGAGTTCCTCTACAGCGACGACGCGCAGAACCTGTGGCTCGAGGGTGGCGCCCGCCCGGTGCGCGCAGAGGCAATGGCCAAGGCCGGAACCATCGACGCCAAGCTCTTTGATGCTCTCCCCGCCGCTCCGGAGGAGACAGTCGTGCCAACGGCGGCACAGAGCGACGCTGCAGCAACGCTGCTCGGCAACAAGTGGGCGGCGGCTGTCCAGTAAGTCCCGCGATGCGGCAGCAGCCCTCTGGCTGCTGCCGTTCGCGGCCTACGTCGTACTCTTCCTCGCCATCCCGACGCTGATCGCGATCAGCACGGGGTTTTTCGATGCGTCCGGCGCCTTCACCTGGGACACGGTCGCCGCACTGGCCGATCCGCTGATCCTGCAGACCTTCTTCAATTCATTCTGGCTATCGGCATTGACCGCGATCGTCGGTGCGATCACCGGCGCCGTCGCCTGCTACGCCCTGCTCGGATCCGCCCCCGACGGTGCGCTCCGATCAGCTGTTGACTCGCTGAGCGGGGTACTCGCCCAGTTCGGCGGTGTCATGCTCGCGTTCGCCTTCGTGGCGACCATCGGCATCCAGGGCATGGTCACCGTGCTCCTGCGCGACACGATGGGAATCGACATCTACGCCGACGGAGTGTGGCTGTATGAACTACCGGGCCTCATCCTGCCCTACCTGTACTTCCAGGTTCCGCTGATGATCATCACCTTCATGCCGGCGCTGCACGCGTTGAAGCCGCAGTGGGCCGAAGCGAATGCCACCCTGGGCGGCAGCAGGGCCTCATACTGGTTGCGCATCGCGTTCCCGGTGCTTGCACCCTCGTTCCTCGGCAGCCTGCTCCTGCTGTTCGCCAACGCGTTCTCCTCATATGCCACGGCAGCGGCTCTCACCAGCCAGGGCTCGCAGATCGTTCCACTGCAGATCAGGGCTGCGCTCACAAGCGAGACAATGCTCGGCAGGGAGAACCTCGCAGGGGCGCTCGCGCTCGGTATGGTCATCGTGGTGGCCGTCGTCATGTTCGGCTACTCCATGCTGACATCACGGGCATCGAGGTGGCAGCGATGAGCCGCACTACGCCGCAGGCACGCCAGCCAGGGCTCGGTATGCAGAACGGTGTCGCGCACGCGCCGACATCGCGCACTCAACGCCTGATCCTCAGTCTGCTCGGACTGGTGTTCGTGATCCCCTTCGTGGCAATGCTCGAATTCACCCTGCGCAAGGGGCTCGGTGGCGGCTACGACTTCTCGCGCTGGCAAGCCCTGTTCGGTGGTGGGCTGACGGGGGAGTACCGGCCGGTGCTCACCGCTCTCGGAAACTCCGTGGCGCTGGCCATCGGCACGGTGGCGATCATGCTGCTCATACTTGTGCCGACCATGGTGCTGGTACAGGTACGGTTCCCTCGCCTGCGACGGGCCCTTGAGATCATCTGTGTGCTGCCGATCAGCATCCCGGCGATCGTGCTCGTGGTCGGCCTGGCGCCGGTCTACTCGGTGGTCTCACGGATGTTCGGCAGCGGCGTGTGGACGCTGGCATTCGCGTACGGAATCACGGTGTTGCCGTACGCATACCGGGCGATCCAGTCGAACCTCGATGCGGTCGATGTCAGAACCCTCAGTGAGGCGGCGCAGACGCTCGGTGCAGGGCCGCGCACGGTCTTCCTCTCAGTGCTGTTGCCGAACCTGAAGCGCGGCGTCCTGGCTGCGTCGTTCATCGCCGTCGCCGTCGTGCTCGGTGAATTCACAATTGCCTCGCTGCTGAACCGCACCAACCTGCAGACGGCGCTGGTCGTGGTCAGCAAGAACGACCCGTACACCGCCGTGATCCTGTCACTGCTGGCTCTGTTGTTCGCCTTCGTCCTGCTGCTCGTGATCGGACGTCTCGGCGCCATCACTCCCGGCACCAGGCGTGTGTCGCGCGCAACGCGGGCGCGGCGTGCGGCATCCGTTTTCACCATGAAAGGCACCCGATGACCACGCAACGACACAGTGAACTGAAACACAGCGAACTGCAACACAGCGAACTGCAACACCGTGAACCGCAACACTCTGAACCGCGGCGTATGGGAGCAGCCGTGCAGTTCTCTGGCGTGGTGAAAGACTTCGCCGGTCACCCGGCGCTGAACGGTGTGGACCTCACGCTGCATTCCGGTGAATTCGTTGCCCTGCTCGGGCCAAGCGGGTGCGGAAAGACCACGGCCCTTCGGGTGCTGGCCGGGCTTGAATCAACGGATGCCGGCACGATCACACTCGACGGCCGCGACGTCTCTCAGCTGCCGAGCAGCAAGCGCGACATGGGCATGGTCTTCCAGTCCTATTCGCTGTTCCCCCACCTGAGTGTGGGCAAGAACGTTGAGTTCGGGTTGCGGATGCGCGGGGTCGGCGCCGATGAACGACGTCAGCGCGCACGGGAGGCGCTGGCCATGGTCGGTTTGGAAGCGCACGCCGATCGCTATGCCCATCAGCTCTCCGGCGGCCAGCAGCAACGCGTTGCGTTGGCGCGCGCCCTCGTCACGGAGCCACGCGTCCTGCTGCTTGACGAACCACTGTCTGCCCTCGATGCACAGGTGCGTGTACAGCTGCGGGATGAGATCAAGCGCATCCAGTCTGATCTCGGCATCACGACCCTGTTCGTCACCCACGATCAGGACGAGGCGCTCGCCGTCGCCGACAGGGTCGCGGTGATGAAAGCGGGCGTGATCGAGCAGATCGGAAGCCCTGAGGAACTGTATGCCCGCCCGGCGACGGCCTTCGTCGCTGAATTCGTTGGGCTCAGCAACGCCATCCGCGGCTCGGTCGCACACGGCACGGCCGAGGTCTACGGCACTCGGCTGCCGCTGTTGGACCCCTCGCAGGATGACGGTGAGTGTGCCGTCTTCGTGCGCCCTGAGGATATCGAGTTGCTGCCGGCGGACGGCGAATATGGCGACGCGGTCGTCAGCGGGATCGTCACCGCGTCGAGCTTTCATGGATCGCTGCGGCGCACGACTATCGCCATGAACGACGGCCAGCACGTACTCGTGCAACACGACGTGAGAACCGTTCCGACGGTGGGTGAGCTCGTCCACCTCCGACTTCGGGGCAACCCGGTGTCTGTGCGTCTCAGCAGCTGAACGGAGCAAGGAACTGAACGGAGCATGGCCATCACAGTTCTAGACTGAGCACGTGACGGATTCCACGGGAACCAACGGCGGCACAGCGCGCTCCAAGGGAGAACCTGTGCCTGAGACCGTCGAGGAGTCCATGCCGAAGGGCGTGCGTCTGGCCGGAGCGTGGTCGTGGCGGCTGCTCGTTATCGCCGCCGCCATCGCCGTTTTCATCTACCTCGTCATCCAGCTGCGGCTCATTGTCATTCCCGTGCTGGTTGCCGTGCTGCTCTCTGCCCTGCTCGTTCCGCTCGTTACATTCCTGACGCGGCATAGATGGCCAAAGGGTCTCGCTGTCGCGACAGCGTTGATCTTGACGATTGCCGTGGTCGCCGGTCTGATCACCCTGGCTGCCACCCAGATCGCCAGCGGATCCGTGGGGCTCACGTCCCGACTCCAGTCCTCGTATGTGAGCCTGAGGGATGCGCTGCTTGCGCCGCCGTTCCAATTCTCCGAATCCCAGCTCAACGGTTTCGTCAGCCAAATATGGGATGCGATCCAGGCCGATAGCCAGGTCTTCATCAGTGGCGCACTGTCGGTGGGCTCGTCGCTTGGGCACTTCCTGGCCGGCTTGCTGCTCACTCTGTTCAGTCTCCTGTTCATCCTCATTGACGGTAAAGGCATTTGGGGCTGGATCGTCCGGATCTTCCCCAAGCGTGCACGAGTCGCCCTCGATGGCGCAGGGCGGGCAGGCTGGGAGACACTGGGCAACTTCGTCAGGGTGCAGATTCTCGTGGCCTCCATCGATGCCGTTGGCATCGGGGTCGGCGCCGCGCTCCTTGGTGTTCCGATGGCCATTCCGATCGGCATACTCGTCTTCCTCGGCGCTTTTATTCCGATTGTCGGTGCCGTCGCGACGGGGGCAATCGCGGTGGTCATCGCCCTTATCTTCAACAACTGGATAGTCGCGCTGGCAATGCTCGGGGTGGTACTGCTGGTGCAGCAGGTGGAGGGTCACGTGTTGCAGCCGCTCATCATGGGCACCGCCGTCAAGGTGCACCCGCTGGCGGTCGTGCTCGTCGTAGCTGCAGGGTCGTTGCTGGCCGGCATCCCAGGCGCCCTGTTCGCGGTCCCTGTCGCCGCCGTGCTGAACGTGATGATCAACTACATCGCAAGCGGGGTCTGGCGAGGCGATGCCCCCTTGTCGAGCGGACTGCCACAATCCAACCTCTGGCAAACGGTGCCGCAACAACCACCCCGGTACCGTCGCCGCGTGCTCGTGTCGAAGCCTGACCAGAAGTCACCTCCCGCCACCTCCGCTGCCACATCCCCCGATTCATCGCCCAGTGAGGGCGCCGCCGATACAGAGAGAACCACGAATGACTGAAACCCACGTCGCCGGTCCGTCACTTGCCGAGATCGAAGCCGCCCGCGACATTGTGGGCCAAGTGGCGCAGGTGACGCCCATGGAAAGCTCGCGGTACCTCGAAGAGGTGCTCGGGATGCCGGTCTTCCTGAAATGCGAGAACCTGCAGCGAACGGGGTCATACAAGATTCGTGGGGCGTACAACCGGCTCTCCAAGCTCACCGCAGCCGAGCGCGCACAGGGCGTCGTGGCGGCATCAGCCGGAAACCACGCCCAGGGTGTGGCCTTCGCCGCGCGGGAGCTGGGCATCAAGGCCACGATCTTCATGCCGATCGGCGTCGCGCTGCCCAAGTTGCAGGCGACGCGTGACTACGGCGCAGACGTGATGCTGCGTGGGCACACGGTAACCGAGCCGTTGCTGGCAGCTGCTGAATTCGCCGCAGAGACCGGCGCAATCCTGATCCCACCGTTCGACCACGAGGATGTCGTCGTCGGCCAGGGCACGTTGGGCCTGGAGATCCTCGACCAGGTGCCAGACGTCGAGACAGTGATCGTGCCGATCGGTGGCGGTGGATTGATCTCCGGCGTGGCCAGCGCCGTGAAGCAACGGGCGGCCCGTGAGGGACGCGAGATTCGTGTGATCGGCGTCCAGTCGGAGCACGCTGCCCCGTATCCGGTGTCGATCGCCGCGGGGGTCTTGACGGAGATCGTCATCCAGCCGACGATCGCTGACGGTATCGCCGTTGCCAAGCCTGGCGTGCTGAACTTCGCCATCATCCGCGAGCTCGTCGATGAGATCGTCACGGTGAGTGAAGACGACATCGCGCGTGCGCTGCTCGTGCTGCTCGAGCGCGCGAAGCTTGTGGTCGAACCCGCCGGCGCCGTTGGCGTTGCCGCAATCCTTGCGGGCAAGATCGCCCCGACAGGGCGGACGGTGGCCATCCTCTCTGGCGGCAACATCGACCCGTTGCTCATGCAGCGCGTGATCAGCCACGGCCTCGCTGCCTCCGACCGGTACCTGACGCTCCGCATCATGCTGCCTGACCGCCCCGGCCAGCTCGCCCGCATCTCAGAGCTGCTTGCCCAGGCGCGCGCCAATGTCATCGAAGTGCTGCACACCCGTCATGGCGTCGGTATCCAGTTGAGCGAAGTTGAGATCGACATCAGCGTCGAGACCCGCGGGACAGAACATCGTGAGCAGGTCGTCGAGCTCTTGCGTTCGGCGGGCTACGACCCGCGTTTCTCCTAAATCATCACGCGTCAGCACGCTTAACCAGAACTGCGGTTGTCCTGCCTGAATGATTCAGGTGGGACAACCGCAGTGTGCGTGTGGTGACGCGACGTTTTAGGCGCCTGTACGTTTTAGGCGCCTGTACGTTTTAGGCGCCGGTGAAGGTCTCGACCTCAGAGATCACAACGGTGATCTCCTTGCCGTTCGGAGCCGTGTAGCTGGTGGACGCACCGACGGCGAGGCCGATGATCGCAGCGCCGAGCGGGCTCTGCTCGCTGTAGACGTCCAGGTCGCTGTTGCCGGCGATCTCACGGCTGCCCAGGAGGAAGCGGGTCTCGTCTCCGGCGATGGTGGCCGTGATGACCGTTCCCGGCTGTACGACGCCGTGGCTTTCGGGCGCGCTGCCGACCTCAGCGTTTCGCAGCAGCAGCGTGAGGGTGCGGATGCGGGCCTCGATCTTGCCCTGTTCATCCTTCGCGGCGTGGTAGCCGCTGTTCTCCTTGAGGTCGCCCTCTTCCCGCGCTGACTCGATCTTCTTCGTGATGTCATCACGTCCGGTCGTGCTGAGAGTTTCCAGTTCCGTCTCGAGACGCTTGTAAGCCTCTTCGGTGAGCCAGGTGACTGTCGTGTCGGTAGCCATGGATACTTCTCCTCTGCTTCTTCGTACCAGATTGGTGCTTCGCCCCAGATTGGTTCTGTTCAAAGTGAACAGCGTCCAGAGATACAGTCGACGCCCCGACGATGATCGTCGAGGCGAATACAACAGTCTAGGTCAGCCAGCAGCGGTAAATCAATCCAGTGTTCGCGAGTTCGCTGGTGCGCACGACCTCGGTGAATGAGCGAGTGTAGGTGTCTGAGGGGGGAACGTCGATGACCTTCCAGCCGATGACGGTGAAGCTCTCGTTCAGGGACTGGACGGCACATGCCGTGGCCGTGCCGCTCGGCACGGAGAGCTCGAACGTGATGCTGACGGCTGAGTCGTCGATGATTGTGTAGCCGATGTCGCGGGTCTCGATCTGTGGACCGGATGCGTCCAGTCCTGCCCAAACAACCCAGGCGACCAGGATGACGGCGAATACCCCGCCGACGAGCCAGTACAGGCGTCGGTCACGCTTCATCCGTTGCTTCGAGCGCCCATAGCGAGACTCGAGTTCGGCGTTCTCACTCACTCAGGACTCCACACTCATGTTCAACGATTAGGCTTGCTCTCAAGATTAGCTGGCATTCCTGAGGAGTTACGTGACACTGCGTCTATTGGCGGTGCACGCCCATCCCGACGACGAGTCGAGTAAGGGCGCTGCGACCTATGCCTCATATCGAAGCAAGGGCGCTGAAGTGCTGATTGTGAGCTGCACGGGCGGTGAACGCGGCAGCATCCTGAATGAGGCCGTCCCGAATCGGGCATTGGCTGAACGGGATCTGCCCGGCCTTCGCCGACTCGAAATGGCCGAAGCGCAGCGCATCCTCGGAGTCGAGCACCGCTGGCTGGGCTACCAGGATTCCGGCATGAACGACGACGGCTCGGTGCCGCCCAATTCCTTCGCTGACATCCCTGTCGAGATTTCTGCCGAGCCACTGGTGCGAATCATCCGCGAGTTCAAGCCACAGGTGCTGATCACGTATGACGAGAAGGGTGGCTATCCGCACCCCGATCACATTCGCACCCACGACGTGTCGATGGCCGCCTACCGGGCGGCAGCGGATGCGACGGCCTACCCAGAGGCCGGCGAACCGTGGCAGATCGACAAGGTGTACTACGACCGCATTTTCAACCTGCAGCGCGTCGACGCGATGTACCTGGAACTCAGCGCCACCGAGCCGGATTCGGAACTCCTCGAGCCGCTGGGGGAGGCCAGGGACTGGATGAAGGACTACCCGCACACCGCAACCACCCACATCCCGGTCGGCGACTTCCTGGAGGTGCGAGACGCAGCGCTGCGCGCCCACGCCAGCCAGGTCGCCCCTGACAGCGGTTTCTTCTTCTGGCCCAACTGGCTCGTTCGCAAAGCCTGGCCCTATGAAGATTTTCAACTCATCGAATCGAAAGTGACATCCATCGTGCCAGAATCAGACCTTTTCGCCGGCGTACGGGATGACGCATGAGCCCGCTTCTTGGCTTCATCGCGGCGACAACCCCTCCGCCGGAGTTCAACCCTGACACGGTCACACCGGGTCCTGGGGGCTTCTTCCTGTTCTTCTTCGTCGTTGTAGCTGTCGTGCTCCTCGCGATCGACATGATTCGCCGCATTCGCCGCACCAACTACCGCGCTGAGATTTCGGCACGCCTTGAGGCTGAGTTGGCCGAGAAGAACGCGGCACAGGATGGCAGCGGTACCAAGCCCGATCAGGGCTGACTCCTCGACTAGGGGCTGACTCCTCGACTAGGGGCTGACTCCTCGCCTAGGGATAGAGCGGGTGGGTGGCGATGATCAGGATCGCGACCCAGTGGCACAGGAACGCCAGAACCGTGAGGCTGTGGAAGATCTCATGGAAGCCGAACACGCCGGGAACGGGGTTCGGCTTCTTGAGACCGTAGACGACGGCTCCAATCGTGTAGAAGAGGCCACCGACCAGGATGAGCGTCATCATCGCGGCGTTGGCCTGGAAGAAGTCGACGATGTACATGAGCGAGCCCCAGCCAAGCAGCACGTACAGCGGAACGTAGAGCCAGCGCGGGGCGCCGATCCAGAACACGCGGAACGCGATCCCAAGGATCGCGCCGGCCCAGACCAGCGACAGCAGCAGAGTCGACTTCTCAGGCGGCAGGGCGAGCACTGCGATGGGCGTGTACGAGCCGGCGATGAGCAGGAAGATGTTGGCGTGGTCGATCCGCTTCAGGATGAGCTTCGTCCGTGGCGACCAGTTGAAGCGGTGATACAGCGCTGAATTGCCGAACAGCAGCATCGACGTCGCGACGAAGACGGCGCTCGACCATTTCGCGGCAGGACCATCGGCGACGATGAGCAGGATGACACCGGTGACGACTGTCACGGGGAAGATTCCAGCGTGAATCCATCCGCGCCAGGTGGGCTTCACATCGGCCTGACTGAGGTCGTCTGCCTCATGCAGAGGCAGTGCTGGAATGTCGCGCTCTGTGCTCATAGAGCAAGACTACGACAGCAGCATCCGCCACTGTGTGCGCGGAAGGAGCCGAATGGGGCTACCGTAAATACGTGCAGAAGCGGCAAATACCTCTCGGGCGCGGTCTCCTCTACGAGGTGTACCAGCGCCGTATTCGTCGCGGCCTGACACCGGATGTCGTGCCACGGCACGTCGCCATGATCATCGACGGCAATCGACGCTGGGCCAAGCAGCTCGGCTACGATTCCGTATCGCACGGTCACCGCGCCGGTGCCGCGAAGATGCGCGAGTTTCTGGAGTGGTGCGACGACCTCGGCATCTCCGTCGTCACGCTCTACCTGCTCTCGTACGACAACCTCCTGCAGCGCGACAGCGACGAACTGTCCGACCTGTTTGAGATCATTGCCGACCTCGCAGAAGACCTTTCCCACTATCGCAACTGGCGCGTGCAGCACGTTGGTTCGAAGAAGGGGCTGCCTGAACCACTGGTCCAGGCCCTCGACGCCGCAGAGGCGCGCACGGCAGGCAACAAGGGCCTCCACATCAACCTGGCCGTCGGGTACGGCGGTCGTGCAGAGATAACGGATGCCATGCGCAGTATCGTGGCGTCCCACCACGCAGACGGCGGCACGCTGGAAGACCTCGCGGAGACGCTCACGCCAGAGCTGATCGGCAAGCATCTCTACACGGGAGGGCAGCCGGATCCTGATCTGGTCATCCGTACGTCTGGAGAGCAGCGGCTGAGTGACTTCATGCTGTGGCAGAGCGCGCACAGCGAGTTCTACTTTGTGGAGGCACTCGGGCCTGATCTGCGCCAGGTCGACTTCCTGCGCGCACTGCGCGATTACGCGCGCAGGCACCGCCGCTACGGCGGCTAGCACCTGCGTTGGCACGGGGCTCTCTGTAAGAAAACGGGCTCTCTGTAAGAATGAGTGCGGAGAGGTTGGGCAGCATGACATCAACGCAGCAGTTCATTGACGGCTTTACTGAAGAGCCGGGCTATCTCGACTACGGGCGGGTCGGCCCGCTGTCGGCTGCGGTCGTCGCTGAGGACAGAGCGCAAACCGATGTGCTTGCGCGCGCCAGGTTCGGCAGTCTCGACAATCTCTTCCGACAGAACGTGCGCCTCGAGAACGCCGTTGCGGCCGTCACCGGGTTCCGTGCAGACCAGGTCGTCGCCCAGCCCAATGCCAGCTCAGGGCTCATGCACGCCATGTTCGGTCTCACCGGCGGCGTACTGCTGTCTCTTGCTGACTTTCCCAGCGTGCCGTTCGCGGCGATGCGCGCCGCAGAATCGCTGCACGTGCTCACCCCGACCTGGCTGCAGACCGACCACGGCCGGGTCACACCGGGCGAAATTAAAGACCAGCTGGGGTCGAGCATCACCGCTGTCGCAGTGTGTTTGGTCGATTCCCGTACCGGCTATCTCGCAGACCTTGAGGGCATCAGGCAGGTCATCGGCGACCGGCTGCTGATCGTCGATGCGATCCAGGGGTTCGGCGTCGTCGACGCGCCATTCGAGCTCGCGGATGTCGTGGTGTCCGGCGGTCAGAAATGGGTCCGTTCCGGCTGGGGCACGGGGTTCCTTGCCCTCAGCGACCGCGCCACTGAGCAGCTGACACCGGTGTTCTCCGGATTCAACGCCAGCAGCGTCGAAGATCCGTGGGACGAGGTGCCGCCGCCCGCCAACGGCGCGAAGGCTTTCCAGGTCAGCAATGGCGACGCCATCGCCCAGGCACGCTTCTCCACCGCACTGGAAGAGATCGAGTCGGTCGGCGTCCAGGCGATCGCCGCTGTGATCGCTGACACGGTGACCCAGGTCATCGACCTGGCCGATGAGTTCGGGATTCCCGTTGTCTCATCGAGGGACTTGCGTGAGCGCGCCGGAATCGTAGTGCTCGAGCCGCCGGCTGAGCACCTCACGCTGCTGGTCGCCTCGCTGCACAACCATGGCATCAACGTCACGTCCCGGTTCGGCGCTGTGCGCCTCTCCGTGCACGCCGGCACGTCGCGCGAGACCCTGGAGATGCTGCGGAGCGCGCTGATGTCGTTCTCGTCGGCCGTGACCTACTAACGGTTCATGCCGTGAATGTGAATCTCTTGTTGCGGTTGGCGTGTCGCTCTCGACATTCCGGGCCCGCGGCTTTAGCGTCGTGCACATCAGGTATGGCGCCTGATCGAGACGGCCACATAAGTACGGCTCGATAACCCGCCCGTGGCCAGCTCGCCGAAGGATCCGCGCAGAGCGCGGGGTGGGAGTGGTTGTGGCCTCGAATCGAACCGACTACCAGAACGCTGACTCGTCAACAGCGGATGTTGGCACTATCGAGCGCACATACGTGCTCGACACGTCTGTCCTGCTTTCTGACCCGCAGGCGATCTTCCGATTCGCCGAACATTCAGTGGTGCTTCCCGTTGTCATAATCACCGAACTGGAGTCCAAACGGCACGACCCTGAGATCGGCTATTTCGCCAGGCAGGCGTTGCGCAATCTCGATGAACTGCGCATCAAGCATGAGCGACTCGACTTCCCGATCCCCGTCGGCGACGGCGGTAGCCTGCGGGTGGAACTGAACCACTCGAACATGTCAGTGTTGCCGTCCGGTCTGCAGCTGGGTGACAACGACTCACGCATCCTCGCGGTTGCGATGAACCTGGCCCATGACGGGCTGAACGTCACCGTGGTCTCGAAAGACCTCCCGCTGCGCGTCAAGGCAGCATCCATCGGCCTGGCGGCGGAGGAGTACCGGCATGAGCTCGCCGTTGACTCCGGCTGGACGGGCCTCGACGAGATCACGCTCGGCTCCAACCAGATCAACGAGCTGTACGACAACGAGATGATCCACACCCGGCTCGTACAGGACATGCCGATCAACACCGGCCTCGTCATCCACTCCGACCGCGGCTCTGCGCTCGGACGCGTGACGGGCAGGGGAGAGGTGAAGCTCGTTCGCGGCGACAGAGATGTCTTCGGGCTGCACGGCCGCTCCGCCGAGCAACGGCTGGCCATCGACCTGCTGCTCGACCCGGAGATCGGCATCCTGTCGCTGGGAGGAAGCGCAGGGACGGGGAAGTCCGCGCTCGCACTCTGTGCAGGACTTGAGGCCGTGCTCGAACGCCAGCAGTACAAGAAGATCATGGTGTTCCGCCCGCTCTACGCGGTGGGCGGCCAGGACCTCGGTTACCTGCCTGGGGACGCCAGCGAGAAGATGAACCCGTGGGGTCAGGCGATCTTCGACACGCTGGGCTCCGTGGTGTCTGACAACGTGCTGAACGAGGTGGTGGAGCGTGGCATTCTCGAGGTGCTGCCGCTCACGCACATCCGCGGTCGTTCCCTGCACGATGCCTTCGTGATCGTGGATGAAGCGCAATCGCTGGAGCGGAACGTCTTGCTCACGGTGCTCAGCCGCATCGGCCAGAACTCGCGGGTGGTGCTCACCCACGATGTGGCCCAGCGCGACAATCTGCGTGTCGGCCGCTTCGACGGGGTCGCCTCGGTCATCGAGGCGTTGAAGGGGCATGCGCTGTTCGCCCACATGACGCTCACCCGCTCGGAGCGGAGCGCCATTGCAGCCCTCGTCACTGAGATGCTGGAGGGCAACGAGCTGGCGTAGACCACCACACACGAATCGAGCCTGCCGACTCCCTTCCGGGATCTCGACAGGCTCGACGTGTGTGGTGCGTTGGTGACTACTTGGCCTGCGGCGGACGCGTCATGCTCAGCACGTCGAGCGCCGTGTCGAGCTGCTCGAGCGTGACCTCGCCGCGCTCGACGAAGCCGAGGTCGATGACGGCCTCACGCACGGTCAGGCCGGCGGCAACGGAGTGCTTGGCGACCTTGGCTGCAGCCTCGTAGCCGATCACGCGGTTCAGCGGCGTCACGATTGACGGCGACGACTCTGCGAGGGCACGCGCACGCTCCACGTTGGCCTCGAGGCCGTCGACAGTCTTGTCAGCCAGCACGCGGGTGGCGTTGGAGAGCAGGCGGATCGACTCGAGCAGCGCTGTACCCATCACCGGGATGGCGACGTTCAGCTCGAACGAGCCTGATGCGCCGGACCACGCGATGGTGGCGTCGTTGCCGATGACGCGGGAGGCCACCATGAGGACTGCCTCAGGGATGACCGGGTTCACCTTGCCAGGCATGATCGACGACCCAGGCTGCAGGTCGGGGATCGACAGCTCGCCGAGGCCGGTGTTCGGGCCTGAGCCCATCCAGCGGAGGTCATTGCAGATCTTCGTGAGGCTGACGGCGATGGTGCGAAGGGCACCGGATGCGTCGACGAGGCCATCGCGGTTGGCCTGCGCCTCGAAGTGGTCGCGTGCCTCGGTGATCGGCAGCTCTGTTTCGTCGCAGAGCAGCTGGATGACGAGCTGCGGGAAGCCGGCCGGAGTGTTGATTCCGGTACCGACGGCGGTGCCGCCGAGCGGAACCTCAGCGACGCGGGGGAGAGCGGTGCGCACGCGCTCAATGCCGAGCCTGATCTGCCTGGCGTAGCCGCCGAACTCCTGCCCGAGGGTCACAGGGGTGGCATCCATTAGGTGGGTGCGACCGGCCTTGACGACCTCGGCCCACAGTACGGCCTTGGCCTCGAAGGCCACAGCGAGGTGGTCGAGCGCCGGGACCAGATCGTCGATCAGTGCGGCGGTCACCGCGATGTGAACGGATGTCGGGAAGACATCGTTCGACGACTGCGAGGCGTTGACGTGGTCGTTCGGGTGAACGCTGCTGCCGAGGATGCGTGACGCCAGCGTCGCGAGCACCTCGTTCATGTTCATGTTCGAGGAGGTTCCGCTGCCGGTCTGGTAGACGTCGATCGGGAACTGGCTGTCGTAGCGGCCGGAGATGACGTCATCCGCTGCCGTTGCGATGGCGTCGGCAATGGCCGCGTCGAGCACGCCGAGACGCGCGTTGGCCTGGGCTGCAGCCTTCTTGATGCGAGCCAGGGCCGCGATCTGGGCTGATTCAAGCACCGATCCGGAGATCGGGAAGTTCTCGACGGCACGCTGCGTCTGGGCGCCGTACAGCGCGTCGACGGGAACACGCACCTCGCCCATCGTGTCGTGCTCGATCCGGTATCCGGCTTGTGAGGAGTTGTCCACCACGGTGTGATTTCCCTTTCGGTTGTAGCGCGTTTTGTAGGCGGCGCTAGCGCGCCTGGATATCGCCGATGACGATGTCTGTGTCGGCACGTCCTTCGACGAGTCGGTAGTTCGCGCCGACGATAGCCAATGTACCTTCTGCGATCGCGGCGCTGATGAGCTCTGATTTCTCCAGCAGCTCGGCGACGGTGTCGCGCAGGTGTTCGCGGCCCACTGCTGAGGCGTCGACCGTGGCTGCATCGATGTGCACGGTGTCGGTTGCACCCGTCACCCGTCGAACGGCCGGCACGATCTTCTCGATGATGGTGCCGATGTGCACGGGCAGTTGAGGGGCATCCGCTGCCTGCGAGTCGATGGCGGCACGCACCGCACCGCATTCGTCGTGGCCGAGCACCACGATGAGGGGAACCTGAAGCACACCGACGGCGTATTCGAGCGAGCCGAGTACGGAGTCTGAAATGACCTGGCCGGCGTTGCGCACGACGAACAGGTCGCCGAGGCCCTTGTCGAAGATGATCTCTGCAGCTAGTCGCGAGTCGCTGCAGCCGAACAGCGCGGCATGGGGGGCCTGGAAGTGGCCGAGCTCTTCGCGGCGGTCGACGTCCTGGCGCGGATGGCGCGGCTCGCCGGCAACGAAGCGCTCGTTGCCACGACGCATCTCCTCCCACACCTGGGCGGGAGTTCGTTGCGGAGTGGAGGTCTCTTCCTGATCAGGCATTGCTCTCTCTCAATTATTCGGCCGCGGCAATGTCGGCGGTGAGTGAACTCGCCAGCACGGCGAACTCCTCTTCGACGGCGGTGCCGATCAGCAGGTAGGTGGTGGTGCCGGCCTGGGTCACCAGGGCGTAGTCGAAATTGCCGCGGTCTTTCGCCGGAACCGTGTTGCGGTAAACGTCCCAGGTGATGCCGTCGATGACGGTTGTCTCGACAGCGGCCTGGCGCTGCAGCTGGTCGGCGATCCAGCTGGGGTCGGCGTCGAACGCCTGGGTCAGCCCGATGAACTGGTCGGTCGGGGTGAGGAAGCCAATGTTCCACGACTCGACGCCGCCTGAACCGGATGCCGTGCGCCAGTCTGCCGAGTTGGCTCGCCATCCGTCTGGCAGGGTCGGATCGGCAATGGGCTCTTCGACACCGGGCTGCAGCTGGGACGCGGTGGCCGAGTAATCGACGTCGCGGTCGATCGGGGTGTCGCTGCGGGGAACGGCGAGCACGATGATGAACACCATGCCGACAGTGACCAGCAGCGACAGGACCAGATTGTTGATCGTCTTGTGTGCGCGGTACTTGCGCGAGTTCTCTGTCAGGCGCGCTGCGGTTTCGTCCGGCGTCTCAGGTCGACCGAGTTCTGCAACAACGCGAGGGGGCTTGGGTGCTTTCACCGTGCTCATTCCGCTGCGGCCGCCTGGCCGGCGCGCGCGGCGTCGAGACGGGCCTTGGCGCCGATCAGCCATTCCTCACAGCGACTGGCCAGTGCCTCGCCGCGTTCCCACAGGGCCAGCGACTGCTCAAGTGTCGAAGAACCCTGTTCCAGCTCGTTGACCACGCGGACCAGTTCGTCACGCGCCTGCTCGTAGCTCAGGGCGGTGATGTCGTCTGCAGGCTTACTCATGGGATCCATTCTATTTCGACGTAGCTGTAAGGGTTCCCGCAGCGAGCGTGAGCCTGAGGTCTGTGCCACTCGGCGCCTCTGCGGGGTCTTGCAACACATGGCCGCTCGGCAGCTGCACGATCGCGTAGCCGCGATCCAGCGTTCCCTGCGGTGACAACGCGCGCAGCTGCGACCTGAGCTCAACGATCTGGGTGCCTGCGCGGTCGACGATGCGTTCGACCAGCTCGGTTCCGCGAGCAACCGTGCGGGTGAGCTCTTCGGAGCGCGAGTCAACGATCCACGTGGTGTTGCTCAGCACGGGGCGGCTACGCAGCTGTGAGATGCGATCGATCTCCGACGACAGGAAGCTGGTGAGCCGGTTGGACAGACGTGCCTTCGCCTGCTGCACGCGGTTGAGCTCATCTGAGACATCTGGAACGACGCGCTTGGCGGCATCCGTTGGAGTGGATGCACGCAAATCGGCGACATCGTCGAGCAGCGGGCGGTCGGCTTCGTGTCCGATTGCGCTGACGATGGGTGTCGTGCAGGCCGCAGCGGCACGCACCAGGGTCTCGTCGCTGAAGCCAAGCAGATTCTGGAAGTCTCCGCCACCGCGGGCGATGATGATGACGTCAACCTCGGGGTCTGCATCCAATTGACGGATGGCGGCGGTCACTTCGCCGACCGTGCGGTCACCCTGCACGGCGGCGTGCACCACCCGGAAGTTCACGGCAGGCCAGCGCAGCTGGGCGTTGCGGATGACGTCTTTCTCCGCGTCGGAGTCCTTGCCGGTGATGAGGCCGATGCAGTGCGGCAGGAACGGCAGCGGCTGCTTGCGCGACGCGTCGAACAGGCCCTCGCTCTTCAGCTGTGCCCTGAGACGCTCGAGTCGCTCGAGCAGGTCACCGAGGCCGACGTGCCGCAGCTCGAACACCTGCATGGTGAGCGAGCCGCCCTTGACCCAGTAGTTGGGCTTGACGAGGGCGATGACCCTGTCGCCCTGCTTGAAGTTCTCAGAGAGCTTCGCCTTGACCGACGACCAGATGGTGAAGCTCACCGTCGCGTCTTCGTTCAGGTCTTTGAGCTTGCCGTAGACGTTGCCGCCGCTCACGCCCCACTGGGTGACTTCACCCTCCACCCATGCGGTGCCGAGGCGGTCGATGTAGCCGCGAATCTTGTTGGAGAGGAGCGCGACCGGCCATGGCGCATCGAGGGTGGGTGGTGCGTCTGTCATACGGTCTTCCTCCCACGGGCTGTTCAGGCGTGCCCGCATAGACTGGGGTTGTGAGCATCAGTACAAATTCGCCAGTGATCGGCCTTGGCATGCCCCGAATTATGAGCGCGCCAGGCAGACTCAAGGATACCCCGGTCGTCGGACACAAGCGGGTGCTGCTCGCAGCGCCCCGCGGTTACTGCGCCGGCGTCGACCGCGCGGTCATCGCCGTCGAGAAAGCCCTTGAGCACTATGGCTCGCCCGTCTACGTGCGCAAACAGATTGTGCACAACATCCACGTGGTGACCGAGCTGGAGAAGCAGGGCGCGATCTTCGTCGACGAGGTCGATGAGGTGCCCGCCGGCTCCCACATCGTTTTCAGCGCGCACGGGGTGTCGCCCGCCGTGGTCAATGCTGCTGCAGACCGCGGCCTGCAGGCCATCGACGCCACCTGCCCGCTCGTCACCAAGGTGCACCGCGAAGCCGTGCGCTTCGCCCGTGACGACTTCGAGATCCTGCTCATCGGCCACGAAGGCCATGAAGAGGTCGAGGGTACCGCCGGTGAAGCCCCCGAACACACGACGCTCGTCGGCAGCCCGGACGAAGCAGACACCATTGTCGTGCGCGACCCGAACAGGGTCGTCTGGCTGTCACAGACCACCCTCAGCGTCGACGAGACCATGGAGACGGTTCGCCGGCTGCGCGCCAGGTTCCCGAACCTGCAGGACCCGCCGAGCGATGACATCTGCTACGCCACCCAGAACCGTCAGGTTGCCATCAAGAAGGTCGCGAAGGATGCCGATCTGGTGATCGTCGTTGGGTCGGCCAACTCGTCGAACTCCGTGCGCCTCGTTGAGGTTGCACTCGAGTACGGTGCGAAGGCCGCATACCGCGTTGACTACTCCAGCGAGGTCAAGCAGGAATGGCTCGACGGCGTTGAGACTGTCGGTGTGACCAGCGGGGCATCCGTGCCAGACGAACTGGTGCAGGAACTGCTGCGCGACCTCGCGGACGCCGGCTACGGCGACGTACAGGAAGTCAAGACCGCAGAGGAAGACCTGATCTTCTCGCTCCCCAAGGAACTGCGGAAGACGCGCAGCGGCGCAACGGATGAGCGTGCTCTCGGTGGCCGCACCAGCAGCGCTCCTGGCTGCAACGACTAGCGGTCACCGGGTCTCGAGACGGCCGTGAACGGCCTCCTCGACCAACGGGTCTCCGTTGGTTGAGGAGGCCGCCAGGCCGTCTCGAAACCAGATCTACAGCTGGCCGTAGAAGTCCAGCAGCGTCGAATCCGTGGTCAGCACAAACGTGAGGAACACGAAGATGGCGATGAACGACACCACCCCGCCGATCAGCGGAATGTAGAACGCCCGTCGGCGACGCAGCGTGACCAGTACTGACACCACAGCAGTGACGACCCAGAGGGCGCCCTGTGTGATGACGCCGGCCAGGATCAGAGTCGCGACGGATGCCGCAGCTGTGTATGTGCCGAGGCCTTCCTGCGTGTACAGCATCTGCAACGCCTGCGGAATGGAATTCAGCACCGCGACGGTGAAGAAGGTGCCGAACAGTCCGAGTACCAGGAGCGCCAGCGTGACCGGCCGATCCCAGGCTGGTGCAGCGGGCTTTGCGGCCTGGACGCCGCCGAACGGTGCGGCGTGAGACGCCACACCGTTCGGCGCGCTCGGCGCTGACACGGGAACCCGATCCGGGTGCGCCGAAGAGGGCGCATCCGTGGCATCCGCTGCCGGAGCGGCGGGCGCCGGTGGCTGCCAGGTCCACCCTTCTGGTGCGAGCTCGCCGTAGCGTGGTTGCGGGCGGGAATCTGCCGGGGGCTTGTCTGGCCCTGACGATCCTGGGTTCTGTGTCATAGTCATCCGTTAGCTGTTTGAGTGCCCGGCAGAGCCGAGCTGGCGTGTCGATTCGACGACGCGAGCGGCCATGGCCGATTCTGCGACCTTGCCCCAGGCGCGCGGGTCGTACAACTTCTTGTTGCCGACCTCGCCGTCGACCTTCAGTACGCCATCGTAGTTCTTGAACATGTAGTCAGCGATGGAGCGAGTGAAGGCGTACTGGGTGTCGGTGTCGACGTTCATCTTCACGACGCCGTTGGCGACTGCTTCGGCGATCTCGGCATCCGTTGAGCCTGATCCACCGTGGAAAACGAGGTCGAGCGGCTTGGCAGCTGTGCCGTACTTGGCCTGGATGCCGTCCTGGATGCCCTTCAGCAGCTCTGGGCGCAGCTTCACGTTGCCCGGCTTGTACACACCGTGCACGTTGCCGAAGGTGAGGGCTGCCATGTAGCGGCCCTTCTCGCCGAGGCCGAGCGCCTCGACCATGGCGATGGCGTCGTCAAGGGTTGTGTAGAGCTTGTCGTTGATGTCGTGGCTGACACCGTCTTCTTCGCCGCCGACGACACCGATCTCAACCTCGAGGATGGCGTTGATCGCCTGGGTGCGCTTGATCATCTGCTCAGCGATTTCCAGGTTCTCAGCCAGCGGCACGGAGGACCCGTCCCACATGTGCGACTGGAAGATCGGGTTGCGACCGGCCTTGACCTCTTCTTCTGAGGCGGCGATGAGCGGAAGCACGAAGTCGTCGAGCGCGCCCTTCGGGCAGTGGTCGGTGTGCAGCGCGACGGTGATGGGGTAGTTGTCGGCAACGGAGTGCACGAAACGAGCGAATGCCAGCGCGCCTGATGCGCGGTTCTTCACGGTGTGGCCGGCGAAGTAGTCAGCGCCACCCGTCGTGACCTGGATGATGCCGTCTGAGCCGGCTTCGGTGAGTCCCTGTAGCACGGCGTTGATCGACTGCGACGACGAGACGTTGAAGGCGGGGTATGCAAAGCCCTTGTCCTTGGCCTTGTTCAGCATTTCTGCGTACTGGTCGGGGGTTGCGATGGGCATTGCTTCTCCTCTGAAGTGCGAACGTGCGCTGTTATCACGCGCTTTTAAAGTGCCTACTGTTCAAATTCTATTGATCGTGGAAGCCTTACGCCTGCCGAAAGGCCGAGTAGCGGGAATGATAGGACTGTGCCAGAGCTGACGATGCCAAATGAACTCCTGCTGCAGGTGCTTGCCGTGACGGAGGCCGCAGCGATAGCGGCGACCCCCTTCGTCGGCGGCGGCGACAAGAACGCGGTTGACGGCGCGGCCGTTGCCGCAATGCGACTCGCCTTCGAATCGGTGCCCATCGACGGTGTGATCGTGGTGGGCGAGGGGGAGAAGGACAAGGCGCCGATGCTGTTCACGGGCGACCGTGTCGGAACGAAGGCCGGGCCGCTCGTCGATATCGCCGTTGATCCCGTCGATGGCACGGCGCTGGCCGCCTACGAGCAGACAGGGGCGATCGCCGTCATGTCGCTGGCGCCGCGCGGAACGCTCTTCGACCCAGGCCCCGTCTTCTACCTGGAGAAGTTGATCAGCTCACGCGACACCCATTCGCTGACACTGGATGTGCCGCTCACGGAGACGCTGCAGATGATGGCGGTTCAACTGGACCGGCCGCTCACGTCGCTCCGTGTCGCAATCCAGGAACGGGCACGGAACAAGCCCTATGCGGATGCCGTGCGTTCCGTCGGCGCGCACGTCGTCACCTTCCGTGACGGTGACGTGGTCACCGCGCTGCGCGCTGCGCAGCCGGATGGCGGCATCGATCTCCAGGTGGGCATCGGCGGTGCGCCGGAGGGAGTGCTGACCGCTGTCGCCGTTCGTGCGCTTGGCGGTCAGATGGAAGGCAGGCTCGCGCCGCAATCCGAGGAGGAGACGCGGCTGGCCACCGAACGCGGGTTCGACATCGGCCGGGTTCTCCGACTCGACGACCTCGTGTCGGCCGACGGGTACTTCTTCCTTACTGCTGTCACAGAGACGACGGGGATCACCCCCGGCATCGACCTGCGGGAAGTGCGCCTGCACGGCGAGCGTGCGCATACAGAATCTGTGATGATCTCGCCGGGTGGCGGCATCCGTCTGGTCTCTAGGCAGCGGATGGGATCGTCGCTCTGAGTTTTCGACACCTGAGCTCTCGACACCTGAGCGCGATATACCTGCACGCATGTGCACGGTTTGATTCCAGTCGGGGCCCCGAGAGGGCGGGCGAGTAGGCTGATCCTGGCGGCACTGAGAGCTCAGCGCCGGCCCAACGAAGGGCTCCGCCACATCACACGACTCGTCCGGGAAGGACCATTTAGTGACCAGCTCAGACTCCGCCACGCTCTTCGAGCACCCCGACCGCAACCTTGCGATGGAATTGGTGCGTGCCACAGAGGCCGCAGCCATTCGCGCGGTGCCATTCATTGGCCGTGGCGACAAGAACGCCGCTGACGGCGCTGCCGTCGACGCCATGCGCAAGTTCCTCGGCACCGTCAACTTCGACGGCGTCATCGTCATCGGCGAGGGCGAAAAAGACAAGGCGCCCATGCTTTACAACGGCGAGCACGTCGGCAACGGCCGCGGCCCGTCCTGCGATATCGCTGTCGACCCGATCGACGGCACCAGCTTGACCGCCGCCGGTCGACAGAACGCCCTCTCGGTGATCGCCGTCTCTGACCGCGGCACCATGCTTGACGCGTCATCCGTCTTCTACATGGACAAGATCGCCACCGGTTCCATCGGCCGTGGCGTCGTGAGCCTCGACCAGTCGGTGGGCGACAACATCCGCGAGTTCGCCAAGGCCGCTGGAAAGCCGGTCGGTGAGATTGTCGTTGCTGTGCTCGACCGTCCGCGTCACATGGGCCTGATCGACGAGATCCGCTCTGCCGGCGCCGGCACGCTGCTGATGCTCGACGGCGATGTGGCCGGTGGCATCAACGCCGCCCGCTACGAGAGCCGCATCGACATGTGCATCGGTATCGGTGGCAGCCCTGAGGGCATCACCACCGCCTGCGCTCTGAAGGCCATGGGCGGATACATGCAGGCGCGTCTGGCGCCGGGCACCGACATCGAGCGTGCCAACGCCAAGGCTGCAGGGCTCGACGTCGACAAGCTGCTCGAGATCAACGACATGGTCAGTGGAGACAACACCTTCTTCGTCGCCACCGGCGTCACGGACGGCGCCCTGGTCGAGGGTGTTCGCCGCGTCGGCCCGATGATTCGCACCGAGAGCATCGTGCTGCGTTCGCGTTCAGGCACACAGCGTCGCGTTATCGCGGAGCACCTCGCCGAGAAGTGGCTGTAACCCCAGAATGACCGGAGGCGGGAACCGGCCCGAGATGAGTGCGAGCCGGTGAACGTCTCCGATCTCCTGGAGCGAGCAGAGCTGGGGTTGAGCCTGATCTGGGCGACCCCAGACCTGCTCGCGCTGTCGGTCGACGGCGCGTACATCGTCGACCTGCCAAGCCCGGGGAACTTCCTGACTGCAGGCGATCTCGTGCTCACCGGCGCGCTGTGGGCGCAGGGACCGGAGAGCGCAGAGCTCTTCATCTCGGAGTTGGCCGGCAAGAAGGTACCGGCCGTCGTCGTCGGACGCATCGTGATCGGTGAGGTGCCCGAGTACGTCGAGAGCGCCTGCCGTCGCTGGGGTGTGGCCTTGCTGACGGTCTCGAAGACCGTGTCGTTCAAATCGATCGCCCAGTTCATCGAATCCTCGGTGGCGACCGGGCACTGGCCGGAATTCTCCCGCGGCGTTGGCTTCGACCGGAAACTGCTCGACACGCTCGCGTCTGGCCCAGGCGCCCAGGGGGCACTGGACCTCTTCTACCAGGACTTCGCCGTCGGATGCTGGGTGCTGGAAGCCGGTGGCGCCATCACGGCTGTCGTCGGTGCTGATCCCAGCGTTGAGTGGCGCGCCGCGGTCTGGAACCGGATGCTCGGATCTGGCAGGGGAGTCGCCGTCGTCCCCGACGAGGAGGGTCGCCCGTCCTCCGTCTGGCCGATCATCGCCGACGGCGATCACCCCGCTGGGTACCTGGTCTGTTCTGGCGATCATCGTGAGTGGCCTGCCGACCTGGAGCGCGTCATCCGCACTCTGATTGCCGTGGTGCGCGTTGAACTGGAGCTGGCCAACTACCGCCGCTCCATCGAACTCGAGCAGGTCGGCGAGCTCGTCTCGATGCTCATCGACGACGCAGTATCGCCGGGGGAGGCCTCTGCCCGCCTCCGGCTGCTCGGCATCGACCCGTCGAACCCGATGGTCGTGGTCGCCGCGACTATCGACGACCGCTTCTCGTCGCCCCGCGCCGTGCTTGGGGCGGTCACAGCCCTGGTCGCCGATGAGACGCACACCCTGCTTGGCGCAGAGCGCGGTTCGGAGGCGATCGCACTGATCAGTGGGGATGATGCGACTCCGGAAGGGCTGATCCAGCTCGCTGACACACGCACAGGCGAGCAGAGCGTGATGCTCGGCTCACGCCGGATGCGTCTCGGAGTGAGCGAGCAGGTCACATCGATCGACCAGCTGGCGTTGGCCGTGTCAACGGCCAGGGGGCGGATGCTGTCGGTCACCGGAACGGGAACCATCACCTGGGGTACCGGCTCGACGCCACCGTCGCATGAGGCGTTGCTCGCCATGCTCCCCGAACGGGCGCGGCGCTCGTTCGCCGAGAGCCTGCTGGCCCCGCTCTTGGACTACGACACCAGCCACGGCTCGGACTTCGTGCTGACGTTGCGCGTGTTCCTCGATTCAGGGGGAGCCTGGCAGCAGGCCGCGGGTCTCCTGCACGTGCACGTGAACACGTTGCGGTACCGCATCGGACGCATCGAGGCGCTGACCGATCGCGACCTCTCGACCATGCGAGATCGCGTTGACCTCTACCTCGCCCTGTCGATCCTGAACCCAGAGTCCGTCGCTACGCCTGAAAGCTGAGATTCGGGATGCCCCGCGCTGCGGGGTCTGGCACACGGCTGAATCGCGGTGCCGTGACCTCCTCGATGATGACCTCAGTGACGTACTGGACCGTTGCGGACAGCAGGTGACCCGCATAGGCGGTCGCGGAGTACGACTTGAGGCCAACGGCCACATGCAGGTGCGGAAGCACGCGCCCTGCATCAGCATCCCAGGCGATGGTGCCAGAGCCGATTCCCTCGACGTTGCCGAGATCGACCGCCTTCGGCATCGGTTCGAACTCGTCCTCGACGTGCTCGCAGGTGCCGATCATCGACAGCTCGCTGAACGCGCCGAGGAAGACCGGAAGATAGCCCTGCTCCACATCGTTGTCGCGGCAGAACCGCGCCAGGCAGTCCATCACGTCGTCTCCGGGCTGCAGTACAACGGCAAATCGGCGGCCGGTCGTGATCTCAGCGCTGAACATCAGCGACCTGGAGGGGGTGGATCGACGGGACGGGCGGGGTGACACGGTGCGACACGGTGCTGATTCCTCTTGATGATTGACATTGACGAGTGCGGATGAATGCCCGGCACATCAGCGTCGATGAGGCATTGTTCCGAGCTAATCACAGGCGCATGCAGCGGTACACGGATGATCCGCCAAGGTTCGGCGCTCATCGGTGTGTCCGCGCTGGCGAATCCGACAAAGGACAAGACGTCGGCCAGAGTTTGAAACAATAGAGAAGGGCCTTTCGGATGATCCACCAAACCAACGGGGCATCCGGCCCCCATTCTTCGTAGGTGCTGTCGTAGAGATTGACACCCGCGACGGCTTTACTGAAAGAGCGGCCCAAGGCCGACACCATTTTCCTTTTTCGCGGCAGGGTCGCCGTACCAGTTCTCACACTGAGTCAGCAGACAACCGCGGAGGTTCCCCCATGCTCTCGAACACGCCACTCGTGCACGCCCCCGGCCGCCTGTCGTGAGCGTGCTGAGCGAACTCGACGGCATCCAGGTCTGGGATGGCCACACCGCATTGGGAGCCAGCGCGCTCCGCTGGAGTGGCGACAGCATTGTCTCGGTCGAACCTGCAGAGGCTCTGCCGGAGTTCAGCGAGTACAGCGTCATTCCCGGCCTCGTTGACACGCACGTTCACCTCGGCGCGTACGCCGGTGAGCGCACCGTCGACTGGTCGAGCTGGCCGCTGATCACGCCCAGTGAAGAGCGGGTCTTCCACATTGCCGCCAATGCGCAGCGTGCAGCCCGTGCCGGGGTCACCACCCTGCGCGACCTGGCCGGAGACCAGCACCAGATGGCGGTCGCCCGGGTGTTCAACGAGGGAATCCAGCAGGGTCCCCGCGTTGTCGTACACGGCCAGGTCGGCATGACAGCAGGGCACGGCGACCTGTTCATTCCGCCCCACTACCCGCACCGCGACCCTGTCGCAGACAGCCCTGACGAATGCCGCAAGCGCGTGCGTGAATTGGCCAGATCCGGCGCCGACGGCGTGAAGATCTACACCAGCGGCGGCGTCCTCTCCATGGGCGACAAGGTGGGCTGGCGCAACCAGACCGATGCGGAGATCAGCACCACTGTCGACGAGGCACATGCCCTTGGAATGCTGGTCGCAGCGCATACGCACACCGAGATCGGCGTCGAGATCGCGTTGAACCACGGCGTCGACTCCCTCGAGCACGGCACGGGAATCGTTGAAGCGCACTGGGCGCGCCTGCTGGAGCGCAACATCCCCGTCGCCCCGACCTTGATGATCAACGATGTCATCGCAGAGGGCCGCGTCGCCGTCAGCGCTGAAGCGCAGGAGAAGGCCACCGACGTTGTCGCAGAGCGCAACCGCAACTTCACCGCTGCGGGGCAGGCCGGAGTGCGCTTTGTTCTCGGCACCGACGCCAACGGTGTCTTCGTGCAGTTCGGCGACCAGCTCGAAGAGGTGCGGTTGATGAAGGAGATGTTCGGCTGGAGCGATGAGCGCGCGCTCGTCTCCGCCACGTCAGATGCAGCGGATGCGATCCGAATGGGCGACACGGTCGGCACCATCGCGCCGTCCTTCGGCGCCGATTTCGTCGTCATCGCCGGACGCCCCTGGGAAGATCTCGACACTCTTCGTCCGGAGAACATCGTGGCCGTCGTCTCCCGCGGCGTCGTCATCTCCGGCGCATTGCCAACGCGACGCGCATCCTGATCCAGCGCTACCCACGGAGCGCCACACAGCGCGTGTCGCCTCGCATTCCCCACCAATCACGCATCACACGTCACACATCCAGTCCCTCGGAGGGAACCATAGTGAGTAGCAAGACCAACCGAATCATGCGTTTGACGGCCGCCCCGATTGGCGCACTGGTGGCTGTCAGCCTCCTCGCGTCGTGCAGCGCCGGCATCGAGTCGTCCAAGGACAACGTCATCTTCGCCCTCAAGGAAGACCCCACCTGCCTCGACCCGCAGCAGACGACGGTGACGACGGCGCTCAACATCGGCCGTCAGGTGGTCGACTCCCTGGTCGACCAGGACGTGGAGACGGGCGAGATCGTGCCATGGCTCGCGGAGAGCTTCGAATCCAACTCTGACCTCACGGCATTCACCTTCACGCTGAAGGACGGTGTCACGTTCAGCGATGACACCGCGCTGACCAGCGGCGTGGTCAAGGCGAACCTGGACGCCCTGTACGACATGGGCTCAGCGGCATCGCTGGCCTCGCAGTACCTCTCGGGCTATGACAGCGTCGACGTGACCGACGACAAGACCTTCACCGTCTTGTTCTCGCAGCCGAACGCGCAGTTCCTGCAGGGTGCATCGACCATGACACTTGGCCTGGTCTCAGAGGCGACCACGGAAATGACGCCCGAAGAGCGCTGCCAGACCGTCACCGGCGCAGGCCCGTTCGTTTACCAGTCGTACGTGCCGAACGACTCCGTCGTGATCGAGAAGCGCGTCGGCTACGACTGGGCATCGAGCCTGCGCGAGCACACCGGCGAAGCTCTGGTCAACACCATCGAATTCCCGATCATCGTCGAGAACGGCGTGCGTACCGGTGGACTGGACTCCGGCGAGTTCGACATCATCCAGGACCTCCCGTACGCCGATGAGGCTCGCTTCACGACCGACGACTTCAACGTGTACTCGAAGGCCAACCCCGGCATCCCGAACAGCCTCATTCCGAACACGTCACGTCCGATCGTTTCCGACATCGCTGTTCGTACCGCGATGCTGCTCGGCACCGACCGTGCAGAGATCAACGAGGTGGCCGGCTCGACCAGCGGCGTGGCACCGACGAGCGCGCTGACCTCGACGACGCCGGGATTTGCCAGCCAGGCGGATGCCATGGAGTACGACCCGAAGAAGGCCGAGGCCGTGCTCGAGGCGGCAGGCTGGACGATGGGGGCCGACGGCATCCGTGAAAAGGACGGCACAAAGCTCTCCGTCGCGGTGACCGCCTTCTACGCACAGGACGTGCTGGAGGCGACCCAGATGCAGCTCAAGAAGATCGGCATCGACCTGCAGCTGAACATGGTGACCGCTGGAGACTTCTTCGGCGCCGTCGCGTCTGGCGACTACGACTTCCTCGGTGCAGCCCTCACCCGCACCGACCCCGATGCGCTGCGTGTGCTGTTCTCCGCCGACTCGCAGGCCCGCTGGGCAATAGTCGACGATGCCGAACTGGAATCCGTGCTCGCCGAGCAGGCGACGACAGCTGACCCCGACGCGCGCTCGAAGCTCGTCGCCCAGGCGCAGAAGATCATCGTGGACAACGCGTACCTCATCCCGACCCTTGAGACCGTGCAGCTGCACGCCTCACGGGCCAATGTCGAAGGCCTCACGTTCGACTCCGCCTCCCGCGTGCTGCTCTACGACGTTCGCGTCGCTGAGTAACGCCGCACCCATTCGGTAACTCATGGAATCAGTAGGAACGTCACCCGTGCAGAGAATTCTGGCGGTGCTGCGATACGTAGCGCCCAAGCTCGTTCAATTCGCCTTCGTGATTTGGGCGACATACACGGTGACGTTCCTGCTGATCCATCTCCTGCCAGGAGACCCGTTGCTCGCCGCGCTCTCGGTGAAGGGCGGGGACGGGACAACCACCGACCCAGCGACACTCGCCGTGCTGCGCGAGAAATTCGGCCTCGACGGCACGCTCTGGGACCAGTACATCGGAAACTTGCTGTCCGCTCTCCGTGGCGACCTCGGCACGTCCATCGCCACCGGTCAGCCGGTTGACCAGATGATCGCCAGGGCGCTCCCCAACACGGCATCCGTTGCCGTGCTCGCGTTGATCTTCGGCGTGGTCACCTCCGTGGTGCTCACCTTCCTGGCCTTCCTCACACCGTCGCGCTGGCTGCGCCAGACGCTGCTGCAGATTCCGCCGCTCGGTGTGGCGATTCCCGCGTTCCTCAGCGGACTCATCCTGGTCAGCGTGTTCTCGTTCTGGCTGGGGTGGTTGCCGGCCTCAGGCACGCGCAACCCGACAGCGGTGATCCTGCCCGCGATCACCCTCGCTCTTCCCATTGGCGCCATCTTCTTCCAGGTGTTCTCCGCCGCGGTCCTCGACGCGATGAGAAGTCCCTATGTCTTCACGGCAGTGACCAAGGGAGTCTCGCCGCGCAACATCTTCCTGCGCCACGTGCTGCGTAACTCCCTACTGCCGTCGATCACCATCCTCGGCCTGCTGATCGGCTACCTCGCCGGCGGCACCGCGGTCG
This sequence comes from Leifsonia sp. Y862, assembly GCF_057669585.1. Classification (NCBI taxonomy): domain Bacteria; kingdom Bacillati; phylum Actinomycetota; class Actinomycetes; order Micrococcales; family Microbacteriaceae; genus Leifsonia; species Leifsonia sp. Y862. Next base: position 319,761 of record NZ_JBYHFR010000001.1, read on the forward strand.
TCGAGACCGTGTTCTCCCGAGATGGAATCGGTCGCCTCACCGTTGACGCCGTGCTTGCTCGCGACGCGACGGTGATCCAGGGGGTCGTCATCGTCGTCGCCCTCGTCTACTCGGTCGTGAACCTGATCGTCGACGTGTCGTACGGCATCATCGACCCGCGCACGCGTGGTGCGCTCGGTCGCCGCACGGCTGCACCTGTTGCACCTGCTGCACCTGCACCTGCACCTGCACCTGCACCTGCACCTGCACCAGCATCCGCCACTGAAACCGCTCGCGCCCAGGCGGGGATTGAGTCATGAGAAATCTGCAGAAGCCCGGCGTCATCATCGCCGCCCTGGTGATCCTGGCCGCCCTGGCTGCCATGTTCTTCCCGTCGTTGATCGCCACCCAGGATCCGTTCGAGGGTGTCGCCGCCGACAAGCTGCTTCCCCCGAGTTCGACGTACCTGTTCGGAACCGACCACCTCGGCCGTGACGTCTTCTCCCGCGTGGTGCATGGCGCATTCCTCTCACTCTCGTCGGCGGGTGCCGCCGTTCTCGTGGGTGTGACTATCGGAGCGGTCGTCGGCCTGATCTCCGGCTTCATCGGCGGCAAGCTCGACTTCGTCGTCATGCGTTTCGTCGATGTTCTCATCGCCGTCCCCGGCGTGCTGCTCGCCCTCATCGTGGTGGCCGGCCTCGGCTTCGGCCCCTGGTCGGTGGCGCTCGGCGTCGGTCTCGGCGCTGCAGGATCGTTCACCCGCATCATGCGTTCGCAAGTCGTGCGCATTCGCAACGAAGAATACGTCGAGGCGGCGCGCACCCTCGGCGTGCGGTGGCCGTACATCGTGTTCGAACATGTACTGCCGAACTCGGCGAAGCCGGTCATCGCACTGGCAGCCCTCGAACTCGGCACGGCAATCCTCTCGGTGTCTGCGTTGAGCTTCCTCGGTTTCGGCGCCCAGCCGCCGACGCCGGAGTGGGGCGCGCTCGTCTCATCTGGCCGTGACTACGTCGCGACGGCATGGTGGCTGAGCCTGATCCCAGGCGCTGTGATTTTGGTCGTTGTCCTCGCCGTCAATCGGCTGGCGCGTTTGATCGGAGAAGAACGATGATCGTGCAGAAGAGTGATGCCACCGGTTCCCCGTTGCTTCGGGTCAGTGGCCTCCAGATCGAATACTCGAACGGCCGCACCATCACGCAGGCCGTGCGTGGCCTCGACTTCACGGTGGCCAGGGGCTCGATTGTCGCGATCGTCGGTGAATCGGGTTCGGGAAAGAGCACCCTGTCTCAGGCATTGGTACGTCGCCTTCCTGAGGGCGGGCGCATCGTTTCAGGGTCGATCGAATTCGATGGACACGACCTGACGGAGATGCCAGAGCGGATGCTGCGTCGCATCCGCGGGGCCGAGATCGGGTTCGTTCCCCAGGACCCGAGCAACTCGCTGAACCCCCTGCTCAAAGTGGGGGAGCAGATTGCAGAGACCCTGCGGTTGCACCTGAAGCTGAGCAAGCAGGATGCCGCAGCAGAGGCGGTGCGGATCCTCGACCAGGTCGGAATCCAGGACGCCGAAAGCCGGGCGGGGCAGTACCCGCATGAGCTCTCAGGCGGAATGAAGCAGCGGGTGCTCATCGGCATCGCCTGGGCGTGCACGCCACGCCTCGTCATCGCCGACGAGCCGACGAGCGCTCTCGACGTGACAGTGCAGCGACAGGTTCTCGACCGAATCGAGACGCTCGCCCGCGACCACGGCACCGCCGTGATCCTGGTCACGCACGACCTGGCCGTTGCCGCAGACCGCGCCGACCACATCATCGTGATGCAGCAGGGTCGCATCGTCGAACAGGGCACCCCGGCCGATGTGCTCGGGTCGCCGAGCCACAGCTACACCAGGGAACTGGTGGCCGCAGCGCCCGGACTCTCGAGCAAGCGCCTGGTTCCGACTGTCATCGACGGTGACGACGTCGCAGCCAACGCAGCACGCACCGGTCTCACCCTCGGCTTCCGGGCCGCCGCACCGACAGCATCCGTCGTGACGGCTTCGGAGAACATTCTCGTCGTCGACAAACTGACCAAGACCTACACGCTGCGCCCCAGTGGAGCGCCTGCCTCGACGTTGACGGCCGTGGATGCAGTGTCGTTCGCCGTGCCGCGCGGCAGCACATTCTCGATCGTGGGGGAGTCCGGCTCAGGCAAGACCACGACCGCGCGGATTGCTGCCCGCATCATCTCGCCCGATTCCGGCACCATCCACTTCGACGGTGTCGACATCAGCGGATTGCGCGGCGAGGAGCTGCGCCAGCTGCGTCGCCGCGTGCAGGTCGTCTACCAGAACCCGTTCGGTTCGCTTGATCCGAGAATGTCAGTCGAGCGCATCATCGCAGAGCCCCTGCGCGCATTCGGAATTGGTACCCGCGCTGAGCGTGCTGAGACGGTTCGAGCGCTGCTGCACGCGGTGCGCCTCGACCCGGCACTGGCCGAGCGCAAGCCGGTTCAGCTCTCTGGCGGACAGCGCCAGCGCATCGCTATCGCCAGGGCATTGGCCCTGGGGCCGGAACTGCTGGTTCTGGACGAACCGGTGTCGGCTCTAGACGTGTCGGTGCAGGAGCAGATCCTGCAGTTGCTCGTCGACCTGCAGGTTGAATTCGGGCTCAGCTATCTCTTCATCTCGCACGACCTCGGCGTGATCCGGCAGGTCTCTGATCAGATTGCCGTCATGAAGTTCGGCAAGCTGATCGAGCTGGGCAGCGCCGACCAGATTCTGTCGAATCCGGTCGAGCAGTACACGCGTGAGTTGCTGGACGCGATCCCCGGACGGCGGGTGCGCGACGAGACGCTTTTGCCAGGAGAATTACTCGGCGGCCGCCACCGCTACCGGTAGGTAGTCGTTCTCCGTTCCGTTCTCAGTCCCGAGCTCAGTCCCGAGCTCTGCCACGAACTCTGTCCCGAGCTCGGCCACGAACTCATAGGCGACCATCTCGCGTGGTGTTTCCTCGATGCCGACCAGGGGAGCCAGCACCTTCGACTCGTCGAGAGCGTTGAGCTTGCGGGCGGTTGGCAGCACCTGGCGTTCCATGGAGCCGACGAAGCCGTTGTAGTCCTTCACCGTGCGTTCGATCGAGCGACCCAGCTTCTCAATGTGGGTGGCCGTGGTGGCCAGCCGTGAGTAGAGCTCGCGGCTGAGGTCGAACAAGACCTGCGCGTCCTGGGTGAGTACGTCTTGCTGCCAGCTGAAGGCGACAGTCTTCAGCACCGACCACAGCGTGACGGGGGAGGACAGCGCGACGCGCTTGCTGAAGGCGAACTCCATGATGGACGGGTCGGCCTCAAGCGCCGACGACACCAGCGACTCACTGGGGATGAAGGCGATGACCAGCTCAGGGGATGCGTCGAGGCCCTGCCAGTACGCCTTGCTGCCGAGCGCGGTGATGTGGTCGCGTACGGCCTTGACGTGAGCCTTCATGAGCACCGCGCGCTGGGCGCCTTCCACGCCGGTGGCCGTGGCCGGAATCTGGCTGGCTTCGAGGTATGCCGTGAACGGAACCTTCGCATCGACAGCGATGTTCTTGCCGCCGGGGAGATGGACAACCATGTCTGGGCGCCCGGCGCCGGCATCGGAGGTGATGCTGGACTGCAGGTCGAAGTCGACCCGCTCGATGAGCCCGGCCGCTTCAACGACGCTGCGCAGCTGGGTCTCGCCCCAGACCCCGCGCGTGCTGTTTGCGCGGAGGGCTGACGCCAACGACTCCGCCGTGCTCCGCAGCCGTTCCTCTGACTCTGTGGCAGAGCGCAGCTGCTGACTGAGCTCGCCGTGCTGCAAGCTGCGCTGCGCCTCGAGGTCAGTGACCTTCTTCTGCATGTCGTGCAGGCTCTCGCGAACGGGGGCGAGTGCCTGCAGCACCCGGCTCTCCTGCTCGCCCTGGGCGGCAGCCTTCTCCTGCTCGGCGCGCTGGCGTTCGATCAGTTCCCTGTACTGCTGCTGCGCGGCGATGACCTGGCTGCGGAGACCATCCGAGGTGGCCTGGATGGCTGCGAGTTCTTCGCGCAGCAGCGAGGCGACGGCGGCCTCATTGGAGCGCACCGCTGCCAGCTCGAGCTGGTGCCGAGCCTCGACGACGGCCGGAGCCTCGCTGGCGCCAGCACCGTGCGCACCTGACCCGTGCCGGCGCTGCACGATCACGACGGTGAGCAGCGCGCCGACGAGCGCGCCGATGACCAGGCCGAGGAGAAGACTGAGTACGGGATCCATGGTTCTATCCTCGCAGCGACCACCGACAGAGCCGCGCGGGCAGCACGACTAGCCGCGAATCCAGCCACGCGGGTCGAACGCAGCTACGCGGGTGTTGCAGCTACCGCGCAGCTGCGTTCATGGCGCGAAGCGCGCAGTGCGTCGGGCTTCGGGGAAGCTCGGGAGCGGGGAGTTACCCCAGAGCCATGGGGCCGTGCGTCGAGGCGTGCTCCTTGGTGGCGACCGGGCCGATGGCGCCGATCTTCACGCGGGTGACGTGGGCCAGCTGCTCGATCGTGTCGACCTCGTGACGCTGGGCCGCGTGGATCATGATCGCTGCGCAGGCCTCAGAGTCGGCGAGTGCGTCGTGGTGCGCGAAGTCTTCGAAGCCGGCGGCCATGGCGGCGACGGGCAGTCGGTAGGAGTCGAGGTGGTATGTGCGGCGAGCGACCTGCAGGCTGCAGACGTAGTTGAAATCAGGCACGCTGAGTCCAGCGACGGTCGACGCCTTCGAGATCACGCCGAGGTCGAAGCCGGCATTGTGAGCGACAAGGTGATCGCCGTCGGCGAAAGCGACGAGGTCGGGGAGCTGGTCGCCCCAGGTGGCCGCGCCGACGACATCCGCTGGGGTGATGCCATGAATCTTGATATTCCATTCCAAGAATGCGTCGTGTCCTGGTGCGGGTTGGATGAACCACGACGCCCGATCGACGACTTTGCCGTCGTGAACCTTCACGAGCCCGACGGAGCAGGCAGAAGCACTTGAGGAGTTGGCGGTTTCGAAATCGATTGCAGTGAAGTTCAGTGGCACATATTTATCGTCTCACGCGGCACTGACAGTCCCGTTCAGGTAGGAAGCGCGCCGTGCGGGTGGTGGCGTTCAGCGCTCCCTCACTCTCAGCCGGTACGATGGACCCTCGTGGCTCTTACTATTGCAATCGTCGGTCTGCCCAATGTTGGCAAGTCCACCCTCTTTAACGCACTCACCAAGAACAACGTGCTCGCAGCGAACTACCCGTTCGCCACGATCGAGCCAAACGTTGGTGTGGTCAACCTGCCTGACAAGCGTCTCGCCGCGCTGGCCGAAGTCTTCGGCAGCGAACGCCTGCTGCCTGCACCGGTGTCGTTCGTCGACATCGCCGGCATCGTGCGCGGTGCGAGTGAGGGAGAGGGTCTCGGCAACAAGTTCCTGGCGAACATCCGTGAAGCGGATGCCATCGCCCAGGTCATCCGTGGATTCGAAGACCCCGATGTCGTACACGTCGACGGAGCCGTGAACCCGGCCAGCGACATGGAGACCATCAACACCGAGCTGATCCTCGCCGACCTGCAGACCCTCGAGAAGGCCGTCGCGCGCTTCGAGAAAGAGGTCAAGGGACGCAAGGCTGAGCCGATCGTGCTCGAGACGGCCAAGAAGGCGCAGGAATTCCTCGACGCCGGCAAGCCGCTGTCGGCCTCAAACATCGACCTGGAGCCCATCAAGGAGCTCGGTCTGCTGACGGTCAAGCCGTTCATCTACGTTTTCAACGTCGACGAGTCAGTGCTGCAGGATGCCGGCAAGCTGAAGACCCTGGCCGACCTCGTTGCCCCAGCGCACGCTGTCTTCCTCGACGCGAAGCTCGAGTCCGAGCTGGCAGAACTCGACGACGAGGATGCCGCTGAGATGCTGGCATCCACCGGCCAGACGGAGAGCGGCCTCGACCAGCTCGCCCGCATCGGCTTCGACACGCTTGGCCTGCAGACCTACCTGACGGCCGGCCCGAAGGAAACTCGCGCCTGGACGATCCCGAAGGGTGCCACGGCGCCGCAGGCTGCCGGCGTCATCCACACCGACTTCCAGAAGGGCTTCATCAAGGCCGAGATCGTCTCGTTCGATGACCTGATCGAGACCGGTTCCGTTGCCGAGGCCCGTGCCAAGGGCAAGGCCCGCATGGAAGGCAAAGAGTACGTCATGCAGGATGGCGACGTCGTGGAGTTTAGATTCAACGTGTAGCTCGCTCTTGATCAAGGATTTGTTTTGGCTTGCTCGGCCTGACTTCAGTCATTAGTCCGTGGAGTAGACAAGCTTTGGAGCGCGGTGGTGCTCCGCCTTTCGGCTCACAAGCCATGGTTGTATTGCAGTGTGATCGATGAGAATGACTTTGGCGAGCGTCTAGCCAAGCGCGTAGCGCTCGCGGTCATGGCCCGCTATCCGGCTGCCGTGGTCGAGTTCGTTCCGTGGGCGAGTGGTCGGTGGTTCACCACGGCGACATTCACACCTCCCAATAGTGACGGCGTAATAGTGTCGCTGTGCGCTAACTCCGACTGGTCATTCGACCTTCAGGTCGGGCGTTTCCGCGTTTATGACATGGAGCCTATGGCCGGTACGGAAGATGACCAGGTTTCGCGAATCGTTGAAGCAATTATTCAGCTTGCGCGCGACGGGCTGACTCGCACATGGCTTGATCGTTTAATTGGTGGCGGCAGAGACCGCGTGGCCAGGTGGCTGCCCGGAGTTCCGTGAGTCTTGAGCGCAGTTCAAGGCCGCGATGTTGATCTAGTTCTCCAATGCCGAGAACGTCGCAGCGTTTGAGTTCACTCGACTAAGTCGGAGTGGAGTGACGGACCTGCGCTGTTCGCCATCACCCGGAACGTGGTGGAGTTCCGCTTCAACGTCTAACTCGTGAGCTCTCAGGACGGCCCCGCCTGCGTTGGCAGGCAGGCAGGGCCGTTTCTGTGTGCGCGCCTAGTTGCTCGTGGGGTGGACGACAGCGCCCGTTGAGCTCGGCCGTGATGCGTAGCGACTCTTGGCTCGCGGCATGCATCGCCGCGTGGTGTGGCGAACCTCCGGGGATTGTCTCCCCGGAGTTCAATGCCGTGAGAAGCGCGTCGAGTCCGGGAATTCCAACCATGTACCCACGGTACCTCGCCGTGATGGCACTGGAGCTGCACACCAGATATATCTCCGTAGTGCAGTCATGTCTCGAATCATCATCCGTTTCCGTAACGAAACGCGGTGGAGTTCCGCTTCAACGTGTAGTCACGCGCACTTCGGAGACGGCCTCTTCTGCTTCGGCAGGCGGGGCCGTTTCTGCGCGCCCGCGACGCTCGCCAAATCGCGTCCCGGTAGGCTTTCGAATGGCGTACCCGCCGACATCATCGACCGTAAGGAAGCTCACAATGCCAGTCATCGCAATCATCGGAGCTGGACCGGGTCTCGGAGCAGCGGTCGCTCGTAAGTTCGGGCGTGAGGGCTTCTCTGTTGCGCTGATTTCGAGGGACCAGTTGAAGCTCGACGCTTTGGCAGCAGAACTTGAAGCGGATGGTGTGACGGCTCGCGGTTACGCCGCGGACGTGCTGGAGCCGTCGGCGCTCGAAGGCGCGCTCGCGCGTGCCGCCGCCGAATTGGGTCCAGTCGCCACGCTGCAGTACAGCCCACTCCCGTCGCCCGACTACCTGAAGCCGGTTCTTGACTTGACTCCCGAGCTGGCGATGGAAGCGCTGCAGTTCTCGGCGCTCGGTCTCATTCGTGCGGTACGCACAGTGTTGCCGTCAATGCGTGAGACAGGTGACGGCAGCATCATCCTGATCAACGGCGGCACCTCGGTGAAAGCACGCGCCGGCTTCGCGGGAACATCGGTGGCCTTTCCTGCTGAGAGCGCCTACGGCGAGATGCTTCACGACGCGCTCGAGGACGAGGGCATCCGTGTCCGTCAGCTCGTCATCCCGGGAGGCATTCCCAAGCTTCAGCTGCCCAACGGCATCGACGACGTCGCCTCTCGCATCTGGGATCTCCACGCCGCCGCGGGGCCGTTCCGCACCATGCTCATCCCGCTCGAGGACGGCAGGGAGTAGAGGTCCGGTGCGCACCGCGTGATGAACTCCCACTGTTGAGTCAATCAGCTCGCCAGATGGGGTTCCTGATCCCGGTCGGATGCATCCGATAGCGTGTGACCATGGCCATTTTTGATCATCTCGGCATCACGGTCGACGACGTCCCGCGGGCGGTCAGGCAGTTCGATCCCGTGCTGGCGGCGCTCGGCTTCGCCCGGCACGACGCCAACGGGTCGGTCTCCTGGAACCTTGACGGTGAGCCGGAGCTCATCCTGCTGCCGGCTCGGGATTCGGGTACCGGGCCGCACCGTCACGGTCGAGTCGGGTGGCAGCACCTGGCGTTCGCCGTCGACTCACGCGAGGAGGTGGACCGCCTGCATCGGATCGCGACGGACACCGGGTGGACGGTCGTGCGTGACCCGAAGGAGTACCCCCGGTTCACGGACCGGTACTACGCCTCCTTCGTCGAGGATGACAACGGCATCCGGATTGAGTTCATGCACAACCCACCGCGCGAGGCCGGCTGAGTTTGTCGTAGGGGTTGTTTGGCGACTGAACGTGGTGGAATTTGGAATTTGGAATTTGGATTTAGCGTTTAGCCCTTGGGCGGCAGTATTTCCGCCTGCTCAGCGGAACCGCACGCGCCCATCTGAAACGATGTCTGTGGTTCGTGGCACGGTGGCGACATGGAACGCGTAGCGATCACCGAACGGGCAGAGCGGATTCTTCAGGATGCCGCCACGATGCTCATGACTCCCAAGGCCGGCGAATGTCTCGTCTGCTTCGTGGCTCGCCAACTCGACGAGTTCGGGTGCGATGGCACCCATCGATTCGCATTGCACTATCGAGACAGTGTTGCACCTCGCGCGACGGCACTGCTCCGGCACCTCTCCGCGATGGGTGCCTGTTGTTGCGACTGCGAAATGTTTATGAACAGCTTCAAGCCCGTCAAGAAGATGTGGGCACAGGCACAGGAACAGGTGGCTGTCGACGGGGATGGAATTGACGAGTGGGTGGGCCCTCAGGCACCCGACACGATGCCCTTATGCGGGACGACGCGACGGGGCTCGACCCAACCGTGTGCTAATTGGAAACGCATCTCGCGCTCGCGGTATCGCTGATTTCGGCGATTAAGTCGCTAAACGCCTGATCCTTGCGGATCTACGATAGTGGGATGTCATTCCAGCCACCGTCGATGTCGATGTCGATGTCGATGTCGATGTCGATGTCGCTTAGGCCGGCGCGATGATCGCCCTGCGTGCTCTCGGAGTGCCGGAATCGAGCGACGCCCCTTCGGATGCCTGAGCGCGCCCTTCCTGAACGGTTCCAGTCTGAACATGATCACTGAGTATGCGGGTAGGCGGTTTCTCCACGATGTGGACTTGGCTGACCTACGATGAGGGTCATGAGCGACTGACCGGTCGATCTTGCGTTCGATATTCAGTGTGTTCGCTCGCGGACTCGGATTGGCCACGTGGATTGGGGGTGACGCATGAGGCCTCAGCTCTATTGGGCAACGGCATTGGTGCTGCTTACCATCCGCGGCGTTCTTCTGTGGATTGTCATGCCCGTTGGATTTGTCGCGTGGTTGTTTTTCCACTCACGGATTCAGAGGGCGGCGCTGGGCGGGTGTCTCGCCTGGTACGACGTGAACCTGATCGCTTTCCTTCAACGCGTGCTCCTGCGCCCGTTCATTACGGAACCGACTGTCGCGTGGGTTCCCGCACGGGGCATGACGGATGTCACGCATTGAGTCAAGCTCCGCGACGTCTATTGAAGGGTCCACGGCCTCGCCTGCGCCGGCAGGCAGGGCCGTTTCTGTGTGCGCGCCTAGTTGCTCGTGGGGTGGACGACAGGGCCCGTCTGGGTAGGGTGTCCCTGCTGGCAATCACTCCTCCGGAACTGTACTTACCTGCTTCGCCGGTACTCCGACGACCACTGCCCGCGCCGGAATGTCCTTCGTGACGACCGCCCCCGCGCCCACCACAGCCCCGTCGCCGATCGTCACGCCGGGCAAGACCGTCACGTTGGCCCCAAGCCACACACCCTGGCCGATCACGACGCGGGCCGGGTGCATATCGGCCCGTCGGCTCGGCACCATGTCGTGGTTCAGCGTCGTGATGACAGCGTTGTGGCCGATGAGGGAGCCGTCGCCGATCTCGATTCCGCCCTGATCTTGGAATCGGCAGCCGCTGTTCACGAAAACGCTCTCGCCGAAATGGATGTTCTTACCGAAGTCGGCGGTGAACGGCGGGAAGAGTTGTAAAGAGTCGGGGACGTCTCGCCCGGTCAGCTCACTCAGCAGTGCCCGCACTTCATCGGGGGAGTTGTAGCGCCCGTTGAGCTCGGCTGCAATACGCAGCGACTCCTGGCTTGCAGCGTGCATCGCCTTGTGGTGCGGCGATCCGCCCGGGATCGTCTCCCCGGCGTTCAGGGCAGTCAGGAGGTCGTCGAGTCCTTGGATTTCGGCCATGCGCCAATGGTAGGCCGCTCTGAACCACGATTAAGTATCCGTCCACACGACGGCGCGGACCTTTCGATCCACGGGTCTGCACGCGACGGCCGCGCGCTGATGGGCGACGCCTAGCCGACCGGTGCCCATCCCAGCGCTGGCCCCAATCTGGTGGCGATGTCGGTGAGGATCTGCACGTAGTCCTCATGGTCGAAGCTGAAGGGCAGCGCGAACGCCACTTCGTCGACCTCCTGAAATCCGGCATGCGCGTAGAGCTGTTCGGCGATCTGGTCGCTGGTGCCGATGAGATCCGGGGCGAACAGCATCCGCTTCGGTCCCTGTGGCGAACTGGTGCGGGGAGTGCGTTCATCGACGTACCGCTGGTACTTTTCCTGCTGTTTCGCTGAGGCCGAATCTGTCGGAATCACCACCAGGCCTTGCGAGACCCGGGCGGGTCCGCGCGCGTGAGCGGATGTCGAGGCGGCTTCACGGTAGGCGCGAATCTGCGATTGCTGGATGTCGGCAAAGGACGGCTCCTGATCCACCTCGGGGAAGATCACGCTGCTGGTGAGCAGATTGAATCCGTTTGCCCCGGCCCAAATGGCCGAATTCTTGCTTGCCGCTCCATACCAGAGGCGTTCGCGCAGCCCGGGCGAGTGTGGCTCAACGCGGTTGGAAAACTCCTCCACGACACCCTGCTTGCCGGAAAATTCCCGCACCGGTTCCCCAGCAATCAAACGGGCAAGCCGCGCTACGCGTTCGTAGCTGAAATCCTCCAGCTCGGCGGAATCGGGGTACAGCTCGTGCTGCACGGTGTAGTAGTGCATTGGTTCGCCCACGCTCACTCCCGGATTGATTCGTCCGCCGGCGAGCAGGTCTACCGTGGCCAGGTCTTCGGCCAGCCGCAGCGGGTTTTCCCAGCCCATCGGGGTTACCGCGGTTCCTAGCTCGATCCGGGATGTGCGCTGGCTGGCCGCAGCCATGACCGCAATGGGGGAGGAGATCCCGAACTGCAGATGGCGGTGGCGCAGCCAGGCGCTATCGAATCCAAGTCGTTCGCCCAGTTCGATGACCTGCAACGTAGATTCGTGACCCACGGCTGGGCTCGCCGGATCGAACATGCCAATAGTGAGGAATCCGAGCTTACGTAGTGGACGTGACGAGTCGGGCATGGCTTCCTTCAGAGGTCTGAGGACGGCTGAACTCATGATGAGCGAGGACCAGGAGCTCCTGTGAAAGCTGTTGCCCTCAACGCCGTTGACTTCGGAACTTGGGTTCCTCGCCCCAGAGTACCCAATGAACACCAGGCACAATCGGGTTCGGCATCCGTTATTCGACCGGCCCTGTGAAGATCATGGGCGCAGGATCGGGTCGGTCACGACGGCCAGTTGAAGTCTCTGCCTGTGCCGTAGGAATCTCGGCGGGAGGTGTAGGCAAGGGCCGCGTGCTCTCGTGCATCGTCACCGATTAGCACCCGCAGCGGGCGGTTGGCGTCTGAGAGGTGTGCGACCAGTGCGTCGGCCGCAGCGCGCGGATCTCCATCCGACGACGGCGCATCGGGGTCGACGGTCGGCCACGGTATCTCCGCAGAGCCGAACATGGCAGTGCGTAGATCGTCGTACTCCGGTTTCGGGGTCGCGAATGACATGCTTGACCCTGCCCAGTCGGTTGCGAATCCGCCCAATTGGGCGATTGTTACGTGGATATTGAACTGTGCAACCTCGGCAGACAGTGCTTCGCTGAACCCTTCGAGTGCCCACTTACCCGCGTTGTACAGGCCAAATGTCGGCATCGAGCCGATGGCACCAACCGTCGAAATCTGCACAATATCGCCACCACCACGGGCCCGCAGGTGGGGGATCGCAGCCTGACAGACCCAGATCACGCCGAACACATTCAGGTCGAGATGATCGCGGGCCTGCTGTTCGTCGAGCTCTTCGATAGCCCCGACGAGCCCGCCGCCCGCGTTATTCACGACGATGTCGATGCCGCCGAAGGCCTGCGCGGCGTTATCGACAGCAGTGGCGACTGCGGCGGCGTCGCGGACATCGAGCAGGATCTCCCGCACCGCGTTCGGGTGATCACGTTGCAGATCCGCCATCGCTCCGCGGCGGCGAACGGTTCCGACGACGCGATCTCCTAGTTTCAGGGCGGCATGCGCGAATGCCCGGCCGAGCCCGCGGCCGGCTCCGGTGATAAGCCATGTGCGAGGAGGGCGTGATGATTCGGTCATGGTGCAGATCCCTTCAGCGATGCGGTGCGTCTCGTCAGGCTATATGTGGCCAATCGCACTGTCAAGACGGTGCGTCTCGTCTCGCCGAGATGTAGCATGTCTCCATGACTTCCACTCCTTCGGGCTCCGCGCGTTCCGATGCGCCGGGCCCCGATGCCGCCCGGCGAAGCGATCGAGCCCGTCGGGCGATTCTCGTCGCTGCGCGCGACCTCGTTGGGGAGGTGGGATACACCAGGCTGACCATCGAGGGAATCGCCGCCGCAGCGGGTGTGGGCAAGCAAACGATCTATCGATGGTGGCGATCCAAGGCTGCCGTGCTCTTCGACGCAATTCTGGATGCCAACTCACAAGGGGAGGGCGCAGTCGCGCTGCCGGATACCGGAGATCTCGAATCCGACCTGCGGCTGATGCTGCGGGAAACCGTCGCCGCACTGACCGAGCCGGCCAACGACCGCCTTCAACGCGCGATCACCGCAGAGATCCAGACCGATGTCGTCGTCGCCGAAGAACTGGTGCAACGGTTGCTTCGCCCTCAGCTCGATGCGACCGCCGCACGGATCGCGGCCGGTATCCGGGCCGGCCAGGTCGACGAGTCCGTGGACCCGGGGCTTGCGACTGAATTGCTGTTCGGACCGGTTTTCCACCGTTGGCTGTTGCGCACCGGTGAGCTGGACGACCAATTCGCCGATGGCGTGCTCGCCATGGTCCTGACGGGACTACGGCCACGCTAGACGCGTCGTCAGTGGCGCTGCCCTACTGCGACTTCCGTGCGGCGGTAATGAATCCATGCGTCCGCACTCCGGGATCGGTGCGTCTATCCGTCCCGGTGATGGTAAACCCGCACGCCTCGACGCGCGCGGACAAGAGCTCCAGCGGCCAGTAGTACGCCGTCGTCACGGCGTGGTCGAACGGTATGAGTTCAGGCCCCTCGAAGAAGCCGAGCGCCAGGCCGCCGCCCGGGCGCAGGCAACGCGCGAACTCGGTCAGGGCGGAGTCGATGAGCTCTGGATCCGTGTGAATGAGGGAGTACCACGAGAGGATGCCGCCGAGACTTTGGCCATCGATGTCGAGGTGCTCGGCTTCCCCGATTCGGAAGCGGATGTCTGGATATCGACGCTGTGCGGCGGCGACGAACTCCGGGGTGGGATCGATGCCCTCGATCTCGAGATTGTGCTCGGACAGAAAGTGCGTCCATTGCCCCGGACCGCAGCCGACATCAATGATCGGTCCGGTGAGTCCACGCGCCCAGGTGAGAACAGCGTTCCGGTCTGCTTCGGCGGCGGCGTCGATCGTGCCGAACAGCTCGATGTACTCCGCCGATCGCGCACCGTACGCGTGACTCACTTCTGAAACGTTCATGATGAGCATCCTAGATTCTTGGCGCTTGCGCCGGTCGGTGGAGGAATTCGTGATGACCGGGCCCAGAGTGTGTGCCCCGAGTGTGTTCTGTGCGGGAACGTCGTGGAGTTTAGGTTCAACGTTCAACCAGAGACGAGCTGCCCGCAATCGCAGGGCAGCTCGTTCGCTCAATGGGCAGTCCGATCAGTTTGCGCGGTCGGCGAATCCCGATGGCAGTTCGTTCGGTCCAACTTCAACAACGCTCTCGTTGTTTTCACCGACGTTTTCGAAGAGCGTGATGCGAGCGAACTCCGGAACGACGTAGATCGGGTAGGTCGGGCCAGCATCGCGGTAGGCCCGCATTTCGTCCAAGTGATCATTCTGGAAGAGAACGGTCTTGCTGCCGTCCTGCTCGATCCACTGCGGGAAGAAGATGGTGCCGTGCAGGACGCGTCGTCCTGGCAAGACGTTGACGACGACCGAGGTGCCGGTCGGCTCGTTCCAGGAGACCTTGTAGACGTCGTCGGCAAGCTGAACCAGATCGACCGTTTGGTCTCGCACCCAGCGGCCTCCGACCATTCCGGTGTGGATGCGGTAGTCCATGGTGGTGGCGTTCTTCAGGTACATCTCGTACTGCCAGCCGTTGGCGTAGGTGTAGATGAACCGGTGTCCGACGATTCCAGAGAGATCCTGCGGAGGAACTGGATTCTCAATGGTCGTAGCGGCGTTCTCGGTGGTCATGGTGAAGCTCCTTGCTGAGATCAAACAGCGTTTGCCCGCCTCGGACGGGGCGAGTCAATCACTGTCACAAAAATAGTACGTCACAAAATAGCTTTGAGACAAAAGTCTTTTGATAGGTTTACACTGAAGCCATGAACAACGCGGGCAAGGTCGGGTCGGATGAGGCATCCAGAAAGACGACTTCCGCTCGGGTTGCTGCGGGACTCGGCGGATTGCTGGGTCCTTTGCGGCGAGCAGTGCTTCGATCGACCCGCAACGCGGAGGGCCTGCCGGACTTGCCGGAGGCGCAGATCGAACTCCTCAGGGCGCTCTCCACTTCTGCCGATGGGCTCAGCCCAAGTTCTGCGGCTGCCCTCATACGGGTTGCGCCGTCCACGGTGAGCAACCTCGCCAGGACGATGTCCGCTGCGCGCCTGGTGGAACGGATTCGCCCCGAACACGATCAGCGCACGGTGGTACTCACGGCTTCAGCAGAAGCGCTGCAGCTGCTGAAGCGTTACGACCGGGCCAGTTCGGCTGCTCTGACCAGTGTCGTTGAAGAGCTTTCTGACGCCGACCGTATTGCGCTTGAAGAATCGCTGCCGGCTTTGGGGCGACTGGTTGCAGCACTGGAGGCCGCTGACGGTGCCACTGCGGAGAACCGGCCGGTGAGTTCGCTGCCCGGATAGATCTCGGCGCCCGGCACCGATTGGTCGCAGCGAGCGCGCTGCTACGGGGCCCGTGTTTCCCGGAACTCCTCGATCGAGACGTTGAACTTGTGCATCAAGTCAGCGAAGGCGTTGACGTCATCAGTAGGCCAGTCGGCCAGAATTCTGTCGAGGGCGTGCACAGAGCGTCCGCGTGCCTCTGCCAGCCGCGCTCTCCCCAGGTCGCTCAGTGTGAATTTTCGCGCTGCGCTGCCGGCCGGATCGAGGATCCGTTCAAGCAAACCCTCACGCACCGCCACGGTCGTCTGGCGCTGCAAGGTCGAGACATCGAGAAGAAAGGCCGTGCTCAGCTCGCCGATCGACATGGGTCCCTCCCCATCGATCCGGCTCATCAGGAGATAGACGCTCCGGTCAAGCCCGTCCTCGGCGCGATGCTGGGCGATCGTATAGCGGCTGAGCAGTGTCTGCTCGTATTCAATGTCAGCGATGCGACGTTCCATTAAATGGATTCCTCCCTCGGCCCTTAACATCCTACTTCACGCGTGTATGATGAACATTTTGTGCACTCTGCACATTCGTTCTGAAGGGCCAACTTGTCCAAGAAAACCTCTGCCGGCGTCCCCGGCTCAGGAGTAGTCGTTGGCATCCTCGCCAGTGCCGGTATCGCCTCGTCTATTACCCAGACCATGGTCACGCCGCTCATCCCTCAGCTGCCTGCCATCTTCAACACCCCGGCAACAAACACGGCATGGATCATCACGGCCACGCTTCTCGCGGCAGCGGTGGCAGTGCCCATTTCAGGCCGCTTGGGTGACCTGTTCGGCAAACGCCGCATGATCCTGATCTTGGCTATGCCGCTGATGCTCGGCGCCATTGTGTGTGCCATCGCCCCCACGGTGGAAGTCATGATCGTTGGACGTGCCATGCAGGGCCTGGGTTCGGGAATGGTGCCGCTCGGCATCGCCATGCTGCGTGATCTTGTGCCGAAGGAGCGACTCTCCGCGGCGATTGCCACGGTGAGTGCCACGCTGGGTGTTGGTGGTGCGCTCGGCATGCCGATCTCAGCGGCAGTCGTTGAATTCGCAGACTGGCGGGCGCTGTTCTTCGGCAGCGCGGTCGTCACGCTGCTCGTTGTAGTGGCCATTTGGAAGTTCATTCCGGTACTGCCCGCGGGTGCGGCAGGACAGCGCTTCGACTGGTTGGGTGCCATCGGGCTGACCATCGGGCTGGTCTCGCTCATCCTCGCTGTTTCCAAGGGATCATCCTGGGGGTGGGCTTCGCCATTGACCCTGGGTCTGCTGGGCGTCTCGGTGGTCGTTCTGCTGCTGTGGGGAATCTGGGAAACACGTACCAAGGATCCACTGGTTGACCTGCGCACCGCAGTAATCCCGCGCGTGCTGCTGACAAATATCGCGTCAATCTTCGTTGGTTTCGGAATGTACGCGAGCATGCTGGTCATGCCGCAGCTCCTGCAGCTGCCCGCGGAGACCGGCTACGGTCTGGGCCAGTCGATCCTCGCCGCCGGTCTCTGGATGGCCCCTGCGGGATTGATGATGTTGGTGCTCGCTCCTGTGGGTGGCCGACTCACCGATGCGCGCGGTCCCAAGTTCACCCTGGTGTTGGGCGTTGCGGTTATTGCGCTCGGCTATGGTGTCAGCCTGCTGGGCATGGGGAGCACGTGGGGTCTGATGGCCTCGGGTCTCGTCGTCAATGGTGGCGTGGCTCTGGCGTACGGCGCCATGCCAGCCATCATCATGGGTGCGGTTCCGCTCAGCGAAACCGCTGCCGCCAACGGTTTCAACACGCTGATGCGCTCGCTGGGTACCACCACGGGCGCCGCCGTGATCGGGTTGGTACTGGCGCAGATGACTATCGACTTCGGCGGGGTTTCTGTCCCGTCTGAAGCTGGATTCCGGGTTGCCCTGATTCTGGGCGCTGGCATCTCTGTCATCGCCGCAATCCTGGCCGCATGCATTCCCGCAGCCGCTAAGCGGATGTCGGTCACAGCTGATGCGCAACCGGAATTGGTTTCGGCCAAGTAAGACAGGACGGGACAAGACCGGGGCGGACGGCTCACCTCGAAACCGCACCCAGAATCTGACGGCGGTGACCGGCACATGTGCCGGTCACCGCCTTTTCTGGCTATCATGGGGCACCTTGAAGAATCACATACTGACGGCAGTCAGACATGTCTCAGGTGCGCTGGATCCGGTTATGGGGGACGCAGCGGATCGCCACGAAAATCGGATTCATACGTGAACTACGCAGCACGGCAGCAACGCGCTCAGCAACTGGTGCAGGAGATCGGCCTTCCTCGCCCCCTGACCTCAGAGACTTTGCACCACCACATGGAGCAGGTTCGCAAGAAAAAGATCGTCATCATGCAGGCGCCCCCTGGGATGGTCGACAGCGGAATCTGCGCGCTCTGGCTTGAGGTGGCCGGTGAAGGGTTCGAGCGGATCCACTACGCCCCCACAGACTCCGCTGTACACCGCCAGCAGTTCGTGAACCATGAGTTCGGCCACATGATCCTCAACCACAAGAAGGTGACGATGCCGGCCGAGAGGATCGCGCTTCTTGCGCCCCTCATCCCGATGAACGCCATCGTCTCAGCGCTCTCCAGAAGCAGCTTCACCGATGAGGAAGAAGCGCTGGCTGAGGCCATTGGAGACGAACTCGCGATGATCCTGCGGAAGGACGCGTCACTCAGCAGGCGTGGAGTCGAAACCGGATTTGGGCAGGTGCTCTGATGTTCGCGCTTATTGAATACGCGGTGCTTGCGGCTCTCTGGGGCACGACCCTTCTCCTGGTGCCCAGCGCGCTCCGCGGCACACGGCGTCTGCTCTTCTGGTTCATGTTGGCTTTCGCCGTCACGATAACGCTGATCAGCGACGGCCCATATGCATTCGTCGACCAGCTCCTGGGGGGAGTCGACCTCACGTACTTCATCTTCCATGCGACGGCGATCATCTGCGTGGCCCTGTTCGACGGCCTCATCCAGACGGCTGTCTCCAAGGTCGGGTTGACCAGGGCCAGGAAGCGGGTTGCCTTCTGGGGCTCGACCGGACTCATCCTTGTTCAGGCTGCGCTCTTCTTCACTAGCGGCTGGGAAATCGATAACATCCAGTTCATCGGTCCTGGCGACTGGAGTCAGCTGGTCTACAGCTTCACGACCTGGGTTGCTCTGATCGTTCTTGCGATCTCGACAATCGTCGCGTGCGCATCAGACTTCACACGCCAGCGGGACGGAACGATCAAGACAGCGCTCGTGATCATCTCCCTCGGTTGGGTTGTCATCTCCCTCTACGTCGTAGTGCAGATGGGCGTGGCGATCGCTCGTGTTTCGGGTGACACCTACGTGAGCCCGATAGTTGATTTCCTGTCGGTGACGTGCCCGCTCGTCGCATCCGTTCTCTTGGCAGTTGGCCTCGGCCTCCGCTTGCTGGTCGGAGTCGTCAAGAACATGATCGACGCAGCCAGGAGCCGACGACTGTTGTGGCAGCTCACCCCGCTCTGGGAGCGGCTGCTTGCTGACGTGCCTGAGCTCAGTATGGAAGCACCAACATCACGGGTAAACCTCTACTTCCGCAGGAACCACACTCACCACCTTCACCGTCGTTACGTCGAGGTTCGTGACAGCCTTCTTCTCCATCCAGAGCAGCCGCTCTCAGATCGCGAAGCGAAACTCATCCGCATGGTGGAAGCGCATATTCAACACGCATCAGATACACGAACCGGGACCACAAGCGATTCGAGGATCAATGAGTACCAAGACGCCCGATGACGCTGCCGGGGCCGGAACTCCGCAGACCACGCCACAACAAGAACTCGCGCGCAAGCTGAACCTGCTGCTCGACGTCGTCGTGGCCGAGGGAAACACCCCGTACACCTACCGCGAGATCGCCGCCGGCCTCAAAGCCAAGAAGGTTTCGCTGTCGCGTGCCCGATGGCAGTACATGGTCAGGGGCGAAGGCCCACTGGTCAGCGACGTCGTACTGCTCACCGAGATCGCCAACTTCTTCGGGATTGCACCCGAGTACCTGCTGGGGTCCGACGACGACCTTCCGGAGCGCATCGACTCGCAGTTGGAGCTGGTGCGCATGATCCGCGTCAAACGAGTGATCAACTTCGCAGCCCGAACCCTCGGCGACACCTCCCCAGACGCTCTTCGAGAGATCACGAAGCTTCTCGAGGGCGGGCTGCCAGACAGCCCAGGCCAGACAGGCGAGTAGCGCCATTCACCGCACACGCACCCAGCAACTCCACGAGGTGCGACACGCCTCACCAGAGGATTGGGAGGCGACGTTCCGCGCGTTGGCCCTCGTCCACTTCGACTCCGAGATGAGGGTGGGGTTCCTCCTCGCCTACTACCGCAGTTTCGGTGTCCCGCACATCTCGGACGTCCTGGTCGGCTCGGGGGAAGTGACCGGCCGTCCACAGAAGCGGGCTTCAGACACCGGCATCGTCATCTACGAGATCATCGCGAACGGGATGGAGAGCGAACGCGGTGAACGGATGATCGGACTTCTGCGACGAGTTCATCGCACAGTTCCGGGAACCGGCGACGACTTCCTCTACATTCTGATCTCCTTGCTCGTTCTGCCGGTTCGTTGGATGATGACGAACGGATGGCGCCAGCTGGAACCGGCTGAGGTGCACGCTGCACACCGGTTCTACCAGGAGCTCGGACAGCGGATGGGCCTGACGAATATTCCGCCCACCTACGAGGCAGCTGCCGAATTCTTCGACCGCTACGAAGCAGCGAACGTGCGCCCGGCACCAGCGAACCACGTGTTGATGGCTGCAGCAGCGCAGCTCACCGCGGTGCGGCTGCCGGCGCCACTTCGGCCCTTCGTGCCCAGCATCCTCAGTGGCCTCATCGACGACCGGCGGTTCTGCGACGCTGTCGGGCTGCCGAAACCCAACAGAGTCATGACGGCTCTGGTGAGAGGGACCGTCCGGCTTCGGGCCGCCAGAGCGGCCAGGAGGCCGTTGCCCGTCACCGCACGGTTCGTGCCCGGTGCTGCCGGTTCATCGTCGTCGTACCCCCACGGGTACGACCTCTCAGAGATCGGTCCAGAAGCTGCGAGCACAAAGTCGAGCAGAGGGTAGACGATGTGATTATTTTCGTTTAATAGCGCTAGGCTTAGACATGTCCAAGGGGGGATAAGGACGGAAGTGCGCCGGAAACCGGGGAACATTATGTGGGGGGCCGGCGCGCTTCTTCTTTTAACACGTTTGAGGCGGATCACCCGCCAGGCCTGCTGTTATGGTTGGCCGGCATGGGGAAGATTCGATCATTCGGTCTTGTGGCCGTACTGCTCTCGGGGTTGGTTGTCACGGGATGTTCGCTCCCTGAGTTCGCCTGCCCCGCCATCGGGTGGAACAACATCGTCAACATTCACCTCGACGGGGATGCGGGCGCCGCAGCCGTCATCGAGGTGTGCGAAGACGGTGCCTGTTCGTCGTCGGCATCCGTTCAACAGGAATCAGATGAGCCGTTGCAGCAGCTCTCGACGCTGACCCCGGCAGAGCTATCGACTCCCTCGGCGTCATCCGCTGTTCCCTTTCCATTCTTCATTTCACGCGCCGACGACAGCAGCTGGACGGTCTCGGTGGGGATGACGACGCCGGATGTGCTCACGATTCGTGCGCTGTCGTCGGACGGTGAACTGCTCGCCGAACGAGAGGTCGTGCTCGAATGGCAGCGCGTGGGTGGCAGCGAGGAATGTGGCGGACCCGGTGAAGCTGGCCCAGTTCGTCTCACCATTCCGTCGTGACAGCACGACGCCGCCCGGTCATGTCGACCGGGCGGCGTCGTCGTGTCAGCTGACTGACCGGCTTAAAGCTCGGTCGTGACCTCCCATGACGAGTGGATGGCGCCATGGATGTAGTTGACCTCCTTGGCGTCGCCGATCACATCCACGGTGAGACCGGCTTCGCGAAGCCCGTCGGCGAGGGGCGCCGCTGCCGTGGTGCCGTCTGCGTAGACCACCATGGCGGCGGGGGCAGAGAAGTTCTCCTCACCCTCTGTCCACTCGACGCTCTTCGGCGTGATGCGCGTGATCGCGACGTTGCGGTGGATCTTGACACCGTGAGCCAGCGAATCCTTGACCGCAGTCCAGCGTCGCGGCATGGCCAGCGGCAGGCCGAGCTGCTGCTTTTCGTGCAGCAGGGTGACGTTGCGGCCGCGCTCGGCGAGGAACTCCGCGAGCTCCAGGCCCACCAGTGACCCGCCGATCACCACGACGTCCTTGCCCATCGGCAGCCAGAACTTCGTGAACTGGCGCACGAACTCTGGGCTCTTGGTGACGCCGGAGAGGCGACCAGCCTTCCCAAGGGTGCTCAGCACCAGGCCGGCCTCGTCAGCCGTTGCAGTGCCGAGCATCATCGCGCGCAGGGTGTCGCCGGTCTGCACGTTGGGCAGGTCGCCGCCGGGGAAGTCCGGCTTGGGGCGCACGGCTCCCGTGGCCACGATGACGTGGTCGGGGCGCAGGGCCTGAATCGATTCGACGGTCGCCGGGGTGTTGAGCTTGACGGCGATGCGCAGTCGCTTGATCTCCGACTTGAACCAGCGCAACAGGCGCTCGTTGTCTGGGGTGGTCATGGTGGAGAACCACATCGTCCCGCCCAGACGGTCGGACTTGTCGATCACGGTGACGCGGTGACCGCGCTCGGTGAGCACCCTGGCGCTCTCCAGGCCGGCTGGGCCTGCACCGATGACCACCACATGCTTGGATGCCGACGCCGGCTTGAGTGGCAGCACCGCTTCATTACCCAGCGCGGGGTTCACCGCACAGAAGGGGGTGTCGTCGAAGAAGTTCTCTGCGACACACAGGTAGCAGTTGATGCACGGGCGCACCTGGTCGAACTTGCCGTCGCGGAGCTTGTTCGGCAGGTCAGGGTCGGCGAGCAGCTGACGTCCCATGGCGGCGAAGTCAATCTGGCCGGCCGCGAGGGCCTTCTCCGAGACCTCAGGAAGCATGCGACCAACCGCGATGACCGGGATGCTGACGTGCTTCTTGATCTCGGCGGCGTTTGAGATGTAGGCGCCCACCTTGCTGGGGAGCGGGCCATCCGTGAAGTTGTCGAAGGGGTTGCGTCCCCAACCGGTGACGTGGATCGCGTCGGCGCCAGCCTTTTCGAACAGCGCCGAGGCTTCGATCGATTCTTCGAGCGTGAGACCGCCCTCTTGTCCGTACTCTTCGCCGGATACCCGCACGAGGATGGCGAGGCGGTCGCCCACCCGCTGCTTCACAGCGCTGATGACCTCGCAAGCCAGGCGTGCCCGGTTGGCCAGGGTGCCGCCATACTCGTCGGTGCGCTTGTTGTCACGCTGGTTCAGGAACACGCCGAGGATGTAGCCGTGGGCGACGTGGATCTCGATGGCGTCGGCGTCGGCCTTGGCGACGCGCTCCGCGGCATCCGCCCAGGTGTCGATCAGCCAGGTGATGTCCTCGGACGTCATCTCGTGGTACGAAGTCTGCTTGCCGGCGGTGGCCGCGCCCATCCTGCGCAGCTCGTCGGGGGTGCTGTCGGCCAGGGCCGACATGTTGTAGCTGTAGTCCGGCGTGTTGGGCGCCAGAACCGCGCGGTCGTTGGCGGTGTCGACGCGGGCGACCTTGCCGTGGTGCGTGGACTGGACGCAGAGCTTGCTGCCCGCTGCGTGGATGGCGTCGGCCAATGCCTTCAGTCCGGGGATGAACTTGTCTTCTGACAGTCCCGGCTCCTTCATGGATGCTGCACCGTAAGGGAAGGCGATGGCGCACGCGCCCGTGATGATCAGGCCGGCCCCGCCCGCAGCGCGCGCAACGTAGTGGTCGATCTCGGTCTGTTCGATCTCGCCATGCTCTGAGACGTTCATGTCCATAGCCGGGAGGACGATGCGGTTGGGTGTCTGCATGGACCCGATGCGTCCGGGGCTCATCAGATGCGGGAATGTCTTGGTGCTCATAACTAAAGAATACTTGCCCCGCGACACTATTCTTCACTATCGCGACGCCGCAACGCCGCAGCGCTCCAGAGATCAACGATCCCTGGAGCGCTGCGGTGAGTGGGTGCGGTGGGTGAGCAGCCTGGGCAGGTTAGATGCTGACGCTCGTCTTGCTGGCGAAGGACAGCAGGGCCGCGTTCACCTCGTCGGCGTGGGTCCACAGCAGGCCGTGAGGTGCGCCTTCGACCTCGACATACTCGGCCTCTGGCAGGGCGTTGTGGAATCGACGGGCCGTTGCATCGATGGGCAGGATGTTGTCGGCCGTGCCGTGCAGGATGAGTGCCGGCTTCCCGCTTGCGCGGACAGCCTCGACATCGTCACGGAAGTCCTCAATCCACGCCGGTACGACGGCGTACGCGGCGACAGGTGCGCTCGCGGCAGCGGTGTTCCAGCTCGCTGTCACGGCCTCCTCGCTGATGCGCGAGCCGAGTGTGTCGTCGAGGTTGTAGAAGTCGGAGAAGAAGTTCGTAAACCATGCGAAGCGGTCGCCCTTGGCCTGCGCGGCAATGCCGTCGAAAACCTCCTGCGGAACACCATCGGGGTTGTCATCACGTGCCACAAGGAAGGGTTCGAGCGAAGCGAGGAACGCGAGCTTCGCCACGCGCTCGTGGCCATAGTTGGATACGTACCGCGCGAGCTCGCCGGTTCCCATGGAGAACCCAACGAGGATCACGTCGCGCAGGTCAAGCGTCTCGAGAACCGTGTTCAGGTCGGCAGCGAATGTGTTGTAGTCATAGCCGGCGGCGGTCTTGCTTGACTGGCCGAAACCGCGGCGGTCGTATGTGATGACGCGGTAGCCGGCGGCGAGCAGTTCACGTGTCTGGCGTTCCCAGCTGCGTCCGTCGAGCGGGTAGCCGTGGATCAGCACGACGGGCTGCCCCTCGCCCTGGTCTTCGTAGTAGAGCTCGATCGATGTGCTGTTCTCGTTGCCAACAGTGATGAATCCCATGATTCTGTCCTTTCGAAGCCCCAGTGAGAACGGTCGTTCTCGCTGGTGATATCTACAATCTAGAGAACGTTCGTTCTCATGTCAAGTACACTCGAGGAATGACGAAAGATGACGCTCGCGAACGCGTAATCGCCGCAGCAGAGAGCCTGTACTACAGCAAGGGATACGCAGCCGTTGGCATGGACGAATTGCGCACAGCTGCTGGCGTGTCACTTCGACGCCTGTACTCGCTGTTCCCCTCGAAAGACGACATCGTCGTGGCCGTGCTGCGCCACAAGCATGACGAATGGGAATCAGGACTCACGGAGCGCGTTGCCGCAGCGGGCGAGAGCCCTCGGAGTCGGCTGCTCGCCGTCTACGACTTCCTTCAGGACTGGTTCTGCACGGGCGACTTTCGGGGGTGCGCGTTCATCAATGCGTTCGGAGAGCTTGGCGGAACACATCCTGAAGTCGCAACGCTCGTGCGTGAGCACAAGAAATCGTTCCAACGCTTCATGACCGGCATGGTGAGCGAACTCGGCGCATCCGAGACGCTTGGTGCGCAGCTGTCGATCCTCGCCGAGGGTGCACAGACCACGGCCGCGATCTCGTCGGATCCCAGCGTCGCCATGCAAGCGCGGGCCGCGGCCGAGGTTCTCATCGATGCTGGGCTCCGCCTGCCCTCAATGCCGGATCCGATTGAGCACTAGCCCAAACGGGGTCACACTTGCCCAAACGGGGTCACACTTGAACCATGAGCATGGAACAGGTTCTCGACGAAATCAGGTCTTTCGACGGTGTGCTGGAGCTGGCTCCTGGCGAAGGAAGCGAGTTTCCGCAGATCGCGTGGGGCGACCATTTCTTCTATTACGCCCCAGATGGCACGATCCCAGAGAACACCCAGCCGTACGCGACGATCGTGACGAAAGACTATCCAGACGACACCCTGTCCAACCTTGATTCTGCTGACCGGTGGCGGCTGAACATCCATGTCGGTTCTGCGGAATTCACGCACCTCATCGGCGAAAGTCCACGTGACTTTGCCTCCAGGGACTTTGCATCCCGTGACTTCAGCGGGGTCGATGAAATCATGCCGCATCCGGTCTATGGGGCACTCGGCTGGGTAGCCATTGTGAACCCAGGCAACCACACCATGTCGACGGCTTTGACGCTCCTTCGTGAGGCCCACGACGACGAACGGCGACGCGCAGAGCGCCGGGCAAGCGAGCGTTGAACACGCGTGATCCTCACCACCCGCGCTCGTGGCGTGGCGATCGCAGACGCATATTTCCCGTAGCCACAACCCGACCGGGGCAAGTTTGCCAGGGCTTCAATCGATCGCCGGTGGTAAAATTGGCACAGCGGTTGGGAGATGAGTTCAGCCATGATCGCTCGGCGTTTTCTTGCTTGTGCGGCCTTGTTCAGTGTGGTCGGCCTTCTGGCCGGATGCTCGACGGGGAATGGCGTGAGCCCAGCCACCTCGTCAACAGCGACGAGTTCGCAGGCACCCACCCAAGCACCGTCACAATCACCCACGCAGGCACCCACCCAGGTACCCACCGAAACGCCCTCGCAGGCGCCTGGCCAAACGCCTCCCCAGTCGCCCACCCAGTCGCCCACAGGGGATGCGACCCCACTCATCACGTTCGACAGCCCGGGCGATGGAGCAACCGTCTCGGTGCCATTTCTCGTTGCGGGCACAGCCAACACCTTCGAGGCGGCGCTGACCGTCGATGCGCTGGATGCCGGCGGCGACCAGCTCTGTGTGCGCGACATTCAGGCCACATCCGGCACGGGAACTCCCGGTACGTGGAAGGGGTCGCTTGCCTTTCCTCCACCGGATGCCGCGGAGCCCGTGACGCTGCGCGCCTACGCCCACAGCCCGAAGGATGGAAGCATGACCGACCTCGTCGAACGGTCGATCACGGTGTCGGCGGAGCGTCCGGATATCTTTCTGACCACGCCAGCGTGCGGTGACGTCGTTGCCCCCGGCCAACCCCTCGCGGTCACAGGTCGGGCGGCCCTCTTCGAAGCCGCGCTCACGCTCGAGTTGCGCGACGCATCGGGCACGGCAGTGCTCACACAAAACATCGTGGCCGATGCCTGCTGTGTGGAGTCCAATTTCAGTGCCATGCTCGTCGTTCCAGCCGGTCTTGCAGCCGGGATGTATGACCTCGTGGCGTTCAATACCAGCGCGGTGGATGGCAGCATTCAGAACGAATTCGCGGTGCAGATTCAGGTGCAGTCATAGTTCCGACTAGGCTCACGTGAACGAAGCCGTTGGGGGTAGACCGGATGTTCGACCGCGTACTGAAGCACAAGCGCTTGCCCGTCACTGTCACCGTCGCTGCCGCAACCTGTGTGTTGCTGCTGTCGGCATGTGCGAGTCAACCGGCGGAATCGCCGACAGTGGCGCCGAGCCCAACTCAGACCAGTTCCGGTGATCCGACCGCCGCCGCGATCGATCAGACGCCGGCGCCGACCGACGTCGACCTGAACGACCCGCGTTCGTGGATCATCGACTTCGACAGCATCGGCCCCCTTGAGCTCAATGGCGAGATCAGCGCGACGGAGCAGTCAATGGCTGCATTCACCCGCACCGTTTACGACGGATGCCCGTCGGTTGTGTCCTTCGACAAGTCAGGGTTCCCGAGTGTTGTCATTCCCGACAGATTGGGAACAGGCCTCGTTGAGCAGATCGTTTTGCAGGGAGGCGCGACGTCTGCAGAGGTCAGCTCCGATTCGCCGCGAACGCAGAGCGGCATTGGAATCGGCGCCACACTCGACGAGCTCACAGCCGCGTATCCCGACATCACGTTTCAGGATGACCACAGCACCCCGCACTACGCATTGCCGGATGGCAGCGGGCACTGGATCAACTTCTCAATTTATGAGGGCCTGGTCAACAACATTGTCGTGCGCGACAGCCCCGTTGTGTCCAAGGAGTACTGCAGTTAGCCTCGCGACGATCGCGTGATGGAGCGCTCGATCAGCTCAGCATCCGCCGCATCAGGATTCGCGGAATGCCTCCTGAAACGGATGTCGTGTCGGCGGCTTTCGTGAAGCCCGCCTTTTCGAACATGCCGCGGGTGCCCACGAACGCCATCGTCTGGTCGACCCGCTGCCCTGCATTGTCGACCGGGTAGCTTTCGACCGCTGGGGCGCCGGAGGCCCGTGCGTAGTCGATGGCTCCGTCGATGAGCGCGTGTGTGACGCCCCGTTTGCGAAAGCCAGGGCGCACGCGGATGCACCAGATCGACCAGACCGGCAGATCATCGATATGTGGGATCTTCCGTGAGTTCTCGATGGGGTGCAGTTCGGAGCGTGGGGCCACGCCCGCCCAGCCAACGACGTCCCCGTCGAGATAGGCGAGCACGCCCGGCGCGAGTGGACGCGAACACAACTCCCGCACGGTGTCGGCACGATCGCTACCCATAAGCGCCCGGTTCTCCTTCGAACTCAGCCGCCACGAGAGGCACCAGCACACCGACGACTCCGGGTTCTTCGGACCGAACATCGTCGTCATGTCGTCGAAGTCGTGTGCGGGCTTAATCGTGATCGTCATCGCGAGTGCTCCTTACCCATCTGCTGTTGGCTGCGTGTTGAAAAGACGCGCCCAGAGCTGATTCAGGGTAGTCAGCTCCGTTCTGCCGTCGTCGGAGGCGGCGACGAATCGGACGATGTTGGGCGGAGTCGCGTTCTGGTACGAGAGGTAGCGCGCCACGTCGCCGCTCGTCGCAATGCCGACAAGCTTGTGGCCGAGAGCAATTCCCGGAGCGGTTGCGTTGTACGCAAAGTTCGCAGCATCACCCGGATGACGTGTGATGGCCGACTGAATGACTTCCGTTGGAATGTCGCGGTGGAGGTCTGCGGTCATCGTTCGTACATCGTCATTGGGGTCATCGAGGAGCTGCTCGATCTGCGCGAGCGTCAGGTCCCCGCGCAGCGCGGCCTGGGCGCGAATCTGCCAGACATCGCTGGCAAGCATTGCGTCGATATCTGGATCGTTCACGGAGCATCCGTTCTAGTGCCATCCGGTGTCGGCAGGCCGACAGGCCGACGCGGCCGACCGCCGGTGCTAACCTCGCCGAGTACGTCGACGATACGCCCCGGAGGACCATGAACGCTTCAGCGACAGACACCCGCGCCGAACATCCGCTCGAACGGACTCTCGGGAACGCACCGATCACCGCTGTTCGGTGGTCGGCCGCGATTGTTGACGCCGACACGGGGGAGACGCTGTGGGCGCACGCCCCGACGGTGACGCTGAAGACCGCGAGCGTCGGCAAACTGTTCTTGCTGGTAGAGATCGCGCGGCAGGCCGCGCTCGGTGAGCTTGATCTTGACGAGCCCGTCACCCGCACGGCGTCGGAAATGGTGGCTGACTCCGGGATCTGGCACGTGCTGTCTGCAGACACGCTGAGCATCAGGGATGCCTGTGCCCTCATTGGAGCGGTGAGCGACAACCTCGCCACCAACGTCCTCCTTCGGCGCATCGGACTTGACCGGGTCAGGGAGACCTCTGAGTCCCTCGGCTTCGTCGGTTCTGCGCTGCTCGACCGCATACGAGATGAACGCCTGCCTGAACACCCGCCGACCCTGTCGGAAGGCAACGCCGGAGAGCTCGTACAGCTGATGGCACGCCTGCACGCCGGCGACATTGTCTCGTCAGTGGTCTCCCGGCGAGTACTCGACTGGCTCGCTCTCAACACCGACCTCTCGATGGTGGCCGCTGCATTTGCGCTTGACCCGCTGGCGCACGCCGAGGTCGACCGTGGCATCCGTCTGTGGAACAAGACCGGCACCATCAGCACGGCGAGAATCGACGTCGGGGTGGCAGCTGGGGCGACCGGTCGCACGCTCGCGTGGGCTGTGCTCGCGAACTGGGGCGACGCTGAAGCAGGCGACGATCCCCGCGATGCCGTTCTGGAGCGGATGGCCGCGATCGGAACCTGGGTGCGAACGGAACTGGAACGCGGCTGACCCCGTTCGTATGCTGCGCGCGTCGTGATCACAAGCGATCCACGCCACAGCTAGCCTGAGTCCATGCTCACTCGAATGCGCAATCTCGAGATCGGGGTCGTCGCCGCCTGCCTCCTGGCGCTGTCCGGATGCTCCGCGGTGCCTGACAACGGTGCCACACCGACGCCTACTCACAGCTCAACGCCACCCGCTGCGACCGAGCAGACCCCGACGCCGAGTGCGGAGCCGGCGGTTTCCGCATCGATCGTGATCTCGGCGACGTCGATCCAGATATTGGACGACTCCGGCGCTGTGTTGAGCGAAAACAGCTACTTCGACCCCACTGCAGGTGTCGTGGCCGTTCTGTCGGATGCATTCGGTAGCGAGCCGATCGTTGAGCGGTATGAGGGTCACGGCGACAACTGGTGGGGAACGACATACGAATGGGAGGGGTTCATGCTCAAGGATCTCGACCTGACGATACAAGCCCCGTACTACCCAGAGTTTCAAGTTTTTGTTGAGGGCAAGACCGTCGGGGATGTGAGCCTGGCTGCTGTTGGTGGCATCGAGATTGGCGACTCATTCGCTGAAGCGACGGCGGTGGATCCTGACCACGCGCTCCCGTCGGCCAACTTCCTCCAGGTCGATTGGACCGAGCTTCCGCCGTTCTCCGATGCCAGCACACCAGCCATTTCTGTCGGGATCGTTGACGATGACGCCGACGGTGCCGTGAATCGAATCATCGCTCCGAGTTCCAACTGGGGTGCGTGAAAGTGCACATTCGCTGAGGGTCTTTACATACCTTGCGGCGCAAGATAACTTGTGACGCATGGATACTTCCGCTGCCGCGCAACTCCGTCGGGGCGTCGTCGGCCCGTGCATTCTGGCACTGCTGAGTGCCGGCCCGCGATATGGCCTCGAAATCGTGCGCGAACTGGATGCTGCTGGCCAGCTGCTCTCCAGCCAGGGCACTCTGTACCCGCTGCTGAACAGGCTTTTTGAGGCTGGGCTTGTGGACAGCCACTGGGAAGTAAGTGACGCCGAACGTCGTCGTCGCTACTACGAGATCACGGCAGCAGGCACCGCTGAGCTGGCGACCTTCCGCGACGAGTGGGCACAGTTCTCCGGTGCTGTCGACGCACTTCTCGATGGCACATATGAACGGGCCGCGGTTCATGAGTGACATCCGTTTGACCCACGTTCAGGAGTATCTGGCCCATTTCGACGCTCTGGCCGGCGTCCTGCCCCTCCCGCGCCGCCGCGCCCTTCGCGCGGAGATTGAGCAGCACCTCCTTGACGCCCTCACGCCGAATTCAAGTGAGGCGGATGCCACCCTCGCGATCCTGGAGTTCGGGTCGCCGGAAGAGATCATCGAGCAGGAACTCGAGGCGCATCAGCCAATAGACGGCACGACGAGGACGCACCGAACTGCGCGCGTGGGTGTCGCGGCGCTTGCCCTCATCGTCATCGGCGCACTCGCGACGGGGATTTTCGCACTCACTGGCAGCCCGAGCCGAGCATCGAACGCTGGGCCGCATTACGGCTCGAGCGTCGTGGCTATACCGAAAGGGCCGGAGCGAACATCGAAAGGACGGGCGTTCGGCGAATACACGCTAACGATCAAAACCCTGCCCGAGCTCCCGGCCGGCGCCGAATGGCCAACGGGTATTCCCGTGGGACTGGACGCGGGGGCCACGAGCGAGGGAGGCCTCATGCAGGCTGGAGGTGGCGCGGTGATCGCCCAATTCACCTGGCTCTGCGCCTGGGAGGGGGAAATGCTCGCGGCGCACCAGGCTGACGACGGGCAGGCTGTCGCTGTCGCCGCAGCCGCAATCGAAGACTGGCTCACCACAGACTTCGCTCTCAATTTGTCACCCGACGGTGGATGGCGTCACAACGTGTTCGCGCCAACCGAATTTGACAATTTCAGTGCGATGAGGCGCGATTACATTGGAATCTGCAATCAAGCGGGGATCTACAACGCAACGTCGTGATCGACTCCACGCCAGACGCAGAAGGGGCGCCCGAGGCGTGAGTCTCGGGCGCCACTTCAATCCGTGCAGGTGCGTGACTAGCTCGACGCCGCCAGCGTGTCCGGCGTGAAGTTCAGCGCCAGGTCGACGAGCAGGCGTGTGCCGAACCCCGTCGCACCCTGGGTGCGCCAGGAGTCGTCGGCATCCGCTTGCATGGTGCCCGCGATGTCGAGGTGCACCCACGGGATGTCGCCCACGAAGTCGTTCAGGAACAATGCGGCCGTCGTCGCCCCCGCATACTTGCCCGCCATGTTCGCGATGTCGGCGATATCTGACTTCAGCTGCGGACGGTAGCGGTGCTCAAGCGGCAGCTGCCAGATCGACTCGTCGGTGTTGCGTGACGCAGCCGTCGCCTGATCAACCAAGGCCTGGTTGTTGCCGAGCACGGCAGCGGTGTGCGTGCCGAGCGCCATCATGGCCGCTCCCGTGAGGGTGGCGATGTCGACGATGGCGTCCGGTGATTCCTCAACGGCCATGACCAGCGCATCCGCCATGACGAGGCGACCCTCGGCATCCGTGTTCTTGACCTCGACGGTGGTGCCGCCACGAATGGTGAGCACATCGCCGAGCTTCATCGCCGAGCCCGACGGCATGTTGTCCGTGCACATCAGGTAGGCGGACACGGCGGTCTCGCACCCCAGCTGCGCGAGGGCCGTCATGCTGCCGAGCACCGCTGCGGCACCGGCCATATCCATCTTCATGGCCAGGTGCATGGGGTCAGAGGGCTTCAGCGAGATTCCGCCGGAGTCGTACATGATGCCCTTGCCCACCAAGAAGAGGTGGGGAGCGGATGCCGCGCCGCTGCCGGCTGGTGTCGGGGTGTACGTCAGCTTGATGATGCGGGGTTCTTCGACAGATCCGGCGTTGACGCCGAGCAGTCCGCCACAGCCCATGTCAATGATCTGGGCTTTGTCGAAGACCTCGACGCCGAAACCGTACTGGTCGCCCAACTGCAGGGAGACATTGCCCAGGTCGGTTGCCGTGAGGTGCCCTGGCGGGGTGTTGGCCAGGTCTCGGGCGAGGTTGGCCGCGCGGGCGAGGATCTCGCCGGCCTCGACGCCCTCGGTGACCGAGGCAACCAGTTCAGGGGCAACCAGGATGTCGAGAGCGGCGAGTGGAACGTGCTTCGACGTCTTCTGCAATTCGACGTAGCGGTACCTGGCGAGCAGAACGCCCTCCGTGATCAGCTGGCCGAGGTCTTCTGCCGGCAACGCGAAGGTATCGCCGAGGGTGATGCCGATCTGCGTGTAGCGGTGCGCGGCGCGAGCGAACGCGGCGGCAACGTCACGCAGGCCGGCCGGCGTCTGCTTGGCCACAGGGCCGGCGCCGACGACGAAGAAAGCCGGCCCTGACGGCTGCGGGAGCAGGAGTGTCTGGCCGGGTTCTGCGTCAAACCCGGCGCGGCTGAGTGCCGCCCGGTCGACGTTCAGGCTCTCTGGCAGGTCGCCATCCTGGCCGACGACGAATCCGAAGGCGTCAAGGGCGTCGGAGAGTTCGCTGACGACCTGGATACCGACCGAAAGGTCCGGCGACTGCGACGGGATTGCGGTGAAGGACGCGGGGATGAGTTTGTAGCTGTTGTCTGTCATGGTGCTACGCAATCGCCTGTGCCTTGAGCAACGCGAACTCGGCGTCGGTAAGGGCACCGGATGTGTGGAGTGCGGCCAGTCGCTCAAGCTTGGCGATCAGCTCTTCCGTGGTCTGCGGCGCTGCAGGCGCTACTGCGACAGGAGCTACAGGAGCTGCTGCGACAAGCGCCACAGGAGCTACTGCGACAGGCTGGGCTACGGCCTGATTCTGGGCCGCGCGTCCGTGTACGGCGTTGGCCGTTGCCGCTGCGGTTCCCGTGATTACCGCGGTGCGCGCCGCGGTCCTCGCGAGGCTGCGGGTTCGTCGTCCGAAAGCCATGTTGTTCTCCTTCTGTGGTGGGTGCTGAGCCTGTGGGCTGAGCCTGAGTTCTGTACGGGTATGAAGTGGCGGGTCGTTCCTAGAACGACCAGAAAATGGGGACGACGAATGTCGCGACGGCCAGGAAGAGCACAACGAGGGGAAGACCGAGCTTCCAGTAGTCGCCGAACGCGTAGCCGCCTGGGCCCATCACCATCGTGTTGGCTGGCGTGGCGACCGGCGTGAGGAATGAGGCGGCCGCGGCGACGGTGACCGCCATCAGCAGCGGGAGGGGCGAGATGCCGGTCTCCGTCGCGATGGCGATGGCGATCGGCGCGACGATGAGCGCGGTGGCCATGTTGCTGATGAGCTGGCCGAG
Organism: Leifsonia sp. Y862; assembly: GCF_057669585.1. Taxonomy (NCBI): domain Bacteria; kingdom Bacillati; phylum Actinomycetota; class Actinomycetes; order Micrococcales; family Microbacteriaceae; genus Leifsonia; species Leifsonia sp. Y862. The sequence goes on from NZ_JBYHFR010000001.1 coordinate 353,373, forward strand.
GATCACGGTGACCACCGCGATACCGAACACGAGCAGGTACGGACTGGAGTTGCCCACGAACGAGACCAGGCCGTTGGCGATCAGATCAGCCGTTCCGCTGACCTGGATGGCCGTTGACAGCGGGATCATGCCGCCGACCAGGATGAGGGTGGTCCAGGAGATGGAGCGGTGCGCCTGATTCACGGACAGCACGCGCAACAGCACCATCGCGCACGCGGCCAGGAGGGCCGCGATGGCCGGCGGAACGACGCCGGTCGCCAGCAGGATGACCATGCCGGCCAGCACGCCGATTGCAGATTTTGCCCGCGGGCCCATCGGCACGGCCTGGCGCCGTATGCTCTGCGGAGCGTCGACGACGACCACGTTCGGGTCGATGGTTCGCGCATCGAGCGCCTCCCAGGTGCCACGGAGGAGCATGACGTCACCCTCGGCGAGAACCGTTTCGGTGAGGTCTTCTCCAGAACGCTGGATGGCGATGACCACGAGGTCGCCGCTGTCGGTCACCATGCCGGTGAACACGTTCTCGCCGATGAATGACGAACGTGGCGGCACCACGACCTCTGTGACACCCTTCTCCTTGCTGAGGAGAGTGCCATCATCGAACAGCGAATACTGCTGGGCGAGCGTGTCGGCGTGCGCGCTCAGGTCGCGGGGCGCGACCTTGGCGTTCCGCTTCGGCAACAGGCGTGGGCCGAGGAACACCGTGATCAGGATGGTGCCGATCACCAGGGGAATGCCGACGAGTCCGAAAGCGAAGAACCCAATCGGCCGTCCGGTGGCGTCAGCTGCGAGTTCGGAGATCAGCACGTTCACCGGGGTGCCGGTGAGAACCAGCAACGACCCTGCATGGGCCCCGAAGGCGAGGGGCATCAGCATTTGCGACGGCGGTTGCTTGATGCGGATGGCGAGCACAACGACCATCGGCACGAGCGCGGCCACAGCGCCATTCACGCTGATAAGCGCCGTCACAACGGCCACCAGCATCATGACCAGGGTGACCAGTCGGCGCTTGTTGTCGCCGGCTCCTGCCACCAGCTTCTGGCCGGCCCACGTGGTGACACCCGTGGCATCGAGGCCTTCGCTGACCACGAACAGGGCCGCAATGAAGACGATGACAGGGTCGCCAAAACCGGCAAGGGTCTGTTGGAACGTCAGGATTCCCGTCGCGTACAGCGCGAGCGCAACGCCGATAGCGACAATGCCCACCGGGATCTTGTTCCAGACAAAGGCAGCGATGGCCAGCGCCAGGATGACCAGTGTGACGACGATGGGGTTCATGGGCTACAGAACCTTTTCCGGCTCCGTGTCTTCCCTGTCGGCATCCGCTTCATCGTCGTCTGGCTTGCCAGAGGACAGCTCAACAGGGATGTCGCCCGGACGGTAGTTCGGCATGCGTCCGGCGGGGATGATGGCGAGTAGGGCAACTCCGGCGAGGGCGAGGAGCGAGACGTTCAGTGCTCGCAAGCGCGCGTCTTCGTTGATCGCGACGGCGGCATCCACCTGGGCTGCGGTGGCATCCGTCTGCGACAGCACATCCTTCAGATGGTCATTGGTCACGAAGTTGGCGTTGTCAAGCGGGACCTGTTCGATGAGGGAGGCTGGAATCTCGGGGTGGGCGTCGGCCTCTGTGGCAATGATGGAGCCCAGGAGACTTACCGCGAAGACGCTGGCGACTGCGATTCCGATGCTGCCCGAAATGTTGTGCACGAGACCGCGCCAGGCGCCGACGTCGCCGGCCAGCTTTTTCGGAGCGGCGGAGAGCAGGGTGTTGAACACCAGTGCGACGATGGCGCCCTGACCGAGGCCGAGGATGATCAGTCCGGCAATGACGAAGATCTGCTCCCACTCGTTGCGAATGGTGAACGCCAGAATGACGAGGCCGAAGGCAACAATCACGAAGCCGACGCGCGCAATCTGCCGCGGGGGGAATCGCTTGTACAGGTTGGCCACGACGGAACTCGCCACGAAGATCGAGAGGGTGTACGGGATGACGGCGATTGACGTTTCGAAGCTCGTGCGGCCCTGAACGATCTGGATGTAGAGCGGGATCAGGAAGTTCGCCGCCGTTCCGACGAAGAGCATCGCGGCCATGGCGAACGTCGTGGCCTTCTCTGAGCCTGACTTGAGCACGGCGAGATCGAAGATCTGCGGCTTGCCCTGCGCCTTGCGCTTTCGCAGCCAGACGAAGAAGGCCTGGCCGCCGATGATGCCCAGCACGATGAGAACGGGGGCGGGGGAGAGGCCGAGGATCTCGAACGGCGCGTTCGGTGTTGCGAGTACGACGCCCCACGAGTTGAGTCCGCTGAAGCCGAAGCTGAGCAGGATGATCGAGCCGGCAGCAAGCAAGGCTCCCACCCAGTCGATCACGACGTCGGACTGCGGTGGAACCACCTTGAGCTTGAAGCTCAGCGCGAGGTTCACAATGGCGAGCACGACGATGAGTGCGAAGGAGTAGCGCCAGCCGATCGTTGAGGCGAAGGTGCCTGCAATGAGCAGGGCGAGCACGCCGGCGGCGGGAATAGCGGCGGCGAGGAAGCCGATGGACTTCGCCTGCTGTTCGCCCTTGAAGTTGGCGGCGATGAACACCACGAGCGCAGGGGCGATCAGGGCGATCACCGCTCCGGATGCTGCCTGGGCGATGAAGAGCATCGCGGGGCTGACGCTGAGCGCGACACCGGCCATGGCCAGGCCATGCACGGCAACGGCGATCTGGAAGACCCGACGGGAGCCGAACTTTGCGCCGACCTTCGCGCCGAGCAGGATGAACGCGGCCATGGCGAATGTGCCGGCGGTGATGGCCGTGCCAACGCTGGTCGCCGGGGTGTTGAGGTCGGTGGTGATGCCCTCCATCGAGACCGTCAACGCGTTCACCGCGAAGGATGCCTGGATCTGCGTGAGGACGACGACAATCAAGGGAAGCCAGGATGCGTTGGCCACTTTCGTTGCTGCATCCTTTGAAACGCTCTGTGACATCGTTCTGCTCCCCGGTCGTTGTGCTGCGATTAGGAGTCAGGTTACGGGAGCGGGCCTCAACTTCTGAAACCATTAACGAAGTGTTTTGCAAAGTGTCTACGAGACATGAAAATTCCTCCGGTGTAGCCTCGAATTATGACGCCTGAGAAGCTGGCGAATCTGGTGCAGTTGCGCCGGGCGCGAGACCTGATCGATCGTGAGTATGCGCGTCCGCTCGACGTGCCGACCATGGCCAGGCGCGCGCTCATGTCGCCAGCGCATTTCTCGCGGCAGTTCAAGGCCGCCTACGGCGAAACGCCGTACAGCTACCTCATGACGCGTCGGATCGAGCGGGCCATGCAGCTGCTTCGGGCGGGAATGAGTGTGACGGATGCCTGCATGGCGGTCGGCAGCACATCCCTCGGTTCGTTCAGCTCACGGTTCTCCGAGCTCGTGGGGGAGTCGCCGAGCGCGTACAGCCTGCGTGAGCACAGCGCAGTGGAAGCGATGCCCGCCTGTGTTGCGAAGACGCACACGAGGCCGGCGAGGGCGGCACGGCCAGCAGAGTCGGCACCGGCAGCAGAGTCGGCACCGGTCGGCGAATCGAGCAGGATTCGAGAAGCCACAGGGACCGCGGCTGCCTAGCGTTGGTGCTATGACAATCGCACTCCAGTACTCACACATCACCGTCAATGACACAGACGAATCGCTGCCGTTCTATCGCGACGCTCTCGGGCTCGAGGTTCGGAACGACGTTGCGTCTGGTGGGTTTCGATGGGTCACGCTCGGCAGCCCAACCCAGCCGGGTGTGGAGATCGTGCTCTCCGAACCGCACGCCGGTCGGTCGCAGGCCGACGGCGATGCCCTGCAGGAACTCCTGACCAAGGGATCGCTGCCGAACATCGTGTTCCGCACCGATGATCTCGACGCTACGTTCGAGCGCATCCGCTCAAGTGGCGCAGAGGTGCTGCAGGAACCCATCGATCAGCCGTGGGGTCCACGGGACTCTGCGTTCCGCGATCCGTCGGGGAATATGGTTCGGATCCTGCAGGCATAACCGACCGTCAAGCTTCGTGCATATTTCTTGTGCATAGATATTGTGCATAGTCGCGGCGCCTGACACTATGGTGCCGTGACGGATGACGATCAGGCCTATGTAGGGATGCGACTCGACGAGCGAGCGGTGCGTGTTCTCGCGCATCCGCTGCGGTCGAGGATCTTGAGCGAGCTGCGCCTGCATGGTCCGGCAACGGCGACCATGCTTGCCGCAGCCCTCAGCACGAACACCGGGGCGACGAGCTACCACCTTCGCTCGCTGGAATCCGTCGGACTCGTGGCTGATACGGGAGAGGGCGTCGGCAAGCGACGCGAATGGCGTGCGGCGACGGACTACCACTCCTGGACGACCTCTGACTTTGCTGGCGATGAGGACGCGCAAACGGCTCTCGGGTGGCTGCGACGTGACTACGTGCGGCAGTTCGCGGCGCGTGCAGAGCACTGGCTCGATGTCGAGAGCGAGTGGCCGGCGGAGTGGGTGGACCACGTTGGGCTGAGCGACAGCCTCGTGGTGGTCACCCCTGAGCAGGCGAAGTCTCTGGCGGCTGACCTCGATGCCGTCCTGAACCGCTACCGAGGCGCCGGCAACGATGACCCGCGCGCGAAGCGGCTGCTCGTTGTGACTCACCTGAGTCCCGCCGAGCCTGACCAACCGCCGCAGCCAGGCGAGTGAGTCGGCGGTGACGACGCAACTGTCCGTCAGGGAAGCCGAGCATCGATTGCTGCTCCTGACGCTGACGCGCTGGCTTCCGGTCGGGATGGTTTTCGGGCTGACCGTGCTGTTGCCGTTGGAGCGAGGGTTGACCCTGGTGCAGGTCGGGTTACTGCTGTCTGTGCAGGGATTCGTTGTGCTCGGACTTGAGCTGCCGACCGGCGGACTGGGCGATGCGAGGGGCCGGCGGCCGGTGCTCATCGCATCCGGGGTCCTGGCGGTGCTGTCCACGGCATTGTTCCTCGCCGCTGACTCGTTCTGGGTGTTCGCTGTGGCAATCGTTCTGCAGGGCGTCTTTCGTGCGCTGGACTCCGGCAGCCTCGAGGCCTGGTTCGTCGATGTCGCCGAAGCCGTGGATGCGGCTGCGCCGATCAGCCGCGGGCTGAGTCGAGCTACGGCGCTGCTCGGTGTCGGGATCTCGGTCGGCGCCGTTATGGGTGGCGGTCTGGTGGCGTGGCATCCGTTTCAGGGGATGTCGGCCCTCGCGCTGCCGTTCATCGTGGCCACCGCGCTGTTCGTCGTTCATACGGTTCTGCTCGCTGTGCTCGTGAAGGAGCCGCGGCGCATGCGTGCTGCGGGGCGGACCGGCGGCGTCGGGCTTGGCGCGCTCCGTGATGTTCCTGGCGTCGTCCGGGCTGGGGTGAAGCTGGTGCGGGACTCGCCCGTACTGCGCTGTCTCGTGCTCGTTGAAGTGTTCTGGAGCGTCGCGATGGTTGCGTTCGAGACGCTGGCGCCGGTGGAGCTGGCAGATGTTCTGGGGAGCGAGCAGTCGGCTGGCGTGATTTTTGGGCCGGTCTCGGCTGTTGCGTGGGGACTCTTTGCGGCCGGGTCTGTGCTCGCCGGCATCGCCAGTCGGACAATCGGTGTGGCGTGGGCGGCGATCCTGGCCCGAATCTTCAACGGGCTGTTCGTGGTCGCGATGGGAATCGCCGGTGGGGTGGTCGGCCTGGTCGCCGGCTACTGGCTCGCGTACGTGGCGCATGGCGCAGCGGGCCCGATGCACAACACGTTGCTGCATCGGCAGGCGACATCCGCTAATCGAGGCACCGTTCTCTCGATCAACTCCATGGTGGGCGGAGGCGCGTACAGTCTCGGATTGCTCGCCTTGACCGGGCTGGTCGACGCGACAACTGCCGGTATCGCCGTCATCGTTGCCGGCGCGTTCAGCATCATCGGCGCCGCTCTCTACCTTCCCGCCCTGCGACAGGAGCGGGAGACGCGCGCCTCCTGAACATCTGCCCGTCTGACGTCTGACTCTTTGACCCGCCTGGCATGAATTGCATACCACTAGAGTCGAGCGATGGGGACCTCACACTTCGAAATTCGAGCGACGACCGAAGACGACTGGCAGAACGTCAGGGCGCTTCGGCTTGAGATGATCGCTGACACGCCGCACGCTTATGCCGAAACGCTGGCCGATGCGCTTGGTCACGATGAGGCAGAGTGGCGGATGCGAGGTCGTCGGGGAACAGATGGCCGCGGCACCGCGCTCGCGGCCATCGACGAATCCGGGCGCTGGATCGGCGCTATGGGCGGCTACTCAACGGCGGTGACGGGCCCGATGCTAGTCGGCGTCTACGTCACTCCCGAGTTTCGCGGGCGGCACGCCGGCGTGACGGATGCTCTCCTCACCGGCATCGAGGACTGGGCGCGAACGGAAAGCGATCGGCTGACCCTGCATGTGCACGAAGACAATGTACGGGCCCGTACCGCGTATGAGCACAGGGGCTTCGTAGCGACCGGAGCGGTGATTCCGTACGTGCTGGATGCCACGCAGAGCGAGCTGGAAATGATCAAGCCGCTCTAGCGCTGCGCCTGAGCGGCACGGCACTTGCACGGCACGGCACGTGAACGGCACGGTACCTGAATGGCATGGCATATGAACGGCATCGCATGAATCACAGCGACTCCCGCCCTGACGAGGGTGCACGTGACGAGCAGTTGGCAGCAGGCATCCGCCAGAGACTGGACCGTGCCGTCGACGCGCTGACCCGTGCCGGCGCGCGCGATGAATGGCATGCCACCTTTGTCGCTCCGCGCAAGGTGTTGTTGTTCACCAAGGCTGCGGCGCTGGTGCCGAAAGGTCGTGTCTGGCGCCTTGGTGTCTTTCTGCTTGGGCATGACGGCACCCTGTTTGCAACGGGCGCAACGACCAGGGCGGTGGAGCCGGGCCGGGCCGGCTACCAGTCGAACTCGGCCGAGGAGCGTCGCGGCTATCGCGCGGCCGCGATGAGGGGACCGTTCAGGAAGGGAGAGACGGTCAACTTCGACACCGCAGAGATCGTTGTGGATGCCGACCACCTTCGTTCCTCGACGGGCCCGCTGTTTCTCGCGGACGGCCGCGCACTGGTGCGCTGGAACAGCGCGGCAGACGACTCGACGGCCATCGACTTTGACAGCTATCTCTCCGAACGCGTGAGCTTCCTGCTCGACCCGCCCGGCGGCGCCTGAGCGGGAGCCGCTGCTGACGCAGCCTCTGGGGCCCGCCACTCGACAGGCACGTTCCGCATCACCAGAACGCTGTCGAGTGCTGCTGACCCAGCAGGCAATGCGGAGAAGAACGTGGAATCGACGGTGACGGGGCGGCCGGCCTCCACGCGCCACTGTGTCGTCGCCAGTTGAAGCCCCTCGAGCGTGCGCCCGTCGCGGGACGGAGACCAACCGACGGCGCCATTCTGGAAGAAGGCTGAGGCATCCGCCAGGGTGTCGAAGAGTGAACTTGACCACCTGTCGGTGATCTCAACATCGGCCAGGACGCTCGTCTGGGCGGCGGTCATGGCGACCTGCACTCGGTTGTCTGTTTCGGAGCCGGTGAACCGCGCGTGCCTGTGCACGCCGGGAAAGAGTCGGCCGCCGGCGGCAACAGGCAGCCAGGATGCGCTGTGGCGCTCTGGGATGTAGACGCCGGCGTGAGTGCCGGATTCGTCGTCCCATTCGACGGCGATGCGATGCGCCGCGTTCTCGGCGCTCCACCCGATTTCGGGGCGGACCCATGTTGGGCGTACGGCACCTAGTCGGATCAGGCAGATTCCCGCAACAGCGCTTCCGTCGACGAGTTGCGGACGAAGGGAATCGGGCAGGAGCGACTGGGCGACGTCCGGATCGACGCGATAGTTGATGAGCAACCGACGCTCGATCGTGGCGGCAAGTTGGGGCGTGGGAACTCTCATGCGGGGGACTCGCTCTCTGTCTGGGGTGCGTTCTTACGGATGCCGCGCAGCACTATTTGTTCCGGGCAGACAGTGGAGAGGAAGTCGCCGACCGACAGGGCAAGCCGGTCGCCGACGAGGGAGTACAGGATACGGTTCGAGTCGCGACGCTCTGTCACCAGGCCGGCCGCCCTGAGCACGCCGAGGTGTCGGGAGATGGTGGGACCAGAACTGGGAAAGCGAGCCGCAATCTCGCCAGCGGCCATCTCGCCGTCCTTCAGATCCTGCAGGATCTGCCGCCGAGTGGGGTGGGCCAGTGCGGTGAATACGTCCGTCGAGGTGTCCTGCATGTTAGTAATTTAGCACTAGTGCTAAATTGCGCAAGAGGCAATTGTCATGGGGCTTCGGGGGTAGGTCGGTGAGCCAGCAGCGAAGGGGCTCAAGATCGTCGTGCCTACCGCGGGGCCCCGCTAGGCTCTGGCCATGGTTGCCACACCACTCCGAATTGTCTGTCTGCTCTTTCCGAACGTGACCCAACTCGACCTGACGGGTCCTGCCCAGGTGTTGGCGCGCATCCCTAATGCCGAGGTGCATCTCGTCTGGCACGATCTCGCCCCGGTCGCGACCGACTGCGGCTGGAGCATCGTGCCGACCACAACATTTGATGATGCGCCTCAAGCCGATGTGCTGTTCGTGCCGGGGGGAGACGGCGCATTCGAGTGCTTTGACGATGCCGTTGTGCTCGACTTCTTGCGGCGGCAGGCAGCAGGTGCCCAGTGGGTTACCTCGGTTTGTACCGGTTCGTTTGCTCTTGCGGCGGCGGGGCTTCTGGCGGGCAAACGGGCAACGAGTCATTGGGCATCGCTGCCGATGCTGAGCGAATTCGGCGCGATTCCGGTGCGGGAACGAGTCGTCGTAGACGGCAACCTCATGACCGGGGCTGGGGTCACATCCGGCATTGATTTTGCGTTCACGCTCGCCGGGCTCATCGCAGGCGAGGAGGAAGCACGGCGCATTCAACTCGCGCTGGAGTATGACCCTGCGCCCCCTTTCAACGCCGGATCTCCTGACGACGCAGACCCGTCCGTTGTCGACTCCTTCAGGGCAGCGGTTGCCAAGAAGCGGATGCCGCGCGTGGCAGCTGCGGTGGCCCGCCTCAACCAGATCAGTGGGCGCGAGACGTCGGCTGCACCGAAAAGAACGGATGACAGCGTGGTGACCCTCATCCGCTCGGCGCTGTTATCCGATCGGGCCGAGTATGCGTATGCGGCGACCGCGCCCGCGGATGCGCGAATTGTTTATCTTGCCGGTGCTTGTCCTCTGGGCAGTGATGGCAGCACCGCCGGTGTAGGTGACTATGCGGCGCAGGCACGAAAGGCCGTGGAGAACATGCTTATTGCGCTGGATGCGGCGGGCGCCGGAATCGACGATGTCATCAGCACCCGGGTGCTTGTCGCGTCTTCTCATCAGTCCGATCTGGGAACCGCCTGGAACGTGGTTCGTGCGGCGTTTGGCGACCATGACGTGCCGAGCACTCTGCTGGGTGTGACGGTTTTGGGTTACGACGATCAGCTCGTTGAGATTGAGTGTGTCGCGGTCGTCAGGGACTGAGCTGGAGCATTCGCGCTAGTCGAGAACGCTGATGCGGCGCGGGTCAGAACGGTGGCGGGTCGTTCTCGTCCGGCTGTTGGATAACGGAAACGGTTCCAGCGGATGGTTGGGGCTGCGGCGGTTGTGGCTGCGATGGCGGTGGTTGCCACGATGACTCGTGGCGGCCGTCGATGGGCAGAGTCATCCCCACATCGCGGTGGTCGGGCCTGGTGGTGTGCAGTGTGCCGGTCGGGGATCGCCAGGTGAGGATTCCGCCGGCGTTTTGGGTGACGGTCCAGGTGGTGGCGTGTTTCATCCGGTGGCAGCGTTTGCAGAGGCAGGCGAGGTTTTGGGGTGTGCTGAGTCCGGCTGGCCATTCTTTGGTGTGGTCAGCCTCGGTGTGGGTGGCGGGTCTGTCGCAGCCGGGGCTGCGGCAGGTTCCGTCGCGGATTTGCAGCCAGGTGCGGAGGTCTTTGCCGATCTTGTACTTGTGTTGATTCATCGACAGGTATTCGCCGGTGTCTGGGTCGGTGAGTACCCGGAGGAATGACGGCGCCCGCAGGGTGAGTTCTCTGGCGGTGTCGGGGTCTATGGGGCCGTAGCCCTGCAGGAATCCGGGTTCGTCGCTGTGGCCGAGGAGCGTCATCGCGGAAACGGTGACGATGACGGTGGGGCGGATACCCCAGTTCGGCGCGCCCTTCCTGGCCCGCAGCGTCATGCGACCGGTGGGAAGCGGTGCTGCGGCACCGGCCTTCTTCCCGGTGCGCGTGGACTTGCCGGTGCCCGCGGACTTGCCGGTGCGCGTCGAGCGTTCCTCCCACGGCACGATTTCCATGTCGTCGAGCACGACGCCCTCGAGTAGCAGGGCGGCGGCGACATCGGCGCGGAGTTGGGTGAGGGTGCGGGTTTCACCGTCGCCTTGTTCGGCGGCGGCCAGGTCGGTGAGACGGTCGAAGATGCCCTTCGCTTTCGGGGTGGGTAGGTAGGCGTGGAGCCAGGCCATGCCGTCGAGGTCGGGCTCGAACACGATGCGCCGCGTGGACCGGGCATCGACGGTGCGGGTCACGATGGACTCCGGGTGCAGGCGTTCCCGGGCCTGGATGACTTTCTTTCGGAATATGTGCACGGGTATGTGGGGTGCCAGGGGCAGCACGGCGAGTTCGAAGGCTGCTCTGACCGAGGCGGGCAGGGCGCCGACCTGATTGATGATCACCGCGGCATGCCTGTAGGAGATGGTGGTGCTTTCCAGCGCGGCGAGCGTGGCCGGCAGATCGTTGACGAGCGTCTGGCTTTCGGAGATGAGTTTCCCGGCGGAGATCTGCGACTCGTTCTCTTGCGCGGCAACGAGCGAGGTGAACACGGCGGCAATCCAGCTGTTGCGTTCCCCGTCGGACATCTTCGGGTTTTTGAGGACGAAATCGTCGGAGAGTTCCGACCAGGCGCGGGCGATCTCCACGTGTCGGGCGCGGCGCGCGAGGAGCAACGTGATTTCGGCGTTGTCCTGCGCGACGTCGTCAAGGTAAAGCTGGGTGCGATCGGCGTAGCCGGGCGGGAGCTCCTCGGCGGACGTCGGCAGCGTCGGGTAGAGATGGTCGTGCAGGAATTCCGGATCGTCGTATCCGTCGGCCTCGAAGGCTGTGAGCACCTCGGCGTCGGTCATGCCCTCGAGCGGGGTGCCGTGGGAGTAGTGCAACGACGCACGTTCGGCGAGGGTGAACCGTGAGAGATCGAGGCCAAGATCGACGTCGGTGTCGAGCTCGGTCCCTGTCTCGGTGGTGATGAACGTTGCCTGGTTCATAGGTCTAGTCAACACCCGACCACTGACATTCCTACCGGGGGCGAACCCGGCTCAACGGATGCGCGTCGCAGTCGATTTTTAGGGCGTCGGCTTGACGGTTTCGAGACGACGGCTCCTTTGTCGCTGTCTCCTCAACCAGCGGCTTGCTTGTTTGCTGCTGTCTCTCTCGCATCATGCGCACCCGCGACTATGCCTGGGCGATTGAGGCGGTGCCGCATCGCCTCACGCCGTCGCTAACCTTGATGGATGACCGCAACACTCGTAGCCCAGGGCCTCGCCGGCGGCTACGCCCACCGCACACTGTTCGAATCGCTCGACCTCACCGTCGCCCCCGGTGACGTGGTTGGGGTGGTCGGCGTCAATGGCGCCGGCAAGTCGACCCTGCTAAAGATCCTCGCGGGTGTCGAGCAGCCGCAAGCTGGCACGGTCACACTCTCACCAGCGGATGCCTTCGTCGGCTGGCTTCCCCAAGAGCACGAGCGGGTGGCGGGGGAGACCATCGCGGGATACATCGCCCGCCGCACCGGCTGCGCAGAGGCGACGCGCGAGATGGACGAGGCTGCTGCCGCACTCGGCGACCCGAATCCGGCGCCACGGCCAGACGGTCTTGACACAGCGGATGCCTATTCCCTCGCCCTCGACCGCTGGCTCGCGAGCGGGGCGGCCGACCTCGATGAACGGCTCCCCATCGTGCTCGCCGATCTCGGGCTGCGCCTGGACGCGAGCACAGCCGACAGCGCAACAATCGCAAGCGGTGCAACCAGCACTGCCGGGGTCTCAGAAGACACCCTGATGACCTCATTGTCTGGGGGACAGGCGGCGCGAGTGGGCTTGGCCGCGCTGCTGCTGTCCCGCTTCGACATCGTGCTGCTCGACGAGCCGACCAACGACCTCGACCTCGATGGCCTCGACAGGCTGGAGTCGTTCGTGCAGGGACTTCGCGGCGGAGTGGTGCTGGTCAGCCACGACCGCGAATTCCTGGCGCGCTGCGTCACCCGCGTGCTCGAACTCGACCTCGCCCAGGGCGCCAACCGGGTCTTCGGCGGCGGTTACGACGCCTACCTCGAGGAGCGCGAGACGGCCAGGCGCCACAAGCGTGAGAAGTATGACGAGTTCGCCGACAAGAAGGCAGACCTGGTCGGTCGTGCACGCACTCAGCGCGAATGGTCGAGCCAGGGTGTGCGAAACGCTATGAAGAAGGCGCCGGACAACGACAAGATCAGGCGCAAGGCATCCGCTGAATCAAGCGAGAAGCAGGCGCAGAAGGTGCGCCAGATGGAAAGCCGCATCGCCAGGCTCGACGAGGTGGAGGAGCCGCGCAAGGAATGGCAGCTCGAGTTCACCATCGGCGCAGCTCCGCGATCGAGCACGGTGGTGTCGACGCTCAGCAACGCGGAGTTCCGGCAGGGCGACTTCACCCTCGGACCCGTCTCGCTGCAGGTGAACGCTGGAGAGCGCATCGGCATCACAGGGCCGAACGGCGCCGGAAAGTCCACGCTGCTGCGCGCCCTGCTCGACCGGCAGGCGCCAGACAGCGGCACGGCGAGCCTCGGCACCAGCGTGCGCATCGGTGAGATCGACCAGGCCAGGTCGTTGCTCGCCGGTGAGCGTCCGCTCGCGCTGAGCTTTGAGGAACTCGTGCCAGACCTGGCCAGCGGAGAGGTGCGCACGCTGCTGGCCAAGTTCGGGCTGAAGGCCGACCACGTCAACCGTCCGGTCGATGAGCTCTCACCGGGCGAGCGAACCCGCGCCGGCCTCGCGCTGTTGCAGGCCCGCGGCATCAACCTGCTCGTACTCGACGAGCCCACCAACCACCTCGACCTGGCCGCCATCGAACAGCTGGAGCAGGCGCTCGAATCCTACGAGGGCACCCTGCTGCTCGTGACGCACGACAGACGGATGCTCGAAAACGTGCACACAGACCGGCACTGGCGGGTGGAGGCCGGTCAGGTCACCGAGCTGTAGGCGCCCTGACCCGCCGTCATCCGCTGCCATTCGCCGTGCGTTCAAGCGGAGTAATTGCGAAACGCCGTGTGAACGTGGCGTTTTCAGTCGGCGAGTTGCAAAATCTCCGCTTGGAGGGGAGCGCTTGGAGGGGAGGTTAGCGGCCCTGACGCTTCTTGAACGGCTTGGGCTGGCCCTTGACCGCCGGGGTGCGGCCCTTGCCCTTTGACGCCTTGGCCTTGCCACCTGCCGGGACCTTCGGCGGCTTGACCGGCTCCGGCGCCGAAGCGATCTCTTGCTTTGCCTCCGCGAGGAAGAGCGAGCCGACCTTCGTCAGCTTCGTGCCCTCGGCCGTACGCGTGAAGAGCGGATGCCCGACCTCGGTCTCGAGCTTCTCAATCGATGAGTACAGCGAGGCAAGCGGAATGTTCAGTCTGTCTGCGGCTCTTGGAAAGTGCAGCTCCTCGGCGACGGCGACGAATTGCCGCAGCAGGGTGATGTTCACGAGGGAGCCTTTCGTTCGAACCGCGCAGTTCGCGGCCCGCTTCTAGGTTACGCGTCCGCACCGCGTCCGCTGCACCCCACAGAACACAGTGGCAGGATGACCCCATGGTCGAGATATCGGATGAAGACTTCGAGAACCTGGTTGGTGATGTCTTCGACTCGCTGCCTGATGACATGGTGGGCGATCTCCAGAACGTGGGGATCGTGGTGGCCAATCAACCGCCGGGGGAGCGGCCGCGCCTGTTCGGACTGTACGTCGGGCATCCGCTGACGACACGGGGCATGTACGGGTTCGGCGAGCTGCCAGACCGCATCACCCTGTACAAGAACAACATGCAGGAGCACTGCAACACTCTCGACGAACTGCGTGCCCGCGTGCGGATCACCCTCGTGCACGAGATCGGTCACTACTACGGCCTCGACGACGCACGGCTGCACGAGCTCGGCTGGGCATAGCCGCCGCAGTGAGGAGTGAGATGGGGTTTCGCGGAGTTCACGGCGGTCCGCAGCGCTAGGCTCTCCAATCGCGAGGGGAGCGATGTGAACGATGTCGGTGTGACGGAAGTGGGCGCCAGGCCCGATTGGGTGGTGTTGACCGAGGCGCGCACGGCCCACGGCGCCCGGCCAGGGCCTCCGTGGCGGGTCTTCGTCGAGGTGGGCATCATCTCCGCCCTCGTGATCATCGCTGTCGCTGTTGCGGCGGTGTTCGCTGCGAGCCGCCTCGCAGAGGACGAAGCCGTCCGCGAAGCCTCACGCACAACCACTGTGCTGGCAGATGGAATAGTCCAGCCGGTCCTGACCGACGGACTGCTCACCGGTGATCCAGCGGCCATTGCCGCACTCGACACCGCTATCAGGAACTCTGTTTTCAGTGACTCCGATCTCAGCGAGTCGGTCGTGCGGGTCAAGCTGTGGGATGCGACAGGTCGCGTGCTGTACTCCGACGAGCCTCGGCTCATCGGATCAACCTTCACACTCGGGGATGAAGACCGTGAGGCACTTGAATCCAGCAGAACGGATGCGGAGGTCTCCGACGTGCAGGCCCCAGAGAACCGCTACGAGGCCGACTCCGGCAAGTTGCTTGAGGTCTACCGCGCGGTCGAGACGCCATCAGGTGAAGCCCTGCTGTTCGAGGTCTACTTTCGGTACGACACGGTCACCGCGCGTGGCTGGGATCTCTGGCGGAACTTCGCGGTCGTGACCGCGAGCATCCTGCTGCTTCTCGCACTACTGATTCCTGTGCTGGTGCGGCTGCTGAGGGTTCTCCGCGCCTCACAGGCGCACCGCGAGGCACTCCTTCAGCACGCACTCGACGCATCAGGGGACGAATGCCGTCGCATCGCCGGCGCTCTGCACGACGGTGTCGTTCAGGAACTTGCCGCCACCTCATATTCGATCGCCGGCTCGGCCCTGCGAGCGTCACAGCTGGGCGACTCCGCGCTGTCGTCCGACCTGCACCTCGCGGAGTCCACCGTGCGCGGTAGTATCGGCGGCCTCCGGTCGCTACTCGTGGACATTTACCCGCCGAGCCTCGCCGCCGATGGCCTTCCGGCGGCTCTCGATGATCTCGCCGCGAGCATCCGTGCCAGGGGCATCGTTGTGGTTGTCGACCTCGATGATTACCTCGACAGCGGAAAGCCGCTGGGTACCGAGCACGAGCGACTCATCTTCCGGGTCGCACAGGAGTGCCTCCGCAACGCCGCGAAGCACTCCGCGGCAACGCGGGTCTTCCTGCGCCTCACCCGCTCAGGCGGCGACGGCGTTGCGCTGGTCATCGAGGATGATGGCACGGGTTTCGACGCCGCGGCGAAGCTCGCACGCCCAGAGGACGGTCATTTTGGATTGCGAGTGCTCGCCGACGCGGTAGCGGATGCCGGTGGCCGGCTGGAGCTCCGCACCGCACCGGGTCACGGCACGACGTGGCGACTGACGGTGGCATCGACATGACGTCAGTGCTGATTGTCGACGACCACCCGCTGGTTCGGGCGGGGCTCGGCGTTCTCATCGGCGCGACCACGGACTTGAGCGTGGTCGCGGAGGCCTCTGGCGGCGCGCAGGCGGTGGAGCTGGCCGTTGAACACCATCCAGACGTGGTGCTGATGGATCTCTCAATGCCGCTCATGGACGGAGTCGAGGCAACCCGCAGACTCCTCGCTGCACGGCCGGGAACGCGGGTCGTGATTCTCACCAGCTTCCAGGACCGTGATCACGTCGAAGACGCCCTGCGTGCCGGCGCCATCGGTTACCAGCTGAAAGACGGAGAGCCCGCCATGCTGTTGGCCGCCATCCGCTCAGCTGCTCGGGGGGAGGCTCCGTTCGACCCGCGAGCGGCCCTGGCGTTGCTGCCCGCTCCGGCGCAGACCCAACGAGAGATCGTGAGCACACGGGAAGAGCAAGTGCTCCGGCTGATCACCCGCGGGCTGTCGAACAAGCAGATCGGCGTGGAGCTCGGAATCGCAGAGCGCACGGTCAAGGTGCACGTCGGTCACCTGTTCCGCCGCATCGGGGTAGGTGACCGCACGAGCGCGGCGATGTGGGCGAGGGACAACCTGCCCGATAAGCGCTCGGCGGGAGACACCGCCTAGCCAGCGTGCGATGGTACTAGTCCCATGGTCTGATTGCCGGCGATCCAGGCGTCGCTGAGAGTGGAGGTGGGCACTCACCGGGTGCCCGTCCAGAGCTGCTCACCTCAGCTCGTCCCCGCGCAGCCCACCCAGGAGGACCTCGTTATGTCCCGCACGCGTTCACTAATCAGCATCGGACGGGCGAGCATTCTCATCGCCGCCGTCGCGATCACTGGCTCGCTCGCCATCGCCGCTCCGGCATCCGCCTCAGGTAAAACCTCAACGGGCGGTGACTTCGGCGTGACTGTCAACGGCCAGTCATACAACCCCGCCGTGGGGAAGTCGGTCGACCTCAAAGACCTCGTGGCCAGCGGCACGATTGCTGTGCGCGGCCGCCACGTGGGCTTTGATATCAATCCGTCGACGTTGGGCGTCTACAACTACACGCTCACCGGTGCCCCTGACGCGCAGCGCATGGTCACCGCGCCCACCGTGATCTTCGCGTCGAAGGTGCCGACGTTGACTCCCGCACAGCTCTCCGGCGCGAGGATCGCCGAGCTCGAGATCAAGGACGACACGCTCACGGTGAAGTTCACCACCTCGCAGGGCAAGTTCAAGATCCAGGCGAAGGACGGTGCGCAGGGCGGCATCTTCCAGATGGAGACCGAATTCGCCGGACCGGTCGAGTTCACCCACACCCTCGGCGCCGGCCTGTTCTACTTCGTGAACAGCTTTACAGGGAAGATCAACTTCGGCTCTGGCGTCGACGCAGTGACCACGGCGCAAGACCCGGCGAACGCCCATCAGATGCTGCTCGGCAAGGACAGCCCGCAGGTGGCGACGAAAACGTTGCAGACCGGCACCGTCACCAAGTGGGTCGTGCAGCCCGGTGGTCGGCTGGGCGGCGTGCTCGGTGAGGACGCGATCGAGCTCTCACAGGGTGCAACGAACTGCACCAGCCAGTGCCAGGCGCAGAATCAGATCCGTGGTTCGGTCGAGGTGCCACCGAACCCGGTCGACCCCACGCCGATCGGACGCTGACCCGCAGTATCCGGCCACAGCGAGAATCGCCGACCTGTCACACAGGTCGGCGATTCTGGGTGACAGGTCTGCATACACGACGAGTTTCGGGTCGCGGGCTGCCGAGCCGCTAGGCTGTGATCGCACAGGGTTTTCGCGCACTCAGAGAACCGGTTGCACCCATAACTGAACAACTGGCCATCATGGTCGATGCGGGAGAATTCGACGTCGCAAGACGAGCGAACACCGAAGGAGCAATCCTCCCCGACAATCTCTCAGGTACGCGTACCGCATCGAATTGGCCACTCTGAAAAGTAGTTGCGGCACCAACGCGACTCGCCCACGGTGAAAGTCACGCCCCAGCAATGGGTGTGGCGAAGCTCTCAGGCCTGACGACAGAGGGGGAGTTCCCACCGGGTTCAATCGAACCCGCGACTCTCGCCATCCTCGCGGCTGGTGACGACCGGAGAACTCATGACCTCTGCATCAGAAAACCAGACCGACGAGCGGCTCTCGCCCCTGCACGACGCTCACGTCGCCGCCGGCGCCAGCTTCACTGACTTCGCCGGCTGGCAGATGCCGGTGCGCTACACCAGCGACCTCGCAGAGCACCACGCCGTGCGCAGCAATGCCGGCCTGTTCGACCTGTCGCACATGGCAGAGATCCTGGTCGACGGCCCCGACGCCCCAGCCTTCCTCGACTACGCGCTCGCCGGAAAGATCTCGGCCACCGTGTACGGCCAGGCGAAGTACAGCCTGCTCCTGAACGAGGCCGGCGGCATCATCGACGACCTCGTCGTCTACCGCCTCGGCGACACCACCTTCCTCGTCGTCGCCAACGCCGGTAACCGTTTCCCCGCCGCTGAAGCGCTCAGCGCCCGTGCAGACGGCTTCGACGTGACCGTCACCGACCAGAGCGACGACATCGCCCTCATCGCCGTGCAGGGTCCCGCCGCCCGCGCCATCCTCGAGGCAACGGCAGGCATCGCCGATCTCGGCATCCCGCTCGACGAACTCAAGTACTACTGGTCAACGGATGCCACCTTCGCCGGCCTCCCACTCCTGGTCGCCCGCACCGGCTACACCGGCGAAGACGGCTTTGAGCTCTACATCCAAGCGGATGCCGCCCGCGCCCTCTGGGACGCCATCGTCGTCGCCGGCGCAGATCACAACCTGGTCCCAGCAGGACTTGCCAGCCGCGACACCCTGCGCCTGGAAGCCGGAATGCCGCTGTACGGCCACGAACTCGGCCTGGACACCTTCCCCGCCCAGGCAGGACTCGGCCGCGTCGTCGCCCTGGCCAAGGAGAACGACTTCGTCGGGCGTGCCGCCAGCGAAGCCGGTCCGGCAGCGGACGCCCGCGTGCTGGTCGGCCTGGTCTCAGAGGGCAAGCGCGCCGGCCGCGCCGACTACCCGGTGTTCGCAGCGGCAGACGCAGCGGCATCCGCTGAGCCGGTGGGCATCGTCACCAGCGGCGCCCTCTCACCGACCCTCGGACACCCGGTCATGATGGCCTACGTCAGCCCTGACCTGGCCGACGTCGGCACCGAGCTGTTCGTCGACGTGCGCGGAACGCGCATCCCGGCATCCGTCACAAAGCTCCCGTTCTACAAGCGCCAGAAGTAACTCGCTCACTCCCCGCCAGCACACCCCACTACCTCAGAGGACACCATGACTGACACGACAGCACTCCAGTACACCGCAGAGCACGAGTGGCTCCGCATTGATGCAGAGGCGAAGACCGCGACCGTTGGAATCACCGCGTACGCCGCTGACAAGCTCGGAGACGTCGTCTTCGTCGAGCTGCCCGCCGTCGGATCCAGCGTCGCCAACGGCACGGTCGTCGGCGAGATCGAATCGACGAAGTCGGTCGGCGAACTCTTCGCACCGGTCAACGGCACCGTCGTCGAGATCAACGACGCGGTCGTGGCCAGCCCTGAGCTCGTCAACAGCGACCCGTTCGGCGAAGGCTGGCTCATCAAGGTCAGCTTCACCGAGCTGCCCACGCTGCTGAGCTTCGACGAGTACTCCGCCATCGTCGGCGAGTAGCGCACTCAGCCACCAGCACCCCTCCCCAAACCAGTTCTACACACCAGGAACGCGCAGGTTTAGTACACACATGTCTCAGGCTTTTGCAGGGCGTCACATCGGTACGGATGCCGCAGCCCAATCACACATGCTCGCCTCACTCGGCTATGACTCTGTCGATGCGCTGGTCGAAGCAGCTATTCCGGCGTCGATCCACGTTGACCAGTTCCGCGTCGACGGCGACAGCACGCTGCCGCCCGCCGCGACTGAGCGTGAGGCCATCACCGAGCTGCGGGAGCTGGCAAACCGCAACACGGTGAAGCGCAGCATGATCGGACTCGGCTACTACGACACGATCACGCCAGCTGTGATCAAGCGCAACGTGCTCGAGAACCCGAGCTGGTACACGGCATACACGCCGTACCAGCCCGAGATCTCGCAGGGCCGCCTCGAGGCACTGATCAACTTCCAGACCATGGTCACCGACCTCACTGGCCTCGCCACCGCCAACGCCTCGATGCTCGACGAGGGCACCGCCGTCGTTGAGGGCATGATGCTGGCCCGTCGAGCGTCCAAGCTCACGTCGCCGCGGTTCATCGTCGACGCAGACGCACTGCCGCAGACCAAGGCGCTGCTCGTCAACCGCGCAGCGGCCGTCGGCATCGAGCTCGTCGAGCTCGATCTCGCCGCGCTGGGTGAGTCAGTCGAAGCCGCTCTCGGCGACCACTTCGGCATCTTCGTGCAGTACCCGGGCGCATCCGGTCGTGTCTGGAACCCGCAGGCACTCATCGCGGCGACCCAGGCACAGGGCGGCCTCGCTGTCGTCGCGGCCGACCTGCTCGCGCTCACCCTCATCGCCTCACCTGGCGACCTCGGAGCGGATGTCGCGGTCGGCACCAGCCAGCGCTTCGGCGTTCCCATGGGCTTCGGTGGCCCGCACGCCGGCTACATGGCCGTGCGCAAGGGACTGGAGCGTCAGCTGCCAGGCCGCCTCGTCGGCGTGAGCGTCGACGCCGCAGGCCACCCGGCATACCGACTGTCCCTGCAGGTGCGCGAGCAGCACATCCGCCGCGACAAGGCCACCTCGAACATCTGTACAGCCCAGGTGCTGCTCGCCGTGATGGCCGGCATGTACGCGGTCTACCACGGGCCGGCTGGCCTGAAGGCGATCGCAACCCAGGTGCACGAGAGCGCGAGCGAACTCGTGGCCGCACTCAGCGCATCCGGTGTGAGCGTCGAGAGTGACACCTACTTCGACACGGTTCGCGTGTCTGTTCCCGGTCGCGCGGCAGAGATCGTCTCCCGCGCAGCGGTCGACGGCGTCAACCTCTACCTCGTCGACGGCGACACCGTCGGCATCTCGGTGGACGAGACGACGACGCGCTCAGACCTCACCCGCGTCATCGGCGCATTCGGCGGGCGCAACGCCTTCGGCGCCGTTGACTTCGACGCCCTCGAGGGCGCGGCAGCCACGAGCGCAGCGACCAGCATTCCCACGAGCCTGGCGCGCACCAGCGAGTACCTCACGCACGCCGTGTTCAACACGCACCGCTCAGAGACCAGCATGATGCGCTACCTCAAGCGCCTCGCCGACTACGACTACGCACTCGACCGCGGCATGATCCCGCTGGGCTCCTGCACCATGAAGCTGAACGCTGCCACCGAGATGGAAGCCGTCACCTGGCCTGAGTTCGGCGGCATCCACCCGTTCGCGCCCAAGGACGACGTGGCCGGCTACCTCGAACTGGTCAGCCAGCTCGAAACCTGGCTGACGGATGTCACGGGCTACGCATCCGTCTCGCTGCAGCCGAACGCCGGCAGCCAGGGCGAACTCGCCGGGCTCCTCGCCATCCGCGGCTACCACCTGTCGCAGGGCAACACGCACCGCACGGTGTGCCTGATCCCGTCGAGCGCGCACGGCACGAACGCGGCCTCAGCTGTGCTCGCCGGCATGCGCGTCGTCGTTGTCGCCTGCGATGACCTCGGCAACGTCGACCTCGACGACCTCAAGGCCAAGATCGCAGAGCACGCAGAGAACCTCGCAGCGCTCATGATCACCTACCCCTCGACCCACGGCGTGTACGAGCACGAGGTGCCTGCCATTACGCAGGCCGTGCACGATGCCGGTGGCCAGGTCTACGTTGACGGCGCAAACCTCAACGCGCTGCTCGGATTCGCCCGCTTCGGCGACTTCGGCGGCGACGTGTCGCACCTCAACCTGCACAAGACGTTCTGCATCCCGCACGGCGGTGGCGGCCCAGGCGTCGGCCCGGTCGCAGCGAAGGCGCACCTCGCTCCCTTCCTGCCCGGCCACCCGCTCGCGCAGTCGAGCGAGCACTACCTGCTGGGCGCAGACCAGACCGCGAGCACCGTCGAACACGCGGGTGGTCCGGTGTCGGCCGCGCCATACGGCAGCCCGAGCATCCTGCCGATCTCGTGGGCCTACGTGCGCATGATGGGAGCCGACGGACTCAAGCAGGCGACGGCATCCGCTGTGCTGGCTGCCAACTACGTGGCAACGCGTTTGTCCGCACACTTCCCCGTGCTCTACGCGGGCGACAACGGGCTCGTCGCTCACGAGTGCATCCTCGATCTGCGCCCGCTCACCGAGGCAACCGGCGTCACCGTTGACGATGTGGCCAAGCGCCTCATCGACTACGGTTTCCACTCGCCGACCATGAGCTTCCCGGTCGCCGGTACCCTGATGGTCGAGCCCACAGAGAGCGAAGACCTCGGCGAGATCGACCGTTTCATCGACGCGATGATCGCCATCAAGGGTGAAGCGGATGCCGTCGCCGCCGGCACCTGGCCCGCCGACGACAACCCGTTGCGGAACGCTCCGCACACCGCGCGGTCAGTGATCGAGGGGGAGTGGGCACACGCCTACGACCGCGAGACCGCCGTCTACCCGGTGCGTGCGCTGATCCGCAACAAGTACTGGCCGCCGGTGCGTCGCATCGACCAGGCATACGGTGACCGCAACCTGGTGTGCGCCTGCCCGCCGCCGGAGGCGTTCGAGTAACCTCGCACCCGCACCACGCAGCCCTGCCGCGAAAGCGCACAATTGGTCGCTTCAGCTCTTCGCTGAACGACACATTGTGCGCTTTCGCGTTTCCCGGTGATTGAGGAGCGCCCGACGAAGTCGGCCGCGTCTCGAAATCCGGCGAGCCGATCTACGAATCGGACCCAAGGCCCAGCCCACAACGCGTCGCGCTCATCGAACGCAGCAATGCGCACACTGCAGTTACCGCGCAGCTGCGCCTGGACCGCGCAGCTGCGCCTGGACCGCGCAGCTCGACGCAGCTGGCCCGCGTGGGTCTCGAAACGGCCGTGAACGGCCTCCTCGACCAACGGAAGGCGCTACTCGGCGAATGCTAGCTAGCTGGCGCCAGGAGGTCCGGCCACCACGCCAATGCCAGCGGGTAGCCCACGAACGAGACGATGTCCAGGATCCAGTGCGCGATCACCAGCGGCATCACTCTGCCCCAGCGGGCGTAGCACCAACCGAACACCACTCCCATGGCCACGTTGCCGAAGAACGGTCCGATGCCCTGGTACAGGTGATAGCTCCCGCGCAGCAACGCCGAACTGATGATGATGCTCCACCGTGACCAGCCAAGCTCGGCCAACCGGGTGAAGAGGTAGCCAACCACGATGATTTCCTCGCTCAGTGCAGAACGCAGCGCAGAGAAGATCAGAACCGGAATCGTCCACCAGAACGTATCAAGGGGAGAGGGCACAACGGCCACGGTGAACCCGAGTGCCCGCCCGGCCAGATAGAGCCCGAGGCCAGGGATTCCAATCACGAGCAGCAGGCCGACGCCGGATGCCAGATCCCGGCCAGAGCGGGTGAAGTCGAACCCCAGCCGGGTGAACGAACTCTGCGCAGGGCGCCACAGCAGGTACAGCACCAGGGCGACGGGGAACAGGGCGAAGAAGATCCCCAGGAATTGATACGTGAAGTCGAGCCATTCCCTCGTCGACTGCGAGGCATTGAGCGTCGCAGACTGATTGGAAAGCGGAACCTTCTTCGTGAGCATGGCGATGATCGACACGATCGAATAGACAGCGGATGCCCCGAGCGACAGTCCGAGCACAATGGCGATTTCCCACCACAGCCGGATGCGAGCAACACGGGGCAGCGGGGGAGTGCTTGCCGTGCCCGCCGTACCTGCCGTGCCTCCGGCGGCGGCCGCCGGCTCGCTCACGATGCGCTCGGCATGCGACATGCTGGAGTGCCGCCGGGGAGGCGATAGCGATATTTTGCCACGAGTGCATACGCCACATCGGCCAGATTTGCCCAGAGCGGGGCGATCGCCAGCCAGCCCAGAAAACGGAGGACCCCAATCGGTTGCTGCCGCAGTATCGCCGCGACGGCACCGGCCCCTGAGTACTGCCTGTTGGCACTCACCAGCCACACCCGCGCTTGTGCGTCGGTAAGACTGAGGCCATAAGAGTCCAGATCAGCCCACTGAAACGGAACCGCTTCCGGCATGACGGGCAGCGATCGTTTCATCCACTCAACGGCCGTGGTACAGAATCCGCAATCGCCATCGAAGATGAGCACGGCGCCAATCGGGGCAGGCCGAGAGGACAGAGTGAAGGCTGACATGGCTCAATCATGACAGGCGATGGGGACGTGCACAGGGATGGCTTGCGTATCACATTTTTGACCGAGGACGCTCCAAACCGTCGCTTTCGCGCAAATGAGCGCAATTTTCTTGTGTAAAAGCCGAAAATGCCTCGTTTGCGTTACTTCTATGTAACGTTTCCTCGCTCAATTTGGTGCATGCAGGCGTGCAGTTTTAGTCTCATTGATAACTAGCGCGTCGGCCAGGTTCGTACTGTGCTGCCTCGCAACCCTTTGCACTGGAGGAAAATTGAAAATCAAGAAGCTTGGCATCACAGCCATTGCTTTGGCTGCGGTAGGAGCGCTCACGCTCTCCGGCTGCGCCAATGGGGACTCGTCCTCATCGGGTGCCACAGGCAACGCAACGTCAATCATCTCGGCGAACGGCTCTGAGCCGCAGAACCCGTTGATCCCGACCAACACCAACGAAGTTGGCGGCGGAAAGATCATCGACCTCGTCTTCGCTGGCCTGGTCTACTACGACGGAAAGGGCGCAGCCCACAACGACGTCGCAGAGTCGATTACGACCGAAGACAACATCAACTTCACCGTCAAGATCAAGCCCGACCTGACGTTCACCAACGGTGAAGCCGTCGACGCCGCGAGCTTTGTCAACGCATGGCAGTACGGCGCGCTGCTCAGCAACGCGCAGCTCTCCAGCTACTTCTTCGAGAACATCGAAGGCTTCAGCTACGACGAGGACAGCCCCCTCACCGGTCTGAACGTCGTTGACGACACCACGTTCACCGTGAAGCTCACGTCGGCACTGGCTGACTTCCCGCTGCGTCTCGGCTACTCGGCGTTCCTGCCGCTGCCCGCTTCGGCATTCGATGACATGGCTGCATTCGGTGAGTCACCGGTCGGCAACGGCCCGTACAAGCTGGCCACCGATGACGCTTGGAAGCACAACGAGCGCATCAGCCTCGTCGTCAACGACGAGTACGAAGGCGGCCGCAAGGCAGCCAACGGCGGAATCGACATCGTCTTCTACGCCAGCACGGATGCCGCATACTCCGACCTCCTCGGTGGCAACCTCGACGTTCTCGACGCTATCCCCGACGCCCAGTACGCAACGTTCGAGGGCGACCTCGGCGAGCGTGCAGTGAACCAGCCTGCTGCTGTGTTCCAGTCGTTCACGATCCCGGCACGCCTCGCACACTTCAGTGGCGAAGAAGGCGAGCTGCGCCGTCAGGCCATCTCCATGGCCATCAACCGTGAAGAGATCACCGACGTGATCTTCGAAGGAACCCGCACGCCGGCCTCCGACTTCACGTCACCGGTCATCGACGGCTGGTCAGACTCCCTGAAGGGCGCCGATGTTCTGG
Source organism: Leifsonia sp. Y862 (assembly GCF_057669585.1). Classification (NCBI taxonomy): domain Bacteria; kingdom Bacillati; phylum Actinomycetota; class Actinomycetes; order Micrococcales; family Microbacteriaceae; genus Leifsonia; species Leifsonia sp. Y862. The sequence continues at coordinate 378,645 of NZ_JBYHFR010000001.1, forward strand.
CGTTCAACGAGAAGAAGGCCAAGGAACTGTGGGCCAAGGCCGACAAGATCTCCCCGTGGACCGGTACCTTCCAGATTGCGTACAACGCAGATGGTGGACACCAGGGCTGGGTTGACGCAGTCACCAACAGCGTGAAGAACGTTCTCGGTATCGACGCATCGGGTGCTCCGTACCCGACGTTTGCTGAGGCACGTACCCTCATCACCAACCGCACCATCGAGACCGCCTTCCGCACTGGATGGCAGGCCGACTACCCGGGTCTGTTCAACTTCCTCGGCCCGCTATACGCGACCGACGCTGGCTCGAACGACGGTGACTACTCGAACGCTGACTTCGACGACCTCCTTGCATCAGGTTCGACGGCAACTGACGTCGAGTCTGCGAACAAGGACTTCCAGGCAGCACAGGAGATCCTCCTGAAGGAACTCCCAGCGATCCCGCTGTGGTACGCCAACGTAACCGGCGGCTTCGGCGAAGACGTCGACAACGTCACGTTCGGCTGGAACTCCGTTCCGCTCTACAACGAAATCACCAAGGGCTAATTTCAGCTCATTTGCGACCGGGGGTGGTGACAACAGTCATCATCCCCGTTCGTCGGTCAGGGGGCGCCCCTCAGTGCCTGCCTGGGCTCATGTAAAAAACATTGCATTAGCGCAGGTAACCTGTATGGGTGTTGGTTACCCGATAACAGTTAGGTTTCATTTCTCGCATGCCCACTTACCCCACTCCGCAGGCATAGCCGCCTCATGACCGGATACATTTTCCGCCGCGTCCTGCAGGCAATACCCGTGTTCTTTGGCACGACCTTCCTCATCTACTTCATGGTCTTTGCCATGCCGGGTGACCCGATCCTCGCGATGTTCGGCGACAAGACGCCCAACCCGGCAGTTGTCGAGCAGCTTCGCGCGCAGTATCACCTGGACCAGCCGTTCATCGTGCAGTACTTCATCTACATCGGTGGAATCTTCCGCGGCGACTTCGGTATCTCCTTCTCCGGAGAGCCGGTCACCGAGATTCTCGCCCGCACGTTCCCCGTCACGATCCGTCTTGCCGTTCTCGCACTGTTCTTCGAGACAGTCTTCGGCATCCTGGTCGGCCTCATCTCCGGTATCCGCAAGGGCAAGTTCTTCGATGGCAGCTCGCTCGCCGTCAGCCTCGTGCTGATCTCGCTCCCGATCTTCGTCATTGCCTTCGTTGCGCAGTACGTCTTTGGTGTGTGGCTCGGGTGGGCCAGAACCACGGTGGGCAGCGGTGCGCCGATCCAGGACCTGATCATGCCGGCCCTCGTGCTTGCAAGCATCAGCTTCGCGCAGATCGTTCGATTGACCCGCGCGTCTGTCATCGAGACCTCTGGTGCGGACTTCGTGCGTACCGCGTACAGCAAGGGCCTCAGCCGCAAGCGGATCATCCCTGTGCACATCCTGCGTAACTCGCTGATCCCGGTTGTGACGTACCTCGCCACCGACTTCGGTGTGCTGCTCGTGGGTGCCACCGTCACAGAGGGCATCTTCAACGTGCCCGGTGTCGGAAACACGCTGTATCAGGCGATCATCCGCGGTGAAGGACCGACCGTGGTTTCCTTCGTCACCGTCATGGTCCTGATCTACCTCGTCGTCAACCTCGTCGTTGACCTGCTCTATGGTCTGCTCGACCCAAGGATTCGCTATGTCAAGTAACTTCACGGAAGGAACGATCGACGACAAGCCGATCTACGTTCCTTCGCCTACCCACTTCGTTGCTCCGCTGGAGGAAACTCCTCTCGTCAGCATCGACGCCGTCAAGGTCGCTGAGAAGCCCAGCAACCTCTGGATCGACGCCTGGCGCGACCTCAGGGGCCGTCCGATGTTCTGGATCTCCGCAGCCTTGATTGTGCTTGTGGTGCTGGTTGCGCTACTTCCTGGCCTGTTCACGCAGACCCTGCCGAACAACAACTGCTTCCTGAGCAACAGCAACGGGGCACCGACTGCCGGACACCCGCTCGGCTTCAACAAGCAGGGCTGTGACGTCTACTCGCGGATCATCCACGGTACGTCCACCTCCGTGGCCGTCGGCATCATCGTGATCGTTCTCACCACGGTGCTTGGCATTGTGTTCGGAGCATTCGCCGGTTTCTACGGTGGATGGGTCGACGCGACGCTCTCACGCATCGGTGACATCTTCTTCTCGATTCCCTACATCCTCGCTGCCGTCGTCATCATGTCGGTGCTGTCCCAGTACCGGAGCGTGTGGTCGATTTCATTGGCCATCGGTATCTTCGCGTGGCCGTCTACAGCGCGAGTGTTGCGGGCCGAGATCCTGAGGGTCAAGAATGCCGATTACGTCATGGCGTCGACCGCTCTCGGACTCTCCCGGTTCAAGATTCTCCTGAAGCACGTGCTGCCGAACTCGATCGCTCCCGTGATCGTGATCACGACCATCTCGCTGGCCGCCGCGATCGTGGCAGAGGCGACCCTGTCGTTCCTCGGTGTTGGCCTCGGTGGCGACGTCATGTCGTGGGGTAACGACATCAGCCAGGCCCAGAAGGACCTGCGCACCGCGCCGCAGACGCTGATCTACCCGTCGATCGCCCTGTCCATTACCGTTTTCGCTTTCATCTCGCTCGGCGAGGTTGTTCGCGACGCACTTGACCCGAAGGCGAGGGCACTGCGATGAGCCAGACGCCAGACGCAGCAGTACACGGGCAGCAGCCGCTGCTCGAGATCAAGAACCTGCAGGTTGGGTTCCAGACGCAGAACGGCCTCGTTCCAGCGGTCAACGGCGTGAACATCACGATGATGCCTGGCGACACCCTCGCCATCGTCGGAGAGTCGGGCTCAGGCAAGTCGACGACCGCGCACGGCATCATCAACCTGCTCCCCGGCTCCGGCCGGATCACGGGTGGCGAGATCCTGTTCGAAGGACGCGACCTCACGAAACTCTCCGAAAAGGAGATGGAAGAGGTCCGCGGCCGCCAGATCGGTTTCGTACCCCAGGACCCGATGTCGAACCTCAACCCGGTGTGGAGCATCGGCTTCCAGGTCGAGGAGGCAATCCGTGCGAACGGTATCGCCAAGGGCAAGGACGTCAAGAAGCGCGCTATCGAGGTGCTGAAGGAAGCCGGCCTGTCCGACGCCGACAAGCGCATGCGCCAGTTCCCCCACCAGTTCTCCGGTGGAATGCGCCAGCGCGTGCTCATCGGTATGGGCCTGTCGTCGAACCCGCGCCTGCTGATCGCCGATGAGCCGACATCCGCTCTCGACGTCACGGTGCAGCGCGTCATCCTCGACCACATGGCGACGTTGACCCGCGACCTCGGCACCGCTGTGCTGTTCATCACGCACGACCTCGGCCTCGCTGCAGAGCGTGCTGAGAAGCTCGTCGTGATGTACAAGGGTCGCGTCGTCGAGTCGGGGCCGTCGAAGGAAATCCTGCAGAACCCGCAGCACCCGTATACGCAGCGCCTGGTCGCTGCGGCGCCGAGCCTTGCGTCTCGTCGCATCCAGTCGACGCACACGCCGCTGGCCAAGCTGAACTACACGGCGCCCAGCGTCGTCGAGACGGTTGACCTCATTGAGAACGCGGAAGTTCGTGCTGAGAAGCTCGCACTGAGCGTTCCCCGCGACACCGCCATTGAGGTTGTTTCGCTCGTCAAGGAATACAAGATCCGCGGGGAGAAGGGCGAGAGCCGTAACTTCAGGGCCGTCGACGATGTGTCATTCTCTGTCGAACGTGGCACGACGATGGCGCTGGTAGGCGAGTCGGGCTCCGGCAAGTCCACCGTTGCGAAGCTGTTGCTCCAGCTTGAGGGCATCACCGCAGGCCACGTCAAGATCGGGGGTGTCGACTCGTCGACGCTGAACCGTCGCCAGCTGTTGTCACTGCGCCGCACCATGCAGCCGGTGTTCCAGGACCCGTACGGCTCCCTCGACCCGCTGCGCAACATCGGCAACACGATCGCAGAGCCGCTCAACGTGCACAGGGTCGGCGACAGGGCATCACGTCGCGCCCGTGTGAACGAGCTGCTCGACCAGGTATCGCTGCCGACATCGCTCGCCACGCGCTACCCGAACGAGCTCTCAGGTGGCCAGCGCCAGCGCGTTGCCATCGCTCGTGCGCTGGCGTTGAAGCCCGAGATCGTGATCCTCGACGAGGCCGTGTCGGCTCTCGATGTGCTCGTTCAGGCCCAGATTCTGCGGTTGCTGTCTGACCTGCAGGCTGAGCTGGGGCTGACCTACCTCTTCATCACACACGACCTCGCCGTCGTCCGCGTGATCGCCGACCAGGTGTGCGTGATGCAGCGGGGCAAGATCGTCGAAAAGGCGTCTGTCGACGACGTCTTCGACAACCCGCAGCAGGACTACACGCGGGCATTGCTCGACGCAATCCCGGGTGCGAACATCATGCTCGGCGTATAGCAGCCGACGCAGTACCACGCGGAAACGGGTGGGAGGGGCTGATGCTCTTCCCGCCCGTTTTCCATATCAGTCACGCCAGCAGCAACGCCGGCTCTCGACAGGGGAATTTCGATGGAATCCGACGATTCACAGGCAATGGCATCCGCTGACAAGCCGGTGGTGTTGAAGTCGACCACGGCGCAGCTCTCGTTCTACGTTCTCGCGGTCGTCTGCGCTGTGCTGCTCGGCGACTCGCTCGTCAGGGGGAGGCTCGACGTGGCCTTCGCCGCGTTGCCCACTTTGGCGCTCATCGTCTGGATTGGCGTTGTGGTGTTCCTGCGGCCATCCGTTCGGCTTGACGCCTCGGGAATCACCGTGGTGAACATCCTGCGCACCGCGCACATCGCGTGGGACCAGGTAGCCGATGTCACCACTCGCTACCAGCTCGTCGTCGAAACGCGAGATGGCCGGCTGATCAAGAGCTGGGGCGCGCCGGTGGCCAAGCCTGGACGCGGACGCCCGCAGCAGGTCGGCACGAAGCGGGACTCGGTCGCCGTGCAGGACGTTGTCGACGGATTCATGGCGCGATACCCGGTCGGTGCTGCCGACGTGGAACCCATCGAATGGCACCCGCAATGGACGGCCATCGTGACCGGCGTGGTGATTGTCGTCATCCTGGCCATCCAGTCGGCCATCGGCGGGCTGTAACGCAGTTCGCGCGGAGGGCGGAACACGCGTGCGTTTCTCCGAATCCTCAATATCTGTGCAAATTCTCAGAAAATGACGCAAGAGTGTTGCGTCCCTGTGCTCATGAGCGCCAGATGTGTAACGGTTGTGAGTCGATTATGTTACGCCACCTAACCAGGGGTAGACGACGAGTTTTTCGGCCATAGAATCACAGTCACGTGCGAAGAAGTTACACGACTGCACGGTTTTGTTCGCCGACGTTCCGTACGCGGAATGCAAAGGAGACTCCTGTGTCACTTGCCCCATGTGGAACTGTCCGACGTGGTTCGTCTGTCGAGGTTGTTCGCGTGGCGCCACCGAATCTGGAAGTCAGAACCGGCAGGATGATTCGAATCTCGTAGCCGTTCGTGCTCCTCTACATCTCCAAACGGTTCGTCAACTACGTCATCCTCTCGGCGTTAGCGACCTGCCTGGCCTACATCGTGTCGAGTATCGCGCTGGATCCGGCAGCCAAGTACTACGGCCGGAACCCGCGACCGAGCGAGCAGTCGATCACCAACACCCTGAACAGCCTGGGTGTCAATCCTGATGTTCCGGTGTTGCAGCGCCTCTGGGACTGGGTGACTAACATCATCCTGCACGGGTCGCTCGGCACCTCTGTGGCCGGCAAGCCTGTCATCGATGAAATGATCTCCCGCTCAGGGGTGAGCCTGCGGCTCCTTCTCATCGGCTCGCTCCTCGGCGCCATCCTCGGCGTGGTGCTCGGCGTCTGGGGAGCGGTCAAGCAGTACAGCCTCAGCGACCAGCTCGTGACGTATTCCTCTTACCTGATCTTCGCCATGCCGACTTTTGTGATCGGCGTGCTGCTCATGATCGGCGCGACGCTGGTCAATCAGGTCGGTGGTGTGCAACTGATCAACTTCACGGGGGAGTACACCGCCGGATTGACGGGACCGTGGTGGGTACTGGCATCCGACAGGGCAGGGCACCTGCTGCTCCCAACCATCGCGCTCACCCTCATGGGCGCTGCAAGCTACTCGCGATATCAGCGCAGCGTGATGCTCGATGTGTTGTCTGCTGACTACATCCGCACGGCACGGGCCAAGGGGCGATCCCGCAACTCAGCGCTCGTGCGCCACGGCGTGCGCGTTGCCCTTATCCCGATGTCGACGTTCTTTGCCTACAGTTTCGGCACGCTGATTGCCGGCTCGATCATGCTCGAGATCGTCTTCTCGTTCCACGGCATGGGCGAATTCACCCTCCAATCCATCACCCAGAACGACATCAACGGCGTCGCGGGCTCAACGCTCTTCTTAGCGGTACTCGTGCTCTTCTCGTCGACGCTGTCCGAAATTCTTTACGCCGCACTCGACCCACGGGTAAGGGGCTGACATGTCACTGTTGGAAGAAACCAGCGCAACGCTGCCAGGGCCAGCTCCGGCCACCCCCACGGAGGTGGTGCAATCCCGCAAGCCGCTCTCCCGGTCACGCCTCGTCTGGCAGCGGCTGTCCCACACGCCACGATTCTGGGTCGGTGCTATCGCTATCGCCCTGATCTGCCTGTGGGCGATCCTTGGCCCACTGTTCTACCCGTTCGATGTCTCTGGGCGCGATCCGCTGAACATGGGAATGGGACCGACCCAGTTGCACTGGTTCGGCACGAACAACATCGGCCAGGATCTCTACGCACAAACGTTGAATGGCCTGCAGAAGTCGCTCATCATCGGGCTGATCGCCGGCCCGCTGGGGACGCTGATCGCGGCCGTCGTCGGGTCGATCGCCGGCTACGTCGGCGGTGCCGTTGACAGCGTGTTTGTGTGGTGCATCAACCTGCTGCTCGTGCTCCCATCCTTCATCCTGCTCGTCATTCTGAGCCCGCTGTTCACCTCGCTGTCGTGGGTCTTCCTGACGCTGTTCATCGCCGGCTTCAGCTGGATGGTGATGGCGCAGGTTGTCAGGTCGCAGACCAAGTCGCTTCGTGACAGGGACTTCGTGAAGGCGGCCAGGTACATGGGCGTTCCGACGCGCACCATCCTGGGCCGTCACATCATCCCCAACATCGCCTCGCTGTTGATCATCGACGCCACCCTCGGCATTGTGGCCTCGATCATGGCTGAGACGAGCCTCAGCTACTTCGGATTCGGAGTTCGAGCCCCCGATGTCTCGCTGGGCACGCTGCTCGCAGAAGGCACGTCAGCAGCGGTGACCCGTCCATGGCTGTTCGTGTTCCCTGCCGGTGTGCTTGTGCTGACCCTGTTCGCGGTGAGCCTCGTTGGCGATGCCCTGCGCGATGCCGTCGACCCGACCTCTGGAGTCAACCGTGACTAATCTCGATCGTGATCTCGGCCAGCGCCCGGCCGGGCTGCTGCGTCCCTCGAAGCGGATTCTTGAGGTCGAGAACCTCTCGGTCAGCTTCCCGCAGCGGGGAGGGCCTGCGGTCAACGCGGTTCGCGGCATCAGCTATCACGTCAATGAGGGGGAGTTCCTCGGCATTGTCGGCGAGTCAGGATCGGGCAAATCGGTGTCTTCCCTCGCTGTCATGGGGCTGCTCCCGAGCTCGGCCGAGGTAACAGGTTCGATCTCGTTTGACGGGCGATCGCTGCTGGAGCTGGACGACAAAGCCTTGTCAGGCATCCGCGGTCGTGACATCTCGATGGTCTTCCAGGACCCGCTGTCTGCGCTCACGCCGGTGTACACGGTCGGCGCCCAGATTGCGGAGGCCCTGCTCCTGCACGATTCGGCGCTCAGTAAGCGTGCCGCGCACGTTCGCGCCGTCGAGCTGCTCGGGGTCGTCGGGATTCCGTCGCCAGAACGACGGGCGATGTCGTATCCGTTCGAGTTCTCCGGCGGCATGCGACAGCGAGCCATGATCGCGATGGCGATCGCGAACGACCCCCGCCTGATCATCGCCGACGAACCGACCACCGCGCTCGACGTCACCATCCAGGCGCAGATCCTTGAGGTGCTGGAGAAGGCCAAGGAGCTGACGGGTGCCGCTGTCGTCCTGATCACCCACGACCTCGGTGTCGTGGCAGGTCACGCCGATCGCATTGGCGTCATGTATGCCGGGCGGCTCGTCGAGTACGGGACAACGGCTGATGTCTTCAGTGCAGCGCACATGCCGTACAGCATTGGCCTGCTCCGCTCCGTCCCGAACATGCAGACTGCAGGCACGCAGCGGCTGGTACCGCTCGAAGGTCGACCGCCGTCGCTGACCGCGCTCGCTCCCGGCTGCCCGTTCGCACCGCGGTGCCCGATCGCACTGGCGGTGTGCCACACCGATGAGCCGGCGCTTGCGGTGCACACGACGGAGGACACCCTCGAACGTGAGCTGCGCCCAATGCTTCCCTTGCTCCCAGTTGCAGTACCGCACGCAGCCGCCTGCCACCGCGCGGGCGAGATCGCCGACGGCAGCCTGGCTCGTGCAGAGGTGTTCCCGCGCCCAGAACCGCTCGCCGCCCCTGCGCCAAACGCGAAAGAGCTCGCTGTGCCGGTGCTCGCCGTCACTGATCTCATCCGGCACTACCCGGTCAGTCAGGGTGGCATCTTCCGCCGGCAGGTCGGTACAGTGCGAGCGGTCGACGGGGTGTCGTTCTCGATCCAGCCAGGCCAGACGTTGGGGCTCGTCGGCGAATCCGGCTGCGGCAAGTCGACGACCATCCTCGAGATCATGGAGATGGCGACACCACAGGGCGGCCAGATCCTGGTCAACGGGGCCGATGTCGCCACGATGACCAAGGCCGAACGCCTGAAGCTGCGCACCGATGTGCAAATCGTCTTCCAGGACCCGATGGCAGCGATCGACCCCCGGCTTCCGATCGGTGATGTGATCGGTGAGCCGCTCACCGTGCACGGTACCAAGCCAGACGCCAGGCGCGCTCGCGTCGCAGAGCTGCTCGACCTCGTCGGCATGGATCCGGTGATGGCCGACCGCTACCCGCACGAGTTCTCCGGCGGCCAGCGCCAGCGCATCGGCATCGCCCGCGCCCTGGCAACCAATCCCAAACTGGTGATCCTCGACGAGCCGGTGTCTGCGCTTGACGTCTCCATCCAGGCCGGTGTCATCAACCTGCTGGAAGACCTCAAGGAGCAACTCGGCCTGTCCTACCTGTTCGTCGCCCACGACCTGGCCATCATCCGCCAGATCGCCGACACGGTTGCTGTCATGTATCTCGGCCGGATCGTGGAGTACGGGCCGGTGGCCGAGGTATTTGCCAACCCACGGCATCCGTATACCCAGGCCCTGATCTCGGCGGCGCCGATCCCCGACCCTGAGATCGAACGCAACCGAAAGCGCGTCCTGCTCGAGGGCGAACTCCCGAGCCCGAGCGCGGTGATCGACGGCTGCAACTTCCGCAGCCGGTGCCCGCTCTACGCGTTGCTCGATGCCACGGCCCAGCAGCGCTGCGCGAGCGTTGACCCAGAGTTGGCTCACCACGGCGACGTCACCGTCGCCTGCCACCACGTTGAACGGAACGAGATTGACGTGTCCGTGGCCCAGACGGCACAGCTCCCCACAGCTTCCCCCGACCTGTAGAAGTTCCAACCAAGAGATGGAGAACCACTATGCGACGACGTAATACCGTTCTTGCGACAGTGACAATACTGAGCGCAGCTGCGCTCGTGCTGTCGGCATGTGCGCCGGGCAATACCGAAAAGACAGAAACGTCGACGGGCGGTGACCTTCCATCCACAGCATGGGTGAGGGCAGACGCCGCAGACGTGCAGGATGGCGGCACCCTCAACCTCGCCATCGGTTCGATGCCGTCCAACTTGAACATCATGCAGGTCGACGGCAACGAGGTTGATACGAACAACACCGTCCAGTTGACCTACGGCGGGCCGATCAAGATCGCCGAGGACGGCACTTCCGTCGTCGATCCCAACTACGCGACATCGGCTGAGGTGGTCAGCAGCGACCCGCAGGTTGTCGAGATCAAGCTCAACCCCAAGGCCGTCTGGGAAGACGGCACCCCCATCACGTATAAGGATTACGTGGCGACCTGGCAGGCCCTGAACGGCAGCAACGAAGCGTACTCACCGGCGTCGACCGCCATCTATGAAGACATCTCCGCCATCGAGCCCGCCGGCGACAGCGAATTCGACTTCACCGTCACATTCAGCAAGGCAAGCGCCGACTGGCAGTCGATCTTTGGCCTCGTCCTGCCGGTTTCCGTCGCAGCCACCCCTGACGCGTTCAACACCGGCTATGTCTCGACCCCGGTGCCGTCGTCCGGCCCGTTCAAGATCTCGGACATTGACCAGACCGGGCAGGTCATCACGCTCGTACGAAACCCGGCCTGGTGGGGTGAAACTCCGAAGCTCGACACGGTGATCGTGAAGGTCGTCAGCGGTGAATCGCAGGCCACCTCGTTCGGCAACTCCGAGACCGATGTTCTGTCCATCACGTCGAACGCCGACGCGTACCAGACGGCCAAGAAGCGCAAGGACGCCGAAATTCAGGCGTCAGGCGGACTCACGTGGACCCACCTCACCATGAACGGCTCTAAGGGCCCCCTGGCTGATGTCAAGGTTCGCCAGGCCATCGGACACGCACTCAACCGCGAGCTCTTCTCTGAATCGGCGAATACCCCGGTCGGTGTCGACGCCACAACCCAGGGCAGCTACATCTTCATGCCGGGCCAGAAGGGCTACGAAGACAACGTCGACGCAGCAATCGGGTACGACGTCGATGCCGCCAAGAAGCTCTTCGATGAGGCTGGATACACGGAAGGCGACAAGGGGCTTCGCGAGAAGGACGGCGAACCGTTGACCCTCACGATCACCGTTCCAGCCGAAACGCCGACGAACAAGCAGCGTGCGGTCCAGGTGCAGGCCGACCTCAAGGAGGTGGGCGTCACCGTCAAGCTCGACGAGGTGCCGTCTGCGAAGTACTTCTCCGACTACATCATCCCTGGCGACTACGAGATGACCAGTTTCTCCTGGCAGGGTACGGCCTACCCGATTTCCTCGTCCGAGGCGCTCTTCCACCCCGTCGACTCTGAGTCGAACTTCACCGGCATCACCGACGAGTCCCTCGGCGACCTGTACGACGAGGTCAACGCGGAGCTCGACCCGGCCAAGCGCCTCGTGATCGCCGACAAGATCGACAAGGTCCTTGCCGCTTACGTGCCCATCGTGCCGATCGCACCGCTGCCGAACGTGTACGCGGTCAAGTCCGGCCTCGTGAACTACGGCGCCACCCAGTTCGAGACCATCGACTGGGCACTCGTCGGCTGGGCTAAATAGCTCGTTGATCAACGCACAACTCACGCTCTAAGCACGTAAGAATCGGGATGGCGCCAGCAGGCGTCATCCCGATTCTGTTTCCGCCGAGAGTGCGGCTACTATGTCTCGGCGCGAATGCACAGATTGAGTGCGGTAAGATATTCCGTTGGGTCAAGTTCTGACCACACTTCCATTCTTCGTCGCATGCGACATTTTGCGGCAGCCATTCTTTTGTAAGGATTTCTTCTATGGCGATTGCCACGCGCAATAATCTTCGAAACGTAGCTATTGTTGCCCACGTTGACCACGGTAAGACCACCCTGGTCGACGCCATGCTCAACCAGACAAACTCTTTCGCGGACCACTCGCACGTCGATGAGCGCGCCATGGACTCGAACGAGCTCGAGCGCGAAAAGGGCATCACGATCCTCGCCAAGAACACGGCGATCTCGTACAAGGGCAAGCACGCCACCGATGGCCCCATCACGATCAACGTGATCGACACCCCCGGCCACGCCGACTTCGGTGGCGAGGTCGAGCGCGGCCTGTCCATGGTCGACGGCGTCGTCCTGCTGGTTGACGCCAGCGAGGGCCCGCTCCCGCAGACCCGTTTCGTGCTCCGTAAGGCGCTCGAGGCCAAGCTTCCCGTCATCCTGTTGGTCAACAAGACCGACCGCCCTGACGCACGTATCGACGAGGTCGTTGCAGAGAGCCAGGACCTCCTCCTCGGTCTCGCCAGCGACATGGCCGATGACGTCCCAGACCTCGACCTCGACGCGATCCTCGACGTTCCCGTCGTCTACGCATCCGGTCGTAACGGTGCAGCCAGCCTGAACAAGCCCGAAAACGGCACCCTGCCGGACAACGATGACCTCGAGCCGCTCTTCGAAGCGATCCTCGAGCACATCCCCGCTCCCGTCTACGACGACGAGCACCCGCTGCAGGCCTGGGTCACCAACCTCGACTCCTCGCCGTTCCTCGGCCGCCTCGCGCTGCTCCGCATCTTCCAGGGCAACATCAAGAAGGGCCAGACCGTCGCGTGGATCAAGCACGATGGTTCTGTGCACAACGTGCGCGTGACCGAGCTCATGATCACCAAGGCACTCGACCGTTACCCCGCAGAGAGCGCCGGCCCCGGTGACATCGTCGCCGTCGCCGGATTCCCGGACATCACCATTGGTGAGACGCTGGCCGACCCGGACGACCCCCGTCCGCTGCCGACCATCACGGTTGACGACCCCGCCATCTCGATGACGATCGGTACCAACACCTCGCCGCTCATCGGCAAGGTCAAGGGCCACAAGCTCACCGCTCGTATGGTCAAGGACCGTCTCGACAAGGAGCTCGTCGGTAACGTTTCGCTCAAGGTTGTCGACATCGGACGCCCGGACGCCTGGGAAGTTCAGGGTCGTGGCGAGCTCGCTCTCGCCATCCTGGTCGAGCAGATGCGTCGTGAGGGCTTCGAGCTCACCGTCGGCAAGCCGCAGGTAGTTGTCAAGAAGATCGACGGCAAGGTTCACGAGCCGTTCGAGCACCTGACCATCGACGCACCTGAGGAGTACCTCGGTGGCATCACCCAGCTGCTCGCCGCTCGCAAGGGTCGCATGGAGAACATGGCGAACCACGGCACCGGCTGGGTTCGCATGGAGTTCATCGTTCCGTCACGTGGCCTCATCGGCTTCCGTACCGAGTTCCTCACCACCACGCGTGGTACCGGTATCGCCAACGCCATCTCGCACGGCTACGAGCCCTGGGCCGGCACCATCAACACGCGCAACAACGGCTCGATCGTTGCCGACCGTTCAGGTGTTGTCACCCCGTTCGCCATCATCGCCCTGCAGGAGCGCATGACCTTCTTCGTGAACCCCACCGAAGAGGTCTACGAGGGCATGGTCATCGGTGAGAACTCACGTGCAGACGACATGGACGTGAACATCACGAAGGAAAAGAAGCTGACCAACATGCGTCAGTCGACTTCTGACACCTTCGAGTCGATGACCCCGTCACGCCAGTTGACCCTCGAGCAGTGCCTCGAATTCGCTCGTGAAGACGAGTGTGTTGAGGTCACCCCTGAGATCGTGCGCATCCGCAAGGTTGAGCTCGCAGCGCAGGCTCGTGCACGCAACACCTCACGCCTGAAGAAGCAGGACCAGGCGTAAATCAGTACCTAGCATCGGCTGAACGCGGCCGTTCCGGTGAGACTCGATCTCGCTGGGGCGGTCGCGTTCACTCGTTAAGCTGGGTGTACGCATGTGCCCCATCATGCAGGTGCCAGAGGAACGCAGACCAATGAGGACACAGATGAGTACACGGATGACCAGAACACAGACCACTCGTCACCGCGGAGCTAGCGTCGCCATTGCCGCCGTCCTTGCGTGTGCCGGTCTCGGCGCACTGACGGGCTGTGGGGCGGATGTCGGTGGACTCGTCAACGGTGTCGTCCAGGATGCATCAGGGGGAGAGGTCAGCCTCGGCGGCTCACTGCCCAGCGGCTGGCCGGCTGAGGTGCCCGTCATCGACGGCGAACTGATGTTCGGCGCAGGAGCGAAAGCCGATGCGTCACCAGGGTGGGTCGTCACGGTGAAGTCGAGCGCCAGTGATCCGCTCACCGACGCGCGCACGCAGCTGGAGGACGCCGGCTTCACGGTTGACGTTGCCGCCCAGGGCGCTGAAGCCGGAGTTCTCACCACAAGCAACGGGAACTACACCGTGGTGGTGGCTGGCACCGCGGACGGCTTGCTCTACACGGTGGCTGAGGGCGACAAGTAGCCCCAGCGACGGGCGAGGCCGTCGGCGCGCGCCACACCCACCCCGCCGCATCACCGCCCTGCCGCATCACCGCCCTGCCGCATCACAGGCGAATCCTGGCGCGCGGTTTCCCCGTGGGTGCGCGTTTTATCGCGCGCCTGGGGCGTTTTCGCGCGCCCAGCTGTGTGCGGGTGGTTTCGAGGCGACAGTTGAGCGGATGCCCGTCCGCGGGCCCGACAGGGAACTCGGCCTAGGCGAAGAGTTCAGCCCCGATGAACGAGCCTTCCGTCGCCCCTGCCGGCACTGCGAAGATGCCGGAGCCCACGTGTCTCACGTACTCGTTCATGGCGTCGTTGGCCGCCAGACGGGTCTGGATCGGAATGAACTGCGTGCGTGGATCGCGCTGGAACGCAATGAAGAACAGTCCGGCATTCAACCGACCGAGGTCGTCGTTGCCGTCGACGAAGTTGTAGCCGCGACGCAGCAGCACCGCCCCGTCATTCTGATCGGGGTGCGAGAGCGCGACGTGGGAGTCGACAGGGATGATCGGGGCGTCGCCGCGCCCGACCATCGCGAAGTCCGGCTCAGTGAACTCTGTGCCGCCGGAAAGCGGCTCGCCCTCGCCCTTGGTGCGCCCGACGATGTTCTCCTGGTCACGCAGCGAGGTGCGATCCCAGGTCTCGATCGTCATGCGGATGCGACGGGCAACGAGATACGAGCCACCGGCCATCCACGCTGCACCGTCAGAACCGCTGGCCCAGATGTGTTCGTCGACCACCGCGGTGTCCTCCGACTTCACGTTCGCCGTGCCGTCCTTGAACCCGAAGAGGTTGCGAGCAGTGACCTGCGATCGGCTCGTCGATGACGTGCGCCCGAACCCCAGCTGCGACCAGCGAATGGATGCCCGGCCGAACGCGATTCGCGACAGGTTCCTGATGGCGTGCACGGCCACCTGGGGGTCGTCGCTGCAGGCCTGGATGCACAGGTCGCCGCCCGTTTGGGCAGGGACAAGCGCATCGGCCTGGAAGTGCGGCAGGTCGACCAGGGCGGCGGGCCGCCTGGAGGCCAGGCCGAAGCGGTCGACGCCATCCGCTGTGGCGAACAGGCCAGGGCCGAACCCGAACGTGATGGTGAGACCGGATGCCGGCAGGTCGAGCGCCTCGCCCGTGTCGTCCGGCGGGGCGTCGTATGGGCCGGTGGCCGGGCCGTATGTGCCCGCAGAGCCGCCCGTCGTCATGCGTGCGGCGGCAACGGTCCAGTCCGTGAGGAGTTCGATGAGCTCATCTCGGCTGATGTTGCCGACGTCGTAGCTGGCGAAATGCAGGCGGTCCTGGGCCGGCGTGACGATGCCGGCCTGGTGCGCACCGTAGAACGGATAGACCGTTGACCCGTTCGGGGCGCTGGTCGCCGCGATGACCGCCCTGTCGCCGGCCACACCTGCGGCAGCGCCGACCAGGCCGGCGCCGACGCCGATCCCGGCAAGCCCGAACAGACCGCGTCGCGACAGGCCGCGGTTCTGCGTGTTGTGGCCCTGCCGGGCGGGGGAGTGCGGCTGATCAGCTGCTGCAGTCGAATCCGCTGACGCTGACGCCGACGCTGACGCTGACGCCTCAGTGCCAACATGCGGAGATGTCGGCTCTGGGGCGTCGGTCGTGTCGTCGGTCATCTCACGCCTAGCCAACCAGAACGGCGGTGAGCGTGCTGAGCGGTTCGCTCAGGGCGTTCACACCGTCGGCGAGGTCCTTCACCTGCGTGGCGGACAATTCGTCGTAGTACGTGAAACCGCCCTCGAGGCTGCCGTAGGCGGCGAGCTGCGTCTCGAGGCTGTCGAACCGGCTGTCGAGGGTGCTGACGAGGTCTGCGTCCTTCGCCTTCAGGATGTCGCGAACGCCTTCATATGCGACCCGGGCGCCTTCGAGGTTGGCCTGGAAGTCCCAGAGGTCAGTGTGCGACCAGATCTCTTCTTCGCCGGTGATCTTGCCGCTTGCGACCTCTTCGAGCAGGCCGATCGCGCCGTTGGAGATCGAGTCGATCGTCACGCTGTAGTCGGCGGCGTGCACGGCGTCGTAGAGCTCCTGCGTGTTGGCGGTGAGCTTGTCTGCGTAGTAGCTGCGTTCCTCTGGCGTGAGGGCAACGTACTCTGCGCCACCGTTCTCGGCGGCTGTCGGCGGGAAGAGGTCCTTCTCGATGCGGTGCCAACCGGTCCATTCGTCGCCTTCTGCGACGTCGGCCTCACGGAAGTCGATCTGCGGGTCGAGGTCGCCGAATGACTCTGCGACCGGTTCGATGCGCTCGTAGCTGGCGCGCGTCGTCGGGTACAGGGCGCGTGCCGTCTCGTCATCCCCAGCCAGGTAGGCGTCGAGGAACGTCTGGGTGCCTGGCACCAGCTGGCCGACCTGGTCCTTGATGTACGCGACGTAGTTGACCGCTGCGGCGTCGATCTGCTCCTGCTCGTCGCCTGCGAGTGACACGTCAGACCCGGTCACCGTGAACGCTGCCTTGCCGACTCCATCGCCAACCATGCCCGGCTTGCAGACCGTGAAGTAGTCGCCGGGCTGCGCTCGCACGACGAGGTTCCGCGTGACGCCTGGGCCCACGTTCTCGACCTCGCCGACAATGCGAAGACCGTCGTCAGCCAGCAGGTAGAACTCGCTGACCTCATCCGTTTCATTCGACACGCTGAACGACACCGTTCCGCTGGCGGCGGTGTTCGCAGACACGGCGCAGTCGCTCGCCGTCGATGACACCGTGAGACTCGAGCCTTCGCCCTCTGCTGTGGCGTTCTTGACGCAGCCGGATAGCAGCAGTGTCGCCGCTGCAAGCGGTGCAACGAACAAAATGGCGCGATTTCTCAAGGGATTCTCCTGCTGGTTGTGGCTGAAGCACGCGGCATGCGGTGGCGCGTGGGAACGATTTTCAGACGGATGCCGGAACTCTCAGTTCCGGCGTGGCCGACTGGCGCGGCACGGGACCGCCTGAGCGGCTCTTCACGATGAAGATGGTCAGGGTGGGAACCAGGTACAGCGTCCACACGATCAGTTCGAGCCAGGTGGTGGCCGGTGAGAAGTTGACGGTGCCCTTCAGCAGGGTTCCGTACCAGCTGCCAGGCGGGATAGCGCCGCTCACGTCAAAGGCGAGGCTGTTCAGGCCGGGCAGGACGCCTGCTTCCTGCAGGTCGTGCACGCCGTACGAGAGCACACCGGCGGCCACGATGATGAGGAAGACACCGGTCCAGGTGAAGAAGCGGGACAGGTTGATGCGCAGCATGCCCTTGTAGACGAACCAGCCGAGTACGACGGCGGTCAGGATGCCGAGGCCTGCGCCAAGGAGGGGGAGCGTGGTCTCGCCGGTCGCCTGCACGGCGGCCCAGATGAAGAGTGCTGTCTCGATGCCCTCGCGGCCAACGGCGAGGAACGCCACCAGGACAAGTCCGAGCCCAGACCCGACGATGTGCTTGTCGATGCTGCCGTGCAGGTGGCCCTTGAGGTCACGAGCCGTGCGCAGCATCCAGAAGACCATCCAGGTCACCAGGCCAGTGGCGATGATTGACAGCAGCCCGCCTATCGTCTCCTGCGCCTCAAAAGTCAGACCGTAGGTGCCGAACGTGAGAAGCGCTCCGAGGCTGAGGGCGAGCAGGACCGCAAGCCCGACGCCTGCCCAGATGCGCGGCAACACGTCTCGGCGGTCGATCTTCACGATGTACGCGATAAGAATCGTTACGACGAGTGCGGCTTCAAGACCTTCACGCAGGCCGATCAGGTAATTTGCGAGCACGGGAGCTTTCAGGTTTGGCGACGAGAAGAGTGGTAAGGCTATCCTAAGCGGAAACGACTCTAACCCGTGATGACCGGGGTGTCCAGCTAAGATTTTCCCTAAGAAGATACGCGCAGCGGTGGCACACCACCGCGAGCCCGCCAGGGAACAGCGCGTCAGGAAACAGAGGAACACAGATGGTTGACCAGGGCACTTTCGACGTTGAGCCGCCGACGGTCACCAGCAGACTGGTCTCTGCTGCCATCGTGCTCCTCGTCGGCATCGTCTACGGCGTCCTCGGCACCATCGCGCACCAGACAACGGTGTCGATTGCGGGCGTGGCGTTCCCGATCGGGTTGATCCTGGCCGTCCTTGGGGCCTCTGCGCTGTTGATCGGCCTGCGCCTGATCCAGGTGGGGCGTCTCCTGCTCGGCCTATGTGCCCTCGGGATGCTGCTCACCATCTTCGTTCTGTCGCTCAAGAGCGCGGGCGGTTCGGTGCTCGTTCCCGCCGGTGTGCCGGGCACGATCTGGACCATCGTGCCGACGCTGGTTGCAGCCATCACGCTGGCCTGGCCGAATCTGCCGCCGAGAGCTGACAGGGCCGCCACGCATTCAGAGAAGGCTTAGACTGGTTATCCAGCTCGTGAAGGGAACCACACCACTGTGACGTACGTCATCGCTCTTCCTTGTGTCGATGTCAAAGACCGCGCCTGCATCGATGAATGCCCGGTTGACTGCATCTACGAGGGCGAGCGTTCCCTCTACATCCACCCAGACGAATGCGTCGACTGCGGTGCCTGCGAACCCGTCTGCCCCGTCGAGGCCATCTACTACGAAGATGACCTGCCAGAACAGTGGGCCGACTACTACAAGGCCAACGTCGAGTTCTTCGACGACGTTGGGTCCCCAGGTGGAGCCGCCAAGGTTGGCGTCATTCCGAAGGATCACCCGGTCATCGCGGTTCTGCCGCCCCAGGTCCAGCACTAAAGCACGACGTGCTCGCCGCTCTTCCTGACTACCCGTGGGACCAGATGGTTCCGTTTGCCACGCGCGCACGCGCCCACGCCGACGGCATCGTCGATCTCTCGATCGGTTCTCCAGTCGACGCGACGCCAGAGCTCATCCGTCGCTCGCTTGCCGAGGCAACGGATGCCCACGCCTACCCACAGACGGCGGGAACCCCGCAGCTGCAGCAGGCGATTATCGACTGGTACGCCCGCCGCAGGGGAGTGACGGGGCTCACCGAGAAGAACGTGCTGCCGACCATCGGCTCAAAGGAGCTCGTGGCGCTGCTGCCGTTCATGCTCGGCATCGGCGAGGGCGACACGATCGTGCACCCGAAGGCCGCCTATCCCACCTACGCGATCGGTGCCGCAATCGCTGGGGCGGATGCCCTGGCCTCAGACGACCCTGCTGAGTGGCCGGCATCCACTGCCCTGATCTGGTTGAACAGCCCAGGCAACCCCGATGGTCGCGTGCTCACCGTCGACTACCTGCGCGCGGCTGTCAGGCGCGCCCGCGAACTCGACGCCGTGATCGTGAGCGACGAGTGCTACGCAGAGCTCGGCTGGGACGGCCAGTGGGCCAGCGAGCCGATCCCGAGCATCCTCGATCCTCGCGTGATCGAGGGCAGCCGTCACAACGTGCTGGCGATCTACTCGCTGAGCAAGCAGTCGAACCTCGCCGGCTACCGCGCTGCTTTCGCGGCCGGCTGCAGCCAGGTGCTGCAGCGTGTGTTGACCGTTCGCAAGCACGCCGGCCTCATGCTCCCAGCGCCTCTCCAGCACGCCATGGTGACGGCGCTCGGCGACGACGTGCATGTGGCAGAGCAGAAGGAGCGCTACCGCGCCCGCAGGGACGTGTTGCGCCCCGCGCTCATCGACGCCGGCTTCCGCATCGATGACAGTGAGGCTGGCCTCTATCTCTGGGCGACGGCAGGGGTCGACGCCTGGGAGTCGATCGCTCGGCTGGCGGAACTCGGCATATTGGCTGGCCCTGGCCCGTTTTACGGTGACTACTATCCCCAGCACGTGCGATTCTCGCTCACAGCAACGGATGAGCGGATTGCTGCCGCGGCAGAGAGGCTGCGCGCCTCTGTAGACAACGTCTAACGATGCGGCCCCGCTGTTAGCGGGTGCAACAGTAGGCGACCAAGCGGATTAGGCTGTAGAAGGTTGACGTTGCCCAGCACCAGAAGTGTTCTGCGGCGGTCCGCCACCGATACCAGGCACAAGCAGCCAGCTTAAAGATTCAGGAGGCGCCGTGAGCGACGTCGCAACACCGTCCAACGATCCGCAGAAGGCAACACTCACCTACCCGGGAGGAACCGCAGAGTTCCCCATCCTGCGGAGTGTTGACGGGGCGTCGAGTCTCGACATTTCGACGCTGACCCGCCAGACAGGTCTCACCACACTCGACTACGGCTTCGTGAACACCGCGGCCACGCGCTCGGCAATTACCTTCATCGATGGTGAAGAAGGCATCCTGCGCTACCGCGGTTACCCGATCGAGCAGATCGCGAAGAACTCGAGCTACCTCGAGACCGCGTGGCTGCTCATCTATGGTGAGCTGCCGACTGAGAGCGAGCTGTCCGACTTCGACCACCGCATCCGTCGCCACACGCTGCTGCACGAAGATCTCAAGCATTTCTTCAGCGCCCTGCCGCACAACGCGCACCCCATGTCGGTGCTGTCGAGTGGCGTGTCTGCGCTGTCGACGTACTACCAGGACTCGCTGAACCCGAAGAACCCTGAGCACGTCGAGATCGCGACGGTTCGCTTGCTCGCCAAGCTTCCGGTCATGGCTGCATACGCGCACAAGAAGAGCATCGGCCAGGCTTTCCTGTACCCAGACAACTCGCTGAGTTTCGTCGACAACTTCCTCAAGCTGAACTTCGGCACCCTCGCGGAGCCCTATGAGGTCAACCCGGTCGTCAGCAAGGCGCTCGAGCGCCTGCTCATGCTGCACGAAGACCACGAACAGAACGCGTCGACGTCGACCGTTCGCCTCGTAGGGTCGACGGAGGCCAACCTGTTCGCCTCTGTCTCCGCCGGCATCAACGCGCTGTTCGGCCCGCTGCACGGCGGCGCCAACGAAGCAGTGCTCTCGATGCTCCAGGACATCAAGGACTCCGGCGAGGGCGTTGCAAAGTACGTCGAACGCGTGAAGAACAAGGAAGCCGGCGTCAAGCTGATGGGCTTCGGACACCGGGTCTACAAGAACTACGACCCGCGCGCGAAGCTCGTCAAGGAGAGTGCCCACGAGGTGCTCGCCGCGCTCGGCGTGCAGGATGACCTGCTCGACATCGCCATGGAGCTCGAGCAGTACGCGCTGAACGACGACTACTTCAAGGAACGCAAGCTCTACCCGAACGTCGACTTCTACACCGGCGTCATCTACAAGGCCATGGGATTCCCGACGCGCATGTTCACCGTGCTCTTCGCGATCGGCCGCCTGCCGGGCTGGATCGGCCACTGGCGCGAGATGAACGAAGACACCGCGACGAAGATCGGCCGCCCGCAGCAGCTGTACATCGGCTCAGGGGCGCGCGACTACCCCGTCCGCTAAGGCGGCACGTCAATAGAAACCACATCGTTCAGGGAGGCCAGCCGGCCTCCCTGAACTGCGTTAAGCCTGCCCGACGTGTCTTACGGCGTGAGGACCAGCGTGTTCGTCGCCGCCTTCGCAACGGCGTCCAGGCTGAAGAGCCACTCCCTGGTCTTGCCGTGCTGCCACAGCGGCGTCTGGTCGGTGTAGTTCGGGTGGTAGGCATGGCCTGATGCCCCGGTGAGGTTGATCCACGTCGACTCGTCGAAATCGGCCAGGCTGATCACCTGGCGCATCGACGGTACCCAGTTGACCTCATACCCCTCCGTTGCCGACCACGCCATGGCGTTGACGACGGATGACCCGCCCCCGACCTCGTATGGGCCGCGGTTGAAGAGCCACTCGATGGGCGCGATGCCCGACTGCCCGAAACTGCTGTTGGTGAGGCTCAGGGTGTGGAGGCTTCCCCACTCCCAGGTGGACTCGCGCGAGCCCAGGAGGTCGACGGCTTCTGCGGCGGCTTCGTCCAGCGCATCAGACAACACAGCGTCGCGGCCGGTGACGCCGGTGCGATCGCTCTTCCACCAGGGCGAATCGGGCTGTTCGAGGAGCGGAATCACCACCTGGAACGATCGGTCACCACCGGTGAGCTGGGTGCCATCGGGCAACGATCCGAACATGTCGTCGAGCAATACGCGCCAGACGATATTGAAGTAGGCAGCCGCTGCTGAATCGTCGTCGACCGAGAAATCCCAGCCATCGAACAATGCTTGCGCCTCTGCGGTGGCGTCATCGCGTGAGGTGTCGATGGCCTGCAGGTGCGGCACGAGGGCGGCCGCGATGGCACTGAAATTGTCTGACTGGATGTCGCTCATGTCGGCAGCGGTCAGCGGCACCCCCGCAGTGATGAACTCCTGCAGCCGGTTTGTGATCTGCGTGGCGCGGTAGCCGGCATCCCAGTCAGCGGTGAGGAACGCCGGGTAGTCGGCCGGCGTCGCCGCATTGTTCGCCGTCACGATGAAGCCGCTTGGTGGGTTGTAGAGCGTTGGAAGCTGCTCGAAGGGGATTGTGCCACTCCAGCCGTATTCGCTGGTCCAGCCGGGCACGGGGAGCGTGCCATCGCCACGCGTGCGGATGGGGATGCTGCCAGGAGCCTGGTAGCCGATGTTGCCCTCGACGTCGGCGTAGATCAGGTTCTGCGACGGTACTTCGAACAGTTCGGCTGCGGCGCGGAAGCTCGTCCAGTCCGTTGCAAGGGCCATGGCGAAGATAGCGGATGCCGTCGTGCCGGGGGTGAGGGCCGCCCACTGCAGTGACAGCTCATACGATGCAGCGGGCGGCGTCGCATCCGCTGCCGTCTCAGCGCTGCCGTCGGCAGCCGTGTCGGCCGCGGTGCCTGTGCCAGCTGCAGTGTCTGTGCCGGCTGGCGCCTCTTCGCTGAGGTCTGGCATATCTGCGGCCACCGGATACTCCGTCGAGATGCTCGCGAAGTCGGTGCCGACGAGTGAGCTGACGATCGGCCCGTGCCCCGTCGACCTGATTTCGATCTTCACAGGGTCACCGCCGGCGACCGTGATCTTCTCGTTTCGCACCGTGAGCGGCAGCTGCTGGCCGTCGTACTCGTAGGTGTCTCCGGTGACCTTTTCGACATACAGGTCGGCGACGTCGGGGCCCAGGTTCGTGAAGCCCCATGCGACGGTGGCATTGTGGCCGATGATGATGCCAGGCATGCCGGAGAAGCTGTAGCCGGCCAGGTCGAACGGGCAGTCCGGGCTGACGGTCTCGCAGCGGAGGCCCACCTGGTACCAGACGGAGGGCAGCGCAGGGCCGAGGTGCGGATCGTTGGCCAGCAGCGGCTTACCGCTGTCGGTGAGGGCGCCAGAGACGACCCAGGAGTTCGAACCGATCTCCCCGCCCGCAGGTCCAAGCAGCTCTGGAACGCTCGCCAGCGCGGCACGCAGGCTGTCCAGCGGGGTCGCCAGGTCCGCGGCGGATGCTGCGGCGTCAACTGTGGCAGTGCCGGCCGTGTCAGCGCTGGCAGCGGTGTCGGTGCTGGCAGCCGTCTCAGTGCTGGCAGCCGTGTCCGCTGCCGCGGTCTCTGCGTCGTCGGCCGGAATCACGGCGGGCAGGCCACCGAGGATTGTCGGCTGTGACGCGAAGTCGAACGCCGGATGCAGAACGCCGATATCGGTCGCCGCCAGTTCGGTGGACAAGAGCGAACGATCGATCTCGTCGTCGAGGTTCGACCTGAGGTCCCATGCCATGGCTTTCAGCCAGGCCACCGAATCGGCTGGGGTCCACTTTTCGGGGGTGTAGCCGGGGTTCTGCAGGTCGAGCACGGCGTACTCGAGTGAGATGTCCGCACCTGAGTGCTCATCGAGGTACTCATTCACGCCATCGGCGTATGCCTGGTAGTAGCCGAGCGTCACTGGATCGAGAAGGGCGACCTCCTGCTCGGCGATCGCTCGCCAGCCCAGGGTGCGGATGAAGGCATCCGTTTCAACCTGGCTCTCGCCGAACAGCTCTGACAGGCGGCCAGAGGTGACGTGGCGTCGGAAATCCATCTCCCAGAAGCGGTCCTGCGCGTGCACGTAGCCCTCTGCCATGAAGAGATCGGCCGGCGTTGTGGCCACGATCTGGGGAATACCGGCGTCATCGCGGTAGACCGTGACATCGGCCGACAATCCAGGTACCTGCACCTCGCCGCTCAGCTGTGGGAAGGAACGGGTGACCGTCCAGACCCCGACGCCGCCGGCAACAATGGCGAGTACCACCACCACGCCGAGGGTGATCAGCGCAGGCTTGTATCGTCTGCGCCTCTTGCTGCGCGGTGCGTCGGTTCCCACGTCACTCCCTCGTGATTGCTGTGCGGTGCTCGTGCTCGTGCCGTGCGTGTGCGGTGCTGGTGCGATGCTACTGCGGGTGGTGCTGCAAAGCGGGAATGTGTTGGAGCGTAAACCTTAGGCGTGCAGGGCGTCGTTCAAGACGACACCCGTGCCGCTTCTCGGCAGTACCTCGACCGCTCCCGTGAGGGAGTTGCGGCGGAAGAGGAGATTCGGAACGCCGGAGAGCTCGACGGCCTTCACCGTGCGGCGGGCGCCGTCAGCGGTGCGCGTCTCGTCGAGCACGACAACCTTGGTGCCGGCCGTGACGTAGAGCCCGGCCTCCACGACGGTGTCGTCGCCGATGGAGATGCCGATGCCGGAGTTGGCGCCGAGGAGTGCGCGCTCACCGATCGAGATGCGCTGCGTTCCGCCGCCGGAGAGCGTGCCCATGATGGATGCGCCGCCGCCGATGTCTGAGCCGTTGCCGACCACGACGCCCTGTGAGATGCGCCCTTCCACCATGGAGGCGCCGAGGGTGCCGGCGTTGAAGTTGACGAAGCCCTCGTGCATCACCGTTGTACCAGGGGCCAGGTGTGCGCCGAGGCGAACGCGGGAGGCGTCCGCGATGCGCACGCGGTCTGGCGTGACGTAGTTGAGGAGTGGCGGGAACTTGTCGATGCCTGATGCCTGGATTCCGGCGCGCTGCAGCAGGGGGCGCAGGCCGTCGAAGTCGGCGGGCAGCACGGGGCCGGCGTTAGTCCAGACCACAGAGGGGAGGTGCGCGAAGATGCCGTCGAGGTTGAGTGTGTTCGGGCGCACGAGCAGGTGCGACAGCAGGTGCAGGCGCAGGTAGGCATCCGGGGTGTTGCTGGGGGCGGCATCCAGGTCGATGACCGTGGTGATGGCGTCAAGCCGCACGTTGCGCCTGGCATCCTCCCCGGCCATCTCTTCGAGTTCGGCTGGAACGATCCACCGCTCGCGGTCCTCCGGCAGTGCGCCGAGGCGCGGGGCCGGGTACCAGGTGTCGAGGACGGTGCCGTCGCCGGCAATGGTGGCAAGTCCGTACCCCCAGGCCGTGGAGTGTGATTCGGCGGGAGCGGTGATCTCGGAGTCGGGGGTGGTTGCCATGCATCTAGATTAGTAGGGTGCCCGATAATGCCGAGTCCTCCGTCACAGCGCCCGCCGATCTCAACGCGGGCAGCCCGCAGTCCGCTTCCCTTGACCTGACTCTCGGGTCAGTTGAGCTGACCCGGATCATCTGCGACATGGAGTCGGTGTCTGGAAACGAGACAGCGCTGGCGGATGCCATCGTCGCCGCGCTCGCCGCGTACCCCCACCTCGAGATCATCCGCGACGGAGACACGATCGTGGCCAGGACCAACCTGGGACGTGCGGAGCGCGTGGTCATCGCCGGTCACATCGACACGGTTCCCCTCAACAACAACCTCCCGACCCGCTTCGAGACGATTGACGGCGTCGACTACCTCTGGGGACGCGGCACCGTCGACATGAAGGCCGGCGTCGCTGTGCAGCTGAAGCTGGCAGCCGAGCTGGTCGATCCAGCCGTTGACATCACCTGGATGTGGTACGACAACGAGGAGGTCTCGTCAGACCTCAACGGGCTCGGGCGACTGGCTCGTAACCGCCCTGACCTGTTCGCCGGCGACTTCGCAATCCTCGGCGAACCGAGCAACAGCCAGGTCGAAGGCGGCTGCAACGGCACGCTGCGCGCCGAGATCCGCACATTTGGGCGCAGGGCGCACTCCGCGCGCAGCTGGGTGGGGGAGAACGCCATCCACAAGGCAGCGCCCATCCTGGCGACGCTGGCCGCATACGAGGCGCGCGAGGTCGAGGTGGAAGGCCTGGTCTATCGCGAGGGACTCAACGCTGTCGGGATCACGGGTGGCATTGCCGGCAACGTCATCCCAGACGAGTGCATGGTCCACGTAAATTACCGGTTCGCCCCGAGTCGCAGCGTTGAGGAGGCCATCGCGCACCTCGACGAGGTCTTCCCCGGCTACGACATCACGGTCATCGACAGCGCTGCGGGCGCTCGCCCTGGCCTTGATGCCCCGCTGGCGCAGCAATTCCTGGCCGCGGTAGGCGCTGAGCCGCGTCCCAAGTACGGCTGGACTGATGTCGCGCGCTTCTCCGCGCTTGGCGTGCCGGCCGTGAACTACGGGCCAGGCGACCCCCTGAAGGCCCACGCTGACGATGAGCGGGTGGCACTCACCCAGATCGTCGAGTGCGAGAACGGCTTGAGGTCGTGGCTCAGCGCCACCATGTGACCGGCATGACGTCCCTCACGCCCGCAGTGCCGACGACGCGAGCCACGCGCACGACGCACTGGCTTCCCGTCTCGTGGCGCGTCCGCTATCGACTGACGCCGTGGTGGGCGCGGGTACTGGTCGTCTGGGCGCTGTCCAGGGTGGTCACCACGACGCTGGTGCTGATCCTGGCCAGTGTGCAGGGGGCCAACGCGTGGACGGGCGCCCAGCCCGGCTATGCAGATTTCGCGAATATGTGGGACGGCCGCTGGTACAACATCGTGGCGGTCGGCGGATACCCGTCTGAACTGCCGCTCACCCCAGAGGGCGAGGTCGCCGAGAATGCCTGGGCGTTCATGCCGGGGTACCCGGTCGTCGTCCGGCTGCTCATGATGCTGAGCGGACTGCCATGGGCACCCGTCGCCGTCTTCGTGTCTGTGGCGTTCAGCCTCGGCACCGCGCTCGTCTTCTACCGGTTGATGGTGAAGTTCCTGCCGGCATCCACCGCGCTGTTCTCCGTGGTGCTGTTCTGCGTGGCTCCGCTGTCGCCGATCCTGCAGTTCGGCTACGCGGAGTCGATGAACCTGTTCTTCCTGACCCTCGCGCTCCTCCTGCTGGTTGAGCGTCGCTATGCGCTGCTTTTCCCGGTGATCACGGTGATGGCCCTCACCCGGCCGAGCGGGCTTGCCTTTGCGCTGGCACTCGGGCTGCACGTGGTGCACCGGTGGTTAACCAGGCAGCGCGATCCGTTCCCGGTGCGGGAACGGGTGCTGGCGGCATCCGTTGCAGTCTTCAGCGGGCTGATGGGCCTGGCGTGGCTCCTGGCCGCATGGGCGGTGACCGGTTCGATGAGCTCCTATACCGATACGGAGCTCGCCTGGCGCTCGGCCTACATCGGGTATCAGGAACTCATTCCATTCACGGCATGGTTCCAGAGCGGTGTCTGGTGGTTCGGAATGCCCCAGGGCATCATCATCGTTATTGTCGTGATCGCGCTGTTCGCCGTAACAATGTTTCTGCCGGCCGTTCGCCGCCTCGGCGTCGACCTGCGCTTCTGGGTGTTGAGCTACGCGCTCTACCTGCTCGCGGTGTTCTTCCCGCAGTCGAGCACGTTCAGGCTGCTCATGCCAATGTTTCCGTTGCTCGGGGCGGTCGCACAGCCCCGAAATACGATCTACCGGGTATTCCTCGTCATAGCCTCCATTGGGGGCCAGTGGGTCTGGTTATTGATCTGCTGGGGAGTCGATGGCGCCGATTGGACACCGCCGTGATTATTGTCTAGGCGAAAAATGGTCGATAATGGAAGAACACTCGAATGGAAGGGGAGTTCATGGCGGCCATGAAGCCACGGACCGGAGACGGGCCAATGGAGGCTGTAAAGGAGGGGCGCCTCATCATCGTGCGTGTACCGCTCGAGGGGGGTGGGCGACTCGTCGTCTCTGTGAACGACGCTGAGGCTCTTGAGCTTCACGATGCGCTCGCCGGGGTCGTGAACCCCGCGTAATAGCTTTATCAATCGGCTGTGCAGCTTCTGCTGCACAGCCGATTGCTATTTAACCCGTCTCCGCTGGTTCGAGGCGACAATGGATGTCGCGCAGAAGGCCACGTATGTCGCGCAGCGGGCCACCGTGTAGCGAATACAGGATGAATCGAGCAACTGTCACCGAATACAGGACGGATCGCGCTCTCTGCGGCAATGTTTCCGGTTTTCGCGACAGGCCTGGCGGCACCCTCGACCACGTCTGTGAAGCCGAGTGCGGCTCGCTACGCCCGCTTGGTCATCTGGAGCAGGCCGTCTCCAACGGGGGAGAGGGCGCTCACGACGGCGCCAGAGGGCGCGATCTCCGTGAGGAGCGTGCGGAAGCCGGTGGCAACCTCATCGCGCTGCGTTGGGTCTGCGACGCGGCCACGCCACAGGGCGTGCGCCACGAGCAGGGTTCCGCCTGGCCGGGTGAGGCGCAGGCCGTGTTCCACGTACTCGATGACGGACTGCGGGTCGGCATCGATGAAGACGATGTCGTAGGAGTTCTCATTCATCCGTGGCAAGACGTCGCCGGCCTTGCCCGTGATCAAGCGGATGCGATTGGCCATGATGCCGGCTTCAGCGAAGCTGACCCTGGCGTGCTGCTGGTGGTCGATCTCGGTGTCGATTGACGTGAGGGTCGCGCCAGGCGCACCCGTGAGCAGCCACATGCCTGATACGCCGGCGCCGGTGCCGACCTCGAGGATGCTCTGCGCATTGGACGCGGCGGCGATGACAGCGGTCTGCGCACCGACGGCCGGCGCGATGGCGTCGATGCCGAGCTCAAGGGACTGCTGCCGTGCCCGGGCAATGGCATCGGTCTCGACGACGAAATCGTCGGAGAATTTCCAGTTCAGTTCTTTGTCAGACACAGTGCGCTCCAGTAGATGATTAGGACAACCTTACGGCCGGCTGGGTGCTGGCACGGGGAGGCCTCGCCGCAGGTTATCCTGATGTGATGTTCGGGTTGACTATGGAGAAGGTCCTTTTGATAGGGATCATTGCTGTCTTCCTGCTCGGACCGGAAAAACTTCCGCACTACGCGGCCAAGTTCGGGCAGCTTGTTCGTCAGCTTCGTGACATGGCCAACGGGGCCAAAGACCGCATGCGCGACGAGATGGGTCCGGAGTTCGACGATGTCGACTGGAAAAAGCTCGACCCGCGTCAGTATGACCCGCGCCGGATCATCCGCGAAGCCCTGGCCGATGACGACCCTGCGGTCAGCGGCACCCCCGCATCGGCTGCTGCTGCCACGATTTCTCGGGCACCGAATCAGAACGGGGCCTACCTGCAGCGGAAGCGTGCGCGCGAGAGCGCGCTGACGGCCACCGAGCCGACCCCGTTCGACTCAGAAGCCACCTAGCCGCTGCTCCGCCACGGAGCGACTGGCTGGAACGCTGCCCCGTTGGTCGAGGAGCGAGCGCCAGCGAGTGTCTCGAGGCCATCGTGAGCCGTGAGACTCCGTTGGCCCTGGCATCCGCTCGCAAGAAATCGACTCAAAAACTCCCGTTTGCGTCGATTATTTGCGAGTCCATTGCGAGTCAGCGACGGCGATTCGGCCGACATCCGCCCGCGCGGCATGAACGCAGCTACGCGGTAGCTGTAACAACCGCGCAGCTGCGTTCGATGCGCGCCGCTCGAAATCGCAACGTCGCTCTGGAGATCGGCTCGCTGGATTTCGCGAGACGCAACCAACGACCTAGCGGCGGCGGATTGCCTTTAGGATGCCAGACATCAGCAACATCGGTGCCGCCAGCTGCCCGAACTCCTGCCCGGTGCGGGGAAGCTGTACCAACCCGGTTGCCCGCGAGATCGTGACCGGATTGACGAATCGAAGCAGACCCTCGTGGCCGTTTCGGCGCCCGAGGCCCGAACCCTTCACGCCGCCCATCGGCGCATCGACCGTGCCGAACGAGCCACGGTAGCCCTCGTTGATGTTGACGCTCCCGGCCTCGATCGCGCTGGCCACCTGCATTGCTCGCCGAGTGGAGCCCGACATGACTGACGCGTTGAGGCCGTATGCACTGTTGTTGGCGGCGAGGATGGCTTCCTGGTCTGAATCGACGATGGCGATCGACACGACAGGACCGAACGTCTCGTTGGCGAAGCAGTCCATCTCCGGCGTGACATCCGTCAACACCGTCGGTTCGTAGAAGAACGGTCCGACATCGGGTCTGGCGCGGCCGCCGGCCAGGATGGTCGCTCCCTTGGACACGGCATCGTCGACGTGCGCGGTGACGTTGTCGAGCTGGGTCTGTGTGGTCAATGAGCCCACATCGGTCGCGTAGTCGAAGGAACGACCAAGCTTCAGCGACGACACGACAGTGCTGAACTCGGCGATGAATGCGGCCGAAACCGATCGCTGCACGTAGATCCGCTCGATCGACACGCACAGCTGCCCAAGCGAGGAGAAGCACGCATAGGCGGCATCCTTCGCGGCCTTCTTCACGTCGACGTCGTCCAGCACGATCAGCGGATTCTTGCCGCCGAGTTCGAGAGAGACACCCGTCAGGTTCTCGGCGGCCTGCACAGCCACGCGCTTGCCGGTCGCCGTCGACCCTGTGAAGCAGATGTAGTTGGCCTGCGCGGTGACGGCGCTGCCGATTTCGGATCCCTCTCCGGTGACGACGGCCCACAGCTCGGCGGGCACGCCGGCCTCGATGTAGGCGCTCCGGAGCGCCAGGATGCTGAGGGCACCCTGGTTGTCGGCCTTCTGCACGACGCCACAGCCAGCCGCGAGGGCAGGGACGACATCCATTGCAGCGAGGCTCAGCGGATAGTTCCACGGGGTGATGATCCCGGCGACGCCCTTCGGGCTGTATCGCACCCTGGTCGTCACGATGAACGGGAGGGCGGATTGTCGGCGCCCACCTTTCAGCACGTCACGGGCCGAGAGCGCGTTGTAGCGGGTGACACTCGTTGACTGGAAGACCTCCTCGAACGCCTGCCCACGGGTCTTGCCCGTCTCAGACTGCACGAGGTCAAGCAACAATTCCTTGCGCTCGATGATGAGGTCATGAGCACGCAGCAGAACAGCGCGACGGTGAGCGAACCCTGCCCTGGCCCACGCCAGCTGGGCGAGGCGCGCGCGGCCGTATGCGCTCTGCACATCGGCGGTGCTGCTGGTGGGAAGCTCATGCAGTACCTGCCCGCTGAACGGAGCGATGACGGGCACGGTGAGTCCGGTGGTTGAGGTGATTTCGCGATCAAGCGCGGCGATGAGCGTGTGATCGAGCGGGGAAGCTGCCATGGTCGCCAGTCTAGGTCAGACGCCCCAGTTGAAGCTCATATGCGGTGAGCGGATGCAGCAGCCTATGCAGCTGCCTCTACATCAGTAGGCGCAGTAGTCGGCGATCCAGTCGTAGATCTCGCTGCGCACCGTGTCTGGCACAGCCACATCGATCTGGCCGGCACGCTGACCGAGTTCTCCGCCCGTCACCGACACATCGACGGGGAACACGGTGCCTCGCTTGTCCTCAGCGACGGCGTGCGGGTCGCACCGTGTCGGCCGCAGGTCGAGCGAGATCGTGAGCGGCACAGACGAGGCGGAAACGGATGCGCCCACCGGCCAGCCCTCACCCGTCGGTCCGGCGAGCAAGACCGTGCCCCCGACCGAGTTCACCTCGATCGTTCCGGTGGAGCCGGTCGGGGTGAGCACGATATCGACCAACGCCACCGACTCTGGTCCGTCGCCCTCCACCCGCAGCTGGTCGCTCGCCACCACGCTGGCCACCGCGCTCACCGCCGCGTTCAGGCAATCGTCAGCAGAGATCCGGGCAATCGCTCCCGTATCGTCGAGCGGCGTGACGGATGCCTGCACATCGTCTCCGCCCGGCTCTCGCCAGGTCAGTGTCACGGTCGCGCCGTCCGCCGTGTGCGTGCCTCCACCGGCATCCGTGGGTTCGGCGGGCGCTGTTTCGGCTGGCGCTGTTTCGGCCGAACCAGTGCAGACCGGCGCCGCCAGGGCGACGGGCAGATTCCGCCTCATGCCGGGGGAGAGCACGAGGTCGTCCGAGTAGCTGGCGGGCCCCGCGAACAGCGGGGAGGCGAACGTTGCATCCCGCAGGTCGAAGTCGGCTTCCCCGTTGTTGGAGACGCTCACCTGGAGCGTGCGGGTGGCGTAGTCGAACCTGCCCTGGAAAATTCGTACGCTCACCCCTGTCGGCAGCGCGGCATCCGTTGCCCCATCAACCGCAGGGGTCGGACTGACGCACGCCGTGACTGTGAGGCAAAGCAGGAGCGCGCCGGCAACGGCACGAGCACGCGTTCCCCGACCAACGATTCCCCCATGCTCGTTCATCGCGGCGCCGATCCCACTACCGCCGGGTGACCGACAAGCTCAGGCCGGAGAGGCCGCGTGCCCTGGTGGCCAGGATGTCGGCCACAGAGCTGATGGCGACGCTGGCGGGGTCTGCGGGGTCGGCCAGTACAACGGGAACCCCATCGTCACCGCCGCTTCGCAGCGCGACGCTCAGCGGCACCTGGGCCAGCAGGGGTACGGGAGTGTCCTGTCCCTGGCTCAGGCGGAGAGCGACGTCTGCGCCGCCCCCTGAACCGAACAGGTCGAGGATGCTGCCATCCGGCTGGGGCAGGCCAGCCATGTTCTCGATGACCCCGTAGAGCTTCTGGCCGGTCTGCCTGGCGACGACGCCGCTGCGCTCTGCGACGTCGGCTGCGGCGGGCTGCGGGGTCGTCACGACGATGACCTCAGCATGCGGCAGCAGCTGCCCAACGGAGATCGCCACGTCGCCGGTGCCGGGCGGCAGGTCGAGAAGGAGGACATCGAGATCGCCGAAATAGACATCCGTCAAGAATTGCTGGATGGTGCGGTGCAGCATGGGCCCTCGCCACGCCACAGCCACTGACGCGTCGTCGACGAACATGCCAATGGAGATGACTTTCACGTCGTGTGCGACCGGCGGCAGAATCATGTCGCCCACCTGGGTTGGCTTCACCCCGTCGAGGCCGAGCAGGCCGGGGATCGAGAAGCCGTGCACATCCGCGTCGACGATGCCGACTTTCAGGCCTCTGCGTGCGAGCGCGACAGCAAGGTTGGCCGTGACCGTCGACTTGCCGACGCCGCCCTTGCCGCTCGTGATGGCATAGACGCGCGTCAGCGAATCAGGGCCGAACTGCACGCCGCGCGCGGCCTTGCCACCCCGCAGCTTCTCGGTGAGGGCCTGGCGCTGCTCGCGGGTCATGATGGCGACCTCCACCACCGCGTTGCCGGTGCCGGCAACAGACTCAGCAGCCGTCAGCACGTCACGCTCAATGCGATCGGCTGCCGGGCAGCCGGCAATGGTCAAGCGGATGCCGACGGTCACGAGCCCGGCATCATCGACCAGCACGGACGACACCATGTCGAGCTCGGTGATGGGTTTCCGGATCTCCGGGTCGGTCACGCGCGTCAGCGCAGCGGTGACCCGTTCAATCGTCGACGATGCATCATTCAGCGCCGGCATGGTTGCGTCCTTTGGAACTGTCACGGTCTGCCTGGTCCTTGCCAGGCAGCTCGTCGTTGTCGTGCGACTCCAACTGCTCGACCAGCGTACGCAGCTCAGCGCGGATGAAGTCCTTTGACGCCATGTCCTTGATCGCCAGGCGCAGCGCGACGACCTCACGGGCCAGGTACTCCGTGTCGGCCAGGTTGCGCTCCGCACGCTGGCGGTCCTGCTCGATCTGCACGCGGTCGCGGTCGTCCTGCCGGTTCTGCGCCAACAGGATCATGGGTGCCGCATACGACGCCTGCAGGGAGAGAACCAGGGTCAGCGCGATGAAGCCGAGCGCTGCGGAGTCGAAGCGCAGGTGCTCAGGCCCGAGGGTGTTCCAGAGGATCCACGCGATGGTGAAGAGGGTGAGACCGGCGAGGAACCAGGGTGTACCCATGCCGCGGGCGATGGATTCGGTGAAGCGCCCGAACCGGTCGCTGCCGGTACGACCGCGCCCAACGAGGGGAGTCGTCCGCAGGCCTTTCGGTGCGTCGAGACGAATATCTGTCTTGCTAGCTCGTGCCATTGGTGCTCCTCCTTCCTCGTAGCATCCGCCCGCCCTGTGCGGGGTCTGCGGGAGTCGATCCGCCCGGAAGCGGGATGCTGCCTGTTGTCAGCTGGGTTCTGGCTGCCGCGCGCCTTCGCACGTCGTCGTTGCCGTCCTGACTTCGCCAGTCGTCGGGTAACAGGTAATCGAGAACATCATCAATGGTCACCACCCCGACGAGTCGGCGGTTTTCATCGACGACGGGCACGGAGACCAGGTCGTAGCTTGCAAGAATGCGGGAGACCTCTGCGGCAGACGTGTCTGCGGTCACCGGGTCGAGGCCGGCGTCGAGCAGCGTGCCGAGGCGCTCGTGGGGTGGGTAGCGCAGCATCCGCTGGAAATGCACCATGCCGAGAAAACGACCGGTCGGCGGTTCATACGGGGGAAGCGTGACGCAGATGGCAGCGCCGAGGGCAGGGGCCAGGTCGTGACGACGGATGAGGGCGAGGCCCTCTGCCACCGTCGCGTCTGCCGACACGATGATGGGCTCTGTGGTCATGAGTCCACCGGCGGTGTCAGGGGCATACGTCAGCAGGAAGCGGACGTCGTCTGCTTCCTCCGGCTCCATGAGGTCGAGCAGCTGTTCGCCACGCTCCTCTGGAAGTTGCGCAATGAGGTCGGCGGCGTCGTCTGGCTGCATGTGGTCGAGCACGTCAGCGGCACGGGCGTCGCCCAGTTGGGTGAGGATGCCGACCTGCTCGCTTTCGGGCATTTCCTCAAGCACATCGGCGAGACGGTCGTCAGGAAGCTCACCGGCAACCTCGAACATCCGCTCCTTTGGCAGGTCGAGCAGTGTGTTCGCGAGGTCGGCCGGCTTCAGGTCTGAGTAGGTGGCGATGAGCTGCTCGGCGGACTGGGCCTCGCCGACCGTGGTCTTCTCACGCACATCGCTCCAGCTCGTGAACACCGTCGCGCCCTTGGCGAACGGTGACGGGCTGGTCTTTGGACGACGCACGAAGAGCTGGCTGATAGCCCACTCGCCCTGATCGGTCTCCTCGATGGCAACGTCTTCGACGGTGGCCTCGCCTGAGCCGTCGTTGAAGACGACCTTGCGCCCGAGCATTTCTGCGATCACGCGCACTTCGCCGCCGCGCTGTTCGAACCGGCGCACGTTGATGAGTCCTGTGGTGATGATCTGGCCGCTGCCGATGCTGGTGACGCGCCCGATGGGCACGAACACGCGGCGCTTTCCCGGAATTTCGACGATCAGGCCGACAACGGTGGGCGGGTCACTTTTTCGATAGACGACCAGTACGTCTCGCACCTTGCCGACGCGGTCACCCGCGGGGTCGAAAACGGTACACCCGGCCAAACGGGCGACGAAGACTCTGGAGGCACTCACAGGTACAAACCTATGCCACTCGCCTGTGTTTTCCTGACCCCGTGGAAGAATGGAGCCATGAGTAATCAGAGGACGTTTGGTGGCCGCGGTCAAGGTCTCTTCCCGACACTGCCCAAGGGAGACGTCGTCGCGACCTACGAAACCTACGTTGAGGCGCAGGCTGCGGTCGACACGTTGGCGAAAGCGGACTTTCCCGTGCGCCAGCTGTCCATCGTCGGCAATGACCTCAAGAGCGTCGAACGCGTGACCGGCAAGCTCACCTGGGGCCGTGTCGCCCTTGCTGGCGCGGCATCCGGTGCCTGGCTCGGTGTGTTCTTCGGATTGCTGTTCTTCATCTTCTCGCCCGACGGCGCCGGGCTGCCGTTCGTGCTCGCCGCCGTACTGATCGGTGCCGGTTTCGGAATGCTCTTCGGTGTCGTCAGCTATGCGGTCAACCGTCGCCGCCGCGATTTCACGTCGACGATGCAGGTCATTGCCGCCAACTACCAGGTCATCGCGGAATCGGGCCTTGCGAATCGTGCCCGCAACCTGCTGGCCGGGCAGGCCACCGCAGCGGAGGCCGCGCAGACCGAGGCACCCGCTCCGCACCCGTCAGACCCGCCGCGCGCCTTCGTGCCGCCGGTGGCGCCGCCGACCGACACTCCAACGGATGCGACGCCGCCCGCAGCAATTCCGCCCGCAGCAACCCCGCCAATCGACTCTCCTGACGCCGACGGCACCCGCCCGCAGGTCTAACCACCGAGCTCACCACCCGTTAAACGCGAAAGCGCACTTTGTGTCGTTTTACCTTTCGGTAAGCGACACAAAGTGCGCTTTCGTGTGCTGGGTGCTGCAGGGCAGCTAGCTCAGGCGGGCGATCCAAGCCTCAACATCCGCTGATGACCGGGGGATGCCGATCGACAGGTTCTCAGCGCCATCCGCTGTGACGAGGATGTCATCCTCGATCCGCACGCCGATGCCACGGAATTCCTCTGGCACGGTCAGGTCGTCCGGCTGGAAGTACAGGCCCGGTTCGATGGTGAAGACCATGCCGGCCTCCATCACGCCGTCCATGTACATGTCACGGCGAGCCTGGGCGCAGTCGTGCACGTCGAGACCGAGGTGGTGGCTGGTGCCGTGCACCATGTAGCGGCGGTGCTGGCCGTTCTCCGGCTGCAGCGCTTCCTCAGCAGAGACGGGCAGGATGCCCCACTCGGCGGTCTTGCGGGCGATGACCTCCATGGCGGCGGCGTGCACCTCGCGGAAGATGACGCCGGGGCGCACGACGGCGAATGCCGCATCCGCTGCCTCGTGCACTGCGTCGTAGATGCGGCGCTGCACGTCGGTGAACGTGCCGTCGACGGGCAGGGTGCGGGTGATGTCTGCCGTGTAGTAGCTGTCGACCTCGACGCCGGCATCGACCAGGATGACGTCGCCAGGCACGACGGGGCCGTCGTTGGTGGTCCAGTGCAGGATGCAGGCGTGCGGGCCGGATGCCGCGATGGTGTCATACCCGACAGTGTTGCCGTCGAGGCGTGCGCGCGTGTTGAACACGCCCTCGACCAGACGCTCACCGCGCGGGTGGCTGCTCGAGCGCGGGAAGTCGCGGATGACGTCTTCGAAGCCGAGCGCTGTGGCGTTGACGGCCAGGCGCATCTGCTCGATCTCGTAGCTGTCCTTCACCAGACGCAGCGCTGACAGGTCGCGGGCGAACTGGGCGTCAGGCTCGTGCTCTGAGTTGACCTCGAGGCTGAACGGGGCATCGCTTGCGTTGTTGCTGAGTGCCTTCTCTGCGGCGAAGCGGATGCGGGCATCATCGACGAGCGCTGTCAGCTCTGGGTCAGCCTCCCGCACCACGAGCGTTGAGCTGTCGACAGCGGCGAGCACCAGGTCGAAGTCGGCGATGCCGCGTACCGTGAGGCCGAGGTCGCTGGAGACCTGCGCCAGCGACGGGCGCGAGCCGATCCAGAACTCACCGATGGTGGGGTTGGCGTAGAACTCGTTGGACTCGCGGCCGGCGCGCTCCCTGAAGTACAGGGTGGCGTCGTGTCCGGTCGCCGTCGGCTCGAGTACGAGCATGGCGCCGGGCTCTGAGTCGCTGCCCCAGCCGGTGAGGTGCGAGAACGCGGAGTGCGCGCGGAACGCGTAGTCGCAGTCGTTCGAGCGCTGCTTCAAGCGGCCGGCAGGGATGATCAGGCGCTGGCCCAGATACAAAGCTGAGAGGCGCGCGCGTCGCGCTGCGGCAAATGGCGCCTGCTCGCGGGCGGGAGGAAGCGTGTCCTCTCGCTCCGCCCAGCCGCTGGAGATGTAGTTCTGGAACGTGTCCGAACTCGGAGTGGTCGACCGGTTCGCGTTCGGGCGAGCGGTGGCGGCCGAGTCTGGGCCTGGGGTAGCTTCTGTGGAGCTAGCGGTGTTGGTGGAGTCTGCCATGTTGTTATTCTCTCATTCTGGCGACGATCGGGCGGTGGTCGCTCCCCGCGTCATCCTGGGTGCGGATGACACTCAAGCTGTCGAAAGTCCAGTTTTCCGTGGCCAGCACGTGGTCGATTGGGGTGCCGAGCACGGCGGGTGCGGTGGCAGGCCAGGTGCCGATTCCGGCTGAGTCCGTCTGCACGCCGGCATCACGACAGTTGCCAAGCACCGTATCCGACAACACAGAAGCGGATGCCCCACGCCCGGCCATGTGGTCAACCGTCGCGTTGAAATCGCCGGCCATGATGACATCCGCTCCCTGGCACTGGGTGGCGAGCCAGTCGAGGTCGACGCGCCAGTTGGCCATCTCCTCCTCGACCGGTGCGACGCTGTGCACGGCAACGAGGGTGGGCCCGCTTCCGCTCACGGGGCTGGCGACCACGGTCGGCAGCACGGCGGTGTTGCCTGGGGCGCCGGGCGCCTGGCTGTTGCTCAGTGTGTATTCGCCCAGCGCTGAACTGACCAGCAGCGTCGTCGACCTGGCCTTCGAGACGAGGTCGAATGCCACGGTGAACACCTGCATGGGGGTGCCGGCCTGCGCCATGGCATCGGCAACGGCCGTGCCGGTGATCTCCGTTGTCTCTGGCAGGGCAACGATATCGGCGCCCTCTGCGATCGCGAGCTCGGCGATGACGGCTGCCCCCGGCGCGTCTCCGAGCGTGTTCCAGCTCAGCACGGTGAGCTCGCTCGCAGACTCTGTGGCGACAGGGGCCGCGGCGGAGTCAAAACCACGGACGCCGAGAATCACGCCGTTCGCCACGGCGAACACGAGCATGAGGGCGGCGAGCGTTCCGGCCAACGCGCGGAACGGGGGGATGAGGCGGATCATGAGCAGCACGACGATCGAGGCGCAGGCGACGGCGATGCCCAGCCCCCTGAGGGAGACCGCCTGCGCGACGAGCCAGCTGTTCTGCAGATCGAAGAGCTGGGGCCAGGTGAGGATCAGGAGCCCGACAGCCACAGCCAGAACGATGAGGGTGTTGAGCAGACGGAAGATCATGACTCCACAAGAGTAGGCGACGAGACTGGAGTTTTTCTGGCTCTGTCCGCAGAATTGCTCGCTGAATTCTCCTGCTGGATGCCCTGGCTGGCCCCTTGTACTGCGGCGTGTGTGATTGCCATCCCACGGGGGCTTCGACAATCGCAACTAGCATGGGGGGATGGCAGTTGACTGGCGTTTTCGCACTCCCATCGACTTGCACACGCACTCGAGTGTCTCCGATGGCACAGAGTCACCAGCGCAGCTGATCAGGGCGGCGAAAGCTGCCGGACTCGGCACCGTTGCGCTCACCGACCATGACTCGACGGCTGGGTGGGCTGAAGCCACTGCAGCAACGCTCGGAACCGGTCTCACGCTCATCCCAGGCATGGAACTCAGCACCCGCGTCAACTACGCCAGCGTGCACCTGCTCGTCTACCTGTTCGACCCGACCAATGCGGCGCTCGTCGCAGAGACCGCTCGGATTCGCCACGCACGTCTCGTGAGAGCGGAGCAGATGGTCAATCGGATCGGGGAGGACTACGAACTCAGCTGGGATGACGTGCTGGCGCAATCAACGGATGGCGGCACGATCGGACGCCCGCACATCGCCGACGCTCTCGTCGCCCGCGGACACGCGCTCACGCGCAGTGAGGCCTTCGCGGGCATTCTGCACTGGAAGGCCGGCTACTATCAGCCGCACTATGCGCCGGATCCGCTCGATGCCGTCACCATGGTGCGGGCGGCTGGGGGAGTGCCGGTGCTTGCGCATCCCGCCACCCGCAGTGTCGCCGACGTCGTGCCTGAGGCCAGGCTCGCGAAGCTTGTCGACGCAGGGCTGTTCGGTCTTGAGCTTGACCACAGGGAAAACAAGCCAGACGCAACGGCGCGGCTTCGCGTGCTTGCGGCGACGTATGGCCTGGAGATCACCGGGTCGAGCGATTACCACGGCTCTGGCAAACCGAATCGTCTCGGGGAAAACACAACGGCGCCCGACGTGCTCGAGAAGATCATCGAGCAGGCGACGGGCGCCGAGCCGGTATACGGCTAGTGCTGTAAACGCTTAGGCCTGGGTGTCGCCCGTGGCCTGCGGTGAACGGCGACGTGAACGGCTGCGACGGCGCGGTGCGCTGTTGCCGTCGTGGTGCTCTACTCCGCCACCGTCGTGGGTTCCGGCAGCCGGGGTGGCCACAGGCGCGTCTGGGTTGGTGGTGGTGCTCACGCGGGTACGGGTGCGCGTGCGCTGCCCGGTGCGTGTGGCAGCGCCCTCGCCGATGGTCTCACTCGAGATGGGCGTTGAACCGGCAGACGAGTCGGTGCGTGAGCCCGAGTTCGAGCCTGAGCGTGAACCAGATCGCGGCGAGCCTGAGCGGGCAGAAGCCGACCTCGCAGAACCCTGGCCGGCGCGGCCGGAGCCAGCACGGTCAGAGCCTGAGCGGTCACCGGAGCGTCCGCCCGTTGACGGGGCACCTTCCTTGGGCGGCGATGCGCGCAGACGACCCTTTGACCCCGTGGGGATGTTGAGGTCGGAGTAGAGGTGCGGTGACGACGAGTATGTCTCTGTGGGTTCCGGCTGGCCGAACTCCAGTGCCTTGTTGATCAGGGCCCACTTGTGCAGGTCGTCCCAGTCAACGAAGGTGACGGCGATGCCGGTCTTGCCTGCGCGTCCGGTACGGCCGACGCGGTGCAGGTACGCCTTCTCGTCTTCGGGGATGGTGTGGTTGATCACGTGGGTGACGTCGTCGACGTCGATACCGCGAGCAGCGACATCCGTTGCAATGAGGATGTCTTTCTTGCCGGCCTTGAACGAGGCCATGGCGCGCTCGCGCTGGTCCTGGTTGAGGTCACCGTGCACGGCCGTCGCGTTGAAGCCGCGGTCGCCGAGTTCTTCGACGAGCTTGGCTGCCGCACGCTTGGTGCGGGTGAAGATCACGGTCTTGCCGCGGCCTTCAGCCATCAGGATGCGGCCGATGACTTCGTCTTTGTCCATGTTGTGAGCGCGGTACACGAGGTGCTCGATGTTGGCCTGCGTGAGGCCCTCATCGGGGTCGGTCGCACGGATGTGGATCGGCTTGGTCATGAAGCGACGTGCGAGGGCCACGATCGGGCCAGGCATGGTCGCGGAGAACAACATGGTGTGGCGCACAGCGGGAGTCTGGGCGAACAGCTTCTCGATGTCGGCGAGGAAGCCGAGGTCGAGCATCTTGTCGGCCTCATCGAGCACCATTTCGCGCACGTTCTTGAGGTTCAGCAGACGCTGGCTGGCGAGGTCGAGGAGACGACCAGGCGTGCCGACGACGATCTGGGCGCCGGCCTTCAGCTGCTCGATCTGGCCTTCGTATGCCTTGCCGCCGTAGATCGACACGATCTTGGTGTCGCGGTTCTTGGTGGCCAGTGCGAGGTCTTCGCTCACCTGGACGCACAGTTCGCGGGTCGGAACCACAACGAGTGCCTGTACGCCGGGCTCTGGGTTCAAGCCGAGGCGCTGGATCAGGGGAAGGCCGAAACCGAAAGTCTTACCGGTTCCTGTCTTGGCCTGACCAATGATGTCCTGCCCGGCGAGTGCCAGCGGGATGGTCTGTGTCTGGATGGGGAATGGTTCGACAATGCCTTTTTCGGCGAGAGCGTCGACCATGTCCTGGTCAATATTAAGTTCGGAGAAAGTCACGAATGTATGCCTGTCAATGCGTAGAAGAGAGATGCGCCTGTCATCGCTCTCAGGCGCAATGTTACCGATCCATCGCCGGTAACCTTCCCTCCAGCTTACCGGACCGCGCCTTGGAGCAGCCTGTGCCGCCCGGCGTGCCCGCTGGCGTGTCCTAAGCTGATGTCGTGATCTCGTGGTTAGGTGGGCGCGAAAAGCGCACAGAACTCCCGCGGCTGAAGCCCCGCCGGAGTGAGCTGTCGACGACGAAGGTCGACATCTCCCAGCTGACGCCTGCCCCACTGTCGGCTCTCGGCCAGGCCGCATATGTCGAGCTCGGCATCTTCGAAAGTCTTGCC
This sequence comes from Leifsonia sp. Y862, assembly GCF_057669585.1. Taxonomy (NCBI): domain Bacteria; kingdom Bacillati; phylum Actinomycetota; class Actinomycetes; order Micrococcales; family Microbacteriaceae; genus Leifsonia; species Leifsonia sp. Y862. The sequence goes on from NZ_JBYHFR010000001.1 coordinate 420,407, forward strand.
ATGGCTGTGGCCGGTGCCCCCAACCTGCACGCCAAAGAAGGCTTGAGCCTTGCGGCAGGCGGAGCGTTGACGAAGCATCACGCGTTGATCGCGGAGATACGTCGTCGCGACAGCGAACCGGCAGAGGTCATGGCTCCGTTCGCCGACAGGCTCGACCGTTATCGCCAGGCGACGCACGGCGCCGACTGGTACGAACTGCTGCTCAGCTGCTACCTGACGACCGGCCTGCTCGAAGACTTCTTCGTGAGCCTCGCTGCCGGCTTGCCCGGTGACCTCGCCTCCAAGGTTGCGCACATCCTGTCAGCGGATGCCGCCACCGACGTCCTGGTGCGCGAAATCACCGCCGGCATCGAAGCCGACCCCCAGCTGGGATCGCGCCTGGCCATGTGGGGTCGACGACTCGTCGGCGACACCCTGCTGATCGCGCGTTCCGCCATGCAGGTGTCCGGCGACCTGACGCAGGACGAGTCCCGCATCGAGCCGGTGTTCACCGAGATGATCGCGGCGCACACGCGCCGAATGGATGCCGTCGGCCTGACGGCTTAGCCGCGTGGCGGTCTGACGCCCAGGCCGCTTCCCCCGCTGGTCGAGGAGCGAGCGCCAGCGAGCGTCTCGAGACCTCGCATGCCTCCCCGTGATCGCGACAAACTCGCATCCGCTCGCCGAGTGTCGCCGTTACGCCCGAAAGTCGCCGTTACAACAGCGATTCTCGGCGGAAACGGCGACTCTCGAGCAGAGCAGAGCAGAGCACGGCGATCAAGGGTGACCGCGCTACGACTTAAGAGTTGCTCGGTACGCCCGTGCGAATGAGCGTGTGCAGCAGCTGCTCATCGCCCTCTGCGCGCTTCTTCGACAGCACGATGTCCACGCCGAATGACACGATGAGCGCGAGTCCGAGTGAGACCCACCAGATCCAGCCGCCGTCCCACGCCCAGCCGAGCCACGTCAGTACGACCCAGGCAACGGATGCCACGGCCGTGCCGATCGCCGGCACCAACACGACACCGTGTGTGCGGCGACGCGGAAGGACGTACCGTGCAGAGAGCCCCAGGATGGCGCCTCCGAGGGCGACGAAGAGGAGTTCCATCGAACTTAGGCGACGAAACCGACGCGGCGGGACGTCTCAGAGCCCACCTCGACGTATGCCAGGCCGTTGGTCGGAACGATGTAGAGCTTGCCCTTATCGTCGGAGAGCTTCAGGTAGCCGGTCTTGCCGGCAAGAGCGGCAGCAACCGCCTCTTCGACCTCAGTCGCGGGCAGCGACGTCTCGAAACCGATCTCACGGGGAGAGTTGAAGATGCCAATGCGGATTTCCACCAGTTGCGCCTTTCGTTGACTACTCGCCCAGATTACGGCAAACCGCCGAAGCGGTCCGACACAGTTCACTGTCGGCGCAACCCGCTAGCGTTGAATCGTGATCAACCCGGAACTCGAGCTCAGCCCCGACACACGGGAAACGACCGCTCTCGACCCCACGCAGCGTGCGATTCTCGGCCTGGCAGACGGTGAGTCCGCAGCGGTCATCGGGGCAGCAGGTACCGGCAAGACGACGACCATGCTCGAGATCATCGCCGAGCGCGTGCTCGGGCGTGGCTACTCGCCGAGCGAGGTGCTCGCCCTTGTGCCGACCCGCACCGGCGCGACCGCCCTCCGCGACACGATCGCCCTGCGGCTCGGTGTGCCAACCAACGGTCCGCTGGCCCGCACTCCCAACTCGGTTGCCTTCCAGATCGTGCGTAACGCTGCAACGACGGCGGGCGAGACGGCCCCAACCCTCCTCACCGGAGGCGAGCAAGACAAGATCATCGCCGAACTCCTCCAGGGCGACATCGACGAGGGAACCGGCCCTGCCTGGCCGAGCCCGCTCGGCCCCGACGTTCGCAGCCTGCGCGGATTCCGTACCGAACTTCGCGACCTCATGATGCGTGCTGTCGAATACGGCGTCACAGCGGATGCCCTCGCTCGCCTTGGCATTGCACATGACAGGCCAGAGTGGGTTGCCGCTGCCGAGTTCATCCGCGGCTACGAAGAAGTGAAAGATCTCGCTCGGCCGAACCAGTACGACTCCACAGAGCTCGCCCAATACGCTGCAGCCCTGGTCAGGGCCGCGCCGCAGTCGATCCCCGGTGTTGCTGGCGGGTTCAGCGGATTCGGCGGAACGGAGCGCGCGACCGACGCCCTCGGCCCCCTCGCCGCCGTGCGCCTCATCCTGCTCGACGACGCCCAGGAAGCCACCCAGGCCACGCTCACCCTGCTGGCGCAGTTCGCCGCGCGGGGCGTTGCCATCATCGCCCTCGGAGACCCCGATCTCAGCACTGGGTCGTTCAGGGGAGCGCACCCAGACTCCCTCGGCAGGCTCGGCTCATACCTCGGCACTGCACCCGTTCGTACCTTCTATCTCGACACGGTCTACCGGCACGGTGCCGCAGTGCGGGCGGCCGTGACCGAAGCCAGCAGCAGAATCGGCACGGCAAGCGCCGGCCTGCAACGCAAAGCGCGGCTGGCTGGTGCCGGCGGCCATGCCAGCCTCATCGAAAGCCTCGGTGTCCCGGATGCCGGTGACGAGATTGCCGGCGACGTGATCACTGGCGACGGGATCACGAGCAACGGGATCGGCAGGGACGAGATCACCAGCACGGGGATCGTCGACACGGTCATCGCGGCCAGTCCAGCCGAACAGCTCGCCGTCATCGCGCGGCGACTGCGCGAACGGCACGTCATCGACGGGGTGCCGTGGGGACGGATGGCCGTCATCGTGCGCAGCGGGTCACTGGTGCCGTCGCTGTCGAAGGGCCTCGCCTCGCTCGAAGTGCCCACGAGCGTCTCATCGGCAACCGTTGCCCTGCGCGACGAGTTCGCCGTGCGGGCGTTCATCGTTGCGCTCGACGTCACGCTTGGGAGGCGCAGCCTCGACGGCCCGACGGCCATGGAGCTGTTGAACGGCCCGCTGGCCGGGCTCGACCCGATCGCGCTCCGGCGGCTGCGGGCCGCCCTCCGCCAGCAGGAGCTGACCGCCGATGGTGATCGCAGCGCGGAGGAACTCCTCGTCGAGGCATTGCGCAATCCAGAGTTCCTGGCTGAGATCGACACCAGGGTGGCCAGAAAAGCCAAGGCGTTCGGCGCGAGCCTGCGCGAGGCATCCGCTGACCACGCAGCCGGCGCGACGATCGAAGAACTGCTGTGGGGCCTGTGGTCACGCAGCGGTCTGGCCGACACCTGGTTCGAGCAATCGAAGGGCATGGGCATCGTGGCCGAGGAGGCCAACCACAACCTCGACGCTGTTGTCGCCCTGTTCTCCGCGGCGCAGCGATTCGTGGAGCGCACACCCGGCATGCCTCCGGTGCTGTTCCTCGAGCACCTCGTCGACTCCGATGTGCCAGAAGACACCCTCGCGCCCCGCGCTCTCTCCGACGCGGTCGTCGTCTCGACCCCGCCCGGCACGATCGGCACCGATTTCCAGGTGGTGGTGCTGGCCGGCGTGCAGGACAACGTCTGGCCAGACCTCCGTATCCGCGGGTCATTGCTCGGCGCAGGAGACCTCGCCGCGGTGCTCAGGGACGAGGTCGACGTCGATGCCCGCGCGCAGGTGCTGCACGACGAGCTGCGGATGTTCGCCCAGGCGCTATCACGGTCCACTTACGAGGTGCTCGTCACGGCCGTCAACGACGAAGACAGCCAGCCATCCGCCTTCTTCCGGATGCTGCCAGAGCCAGACCCCGTCGCGGTCGGCCGCTACCCGCTGTCGCTGCGGGGCATGGTCGGTCGGCTCCGGCGCGACCTCACCACGTCGATCAAGCCGTCGATTGGCACGCAGGCCACCGCGTATCCGACCAGGGCGCTCGACGCCGCTGCCACCCTGGCCAGGCTCGCGTCCGAGGGCGTCGTCGGCGCCGATGCGTCTGAGTGGTACGGCATGAGCGTGCAGAGCACTACCAGACCACTCAACGATCCAGAGGCCGGCGACGGCCTGGTGCGAGTGTCGCCGTCGAAGATGAAATCGTTCGAGACGTGCCCGCTGCACTGGCTCATCGACCAGGTAGGCGGCGGAACCAGCAACACCGCTGCGAACCTCGGCACCATCATCCACTCTGTGATGGAAGAGGCCAGTCTGGCCGTGACGGACCCGGCAAAAGCCCCCAGCATCTCGAGCTCCGCTGCTTTCAGCTCCGAAGCGCTGTGGGCCGGCGTTGAGTCTCGTTGGGGCGAACTCGTCTTCGACGCCCCCTGGCAGTCGGAGGTACAGAAGAAGGAAGCACGTCGGCTAACCGACAGGCTGGCGTCATACCTCGGTGATTTCACCCGCGACGGATCGGAGTTGCTGAGCGCCGAAGGACGATTCGCGTTCGATGTCGGTGGCGCAATCCTTTCCGGAACCGTCGACAGGGTCGAGCAGCTGTCCGATGGCCGTGCTCTGATCGTTGACCTGAAGACGGGCAAGGGAGATCCGATCAACGATGCAGGCGTTGTCGACCACCCGCAGCTTGGTGCGTACCAGCTCGCCTTCCACGACGGTCAGATCGCCGGCGTTCCTGAGGGGTCTGAGCTGGCAGGTGCCCGGCTGGCCATCGTGTCCTCCGGCACGGTCAAGCAGAACTATCGCAATCCAACGCAGAAGGCGTTCACGCCAGATGAGCTCGCCGAATTCCGGCAACGAGTGCTGCACGACGCCGAAGGAATGGGAGACGCCGTGTTCGTCGCCGAAATCGCCAATCACTGCCTCGACCCGTGGTCGTTCGGCTCCTGCCGCCTTCACGTGGTGAAGCAGGTCAGTTCATGAGCGGGCCCGCGCGCTCCATCTCCGCCGTCACCATCGCCGAAGCGTTGGAGATGCCGACGCCGACCATTGAGCAGCAGGAGGTCATCCAGGCGCCGCTCGCCCCGACACTCGTTGTGGCCGGTGCCGGCAGCGGCAAGACGGAGACCATGGCGAACCGCGTGCTGTGGCTGCTCGCCAACGGGCATGCACGGCCAGACCAGGTACTGGGCCTCACCTTCACCCGCAAGGCCGCCGGAGAGCTGGCCACGCGCATCAACAAGCGAATCGGTGAGCTCGACGAGGCGGGTCTGCTGCCGAGGCCGCGCGCCGACGCCAACGGCCCAGCCAACGGGGCAGCCGACGGGGCAGCCGGCAGCGTCGCCGACGTGAACACGGCATCCGATCTCTTCAACACCCCAACGGTCTCGACGTACAACTCATTCGCCAGCCGACTGTTCAGCGATAACGCGCTGCTGCTCGGTCGCGAGCCTGAGTCCGCGCTGCTCACCGACACGTCAGCCTGGCTGCTGGCTCGCCGAGTGGTCATCGACCACGGCGACGACCGGCTGGTGTCGTACGGCAAGAAGGTCGATGAGGTGACGGATGCCGTCCTGCAGCTCAGTCGGATGCTCGCGGAGAATCCGCCACAGGCCACGAGCGGCGCTGCCACCGGTTCGCACGACCTCGCTGCCCTCGCCGATGGGTTCGGCTATCTCGCCGATCTGCCATATGGTTCGGCGCGAAAGTCCAAGCCGTATGACTCCGTCGTCGATGCGCTTGCTGCGGTGGGCCCACTTCCTGTGCTGGCCGAGTTGGCCGGTCATTATCAAGACGAAAAGCGTCGCCTCGGCCTGATCGAGTTCTCCGACCAGGTGGCGCTGGCCCTGCAGCTGGCACAGCGGATTCCCTCCATCGTCGACAGGGCACGCGACCAGTACCGGATCGTGCTGCTGGACGAGTACCAGGACACGTCCGTGCTGCAGACCGAACTCCTGCGCACGCTGTTCGCCCACCACCCGGTGATGGCCGTCGGTGACCCGCACCAGTCCATTTACGGCTGGCGCGGCGCCAGCTCGGCCAACCTGCTCGGCTTCTCCCGTGACTTCGCCGACCGCACGAACGCCGAAGCGCCTGCCATGTCGCTCTCGTACACCTGGCGGAACCCGGTCGCCGTGCTCGGCGTGGCCAACGAGCTCGTCGCACCGCTGAGCGACGCACTTCGGGCGAAGCCGAACGGGATCCAGGTCGACACGCTCAAGGTGCCGGCCGGCAAGGCGCAGGGGAGCGTCTCCGGCGGCATGCTGGAGACGAACGCCGATGAGGCATCCGCCGTTGCCCGCTGGTTTGCCACCCGGCTCACCGCCGGTACAGACAAGACAGCTGCCATGCTGTTTCGCGCCAGGCGCGATATGGAATTCTTCGCCGAGGTGCTGCGCGAACACGGCGTCAAGGCGCACGTGCTCGGACTCGGCGGCCTGCTGTCGACGCCGGAAGTCTCCGACGTCGTCAGCGTCCTGCGGGTCGTGCAGGACCCGGCCGCAGGCTCAGAGCTCATCAGGCTGCTGACCGGGGGTCGCTGGCGGATCGGACCCCGCGACCTGCATGCCCTCTCCGATGTGGCGAGGGAACTGGCCACCCACGACTGGGCGCAACGCGCCGTCAGCGCCGAACTCAAAGACAAGCTGCGCGCATCCGTCGCTGGCGAGGAAACGAGCTCGCTGGTTGACGCACTCGACTTCGTCGCGACAGCGCCCGCCGGGCACCGCTGGCTGGAAGGGTTCAGCGACGAGGGCCTCGCCCGCATCAGGGAAGCCGGGCATCAGCTCGCCTGGTTCCGGTCACGAGCCGGGCTGCCGCTGCTCGACTTCGTGCGCCTCATCGAGCAGGAACTGATGCTCGACATCGAGCTCGTCGCCAATGAAACCAGGGGGCACGGGCTCGCCAACCTGTATGCATTCCATGACGCCGTGTCTGCCTTCCTCGACAGCGACGAGCACGGCACGCTCAGCAGCTTCCTGCGCTGGCTGAAACGCGCAGAGCGCCAGGACGACCTCGGCCCGCGCACGGAGCCCTCTGAGCCAGGCACCGTGCAGCTGCTCACCATCCACGGCTCCAAGGGACTCGAGTGGGACTACGTGGCGATTCCGTCGCTGGTTGAGAACTCGCTGCCGGCGAAGGCCAAGGAGGGCGCCGGCTGGCTGCGGTTCGGTGAGCTTCCGTATCCGTGCAGGGGTGACAGGGATGAACTACCCCAGCTTCGCTGGGTCGGCCACGACAGCCAGAAGGAATTCGACGACGAATTCGCCGCGTACAAGGTGGAGATCGGGGCCAGGCACCACGCCGAAGAACGCCGCCTCATCTACGTGGCGACGACACGCGCCCAGGATGAGCTGCTGCTGACCGGATCGTTCTGGGCCAGTGGCAAGCTGGCGCGAAAGCCCAGCCGCTACCTCGTCGAGCTCGCAGAGGCCGGTCTCATCACCGAGCTCCAACAGGAGACCACTCTGGATGAGAAGCCCGAATTCGGTGGCGCAGGGAGTGAGGTCTGGCCATTCGATCCGCTGGGCACCCGCCGACCTGTCGTCGAGGCAGCCGCGGCGCTGGTACGACGCGCGGTCGAAAGCATCGATGCGGAGACAGCTGAAGCGGAGACCATCGATGCGATGACCGTCGACGCAGAACTGGTCGACGCAGTGCTTGTCGACCCGGAATCGGCCGACGCACTGTCCAACGGCCCGGCATCCGACGCCGGCTCGCCCTGGTCAGACGACGTCACGCTGCTGCTGCGCGAACGAGCGGTGCGGCAGGCAGACGGGGGAGTCACGCAGCTGCCGACCCGCATCCCTGCATCGCGGTTCAAGGACTATGTCGACGACCCGCACGCGGTCGCAGCCGGGCTTCGTCGGCCGATGCCGCAGAAGCCATACCGGGCCACTCGACTCGGCACGCTATTCCACAGCTGGGTTGAGCAGAGGTCGGGCGGTGGCTTCTCCGGCGACCTGATCGACGCCGGCATGCTCGGCTGGGACATCGATGTCGACACCGACATCGACACTGATATCGACACCGGCTCAGACGCCGCCGGCGCTGACGACTCTGCCGAAATGCAGCGATTCGCCGAATTCAAGGCGACGTTCGAACGTTCGCAGTGGGCCGACCAGAAGCCGGAAGAGGTGGAGATCGAGATCCACCACGTGATGGCGGGGCAGGTGTTCATCTGCAAGCTCGACGCGGTGTATCGCACGCCGACCGGATTCCAGGTTGTGGACTGGAAAACCGGCAAGGCGCCGAAGAACGCGGCAGACCTCGAACTCAAGCAGACCCAGCTCGCGCTCTACCGGCTCGCCTATGCGCGCTGGAAGGGCATTGATCCGGATGTCGTCGACGCCGTGTTCTACTTCGTCGCCGACGACACGATCGTGGCGCCAGACCGGCTTTACTCCGAGGACGACCTGGTTGAGGCCTGGTCGTCGGTGCGTGAGTCGGTGGCGCCGAGCGCGATCCTCAGCTCAGCATCCGTGTAGGCGACGGTCTCAGACGGGTCTGACGTTGCAGCGGCAACGGTGTCAATAGCATCCGTCGGCGGGGTGGCCGACTCAGGATCGAACTCAGAGTCGGAGAAATCTGACGGCATGAATCCAGAGTCGTCGCGGTCGGAGAACTCGTACGAATCGGTGTTCATGACGCCTGATGTGTCGCGGCTCGGCGGCGTGCGAGGCGTCTGGGCGAGGATCGCCTCCACGTCGGAGACCTCCAGGATCGCGCCCGTCGTCGGGGAGAGCGGGTTCGTGGTGTGGCTGTGCACAGTGTCAACGAGGCCGTCGAGCATCTCGATGGCGTCGTCCACGATGGACTGGTCTTTCGTGTCAGTGCCGTGCAGCAGCCAGCGGGCGAGCTCAAGCTCGGCGTACAGCATGGCGCGCTGCGTGATGCGCTGGTCGCTGCCCTGCCTCGACTGGTTGTAGGCGGCGATGGCGGTCTCAGAGGCTTCGCCGCGAGAGGCCAGGAGCCACTGCAGGTCTTGAGCGGGGTCGCCGACGGTGAGCGCGGCCCAGCCGAGCACACCGGAAACGGCATCGTCTGAAATGAGGAGCGAATCGGCGGTGAGTGAACCGTGGATGACCGTCGGCTGGAACTGCCACAGCGCGTCGTCATCGGTGGCCAGTTCCCAGCGGCGGAGGAGCGCGGCCGGCAGGTGTCCGGTCGCGGCGGCGCGATCAATCAGATCAATGGTCGACGTGCGGCACTCATGCGCGGTGTGCTGCGAGAGACCAGCAGCGGCAACGAACGAGGTAGGCAGCGAGTGGATGGCGGCGATCGCGCGTCCGATGGAGCCGGCGACGCCCACGTGACCTGTGAGGGCATCCGCTTCGAATGAGTCGCCGGGGAGCAGCTCGTAGACGATGGCACGGGTGTTGCCGACCGGCGCCTGGCCGACGTATTCGGGAACGTCGAACGGCAGCCTGCTGCGGTTGCCGATTGTGAGTGCGCGAAGGGCAACGAGGTCGGCGGACTGCTCAGTCTCAGCAGACTGGGAGACCGGAACGCGAATGATGAGCTGTTGTCCATCGCTGCCGATGACCAATGCTGAGTCGAACAAACCGTGCGCGCCCTGGCTGTGCTTCTGAGTCTGGACGACGTTGAGTCCAGGCACTGCAGATGTGGCCAACGCGGCTAGAGTGAGGTGGGATCTGGCCATGAGTACTAGGTTAGGTCGACTTGCCCAACTCTTCGTTGTTCGCCACGCCCCGCCTCGAATTCGGCGTTCAGAATGCCGTGTCGTTCACTGGCTCTGCGCGGCTCACAGCTGCCGCCACAGGGCACGCCCATACACTTGATTTTCGCGGTGCGGCCTGCCGCGTTTCATCCACTCTGCAAGAAGAGGTTTTCATGTCGTTCGGTTTCACAGCGGGACTGCCACTCTCCCGTCACGCTGTCGACCGGGATCACGCCAGTCGCGCTCGGCCTGACCTGCTCAAGACGCTGTGGGCGGATGCCGCCACTCGCGTTCTCGTCCTGTCGCACGGCAGCGCGCTCCTGCAGTCCAGCCCGACGGGGTCTGCCGCTCCTGCCGACGTTGACGCTGCTGACGTTGCCGCTGTGGACGCCGCGGATGCTGCGGAATCCGCTCCGCGGCTCGCGTTGCTGCCGCCGACCGCGCTGGCCGACCTCGACGTCGACCTGTCGACACTCCTCTACCTCGGCCGCTCGATCGATGAGCACGCGGCAGAGCCCGTCGGCACATCGCTCGTTGCCGTCGTACTCTCCGAAGCCACGGCCACCGAACTCGCCCCGGACGCCGCGCGCTGGGGCACGCTCCGAAACCTGGCGACCGCGGCGTCAGACCGCGACGTCGGAGCCTTCACCGAAGCGCTGGCCGTCACGAACTGGCACGCGTCTCACCGGCACTGCCCACGCTGCGGAGCCGCGACCCGCATCGAAGACGCCGGCTGGACGAGGCGCTGTCCCGTCGACGGCGGCCAGGTGTTCCCGCGCACAGACCCAGCCGTGATCGTGCTGATCACCGACGCAGCCGACCGCATCCTGCTCGGTTCGAACGCCATGTGGGAGAACAACCGCTATTCGCTGCTCGCCGGTTTCGCGGAGCCGGGGGAGTCCCTGGAGGCCGCCGTCATCCGCGAGATGCACGAAGAGTCAGGTCTCAACGTCGTCGAGCCCACCTACATGGGTTCGCAGCCGTGGCCGTTCCCCGCCTCGCTGATGGTCGGTTTCACCGCTCGGGTCATCGACGAGGATGTCCCGCAGGTGCTCGTTCCTGACGGCGACGAAATCCTCGACCTGCGTTGGTTCACTCGAGCCGAGTTGCTCGCTGAGCGGCACGCCATCATGCTGCCGGGCACATCATCGATTGCGCGGGCCATGATCGAACACTGGCTGGGCGAACCGCTTGAGCCGACTGCATCACCGGCATCCGCTGCATCACAGGCATCGGCCGGAACCGCCCGATGACGCTGCAGACCACCGACTCTCTGCTGGCAGGACTCGACGAACAACAGCGCGTAGCCGCTGAAGCACTGATCGGACCGGTGTGCATGCTGGCCGGCGCCGGCACCGGCAAGACGCGGGCCATCACCCACCGGATCGCATACGGCGTGCGCTCCGGAGCGTATGCCCCGAACCGCGTCATGGCCCTCACCTTCACCGCCCGCTCCGCAGCAGAGCTGCGCGGTCGGTTACGCCAGCTCGGCGCAGGGGGAGTAGCCGCACGAACCTTCCACTCCGCGGCGCTGTCGCAGCTCAACTATTTCTGGCCGCACGTTGTCGGCGGCCAGACCCCGCGAGTGCTCGACGGCAAGGCTCGCCTGCTCGGGCACGCGGCTGAGCAACTGAAACTGCGCCTCGACACCGCCACCCTCCGCGACCTCGCAGCAGAGGTCGAATGGCGCAAGGTCTCCGGGCTCAGCATCGAGCAGTACGGCACGGCGTCGCCGAAGCGCAGCCTGCCTGGCCGGTTGACACTCGACCAGGTCATGTCGATGCAGACGGCCTACGAGCGGCTGAAAGACGAGCGCAAGCAGCTCGACTTCGAAGACGTGCTCCTCGCCATGGCCGGAATGATCGAATCAGAGCCCTCGGTGGCTATGCAGGTGCGTGAGCAGTACCGGTTCTTCGTCGTCGACGAGTTCCAGGACGTCTCTCCGCTCCAGTACAACCTGCTGTCGTTGTGGCTCGGCGATCGACGAGACCTCTGTGTCGTCGGTGACGCCAGCCAGACCATTTACTCCTTCGCTGGGGCGCGCAGCGACTACCTGCTCGACTTCCCCAAGCGCTACGAAGACGCCACCGTCGTGCGGCTCGAACAGAACTATCGCTCGACGTCGGCCATCGTGTCGACGGCGAACCAGCTGATGCGGGGCCGCGCGGGCGCATTGTCCCTGCACGCCGCCGTGACGGAACCGGGGCCAGACCCGATCATCCGCGAGTTCGCCTCTGACATTTCAGAGGCACGGGGCATCGCCCAGAGCGTCCTCGAACTGGTGGAGGCCGGCACCCGTCCGGAGAACATCGCGGTGCTGTACCGCGTCAACGTGCAGGCAGCCCTGATCGAGGCCGCTCTCACCGAGGTCGGCGTCAGCTACCAGATCCGCGGCTCGAAGCGGTTCTTCGACCTGCCAGAGGTGAAGCAGGCGGTGATGTCGCTGCGCGCGGCATCCGTTTCAATCGTCGGAGAGCCGCTGTTCAAGTCAGTGAGCGATGTGCTGCGTTCGCTCGGCTGGAGCCAGACGGCGCCAGAGGCCAGGGGCGCTGTGCGGGATCGCTGGGAGTCGTTGAACGCGATCATGGGACTTGTCGACCAGGCTGCTGCCGGCACGACGTTCCGGCAGTTCACCGACGAGTTGATGGAGCGCCAGGCCGGCCAGCACGAACCGACGGTGTCCGCTGTCATGCTCGCCACCCTGCACTCCGCCAAGGGCCTCGAGTGGGACGCCGTGTTCCTGGTGGGTCTTGCCGAAGGGCTCGTGCCCATCAGCTATGCCAGCACATTCGAGCAGATCGACGAAGAACGGCGCTTGCTCTACGTAGGCATCACCCGCGCCCGCAAGCGACTGACGCTCAGCTGGGCGTCGGCCGGGGGACAGCAGCGTTCGCCGCGGGAGCGTTCACGGTTCCTGGCAGAGATCGGCATCCGCAACGCTCGTGCGGCAGGTGCTCGCGGGGTGTGACAACACCCGTCGACGTCGCAATGATCGCTGCAGTGGTTCCCTGACCCGCTCGACCAGAACGCAGGCGATCGGTGACCCATCCGGCGACGAGTGCCGACACCTCGATCTGCTGGCCGACGTCCTCAGGGGGCGCCGCCCGTGCGAGCAGTTGGATCGCCATGGCCGGCCAGGCCGGATCGGCGTCGATGCGGCTGAGCTCCAGGCAGCTGAGGCACGGACCCGTCCCCGGCTCGACGAGCGGGCCAACGCGAATCTCGGCGTCGCTGAAGACAACCGGCAGGTGCGGAACGTCGCGCCGCAGCCATCGCCCGTACCGAACAGGGGGGAGCGCGTAGTAGCCGACGATCACCGCCAGGTCTGCAGAATCGTCCCCACGGGTGCTGACACCGTTGAAGACCTCGAGGCCGAGTTCGCGCAGGAGTCCGCGGATCCGGTCGGCGGTCGGCGCGTCGCCATCGACGACGACACGAAACGTCGACAGGATCGACGCCGGCTCGTCCTGGAGCGCCGGGCTGAGCTTCGCCAACAGCGCCGCTGTCTCCGCCGGCGTCGCGCCGCCTGCCTCTGAGACATACTCGGCGACGGGCAAGGGCACGCCGGCGCGGAGGGCTGCGATGACGCGTTCCACCCCTGGTGTAGTCGCTTCGATGACCGCGAGCGGGGCATCGATGCCGACCTGCAGCGTGTCAGGGGTACGCCAGACAACGGGGACGCGGGGATTCAATCGGAGGAGCATGCACGCGATGATGCCGCACAGGGGCGTCATCGCGTGCAATCTCTCCACAGCCGGCGCCGATTAGCGGCGCCACCTGTGGGTTACTCCTCGTGCGGGCGCTCTGTGCCGTCGTCGCGCAACAGGTCTTCCAGCGCCTGGTCGATCTCGTCGCGTACCGGTTCAGCACCGGACGCGGTCGTGGTCAGACGGGCGATGAGTGCTGCCGGGTCGTCGAGATCTTGCGCTGTCGGCAGGATGTCGGGGTGTGCCCACAGGTCGTCACGTGCCTCATTGCCAACGGCATCCGTCACGGCCTGCCACATGCTGGCCGCCTCGCGCAGTCGGCGCGGGCGCAGTTCGAGTCCGACGAGGGTGGCGAATGCGGACTCAGCCGGACCGCCAGCCGCCCGACGGCGTCTCACCATTTCGGCGATGGCATCTGCCTTGGGCAGTCGAGCTGTCGCCTCTGCCGTCACCACATCGACCCAGCCTTCGACGAGGGCAAGCATGGTCTCCAGACGGCCGAGGGCAGCGGACTGCGCCTCGCTCTTCGGTGGGATCAGCGTGCCGTCGACCATGGCCTGGCGGAGTTCCTCTGGGTTGGACGGGTCGAAGCCTTCTGCAAGGTTCTCCAGGCGATCGGTATCGATCCGGATTCCGCGGGCGAAATCAGTGATGGAGCTGATCAGGTGCAGGCGCAGCCAGCGAGAGTGCCGGAACAGTCGGGCGTGCGCGAGCTCTCGAACGGCCAAGTAGATCTGAACCTGGTCTGCAGGGATGTCGAGGCCCTCGCCGAACTCGGCAACGTTCTGGGGGAGTAGTGCTGCCTGCTGGTCGTCGAGGAGCGGAATGCCGATGTCGCCGCCGGAGACCACTTCACTGGCGAGCTGGCCGACAACCTGGCCAAGCTGCATGGCGAACAGGGTGCCGCCGAGGCTGCGCATCACCTGGCTGGCGTTGGCCAGCATGCCCTTGAGCTCTTCAGGCGCCTGCTCTGTGAGCACGGTCGTCAATGAGTTGGAGATGCTGGTGGCAACGGGCTCTGCCAACTGCGACCAGACCGGAAGAGTCGCTGTGACCCATTCCTTGCGGGTCATCAGGCGCGGGCTCACGGTCAATTCCGCCACGGAGATGACGTCGTCGAGCCACAGGGCCGCGATGTGGAATGCCTGCTCAAGCTGGGCGCGTTGTTCGTCTGTGGTTGGCACCTGGCTTGCTGCAGCGTTGTCCTGCCCTTGCTTCAGAGCGATGTCCCAGTTGATCTCCCCTGTGCCGCCGCCTCGGAGGGCATTCTGCAGCTGACCCATCAGCGCAGCGACGCTGGCCGGGTCATTCGGCAGCCCTGCGGCGCCGGCAAGCTGGCCGGGATCAATCGACGAATTGCCGGACAGAATGTCGCGCAGCATGTCCTGGAATTCGTCGTCGGGGTTTTTGTCTTCATTGGATAGCGAGTCGTCGGCCACTTCAGGCACCTCTCAGTTGCTTACTTCTACGCTAGTGCGACATAGGCCGCCGGGACTGGGAAATGACCTAGGCTGGGATGCTCTGGTGTCCGCCCGCCGCGAACACTGAGCAGAACTTACGAAGGATCGCAATGGCACTCTTTGACGATGGACCTGTGACACCTTCACGACAGCGCACGACGGGGCAGCGCGTCGGGTGGATTGTGCTCGGCGCATCACTGGTGATCGCGCTCATCCTCGCTCTGATGCCGGCACCATATGTGATCGAGAAGCCGGGCCCTGTGTTCAACACCCTGGGTACCACGGAGCACGATGGCGAAGAGATTCCCCTCATCTCTATACCCGACCAGACCGTGTACCCAACGGAGGGCAGTCTCGACTTGCTCACCGTCTCGCTGCTCGGCAACCCTGAGTCCCGGCCCAGCTGGCTGAACATTCTCAACGCCTGGCTGTCACCCAGTGAAGCTGTGATCCCCATCGACGACGCGTTCCCGCCGAATGTATCGACGGAACAGCGAGAGCAGCAGAACCAGGTTGCGATGGTCGACTCCCAGCAGGATGCCATCGCTGCGGCGCTGACCAACCTCGGCTACACCTTCCCCACCTTCGTGACGGTGGCATCGCTGCCAGACAACTCGCCGGCCAAAGACATCCTGCAGGAAGACGACCAGATCGTGTCGGTGAATGAAGTTGCCGTCGCCAGCGTCGATGCCCTGCGCGCGGCACTGGCAGAGAGCGGTGCGGGAAATCCGGCGGCGATCGGCATCATCCGTGATGGCACGGCGTCGACCGTTGAGGTCACCCCCGTCGATATCGACGGCTCGGTGGTTGCCGGAATCAACGTTTCGACCACCTATGATTTCCCGTTCGATGTCACCATCCAGCTTGACTCCGTCGGCGGCCCGAGCGCCGGCATGATGTTCGCCCTCGGGATTATCGACAAGCTCACCCCTGGCCTGCTGCAGGGCGGCGAAGACGTCGCCGGAACCGGCACCATCGACGCGACGGGCACCGTTGGCCCGATCGGCGGCATCCGCCAGAAGATGTATGGAGCGCAGAACGCCGGCACTGACTGGTTCCTGGCCCCTGTCGACAACTGCAACGAGGTCACCGGGCACATTCCAGACGGGTTGACGGTGTTTGCAGTCGCGACTCTCGACGATTCGCTGGCCGCTCTTGACGCGATCAGCACCGGCGGAGACACGAGCGCGCTGCCCACCTGCCCGGTCGGCTGACTCGACGCAGGGCAGCAGCCGCGCCGCTTTCGCGATATGCCGAGGGAATCATCTGAATTCTCTCAGCTAGCTCACTCTAGGATTGGGTTCTGACCCTGATCTAATCGAGCAAGAGGCCAATTCGTGACATCAGCAGCAGCTGCCAGTGCACCACACCGAAGTAGAGCACCACTCGCCATAACCGTGGCGATTATCGCGGCGTTGGTGGTGCTTTTCTTTGTCTTCGCCGGCTTATATGCCGACATCCTCTGGTTCGACCAGCTGGGATTCCTGAGCGTCCTCACCACCCAGTGGGTCGCGGGAATCTCATTGTTCCTGATCGGCTTCTTCGCCATGGCGATCCCGGTGTGGGTGAGCATCCTGCTCGCGTATCGCCTGCGGCCCATGTACGCCAAGCTCAACTCGCAGGTTGACCGCTACCAGCAGGTCATCGAGCCGCTTCGCAGGCTCGCCATGTATGGCATCCCTGCGTTGCTCGGCCTTTTCGCCGGTGTCGCCGCGTCGAGCCGCTGGGAGACCAGCCTCATGTGGGTCAACCGCACAGAGGTGGGAACCACCGACCCGCAGTTCAACATGGATCTGTCGTTCTACCTCTTCGACCTGCCGTTCTATCACGCAGTGCTGGCCTTCGCGTCGGCCGTTGTCATCATCTCTGCACTCGTCGCCATCGCGACGAGCTACCTGTACGGCGCCATCCGCGTGAGCGGCCGCGAGGTGCTGATCTCCAAGTCCGCCAGGGTGCAGATCGCCGTCACGGCGGCCGTCTACCTGCTCCTGCAGGCCGTGAGCATCTGGCTCGACCAGTACTCGACCCTCACCGACTCCAATGGCCTCATCACGGGTGCCGGCTACACCGACGTGAATGCGACGATCCCCGGCCGTGCGATCCTTGCCGGTATCGCGGCGGTTGTCGCCATCCTGTTCCTGGTCACCGCCTTCATCGGACGTTGGCGCCTGCCGATCATTGGCACGGTTCTCCTCATCGTCTCGAGCCTCCTGATCGGTTCGCTCTACCCGTGGGTTGTACAGCGCTTCCAGGTTGACCCGAGCGCCAAGACGCTTGAGCAGCCATACATCCAACGCAATATCGATATGACCCGTGATGCCTATGGCGTCGCCGGCATCGAGGAAATCGCCTACAACGCGACGACGACTGCCGAACCTGGCGCTCTTCGCACCGACGCCGAAACCACCGCGAACATTCGCATCATCGACCCGGCAGTCGTCAGCCCGGCGTTCGCCCAGCTTGAGCAGTTCAAGCAGTACTACCAGTTCCCGAAGGACCTCGACGTCGACCGCTACATGATCGGTGGCAAGTCGCAGGACGCCGTCGTCGCGGTGCGTGACCTGAACCTCGATGGACTGGGCTCCGGTAACACCTGGGTCAACAACACCATCGTCTACACCCACGGTTACGGTGTTGTCGCCGCATACGGTAACCAGCGCTCCGCAGACGGCCAGCCGGTCTTCTTCGAGTCCGGCATCCCGACCACGGGCGACCTGGGGGAGTACCAGCCGCGCGTGTACTTCGGTGAGACGTCGCCGACGTACTCCATCGTTGGCGCCCCGAAGGGCAGCAAGCCTGTCGAGCTCGACTACCCGTCAGGCACGGATGGCGCCCAGCAGACGTACACCACGTTTGAGGGCGATGGCGGGCCCAAGCTCGACAACTCGTTCAAGAAGCTCATCTATGCGCTCAAGTTCCAGTCAGAGCAGATCTTCCTGTCCGACTCCGTCAACGACGACTCGCAGATCCTCTACGACCGCGATCCGATCGACCGCGTGCAGAAGGTTGCTCCGTACCTCACCCTCGACTCTGAAACGTACCCGTCGGTTGTCGATGGCCGTCTCAAGTGGATCGTCGATGGCTACACCACGTCGACAAGCTACCCGTACTCAACACCGGTGAGCCTGTCTGACTCGATTGCCGACTCCCAGACGCCGCCGCAGCCGTACGCGATCGATGACATCAACTACATGCGCAACTCGGTCAAGGCCACCGTTGACGCCTATGACGGTTCCGTGACGCTCTACGCCTGGGACACGGAAGACCCGCTGTTGAACACGTGGGAGAAGATCTTCCCCGCAACGGTCAAGCCCATGAGCGACATGAGCGGCGCGCTCATGAGCCACGTGCGGTACCCGGCTGACATGTTCAAGGTGCAGCGCGCGGTGCTCGGCAAGTACCACGTGACGGATGCCGGCTCGTTCTACTCACAGGACGACGCCTGGATCACGCCGGATGACCCGGTATCGTCTGCCACAGAGCCCACACTGCAGCCGCCGTACTACCTGACGATGCAGATGCCCGGGCAGGACGCACCGACGTACTCGCTGTACACCACGTACATCCCGAACGCCTCTGGTACCTCGAGCCGCAACGTGTTGACCGGATACATGGCGGTTGACTCGGATGCCGGCTCCACAGACGGCAAACGGACCGCCGGTTATGGCAAGCTCCGGCTGCTCACGCTGCCGAAGGATGACACCGTGCCAGGCCCCGGCCAGGTGCAGGCCAAGTTCAACGGTGACCCGACCGTGTCCCAGCAGCTCAACCTGCTGAAGCAGGGCCAGTCGAAGGTCATCAACGGAAACCTGTTGACCTTGCCCGTCGGTGGCGGACTCCTCTACGTGCAGCCGGTGTACGTGCAGTCGACCGGTAGCAGCGGATACCCGCTGCTGCAGAAGGTGCTCGTCGCGTTCGGTGACCAGATCGCGTTCGAAGACACCCTCGACAAGGCACTCGACGTGCTGTTCGGTGGCGACTCAGGGGCCTCGGCCGGTGACACCTCTGTGCCGCCGACGGACACCACGGCGCCGACCACCCCAGACACGTCGACGCCGAGCACCGAAACTGGTAACGCAGCAACGGATGCCCAGCTGAAGGCGCTGCTCCAGGATGCCAAGCAGGCCATGAGCGACAAGCAGGCTGCACTCGCAGCAGGCGACCTCGCCGCGTTCGGTGTCGCAGACGCCAAGCTGAGCCAGATCATCTCCAGCATGCAGAACCTGCTCGGCCAGTAGCCGGCAGCTGAACGGATAGACGCCCGGCAGGGCGAGGCGAGAGCCTCGCGCTGCCGGGCGTCGTCGTTTGGCAGCGTCGCGGTGTGGCGTCGGCTGGCGCCCGCCTGTGGCGTGGTGTGGCGTCCCGTGGTCAGGAGCACTGCCGAGCTGTGGTAAATTAGTACTTGTAACGCGGGGTGGAGCAGTTCGGTAGCTCGCTGGGCTCATAACCCAGAGGTCGCAGGTTCAAATCCTGTCCCCGCAACGTTGTGTTCAACACGCAAGGCCCGGAATCCCCGTGATTCCGGGCCTTTTGCATGTCCGCGCCCGCTGCTGCCCCGGCGTTGTGTTCGCCGTCGCACGGTTGGTGACGTCGTCGCGCCCGCTGTCGCTAACCGCGCTCGCTATAGCGGGCGCGACTCGCCACAACGAGCGCGGTCGCCGGAGCATCCCCCCCCCCGTTGGTCGAGGAGCGAGCGCCAGCGAGCGTCTCGAGACCTGTCTGGCCGAGCAGCTAGCCGCTAGCGCGAGGGCGCGCCCGTTGGGGGCGCGCCCGTTGGGGGCGCGCCCGTCGGGGGCGTTCCGCCGGGGCCGGTGCCGCCGTCTGGTGGGGTTCCGCCAGGGCCGCTGCCACCGTCAGGTGGGGTTCCGCCAGCGCCGTTCGGCGGGGTGCCACCACCACCCGACCCGCCGGCGCCACCGCCAGGGGCAGCCCCTGCGGTCGGTGCCGTGGTCGTGTCGACCCGCACGGTGAGCGCGACGGTGTAGCCGGACGTGACATCGCCGGTCACCGTTGCGAGCTGCGAGGCACCGCCGTCATCGCCGAACACGTTGTCGCTGTCGAGGGACACCTGGGCGAGGTTGGCGGCGGAGCCCGCGTACCCGTCAAGCGCGTAAACGGCCGTGCTGACATCGTGGGGGAGCGCGACCTGGGACGTCGCAATGGCGTTTGCGGCATCCGTTATTGAGTCCACGTTCGGGTAGACCTCGAAGTGGATGTGTGGCCAGCGGCCCGTGTAGCAGGCCGGGAAGATCGAGGTATAGCTCACCGTGCCGTTGCTGTCGGCGACCTGTACGCCGCGCAGGTACGTCTCGTTCTCAATTCCCTCTGAGTACATCGAGTACCCGCCGGCGGCATCACAGTGCCACACGTAGACCGCAACATCCTTGAACGGCGCGTCGTTGTTCGCCATGTCGAGAATGGTGAGCGTCAGGGCCATGGGAACACCAGTGGCCGTCAACCCGCCATCAAGGCTTGAGCGGATGTCGCTCCGCACGATGCCCGACTGGTCGAGCACGTCGGCCCCATTGGATCCGTCACCCGGGTATGGGCCAGCGGTCTCGTCAGGGATCTCGCCCGTGGACGTCGACGCTGCGGCGCTTGAGGCGGGACCCGAGGAATCGGTGGAGCAGGCGGCAAGAGCGACGGCACCGGCACCGAGTCCGATGAGGCTGAGCACGTTCCGCCGGGTGATGAGTGTGCGGATGTCGAAGGCGACACCCTGATCGACGACCTCTTCATCTGCCCGATCAAGCAGGCGTCCTTCGTAGGCCGGACCATCAGGCGTGGAGACTGGTTCAGGGATGCGGCTCATGGAGACCTCTCGCAATCGGGGACGTGGTGTCACTCGACAACCTTGCTCTGGTTGCGCGCGGATTCGCTTGGGGAATCCTATGTATCGACCATGAGTCGTTTGGGGTTGAGCACGACGCCACGCCACACGAACCGGAGCCTGACTCCGGCGACGAAACGTGTAGTCGAAGCCGGCGCGCACTCTCTCGGGCGACGCGGCCCGGTGTGATGTGAGTTGTGCGGCGTTGCCGTGTTCGGTTTGATGGACACATGACGGCAGACAGATACCGGTTCTCATCCCTCGTCGAGGACATGGACCGAGAGCAGATCCACGCGTGGTTGAGCACACAGGCGGACTGGGCGAAGGGACGCACACGTGCCCTTCAGGATGCGGCGATCGACGCATCCCGGAACTTCGGCATGTTCGACGCAGCGAGCGGGCGCCAGGTGGCCTATGCCAGGGTCGTGACAGACTCTGTGACGTTCGCGTGGCTCTGTGACGTCTTCGTCGATGATGAGGTGCGCGGGCAGGGCGTTGGTGTCGCGCTCATCCAGAATGTCTGCCTTGTGCTCGACGAACTGAATCTGAGGCGGGTCGCACTGGCGACGCAAGATGCCCACGGCCTGTACGAGAAGTTCGGCTTTGAACCCCTTGCCGAGCCGAACACCTGGATGGCGCGGCCCGTTCGAGTCCCCGAGTGGTAATCGTGTACCCCGATCGTGGGCTAGTATTGAAGAAGTGGCGCGGGGTGGAGCAGTTCGGTAGCTCGCTGGGCTCATAACCCAGAGGTCGCAGGTTCAAATCCTGTCCCCGCAACAAGAAGAAAAGTCCCGGTCTCCCAGAGGCCGGGACTTTTTTGTTTCTCCCGTGGTTGAAAGCAGAGAGCTGCTCCAGATGCTCGACATCAGCGCGGCTGTCGCGCCAACGCAGAGTTAGCCAACGCAGAGTTAGCCAACGCAGAGATATCTGTCGAATTCCCCAGTGCGGCGTATTGTGCTGGCATGGGCTGTCTCTCGAGTACACGTGCTCGGGAGTAGAACGTGTAGCCAGACATAGGGTCACGCTGACCAGAACTCGAATTGTGCGCCGGTCCGGAATCGCGAAGCAAGACGCGAGAAGGCTTTTTCCTCTCCTGGCTCGAATCCGGGGACAATGAATGCGCGTGAGTGCTTCTTGGGGAAGGGCGGGAACGATGAAAGCGAACTCGGAAAGCCAGCCGGGTAATAGCACGACAGGGCGAATCGGCCCGTCAGCCGGAGAGGTCGGCGCCAAGACGCCACGGCCATTCACCCTCGTCGATACGGGCTACTTGATCGTGTTGATCCTGATCACCGTGTCATACATCGTGTCGGCGCTGCAGGAGAGCGGCCGCCCAAGCCCCTTGGCCCTCATCCTGCAACTCGTGAGTGTCGTCGTGATCTTCCGCGTCGCGGAAGTCCACGTTGCGTTCATCCGAACCATCGACGTGATCATCGCGATCTCGCTCGTGCTGGTCATCGCGTCAGTGTGGCTCAACTGGGCAGAAAGCATTGAACGCACCTGGCTGGATATCGCGTTGTCGGCGTTGTCCGCGGCGTTCTACCTGCTGACGCCAATTGTGATCATCCAACATCAATTGCGACGCTCAAAGGTCGACATCCAGACCCTGCTCGCGTCGATCTCGGCGTACCTGCTGATCGCCATGTTCTTCACGTTCGCGTTCAACCTCATCGGTCTGATCGATCCGGGGAAGTCGTTCGGCACCAAAGGATCGGAATCCCTCTCTGCGCAGCTGTTCTACTCGTTCACCACGATTACGACCATCGGCAAGAGTGAGCTCGGGCCGGTGACGGCCCTGGCCCAAAGCCTCACAATCGCAGAGGTCGTCATTGGCCAACTGTTCCTGGTCGTGGCCGTCGCGAAGGTCGTGAACGACTGGACCCCGACCCGGATCGGCGCGCTGGAAAAGCAGCTGCAGAGCGATGTGGAAGGCCTCGTCAGCCGAGACGAGGAACGCGATGTCGCCAGGGATGTCTCCAGGGATGCCGCGCGCGACGCGCAGCGTGATGCGGCGCGGGATGCCGCTCACGATGCGGGCAGGGGCACGGGTCGCGCACCCGGTGTGCAACCAGGGACAACGCCGCCAGATGCTGCTCCACCCACGGGCGCCGCGTAGGCAAACAAGTTCTGTAGACGCCCATCATGGATGCCCGCAGCGTCCTGTTCAGCTTCACCGTCGGTGTTGCTGCCACTTTGCTGGTCATGTTCCTCGTCGTCGTGGTGGTGCGCCGCCTGGTTGGCGTGCAGGTGGGCGGCATTCGAATCGTTCTCGCCGGCCTGGTTGCGCTCGCCGCAGAGGTCGCGTTCGAGGCACGGTTCGTCTGGACGCAACTGGAATACGTCCTCGCTTTCGCGCCGATTCAGATCGGGATTGTGCTCATCACGGCGATGCTGTTCCTGGTGATCGCCGAGATCATCGTGCCGCAGGGCAGTCTGCCGCCGATGTCGGCGTGGGGTTCGGAGTTCCGCGCCCAGCGGGCCAGGGCGCGACGTTATTCGGAGATCACCAGAATCGCGGTCAAGCATGGACTACTTGCCCCCAGAGCCCGGAAGAAGAAGAACGCTGCACCCGACAGCCCGGCGCAGCGCCGCTCACATGCGCGGGCGCTCCGCCTCGCCCTGGAGGAAGCCGGCGTCACGTTTGTGAAGCTCGGGCAGGTGCTCTCGACGCGACCAGACTTGGTTTCCGCTGAGTACATCGCCGAGCTGTCCTTGCTCCAACAAGACGTGCCTCCTGCGCAGTGGGCGGCGGTGAAGGCCCAGTTGGAAAGAGAGCTGGGGGCAACGGTTGACGATGTCTTCGCCGACTTCGAGCCGACACCGCTGGCTGCAGCATCCATCGGGCAGGTTCACCGTGCACGACTGGTGTCGGGGGAGGCCGTGGCGGTAAAAGTGCAGCGTCCAGGAATCGAACCCAGCGTGTCGCTGGACCTCGACATCACCGTCCGACTCGCCAAGGTGTTCGAGAGCACCTCGGGCGCGGCCAGTTCACTTCGGATCGTCGACATGGCCCAGAGCTTCGTCGATTCCTTGCGAGAAGAACTGGACTACCGAGTTGAGGCCGGCAACCTGGCTGCACTCAGCACCGCACTGGGCAGTCATCCGGAATCCGAACGGATGGTCGTGCCTCATTTGTACACCGCGCTGAGCACGCGACGGGTGTTGACCATGGACTTGATCGATGGCCGCGGGCTGAGCGACTCCGCGACTGTGGCCGGATTGGAGCCAGCGGCGCGCAGCCGCGACGCCCTCGTGCTCTATCGGTCATTGCTTCGGCAGATTATCGTCGACGGGGTATTCCATGCTGATCTCCACCCTGGGAACGTTCTGGTCCTCCCAGACGGAAACCTGGCGCTTGTCGACTTCGGCTCGGTGGGACGGATGGATTCCGAACTCCGCGCGTCGCTCAGAGCCCTGGTCCTTGGGTTCAACCGGGGTAACTCGCAACAGATGGTCGACGCCCTATTCAGCATGGTGGTGCGTCCTGACTCGCTCGATGAGCCAGAGCTGCGTCGAGTGCTTTCCAGCTTCATTGCCGCACATTTCGGGGCTGGAGCCACCGTCGATGTCGGGCTGTTCAACCGGATCGTCGAACTCATGGGCGCCTACTCGCTGGCGCTTCCAGGCGAGTTAGGGACCGCGGTACGCGCTTTTGCCGAGGCGCAGGGCACGGTCAACGTGCTGGAGCCTGGCTTTGACGTGGTCGGCAAGGCCCGTGAATTCGGCCGGGATCAGCTTCGGTCATCGCTTCAACCGTCCCACGTGGCGAATGCTGCTGTTGACGAAGCACTCGTGCTGTTGCCGATCCTGAAGCGCCTGCCCAGGAGTATCGATCAGATCGCCACGTCTGTCGAGGAAGGTCGACTGACCGTCAACACTCGCATCCTGGCGGATGAGCGGGATCGCCGGTTCATCACCGGATTGGTGCAGCAGGTGATGGTGGCGTTCCTCGGCGCCATCATCGGATTCATGGCGACGATCCTGCTGATCAACGGCGGGGGGCCGACGCTGGCTCCTGATCTCAGCCTCTACCAGCTCTTCGCCTATCTGCTGATCATGGTGTCGTCAGTGCTGATCCTGCGGGTGCTCTTCGACGTCTTCCGTCGATCGTGAAGCCGTCGGTGTACGCGTCGCCCAGCCGGGCCTCGTCTGGCGTCAGACTCCAGCGGGCGACGCGGCGACCTCGTTCTGCGCTTCTGGCCGGTGGTTCGCGCCCTTGCCGGTGAGTCCCCAGACGGTGACGCGACGCACGGCTTCGAGAACGATTCCGCCGCTCATCTTTGACGAGCCACGCACACGTTCCACGAACGTGATGGGCACCTCCACGACACGGAGGTCGGCGCGAACTGCATGCAGGAGCATGTCGATCTGGAAGCAATACCCGTGGCTTTCAACGCTGGACAGCTTCATGCGTTCAAGGGCGTCAGCGCTGTAGACGCGGTATCCGCCGGTCACGTCGCGCTGCGGCAGCCGAAGCATGATGCGGGCGTAGGTCGAGCCACCTCTGGAGAGGGCGCGGCGGTGCCATGGCCAGTTCTGCACCTCGCCACCCGGTACCCAGCGAGAGCCCATCACGACGTCGGTGGTTTCGGCTGCGTCGAGAAGCCGGGGAAGTTGCTCTGGCAGGTGAGAGCCATCGGCGTCCAGCTGTACGAGCAGGTCGAAACCATGGGTGCGTGCCCAGGCGAATCCCTCAAGGTAGGCGGCACCCAGCCCGCTCTTCTGCGCGCGGTGCAGGACATGCACGCGATCGTGGCGCGCGGACAGGGCATCTGCGATCGCGCCGGTGCCGTCTGGTGACGAGTCATCAATGATGAGTACGTGGCTCGTCGGCACACTCTCCAACACCCGACCGACGATGTTCTCGACATTGTCGCGCTCGTTGTAAGTGGGGATGAGAACCAGGGTATTCGGCATGTTTCTACCTTGTCATTTCAATGATGATCGTGCGGTTGACCGTAGTCGAGTCTGTCGTGACGAAACCAGACTCTTGAAGTATTCTGACGTCGGATTCGGAGGTGTTCTCCGTGCTTCCTCTGTTCTGCAGCACCCAGACGGTGTTCGTGTCTGAGAGCGTGCCTGTGACGTCAGCGAGCGGATTCGTTGTGTCCCAGATCCAACTCGTGTCCGCAAAATTCGTGTTCAACGTGATATCGACCAAACCGCTGAATGCGGCAGGGTACAGGTGCATCGCCAGTCGAGGTCGTTGCGAGGGATTCACACTCTCATCAAACACGATGGCGTCGCCCGGATGCGCATTCGCCTGCAGGACATCCGCCACCTGGCGCCAGTCGCTGCCGTCATTCTTCGCGAATGGGCCACGCTGGCCGATGTAGGTGGGCAGGGTGACGGCAACGACGAGGGCAAGCGCGCCATACTGCAGCCAACGCGGTTTGATGGCCACGATGCCCATGGCGATCGCAATGGCGACAGCCGGAGTGCAGATTGACAGGTACCGCAGCGAGTACATCGGGGCAACGAGATGTGTGCCGACCAGGAGGATTCCACTCGGGATGATCATCCAGGCCAGCGCAACGATGAGCACACTCCTGGCGCCCGGCACCCGGGTGCTGCGTCGCCTGATGAGCACCGCGTAGATTGCGACGGCGATGAGCAGCCAGGCGATGATCGCCAGCGGCACAGACTCGAACCACTGCCGGACGGCCGCCTCGAGAACGCTGATCTGCGGGCGCCGCCCGATGAACGAGATCTGGTCACGCTGGGCTAACCCAAAAATGAAGACCGGCAGCGCGAGAATGCAGCCGAGCGCGGTTGCCAGGGCCCAGCTGCCAAGTGGTGCCCAGCTGCGGCGTGACAGGTAGACGACGAGAATATGCACGGGCAGCAACAGCACGATGTAGAGGAAGTCATAGATCCCGACGGCGAGGAGCAGTGCGTATGCTCCCCACAGCCAGCGGGAGCCGCGCGTGCTGCGATCGGTGCGCACGGCGTGCACGAGGAGCACGATCAGCCACACGGCGATGGCCGTTGCCAGCGCCGTTGAACGCGCTTCTGCACCCATGTACGTGACCCGCGGGAGGATGGCGAAGACGAGGCCTGCCACGATGGCGACCCTGGTCGTCAGTACGGTGCGGGTCAGCACGAACACGCCGGCTGCGGCGATGCCGATCGCGAATGCACTCGGCAATCTGGTCGCGAGTTCTGATGCGCCGAATTCGTCGATCCAGGCGTGCAGGAACAGGTAGTAGAAGCCGTGGACGGCATCCACATTTCCGAGCATCGTGAACAACGATGGCAGCGGACGCTCGGCCGACATCACGCTGGCAGCTTCGTCGCCCCAGTATGAGGGCTGCCATGACCAGGCCGCCGAAACAAGGAACGCGAACAGCCCGATGACAAACGCGGTTCCCCTGATACTTCGCGAGGATCCCGGTGCCGCGACCGGGGCAACGTTGGGGTCGAGGGGAAGGAGGAGGGCTGCCACGTCGTCACGCTACACGTGCTGTCTTAACGTTTGGGGTCGGTGCCAGTCCAGCGCCTTCGAACACTCACAGATTGCTGCGACGTGGCAGGCGAATCTCCACGGCAAGGCCGCTGCCCGTGTTCTGCAGCTTCACCGTGCCGCCCGCGTACTCGACGATGGCCTGCACGATCGCGAGCCCCAGCCCTGATCCGCCTGTTCCGCTCGAGCGGGAATTGTCGGGGCGAGAGAAGCGGTCGAAGGCCAGCGGCAGAAACTCCTCCGGCATGCCTGGACCGGTGTCGACCACGCGCAGCCTGGCGCCATCGCCGTATCTGTCGAGGCTGACCGTGACGGTGCCCCCGCCGTCCATGGCCGCTATCGCGTTGGAAATGAGGTTGTCGACGAGCTGTCCGACGTTGGTGCGCGAGAGGGCGTAGCGGCCGTTGGGATCGTCGCCGGTGATCTCGTAGTCGACATCGACGCCCGGCCCATTTCGCGTGCTGCGGGCGCGATCAACGGATGCCGTGATCTCGCTCTCGAGACCGGCCCAGTCGACTTCTGCCTGCGATTGCTGACTCTCCAGCTTCGAGAGCTCCAGCAAGTTGGTGGCCAGGCGCGATAGCCGAGTGACGGTGGCCGACGCGTCGTCGATGTCCTGCTCGAGGGCGTCAGCGTCGCCCGAATTGAGATGGGCGAGCTCCAGTTGGGTGCGGAGCACGGCGAGTGGGGTGCGCAGTTCATGGCTGGCGTCGTTGACGACCTGCTTCTCACGGTCAACGGATGCCCGCAACCGAACAATGAAGTCGTTGAGGGTGCCGGCCAGCTGGCTGACCTCGTCTTTTCCGGCCGGAACCAGGAGTTCGGCCGACGACCCTGACACGCTGAGGCTCTCCGCCTCTTCCCGCAGTCGGTTGACCGGTCGCAGGGCCGCTCCTGTCAGCAGCCACGACGCGATGCCAAAACCGACGACCAGCACGAAGGCGCCGATGATGAGCACCTGGTCGAGCTCTCCCATCAGCAGTCCGAGCGCCTCCTGGTTCCTGGCCGAGATGATCGTCCACTCTCCGGCATCCGTTTGCACCGTCGTTCTCAGCACCCAGTACGTCGAATTTCCGGCCCTGATGCTCTCGGGCCGTGCGCCGAGCTCTGTCAGCGTGTGCAGCTCTGCGGCGAGTTTCCGGGGCAACGACGACTCGACGACGACGCCGTCAGGGCCGAGCACCGCGATGAGCTGGCCTTCACCAGCCTCACGAATGGGATCGTCCGGGTTCTCCATGAGCGTGCTGATCATGGGGGCTGCATCATTCCGCAGCAGTGTCGCGGTGGTCTCGGTCAGGATCGACTGGACTTCCAGCCGAAAGAAGAAGCCCGCAACGCTGAAGAGGACAATCGCGATGATGAGGCTGCCCATGGTGATTCGAGCTCGGATCGAGAGGCCGAGCCGCCGAATCATTCGATCAACTCCAGGCAATAGCCGGTGCCACGAACCGTGACGATGCGCACGCTGGAGGCGTCTGTATCGATCTTGCGACGGAGGTAGCTGATGTACTGGTCAACGATGTTCGGGTCGATGTGGGCTGTGCCGTCCCAGATCTCCTCGAGAATGGTGGCGCGGTCAACAGTGACGCCTGCGTGACTGGCGAGCAGGCGAAGCAGCGAGAATTCCTTCGGGCTGACCGAGACGGAGCGTCCAGCGACGGCAACCTTGAGGTCGCGCGAATCGAGGGTGAGGTTTCCGATTTCCACGTTCAGCGGTGCACCCATCGCCTGGCGGCGAAGCAGCGCTCGCACCCTGGCCTTCAGCTCCTCAAAGGCAAACGGCTTGGTCATGTAATCATCAGCGCCGCTGTCGAGACCGAGTACCCGGTCCTCGACGGTGTCGCGCGCGGTGAGCAGCAGCACGGGCATGGTGCTCCCGGCTTCACGGATGCGACGGCAAATCTCGATGCCGGACATCTGGGGGAGCATGACGTCGATGGCGGCGAGCGCGAAGTCATCGTGCCTGGCCGCGATGAGGGCATCCATTCCTGTCGAGACACGAACGACGGTGTAGCCCTCTGCGGTGAGACCGCGTTCGATCAGGGCACCCATTTGGTCATCGTCTTCCACGACCAGGATCTTCATGTCCAGCTCCTTCAGGGCATCAATGTTCGAGGGGCCCATATTCGCAGCCTACCCAGTGCTGACTCGCACCGAAGTAGACCATATCTAATACCCGAGGCTCTCCCCGCCACGTCCGATCCTGGACCGGACGCAACACTAGGCTTGCCGCATGGTCGCATCCCCTCCATCGTCACCCGTGTCCGGTCTTCGAGCGGATGCCGTCGGCGTTGCGGTCGCCCAGTTCCGGCCTGGCACCGACGAAGCAGAGAACCTCGCCGTCATCCGCTCACTGGCCGCGCTGGCCGCGGCGCGCGGCGCGACGCTTGTCGTCTTCCCGGAGTACTCGTCGTATTTCGAGGCCAGGATCGGGCGCGGTTTCGTCGATGCGGCCCAGCCCCTGACGGGATCCTTCGTCACCGGGTTGCGTGAGATGGCTGTCGAGCTGGGTATCTATGTCGTTGCCGGCATGCTGGAGCAGGTCGCAGACGCCGACCGCTTCTCCAACACCCTCATTGCGCTGTCTCCGACCGGTGACCTCGTCGCCAGCTATCGGAAGCTGCACCTCTACGACGCCTTCGGCGATCGTGAATCGGACTGGGTCGTGGCCGGCGCAATCGACGAGCCTGAGACTTTCACCGTCGGCACCCTGACTGTCGGCTTGCAGACGTGTTACGACATCCGCTTCCCAGAGGTCACTCGGCGCCTGGTCGATGCCGGCGCCGACCTGGTGCTGGTGCCGGCCGAATGGGTGCGGGGTCCGCTCAAGGAGCACCACTGGCGCACGCTCGTCACCGCGCGGGCCCTGGAGAACACCATCTACGTTGCGGCGGCCGACCACGCCCCGCCAGTTGGAGCGGGCAACAGCATGGTGGTCGACCCGATGGGTGTGGAGCTGGTGACCATCGGCGAGACAACGGATGTGGCACTCGCCTGGATCTCCAGCGAACGGATCAGCGCGGTGCGCGCCGTGAACCCGGCACTGGCTCTCCGCCGGTTCGGCGTTGTACCCCGCGAGCGTTGACGGATGACTCTCACGCCACCCACCTGGAACGAGCAAGTCGCCAGGCACCTGCCGGAGTATTCGCGGGCAGTCGCTCGCTATGCCGCGGCGTTGTCCGCGCGCTAGCCCACTCGGACTGTCAACGCTGTGAGCTGCTCAGCAGCCTGCTCCAGCACATCGACCTTCTTGCAATAGGCGAATCGCACGAGCGACGCGTACCGTGACGCGTGGGTTGGTGAGCAGAACGCAGAGATCGGCACCGCGACCACCCCGGCAAGCCCGGGAAGAACGCGGCAGAACTCTGCGCCGTCTGCATAGCCGAGGGGCGCGGCATCCGCGACGATGAAGTAGGAGCCACCCGGCAGGGTGACGCCGAACCCGGCACGGCTGAGACCGGCGGCAAGCACATCGCGCTTCTGCTGCAAGTCGGCGGCGATGCCGGTGAAGTAGCTGTCTGGCAGGGCAAGGCCGAGGGCGATGGCCGGCTGGAATGGGGCGCCGTTCACATAGGTGAGGAACTGCTTGACCGCGAGGATCGCCGTCACGATCTCGGCGGGAGCACTCAACCAGCCAATCTTCCACCCCGTGGTGTTGAAGGTCTTGCCGGCAGAAGAAATGGTGACGGTGCGTTCTCGGGCTCCGGGCAGCGTGGCGACCGGAATGTGGGTGACGCCGAACGTCAGGTGCTCGTACACCTCGTCGGTGACAATGAGGGCGTCGTGCCGATGGGCCAGCTCAACGATGGCGTCGAGGACCTCCCGCGGAAAGACGGTGCCTGTCGGGTTGTGCGGATTGTTGAGCAGGATGATGCGGGTGCGGTCAGAGACGACGGCGCGGAGATCGTCGAGGTCTGGCAGGAAGTCAGGGGCGAGTAGCGGAACGGTGCGGTGGATGCCACCGGCGAGCGTGATCAGTGCGCCGTATGCGTCGTAGAACGGCTCGAACGTGACGACCTCGTCGCCCGGTTCGAGGAGCGCGAGCAGCGTGGCGGAGAGCGCTTCGGTGGCCCCGGCCGTCACAAGGATCTCCGTGGCTGGGTCGACGCTCAATCCGTAGAAGCGCTCCTGGTGGGCAGCGATGGCAGACAGCAGCACGGGGGAGCCGCGACCGGGCGGGTACTGGTTGACCCCGTCTGAGATGGCTTGGCGAGCGGCCTCGAGAATCTCGGCAGGACCGTCTTCATCGGGAAACCCCTGCCCGAGGTTGATGGCCCCAGTGCGCATGGCCAGTGCGCTCATTTCGGCGAAAATGCTTGCGGCAACGCTGCCGTCTGCGGCCAGCAGGCCGGCGCCGCTGGCTGCGCGCTTCCATGCGCCGTGTACTGTCATCGCTTCACCTGCATGCCTCAAAACTACGACATTGGCGGACGAGAGGCTCGTGGTGACGCGCGTGCCCACTGGCCCAACCAGACGAGATCTTCTCGGTGGATCTCAGTCCCTGTGGAAAGTTTCGACCACGCGGTGCCAATCTGCCCTACCGTGGCCCCATGCGGATTGCAGATGCGCGGGCCTTAAGCAGTGTCCTCGTGCTGCTTGCCGCCGTCGTTTTGAGCGGATGCGCGTCGTCACCGCAGCCGGCGCCCACCTCTGCAGCCCCCACCGTTGCGCCCGTGTTCGCCACCGAGGAGGAGGCGCTCGCCGCGGCCACGGAGGCTTATGCCGCGTATCTCAAAGCAGGTGACAACTCATGGGTCGGTGACCAAGAATCATTGGACGCGTTTTTCGCCCTGTCCGTGGGTGCTGCACATGACGGAGAACTTGATACACGGGAGTTATTCGCTGACAAAGGCTGGACCAAAAGTGGTCAAACTTCCTTTTACTCGATGGGACTTCAATCGTTCGAGTTGAATGCGGACGGTGAGACCACGATACGGGCGTACGCGTGTCTTGACGTCAGTCAAACAGACGTAATTGATTCTGAAGGCGCTTCAATCGTCTCCGAGGACAGGCCACCTGTCCTTCCGCTTGAGTTGGTTTTTGTCACCTCAGGTACTTCTGATGTCTCGTTGCGTTTGACGGAGTCGACGGTATGGTCCGGCACGGATTTCTGTTAGCGGTGGTTGCTGTTCTTTGGGCAACGATGGCGTCTCCAGCATTTGCGATTTCCGGGTCCTGTGATGCTGCATTGGCTGCGGGCGGCCTGTGCGACCCACCATCATCAACAGGTGAAATCGCAAACGGCGGTGTCGACGTGGGCGCCGGCTACGACAACACCTCTGGCGGCGGTTCCGCGGGGTCTGAGTCAGGCGATGAGTCGGCCGGTGAGGAGTCAGTTGACGGCGGGGGAGCCGGCACCGGAACCGATACACCGCCCCTGACGATCGTGCGCGACGACTACACGATCAATTGTGCGCCGGGTACTCCGTGTGATCCGAACCTGGTCGTCCGAGTCAGCGACCTGGTGAATTTCCGTAGTGCGCTTCCCTCGCTGGCCATGGAACCCAGCGGCTGGGCGGTCATCGGCCTGCCCGTGAATTTCTTCGCCACGGCATCCGTCAATGTGAAGTCTGGGTCTCTGCTCGGCTATCCGGCTGAGGTTCGCTTCTCGCCCGTCGGTTATCGCTGGGACTACGGTGACGGCCACAGCAGCCGCTCGGCAGGCGGTGGGTCATCGTGGGCGGCGCAGGGGTTGCCGGAGTTCTCTGCCACCGCCACGAGTCACGTCTACGAATCCCGCGGAGTGATGCTCGTCACCCTGGGCGTCGAGTACTCGGCCGAGTACCGCTTCGCCGATCAGACATGGAGAGGCGTTCAAGGTACGCTCGTCGTGTCAGCAGCACCGCTCAATGCGGTGACAGGAGACGCCAAGACAGTGTTGGTCGGCCAGGAATGCACCCGAAATCCGCGGGGTCCCGGCTGTTGAGATCCGGCTCGTCAGAACACCGGGCAAGATCGCAGCTTTGTCATTGAGTGCTCTCAGACTGTCCTCATCAAACGCACAGGTTTGGGATGGAAGCTGATCTCGCTTGGAAGGAGCAACCATGACTGACAAAGAGAACGAAGCCGGTACCACCCCGATCCCGCCGACCGAGGGCTCGGCTTTCGCGGTCACTTCCGACGGCCAGGCCGTCGCTCCCAGCACGAACCCGGTCACTCCGACCGCAGACACCGCGGCTACCGCAGAGGTCCCAGCCGCCGCAGAGGTCCCGGCCGCCGTACAGGTGCCAGCCACCGTTGCCCCCGAGTCCAACAGCACCCCGGCGCCTGGCGGCACGGCAGTGACCGAGGTCATTCCACCCGCCGCCGGAGCGCCCGTGGCCGCGTCTCACGCTGCGCCGTCTCACGCGGCGCCGTCGCACGCAGCACCGTCAGCAGCCACCCCAACGCCCGCACTCACTTCTGGCGCTGAGGCCCCGACCGCGGCTCCGCTTCCCACGGCGCAGACCGCCGCGTACCCGACCGATGCATTCGGCCGCCCACTCACTGCAGGCGATACTGCCGGTCACGGATACGCTCCACACGCTGCCCCGCAGGCATACGCCACAGCCGACGGGCTGCCGTCGGCCACCACGCCGGCTCACAAAGACCCGGCCAAGCGCAAGACCGCCGCACTCGTTGCCGCACTCGCTATCGCGGCCATCATCGGTGGTGTCTCCGGCGCCGGTGTCTACGCCGTTGCCGGAAACCAGACCACCGGTGTCCCGGTGAGCCAGGCGCAGGGTCCAGCCAACGTCGTCGTCAACGACACCACGAGCGTCAACGAGATCACCGCAGTTGCCGCCAAAGCCTCACCGAGTGTCGTCACCATCAACGTGACGAGCGGACAGTCGGCCGGCACCGGTTCAGGCGTGATTCTCACAGACGACGGCTACGTTCTCACCAACACCCACGTCGCCACTCTTGATGGTGAAGTCAGCGACCCGACAGTGCAGGTCACGACCAACGACGGCAAGATCTACGCCGCCACAATCGTCGGAACCGACCCGATCTCAGACCTCGCCGTCCTCAAGCTCACCGACGCATCGGGTCTGACACCGATCGAATGGGCCGACTCGAGCAAGCTCAACGTCGGAGAGACCACCGTCGCCATCGGAGCGCCCCTCGGCCTCGCAGGCACCGTCACCAACGGCATCGTCAGCGCGCTGAACCGCAGCATCACCGTCGCCTCGTCAGCCGCACCGACCACGCCGGACGCCACGACGCCAGACCAGGGCACCCAGAGCCCGTTCGACTACTACTTCGACCAGGGTGGCAACGGCCAGACCCAGACCCCGTCGACGACTCAGGGCAGTGTTTCGCTCCCCGTCATCCAAACGGATGCCGCAATCAACCCCGGTAACTCCGGTGGAGCCCTGCTGAACAGCAAGGGTGAGCTCATCGGCATCAATGTCGCAATCGCCAACGCGAGCGAGACGTCAAGCACAGCCGGCAACATCGGTGTCGGCTTCGCACTTCCGTCGAACCTCGCCAAGCGCGTGTCTGACGAGATCATCGCAAGCGGCAAGGCGACCCACGGTCTCCTCGGCGCAACGGTGGGCAACGCTGCCAGCGCAGCCGACAGCTCCACGGTGGGCGCACTCATCAACGAGGTCGTCTCCGGAGGCGCTGCGGCCAAGGCCGGGCTCAAGGCTGGTGACGTCATCACCAATTTCAATGGTGTGCCGATCACCGATGCCAACGACCTCACCGCCCAGGTTCGATCGCTTGCTGCCGGCGGAACCGCCGACCTCACGTACGTACGCGGCGGCACATCAACGACTGTCTCCGTGACGGTGGGCGAACTGACCAGCTAACACTCTCGGCCTTCCACCGAACTCTGCACCACCCGCACCGCACCGCTTCACCACCACTGCACCGCCGACTTCCCGTCGGCGGTGCAGTGTCGTTTCACCGTTAGTGCCGTCGAGTGGACTCAAATCCTGCGACTGATAGGCTCTATCGACCTCCTCAACAAGTGGAAAGATGGCCTACCTGGTGCACTCATCCGGAGACGAACTGCTTATTGGTGTCTCCTATGTGATGCCGGTACTCAACGAAGTCACCCACGTTCGAGCCGCCGTCGATAGCCTGCTTCAGCAGGACTATGACGGCCCGTTCGAAGTCACGCTGGCCCTCGGCCCGAGCATTGACGGCACCACAGAGCTGCTCGAAGAGATGGCTGCTGTCGATCCGCGCATCCACACCGTGCCCAATGACGTCGGCTCAACGCCGGCCGGGCTCAACGCGGCGATCCGCGCCTCGACGTACCCCGTGATCATCCGAGTGGATGCCCACTCCGTCCTTCCGAAGAACTACGCACGCATCGCCGTGGAGACGCTGCAGCGCACCGGGGCTGACAACGTCGGCGGCATCATGGACGCCCAGGGCACCAGCCCGTTCCAGAAGGCGGTTGCTCGCGCCTACGGCACCCGGGTCGGCCTCGGTGGCACCCCGCTCCATGTCGGCGGCAAGGAAGGCGAATCGGAGACGGTTTACCTGGGGTGCTTCCGCAGGGAAAGCATCGTCAAGGTCGGGTTGTTCGACGAGGGCATCAAGCGCGGCCAGGACTGGGAACTCAATCGCCGATTGCGTGAAGCCGGCGGCACCGTGTGGTTCACCCCAGAGCTGAAGGTCACGTATCGACCGCGACCCAGCCTGTCCAGGCTCGCCCGCCAGATGCTGTCGACCGGGCTCTGGCGCGGCGAACTCGCGCGACGTTTTCCCGCTGATAACGGCATCCGCTACTTCATCCCTCCTGCCATGGTTGCCGGCGTGATCCTGGGCGTTCTCCTCGGCATCATCGGCGTCGGCCAGGCCATCGCGGGCGCGCAGCCATGGCTGTTGCTCGGCCTGGCCATACCGGCCGTCTACCTCGTGTTCGTCATCGCGGCCACGATTGCCGTTTCGCGGCCAGACGGGTTTCGTGCTTCGCTATGGTTTCTCGTAGTGTTGCCCTGCATTCATTTCTGCTGGGGTCTCGGGTTCATCCTCGGGTACCTGAAACTCACCAGCAACATCACTGCCCACACAGGAAGATGACCATGACGCACGGTACGCCAGCCCCTTCAGGCGCCCTGCCCACTCGCCCTTCGTCGATCGCCGAATTGCGCAGAGTGGCACAGCCGCCAGAGGTCAGATTGCGGGCCAACGCCGAGCACTGGACGGCGTCGCTCTACCTGCGCGATATCTCGCCATACCTCACCTGGCTGTTCCTGAAGACGCGCATCTCCGCCAACGGAGTGACGGCGATCATGATCCTGGTCGGGTGGTCTACGGCCGCCGCGCTGCTCATCCCCGGCATTTGGGGTGCACTGCTCGCCCTGGTGCTCGGCCAGCTGCAGATGCTCGTTGACTGCTGCGACGGTGAGGTGGCCAGATGGCGCCGCACATCGTCACCGGCCGGTGTCTTCCTCGACAAGGTGGGGCACTACTCGACCGAAGCGCTGATCCCCATTGCGCTCGGAATCCGCGCGGCCGCGTATCCGTTCGAGGCGCCGGCAGATTACCTGTGGACCACCCTCGGACTGCTGCTCGCGCTCATCATCGTGCTTAACAAGGCGCTCAACGACATGGTGCACGTCGCCCGTGCGAACGCGGGTCTCACCAAGCTTGCTGACACGCACGGTGAGAAGGCGCTCACCTCGAGCGCGCTTGCCACGCTGAAGCGTGTGGCGCGCTTTGTGCCGTTCCACCGCCTGTACCACTCGGTCGAGATGACGATCATCATCTTCCTCGCCGCCGTTGTCGGGCTCTTCGTCGGTCAGCCTGAGGTCGACCGCGTTGTGCTCATCGCGCTTGTTCCCTTGGCGTTCCTGGCGCTCATCGGTCACTTCGTGGCGATCATGGCGTCCAAGCGGGTTCGTTCCTAACGTGTCGACCGATCACTCGTCGCTGCATCCGGCGCCCACCGTCGGCGTTGTCCTGCTGACCCAGGGCACGCGGCCTGACGACCTTGATCGCGCCATCCGGAGCATTCTGGGCCAGACCGGTGTGCACCTCGACGTCGTGTGCGTCGGCAACGGCTGGCAGCCAACGGGCCTGCCTGCCAGCGTCCGTGCGCTTGGCCTGCCGGAGAACCTCGGAATTCCTGCCGGCCGCAACCGCGGCGTTGAGGCTGTCACAGGCGAATTTATCTTCTTCCTCGACGACGATGCCAGCATCCCAGACCCCGCGTTCCTCACCAGGGCAATCGCGCAGCTGCGCCGCGATCGGTCGATCGGACTGCTTCAGCCTCGCGTCGTCGACCCGTCAGGGCTCACCTCGCCACGGCGTTGGATTCCTCGCATCCGCAAGGGGGAGGCGACGCACTCCGGCCCCGTCTTCTCCGTGTGGGAAGGCGCGGTCATCCTGCCCCGCGCGGTCTTCGACGCAACGGGCGGTTGGGCCGAACCGTTCTTCTACGCCCACGAAGGCATCGAACTGGCCTGGCGCGTCTGGGACCTGGGCCTCCGCGCCTGGTATGCGGGCGACCTGGAAGCCAACCACCCGGTCATCCAGCCCACACGCCACGCCGACTACTACCGGCTGAACGCCCGAAACCGCGTCTGGCTGGCCAGGCGCAACCTGCCAGCCATCTTGGTTCCAGTGTATGTCGGGTCGTGGACAGGAATCCAGGTGTTGCGATGGGCGCGCAACAGGCCTGCTCTCCGCGCATGGTTCAGCGGATGGCGCGAAGGCTGGGCAACGGATCCTGGTGTGCGCAGGCCCATGTCGTGGCGAACGGTGTGGCGGATGACCGTAGCCGGTCGGCCCCCTATCGTCTAACGATTCACTACCGGTATACCCAATTCGGGGCAGATCCCCAGAGTGGCACGAAGTCGCTCTGTAACCTTGGACGGTGGGTATCAGCAATGACATTAGACGTGCACGCAAATTGGTCAGGGATGTCAGATCCTCGAGAAAAGCGCAGCGCGCGCTGAACAGCACCCTGGCAGAGCGCATACCGCTGCCCAGGAAGCACTTCAAGGTGGCGGTCTACTTCGCTGATGGCCCCGTCAACCTGTATCAGCTGCGCCAGTGGTACAAGCCGCTCGCCAAACTCGCGGAGCGCTGGCCGGTGCTCATCCTGAGCCGTTCGGGCGGTGGAGCCCTCGCACTCCTGAAGGAGTCACCCGTTCCTGTCGCCTACGTGCGCAAGGTCAACGACCTGGAGCGCGTGCTTGAAGAGCAGGACATCCGCATCGTCCTCTACGTCAACCAGAACACCCGCAACTTCCAGATGATGCGCTACGGGCGCCGCTGGCACGTTTTCATCAACCATGGTGAGAGCGACAAGATGTACATGACCACGAACCAATTCAAGGCATACGACTATTCCTTCGTCGCGGGTGACGCAGCGCTGTCACGCCTGAACCGGGTGCTGTGGGACTATGACTTCGACAAACGCGCCATCGAGATCGGCCGCCCACAGGCCGACTATTACTATGGCGACCCCCTGCCGTACACGCCCGATGAGCGTCAGGTCATCCTCTATGCCCCCACCTGGGAAGGCGACAGGGCTGCGGCCGCGTACGGCTCCATTGCGACCCACGGCGTCGCGCTTGTCTCAGCTCTGCTGGCCACCGGCAGGCACCGCGTGATCTACCGGCCGCACCCGCGTAGCGGTGTCATCAACCCTGAATACGGTGCGGCGAACAAGCGCATCATCGCGGCCATCGAAGCGGCCAACGTCCGCGACCCTTCCGCGAAGCACATCTATGACCACGGCCCTTCCCTGGGCTGGCAGCTCGCGGCAGCGGATGTCGCGATCGTCGATATCTCGGCCATGGTTTACGACCGCCTCGCCGTCGGCAAACCCCTCATGATCACGCGACCGCTGAACCCGGGCGCCGAGATCGATACGAGTGGCTATCTCTCAGACTGTGAGTGGCTGACAGCCGATGCGGCCGCGGGGATCGCTGGCGCGCTGGACACGCTGACCCACGACGACGCCGTGCAGTCGCGTCTCCACCGCTGGGTCGAGCACTACTTCGGTGATACGTCTCCTGGCGTCGCCACCCGGCGCTTCCACGGCGCAGTTGAGCACCTCATGACCGAATGGGACCGCAACGCCGCCATCCACGCCGGTGATGGTGTGATCGAGGAGCACGCGGCCCTCGAAGACGAGGATCAGGGCGTCTGACCTGAACCGTCCCCAGGGGGAAGCTCCGGGGGAGTGCCGGGCTTACCGGGGGGAGTACCGGGCTTATCGGTGCTCTGTGCCGTGCGCGGATGCCGAATGGAGTGCATCAGTGCTCCCGGCTTCACTTTGGGAACGGCGTTCAGCATCCCTGACCCGATGGCCGTCAGCCGTCGGGTCGTGGCTCCGACGATGTTGGCCTGGTTTGTCTGCGCCGCTCCGCGTGATGCGCTACGAACACGCACGACTCGCGCCACCGGATCGAGTTCTGTCCGGAAGTAGCCGGGTGCGGCGCCGAAGGCGAGGCGGGACGAGTGCACGACCCGCTTACCCAGGATGTGGTTACCACCGCCGCCGATCACAGCTCCGACACCGAACGGGATGGCCTTTCCGATGAAGCTGACGCTGCCCTTGGCGGTGAACTGCTTGATGAAAGACTTCCGGAGGCGGTCGGTGAGCGGCCCCATGATGGCGCGCGGCATATTAGACGTGACGAGTTCGCCCCAGTATGAGCTGCGCCCGACTCCAATGCCCTGCACCTGACCGGCCAGCTGGCGCACGAGGTCTGATCCCTCGCGGCCGAGCATCATCGCCATGACGAGTGCGCGGGCACGATCTGGATCATCGACGGCCAGGCCATGGACCTCGCTGATGGATTGGGCGAACAGGGCTGTGGCTTCCAGGAAGCCCGCGGTTTCGACGCCGGACAGCGCGAGTGTGATTCCGGTGCCGACGCCGGGGATAACCGCGGTCGCTCCCACAGTCGCGCCACCGGTGGTCACCGTCGCGAGGTACCGGCGTTCCAGGATCCTGATGAGCTGTGTGGGCGACGCATCGGGGTGACGCCGACGGAGGCTGCGGATGTACGCCAGCACGGCCGGTCGCTGCACGGCTATGTAGCGATCAAACCCTTTGACGAAGCCTGTCGGCATGTCTCCGCCGAGCGGTGCTCCGCCACTCGGGGAAATGAGCGGTTTGCTTTTCCTGGCCATGATCCGAGTTTACGTGCTGGGCTGCTGCAAGAAAAAAGGTCGCCGTGATCGTTGTTGAAACCGTCCTGCTGTGGCTATATGTACAGCACGGTGACGCCAATGGTGGGGGGACGACATGTCGGTTCAGAGGTCAGAGGCTTCGCGAATGCTGGGAATCCGCATGAGGCAGCGGAGATTGGCGCTCGACCTCAACCAGGAGACGGTGGCTCATCTGGCCGGCATCAACGTATCGAACTATGCGCGCATCGACAGGGGCAACGGCAACCCAACGTTCCATACCTTGATCCGCCTGGCAGTGGTGCTGGGGATGGAGCCCAGCGAGCTGCTCGCCGATTTCACCGCTGAGCACCTGCCGCCCACCCGCGATGACGCTCGCGCACCAACCCCGTCTCGTACCTAGGCCTTGGCCGGCGTGACGCCGTAGTCCTCGTTGTATTTCGCCAGCACCTCGGTGATGGGGGCGTCGAGTACGAGGGCACCCTTGTCGAGGTACAGGCCTCGGGTGCAGAACCGGCGGAGATCACGCTCGTTGTGTGAGACGAAGAACAGCGTCCGACCGCCGGCGAGAAGCTCCTCAATCCGGCGGTAGCACTTTTCGCGGAAGGCCTTGTCGCCAACGGCGAGCACTTCGTCAACGAGGATGATCGGCTCTTCCAGACGCGAAATCACGGCGAACGCGATGCGAACCTTCATGCCGCTGGAGAGGTGCTTATACGGCGTATCGATGAAATCGCCGATCTCAGCGAAATCGATGATGTCGTCGAAGCGCGACTCGATCTGCTTCTTGGTCATCCCGTGGAGTCCTGCGGTCAGGAAGACGTTGTCGCGCACGCTCAGATCGTCGACGAACCCGCCGGTGATCTCGATCAGGGGTGCGACGCCCTCGTCGACCTTGACGGTTCCCTCATCGGGGAGCACAACGCCGGTGACCAGCTTCAACAGCGTCGACTTGCCCTGGCCGTTGCGGCCGACGACACCGATCGCTTCGCCGCGCTCGACGCTGAAGGAGACGTTGCGAAGCGCCCAGAACTCGCCGGGACGACTGCGCCGTTTACTTCCGGCGAAGAGGTCCTTGAAGGTCCGGCGTCCGCGCCTGTTGCGGCGGAAGCGGATGCCGACATCCGTCAATGTGATTACCGGCGCCATCGTTAGATCTCCTTCAAGACGGCGCGCTCGGTGCGCGAGAAGACGAGAAGCCCTATACCGAGGAAGGCGAAGGAGATCACAGCGCCAACGCCTACCACGAACCAGTCCAGCTGATCAGGGAAGAACGCCGCCCGGTAGAGGCTGAAGATCCCGCTGAGCGGGTTGAATGCCGCCCAGAAATGCAGTTGCTCAGGGAGGTCGCTCGTTCCGTAGATGATGGGCGACGCGTAGAACAAGAATCGAAGAATGAGTTTCACCGCGCGCTCAAGGTCGCGGAAGAACACCACCAGCGGCGCGACGATGAGGCCGACGCCCGCGGTCAGCGCAGCCTGAATGATGATCGCGAGCGGGAAGTAGAGCACGTCAGCGTTGATCTGCGCGCCGTAGATCCAGGCGAACAGCAGGAGCACCGGCAGTGAAGCCACGAACTC
Organism: Leifsonia sp. Y862; assembly: GCF_057669585.1. Classification (NCBI taxonomy): domain Bacteria; kingdom Bacillati; phylum Actinomycetota; class Actinomycetes; order Micrococcales; family Microbacteriaceae; genus Leifsonia; species Leifsonia sp. Y862. The sequence goes on from NZ_JBYHFR010000001.1 coordinate 462,009, forward strand.
GATGCCCTTGGAGAGAACGAGCCTGTTCACCCAAATCGTGCGCGGAATGCGCGTCGAGCGGATGAGCTTCGCCTCGCGCAGGAAAGCGCGCGTGCTGTCAGCCACTGTCCCGTTGAACCACATCCACGGCAGCAGAGCCGACAACAGGAAGACGATGTACGGGTCGTTGCCAACGGTGCGCTGGAAGACCTGGGTGAAGACAAACCAGTAGATGCCCGCCATGACAAGCGGATCAAGGATCGACCAGAAATAGCCCAGTACCGACGTCGAGTAGCGAACACGCAGGTCACGCTGCGTGAGGAGCCACAGCGAATGCCGATATCGAGCGAACGGCGTGCGTTGCTCCGGCCGCACTTCGGTGTAGTTACTCACGACACCCATCGTAGAGGCGCACGGCCGCGCTCATTGCACAGCAGCATCCGCTCTGGACCAGAGCGGTTGAACAGGGCGATCAATTGCTAGGCGTCACGTGCTAGACGTAGAGGTTGGCGCGCTCGAGGTCTTCAGCGAAGTCGACCTCAACGGCGTACAGGTCAGAGATGTCGACGGGCTCCACGAGGATGTGGTTCTGCTCGATCGCAAGCTCAAGGCCGCGCTCGAAGTAGTCCTGGTCTGCCACCTTGGTGAGGTGATGCAGCAGGACTGCCTTGTCGGCGCTCGAGATGTAGTTGATGCCAACGGCTTCGCCGAGTCCGCCCTTGACGGTCTTGGAGAGCTCTTTGATGTAGCCCTCTGCGCTCGTGGTGTACTTCACTTCTTCGTCGGAGACCTTGGAGGTGTTCACGGTGACGAATGACTGGTCGCGGGACATCATGGCCGCGGCACGGTCGAGCACGGCGGGGTCGAAGACCACGTCACCGTTCATCCACAGGACACCACCTGAGGTCGATGCCTGAAGGGCACGCATCAGGCTCTTCGAGGTGTTCGTCTGGTCGTACTGCTCGTTGTACACGAACGATGCCTCTGGGAATGCCTCGATGATGTGCTCGAGCTTGTAGCCGACAACAATTGTTGCCTTGGCGGCGTTGCCAAAGGCGTGGTGGATGTTGTCGAACTGCTGCTTCATGATTGTGCGGCCGTCGGCCAGTTCGGTCAGCGGCTTGGGCAATGAGCGGCCGAGACGGCTGCCCATTCCTGCGGCAAGAATGACTACCTGAGTGGTCACGAATATCTCCTCAATAAATCCTGGGTGAGAATCGCAAGACGCTCTCAATTTTGTGAGTTTGTCTTCCGTTTACCCATAAGTTCACGTGCAGACACATCGTTATGCCATTTTGATTGTAACTTGCCTCCCTGACGGGGGGAAAGGCGGGCGTGTCGACGTGACCAAGCTGTGATCGTTCACCCTGCGTATTCACAGGGAACCGGCAGGCTTACTTTCTGACCCGCCGCAACGGTGTCGTCCTTGGTAGGTTAGCGAGGTGACTTCTGTACCGCCGCCCTTTCAGCCAGATGACGCGACTCGCGCCAAACCGGATGATGCTGCCATCGGTTCATCGTCACCTGACAAGCCTCTGCAGGATGAGGCGTCAGGACGGATATCCGCGGGGGCGGACACCACAGCTTTGACTGCTCGGGGGGAGCACAAAACGGACACTTCATCCAATTCATCGTCGGCCAGCAGGGCTCCGCGCACTCCGCCTGCCCGAAAGCCTGTGACGCGAAAGGCTGCCGCGCCGAAGGCGACGACAGCCAGGAAGCCGACCGCGCCAGCAGCTGGTGCTGCGGCCGCCGCGTCAGCCGCTGAGCCAACCGAGGCAGCCACTGGGGCAGCTACTGGGGCAGCTGCTGGGGCAGCCAAGAGGGCGCCCACTGGGTCAGCCACGGCGGCTCCGGTGACTCCACGAACGCCTCCGGCCCGTAAGCCACCGGTTCGAAAGACAACCACTCCGCGTCAGACGACCGAGCGTCAGCCCGCTGCGGCCCGCAAGCCCAAGGCGACCCCAGCACAGAGCGCTGCAGCCCTGGTTGAGGGGGCGAGCGTGCTCTCTGAGAAGAAGTCAGCCACGGCAGCGACTCCCGTACCTGCCGACGCGTCAGCAGAGTCGGCGCCCACGACAGCAGCCGCTGTCACTCAAACCACGCCCGAACGCCCGAAGCGCCCGACGACCACGCAGGCGCGAGCCGCTGCCGCAGCCAAGACTGCCGCAGCACGGGAGGCCGCCGCTCAGCGAACGGCCGCCAGGGCTGCAGCGTCGAAGGCTGCCGCAGAGCGCGCCGCTGCTGCGCGTGCAGCCGCCGGTCTGGCGGCCGCGACTGCCGAAGCCGAGGCCGCCCAGGCAGAGGCTGCGGCGCAGGCCAAGGCCACAGCTCACGAGGCCCAGGCCGCGGAAGCTGCCCAACTTGCTGAAGCTGCCCGGCTCGCAGATGTCGCGGAGGCTGCAGAACGAGCCGAACGCGCACGCGCCGCAGACGCCGCATTCACGCAGGCGCTGGCACACGCAGAAGCCCCTGCTCCGGCATCCGCTGCTGTTGTTGCCGCCCAGGTGACAGAGGTCTTGCCTGCTCTCATCGCTACAACGCCGGCATCCGCTCCGGCTCCGGCATCCGCTCCGGCGAAAAAGACCAAGGCTGCAAAGCAGCCGCGCAAGACGCCGCCGACCGATACGTCGTCGGTGATTGCTGTGCCCGTCGCCGGCGTGCCCGCGGTGAACAACAACCCCGTGGTGCTGTCGGTGTCGAACTTGACGAAGAGCTTCGGGCAGAATCTGGCCGTCGACGGGATCGACATTGAGGTCCAGGCCGGATCGTTCTACGGGATCGTCGGACCGAACGGCGCCGGAAAGACCACGACCTTGTCCATGATCACCGGGCTGCTGCGCCCGGATTCAGGATCGATCAACGTGAACGGTATCGATGTGTGGTCTGATCCGATCGCGGCGAAGCGCATTATTGGTGTGCTGCCTGACCGCCTTCGGTTGTTCGACCGCCTCACCGGTGCACAGTTGCTGTACTACTCCGGCGTTCTGCGGGGGATCGATAACGACACTGTTCGCGCTCGTTCTGCCGACCTGGCTGCGGCCTTCGGCTTGGAAGACGCGTTGAACCGGTTGGTCGCAGACTATTCCGCCGGTATGACGAAGAAGATCGCACTGGCCTGCGCCATGATCCACTCCCCGCGAGTGCTGATCCTCGACGAGCCGTTCGAATCAGTCGACCCGGTCTCCGCGGTGAACGTCACGGAGATCCTGCAGAAATACGTCGCAAGCGGGGGCACTGTTGTGCTCTCCAGCCACGGCATGGACATGATCCAGCGAGTGTGTGATCGTGTCGCGATCATCGTCCAGGGGCGCGTCCTCGCGTCGGGGACCATCGATGAGGTTCGTGGCGAGATGTCGCTGGAAGATCGATTCGTAGAACTCGCCGGCGGGCGCAAGGTAGCGGAAGGTATGGAATGGTTGCACAGTTTTTCGGACTAAAACTCCGGCTGCTCGCAAACCTGTTCCGACGTAGTCCCTGGCAAATCGTGGGGCTCGTTGTCGGCTTGCTCTACGCGCTGGCAGTTTCGGTCGGACTCGCTGCGGTGCTGATCGGCCTTCGATTCATCGGTGACATTGAGCTGGTTCGAAACGCCATGATCGTAGGCGGTTCGCTTGTCGTGCTCGGGTTCATCGTGCTGCCGTTGATCTTCGGCGTCGACGACTCCATGGATCCTCGGTCGTTCTCGCTCCTGGCGATTCCGAATCGCACGCTGTCATTTGGCCTTGCGCTCTCGTCGGTGATCGGCATTCCCGCAATCGCCCTGACCATCGTGCTGCTTGGCAGCGTGTTCACCTGGTCTCGGGGCATTGGCGAGACGCTTCTCGCCATCATCGCCGCGGCGCTGCTGTTGGCAACGTGCATGCTGGCGTCCAGGGTGAGTACCTCCATGGCCGCCTTCCTGCTCGCAACTCGCCGCTCGCGGGAGTTCACCGGCATCCTCGGGCTTCTGCTGCTCGTCGTCATCTCCCCGGCCATCATCGTTGTGCTCACCATGGACTGGACGCGCTACGGTCTCGACCTGCTCGAGGGGCTGGCAGCGATTCTCGGCTGGACTCCGCTCGGCGCGGCCTGGGCTGTTCCAGCGGATGCCGCGAACGGCGACTGGGGACTGGCACTCCTGCGCCTGGTCATCGCATCGGCCACGATGTACCTGCTGTGGCTGGCCTGGCAAGGCCTCGTCGCTCGTATGCTCGTCACGCCGGAGCGTGAAGCACAGATCAAGCAGTACGGAGGCCTCGGCTGGTTCGACCGGATGCCAGCCAACTCCGTCGGCGCGATTGCGGCGCGGAGCCTGACCTACTGGGGCAGGGACTCCCGCTACTGGGTGTCGCTCATCATGATTCCTGTCGTGCCTGTTCTGGCGATCGTGCCGCTGGCGATCGCCGGGGTACCAACCGATGCCCTTGCGCTGGTGCCGGTTCCCCTGATGTGCGTGTTCCTCGGCTGGGCCATGCACAATGACGTCGCCTACGACAACACGGCGATCTGGTTGCACATCGTGTCGGGCGCCCGTGGCGTGCCCGACCGTATCGGGCGCGCCATCCCCGCACTCCTGGTGGGCATCCCGTTGATCGGTATCGGCACAGTGTTGAGCATGTGGGCATACGGAGACTGGGCCGCGCTGCCGGCCATGCTCGGAGTCAGCACCTGCATCCTCTTGGCCGGCTGCGGATTCTCCAGCTACACCTCAGCCCGCTTCCCGTACCCCGTGGCCAAGCCGGGCGACAGCCCCTTCGCGCAACCGCAGTCATCAGACACCGCATCCGCTCTCATCCAGTCGGTCAGCTTTATCGGCTCAGTCGTGGTGTCGCTGCCCGTCATCGCGTTCGCGCTTCTCGGCCTGCTCGTTGACCCGGTGTGGTATTTCCCCGCACTGTATTCCGGTGTCGGAATCGGTGTGCTCGCGCTCACCGGCGGTATTTGGCTCGGGGCAGTGACGTTCGAGCGGCGCGGCCCGGAGATGCTGTCTTCCGCTCTCCGTGCCTAACTCACAGCGCAGGCGAAGCACGGGTGCGCCAGACCGAATTAGACTAGGCGTATGACTGAACAATTCCGTGCGAGCATTGCAGACCCAGGCCAGCCAGGTGGGGGAACGTCGACGCTTGACCGCGAACTGGAAGAACTCCTGAACCAGGAGCAGATCGAGCCGGGCGACCACGAGCGTTTCTCGCACTATGTGCCGAAGGACAAGATCCTCGAATCGGCCATCACGGGTAAGCCCGTCAAAGCGCTGTGCGGCAAGAAGTGGCTGCCGGGCCGCGACCCGGAGAAGTTCCCAGTGTGCCCGACGTGCAAGTCAATCTTCGAAAACATGAAGCCGTAACTGCTTTCTATCTCTGCGATTCGAGGCGACGCGCGTACGACGGTGCGTTCGATGCGTCGCGAGCACGGTGTGGTCGCGAATACAGGATGAATCGGCCATGTGTCGTCGAAAACAGGACGGATCGCGCTCTCTGCGGTAATGGTTCCTGTATTGGCGACGCACGCACCGATCGCCGCGAGATGCAGCCTCGTTCGCCGCTTGCGGCTACTGACTACTACCGGTAGCTGGTGGGAATCACGGGGTCGCCGTGACCGAGTCGGAACGCCTGGATGGGCAGTTCCTGCATCGCCAGCGCGTGATGCGCGCGAGCGCGTTCGGTTCCCGCGATGCCCAGGTACTGGTCGTCAACGACGCCAGAGGTGATGAGCGGGACGAGCAGGCGGCGTTCGTTTCCGTCATCAATCGCTTCTGGCTCTCCCATCGGCCCATCGCCGAGCAGCACGATCTCCTCGCGGGCGATACCCGACGAGTCGAGGCGCCTGACCGCATTCTTCCGACCACCAACGGATGCCTTCGACGCTGACGTCTTGGCGACGGAGACCCAGTCTCCGTCGTCGTTGGTGTGCGCGACCAGCTTGTAGACCATTCCGGCGGCGGGGGATCCTGAACCAGTTACGACGGATGTTCCAACGCCGAACGCGTTGACCGGCGACCCCGACAGGGCAGCAATCGAGTACTCGTCCAGGTCACTGGTCACCGTGATGGTGGTGTTGACGGCGCCGAGTTCGTCGAGTTGGCGTCTGGCCGCTGCGACAACGGTTGGCAGGTCGCCGGAGTCGATCCGGATCGCGCCCAGCTGGGGGCCAGCGACGTCGACGGCCAGCGAGATGCCGTTTTCGATGTTGTAGGTGTCGACCAGCAGCGTGGTCTCAGGGCCGAATGCGGCGACCTGAGCCCTGAACGCGTCAGCTTCTGTGTCGTGCAGCAGCGTGAAGGAGTGTGCGGCTGTGCCCATGGTGGGGATGCCCCATGCCCGACCTGCTTCCATGTTGCTGGTCGCTGCGAAGCCGGCGATGTACGCGGCACGCGCTGCGGCGACGGCCGAGTACTCGCTGGTGCGTCGGGAGCCCATCTCCGCTATCGGACGGTCGAGGGCCACGGACACCATTCGCGCCGCGGCGCTGGCGACAGACGTGTCGTAGTTGAGGACGCTCAGGATGAGCGTCTCGAGGATGACGCCCTCGGCAAACGTTCCTTCGACGAGGAACAGGGGAGAGCCGGGGAAGTAGACCTCGCCCTCCTGGTACCCCCACACGTCGCCGCTGAACGAGTAGTTGGCGAGCCAGTCGAGAGTGGGCTGGCGCACAACAGAGTTGTCCTGCAGCCAGGTGATCTCGGCATCCGTGAATCTGAACTGGGTAATCAGTTCCAGCAGCCGACCGGTGCCGGCCAGGACGCCGTAGCGTCGCCCATCTGGGAGGCGTCTGGCGAAGGCTTCGAACATGCAGTCGCGATCGGCGGTGCCGCTCTGGATGGCGGCATCGACCATCGTGAGTTCGTAGCGGTCGGTGCGAAGTGCGGAGGAAGGTGCGGTCACAGGAGAAAGCCTAGCCACCCGCGCGGCTAAGCTTGTGACGTGACGGATGCACCGATTGGAATCTTCGACTCCGGCGTAGGCGGCCTGACGGTGGCCAGGGCCATCAAGGACCAGCTGCCGAACGAATCGATTCTCTATATCGGCGATACGGCTCACTCTCCTTATGGGCCCAAGAAGATCGCGACCGTGCGCAAGTACGCGCTCGAGGTGCTCGATGACCTGGTCGCGCAAGACGTCAAGATGCTCGTGATTGCGTGCAACACGGCATCCGCTGCAATGCTGCGTGACGCGCGCGAACGCTACAGCGTTCCTGTGATCGAGGTCATCCAGCCAGCCGTTCGACGAGCGGTGGCCACGACGCGCAATAAGCGCGTCGGCGTGATCGGCACGGTCGGCACCGTCAAGTCCCGCGCCTACGAAGATGCCTTCGCCGCCGCGACCGACCTGTCATTGTTCACGCAGTCGTGCCCCCGGTTCGTGGAGTTCGTTGAGGCTGGTGTGACCACGGGTGACGAGGTCCTCGCCGTTGCGGCCGAGTACCTCGCGCCGCTCCAGGATGCCGGCGTCGACACGCTCGTCCTCGGCTGCACGCACTATCCGTTCCTGAAGGGCGTGCTCTCCTACGTCATGGGGGAAGACGTGACGCTGGTCTCGAGCGACACGGAGACCGCCAACGATGTCTACCGCGTTCTGGTCAGCCAGGGCATGCTGCGCACGGCATCCACCCCTCCCAGCTATCGCTACGAAGCGACGGGCAGCAGTGAAGCCGACTTCCTGCGCCTGGCCCACCGCCTGATCGGCCCAGAAGTCTCGCGGGTAGACCTCGTGCACACGGGCGCCCTGAATCTTGGTGCGCTGTCGAACCGCACCGCATCGAACCCATCACTCACCAAGGAGAATTCGTGACCGACACCCTGCGCTCAGACGGACGCACCAACGACGAGCTGCGTCCCATCACCATCGAACGTGGCTGGAGCGACCAGGCCGAAGGGTCTGCCCTCATCTCGTTCGGCCGCACCAAGGTGCTGTGCACCGCATCGTTCACCAACGGCGTTCCGCGCTGGATGGCCGGCAAGGGCAAGGGCTGGGTGACGGCTGAATACTCGATGCTGCCCCGCTCGACCAACGACCGCATGGACCGCGAGTCGGTGCGTGGCAAGATCGGTGGCCGCACGCACGAGATCAGCCGCCTCATCGGCCGCAGCCTGCGCGCTGTCGTCGACATGAAGGCGCTCGGCGAGAACACCATCGTGATCGACTGTGACGTGCTGCAGGCCGACGGTGGCACGCGCACCGCAGCGATCACCGGCGCATACGTCGCCCTGGCCGACGCTCTGGAGTGGGGTCGCCAGAAGAAGTTCATCGGCCAGAAGGCTGTTCCGCTCATCGACAGTGTTGCCGCTGTCTCCGTCGGCATCATCGACGGCTCGCCCATGCTTGACCTTGCCTACGTCGAAGACGTGCGCGCAGAGACCGACATGAACGTCGTCGTCACCGGCCGTGGCCTGTTCGTCGAGGTGCAGGGCACCGCAGAGGGCGCACCATTCGACCGCCGCGAGCTCGACTCGCTCCTTGACCTGGCTCTCGGGGGAGCCATGACGCTCACCGAGTTCCAGAAGAAGGCACTCGGGGCGTAATCATGGTCAAGATCGTGCTCGCCACCCACAACCAGCACAAGGTTGAGGAGCTGCGTCGAATTCTGGAGCCTCAGCTCCCCGGCATCGAGGTGCTGGCCTATGACGGACCTGAGCCCGTTGAGAACGGTGCCACGTTTGCGGAGAACGCGCTGATCAAGGCCCGTGCGGCCGCGGCGCACACAGGGCTGCCCGCCATCGCTGACGACTCTGGTATTTGTGTCGACGTTCTCGGCGGTTCCCCTGGCATCTTCTCTGCGCGCTGGGCCGGTCCGGCCAGGGATGCCACCGAGAACCTGAAACTGCTGCTCTGGCAGCTGAGCGACATGGGCGACGAGCATCGCGCAGCGCACTTCACGTGCGTTGCAGCCCTGGCTACCCCTGACGGCGCCGAACACGCGGTGACGGGGGAGTGGCCTGGCCGCATCCTGCGGGAGACGGCGGGCACGCACGGCTTCGGCTACGACCCGATCTTCCACCCAGACGGATCAGACGTATCAGCCGCCGAAATGGATCCGGCCGTCAAGAACAGCACCAGCCACCGGGCCATCGCCTTCGAGAAGCTCATCCCGATCGTGCAGGAGTTGGCCGCCCGCTGATGCGCTGCTGAGAACGGCACTCATTCCCAACTGTGCGGGGCGCTGGCGATTGTTCGCCGGCCCCCGTACCGTTGAAGTATGGGTCACGATCACAGCCACGGCACGCAGACGAATCGCCGGCGTCTGGTGATCGTGATCGCCATTGTGGCGTTCGTGCTTGTCATCGAGGTCGTCGGTGCATGGTTGACCGGTTCCCTGGCGTTGCTGGCGGATGCCGGCCACATGTTCTCCGACCTGGCTGGGTTGATCATCGCCCTCATCGCCACCATTGTTGCGGCCAGGCCGGCGACTGATCGGCAGACGTTCGGCTATCAGCGCGCCGAGGTGTTCGGCGCTTTGATCAACGGGTTGATCCTCATCGGCGTTGCCGTGTCCGTCGTGGTCGGTGCCGTCATCCGGCTGACTTCAGCGGCACCGGGGGAGGTGCACGGCGGGCCGATGCTGATCGTCGCCGTGGTTGGTCTGGTCGCCAACATCGCAGCCCTGCTGCTGCTGCGCCCAGCCGCCTCCCACTCGATCAACATGCGGGGCGCGTACCTCGAAGTGCTGGGCGACGCCCTCGGCTCTCTTGCCGTCATCGTTGCGGCCGTGATCATTCTCACCACCGGCTTCCAGCAGGCCGACTCGATCGCCTCGCTCCTCATCGCCCTCATGATCGCGCCGCGGGCGTACTCGCTGCTGCGGGATGCCGTTCGGGTGTTGAGCGAGGCAGCGCCTGCCGACACCGATGTGGCCCAGATCCGCAGCCACATCCTGGAAACCCCTGGCGTCGTGGCCGTGCACGATGTGCACGTCTGGGCCATCACCTCTGGCGCGCACGTCTTCACCGCGCATGTGGTCGTTGAACCCGGCGTCCTCAACTCCGGTGGCGCGGGCCGCCTGCTCGATCAATTGGGCGGATGTCTGTCAGAGCACTTCGACGTCGATCACTCGACGTTCCAGCTTGAGCCGGCTGAGCATGCTGGCCACGAGGAGCACTCGCACGCCTGACGGCGCGTGAGCGGCATCCGCTGACTCTGGTTACGCCTCTGGCTTGGCGTCGGGGTGCGGCGCGTTGAAGACATCGGGGTCGAGCGCGAGGTCTTCACCATGTACGACGCCGCTCTTTGCCGCATGACGGGCCTTGAGACTGGACTGCACGTAGTGAATCACCGTGGGAATCAAAGTGATGAAGACGGCGCCGAGCAGAATGATGTCGATGTACTCCTTCACGAAGTCAGCGACGGGCGGAATGTTGTTCAGGAGGTATCCGGCGTAGGTGAGGCCCGCTCCCCAGACCATCGCGCCGATGAAGTTGTAGAGCGAATACGTGCGGTAATTCATGTGGCCGACGCCGGCCGCAACCGGAGCGAAGGTGCGCACGATCGGAACGAAGCGGGCCAGGACGACCGCGAGGCCACCGAAGCGCGTGAAGAATGCGTTGGTGCGTCTCACGTTGGCAACGCTGAAGATGCCGGATTCTTTTCGTTCGAAGACCTTCGGGCCGAGCTTGTGGCCGATCAGGTAGCCGACTTCTCCGCCGAGGAATGCAGCGAACCCGATGGCCAGGCAGACCCACCAGATGTCGATGTTGATGAGTGTCCCAGTGAGAAGCCCCGTGATCACCAGGAGGGTGTCACCAGGGAGCAGGAACCCGACCAGAAGCCCGGTCTCCGCGAAGACAATCGCGCAGACGATGAGGAGCGCCCATGGCCCGGCGGATTGAATAATCAGTTCCGGGTCTAGCCAAGGGATCAATGCGGTATTAACCAAGGGGGAGTCTCCAGTGGACGCGGTCAAGTCGAAGCTGTGGCGATGATCGCTGCGGTTCTCCAAGGCTAACGTGTTGGTCGGACTCGCACCGGGGGGTTACCCTCCAGAAGTGCCGTGAGTTTCTTACTGCTCAGCAGCTATTTTCTTCTGTGCAGCTCTGTCAGCCCGCCAGGTGCGAATTCCGAAAACGATGGACGCCGCGATGAATATACCAGCAATGACATATGCGGCATTTTTCACGCCGGGAATTGACGCTGCGTAGTAGCCAACCAGCGTGAGGCCGACGCCCCAGGCGAGGGCTCCCACGAGGTTGCTCGTGAGGAATTTGTAGTAGTTCATCCGGCCAACGCCGGCGACCACGGGAACAAGCACGCGCGCCCACGGCATGAATCGGGCGATCACGACTGACCACCATCCGTACTTGCGATAGAACGATTCGGTTTTGACGACGGCGATGGCCGTTCGTCTCCCTCCGCGGCGGTCGAGGTAGCCCCGGCCGTACCGGCGTCCGAGAAGGAAACCGACTTGGTCGCCGAGGAACGCGGCGATGCCGGTGCCGACGGCCAGGATCACGATGTTGAGGTTGTCTGAAGATGCCGCGACGAGGCCGGAGGCGAAGAGGAGTGAATCTCCCGTGATGAACGGGATGAAGACCCCGAGGAAGAGTGCCGTGCCCGCAAAGACCAGGCCCCAGACGAGCAGGTAGAACAGGATCGCCCCTGAGTGGGCGAAGATGTCGGCCAGTTGCCCATCGAGGGCGGAGGCACGAACCATGTCGTTATCCCGCCAGTTCGTCGAAGATTGCGCCGTTGAACGAGAAGGCAGCGTCAACCTCGCGCACGAGCACGTCGATCTCGCCCTGGTCAAGCATCAGCGCGTTCATGCCATCGCGGTACGCGCGCTTGTAGGGCACGATGTCGCCGATGTCAGTGAACGTGAAGAAGGTGAGCTGCTCTGGCGTAGCGCCATAGTGGCGTGCGACGAGGCGAGAAATGGCCTGCCCGCCCGACAAATCGCCGAGGTAGCGCGTGTAGTGGTGCGCGAGGCATTCGATCCCGTCGTCTGCGCCCAGGCTGTTCAGGTGCGCGACGTAGGCAGCCGTTGCCGGCAGCGGTCGGTGGCTGGTGCGCCAGTCTGCGGCGCCGAGGGCAGCGAGGTCATTCTCAATCGCCGCGAGACGGGACAGGCGGGCGTCGAACAGCTCGTAGCCGTCGATCTGCGCGACCAGTTTCTCCAGCGCTTCGTAAACCCAGCCATACTGTGCCAGGTACCGGGTGTAGTCCGCCAAGGACAGCTCACCGCGCATCAGCTGCGTGATGAAGGCGCGATTCTCTGTGCTTTTGTGCTGCTCGCTCGAGCCGGATCGAATGAGATCGGCAAGATCTACGGGTTCAGCGGCAAGAGTCGAGGTCATCACGGCACCAGTCTTCGAAGGGGAATGTAAGGCAATGCTAACCTAACAGCGTCTCGCCGTGCAGGCTTTTCTGGCCTTATCAGTACCCCAGTGCGGGAGAGGGGACTTGAACCCCCACGCTCGAAAGCACAGGATCCTAAATCCTGCGTGTCTGCCAATTTCACCACTCCCGCGAGTGCCGTTCTAGTGTACGGGCATCGAGCATGTCCTCGTGCCTCGTCGGTGTTCGTTGGACATCCGCTCTGTGGATAAGTTCTGCGGGCAAACGCGCGGGTGGAGCATCATGCAGGGATGAGCGAGGCCGTCCGCACCATCATCGAGCAGGTTCGTGTTCGGGTGCGCCGCGAGGGCGTCGACCTCAGCTCCGATGGCGTGCTCGCCGAGAAGTACGTGCACGACGAAGTTCGTCGGTACAGCGAGCTAGCACTCGGCGGTTCGCTTCCGCTGCTCGCAGACGAGGGGCAGGCGGCCAGGGAAGTGGTCGCCACACTCACCGGGTTCGGAGTCCTGCAGCCATTGCTCGACGACCCCGAGATCGAGGAGATCTGGATCAATTCGCCCACCAGGGTGTTCATCGCTCGCAATGGTGTCCCAGAGTTGACGAGCCTGCTGATGACCGAGCGAGAGGTGCGAGACCTGGTCGAGCGGATGCTGCAGGCCTCCGGTCGCCGCGTTGACCTGTCCTCCCCGTTTGTCGACGCATCCCTCCCAGACGGCTCCCGGTTGCACGTCGTCATTCCCGACATCACCCAGAAGCACTGGGCCGTCAACGTGCGAAAGTTCACGGCACGCATCCGCGACCTGAACCAACTCGTCACCCTCGGCTCGCTCAGCCACCAGGCCGCCGAGTTCCTGCGGATGTGCGTGCTGGCCGGGCAGAACATCCTGGTGTCCGGCGCGACCCAGACCGGCAAGACGACGATGCTGAACGCCCTGCTCTCCGCATCCCGGCACAACGAGCGCATCGTGACGGTGGAGGAGACTTTCGAGCTCGATGTGAACGCGCGCGACGTCGTTGCCATGCAGTGCAGGCAGGCCAGCCTTGAGGGCACGGGGGAGATCACGCTTCGCAAGTTGATCAAGGAGTCTTTGCGGATGCGCCCGGATCGGCTGGTTGTCGGCGAAGTGCGCGAAGCGGAGAGCCTCGACCTTCTGATCGCGCTCAATAGTGGCCTGCCGGGGATGTGCTCGATCCATGCCAACAGTGCGCGCGACGCGCTCTCGAAACTGTCAACGCTGCCCTTGTTGGCCGGACGCAACATCGACTCCGCGTTCGTGCTGCCGACCGTGGCCAGCTGCATCGACATCGTGGTGCACTGCGAGATCGATCGACATGGCAGGCGCCGTGTATCGGAGATCATCGCTCCGAGCGGCGGGCTATCCGGCACCCTGATCGAAGCGAGCCCGATCTTCCTCATCTCCTCAGGCGTGTTGGAGGCCACCGGCGGCTATCCGACGAAACTCGCGAAGTTTGAGGCGGCGGGTCTCGACCCGGCGCTGGTACTGAGGGGTGACCCCCGATGATCCTCATCGTTGGCTGCATGCTCGGCTGCGGGATGGTGCTCACCATTTCTCCGCTGTTGTGGCCGGCCCACCGCAGGAGCCAGTCAGTGAAGCCCGGCCCGTTCGATATCGTGCGGGCGAGATTGACGCAGGCCGGCCTGGCATCCGTTCCCGTTTCGGCATTCCTGCTGCTCTCGGCCCTCGTTGGCATAGTCGGCGCAGCGCTCAGCCACGCCATCATCGGGGTGATGGCGATCACGATCGCGGCCGGCTGCGCGGCGCTCGCGCTGCCGACTCTGCTGGTCATGGTGAAGGCGAAGTCCAGGCGTATCGCCACCCGCATGGTGTGGCCGGATGTCGTTGATCACCTGGTCTCTGCGGTGCGCTCGGGGCTCGCGCTGCCCGACAGCGTCAGCAGCCTCGCGCTCACAGGGCCGCAGGAGACTCGACAGGCATTTGCAGAGTTCGAGCAGGAGTACCGAACGACGGGAAGCTTCTCCCACGCCATCGACCGGCTGAAGGCGACCCTGGCTGACCCGGTCGCCGATCGAATCCTGGAGACATTGCGCATGGCGCGAGAGGTGGGCGGAAGCGACCTCACCCAGGTACTGCGCAGTCTGGCGGCGTGGCTCAGGCAGGATGCCGCGATCAGGCAGGAGGCAGAGGCCAGGCAGTCGTGGGTTATGAACGCGGCCAAGCTCGGCGTAGCAGCTCCATGGATCATCCTCGTCCTCCTCGCATCGCGACCGGAGGCCGCCGTGGCGTACAACTCAGCCTCAGGGCTCGTCGTCATCGTGAGCGGTCTCGCAGTGTCGGTCGTCGCATACCGGGTCATGATCGCACTGGGGAAGCTACCTGAAGAGAAGCGGTGGTTTCAGTGAGCTCGACAGTGGCTTTGGCGCTGCTGTGCGGAACGACCCTGGGTCTCGGGCTCTGGTCGCTGGTGAGCCTCGTGCCTAGGCTCTCTCGCCCGCGGCTGGTTGATCGCGTCGCTCCTTACGTGCTGGACGTCTCTGCCGAGGCCCGACTCTTCGTGGGCAGGCGGAGTACCGACCCGCTGCCCGTGCTCGGGTCGCTCTTCGCTCCGATGTTCAACCGCGGCACGACCGCACTCTCCCGGGTGCTCGGCGGGTCGGACACGATCCGGCAACGGCTCCAGCAGGCGGGCTCCGCTATGTCGCTGCAGCAGTTCAGGTCTGAACAACTGTTGTGGGGCGTTGCCGGCCTGGCTGGCGGTGTGTTTCTCGTTGCCGTGTCGCCAGCCTTCAGCACTGTGCCGTTGATTGTGCGCGCACTGTTCCCGCTCGTCGCCGCAGGCTGCGCTGGCCTCGCTCGCGACCTGATCCTGCAGCGCGCGGCGAAAGCCAGGCTTGCTCGCATGGAAAGCGAGCTCCCGACGGTGCTGGAGTTCCTCACCTTGTCGCTCTCGGCCGGGGAAGGGATCCTGGATTCCCTGCGGCGCGTGTCTGCCTCAAGTTCCGGTGAACTCTCCGCCGAACTGGCTGGCGTAATCGGCGAGGTACGCACGGGGGTTCCACTGGCGGATGCGTTGAACCGCTTGGCAGAGCGGCTCCAACTTCCAGCGCTCACCCGGTGCGTCGACCAGATCACGAATGCGCTGGAACGCGGTTCACCGCTGGCCGAGGTGCTGCGCGCACAGGCCCAGGACGCCCGTGAAGAGACCAAACGCCGTCTGCTCGAAACCGTGGGAAAGAAGGAGGTCGCCATGCTCGTGCCCTTGGTGTTCCTCATCCTCCCGCTGACCGTACTTTTCGCGATATTTCCAGGCATTTTCGTGCTCCAGACGGGCTTTTGAGTTCGTCATCCACCACCACAGTCACCCCGCGAGAAAGGAATCCTGATGGCCACGATCAACAGCATTGCCACCGACACTTCGCACCACGACAGTCGCCCCGACGAGCGGGGAGATGTCCCCGGCTGGGTGCTCATCACGCTCATGACGGCAGGACTGGTCGTCATCATCTGGGGACTGGCCGGACCGGCGCTCAGCGGTGTGTTCCAACAGGCCATCGATCGCGTCAGCGGATTCTAGATCGCACCATGAAGCCGTTCGCGTCGCCGAATCGGTCGTCGTCTCTGCGCGGGGACGACAGTGGTTCGGCGATCGCTGAATTCGTGATGGTGGTATCGCTCCTGACCTTTTTGACACTCTCCGTGCTGCAATTCGCCTTGGCGCTGCACGTGCGCAACACCGTGCTGGATGCCGCCGCAGAGGGTGCCCGCTACGCCGCGCTCGCGGACGGTGGGCTGGCGGAGGGGGAAGAACGGACCCGTCTGCTCATTACGGCGGCACTGGGCGACAGCTACGCCCGGAACATCGTGGCCACCTTCGGTGAGTCCGCGGGGTACACCAGCGCCGAAGTGCGTGTGGTGACGCCGCTACCGCTGCTTGGACTGCTCGGCTTCGAGTCCGGGCTGAGCGTGGCCGGTCATGCCGCCGTGGAATCGCTGGAGTGAGAGCCATGAGCATCATCAGGGGGCGGATGCCTGACGACACCGGAACAGCATCCCTGGAATTCATCACCGTTGGCATGATCCTGTTGGTGCCGCTGGTCTACCTGGTGCTTGCGCTCTCGGCGGTGCAGAGCGGAGCGCTCGCCGTGGAGGGCGCCGCCAGACAGGCCGCGCGAGCGTACGTGCTGGCACCGAACGAGGCGGAGGGGCGTGCCCGTGTGGCCAGGGCAGTGGATGTCGGTCTCACCGACTACGGGCTGGAGAATACCGACGTGGCAGCCAGCATCGACTGCGAGAATCCCGCTCGATGCCTCATGCCCCAGAGCGCTGTAACGGTGACGGTTCGCATTGTGGTGCCGTTACCTCTGGTTCCCGACATATTCTCCTTCGGCGCGGCGGCGATCCCGGTGGAGGCAACGGCAACGCAGGTCGTCTCTCGGTTCTGGCGGGCGGGATGACCCGCCTGGCACTGCATCGGCGATTCGGGGCGAGGATCAGCTCCGGGGGCCCCGGACGCCCCAGCGACGAGGGCACGATCCTCATCCTGACGATGTTCTTCTGCGCGCTGGCGCTCGTGGTGGTGCTGGTGGTGACGGCAGCGACCTCGCTCTACCTGGAGCGGAAGAGACTGTTCACGCTGGCCGACGGCGCGGCCCTGGCCGGTGCAGAATCGTTTCAGATCGCCGGTATGAGTCTCGACGGCGATCAACTGCAGCCTGTTCTCACGCCGGATGAGGTGCGGGCTGCCGTGCTGGACTATCTGGACTCCGCCTCGCATCCCGACATGGAGGGGCTGACCGTCAGCGAGGCGACGTCGTCGGACGGCGTCAGCGCGACGGTGACGCTGCACGCATACTGGCGACCGCCCGTCGTGGCCTGGGTGTTGCCGGAGGGCGTGCCGCTTGACGTGACCGTGGTCGCCCGGTCGGTGTTCTGGTAGCCGGGCGCGCTCGCATCCGCTTTCGAGTGGCGCTGCATCCCGTACCCTCAAGAGGTGCCATCTAGCGGCCAAGACAGGAGATGGCGTGTCAACCAGGCGTGAACAGACGATCGGTGCGGGAGCACAAATCGTCACCGAAGTCAGCATCAACTTCGGGTCGTCGCTCGCCGGACTAGCCATACCGCTCGTCGGGTCTCCCGTCGTCGTCGCCGTGCGGCAGCTGGTGATGATCATCGTGCTGCTGCCGTTCTACCGGCCGAAGCTGGCGCACCTGGCCTGGCGACGCATCTGGCCGGCCCTGCTGCTCGGTGTGGTGCTCGCCGTGATGAACCTGTCGTTCTACGAGGCCGTCGACATCCTGGGCCTCGGCATGGCAGCCACGCTGGAGTTCCTCGGCCCCCTCACGCTTGCGCTGCTGGGGTCACGCCGACTGCTGGACTTCGTGTGCGCGCTCGCCGCGGCCGGGGGAGTCGTGCTCCTGACCTGGTCTGACACCGAGCCGAACGTGCTCGGCATTGCGCTCGCCCTCGTCGCCGCGGTGTCATGGGCCGGCTACATCCTCTTGACCCGGCGGGTCGGCAAGGACTTCGCCGGACTCGAAGGCATCTCCATCGCCGGGCTGGTGAGCCTCGTGCTCGTGCTGCCGCTGGCGTTGCTCACGGTTGATTACAGCGCGCTCAACTGGGGCGTCATTGGCCTGCTGGCTGCGATCGGATTGCTGTCTTCAGCGTTCCCGTACTCGCTCGACACCTTCATCCTGCGGCGGATCCCGCCCCGGCTCTACGCGATCATTACGAGCTTCGGCCCGGTCATTGCCGCCGTGTTCGGTGTTCTGGTGCTGGGGGAGACCTTCACGCTGCAGCAGCAGATCGCCATCCTGCTGGTGTGCGTCGCCGCCGGAGCGGCCATCGCAACGCAGCGCGAGCGTCCCAAGACCGATCTCGAGCGCACAGCGGATGCCGTGACCTAAGTCACCAGCATCCGCTTACGTCGTACGACGAACGAATTCTTGTGAGACAGAATATTTTTGTCTCGGCTACTCGACGATCACGCCAAGGTGAGCCGCGAAGACCGGCGCGAACAGGCTGAGCTGCGCGTCATCGATCGTGGCACCCTTGAGGCCCTCGATGCCGAGCACGGCGCTGAAGTCGCTTGAGCGCAGATCGACGTCTTTGAACCGTGAGCCAGACACGTCGAGTGTGCCGATGCGGCAGTTCTGCAGTTCGAGGCGCTGCACCGTGGCACTGCTGAGGTCGAGCTCTTCGATGATGCAGTTCGTCAGCAAGACGTCGGTGAGGTTCGCGTTCCGCAGGTTCACAAAATCGAGCTTGGATCCGTCGATCTGCACCGAGCGCATGGTGGCCTCGTAGATCTCCACTGAGCCGAGGCGGGAGTGCTCGATCCGCACATCGCGCCAGCTGGAGCGCGGTGCGCTGAACACGGGCGCCTGCAGGTCGGCGATCACGCACTCGGCGAAGGTCACCCCGCGCAGTTTCGTGTCGTGGATGGAGACGCCCCTGAACTCGCATTCCCGAAACGTCGCCCCTGTAAGGTCGCGACCGTCAAACTCGACCCGGTCGAAGAGCTCACCTTCAGAGTCGCTGCCTGAGCGGAGCAGCGATCCGTCGACAGGCAGGAGGTCATCCAGGACTATCGCGTCGATCGAGGGACTGAGGGTGCCGCTCTTCTTCACTCTGCGCTCTCTGGCAGGCGCTCAAGCACGAAGACGGGAATCTCGCGCTCGGTCTTCGTCTGGTAGTTCGCGTAGTCGGGGTATGCGGCAACGGCGCGCTCCCACCACTCGGCCTTCTCTGCGCCGAAGACTTCGCGGGCAATCATGTCCCACGTCTCCGGGCCGTCCTGCAGTTCAACAACCGGATGCTTGACCACGTTGTAGTACCACACCGGGTTCTTCGGACTGCCGCCGAGTGAGGCCACGATCGCGTATTCGCCGTCGTGTTCGACGCGCATCAGCGCGACCTTCCGCAGCTTGCCGGATTTCGCGCCCACGGTGGTGAGCACAACGACGGGCATTCCCCGCAACGTCGTACCCTTGGTGCCGCCGGAGCTCTCGTACAGCTCGACCTGGTCGCGCACCCATTTTTCCTGGCTTGGTTCGTATTCTCCGTTGAGAGGCATCTCTACATTCAATCAGTCTTCGAGGCCGGCGGCATGCGGCGCGTTGGCGCGTGGGTGATGTACCTGGGGATGTAGCGCCCGAGGAGTACGGCGCCGAACAGCCCGAGCACGCCCATCACGCCGCTGGCCAGCGCGATCGACGCGGCGGCGGTGATCCCGGCTACCGCAAGGGGCGCAGCAGCCCCGCCGAGGTCTGCGGTGAAGCGCCAGGCGCCGAGGAACGGTGCTGGGTCATCCTTGGGTGCCAGGTCGGCGCCGAGGGTCATCAGGATGCCGCTGCCGATGCCGTTTGCCAGGGAGAGGAACATGGCCACGCCGATGAACCAGTCCACGTTCTGGGGGAGGTCGTGCGTGAATGCGAGCACGAGATGTCCGACGCCCAGCCCGATCATCGAGGGCAGGGCACTCCAAATGCGCCCGAAGCGGTCCATGATTTGCCCGCTGACGTAGAACAACGCAAAGTCGATGGCGCCGGCGATGCCGATGATGAGCGCGGTGTCTGGAACGTTGATCCCGATGCTCACCGCCCAGAGCGGAAGGATGACGGTGCGGCTGGCGCGCATCGCCCCGATCAAGCCGGCGCCGGTTCCGAGTTTCACCAGCACCCCGCGGAAGCCCCAGAGGGTTTTGAAAAGTCCCTCCGACTCTTCGGCCGCGAGTTCTTCGCCGGCGCTTCGGACGCTGCCGTCCTTCGCCACCGCGAGCTGCGGCTGGCCGAAGGTGCTCTCGGGGTCTGGCAGCAGCATGAGGATCGTTGCGGCGCCCACGCAGCTCACGATGAACACCCAGAACACGGCTTCTGTGCTGCCGGTGAGGTAGATGAGGCCGGCCGAGATGAACGGTCCGACAAACCAGCCGGCGCGAAAGATGCCACCGAGCGTTGACAGGGCGCGGGCCCGATAGGCGATCGGAACGTAGCTGGTCATGAAGGCATGCCTGGCGAGGGCGAAGACGGCCGTGGCGAGACCGACGATGAAGATGCCGATTCCGAGCACCAGCGGGTTCGGGGCGACCATGCACACGATCACGGCGAGGATCGTCAAAAGGGATGCGCCGATCATGGCGTTGCGTTCCCCGATACGGGACACGATCCATCCGCTCGGAATGTCGCCGACCAGCTCACCGACCATCACCATCGCGGCGATGAGTCCGGCCACCGCGAGGGTGGCGCCAAGGTTGTGCGCCACCACAGGGATCAGGGGGATGATCGCACCCTCGCCGATGGAGAACAGCAGCGTGGGCAGGAATGCGGCAAGTGCGACGGAGCGCATTGTGAAGGGGCGCTCTGGATTGCTCATGACGCTTCGATGCTATGCCAGCAAGAGTTGCGACAGGGGCCGTTAGACTCTCTGTGACATGGATGAGCAGGAATTCTCGGAGCAGATCGCCGCACTGCGGGCCACTTTTGGAGACATCAGATCGGTGATCGACGTCGATCGACTCCGCGCTGAGATCGCCGACCTGAGCGAGCAGGCGGGGGTGCCAGACCTCTGGGATGACACTGAGCGTGCGCAGAAGGTCACCAGCGCGTTGAGCCACCGCCAGTCGGAACTGGCCAAGCTGGAGAGCATCGACTCGCGCCTCGACGACCTCAAGGTGCTGGTGGAGATGGCCTTCGACGGCCAGGGTGATCCGGATTCCGCAGAGGAGGCTGCAGCGGAGCTGAAGAGCATCCAGAAGATCCTCGGCGAGCTCGAAGTGCAGACGCTGCTGAACGGGGAGTTCGATCCGCGCCCGGCCGTCATCACGATCCGCGCAGGCGCCGGTGGCGTTGACGCCGCTGACTTCGCCGAGATGCTCATGCGCATGTACCTGCGCTGGGCCGAACAGCACAAGTACCCGACGAGCGTGCTCGATGTGAGCTACGCAGAAGAAGCCGGAATCAAGTCCACGACGTTTGAAGTTGACGCCCCATACGCGTTCGGCACGCTGAGCGTCGAAGCCGGCACGCACCGCCTGGTGCGGATGAGCCCGTTCAACTCCGCAGGCAAGCGCCAGACCTCGTTTGCCGCGGTCGAGGTAGTGCCGCTGATCGAGCAGACCGAGTCGGTCGAGATTCCCGACAACGACATCCGCGTTGACGTGTTCCGCTCGAGCGGGCCAGGTGGACAGTCTGTCAACACGACTGACTCCGCCGTGCGCATCACCCACCTTCCGACCGGCATCGTGGTGAGCTGCCAGAACGAGAAGAGCCAGATCCAGAACCGCGCGGCGGCACTCCGCGTGCTGCAGTCCCGTCTTCTGCTGGTGCAGCGCGAGCAGGAAGCCGCAACCAAGAAAGAATTCGCCGGAAACATCACCGCCAGCTGGGGCGACCAGATGCGCAGCTACGTTCTCGCGCCGTACCAAATGGTCAAGGATCTCCGCACCGACTACGAGGTCAACAACCCGAGCAACGTGTTCGACGGCGACCTTGACGGCTTCATCGCTGCCGGCATCCGCTGGCGCAAGCAGGCCCCAACAAACTAGCGGTTCGGCTGAATAGGCATGTCGCACTCGCAAATTAGCGGATGCCTGCCTAGGCTCGAAAGGCCATGATCCGCTTTGATCACATCACCAAGCAATATCCGGGTACGAACCGACCGGCCCTGAATTCCATCGACCTCGAAATCCTGCGTGGAGAGTTTGTCTTCCTCGTCGGAGCATCCGGGTCGGGGAAGTCGAGCTGTCTGCGACTTGTGTTGAAGGAGGAGAAGCCGACCAGCGGCAGCATTCACGTGCTGGGGCAGGATCTGCGCTCCATTTCCAACCGCAAGGTGCCGTACTTCCGCCGCAACCTCGGGGTCGTCTTCCAGGACTTCCGACTGCTGCCGAACAAGAGCGTGTACGACAACGTTGCGTTCAGCCTGCAGGTGATCGGTAAATCACGCGGATTCATCCAGGAAGCCGTGCCTGACACGCTGAAGATGGTCGGGCTGGCCGAGAAGGCACAGCGACTTCCGCACGAACTTTCCGGTGGAGAGCAGCAGCGCGTGGCCATCGCCCGCGCCATCGTCAACAAGCCGCAGATTCTCCTCGCCGATGAGCCGACGGGTAACCTCGACCCCACCACGAGCGCCGGAATTATGTCGCTGCTCGAGCGCATCAACGCCGGTGGCACCACCATCCTCATGGCCACCCACGAGGCCGGCATCGTCGACAAGATGCAGCGACGCGTGATCGAGCTGGCCAGTGGCCAGATCGTGCGCGACGAGCGTCAGGGTGGTTACGACCGCACCAGCGCCATCCCCACCGTCGGCGGGGCAACGCCACGCGAGACGATCACGGCGGCTGCACCCGCAGCAGCAACCCCTACGACAGCAACCCCCGCAGCGGCCACGCCAACGGCAGCAACGCCGACAGCCGCTGCACCAACGACAGCACCGACAGCGGCACCGGCACCGGCCACCGCTCCCGAGGCGCCGCCGCGAGCCGAGCCCTCAGCACCGCAGCCGCCAACCGCATACGCTGCACCTGCCGCGTACAGCGGTGTTCCGGCATCCGCTGCCGCTTATCGGGCGCCGATTGGACGCACGACGGTTCCGCCCGCACACGCGGCGTTCGCGCCGCGCGTCGAGGCACCCGCACCGGTGCCAGCTGCGCAGACGGCCCCAGAGCCCGTTGCTCCCTTCGCCCCGGTTGCAGCGCAGACCGTCGAAGAGCAGAAGCACGCGATCGCCGCGGACACCGGGATGCCGTTCCTGCCTCCGACCGAGGCGACACGGCCCGTTGAGCCCGAATCAGACGCCCAGCCTCCGACGGATGCCATGCGTACGATGAGCCGACCGGTTCTGCCGGTCACCCAGCACGAGGTACCAGAGCAGTTGACACTTGCCGAGAAACTGGGCCTGCGGGCGCCAGGAGAGAAGCCTGACCAAACTGGTGAGCAGAATGTAGGGCCCACCCGATGAGACTTGCACTCGTACTCTCCGAAGCCGCGAACGGCTTGCGTCGCAATGCGTCGATGGTGGTCTCCGTCGTTCTGGTGACGTTCATCTCCCTCACCTTTGTCGGCGCCGCGATCCTGCTGCAAATGCAGATCGGCCAGATGAAGAACTTCTGGTACGAGAAGGCGCAGGTGGGCATTTACATGTGCACGGCCATCTCGCCTGGTGAAACGTGTACCGCGGGCGAAGCCACCCAGGAACAGATCGACACGGTGCAGGCGCAGCTAGAGTCACCGACCCTCGCTCCTTTCATCGACAAGTTCTACTTCGAGACCCACGAGCAGGCGTTCGAGAACTTCCAGAAGCAGTTCGCCGGCAACCCGGTCGCCGACTACGTCACGGCCGACCAGCTCAACCAGACGTTCTGGGTGAACCTCGTCGACCCGTCACAGTCAGATGTGCTCGTGGAGAGCCTGTCCGGTGTCGCCGGCGTTGAGAACGTTGCTGACCAGCGGAAGTACCTCGACCAGATCTTCTCTGTTCTCAACGTGGCGAGCTACACCGCGATCGGCATTGCCTCCCTGATGCTGGTGGCCGCCGTGCTCCTGATCGCGACCACCATCCGACTGTCGGCCTTCTCGCGGCGACGCGAGATCGGCATCATGCGATTGGTGGGTGCGTCGAACCGGTTCATCCAAACCCCGTTCATCCTGGAGGGTGTGTTTGCGGCCCTGCTCGGATCGGTACTCGCGGGAGCCGCCATCCTGGGTATCGTGAAATGGTTCGTGCAGGACTTCCTGAGCGCGAGGCTCACCGGGTTCGCCCTGGTCGGGCTGGACGACGCGCTGATCGTGGTGCCCATCCTGCTGGCGCTCGGAGCGGTGCTCGCCGCACTGTCCGCGAACTTCGCCATCAGCCGGTACTTGAAGGTCTAGCGACCACGTTTCAGCGGCAGGGTCCACCGGCGACGCACGACTGCGGCAACTGGCGGCATCCGCTTGCGCGCTAGACTGGTGGGCTGCCCGGCACACGCCGGGCGTTCACAGACATTAGATCGAGGAGAACCTCCGTGCCCAGGGAACGTGGCGAGAAGGTCGTAGCGACCAACCGCAAGGCGCGTCACGACTATCTCATTGAAGACACCTACGAGGCCGGAATGGTGCTCAACGGTACTGAAGTGAAGTCGTTGCGGGCCGGTCGGGCGTCCCTGGTCGACGGTTATGCATTCATCGAATCCGGCGAGGCCTGGCTCGATGCGGTGCACATCCCCGAGTACACGGCCGGAACCTGGACGAACCACCCGCCGCGCCGCAAGCGCAAGCTGCTCCTGCACAAGCAGGAGATCATCAAGATCAGCCACAAGACCAAAGAGGGCGGATACACCCTCATTCCGCTGAAGATCTACTTCAAGGATGGTCGGGCCAAGGTCGAGATTGCGGTCGCCAAGGGTAAGAAAGAATACGACAAGCGCCAGACCCTGCGGGAACGCCAGGACAAGCGCGAATCTGACAGGGCCATTTCGGCACGTAAGAACCTCGGAGACTAATATCCGTCTGAGGTCGGGCAAGGGGAGCTGTATGAACAAAGAAGTTCGATTTCCAGTGGATGGCACGTTCAACTTTCGAGAGCCGGCAGGCTTCCAGGCGACCAACGGGGTCATCCGAAGTGGCGTGCTGTATCGCTCAGACGCGCTCAAAGGGCTGACGGATGCCGGGCGCAGCCAGCTTCTCGATCTGGGCGTGCGCACGATCGTTGACCTGCGCGATGACTTCGAGGTAAAGGTTCAGCCGGATGCCATCGACGACCTCGACATCGATGTAGTGAGCCTGCCGGTCTACGAGGGGACAGCGGCGGCGAACAGCGGGCCAGGAATCACCCTGCCGACGATGTACGAGAGCATGGTGCTTGAACACGGCTCAATGTTGGTGAGTGCGTTGCGTGTCATCGCCGAGCCCGACGACGGCGCGGTGCTCGTGCACTGCACAGCGGGCAAGGATCGCACCGGAATCGTCGTGGCGCTGGCTCTCAGCGCGGTGGGAGTGGCGCGGGAGGTCGTCGTTGCCGACTACGCCATCTCAGAACAGAACCTCCAGGGCGAATGGCTCCACGAGATGCTGGCCCTGGTGGCGCGCTATGGCATCGAGGAGTCGCCAGAGCTGCGCATGATCATGGGCGGTACCCCGCCGGAGGTGATGGCTGGTTTGCTCGAGATGATCGATGACCGCTTCGGCTCTGTGGCCGATTATCTGTTGGCGCAGGGGTTCACCGCCGCGGAGATCGCCCTGCTGGATCGCCGTTTGGTCACGTCGTCGGCATAAAAGGCACTGCCGTTGTGTTGTAGGATGAAAGGCTGCAGCGTGCTGGAACATTCCGGCTCACTGCATTGGTAATTCAACAGCGTGTGACAGTGACCCGCCTCAATGCTCCATAGTGGGCGAGGTGTGCATGGGGATGATCGGTTTCGACATTGCCTGCGCAATTGTGAGAAGCGGGTCGAGGATGCAGGGTTATCTCGTTAACGATCTCTGCAAAACAATAAGTGCCAATTCAAACCGCACTGACTCTGCTTCTGCTTACGCCCTCGCGGCCTAAGTAAAGCAACTATAGAGTCCGTCAGACCGGGAATGCTCTCTACCCGGACCCTGGCGTTATCTAGAGAGCTTGCTTCTACATTGAGCCGCGGGGTGTAGAGGGACTAAAACGAGGGCTGGGCTTGTCGGATTAGGTGCCAGTGGCAAATTCCGGAGCCGAGTAGAACGATTTCACTGGATACACCCGTAGAAGGCACATGACCACAGCAGTGGACGGGGGTTCAATTCCCCCCATCTCCACCATTTGGGTTGCTGTCACACGCTCTTGGCCGAAATGGCCCGCACTCCCCGTGAGTGCGGGCCATTTTTGTGCCCTGCATCTGAGGCCGACCTTCCTCACCAACGACCGTGGCGCTCGAAACCGAGCTTCGCGGTATGAACGCAGCTGCGTGGTAGTTGCAACCCCCGCGAACCTGCGTTCGACCCGCGCGGCGGGGCACTGCCGCGCCTGGCCGGCGCATCCCCACCGCTATGCTCTGCCCATGAGTCAAGTCTTCGGAATCATCCCCGTCCTCTACCTGGTTTTCCTCCTCGCAGGCCTGGTGATCCTGT
This sequence comes from Leifsonia sp. Y862, assembly GCF_057669585.1. Classification (NCBI taxonomy): domain Bacteria; kingdom Bacillati; phylum Actinomycetota; class Actinomycetes; order Micrococcales; family Microbacteriaceae; genus Leifsonia; species Leifsonia sp. Y862. The sequence continues at coordinate 488,316 of NZ_JBYHFR010000001.1, forward strand.
TCTGGCTGGCGATCACGGCGATCAGGGCGCTGAATGTCTACATCGCGAAGAATCGTATCCAGCGCACTGACCAGCCACGCACTGACCAGCCACGCACTGACCAGCCACGCACTGACCAGCCATAGGGGTGCCGGGTAGACCGCATCCGCATCCGTCAGTACCGTTGGAAAACCCGATGCGCGTACCGGCAACGACGGAGGCAAACCANCGCACTGACCAGCCAGCGCACTGACCAGCCACGCACTGACCAGCCACGCACTGACCAGCCACGCACTGACCAGCCATAGGGGTGCCGGGTAGACCGCATCCGCATCCGTCAGTACCGTTGGAAAACCCGATGCGCGTACCGGCAACGACGGAGGCAAACCATGACGGATGCCGAGGGCATACCCCCTGAGTCAGGGCGCGCCAGCACAGCGCGCGGCAGCACGGGTCAGGACACCACCTCCCAGGACAACGCCCGCTCCGGCCGCAGCCCGTCCATCGTCCTCGTGCTGCGCGCGTACCGCACGGAATACGCGATCTATGGAACCGTGCTCGTCAGCGCCCTCATTGCCGTGGGGTGGAAGTACGACACCGATCTGGATGTGTTGCTGTTCGTCGTCGGCACGATTGGGGTCTTCTGGCTTGCCCACATCTACTCAGGGGTGATCGCCTCCGAGCAGACGGACGGACCACGCGCCACGGCGTTGTGGAAGGCCGCCCTGCACTCTGCCCGTCATTCACTGGGTCTTGTGTTGGCCATGCTCGTGCCTGCAATGTTCCTGCTCGTGGCCACAATCGGCCTACTCGACGAGTACGTGGCGTACTATCTGGCGCTCTGGGTCGGCGTCGTGATCCTGGCGGTGCTCGGCTGGGAGAACTCAACTCGGCGAGGCAATCGCTGGCCGGTGCGCCTCCTCAGCGCGGCCGTCACCTCGGCCCTCGGCTTGGGCGTGATCTGGTTGAGCACGCTGGTGCACTGACCGGCCTGCATTGACTGAGCGGCCTGCACTGTCCGGCCATAGGCTGTGGGGATGAATGCCCCCGCACAGACGCCGCGCAATCGGCTAGAGCTCGTACTTGCCAAGCCTGCCATCGGCTGGTTTCCGAAGCCCACCGTCGTGCTGAACGGTCGTGGACAGCCGGCGCAGTGGGGGAGCGGCACCTGGCAAGTCGATGCGGAGGGGTCAGACGGGTCGGCCACGGCCACGATCCAGGTGTTCCTCTTCAACAGGCTGTGGAAGTACGGCGAGGCGGAATACTCCATGGGCAGCGAGCCGCCGAGAGTGCTCGTCTATTCTGCGCCCTGGCTGCCCTTTCTCCCCGGGAAGCTGCGCGTTCGACCCGAGAGCTAAGCGCAGCGATGCTACTCTCGCGGCGAGAGGTGACGGATGGCTGCATCGGATAAAACGACGACTGTAAGGCGCGCGTCCTGGGTCGATGGCACGATGCTGCGCTCTCGGGTTGTCGATGCCAACGATGGGATCATCGCCACCGCCGGGATCGTGGAGGGGCTCGCCGCCGCTGGAGCCACCGGAATGACCGTGGTCGTTGCGGCCCTGGCGGCGATGGTCGCCGGTGGCATGTCGCTGGGCGCCGCATCGTATGCAGAGGCAGCGATCGAAGCGGATGCCGCCACAGCCGTGCTCGAGCGGGAGAGCAAACGCATCGCCGGTGACCCAGACGCAGAGCTCGCCGAACTGGCGCAGCTCTACGAACGCAAAGGGCTCACGCCAGAGCTGGCCCGCGAGGTGGCCATCGAACTCACCGAACACGACGCGCTGGCCGCGCATGCCGACGCCGAGTACAACATCACGGCCGAGACCCGGCATCGTCCGGTGGTGACCGGCATCCTGGCCGGGGTCTCCTTCGCACTCGGCTCCGGCATCCCGTTGATGAGCGTCGTGCTGGCGCCAGACCACCTGCGAATCCCGGTGACGTTCGGAGCCGCTGTCGTATCGCTCGTCGTGACCTCGCTGGTGGCCGCGCGCCTCGGCGGCACTCGCGTTGCCCGCACGGTAACGCGAACCGTGACCATCGGCGTCGCCACGATGCTGATCACCCTGGCCGGTGGAAGTCTCATCAACCTGTAGGTCGAGTCACCTGTAGGCCGAGTCACCCTGTAGGTAGAGTCACCCCGTAGGGCGGTGAGGCGGCATCCGCTTGGATGCGGCCGACTGTGTCGGACTCAGCTGTGTAGGTGGGCGACGACGCTCTCGTGGAGCAACCCGTTCGTGGCGAGTGAGCTGCCATGGGCGAGGTCGTCGCGGCCGTCGATTGTCGTGAAGCGTCCGCCGGCTTCCTGCACGATCGGGATGAGCGCGGCGATGTCGTACGGCTTGACGTCGAATTCGGCCACGACGTCGAGGAGGCCCTCCGCGAGCATCATGTATGGCCACATGTCGCCATAGGCCCGATCGCGCCACACGGTGCGGGTGAGGCTGATGAGCCGGTCAAGGTAGCCGGCATCGTCCCACTGTTCGATGCTCTGGAAGCTCAGGGATGCGTCACCGAGCTCTGCGACGCCCGACACACGGATTTGGCGAGGCGCTTCGCCGTTCTCCTGGATCCAGGCGCCTGAGCCGGTGGTCGCCCACCAGCGCCTGCCAAGGGCCGGCGCGCTGACGACGCCGACGACGGGCACGCCGTCGATGGCCAGTGAGATGAGCGTTGCCCACACGGGCACGCCGCGCAGAAAGTTAGCGGTGCCGTCGATGGGATCGATGATCCACTGCCGCCGGGCCTCTCCGGTCGTGCCGTATTCCTCACCGAAGAAGGCGTCTGACGGGCGCTCTGTCGTGACCAGGTCGCGGATGGCGCGCTCTACCGCCTGGTCGGCGTCGGTGACAAAGGTGCGGTCCGGCTTGGTGGACACTTCGAGATCGACGGACTTGAAGCGTTCGCGGGAAATGGCATCCGCTGTGTCGGCCAGTTGAATGGCCAGCGCGAGGTCGTCTTCGAGAGTGTAATTTCCGGCGTCAGTCACCCTCCAAGAATAGTCAGGAAGGCGCAACACGCCGACGTGCACGCTCGATTAGCGTCGTCGTGGAATCTGATGCTATTGTTTTACCTCGGCCGGGGTTGTGAACTACGGCCGAAAAGCAAGCACCTCTAGCTCAATTGGCAGAGCAACTGACTCTTAATCAGTGGGTTCCGGGTTCAAGTCCCGGGGGGTGCACAGGCAAGCCCAGGTAGATCTTACGATCTACCTGGGCTTTTTTCTTGCCCTCAAGCACAGCTTTGTCCGGGTTCTCATGCTGATCGCGTACCTGTTCTTCCGTACGTCGCTGACCTTCCTCCTTAGCGCTGTCGTACTCCAACTCGCCGTCCGACTGTTCAGATATCGGTCCATCGAATACACGAACAAAGTGTCCTCCAAGACAGTGTTTCTCGTCCGAAAGCCAAAGGCGCGACCCGACGGTGAATGCAATTTGAGTAGGTTCACGCAGTTGGATTCAGCCGGGATGTCTTATCGCCGGTTCTGACGATTGCGCTCGAGCCAATAGATGATGCCGCGCAGGCACAAATATCATCCATATCTGTCGGAGCATGTTGCACGATGGGCAACGCAGCAGATGTCATGGCATGATCTCGGATAAGCACCAATACTGCGCCGGTGGGCACATCAGTGTTGAACATGTGGCCCTCTTCCGAAAGTAGTTTTGGTTTGAAACTTCGTGTGTCCCTAGCTGAGCACCCCACGGGGCCAAGGCAGCAGAGCAAAGATGTCACCTTGACCGCCGATGTCACGGCGACGGTGGGCGAGGTTGCGCGCGGATTGGTTCGTGCCGGGGCCGGCGATCCTCGGCTCTTGAGCTTTGCCGTTCACCGGCACGCGCCGTTGACTCTCCGGGCAGTGTTCCCAAATCGGCCCGGACTGATCCTGGACGCGGGTGATCCGCTCGGCAAATCTGGCATCCAGTCAGGCAGCATGGTTGAGCCGGTACTTGAGTCGAGCCCAGGCGATGGGCAGCGGACGAAGTCGCCGGTTGCAACGGTAACGGTGCTTTCGGGGGAACAGTCGGGGGTCGCCTTCAGCATCGTGCAGGGCGAGAACTTTATCGGCCGCGACCGGGCAAACCGGGTTGAGCTGCATGACCCAAGCGTGTCGAGACAACATGCGGTGCTGCGTGCGGAAGACGGGGCGCTGACGTTCGAGGACCTGGGTTCTGCGAACAGCAGCTTCCTGCTGGATAGCACGAGTGCCGGTCAGAAACCGGTCACCACGGTACTGATTCAACGAAGTAGCGTCCTCGTGTTGGGTGACGTGCAGGTGCGCATCGAGGTGGGGCCGCCAGCTGTGGCAGGGCCGGACCTTGAGGCGTTCGTTGCGCACTTGCAGTCGCCCCGCGTGGATCCGGTGCACATCCCGGAGCCGATCACTCTTCCTTCTCCGCCTGACCCACCGGAGCCTGCACGCTTCCCGCTGATCGCGATGCTCGCACCGCTGGCGATGGGCGCTGTGCTGTTCATGGTGACGCAGTCTGCCCTCAGCCTGATCTTCATCGCCCTCTCGCCGATCATCATGCTGGGCACCTGGTTTGATAACCGGCTGACGCGTCGGCGGACCTTCCGTGAAAAGCAGAAAGAGTTTGACGAGGGTCTGCGGCTTGCGACGGATGAGCTGACGGTGGCTCGCGACACGGAGCACCAAGCACGCAATCGTGAATCCGTGTCTCCTGCCGAACTGCTGACGCTGCCGTCTCAACCAAATGGGTTGCTGTGGACTCGCCGGCCGGAGCACCGCGCGTTTCTTGAACTGCGCCTCGGAAGGGCGGAGATGCCGAGCCGCAAACAGATCGAGATGCCTGCCAGGGGAAAGATTCCTGTGGAGATCTGGAAGCAGTTGACCGCCGTTCAAGACGAGTTCAGCACCATCGCCGATGTTCCAGTGTTGGAACGACTAGATCGGTGTGGATCTCTGGGCGTCGCGGGTCCGCGGCTCTGGTCGGAGTCGGTGGCGAGGTCCCTGCTCGTACAGCTGCTTGCGCTGCATTCTCCGGCAGATCTTACTTTCACCGTGTTTGCTGATCGAGGGCAGTCGCAGTCGAGTTGGGCCTGGCTCAAGTGGCTCCCGCATGCCGATTCAGCGTATAGTCCGCTTCCGGTGCCTCACCTCGCCGACGATGAGCGCAGCTCGGCAGTCCTGCTGACCGCGCTCGAAGGTTTGATCGCGACGCGTGCGACCGCTGCTCGCGGTGCGACGGTCAGGTCACGAGTGGATGACAGTGCGTCCGATTCGAGCGAACGGCTCGCACCGGTGTCCTCGCCGGCGCCGACACCGGCCGTCGTTGTGCTCGTGCTTGCTGACTCAGAAGTTGAGCGCGCCCGGCTGGTTGGGCTCGCGGAAGACGGTGCCGACGTTGGAGTGCACCTCATCTGGGTTGCCGAGCACTTGGGCGCGGTACCTGCTGCGTGCCGCACGACAGTTGAGGTGCAGGACAACACCTGGCGGGTGCACTTTGTGCGTCAGGGCGAGATGGTGGCCCTGAGCCAAATCGATGCTGTGGACGCGCCGGTTGCCGAGACGTTTGGGCGGGCGATCGCACCGTTTGTGGATGCCGGTGCGCGAGTGCTTGATGAGAGTGATTTCCCGCGTTCTGTGACACTTGGACAGATTTTGCCGCGCGATGTGATGGGTGCCAGTGAGGCGGTGCTCTCTAACTGGCGTTCCACAGACAGCCTGGTGTCGCACTGGGAGTCGGGCCGGGAACGCGAGCCGGGTCAGCTCACAGCGGTTGTCGGGCAAGGTGGTGCAGGAACGGTCGCGCTCGATCTGCGCGTACATGGCCCGCACGCGTTGGTCGGTGGCACGACAGGATCTGGCAAATCGGAGTTCTTGCAGACCTGGATCTTGTCGTTGGCTGCGCAATATTCACCGGACCGGCTGACGTTCTTGCTCGTTGACTACAAGGGTGGTGCCGCATTCGCAGAATGCACGACCCTTCCGCATACGGTCGGCCTGGTTACCGACCTCAACACCCACCTCGTGCGCCGGGCATTGACCTCACTCCGGGCGGAGCTGCGGTATCGGGAGGAGCTGTTGGCTGCGAAGGGAGCGAAGGACCTCATCGCCCTCGAACGCCGATCTGACCCGGACGCCCCGCCGGCGCTCGTGATCGTGATCGACGAATTTGCTGCGTTGGTGAGCGAGATCCCTGAGTTCGTGGACGGTGTGATTGATGTGGCGCAACGAGGTCGCTCGCTCGGCTTACACCTCGTACTGGCGACCCAGCGGCCAGCCGGCGTGATCAAGGACAATCTACGGGCGAACACGAACTTGCGAATCGGGTTGCGCATGGCTGACCCGGCCGACAGCACAGATGTGTTGGGGGTGACGGATGCGGCGGAGTTCGCACCTGACACTCCGGGTCGTGCTGCGGTCAAGATTGGTGCGGGCAGGCTCACCCACTTCCAGACTGGTTACCTCGGCGGCCGCTCTGAAGCCCAGCACCTGGAACCCGTCGAGGTCCGAACGCTGGGTTTCGGCGAGCATGCACCCTGGGCATTGCAGCCGGAGGTGCGAAGCCAGCGTCGCAGCGCGAAGAAGGGTCCCCGCGACATCGAAGTGCTCACTGCGCACATTCAGCAAGCCGCAACGGGAGCGCAGGTGTCATCGCCACGCAAACCCTGGGTAGACCAACTGCCAGAGACTGTCTCGCTCGAGGCGCTTCTCGTGCCACGGCCTGCCATGGACCGCTCTTCACAGGCACAAGGCGGCCCGTTGAGCATCATTGCCGGACTGATTGATGAGCCGCATCTGCAACGCCAGTCGCCGTACATCTGCGGGCTCGGCGAGGTGGGCAACGTTGCGATTTATGGTGGCGGTGGAAGCGGAAAGACAACCGCACTTCTGACGATCGCGGCCGCGACGATCGCGGCCGACCCCAGCACTCACATCTATGGCATTGATGCGAGCGGTGGCCGACTGGACATTCTCGCGCAGCTTCCCAATACAGGCGACATCCTTCTAAGCGACGAGCGCGACCGGGTTGTTCGCCTGCTCAGAATGTTGCGCTCCCTTGTAGTCGACCGTGCCGCCGCACAGCTGGCTTCGCCGCCGGTGCTGCTCCTTATTGATGGATTCTCGGCTTTCCGGGATGCCTATGAACACCTCGGAGGCGGGGCAGACCCATTCGCAGACCTTGTGGAGATCACTCGGTCGGGCCGAAATGTCGGCGTTCACGTTGTCTTCACGTCAGAGCGCGCAAGCGGGTTCCCCGCGTCACTGGCCTCAAGCATCCCGGAGCGCCTGGTTCTCCGGCTGGCCGCTGAGAGTGACTATCAGATGCTCGGCGTCTCAGCTGGCATCTTCGAGGGCGCTCCCGCGGGCCGCGCCGTTCGTATTGGTGCAGACGACGAGATCCAACTCGCGGTCCCCGGGGCAAGTAATGATCCCGCGGACACAGATGCGGCGTTTGCACGGTTGGCCGATCAGCAGCGTTTGGTGCCAGGGCTTGCGCCTGCGCCGGTGCCCCGCATCCCGGAGGCGATTCAGAGAATTGACCTGAGGGCGCCCGCGCTGGCGGGTGCGCCCTTTGCGATCGACACCGTGCAACTCCAACCTTTCGCCGCTCCGAATGGCGGATTCCTGCTGGTCACGGGGCCGGCCGGTTCTGGCCGAACAACAGCGATCGCTTCACTTCTGGAAGCGTTTGAAGTACAAGCTCGTGCGGCGGGGCAGCTGCTTGATGCGGTCCTCATTTCCCCGAATCGATCGACTCTGCGTCACCTGCCGATCTGGCAGGAGATCGCTGATTCGCCAGAGCGCCGCGAGGTCGTCATCGAAAACTTGACGCGGTCCCTGGGTGGAAGCGCGCCCGCCGCTGTTGGCTTGTCTCTTTTGCCGCTGATCGGTACAAGCCTTCCTCTCGCCGCAACACCGCCCGCTGAACCAGTGACTGCACCGGAATTCCCAATGCCGGGACATCGTGGGGTGGTTGTGATCGAAGACATCGGTGGGTTTGACGGAAGCGGCAATGAGCGTGCTCTGGCCCAGCTCCTCAAACTTCTGCGTCGGAGCGAGCTGACCGTCATCGTCGAGGGTGAAAACGCGACGCTGGGCACAGTGTGGGAGCTTGCGAGTCCGCTGCGCGGGGCCCGCTGGGCACTTGCTCTGCAGCCTGACGCCAACGACGCGCCGAGCGTGTTCACGACCCCATTCACCCATGCGCGTCGCGCGAACTTCCCACCGGGCCGAGGCTTCCTCATCGAAAGCGGAAAACTCACCGGGGTGCACATTGCGCTGCCGGCACGTTTGTGATGCGACGCATCTGTTCAGGTAACTTGTGCAGATGAACACGGCGCCTGTAGGTTGTAGCCGATTGGCCAATGCGAGCAGACCGTAAGTTTGCGCGCTGTGATTGGCAGTTCCGGGGGGATCTATGATTCCGGATGCATTTAACCGTTATCTAGCTACTGCTTATTGAAAGAGGCCCGCTTCTATGTCGAATATCAAGGTCAGCTACGCCGAGATCGAGACCGCAGCAACCCAGTTGGGTGCGGGTCGTGACGAGATCACAACGAAGTTACAGAACATGCAGACCCAGATCGGCCAGCTCGTTTCCTCGGGCTTCGTCACCGATCAGGCGTCGGGCAAGTTCAACGACGCTTACACGAAGTACACGACGAGCGCGAACACGCTGATCTCACAGTTGAACGAGATCCAGCAGTTCCTGACCGGGACCGCGAACGCGATGCGCGACCTCGATTCTCAAATCGCCTCGAAGATCAACTGACACGTCGAGGTATGTCGCCGAGCGAACGAGCGTCGCCTGTGCCTAGCGCGGCCAATGCTGTGACGCCGGAAGGTGATCAAGTTGAGCGTCCGCTTCTTGTAGAGTTCGCCGAGCTATGGAGTCGGGGGCTTGCCGACACAGGCAAACTTTGGCAACTGTTTGACCTCAGCGAGATGTATCTGCATCGTCCGGACTACTTCGGGGCGCCGGTGTTCACTGTGACTGGTCAGCTCGTTTCCCCGGTGTTTTCGAGCCAAGAAAAACTCGCGCGCTTCATGGTTGCAGAAGATCAGATTGACCTGGACAATGCCGAGGATGGGTACGACTGGGTTCGCCTAACCGGCATAAAATTCTTCGGCCTTCCTGTTCGAGCCAGGCATCTGTTCATCGATCCTGGTTCAGAGCATGGCGTGGTCGTAGACCTGCGTTCCCGAGAAACGCCACCTCCGATCACGAACGGTGCGCCGCCGATCGCTATCGATCTTGAGTTGTTACCCGATGGAAGTATCAGTGGCGGTCCCCATAATTTGGGTGCTGCAGTTCCGGAGAAGTGAATGAGTACCTTTCAGTGCTCGCCGCAGCAGTTGCGGAATGCAGCGACCAACGCGACAACGATCGGAAACGCGATCGGAACGCATCCCGTGCACAACTTGTCGAGCGGCAATCTGGGCCATGCGGAAGTCGCGGCTGCTCTTGTCGCTTTCCGGTCGGCATGGTCCGGTGAGTTCCAGCTGCGTGGGAACGCGGCCAGTGAAGCTTCGCGGCTTCTCACCGGTGCTGCAGCTGACACGAGTCGTCTGGACACGCTCCTATCGAATGCAGCATCCGGGCTTGGGATGAGCCGATGATCTCCGGCAGTTCATCGGTTGAAACGGTTCTTCCCGGGAGCCCCACGGCGATCTCTACGGTTCTGGAGGCGGTAGGTGCCGGTGCTGGCCCTGCACGCGCCGTCACCAGTGCTTGGCAGACGATGTCCCTGCCCGAGTGGCACGGGCGCGCAGCGTCCAGCTGGGAATCGTTCGTCCCCCGGGAAACAGCGCGGACCGGCAAAGCGCCGGCCGCGTTCAGTAGGGCTGCGTCGGCCATGCTCCGGTACCAGTCGGCATTCCTCTCGGCGCGGGCGGAAATCGAGGCGGCGATTCAGGACGCGGCCAGGGCCGAGAATGCCACCGCGGCCGCGCTCCAAGAGCACCGTGCGGCGAAGCGAAGGGCCTACGCCGCCGAGCCGGGAACGCGAGAGGCGGTGGTCGCCCCGTTCAGAGACCCTGGTGCGGTGGCACTCTCAAGCGCGCAGGCCCGCGCACAAACTGCACTTGCCGGCTTCACGCGGTCCGGTGATGAAATTGCTGCCGAGATACGCGCAGCGGCCGGGCAGACTTCGAATGAGAAACCCGGAATCGAATGGTGGGATCAGATCCTCCAGTTCCCCGGACGATTCGTCGAAGGAGTCATCCTCCAGGTCGGGGACACAGTTGTTGGCGCGTGGGACATGCTGCCGATCAAGTACATGTTCGACGACTGGTTCGGTGGCGGCAAATCGTGGTGGGATCAATACGTCGGCGATCTCTGGGGCGGCATTATTGGCGCGATAGTCGAGGACCCTGGGGGCGTGGCCAAAGCGCTGTGGGACGATTTCATCGCTGCCGACCAGTGGGACGAATATGCCGGCGAAGGGACAGGGCGAGTCACTACCAACGTTGCGCTTCTCCTGCTTGGTGGGGCAGGCGTGCTCAAGACCCTCAAGGGGCTGAAAGGCATCAAGAGTGCTGAGATTGCGGGTGTGACGCTCAGAAATGGTGAGCACTTCAACTCAGATGGCACGCTCAAACCAAATGTCACGTACAAGACCGGTGAGTTCGAGTACATCTACACGACCGATAAGAACGGCCACATCTCGAGCTTCCATGCGGACGATCTGAATCTGAAAACGCATGAGGGCCGGCTTCCGCATAATCCGAAAACGCCAGGCAAACTCCCGGGCGACCACGCAGGGCACCTCGCGGGGGATCGATTTGGTGGATCACCAGAGCTCGACAACATAGTCTCGCAGCTGAAAAACGTGAACCTTAGTCAGTACCGCCGAATTGAGGAACAGTGGGCCAAGGCACTAAAACCAGAGCAGCCGGGCGGGCCAAAGAAGGTCTCCGTCGATATGAGAATAGAAACCGATCCTGCGACGGGGCGGCCGGTTAGGTTCGACGTTGAGTATACGATTGACAACCGCTTCTTCGAGCGCTCATTGATGAATGAATAGAATTTGGGGCAGACAAATGGATTCCTTAGAGGAACTTCTCGCAGACGCCCAATCCGAGATGATCGCAGTGTGCCTAGAGTACGCGGGCAAATCGGCGAGCGACATTTTCATCTACGGTTCGATTGAGGACCGGACTGTCTTCTTTGACCCGTTCTTTGTTGTCCACGGGCAAGTAGTGGCCCGAGAGAGCCTTCCCGGAGTAGATACATCTATCCCTCGTCAACGGGCGATGGTGAAGTACGGGAACGAGCAGCTTAGGCGCTTGTACGACGCTGGTAAGGATTCGGGGACTGCCATACCTACGCAGCTCAAGCTCCATTATTCCGTTCAAGCGGGTTCGCTCGATGCGGAGTTCGAGTACGAACCGCAGTATTCCCACGATGCAACGTTGGACAGTTCTGAGCTGAGTAGCACTTGGCAGAGCGAAGTCCAGTTGTCGCTCGCCAAAGAGCAAGGTTAGCCCGCGCCCATCCTCGGGCCGGGAGCGAAGCCGGGATTTGATGCAGAACTCGACTTGCGACCTTTGGGCCTCGGTGGAGGACAGGTCTAGGGCGTCGAGTTCCCCGCGTAAGGATCGATCCACCGGTCCGCTTTCGCAACTGTTATTCGCAACTGTTAGGGGTAAGCCGTGAACGTCAACGATCGTTTCATTCCGCCGATTACGTCTGCGCTCCGCCAACTCGCCGCGCAGAGTCCTGGCGCGTGGGTCTATGTCGTTGACCCTGAACTCAACGCGAATGAGGAGGTTCCGCCTGCAGGGATCGAGGGAGCGTGGAAGGTCTCTGAGGAGGGAGAAATCACCGGCGACTTCGTTCCAAACCCGGACTATCGTCCATCGCCGACTGCGCTCGGTTGGCCTGAAGCTAGGAATCGACTTGAACGGTTCGTTCAGCTTCATGCCGCTGGCCTTGTGGGTGACGAGACACTTTCTGAGGAGTTCCTCCGGGCAGTGGTCTGGGTTCCAACTGGCTCGCATGAATTTGCCCCGGGTCAATTTCCGGAGGAAATTCGGGCCTACACCGACGAAGATGTCGCAATTGCTGCAGGAGTCACCGATCTACGCAGCGTCTTGGGTGGGTCGCTGGTATCCGCGGCGGATGCTGTCCGGGTCCAGTTGAACCCGGACGCGATTGTCAATGCGAGTTTTATCGTGAGACGACTTTCCTAGGAACGCTTGATTGGGTTATCTATCTATGAGCTCTTTTCTCCTCGAGCCTGACGTGCCCTTCGGTCTTGGCGACGGTGCTGAATTTGACCAAGACCCGGCCGCACTGGTCCAAGGTGTGAAGCCATTTGCTCGAGTTGATCTGGTCCTGTGGGAGATGCCTGTTTCGGACTTGTCGACGATCCAAGGGCTCTATCTCGTGACTCCACAATTGGCGTCGACTCTTGACGGGTTCACAGGGCTTGAAAGCAGCCCGTTTACGCTCGCTTTCGAGTCGCAGATGGCTGAGCTCGGAACATTCGATGGGATGACTCTTCCGGATCTTGTGTGTTTGGCAGTCACTGGAGTAATCGGTGTGGATGACTTCGCTCATGTTCCTGGCGTGCCCGGGCTCATTGTCAACGAGAGAACAATGGAGCATCTCAAGAAGTTCAATCCTGACCGTTGCGTGATCTCACCTGTAAATCTGAGCGACTACGGACGAATCGAAAACCAGTGGGCTCGCGCTTTGGACCCGAAGAGGGAAGGCGGACCAGAAAGAGTCTCAGTCGAGGTGAAGATCGAGACTGATCCCGCGACGGGCCGTCCAGTAAAGTTTGACGTGGAGTGCACCATTGGTGACGAGTTTTATCAAGAATCCATTCTGAATTAGGCGTCGAAGGAAACCCCAAAATGAGCAGCATTGAAGATCTCCTTGCCGATGTCCAGTCTGAACTCGTAGGCGTGAGCTTGGAATACGTCGGGGATGCGGCGAGCGATATCTTCATCTATGCCTCGATGGAGAATGGCACACTCTTCTTCGACCCGTTCTTCGTGGTTCAGGGAGAGCTCGTGGCCAAGAGCGAGGTTCCCGGCGTAGACACATCGATCCCACGCCAGAAGTCGTTGGTGAACTTTGGGACCGCGCAGCTGAAGCGCCTCTATGACGGTTGCAAGGAGTTGGGTGTTGCGATTCCGACCCAGCTCAAGCTCCACTATTCTGCCGAAACGCGGTCATTGGATTCTGACTTCGTGTACACCCCCCAGTACTCGAATGACACTTCGCTGCACAGCATAGATCTCAGCAAGAAATGGCAGTCCGAAGTTGATTCCCGCTTGGGTGACGACCGGTAGCTCTTCTGAGCCCGCTATCAGCCTCGGGACGGGAGCGAGTGCGAAGCCCGATCTGATCCAGAATTCGACATGCGGCCTTTTGGCGGAACTAGAATACGATCCGACATGACATCTCTTCCTTCGGAGCAAATGACGTTCCAGTACTCGCCCGTGCCGAACGCGTCCGGCCGCCGTTTTTGGGGGATTGGGTTCCTCTGGTTTGTTCCGTTCTTTGGCGCGGTGCTTGCTCCGATTTTGCTCGGTGTGTTCGCGGCTAAGAACCGCCGGCACCCGGACTTGCTGGTGCGCGAGAATTCGCGGTGGGCAGCAAACTGGGCGATTACTGTGACGCTTGTCGCAGCGATCGCGGCAGCCCTTGTGTTGTTCAACATGATTTTCGGGCTCGTTCTGACTGGAGATATGCAAGCCAGCCGGGGACTGCCGCCAACGCTTCTCGTGGCGAATGTGCTGGTTTGGGCGGCTTGGATTGGGCACCTCGTTGTGTCCATTGTCGGGGTGTCTTCAGCAGGCACCCGTGTTGTTAACCCGAAGATCGCGATCCCGTTTATCCCGGCGACAAGGTAGTTGCGGGCGAGGGCAAGCATTCCGCCTCTCCGCGAAGCGCCTCACGGACAGCATCGAGCCAAGCTGCTCGTAGACCAAGCATTGGTGATACATGATCAATTCCTATATTGCGCGCGACAAGGCTCTTGCTGGCTTCGGGCAGCATAGTGCGGCACCTGTGGTTGAAAAGTATGAGACTGCCATCTCAGGGCATGCGATCGGCGGGTTTTCCATTCCAGACTGCCCTGCTCGGTCTTTTACTTCGTGGGCTACGGTCGCGATGAGCTTCTTTGATACGGGATATAGGAAAAATAACGAGAAGCCGGTTGTCACCGAGCTTGTCGGCTGTGCCGCATCAGAATGGACAATCTTCGGTTACGGTCTTGCATACTGCGCGTTTTATGTTGCTGATGGAGGGCCATCACGACCAGGAACAGTGATTTCCGATGCGTTCGCAAATCACGGGCAGGCGGTGACAACGCCGCACGCCTTGCTTCTTCCGCCGTTCACTTGGGACGAAGGATTCCCGCCTTACGAAGACGAGGATGTCTACGCGACGTGGCTTCAGGTGGTTCCTGCGACCGACGATGAGGCGATGTTCGTCATGGCGCACGGCAGCGAGGCTCTTGAAACACTTTTTGAGCAAGAACAACCTGACCTCTATGACCTGTCGCGCTCGGGCATGACGCTGCCCAGATAGGCAGCAAGCTGATGTCCCTCGGGTACAAAAGCGACGCTTCGGCGTGGGCGTCGAGTCGAAATCCTCCGTCGACTGAATGTGCGACGTTCCGGTCGCCGAACCGCCTCTTGCGGTACGCATAAAACTGGCGTAACTTTCGGGAAAGTGAGACGCACCGTCTCGGTTTTGCCCGGTCAGAGGAGATCGCAATGCCAGCTTCCGCTCACGACCCAGCCGCCCACGTTTCACCAGGCCACTGGGACGACACCGTCGACTATCTCGTGGCCGGTACGGGCGCCGCCGGCCTCTCGGCCGCGATCACAGCGAAGATCAACGGACTCGACACCCTCGTCGTTGAGAGCGAAGCCCTCTGGGGCGGCACGACGTGCATCTCTGGGGGCGGGCTTTGGGTGCCGAACAATCCGCTCATGAATCGGGATGGCGCGCAGGACTCGATCGACGAAGCGCTCGCCTACATGGATGCCGTGATCGGCGACGTCGGCCCGTGGACGAGCAGGGAACGCAAGCTCGCTTTTCTCACCGCCATCCCGAACTACGTCAATCTGCTCGCCGACGAGGGCGTGAAGTGGTCGCGTGCGAAGGACTATCCCGACTACTACCCCGACCTCCCCGGCGGCAAGATCGGCCGCAGTATCGAGGTCACGTCGTTCAACATGCGGAAGCTCAAGGGTTACCAGCGCCTCTCTCGCATGAAGCAGGGTGTCCCTTTGCCTGTCCGCAACGACGACTTTTGGCTACTAAGCAGGGCGTGGTCGTCGCTGGGCGGCTTCGTTCGCGGTGCGCAACTCGTTCTGCGGGTGCTCGGGCATGGGATCATCGGCCAGCAGGCTCGCGGCATGGGACCGGCACTCGCCGGGAATCTCATGCACATTGCGCAGAAGCACGAGATTCCCGTCTGGCTGGAGTCGCCGATCACCGAGGTGCTCGTTGAGGACGGCCGCGTCATTGGAGCGGTCGTGCAGCACGACGGGCGTGAGCACCGCATCAGCACGCGCCGCGGCATCATGCTCGGGGCCGGAGGGTTTGCCCGCAACACGGCCTGGCGGCAGAAGTACCAGGGCATCCCCGGCTGGTCTGCAGCTCCGGATGGACAGATGGGCACGGGCATCCAAGTGGGAATGGATGTCGGTGGCGAGATTGCGATGATGGAGGACGCCTGGTGGGGCGCCGGGGTAATTCTCAAGCCGGGCAGTAACAGCTTCATTCTCGGCGAGCGCTCGATGCCGTTCAGCATGGTCGTCGACCAGAAGGGCAACCGCTACCTCAACGAGTCTGAGTCGTACGTCGACTTCGGCCACCACATGCTCGAGCACAACAAGGTCAGCCCGGCCATCCACTCCTGGCTCGTCACCGATGCCAGGCACACCAAGCGCTATCTCAACACATTCGCCCTCGCTGCCAAGAAGGAAATGACCGAGGCCGGTGAAATTGTGATGGCCGACACCATCGAGGAGCTCGTCGCGAAAATCGGCGTCGAACCGGCAACCTTTGCGGAGACCGTCGCGCGCTTCAACCGTTTCGCATCGGCCGGAGTCGACAGGGACTTCCAGCGTGGACGCACAGCCTACGACCGCTACTACGGCGACCCTGGCGTCAAGCCCAACCCGAACCTGGCGCCGATCGAGCGCGGGCCGTTCCACGCCTTCAAGGTGTACCCAGGCGACCTCGGCACCAAGGGCGGTCTCGTCACCGACGAGTTCGCACGGGTGCTGCGCACCGACGGGTCGGTGATTGAGGGCCTCTATGCGGCCGGCAACAACACGGCGTCGGTCATGGGGCACACCTACCCAGGCCCAGGCGCCAGCATCGCCCCCGCCGGCGTCTTCGGCTACATCGGCGCGCTACACGCGGCGCAACAGGCGCAGAACCCGGCCGCGCGGCCCGCCGTCGAATTCGTAGAACCGGTGGAGGAGCCCGAGACGCTGGAAGTGGCGTTCTAGCCGCTACTCCGCGGAAGGCGCGATCCTGGTGATGGTGCGGCCACAGTGCGTGCAGACCCTCGGCGCCTGGGCGAGCATGGCTTAACGTTGGTGGTGAGCAGTCGCCATTGCGGTCGCTTTCCTGAGTAGATCACTCAGTTCGACGCAATATAGTTAGTGCGATCTTAACTAAGTGATTGCTTTCGACACGTCGAAAGGCCTCAGACAATGGATGGGACGCGCGCTATCAGCTCCAAGGACCTGACCGAATAATGGAACTTGGTATCTATGGCGTAATTGGCCTGGCCATCATCGTGGCCGCTGCCGCGTTCTCCAAACGTCTGGGAGTCGCCGCGCCCATCCTGCTGGTGGGCGCCGGCGTCGCGCTCTCGTATATGCCTGGCATGCCGCCGTTCATCCTGCCCAGCGAGGTCGTGCTCGACGTCCTCCTCCCGCCCATTCTCTACGCCGCCGCGATCAGCGTTCCGATCATCGATTTCCGCCGAAACCTGGGAACTATCACGAGCCTGTCCGTGGTCCTGGTCATTGTTACCGCGTTCGGCGTCGGCTTCCTGCTCTACACACTGCTGCCCGACCTCAACTTCGCCGCTGCCGTGGCGCTGGGAGCGATCATCAGTCCACCGGATGCCGTGGCCGCGACATCCGTTGGACGTCGCCTTGGTCTTCCCCCGCGCATCCTCACGATGCTCGAGGGCGAAGGGCTTGTCAACGACGCGACAGCGCTGGTGCTCTTGCGGTCTGCGGTCGCCGTGGCGGGCGGCGCGATCATCAGTCCCTGGGACGGTGTGGTCGACTTCTTCTACGCGGTGGTCCTTGCCATCGCAATCGGGCTGGCAGCCGGCTTCGTCACCGTGTTCGTGCGATCCAAGTTGAACGACCCCGTACTCGACACCGCGATCTCGCTCGCCGTCCCCTTTATCGCGTTCTTGCCCGCAGAGGGAATTCACGCCTCAGGAGTGCTGGCCGTCGTGGTCGCCGGCCTGTACACGGGGCATGCCAGTCCCGCGATCTTCACCGCGCAGTCCAGGGTCAGCGACCGCATCAACTGGCGCACCGTTCAGTTCCTGCTTGAGAACGCAGTCTTCCTCGTCATCGGTCTTGAGATCCGAACGCTCATCGAGAACGTTGCACCGGGAACCATCAGCGCAGCCAATGCGGTGTTCATCGGGCTCATCGCCACGGCTGCGCTGATCGCGCTGCGATTCCTCTGGGTAGGGCCGCTTGTGCTTGGGTTGCACGCACAGGCCGCCCGCACGGAGAAGAAGACGCTCGGCCTCTGGTTGATGCTGGGGTACTTCCGCACTCATCCCAGTACGAGCCGCCTGAAGACCAAGCAACGCATTCGGGCGGAGAAACTCTACGCACGCCGTCGAGCCGATCTCACGCAGCTGCGTGACGAGGCCATCGATTGGCGTGGGGGAATCGTGCTGGGCTGGTCAGGCATGCGAGGTGTAGTCACGCTTGCCGCAGCCCAGTCGCTGCCGGAGGAAACGCCGTACCGCGAGCAGCTCATCCTCATTGCCTTCACCGTCGCCGTGGTGACGCTCGTCGTGCAGGGCGGCACCCTGCCGTTGCTGATCCGTGTGCTCGGCATCCAGGGCGTGGATGAATCGAAGGACCGCGAGCAGCTCGCCACTCTCCTCGATGAGATCAGCTACGACGGACTTGCCGTGCTGGATGACCCCGCGGCAGCGATCAACCATGACGACGTGATCGACCCTGACGTCGTCGAGCGCGTACGCCAATCGTCGTTCCTCCGTTCGGAGTCAGCCTGGGAGCGCGCGAACGACCTGGGCGCCGGCTCTGGGGAGACGCCGCACCGCACCTATCGACAACTCCGCATGGCCGTCGTCGATGCGGAGCGCCAGAGTCTGCTCGCTGCCAGAGGGCGTGGGGACTACCCGTCGCGCATCCTTGCCCAAGCGCAGGCGATGCTCGACCTTGAGGAAACCCGACTGCGTCCACCGCGCTCTGAACACTAGGTCGGGCGGGAACTCCACCCACATCGCGATCGCGATACCAACGCTGGTTCGCGGTGCAGCGTCCCATTGTCCGATCCGAAGCATATTCATACACTCGGATCACGGCCGCCATGGCCGTCACGCAGTCACGCGATGTCGCCGATTGCGAAGCGACGCTGAGGAGACGGTGATGGCACTCAAGTTTGGACTGTTGGTGTTGGTGGAAGCCCAACCGGGTAAAGGGCGAGATGTCTGGGACTTCCTGGCCTCTGCTCGCGAAATCGCGGCCGGGGAACCTGAGACCAAGACCTGGTACGCCTTCAAGATCGACGACACGCACTTTGGAATCTTTGACACGTTCGAGACGGAAGATGGCCGGCAGGCTCACCTCACCGGCGCCATCCCGGCTGCCGTTGCGGAGAACGGGCCACAGCTGCTGGTCGGCGACCCTGACATCAGAAAGATCGACCTCATCGCCGTCACCTAGCTCGCTACAGCGGATCGGGGCTGGCCTCAAGCGGCTCGTCGTGATGGATGCGATCGGTCAGCCTCACCAGGGGTTCTCTGCTGCCGCCCCATTGCAAGGCGATGATCTCGGCCGCGATTGACACCGCGGTTTCTTCCGGCGTGCGCGCGCCCAGATCCAAGCCGATCGGGCTGTGGAGTGCCGACAGTTCAGGCTCGTTTACACCAGCGGCGCGCAGCCGAGCGAGTCTGTCCTCGTGCGTGCGTCGGGATCCCATGGCGCCGATGTAGGCGACCCGTGGGCCGCGCAGGGCCACTTGCAGCAGCGGGACGTCGAACTTGGGATCGTGGGTGAGCACGCAGATCACAGTTCGCGCATCGAGCAGTCTTGTGGCGTACTGCCCTGCGAGGTAGTTGTGCGGCCAAGCCACGATGACCTCAGCCGCGGCAGGGAATCGGGCGGGGGTGGCGAACACTTCGCGGGCATCACACACCGTGACCCTGTAGCCGAGGTAGGTCCCGAGTGTGGCCAGCGCCGCAGCGAAGTCGATGGCGCCAAAGACCAGCATGCGCGGCTTGGGGGCGAAGCTCTGGAAAAACACCCGCATCCCGGTGTCCTGACGTTCCCCGTTGGGCCCATAGGGGAGAGTGCCATTCCTGCCGACCGCCAGCATCCCCTGGGCGTCCTCTCCGACAGCGCGATTCGCCTCCGCTGATCCGAGATCACCGCTGATTGAGTGCGGGCGCACCACAAGATGGCGGCCGATCCAACTGGCATCCGGATGCTCGATCACGGTTGCGACGGCCACCGGCACGTCGTTCCCAATGTCTGTTCCGAGTGCGGAAAGGTCGGCGAACGTGTGCGGTGAGATGGGTTCAACGAAAACGTCCAGGATGCCGCCACACGTCAGGCCGACCGAGAAGGCGTCTTCGTCGCTGATGCCGTAGCGCACCAGTTCTGGCTTCCCCTCTGCGATCACCTGGGTGGCCAGCTCGTAGACCGCGCTCTCAACACACCCGCCGGATACGGACCCGACGACTGCCCCCTGCGCGGTGACCAGCATCGATGCCCCGGCAGGCCGCGGTGCCGATTGGAAGGTGCGCACGACCGTTGCCAGTCCGGCCACCTCGCCGGTGTGCCACTCGGCCAACAATGTGTCGAGAACGTCACGCATGGCTGAGGCTCCGTTGCTGCGTGGTCACTGCGGTGATTTCTGACCTACGCGCTTGCCAACGCGGAACGCAACGAACGCGACAGCGGCGAGCACGCCGATGAGACGCCCTGGCTGGGAAAGCTGGTCCATGACCATTCGGCTCATGAACGAGAACGCATTCAGGCTGTTGTCGGGGGCGGTGGAGGAGTGCGCCGCGTTCGAATGGGTGGCGGCTCGTGTGGAGGTGGTGGCGCTGCGCGCCGTGGCTTCGGGTCCGCTAGCCGCGCTGGTAGCTCCGGCCACCTCTGGCCCGGTCTGCTGCGTCGCTTCCCCGAGCATTGCCTGAAGGTTGTCGGCGAAAAGAGACATCATTTGATCGGTCACGCCGCCAATGATGCTCTTGCCCATCGCTGCGACCTTGCCGGAGAGATCGACATTCGCCGTGACGGAACCGGTGGTGTGCCCGTCTGACTCGGCGAGCACCAGCGTCGCAGACCCCTGCGCGGCGCCTTGCCCCCTCGTCTCCTGGGCCCGGCCGTCGAACACGGCCCGATGCTGGTCGGCGTCTCGTTCAGCCACGGTGAGCTGGCCGCGGTATTGCATGGCAATTGGACCCAGCTTCACTTTCATGGCCACCTGGTAGGTGTCGTCAGAGAGCTTGTTCAGGATCTCGGCCCCCGGCACGCAGCCGGCCACCCGTTCAAAATCCATCAGGGCATCCCAAACCTGGTCGATGGGTGCATCAACGCTGAAGGTGCTTTCAATCTGCATGGCGGTGTCCTCTGTTCGTCATCTGGATGCGGTCGAGTGAAGATGTTCGGGGTGAATGGGCGCAGCACCATTCGTGTCGGTGTGAATCGCCCTGGCGACATCCGCCAATGCCGCGTAGCTGTGTCCGCTGACAAAGGCATCGCAGTAGGGGAGCGCAGCCGCCATGCCGCCGACCAACGGCTGGTAGCCCTCCGCGGACTTGCGCGGGTTCACCCAGACAATCGTGCGCGCGAGCAGCCGGAGGCGCTTCATCTGAGCGGCGACCTGATCGGGGTCATCCTGCGCCCAGCCATCCGACAACACGACGACTACGGCGCCCCTCGCGAGGCCGCGACGTCCGTACTCATCAATGAAACTGCGGATGCTCTCTGCGAGCCTGGTTCCGCCGGCCCAGTCGGGCGCGTGCGCGGCCGCACGGGCCAGCGCCCGGTTGGGGTCGCGGGCCGTCAGCTGGCGCGTCAGCCGTGTCAATCGGGTCGAGAAGACGAAGGCCTCTGCCCGCGCGCCCGCGACGGCGCCCTGTAACAAGGAGAGGAAGACGCGCGTGTACGGCTCCATCGAGCCGGAGACATCGCAGAGCAGCACAAGCTGGCGCGGCCGCGCTGTGCGCTCGGCGTATATGAGCCTCTGCGCATCGCCACCCGTTCGATGGGCCGCCCGCACTGTGCGGCGGAGGTCAACTCTGCCGCCGTGCAGCGAGGGTCGCGTTCGGCGACTCAGCCTGACCGGCGTCGACATCGCCAGCTTCCGCACCAGCTCGTGCATGTGCAGCAACTCCTCAGGCGTGAGCTGCGCGAACGACGTCTCATGGAGGCGTTCGTCGGCCGATGCGGCGGCAAGAATCGCGTCGCGCGTCGACTCCTGCGTGTCGTCACCGCCTCCGCCGGTACCGACAGTGACGGCGGTATCAACACTCGGCACGTCCTGGGGCGATGCCTCAGGGCGCTGATCACTGGCCGTTGGCCGTGCCGGCGATGGCGCCATAATCGGCGGCGCATTCGGGTCGCCGCGGCTCTCTGCCGGGTCGCCGGTTCCTGCGAAGACTGCCGCGAACACCGTGTCGAAGAGGTCGAGCTGGTCCCTGCCGGTGACGAACACGACCCTGCACGTCCAATACAGTGCGTCGATGGTGACGGGCGGAACGAGACGAAATGCCCGGGAGAGTCTCGCCGCACGATCGGGGGAGCTGGGCAGTCCAGCCCGCCGCAGCGCCGTTGTGATCCCCACCGCCAGCGATGCGGCTTCGACGCTGAGCGCGGGGTAGAGACGTTGTTCAGCCATGCTGACCCTCGTGCTGTCCCTGGCTCTCCATCAGCCAGGCGGCGCCTCGCGCGGTTCCGAGCTCGCGATCGTCACGGTTCTTGAGGAGCGATCCCCAGGTGCGATCAATGCTCGGTACATCGAGCCGGTCAACACCCAGCACGGTCAGCGCCGACACCCAGTCGATCGCTTCTGCGATGCCAGGGGGTTTGTCGAGATCGAGCGAGCGCAGCCGGGCGACGGCCGATGCGGCCTGCAGCGCAAGCGGTTCCGCACTCTGTGGGACCTTCCGACGCACGATCTCTGCAATGCGGTCCGGCGATGGGTAGTCGATCCAGTGGTACAGGCATCGCCGGGTCAGCGCGTCGTGCAGGTCACGGGTGCGGTTGGATGTCAGAACGACGACCGGGGGATGCGACGCGCGTACCGTGCCGAGCTCCGGGATCGTGACGGCGGCCTCTGCGAGCATCTCGAAGGTGAACGCTTCAAACTCGGCATCCGCCCTGTCGATTTCGTCGAGCAACAGCACAGCCGGACGCGGGCCGCGATGCTCGATGGCCTTGAGTAGCGGCCGGCGCAGCAGGTACTCCGGCCCGAACAGTTCTATCTCGTCTACATTCGACCTGTTTGCCTCTGCCAGGCGGATGCCGAGCAACTGGCGCGGATAGTTCCACTCGTAGAGTGCTTCCCCGGCATCGATGCCCTCGTAGCACTGCAGTCGGAAGAGCGGAGTGTCGAGCACCCGTGCCAGCGCGAGCGCTGCCTCAGTCTTCCCCACGCCGGGTTCGCCCTCGAGCAGGATGGGCTGCGGCAGGCGCACGGCCAGGAAGAGGGCGGTAGCCAGGCCCGCATCGGCCAGATAGCCGACGTCGTCAAGGGCCGCGCGCAGAGCCTCGACGTCTGGAATGTGGCTACGCACGTCATCCGTTGCGCCCGGTCGGGCCCCGTCGATCATCGTGCGCCTCGACATCCTCGGTCACGAGGCGAGAAATCACCGAGCGGCGACATACTGATCCGGGCTGGCGAGGAAGGCCGTCCGACAGGAAGCAGAGCAGAAGTAGTACGACTCACCGTTGACGTCGACATGAATGGATGCCGACACAGCGGCAACTGACATGCCACAGACAGGGTCGACGGCGATGGTTGATGCCTGCTGGATGCTGGGCGGTCGGGACGTCGCGCGCTCCTGAATCAGCTGCGCAAAGATCGACACCGCGATCTCTCCCGGCGTCTTGGCACCGATGTCGAGCCCCGCAGGACTGTGCACCCGGATGCGATCCGCCTCTGCAGTGCCCAGCGAACTCACCACTGCTGCGCCGCGCCGTGGGCTGGCAACCAGACCGACGTAAGGCACCTGCGCTATCAACGCCGCTTCGAGGGCCGGCTCCTCGTCGCGGCCGTGTGAGGCAACAACAAGAGCGGCGTCATCGGGCGCTGGGTCCACCGACAGGCCATCCCGGAGGGACATGCTCCACCCTGCCGCGGTACCGACGGCGACGATGGCATGCGCAATCGGGGTGGTACCGACCACGACGACCCGGGGAGCCGGAAGCCTGGGTTCGAGGAAAATCTCAATGGCGCCGCCGCTCAGGCACGGGTTCGTCACTTCGACCACGCCAGACTCCGGCTCCGCGGACGGTTCGCCTGGCAGCACCCTGAGCAGCAGTGGTTCACCGGTCGAGAGCGTCATCAAGCCGTATTGCCGAACGGATGCCTCGACGCAGTTGCCGCCGACGAATCCGTCGATCTCGCCGCGTGCGTTCACCAGCGCGGTGTCTCCTGGCCGCGCGCTTGTCGGCCGTTGCGCACGCACGACGGTGGCGCGCACGAACGCTTCGCGGCGCGCTGCGAGTTCGTGCGCGCGCGTGGACAGGGTGTCTCCCTGTGATGCGGGGTCGGGCGGTGACTCCACGTCGGGCGGTGGTGCCATGTCGGGTGACGTTGCCATGTTAGATCGGGGGCCGTGCTCTGCCCTGCATGGCCTCCCAGACCCTGGCTGGCGTGCACGGCATGTCCATATGGGTGACACCGAGCGGCGAGAGTGCGTCGACGATCGCGTTGACGATGGCCGGGGGAGACCCGACTGTGGCCGACTCTCCGATGCCCTTTGCGCCGATCGGATGATGCGGCGACGGGGTGACGGTGAACCCGGTCTCCCAATTGGGAACTTCCATCGCGGTGGGGATGAGATAGTCCATGAATGTGCCGCCCAGGTTGTTGCCGGCCTCGTCAAACTCGATGAGCTGCATGAGCGCCATGCCAACGCCATCCGTCAGACCGCCGTGTACCTGGCCCTCGATGATCATGGGGTTGATGCGCGTTCCACAGTCGTCAACAGCAATGAACCGCCGCACGGTGACGTGGCCGGTACCTGGATCGATGTCGACAACGCAGATGTATGCACCGTACGGGAACGTTAGATTGGGCGGATCGTAGGTCACCTCCGCGTCGAGGTTGCCATCCACGCCCTCGGGGAGCGCCACAGTGCCATGCGCGCCCATCGCAATTTCTGCGATGGTTTTTCCCACGCTCGGGTCGCCGGTTACGAACCAGCGGCCCTTCTCCCATTCCAGGTCTTCCGGTCGGGTCTCCAGCATCGCTGCGGCGATCAGGCGCGCCTTCTCACGCACCTTCCTGGCGACGAGAGCCACCGCTCCGCCGCTGACGGGCGTCGACCGGCTGCCATAGGTGCCCAGACCGAACGGGGTCTGGTCGGTGTCGCCGTGCACGACGTCGATGTCCTCAGGGGGAATGCCTATCTCCTCCGCCACGATCTGGGCGAAGGTTGTTTCGTGTCCCTGCCCCTGGCTCTGGACAGAGATCCGTACGACCGCTTTGCCCGTCGGATGGACGCGCAGCTCCGCGCCGTCGTTCATTCCGAGGCCGACGATGTCCATGTGCTTTCGGGGTCCGGCGCCGACAGTCTCCGTGAAGAAGGCAACACCGATGCCCATCAGTTCGCCGCGCTCCCGCTTCTCTTTCTGCTCGCGCCGAAGCTCGTCGTACCCGGCAATCTCCATCGAGAGCCGCATCGTCGCTTCGTAGTTGCCTGAGTCGTACTCCCACCCGGTCTTGTTCGGGTATGGAAACTGGTCTGGCTGGATGAAGTTCTTCAGCCGGAGTTCAGCGGGGTCGATCTCGAGCTTGTGGGCGAGCATGTCCACCAGCCGCTCGACCAGGTACACGGCCTCCGTGACCCTGAATGAGCAGGCGTATGCCACGCCCCCAGGCGCCTTGTTCGTGTAGACGCCGGTCACTGTGCAATGCGCAGCCTGGATGTCGTAGCTGCCGGTGAAGATGTGGAAGAACCCCGCAGGGTACTTCGTCGGCTGCGCCGTCGCGTTGAAGGCGCCGTGGTCGGCGAGGACGTTGGTGCGCACGGCGAGAATCTTGCCGTCCTTCGTCGCTGCGATCTCGCCCTGCATGATGTAGTCGCGGGCGAAGGAGGTCGACATGAGATTCTCCGACCGGTCTTCCACCCACTTGACCGGCTTGCCGGTGACGATGGACCCGACCACCGCGAGAATGTATCCAGGGTAGATCCCGACCTTGTTGCCAAAACCGCCGCCGATGTCGGGGGACACGACCCTGATCTTGTGCTCAGGGATGCCGGCAACGATCGCGAACAGGGTGCGGTGCGCGTGCGGGGCCTGGCTCGTCTCGTAGAGGGTGAGCGTTCCGTCGATCGGATCGAAGTCGGCGACGGCGCCGCAGGTCTCCATGGGTGCAGGGTGCGAGCGTGGATAGACGATCTCCTGCGAGATGATCACGTCGGCTGTGGCGAAGACGGCGTCGGTGGCAGCGGCGTCTCCCGCTTCCCAATCGAAGATGTGGTTGTCGGTGCGGCCGTCCATTTCGTCGCGGACGACGGGAGCGTCGGCATCCATC
Organism: Leifsonia sp. Y862; assembly: GCF_057669585.1. Classification (NCBI taxonomy): domain Bacteria; kingdom Bacillati; phylum Actinomycetota; class Actinomycetes; order Micrococcales; family Microbacteriaceae; genus Leifsonia; species Leifsonia sp. Y862. The sequence continues at coordinate 514,250 of NZ_JBYHFR010000001.1, forward strand.
GCCCGTCTGGCGTCGACAACGGCGGGCAGTACGTCGTATTCGACCTCGATGAGTTCCAGTGCATCGCGCGCTGCATAGCGGTCCTCCGCCACGACGAACGCGACCTCCTGGCCCTGGAAGCGCACTTTGTCCGTGACGAGCACGGCCTGGACGTCAGCAGACAGGGTGGGCGCCCACGCCAGGTTGAGTCCGAGCAGGTCTTGTCCTGTGATGACAGCGACAACGCCAGGGTGGGCAAGCGCTGCGGTGGTGTCGATGGAGACCACGCGGGCGTGCGCGACCGGCGAGCGAAGAATGGCGCCGTGCAGCATGCCAGGCAGCACGATGTCATCGACGTAGTGGCCCTTCCCCCTGACGAAGCGTGGATCTTCCTTGCGCTGGATGCGGCCGTAGCCGATCGGGCGGTCCTCGTCTCCGGCTGCAGGGTTGGCGGGGTGGTCGAGTGCGATAGTCATGCGCTGACCTCCTTTTCAGTGGCGTCGGCGATGCGTTCGTGTATCTCGACCATTTCGTCTGTCTCGGCCATCTCAACCTGCTCGATCGTCACATCCGCTTCGGGGGCGGCCTGTGGGTGTTCGGCTGCCCACTGCACCGATCTGACGATGGTGGCGTAGCCCGTGCACCGACACATCTGGCCGGAGATCGCCTGGCGGATCTCGGTGTCGCTGGGGTGCGGATTGTTGTCGAGCAGCGAGCGGGCGGTGAGCATCATGCCTGGGGTGCAGAAGCCGCATTGCAAGCCGTGTTCCTCCATAAATCCCTGCTGCACGGGGTCGAGCGTGCCGCCGACGGCCAGTCCCTCCACCGTGGTGATGGCATGGCCGTCTGCCATAGCGGCAAGCACGGTGCATGACTTCACGGGTTGGCCGTCCATGAGCACCACGCAGGTGCCGCAATTGGACGTGTCGCACCCCCAGTGCGTGCCCGTCAGTCGCAGTGTGTCCCTGATGAAATGCACGAGCAGGACACGCGGCTCGATCTCCCGTGTGACGTCGTCGCCATTGACCGTCATGCTCACCTGCATCGGCTTCAGCCTTCCTGTGGGGTGTCGGCGATGGCGCGCGCCGTGGCACGCTGCAGCACCCTGCGGGTGAGCTCGTCGGCGAGATGGAGTTTGTAGTCGATCGGCCCGCGTTGGTCGGCAACCGGTTTTGCGGCTGCCGCGGCGAGCCGACCGGCCTCGATGAACAGCTCAGCTGAGGGCTTTTGCCCCCTGAGCACAGCTTCGGCAGTGGTGATGGTTCCCTCGATCCCGACCGCCGTGAGACCGAGTGCGGCGTCGGCGATGGTGCCGTCATCGGCGAGTGTCACCGCGGCGCCCGCTGCCACGATCGCCCAGTCTCCAACGCGGCGCTCCACCTTCTCGTAGGCGCTGCCCGTGAGCGGATGAATGGGGAAACGGATCTCGCACAGTATCTCGTTGTGGGCCACGGCCGTCTCATACGGGCCCTGGTGGAATTCGGTCATGGGGATGACGCGCTCGCCGCCTGGTCCGCGGATCACGACTTCTGCGCGCAGGACATCGCACACGGTGGCGAGATCCTCCGCGGGATCTCCCTGGCACAGCGAGCCACCGATGGTTCCGCGGTTACGCACCACTGGGTCAGCAATCACACGCTCGGCGTCGGCGATGATCGGGAACAGGCTCACGACATCCGCTGATGCAAGGAGTGCGGCGTGCCGTGTCATCGCGCCCACCCGCAAGCGATCATCCTGTCTCAGGATGAAGTCGAGTTCGAAGAGGTCGTTGATGTCGATGAGCCATTCCGGCCTGGCCAGCCGGAGACGCATCATCGGGAGCAAGCTGTGCCCGCCGGCGACGACCAGGGACTCAGGTCCGTGCCGGTCGAGAAGGGCGATGGCGTCGTCGACATTTGTGGCTCTGACATAGTCGAATGGAGCCGGAATCTGCATTGTGGCCTCCTCATCTTCGAGTGGCCCACAACGTGAGCTTGGCTCAACTAGCTCACATCTTGCCCTGCCGTTTCGGTGATGTCAATATTTCTCCAACCGGCGCGACGCGTTCGGTGGCACGGACGACTCGCCAACGGTGGCGGGGGGAGTGGGCAATGATGATCGCGGTGGCGTTGTGCCTCTCTGTTGCCGCGATGGTCGTTGCGATCAGGCATCAACGGCCCGGTGCTCGCACTGTTGCGGGATCTGTTGCGGGATCTGTTGCGGGACCTGTCGCACGACCCGGTGCACAGTTTGTGCGTGGGCGACAGGTGAGCGGTCGGTGGCTACTCGGAGCATCGACGACGGTCTCGGCGATGGGCATGGGCGCGCTCATGTTCGTCCCCCTGCTGCTGCCGGAATTCACGTCGCTCATGACGGTGGCACTCGGCGGAGCGCTGCTGCTCATCGTGGTGACGATGGTCGCCGTTGATCGGATGCGGAGACTGTCAGCGCTGGGCAGCGGATCGATCCAGCATTGGCAGAAGTGTGTCGGGGGCCTTGCCGTCGTCGATCTTGGCTTCATGTCGCTCGCTGTGCTGGTGATGCCGGCTCATGGAACTCTCCAGGTGGCGACGCAGTCGCTGGCGGCCGCTACGGCCTCTGCGTCAGTGATGGGCGATCAGCATGCAATGACGGAGGGTGGCGTGATGATGTGGGCCGTGCTTGCAACGTGGCTGGCGTGTGCTGCCATCCTGGTTGCCCCTGCGCTGCGGGCAGAACGGAGTATCGGCGTTTCGCACGCCGTGTGTTCAGGGCTGATGATCGCCGCGATGGCGGTGCTTGTGCTCGCCGGAAGCTAGCCGGCAGCGTGTGGCGTGTCAGTCGTCTTCGGTGTCGTTGTCTGCAAAATGTTCGATTGCGGCGGCCTCTTCGGCCACCTCAGGGACAGGTGCTTCATCGCTTTCGTCGGCCTCGTCAGCCTCATCAGCCTCGTCGGCGTGACCAGCAGCTTCGGCCCTTGTGCCTTCGTCGAGCGTTCCTGTGCCGTCCGGGTAGCCGGCCTCATCTGGATACTCGAGATCCGCCGCCGGGGTCTTCTTGGTTTTGTTGTCAGGATCGGTCATGGTCGCAGGCCTCAGTCGCGCTGGGGCAGCTCTTGCAATGCCCACGTGTTGCCGTCGGGATCGGCGAAATAGACGAAACGACCCCAGCTCTGTTCGTCAACCGGACTGGCATCCACGCCGGCAGCCACAAGCTGGGCACGCGCCGCATCGGCGTCGGCGACCACGATCTGGATGCCCTTCTGCGAACCGGGTTGCATCTCAGTGATCCCCTCGCCGAAGCAGATAGAGCACGCCGAGCCGGGCGGCGTGAGCTGCACGAATCGCAGGCTCTCGTTCACTCGCTCGTCGAAGTCGGCATTGAACCCGACCTGGTCGACATAAAAGGCTTTAGCCCGGTCGACGTCGGTGACGGGGAGTGCGACGAGTTCGATTTTCCAGTCCATGCGTATCCTCCAGGCCGTGACGCATGCTCGTCGAGCATGACACTGCCGAGGCTATCGCTGTCGGGGTCGCCCGAATAGATCCCAAACCGGCCTACACAAACGAGCGCGTCTCAACCAATTCATAGATGGCTTCCCCCCGGGGGCGCTGTTGCACCGCGAGGAGCCACATACCGGATACCGTGCGACCCCGCTGGTCGACCGGATCAACGAGGAGTGCCGGAAGATCGCCGAAACGATCGGGCTCCAGCGCGATGCGCGGTGGGTACTTGGTGAGATGTGGCCCGCGAAGTGCTGCGAGGATGAATCCTGTTTTCATGGGCTATACCTTCCGCTCAGTGACTATGGAGCACTATCGGCACGGTGCAGCGACACGTAAGCCTGCCCTGTCCTCTGGGTGTGCCGAGGCGGCTGGCGAGGCCGGCGGTTAACGTCGAGTGCACCGGATGCCAGGCATCCGGTGCACTCGTGGTGAACGGCTAAACGCTATCCGACTTCGGTGGGTGCGGTCGGGGCCGTTGCGAGGATATCGATGACGAACACGAGGGTGTCAGTGCCACTGATGCCGGCCTGTTCGTTGCCAGCCTCGCCGTAGCCCTCAGCCGGCGGGATGACGACCATGACCTGTGAGCCGACGGTCTGGCCGACCAGTGCAGCCTTGAACCCGGGAACGACCTGGTCGGTGGCGAGCGTGGTGGGGCCTGCGGTCGTCCACGAGCTGTCGAAGGTCTTGCCGGTGGCCCAGACGACGCCGGTGTACTCGAGAGCGACGGTGTCGCCGTCGGCGACGACTGCGCCGTCACCCTTCTTGAGGACGGAGATCTGGAGATCGCTCGGGGCGTCGGTGCTCGGAATCGTGATGGTCGGCGAGCCGTCCTTGGCCAGCTTGACGGTGGGGAAACCGTCCTCTGCCGGCTGGTCGACGCCGGTCGCGCGGGACGGAACAACCTCGTTGACGTCAATGACGAAGATCATCGAGTCGTCTGCACCCACACCGAAGTCGGTGGAGCCGGTCTCGCCGAACGCCTCGTCTGGCGGCATGATTGCCACGACGCGGTCGCCGGTCACTGAACAGTTGAGGGCCTTCACGAGGCCGGTGATGTACTGGGAGTCGTCGACGGTGAGGGTCGCTGTTGCGGCTTCATCGCCATAGCCGGTGCTGTCGATGGTCTCGCCAGAGGTGGCGTTGTATGCCGTGTATGAGATGTACAGCAACGAACCGTCTGTTGCGGCTTCATCGCCATCGCCTTCAATGACAACGCTGCGCTCCGTGGTGTCGGTGCTGAGCGGCTTGTCAAAGGTGACAGTGGGCTCGGTGCCGAAATCGCCGCTCACCGAGATGGCGTCAGAGTTCGTGCCTGAGGTCGTGCATTCATCCGTCACCGAAGCGGCGTCGGTGTTCGCAGCGTCATCACCGCTGCTACTGCAGGCGGTCAGGGCGAGAGTAACGCCGACGATCGTGAGAATTGCGGGGAGTTTGGGCACGAGAAGTCTTCCTGTACGAGGTGAATCGAGAATTCGACCCCTTCAGAGTGCCCGGTCTACCTTTGAAGAACCTCAGTGCGACCTGAGTTTCTGCCAAGGTGCGGCTAGTCGCCTTGCTTGACCAGCGTGCCGATGTCTGCGCCGGATGCATCGAGCACCGTCATGATCTCGCCGTCGACTGTGGCAGACGCCGCGTCCGACAGCCAGGTGTCAACGCCGTCACAGGCCATCCGCGTCGAACCGATCTCGGTGAACGTGACGGTCGTGTCGTCATCCGCGCTCCAGCCGCCGATCAAGCGGTTGCATCCGTCAGAGCCCGACAGGTCACCGGCGTCGGTGAGTTCGAGGTAGGCGTCCCCCGACTCTGGGGATGCACCCCAAATGCCGGGAATGCCCGCTTCAGCCGAGGAGCCGGAAGCGGCGCAGCCGGTGAGCAGTGTCACAGATGCGGCGAGTGCGATCAGAATGAGTGAGGCCTTCATGGACAACACCATACTGGGATGCGGCCGCGCCATGCCGGAACGAGCCGGCACATCGACTGCGTGCCTGTGCCGGAATGGATGATGTCGTTCAGTCGTCGAATCCACGCGCCGTCAAGGCTTCGCCGATCGCGTCTGCCGCGTACAGCGAACGCACGACGACAGGGACGGCCAGCGCAACCATTGAGCCCTGCACGCCCCTGGCTTTCCGTGCCTCCAGTACCTCTGTGACGATGTCGGCGATGAGCGGAATGCATCGGATAGTGAGAGCGACGAGCAAGCCGACGCGATCGGTATCAACCCACCGGCGGAACGGCCGGAGCAACACCTGGAACGTCTCAAGCACGGACGTGACGGTTGTCGTCAGCGTGAACAGCGCAGCGAGAGCGACCGCAATGAGCAAGCGACCGGCCATCAGCGCGGCGACAACCCAGCCGGCGAAAATCGCCTGCAGCGGCACGGCAATCACGAGCAGCCACAGGACCGGTGCCACCTGGGTCCACACAACCCGAAGCGGTACCCCGGCCAGAAGAATGAGCACGACCACGCCGCCAAGGGCAGCGGCCAGATACCAGGGATCGGAGATCAGGCTGACGCCGATGAAGCTCACCGCCAGCACGGTGAGCTTCAATAGCGTTGGCGTCCGATGAACGAAGGAGCACCCCGGATAGTAGAGGCCGATCATGCCAGCAGTGACCTGTATGCCCCGAGTGCGGCGCCCGGCACGTCGTCCGCGACGACGCGTCCGTCTTCCAGGACGATGACGCGGTCGAATCGCTCCAACAGGCTCAGGTGATGAGTGACGATGATGACCTGCTGGCTCATCGATTCGAACTGCTCTGCAATGAGTCGGGCGTTGCGGGCGTCGAGCAGCGTCGTCGGTTCGTCGGCGACGATCACGGCGGGTTCGGCGACGAGAACGGATGCCAGGGCCAACAGCTGTTTCTGGCCCCCAGACAAACGGTGCGCGGGGTGCTCAGCGTGTGCGGTGAGGCCGAATCGCTCCAGCGCCGCTGCCGTTCGCGCGGCACTCTCTGCAGCGCCCAGCTTGTGTCGCCGGAGCGTGAACGCCACGTCTTCCTGCACCGTCGGCATGACAATCTGATTGTCGGGGTTCGTGAAGATGAAGCCGATACGGCGGCGCACCTCTTTGGCGTGCCGCGCGACGTCGAGCCCGTCTACCGTGACCGTGCCCGTGTCGGGCGTGACGAGTCCGTTAATGAGTCTGGCGAAGGTCGACTTGCCAGACCCGTTGGCGCCGACGATGCCAATTCGGTGCTCGGACAGCGTGAGCTGCAGGCTGTCGAGCACCCGACGATCGCCGAAGGAGTGGGAGACGTCATCGAAGCGGATGGTGCTCACGGTGCGACCGGTGCTGGAGTCTCTGGGGCGTCGCGCGTGTCTGGCGTTCGGCGCCAGCGCGCCGGGGAGATCAAGCCGGGGTACGCCTTGTGCACCTGGCGGGCGACCAGGACGGTCACGACGACCTTTATCACGTCACCGGGCAGGAACTTGAGGCTGTCGAGAGCAGCCACCCACAGCGGGATGCCGAGGTTGATCGCGGTGACGGGGATACCGATGAGGTACACGGCAACGACTCCGCCGAGAAAGGTTGCACCGATAGCCGGCCAGAACGGGTAGCGGGGGAGCAAGCGAGCGGTGAGGAAACCGATCACGGCCACACCGAGCAGCCAGCCGTACGGGTAGCCAGCAGCGGGAGAGGTGGTGAACCAGACGAGTCCACCCCGACCGCCGGATAGCAGTGGCAACCCGGCAGCGGCCAACACGAGAAGGAGCAAGACGGCCAGAAATCCCTTGCGCGCGCCGAGGATGGCTCCGGCCAGCATGACGCCCAGCGTCTGGAACGTGATCGGCACGGCACCAGCGCCAATGCTCAGTGCGCCAGGAAGGCCAAGGGCAGCAATGATTGCAGCGAAGATCGCGATCTGCGCCAGATCCCTGGCGGTGAGCGTGGATGAAGTCATGTATTTCAATTTAGGATTCGGCTGTGGGCGGATGTCGACGAGTGTCTACAAAGATTTCGTTTGTTTTCTATGATGTTCAGTTTTGCCCCTCGGGGACGTTGGTTTCGAGACGACGGCTCCTTTGTCGCAGTCTCCTCAACCAGCGGCACGTTCGGTCGCAGCGAGGATGGCATCCGCTGCCCGCACCAGCGCCAAATGCGACAACGCTTGCGGCGTGTTCCCCGCTTGATGCTTGCTGGTGACGTCGTACTCCTCAGACAACAGTCCAACGTCGTTCGTCAGGCCGATCAGCCGGTTCATGAGTGCGACAGCATCGTCGGTCCGACCGGATGCCGCGTACTGCTCCACGAGCCAGAAGGAGCATGCAATAAATGGATGCTCACCGGGCTCCAGCCCGTCGACGTCTGCGTGCGTTCGATAGCGCATGAGCAAGCCATCGCGCATGAGGTCGGCTTCAAGTGCGGCAACGGTTCCGAGCATGCGTGGATCTGAGGCGCTGCAGAACCCGACCTGGGGGAGTGCAAGGAGCGACGCATCCACCTCGTCCGACCCGAAGTACTGCACGAAGCTGTTGCGTTCCACGCTGAACCCGTGCTCTTCAATGTCTCGGCGCACCTCGTCGCGGAGTGCGATCCAGCGTTTCAGCGGTCCGGCGAGACCGAATTCCTCAATGCCGCGCACACCACGATCGAAAGCTGCCCACACCATGACCTTGGAATGGGTGAAATCACGGGCGGGGCCGCGTACCTCCCAAATACCGTGATCCGGCCGTCGCCAGTTGTTCTCAAGAAACGACATGAGCGACCGTTGGAGCGGCCAGGAAAATTCGATCTCCTCCACGCCGGCCTCCCGCGCCGAATGCAGGGCCACCATCACCTCGCCGATGACATCGGACTGGAACTGACTCACGGCGCCGTTGCCGACCCTGACGGGAGCCGCTCCGCGGTAGCCGGGTAGCGAGTCGAGTTCACGCTCCGGCAGATAGCGCTCGCCGGCAAGGCCATACATGATCTGCACATCATTCGGGTCACCGGCGATGGCGCGGAGCAGCCAATTGCGCCAGGCCTCAGCCTCGCTCGCATAGCCGTGCGAGAGCAGCACCTGCAGGGTGAGCGCGGCGTCTCGCAGCCACACATATCGATAGTCCCAGTTGCGTGAGCCGCCGAACGACTCGGGGAGCGAGGTGGTCACCGCGGCGACGATGCCCCCTGTCGCCTCGTGGGTCAGCGCTCGAAGCACCAGCATCGACCGCACGACCTCTGCGTGGAATGGTCCGTCGTGGTCGCAGGCCTTCGCCCATTCGTTCCACCACGCCGCTGAGGCGACGATCACGGCCGGCACGTCGACGGCTTCGGGTGTCGGGCGATGAGAGGGATACCACGTCAGTTGCAGCTCGATCGTGTCGCCAGCATCCACGGTGAAAAAGGAGACGTGGCGTTTCTCCTCAGCGTGCAGATACAGGCCGCGCACCACGACGGCATCGGGACCGGCCACCGCGATGAGCCCGTGGGTCCGTTCACCTTTGAGCTGGCGCACCCACGGAATGACGGAGCCATAGCCGAAGCGCATACGAAGATCCTGCTGCATCTCGACAGAGCCGGAGATCCCGCGGACGAGGCGCGCGACATCCGCTCGATGATCGCCATGTGGCATGAGATCCACCACCTCCACCTGGCCGGATTTCGTGGTCCAGACCGTGCGGAGGATGAAGGTGTCATCGATGTATTCGCGCGTGCACGTCGCGCTGGGATCAACGGGAGCAACCAGCCAGCGGCCCTGGTCTTCTGCGCCCAGGAGCGCGCCGAATAGCGAGGGAGAATCGAAGCGCGGCAGGCATAGCCAGTCGATGCTGCCATCAGAGCCAACGAGCGCGCCAGTGTAGCTGTCGCTGATGAGGGCATAGTCCTCTATATTCAGCGCCATCCGCTCCTCCTGACTGTTAGCGCGCAGCACCCACCCGTCGTCGGCGGTCGTTCTTGCGACGCAGGTCGCGGTTGAGACGCCGATCACCGTGGTACAGGATCGATGACCAGTCGACGGGCTTTGATGGGTCGACGAGCGACCGTACTTCGGCAACCGGCTTCTTCTTGTCGACGTAGAGCCAGCTGAGAGTGCCGAGCCACAGGTCGACCACCGAGTTTTGGAGCCCAACGTAAGCCCAAGTCGCGTACCCGGCAAGCGACGCATTGAATGCGGCGAAGAGGGCATTTCCCCAGTTCTGTGCCGAGATGTCGCGCACCAGGGTCAGCAGCGAGAACGCAATGATCAGGTAGGGGACGACGACATAGAGCACAGGTGCCGCCGTGCGGTCCTTGACCTTCGGCGTGCGAACGAACGGGATCTTCTCGCCGGTGATGGCCTGCTGGATCGACTTCAGCACACCAGCCAGGTTGACAGGCAGCAGCACGAGGTTGAACCCGTAGATGCGCAAAATGTCGCTGAAGCGGTGGCCGCATGCGCGCAAGTCGCTGCCCATCGCGAGGAAATAGGGAAGCGCCGCCAGGAACACGACGGGGGAGAGTAAACGGCTGTCGTACGGATACGCCAGCAGGAACAGCAGACCGAAGCTGGCCCAGGCGATCGACGCCATGTAGTTGACGCGCAGCCACAGCTCGCGAACCAGGATTCGTTCGCGGCGGAAGCGGCGCTCCCTGACCTGGTCCCACAGCTTGGGGAGGATCAGGAGTCCACCGTTTGCCCAGCGCCGGCGTTGCACGACGAGCGAACCGAAGTCTGGGGGAGTTGCAGAGTAGCTGAGGCGTTCGGGGTAGTTCACCAGGGTCCAGCCGTGGGTACCGAGGTCGACGCTCGACTCGGTGTCCTCGATGACCGTGCGGTCCTGGATGTAGGTGGCGATCTCAAAGCCGCCGACGTTCTCAATCTCGACGATATCTTCGATCGCACGCTTGCGGATGACGGCGTTGGCGCCGACCCAGAAGGTTGCGCCGTAGTAGCTCATGCCCTGGTGCAGGATGTGCTGGAGGTCGGTGGTTGCACCGGCGATGCGTTCGATGCGGGTGGGCGCTCCCCTGAATGAGGAATACGGGGTCTGCGTGACGGCGACCCGCTCGTTGCCCGGCTCCTCAAGGAAGTAGACCAGGCGCAGGCAGTAGTCGCGCAGCAGCAGGGAGTCAGCGTCGAGGGTGAGCAGGTACGGGCTGTCAGGAATGACCAGGTCAGCATCGGCTTCGTTGGCGGCGTGACGCAGGACGACGCCGTTCGCCGTCTTCTCCTCGCGCCAGTTGCGGCCCATCAAGCCGATGTAGGAGTTGAGGTTCATCGCCTTGTTCGACTCGTGCGAGAGCGATGAGTACTGCTTGCGCTGGAAGCTGCTCAGGCGAGCAGTGAACGTGAGCTCAAGTCGGCGACGCATCTCAAAGACGCGGTCGATATCGGGGTATTCCTTCTGGTCAAGCGACGCGTTCAGGGCGAGCAGGTTGAGCCTGAACTCTGAGGCGAGGCCCATGAGGATCTGGTCGATGAAGAACTCATCGACATGGTCTTCCATCGGCTCTGCAGCAGCCATCTCTTCGAGCCAGACCGCGGCTGCCTCGTAGTCCCCGGCGAGTTCCTTGACGTGGCGACGCAGAACGGATGCGCCGCGCTGGCGCTCGTCGTCCAGCTTCTGCCGAGCGGCCTCGAAGCGGGAGCGTGGCCCTTCGAGGGCCTCTTCGATTTCTCCGGGAAGGCGCAGCGTTGCGGCGAGTCGTTCCCGATCGCTGTCGTTGGTCTGGACAGGGGAATCGTCAACCAGAAGCACGATGCGGACATTGGGGAACTCCTGCAGCGCAGCCGACCACAGCGTGCCGCGAACGACGGCTGGCTCTTCTGCATACGAGGGAACAAGCACCGTGACGGCACTGTCGTAGTCGCGGAAGTGTCGGTCGAGCTCAGCGCGGGGGACGCGAGCGTGGTCGCGGAACCGGTACAGCGCACCCTGACGAGCGAGCAGGTACATGAACGCGGAGAAGTTGAGGAACGTGACGACGATCAAATAGCTGATCGCTTCCATCGTGAAGCGGAATCCGCCCGGTGATTCGATGAACTCGCGAACGATCGTGGTGAGCACATAAATAAGCCAGAAGACGAACGTGGACAGCATCGCGATGCGTCCCCACATAATCTTGCTCACACTCGGGCGGGGATGCATGATCGAGAGCGGCTCAGATCGGCGCTCCGAACCCCACTGCCGTTTGCGGGCGCGCGATTGTTCCTGTTCAAGTGTCATTTTTTAAGCTTTTCCCCGTACTCATATTTTCGGACCGCACTCGTAGGATAGGGCAATCGTGACAATGTATTGCGTCGTGGTATGCAACTATTGTCACAATTGATACGTGCGCACCCGACCGCATACTCCCTTTTTTCTCCAACGCTGTGAGGTTTTGTGTCTGCGCGCTTTCCCAATCGACGCCTGTCCCTGGTGCGCCTCACCGTGCTCGTCGGAATTGTCGCCGGCGTGGGATTCGCCGGTGTTCAGGGCTGGAAATGGTTCGAGAACGAGTACACGGCCACAACGGATGCCTGGTTCGCCGGCTACGTCGACGTAACGGCCACGCCGCAGTTCACTTTCGAGTCGCCGCGTACCGCCGCAGACAAGAATGTTGTGCTCTCGTTCGTGGTGGCTGACGCCGACTCGGCGTGCACGCCAACGTGGGGAGCCGCATACACGCTGCAGGAGGCATCAGACCAGCTTGACCTCGACCGCCGTCTTGCCCGCCTCGAGCAGCAGGGCGGCAATGCGATGATCTCGTTCGGTGGTTTGTTGAACGACGAGCTTGCCGTGAGCTGCACCAATCCGAGCGAACTGAAGCGTGCATACGCCGACGTGATCGACCGCTACAACGTGCAGTCAATCGACCTTGACATCGAGGGCGACGCTCTCGCGAACACCGAGGCCAACGAGCGGCGGGCGAGCGTGCTCGCCGAGTTGCAGGCCGAAGCCGCTGCTGCCGGCACACCTCTTGCTGTCTGGTTCACCCTTCCCGTCACACCTGACGGCTTGTCCGTCGATGGGACGAACCTCGTTGCCGGTGCACTGGATGCCGGAGTCGAGATCACGGGCGTCAATGCCATGACCATGGACTTCGGCGACAGCAAGCCGGAAAAGCAGTCGATGATCGATGCTGTCACCTCGGCGCTGACCGCGACGCAGCGCCAGTTGGGTGTGCTCTACAGCCGCGCCGACATCAACCTCACAGACGTCACGCTCTGGGGCAAGATCGGGGCAACGCCCATGATCGGTCAGAACGACGTGCGCGATGAGGTTTTCACCCCTCAAGATGCCGAAGCGCTCAATGCCTTCGCCCAGGAGAAGCATGTCGGTCGTGTCTCGATGTGGTCGTCGAACCGTGACCAGAGTTGCGGCCCGAACTACGACGACGTGACTCGCGTCTCTGATGCCTGCAGCGGCGTTGCACAGGGCGAGGAGAGCTTCAGCTTCATTCTGGGAGCAGGATTCACTGGTGTGCCCGATTCCAGGGCTGGCGTCGAAACCACCGTGGAGCCCGTATCCGACGAAGACCTCACCGACGACCCTGCAACGAGCCCGTATCCCATTTGGTCAGAGGATGTCTCTTACCGTGCAGGAACCAAGGTTGTCTGGCACCGCAATGTGTACGAGGCAAAGTGGTGGACAAAGGGCGATGTCCCCGACAACCCCGTGCTGCAGGCCTTCGAAACGCCGTGGACACTGATCGGTCCGGTCATGCCAGGGGAGACCCCGGTGCCGGTGCCGACCATCGAGCCAGGGACTTTCCCTGAGTGGGCGGGCAACCAGACCTATGCCGCCGGCGACCGCGTTCTCTTCGACGGACACCCGTACGAGGCGAAGTGGTGGACCCAGGGCGACAGCCCACAGGCAGCTGAGACCGATCCGGACAGCTCACCGTGGATCGTGCTTGACCCCGCGGACGTGCTCGAGGAGATTGCTGGCGCGGCCACCAAATCGGAAACCGCAGCGCCCGCCACTCCGTAGCCGGCCAGGTGCTGTCGCGAGAACGCGGCAGCACTTTACGTGCGCCAGCTTGCTGCCGAGTAGCGAGTAGCGAGTAGCGAGTAGCGAGTAGCGAGTGTAGCTAGTAGCTACGCGACGAGGCGTTCGCGCTGGCTTGATGCGCGGGCGGCAGAGGTGACCACGAGATCTGTAGACATCTCTACGTCGTGAGCAACGGCATCCGCAACTGGAGCCTCTGCAATGACAGTCGTGGGGCCCGTTACCGGATCTGCCCACACTGAGATCGGTGCTGGGGTCCAGGGAAGGGCAGCAGGTTCAGCCGTCACCTCTCCGCGCAAGACGGACAGCTGGGTGCGCAACTGGGCAGTGAGCAACTCAGCGATCTGTGTGGTCTTCAAATCGTGGAAGATCACGTCGGTGTCATCGTCGCTGCGCGGCGTGAGCGTCCAGGAGCCAGCGGAACCGATGAGTTCACCAAGCGTGGCCTGAATTGTCTCCAGGATCTGTTCGTCGCTGAGCTCAGGAGCCGGGGGTTGAACGACGGGTGCGACACGACGTCGACGACCGAACATATTGAACCCCTTCCGCGCTGGCAACAGCAGTGATACCAGTCTCGGTCACCACCGCGCTTTTACGGGCCTGACACGCCGTGCGGCGCGGAGCAATCAGCTATTTGAGCGCTTTTCATTCGCTTCCTCGACGACCGTGCCGATCGCGATCGCGGCGCCAATCGCCCATCCGATCCACATGAGGATGAGGCGCCAGTCCCTGGGGCCCTTCCTCGTGGCCTGAATGGTGTTCCAACCGCCGGACAGCACGCTGAGCATCGCAGTGCTAAAGATGAACTTTCGCATTTTTGCCTCCACGATCTAACGTACCTGCCGGTCCTGCTAAATGAACAACTGGTAGTCTGCTGTGAGCAGCAAGGTGTGAACCCCAGAGCTCACGCCGGAACGGACGAGTCATCGCAATCCCAGCCGACACCATACGAACGAACGTGAACACAGGCGCGTTCTCCCTTGTCGTGGTCTCCAACCGTTTGCCGGTTGACCACGTGGTCAACGACGACGGCACAGACGGGTGGTCGACGTCACCCGGTGGCCTCGTGACCGCGCTCGAACCATTGATGCGCGCCTCTGACGGCGCATGGGTGGGTTGGCCGGGGGTGGCCGATCGTGAGTTCGAACCCTTCGAGAACGACGGTATTTCCATCGTCCCCGTTGTCCTCACGAGCGAAGAGCTTGAGGAGTACTACGAAGGCTTCTCCAACGACACGCTGTGGCCGCTCTACCACGACGTCATCTCACCGCCGGCGTACCACCGCGAATGGTGGGACTCGTACGTCAAGGTCAACCGCCGATTCGCCGAAGCCGCCGCCGCAGTCGCGGCGACAGGCGCGACCGTGTGGGTGCACGACTACCAGTTGCAGCTGGTGCCACGCATGCTGCGCAACCTCCGCCCCGACCTGGTAATCGGCTTCTTCAACCACATTCCATTCCCGCCATACGGCATCTACTCGCAGCTGCCCTGGCGCAAGCAGATTCTCGACGGCCTGCTCGGCGCCGATCTCATCGGCTTCCAGCGCATCGCCGACGCCGGGAACTTCACCCGCGCCGTCCGGCGACTGTTCGGCTACTCAACGCGTGGCGCCGCCATTGACGTCACGGACCCCGACGGACGCCCGCGTCGCGTCATTGCCAAGCAATTCCCCATCTCCATTGATGCGGACAGCTTCGAAGAATTGGCCAGGCGCCCCGAGATCCAGGCGAGGGCGCAGCAGATCAGGGAAGATCTCGGTAACCCGAAGACGATCATGCTGGGCGTCGACCGCCTCGACTACACGAAGGGGATCGGCCACCGGATCAAGGCATACGGTGAGCTGCTTCGAGAGGGCCGACTGAGCGTCGAAGATGTCACGCTGGTTCAGGTCGCCAGCCCGTCGCGTGAGCGTGTTGGCGCATACATGGCGCTCAGGGACGAAATTGAGCTCGCCGTCGGGCGACTGAATGGTGACTACTCCACCATCAGCAACTCCGCGATCAGCTACTACCACCGCGGGTATCCACGTGAAGAGATGGTCGCCCTCTACCTGGCTGCTGACGTCATGCTGGTGACGGCTCTGCGGGACGGCATGAACCTGGTTGCCAAGGAATATGTGGCCGTGCGGTTCGACGGTGACGGCGTTCTGGTGCTGAGCGAATTCGCGGGTGCCTCTGATGAGCTGAAGCAGGCCGTCCTCATCAATCCGCACGACATTGAAGGCGTGAAGAGCGCTATTTTGCAGGCCGTGCAGATGCCGAAACGTGAGCGGACCAGACGGATGCGCGCACTGCGTAAGCGTGTGTTCGACAACGACGTATCCACGTGGTCGAAGTCGTTCCTGGAGACCCTGACCGGCGGCGCCGCCGTACAGGGCGGTGTGCCAGAGAACCTGGTGGCAGCCCTGCGCGAGCTGTCTGCCAGTGAGACCCTGCTCGTCGCACTGGACTTCGACGGGACGCTCGCTCCTCACGTCGATGAACCGGACGACGCACGGGCCATTGATGGTGCCAGGGAAGCGGTGGAACGACTGCTGGAGCTTCCCGGCGTTCGGGTCGCACTTGTATCCGGCCGGGCTCTCGAAAGCCTGCGCCATGTTGCCGAACCCTCGCAGGGAGTGCTGCTCGCCGGATCACACGGCATCGAAGTGCAATTCGATACCCCTCACGCCGAAATCACCCTGATCGACTCAGAGCTCGAACAGCTCGACACGCTGGCCAGGGTACTCGAACGCATCAGCGGCCCGGTAGCGGGCACGTGGATCGAGAAGAAGCCGGCTGGGCTTGCCCTTCACACCAGGCTTGCCGCTCCGCAGGACGGCCCTGCCGTGCAACGCGAAGCCAGGGAACAGGTTGAGGAGCTACTGCCCGGAATGACAATTCGGGAGGGCAAGAATGTGCTGGAGTTCTCGGTGCGCTCCAGCACCAAGGGCGATGCCCTTGAACAGCTTCGCGACTACACAGGAGCAACGGCCGTGTTCTATGCGGGCGATGACGTGACCGATGAAGACGCCTTCGCGGTTCTCGGCGACGATGACCTCGGGCTGAAGATCGGGCCAGGAGCCAGCGGGGCCGAATACCGGGTGCGTGGCCCTGAGGAAGTCGCGCAGGTACTTGCGCTGCTCGCCGACTACCGTGCGTCATCATCGGGCAGCGACGAGACTTCCTCGTCGTAGCTCCGGGAGTCGTGACACCGGGCGTCGGACCGGACAAGGGAACACTCGCGGAGGTTCTAGACTCATTTCATGCCTGAGAATGATCTGAAACCACGCAGTCGTGTCGTCACCGACGGTATCGAAGCCATGACCTCTCGAGGCATGCTTCGAGCTGTCGGAATGGGAGATGCCGACTGGGAGAAGCCCCAGATTGGTATTGCGAGCTCGTGGAATGAGATCACGCCGTGCAACCTGTCCCTCGATCGCCTGGCGCAGGCATCGAAGGAAGGCGTGCACTCCGGCGGCGGATACCCGCTGCAGTTCGGCACGATTTCCGTCTCAGACGGCATCTCCATGGGACACGAGGGAATGCACTTCTCGCTCGTCTCCCGCGAGGTCATCGCCGACTCTGTCGAGACAGTGATGATGGCAGAGCGCCTCGACGGTTCGGTGCTGCTTGCCGGTTGCGACAAGTCGCTGCCCGGCATGCTCATGGCTGCCGCCCGCCTCGACCTGGCATCCGTCTTCCTCTATGCAGGCTCGATCGCTCCAGGCTGGGTCAAGCTCTCTGACGGCACCGAAAAAGACATCACCATCATCGACTCCTTCGAAGCCGTCGGCGCGGTCAAGGCCGGCCGCATGAGCGCGGAAGATGCCAAGCGCATCGAGTGTGCGTTTGCACCAGGCGAGGGCGCCTGTGGCGGTATGTACACCGCCAACACCATGGCCAGTGTCGCTGAGGCTCTCGGCATGAGCCTGCCGGGTTCCGCATCGCCGGCATCCGCTGACCGCCGTCGTGACTATTACGCGCACCGCTCAGGCGAGGCTGTCGTCAACATGCTGCGTCTCGGCATCACTGCTCGTGACATCCTCACCAAGAAGGCGTTCGAGAACGCCATCGCCGTCGCCATGGCCTTCGGTGGTTCGACCAACGTCGTACTGCACCTGCTGGCCATCGCCAACGAAGCAGAGGTCGAGCTCACTCTTGACGACTTCAACCGCATCGGCGACAAGGTTCCGCACATCGGCGACCTCAAGCCATTCGGCAAGTTCGTCATGAACGACGTCGACCGTCACGGCGGCGTGCCCGTCGTGATGAAGGCGCTGCTCGAGGCCGGCCTGCTGCACGGAGACGCACTCACCGTGACGGGCAAGACCGTCGCAGAGAACCTCGCAGAGATCGACCCGCCGGCACTCGACGGCACCGTGCTGCGCACGCTCGACAACCCGATCCACCCGAGCGGCGGCATCACGATCCTCAAGGGCTCATTCGCCCCGGAGGGCGCCGTGGTCAAGACGGCCGGCTTTGACGCCACCGTCTTCGAAGGCCCTGCCCGCGTGTTCGAGCGCGAACGCGGCGCCATGGATGCCCTGACAGAGGGCCGCATCAACAAGGGCGACGTCGTCGTCATCACCTATGAAGGCCCGAAGGGCGGCCCAGGCATGCGTGAGATGCTCGCCATCACCGCAGCCATCAAGGGCGCAGGCCTCGGCGCCGATGTACTATTGTTGACTGACGGTCGATTCTCAGGCGGCACAACCGGACTGTGTATCGGCCACATAGCACCCGAAGCGGTGGACGCAGGTCCCATCGCCTTCGTGCGCGATGGTGATCTGATACGGGTCGATATCGCAGCTCGCACGCTTGACCTACTGGTCGACCCTGCCGAGCTGGCCGCCCGCCGTGAAGGCTGGGCTCCGCTTCCTCCGCGCTATACCCGTGGCGTTCTTGCAAAGTATTCCAAGCTCGTGCATTCTGCTGCCGTAGGCGCAATCACAGGCTAACTTTGCCCCCACCATCCGCATTCAATGTAGGGATCTGATCACTCATGACCACGGAATCATCCGCCGTGCCAACGCCCTCTGCTCCGATATCGACTGAACCTCCGCTGCTCACCGGTTCTGGCGCCATCATTCGCACGCTCGAACTGCTCGGCGTCACCGATGTCTTCGGACTGCCAGGTGGCGCTGTCATCCCGCTCTATGACGAACTCATGCAGCAGGATGCCGTCCGGCACATCCTGGTTCGCCACGAACAGGGCGCAGGCCACGCTGCAGAAGGCTACGCATCCGCTTCAAACAGGGTCGGCGTCGCCATCGCGACGTCAGGGCCAGGCGCCACGAACCTCGTGACGGCGATTGCCGACGCATACATGGACTCCGTTCCGCTGCTCGCCATCACAGGGCAGGTGTTCTCGACCCTGATGGGAACGGATGCCTTCCAGGAGGCCGACATCGTCGGCATCACGATGCCGATCACGAAGCACTCGTTCCTGGTGCGGAAGCCAGAGGACATTCCGGCTGCCATCGCATCCGCTTTCCACATCGCAAACACCGGGCGCCCAGGCCCCGTTCTCGTTGACATCACCAAGGATGCCCAGCAGAACACGGCGCCATTCATCTGGCCGCCGAAGATTGACCTGCCTGGCTACCGGCCGATCACCAAAGCACACGGCAAGCAGGTGCAGGCCGCGGCCCAGCTGCTCGTCGACGCGAAGAAGCCGGTGTTCTACGTCGGTGGCGGTGTCATTCGTGCCCGTGCATCTGCCGAACTGCTTGCACTGGCCGAGCTGACCGGGGCACCCGTCGTCACGACGCTCATGGCGCGAGGCGCGTTCCCCGACTCCCACGAGCAGCACCTCGGTATGCCGGGCATGCACGGCACCGTTCCCGCGGTGCTCGCGCTGCAGGAGAGCGACCTCATCATTGCCCTCGGCGCCCGGTTCGACGACCGCGTCACCGGCAAGGCAGCCGAGTTCGCACCGAACGCGACAATCGTGCACGTCGACGTCGACCCCGCTGAGATCTCCAAGATCCGCATGGCGGACGTGCCGATCGTTGGCGACGCCAAGGACGTCATGGCCGACCTGTCGCTCGCATTCGCCGAGGCGCTGAAGACGTCGGGGGAGCCGGACACCGCTGAATGGTGGACGTACCTGAACGGCCTGCGCGAAGAATTCCCGCTCGGTTACCCTGAGCCGGCCGACGGCCTCCTGGCACCGCAGTACGTCATCAAGCGGATCGGCGAGCTCACCGGCCCAGAGGGCATCTACGCCGCCGGCGTCGGCCAGCACCAGATGTGGGCAGCGCAGTTCATCAAGTACGAGCGTCCGAACTCCTGGCTCAACTCCGGTGGCGCTGGAACCATGGGCTACTCGGTTCCGGCCGCGATGGGTGCCAAGGTCGCAGAACCAGACCGCGTTGTCTGGTCGATTGACGGCGACGGATGCTTCCAGATGACCAACCAGGAGCTGGCAACCTGCACGATCAACAACATCCCGATCAAGGTTGCGATCATCAACAACTCGTCGCTTGGGATGGTGCGCCAGTGGCAGACCATGTTCTACGACGGACGCCACTCGTTCACCGACCTCAACACCGGTCACGAAACGCGTATGGTGCCCGACTTCGTGAAGATGGCTGACGCATACGGTGCCCTCGGCATCCGTGTGACAAGCGCTGACCAGGTCGACGACGCTATCAAGCTCGCGCTGGCAACGAATGACCGCCCCGTCGTCATTGACTTCGTGGTCAGCCGTGACGCCATGGTGTGGCCGATGGTGCCGCAGGGTGTCAGCAACAGCTTCATCCAGTATGCGAAAGACAATTCACCGACCTGGGACGAGGAGTAAATATGAGCACACACGTTCTGAGCCTCCTCGTTGAGGACAAGCCCGGCCTGCTGACTCGCGTCGCCGGCCTGTTTGCCCGCCGCGGCTTCAACATTGAAAGCCTCGCGGTCGGCCACAGTGAGATCGATGGACTGTCGCGCATCACGATCGTCGTCGATGTTGAGGACCAGCCGCTCGAGCAGGTGACCAAGCAGCTGAACAAGCTGATCAACGTCATCAAGATCGTTGAACTGGATCCCACCCAGTCCGTGCTGCGCGAGCACCTCCTGATCAAGGTTCGCGTCGACAACACCACGCGGTCTGCGGTGCTGGAGGCAGTGAACCTGTTCCGTGCGCGGGTCGTCGATGTGGCAACGGATGCTCTCGTCATCGAGGTCACCGGCGACTCTGGCAAGACCCAGGCCCTGCTGCGCGTGCTGGAACCGTACGGGATCAAGGAGCTTGCACAGTCTGGCCTCCTGGCGATCGGCCGTGGCTCGAAGTCGATCACCGAACGCGTTTTCAAGAACTAACGACTATTCCAGGGACCTCAGGGTCTCGACACGCTCGACCAACGATAAACAAGGAGATTCACCCGTGTCTGAGATTTACTACGACAAAGACGCCGACCTGTCGATCATCCAGGGCAAGAAGGTTGCCGTCATCGGTTACGGCTCACAGGGCCACGCCCACGCACAGAACCTTCGCGACTCCGGTGTTGAGGTCGTTGTCGGCCTGAAGGAAGGCTCCAAGTCACGCGCCAAGGCTGAGGAAGCCGGCTTCACCGTGCTGAGTGCAGCCGAGGCATCCGCTTGGGCAGACGTCATCGTCGTTCTGGCACCAGACCAGGTGCAGCGTCACCTGTACGCAGACGACATCGAGCCCAACCTGTCTGAGGGCAAGGCACTCGTCTTCGGACACGGCTTCAACATCCGCTTCGGCTACATCACGCCGCCCGAAGGCGTCGACGTTGTCATGGTTGCTCCCAAGGGACCGGGTCACACCGTTCGCCGCGAGTACGAAGCAGGCCGTGGCGTTCCCGTCATCGTCGCTGTCGAGAAGGACGCGACCGGCAACGCCTGGCCGCTCACCCTCAGCTACGCCAAGGCAATCGGCGGCCTCCGCGCCGGCGGCATCAAGACCACGTTCACCGAAGAGACCGAGACCGACCTGTTCGGCGAGCAGGCTGTGCTCTGCGGCGGCGCTTCGCAGCTCATCCAGTACGGCTTCGAGGTTCTCACCGAGGCTGGCTACCAGCCGCAGGTTGCCTACTTCGAGGTGCTGCACGAGCTCAAGCTCATCGTTGACCTGATGTGGGAGGGTGGCATCGCCAAGCAGCGTTGGAGCGTCTCCGACACCGCTGAGTACGGCGACTACGTCTCCGGCCCGCGCGTTATCGACCCGAGCGTCAAGGAGAACATGAAGGCTGTTCTCGCTGACATTCAGAACGGTGCATTCGCCGAGCGTTTCATCAACGACCAGGATGCCGGAGCTCCCGAGTTCCTCGCACTCCGCAAGAAGGGTGAAGAGCACCCGATCGAGGCCACCGGTCGCGAACTGCGCAAGCTCTTCGCCTGGAACGCATCGAACGACGACGACTACGTTGACGGCGAAGTGGCACGCTAGTCAGACCGAGTCTGAAGTAGTTACAAGCGGGGCCCGTCGTATTGGCGGGCCCCGCTTCTGTGTCAGGCTGGATTAATGAAGCAGACGCCCCGTGCCGACTCGCCTCGTGCCGACTCGCGCCGTGCCGACTCGCGCCGTGCC
This sequence comes from Leifsonia sp. Y862, assembly GCF_057669585.1. NCBI lineage: Bacteria > Bacillati > Actinomycetota > Actinomycetes > Micrococcales > Microbacteriaceae > Leifsonia > Leifsonia sp. Y862. The sequence goes on from NZ_JBYHFR010000001.1 coordinate 536,123, forward strand.
GACTCGCGCCGACGATGGGCAACGGCTGCCATGATCGGCGTGCTCGTGTACGTCGTGGTTGACGTTGTGCTGCAGGCGCTGCCCCCGCACTACAGCCCGATCAGTGACGCAGAGAGCAATCTCGCCGTCGGCCCGTACGGCTGGATTATGAACCTCAACTTCCTCGGCCGTATGGTAACCACCGTGTGTGTGGTTGGCGCCATCGTGCAGGTGCGCCCGGCATCCGCTTTGCGTGGCGTGGGCGTTGCCCTGTTGCTACTTGGTGGCGTCTGCTCCGGCGTGCTCGCGTTCTTTCCAACGGATGTCGGGATGCCTGGCGAGGTCGGCGTTGTGGCGACCACCGTTCCGGGTGTCGTGCACCTCGCCGTGGCTGTGACCGGCTTTGTTGCTGCGCTCATTGGTTGTCTGGTGCTCACCGTGTGGATGCGCAGCAGTTCCGAACTGCGGGCAGGTTTCAGGACGGCACTTGCGTTCACAATTGTGGCTGGAGCGGGTTTACTCGCGCTGGGCGTCGCCGCCCTGCTTGCCCCGCAGCTCATTGGGCTGGCTGAGCGCATCTGCCTGCTTGGCATCCTGGGGTGGGTGTTCGGGGTTGCCGTACACATCAGCCAGGCGGCTGTAAGCCAGTTAGCCCCCGCAGGTCAAGCCAGGTCCGCCCTTCGGCCTGCACAACGGTGAACAGCACGCTGTCGCAGGTGCAACACCGCACGATCAGGCCAGGTGCATCCGGGTAGACCAGTGCGCGAGCGAGGGTCGTGACATCACCGCAGCCGGTGCACCGCCCGGTGGCCAGCGTCATGTCCCGTCCGAACAGCTCGGTTAGGGGACCGGCCAGCACGTTGCCGTCCAAGTGGGAACCGCCGGTACTCACCATCAGGCACCTCCGAATCGCTCTGTCTTCACCGCAATGGGGTCGTGGCCGAGAGCCACCAGCGTGTCGGCGACGCTCTCGACGAAACCCGTCGGCCCGCACACATACACCGCGGGCGAGCTCGCAGGCGGAAACGTCTCTGCTTCGAGAATCGCGGCCGTCACTCGGCCAACGGGAGCGGTCCAGCCCGCTGGGGCCCGACGGGTGTACACAAACGTCACGGCGAGGAAAGGCGACTCCGCGTGCTCGGCGAGTTCATCGGCGAAGAAGACGTCGTCTGGTGTGCGCACCGAGTACAGCAGCCGAAACGGTGTTTCATCCTTCGTTTCTGCGTGGGCGCGGATCATGGCCATCAGCGGAACGATTCCACTGCCGCCACAGATGAGCTGCACCGGCGTGGACACCGCACCTGGTGCGGGTTCCGTTGGTTTCCAGACGAACCAGCCGCCGAGGGGGCCACGGAGTTCGAGCTGGTCGCCGGCGCGCAGCTCCTCGACCAGGTACGGCGAGACTTCGCCGTCTGGAACCTCGTCAACGGCCAGCTGCACCGTCGCAGCCTTGCCCCAGGAGGCGAGAGAGTACGACCGGACGGCCGTGTAGCCGTCTTCTGCCGTGAGTCGTACGTCGACGTGCTGTCCCGCGATGTTGCCTGGCCAGTCGGGAACATCCAGGGTAATGCTGCGCGCGGTGGGGCTTTCGGTGTGGGTATCGACGACGGTCCCGACCGTCCAGACACCCGTGTCGACTACCAATAGCGTTGCTCGCGCCAAGGGTCGCCGTACAGGTGATACCCGTTCTGCTCCCAGAACCCAGGGTCATCGTTCTTCATCATGACCAGGCCGCTGATCCACTTTGCGCTCTTCCAGAAATAGAGATGCGGGATCAGGAGGCGAGCGGGTCCGCCATGCTCGGCTGCCAGGGGCTCTCCGTCGAACTCGTAGGCGATCCACGCCTGGCCGTTACGGAGGTCGGCGAGGGGAACGTTGGCGGTGTAGCCGCCGTACGAGTGCGCCATGACGTACTCGTAGGTCGTATCGACCCCGTCCAAAAGCGTGTCGAGGGACACCCCGCGCCACGACGTGCCGAGTTTCGACCATCTGGTCACGCAGTGGATGTCGGTGGAGACATCCGCTGTGGGCAAGCTCATGAGCTGTGCCCAATCCCACCGGTGCATCGCTCCCGACTCCGTGCGGATGCTGAACGCCCAGTCTGCGGTATCGATGCGGGGCGTCGGGCCGGCCGAAAGCACCGGAAAGTCCTCGGTGAGGTACTGGCCAGGCGGCAGGCTCAGATCTGCACTGCGACCACGTCCTGAAAAGGCGCGCGAGATGATTCCCATGGAAGCTCCCCGGTTCGGCAACACACTCCTGCACGGACTCTACTAATCAGGGCGCCGGATGTCTGCACCTGCGGCCGCTTTGTGTCCGGGCTACGCGAGAGTGTTCGGTGCGGCTAACGGCCCCGCGCAACCATTCCGGCCAAGAAGATGTCAACGCCGGCGAGGAATTGTCGGCGGTCGTCATGTTCGCGTAGCGGTGACGAGATATCGAGCGAGAAAGCGGACTGGTCGTTGGATTGCTGTGCCCACTGTGTCGCGAGCGTAGCGAGATAGGCTTTTCGGTCCGCTTCGAGAGGTAGGCGGCGCGGACCCGCCGCGTACTGTGCCGCAGCGCCGAGAACATAGTTGACGAGAGCGTAACCGGCATCCGATTGCGCTGGTCCTGCGATGCCGAGAGCGCTGAGCTGCCGCCCGATGGCTATCCAGATGCGAAACACCGCGGGTTGTCCAGGGTCGCGGGAAAGCTGTGTGCCCACCCAGGGATGAGAATCGATTGCGTCGAATATGCCGAGGGCAACGTCGCGCACCGCATCGCGCGGATCTGAGCCGTCACCTGTCACGGCGATCGCCCCGGCGATCACATCGTTCGCGGCCGCAGCGAGCAGATCGTCCTTGTTGGCGACGTGGTGATAGATCGCGCCAACGCCAGTCGAGAGGCGGGTCGTGATCGCACGGAACAGCTGAGCGCCCTCGCCCTCAGTGTCGAGGATCTCGATTGCAGCCGCGACGATCCGTTCTTTCGACAGCGCATCAGTACGCCTGTCTGACCGCTTCCTGTCCGTCGTCATAAACATCATCTTGACACAGTTGGAATCTAGTTCCAAGATTGGCTTTGGAATCAGATTCCAAACAATGAAAGGAACACAGATGACGACTCCCGTCTCCATAATCGGCGCCGGCCTCGGCGGCCTCACCCTCGCGCGCGTGCTCAGCCTTCACGGCATTCCCGTCACCGTCTACGACGCGGACGCGTCACCGGATGCGCGCACCCAGGGCGGACAACTCGACCTCCACGAGCACAACGGTCAGCTCGCACTCGAGATCGCAGGCCTCACACGGGAGTTCCGTTCGATCATCCACGAGGGCGGCGCGGAGCAGCGAGTGCTCGACCGGCACGGGAACCTGCTCGCCGGGCTCCCAGACGACGGTTCATTGGAGAGCCCAGAGGCGCTCCGCGGCGACATCCGGCGGATCCTCCTGGACTCACTTCAGGCCGGCACCGTGCAGTGGGGGAAAAAGTTCCTCGGCGCTTCACCACTCGGTGATGGTCGGCACGAACTGGTGTTCGCGGACGGCTGGGTGACCACCGCCGACATCCTTGTCGGCGCCGACGGAGCGTGGTCGAAAGTTCGCGGGCTTCTCTCGGACGCCAAGCCGGAGTACGCGGGCATGAGCTACATCGAGACGTATCTGTACGACGTCGACGAGCGTCACACCGCGACGGCCGAGGCCGTGGGAGCCGGCGCGATGTATGCCCTCATCCCAGGTAAGGGATTCCTCGCACACCGTGAAGCGGGAAGCACCATCCACACATATGTCGTTCTGGACCGCCCCGCCGCCTGGTTCGACGCCATCGACTTCACCGACACCACTGCAGCGAAAGCTGTAATCGCAACTGAATTCGGCGGTTGGGCGCCTGCACTCACCGACACGATCACCGCTGCGGACTCCGCACCGGTACTCCGCAGCATTTACCGATTGCCCGACCGCCACCAGTGGCGCCGGGTGCCCGGCGTGACGCTCCTGGGGGACGCCGCGCACGTCACGCTGCCAGGCGGCGAAGGGGCCAATATCGCCATGCTCGATGGTGCAGAGCTCGGTCTGGCTATCGCCGCCAACCCCGGCGACGTCGAGGCTGCCTTCACGGCCTACGAAGAAGTGATGTTCGAGCGCAGCGAAGCAGAGGCAATCGCCGCACGGGAGACAATGCACATGATCTTCGGCGACAGCGCACCTCACGGGCTCGTCGGTCTTTTCAGTGGCAACTGAGCGGCGGCGATCGAGGTAGCGTAGCGAGTTACCGCCGTTACCCAGAGCGGATGCCGCACTGAACCTGGTGCTGCACTGAACCCAATGCTGTACAGAACCAACGCTGTACTGAGGAGTGCCATGCAGTCTCATACGCCCGCCCGTGACGCCGACACCGCTGCGACCGACTACGGCACGACAGCCGCCGTTGAGATCGCTGTGCAGGATGTCGACGGGCTTCGCATCGCCGTGGCCGGCGGTGCCGACCGGGTCGAGCTCTGCAGCGCACTGGGCGTCGGCGGACTGACTCCATCGTTCGGCACGATGGAGTCAGCTGTCGAGGCAGCGGATGCCATGGGGCGTCCGGGATTCGTGCATGTGCTGGTGCGCCCGCGTGCCGGGGGATTTGTCTACTCGGCTAGCGAGATCGACACGACGGTGCGCGACATTCGCGCCGCGAAGCGTGTCGGTGCCGGCGGCATCGTGATTGGCGCCCTGACCCCTGACAACCGTGTCGACGTCGCTGCGACCCGCGAGTTCGTCGCGGCCGCAGACGGCCTGAGCGTGACATTTCACCGTGCCATCGATGCAGGGGGAGACCCACTGGCAGCGCTCGACACCCTGGTCGAGCTGGGCGTCACGCGCGTGCTGAGTTCCGGCGGCGCGGTGCACAGCCTCGATGGCGTTGACGTGCTCACGACCATGGTGGCGCGCGCAGCCGGCCGCCTCCAGGTGATGGCGGGAGGCGGCGTGAGCATTGCGAGCATCCCGACGCTCGTCGCTGCCGGCGTCGACGCCGTTCACCTGTCGGCGCGGCACGTGCTGAACGCTGCGGGGCCCAGCGGGCCGGGCGGGGGAGCGGCCGAGTACGACGCCACAGATTCCGCACTGGTTCTGGCTGCCGTTGCTGCCGCGCGCAGTACTGTGGAGGGATGAGTTCTAAGCGAGACGACGACGCCCTGAGCTGGGCCGGTGACGACGACGCGACGCTCGTCGTTGGAGACACCGGGCGCACGTCGCACATCGCAGGGGCAGACGCAGAGGCAGACGCAGGCATCGACGTCGACGCAGACGCACCCGCTGGCACCAACGCGGGCGAATTGCCGGAGGGCTGGACCGCTGTCGGAACACAGGGCAGCCCCGCTCCGGCGGCTGAAGCCGAGGCGGACGCGACGGCTACCCCGGGCGCCGCTCTTGGCGCGCAGTCATCCGTTGCCCTGATCGGCATGGGAATCTTCGCCGGCATCTACCTCCTCTACATCGTGGGCTGGTACATCGGGGCGAACCGCATCGGCAACCCCATCACCGAGCCGCTCGGCGAGTTCATGTTCTCGTTCGGCGCCTGGCTCGCCATCGCATCACCCCTGGTCTGGTTCGCCTCTGTCTATTGGCTGACGTCAACTCGACCGAGGCTTCGCCTTCTCTGGCTCTTCATCGGTGTCATCGTGCTTGCGCCGTTCCCGTTCATCTTCGGAGTAGGAGTGAGCGCATGAGCAACGCGTCAGCTGCACCAGAGGTCGCCCCCGTGACCGCCGCACAGCCTGCCCCCCTGTGGCTCTCCGTCACCATTGCGGTGGCATTCGGCCTGTTCTACGCGTTCGACGCGTGGGAGGGCGTTGGCAACCTGATCGGTGTGAACATGGCCGCGCAATCCCTCGATACGTCGCTGTCGGCGTTCGGCTGGACCATCCTGATCATCGGCGTGGTCATGCCCGTTGTCGTATTCGCGCTCGCATTCTGGATGGGCCGCACCCGCACTGCCCTCGTGCAAGCCATCATGCTGTTCGTGGGGCTGTGCCTGGTCGCAGCGCTGTCGCTCGACATTCTCGTGATGTTCGGTTTCAGCCGCCTGATCGTCTAGCCGCCGGGAGCGTCGAACGCCGTCTGGCAGCGTCACAATTCAGATGCTCATCTGCGCAGCCGGTAGAGTTGCAGCTATCTGGCGCCCCACTGGTGTGGCGCAAGCTCCTGTCTGTTCGCAATCGAAGGAACCACTTTAGTGTCGAAGCCAGTTGTACTGATCGCCGAAGAACTTTCACCCGCCACCGTCGATGCGCTCGGTCCTGACTTTGAAGTCCGGACTGTAGACGGAACAGATCGAGCCGCCCTGCTCTCTGAATTGGCCACAGCGGATGCCATCCTGGTGCGATCCGCAACCAAGGTTGACGCCGAAGCCATCGCCGCTGCCCCGCAGCTGAAGGTCATCGCCCGCGCGGGCGTCGGACTCGACAACGTCGACATCAAGGCTGCAACGGCCGCAGGAGTCATGGTTGTCAACGCACCGACCTCCAACATCATCTCGGCCGCAGAACTGACTGTCGGCCACATCCTCAGCCTGGCCCGCCACATCCCGGCCGCTCACGGCGCCCTCGCCGAAGGCCAGTGGAAGCGCTCCAAGTACACCGGCGTCGAGCTGTACGAAAAGACGATCGGCATCATCGGCCTCGGCCGCATCGGTGCGCTCATCACGGCTCGTATGCAGGCATTCGGCACCAACGTGATCGCGTACGATCCCTACATCACGTCGGCACGCGCCCAGCAGCTCGGCGTCACCCCTGTCAGCCTCGAAGAACTGCTAGAGCGTTCAGACTTCATCACCATCCACATGCCGAAGACGCCGGAAACCACCGGAATGATCGGTGCTGAGCAGTTCAAGCTCATGAAGCCGAGCGCGTTCATCGTGAACGTGGCTCGCGGTGGCCTGATCGATGAGGATGCACTGTACGAAGCCCTCACCGCAGGAACCATCGCCGGTGCCGGCCTCGACGTGTTCGTGAACGAGCCGCCCGTCGGCTCGCCGCTGCTCGGCCTGCCGAACATCATCACAACGCCGCACCTCGGCGCATCGACCGACGAGGCACAGGAGAAGGCCGGCGTTTCCGTCGCCAAGTCGGTGCGTCTCGCCCTGTCAGGCGAGCTCGTTCCGGATGCCGTCAACGTTGCAGGTGGCGTCATCGACCCGTACGTGCGCCCCGGCATCCCGCTGCTCGAGAAGCTCGGCCAGGTGTTCTCCGGCCTCGCAGGCCACAGCCCGCTGACCAGCGTCGACATCGAGGTGCGCGGCGAACTCGTCGAATACGACGTGAGCGTGCTGAAGCTGGCTGCACTCAAGGGCATCTTCACCAACGTTGTCAGCGAGACTGTCTCGTACGTGAACGCACCGCTGCTCGCCGAGCAGCGCGGCATCAACGTGCGCCTGATCACCGACGCGGAGTCGCCTGAGTACCGCAACGTGATCACGCTGCGCGGCGCGCTGGCTGACGGCTCGCAGGTGTCGGTGTCCGGCACACTGATCGGCACCAAGCAGACCGAGAAGATCGTTGAGATCAACGGCTACGAGGTTGAGGTGCCGTTCGCCAAGCACCTCATCGTGATGCTGTACACCGACCGTCCAGGCATCGTCGCCGTGTACGGTCGCGAGTTCGGCGACGCTGAGATCAACATCGCCGGTATGCAGATCGCACGCCACGAAGCCGGCGGAACGGCGCTCAGCGTGCTGACCGTCGACTCTCCAGTGCCCGCAGGGCTGCTGGCATCCGTTCGCGAGGCCATCCAGGCCAGCGTCATGGTCGAAATCGACCTGACCGAGTAACACGGGCATTCAAGTAAGCCACCGACATGGGGCTTCGCGTGGAGTGATGATTCGTCGCAGTACAGTTGACGTACAGTTCAATCACAGACACACGGAGCCCCATGTCGCGTCAAATCAAGCTCGCTGTCATTCCCGGAGACGGGATCGGTCCAGAGGTAATCGCTGAAGCCATCAAGGTTTTGGACGCTGCCATCAGTGCGGAAGACGTCGTCATTGACCTGACGCATTTCTCGCTCGGGGCCACTCGATTCCTCGAGACAGGCGACGTGCTGACGGATGCCGACCTCACGGCGATTTCGGAACACGACGCGATCCTGCTCGGCGCCGTCGGCGGCGTACCCGGCGACCCGCGCCTCGCGAACGCCAACATCGAGCGCGGACTGCTGCTCAAGCTCCGATTCTCACTGGATCACTATGTGAACCTGCGCCCGAGCATCCTGTTCCCCGGCGTTGCCAGCCCACTTGCTGTTCCCGGCCACGTTGACTTCATTGTGGTGCGCGAGGGCACGGAAGGACCATACGTCGGCAACGGCGGAGCGATCCGCCTGGGCACGCCGCACGAGGTCGCCAACGAGGTGTCGGTGAACACCGCCTTCGGCGTCGAGCGTGTCGTGCGCAACGCCTTTGAGATCGCCGCTGCTCGTCCACGCAAGAAGCTCACCCTCGTGCACAAGACCAACGTGCTGGTGTTCGCCGGCGGCCTGTGGCAGCGCACGGTGGATGCTGTAGCGGCCGAATTCCCCGATGTTGCGGTTGACTACCTGCACGTTGATGCCGCAACCATCTTTCTCGTCACACAACCGAGTAGATTTGATGTCATCGTCACGGATAACCTCTTTGGCGACATCCTCACCGATCTGGCCGCCGCAATCAGCGGTGGCATCGGTCTCGCGGCCTCCGGAAACATCAACCCGAGTGGTCGCTTCCCCAGCATGTTTGAGCCGGTTCACGGGTCGGCACCAGACATCGCGGGCAAGCAGCTCGCCGATCCGACGGCAGCGATTCTGTCGGTCGCCCTCCTGCTCGACCACCTGGGACTCGGTGACGCCGCTGCACGCGTGAGCGCAGCCGTCACCGCCGACATTGCAGACCGCACGGCTCCCGGAGCCGGCGCAGTTCCGCGCGGCACTGCTGAGATCGGCGACGCGATCGCCCATCGGATTACAGCACTCGCCTGATAACAAGAATTCGCCTGACACAGATAGGGACTCACATGAGCCAATCAGCCTCAACCACCACGTACCCGCTGAGCTTCGCCCTGACACCGTCGCCCGCCGTCCGCGCCGAAGCCGAGCGCGAGGCCATCCTCGCTGACCCCGGGTTCGGCAAGCACTTCACCGACCACATGGTCACCATCGACTGGACCCTTGAGCAGGGCTGGCACGATGCACGCGTCGGCGCTTACGGCCCGCTGCAGCTCGACCCGGCATCCGCTGTGCTGCACTACGCACAGGAGATCTTCGAGGGGCTGAAGGCCTACAAGCACGAGGACGGCTCGATCTGGACGTTCCGTCCTGAGAAGAATGCGGAGCGCCTGCAGCGTTCAGCGCGCCGCCTTGCCCTGCCGGAACTGGCCATCGCCGACTTCGTTGAAGCAGTGAAGCAGCTCGTACAGGTGGACAGCCAATGGGTGCCGAGCGCGCTGGAGTCGAGCCTCTACATTCGTCCGTTCATGATCGCCAACGAGAACTTCCTCGGTGTGCGCGCCGCGCAGGCCGCGAGCTTCTACGTGATCGCCAGCCCGGCAGGCGCCTACTTCGCCGACGGTGTTGCGCCGGTGAAGATCTGGCTGACGACCGAGTACTCCCGCGCCGGCCGCGGCGGCACCGGCGCTGCCAAGTGCGGCGGCAACTACGCCTCGTCGCTGCTGCCCCAGATGGAGGCCTACGAGAACGGCTGCGCCCAGGTATTGTTCCTCGACGCTGAAACCGGCACCAACGTCGACGAGCTCGGCGGCATGAACGTGTTCTTCGTGCACGGTGGCGACAACACCCTCGTCACCCCGCGCCTGACCGGCAGCATCCTCGAGGGCGTTACCCGCGACAGTATCCTGCAGCTGGCCCGCGACCGCGGTATGTCAGTGGAAGAGCGCGCCGTGAGCATCGACGAATGGCGTGACGGTGTGGCATCCGGTGCCATCACTGAGGTATTCGCCTGTGGAACGGCCGCCGTGATCACGCCCATCGCGCAGTTGAAGAACGCCAATCTCTCCATTGGAGATCCCGACGCACCGGCTGGCGAGATCACCATGGCGCTGCGCCAGGAGCTGACCGACATCCAGTACGGTCGTCTGCCTGACCGTCACGGCTGGCTCACGCGCCTCGACGCGTAGGTGCGACGCCGGGTTCGACGCCCAGATTCAATGCAGTCGTACCCGGCTTTCGCAGACACGCAGCACCCGTATTCGTATTTTTGTAGTGAAAGCAGGACTTCATGAAGATCGCACGCTTCAGCCATAACGACGTGATCGCCTTCGGGATCATCGATGATGACGCGCTGGTGGTGTTGAAGGGCGACCCGATGTTCGCCGGCTTCGAGCCGACAGGGCAGCGGATCCCGCTGGACGACGTGAAGTTGCTTGCTCCGGTGATTCCTCGCTCCAAGGTGGTGGCCGTCGGCAAGAACTACCGCGACCACGCTGCCGAGATGGGCGGGGACGCACCGGCAGAGCCGCTGCTGTTCCTGAAGCCGAACACCTCGGTGATCGGCCCTGACGACACCATCGTGCTGCCCCCGCAGAGCTCGCAGGTGGAGCACGAGGGCGAGCTGGCCGTCGTGATCGGCAAGATCACGAAGAACGTCAGCGTTGAGAGTGCGCTGGACTCCGTGCTCGGCTACACCGTGGCCAACGACGTGACCGCTCGCGACCTGCAGAAGGCTGACGGCCAGTGGGCACGGGCCAAGGGCTTTGACACGTTCTGCCCACTCGGCCCTGTCGTTGAAACGGATGTCGACTTCGGCACTGCGACCATCGAGACCAGGGTGAACGGCGAGGTTCGCCAGTCGGGCAAGCTGAGCGACATGGTGCACTCGGTCGCAGAGATCGTGGCCTACGCGTCGAGCGTGTGGACGTTGCTTCCGGGCGATGTCATCCTGACGGGCACGCCGGCTGGCGTCGGCCCGCTGGTGGATGGCGATGTCGTCGAGGTCGAGGTTTCCGGCGTCGGTACGCTGCTGAACTCGGTCGTCCGCCACTAGCGATGCGCTGCTAGCAGTGCGCTGCTAGTCGGCGGCTGTAGGCGCGGGGGAGCCCGCGTCGGTCGCTTCGGTGCGCGCTGGATTGCGGATGCCGACGAACGAGACGAGGCCGCCGATAACGAGGAATGCGGCGCACGCCCACGCCGCCCGGTGGTAGCCGGGCAGGTCGAGGGCTGAACCCACGATGATGCCGGTGCAGGCGACGGCGATGAGTCCGGCGATCCGGGCGACGGCGTTGTTGATGGCCGACCCGATACCGGCCCTGGCCGGGTCGACCGCGCCGAGGATCGCAGAGGTGAGCGGGGCAACGGTGATCGCCATCCCGAGGCCGAGCACGATCACGCCGGGGAGGATCTGCGTCCAGAAGATCACCTCGCCGGTCACGCTGAGCGTCAGCAGGAACCCGATCGCGCAGACGATCGGGCCCACCGTCATGAACAGCCGCGGACCGTACTTCCCCGACAACCCGCCGAAGTACGACGCGAATGCGATGAGCAGGATGAACGAGGGCAACGAGACGGCGCCGGCGATCAGCGCGGTGTAGCCGCCCACCTGTTGCACGAACACGGTCAGCGCGAATGGGCCGAACGTGAACGCCGCGTAAATAAAGAATGTGGCGAGGTTGCCCATCCCGAAATTGCGAATCCGGAACAATCCGAGCGGCATCATGGGCTCTGGCGCACGATGCTCCCACCAGATGAACAGGCCAAAGCACACCACACCGAGAATCAGCGGCAGGTAGACCACCGGGCTTGACCAGCCGAATCGCTCCTGCTCGATCAGGGCGAAGACCGGACCGCCAAGGCCCAGCACCCCGAGCGTCGCACCCACGTAATCGACGCGAGCATGAGTTGCTCCGAGCTGGTCCCGCCCAAGCCTTCTCATCAAGAGCAGCGCCACCGCGATCGGAATGACGTTGACCGCGAAGATGAGGCGCCACGACCACAGGTCGACGAGAAACCCGCCCAGTAGTGGCCCAATGATGAAAGCGGATGTCGTCCACGCCGTCCACGTGCCGATGGCCTTTCCCTGGTCATCCGACTTGAACGTCGCAATGATGATGGCCAGCGAGCTCGGCACGAGGAGGGCAGCTGTTCCGCCCTGCAGGATGCGCGAGATCACGAGAAACAGGTCGGTGGGGGCCAGCGCACAGAGCAGCGACGTGATGCCGAAGCCGATCAATCCGATGCGCATAACGCGTAGTCGTCCATACGAATCGGACAGTGACCCGGCGATCAGGATGAACGTGCCGAGGGTGATGAGATAGCCGTCGACGACCCACTGTTGCACAATCAGCCCGCCGCCGAGATCACGCGAAATGGCGGGGAGTGCGACGTTGATGACGGCGCTATCGAGGAAGGCCACGAACGTCACGATGATGGCGATGAGGAGAACCCGGCTTTGCCTGGTCATGGTTCAAGGGTATTCCTGAATGCGGCATCCGGAATGGCCGGTGGGGCCGATGCTGGCGGTTCAGCCCGCTCACCGCCGGCACTCAACTACAATTGATCCTGATGTCTGAGAACACTGCACACCCCTTCTCCACCGCAACCGGCACTGACGTGCGAGTGCGGTTCTGCCCGTCACCGACCGGAACGCCGCACGTCGGCCTGATCCGTACCGCCCTGTTCAACTGGGCGTACGCCAGGCACACCGGCGGCAAGATGATCTTCCGGATCGAAGACACGGATGCCGCGCGCGACAGCGAGGAAAGCTTCGGCCAGATCCTCGAAGCGCTGCGCTGGTTGAAGCTCGATTGGGACGAAGGCGTTGACGCCGGCGGACCCCACGGGCCGTACCGCCAGTCTGAGCGCTACGACATCTACCGCGACGTGATCGCGAAGCTCGTCGAGTCCGGCCACATCTATGAGAGCTTCGCCACCGGCGAAGAGATCGAGGCGCGCAATGTCTCGCTCGGCCGCGACCCGAAGATGGGCTACGACAACTTCGAGCGCGACCTCACCGAGGAGCAGAAGGCTGCATACCGGGCAGAGGGCCGCTCGCCGGCACTGCGCCTGCGCGTGCCAGACGAAGACCTCTCCTTCGACGACCTGGTTCGTGGCGAGATCACCTTCCCGGCCGGCTCGTTCAGCGACTTCGTCGTGGTGCGCCCCAACGGACATCCGCTGTACCCGTTCGTGAACCCCGTCGACGATGCGCTGATGGGCATCACGCACGTGCTGCGCGGCGAAGACCTGCTGTCGTCGACCCCGCGTCAGATTGCGCTGTACCACGCGCTCATCGACATTGGGCTGACGACGTTCGTGCCGCGCTTCGGCCACCTGCCCTACGTCATGGGTGATGGCAACAAGAAGCTCTCCAAGCGCGACCCTGAGTCGAACCTGTTCCACCACCGTGATCGCGGCTTCATCCCTGAGGGCCTCGTCAACTACCTGGCGCTGCTCGGCTGGTCACTCACGCACGACCGCGACGTGTTCTCCATCGACGAGATGATCGCCGCGTTCGATGTGGTCAACGTGAACCCGAACCCGGCCCGATTCGATCTGAAGAAGGCCGAGTCGATAAACGGCGACCACATCCGCTTGTTGGAGACCGCTGATTTTGCGGAGCGCACCATTCCGTATCTCGCGGCCGCCGGCATCCTGAGCGAGCCGCTTTCTGACGAGCAGCGCGCCATCCTGACGGCGGCAGCCCCGCTCGTGCAGGAGCGCATCGCGTTGCTCGGCGAGGCGCCCGCCATGCTCGGCTTCCTCTTCACGACGAGCGATGCGCTGGTTCACGAAGCGGATGCTTTGAAGTCACTTCCGGCGAATGCTGCGGAGATCCTGGCCGCGTCTACCGCAGCGCTCGAGAACATTCCGGAATCGGAATGGACCCACGAGCGTGTGCACACGACGCTGACTGAAACGCTGATTGAGCGCCTTGAGCTGAAGCCGCGCGTTGCATTCGGTCCGTTGCGCGTTGCGATCTCTGGCCGTCGGGTGTCGCCGCCGCTGTTCGAATCCATGGAGATCCTCGGAAAGCCTGAGTCGCTCGCTCGTTTGGCGAAGCTCGGGGCAACGCTGCCGGCATGACCGAGCAGTACGACGTTGTCATCATCGGTGCGGGCCCTGCGGGGCTCGCAGCCGGGCTGAGTCTTGTTCGCGCCCGCCGACGGACGTTGCTGATCGACAGCAATCGTCCGCGCAATGCGGCGACGCTGGCCTCGCACGGCTTCGTGTCGCGCGACGGTGTGCCGCCGCTTGAGCTGCGTCGTATTGGCCGGGAAGAGTTCGAGGGCTACGCGGAGGCATCGTTCCACACCGGGATGGTGCGTTCAGTCACACCGATCGAGGGTACGAGTGACGTGAGTCTCGACAACCCGTCGCCCCGCTTCACCGTCGTGACGAAGGGGCTGCGCGGCGCACAGAACCTGGATGTCACGGCCAGAGTCGTTCTCGTCGCAACAGGTCTGTCTGAGACGCTGCCTGCCCTGCCGAGCATTCGTGCCTGGTACGGCACCAACCTGCACAGCTGCATCGAGTGCGATGGCTACGAGAAGACCGGGCAGGCGCTTGCGCTCATCGGTGAAACCGATGATCTCGCCGAGCGCGCGCTGCTCATCTCGCAGTGGACCGACGACCTCATCGTTTTCACGAACGGTGTCGGAACCGTGACGGATGCCGAGGAGCGCGGCCTGGCTGCGCGAGGCATCCGTGTAGAGCGTCGACCCATTCGCGACGTCGTGGGGGAGCGCGGTGCCATGACCGGCATCGAGCTGGAAGACGGCGAGCTGGTCACGCGCGACGGGGGATTCGTGCGCCCGTTCTGGCACCCGCAGGTCGACTTCATAGCAGCGCCGGGTCTTGAGCGAGACGCTGACGGATTGGTCGTCGTGGACGCCGACGGCAGGACGGCCGTCCCGGGTCTGTACGCGGCCGGTGACCTCACCCCGCCAGGGCCGGAACAGCTGATGGTTGCGGCCGGTTTCGGAGCGCATGCGGCGTCTGCGATCAACCGCGATCTGATCGGCGCGCTCTAGTTATCGACGTGTGCCCGCGCGGCGCAGTCACATGTCGAAATAGGAATGAAGGCATCCGTTTCAGGTCCTGTTCGGCAGTCAACGCGGAGCGCAAATGATAAATATGACTCAATTTGTCTCGGCCGCACAGGTAGGTTAGAGTTACTAACCGGCCCGCTCTTCGGGGTAGGCCAGTGGGGTATGGTGTAATTGGCAACACGGCTGATTCTGGTTCAGTTGTTCTTGGTTCGAGTCCAGGTACCCCAGCATTACAACCCTTGAGTTTCTCCGGAAATTCAGGGGTTTTTGTGTTTCTACACACTGTTCCTGGCCAAAACGCCACTCAAATAGGCTCCACGTCTGGCAGACTCCACGTGCCGTCGAACAATGGTGCCGTAGGGCTGTAGCAACGGAACATCGGGTAGAACCCTCTACCCGGCACTGTTTCAATCCAGTTGCTGGTGGCTCCTCCCACAGGTTCGGGTGCGAAGTAGAGATCGATAGATCCGTCGCTGGTCGTGACGAGTTTGTCGTACCCGGAACGGGCGGCGTCATTCGAAGGATTCTGCACCATCGACCGTGTTCCGGTGTCGTAGAGCGTCAAGGACCAGAATGCCGCGGCTGGCGGGTTCGGCGGGATGCGGAGCCGGTAGGACCTACCCCCATCGAAGTGATGTCCGTTTCGGTCTTTGAAAGCCTGGACGTAGGTCGCGCCCGGTCCGGGTACTCTCTTGCCAATGCCGGGTGACATGTAAATGGCGCCATATGTGTACTGAAGGCGCTCGTCGAGTTGGCTGTAATATTCGGTCTCGTGGCTGGGATTGACGAGGATCACCCAGTCCCATTGCGATCCGGGGAACGCGGTGGCGCCGGTCATCCGTTGGGTGTTTTCGTACATCACATTGCGCGACATGGCATCGCCAAACGTTCCCGCTTCCGTCAGGATCGTCCGTTGTCGTTCATCCGGGTCAAACGGCATGCCCTTTTCGATGCCGAGCGGTTTGATCATCGCCATGAAGAATCGATCGTGGTCCTGCACGGGGTTGTTTTCGATCACCCTGGCTAGTCGTGCCCAGAATTCAAGTCCGTCCGGCGGAGTTGTGTCGATGGCCTTGCCAGAGATTGAGATGAACCGATTTGGTTCAGGGCTCTCGCGGTTGCTCCAGGGGTAGACCTTCACATTCCGAATGCGCTGGACAGCATCAGGAACGTCGCCGTTGACGATGATGCCGCGCACCAGCATGTTGTGATCGTTCATGTGTGCCCGCACTATGTAATGACCGGCGGCCGAGTACTCCTCGGTGTCGCCAGGCGGTAGCAGCAGGAATTTGCCCCCGTTTCCGGCGTCCGGACCGGGCAAACCGACGTCGACGAGCGAGCGTTGCCAGAAATCGTCGACCAATCCCACGATTGCGCCCGGTGGAACCTCAATCACGACGGGCCCGTGCGAAAGGTCGAAGTTCACGAATGCGTAGATGGTCGTGTCGTTCGCGGTTAGCCAGAGCGATTTCGGGTCAACGAAGTTGTCGGCGATTCCCAGGTCGAAGTAGTCAATGCCGAGATCGTTCTTCGCCGTCAAGCGGATCGACTCAAAGGACACAGCCGAATAAGCCCACAGGTATGCCTGTACGGCGCGCTGGAAGTCCATTTCATCGAAGAGCCGCTGCGATGTTTCAGGGGCGGGGCATCCCAGAGGGAAATGCAACGGGCCGATCCGGGACTCAACGGTCTCCGCGGGCCGTACTGGAGCAGTTTCTGAGTTGGTCACAATGTTTCTCCTTGCTTGCTAGGTTCTGCTGTAGGCCACTGCGAACCCGAGAGTGTTGTCGACCCCCACACACGCTGCTACCCGACCAACTCGAACTCGCCAGGCCTCCACGTCTTGTCGAAGAATGACTGCAGGGGGCTGTACAGGCGCAGGATGACGAACCAGCCTTGGTCTGGATTGGTCTGGATCCAGTTGGCACGAGAGATGCCGTCTGGCTGATCCGGAGAGAAGTAGACCGCCGTTGATCCGTCGGACTCTGCCTCTGCTGCGGGTGAGGGGTACGCCTGGCTACCGGCGCGCGGATAGATCTGGTCGGTCTGGAGCAACGAGCGGGTCTGGTTGTCATAGGCGTTGAGTGACCAGAACCTGGCGGCGGGAATGTCTTTCGGCAGGGACACCCGGTAGGTCTTCGACCCGTCGAATGGCGCGCCATCCCGGTCGAGATTTGCCACGAGATATTGTGAACCGACATTCGTCAACCGCATACACATGGCAGGGGTGACGCAGGTTGCCGTGTAGAACATTGAGGTCCGCGAGTGGAGCTTGCGCGCCCCGCTGTTGGGGAACGGTTCGACCCCATCTGGAGTGACCAGCGGGGGCGGATTGAGGAACTCGAACCCGCCGGCGAAAAGCATGTTCCACCAGACAGAGCCGTCGTCGTAGAAGCGAAAACCGTCTGTGGGATGGGCGCCCATCCCGACCAGGCGTGAAGCGGCGTTGCCGACGGCGGCAGACTCGTCGAGGATTGCACGCAACCGGGGATCGGGAGCGAACTTTTCCCCCTTGACGATCCCGATCGCGGCGAATTGACCGGCTAGCTCGGGGTCTAGTGCCTCAGCGGGCTCACGTTGCACCAGCGCGTCGAGTAGCTCGAAGTGGCCGAAGTCAGTGGGTGGGAGTGTGTTCATCGCCAGCCCTGTGCCCTCCACAAAGCGAGGACTTTTCGGGCTGCCCAGTTTGCCGAGCACGCCATTGCCGGTGATGAAAGCCCCGACGCTGCTCCCGATGCCGCCCGGCACGTACGGGTAGATCTTCAGCTGCTCCCTGATCCGGTCGGCGGCAGGCGCGGGATCATTGCCGGGATACTCGTTGATGAATGCGCGCCCGCACGCGATCACAAGGTTCGTGCGCGAGTGGCGTGTGTAATATCCGCCCTCGGGGAGAGGCCCGTCGTAACCGGGTGGGAGCAGGAGATAGGTGCCGCCCTGGCCGCGATCCGCACCGGGAAGACCGAAATCGGAGATCCACCGAAACCACATGTCATCAAACATTCCGAGAGTGTCGGACGGGGTCTCGAGCACCACGGGTCCCCGCGACAGATCCAGGAACATCCAGAAATAGACTGTGTCGGCGTTCCCTGTCAGGAACAACGATCTCGAGTCCATCAGTTTCGAGAAGATCAGGACATCACCGTCGTTGACACCCGCGTCGTGAAACCCATTTCGGATCGCCATGGTCGACACTCCCTGAACGTGTTCATGAAGGCATCAACACCGTGCAGATAGTCCAAGTGATCACGCAGCCTCGCCGCGGTGTCTCCCACCGGATACCCGTCGATGAACTTCAACTCACCAACGAGGGACGGGACGCTCGATGGCGTGATGGCCGAAGGCGGAACGGGTGTCTTCGGAGCGATGGTCGTTGGCATGGCAGACTCCTCTGTCTGAATTCCGGTTCCCCTCGAACGGTACTCCCGACCTGCGGACGCAGCCATCTCCTTGGTCAAGACGGTGAGGACCAGCCCTGTCCCATCGTTTGGGGCATCAGTGCGGCTCCGTGTTGCTGCCTGCACAACTGGCCATGGGACTTAATCTGAGGGTTCATGCCCGGGCAGCGACAGTCAGGTGGGCATTCGCGCCGTCCAGCTGTATTCGGGGAGGGCGATCGCGTCAGACCTGTCAAGCATTCGAGCAACGAGTTGGCGCATCGGCCAGTGGTGCATGAGCCGCGTCGAGAGCACCCGCATCCGGAGCATGAAGCGTCCGCGCGGCAGAAAGCCGTCAACCCCGCCGGGGGCCAACTTGTGGGATGCCACGACGTACGGTCGCATGATCTCCTCGTAGCGCGCGAAAGCTGCGGTGTGATCGCCGCGCGCGCGGCCCAGTTCGCCGGCCAGCACATACGCGCCGACCAGCGCCAGGCTCGTGCCCATGCCGGTGAGCGGTGAGCCGCAGTAGCCCGCGTCGCCGAGCAAGACGATCCGACCGCGAGACCAGGAATCCATGTGCACCTGGCTGACCGTGTCGAGGTGGAAGTCGTCGTCAGCATCGGCCGCCGCGAGCAGTTCCTCTGATCGCCATCCCATGCCAGCGAAAACCTCGTGGAGGAGGCGCTTTTGGCTGGCGACGTCGCGCCGATCGACGTCCAGTCCGGTGTCGGAGAAGGCGAGCATTGCCCTGGCTGAGCCGCCTCGCTCCGGACGGAGGGCGAGCATCCGCCCTGGCTCGCTATACATATCGAACCAGGAGTCGAGCGGCCCGGCATCAGGGACGCTGCAGTAGCCGAGGTAGGCGCCGAGGTGGACGACGAACTGGGACTCGGGTCCGAAGGCGAGCGAGCGCACACCCGAGTGGATGCCGTCGGCTCCTACGACAACGTCGAAGGACCGCACGAGCCCGCTGCGGAAGGTGACGGCGACGCCGTCTGGGCCGGCCTCGAGCGTCGTGATGCGGTCGCCGAAGATGATCTCGGTGTGGTCTTTGATGTGGTCGTGGAGGATCTCCGTGAGGTCGCCTTTCATGATCTCGATCTCGGTCACCGGACTGCCGTCGCCGGTGAAGAGGTCGGCGGGCATCGTGGCGAGCTCTCGGCCTTCGCTGTCGACATAACGCAGACCCTTCTCATGCACGATGCGCTCCCGCACGCGGGGCATGATGCCCATCCTCTCGGCGACCACCTCGCCGAGACCGCGCAGGTCGACGGCCTGCCCGCCCAGGCGCAGATTGGGTGCATGCTCGACGATCGTGGACCGAATGCCCTGTCGGTGTAGCCAGTGGGCGAGGGCAGGGCCTGCGATGCCTGCACCGGATATGAGTACGCTGTATTCGTTCATGTATTGCACGGTAATACAGGTAATGTACGGTGTACAAGTGTTCTAGATTAAGGATGGTGTACTAGTACAGTGCGTGTGACTTCCCAGAGTATTGCGGCGGAGATCTCCGAGCGGATCGCATCCGGAATCCTGAGACCAGGCGACCGCGTACCCTCAGCGCGCGGAATCACCAAGGAGTGGAACGTTGCGATCGCCACAGCCACCAAGGCGCTCGCGCAGCTGCAGCAGCAGGGCCTCGTCGTGTCGACGCCGGGCATCGGCAGCGTTGTCGCGTCATCGGCCGCCCAGCCATCGACACAGCTGTCGACCGCGAAGGTCGTGGCGAGGGCAATCGCGATGGCCGACGCGGAGGGAATCGCAGCGGTCTCGATGCGGCGGATCGCCGCCGATCTCGGTGCATCGACCATGTCGCTGTACCGGTACGTCGACAGCAAGGACGCGCTAGTCCTGCTCATGATCGATGCGGTGCTGGGGGAGGATTCCTTCCCGCCGTCCTCCGAGGCTGATTGGCGAGCCGATTTGGAGGTCTCGGCGCGGCTGCAGTGGGTGGGCTTTAGGCGGCATCCGTGGCTGGCCGGCGTGATGTCCATTTCGAGGCCGCAGCTCGTACCGAATGGATTTCGGTACACGGAGTGGTGCCTGCGGGCGCTCGCTCCGCTCGGGTTGAGTATGGAGTCGATGATGTACATCAGTGTCATCATCTTCAGCCATGTTAAGGGGATGGCGATCGACGTCGCCTCCGAGGTTGAACAGCAGCAAGACACGGGTCTGACGGCCGACGAGTACATGACGACCCGATCTACCGACATCGCCGCGATGGTGTCGCCGCTGGAGCTACCGCTGCTTGCGTCCCTCGTAAGAACGGACGATTTCGATCTCGACCTGGATGCCCTGTTCGAGTTCGGGCTTCAGCGGCTGCTCGACGGCATCGAAGGATGGCTGGCGCTGTCGGCCGAGCCGCCGGCCCCTACCGCGTCAGAATGAGATCGATTCGGTCAGCCGGGTGAGTGGCTAGGCGACGACGCCCACTGCGACAGCCTTGTCGGGCCTGGCCGTAGCGAGGGTCAGGATGGCCCAGCCGAACAGGCCGGAAAGCACGCCCATACCGATGGCGAAGGCCGAGACACCGAATGACACCACTGAGGTGAAGAGCGAGGTGCGCAAGAACGACGCGTTCATGACGGTCGCGCGCAGCGGGTCATCCTGCTCGAGCTCGGCATAGGTTTTGTTGCCGGCCATTTCGAGCGCGTGATGGTTGATGATGGTCGCCTGCGCGTAAGCAGAGAACGGACCGACAACCGGAGCGCCGGCGAGGAACTCAGCGTCCTCTGACACAGTGATGTTCTCGGCAGCGAGCTGTGAGCTCACGATGCCCCACACCACGCCGCCACCGATGATCATGACGATTGCACCGAGGATGCCGGCCCAGCCGATGAGCTTGATTACCTTGATCTTGGTGGCGCTCAGGGCCGTGGCCGGAACGGTTGCTATTGACACGATGTGGCCTTTCGTTGTGATGCGGAAGGTAGCTACAGGCTCGCAGCATAGCGGACGGCGGGGGCCGACTACCCGGTTAAACGGAAACGACCTCGGCACCGTGCCCGGCGGGGTGCGGCCGCCGGCCTCTACCGCGTCAGGACGAGATCGATTCGGTCAGCCGGGCGATGAGCGCAGCATGATCCGCGAGGTTCGACGGCAACCCGATGGCATCCGGCCGTCGCTGCCACGGCCGTGGTCCGTCGGCTTCCCGATACTCGATGCCCATCGCGCGCAGCCGCTGGAGGTGCAGGGACAGATCGTCGGCGAAAGCGTCGAAGTTGGCCGGTCCAGTGCGCCAGAGCGCATCGGCGATCGCGCAGAGCCGCGGGAACATCATGTAGTCCATCGCCCTGGACGAGTCCATGTTCTCGGTCCACACATTGGCCTGGCCCCCGATCACATGGGCAGCTTCCTCAGGTGTCAGCCCCGATGGCACTGGGCTGAAGTGGTAGGTGTCGCGCACCGTCACGGGGATCGCGAACGGCACGGGTTCGTCGTCGCCGTCCGACTGCCGATAGTCGAGGTAGACGAGGTTGTCCGGGCAGGACACGACATCAAGCCCGCGTTTGGCGGCACTGATCGCACCGTTGACGCCCCGCCAGGAGGCGACGGTCGCCGACTGTGACGGTGACCCCTCGAGGATCTCGTCCCAGCCGAACATTCGGCGTCCGCGAGCACGGATGCCAACCTCAAGTCGCGCCATGAACCAACTCTGGAGCTCAGCCTCACTAGCGAGACCGAGTTCACGCATCCGCTCCTGTGTGCGAGGGTCGGAGCGCCACTGCGTCTTGGGACACTCGTCGCCACCGACGCCGATGTAGGCCGAGGGGAATATGTCCATGACCTCGTCGAGCACGTTCTGAAAGAACTCGACGGTCGATTCCTCAATGTTGAGGATGTCGTCGCTCACCCCCCACCGGGTCGAGACAGTGACCGGCTCTCCCGTGACCCCGAGTTCGGGGTAGGCGGCGAGGGCGGCGCACACGTGCCCGGGCGTTTCAATCTCCGGCAGGACGTTGATGAACCGCTCAGCGGCATAGGCGACGATCTCGCGCAGGTCATCCTGTGTGTAAAAGCCGCCGTGCGGGCGTCCGTCTCCTGGCGCATCTGGTGACGCACCGCGGGGGCTCTCAGTACGCCAGGCTCCGACTTCTGTGAGCCTCGGGTAGCGCTCGATCTCGATGCGCCATCCCTGATCGTCAGTCAGGTGCAGGTGCAGGGTGTTCAGCCGGTGCAGCGCGAAGATGTCGATGTAGCGAAGGAGCTCATGTTTCGGGATGAAGTGTCGCACGACGTCGAGCATGACCCCACGCCAGGCGAACCGGGGCCGATCCCGGATGACCACACAGGGAACCGACCAGTTCTCGGTGGACGTCGACGCCGCACGGTAGATCGAGGGCGGCAGCAGTTGGAGCAACACCTGGCAGCCGTAGAACACGCCGGCCGGGTCACCACCGACGATCACCACCGCGTCCGGGGTCGATCGGAGCTCGAAGGCCTCCGCCCCAAGAGCCGAGTCAATTCGGAGATCGATCGTATCGGCGGATGCGACGCCATCGTCCGAGAGTGTAAGCCGCAAGCCGGTCGCGGGCCGGAGTGCGGCGCGCAGCCATTCTCCGGCGTCGGAGGCCGACGCTGCCGCGAGGATCCGCGTCCGGGGTCCGAGAGTAAAGGCGCCGGATCCCGTCTCGACAGTATCCGGTTGGGGTATCAGACCGAACATTAGTTCCTCTCGAGGCAATCCGATTTGTATGTAATGGACCCTAATAGCATCCTGACGCTTTCGGCAAGAGCGGTGCCCGAAGCCAATGCACGTATTTCCCTTGTGTTACAGGTCTATGACAGCAGCAAAAAGGCGGTTGACATAAGTATGAATGCCTGCTTTATTAGTGAAACATTCCGAGGGGACGCAACGAAAGGGCACGCGGATGGCGAAAGAGACCACCACAGTGGGGCGACACAACACGGCCCTGCGGCCGTTGCGCGTGACGAAGATGGTGTCGCCAGAGGACAGTCGCAAGCTGAACAAAACGCTCCTGCTCCAGAAGCTCTTCAAGGAGGGGCAGCAGAGCCGCGCCGACCTGGCGCGAGGCTCCGGGCTATCGCGGGTCTTGGTCTCGGATCTGGTCGGGGAGCTGATCGAGGAGGACGTCGTCGAGGAGATCGGCGTGCAGCGGCGCACGGGCGTCGGAAAGCCGGCGACGCTTCTTGCGGTTCGTAATGACGCCTTCCACATGGTCGCAATCGACCTGTCGGACGAGCAGCGTTTCGTCGGTGTCGTGACGAATCTGCGCGGGGAAGTCCTGCACCGGGCGGAGGCATTCGTCGCCGGCAAGGCGGGGGACGAGGCACTCGATCTTGTTGCGGGCCTCGTGGGGCGCCTCACCGAGCTGTCGGCCGCGCCAATCCTCGGCGTGGGCATCGGCACACCGGGTGTTGTCGCGAGCAAGAAGGTCGTACGTCTCGCGTCCACCCTCGGCTGGCAGGACGTCGACATGGCCGCTCGCATTAGCCGCACTTTCGATGGACCGGTCAGAGTGTCCAATGATGCCAACGCGGCCGCCCTCGGCCTTTACACGTACCGCGGCCTCTCGCAGTCCTCGCTCATGTTCGTCTCGATCGAACATGGCGTGGGCGCCGGCCTCATCATCGGAGGGTCTCTCGTGGAGGGCGCGCAGTCCTCAGCCGGCGAGATCGGGCACATTGTGGTCGACGACGACGGCGATGCCTGCCCGTGCGGGCTGCGCGGATGCCTCGACCTCGCCGTCTCGGCGCCGAGCCTGCGCAAACGGCTGCGAGAGACCGATGTCGGACACAATGCCATCCTCGCTACCGCTGCCCTGACCCTCGGCAAGTCTCTTGCGCCGATGATTGCGGCCAACGGGGTAAATGACATCGTCATCGGCGGGCCCGTCGACCTCGTAACGGAGGAATTCCTGACCATCGTGCGCGAGACCATCACGTCTCGCGTTTTCTGGAGCGTGAGCGATGGTCTGACCGTCGAGTCGGCCCCGGGCGGGGAGGACCTAGTGCTCCTCGGCGCCGCCGCCCTCGTGCTCTCCACTGAACTCGGAGTCGCCTGACTTCTTGCACCCCGCCACACCCTGCAACTCACCTACGAAGGAGAATCATGAATCGCACATCACTCGGCGCCATAGCTCTTGGTCTCGGCGCTGTTCTCGCCCTGAGCGCCTGTTCAGGGGGAGCGCCTGCGAAGCCCGCGGCGGCTGCAACGGATGGCACAGGCAAGACAATCACCGTCTGGGTGATGCAGGACGACCTTACCGACGCCACCGTTAAGGCGATCAACGACGCCTTCACCAAGAAGACCGGAGCCTCGGTCAAGGTCGAGCTGCAGCAGTGGGACAGCATCAACACCAAGATGACGACCTCGCTGGCGAGCTCAAACTCTCCCGACGTCGTCGACCTCGGCAACACCGACGTGCCACTCTTCGCGGCGAGCGGCGGATTGCTCGACCTGACGGACCAGCGTAAAGACCTTGAACAGGGACAGACCTGGCTTGCCGGCCTCGTCGAGCCGGCCGAGGTCGACGGTCACCTGTACGCAGTGCCGAGCTTCGGTTCCGCTCGGGCCGTTATCTACAACAAGAAGATCTGGGCCGCGGCCGGAGTCACGACTGTGCCGACCACGTACCCGGAGCTCACGGCAGCCCTCGACAAGGTCAAGGCCGCGAACCCGTCACCTGACTTCTCTACGTTCTACCTGCCGGGCCAGAACTGGTACGCCGGCGTGCCGTTCGTATGGGATGCGAACGGACAGATCGCCACGCAGAAGGACTCGAAGTGGTCCGGCGCGTTCGGAACTGCAGACAGCGTGAAGGGTCTTGAGGAATTCAAGAAGTTCCAGAACACCTACTCAAGCGTGGCCTCGCAGACGCTGTTCACGAAGACGCCGAGCCAGAACCAGGTTTTCGCCGACGGACAGGCATCAGCCCAGCTCGGTAGCCAGTCGTTCGTGAAACAGGCGTTGACCCTGAACCCCGCGCTCACATCCGATGACATTGGGACCTTCCCGTTCCCCGGCGTCTCCGGCAAAAACCAGCCCGCTGTGATCCTCGGTAGCGACTGGGGTGTCGCCGCGCACAGCTCCAACCCAGACCTCGCGATCGAGTGGGCGAAGATCGCGGCCAGCCCCGAGATCCAGGACAAGTTCATCTTCGGCACAGACGGCTGGATCCCGAACAGCGAGGAGGGCATCAAGAAGGCGGAAGCAAGCGGACTCTCTGAGGATGCCAAGGCCTTCTTCACTGCCGCGCTACGCTCCGACTCCACTCCTGCTTCTGGCGGATGGGCGACGATCGAGGGCGACAGCTCAATGCAGCAGTTCTTCCAGTCTGTTGCGACGGGGTCGTCCAGCGTCAAAGACGCGGCGAAGGCGTTCGACGAGCACCTGACAACCGCACTGAACAAGAATTAGGTTTCGATCACCATGATTGAAATGACGATGGTTGAGCCGGCCATCGTGGGCCCGGCGCCCGAGGGAACCCCTCGGGCGCCGCGGCGCGGCTCGCGCGGCCGAGCGGCCAGAACGCCGCTCCTGCTCCTTGGGCCTGCCGCCCTCGTCCTGATCGCTCTCGTCATCGTGCCGATCGGGTTCCTCGCGTTCACCTCGTTCACGAACTTCAACCAGCGCACCCTGTTCACCGGGGAATTCAACTTCGTTGGACTCGACCAGTACAGCGCGATCATGGCCGATTCCGAGTTCTGGGCGGCGCTCGTGCGTACTGTCCTGTTCACCGCGGCGATGGTGATCGGCAGTGTCACGGTCGGCGTCTTCTCGGCGCGGCTGATGATCCAGCTGGGCAAGCGGATGCGCATGGCGCTGACAGTCGCGCTCGTGCTGGCATGGGCGATGCCGACCGTCGCGTCGAGCCAGGTGTGGCTGTGGCTGTTTCAGCCTGGGTACGGCGTCGTGAACTGGATTCTGACGAAGCTGCTGATCTTCGGTGACATGACGCACGTGAACTGGGCTCAAGACACCAACCTCGCCTTCGTCTCGATCTGGCTCCTCATCGTCTGGCAGGCCGTACCTCTTATTGCGTTGACCGTCTACGCCGCGCAATCGCAGGTGAGCGCCGAGTACCTCGAGGCGGCACGCCTCGACGGTGCGAGCGAGTGGCGCGTCTACTGGCAGATCGTGCTCCCCTTCCTCCGGCCGACGATTTTGCTCATGACAGTGCTCTCGGCAATCTGGGATTTCAACGTGTTCAACCAGATCTGGCTCATCTCACAGGGTGGACCGAACAATGCGACCACCACGCTCGGGATCTACACCTACAAGCAGGCGTTCGTGAGTTTCGACATCGCCAACGGTGCCGCGATTGCGATCATCACGACCCTGCTGCTCCTGCTGATCAGCGGCTTCTACGTCCGTAACCTCATTCGATCCGGGGAAGACCTGTGAACTCAAAGACCACACCGAGCGGCGCGCTGAAGCCGCGCACTGGCATGCGCGCCAGGGGCCGCACCCGTCGGCTCCCCAATATCATCGCCCTCGCCATGATCGTTGTGTGGGTCTTCCCCGTCTACTGGATGATCAACACAGCATTCAAGCCGCGCAGCGGAGTGATGTCGGTGACACCGCAGTTTTGGCCGTTGGAGCCGACCCTGAATAACTTCGCTATCGCGATTGGGTCAGGCTCCTTCCTCAATAACCTGCTCAACAGCCTCATCGTGGTCTTAGGCGCGGTGCTGCTCTCGCTCCTACTGGCCTTTTTCGCAGCAGCGGCGCTGACCCGTTTCCGGTTCCGCGGCCGCCGCCCGATCATGGTCACCATCCTGGTGGTGCAGATGCTGCCGGGGCCGGCACTCATCATCCCGATGTTCCTCATCTTCAACGACATCAGTCTGATCGGCACCTATATGGGGCTGATGCTCGCCTACGTGGCACTCGTGTTGCCGTTCTCGATCTGGGTGCTGCGCGGGTTTTTCATCACCGTTCCGGTCGAGATCGAGGAGGCTGCCGCAATCGATGGCGCGGGAACCTGGCGAATCCTCTGGAGCGTACTGTTCCCGCTCGTGTTACCGGGGCTGATCTCGACGAGCGTCTTCGCGTTCATCACGGCGTGGAACGACTACATCTTCGCCTTCACTTTCATGAAGGATCAGTCGATGTACACCCTGCCGGTGTGGCTGGCGTCGTTTTCGACGCCGACCGGAACTGACTTCGGGAGCCAGATGGCGGCCTCTGTACTGTTCTCGGCGCCCGTCGTCGTCTTCTTCCTCCTCGTGCAGCGCCACCTCGTTTCCGGGGTTGCCGCTGGCGCAGTGAAAGGCTGACCTCGACCTCGGCAGCGTGTCCGGCGGGGTGCAGCCGACTGCCTCTACGGCGTCAGGATGAGAACAAGTTCATCCACCCACTCTCGGTTCAGTGCACTGCGGCGTCCATTGCGGTGCCCGCGGATGAACTCGCAGGCTCAAGCGGACCGCTGTTCACCGTTCATGATCACTCAGTAGCAGCAGGAACGCGCACGAGAAGTTTGCCGGGCTCGATCCACGCTGTGAACGCGACGGCTTTACCGAATCCGTCGCCGTCGAGTTCGATTTCTTCCGGTCGGGAAAAGCGTGCCGTGAATTCTGAGCCTGTTTCGTAGCGCAGGTCGCCGTCATTTTTCTGGTCTCCGGCGAGAGCACGGCCTGCTTTTGTCCGTCGAACAACGCCGTTGGTCCAGGCCACTTTTACCCACACCCGAATCCAGCCCAATGGGCCGCCTGGCCTGGTCATCATCACATCGAATAGTCCGTCATCCAGCGCGGCTTCTGGCATGAGCAAGATGTTGGCGGGCAGCGAGCCGCAGTTGCCAAGGATCAGGGTGTGTACCGTTGCGCGCTTTTCCGTGCCACCGTCGAGCCGAAAACGCATGTGGAGTTCGTCCGGGTCCCGCAGGGACTTGACGATCGCTTTCACGTATGCGGCCCATCCCACTTTCGCTTTGAGATCTTCGTCGGTATTGGCGATCATTTTCGCGTCGAGACCCAAGCCGGCCATCACGACGAACGCGTGCTCATCGCGTCTTTTGTCTTCACGTTCAACACGAATCATTCCCACGTCAATGCGGCGGTCCTCGCCGCTGAATGCGGCGCGGACGCTTTCGGGCATGTCGTTGAGGGTCATCTTGAGATTGCGGGCGAGGAGGTTTCCCGTGCCCGATGGCAGAAGCGCGACGGGTACGTCGTGCCCGCGGACGGCTTCAACGACCGCGCGGACGGTACCGTCACCGCCGGCGACGACAACCAGATCCACGCCGAGCTCGAGCGCCTTAGCTGTCACGCCCTGGCCGACGTCGTCGATGGACGTCTCGAACCAAACGCTCTCAGCCCATCCGGCGGCGGCCGCTTCTGCATTCACGGCCTCCCGGAGCGTGTCGAGATCGACCTTGACGGGGTTGTAAATGACAGCGGCTGTGCGAGAGATTGCAGCATCCATTGCGCAAGTGTAGATCACGCCAGAGGACAGGCCAGTCTTCGTCACTGCTTCGGATTGGCCATGGCCGCCCTCGTGACCGTTCGCCTTCGATCGACGAAGGTGAGGGCAAAAGAATGTCAACAGGCCGATTCATCGCTGCCCCTGTCGCTTCCAGCGAGAACGCGGTTGGATGGCCCCATGGAGCCTTCGGAAACACCTCTCACTGCAGTCCTTCTCGACATCGACGGCACCCTCGTCGAATCGAACTACCTCCATATCGACGCCTGGGATCGGGCGTTCGTTTCTGTCGGGCACCCCGTCGAGCTCTGGCGGATCCACCGAAGCATCGGCATGGATTCCGGAAAGCTCCTCGAGAGTCTTCTGGGTGAGGATGCCGACACAATCGGCGATCAAGCGAAAGAGCGACACTCAGAGTTCTACCTCGCATCGGCGGGGCGGCTCCGACCGATTCCCCGCGCGCGGGAACTCTTGGCCGCGTTGGCTGATCGTGGCCATGCAGTCGTGCTGGCTACCTCAGCGCCAGAAGATGAGTTGAAAGTCCTCTTATCCGTACTTGATGCCGACCAGCACCTTTCCGCGGTGACATCGTCCAGTGACGTGACCACCGCCAAACCCGACCCGGACGTGATCAAATCCGCCTTGGAAAAGGCAGAGGTCAGCTCTGGCCAAGCGGTAATGGTCGGCGACTCAACCTGGGACGTGAAAGCAGCACTGCGGGCGGGCGTTTCTTGCATCGGTCTTCTCAGCGGCGGATTCGGTGCAGAAGAACTTCTCGCGGCGGGCGCGAGCGAGGTCTACGACGACGCTGCAGACCTCCTGGATCACCTCGGCGAAAGCCTCGTTGCACAACTCTGAGTCCCGCCGCCAACGGCGTCCCGACGAGTGAGGTCTGTCAGGAAGCGAATGAATGACTCCCCGCCGTAAGATCGCGCTAATAGTTGCTCTGAACACGTTGTAGAAATGTCCTGCCAGGGAGCCAGCCCTGCTGG
Organism: Leifsonia sp. Y862; assembly: GCF_057669585.1. Classification (NCBI taxonomy): domain Bacteria; kingdom Bacillati; phylum Actinomycetota; class Actinomycetes; order Micrococcales; family Microbacteriaceae; genus Leifsonia; species Leifsonia sp. Y862. Next base: position 565,847 of record NZ_JBYHFR010000001.1, read on the forward strand.
AATTTCGCTGTGTCCCGATTTAGGGGATGACGTTGGCTGCGCGGTAACGCTCGACCTTGTCGATAAAACTCTCTGGCGTCGCCCGAAAGCCCAGAAAGCCGGCTTCGCGGCTCTTGTTCATGTCGGTAAAGCACTCGATGTTGCGACCAAGGTCACTGTCGGTGTGCCACCAGGAAGCCAGGAGATCAACGTCAGCCTCAACAAGTCCCTCTCGCTCGGCAATCGTGCGCCAGGTTTCTTCCATGCCGGCCATCTGAACGGCCAACGGGCGAGGCTCTCCCTCAAATCCAGCCCACGGCACATCGAAGATTTCGGCGATCTGTGGCCAGAGCCACCGCCACCGGAAGACGTCGCCGTTTGCGATATTGAACGCCTCGTTCCGACCTTCGGGATGGGTGCCGGCCCACACAATTTGCTCACCGAGCAGTTCGGCATCGGTCACATCCGTGATGCCGTTCCACTGAGTGGACGAGCCTGGGAAGGTGAAGGTCAGGCCAAGCTCCTTACAGATGGTGGCGTAGACCGAGAGGGTGAGCACCATGTTCATCGCGTTCCCTGTTGCGAAGCCGAACACGGTGTGAGCACGGTGAACGCTCCAGGTGAATCCGTTTCGAGCGGCAGATTCGAAGAGCTCGTCCTCCTGCGCGTAGTAAAAGTTTGGTGCGCTCAGGCGCGGCTCGTTCTCGTGGAACGGGGTATCGGCCATGACGCCCGTCGCGTAGTTGTCGAACGGCCCCAGATAATGCTTCAGACCGGTGAGAAGTGCGACGTGGCGCACCGACTTCTCCGGCTCCAGCGCAGCGAGCACATTGCGGACAGTCGCACTGTTGACCCGGATGTTCTCGGCCTCGCTGTCGCGCTTCATCCACGCCGTGATCACGACGAGGTCTGGGCGGGTGCCCGTGAGCGCCTCAGAGAGCGATGCCGGGTCGAGAAGATCTGCGGTGACCGAGATGATGTCGGCTTGCTCGACGCGGCCTCTTCTAGAGAGGCCAAACACCGTCCAGCCTTGTTCCGTCAGCTGCCTCGCCACGGTCTGGCCTGCGATCCCCGTCGCGCCCACTACGAGGGCTCTTCCCGGAGGAACCTGTTTGGTGGAAGTCATCCGATACTCCTTGATATATCTACTACTGTCGCTGAATTTTTTGCCGGATTCCTCCACCGACAGAATACGTGGCTCGATATATTGCTCGCTGGGAGTCAAGACGTCGACATGTGGCTGCGGTCACGCACGCCACGGCGTGAGCCGTGGCCACCCCCGGGGACGTTGCGCCGGTAGTCGAGATACTGCTCTCCGTAAGCCAAGGTGAGTGTCGGCTCCTCGTAGCCCTTCACGAACGCGACGACAGCGACGAGGGCGATAGCGGCGTACAGCACGAGCCACCAGTTGCCGAACAGCACCGCCTGGCCGAGGATGATCGCGAGCACCGCGAGGTACATGGGATTGCGCACGAAACGGTACGCCCCCGTCACGACGAGCACCTCAGTCGGAGCGACTGGAGCGGGTGTTCCGCGGTTCAGCGCAAACAGTGCGAAGGCGTGGCTGCCTGGGCCATGTGCGTGCGGTTAGTCCGATTCCTCCGACCGCTGACTGGCGGCGGGGAATCCCGTCTTTCGTTCAACATGGTGCTTCAGTGACTTCATTGTCCGCTCGCTCTCTGCGGAAGCCATCCGCAGAAGGATCGGCTGAACGATCCGGAGCATCCCATGGGTCGTCATCTCACCGACCCTGGTAACGTGCGTGCCTGTTCCGTCGGCATCCAGTTCGTATCGGATGAGCGCATCCAGGCCGCCGGACGGTTTCCCCTGGTGGAACTGCAGCGCGTGATCTGGCACATCTTCGACGAGTTCGCCGGGCATTCGGCCGACCATGGTGGCATCTTCGTAGGTGGGCCGCGCTCCAGCCTGCGGTGTGCGGATTCTCGTGCCGCGGTACACCGTTGAATGCCCGAGCCAGGTCGGGTAGGCGTCGAGCGCGCGAAGGGCCGAATAGACCTGCTGGGTCGACGCGTCTATGTCGATTGTGTTCGTGATCCGGACCATGTCACCCGTTGTACACCCCGCCGCGCAGCCGCACAAAGGACCGTGCCCTCGCGAAAGCTCCGTGGTGGGTGCACAGTGGCTGATTGACGGAAGCTCACTGCGCGCGGAGACGGGCGCTGATTTGTCGATCCGCTACCAGTCACTCGGGTAACCCCGAGATGCATTCGGCTCATCCCGACATAAAAGGAGCAAGCGATGAACAGAGTCCCAGATTCCGAACTCGTACTCGTGCCAGGTGGCACCCTAATTACCTCGACGGCTGAGGAAGGCCGCGCGCTAGCCATCACAATGGCCAGACACAGCATCCACAACATCCAACCTGATCTCGACGTGCTCACAGGCGGCCGCCCGAACTACTCCACAGACCCAGACAGCCTCATCGCTGTCAGCCAAGTCATCGCGATAGAGTTCCAGACCATTGCGGCCGCGAACAACTACTGGCGGGCTTGACTGCCACAGCCCCACGCCACGCATGCCAGGGCCGTCATGGTCGACGACGGCACCGGACTCAGGGAGCCGTTGTCAGAACACCTTGACTTCACCGGTTCTCTCGCTGGCCACATCCCCGACGCGACAGACGGGTTCCTGCGGGTGAGAGCAGGCTCGTTGCCTTCGGTTCTCATAGGAACGGCATAGGGAACGCATAGCGAGGCTGCTTATCGTGGTCGTCATGATGAAGATCGACGCGACCAAATCCACTACTGCGAAGCGGCCATTGCGGGAAAGAACGACCTGGATGACCGCCATGCTGTTGGCGGGCGGCATCGCCCTGGCAGGTTGCGCCACCACCATGACCGATTCCACAACCAGCTCCTCGAACAGCGCCAGCTCCAGCACGCATACCGATTCCACCGTGTCGACCACGGACGCGACCACGACAGCCGAAACGATTTCCGCCACGGCTGAGGCGGCTGACGCATTCCTATCCACCCTCACGAGCGAGCAGCGCGAGGCCGTGCTGTACGACTACGACGATGAGACCAAGACCACATCCTGGTCGAACTTCCCGGTTACCTTCGTCGAGCGCGCGGGACTAAACCTCACCGACCTCACCGCCGAGCAGCAGGCCGGGGCACTCGCGGTGCTCGAGTCGCTGCTCAGCGACGAGGCGTATGCCACGGTCACCGGCATCATGGGCGGAGACGAGTATCTGGCCGAGAACAGCTCGAGTACCGAGAGCTCGCTCGGCCAGTACTACATCGCGTTCTTCGGCGACCCGTCCGACACGAGCGCGTTCGAGGTGCAGTTCGGCGGCCACCACCTCGGCATCAATGCCACGCTCGACGGCTCTGCCGACGCCATCACCTTTGCGCCGACACATCTGGGCGTACAACCTGCCGTCTACACGGATGGCGATGGCACCGAGGTCCAGCCGTTCGACGGGATCTACACCGACGCGTTCGCGTTCTTCGACAGCCTCACGGCTGAGCAGCAGGCGACCCTGACCTCGGGCGACGTGAGCATGTGCGCACCGGGCGACACCTGCGACTTCTCCACCGGCGCCGGGCTCACCGGTGCCGACCTCACGAACGAGCAGAAGCAGTTCCTCCTGGAAGTGATCGCCAACTGGGTCGGAATGGCCGATGAGGAGACCACCGCCGCGGCTCTCGCCAAGATCGAGGCGACCCTCGATGACACCGTCATCGCCTGGTCCGGCGAGACGACGTACGACATGAGCACCGGTGACGGCATCTCGTTCTCGATCTCCGGCCCGAACGTGTACATCGCCTTCCAGGCTCAGCAGGGGTCGGCCGGCGCGGACATCAGCGGGGTTACCACGTCCGGTTGGGGTCATGTGCACACCATCTACCGCGACCCGACCAATGACTACGCCAACAGCGTCACTCAGCAGGGGGCCTCCGGGATGGGCGGCGGGACCCCTCCGGGGGGAGGCGGCGCGCCTTCAAACCTGCCGAGCGAGAGTCGGTAGGTGGTTCTGACCTCGCTGTTCACGCGCGCAGAGAAGGCATCAATCGATGCGGAGGGGGATACGAGATCATCCGTACTCAATGCATCCGCTCAGCGGTGGAGTAGCGTCTTCCAATCGGCCGGAACCGCGCCGAGGGGGCCGGGCGTTGGTTGCTCGATCGGCCGATGTGCTGGCGCGGCGAGCTCCGGGCCGTCGATGTATGCCTCGATTGAGTAGTCCCAGAACCAGCTCTCGCCAGGCTCAAACGTGCGGACAACCTGGTGGCCTGTGCCGGTCGCGTGGTCGCGCGCATGCTGCTCGGGGGAGCTGTCACAGCAGCCAATATGGCCGCATGCCGCGCAGCGCCGCAGATGGAACCACCAGCCGCCGGAGTCCAGGCATTCCAGGCAGCCGTCACCGCTCGGCGGGATCATCGGGTTCACATCCGCCATCGTCATCTTCGCCCTCCGCTACGTGTATCTCGTGCTCGGTTCGTGCGCCGTGTGGCCGAGCGTGTCGCACCGGCGCCCTATGTTCGGTCGCGCTCATGACTGGATCGCTGCCGGGCTCACTGCCGGGCATCCGCTCGCCCTCACATGGAGGATAGCAAATGCGCCCGGACCGTCATGGTCGAACGACGGCCCGGGCGGGGAGCCTGGAATACCTGTTGGTCTCAGGTATTCGAAGCGTGCTACTTCGCGATGAAGTCGAGGATGTCCTGGTCGAGCTCAGCCTGGTAGGAACCGTAGATACCGTGCGGGGCGCCGGGGTATACCTTCAGGGTGCCGTCCTTGACGAGCTCGATTGACTTGATCGCCGCGTCAGAAATGGGAACGATCTGGTCGTCATCTCCGTGGGCAAGGAAGATCGGCACGTCGAGGGCTTTGAGGTCCTCGGTGAAGTCGGTCTCAGAGAAGGCCTTGATGCAGTCGTAGGCCGCGGCGAGGTTGACGAGCATGCCCTGGCGCCAGAACTCGCGCTTCGCGCCCTCTGAGACCGTGCTGCCTTCGCGGTTTGCTCCGAAGAACGCCTCTGTGAGGTCGATGTAGAACTGCGAGGAGTCCGCCAGAACGCCAGCACGGATGCCGTCAAACACCTCAATGGGCAGCCCGTCGGGGTTGCTGTCGGTCTTCACCATCTGGGGCGGAACAGCGCCGGCAGTGATCACCTTTGCGACGCGTCCGACACCGTGCTGAGCTGCGTAGCGCACGACTTCACCGCCGCCGGTGGAGTGGCCGATGACGACGAGGTTCGTGAGGTCGAGGTGCTCGACCAGCTCGGCGAGGTCACGGGCGTATGTGTCCATGTCGTTGCCGTTATAGGTCTTTGCCGAGCGGCCGTGCCCGCGGCGGTCGTGGGCGATGGCACGGTAGCCGTTGTCGGCGAGGAGCTTTACCTCAACCTGCCAGGCATCCGACGACAGCGGCCATCCGTGGCTGAGTACGACGGGCTGCCCTTCGCCCTGATCGGTGTAGTAGAGCTCGGTTCCGTCCGAAGTGGTGAAGTACGGCATGGTTTCTCCTTGATGTTGGTGGAGTGACTGGTTCAGCGCCCACTGGCTCGACGCTCGTCTGCAGTCGCTGATTACATGGTGTCGCCACTCGTCGCGTGCTGCAGAGGGGATTCGCAAATTGTGAAGAACTAATTCGGCTGTGGTCAAGTACGGGCGTTCTCGGTGGACACACGTCGACGCCTATGTAAAAGTTGGTCCCGATGTATCTCCCTCAAGCAACACGCGAACAGACCGGCTTCTCGTCTGCTGTCGCAACGGTGGTGAAAAGCAAGGCACTCGGCCCAGTGCACCTGATTCACACCAAGGCTCCCACCGCAGGCAATGATCCTTTTGCCGGCTACACCGACCCGGGCGATGCGCTCGTGTGGGCATTCATCACCGATGGCGCGATCGTATGCAAACGTGCATACAACGACATCGAAAACCACGCCGGCAACATGAATATGAACCATATGCCGCGGCTGAGCGGCTTCCAGATGACGCCGGACTTCCGTGCACTGTCGATACGGATGGATCGCCAGGCGATCGGTCTCAGCTCGTCAGACATTGACTCCATTGCCCGCACAGTTTTCCCTCTCACCGAGGGCCTGCCTCTCATGATCGGTTCGCTTGCGTCGCAGGCCATGAGAATGGACACCGACCTCGGCCCAGCTTCTGGAGCAGCGCTCGCCCATTCGATTCTCGAACTCACGACGGCGTTCGTCGACGATTTCCTCGGGCGTCACTCTGCCCCAGACACCATCCGCAGCAACCTGGTGACCGAAGCGCGGCAACACGTCGAGCTGTATTCAAGAAGCCCAGCCCTCACCGCGGCATCCGTCGCAGCCGCGTTGCAGGTATCGGGCAGAACGCTTCAGAAGGCATTCGAGCTCGAAGAGACCACGCTCACTCGTGCCATCCTCGAGAGCAGACTGACGAGAGCCAGGTCTCTGATGGAGCGCGACCGCACGAGCGAGCTAGCCCTCGGCACCATCGCGACCAGATCTGGATTCTCATCCGCTTCGACGTTCAGCCGAGCCTTTCACTCCCGCTATGGACTCGCCCCTCGCGACTGGCGGGACCGATATCGTCAATCCATCGCAGGCTGACGGACGAGCCGGGACCGGCGTCACCGCAGCCGTTACTCGCCTTGATGGCGTTCGGTTGGGTTTGGTTCAACGGGTGTAGCCGATGGAACCGGCGCAGCAGACGGAACTGGCGCAACCGGGTCAACCGGCCCCTGGTCGAGGCGGAACGGCGGGTACTCGTCGCGCATCAGCGCGGTATAGCTGATTACCCGGTATACCCAGCGGTTGATGCCCATGATGAAGTCGAATAGCGGGAGCTGATAGCGGCCGCTGAATAGCAGGATGACGGCGGCGATGATCACCAGGAGGACGAGCAACGAGATGCCTGATCCCCATCCGTAGCTGAAGCCCCACCACCATCCGATGCCGCCGCCGAGGATACTGATGACCAGCAGGTGCGGAATGGCCAATAGCCACCACTTCACCAGCACGAGGCCGTGGGAGAGCCGCTCGGGGTAGTCGACGTCGAAGTCGGCAGGATAATCCGTTCTGGCGAGCGTGAACGGCGGGTACCTGTCAGTGCCGAGCGCGGAGTAGGCGTAGAAACCGACACGCCAGTTCCAGCGCAGAACGCCGACATTGAACCAGAACAACGACCGCGGATACCGGCCGGTGAACAGGATGGCGAAGCCGGCGATGATCGTGACGACGACGAAGGCAAACCAGAGGAATGCCAGCAGGATGAAGTGCGGGATACCCAGGAGCCACTTCACGATCCACAGCCCACGCGAAAGCGGGGAGTCGAGGTGGCCGGTGAGGTGCGCTGGGTATGCCTGCAGCCCGGGACGAAGGCCCGCGGGAGGCGACACTGGTTCCAGCTGGCGGCCCAGCATTGCAGCGCCGATGACGGTGAGGGCCACACCAATGAGGAAGAGCACGGCGCCACCGATCAGCAGCCCGATGGCGAAGGGCAGGATGACGCCGCTGTGCACGCCGGCAGTGAGGTCGACGTTCACTTCAGGCCTCGCATCGGCGTTCATCACCACGACAGACCAGCTGCCAGAGCGCAGGGTCCAGTCCACATGTTGAGTTCCAGCGCCGGAGGCCGACTCGGTCCAAAACGTTTCGGAGGCAGGTTCTCCCGGTGTTTGGGAGCCGGGCACCTCACGGAATTGCACGACGAATGGCGAGACACGCACGCCGCTGATTTCGCTGTGCTGCACTCCAGAGAGATAGGCATCAACATCCGACTTTGGTGCGATACCGATGAAGATCTCCTGGTTCGGCTCGTTTGATGTTGCCTCCAAGCGCAGCGTGGCAAGGTCGAACGGCGCTCCGGAGCCAGACTTCAGGTTTCCGGCAACATCGAGATTCGGCGACGTGAGCGCATACGATCCCACGGAGAAGTTCACCGATGGTGACCTGAAGAAGCCGTCGTCCCGCTGCAGGGCGCTGGCTGCCGTGAACACGACGCCCGCCGCGAAGAGTCCTGTTCCGATCAGCCCGAGCAACGTGCCGATAATCAGCAGGACGATGCCTCCCGGCTTCAGCCGCACTGGCTGGCTGACGGGCGGCGGAGGGCTTCCGTCATATCCGGTTGTGGTCACAGTCGCACCATCCTCCGTTGCGTGTCCGGTCCCTTGTCGGCTGGGTGGCTTGCCTCACGCCACCCTCCTCGTGGTGGCGCCCGTGCGCAAGGGGGTGGGCGAAGTCGCCATATGAGGTCCGAGGCCGCGAAACGGCGGCACGGGGGCACACTGAGCTTTGACGGGCCGGCAGGTGTGGACCACGTCCGGCCAGACAACGAGAAGGAGGGCCATCATTGTGATCACTATCCGAAGCGCGATCGATGCGATCCGACCATGACAGCACACCGCACCGCTATCCGTCCCACCATGAAGGCGGCCGTCTACCGCAGATTCGGCTCCCCAGACGTCGTCCACGTCGAACAGATGACCAGACCCATTCCGAAAGCCGACGAAGTGCTCATCAAGGTTTACGCCAGCACGGTGAGCGTCGCAGACCATCGGGCTCGCAGCCGCATTGTCCCCCGTGGGTTGGGGATGCTCGCCGCACTCGGGCTCGGCTTCTTTCGACCCCGGCACCATATTCTCGGCATGGATGCCGCTGGCGTCGTTGACGCGGTAGGTGCAAACGTGACCGCATTCGCCCCCGGCGACGAGGTAATCGCACTCCGCGGTGGCGACTTCGGCGGCCACGCGGAGTATGTCTGCGCCCAGCAGGATGGCGCCATCACTGCTGCGCCCCGCACGATGACTATGGAAGAGGCGGTGACTCTCGTATTCGGTGGCAGCACGGCGCGAGGTTTCCTGAATCAGGTCGCGATCAAGCCGGGGGACAGCATGCTCGTCAACGGTGCATCCGGTGCCGTGGGATGCGCGATGGTGCAGCTCGCAAAGCACCTGGGCGCCGACGTCACCGCAGTGACCAGCTCACCCAACCGGGAGTTGGTCGCCGCCCTCGGCGCCGACCGGATGATCGACTACACCGCGGAGGACTTCGCTGCTGAGGGGAGCACCTACGACGTCATCGTCGACTGTGTCGGCAACGCTCCATTCGAGCGGGTCGAGGCAATCATCAAGCCCGGCGGGGCACTCCTGCTGGTTATCAGTGATCTCAAGGGGATGATGCGGGCCTCGAGGCAGAGCAGGAAGAGCAAGAAGCTGGTCACGGCCAACGTCGGCAAGCATCGAGCCGAGGACTTGGCTTTCCTCGTCAGCCTTGCAGATTCCAGCAGGTATCAGGCAGTCATCGACCGCACCTACGACCTCGCGGAGATCGTCGAAGCGCACCGCTACGTCGACACCGGACGCAAGAAGGGCAACGTCGTGCTGCGCGTCAGGGCGCCGACGGACTCGTTGCCGCACGTCGAGCCCTAACAGCTGAAGGACCGGCGAAACGCTCAATGAAGGCGAAACGCTCAATGAAGGAGAACGCCATCGGGCAGATCGGGGTCATTGGACCGCGGGCTGTTTCAGTGCAGGCCCACCCTGCCGCCGCACCGAGCTGCTTCCGGCTGTCGACTCGCGCACGACGAGACGATGGCCGGCGACGTAACCTGCCGCTGGCGCGTCTGGGTTGTCGATACGCCGCTGGATAGCCTCGACGGAGTGCCGGGCAATCGCCTGCATGTCGGGTGCGACTGTCGTGAGTGTGGGGGAGGAGAAGCCGCCTTCTGGCGTGTTGTCCCAGCCCACCACGGCCACATCCTCGGGAACACGGATGCCGCTGAGATGGAATCGCCGGAGCACGCCGACGGCGAGCAGGTCGTTTGCGCAGACGATGGCGTCGATATCGTCGATGGTCGACAGCATCTGCTCGGCGCGGGCGAATCCCTCTTCGCGCGAGTAGTCGCTTTCAGCACCAACCGCGAATTCGAGGGGCGCGTTGTCGTCTGGGGAGCCCATGATCAGCCGTGACTCTTCTCGTAGGCCCGCGGCTTGAAGCGCTTGCCGGTATCCCTCGAGCCTCAGATCTGCTGTTCCGAGAGACCCCTGCGACAGGTAGCCGAGGAAGGCGATCTTCTTATGGCCGAGATCAATCAAGTGCTGCGTCGCTTCACGCGTCGAACCCACGTTGTCGACGGAGACGTGGTCGATCTTCGAGTTGAGGGTGTGCTCGCCCAGGAGCACGAGAGGCGTCGTGTCACGCATTGCGACTATCGCATCCACCTCGAGCGAGAGCGGGCTGAAGATGATCCCATCTGAGAGCACGTTGCGATACCCGCGCGCCACCTTCTCTTCCAGCTCGGGGAGACCTCGAGTTTCGTTCACTAAGACGGTGAACCCGCGCTCCTCTGCGGCCTCGACGACGGCATGGGCGAGGCTGGCGAAGTACGGGTGCGCGAGATAGGGCACGGCAAGCGTCACCAGATTGCTGCGACCGCTCCGAAGCTGCCGCGCGGCAAGCTGCGGGCGGTAGCCCAGTTCGGCGATCGCCGCTTCCACCTTCGCTTTTGTTTCAGCCTTGAGGTAGTGATGCCCGTGGATGACGTTGGACACCGTTCGCCATGACACGCCAGCGAGAGCGGCCACATCCTTGATGCTGGGCCGCTTGGACTTGCCTGCCGCCTCGCCGTCGCCCTCGCTCATGGCCCCAGTCTATAGACGAGATGACCCAAATGTTCCCACGTTGCAATTTTTCTGGGCGTCTGGTTTAGTACCTAACTAGCAGTTTGTTTCCACGTTGCAACATTGGGGCTGCCCTGTTGCGGACACGCAGCGCTTACACGTGTCATGTGGCGACTTCGCACACGATGAACGTCTCAGAGAAGAGGATGCAATGACGCACACGTCCATGAGGGCACCCCGGCGGTATCGCCGGTCGATCGGCGCACTCGCCATGTCGACCGCGGCCGCGCTGGTGCTCGTAGGCTGCAGCGGCGGCGGAACCACGACCAGCACCGACGGCGGCGGAATCGGCACGGCCGAGAACCCCGTCGAGATTCGAGTTCTCGCAAACGAAGCGTTTGCGAAAGCGTGGCAAGACCAGCTCGTCCCAGAGTTCAACAAGGATTTTCCCTACATCAAGGTTGATGTCGACGGGGTTCCGTACTCAAATCTCCTGGCCAAAGGCGTACTCGACTTGACCGGTGCATCGCCGGAGCACGACATCCTGATCACCGACGACCCCTGGACTCCGCAACTTGCTGCGACGGGTGGCCTGCTCGACCTCGAGGCCGAAGCCGCAGACTGGACTGACGCGGACTACGACTGGGACGACTTCTACGACGCGGCGCTGGCTGCGAGCCAGTGGGATGACAAGCAGTACGGCGTTCCGCTGCGATCGAATCTTCTCCTGATGTTCTACAACAAGACCCTCTACCAGGATGCCGGCGTGGCCGAACCCACCCCAGAACTGTCGTGGGACACCTTCATCGAGCAGGCACCCCAGTTGGTGCAGGACACCGATGGGGACGGCGCGACCGACTCGTGGGCCAACGCAATGACGTGGGCGCGCGATCCGCTCTCGCCCACGATCTGGCAGACGATTCTCGACTCAAACGGTGGAGAACTCTTCGATGACGAAATGAACCCCACGTTCGACAACAAAGCCGGCATCGAGGCGCTGCAGACGCAGGTTGACCTGCTCGAATACGCCCCTGCCGGCGCGACGAACTATAACTACAACGAGCCGCTTGACGCCTTCCGCCAAGGGAAGGTCGCGAGTGTCTTCACATGGGGGAGTGCGTTCAAGAGCGCAGCGGTAGACCCCGATGTGACGACTCTCACTCCAGATCAGGTCGGCATCCAGACCATGCCAGCCGGCAGCGAGTCCGCCGGCACGCACCGCGGCATCTGGAGCGGATCCGTCGTGAAGAAGAGCGAAAACCCGGAAGCGGCATGGGCATTGCTGCAGTGGATGAGCTCGAAGAAGGGTGAATCCTGGGCCGTCAACAACCTCGGCTCGTTCCCTGCTCGTGAATCAACCCTGTCCACCGCGCCAGAGCAGGAGTGGATGGTTCCCGTGTTCGCCGCTATTCAAGAGGGGTTTGTGGCGGCAGAAGCTGGCGACATGTGGCGTCCGAGGTCACCACAGTCCAACGCGATCCAGGAGATTCTCGCCGACCAGACCAGCGCCGCTGTGAACGGCCAGGTCAGCGCGGAAGACGCGCTGAAGAAGGCAAGTGACCAAATCAAGAAGCTGCTGAAGTAGCGCCATGGGTTCACAGATCGTTCGCAATAAGGCTCCCGAACAGAGACGGGAGGAACGCGAAAGGCGCCGAGCGCTGAAACGGCCCTTCTCGGCCGATCGCGCACGAGCGGCGGACTTCGGAAGTCGGTGGGCGTTCTTAACCCCCGCAACACTGCTTCTGGCCGCGGTTCTCGCGTACCCGTTGTTCTATACGATCCAGATCAGTTTCTCCGAACTGGATCTGGCCACCTTCGCTCCGTCGGAGTGGGTCGGTGTAGACAACTACACGAGTGTGTTCGAGAACGAGAACTTCGGAAACTCTCTCGTGATCACCGGCATCTACCTGGTGCTCGCGCTTCCGCTCCAGATGGTGTTGGGCTTCGGCATCGCTTTCCTGATGAACGCAGCATGGAGAGGGCGCGGCGTCGTTCGCGCCCTCTTCCTCATCCCCATGGTGGTGGCACCAGTTGTGTCAGGCGGAATCTGGAAGATGATGCTCGACCCGCTGTGGGGCGTGATCAGCTGGTTCCTCGGTTTGTTCGGTATTCCCCCGTTGGATTGGTTCGGAGATCCGGCACTGGCAATGATCAGCATCGTCGGAATCGACACGTGGCGGTCAACGCCGTTTGTCGCACTCATCGCGTCGGCGGCACTTCTCGGACTGCCGAAAGACATCTTCGAGGCGGCGAGGGTTGACGGGGCCAACTGGTGGCAGACGCTGCGGTCGGTCACGCTTCCGCTGCTCGCTCCCATCATCGCCGCCACCTTCGTCGTTCGCTGGCTCGGTGCGGTCAAGATGTTCGACATCGTGCTCACGACAACGAACGGCGGGCCAGGCCAAGCCACCAACGTGGTCAACCTGTACATCTACCAACAGGCATTCCAGTCACTGAAGTTCAGCGAGGCATCCGCAATGGCCGTCATTGTTCTCATTCTGACCATGGCGCTCACCTTTGTATTCCTGTCTGTAAGCAAGAAAATGGAGGATCGCCTGTGAGCGCTTCACTAGCCGCACCGCAGCGCCGCCGACGGAAGATCGGTCGGTCAGTTCACATCTGGTCCGGTGTCGTGGTGTGCGCACTGTTCCTCTTCCCGGTGTTCTGGATGGTGCTCACCTCGCTCAAGAAGCAGCGTGACATCTTCACCACGCCTCCGACCTTCTTCTTCGACGTCACGTTCCAGCAGTATTTTGCGCCGCTCGCCAATGCCGATATTCCAGAGCGGATGCTCAACACCGTCATCATTGCCGGCGGCGCGAGCATCATCTCGCTACTGGTCGGCTCGATGGCGGGGTACGCACTGGCACGGTTGAAGATCCGAGGTGCAGCCACGATCGGTGTGCTGATCCTCGCCTCGCGTGGTGTTCCGTCGATCGCCCTGGCGGTGCCGCTGTTCATCGTGGCCCGCAATCTCGGTGTGCTCGATCAGCACCTCACGCTGATCCTCGCTTACTGCACCTTCATGATTCCGTACGTGATGTGGCTGATGCGTGGCTTCTTCCTTGCGCTTCCGCGAGAACTCGAAGAGGCGGCCATGATCGACGGATGCTCGAGGCTGGGAACGTTCTTCAGGATCATCGTTCCCATTTCGGTTCCCGGGCTCATCTCGACGTTCATCTTCAGTCTCATTCTCGGCTGGGAAGAGCTGCTCTTCGCACTCGTTTTGACGGGGCAGAAGGCCTCGACGATTCCGGTGGCTGTCCTGGGTATGGCGGCAGATACCGACAACGGAGCGAACTGGGGAGCTCTGGCAGCCGCCGGAACCCTCACCGTCATTCCGATGGTGCTGTTCGCCTTGCTCGTTCAGAAGTGGTTGATCAGGGGCCTCGCCGAAGGCGCCACGAAAGGTTGATGTACGACGTGGTTTCACCCGAATTGAATCCGAATCCGAATCCGAATCCGTTTCGTCGAGAGCGCGAGATCACTGAGCCAGTGGACCTGTGTCTGTCAGACGGTTCGCTGAACCCCGCCGCTGTGGGGTGGACCCGCCGTCCACTCCATCGCACGAATCTGCGGGGCTGGGGGCGTAACAAAAGATTTGAGTACTGGGCGATCACGACGCCCGACCACATTCTGGCGCTCAACATCTCGCAGCATGACTATCGAGCGAATGTCTCTGTAACGGTGATGGATCGCGTGAGATTCGACGAAATACGTCAGGGAGGCAACCGTTGGCTCCCGCGCAGAGGCGGACTGCAGGATCCGAGCGGTGCATCGGTTGCGCGCGGACGACGCGGAAGTACCGTGGTTGAGCTGACCGCCAACAGTCGCGGCACAGCCCTGCATGCGAGATCCGAGCGAATCCAGGTGGACGTGCAGGTGCTCGAACCGAAGGACCACCAGTCAATGGGTGTCGTTGTGCCGTGGAGCAGGCGCACATTCCAGTACACGCGCAAGAACAATTGCCTGCGAGTGGAAGGCACCATGGTGATAGACGGCGTGAAATATCGGCTCGAGCCAGACACAACCAGTGCCACCCACGATCACGGGCGCGGTCGCTGGCCGTATCGCACGTTCTGGAACTGGGGCTCGGGGAGTGGCTCGAGCCTCGGCCACGACATCGGTCTCCAGTTCGGCGGTAAATGGACAGATGGCACGGGGTCGACCGAGAACTGGTTGCGGCGGGACGGCGAGCTCCACAAGATCAGTGACGACCTGGAATGGACCTACGATCCGTCACACTGGCTCGAACCCTGGAGCATCACCGGGCCGACGGTGAACGTGACGTTCACACCGGTCCACCACTTCAGGAACATGTTCAATCGCTGGATCATCATGGCCAGAGCGGATACCTGCTACGGACATTTCTCGGGCGACATCACGCTGGAGAGCGGAGAGGTCGTGTCGTTCGACAACGTCTACGGGCACGTGGAGGACGTCGCGCGTCGCTGGTGACCCGGCATCCGTCCGTTGATCTGGATGGCCAGGCAGATCTGGATGGCCAGGCTCACCTCGTGGCTTAACGCGAACGGGGAAGGCAACTTTCGGTTGCCCTCCCCGTTCGCGTTCATGCTTTAGAGCGTGTCGTTCCGCTCGGCCGTCTCGACGCGGGCGCCCGTTGCCGGGTCAACGCCGCTCCGGTTGGTGACAACTGAGCGTCGCTTTCGGGTGAGGAGGGCCAGACCAATGATGACGACGACGAGGCCAGCACCCATGAGGATGTACCCGATCAAGTCGAGGTCCACCCATTCGACCGAGACATTGACGGCGAACGTGAGGATCGCGCCGACCGCGATCAGGAAGATTCCCAAACCAATACTCATCGTGTTACTCCTCTACTTCAGTGGGGTCATGCTGTGCGATGGGTCATGCTGTTGACTCAGGAATGGCCGGTCATCGCCCACTTTGTCCGCGTGAGCCCGTGACAGGAGTGGCGAGCCGATAATTCCCGTGCCGAGCATAGCCGAGTTGATGCAGCGGCCGTGGCTGACCTGCGCGATGGACGTGCGATGGGGGCAGTGCGACGGCATCTGTCGCCGGGCGTGCAGATGAGCGCCCCGACGCTGTTTACAGGTGTGTCGTCACGTGTTCTTGTTCGTGGGGCGATGAACGATCAGCACCGGACACGCGGAGTGTTCGGCAACCTGTGAGCTGACAGAACCAAGCAACAGGCCAGAAAATCCGCCCAGTCCTCGACTGCCGACGACCAGCAGGTCGGCGGTCGCGCTCCGCGCCACCAGCACATCGGCGGGGGACCCCTGAAGTACCCGCGCTGTGTACCAGCTTGGCCACTCGGGTCCGAGGACTGTGTCGCTGACTTCCTGCAGGGCATGTTGGGCGTCGCGGTCTGGGTGCCAGGTTGTGGGAAGCGGCGCATACGACACCGGAAAGTTCCACACGGACACCGCTTCAACGCTTGACCCGAATTTTTGTGCGATTTCGATGGCGTGCTGCAAGGCCCGCACCGACCCGTCCGATTCGTCGATCCCGACGACGATGCTGGCATACAGGTTCGGTACCTCGTTGGGCAGCTGGAAATCACTCATTGCGTCGCTCCTTCATAACTTGCGGGCGTTTTTTGATCCTACGAATCTCGGAGAGTGTCGCTCAGGGGCGAAAGTTCCGTCGGTCGCCGCGCAGCGGGCAGTGGGAGGGGAGCACAGCGTGCGGCCTATCGCCCTGCGATGATTGCGCCGAGGTCGCGGCCCCACCGCTCGGCGCGATCGCGCTCTCCGTCGATGAGTGGACCCTCGTAGCCGTGCACGCGGAATGACTCCTGCTTGATGGCGATGATGAAGCCGAGTTCTCTGAGCTCCTTCTTGGCGGCCTTGGCTGCAGAACCAGGCATCCGGGGCTTGTCCACCCTGGTGTCGAAGGTGGCTGCCGGTATGGCACTGCTGGGCGGGGTCACGTCAACGAGCCACTCCCGGATGCCACGCGTCGGCGCGCGTGGGGCCCCCTGCTGGGCGACAGCGTTCTCTCTCGTAGTGGCTCGCGTCATTGAGAACGCATGGGTGGGCCCGCCAACGACCACGAGATCGTAGGTGTCCACATCCTTCGGCGCAGCATCGGAGTCGACGACTTCAACGTTCATCGCATCGCTCAAGCCGGTGGCGATCGCCCGCGCTACCTGCTCGGTGTTGCCCCACAGCGTTTCGTAGACCACGAGCGCGCGCATGTCTCTCCATTCGTCGGATGTTGCGGTAAGGCTAGGCGGTTGTTCGGCTACAGGGAACCTCTGCGACGCTCGCACCGGGAGCTTTCAGGCGAGACCTGCCACAATCAAAAGCTGGTGATCCGCCGCCAACACCCTCGACGAAAGCCACTTCTCTATGTTCACGAGCATTCCCGGACTTGAAATCCTCGACGCCGACTCGCTTATTCGCTGGTTTGGCCCGTTTGTGCTCCTCGGAGTGGCCAGCATCATCTTCATTGAGACCGGCTTCATCGTGTTGTCGTTCCTGCCTGGCGACTCGTTCCTGTTCACCGTTGGGCTTCTCACCGCGACCGGGTTCGTGGATGTTCCCATCTGGGTAACGGCAGCGGTCGTCTTCATCGCGGCATTTGCCGGCGACCAGCTTGCGTACTACATCGGACGCAAGGCCGGCCCTGCGGTCTTCAAACGCGAATCGGGCCGATTCTTCAACCCGGAGAACGTTGAGCGCACCAATGCCTTCTTCGAGAAGCACGGCGGGAAGGCGCTCATCATGGCGCGCTTCCTGCCGGTGTTCCGTGCCTTTGTGCCGGTTGCTGCCGGCGTGGGCCGGATGCGCTACCTCACCTTCGTCTCGTACAACGTCGTCGGCGCCTTCCTGTGGGGTGTCGGCCTGACTCTCGTCGGATTCTTCCTGGGCCAGATCGACTTCGTCGCCGAGTACGCCGAGTACTTCATCATCGCGATCGTGCTCCTTTCAGGCATCCCGATCCTGCTGGAACTCAGCAAGGCTGCCCTCGCGAGTGTCAAGCGCCGCAAGAACCCCGCCGCCGTTGCCGCAGATGCGGCCGAAGCGGATGCTGTTGCCGCCTCGATCCCTGACCGCGAGCCGGTAAGCTGACCGAAACGGGAGCGTTGTCTTTGCCGGTGTCTCTGGTCTCGCACCCGGCGTAGTGTTCGGCACAGCGCGGTCGTGAAAATCTGAAGTAGCGTTCGCGATCCGTGAAGGAGACATCATGGCATCCGACCGCACGCCGCCAGCTAAAGTCCGGATGACCTCGCTGCGAAAGACTGCGCTTGTCGCGGGCATCCTGTACCTGATCACCTTTGTCTCGATCCCGACTCTCTTTCTCTATGTTCCGGTGCACGACCCGAACTACATCGTCGGTCCGGGCCCTGACACGGCTACCGTTGTCGGGGCGCTTCTCGAAATCATTGTGGCGCTCGCCGGTATCGGCACAGCTGTGGTGCTGTTCCCCGTGGTCAAGAGGCAGAATGAGGCGGTCGCCCTCGGCTTCGTCGGATCACGAATCCTGGAAGCCAGCACCATTTTCGCCGGCGCCGTCAGCCTCCTGTCGCTGGTGACATTGCGGCGGGCAGGGGTCGGAGCGGATGCCCTGATCACCGGGCAATCGCTGGTCGCGCAGTATGAGCGGTTCTTCCTCGGGCAGAGTCTCATGCCGATCGTGAACGCCCTCTTGCTCGGCTCGTTGCTCTACCAGTCGCGCCTTGTGCCACGGTTTCTCCCGATACTGGGATTCGTCGGGGCGGGCGTGCTCTTCGTTGCCCTCATCGCAACGATATTCGGCGTCATCGACCGGGCCTCAGCGTTGGCAGGGCTCGCCGCGCTTCCGATCGCGGCGTGGGAGTTCTCGCTGGGCGTCTACCTGGTCGTCAAAGGCTTCAGGCCGTCCCCGATCACAGCCGGGATGATCGCTACTGGCGCACCACGCGCATTCCGTGACGGCGAGGCCTGACCGGGGATAGCGACCGCCTGAGCGGTCGCAGCGCCTGCGCAAGGAGCAACGACCGGAGTCGTGCTCGTTCTGCGGCGTGCGCCCGGGCGATCGTAGCCCTGGTGCGCACGCGTTGCTAGGCTCCGCGGCATGGACACGCCGCTGGACGACCCGAAAGATCAGCACGTTCCCGCCGCCGACGCCGGGCCGGGGGTGACAGAAAGCTTCCGCGACGAGCTCGACAGCACGCGCTACACAGCGGTCGACGAGGACTGGGCCGGGCATCTCCCTGCGCAATACGGGGTCGCACCTCGAGTGAGGATTGGGCAGGATAAATGGTTCAATCTGCTGTGGTTGATTCCGCTCGGACTGCTCCTCCTGGTCATCGGTATCGCGGTGGCCAGAGGCATCCGTGACCTCCCTGCCGTGCAGGACTTCATGCGGCAGTATCCGGGCGCGTCTCCGCTCCCGGCCGGCGCGCCGGTCGGCTTCCCCGCGTGGCTGGGCTGGCAGCACTTCCTCAACCTGTTCCTGATGATCTTCATCATCCGCTCGGGGGTCACGATCATCGCCGACCACCCGCGGTTCTATTGGACCAGGCACTCCACACCAGGCAAGGACTGGTTTCGCGTGCAGAAGCCTGTGCCGGCCGATCCCCTGTACACGGCGAAGCAGGACTCGATCACCCTCCTCGACGGTGTCGGACTTCCCGGGCGCCGCCACTCCATCGGTCTGGCCCGCTGGTGGCACCTCGGAATCGACACACTGTGGCTGCTCAACGGGATCGTCTTCTACATCCTCATTTTCACGACAGGGCAATGGATGCGACTGGTGCCGCTCAGTTGGGACGTCATCCCGAACTCACTGTCCGTCGCGATCCAGTACCTCTCCCTGGACTGGCCACTGGAATCGGGCTGGGTCAACTACAACAGTCTGCAGTTGATCGCCTATTTCGTGACCGTCTTCATCGCAGCTCCCGCAGCGCTGCTCACCGGGCTCGGAATGTCACCAGCCCTGTCCACCCGCTTCCGCGCGATCAGCTCGGTGTTCAGTATCCAGGTCGCGCGTTCGCTGCATTTCCTCGTGCTGTGCTGGTTCGTCCTGTTCATCGTCATCCACGTTGCCCTGGTGCTGACCACAGGTGCACTGCAGAACCTCAACCACATGTATGCGTCACGGGACGACGAGTCGTGGGTTGGGTTCTGGATATTCGCAGCGTCGATGGTGGTCGTCATCGTTGGTTGGGTAGCCGCAACTCCATTCACGTACCGCCATCCGCGCGTGGTGCAGAGGGCCGGCTCCGCCCTGATCGGGCCGTTCGAGAGACTGTTTGAGCACATCGATTCCAAACCGGGCCAATACACAGAGAAAGACATCTCCCCGTACTTTTGGCACAACGGCAAATACCCCGAAACCGAAGAATACAAAGAGCTCGAGGCCGGGGCCTTCGCTGACTACACAGTGCGAGTGAACGGTTTGGTCGAGAACCCTGTCGAGCTCAGTCTGGAACAGCTGCGCGCACTTCCGTACCACGAGCAGATCACCCAGCACTTCTGTATCCAGGGCTGGTCGGGGGTCGCGAAGTGGGGAGGGGTTTCGATGCAGTCCATCCTCGATGTCGTCAAGCCCAAGCCAGAAGCCAAGTGGGTCATCTTCTATTCGTTTGCGGTCGGCCCGGATGGCGGCCTCTACTACGACGCGCAGCCCATCGAGCACATGAGCTATGAACTGACGATGCTTGCCTACGACATGAACGACGACGCGCTTTCCTTTGGCCACGGCGCCCCGCTTCGCCTGCGCAACGAGGTGGAGCTCGGGTTCAAAATGGTGAAATGGATCAAGGGCATCGAGTTCGTTGAGCACTTCTCTGAGGTGGGCGGAGGGCTGGGCGGCTACAACAACGACCATGAGTTCTTCGGCTATCGCCAGTCGATCTGACGGTCGGTATTTTTCAGGCCTAGGCCGAATGCGCGTGCGTGACTAGGGTCGCTGTCAGACGGCGTCACGCTCGGGGTTCGCCGATTCCTCGCGCCGTCGCCCGCACGGAAGGGACACGGATCATGACAGCATCCACGGGAAGCGGCGGCTTCGGAACCGACGACGAAACGCCGTCGTACGCACGGCCGGGCGAAGCCACCATCACGTCCAGGCACCGGCTCGAGGCTGAAGGCATGCTGCCGGAAACGGCGTACCAGGTCGTGCACGACCAAACGATGCTCGACGGCAACTCGCGCCTGAATCTCGCGACTTTTGTGACGACGTGGATGGACGACCAGGCCAACAAGCTCTACTCAGAGTCCTACGACAAGAACATGATCGACAAGGACGAGTATCCGCAGACAGCGGCGGTCGAAGAGAACTGTTGGCGCATGGTCGCGAACCTCTGGAACGCGCCAGACGCCGAAGCGGCGATCGGGACATCCACTATTGGATCGTCGGAGGCCTGCATGCTGGGCGGGCTCGCCCTGAAACGGCGTTGGCAGATTGCCAGGCGTGCAGCGGGAGCGTCAACGGACAAGCCCAACATCGTGATGAGTTCGGCCGTGCAGGTGGTCTGGGAGAAGTTCTGCAACTACTTCGAGATCGAGGCTCGCTATGTGCCGGTCAGCGCCGAGCACCAGATGCTCGACGGATTCGAGCTCGACAGGTACGTCGACGAGAACACCATCGGTGTCGTCGCCATCATGGGTGTCACATACACGGGCGTATACGAGCCAGTGCTGAAAATCGCCGCAGCGCTGGACGCCATTCAGAAGCAGACCGGCCTCGATATTCCGATTCATGTCGACGGGGCATCCGGTGCCATGATCGCGCCCTTCCTGCAGCCAGACCTGCTCTGGGACTTTCGCGTCGACCGCGTGCACTCCATCAGTACCTCCGGACACAAATACGGCCTGGTCTACCCGGGACTCGGCTGGGTGGTGTGGCGTGATCGCGCGTACCTCCCTGAGGAACTGATCTTCAACGTCAGCTATCTCGGCGGAACCATGCCGACGCTTGCCCTCAACTTCTCTCGCCCCGGCGCCCAGGTGCTGCTGCAGTATTACCTTTTCCTGCGGCTCGGCATGAAGGGGTTCACGGCCGTCCAGAAGGAGACGCAGGATGTTGCACTGTTCCTCTCCGCCGGCGTCGCGAAGATCGGCGCGTTCACGCTGTGGAGCGACGGATCCGACATTCCGGTCTTCGCCTGGCAGCTGAAGCCCGGCCATACAGCCAACTGGAATCTCTACCACCTCTCCGACCGACTGCGGATGAAGGGATGGCAGGTTCCGGCGTATCCGCTGCCCGACAACCTGGCCGACCAGACGGTGCAGCGAATCGTCGTGCGCAACGGACTGAGCATGGATATTGCCGCCGAACTTCTCGCCGACATCGAGAAGGAGACCGCATTCCTCGACGCGTTGTCGAGCCCGATGCCGGCTGAGGGTCAGCGACCCGGGTTCCACCACTAGACAGGTAATGGCTGGGCAGGTCTTCACTGGGCAAGTATTGACTGGTCAGTTATTGACTGGGCAGGTATCGACCTGTGCGGTCTAGGGTAAGGATGTGCCCGCCGTGAACCTCGGATTGCCCACCCAGCGCATCAGTGATGCGCCGGCATCCGGTGCGGCTCCAACCGTGGTCGGCGGTGTGGCTCCCACCATGGTTGGCAGACCGGATACCGCGGGGCTGGTTGACCGTTTTGGTCGCGTGGCGCGTGACCTGCGGATCTCCCTCACTGAGAAGTGCTCGTTGCGCTGCACGTACTGTATGCCGGCGGAAGGGTTGCCTGCGATTGCGCGCGACGACCTGTTGACCCCAGCCGAGATCGCCCGCCTCGTGAGCATTGGCGTACACGATCTGGGCGTGCGCGAAGTGCGCTTCACCGGCGGGGAGCCCCTGATGCGCGCAGACCTCGCCGAGATCATTCAGTTGTGTGCGGATGCCGCCCCCGGCATCGACCTGTCGCTCACGTCCAACGGTATCGGGCTTGACCACCGCGTCGCCGGACTTGTCGCTGCCGGTCTCACCCGGATCAATGTGTCGCTCGACACTGTCGACCGCGATCACTTCGCATCGCTGACCAGACGCGATCGCCTGCCCGCTGTGATGGCCGGCATCCGGGCCGCGCACGCCGCGGGACTCACTCCACTCAAACTGAACGCCGTGCTGATGCGCGAAACGCTTCCCGGTGCCGTCGACCTGCTCGAATGGGCACTCATCGAGGGCTGTCAGCTGCGTTTCATCGAACAGATGCCGCTGGATGCCGACCAGAACTGGGCACGCGACAATATGGTCCCCGCGCAGGAACTGCTTGATGTGCTCGGGGAGCGATTCGCCCTGACTGAGGTGGGCAGGGACGATCCGTCGTCGCCCGCCGAGGAATGGCTGGTCGATGGCGGGCCTGCAACCGTGGGGATCATCGCATCCGTCACCCGCTCTTTCTGTGCGGCGTGCGACCGCACTCGCATCACCGCTGAGGGCACCGTGCGCTCCTGCCTGTTCAGTGACGACGAGACCGACCTGCGCCCGCTTCTGCGCGGCGGCGGCGATGACGCTGAGATCGCGCGATACTGGCGGGGAGCGATGTGGGGCAAACAAGCCGGACACGGAATCAACGCCAGCGGTTTCGTACCGCCGGAACGGAGCATGGGGGCAATCGGTGGCTGAATCAACGACTGTCAGGGTGCGCTATTTCGCGGCTGCCGCTGAGGCTGCCGGCCGCGAAGAGGAGCAGCTGACGCTGACGGATGCCACGCTTGGCGCGCTCCGCGCTGACCTCGAAGATCGTTATGGCGCTGCAATGGCGCGCGTGATGCGCTCAGGATCGTTCCTCGTGGATACCGTCGTCTGCCGGGATCCATCCCGGGCCATTTCGGCCACGGTCGACGTGCTGCCGCCGTTTGCCGGCGGCTAAGTCTGCTGCGCCCACACCGTGCGACCTCCTGCGTGCAGGAGCCGCAAACAACGTGCCCAACAATCCCTGTCACATCAGCAGTACCAACCACGCAGTACCAACCAGCACGACTAAGGAGTAGCCAATGAGGGCAACGCCCCCCACCGCTGCGTCACAGGACTTCGCCCTGGACGATTCACCAACGGGCGCACTCGAGTGGCCGACTCGCGTGCCGTGGCGAGCCGTCATCGTCTTCGCGATTCTCGCATGTGGGTTGGCTTGGCTGGTCGTGCTACCCCTTTGGGTCTCCGGAGACGGGCTCAGTAACCCGCTGGCCGGACTGCTGCTGCCGGCCATGATGTTCACACCGCTCCTGGCTACGCTCGTTGTCGTCTTTTTCGTGCAGAAGCCGCGGCCGCGGCCCACCGCCGAATATCTTGGGCTGTGGCCGTTGCGACCGGCCGGTCGCACCATCGGGATGACTGTGGTCGGCATTTTCGGGAGCATCCTTATAGTCGTAGCGGCCGTGTTCCTGGCTGGAGCACTCGGCCTCGTCCAGCTTGATCTCGTTGAGTTCTCCGGGTTCGCGGCATCGTTGGGTGCCGTGAGCGCAGACCCGCTCTCCGTCTCGGTGGGGACAGTGGTACTGCTGCAGCTCCTCCTGGTGCCAATCGCCGCGGTCTTCAATGGGTTGTTCGCACTGGGCGAGGAGATCGGTTGGCGAGGCTGGCTGTTGCCGAGCCTGCTGCCGCTCGGAACCTGGCCAGCCCTCGTGATAACGGGAGCGCTTTGGGGTATCTGGCACAGCCCGCTGATTTTGCTTGGGTACAACTTCAGCCAGCCGAATCTTCTGGGTGTCGCCATGATGATCACAGGGTGCATTTTCTACGGCGTGCTGCTCGGGTGGTTGCGCCTGCGTACGGCCTCCATCTGGCCAGCCGTGTTCGCGCACGGTGCATTCAACGCTGCCGCCGGATTCTTGGCGCTGGTCATTGCCGTGAATTCGAACGCTGACCCTGTCGTGCTCGGACCCCTCGGCTTGGTTGCGTGGATCGTGATGGCCGTCGCAATCGGCTTGTTGGTCGTCACCGGCCAGTTCAAGAAGCAGCCGCACCTCGTGCGAGGGCCGCGTGCGGCGGCGACCGTCGCTCGGTAGCGCACGTTTTTTGACGGGAAACCGGCCGAGCACCTAGAACGGCGGGAGGCTGGTGTCCGGTTCAACCGAGACCAGGGCCGGAACCGGGACCGGAACTGGAACCGGAACTGGAACCGGAACCGGAACCGGAACCAGGATCGGCGCCGAGACCGAAACCGTAGGCAGAGCGGTTGGCCCGATCTCGTTCTCAGGTTCGGTGTCGTACTTGTTACCGGTTGGTGATGTCCAGTGCAGGATTCCGTCGTCTGCCTGGCTGACCTGCCAGCCGATTTCGTGTTTGTCGCGGTGGTTCTTCGCGCAGAGGCAGGCCATATTCGTCAGCCTTGTCTCACCCTGCTGACCGTTCTCCGTGAACGGCACCGTGTGATCGAAATCGCTCTGCCTGGCCGCCCGGTTGCAGCCGGGGAACCGGCAGGTGCCGTCCCGTAGCTGCAACACCGTGCGGAGGCCGGCGGGTGGCCGGTAGCGATCCCGCCCCACGGACAGGAACGCTCCTGTCTCGGGGTGGGTGAGGATGCGTAGGAAGCTCGTCGCGTCGCCGACGAGTTCTTTCGCGGTGTCGAGGTCGATCGGCCCGTAGCCTTCCAACACGGCGGGTTCGTCGCTGCGACCGAGGAGCGTCAGGGCCGGTACCAGGATGACGACATCGGCTTTGATGCCGCGGCTGCCGCCACCGTTGCCGTTGCCGGCGTCGAGGACCAGGTCAACGAATACATCCGCCTTCAACTGCGTCAGCGTGCGGGACTCATCCGAACCCTGCAGGCTCATCGCGAAGTTCGTGACCCGGTTCACGATCGCCTGCCCTTTCGCTGCCGGAAGGAACGCGCTGACCCAGCACATGCCGTCCTTGGCGGGTTCGAAGAACACCGCCCGATCCGCGACACTGCGCTCATGCCGGGCCGTGACCGACTCCGCATCGAGCCGCTCTCGCACCTTTCGGGTCTTCTGGGCGAACTTCGCCACGGTGAGCCGACCCGCATCCGGCAACACCGCCGCCTCAAGGGCAGCCGTGTTCTCCGGGGACAGCCCGATGCTCTGGTCGACGAGGGTGGTGGCGTGCCGGTAGCTGATGTCCCCGGCCTGCAGCACGGCCAGGGTGGTGGGCAGTTGGTGCACGAGGATCTTGCTGACGGCGATCGTCGTTTCCATGGTGCGTTCTGGCACTCGGAGCGCGCAGGCCAGTTCGGTGACGAGCAGGCGTTCGTTCGCCCAGGCCTGTTCCGCCTGGGGCACGGTGACCGGGGCGGTGGTCATGGACTCGCTGGTCAGGCGGGCCCGGTCGATCGCGATGGCCTCTGCCGCGGCGATCGTCGCGAGGCTCCGATGTAATCGGGCGGCCTCCTCGACTTCTCTGCCGAGTTGTTTCATGAGGGGGTTCATGCCCTGAATTATCCTCGGCACCACTGACATTCTTACTGGCCGGAAACAGGTTCTGATCTGGATATTTGGCTGTGGATAGCTGTCGCGACGGGTGGCCTGTTGAGGAGCCTGTCTGGCGCCGGCTGAGAGGTCTCGAGACGCTCGCTGGCGCTCGCTCCTCGACCGCCGGGGAGGTGGGTTCAGGAGGAGGAAATGTGACACGCCGCGTGCGGGTGGCGCGGGACATGGGTGTGACGCAAAAACGCCTCCTGACGTGACATCGGGCGGCGCGGCGCAGGCTGGGCTGCGGATAGTCGCGGTACCTCAACCTGCGGGGTAGAGCTCCACGTCTTCGGGTGAGAAGCTGAGCGTGATCGGCACTCCCGGTGCCAGGTCGAGGTCGGCAACACGGCTCGGTTCCAGGTCAGCGGACAGCCACTCCGTGCGCACCCGGATGAGGTCGCCGCGCGGCTCAAGATCATGCACCGTGCCGATGATCGTATTGCTCAGGAGATCCTGCAGATGCTCATCGCTGGCCTGATGCTCGGGTACCCGCTCCGCAGCAACCCGTGGCTGTATTGAGGGCGGGAACGTTGTCGGCTGTAGTGTCGGTGCGGGCTGGAGCGCTACCGGGGGATTCAACCTCGCAGGTTGCGGCCGCGACACCCGTACAGCGGTCGGCCGCAGCGCAGCCGCCACCGGCTCTCCCAGCGCTCCGGTGGTGCCAGCGGCCGCGGCGATCTCCACGCCGGCAGCGGTGACAAGACCTTGAGCGGTGCGCCGACCCGTGAGCAAGGTCAAGCCGACCAGCTCCGCCGTGAACGCTTGCTTCGGCCGTTCGAGGACATCGCGAGTGCGCCCCTCCTCGACGATGGCACCGTCGTTCAACACGATGACACGGTCGGCCAGCAGGAACGCGTCGAGCGCGTCGTGAGTGACGATGATCGTGGTGCGGGAAGCGGTGACCTGGCGCAGCATCCGTCGCAGTGTCACAGTGGCCGTGACATCGAGCGCCGCGAACGGTTCGTCGAGGAGCAGCAGGCTCGGCTCCGCGGCGAGTGCCCTGGCGATGGCAACGCGCTGCGCCTGCCCGCCGGAGAGTTCGTGCGGACGCCGGTCGGCGAACTCCAGACTGTCGGTCTCCCTCAGCCACCGATCTGCGCTCACGGCCGTGGCAGCGCGGGACTGGCCTGCGCTACGTGGTCCGAAAGCGACGTTGGCGTGCACGGAGAGATGCGGAAAGAGCAGCGGCTCCTGGGCGAGCAGGGCAACTCCGCGTTTGTGCGGGGCCAGCCAGCTGCTCGCTCCCGCCTTCTGGTCGAAGAGAACGGTGCCGTTGAGGTCGGCTCGTCCCGAATCGGGCCTGAGCAACCCGGCGATGAGTCCGAGAAGCGTGGACTTGCCTGCTCCGTTCGGCCCGAGCACGGCGAGCGTTTCGCCGGGCTGGATCGTGAGGGACATGTCGAACCCGCGAGCGGCGAGGCTGGCGTTGAAGGAGAGGCTCATGACAGAGGGCCTGTTCGTGCTGATGCACCTGACGCATTCGGCGTACCCGACGCACCCGACGTACCCGAGAGTCGAGACCTGCCGGGCTCGGTCGCGCCGTGGGCAACGACCACGACGACCAGGGCCACCACAACGAGCACCAGGGAAAGCGCGACAGCGGCATCCGGATCGGTCTCTCGTTGCAGGTAGATCTCGAGCGGCAGTGTGCGCGTGACGCCTTGCAAGCTGCCCGCGAAGGTGAGGGTGGCGCCGAACTCGCCCAGCGCCCTGGCAAACGACAGCACGGCCCCCGACACGAGGGAGGGCATGACCAGGGGCAATGTCACTCGTCGAAGTACGGTGGTCGGGCGCGCGCCGAGCGTGGCCGCGACCGCCTCGTAGCGGGTGCCAGCGGTGCGGAGCGCGCTTTCGAGGCTGAGCACCAGGAACGGCAGCGCGACGAAGGTCTGCGCAAGGATCACCGCTGTCGTTGAGAAGGCGATCTGGATGCCGAGCACCTCGAACGCCCCGCCGAGCAGGCCGCGCCGCCCGAACAGGTACAACAGCGCCAGACCGCTGACCACGGGCGGCAGCACAAGGGGGAGCAGTGCGAGAGAGCGCACGATGCGCTGGCCGGGGAACACGGTGCGAGCGAGCACCACCGCCATCGGCACGCCGAACACGATGCAGAGCGCTGTCGCGACGAGCGACGTGCGCAGGCTGAGCTGCAACGCGGCAACGGATGACTCAGACGTGATCAGGGGGATGAACTGGGTCCAGTCAACGCGGGTGACCAGAGCCACCAGGGGGAGCAGCACGAAGAGAGCGCCAACAACCGCGACGCCCATGATCCAGCGCGGAACGGTTCTTGGAGTGCTGAGCAGTGCGGTCATGTGTCAGGGCCCTCAGGGAGCGCCGAAGCCCGCCGCGGCGAGAACCGAGCGCCCGGCAGGGCTAGTGACGAAGTCCACGAAGGCGGTAGCAAGGTCGCTATCGACAGCGCCGGCCAGTGAGACGATCGGGTAGGAGTTGACTGCCGTCGACGCCTCGGGGAGATCGACGGAGTCAACGCTGGCGCCTGCAGAGGCGACGTCGGTGATGTAGACGAGGCCGGCATCCGCTTCACCGGACGTCACCTTGCCGAGCACCCCTGACACCGACGATTCTTCGCTGACAGGGGTGAGCGTGACGCCGGTGGCGGTCTCGATCTTCACGGTCGCGGCGCCACACGGAACCTGGGGCGCACAGATGACGGTCTTCACGCCGGGCGCTGCGAGGTCGGCGAAGCTGGTGATCTTCGCCGGATTGCCAGGGGGCACGGCAATGGTGAGCACGTTGGTGGCGAAATTCACTGGAGTGCCGTCGATTAGTGCGGCGTCGATGACCTTGGCCATGTTCGCTGTATCGGCAGACGCAAACACGTCGGCGGGTGCCCCTTCGACGAGCTGGGTGACGAGGTCGGAGGAACCCGCGAAGCTGAATGTGACGTGCGTGCCGGGGTTGGCTTCTTCGAACGCCTCACCCAGAATCGTGAAGGTCGCGGTGAGGGATGCCGCCGCGAAAACGGTGAGGGTGCCGCTGAGCGACGCGGCGGAGCTGGAGGGCGTGGCGCTGTGGGGCGCACCTGCATCGGCGGCGGCGTCGCCGGGATCTGCCGCGCACGCGCTTGCGCCCACGAGGAGCGCGCCGGCCAGGATCACTGCGCCGAGGGCGCGGAGTCGCCGTCCGGATGGCGCGAGAGACGTTGGCATCATGACAGTGTCTTTCCGGTGGGGGTTTCGACGATGACCGTCGTTGCCTTGACCACGGCGATTGCGACGCTGCCGAGTTCGAGGCCGAGTTCCCGCACGGCCTCGCTGCTCATGAGTGACACGACCCGATGCGGACCGCACTGCAGCTCAACCTGCGCCATGACGGTGTCCATCGTGATGGCGGTGACCAGGCCGACGAACTGGTTGCGCGCCGAACGGCCAACCGTTGACGGGTCGTCAGGAAGTGTGGCGTTCTTCTTGGCCAGATGCGCGAGGGAGAGTCCGTCGACGACGGTGCGACCGGCGTCATTCTGAGAGCTCTCCAGCAGGCCTGAATCGACCCAGCGCCTCACGGTGTCATCGCTAACTCCGAGGTAACGTGCGGCATCCTTTATCCGTATCTGCGGCATAAAGCACATGCTAGGACACTGTTTGCGGTTGCAGGCGAACTTTCTTTGGGGTTAGAGCGCAACCCATTCTGACTGTCCGTCGGTGAAGTGCTGTCGTTTCCAGATAGGCACCTGGGCCTTGATCCGCTCGACGAGCTCGGCGCAGGCGGCGAACGCCTCTGCACGATGTGGAGCGGCGACGGCGGCAACCAAGGCGACATCACCGATGTGGAGCGGGCCAACGCGGTGCATGGCGGCCACGCGGAGTCCGAACTCTGTGGCGATCTCGGTGCAGCAGTCGAGCAGGAACCGCTCGGCGTCCGGGTGCGCCTGGTAGTCGAGAGCCGTGACCGAGCGGTCGTCGTCATGGTTGCGCACGATGCCCTGGAAGGTGACGAGCGCACCGTTCTCTGGTGTGGTGACGAAGGTGTCGGCCACGGCCTGGTGGAGCGGCTCGCGTGAGATCTGAGCGAAAACGTCAGGCATGCGGGGCCTCCTCGGTGTGGTCGGTTCCCGCGTGCTGCGTTCCCATGTGCTGGGTGCCTGTGTGCTGGGCGGAGTCGGAGACGTGCGGGGCCGGGTCGGAGACGTGCTGGGCCGAGCCGGAGACCTGGTCGACAAGGTGCGGGAGCAGATTGGACAGAACGGCGAGGCCATCGGTGACGCCGCTGGGTGAGCCGGGGAGGTTCACGATCACGGTGCGTCCGGCAACGCCGGCAAGTCCACGGCTGAGGGCTGCCATCGGTGTGGAGTCGAGTCCCCGAGCGCGCAGTGCCTCCGCGACGCCGGGCAACAGTCGGTCGAGGAGAGGCGCGGTCGCCTCCGGGGTGGCGTCGGTGGATGAGACGCCCGTGCCGCCGGTGGTCAGGATGACGGCCGGCTGCGCACGGACGGCGGCCGACAGTGCTGTCTCGATGTCGGCATCTGCTACGACAAGCGCCGGTGCGGTGTCGAAGCCACGCTCGGCCAGCCACGCGGCGATCACCGGGCCGGTGGTATCCGGGCGTTCGCCGGCTGCGCCACGGGTGGATGCGACGATCACGCGGGCGCTGCGCGAGTGCGGCTGGGCTGGCTGCGCGGCAGGCGTGCTCTGTGTGTCGTCGTCCTGCGCCTGCACCGACGCCGACGCCCGCGCCTGGGCCTCGCGCTCAGCCATGGCATTCGCGCGCTGCCACTGCCCGCGCTTGCCGCCGCTCTTCTCCTCCAGGCGGATGTCGGTGAGCATGGCTGCTGGGTCGACCGCCTTGACCATGTCGTGCAGGGTGAGCCCGGCGATCGCGACGGCGGTCAGCGCTTCCATCTCGACGCCCGTGCGGCCGGTGGTCTTGGCTGTCGCGGCGATCTCGATGGTCGATTCACCCAGTTCGAAGTCCACAACGAGCGACGAGAGGGGCAGCGGATGGCACAGCGGGATGAGGTCTGAGGTCTTCTTGCCGCCGGTGATTCCCGCGATGCGGGCGGTGGCGAGCACATCGGCCTTGGGCAGGCCGTCCGCGCGCACCAGGTCGACGACCTCCCGCGTGGTGACGAACCGGCCGCGCGCGAGGGCAATCCGCGTCGTCTCGGCCTTGTCACTCACGTCGACCATGCGGGCGCGGCCGTCGCCGTCGATGTGCGTCAGTTCACTCATGATGTCCACTCACTCGGTGCCACGCGGATGCCACTCACTCGGGCTCGCTCAGGCTTGCTCATTTACAAGGCCCACACTCTCACGTCGGCACCGGCATCCAGGCTCGTAACGCTGTCGGGGATCTCGATGAGGACACCAGCTCTCGCCATCGCCGCGACCAGGTGCGAGCTCGCCCCTGCAACCTGTTCGACGAGCACGTCATCGATGATGACGCCGCGGAGAAATTGCCGCTTGCCTGCGATGGACACGATGGGTTTCGCGAGGCGGAAGGAGGCCAGCTGATCGACCGGCCGCCCAGCTGCGCGGTGCAGCAGCGGCCGCACGAACACGACGAATGAGACCTGCGTGCTGACGGGATTGCCGGGAAACGAGATCACGGGAACGCCGTTGAGCACGGTCGTTGCCTGCGGGCCGCCCGGCTGCATGTCGACGTGTCCAACGGATGCGCCGAGCGGCTCGAGCACGTCACGCACGACTTCATAGGCCCCCATCGAGATGCCGCCTGAGGTGAGCACCAGGTCGGATGCGGCGACCGCGTCATCGAGGATGCGACGAAACGCGGCAGGGTCGTCGGTGCTTCGTGCCGCGTATGAGACAACGGCGCCGGCCTCGGAGACGGCGGCGACCAGAGCCGTCTGGTTGGCGTCGAATATCTGGCCTGGGGCGGGCTCTGCGCCGTCGCCGACGAGTTCTGCGCCGGTGGTGATGACCGCGACCCGCAGTTTGTGGCGGACCAGCACGCTGTCGATTCCGGCAGCGGCCAGGGCGGCAAGGTGCCGGGGAGCCAGGAGCGTGCCAGCGGGCACGAGCTGTTCACCGGCCCGCAAGTCGCTGCCGCGTTCGCGGACGAACTCGCCGGCCGCTCGCGGTCGGGTGATGGTGATGCGGGGCGAAGGGGCCTGGGTTGAATCGCTGGACTGGCCTGGCTCGCTGGACTGGCCTGGCCCGTTGTTCTGGTCTGCCTCGCTGAACTGGCCTGCCTCGGCGGCCCGGGTGTCTTCCACAGGGACGATGGCATCGGCGCCCGCCGGGATCGGTGCTCCCGTCATGATGCGTGCGGCGGCGCCCGGCAGCAAAGCATTCGGCACCCCAGGGCCAGCCGGCACCTCGTCGCTGACGCTGAGGGTGACCGGCACGGTGGCGACGTCGGCCGCACGAACCGCAAAGCCGTCCATCTGAGAATTGCGAAACAGCGGCAGGTCGACAGCGGAGTGCACGTCTTCCGCGGCGACCCGCCCGAGGGCGTCACGCAAGAGGACGGACTCCGTGCCGAGGCCGGCCAGGCGAGGCGCCAGCATCCGCTCGACCAGGCGGGCGTGATCGTCAACGGTGGTCATGGACTCAGTATTGCGCGTTCGGGGCCGCTATTTCGGTATCGGTGCCGGTCAGTAGCGCGCGAGATTCTGGTCGATGTCCCTCGCCCAGACATCGATTCCGCCGGTCAGGGTCATCGTCTGCGGCAGCCCGGCCTGCACGAGAATCTGCTGGGCTCGCTCCGCGCGCGGTCCGTGGTGGCAGTACACGATGACCGTGGCGCCCTGGAGGGCCGTTGCGACGCCGGCTGGATCGTCGAAGACGTCTTGCTCGAGCTCGCCGAGTGGCACGAGCGCTGCGCCATCGATGATGGCCAGCTGCGCTTCCCACGGCTCGCGCACGTCGATCAGGGTGATTGAATCGCCGCGCCTGAGCCGCGCCTGCAGGTCGGGTGCGCTGATGGCGCTCTGTGTGTGAGCGGATGCCACGCCGAATGCGACGCCGGAAGCAACGCCAGAGTCCTCGCTGGGCGTGATGCCGCAGAACGCGTCGTAGTCGATCAGCGCGGCGATGGGGGCGGCGAGCGGATCCCGTGAGTATGCGACCTCGCGGAATGTGCCGCGCAGGCTGTCGTAGGTCGTGACCCGGCCGAGAAGGGGTTCGCCGACGCCTGTTACGAGTTTGATGGCCTCTGAGACCAGGATGCCGCCAATGACGGCGCAGACCGAGGGCAGCACCCCGGCCTCTGCGCAGCTCGGCACCGTGCCAGGCGCCGGCGGCTCGGGGAAGAGGTCCCTGTACTGCGGTGCATGAGCGGCCCAGCTCACACCGGCCTGCCCGCCGAACTGGTGCACCGCGCCCCACACCACGGGCAAACCGGTGAGTGCGGCCGCGTCATTGGTGAGATAGCGGGTCGGAAAGTTGTCACTTCCGTCAATGATGAGGTCGAAGTCGGCGACGATCGCGAGGGCGTTGGCCGCGTCGAGCCGCGTGTCGAAGGTGATCACGGTGGTGTCGGCATCCAGTGCACTGATTGTCTCGGCCGCGGACGCCACCTTGGGCCGGCCAAGATCTGCCGGAGTGTGGATGATCTGGCGCGGCAGGTTGCTCGCCTCAACGCGGTCATCGTCGATGACCCCGATCGTGCCGAAGCCCGCGGCGGCGAGGCCGGGAAGCACCGCGCTGCCGAGCCCGCCTGCGCCAACGACGAGCACACGCGCGGCACGGAGGCGCTGCTGGGCTGCTGGTCCGAATCCGGGCAGCATCTGCGTGCGGGAATACCGCTCTTCGCGGTCAACGGACAGCGGCGCACCCGGTGCGACCAGTGACGGGATGCTGCGTCGTTCGTCCATGCGAACAGCCTACGTTCGCGCGTGCTGCCTGTGCCGCTGCGTTCCACTGATTCGTACTGCCGATTCGTGCTGCTAATTCCTCGTGCTGATTCGCGGTGCTGATTCGTGCTGCCGATTCGGGCTCGATACGTTCCCCACGTGCGTGTGTACGATGCGTACGCATGACAGAGAAAACTGACTACTTCGCCGGTGATCCGCGTACGAATCGTGAGCGGATGCTGGCGGGCGACCTCTACGTCGCCGACGACCCCGTCAGCATCGCTGAGGCGCAGCGCGCTGTACGGCTAGCCAACCGGTACCTGGCCGTTTACGCCGAGGACCCTGTCGCCGCGCGGCCGATCCTGGCCGATCTGATCGGCAGTCTGGGGGCCGATGTCGAGATCAAGCCGCCGCTGTTCGTTGACTACGGCAGCTACATCACGATCGGCGCCGGCACCTTCATCAACTACAACTTCACCGCGCTCGATGTCTCTCCGATCACGATCGGTCGGGACTGCCAGATCGGCCCGAACGTGCAACTGCTCACGCCAACGCATCCGCTTGCGCCCCAGCCTCGCCGCGACAAGCTCGAAGCGGCGCTGCCCATTGTCATCGGCGACAACGTCTGGCTTGGCGGGGGAGCGATCGTGCTTCCCGGTGTGACGATCGGCGACAACAGCGTTATCGGCGCTGGCTCTGTGGTGACCAAGGATGTGCCGGCCAACGTGGTCGCCGTCGGAAACCCGGCGCGCGTCATCCGTTCGATCTCGTAGCCAGCGGATGCCGGAGGCTCGCCTTCTGCCCGTGCGACGCCGATAGGTCACAGCTCGGTCACAGCGCTGGTGAGCCTGCCGGAGCGGCCGACGGCTATTGCTACCGTGTGCAGAAGGAACGGCAATGGGGGTTGGCATGTTGACAGGTGCAATTATCGCGTCGGGTGGTGGGCTCATTGTGATCGTCGTGGTGATTATTCTCGCGATGACTCTGACGCGGCGCCATCGCCTCGACCAGTCGCGTAAAACCGGGCCACAGAGCGCGGAGAGCGCGGAACAGGCTGAGGCGCTGCGCAGCGTGCAGGAGCAGATCGAGCGCGGGAGTCGCCTGCTCTAAGCAGTGCGGCGGCGGCGCAGCAGGCGCAGTTCTTGCGTTGCTCTTGTATCTCAGTTGTATTTATCTCACGGTGATCGATCTGCTGTCCAGGCCGGTCGCGCCGTCTGGAACCACGTTGGTGACCTTGGCTGTCTGAACCAGCCCGTTGGCATCCGTCGCCCGAACCCGCAGGCTGTGTGTGCCGGCGGTCGCTGGCCACACCCATTTCCACTGGCGCCAGGTATCGATGGAGAGCGCGTCGGCCAGGGTGGCGGTGTTCCATTCCCCATCGTCGACCCGCACCTCGACGGCGCTGATCCCGGTGTGCTGTGACCACGCGACACCGGCTACGACCACGTCCCCGGCGTCGACGGTGCCCCCTGATGGCACGTCGATGCGCGACGACAACTTGATCGGCCCCTGTTCAGACCAGCCCCGATCGGTCCAGTACGACGTTGCGGCATCGAAACGCGTGACCTCGAGTTGCACGACCCACTTGGTGGCAGAGACGTAGCCGTAGAGGCCAGGCACGACCATTCGAACCGGGTAGCCGTGCTCAAGAGGAAGCGGGGCGCCATTCATGCCAATGGCCAGTATGGCGTTGCGATCGTCGGTGAGGGCCTCGATGGGTGTACTGGCCGTCCAACCGTCCTGGCTGCGCGACAGGACCATGTCGGCGTCGGCCAGCGGCTTCGCCTGCGCCAGCAGATTCCGAATCGGATACCCGAGCCAGGTTGCATTCCCAATGAGGTCGCCGCCCACCTCGTTCGACACGCACGTGAGGGTGGTCGTGCTCTCCTCGAGCGGCAACTTCAGCAGGTCGTCGAACGTGAGCGTGACCTCGTTCTCCACCATGCCGGTGATCTTCAGAGTCCAGTTCGCCGGGTCAATGCCGGGGATCTGCAGCGCCGTGTCGATGCGATAGAAGTCAGCGTTCGGCGTGATGAGGGGAGTGAGTCCAGGCACGTCGAGGGATGCGGCCGGGGGGATAGGCGGAGCAGTGACCGCGGGCTGCGGGAGCGTGAAGATCGCACGGGTGGCGCTTGCCGCGCGGTACCCGGTCGAGATCACCTGTCCAGCGATGAGGGCAAGCATGCCGATTCCCGCGCCGGTCCCTGTCGCGGTGAGAAATCGGCGCCGGGTGAGCGCTTCACGGGGAGTGACTCCGGCGGATGAAACGGATGTCGCCGCCTCGTGCTCGAGATCGCGCAAGCGCCGAGTGAGAAGCTGCAGGAGATACGCGCCAATCAGCACAGCGACGACGGATGGCACGGCATCCATCACCGACGCGCCGGCACGGGTGAGTGCTGCGGCGACACCGATGGCCCCGCCGAGCAGGATCAGCAGGCGACCAAACGGTGGCCGTCGATACTCCAGGATGCCGGCGGCAGCCGCTCCGACGAGCAGCACAATCGCGAGTGACACGATGAGCACGGCCTTGTCTGCTGTGCCGAAAGCGGCAATGACGGCGTCCTTGAGCCAGCCCGGCACGAGGTCGATCACGAGAGCCCCGACGACGAGAATCGGGCTGCCGTTCTGCGCGACGAGTGCGCTGACCAGCTCAGCTGCGCCCACTCCGGCGAGTACGGCGGCGCAGCCGGCCGCGACCTGCCACCAGGCGCTGGATGACGGCCGGGCTGCGTCTCGGGGAACCATGTGGCGAGCATACGAACGGATGCTGTGATCCGGTCGAGCGTTGGCCGGTGTGTTCACGCAGCCCGTGCGCAGCTCAGCGCGCGGCGGTGCCGGACTTCACGTGACCGAGAGCCGCGACCACGATAGTGATCGCGGCGGCGATGCCGAGGCCCAACGCCATGTCAACGTGCAGCGCTGCGGCGCCGACCAGCGCGCCGAGCCCGATCAGGACCACGGCCCCAGCGCGACGCTTCCACTGCTGGCCGGTATTGCCTGCAAAGCGTGAATCCGCGGCCAATCCGGTGAGGGTCGACGTGACGACGACAGTAGTGACGTCCTTCACCGCGATGTGCCTGGCGGTGCCCGCCTGCATGCCCATCGCGAAACCAAGGGCGCCTGTGATCACGAACTGGAGTGCGAGCGGAATCTCACCGGCAAACGGAAGCACGACGACGGCGGCACCGGCGAGGATGGCGCCGACGACACCGAAGAGGGTGGTCGACCTGCCGGTCCAGCCGGAGGGAATCGGACGGAGCACGCGTCCTGCGACGGCGGCGCCGAGCATGAAGCACGCCAGCGCAACCACCGGACCGACGATCGGCAGGTCATCTGCACCGAGCAACCCCATGCCAAGGATGACGACGTTTCCGGTCATGTTGCCGGTGAAGACGCGGTCGAGCCCGAGGTAGCCGACTGCGTCGATCACACCCGTTGAGAACGTCAAAGCGAGCATGAGCATGAGGTGGAGCTTGTCCTGCTCTGCGGTCTTCGACATTGTTCTCCTTGGCGTTATGGCGGTCGGTTGCCGAGAGCAATCAAAGCGTATGTGGCTCGAGTGCGTAAATCCGCGGGTGGTGAGTAGCCCCCGCTTCAGCTGTGCTTCAGCTGCTCCGGAGTATCGACGTCCCTGCCGTCGCCCAGGTCGCCGCACTCCACCAGTGCAGCCCCAGCCGTGCGGAGGTACCCACGCCCGCCAGTGTCGCCCGCCAACCCGGCACTGAACTCGGCCCAGTGGTCCCGTCCAACGACCACGGGGTGACCTGGCCGCGCGTCGAACGTCGCCTGGCGCAGGGTGTCCTGCGTCACGCCGTCGGTGAGGCGGGCCATGACATCGCTGGAGAGGCCCGGCAGGTCGACGAGGGTGATCACCACCGCCGGCGCGGATGGGGCGTGCTCTGACACGGCGGCCATCCCGTCTCGCAGCGATTCGCCCATGCCTGCGCTCCAGCGGGCGCTCACCACCGGCAGGACACGCTCATCATGGGGGAGCAGCTGCCGGGCGGCATCCGCTTCAGCGCCGAGGACCACCACGATCGGATCGCAGCCGGCACCCTGCAGGAGGGCAATCGCGCGGACAAGCCACGGCACGCCATCCGCTCCTCGCACCAGCGCCTTCGGGAGTCCCATGCGGGTCCCGGCACCGGCTGCCAGCAGCAAGCCGGCGCAGGATGGGCCGGCGCGGGATGGGCCGGCGCGGGATGGGTCAACGTCGCTGGGGCCAGCAGGCTTCGTCATGACCACAGTCAACCGCTAAAGCGCAGCGGATGCACTCACGAAGGCACACAGATGCCGTCGGCCTCTTCAGGTGCGAACAGCATGCGACCCGCACGGTGTGAACTGCGCGGTGTGTGAGCTGCTCCGTGAATCAGTAGCTGGTGCGCGCCGTGTCTGCCAGCCAGGCATCGAACGGCGCTGTGGCGCTCGGCAGCCGGTTGCTGACGAGCTCGGTCGGCCAGGTTGCCCGATCACGCGTGAACAGCTCGTAGAACTCGCGATCATCGAATCCGCCACGTGCGGCGTCATCGCGATCGGCGGCGAAGACAATGCGGTCGACGCGCGCCCACAGGGCGGCGGACACGCACATCGGGCAGGGCTCGCATGACGTGTACAGCGTCGCTCCGGCCAGCGAGAACGCACCGAGGGCGGCGCATGCAGCGCGGATGGCCTGCACCTCAGCGTGAGCAGTCGGGTCGCTGTCGCGCGTCACACGGTTCTGCCCGGTGGAGACCAGTTCTCCGTCCAGCGTGATGAGCGCGCCGAAGGGCCCTCCGCCGTCCGCGACATTGGCCACGGCCAGATCGACCGCGTGCTGCAGCCACTCGGCATCGGCTGGCGCAGCACCCCCGGGAACGGCGTTGACGCCACTCATGCGAGACCTGCCCATACGAAACCTGCCCAAGCGCGAATGCCCACCACGTCGAATTCCTGGTTCATGTGTCCTCCGGAGGTTGACGGTAGCAGCCGCTGATGTCGGACATGTGTCAGGCCATCAGTGGCGCGCGCCCAGCTAGCCGGGAAGTATCGTCGTCACCCAGGCCGTGCCGGCGCGCCGGTACTCGACGCGAGTGCTCGGCCCCTCTGTATCGCCCCGCCAGAAGGTGATGCGAACGGGAACGACGCGAAAGCCGACCCAGGTGGCCGGTACAGCGAGCGTGCCCTCAGGGTGAGCAGAGCTGAATT
The DNA here is from genome assembly GCF_057669585.1 of Leifsonia sp. Y862. Taxonomy (NCBI): domain Bacteria; kingdom Bacillati; phylum Actinomycetota; class Actinomycetes; order Micrococcales; family Microbacteriaceae; genus Leifsonia; species Leifsonia sp. Y862. The sequence goes on from NZ_JBYHFR010000001.1 coordinate 604,718, forward strand.
CCGCCCAGCGTGCGTGGCGGGCGTCTTCGGGCAGCGCGGCGATCTCCGGCGTGTTGAGCCACGCGAGCAACTGGAGATAGCGGGACGTGTCGGCATAAGCATCCGCTGCCTGTTCGCGGCTGGTCAGTTGGGCATCGCCCTGCAGCGTCACCTGTCGGCCGAGCTCCGGCCATGCGAGCACGAGGGCAACCCGGGGGTTCGCGGCCAATTCTTCGGCTTTACGTGAGCGGATGTCGGTGTGAAAGTACACCGCTGAGCCATCGAACGCGCTCAGCAGCACACTGCGCGCGTCTGGGTAGCCGTCGTCACCGATTGTGCTGAGCGTCATCACGGGGCGTTGCTCGCTCTCGGAGCCTGGCAGCCACTGGCCGAGAAGCGCGAGGGGATCGACGGCCGTGTTCATGCTGAGGGTGCTGAACCGTGAGCGCCAGACGCCGCCAAAGTCGCAACGAGAGCCACGAGGTCATCCATGCCGCTCTCGTCAGGCACGATGGTTCCGGCGGCGGGGAGCAGCGCAGAGTTGTAATACAGCCCGTCGCAGAGAAGCATGACCGCGCGGGCGACGGTGGGGTCATGCACGTCGAGCTTGATGACCTCCAGATACTGGCTCTGCATAGCCTGCAGCGCCTCCTTGACCTTGGGGTGCGATCCCTGGGCCAGGTGGGTGGCGGCGATGATTCCGCGGTCCAGCGGGCTGCCGATCGACACCGACGAGCGAACGAAATAGGCCACGATGCCTTCCGGCGCCGCTCGCATCCGCACAACGTCCTCGGCAACCGCGGCGAGGAGGCGATCGGTCATCCCGTTTGCGAGGGCATCCTTCGAGGTGAAGTGGTAGAGCAGGCCCCCCTTGGAGACGCCGGCCTTCGCTGCAACGGCCTCGAGGGTTGCGGCGCGCTCGCCGTCTTGGATGAGGATGTCTTCGAATGCGTCCAGCAGTCGATCACGGGTGGTAGGGGTCAATGTCACGTCCACATCGTATCCAGAGAGTCCGGGGCCTGCCGTGTTACTATACCGTCCAGCCGGTACAGTAACGAAATGTTCACCGACACTGACACTGAGCTAGCTGTCATCGACCTAGCTGACATTGAACTAAGGGGAACCAGCGTGACGACGCCCATCGAAACGGATGCCACGACCGCCGCTCGCGGTCGCGGCAGCGTGCCGATAACTGGGCGCGCCCAGCCGACAACAGGGCGCGCCCAGCCGCGAGCCGGTCGCAAGCAATGGATAGCCCTGGTCGTCCTGATGCTGCCGGTGCTTTTGGTGTCGGTCGACAACACTGTGCTCAACGTCGCGCTGCCTGCCATCTCGAAGTCCCTCGAGCCCACTGGTGCCGGACTGCTCTGGATCGTCGATATCTACCCGCTGGTGCTCGCGGGCCTGCTGGTGTCCATGGGCAGCCTGGCCGATCGCATCGGGCGCCGCCGCTTGCTCATGGTCGGCTCCGTCGGGTTCGCCGTCGTGTCGGTGTTCGCCGCCTTCGCGCCCACCACTGAAATGCTGATTCTCGCTCGGGCGCTCCTTGGTGTGTTCGGCGCCATGTTGATGCCGTCAACGCTGTCGCTGCTGCGCAGTATCTTCGTCAACCGCGACCAGCGCCGATTGGCGATTGCGGTCTGGGCGTCTGCCTTTGGCGCAGGTTCTGCACTCGGACCGATCGTCGGGGGAGTGATGCTGGCCAACTGGTGGTGGGGCTCAGTCTTCCTGATCGCCGTTCCCGTGCTGGTGCCGCTTCTGATCCTCACGCCGATCCTCATTCCGGAGTCGAAGGACCCGAAGCCGGGCCGCATCGACGTTCCCAGCATCCTGCTGTCGTTCGCCACCATGGCCCCGGTCGTCTACGGCATCAAATCACTGGCGACTGAGGGGCTGAATCTTGTCGGTGGCCTCACCATGGTGGCAGGACTTGCGGCCGGCACGTGGTTCGTCCGTCGCCAACTGCGCCGTCCAGACCCCATGCTTGATGTGCGCCTGTTCAGCCGCGCGGCATTCAGCGGGGCCGTCATGGTCAACCTGCTCAGCGTCATCGCGCTCGTCGGCGGGCTCTTCTTCGTGGCGCAGCACCTCCAGCTGGTACTCGGGCAAGATCCGATCGACGCTGGTCTCACTCTGCTGCCCGGTTCGGTGGCCATGATCGTGGCCGGCCTCGTCATCGTGCCTATTGCCAGGCGGGTGCGGGCGAGCATCGTGGTGCCGGTCGGCCTCCTCATCTCGGCGAGCGGATACGCGGCAGTTGCGATGATGGCCGGCGACCTCAGTGCGGTCACACTCATGATTGCCTTCGTCGCCCTTGGTGTCGGCATCGGGGCCGCCGAGACCGTGTCGAACGAGATCATCCTGTCTGCTGCCCCGGCGAACAAGGCTGGGGCGGCATCCGCTATTTCCGAAACGGCCTATGAGTTCGGGGCTGTACTGGGAACGGCGATCCTCGGCACGATGATCACCGTTGCGTACCGCGCGGCGATCGTGCTGCCCTCCGGCTTGTCCGCTGACGCGGCGCGCGCGGCAGGGGAGACCATCGGTGGCGCCGCTGCGGTGGCAGACGGACTGCCGGCCGCCCAGGCCGAGGCGCTGATGGAGTCCGCGCGGCACGCCTTCGATAGTGGTGTTGGCGTGACGGCCTGGATCGGTGTTGCCCTGGTGCTGGCCGCGGCCGTCATCGCTGCGCTGACTCTCGGTCGCTCGAACGAGGACACGGCTCAGGTCGAGTAGTCGGCCAGCTCGGGTAGTCAGCCAGGTCGGGCAACCAGCCCCGATCCAGGAATCGGCTAGATCGAGAGGCTCTCGCCGGGCTGCAGCGGGTGGTATTCGCCGCCTGCGCCCTCTGCGGCACTCTTCAGGCGCACGTCCGCGAGGTCTTTCCCGATCCGGGACAGCACGATGTCGTGGGTGGGGAAGACGCGCTGGGCGCCGACCGCTGTCACAAAATCCATTGACTCACCGATCTTGAGCCAGGGAGCGCCGGCAGGAGCGGCGAGGGTGTTCACCTCGACGCCGTCCGGGATGGTGAAGGAGTCTCCTGGGTAGTACAGCGTGTCGTTGACGAGCACGCCCACGTTGTCGATCACCGGGATCGACGCGTGGATCACGGCGTGCTTCTCTCCGAAGAAGCGCAGGGTGAATGGGTCGATCTCGATGACGTCACCATGAGCGACCACCTCGATGTTGTAGTCGGGTGCGGCCGCAGCAACCCCGGCCGGACCGAAGAGCCGAACGTCTGGATTCATCTCGATGACTCGGTCGAGCTGCTCTGGAGTCCAGTGGTCAGCGTGCTCGTGGGTGATGACGACCGCGTCAGTACCCGCCGTGTCTGTGAGGGGCGTGGTGAAGTTTCCTGGATCGATTACCAGTTTGTGCGAGCCGATCTGCAGGAGAAGGGCTGCGTGCTCAAGCTTTGTCAGTTCCATAGGGCGAGCTAATACCCAATCGATCGGTGGCGCAACGTGACTAATTGTCACCGCACTCTTCCCTCAGTGCCGGTGCGCCAGATACTGTGGTGGCACCAGCCTCCCCGGCACGTGGAAAATCTGCCACCGCGTGCCGCGTTTTTACGTGGGTCTTCCTCAATTTGGAAAGCACGTGATCTGTGTGGCATACTCATTGAGTTGCAAAAACGGCCCCATCGTTTAGCGGCCTAGGACATCGCCCTCTCACGGCGGTAACGCGGGTTCGAATCCCGCTGGGGTCACAACTGCCCGATTCCCTTATTTTATAAGGGAATCGGGCTTTTTTCGTTAAGTGCCCTCAACTTCAGTTTACGAAGCGGCAGCGCCGCTCGATTCGGTGAATGCGAATGCTGCTGTCAGCCAGCAGGCCCGAGAAGAATCGCGAGCAGTGCCAGCGCGCCCCCGACGATGAACAGCAGGGTGCCGAGCCGCATCGTCCACGTCTTGTTCCGGTCGGCGGTGGGAACGTCGACTTCCAGGATCGGGCAGCCAGACCAGCCGAGCAGTCCAACGCTCAGCGTGACCAGAGCGGATGCCACCCACCACGCGACTTGTCCACTCACTGACAAGACGGCTGGCCGCCACCCGGACGCCAGCAGGAGACCAAGCGTGACGGCGACGCTGCCAACAGCCGCCGCGAACCACACGGTGCCCGTCCACATGATGCGTCGCACATTCTGCTCGGCACTCATCAAGTCCTGAGTCACGGTGCCAGCTAACCACTCCTCAGACGGGATGGTCAGGCCTGTGCCGGCGTACAGTGCTGGTCGGGTAGGCTCTTACGGGTGAAGGGGAGTATCCCTCTGGACTCGATTCGGGTCCTATGCCGTGATCGTCAGTACGGGCCGCATCGTCGGGGTCCCGGGCACGGTGGCATCAGAATCTTGATGCGGGAGAGACTTTCAGATTCCGTGCTGCGTCCAGCACATCCCTTCCTTCGAAAGGTCCTCCGTGGAACTTCAGCTCCCCATCGCATTTGAAGTCGGATCCCTCGTCCTCTTGACGCTGATCCTGGTTGCGGATCTCCTGCTCGTTTTCAAACGCCCGCACATTCCATCGGTCAAAGAGTCAACGCTCTGGGTGGTCTTCTACATTGTGCTCGCGCTCATCTTCGCCGCCTGCATGCTGTACTTCGCCGATGCGGAACATGCCGGGCAATTCCTGGCCGGCTGGCTCACGGAGTACAGCCTGAGCATCGACAACCTGTTCGTGTTCGTGATCATCATGTCCAGGTTCAAGGTGCCGAGGAAGTACCAGCAGGAAGTGCTGATGGTGGGAATCATCATCGCCCTCGTCCTGCGCGGAATCTTCATCCTGCTCGGTGCATCGCTCATTGAGAACTTCAGCTGGATCTTCTACATCTTCGGCGCATTCCTGCTCTACACAGCCGTACACCAGGCTGTGGCCAAGGAAGACGACGGCGACGGCGAGAATGGCTTCATCCGCTTCCTGCGTCGCCACATGAAAATCTCTGAGGGCTACGACGGATCCAAGATTCGCACCGTCATCGACGGTAAGAAGTTCTTTACGCCGATGCTCATCGTCTTCATCGCAATCGGCACGACAGACCTGCTCTTCGCGCTGGATTCCATTCCGGCCATCTTCGGAATCACGACGAGTCCGTTCATCGTCTTCACGGCGAATATCTTCGCCCTGATGGGCCTCCGCCAGCTCTACTTCCTGCTTGGCGGGCTGTTGGAGCGCCTCGAGTACCTTAAGTACGGCATCGCGTTCATCCTCGCCTTTATCGGTGTGAAGCTCGTGCTCCACGCGCTGCACACCAATGAAGTGCCGTTCCTGAACGGTGGCGAAGGCTTCGAATGGGCGCCGGAGATCGGCACCTGGACGTCGCTCGCCGTCATCATCATTTCCATGGCGGTCGCCACAATCGCTAGCCTGATCAAGGCGAGTCATGATGCACGTAAGCGCGGTCACACTCTCGCAGAGGAAATTTCCCACCCGATCGAGGAGTAACCGCACGTGACGCGCACTGGAGAGAGCTACCTGACACTTCCGCTCTCGCGAATTCAGATCCTGTTCAGTGCGCGGAGCGATGTCGGCATGGTTCGCACCGCAAACGAAGACAGCATGATGACCCAGTCGCCGGTCTTCCTGGTGGCAGATGGCATGGGTGGTCACGCCAGGGGAGATGCGGCCAGCCAGACCGTCGTGCGCGTCTTCGATGAGCACATCGCGCAGGGCGAACCGTCAACCCCTGAGCGAATCCTCGACGCCATCCACTCGTCGAACGATGCGGTCAGAGACCTCAGCGCAACGGATGACTTCGGTACGGCAATCTCGGGCACCACGCTCACCGGCGTCGCATTCGTCGACGCCGGTGACGGGCTCGGCTACTTCTGGATGGCGTTCAACGTTGGCGATTCCCGCCTCTACCGCTGGGATGGCCGACACCTGCGGCAGATCAGCGTCGACCACTCTGCCGTGCAGGAACTCGTCGACGCCGGCCTCATCTCGCTCAGCGACGCAGAGCACCACCCTGAGCGGAACGTCATTACCAGGGCGATTGGGGCAGACGAGTTTGTCGATCCTGATGTGTGGATGCTGCCCGTCGGCGCGGAGGATTCCTTCTTGCTCTGTTCAGACGGCCTCACCAAAGAACTCGACGCGCACGACATCGAACGCATAGTTGCCCGGCGCGCTGCCACACCTGAGGCGCGCAGCACCATCGCGGATGCACTCGTCGAGGCCGCGATCTCCCGCGGTGCTCGCGACAATGTGAGCGTCATCTTCATTGACTCGTTCTCCACCACCAGCCTGCCCATCAGCACGCCGGATGAACCCAGCCCCACGCCAGATACTCCGCCAGTCGGTTAGCGCGTCGCACCGGTTGAAGGTGTTAGCCTGAAGCGTGCTGTTCGGTCGACTTCTTCTTCTGTGCCGCGACGAGCCCCAATTTTAAAGGCCATTCTCGTCGCGGAGTTCGTCGTTGGCTGACCACCAATCACTGAGGAAGACGCACCATGACTAACGCAGCATTTGCGAGTGATCGCCCCCGCACCCTGGCCGAGAAGGTCTGGGACAAACATCTGGTCGCCAAGGGCGAAAACGGCACGCCAGACCTGATCTACATTGACCTGCACCTCGTGCACGAGGTCACCAGCCCCCAGGCATTCGACGGCCTGCGCGTGGCCGGTCGCCCCGTTCGGCGTCCAGACCTCACCATCGCAACGGAAGACCACAACACGCCGACGCTGGCCATCGACCGGCCCATCGCCGACCTCACCAGCCGAACGCAGATCGAGACGCTGCGCCGCAACTGCGAGGAATTCGGCATCCGCCTGCACTCGCTGGGAGACATCGAGCAGGGCATCGTGCACGTCGTCGGCCCGCAGCTCGGCCTGACCCAGCCCGGCATCACCGTCGTCTGCGGCGACTCACACACCTCAACCCACGGCGCCTTCGGTGCCATGGCGTTCGGTATCGGTACCAGCGAGGTCGAGCACGTCATGGCCACGCAGACCCTGCCGCTGAAGCCGTTCAAGACCATGGCCATCACCGTTGATGGTGAGCTGCGCCCCGGTGTGACGGCCAAGGACATCATCCTGGCTGTGATCGCGAAGATCGGCACCGGCGGTGGACAGGGCTACGTGCTCGAATACCGTGGCAGCGCCATCCGCTCGCTCTCCATGGAGGGCCGCATGACGATCTGCAACATGTCGATCGAGGCCGGCGCCCGCGCCGGAATGGTCGCACCAGACCAGATCACCTACGACTACCTGCAGGGCCGTGCACACGCGCCGGCCGGCCAGGACTGGGACGACGCTGTCGCCTATTGGGACACGCTCGCCACCGATGAGGGCGCAACGTTCGATGCAGAGGTCATCCTCGACGCGAACACCCTCGAGCCTTTCGTCACCTGGGGGACCAACCCCGGCCAGGGTGTCTCGCTCTCAGAGTCGGTTCCGAACCCGGCAGACATCCAGGACGCCAACGAGCGCTCGGCTGCAGAGCGCGCGCTGGAGTACATGGATATCGCCGCCGGAACGCCGATGAAGGACATTCGCGTCGACACCGTCTTCCTCGGCTCATGCACGAACAGCCGTGTCGAAGACCTGCGTGCCGCGGCGGAGATCGTCAAGGGCCAGAAAATGGCAGACGGCGTGCGGATGCTCGTCGTGCCCGGTTCTGCCCGCGTGCGTATCGAAGCAGAGGCTGAAGGCCTCGACAAGATCTTCACCGAGTTCGGTGCAGAGTGGCGTTTCGCCGGCTGTTCCATGTGCCTCGGCATGAACCCAGACCAGCTGGCCCCAGGCGAGCGTTGCGCGTCGACCAGCAACCGAAACTTCGAGGGCAGGCAGGGCAAGGGCGGGCGCACGCACCTCGTTTCCCCGCTGGTGGCCGCGGCCACCGCAATCAGGGGTACGCTGTCGAGCCCCTGGGACCTCATCACAGCGTCAGCGTCCACGTCGACCTCGACAGAGCAGGAGGCTCAGTAGCCATGCAGAAATTCACCACTGTCACCGGCGTTGCCGTGCCGCTCCGTCGCTCGAATGTCGACACCGACCAGATCATTCCTGCGGTCTTCCTCAAGCGCGTCACCAAGACCGGCTTCGAAGACGCGCTGTTCTACGGATGGCGCCAGGACCCAGACTTCATCCTGAACCAGCCCGCATACCAGGGCGCCCGCGTCCTGGTCGCCGGCGCCGACTTCGGCACTGGTTCCTCTCGTGAGCACGCCGTGTGGGCACTCCGCGACTTCGGTTTCGATGTTGTGCTGAGCCCGCGGTTCGGCGACATTTTCCGGGGCAACTCCGGCAAGCAGGGGCTGCTCGCCGGCACCATCAGCGAAGCGGATGCCGAGCTGCTGTGGACGGCAATTGAGGCAGAACCCGGAATAGAACTGACCGTCGATCTGGTTACTAAAACTGCTCGGCTGGGTACGCTCTCAGTTAGCTTCGACATCGACGATTACACTAGATGGCGGCTGCTGGAAGGACTCGATGACATCGGTCTTACCCTGCGTGATGAAGCGCGAATAGCAGAATTCGAATCCCAACGGGAGTCATGGCGACCCCAGACACTCCCCGCAAAGTAGGTAATTAGTGAGCACACTCGGCGAAGACGCGCAGAACCACGGTGCTGCCGTCGGTCTTCTCGGCGACAGGATCACCATCCGCGGCGGTATTCCGCTTGTCGGACGCATCGAACTCAAAGGGGCTAAAAACCTCGTTACGAAGGCGATGGTCGCAGCTCTCCTCGGAGAGAGCCCCAGCATCCTGAAGGATGTCCCCAACATCAGCGATGTGCGCATCGTCCGTGGACTCCTCGAGGTCCACGGTGTGAAGGTGACGGACGGCGCCGAAGAGGGCGACCTCATCCTCGACCCCGTCAACGTTGAGAGCGCGCACTTCGCCGACATCGACGCGCACGCTGGTTCGTCGCGCATCCCGATCCTCTTCTGCGGCCCGCTGCTGCACCGTCTCGGCGAAGCGTTCATTCCAGACCTCGGTGGCTGCCGCATCGGCGACCGCCCCATCGACTACCACCTTGAGGTGCTGCGCAAGTTCGGCGCCGTCGTCGAGAAGCAGCCCAACGGCATCCGCATGTCTGCACCCAACGGCCTCAAGGGCACCAAGGTCGACCTGCCGTACCCGAGCGTCGGAGCCACTGAGCAGGTTCTGCTCACGGCTGTGCGCGCAGAGGGCATCACGGAGCTCAAGGGCGCCGCGATCGAGCCAGAGATCATGGATCTCATCAACATCCTGCAGAAGATGGGTGCCATCATCACGGTCGACACCGACCGCGTGATTCGCATCGAGGGCGTCGAGCGCCTCGAGGGCTACCGTCACCGTGCACTCTTCGACCGCAATGAGGCAGCCAGCTGGGCTGCCGCAGCGCTGGCCACCGACGGCGACATCTTCGTCGGCGGAGCCAAGCAGGCCGAGATGCTCACCTTCCTCAACGTCTTCCGCAAGGTCGGCGGCGCATTCGAGATCCACGATGACGGCATCCGCTTCTACCACCCAGGTGGAGACCTGAAGCCCGTCATCATCGAAACGGATGTTCACCCCGGCTTCATGACCGACTGGCAGCAGCCGCTCGTTGTCGCGCTCACCAAGGCCAAGGGCATGTCGATCGTGCACGAGACCGTGTACGAGCAGCGCTTCGGTTTCACCGACGCCCTGGTCGAGATGGGTGCAACCATCCAGATCCACAAGGAATGCCTCGGCGGACATCCCTGCCGATTCGGCCAGCGCAACTTCAACCACTCGGCCGTCATCCTGGGCCCGGCGAAGCTGCACGGTGCCGACATTGAGGTCCCCGACCTGCGCGGTGGCTTCAGCCACCTGATTGCGGCGCTCTCTGCAGAGGGAACGTCGACGGTCAGTAACGTCGGAATCATCAGCCGCGGCTATGAGAACTTCATCACCAAGCTGGCGTTGCTCGGGGCGGACTTCGATCTCGAAGGATAATGAGTCTGTGACCGCACCGAATTCAGCGCCAGACTCAGCACCCGCTTCCCCTCACCGAACCAGTACCAAGAAAGTTCGCTCTGAGAAGAGCCGTCCGTCGGTGTTCTGGCTGTTGGCCGGTATCGCGCTACCCGTGATGAACCTGGCTGCCAGCTACGACATCAGGGACCGCGACAAGTTCCCGCGCACGGGGGCGTTCGTTTTCGCGCCCAACCACTACAGCGAGATCGATCCCGTTGTGATGGGCGTCGTCGCCTGGAAGCTTGGCCGGTTGCCGCGCTTCATGGCCAAGGGATCACTGTTCAAGATTCCGGTCGTCGGCTACCTCTTGAAGAAATCGGGACAGATTCCGGTTCAGCGTGGTGGGTCTGTGCGCGGCAGCGAGCCGGTGAAGGCCGCGGAGCTTCTGGTCGAAAAGGGCCAGATGGTTGTCGTGTACCCAGAAGGGTCGCTCACGCGCGACCCTGACCTGTGGCCGATGCGCGGCAAGACCGGCGCCGTGCGTGTCGCACTCGAGCAGGGGATTCCCATCATCCCCGCCGCTCACTGGGGCACGCAGGAGCTCATGCCCCGCTATTCCAAGAAGATCAGCATTTTTCCGCGTAAGCGCATCATTGTGAAGATCGGTGATCCTCTCGAACTCACGGAGTTCAGGGGCCGCCCTCTCGACAGCGCAACGCTCACCGAAGCGACGGCCGTTGTCATGGCAGCCATCACCGTGCTCCTGGAAGACATCCGCCAGGAAAAGGCACCCGCAGAGCGCTGGAACCCTGCAGCACACGACCAGAAAGAGACAGGCCGTTTTGAAGCCTAAAGTTCAGCCGCCGACACGAGTCGCAGTACTGGGAGCCGGCAGCTGGGGGACGACCTTCGCGAAAATTCTGGCAGACGGTGGAGCGGATGTCGTGCTGTGGGCCCGGCGTCCTGAGCTCGCCAAGGAGATCTCAGAGGCTCGTCGCAACAGCGACTACCTGCCAGGCATCAACCTGCCGGCAAACCTTCGGGCCACGTCGAGCCTCGAACTCGCGCTGCAGGGCGCAGAGCAGGTCTTCGTGTCTGTGCCGAGCCAGTCCCTGCGCGAAAACCTGATCGCCGCAGAGCCGTTCCTTGCGCCAGATGCCATCATCGTGTCGCTGATGAAGGGCGTCGAGCGCGCCACTGGCTTGCGCATGAGCGAGGTCATCGCCGAGATCCTCCCGATCTCGAGCGATAAGATCGCCGCGATCTCCGGCCCGAACCTGGCGCTGGAAATCGCCAAGGAGCAGCCGACGGCAGCCGTGGTCTCTTCCGCGAGCCTGGAGACCGCCCAGGCGGTTGCTTTGCTGGCCAGCAACCGGTATTTCAGGTCATACGTCAACACCGACGTCATCGGCACCGAGTTCGGCGGCGTGCTGAAGAACCTCATCGCCGTGGCGATCGGCATCGTCGACGGTGTCGGCTACGGCGAGAACACCAAGGCCTCGATCATCACCAGGGGACTCGTCGAAATGACGGACTTCGCCGTGGCATATGGTGCCCAGGCCGAAACACTTGCGGGACTCGCGGGTCTCGGCGACTTGATTGCGACCTGCCAGTCGCCCTTGTCGCGCAACAATACAGCTGGCCGTCTTCTCGGCCAGGGTTACAGCTACAACGACGTGGTGAAGCAGATGCAGCAGACGACAGAGGGACTCGCCTCTGTCGGACCAATTCTGGAGCTCGCCACGGCTCGCGGTGTTGAGATGCCGATCGTGGAGCAGGTGCGCCAGGTCCTGGCCGGCACGCTCGCTCCGCGGGATATCGCGCCTCACCTCACCACCGACTCTGGGCAGCCTCAGGGCGAAAGGACGATTGATGACGGACAAGCTCACGGTAGCGCTGCTCTTTGGGGGGCGTTCAAGCGAACATTCGATCAGCTGCGCCACGGCGGGCGGAGTGCTGGCGGCAATTGACCGCGAGCGTTACGACGTCATTCCCATCGGGATCACGCGCGACGGCGCCTTCATCCTTGAGGACGACGATTCGGCCAAGTTCACGCTTGATGTCGACGCGTTGCCAGAGATTGTCGACAACGGCACCCGCGTGCGCTTCCCGGAGAGCTCTGCGACGCGCGAGCTGACCGTTGTGGACGCCGACGGCGTCAGCCGGTCACTCGGCACCGTCGACCTGGTCTTCCCAATCCTGCACGGACCGTTCGGCGAGGACGGCACGCTCCAGGGCATGCTCGAACTCGTCGGCCTGCCATACGTCGGATCAGGCGTGCTCGCCTCCGCGCTCGGCATGGACAAGCACTTCACCAAGACTGTCTTCGCGCAGGCCGGGATTCCGGTCGCGCCGTGGCGCACCATCACCGCAGCACAGTGGGCCTCCGACGAGGGGCTCGCATACGCGGCAGTGGCCACCCTTGGTCTCCCGGCATTCGTGAAGCCGGCCAGAGCCGGGTCCAGCGTCGGTGTGAGCAAGGTCTCGGCCGTCGAAGACCTCGCGGCCGCGATGGAACTCGCTCTCGCCGAAGACAGCAAGGTGCTCATCGAATCGACGCTCGTCGGCCGCGAAATCGAGGTCGCCGTGCTCCAGGGCCGCCCGGGGGAGCCGACACGGGCATCCGTGGCTGGCGAAGTGGTGGTCACCGGCCGGGACTTCTACGACTTCGAGGCCAAGTACCTCGACGCCCCAGGCATCGACCTGGTGTGCCCGGCGGCACTGACCGATGCAGAGCTCGCCGACATGCAGGCGCTGGCAATCAGGGCATTCGAGGCGATCGACGCGAGCGGACTTGCTCGAGTTGACTTCTTCCTCACGTCCGACGGCTGGGTCATCAACGAGATCAACACGATGCCGGGCTTCACGCCCATCTCCATGTTCCCGAGCTGCTGGCTGGCCAGCGGGTACACGTACCCGGCACTTATCGACGAACTCATCGAGGTTGCGCTGTCACACGCAGCCTGACCTGTTTTCCGGTGGTCGAGGAGGCCTTTCACGGCCGTCTCGTGGGCGAATGGCCTCGTGGATTTCAGTTGGGCGCGCGGAAACGCGCCTGGCGCGCGATAAAGCACGCGCCTGGCGCGTTTTCGCGCGCCAGAATTCGATTGCCGGGAGTGCACGGCCGTTCTCGGCCAGTGCCAGGCCACGCAGCGGAGGCCTCAGCTCGAGACCCGGGGCTTGGCTGACCTGTGCCGCCAGGCTCGTGCCGCCAGCGAGGTGTGGCTACGGGGTCGGAGCGGTTGAGGCGCCATCCGTTGGCAGAATGACGTCCTCTGCACCGACACACTGGCCAGTGGCCGGGATCGACGACACTGCGGAGGCCAGGTCGACGAGTGCTGTCGAGCCGGAGACCTTGTCCGAGTCGATCACGATTTCGACGGCTGGGTCGCGCCCGTACGTCGTGTAGCGGTATGTGGGTGCCTCTGAGTCGTCTTCCAGCCAGTCAATGCCGTTCACGTTCAGGCACGGTGTCGTTGTCGGGCCTGGCACGTCGACGCCGCAGTGCAGCAGGACGGCAGCCGGATCGCCCCATGCCCCGGTGGCCTGCGCGTTCGTTTCGCGTTCGGGCTGGTCAGCGACCGAATCGGGCAGGCGCACAATCACGTCTGCGCACGTGGGGTTGTTGGCATCCGCTGCAGGCTGCAAGGGCACTGCTGCGGTGCAACCGGTGAGGAAGAGGCTGGCGGCGGCAACGCTGAGCGCGGCGGACAGGCGGATGCGGGCAGATCGGGGAGTCATCCCTTTCAGGCTACCGTTTGAAGCATGACACTTTCTGCGGGCGACGATTCCGTTCTCGATGACGACGAGCTGACCCTGGCCGATCTCAGCGAATCTGAGGTGCTCGCGCGCATCTTCCCTCGGCTGCCGTCGGCACGCGCTGAGCTGCTTGGGCCAGGGGATGACGCGGCGATGGTCGCGGCTCCTGACGGCCGCTACGTCGTCACGACCGACATGATGGTACACGGCCCTGACTTTCGGTTGGCGTGGTCGAGCCCGACCGATCTCGGCTGGAAAGCCGCCGCCACGAACCTGTCGGATGTTGCAGCCATGGGCGCCACCCCGACCGCGCTGTTGATGGCGATTGCCGCTCCACCGTCCACGCCCGTTTCCGTGCTTGAAGGCATCGCAGACGGACTCAGGGAGTGCTGCGCTGCCCTCGCACCGGCGTGCGGCGTCGTCGGGGGAGACCTGTCGGCATCCGCTGTCTTGACGCTGGCCGTCACCGCCATCGGCGATCTTGAGGGTCGCGCCCCCGTGCTGCGCTCAGGCGCACGCGCCGGTGACATGATTGCGCTCTCCGGGCGGATGGGCCAGGCAGCCAGGGGGCTCAACCTGCTGTTCACCCACGCTGTCGACGCCGACGGTGTGCCCAATGCGAACTTGGCGGCAGGAGTTGCGGCCGGTCACCCAGATCTCATTGCGGCGCAGCTGCGGCCCGAGCCGCCGGTCAGCGACGGCCCGCGGGCAGCGGATGCCGGTGCAACGTCGATGCTCGACGTCTCAGACGGCCTGGCCATTGACGCCGGCCGCATCGCCCGTGCGAGCGGCGTCGGCTTCGACTTCGATTCGGCGGCGCTCGGCGATGCCCCGGAGATCGCGCTGAACGGCGGGGAGGACCACGCCCTGCTCGCTACCTTCCCTGCAGGCACCGTGCTGCCGGGCGGTTTCGTCCGCATCGGAACGGTGACCGCCGACAGCGGCGTCATCGCCGTGGACGGCAGCCCGCACGGCCAGGGCGGCTGGGACCCGTACCGCGGCTGGGATGGCGCGGCCGCGGGATAACCGCCGCATCCGCTCGCCGTTCCGCTGCATTCGCGCTCGCATTCCTGCGGCTGGTCGCTCCGGTCGTCGCGAATACAGGAAGCTCGACCTGGAATGGCCCGATTCGTCCTGTATTCGACGACATCTGGCCGATTCGTCCTGTATTCGCGACATCTGTGACTGCCGAGGTGGCATCTACGTACAGACGAACGCTTCGTCGTCGCAGCAGGCGCTGTGACCGCAGACTGCGCAGTGAGCGCCGTCCTGCGAGCGCTAGACCGCGACAGGCTCCGCGTACCAGACGGTGGTGTCGCCGTAGTCCTTGCGCTTGGTCATCTGCAACGCGGAGCCCCAGTCTGGCTCCGTCGAGCGGGAGCTGCGCTCAACGACGACGACGGCATCCGGTTCAAGTCGCGGGGAGAGCGCGAGCAGGTTGCCGGCGAGTTCAGCGTCGCTGAGCTCGTATGGCGGGTCGAGGAAGACCAGGTCGAAGCTTGAGGTTCCTGCGGTGAGGAAGGCCTGCACGGCCTGGCTGGAGACCGTGATGGCGGGCGCATCGCGCTTGGGGGCGGCCTTGACCAGCGCGTCGGCGTTCTTCCGGCACATTTGCGCAGCCCCGAAGCTCTTCTCAACGAGGGTGACGGCCTTCGCACCGCGGCTGGCCGCTTCCAGGCCGAGTGCGCCAGACCCCGCATAGAGGTCAAGTACGCGGGTGCCGTGAACGGCATCCTGGGACTCGAGGGCCGAGAAGATCGCTTCCCGCACTCGATCACTGGTCGGCCTCGTACCTGACTTCGGGACGGCGAGGGGGAGGGAGCCGGCGAAACCGGCGACAATTCGAGTCATTATGCATCGAGCCTATCGCCGCGGGCGCAGGGGAGTGTCAGTATGCAAATGTGGACGACGGCGCCTCAATCAGTCAATCTGAACTGGATTCACTCTGGGACTTCAATGACCTGGAGGTGTCAGTCGAGCGTTTCAGGGCAGCAGCAGACGACCCAGAACTCAGCCCGGTGATCAGGGCTGAACTGCTCACACAGGTCGCACGCGCGCTCGGTGCGCAGGGAGAGCGCGAGCAAGCACTGGCGATGCTTGACACTGCGCACGCTGCGCTCACGGAGCCGTCAGACCTGGTCGAGGCCAGGATCGCACTCGAGCGAGCACGGGTTGACGTTGCCAACAAGCGCAAC
Organism: Leifsonia sp. Y862; assembly: GCF_057669585.1. Lineage (NCBI taxonomy): Bacteria > Bacillati > Actinomycetota > Actinomycetes > Micrococcales > Microbacteriaceae > Leifsonia > Leifsonia sp. Y862. Next base: position 620,516 of record NZ_JBYHFR010000001.1, read on the forward strand.
GCGGAGGCCGTGGCCGAACTCCTGACGGCCGTGCGTAAGGCGTCGGCCGCCGGCTCTGCGTTCATCGCACTTGACGCGCTGCACATGCTCGCGCTCGTTGACGAAGGGCACGAGGAGGAGTGGGCGCACGAGGGCATCGACGCCCTTGACTCAGTGACAGACCCACGCACCAGGCGCTGGGGCATCGCATTCCACAACAATCTGGGCTGGCGCCTGCTCTATGCGGGCAATCCAGAGGCGGCGCTCGACCACTTCGAGTCGGCGTGGCACTTCGCCACCGAGGTCGGCACCGAGAACCAACGCTTCATCACGCGCTGGGCAAAAGCCAAGTGCCTGCGGGCGCTCGGACGCACGGATGAGGCGATCGCCATCCAACGTGAGCTGGCCGCAGAACGTCCGTCAGAGTCATCCGTCGCCGTCGAACTCGCAGAAATGACGGGGGGCTCGCCTACCATCTAAGAATGACCGCAACACCCGCTGCCCCGCACTCTGATACCCCCCGCGACCCGGATTCCATCAGAGACGCACACCTCGACGACAAGCTGTCGTCGGTGCTCGGCGGTAAAACGGCCATCGCGCTGCAGAAGGCCTTCGGGTTCCTCACGATCAACGATCTGCTGAGCCACTACCCGCGGCGCTATGCGCGCAGGGGTGAGCTCACGGTGCTCAGCGAGCTGCCGCTCGACGAAGACGTCACGATCGTGGCCGAGGTGCGCCAGGTGGAGAAGCGCGAGATGAAGACCCGCAAGGGCACCATCGTCGAGGTGAAGATCACCGACGGCACCGGCATCCTCACCCTCACGTACTTCAACCAGGCGTGGCGAACCAACGAACTGGTGCCAGGCACACGCGGCATATTCTCCGGAAAGGTCTCTGACTACCGCGGCCACATGCAGCTGACCCATCCCCAGTACAAGCTGTTCACCAGTGCAGCGGATGAGGGCGCAGAGCTCGTTCCGGACGCCGCGGCTGCTGAGTGGGCCACGGCCCCCATCGCCATCTACCCGGCAACGAGCACCGTCAACAGCTGGGACCTGCACAAGTCGATTGACGTCGTCCTGGGCAGCGTCGGCGTCATCCCAGACCCCATTCCGCCGCAGGTGCGCAGGGCTCGCGGACTGCTGACGCACGGCAAGGCGCTCGAGATGCTGCACCGCCCACATACGGATGCCGATTGGCGGAATGCCAGAGACACGCTCCGGTTCACAGAGGCCTTCGTGTTGCAGACGGCGCTGTTGCAGCAGCGCGCCCGCGCACGGCGTACCTCCTCGACGCCGCGGGTTCCGGTTCCTGGCGGATACCTGGAGCGCTTCGACGCTGCCCTCCCGTTCACGCTCACCGGCGACCAGCAGCAGGTGGGCGCCGACATCGCCACCGACTTGGCCGAATCCTGGCCCATGAACCGCCTCGTGCAGGGGGAGGTCGGCTCTGGGAAGACACTCGTCGCCCTGCGCGCGATGCTGGCTGTTGCCGACAGCGGCGGACAGTCTGCGCTGCTCGCTCCCACCGAGGTACTGGCGGCCCAGCACATCCGCTCCATCGTGAAGGTGCTCGGACCAGACCTGGCCGCCGAACTCATGCCGACGCTGCTCACAGGGCAGCTGTCGACGGCCGAACGCCGGAAGGCACTGCTGCGCACGGTGTCCGGCCAGTCCAGGATCGTGATCGGCACGCATGCGCTGCTCGGTGCATCGGTGGAGTTCTTCGACCTTGGTCTGATCGTCGTCGACGAGCAGCACCGATTCGGCGTAGAACAGCGCGAGGCACTGCGAGTGAAGGGCACTACGCCGCCGCACGTGCTGGTGCTCACGGCAACGCCCATCCCTCGTACCGTCGCCATGACGGTCTTCGGAGACCTTGAGATCAGCACCATTGCAGAGCTGCCCGTCGGCCGTGTCGGTATCGAGAGTTTCGTCGTACCGCTCGCCGAGAAACCAATCTGGGAGAGACGCGTGTGGCTGCGTCTGGCCGAAGAGCTGGCGCTTGGCCGGCAGGCATTCGTCGTCGCCCCTGCCATCACGCCGCGCGAGGTGGAGGAGGGTGAATCGCTCGAACCGATTCCAGAGTCAGCGGATGCCGCTGTGACCAGGCAGCCAACAGCCGTCGAGACCCTGCTCCCCGAACTCCGACGCAACCCTGCTCTGGCCGACGCCAGGATCGAAGCGCTCCACGGCCGGATGACGAGCGAGGAGAAAGACCGGGTCATGCGTTCGTTCGCGGCAGGTGAGATCGATGTGCTCGTGGCGACAACGGTCATCGAGGTCGGCGTCGACGTGCCGAACGCCTCAGCGATGGTGGTGATGGATGCCGAGCGGTTCGGCGTTTCCCAGCTGCACCAGCTGCGCGGCCGGGTGGGTCGCGGTTCCGTGCCCGGCATCTGCCTGCTGGTCACAAGCGCTGAGTTGGAAACCGTCGCCAGGGAACGGGTCGAAGCCGTCGCGGCAACACTCGACGGTTTCGAGCTTGCCCAGGTCGACCTGGACCTCCGCAGAGAGGGCAACGTACTGGGGAACACCCAGTCAGGGGTCCGCTCTTCGCTTCGCCTGTTGCGCGTGGCCACCGACGGCGACCTGATCGCTGACGCCAGGGTGGCGGCGGGGGAAGTCCTGGACGACGATCCCCAGCTGTCCTCGATTCCCGCGCTCCATGAAGCCGTCCAGCGGCGACTCAGCGTCGATGAGCGGGCATCGCTCACCCGCAACTAGGTTCACTGCACCACAGAACCTGCTGATCAACCCGATACCTTCCTGTGTAGTGTCCCTCCGACTTCCCTGTGGCGCTAGGGTGATCCTTATGCGCAGGATCGCCGTTGTCCCTGGTTCGTTCGACCCCGTCACCCTCGGACATCTCGATGTCATCGGGAGGGCCGCGGGGCTCTTCGACGAGCTTCACGTGCTTGTGGTGCACAACCCCGCAAAAACAGCCTTGCTCCCCATCGCCCAACGGGTGTCCCTGCTGGAGCAGGCGATACAGGATGCCGGGCTGCCCGGGAACATCGTGGTGTCGTCGTGGAACGTCGGCCTGCTGGTCGACTACTGCACGGATGTCGGTGCGAGTGTCCTGGTGAAGGGCATCCGCTCGCAGATTGACGTTGCGTACGAGACGCCGATGGCCATCGTCAACCGCAACCTTGCCGGTGTCGAAACCGTCTTCCTGCTTCCAGACCCTGCACACGCACACGTGTCCAGCTCGCTGGTGCGTCAGGTGGCCTCGCTCGGCGGAGACGTTGCGCCCTATGTGCCGGCCGCCGTGGCCACTTACCTCCAGGGAGCACGAGTATGAATGGAGCGCCGACGAAAATGGTTTCAGGACAATCTGTGCCAGGTACGGCGGCGGTCGCTGGAACTGCGCTGTCACCAGCCGACGTGCAGATGTATGGCCAGGCCATCGTCCGCAATATCGAGGCTGTGATCGACGGCAAGTTTGACGCCGTCTTCACCGCGCTGACCGTGCTGCTGGCCGAAGGCCACCTGCTCATCGAAGACGTGCCAGGGGTTGGCAAGACCATGCTGGCCAAGGCGCTGGCGAAATCGGTGGACTGCAGCGTGAGCCGCATCCAGTTCACCCCTGACCTGCTGCCCTCAGACGTCACCGGCGTGTCGATGTTCAACCAGGCGGAGGGCCGATTCGAGTTCAAGCCCGGCGCGGTGTTCGCGAACATCGTCATCGGTGATGAGATCAACCGGGCAAGCCCGAAGACCCAGTCCGCGTTGCTCGAGTGCATGGAAGAGCGCCAGGTCACTGTCGATGGCACCACATACCGTCTTGCATCGCCGTTCACCGTCGTTGCCACGCAGAACCCCATCGAGATGGAAGGCACGTACGCGCTTCCTGAGGCGCAGCGGGACCGCTTCATGGCCCGGATTTCGATGGGTTACCCCGACGCGGAGTCCGAACTCGCCATGCTCGACGCCAGAGATACCCGCAGCCCGCTGTCGGCGATCAACGCCGTCGTGTCCGGCGACCAACTCCGTGCCATGATGACTGCCGCCCGCGGTGTCTTCGCGTCCCCGGCGGTCAAGGAATATGCGGTGAATCTTGTCACGGCGACACGGGACGACAGGGACCTTCGCCTCGGCGCCAGCCCACGGGCGACGCTGCAGCTGGTGCGGGCCGCCAAAGCCCAGGCCGCGTTGCATGGCCGTGAGTACGTGCTGCCCGATGACGTCGACTCCCTGGCGATCCCGGTCCTCGGACACCGGTTGATGCCCACCAGTCGTGCGCTCGGCCATCACCACCAGGACAGCGCGCCCCTCGTCGAAGACATCGTCCGTCGCATCGTGGCAGCGACTCCCGTGCCGCTTGGTGTGCAGAACAGGACGTAATCTGATGAATTCGGGGGGTCGGCGAACGAGCGCATCACGGGCTCCACGACTGACCCTGCGGGGAATCAGCTTTCTTGCCCTCGGCATCGTGGTGTTCGCGGCGGCGTTCATCGCCAGTCGCGTCGACATGTTGTTCATCGCGTGGTTCCTGATGGGTGTGCCGATCGTTGCAATGTTCGCCGTGCTCACGCATCCCGTCAGGCTACGCGTCACCCGGGTCTTCCGACCGGCGATCGTCGTTGCAGGAACGGATGCTGTCGTCTCGATCACCATTCGAAACCTCAGTTCACGTCCGCTCTTCGGCACTCGCTGGCGAGATGTGGTCGACGACGGGCTGTCCAGCCCGCTTGGCACGGAGCTACCGACCCTCGACGGGTACTCTCAGGGCCCGGACGGCGGAGGAGACACCGCAACCCTCGACTACACACTCACGCCTCGTCAGCGCGGCGTCTACGGCGTCGGCCCCCTGGTGATCGTTCGCAGTGATCCGTTCGGGATGGCATCCAGTGAGCGCCGGATCGGCGAGCCGCACGACCTCATCGTCACCCCGAGGATTTCCGCACTGCCAGGCAACGGAATCAGCCTGGCCAGCGGCGATGGGGTCATGCACGAACTTCTGCGCCACATCAACCCGAACTCAGACGAATTGATCGCCAGGGAGTATCGCCCAGGAGATCCGCTGCGACGCGTGAACTGGCCGGCGACGGCCAGGCATGGCGAGATCATGGTGCGGCAGGAGGAGCAGCGGAGCAACCCAGAGGCGCGCATCATCATCGATACAACGCTCAGCGGCTATCAGCCGCAGGGGGAAATGGGATTTGCCCCAGACCCGCTGCATGTCCAGTCCTTCGAAGCGGTGATCGAGATGGTCGCCTCCGTCGGCGTGCACCTGATGTCTGCCGGCTTTGAACTCCAGGTCATTGAGACCGGACGAACGCAGCTTTCTGCTGGCGCTCACGAGCAGGGCGGATTGCGCGGGGCGCCGCCGAGCGTCTTCCAGGCCCCAGGCGGCGACCGGATGCTCCTCGAAGGGCTGGCAAGCGTCGTTCCGGTTGGCAACCCTGCCGATGACGCGACGGGGAACGAATCGGCAGGTACCGGCGCACGCGGGTCATCCCGCCCGCTGCCGACATTCGCGATGCTCGTCGACCTATCGGATGAGGAGGCCGTGCTTCTCGCGTCGTTCCGGGTACGCGCAAAGCCAGCGATCGCATTCGTACTCAGCACCATGAAGCCGTCGGCGATCAACATTCTGGAGAATGCCGGCTGGGCCTGCATTCCCCTGCGAACCTTCAGGGACATCCCTGAGGCGTGGGAACGAGTGCAACGAGAGCGGGGTGGCATCGGTGTCTCGTGACACGCTGAGCTCCCGCCAGACCACTGGTTCTTTCCCCGACACTGGCAGTCGCACGACGCCAGCCGCACCGCCAGCGCCGCCAACTCGACGCCAGCGCCGACCGAGGATGCCCGCGCAGGCATGGTGGCCGATGACCATCGCCCTCATCCTGCTGAGCGCGACCAGCAACGCCGCACTCGGAGCACTGCTGCGCGGCTCTGGGTGGTGGTGGGCGATGACGTTGATCGCTGCGATCGTGCTCGGTGCTGCCGCCTTGTTCCGCCGATCCGGGTTGTCCAGGGTGCTGACGCCTCTCGCATCCGCTGGCGTGCTTCTGGTGCTCATGACCGTGCTGTTCGGCGGCGGGACCGGCCTCTTGTGGCTGATCCCCATGCCAGGCACGCTCGCTCACTTCGCCGAGCTGGTCGCCGCCGGCACGAATTCCATCGTGCAACAGAGCACCCCTGCCGAACCGATCACCGGCATCATTTTCCTTCTTGTCGGCGGGGCGGGCCTACTGGCGATCGTGATGGACGTTGCGGCCATCTCCTTGCGGAGCCCGGCCATCGCCGCTATTCCCGCGCTGGTTCCCCTCCTGATTCCCGGGTTCATCATCGACGAGGGCGCCGGACTGGTGCCCCTCGTTGCCACCGCGTGCGCCTACCTGTTCCTGCTCCGCACTGATGCCAGGCTGCGCCGCATAGCCGATCTGCCCCAGGCCAGATCTGGCACGTCTCCCAGCGGACCGGGCGCGAGGCCCAGGGTCAGCGTCTCCCGTGCGAGTCGGCCGGCCGGCCCGATGTGGAGCGCCCTCTCCGTGGGGGCCGTCTCGGTGACGGTGGCCCTTGTGTTGTCGCTGAGCACGCCGTTGTTATCGACAGGGGACTCGCCGAATGCGCGAAGCAGCGGCCTGCTGTTCGGCGCCGGCGTGAGCCCCATGATCGACCTTGGCCAGGATCTGCGGCGCCCGAAATCGTCGAAGGCGTTGCACTACCGCACGACGGCAGAGTCACCGCCGTACCTGAAGCTCCTGACGCTCGACACTCTCGACGGTACGACGTGGGTGTCCAGCGACGCTGAAGAGGCAGGGAACAGCCTTACATCCATCGCGCCGCCCGACGGGCTGTCACCGGATATCGCGACATCGGAAAGCCAGACGTCGATCGTGATCGACAACGTGCGCAGCAAGTGGCTGCCGGCACCGGCACAGCCGACACAGGTCGAGGGGCTGGGCGAAGACTGGACGTGGCTGAGCGGCAATCGAACGATCGTCGGAGACAACCCGACAACCCGTGGAGAGTCCTACCAGGTGACGGCGCTTGAGCTGCACCCGACTGAGGCGCAGCTGCGTTCGTCGGGTACTGACTATCCCACTAACATCCTGTTCAACCTGACCCTGCCAGCAGAGATCCCCGACATCGTGACCACGACGGCAGCAGACGTGACGGCCAACGCCGCCTCACGATACGACGCCGCCGTCGCAATCCAGGACTACCTGCGGGGGAGTGAGTTCACCTACGACACGGAATCACCGGTCGAGGCGGGCTATGACGGCGGCAGCCTCGAGGTCATCGCCGCGTTCCTTGACGTCAAGCGCGGTTATTGCGTGCACTTCGCGGCGACGATGGCCGTCATGGCGAGGGATCTCGGCATACCGGCCCGAATTGCCGTCGGCTACCTGCCGGGTGGCAGGGTCACCGACGTCACCCAGGGCTACGGCCAGTACATTGTCGACTCCCACGATCTCCACGCCTGGCCTGAGCTGTATTTCGCCGGCATCGGCTGGCTTCCCTTCGAGCCGACACCCGGTCGCGGTTCGGTTCCCGATTACGCGCGGCCGGAGGACAGCTCGGTCGTTGATCCGACCAGCGCTCCAGTGCAGCCAACGGATGCCGCCGTGCCGACAGATTCCGCGGCCAGGCCGGACTCTGGTGGCGCGGCCGCTGGCCAGAGCGACGCCACAGACAGCGGGTATGCGACCAGGGGAGTCCTCGCCCTGATCGGCGTGTTGTGTCTCCTGCTGCTTCCGGCACTCATTCGATGGATCAGACGGCGTGTGCGCGTGTCGCAGATCCGTGCTGGCCGCGCAGGGCCGAGTACGGCGTGGGCCGAGCTGACCGACACCATTCGCGACCATGGGATGGTCGTGAGTGAGACGTCGACCCTGCGGGAGCAGGCATCCGCTCTCTGTGCGTTGCTTGGTGCCTCGCTGCCGCGTGAGGGGCGCGTGGGTGAGGGGCAAGGGGCGTGGGAGGTCGGAACGGCCGTAGATCGGCTCCTGGTGGCGGAGGAACAGCTGCGGTACAGCCAATCACAGCAACTTCTCAGCCGTGGTTCCGCCGCTGACGGCACCCCGATCGCTGACGACCTGACCCTGTTGCTTCGACGGATCGAGGCCGCTTCGCGGCCGGTAGAGCGAGTGCGGGCGATCCTGGTTCCGGCGTCGCTCTGGCCCACCATGCTCAGCTGGCGGAATAAGGCACGCACGGGCGCGTAGAATTTGGCAACGTGAGCAAGTTCATCAAGACCCCGTACAAGATCGACGTACGCGATGTCATCAATCGACCAGGAATGATGCGAGACGTAAATCTCGACATCGTGGTTCCTGAAGACCTCGGCGAAGCCCTGGTAGCTGTGAAGGCCGGATCTGTTCTAGAGGCAGATGTGCGCCTGGAGTCCATGCACGAGGGCATTTTGGCCTCGGTAGACGTCAATGGAATCGCCCGCGGAGTGTGCGGTCGATGCCTGATTGACATCGAGTTGCCTGTCCAAGTCGAGTTTCAGGAGCTTTTCGCGTATTCTCTAGACGAAGCTTTTGAGTTTGAAGTTCAAGATGATCACGTGGATCTTGAACCTCTGATCAGGGATGCGGTTGTGCTTGCACTTCCGTTCCAGCCGGTTTGCCGGCCGGATTGTCCAGGTCTCGACCCGGAGACCGGGGAGAGGCTTGCCGAATTCCCGGAGCTCAAACCGAGAGAAGTGCGTGATCCCCGTTGGTCAGCACTCGCGGAATTTCAAGCTTCCGAAGACAGCAGCTCGGATGAAGACATCCACGTTGAATTAGATAGAGAAGAGAAGTAGTCATGGCAGTTCCGAAGCGGAAGCAGTCACGAAGCAACACCCACGCGCGTCGTTCACAGTGGAAGGCCGAAGCGCCAACCCTGGTCAAGACGGTTGAAAACGGCAAGGTTACTTACAGCCTCCCGCACCGCGCCAAGGTCGTTGAGGATTCAGCCGGTACTCCGTTGTTCATGGAGTACAAGGGCCGCAAGGTAGCAGACGTTTAGTCGACGCATCCAGCCAGTCGCGATTTCATGACAGGCCTGGGGACCGACCGGTCGTCATTGCAAACCATTCTCGGCGTCGATATTGACGACGAGCTTCTTGAACTTGCACTGACGCACCGGTCGTATGCGTACGAACACGGCGGCATTCCCACGAATGAGCGCCTTGAATTTCTCGGTGATTCGATCCTGGGGCAGGCCGTTACGGTCATGCTCTACCGTGAGAATCCCGATCTCGAAGAAGGCGACCTTGCCAAGCGCAGGGCCAGTCTGGTCTCCAGTGCTGCGTTAGCGCAGATCGCACGCGGGATCGGTCTTGGCGACTACCTTCGGCTCGGACGTGGCGAACTCCTCACAGGAGGCCGCGAAAAGGCGTCGATTCTGGCAGACACGGTCGAAGCGCTCATTGGCGCTGTGTACCTGGATGCGGGCGGCGACGTCGCTACCGACTTCGTGATGCGGTTGATCAGTCCGCTGCTCGCCGATCCGACACGCTTTGGTGCCGCTATGGACCCGAAGACGTCGTTGCAGGAGCTTGCCGCCCACCGTGGCGCCGGCGTACCCGTTTACGCGGTGTCTGAGAGTGGACCTGATCACGCGAAGGTCTTTGTCGCGACGGTCACCGTTGGTACTGCAGTGACGGCATCCGGTGAAGGCACGAGCAAGAAACACGCCGAGATGGCAGCTGCTCTCCTCGCGTGGACCGAGCTCTCGGCCCGGTAATCAGATTCGGGTTGTGATGACGCTGGTCGTGATGCATGCCTGAACTTCCTGAGGTTGAGGTCGTCAGAGGCGGTATCGAGCCTGCCGTCGTTGGCGCGACCGTTGCCGGTGTCGAGGTCTTTGATGAGCGATCCCTCAAGCGGCACGACCGCACCAGGGGATCATTCGTCGACCTCTTGGAGGGCCAGCGGATGCTCGGCGCTGTCCGGCGCGGAAAATTCCTCTGGATACCCCTGTCGAGCGGCAATGCCCTCGTCACGCATCTGGGAATGAGCGGTCAGGTGCTGCTCCGCGCGCCCGGTGCCGCCGCCGAGAAGCAGCTCCGCATTCGCATCCATCTGGATCAGCCCACATTCGGTGAAGTGTGGCTGAACTTCGTCGACCAACGAATCTTCGGCAGCATGGCCATCGACTCCATGGCACCAACGGCAGACGGCGAAGTCGCCGGGTACTCGGGTGTCGCGCTGACGGTCGGCGGTATCGGAGGTGCCGGAGCACTGGCGGCCGGAACGGCAGGCGGAAGTGCTCTGCTGCCGACGTGGGCCTACTCGCTTCCCTCGCAGGTCGCCCACATCGCCAGGGATCCGCTCGATCCCGCATTCTCTGACGCCTCGTTCGCTGACGCGCTGACGCGGAAGAACAGCGGAATCAAGCGAGTGCTGCTGGATCAGTCACTGATCAGCGGCATCGGAAATATCTACGCAGACGAAGCGCTCTTTGCGGCCGGCCTGCACTACAACCAGCCGGCGAACTCACTCTCGGCGGCCGAGGTGTCGACAGTGCTGAGGGCCGTGCGCCTCATCCTGAACAAGGCGCTTGCCGAGGGCGGAACCAGTTTCGACGCCCAGTACGTCAACGTGAATGGTGAGTCTGGCTACTTCTCGCACAGCCTCACGGCGTACGGGCAGCACGGCAAGCCCTGTCAGCGCTGCGGAGCCACCATGGTCAGGGAGCAGTTCATGAACCGGGGTTCACACTTCTGCCCCGTCTGCCAGCAACTGCGCCCGTAGTAGCAGGGCCGCGATGCCCGCCAGTGCCTCCGGCGGTGAGGTGCGCGCCAGTGAACGACTTACGACCTCCTGATCCCATCCCGTTGGTCGAGGAGTGAGCGCCAGCGAGCGTCTCGAGACCTCTCAGCCGGCGCCAGAGAGGCTCCTCCACGGGCCACCCGTCGCGACAGCTATCCACAGCCAAATATCCAGATCAGAACCTGTTTCCGGCCAGTAAGAATGTCAGTGGTGCCGAGGATAATTCAGGGTATGAACCCCCTCATGAAACAACTCGGCAGAGAAGTCGAGGAGGCCGCCCGATTACATCGGAGCCTCGCGACGATCGCCGCGGCAGAGGCCGTCGCGATCGACCGGGCCCGCCTGACCAGCGAGTCCATGACCACCGCCCCGGTCACCGTGCCCCAGGCGGAACAGGCCTGGGCGAACGAGCGACTGCTCGTCACCGAACTGGCCTGCGCGCTCCGAGTGCCAGAACGCACCATGGAAACGACGATCGCCGTCAGCAAGATCCTCGTGCACCAACTGCCCACCACCCTGGCAGTGTTGCAGGCCGGGGACATCAGCTACCGGCACGCCACCACCCTCGTCGACCAGAGCATCGGGCTGTCCCCGGAAAACACGGCAGCCTTGGAGGCCGCGGTGTTGCCCGATGCCGGCCGTCTCACCGTGGCGAAGTTCGCCCAGAAGACCCGGCGGGTGCGGGAACGACTCGATGCAGAATCCATCACCGCTCGGCATGAGCGCAGCGTCGCAGACCGAGCGGTGTTCTTCGAACCCGCCAAGGACGGCATGTGCTGGGTCAGCGCGTTCCTGCCGGCAGCGAAAGGACAGGCAATCGTGAGCCGGATCACGAACTTCGCGATGAGCCTGCAGGGTTCGGATGAGTCCCGCACTCTCACCCAGCTGAAGGCTGATGTGTTCGTTGACCTGGTCCTCGACGCCGGCAACGGTAACGGTGGCGGCAGCCGCGGCATCAAAGCTGACGTCGCCATCCTGGTTCCGGCGCTAACGCTCCTCGGCCGCAGCGACGAACCCGCTGTGCTGGAAGGCTACGGACCGATCGACCTCGACACCGCGAAAGAACTCGTCGGCGACGCGACGAGCTTCCTCCGCATCCTCACCCACCCCGAGACAGGAGCGTTCCTGTCCGTGGGGCGGGATCGCTACCGGCCACCCGCCGGCCTCCGCACGGTGTTGCAGTTGCGGGACGGCACCTGCCGGTTCCCCGGCTGCAATCGGGCGGCCAGGCAGAGCGATTTCGATCACACGGTGCCGTTCGCTGAGAACGGGCAGCAGGGTGAGACAAGGCTGACGAATATGGCCTGCCTCTGCGCGAAGAACCACCGCGACAAACACGAAATCGGCTGGCAGGTCAGCCAGGCAGACGACGGAATCCTGCACTGGACATCACCGACCGGCCACAAGTACGACACCGAACCAGAGAACGAGCTCGGGCCAAGCATCCCGGTTCCGGTCCCGGTCGCGGTCCCGGTCGCGGTCCCGGTCGAGCCCGACACGAGCATCCCGCCGTTCTAGCCGCGCCACGTGTGCGAGCCACGTCCGGCGAGTAAGGCGTCGACGCGAGCAACGTGGCAGTGGTGACCGAAGCGATCAAGGTGACAATGACGACCGAAGCGATCAAGGTGACAATGACGACCGAAGCGCACAACGCACAATGGCGTCCGAAGCGCGCAACGTGACCGAGTGAGCTATGCCGCGGGCACCACGCGCTTCCAGCCGCCCTCATAGCCCATCGGCACGAAGCCAAGCGCTTCGTTCACGTCGAGCATGTAGCGGTTCTCCTCTGCGTTGAACGTGACGACAGACGGATGCCCAGGCGCGACATCCGCTAGATGACGCAGGTTGGCGAGTTTCACCAGCATGCCTAAACGGTGCCCCCGGTGTTCGCGAAGAACAAGGGTGTCCTCCTGGGCGACCGCACGCGTGAGTTGGGCCGGCACCGACAACTCTGAGAAGCCGGCGAGGTGCCCGCTCGCCACATGCTCCGCGGCGGCGACCAGGGTGGTTCGCGGTGCCGTCGCGTGCAGGTCCTCGCTCACCAGAAGGCGTTCGACGGTCCAGACGTCTTCTGGCTCCTGAAGGCCGGCCGTCGGAGCATCCGTTGACATGCGCGTATAGAGGATCGCCATGTCGTCCAGCCACTTGGGCGGAGTCCGATCCGTCCAGAGATGAACGCGATACTCATCACCGGCACGCGCCGTGGTCTCTGAGTAGAGAGAATCGAGCATGTCGGGATCTGTGGGAAGAGTCAGCCTGCTGCCCCGCTCCACCTGCTCGAGGCGGTAATCCCGTTTTACCAGGAACGCCGCTCCTGGATCGGCGGCAGGGATCGAGCCGTATCCCGTTGGTGCCGGGATCCGTTCGCCGGGCATCTCCGCCGCCGCTGCGTACACGATCAGGGTGTTTCGCCCCTCAGAGCGCGCGATCGACTCAACAGCGTCGGCAAGCGCGCTGCCGATCCCGCGGCGCCGATACTCGGGGCGAACCTCCACCGACACCCACGCGACCTCAGCGGATTCCTCTGGTTGCGTCTCGTAGACAGCCCGCGCCACCACGCGCCCGGAGATCCGGGCAACGAGCAACTGCTTCGGCTCGTGCTCCTGGTCCAGCCACCCCGGCAATAATTCCTCTGCCGTGAGCGACAGTTCGTCGCTGCCGTACGCCGCGGCTTCGACCGCATTCCGCACGTCAACGGATGCCGCAAAGTCCGCCCAACCTGCAGCGTGGGGTGCAGCGGGAATCGGAATACGGGCGACGGCAAACGCGGGAGCTGTCATCGTCAGAGCGTAGCCGGGGGCCTGCGGCTTCCGATAGGGCGAATCGTCGGCCCCGATCCCTGATTTTCGGCGGAAATCCGGTACCGTTGACCCAGCGTGGCAGCCATAGTCCGCATCGGATCGCGCCACAGCATCCGCCATTTTTCGCCACACGTTTCGCCACCGACCAGCTGAGAGGGCGGGCCCGTTGTACCTGAAGAGCCTCACCCTGAAGGGCTTCAAGTCGTTCGCGCGCCCGACGACATTCGCATTCGAGCCGGGGGTCACCTGTGTGGTCGGGCCGAACGGGTCCGGCAAGTCGAACGTCGTCGACGCCCTCGCCTGGGTGATGGGTGAACAGGGCGCCAAGACGCTCCGCGGCGGCAAAATGGAAGACGTCATCTTCGCCGGCACCACGACGAAGGGTCCGCTCGGCCGGGCAGAAGTCATCCTGACAATCGACAATTCAGATGGCGCGCTGCCGATCGAGTACTCAGAGGTCACCATCTCGCGCACGTTGTTCCGCAATGGGGGAAGCGAGTATGCGATCAACGGGCAGGCCTGTCGCCTTCTCGATGTGCAGGAATTGCTCAGCGATTCCGGCCTCGGCCGAGAGATGCACGTCATTGTCGGCCAGGGCCAGTTGGATGCCGTCCTGCGCGCTAGCCCCGAAGATCGTCGCGGCTTCATCGAAGAAGCTGCCGGAATCCTCAAGCATCGCAGGCGCAAGGAAAAGACGCTGCGCAAGCTCGACGCGATGCAGGCCAACCTCACGCGGCTCAGTGACCTGGCTGGTGAGCTCAGGCGCCAGCTGAAGCCCCTCAGCCGACAGGCGGAGATCGCCCGCGAAGCCCAAACCATCGCCGCCGTCGTGCGCGACGCGCGTGCCCGTCTGTTGGCTGACGAGGTTGTCACGCTCCGACGCGCGCTCGACGTGCACTCTCGTTCAGAAGGCGAGCGCCACGCCGAACGCATGGTGCTGCAGGAACAGCTCGAGCAGAAGCAACTCCGCATCGAGCGCCTTGAGCAGGCGCAGGTCGGCGACGCGGTGGATGTCGCCAGGCAGACCAGCTTCGGCCTTGAGTCGGTGCAGGAACGGCTGCGCGGCCTGTACACGCTCGCCAATCAGCGGCTGGCACTGCTCGGCTCCCAGGCCGACAACATTGAGACCGGCCCGAGCGTCACCCCACAGATGCTGACGGATGCCGCGGACGAGATCGAACGCTTGCGCGCCGCCATCACGACTGCCGAGACTGCCTGGACACACGCGCACGCGGTGACCGTTGCCACGCGAAGCCAGCTCGACGCCATCGACGAAGAGATCGCAGCGCAGGCCGCGCTCGTCTCATCACACGACCTTGAGGTTTCCCAACTTGCCGGCCGAGCAGAAACGGCCGCATCGCGGCTGGCCATGCTGCGCGGCGAAGTGCTTCGCCAGCAGAACGCCATCGATGCCGCCCGCGAACGACGTGACGTGCACGCAGCACGCTTCGCCGAGCTCGAGACGGCGGGCGCTCCGAACGGCGACGAGGCAAGCGCCGACGACGCAGGCGCCGACGATGGCCTCGATCTCGACCAGATCCTGGAACAGGCAGAGGCTCATATCCGCGACACGGAGACAGAGATCGAACGTCTGCGCGACGAGCTGCACACCGCAGAGCGGGAACGCGACGCGCTGGCCGCGAAGTCGGGTGCGCTCTCACTCGCCCTCGACCAGCGTGATGGGTCCAGTGCGCTGGTCGCAGCGGGGATCCCCGGTGTCACCGGTTTGCTCGCAGAACATGTGCGGGTGCAGCCAGGCTACGAGGCGGCTATCGCCGCGGCGCTCGGTTCACTGGCCGACGCTGTACTTGCCGATGACCGCGACGCCGCGTTTGCCGCCATTGAACAGGCGAAGTCAGCCGATCTAGGCCGGGTCGACGTCATCGTGGCCACGCCGGCAACACGCGCAGCCGACGCGCGCACAGCCGATGCCCGTACAGAGCAGGGCGCGGCGTGGGGATCACCACCCGACCTCCCGGGAGTCGTGCCTGCCCACACCGTGGTCGACGCGCCAGGCGGGGTCATCGGGATCCTGCGGCACACCCTCATCGCCGACGATCTGGAAACGGCAAGAAGCGCGTTCCAGGCGCTGGCCGCGCGCGAGAATATTCCGCAGCCCACGCTGATCACGCTGGCCGGGGAAGTGCTGACCGAGTACGTGCTGCGTGGCGGATCTGGGGCCAAGCAGAGCAGGCTCGAGCTCGTCGCAGAACGCGACAGCGCCGCTGAGCGTCTGATTGAGGTCACATCCGTGATCGAACGGGCGCGCTTCGTGCTCGCAGAGCATCGCGCAGACCTGCACACATCGAAAGAGCAGGCGACGAAGGCGAGAGCCGAGATTCGCGCGCAGGAATCCCAACGCGCCAGCCACGCAGAGCAGCTCAACAGGGCGAAGGTGCAGCTGGAAGCATCCGTTGCAGAGTACGACAGGCTCACCGCCGGTCTTGAGCAGGCCACAGACGCCGTGCTCCCAGCGGAACGTGCCGTCGCCGAGTCCGTGGCAGAGCTGGAGACCGCGCGATCCCGGCCACGCCCCCTCCTCGACGTCAGCACCAGGGACGCCGTGTACGCCGAACTCGAATCCGCTCGCGAGGGGGAGATCGAGGCCAGGCTCAGGGTCGAGACGGCCAAAGAGCGCGTTCGCGCCGAGGAGAGCCGCGCTGCAGCGCTGGCAACTCGACAGGAAGCCGAGCGCGCCGCCGCAGAAGAGGCAGCCCGCCTGGCCGTCATCCGCCGCAGGCAGATTGATGCCGCCAGCTCGGTTGCCGAGGCGCTTCCCGCGGTGCTGAGCTCCGTGGATGCTTCTGTTGCAGAGGCCAGGCAGTGTCTCGCAGCCGCCGAGGCGGAGCGCGCGACCCAGAACGAAGAACTCCTCGCCCTCCGCCGAGAGGAATCTGCGGCCAGACTGCGGCTCCAGACCATCACGGAGAGCGTCCACGGACTCGAACTCCAGATCTACGAGAAGCGACTGCACCTGTCGAACCTCCTGGAGCGGGTCGGGAGCGAACTCGGCCTCGTCGAGGAGGTCCTGGTCGCCGAATACGGTCCTGACCAACTCATCCCTCTCGATGTCGTGACCACGGCCGGTGGCCGGAATCAGGATGCGGTGACGGGTGACGCTGCGACCCAGGGGACCGACCCGGCCGCCGGCATCCCGTTCGACCGTGACGAACAGAAGCTGCGCCTGGCGGCCGCCGAACGAAAGCTCGGGCAGCTGGGCCGCGTCAACCCGCTCGCCCTTGAGGAGTTCGCGGCGTTGGAGCAACGCCACAAATTCCTGACGGAACAGCTGACAGACCTCACGAAGACCCGCTCCGACCTGTTGACGATCATCGAGGAGATCGACGGCAAGATGGAGACGATCTTCTCCAGCGCATTCGCCGATACCCAGGAAGCGTTCGGCAAGGTCTTCCCGGTGCTGTTCCCCGGCGGAACAGGCAGCATCCAGCTCACCAACCCCGACGACATGCTCACAACAGGCATTGAGGTCACGGTGAAGCCGGCCGGCAAGAAGATCGAACGGCTGTCGCTGCTCTCTGGCGGCGAACGGTCGCTGGCCGCCGTTGCGTTGCTCATCGCCATCTTCAAGGCGCGACCGAGCCCGTTCTACATCATGGACGAGGTCGAGGCGGCGCTCGACGACGCCAACCTTGGCCGCCTGCTCACCATCTTCGAAGACCTGCGCGAAACCAGCCAATTGATCGTGATCACTCACCAGAAGCGCACCATGGAGATCGCCGACGCGCTCTACGGTGTGTCCATGCGCCAGGACGGCGTGTCTGCCGTCGTCGGTCAACGGATCGCCGCAGCAGAGGAGAAGGCCTCGTAGGAGGCCTTCTCCCCGGTGCTGGCGCAGCCTACGCGCGGGGGAGCGGCCGGTTGCTGTGCAGGAGGCGCTCAGGGTCGACCGCGATTGAGAGCAGCGAGAGCCGCTCAAGAACCTCAATGCTGTACGCGTCCGACAGGTCCTGCCCGCGGGAGAGCAACGACGGCACGGAGCGCGGGCTGGTGAGGCCTGCCGTTGCGGCTTCGAGGGGAGCGAAGATCTCCGCCACGTTGAGTTCGATGCCAGGGCCGCCAAAGATGGCCCCAGCGAAGACGAGATAGCCGGCGTCCAGGTGTCCGACGGCGCCCGTGTCATCCAAGCTCGGGTCGGCCTGCGCTCCGCCGAGCGGACGCACCTGCACAAGCGTGAGTCCGTGCTGGCTCCCTGCCTTGAATGCAGCAATAAAGCCGGCAAACCCCGCGTCGCCGAAATCGGTGAGCGCACACGACCAGTCGTGCGTGGCCGACGGCTCCGTCGGTTCCGCAGACACCTCGCCGATCGAGCCAATGCTGAACGGATGCGTGAGATCCATCAGCACCGGCGCCGACGCGAGAATGGGGGCCAGCAACGCCGTGCCGTCCGCGGGCGTCCCGACGTAGACCACATCCACGGTGGCAAAGGTGCCTCCCCTGAGTGGTTCAGGAACGAATTCGACGTCGGGCATGTTGATCATGCCGAAGAAGATGCTGAACTCATCAGGCGCGTCCGTCATCACCGCATCGACGCTGGTGAAGACCGCTTCAGCCGCGTCGCCAGGGAAGATGATCTTTCCGCCGAAGAGTTCCGGTGCCGGGTAGAGGTCGATTTCGAGTGTGGTCACGATGCCAAACAGCCCGCAGCCTCCGCGCAGCGCCCACAACAGGTCAGGATCCGAGTCAGCGGTGACTCGGCGGAACGTCCCTGATGCGTCGACCAGTTCGACCGCACGAATCGAGTGGGCGGCCAGCCCTTTCCAGCGGCTGAACCAGGAGTGACCCCCAGAGAGCAGGTAGCCGGCAACGGTGACGTCCGGGTTGGTACCAGAGAGCGGAACGAGTCCCGTGCCATCGAGGAGGGGGAGGACACTGCCCCATTTCACACCAGCGCCGATGCGAGCGGTCCGCTTCTCAACGTCGATGCTGATCTCGTCGAAAGCATTCATCCGAACCAGGATGCAGTCGGTCAGTGGATCGTTGGCCCCGTGCCCCCTCGGCTGCACCGCAACCTCGAACTCGCCGGCGAGGGCGGTGGCCAGGATCAGCAGCAGGTCATCGGTCGTGTGTGGCGAAGCCACGGCAACCGGATGCTGGTCGACGGCACGGTTCCAGCCCATGCGTTCCACATCCCAGTCGGTGTCTCCTGGGAGAAGCAACGAGCCGGTCAACGCCGATGCCAACCTCTCAAGCGCTTCCGTGGCTGCATCAGCCCTGGTATCAGGGGAAGCGCTGTGATCGGGGGAGAGTGTCACGGGAGTCGTCCTTTCGAAAGGGTGATGGCGCGCCAGTGACGCGACATCGTCGGGTTGGGACAGAGGGTATCCGGCATCTAGGCGCTCTGCCAGCCCCCTCTGGCCGACAGGCGATCGCCCCCGACCGGCCCTAGGCTAGAGGTATGGCTGAACGCACCCCCTGGTCCTTGTCTGGCGCGCTGCGCGGCATGTTCACGAAGAAACTCATTGACGACCAGAGCTGGGACGACCTCGAAGACGCGCTGATACAAGCCGATTTCGGACCCGACCTCACCGACGCCGTCGTCTCTGACCTGCGCGCGAAGGTGGCGAAGTACAACACCACCGATCCGGCAGACCTGCAGCGGATGCTTCGCGAGGGCATCGAAGAACGCCTGGCGGCATACGATCCAACCCTCAAGCTCAGCGAACGCCCGGCCATCGTGCTGGTCGTCGGTGTGAACGGTGTGGGCAAGACCACCACCATCGGCAAATTCGCGAAGTTCCTGCGCACCTACGACCGCACGGTGCTCATCGGCGCGGCTGACACGTTCCGCGCTGCGGCCGTTGAGCAGCTCGCGACCTGGGCAGAGCGCGCTGGGGCCGACATCGTGCGTCCGCAGGCGCACGGCCAGGATCCGGCATCCGTCGCATTCCAGACCGTGGAAAAGGCGATGGCGACGGGCACGGAAATCGTGATCATCGACACCGCCGGGCGTTTGCAGACCAAGGGCGGCCTGATGGACGAACTCACGAAGATTCGTCGTGTCGTCGAAAAGCAGGCGCCGATCTCTGAGGTCCTCCTCGTGCTGGATGCCACAACAGGCCAAAACGGGCTCGCCCAGGCCGAGGCGTTCATCGAGCACGCCGGGGTCACCGGGCTCGTGTTGACGAAACTCGACGGGTCAGCCAAGGGTGGTTTCGTGCTCGCCGTGCAGGAAAAGACGGGCATCCCGATCAAGCTGATCGGGCAGGGTGAGGGAATCAACGACCTCACCGGCTTCACGCCACACGTATTTGCACAGAAGCTCGTGGGCTGAGGCCCGTGAGACATCGATTATTGAGGACAGTATGACCATCGAACACGACTACTTCGGCATTCTCGGCAGCGACGACGACGGCGAGATCTACTGGTCTGACACGACGGAACTCGGTGACCAGAGCGTCGACATTGACGTGACCGCGCCCGACGAGGCTGCCGTTCTCGTCGAATCCCTCGACATTGTCGCCGGCATGATCAACGCCATTGAAGAGCTCGACTCCCAGGTGAGGGAGTCCCTCGTGGCCGACCTCAGCGCCGAAGGCTCGAAGACAATCGAGTACATCACCGCTGTAGTTGACGACATGGATTCCAGCGCACTGGATGACGCAATCATCTGGGACTCAGGCGACAGGCAGATTGACTTCCTGCGCTCGATCCAGGTGCAGCGCGTGACGTTCATGCCGCACAATGCTGGAAACGAAGAGCGCTTCGCGCTGCTGGAGTATTCGATCAGCCCTGAGGACACGGACTACGTACTCATGGTCACAATTGACGTGCACGGCGACACCATCGCCGTGCAGATGGAAAACTAACCGGTTTCACCGGGTTAAACTGGAGCCACAATGGCAACTTTTGGGAACCTTTCAGATCGCCTGGCCGAGACTTTCAAGAATCTCCGCACCAAGGGCAAGCTCTCCGCAGCGGATGTCGATGGCACCGTTCGCGAAATCCGTCGCGCTCTGCTCGATGCAGACGTCTCGCTCGACGTCGTCAAGGAGTTCACGGGCAAGGTCCGTGAGCGCGCGCTCGGCGACGAGGTCAACAAGGCGCTGAACCCTGCCCAGCAGGTCGTTCAGATCGTCAACGAAGAGCTCGTGCAGATCCTTGGTGGGTCGCAGCGTCGACTTGAGTTCGCCAAGAAGCCGCCGACCATCATCATGCTGGCCGGCCTCCAGGGTGCCGGTAAGACCACGCTGGCCGGAAAACTTGCCAAGTGGCTCGCCAAAGACGGCCACACTCCACTTCTCGTCGCTGCCGACTTGCAGCGTCCGAACGCCGTCACCCAGCTGCAGGTTGTCGGTAACCAGGCCGGCGTTCCCGTGTTCGCCCCGGAGCCAGGCAACGGCGTTGGCAACCCGGTCAAGGTCGCCAAGGACGCCATTAAGTTCGCAGAGACGAAGCTCTACGACACCGTGATCGTCGACACCGCTGGTCGCCTCGGTGTGGATGCCGAGCTCATGAAGCAGGCATCAGACATCCGCAAGGCCATCAATCCAGACGAGGTTCTCTTCGTCATCGACGCCATGATCGGGCAAGACGCGGTCGCGACGGCCAAGGCCTTCCAGGAGGGCGTCGACTTCACCGGAGTCGTGCTCACCAAGCTCGACGGCGACGCGCGCGGTGGTGCCGCCCTGTCAGTGGCGTCCATGACCGGTCGCCCGATCATGTTCGCCTCAACCGGTGAATCCCTCGACGACTTCGAGCCGTTCCACCCCGACCGCATGGCCAGCCGCATCCTCGACCTCGGTGACATCCTCACCCTGATCGAGCAGGCACAGTCCTCGTTCGACGAGGAAGAGGCACGGAAGGTCGCGGAGAAGTTCGCGACAGACACCTTCACGCTCGACGACTTCCTCGGCCAGATGCAGCAGCTGCGCAACATGGGTTCGATCAAGAAGATGATGGGCATGCTGCCAGGCGCCGGCGCCATGAAGCAGCAGCTCGAGAACTTCGACGAACGCGAGATTGTGCGTACAGAAGCGATCATCCAGTCGATGACCAAGGCAGAGCGCGTCAACCCCAAGCTCTTGAACGGATCCAGGCGCCTTCGTATCGCCAAGGGCTCCGGCTCGAGTGTCACAGAGGTGAACTCACTGGTGGCACGCTTCGAGCAGGCCGCCAAGATGATGAAGACCGTCGCAAAGGGCGGCATGCCGAACATCCCAGGAATGGGTCCGATCCCCGGAGCCGGCTTCGGCGGTGGCCGCGGCAAGCAGGTCGCGAAGAAGAAGGGCTCCAAGTCGGGCAACCCCGCCAAGCGCGCCGCTGAGAACGCGGCGCTGGCCTCTGGTGTGAAGGCAGCCGGCGATGGTGCAGCAGGCGGCTCAGGGTTCGGCCTCGGTGGCAATAAGGGTGGCGCGCCGACCGAAGAGGAAATGGCGGCGCTCCAGAAGATGCTGGGGCGCTAGAGGCGCGAACCGCTAGGCTCGGGTCAATTCAACTGACTCGTGAGGGGTTTTCAATGCGTCGATTCGTGGCACTCGCCGGTAGCTGTGCTCTTGCTCTCACCCTGCTGTCCGGCTGTGCCGGAACGGCGGGTACCGGCTCGTCTGGTTCAGATCCTGCTGCCGATGACCTCATCGGCACCTGGGTCGTCGACGAGACGTTCGATGTGGATACGCAGCCGTACCTGACAATCGACGACGGCGGAGACTGGACGTCATCCGACGGCTGTAACACCGTCAAGGGCACGTGGGAGCTCGGCTCAGACGGTGCGTTGACCACGACGGCCGGCCCGTCGACGTTGATCTACTGCGAGGGAAAGCCCCTGCCAACACTGATGGCAACGGCCAAGTCGGTCTCCGGTGACGGTGACTCACTTGAGCTCAAGGACGCCTCCGGCGATGTCCTGGTTTCGTTGATCCCCGGCACGGCACCCACCCCAGCGAGCTGAGTCGTGGCATCCGCAGACGCACGCCCTGTCCGGCTTGGCGTGCAACTCGCACCCCAACACGCTTCATACGAGAAGATCAGGGAAACTGTTGGCGCGGTCGAGGCGCTCGGCGCTGACATCGCCTTCAATTGGGACCACTTCTTCCCGCTCAGCGGTGACCGAGACGGAATGCACTTCGAGTCGTGGACGATGCTGGCTGCCTGGGCAGAGCAGACGTCGACGATTGAAATCGGGGCGCTGGTCAACTGCAACAGCTATCGGAATGCCGACCTGCAAGCCGACATGGCTCGTACGATCGATCACATCAGTGGCGGCCGCTTCCTGTTCGGAACCGGCTCCGGTTGGTTCGAACGTGACTACGACGAGTACGGCTATGAATTCGGTACGCCGGGTACTCGGCTCGATGCCCTGGCGGATGCCCTCCCTCGCATCGAGGCACGGTGGGCGAAGCTGAACCCGCCGCCCGTTCGCGACATCCCGATCCTGATCGGCGGGGGAGGCGAGAAGAAGACGCTGCGGATCGTTGCCACCCATGCGGATATCTGGCACTCCTTCTCGAGCCCATCCGTGCTCGAGCACAAGCTGGGTGTGCTGGGCTCGTGGTGTGACCGGGTGGGGCGTGACCTCTCGGCCATCGAGATTTCGACGGAACTCAGGTCGCGTTCCGTGAGCGAAGCCGACGATCTCTACGAGCTAGGGACCCGGTTGTACACGATCGGTATTTCCGGCCCGGACTACGATCTGGCCCCGGTGAGGGACTGGCTGGCCTGGCGCGATTCGAAGAACGAGGCAACGCCCTAGCTATCGGGTGTGACGGCCGCCCTGCCGGTCTTCAGCTCGTTGCGAAGTGCGGCAACGACGTGAACCAGATCACCGTCATTCAACGCAGCCACTGCCCGCTGCCGCTGGTAACTGGCGCCGGAGTCGAGAATCACAATGAGGTACTCGAGTTCGGCGAGGCAGCCGAGTGTGATGGCGATGGGTGTCAGCGTCTCGACGAGTTCGCGCACGTCATCCGTCACGAGGCGCTCGGTGCCCGCCGCGTCCAGGATTATTTCCGCGTCGAGTCCGTAGCGCGCAGCACGCCACTTGTTCTCGCGTACAAACCACGGCTGCATGGTCGGAATCGTTTCCCCGGCATCGATCCTGCTCGACATCCATTCGACCAGGCATTGGATGAGTGCGGCGATCGCGCCGAGTTCCAGGGCGGTTGAGACGCCGTCGCACACCCGCACCTCGATCGTGCCCCAGCGTGGTGCGGGGCGGATGTCCCAGCGCACCTCCGTGGCATCGGTGATGATTCCGGTCTTGGTCATGTCTGCGACGTACTCTTCCCACGCCGCCCAGTCGGCGAGGCCCCACGGTGCGCCTGCTGTGGGGAGCTGCTGGAACATGAGGGCGCGATTGGACGCATAACCGGTGTCGACGCCGGCCCAGTACGGGCTGGAGGCCGACAGGGCCTGGAGGTGGGGCAAGTAGCAGAGCAGGCCGTTCAGGATCGGCATGACCTTGTTGACGTCTTCAATCCCGACATGAACGTGAATGCCCCAGATCATCATGTTTCGCCCCCACCACTGGGTGCGATCGATGAGACGGTGGTAGCGCTCGTTGTCGGTCACCTGTTGGTCGAACCATTGGCCGAACGGATGCGAGCCGCTGCACATAGGGTCGACGCCGAACGGCGCAGCCACCTCGCGAACTTCGTCGAGCTGGCCGGTGATGTCGGTGACGGCGTCAGCCACCGTGTGATGGACGCCGGACACCAATTCAACGGTGTTCAGCAGCAGCTCGCCGGTGATGTGGGCGTGCGGAGAGCCGTCAGGGGAGCGCAGGCCATCGAGAACCTCCGTCGCGATCGACACGAGGTCGCCACTGGTTTGATCGACGAGGGCAAGCTCCCATTCGATGCCGATGGTGGATCGCTCTGAGCGGCTGAAATCGATTTTCACGTAGATTCTCCTGCTGCGGTTGTCCGACGGCGATATTCGATTATCACAATCTTCACCAAGTCTGACAGAATGGTTAGTCGAGTTCTGTTTCGCCCGACCCTCTAATCCGGCGTTCAGAACCCCATTGAGCTTGTGCCGAGTGTGCCCCCACGCTCACGGCCCTCAGTTCGCCAAAAATAAAGAACACACAGGAGAATTGTGGCTGTCAAAATCCGTCTGAAGCGCCTGGGCAAGATCCGCGCGCCGTACTACCGCATCGTTGTCGCTGACGCGCGCACCAAGCGCGATGGTCGCGTCATCGAAGAAATCGGCCAGTACCACCCGACCGAAGAGCCTTCGGTCATCAAGGTCGACTCCGAACGTGCCCTCTACTGGCTGGGCGTTGGCGCTCAGCCGACCGAGCAGGTTGAGGCTCTCCTCAAGCTGACCGGCGACTGGGGCAAGTTCAAGGGCGACAAGAACGCTGTCAGCACCGTCCGCGTCAAGGAGCCGAAGGCTGCTTTCGTCGCTGACGAGAAGAAGAAGCCTGTTCTCAAGCCGAAGGCTGAGAAGGTCGTTGTCAAGGAAGAAGCAGCAGTCGAGGCTCCGGCCGATGACGCTTCGACCGATGCAGCAGCAGAGGACCAGGCGTAATTTTGCTCGCTCCCGCGCTTGAGCACCTCGTCAAGGGGATCGTTGATCACCCTGAGGATGTGCATGTTGCAGCTAAGAACTCACCCCGCGGCGATGTTCTCGAGGTTCGTGTGAACCCCGAGGACCTCGGTCGGGTGATCGGTCGCGCAGGTCGCACCGCCAAGGCATTGCGTACCCTCGTGGCCGCTCTCGCTGACGGCAAGCGCGTGCGTGTCGATGTCGTTGACACTGATTTCTGAGTTGGCAATGAGCTCGGAGAATAACGCAACACCGCCGCACACCCAACTTCGGGTGGGGCGCCTGACGAAGGCTCATGGCCTCAAGGGTGCTATCAAGCTTGAGCTGTTCACGGATGACCCAGGGCGTCGTTTCGTCCCTGGCGCCGTGTTCACGCTTCAGGTTCCATCGGGCTCGCCCTGGCACGGTAAGACGCTTGAACTCGTCGAACTTCGCTGGTACAACGAGCACGCAGTCGGATTCTTCAAGGGCGTGTCAGACCGCACGACCGCAGAAACGCTTGCAAAGGCGATCCTGTGGATCGAGCAGGATGCCGCCGAGCAGTCCGACGAAGAAGATGCCTGGTTCGACCACCAGTTGGTTGGGCTCGACGTCGTCCGTGATGGGGTCACGGTGGGAACGATCTCCCGCCTTGACCACTTCCCGGCGCAAGACCTGCTGATCGTCAAGACCCCGAACGGTGACGTCATGGTCCCGTTCGTCAAGGCCATCGTGCCGACGGTTGACGTGAAGGCCGGCATCGTCACTGTCACTCCGCCGCTGGGGCTCTTTGAAGAGCTTCCTGCTGAGGAAGCAGACGAGTCTGCCGAGGTCGCTGAAACGCCAGCTGAGGAAACTCGCCCGGCCGAATAGCGTTCTCGCTCAGTGCACTCTGGCCCGCCACATCCTGAACAGGGATGAGGCGGGCCACAGTCGTATCTGGGCACAAACTCACATCGCGTCGCGGACGTGCTGAGGCGGAATTTACGGCGGAGAGATCGGAGCGAAACCGGCGGGGACCGTGTCGCTTCTACGCTCGGATGACTGGTTCGAATCGGGGATTACTGGTTCGAATCGGGCCATATTCGTCCGCTGTATTCATCTGGAGGCGACACGCCATGTCCTATGTGAAACCCGATCAATTCATCGACAGCATCGTACAGGCCGGCGTTGACAAGTCATCACTCAGCATCGGCCAGCTTCTCGCGCGCGGAACCCTCGCAGGGGCGATCCTCGCCTGCGCGACAACGCTCGCGTTTACCGCGACCTCTCAGTCTCAGCTGGGCATCGTCGGGGCCGTCATCTTCCCGGTGGGCTTCGTGATGATTGTGCTGCTCGGCCTGGAACTCGTCACTGGGAGTTTTGCACTGATTCCCCTGGCAGTGCTTGAGGGAAAGACCACAGTCAGACGGATGCTCAGGAACTTCCTGTTCGTCATCATCGGACACCTCATCGGGTGCGGACTGTACGCGGCGCTGTATCTGGCCGCCATCACCAAGATGGGCACCGACCAGTCAGATCCTCTCGTCGCCATGATCATCAAGATCGCAGAAACCAAGACCATCGGTTACGAGGCGCTCGGAATATCTGGCCTCGCTCTGGTCTTCATCAAGGCCGTGCTCTGCAACTGGATGGTGACGCTCGGCGCTGTGCTGGCGTTCACATCGACCACCACCGGCGGAAAGATCCTGGCCATGTGGCTTCCCGTCACGATGTTCTTCGCGCTCGGGTTCGAGCATGCCGTCGTAAACATGTTCGTCATCCCCGCCGGCATGCTGCTTGGTGCGCACGTGAGCGTGCTCGACTGGTGGGGCTGGAACCAACTGCCGGTTCTGCTCGGCAACTTTGTCGGGGGAGTCACGCTGACGGCCGCTCTGCTCTACTTCTCGCACCGAACGAAGATTGAACGGGACATCACCCCCGTTCCAGCAATGGACGGGATCCGACAGTAAGCGCGTTCAGACGGTGATTCGGTATCCCCGCTTCACGACGGTGGACACGAGGCCGGGGATACCGATGATGTTTCTGAGGCGCCCGAGCGACACTTCCATGGCGTGATCATCTGGTGCCTGGCCGAGCGTTGCACTACCGAGCGCTGCAACTAGCTCGTCCCGTGACACGACAGACCCCTTGGCGGAAACGAGCGTCCTGAGGATCGCAAGGGCAGAGGGCGGCAGTTGAATGCGCTTCTGCGGTCCATCGTTCGGGCTGACGTCCAACACCTGCCCACGGAGTGAGAGCGGTCCAAACGCCGTGTCGAGGCGCACCGCGCCATCCTCGTCGAGGTATTCGCATACCAGTCGGATCAGCGCACCCATCCGGAAGCGTGTCGGCTGGAGCGGGACAATCCCGGCGAGCACCAGGGGAGCTGCAGTGACAGGTCCGACTGCAGCCGCAACCACAGAGGTTCCAAGGGCAGAGATGAGCTGCGGGTAGAGGCCCATACCCTCCGCTGCGGCGAAGAGTGCATGAACGGAAGGGGCGCTGGTGAACGTGACACAGTCGAGCTGCCTGGTGCAGACGGCTTCGATGAGCCCCTGCACCTTTTCGTCAGTGTCGTCGATGGCGATCCACCGGTATGGAGCGACGGTGATCACCTCGCGATGAACTGCCCTGAGTCGATCCAACTGCTGCTCGTCGGTATAGCCGTGCACCTGGATGGCGATCGTGAGATCAGGGGGGTACTCAGCGAGAACTTTGGAAATCAATGACGATGTCGTTTCCTCGTCGCTCATCCCGCGGTCGTTCAGGCCCGCAGCACGGATGCTGCCCCTCGCCTTCGGGCCGCGCACCAGAACGTCGGTGTCAGCCAGCGAATCAATGAGGTCCTGCCCGAGGCCGGCAGCATCTGCTACTTCGAACCAGCGACGAACGCCATACCCGGTGGTGGCGAGCAGAATATCGGGCTTCGCTCTGATCAGGCGTGTGGTGTCTTCAACGAGTGGACCCTCCTGCTGAGAGTTCGCGATGCGAAGTGTGGGAGCGTGAGTGACCTTCGCTCCGCGCCGTTCGAAAGCATCGATGAGATCCCCAGAGCGACGGTCGCTCGTCACTCCGATCCGGAATCCCTCCAACTGGGTGGGATTGAAATGGAGGGTCGGCTGTTCACTCAGATCCATGTGCAGCCATCCCTGTGGCTGAGGCGATATCCGTGTATCGGCTTGCACGCGCCATCAGCTCTTCAGCGGATGCATCAGCGCTGTACGCGAGTGCCACGACCTCTCCGATCACGAGGACCGCCGGTGCAGACACCTTCGCTGCTGCAGCCTCCGCCAAAACGGTGCCCAGGGTAGCGATCGTGGTGCGCTGGTTCTGGCTGAATCCATTCTCAATGATCGCGACGGACATCATCCCAGTCATACCGTGCCTGATCAGTCCCTGGGTCAAGGTCGGCAGTGTCCCGACACCCATGAGTACCACGATGGTGCCGCCAAGCAGGCAGAGAGCCTCCAGCTCGTTGTCGCCCAACGGCGCATGCCCGGAGATGACGGTGAACGCGTGGCTGAGCCCGCGATGGGTCAGCGGAATGCCGGCAGCAGCGGGAACGGAAATGGCACTCGTCACCCCGGAGAGCACCGTGACGGCGATTCCGTGTGCATGACAGGCCATGACCTCTTCGCTGCCGCGACCGAACACATAAGGGTCGCCGCCCTTCAACCGCACAACGTGAGCACCCGTGAGTGCGTGCTTCACAATGAGTGCCTCAATATCCGTTTGGCTGATGGGATGGTTTCCCGGCTGTTTGCCGACGTTGATGAGCTCCGCCGTGGGCGAGAGCTCACCGAGATTGGCGTGGGGGGAGAGGCGATCGTAGAGTACGACGTCTGCTGCCACCAGTGCGTCACGGGCGGCGACGGTGAGCAGCCCGACATCGCCCGGGCCTCCACCGACGAGTGTCACGCGGCCGACCTCTGATTCTTTCTGGTCAGTCATGTGCCCTCATTCTCATTCGCCCCTGATTTCTCATTCGCCCCTGATGGGAATTCGACTCCCACTTAGAAGAACGGTACCGGTATTCGCGCGTTCCTCCGACGTGGCTGGGCGCACTTGATCGCGTTCAGCGACGTGGGCAATGCTCGGGTCTGGCACCGTCGGCGCGTTGACGAACGACCGGAATCGACGCAACCGTTCAGGGTCCGCAAGCGTTGCGGCCCATTCGTCTTCATAGGTGTCGACGTGCTTGTTCATCGCCTCTTCAAGTTCGGTGGCCAGGCCGAGCGAATCCTCGACGACGACCTCTCGCACATGATCAAGCCCGCCCGGCAGGTCTTCGATCCAACGGGCTGTGCGCTGAAGCCGGTCGGCCGTGCGGATGTAGTACATCATGTAGCGATCGATATAGCGGATGAGCGTTTCTTCGTCGAGGTCGGCCGCTAACAGCTGGCCATGGGTCGGCTGGAAACCCCCGTTGCCGCCGACGTAGAGGTTCCAGCCAGACTCCGATGCGATGATGCCGACATCCTTGCCCCTGGCCTCTGCACATTCCCTGGCGCACCCTGACACGCCGAACTTGAACTTGTGTGGGGCGCGCAGTCCCCGAAAACGCAGCTCGAGGCGGATGGCCAGGCCCACGGAATCCTGCACACCGAAGCGGCACCAGGTGGACCCGACGCACGATTTCACGTTGCGCAGCGCCTTCCCATACGCCTGGCCCGATTCGAAGCCCGCATCGACGAGGATCCGCCAGATGTCGGGAAGCTGCTCAAGCCTGGCGCCGAACATGTCGATGCGCTGCCCTCCGGTGATCTTGGTGTAGAGCCCGTAGTCTGTCGCAACCTGGGCAATGACGGCGAGCTTTGCCGGCGTGATCTCTCCGCCTGGGATTCGAGGAACGACGGAATACGTGCCGTCCTTTTGCATATTGGCCATGGCCCTGTCGTTGGTGTCCTGCAGGGTGCCTCGGCCGGCGTCGAGGATGTACGCGCCCTGCTGGCTGGCCAGGATGGACGCGACGGCCGGCTTGCACACGTCACAGCCGCGCCCGCTGCCGAACCGGGCGAATATCTCCTCGGCGGAGGCCAACTCCAGCACCCGAACCGATTCGAACAGTTCCTGGCGGCTGAGACTGAAGTGCTCGCACAACGCGCGGGACACGGCAATGCCCGACTTGGTGAGCTCACTCTCCAGGATCTTCTTGACCAGCGGAACGCACGATCCGCACTGGGTTCCGGCGCGCGTGCACGCCTTGAGAGGACCGAGCTGGGTGCAGGCTTCGGCATGGTCCCCTCGAACGGCGGCACGCACGTCACCGACCGATACGTTGCTGCAGGAGCAGAGGACAGCATCATCGGGGAGTTCGTCACCGCTGGGCGCCTCAGCCCCGGCCGCTGAGAGGTAGCTGGCCGGCTCGTTTGCAAGCTCACGTCCGACGAGCGGGCGAAGGGAGGAATAGGGGCTCGCGTCGCCGACAAAGATTCCGCCGAGGAGTGTTTTCGCGTCATCCGTCACCACGAGCTTTTGGTAGAGGCCCCGTGCAGGGTCAGCGTAGACGATCTCCAATGCACCCGGCGTCGTGGCCAGCGCATCGCCGAAGCTCGCGACGTCGACTCCCGACAACTTGAGCTTTGTCGCGTCGTCAATTGTCGTGAAGGTGGCGTGCCCGCCGTGCAGGCGATCGGCCACGACTTCAGCCATGGCGTTGGCCGGAGCGACCAGGCCGACGCACTGGTCCTCAAAGCTGGCGACCTCGCCGATGGCCCAGATGGACGGGTCGCTGCTTCGGCAGTCAGCGCCGATGGCGATTCCGCCGCGCGCACCGAGTGTGATGCCGGCGGCAGCGGCCAGTTCATCCCTCGGCCGGATGCCGATGGCGAAGACCACTACATCAGCGGGAATCTTCTGTCCATTGCTGAGCCGAACACCGACGACCTGCGTGCCGTCGTCTGTGGTGAGGATGTCCCGCGGCCGTGTCCCCGTATGCAATGTGATCCCCTGGGCGGCAATCAGTCGGCCGAGCGCCTGGCCGCTGCCCTCATCCAGTTGGGCGCTCATCAGCCACGAGCCGGAATGCACGACGGCAGGCTCGGCTCCGAGTACGGCGACTCCGCCGGCCGCTTCCAGGCCGAGAAGACCCCCGCCGGCCACCACGACGCGCGGAGGTCGTCCGAGCGTGCCCGTCAGAGCGGCGATCTCTGCAGCCAGATTCTGGACGTCGTCGATGGTGCGATAGACCCTGGCCAGGCCGGCACCTGGAATCTCAGGCACAGGGGCGCTAGAGCCTGTTGCGAAGACCAACTCGTCGTAGTGGATCTCGTCGCCTCCGGCGAGCGTGACAGAGCGCCGGACGGGATCGACCGCGCTCGCACGTGTTCCGGTGAGCAACGTGATGCGCTCGTCGTCCCAGATCGACGCAGGCTGCAGAGTCAGATCGACGTCGCTGATGAGTCGTTGGCTGAGGGCAACCCTGTCATATGGTTTGTGCGTCTCCTCCGTGATGACGGTGACCGTGAGCATCCCGTCTGCTCTGGAGTTGATCGCATCCGTCAGCCGATGTGCGGCAGGCCCGCCTCCGATGACGACGACGTGCCTCTTCGGTTCACGAGAGGAAGAGAGTGACGGCATCAGGGGTCCTGTTCGTTAGGCATGCGGTGATGCATCCGAGCGTACAAGGAGGCAATTACCCCGGTGTTTCCCCGGCGTATCCCTCGATTACGAAACACGCACAGTCGCACTGAGCCGTTGTGAGGTCGGATTCACGCGGACGAAACACCAGCAGCCATTGGGCGAAACGTGGCCCTCGTACGGTGGCAAGTACCCACCAATCACCCGCCACACCAGGGAGTGCGACATGACTATGACAGCGAATGCAGCAGCAACCGCACCGGCAGGGATCGTGTGGGAACGCGCCTGTGCTGTGACAGATTTGGAGCCGTCGTGGGGTGAGGCCGCCCTGGTGCGCATGAAACAAATCGCGTTGTTCCTCATTTCTCCGCGAGAGATCTACGCCGTTGCGCACCGCGATCCGCACACGGATTCCTACGTCATGGCCAGGGGCATCGTCGGGTCACGGGGAGACCGGCCCACAGTGGCATCGCCGCTCCACAAAGAGGTGTACGACCTGGGAACGGGGGAGTGCTTCACCGATCCATCCCTGTTCCTGCGCACATACAGCACGCGTGTGGTTGGCGGATTTATTGAGGTCGCAGTCGACGCATGACCCTGAACCTCACGACCACAGCTCCCGCGCTCGTGGCCATCTCCCATGGGACCTCGTCGCCTCTCGGCCAGGCTGCCGTCGCCGCCCTGGTCAACGCCGTGGCGCTGCGTCGCCCTGACCTCGATATCGCCGGTGGATTCGTCGACGTGCAACAGCCAGACGTCGCCGCAACACTCGGCGCGCTCGACCCAGGGACGCCGGCCGTGATCGTTCCGCTCCTGCTCTCGGCTGGGTACCACGTGCACGTCGACCTGGCCGTTGAATCAGGACGGCACGAGCGCGAGAGTACGATCTCGGCAGCCCTTGGTCCCGACGCCAGGTTGATCGACATACTCGAGATGCGCCTTCGACGGGCGGGTTACCGGCAGGGCGATTCTGTCGTCCTGGCCGCAGCAGGATCCAGCGATTCCCGTGCAGTTGACGACTGCGTCACGGTCGGGCGGATGCTGTCGGCTCGCCTTTCGGCGTCAGTGACAGTCGGATTCATCTCAGCAACCTCCCCTCGCCTCGTCGACGCGGTGCACGCAGCGCGAGCCGCGAATCCGACACAGCGGGTGGTCGTAAGCACCTATCTCCTTGCGCCCGGCTACTTCTCGTCCCTCTGCCAGGACGTGGGAGCAGATCTGGTGACCGACCCCATACTGCTTTCGACGGAGCATCCGCCTGAACTGCTCGTCGAACTCGTTCTCGACCGCTATCTGGCCGCGCGCGACGTGCTGTCGCGAGCCGAGGCGTTTCTGCTCTCGTAGAATTCTCTGTATGCGCATTGATATCGTCACGATTTTCCCCGAGTTCTTCGATGTGCTGGACATCTCGCTCCTCGGCAAGGCCCGCCAGTCGGGAATCATCGAGTTGGGCGTGCACAATCTGCGCGACTACACGCACGACAGGCACCGCACGGTCGACGACACGCCATACGGTGGGGGCGCTGGCATGGTCATGAAACCAGAGCCATGGGGCGAAGCCCTCGACGCGATTCTCGAAACGGATGCCGGCGCAGACGATGCTGCCGACGACGCCGGCCCTGTGCTGATCTTCCCCTCACCGGCTGGGGAGCAGTTCACCCAGGCGATCGCCCGCGAGCTGGCCGACGAGCAGCACCTCGTCTTTGGTTGCGGCCGCTACGAAGGCATCGACCAGCGGGTGTTCGACCACTATGCCTCCCGTGGTCGTGTGCGCCTGCTCAGCCTCGGCGACTACGTCCTGAACGGGGGAGAGGTGGCCGTCATGGCCATGATCGAGGCCGTCGGGCGGCTGATCCCCGGTGTCGTTGGCAACCCGCAGAGCCTGGTCGAGGAATCCCACGAGGATGGGCTGCTCGAATACCCGAGCTACACCAAGCCGGCCGCGTGGCGGGACCTGACGGTTCCCCCTGTCCTGTTGAGCGGAAACCACGGCGCCATCGCAACGTGGCGACACGAACAGCAGGTGGAGCGCACCAGGCGCGTTCGTCCTGACCTTCTGGAGCGCACCAGCGACGCGTGAGCCCCGCAGCGTGAGCCCCACAATGTGATCGCGAAGCGTGCCGCTCGACACAGGGCGCGCTTCTGCCCCCAGCGAACTCCCGGCCCATTCGCTGGTGCCACGGATATTCTGATTCCGTGGCCCTCCGAAAACTCTTCTTCTACTGGCAGTTCATCGCTGCCGTTGCCCTGCCCCTCTGGCTTGTCGTCGGCTGGCCCATCTTCGGTGCAGGCGGCTGGCAGGTGTTGGGCGTCTTCCTCGGTGCCGTGGTGCTCGGAATCGCGTTGCTCGTGGTTGCACTGCTGATCTACGCCAGGAAGGACGTGCGCGACACCAGGGCGGTGTCGTGGCCGGATGTCGGAGTCCTGACTCTCTGGCACGTCCTGATCATCGGTCTGGGGTTCTATGCCGCAGCGTCTCCGTGGCTCACCGCTCTCGTGATCGCCGTCGGAATCGGCGCCTTCTGGTTCGCGATCTGGGAATTGTTCGACACCGCACGCCGTCGGATGCGGGATGCGCTCGACCAGTTCGACGCGGCTGCGCGCCCCGTCGCACCATCGTTCGAAGACCTTCGCGATCCGACGCAGGGTCCCGGATTCACCCGCACCCCCGACCCGACCGTCATCGTCGTGCAGGAAAAGCCCAACGAAAAGTAGGCACCGTTTTGCGGCGCACACCCGTTTAGTGGCAGAATAGGCGTTTGTGCCGCTGCATGCCTCTGCCACAGGGGAGCCAGCAAAACGCGGCCTTTCAATCACACTTACATCCGTAGTCGACCTGTGGCGGTTACAGAGAGCGAATAACCATGCATATTCTCGATCACGTGGACGCCCCATCGCTGAAGAAGGATCTTCCCGACTTCCGCGCCGGCGACACCGTCAAGGTTCACGTCAACATCGTTGAGGGCTCCCGCTCTCGTGTCCAGGTCTTCCAGGGCGTCGTTATCGGCCGCTCCGGCGAAGGCGTGCGCGAAACGTTCTGCGTTCGCAAGGTCAGCTTCCAGGTCGGCGTCGAGCGTACCTTCCCGGTACACTCCCCGGTCATCGAGCAGATCGAAGTTGTCACCCGCGGTGACGTTCGTCGCGCGAAGCTCTACTACCTGCGCAACCTGCGCGGCAAGAAGGCCAAGATCAAGGAAAAGCGCTAGTCAGACATTGCGTCTGTTTCAGGCCATCTGTGCCTGAATGCGATTTGACTGAGCTCCTCATCCCATAAGCTGGGTGAGGAGCTCAGGCGGTTAAATGATAGAAAACACCTTGCCAACGCGAACGGATCGCCCGGCAGCAGAACCCCCAAGCAAAAAGCGCGGTGTGGTTCTGTTTTTACGCGACCTCTTGATCATTTTCGTCGTCGCGCTTCTTGTCTCGTTTCTCATCAAGACGTTCCTCATCCGGTCGTTCTACATTCCGTCCGGTTCCATGGAAGAAACGCTCCTGAAGAACGATCGCATTATCGTGAATCAGCTTGAGCCATCGCTCATGCCGATCACGCGCGGAGACGTCGTCGTCTTCGAAGATCCGGGCGGATGGCTGCAGGCCACGATTCCCCCTGAGCAGAATCCCTTCGTCGCGGGCATCGACTGGTTGCTCTCCGTCGTTGGCCTCTCTGCCCCAGACAGCAACGACCACCTCATCAAGCGCGTCATCGGATTGCCGGGCGATCACGTGGAGTGCTGCAACGCCCTCGGGCAGATGAGCGTGAACGGCGTCCCGCTCGACGAGCCATACGTGAAGCTTCCCCCTGGATCAACGAGCGTCTCGAAGGACGACTTCGATGTCATCGTGCCAGAGGACTCGCTCTGGGTGATGGGTGACAACCGCTACAACTCGAAGGACTCGCGCTACAACGGCGACACTCCTGGAACGGGCTTCGTGCCGATCGAGGATGTCGTCGGACGCGCGTTCGTCATTTCCTGGCCTGCCAGCCGATGGTCTTTGCTCGACAACTACCCTGAGGTGTTCCGCGGCGTCGAGGAGGCAGCGGAGTAGTGGCTGTGAGCGATCCGACACTCGATGTCGAACGGGCGATGCTTGCTGCCGGTGCAACCTGCGTCATCGGCTGTGACGAGGTAGGCCGTGGGGCGCTGGCCGGCCCCGTGGCCGTCGGCGTCGCCGTCTTCACCGCATCCACTCAGGCGTTGCCCGCCGGTATCAGGGACTCGAAGATGCTGAGCGAGGTGCGCAGGGAGGCGCTCGCCCCCATCGCGGCCGCGTGGGCACCGCACTCAGCAGTTGGCCTCGCCTCTGCCGCCGAAGTAGACGCGCTCGGCATCATGGCTTCCCTCGGGTTGGCCGGAAAACGTGCTCTCGGGGCACTCTTCGCGGCCGGCGTCGACATCACCTCCAGCGTCGTCCTCCTCGATGGCAGCGACGACTGGCTGAACCGCGCGCTCGACACCCCGCTGAACGTGGTGACCAGGGTCAAGGCCGACCGCGATTGCGGGTCGGTCGCGGCAGCATCCGTTATTGCAAAGGTGCACCGTGATCGCCTGATGATCGAAGCGGATGGCCACGAGCCAGGCTATGGCTGGTCTTCGAACAAGGGATATGGCAGCGCTGGACACATGAGCGCCATCGCTGAACTCGGGCCGAGTGTCCACCATCGCAAGACCTGGCTCAAGTTGACAGCGTAAGATTGGCTCACCATGGAAGAAGACGAATTCGAGGACTACGACCGCGAGGTTGAGCTTGCCCTGTACCGCGAATACCGCGATGTTGTCGGGCAGTTCCAGTATGTGATCGAAACCGAGAGACGCTTCTATCTGGCCAACGAGGTAGAACTCGTACGGCGCGACACCGAGCACGACTTCTACTTCGAATTGACGATGAAGGATGTCTGGGTCTGGGACGTCTACCGCTCAGACCGCTTCGTGAAGTCGGTTCGAGTGTTGACGTTCAAGGACGTCAACGTCGAGGAATTGGCCTCCAAGGAATTCGAGCTGCCCAAGGAACTCGCGCTCGACGAGTAGCGCTTTCTATTTTGAGGTTCCCGCTTCGAGGATCGACACGATCGAGAAGAGCGTGAAGCACACAGCTCCGAGGCCGGTAAGCACGTGCGCGCCGACGAAGAATGAGGGATCTGTTCCGGCAGCTTCGTAGAGGAAAGCGGCGAGGAACAGGCAGGTCAGCGCCGTTCCGATGGGCAGCAGCGGGATGCGATTGGCCAGCGCGAATGTGCGCCGCCAGACGAGCGCGAGCAACAGGACCTTCGACAGGATGCTGAAGCACACGAGTCCGAGGCCCATGAGGACGAACCCAGGGGCTATCCGGTATGGCTCGTCAGAGCTGAGCAGCACGAACAGCCCAAGCAGCAGGTTGATGGTGCCCATCGCGACGACGAGCCAGACCCAGGCGAAACGCTCGCTGTTGCCGTATTCGTTGCGCACCTGGCGCACGATGCTCGCGACGAGCGCGATCAGCGAGGCGCAGATCGCCGAC
Source organism: Leifsonia sp. Y862 (assembly GCF_057669585.1). Lineage (NCBI taxonomy): Bacteria > Bacillati > Actinomycetota > Actinomycetes > Micrococcales > Microbacteriaceae > Leifsonia > Leifsonia sp. Y862. Next base: position 657,557 of record NZ_JBYHFR010000001.1, read on the forward strand.
AGGCCGATCATGACGTGTCCTGCAACGAATCCCGGCGTGTCTCCGCGCACCAACAGGCCGATCGCGAGGCAAAAGCCGACGATGGCGACCACGAGAGGAATAGCTATCAGCACAGCTCCAGTGGCGCGAGAGTACGCGCTGGCGGGCGGGCCGCCCTGGGGCTCTAGTTTCTGGGAGGCCTCGATCAAGGTGAACTTGGTGGATGCCGTCGCGACGGTGCTGACGCACGCGGCGATAAAGCCGACGCCAATCACGATGAAGCCCGCCGTGAGGTTCTCAGGGGTGTTGTCCATGTTGGCCAGGACGATGCCCCAAATGATGGCGGCGGCGGCAACCACATAACCGGAGAGCGGCAGAATGATCTGCCAGACGCGCCCGTACTTGTTGATGAGCTGCCGGATGATGGTGGCCGCAGTGGTGAACAGTGCATAACAGATCGCGGTCAGCCCCACATTGACGTGGCCGGCCACGAAGTGATTGGCGTTGGCTGGCCCGGCCAGGATGTAGAGGCCGAAGGCGAGGCAGACAGCCCCCATGAGGAGCGGAATCGCCCGGAAAATGATACTCACTGTATGGTTCATGATGCCTCCCCGATCGCGGATCGCGTGGTCATCAACTGCGTGGCCGATCCAGGGTTTTGCCCCCAGTTTGCCCCCGTAGTGCGCAGAGAACAATCGCCGGGCGGATCATGCTGCGGGCGACAGTAGCTCCCTAACAGGGCGGCGAACCGACGTGGATCCCGCACATCCCCGGCGGCTGGGTGCCAACGGCACACCCTGACCCACAGTGGGAGTCGGAGGTGCTCGTGGCACGCAAAGACGAACTCGGCAAGCGGGGCGAGGAATGGGCGGCTGACTACCTGATCCGCGGCGGTTACGCGGTGATCGAACGCAATTGGCGGTGCCGCGAAGGCGAGGTCGATCTCATCGTTGGACGCGGAGACGAAGTGGTGTTTGTGGAGGTGAAGACGCGCTCAGGACTGAGCTTCGGGCATCCGTTCGAAGCCATCACCGTGGCCAAACTGGCTAGGCTGAGGCGGCTGGCCGTTGCGTGGTGTGAACAGAGTGACCTGCATCCCGGCCGGATCCGCATCGACGTGATCGGAGTGGTGGCGCCCGGTGGCGTCGACCCCGTCATCGAGCACCTGACCGGGGTCTTCTGATGGGACTGGCCCGCACATTCTCGGTTGCCCTGCTCGGCGTCACAGGTTCGCTGGTCGAAGTTGAGGCCGATATCTCTGGCCAGCTTCCCGGCATGTACCTCATCGGCTTGCCAGATGCGGCGCTCTCCGAGGCCACCCAGCGTGTGCGACTCGCGGCCAAGAACTCCGGATGCCCGCTGACTCGCAACCGGCTCACCATCAACCTCTCCCCGGCGTCACTGCCCAAGCGTGGGTCGGCCTTCGACCTCGCCATTGCTGTGGCCTGCCTCGCAGCAGACCAGGTCATCTCTGCGACCTCGGTCGCTGCGGTGGTGCACCTCGGCGAGTTGGCACTCGACGGCAGGCTGCGACCGGTTCCTGGCATTCTGCCGGCGGTGGTCGCCGCTGCCCAGCTCGGCCATAAGACGGTGATGGTTCCGACAGGGAACGCGGCTGAAGCCGCCCTGGTGCCGGGCATCAGGGTCGTGGGTATCGCATCGCTTCGTGACGCAGCCATCTGGCATGGTGCAGAGCTGGAGGAGATTGTGGTGTCGCCGATCGAGGTGCCGACGCTCAGTGCCGACGCGGTTGACGACCTCGACCTGTCCGACGTCATCGGCAACGACGAAGCAGTCACAGCACTGCAGATTGCGGCGGCTGGCAGCCACCACCTGTTCATGCTCGGCCCGCCCGGCGCGGGAAAGACCATGCTCGCGGGCAGGTTGCCTGGGCTCCTGCCTGATCTCGGGCCGGAGGAATCCCTGGCGGTCAGCTCTGTGCGATCGGTGGCCGGGTACGGCATCGGATCGTCGCTCGTGACCCGACCGCCGCTGGAAGCGCCGCACCACACGGCGACGGCCGCAGCGATGGTGGGCGGCGGAAGCGGCATCATCCGGCCGGGTGCCGCAGCCAGGGCGGCGCACGGCGTCCTTTTTCTCGATGAAGCTCCGGAGTTCGCTGCAGCGGTGCTCGACGCGCTGCGGCAACCGCTTGAGTCGGGGCAGATCAGCGTTCATCGCGCCAATGGAGTGGCGCACTTCCCCGGGCGCTTCCAATTGGTGATGGCAGCGAATCCCTGCCCGTGTGGTCAGTACGGGGCACGCGATCAGGAGTGCACCTGTCCACCGAATTCGCGGCGCCGCTACTTGGGACGCCTATCAGGTCCATTGCTCGACCGGATCGATATCCAGCTCTCCGTGCGGCGGATCACGGCAGCACAGCTGCAGCTCTCCCAGGATGAACCACGCCTGACCAGCGCTGAAGCCAGAGCGCGGGTTGTCAGCGCCCGCGCCGCTGCGCGCGAGCGCCTGGCCGGTACTCCCTGGTCGCTCAACTCCCAGGTGCCAGGCAGCTGGTTGCGAAGCCGCACGGCGAGGCTGCCGCGAGCGGCCACGGTCAGCCTCGACCGCGCTCTGGAACGCGGGGGCCTGACCATGCGTGGTTACGACAAGGTCTTGCGCGTTGCCTGGTCAATCGTTGATTTGTCAGGGGCATCCGTCCCTTCTGCCGATGATGTCGGACAAGCGCTGTACTTGCGGAGAGGAATTGCATCATGACCATATTCGACCTGCCGGAGCGCGATGTCGTGCGGCTGGTGACCAGCATCCGCGGGAGCCTGGTCGACGCGAGACGCAGCGATACCAGGGAGAGAGGTAACCCAGCTGAGCTCGATGACTCAGTGCCCCGTGACACAGAGCCAGCTGGCACAGAGCCAGCTGGCACAGAGCCAGCTGGCACACAGGGAACTGCCGTGGAGAGTGATATCGCGGAGACGTTTGCCCGTGCGGCCTGGACGTGCATCGCAGAACCGGGTGATGGCGTTGCCGGGGTGTTGATCGGGGCGATCGGCGCAGGGGCTGCCCTCGAATTGGTGATCGGTCACGGCGGCCCTGCTCGGGTGCGAGATGCGCTTGCGTCGCACGGACTGGCCAGCGATGAAGACGATTCGCACACCGTCGACAACATTGTGGGCGGCCTTGAGCGGTGGCGACCGCGGCTGAGGTCGCCAGACATCATCAGGGCCATTGAACAGGCGGCGCGAGTGTCTGCTCGTCTCTTGATACCGGGCGATGAGCTGTGGCCGCGCCAGCTCGATGACCTGGGCGTGCACGGTCCTACCGCGCTGTGGTGGCGGGGGAGCCAGGACTCGCTTCGGATGCTCGACCACTCTGTTGCGCTCGTCGGGGCGCGAGCTGCAACCGGATACGGAGAGCACGTGGCGATGGAGGCTGCGGCAGGACTCGTCGACCGAGGCTTCGCAATCGTGTCAGGAGCCGCGTACGGGATCGACGGCATGGCGCACAGGGCCGCGCTGGCGAGCGGTGGTGTGACCGTCGCCTTTCTGGCCGGGGGAGTCGACAGGTTCTACCCCAGCGGCCACGACGCCCTGCTCACCCGGATCAGTGAGGTCGGCGCCGTCATGTCAGAACTGCCGTGCGGCCAGGCCCCCACCAAGTGGCGCTTTTTGCAACGCAACAGATTGATAGCAGCATCGGGAGAGGCGACCGTGGTTGTTGAAGCCGGATGGCGTTCTGGTTCGCTCAACACCGCCGGCCACGCCGCAACGCTCGGCCGACCACTCGGTGCCGTGCCTGGGCCGGTGACGAGTCCATCGTCAGCTGGTTGTCACCGACTCATCAGGGAATACGATGCCGTCTGCGTCACATCTGCTGAAGAGATGGCGGCCCTGGCCAGAGGCGAGGTCGCGGGGGAGTCTGCCGCTCCCCGCGACGCGGAACGCACCAGCGATGAGACTCGGCTGATCGACGCCCTGTCCGCCAGGTCTGCACGGGCCCCCGCTGACGTCGCGCGCCGGTCCGGCCTCTCTGTGCACACAGTTACAAGCACGCTCGGCTCACTCGAACTCGACGGCGTCGTCAGGGAGCGGGACACGGGGTGGGTGCTTGCCCCTGTCGGTGGGGCGAGGTCGGCTCGTTGACGACCGCGAGCCTGTTGACTGTGCGCGCAGTGCGCGGGTATTTGCAAAGGTGAGACGCTCGCGTGTCGACACGTCGATGAGGCTGCAGCCGTTCCGGGGGGCGGAATGGCGGTGGCAGGTCATAGTGTGGATGCTTGTCGACGAAAGGCGCTTCATGGCAGGGATTCAACTGGGGACTCACGCACCAGCCGTGCGGATCATCGCCCATCTCAGTGACACACATTTCCTGGCAGACGATGCCCTGCTGCACGGGCGCGTAGAAACCGATGGCACCGTGCATCGCGCGATGGAGCAGCTGGAGCGCTCTGGCCTCCGACCCGACGCCCTCGTCATCACCGGTGACATAGCCGACAGGGGTGAGCCTGCCGCTTACCGCAGGGTGAGGGGCATCGTGGAGGCGGCAGCGCACCGCATGGGATCACAGCTCGTGTGGGTGATGGGCAACCACGACGTCAGGGCCGCATTTCGGGCAGAGCTGCTCGATGAAGCGCCATCCGCCGGCAATGCTCGGAGCGACCAGGCGGATGCCGAGATGGATGCTCCCGTCGACAGGGTCATCGACTGCGCTGGGCTGCGTATTGTCTCGATCGACACGAGCGTGCCCGGCTACCACCATGGGGCGCTGTCCCAGGAACAACTCGACTGGTTGAGCGGCGTGCTGGCTACGCCTGCCCCACTCGGGACGTTGCTCGCGCTGCACCACCCGCCGATACCGACAGCGCTCCCGCTCATGGGCATCCTGGAACTGCAGGAGCAGGGCGCGCTCGCCGACGTCGTGCGAGGCAGCGACATTCGAGCGATTATGGGCGGCCACCTGCACCATGCCTCGACCGGTATGTTCGCCGGCATCCCCGTCTCGGTAGCCGCCGCCACCTGCTACACCATGGACGCCACCGCACCGGTCAGGGAACTCACCGGACTGATCGGCGGACAATCGATCAACCTGGTTCACGTCTACGACGATCAGATCGTGCACTCGGTCGTTCCCCTTGGTCGATTCGACACCGCCAGTCACTTCGCCGACGCGTATCTGGCCCGCATGGAAGCGCTGAGCCCGGCGGACCGCCTCGACGCATTCTCCCGACAGCCGTGAGTGGCCGATGAACGTTGATGCAGCGGTCGACGCGTTTGTCGACGCCCTCGCTCTCGAGCGTGGATTCTCGGAGAACACCATCAGGGCGTATCGCACCGATCTGGGCCAGCTCAGCGCATTCCTCGCCGAACGGTCCATCGACAGCACAAGCCTGCTCACTCTCGATGTGCTGCGCGACTGGCTCTGGATCGGTACACAGGCCGGGTTGGCGAGAGCCACGCTCGCGCGGCGCTCGTCGTCGGTTCGCGGATTCACTGCCTGGTTGGAACGGACGGGTGTCTCGCCGACAGACCCGGGCGCACGGCTGCGCTCGCCGAAGCCAGGGCGCAGTTTGCCGAGAGTCATCAGCCGGGCGCAGATGGATGAGCTCCTGCACTCCTTGAGCGCCCGCGCCGCCACGGCCGACCCGGTCGCACTGCGCGACCTGGCAGTCGTCGAGTTGCTCTACGCCTCCGCGCTTCGAGTGTCGGAGTTGGTCGGATTGGATATCGCCGACGTCGATCTCGATCGCTTAACGGTCAAGGTCCTCGGTAAGGGATCGAAGGAACGCGTCGTCCCCTTCGGCGTACCAGCCCAGTCAGCGATTGTGGACTACGTACGGATCGCCAGACCACAACTCGAGCCGACGGCGGGTTCCCGTGCACTGTTCGTGGGAGGCAATCACCAGCGGCTGGGGGTGCGGTCCGTCTATCGGCTGGTCGCCAGCATCCTGGGCGAGATTCCAGGGAACGGGCCGGCCGGTCCGCACGCGCTACGGCACACCGCGGCGACCCACCTCCTCGATGGAGGCGCCGACCTGCGTGCCGTGCAGGAAATGCTCGGTCACGCGAGTCTTGGCACCACACAGATCTACACCCACGTCTCCGCAGAACGGCTCAAGGAGAGCTACCAGCTCTCGCATCCGCGCGCCTGACGTCGCATGGAGTGAGGTGTCGTGTGCCTGCCCGGTGTCGGTCATACTCGCAGTGCGCTAGTTAGAGCTGCTTCACTCCTCATCGACGGGCAGGAGTATGGCCAACGGCACGCCGCCGAGAAAGCGGAGCGGAGAGACGTAACTCCCGTGCAGACGTACGCCGAGATGCAGGCAGCGTGCCGCGCAGTGCCCGCCTGATTCGAGTCCACCCGAATCGATCGTGGCGATCACCTGCCCGGCCACGACGCGCTCTCCAGCGGTGACCAGGGGGATGACGGGCTCCACGCTGGCCAGAAGATCTCCGTCGATCGCCAGCGTGAGCACGCCGCGATCAACCACCCTGCCCGCGAACGAGACCACGCCGCCCGAAGGGGCATAGACGGCTTCGCCTGGCTGGCTCGCAATATCGATCCCTCGATGCCCGGAGGCGTAGGCGGTCAGCGGGGCTTCGAAGCCACCCACGACGGTGTGGGGTGGCACCAGCGGCCACACCCACACGGGATTCTGTGTGGTCGATGAGCGGATGGCCGATGCAGATGCAGATGCAGATGCCGCTGCTGCCCCTGCCGGAGCTGCCGGGGCAGCCGCGGAGGCCGTTGCGGTAACGGTTGCGCCCATGGCAACGAGGACAGAAACCAAGACAGGGATCACCTTCATGGCATCAGGATGTCCTGGCAGGCGTGCCCGACATTGCCAGGGGAGAGACCAGGGGACACTCCGGCCGGACGGGCCGATGTGGAGGGGCTGCTGTCGTGGTGCGTCGCACGCGCAGAGTGGCAGCAGAATGGTCTGCGGGGATGCTAAGATTTTCCCTGCAGCGCTCATGCGCTGACTACGCGCGCCCGTTCGTGCACACTTCCATCGGTCCGAGCCTCCCAGGGGCAAGGCGGGGGTGTGTTGGGCGCCAGGTGTGGTGGTCGCTCGATCATCGCAGAAACCGATTGGTGTTTTGCCTGCCATGCAGGAACACCGGATAAGGAGTACGGCTCATGGCCGTCGTAACAATCCGCCAGCTGCTTGACAGCGGCGTCCACTTCGGACACCAGACTCGTCGTTGGAACCCGAAGATGAAGCGCTTCATCCTGACCGAGCGCTCGGGCAGCCACATCATCGACCTTCAGCAGTCCCTCGTGCACATCGACCGCACGTACGACTACGTCAAGGAGACCGTCGCACACGGCGGAACCATCCTCTTCGTTGGTACCAAGAAGCAGGCTCAGGGCGCTATCGCCGAGCAGGCAACCCGCGTGGGCCAGCCCTACGTCAACCAGCGTTGGCTCGGTGGCCTCCTCACCAACTTCCAGACCGTTTCAAAGCGTCTGGCTCGCATGAAGGAACTCGAAGAGGTCGACTTCGACGACACGACTCGCGGTTACACCAAGAAGGAACTCCTCATTCAGAAGCGTGAGCTTGTGAAGCTGCAGAAGAGCCTCGGTGGTATCCGTAACCTCACGAAGACCCCGTCGGCAATCTGGATCGTTGACACCAAGAAGGAGCACCTCGCCATTGACGAGGCGCACAAGCTCGGCATCCCCGTCATCGCAATCCTCGACACGAACTGCGACCCCGACGACGTTCAGTACCCGATCCCGGGCAACGACGACGCCATCCGCTCGGTCGGCCTGCTGACCCGCATCATCGCAGACGCAGCAGCTGAGGGCCTCATCCAGCGCCACCAGAAGCCTGAAGAAGGCGTCGAAGTTGAGCCGCTGGCTGCATGGGAAGCAGAGCTTCTCCAGGCTTCAGAGACCGCAGACGCTGACGCAACTCCTGCACAGTCCTCTGCTGAGACTGAGAAGGTTGCCGACGCAACCGTTGCAGCCGCAGAAGCTGATTTCATTGAGGGCGAAGTTGCTGCAGTAGTTGCAGAGACCGTCGCCGCAGAAGAGACCAAGTAAGGAATCCCGGTATGGCAAACTTCAGCCTCGAAGACGTCAAGGCTCTCCGTGAGCGCCTTGGCACTGGAATGGTCGACACCAAGAACGCTCTCGTCGAAGCCGAGGGCGACATGGAGAAGGCCGTCGAAATCCTTCGCCTCAAGGGTGCAAAGGGCAACGCCAAGCGCGCTGACCGTTCAACCTCTGAAGGACTCGTCGCAGCAAAGCAGAACGGCAACACCGCCACGCTGATCGAACTCGCTTGCGAGACCGACTTCGTTGCAAAGGGTGACAAGTTCGTTGCACTGAGCGAGAAGGTTCTGGATGCGGTTTCCGCAGCCGGCGCCACCACGCTCGAAGAAGCACTTGCTGCTCCGGCCGGATCGCAGACAGTTGCAGACCTCATCAACGATGAGGCAGCAATCCTCGGCGAGAAGATCGAACTCCGTCGCGTTGCCTCCGTCACCGGAGAGAACTTCGCGATCTACCTGCACAAGACCAGCAAGGACCTGCCCCCGCAGGTCGGCGTTGTTCTGGGCTACTCAGGTGACGACGCAGAGACCGCTCGCAGCATTGCGCAGCACATCTCGTTCGCAAACCCGGAGTACCTGGCTCGCGAAGACGTTCCTGCTGAGGCCGTTGAGTCTGAGCGCAAGATCGTCACCGAGATCTCGAAGAACGAAGGCAAGCCTGAGGCTGCCCTTCCGAAGATCGTTGAAGGCCGCGTCAACGCGTTCTTCAAGCAGGTCGCACTCCTCGAGCAGGACTACGCAAAGGACAACAAGTTGTCCGTCAGCAAGGTCCTTGCAGACGCAGGCCTGACCGTATCGGGCTTCGCCCGCTTCAAGGTCGGCGCCTAAGTTTCACAATGAAGGAGATCGGATTGCCTCGGCGATCCGGTCTCCTTTTCTGTGCGCGTCACCACTTTTGATCCGGCCACGCCGGTAGTTTGAGCATCAGCAGAACACAGCACCATAGGCAATACACGGACGACAGCCGTACGGGCAGGTCGCAATGGAAGGTTTCGCACCGCATGAATGATTCACCAAAAAAGCGCAGGGTACTTCTCAAACTTTCCGGAGAGGCATTCGGGGGCGGCTCCCTCGGTGTCAACCCAGACGTCGTCGGTGCTCTCGCGCGTGAAATCGCTGAGGCTGCCAAGGTCGTCGAGATCGCAATCGTTGTCGGCGGCGGTAACTTCTTCCGCGGTGCTGAACTGTCGCAGCGCGGCATGGACCGTGGACGTGCCGACTACATGGGAATGCTCGGCACGGTCATGAACGCCCTTGCCCTGCAGGACTTCCTTGAGCAGGCAGGCGCCGAAACGCGCGTGCAGTCTGCCATTGCCATGACCCAGGTCGCCGAGCCGTACATTCCTCGCCGCGCCGAGCGTCACCTTGAGAAGGGCCGCGTCGTCATTTTTGGTGCCGGCGCCGGTCTCCCGTATTTCTCGACAGACACCGTTGCCGCGCAGCGCGCACTAGAGATCGATGCCGATGTCGTGCTCGTAGCCAAGAATGGTGTTGATGGGGTCTACTCAGATGACCCCCGTACCAACCCGGATGCGCACAAGATCGACACGATCACCTACCAGGAAGCGTTGCAGCGCGGCTTGAAGGTCGTCGATTCCACCGCATTCAGCCTGTGCATGGACAACGGCATGCCGATGCAGGTCTTCGGAATGGCGCCGGACGGAAACGTCACGGCCGCGATCCTCGGGTCTGAACTCGGCACTCTCGTCTCCAACTAGAATTAGACACGTCCCAAAACCTAAGGAGTCACCGTGATCGCGGATGTCCTGTCAGACACCAGCACCCGTATGAGCAAAGCGCTCGACGCAGCCAAAGAAGACTTTGGGAGCGTGCGCACGGGTCGTGCAAACCCCCAGATGTTCCAGAAGATCCTGGTGAGCTACTACGGAACGCCCACTCCGCTCGGCCAGCTCGCTTCGCTGCACAACCAGGAAGCGCGCACCCTGCTCATCACCCCGTACGACAAGGGTGCACTGCGCGACATTGAGCAGGCCATTCGCGACACCCCAAACCTGGGTGCGAATGTCGGCAATGACGGAACTGTCATCCGCGCCTCGCTGCCCGAGCTGACCACGGAGCGCCGCAAGGAGTTCGTCAAGATCGTGCGCGGCAAGGCCGAAGACGCCAAGGTGTCTGTCCGTAACATCCGCCGCAAGGCCAAGGATGAACTCGACGCACTCAAGAGCGATGTCGGCGACGACGAGGTTGCTCGCGCCGAGAAGGAGCTGGAGCAGCTGACCAAGAGCAACGTCGACGCAATCGACGATGCTCTGAAGCGCAAGGAAACTGAACTCCTCGAGATCTAGGGGAGTCGAGACACCATGACGCCCACCCCAGAGGAAGATCCGCCGCAGTCTCGCGGCCGAGGTGTCAGTCGCGCCGAATTTCGGGCGCAGGTCAAAACTGCGCGTGCCGATATCGAGCGGCAGATGCAGGCGACGCGTGCCCAGATCGATGCCACAAACGAGCGGATCGTGGCCAAGACAGGCAGGAACCTGATCCTGGCCACCCTGATCGGCCTTGTGCTTGGGCTGGCGATGTTGTTCAGCCTGATCTACATCAAAGAGCTGTTCATGATCGTGGCGGTGGTTGCCGCTGGCTTCACGTCGTTCGAGTTGGCTGAAGCGCTGCGGCGGGCGGGGCGCACCGTGCCGCGCATACCTGTGGTCATCTCTGCGGTAGCCGTGGTGCCGAGTGCGTTCTACCTCGGCGCGACCGGCCAGCTGGTTGCGACATTCGCCGGAATCCTGCTGATTGCCCTTTGGCGCCTCGTGCTGCTCATCTGGCCGCGGCACAGGGGCAGCGTTGCATCCGTCTGGGGCGACGTTGGCGCCGGCATCCTGACAGAGGTCTACGTCGTCTTCCTGGCCAGCTTCTCAGTTCTGCTGGTTGCCCAGGATGACGGCCAGTGGTGGACGCTCGCGTTCCTGATCCTGGTGATCGCCTCAGACACAGGTGCTTATGCGGCCGGGTTGTCGTTCGGCAAGCACCCTATGGCACCCAGCATCTCGCCGAAGAAAACGTGGGAAGGCTTTGCGGGAGCAGCTGCAGCCTGCGTGGTCGCCGGAATCTTGTTGGCCATTTTCATGCTCCAGCAGCCCTGGTGGTTCGGCGTTATCTTCGGCCTCGTGATGCTGCTTACCGCCACCTTCGGTGACCTTGCAGAATCCCTGATCAAGCGGGATATCGGCATCAAGGACATGAGCTCATGGCTGCCGGGTCACGGCGGGTTCCTTGATCGACTTGACTCGATCCTGCCGTCGGCTGCTGCCGCATATGCACTATTCCTGATTTTTGCGTAAGCCGCCCGGCTTTCGACAAGTCGCGTCCCAGTGGGAGAGAATAACTCAGTGAGCACAACGTTTCCCCGATCGGGCAAAAAAGCACTCGGATACGACACCGAGCAGGTTGAGGCTTTCCTCGCCGGCGCGAGACGCGCATATGACGGAGAGGGAGACCTCACCGCGCTGAGCATCAGGCACACCGCATTCTCGATGAAGAAGGGCGGCTACGCGCCTGAACTCGTGGATGCTGCGCTGGAGCGCCTCGAAGACGCCTTCGCCGCCAAAGAGCGTGAGCGCGCCGCGGGCACGATCGGTGAGGCCGCATGGCTCGATGAGGCACGTGCGACGGCTCAGGTTGTGATCAACAGGCTCAGTCGCGAGCCCGGACAGCGTTTCGCCCGCACGAGCTTCCTGACCGTCGGCTACAACAAGGCCGATGTCGACCGATTCGCCAACCGGCTCATCAAGTACTTTCAGGATGGTTTCCCCATCACCGTCGACGACGTTCGTACGGTCGTCTTCCGGCCGGCGCGTGGCGGATATCGCGAGAACCAGGTTGATGCCGTGATGGATGCCGTCGTTGACGTCATGCTGGCGGTTCGTTGAGCAGCGATTTGATGACCACCGGCCCGTTATCGTGCTGTTATGCAATATCTGGGCTAGGGTCTTTCTATCGTGGGTAGACATGCGAACGAAATCCAGCCGGCCAGGGCAGCCTTTGTGCCCGCACGACTGGAGCAGCACGTACCCAAACCAGCCAAGCTCCGAATGCGTCGGCCTGCCTCGCGCAGCAAGACGGTACTCTCCATGTTCGGTTTCACGGCTGCGTTCGCCTTTGTGATGGTCACCGTGGTCGATCCGTACTCCGGTGCCACTGCCTCTCCGTATTTCCAGGTCGCCGGCGATCGCTTTGGTGGCCAGGCTGTGCAGCAGGTGACCGTTGCCGGTGCGTTCACGAACACCGTGACCCGCGACAACTTCACTGTGACAGAGAAGCCGAAGCCCGTCGTGGTTGCGCCCGCAGCCAAGAGCTATGCCGTTGGCGCCGCCGCAATCCCCGATCCGGGATCTGCCCAGGCATACGCGTACTCTGCCGTCGCATCCCGTGGCTGGGGAGAAGAGCAGTACAGCTGTCTCGTGTCGCTGTGGAACCGTGAATCCGGATGGCGCGTCAACGCGGCAAACCCGTCTGGCGCCTATGGCATCCCGCAGGCACTGCCTGGGTCGAAGATGTCCTCTGCGGGAGCTGACTGGGAAACCAACGCCAACACCCAGATCGAATGGGGTCTTGGTTACATCACCGGCCGCTACGGCACGCCATGCGGCGCGTGGGCACACTCCGAAGACGCCGGCTGGTACTAGCCCTAGACTTGACGGATGCCACGCAGTAATCGTCCCCACGGTCGCCGATCCGATGGCTCACGTGACGACGACGAAGACGGCCTGTCACGCATGATTGCCGGCTGGAAGCGCACCGAAAGCCGACGCGATGGAGCGTGGAACGTGCAGCCCATCTCGGCGAAGCAGGCGATCAAGAGCTACTCATGTCCCGGCTGCAACCTGCAGATCGCTCCGGGTGTTGCGCATGTCGTCGCGTGGAAAGCGGATGGCCTGATGGGCGATTCGGCAGACCTCGCCGCGCGTCGGCACTGGCACTCACACTGCTGGAAACTGAAATGACCCAGCCAGAAGCAGGAGTTGTCGTGACCGATACCGTCGAAATCCGAAGCGGGATCGAGCTTGCCGCCGTACGGGAGAACATCGAGCTGGTCACCAGCGATGGCTTGACCCTCGTTGGAGAGCTCGCGCTTCCGGTGAATCGCACCCCGGTCGCCACGCTGGTGACGCTGCATCCGCTGCCCACTCACGGCGGGTATATGGACTCGCACATTCTGCGCAAGGCGTCGAGCCGACTGCCCGCGCTGGCCGATCTCGCGGTCTTGCGGTTCAACACCCGCGGCACGTCCTCGCCACGAGGGACGAGCGAGGGTGAGTTCGGTGACGGCGTCACCGAAGCAGCAGATGTCGAGGCCGCGATGGCCTTCATCGAATCGAGGGGCCTGCCGCGCCCGTGGCTGCTTGGCTGGTCATTTGGAACCGAACTCGCCCTGAAGTACGGTCGCCGCTATCCCATTGAAGGCGTCATCCTGTTGTCGCCCCCGCTGAGACGAACCACGGCCGCTGAGTTGGCTGCGTGGCACGGTGATGAGCGTCGTATGATCGCGCTCATCCCGGAGTTCGACGATTTCCTGCGGCCGGAGGAAGCCGCGATGAAGTTCGCTGCTGTTCCTCACGCCCAGGTCATTGCCGTCGAAGATGGCAAGCACCTGTGGGTGGGGGAGAAGCAGAGCAGGCGGGTCTTGAACGAGATCGTCGCCATCGTGAATCCGACAGCCGCGCCGCTACCCACAGAGCTGGCGGCTGACGACCCTCGCCTTGCCGTGAGCTGACACGGCGCCGCAGGCTGTCGCATCCGCTCGCTGAGTGGTGGCGACAGCCCGAGGTGGAACAGCTGTTACAGCTCGTTCTGTCGCGGTATGACGACTTGCTTGATGATCATCAGGATTGACGCGGCCACCGGAATGGCGACCAGGGCGCCGAGCAGTCCCAGCAGCGAACCGCCGGCAAGCGCGGCGATGACGACGACGGCTCCCGGTACCTGGACGGCCCGGTTCATGATGTTCGGGCTCAGCACATACGCCTCGACCTGCATGTAGATCAGGTAGTAAATCGCGGCGACGAACGCGGTGAGCGTTGAGCTCCCGATTCCGGGAATCAGGCAGGTCAGCACGATGATCACAGAGCCCGTGATTGTTCCGACCAACGGAATGAGCGAGAGGGCGAACGCGAGGAAGGCGAGTACCGCGGGGAACGGTGCCCCGATGATCGTCAGGAAGATGAAGCTCAGGATGCCGTTGCAGGAGGCCAGCGCGGCCTGCCCGACGACGTAGCGCCCGACAGACGTGGTGATCTGTTCGGCGATGTCAGCGAAACGTGCACGCTTTGAGGCCGGAACCAGCTGGTACAGACCACGCTTGATCGAACCGAGCGACGCCGTGAAATACAGGGTGAGGATCAGGATGATCAAACCGCCGAAGATGCCGCTGACCACAGCGATACCCGACTGGATCACCGTTGAGGTGATGTTGGTCAGGTTCTCGCCCAGGAAGTCGGTAACCGACGTCGTGATCTTCGGGACGTCAAGGCCGGGGAACTGCTTCTGGATGTCGTCGAGGATTGTCGACGTATTCACCGCATCCATCAGGCGGGGGATGCTCTCGGCCAACTTGGACACCTGGTCGACGATGATCGGCACAATCGCGAAGACGATGCCGGTCAGCACACCAACGACGGCGACGAGGACGCTCAGTATTGCCGCCCATCGCGGGAACTTCTTCTTTTCCAGCCACGACACAGCTGGATCGAGACCGAGTGAGAGGAACAGGGCGGCGCCGACGTAGGTGATGATCGTCTGCAGCGTGATCACCGATGAGATGATCAGCACGCCGAGGCCTGCGCCCAGCGTTGCAATCAGGCCGAACCGGAACGCATTCTGAATCTTCACTGGAACTCCCCGCGTATTGTGCGATTGCCGCGTGTACGACTACTCCGTGACCCGAGACTACTCATCTATCGATGTCACGCGCTCCGCCTGGGTGAGAACGCCTCGCAGGCTTTCAAAGTATCCCGCGACCGCATCGCGCTCAATCCTAATCTGCGCGAGGCGATCTTCGGCGTCTGCCACCAGGATGCGGGTGCGCTCCTCTGCTTCGTCGAGAAGGTCCTTGGCTGCTGCTCGTGCGTCGTGCACAATCTGCTCTGCCTCGTTCTCCGACTGCGCCTTCAACGTCTTGGCTTCTTCACGGGCACCGAAGTCGAGCGTGTCGTTGAGCTCACGAAGCTCAGCCGTGCGCTTGGTCGTTGCCGTGAGCTGCGCTGTGGCCTCGTCCAGGTACTTCTGGGTTTGTGACACGGCCTCCTGGTGACGGCCCAGCTGGTCCTGCTCTGATTCGTCGCGTCGAGCCTTGAGTTCGACCTCAAGGTCGGCGCGGGTCTGGTCGATCTCGCGCTTCTGCTTGGCTGCCTCATGGGCGCCCCGCTTGCGGGCGGCGGTGAGGTCGTTCTCCAGGTCGATGCGAAGCTGCTCGCTTTCGGCGGCGAAGTCGGCCTTGGCCTGTTCGTTCTCGCGGTCGAGGTCGGCCTTGGTCTGCTCGCGCTCTGCCTCGAGGGCAGCGGCGGCACGTTCGGCCTCCCTGGCAAGTGCCGCACGCTTCTTGGCGATCTCGCGGGCGAGATCGGTTCTCGTCTGCTCGCTCTCGACGGCCAGCTCGCTGCGCGCCTGGTCGAGTTCGCGAGCGAGGTCTGTGCGACCCTGCTCGATTTCCTCGGTCAGCGCTGCGCGGGCCTCTTCGATCTCTGCGGCGAGGTCGATGCGGGCATTCTCGGTTTCGGTGGCGAGGTCGATGCGCGCTTGTTCGGTCTCTGCGGCGAGGTCGATGCGGGCCTGCTCTGTCTCCATGGTGAGATCGGCGCGCTGTTGGTCAAGCTCGTGAGCGACCTCAGCGCGCGTCAGCTCGGTCTCGCTGGTCAGCCCGGCAGCGATCTCGCGTGCCTCAGTGGCTTCTCGCTGTGCGACAACGCGCACCTCTGCGGCTTCACGCTCAGCTTCTGAACGGATGGCTGCGGCTTCACGCTTGACAGTGGCACGCAGCTCAGCGGCCTCTGTGGCGACGGCGCCGCGAATGGCTGCTGCCTCCAGAACGGCTTCCTGGGTGAGGATGGCGTGCTGTTCCTGTGCGCGAACGACATAGTCATCCGCTTCTGCACGGGCGTCGTCAAGAATGCGCGCTGCCTTGATGCTCGCATCGGAGAGGGAGCGCTCTGCGTGCTCTGCCGCGTCCCTCTTAACCCGCTGTGCATCGTCGGATGCCGATGCGCGGAGCTTCTCAGCGTCGATGTCGGCCTGGGCGATGACGCGGGTGGACTGCTCTTCTGCCACGCGAAGCGTGTTCTCGAGCTTGGTGCCGAGGCCGGAGAAGGTGGGGCTGCCGACCTCTTCGATCTCAGCGCTCAGGTCGTCGATGCGCGCGTTCAGGCGCTTGACTTCCTTCGTCGCTTCGACGCCCTGGTTGTTCGCCTGGATCAGGTCGCGGCGCAGGCCCTGGATGGCCTTGTCGACCTCATCCTTGTCGTAGCCACGGAATACCTGGGTGAATTCAGCCTCGTCGTTCGGCACAGTCTCTCCTCGTCAATGGGGCGCAGCCCTCGTCAACATGACGGAATGCGATGCGGCGCCACGGTAATTTTAGTCTGCTTGCCGGGGGGTACACCTCACCTCCCTTTCAGGGGGTTTCCGGTGCACGTTCAGCCCGATCGGGTATCGTGGCACATCCGTGTCTGTTGTCCCGTGGGCCAGATGGGGTCCAGATAGAGGCAGGTCTCCAAATCTGCAGTTGCTACGGGCGACGCAGGAGGGTTTATAAGTGCGTTTTGTTTTAGCCATTGTGGCGTTTGTTCTCGCCGCAGTCATGCTGGTATTCGGCATCGCCCAGCGAACCATTTTCCTTGAGCCGTCATCGACGCCGCTCTCAGCGACCATTGAAGACAGTGCACCGTACGCCGTGCTGACCCCTGACGCCCTCAGTGCCCATGAAGGTGCGCAAACCATCACGCTGCATGGTGAGGGAACGGTGTTCATGGCCTACGGGCGAACAGCGGATGTCGAAGCCTGGCTTGGTTCGTCTTCACACGCAGTCGTCTCATACTCGTCAGACGACGGGGAATTCGCGACCACTGTCTCGGAGACCGCGCCGAGCGGAGCTGCTGGCGCGATGACTGACGCCGCAGCCACGCCGGCGGCCACGATCACCGACCCTGCCGGATCTGACCTGTGGCTCGAAGAATTCACGGCAGAAAAGACACTGACCACCACGATCAACGTGCCGGACGATATTTCAGTGATCATCGCAGCAGACGGCACAGCCCCTGCACCAACCGATGTGTCGGTGTCGTGGCCTGTCGACAATTCAACGCCATGGGCCGGACCGCTCATCGTCGGCGGCGCCGCACTGCTGGTTATCGGCCTCGCTCTCTATGCGTTGGCACTCCTGCACATGCGTCGCTCCCGCGGACCTCGTCGTAACCTGCCGCGCGGCCCTCGCATGCCGAAGCTGCCCCGCGCACCCCGGCCGAAGACCATCAAGGCCAGCGAGATCACTCGCGGCCCGAAGTCAATTTCGAAGTCGATGGCCGCGCTCGTGCCTGTGGTCGTGGTTTCCAGCCTCGTTCTCAGCGGATGCTCCGCCGAGTTCTGGCCGCAGGGCAGCGATCCGTCTGACAGTGCAACCAGTTCGTCTGGCGCTGTCGGGGACGCAGATTCTGACCTCAGCACGGCGACGCCTGACCCTGCCGCTGCCGTGGTGGAGCCGGCCGTGACCGTGCCGCAGCTCGAACGCATCGTTGACAAGATCTCCACGCTGACGACGGACGCTGACGCGACGTTGAACGCCGACGCGATCAAAACCCGTTTCACGGGCCCCGCCCTTGAACAGCGCCTCGCCAACTACAAGATTCGCGCCGTTACGCCAGAGTACGCGGCACCCGTCGCGCTCCCAGGCTCGCCGCTCAACCTCACGCTGCCACAGCAGGCGTCTGGCTGGCCGCGCGTTGTCATGACGATGATCATCGACGAGGACGACGCGACGGTTCCGCCGACGGCACTCGTGCTGAGGCAGGAAACCGCTCGGTCCAACTACCAGGTGCAGAGCGCCGTGCAGTTGGAGGCATCCGCTGAAATCACCGGCGGTGTTGCGCCGGCGACCATCGGTGCACCGGTTGTGGCCCCGGAGTCCAAACTGCAGCTGATGGCCCCTGACCAGCTCGCATCCTCGTATGCCGACATCCTGATGAACGGGGAGGCGAGCCAGTTCTACAGCCTCTTCGAGGGTGAAGGCGACTCGCTGCGTGCCCAGATCGGTGTCGACAAGATGAACGAGTGGCGCGCTGCGCTGCCGTCGACCGCGTCGATCGAATTCTCGCGGGCCGCAGGCACCGGTACTCCGGTTGCTCTCGGCACCAACGATGCCGGCGCGATCGTCGCGGTGAGCATGACAGAGACCGAGGTCGTCAAACCCGTTGATAGCGGGGCTACGGTGAGTCCTGAGGGTGGAAGCAAGGCGCTGTCCGGCGTCTCGGCTACGGCCAAGGGCATCCAGAGTAACTATGAAGACCAGCTGCTGTTCCTCGTGCCGCCGGCTGGGTCAACCGACAAAATCGTACTCCTGGGATTCTCCAGGGGACTGATCTCATCTGCGGAGCTGCAATGACCAATATGACCCCTCCTGGCGGCAACCTGCGCGGAGCCGTTGACCTGTCCTCTCTCGTGAACCGGCCGGCCGCTGGCGGCGCGCCGACCGCGGCAGCAGGGGATACCGCAGCAGCTGCGGCCGGTCCCATTCCGGTGCCCAGCCTGATCCTCGATGGCACGGACGCGAACTTCGGTGAGCTCCTTGAGCTATCGAACTTCGTCCCGGTGATCGTTGACCTGTGGGCGGAGTGGAGCGAGCCGTGCAAGCAGCTCACCCCCGTGCTGGAGAAGTTGATCACCGAATACGGTGGGCGTTTCGTGCTTGCGAAGGTCGATGTCGACGGGAACCCGCAGCTCACCCAGGCGTTCCAGGCGCAGTCGATTCCGACAGTTGCCGCCGTCATCAACGGGCAGCCGGTGCAGTTGTTCGCCGGCGCCCTGCCAGAAGGCGAGGTGCGCGACGTGTTCGAGCGTGTGCTCGAGCTGGCAGCCCAGCACGGCGTGACGGGCACCGCGTTCGTGCCTGCGGGTGACAATAGCGCTGAGAACACCTCAGATGCCCCTTCGGAGCCGGTGGAGCCCGAACTGCCCCCGCACCACCGAGAGGCATACGACGCCATCGAGCGCGGCGACTACCCGGCGGCTATCGCTGAGTACAAGTTGGCCATTGCCCAGGACCCGCGCGACACCATGGCCGTTGCCGGTCTTGCCCAGGTCAGCCTGTTGCACCGCCTGCAGGGCAAGACGCTCGACGAGATCCGCTCAGGCGCCGCCGCCGCACCGGACGATCTCGATGCCCAGTTGCTCGTGGCAGACCTCGATCTGTCTGGTGGGCACGTCGAGGACGCATTCGATCGGTTACTCACGCTCTTCCCGAAGCAGGACGCTGCGGGCAAGAACGCGATCCGTGAGCGCATCCTTGAACTCTTCGAGGTCATCGGCCTCGACGACCCGCGCGTTGCACCGACTCGCGCCAGGCTCACCGCGCTGCTCTACTAGCCGTACGGCACTGCTGACGAGCTGCTCGACCCCAGGCCGCACAGCTCTAGGAGCTGAACGGCACTGCGTGTAGCGTCGGGGCATGACTGACCGGCGCGACTTCACGATTGACGTCCCGACCGAGACTCTGGTCAATTTGCGCGAGCGCCTGGAGGGGACGCGTTTCTCGCGTCCGGTCGGTGAGGGCTGGGAAGCGGGCACTGACCCGGACTACCTCGCCGACTTCGTGACGTCCTGGGCGCACGACTTCGACTGGCGTGTCACCGAAGTGTCCGTGAACCAGCTGCCGCAGAAGCTTGTGCGCGTGTCTGGGACCGATATTCATGTGATCCACGTTTCGGCCCAAGCGGATGCAGGTCAACCGCCCGCGATTCCCCTCGTGCTGACGCACGGCTGGCCGAGCTCGTTTTTCGAGTTTCTTCCCGTGATCGGACCGTTGACCGATCCAGCGCGCCACGGTGGCGATGCCGCTGACGCATTCGATGTCGTCATTCCCTCCCTCCCTGGCTTCGGGTTCTCCTCTCGACTAGCGGATGGCCCGACAGAGCCGTCCCGGATCGCCGACCTCTGGGTGGAGCTGATGGACACACTCGGCTACGGACGCTTCGGTGCGTATGGCGGCGACATCGGATCGCATGTCACTAACTTTCTCGGGGCACGGCACGCTGACCGTCTAGTGGGGGTGTTCACCCACCATCCGAATCTGCACCCCGATCTTGACCCTGACGTTCCGCTCTCCGCGGCCGAGCAGCTCTACGTCCAGCAGCGGAGTGCCGATGCCGGTGGCAGGGATGACAGCTACGCAGCGGTACAGGCTGCCAGGCCTAATTCCCTCGCGCCAGGACTGTCAGATTCCCCAGCAGGCCTCGCCGCCTGGCTGATCGAGAAATACCGGGAATGGAGTGATTGCGATGGTCGTCTCGAGTCGGCACTCGACCGCCAGACGTTGATGAACATCGCCACGTTGTACTGGGTCACCAACTCGATCGGCACGTCGTTCCTGCCGTACTACGACGAGGAAGCGACCCCGCCCCTACCACCGGTCACCGCTCCTGCTGGACTGATACTCACCCCGGAGGACGCAAACTACCCGCGCGAGTTCGCAGCCAGAGCCTATCGCGACATCCGTCTCTGGCGAGGTCCTGAGCCCGGCGGCCATTTCCTCGCGCTTGAACAGCCTGAACGTCTCGTTCGCGACCTTCGCGACTTCTACCGGCCATTCCGTGCTCGGTCCGCTCAGGGGTCGAGTGAGTCTTCCGGCGTGTGACTCCCGCTCTTAGCGACGCAGCTTCAACCAGAGGCCACCGAGCGGAGGAAGCGACACACTCGCCGACGCAGGGCGCCCGGCCCACGGCTCGTCTGTAGCGTGCACCACGCCCAGGTTGCCGACGCCAGAACCGCCGTATTCGACGGCATCCGTGTTCAGGATTTCATCCCATTCACCGGCGAACGGCAGGCCGATCCGGTAGTTGAGGTGGGGGTTCCCCGAGAAGTTGAACAGGCAGGCCAGCACTGTGCCGTCATCGTCCTTGCGGAGGAATGTCACGACGTTCTGGCCGGCAGCCCCGCCATCCAGCCATTCGAAGCCGCGCGAATCGTTGTCGAGCTGCCACAGCGCCGGCGTCTCCACGTAGACGCGGTTGAGGCGGCCAACCAGGCTGAAGAGGCCACGGTGGGCCGGCTGGTCGAGCATCCACCAGTCGAGGCCGCGCTGCTCGCTCCACTCTGAGCGCTGGCCGAACTCCTGGCCCATGAACAAGAGCTGCTTTCCGGGGTGCGCCCACATAAAGGCCAGGTACACGCGAGTGTTGGCAAGCTGTTGCCAGGAGTCGCCCGGCATCTTCGAGACCAGCGAGCCCTTGCCGTGCACGACCTCGTCGTGGCTGATGGGCAGCAGGAAGCTCTCGCTGAAAGCGTATGCAAACGAGAACGTGATGTCGTTGTGGTGGTACGAGCGATACATCGGGTCTTGCTGCATGTACTGCAGGGAGTCGTGCATCCAGCCCATGTTCCACTTCAGGCCGAAGCCGAGTCCGCCGCTGTGCGTCGGCGCCGTGACGCCCGGCCAGCTCGTTGACTCTTCCGCGATCATCACAGTGCCTGAGTTGCGCTTGTACGCGGTGGCCGTGACCTCCTGCAACAACGCGATGGCTTCGAGGTTCTCCCGGCCGCCGCGGATATTGGGCTCCCAGCCACCTTCCTCCCGCGAATAGTCGAGGTACAGCATGGAGGCGACGGCGTCGACGCGGAGACCGTCGATATGAAACTCCTCCAGCCAGTAGAGGGCGTTGGCGACCAGGAAGTTGCGCACCTGGGACTGGCCGAAGTCGAAGACGTATGTGCCCCAGTCCAGCTGTTCGCCGCGCTTGGGGTCTGGATGTTCGTATAGCGGCTGGCCGTCGAAGCGGGCCAGCGCCCACTCGTCCTTGGGGAAGTGGCCAGGTACCCAGTCCATGATCACGCCGATGCCGGCCTGGTGCAGGCGGTCGATCAGGTAGCGCAGGTCGTCAGGGTGCCCGAACCGGCTGGTCGGGGCGTAGTACCCGGTGACCTGGTAGCCCCACGACCCGCCAAACGGATGCTCGGCCAGCGGCATGAACTCGACATGCGTATACGCCAGCTCGCCCAGGTACGCGATGAGCTCGTCGGCGAGATCGCGGTAGCCAAGTCCTGGCCGCCAGGACCCGACGTGCATCTCGTACACGCTCATCGGGCGATTGTGCGGATCGGTGTTGCCGCGCTGCTCCAGCCAGGCCGCATCGTCCCAGCTGTACGACGAGGTGCCAATCACGGATGCCGTCGCCGGCGAGACCTCCGTGTAGCGGGCCATCGGGTCGGCACGACGCACCCACTCGCCCGACTGCGCGAGGATCTCGAACTTATAGTTGCTGCCGGGTTGCAGCCCAGGCACGAACAGTTCCCACACCCCTGTGCTGCCCATATTGCGCATGGCGTGCGTCGCGCCGGCCCAGCCGTTGAAGTCACCGATGACTCGGACGGCCTGTGCGTGCGGCGCCCAGACGGTGAATGATGTGCCGAGTGTCGTGCCGAGAACCCCGGCGTGCTCCCGATAATGCGCACCGAGCGCGTCCCAGAGGCGCTCGTGCCTGCCCTCTCCGATGAGGTGCAGATCGAGTTCGCCGATCGATGGCGTGTAGCGGTACGGATCGTCAGCGATCCATGCCGGACCGTTGGCGTAGGTGGTCTCCAGCGTGTAGTCCTGCATGCCGAGTGTGCTGTAGCCCTGCCAGATGCCGTGGCCGATGTGGGCGAGCTCCACCCTGGCACCGGTCGGGAGCACCGCGAAGACCTCAGCCGCCAACGGACGCAGGGCACGGATCACCGTGACGGGGTCGCTGACGCCGGGCATCTCGACGAGATGCTGGCCGAGCACCGCGTGCGGGTTGAAATAGCTGCCGGCGGCAACGGCCTCCACAACTGCGGTCGGCGGAACCGGGATCTGCAGGCGGTCGTCCTTCGCGGGTTGCTTCATCGGCCGATTTCCTTTCGTGGTGCGGCGACTCGCTGGTGGGTGGCTTTCGGTGCGGTGCGTGGGAGGACCTGAAGGATGTGCACGGGCTCCGTGAAGGCATCCAGGCGCACGTAATTGTCGGCGAACCAGGTCCACACAGACCCCGTGACCAGGTCGCGCACCTCGAATGCCTCGCCGGGCTCAATGCCGAATGCCGCCACGTCGAGGTGCACGACGGTTTCGCGCACGGAATGCGGGTCGACGTTCGCAACGATGATGAGGGCATCCGCGTGGCCTGATGGCGTGAACTGTGCGGCCAGGTACTTGCTGTAGACGAGGATGGAGTCGTCTTCGCTTTCGTGCAGGGTGAGATTGCGCAGCTGCCGGAGCGCTGGGTGTTCTGCCCTGATGTGGTTGAGCAGTGTGATGAACGGTGCGAGCGACTGCCCGCGCGCCTCAGCTTTCGCGAAATCACGCGGCCGATACTCGTACTTCTCATTGTCGATGTTCTCTTCTGCACCGGGTCTGGCCACGCTCTCGTACAGCTCGAAGCCGGAGTACACGCCCCAGATCGGGCTGGCCGTCGCGGCCAGGGCTGCCCGGATCTTGAACGCGGCAGGGCCACCGAACTGCAGGTACTCGCTGAGGATATCCGGCGTGTTCACGAACAGGTTTGGCCGCAGGAAGTCGGCGGTGTCATGGGCAAGCGAATCGAAGAACTCCTCGAGTTCCTCCTTCGTGTTGCGCCACGTGAAGTAGGTGTACGACTGCTGGAAGCCGACCTTGGCGAGCGCGTGCAGCAGTGCTGGCCGGGTGAAGGCCTCTGCGAGGAAGACCACATCGGGGAACTCTGCGTTGACCGTGCCGATCAGCCATTCCCAGAAGTCGAGCGGCTTCGTGTGCGGGTTGTCGACCCGGAAGATCCGAACGCCGGCGACGATCCAGTGCCGCACGATGCGGAGCACCTCTGCCCGGATGCCCTCCGGATCGTTGTCGAAGTTGATCGGGTAGATGTCCTGGTACTTTTTCGGCGGGTTCTCTGCGTATGCGATGGTGCCGTCTGGCAGGGTCGTGAACCACTCAGGGTGCTCGGCGACCCATGGGTGGTCTGGCGAGGCCTGCAGGGCCAGGTCGATCGCCACCTCGATGCCGAGTGATTCTGCTTTGCCGACGAAGTACGTGAAGTCCTTCAGCGTGCCGAGGTCGGGGTGGATGGCGTCGTGCCCGCCGGCCGACGATCCGATCGCCCATGGCGACCCTGGGTCGTTCGGCCCGGCATCCAGCGAGTTGTTCGGTCCCTTGCGATATGCCCGGCCGATCGGGTGGATGGGCGGCAGGTAGAGCACGTCGAATCCCATGGCCGCGACGGCCGGCAGTCGGCGAGCGGCTGTGCGGAACGTTCCACTCGTCCAGGTGCCGTCAGGGCCCCGCTTGGCGCCCTCAGAGCGGGGAAAGAACTCGTACCAGGCGCCGACGCCGGCCCTCGTGCGTTCCACGATGACCGTGCGGCTCTCTGACTCGGTGCTGAGGCTGGCGAGCGGATGCCGCGCAATCCACGCCGCGAGCTTCGGGTTCTCCGCGGCGGCCAGCCGTTCGGTGTTGGTCAGTGTCACATCGGCCAACGTCGCGGCCGCAGCGGCGAATGCGCGCCGTTCTGCTGGTGTGCGGGACGCGTCGTGCGCCGCCCCTGACAGCAGCTCTTCGCCGATGGTGAACATCAACGGGACGTCGACACCGGCCGCGATCTTGACCGTGGCGTTGTGCTGCCAGGTGGCAAAGTCATCCGTGTATGCCCGCACTCGATAGGTCCACGCGCCCTGTTCGTGCAACTGCACGTCTGTGCCGAACCTGTCGGTGCCTGGCGCGAGGAGTGACATGGGGTGCGTGGTCGTTGCACCGTTCGGTGCGGTGAGCAGCAGCGCGACACCGATCTGGTCGTGGCCCTCGCGAAACGCCGTCGCGGCGAATGGCACGACCTCCGTGGCGAACGCACGCGCTGGCCAGCGGTTGTCGCCGAGCTGCGGCGACAGGTCAAGGATGGGGATGCGCCCGACCTGCGCGGGCGGAACCGGCGGCAGCGGTGTGTGGCTGCGCCCCGAGCCCGTGTGCTCAATGTGTGTGTGGACATCCGCTGCCGCGAGGGAGCTGCCGGGAACGTTGGTGAGATTCGCTGTCTTAGCCACACCATGACCGTAGCGTGAAACGCCACAAAATCCGGAGTGCCGACGTGTACACATTCCTCCCGCGCCGCCCATAGTGTTAGCAGCGTGAAGGCGATCCGGAAATTTACTGTCCGTGCTGTGTTGCCAGAGCCGTTGCTGGCTCTCGAAGAGTTGTGCGGCAATCTTCGATGGTCATGGCATGAGCCGACCAGGCAACTCTTCGAGCACATCGCCCCAGACCTGTGGCGCGACCTCGGCCACGACCCTGTTGCGCTGCTCGGCGCCGTCGATCCAGCCAGGCTGGCACTTCTGGCGACAGACGCTGACTTCGTCGCTGGGGCCAACGCCGAGCGCGATGAGCTGCGCTCATACCTGAACGAACCGCGTTGGTACCAGGGCCTTGAAGGCCAGAAGCCAGAGCGAATCGCATACTTCTCGCCAGAGTTCGGCATCGCCGCAGCCCTGCCCCAGTACTCCGGCGGCCTCGGCATCCTGGCCGGTGACCACCTGAAGAGCGCCTCAGACCTCGGCGTTCCGCTGGTCGGCGTCGGCCTGTTCTACCGGGCCGGCTACTTCAGCCAGTCGATTTCATCCGACGGCTGGCAGATGGAGAGTTACCCGCTGCTTGACCCGGATGGCCTGCCGTTGTCGGTGCTCCGTCGCCCGGACGGCTCAGATGTTCAGGTGGCCCTTGCCCTGCCCGATGGTCGCACCCTGCACGCCAGGGTCTGGCAGGCGCTGGTCGGCCGGGTGAGCCTGCTGCTGCTCGACACCGACATTCCGGAGAACGACGACGAGCTGCGCCTGGTCACCGACCGCCTGTACGGAGGCGGGGGAGAGCACCGGTTGCTGCAGGAGATCCTGCTCGGCATCGGGGGAGCGCGGGCCGTCAAGCTGTGGAGCAAGCTGAACGACCTGCCAGAACCAGAGGTGTTCCACACCAACGAGGGGCACGCGGGATTCCTCGGCCTGGAGCGGATCGGCAGTCTGATCGGGGAAGGCCTCAGCTTCCCGGAGGCACTCCAGGTGGCCAGGGCCGGCACCGTGTTCACCACCCACACTCCCGTCGCCGCCGGAATCGACAGGTTTGACCGGTCCCTCATTCGGCGCTACTTCGAAACCGACCTGCTGCCGGGCGTTGAGGTGGATGACATCCTCGCCCTCGGAGCGGAGGCCGGACAGGGCGCCTCCCCAGACGTCTTCAACATGGCGACCATGGGGCTGCGCCTCGGCCAGCACGCCAATGGTGTGTCGAAACTGCACGGCGAAGTCAGCCGGGAGATGTTCAAGGGCCTGTGGCCGGGCTTCGACCCCAGCGAGGTGCCGATCACGTCGATCACCAACGGGGTGCATGCGCCAACGTGGACCGATCCTGCACTGCTGCGCCTCGCCCACAGCCGGCTCGGTGCCGTCGACACCACGACGGCCGACTGGAACTCGCCGAGCATCACAGACGCCGACCTCTGGGCGGTGCGCGGATTCATGCGCCTGCAGTTCGTTGAAGACGCGCGGCGTCGCATCCGCTCTGCCTGGGTTCAGCAGAATCAGGGCGGGGTGCCCCCGGTGTGGATGAGCCAGGTTTTCAGCCCTGACGTGCTCACGATCGGCTTCGCCAGGCGCGTGCCGACGTACAAGCGGCTGACCCTGATGCTGCACGACCCCGAGCGCCTGCGCGCCCTGCTCACGCACCCGGAACGCCCGATTCAGATTGTGATCGCGGGCAAGTCGCACCCGGCCGACGAGGAGGGCAAGCGGCTTATCCAGCAGATCGTGCACTTCGCGGAGGACCCTGAGCTTCGCACCCGCATCGCGTTCCTGCCCGACTACAACATCGCGATGGCGCAGCTGATGTACCCGGGAACGGATGTCTGGCTGAACAACCCGCTCCGCCCGCTTGAGGCGTGTGGAACATCGGGGATGAAGGCCGCACTGAACGGTGTGCTCAACCTCTCGATCCTCGATGGCTGGTGGCCGGAGTACTACGACGGCAAGAACGGCTGGGCGATTCCCTCTGCCGACTCTGCCGGCGACTCGGCCGAGCGAGACAAGCTGGAGGCTGAGGCGCTCTACGACCTCATCGAGCACCAGGTGGCCCCCAGCTTCTATGAGCGCGACGCTGACGGCATCCCAGAGCGCTGGGTGGGAGCTGTGCGGCACACGCTTTCAGGGCTGTCGCCTGAGCTCAGCGCTGACCGTATGGTTCGGCAGTACGTCGAAGAGCTCTATGTGCCCGCGAGTCGTTACGAAGCCCTACTCAGCGAGGAACACTATCTCGCGGCCAGGGATCTCGCGGCGTGGAAGGACACCGTGCAGTCGGCGTGGCCAGGCGTCGCGGTGAGCCATGTCGAATCCGGGGGAGTCGGCCCTGTGCCGCAGGTGGGCGATGAGCTGCACCTGCGCGCTCACGTGCAGCTGAACGGATTGACGGCCGACGACGTCTCCGTCGAGGTCGTCTACGGGCGCAGCTCAAGCGCAGAGGACCTCTCCGACGTCGAGACCCAGGCGCTGTCACTCGTGGACAACGAG
The DNA here is from genome assembly GCF_057669585.1 of Leifsonia sp. Y862. Taxonomy (NCBI): domain Bacteria; kingdom Bacillati; phylum Actinomycetota; class Actinomycetes; order Micrococcales; family Microbacteriaceae; genus Leifsonia; species Leifsonia sp. Y862. The sequence continues at coordinate 685,300 of NZ_JBYHFR010000001.1, forward strand.
AAGGCAGGGGGAGCGGTGCCTCGCACCGGTGCGCTCTACACGGGAACCGTCAGGCTGAAGCGTGCGGGGAGCTTCGGCTACACCGTGCGGATCGTGCCGAACAACCCGCTGCTGGCCAGTCATGCAGAGATGGGACTGGTGGCGCTCGCCGGGTAGGGTCTCCCGGTGGTTGAGGAGCGCCCGAGGAACGAGGTCGCGACTCGAAACCACGCGAGTCCGTATGCAGACCCAGGAGTTCGGCGTGCTGGATTTCGAGACGCTCGCTGGCGCTCGCTCCTCAATCACCGGAAGCGGCCCTGCGCGGATATCTCAGGGGCGAGCGATGTCCGCGAAGATCGCGTTGGTGGCCAGCTGCAGGTCGGCGGGTGCCAGTTCGATGTCGAAGCCGCGCCGGCCCCCGGAGACGAAGACGGTGTCGTAGAGCAATGCCGTCTCGTCCACCACGGTGGCCAACGGGGTCTTCTGGCCGATCGGGCTGATACCGCCGACGATGTAGCCGGTCTTCCGCTCAGCAAGCTTCGGATCGGCCATGACGGCCTTCTTGGCACCGACCGCCGTGGCGAGCGCCTTGAGGTCGAGCTGGCCGGTGACGGGAACGACGCCGACGACGAGCGCGGCATCCGCTTCAACCAGGAGCGTCTTGAACACCTGGGCCGGATCGAGACCCAGCTTGTCCGCGGCCTCCTGCCCGTAATTCACGGCGTTGGACTCATGCGCGTACAGGTGCGGGGTGAACGGGATGCCGGCGGTTGCCAATGCGAGAGTCGCCGGGGTGCCAGCGCCCAGGTCAGGCTTCTTGCCCGCAGCTGTCTTGTTGGCCATCATCCCGCCTCACTCGCCTGCGCTACTCGCCTGCGTCTCGATATGTCTGCCTCAGTGTGCCCTGAACAGCTGCATCGAGGTACCTGACATGGCAACGGTACCGCCGGGGAGCAACGGCTCACGATCGGCCCCTAGCTCATCGTGGCTGGAGTCCCAGAGCAGCTCGTACGAGGTGACGCCCTCGTGCGCAGGCAGGGTCACCAGGGTGTCGCTCTCGACAGCATGCACGATCAATAGCACTCGGTTGAATTCCTCGTGCTCAGGCGTGCTCGCAACCAGGTACTGCAGCGTGCGTTGTGTGGGGGAGTTCCAGTCCTCTGGTGACATCGAACTGCCGTCAGTGTCGTACCAGTCCATCTGGCTGGCACCCGGGATGGTCTCGCCGAACCGGCCGTACCGCACCGGGCGGAGCGCCGGGTTCTCGCGGCGCAGCTGGAGCAGGCGCTTGCTCACCCTGAGGAGGTCCTTCTGCCAGTCGTCGAGCGACCAGCCCAGCCAGGTGAGTTCACTGTCGTGGCAATACGGGTTGTTGTTACCGCGCTGGCTGCGACCGAATTCGTCACCGGCTGTGATCATCGGGATGCCGGCCGACAGTAACAGGGTGCCCAGCAGGTTGCGCATGGCCTTCCGACGCGTGGTCAGGATGGAAGCGTCCCTGGTCGGGCCTTCAACGCCGTGATTGTACGAGTTGTTGTTGCTGCTCCCGTCGCGGTTCGACTCCCCGTTGCCGAGGTTGTGCTTCACGTTGTACGCGGTGAGGTCCGCGAGCGTGAACCCGTCGTGCGCCGTGATGAAGTTGAGGGAGGCCAACGGGCCGCGCTCCTCAGCGAAGGTGTTCGACGAGCCGGCGAGCCGGGTCGCGAACCGACCGATGCCGCTCCCAGCCGAGCCCGTTTCCCTGGCCACCTGGATGTCGGTCAGCCAGAAGTCGCGCATGCGGTCGCGGTACCTGTCGTTCCACTCCGACCAGCCGTCCCGGAAGTTGCCGGTCTGCCAGCCGCCCATGCCAACGTCCCACGGTTCGGCGATCAGCTTCACGTTCTGCAACTCTGGGTCATCCTGGATGGCCACGAGCAGCGGATGGTCGCGCCGGTAGGTGACGGTCTCATCGCGACCGAGGGCGACAGCCAGGTCAAAGCGGAACCCGTCAATCTGCACCTCGTTGGCCCAGTACCTCAGTGAGTCGAGCACGAGACGGCTCGGCTCAGCCCGGCTGAAGTCGAGAGTGTTGCCGCAGCCGGTGACGTCGATGTACGCCCCGTTCTCGTCTTGCCGATAGTAGGCAGCGTTGTCGATGCCACGGAAGCTGTACACCGGGCCGTTGGGGCCCTCCTCAGCTGTGTGGTTGTACACGACATCGAGGATGACCTCGAGGCCGGCCTCGTGCAGCATCTTGACCATGCCCTTGAATTCCCGGAGCACGGCCTCTGGGCCGGCTTGCTGCGCAGCTTTCGTCGCGTAGTCGGCGTGCGGGGTGAAGAAGTTGAGGGTGTTGTATCCCCAGTAGTTGGTCCTGCCCTGCTTGATCAGGCGGTCCTCAGAGGCGAACGCGTGAACGGGGAGCAGCTCGATGCTCGTCACGCCGAGCTCTGTGAGGTAGTCAGTAACAGCGGGGTGGGCGAGACCTGCATAGGTGCCGCGCAGCTCCGTCGGTACGTTCTGGTTCTGCATGCTCAGCCCGCGCACATGGGCTTCGTACACCACGGTGTGGTCGAGCGGAATGGCGGGCTTGGCCGAGTCGCCCCAGTCGAAGCTGCCATCGACGACGACGGACTGCCACTGGCTGGTACCGACACGCACCAGGCCCCGCGCATACGGCTCCACCAGCGTCTTCTCGGGGTGGAACGCGTTCTTGGGGCCAGCGGCGCCATACACGCGGATGCCATACCGGCGCCCGGGGGAGAGCGTGCGGCTCTTGCCGCTCCAGACATTGTCAGCGTCCCTGGTCATCGCAACTGTCTTGATGACCCAGTTGGGGTCGGTGTCGTCGAAGATGCACAACTCCATGGCGTCTGCTGCCTCAGACCACACGCGAAGCTCACCTCCGTTGGAGGTCACCCTCACGCCAAGGTTGCGCAGGGAATCAGCCGCTGTCATGCGTTCTAGAGTAGTGAATGTGACGGTTTACCTTGACCATGCAGCAACCACCCCCATGCTCCCCGCAGCAATCTCGGCCTACGCGGAGGCGATGGGCGTCGTCGGAAACCCGGCATCCATCCACAGCTTGGGCCAGAACGCGAAGCGGATGCTGGAAGAAGCCAGAGAGATCGTGGCGGCCAGTGTCGGCTCAGATCCCATCGAGATCGTCTTCACTGGCGGTGGCACGGAGTCTGTGAACCTGGCTATCAAGGGTCTCTGGTGGGCGCGGAGCCCTCGCACGCGCATCCTGGTTCCCGGCGGCGAGCACCACGCCACCATGGACACCGTCGAATGGCTGGAGCGACACGAGGGCGCCACCATCGAGTGGATCCCGCTCGACTCCCTCGGACGCATCGACCTGGGCGCCCTTGAACGCGCCATTGAATCCGATCCTGACAGTGTTGCGCTCGTCACCCTGCTAGCCGCGAACAACGAGGTCGGCACCATCCAGCCCATCGAGCAGGTAGCCGCGCTCGCCGCAGCGCACGGCATTCCTGTGCACGTCGACGCGATCTCTGCCTACGGCCATGTCCCCATCGACTTCGCCTCCCTCAGCGCCCTCGGTGTCTCGGCCATCAGCATCTCGGCCCACAAGATCGGCGGCCCCGTCGGCATCGGCGCACTCGTACTGTCGCGCACGGCCACGGTCGTGCCGCTCATTCACGGCGGCGGGCAGCAGCGGCAGGTACGAAGCGGAACACAGGATGTCGCAGCTGCCGTCTCCTTCGCTGTGGCGGCATCCGCTGCAATGCAGGCCATGCCCAGCGAAGTCGAGCGGCTGGGCGCGCTTCGCGACCGCCTGGTCGACGGTGTGCTCGCCGCGGTGCCGTCCGCCGTGCTGAACGGCGACCCAGAGCCAGCAGGGCGGATCGCCAGCAACGCGCACTTCACGTTCGCCGGCTGCGAGGGCGACTCACTGCTGTTCCTGCTCGATGCCGCCGGCGTTTCCGTGTCGACGGGCTCCGCCTGCCAGGCCGGTATTCCAGAGCCGTCACACGTGCTGCGGGCCATGGGCCGCACCGAGATCGAGGCCCGCGGCGCGCTGCGGATCACGCTTGGCCGCACGTCGACCGACGCCGACGTCGACGCCTTCCTCGCCGCGCTGCCTGTGGCCTACGCGCAAGCCTCGCGCGCCGGTCTTGCCGATCGACTGCCAGGAACCGGCGCTTACACTTAAGCCATGAAGGTTTTGGCAGCAATGAGCGGTGGGGTGGATTCCGCCGTCGCCGCAGCACGCGCGGTAGAGGCAGGGCACGAGGTGGTCGGGGTTCACCTGGCACTCAGTCGCATGCCGGGAACACTCCGCACCGGCAGCCGCGGCTGCTGCACCATCGAAGACTCAATGGATGCCCAACGCGCGGCCAACATCATCGGCATCCCGTACTACGTGTGGGACTTCTCAGAGCGATTCAAGCTCGATGTCGTCGACGACTTCATCGCCGAGTACTCGGCCGGACGCACACCGAACCCCTGCATGCGCTGCAACGAGCGCATCAAGTTCGCCGCCTTGCTTGAGAAGGCCATCGCCCTCGGCTTCGACGCTGTCGTGACCGGCCACTACGCGAGCATCGAGACGGATGCCGACGGCAACAAAGAACTGCACCGCGCTGCGGCCTGGGCCAAAGACCAGTCCTACGTGCTCGGCGTGCTCACCGCAGAGCAGATCAATCACTCGATGTTCCCGCTCGGCGCGACGCCGTCCAAGGCCGAGGTGCGCGCTGAGGCCGCAGAACGCGGTTTCTCTGTGGCCAACAAGCCCGACTCCCACGACATCTGCTTCATCCCTGACGGCGACACCCGCGGCTGGCTGGCCGATCGCGTCGGTGCAGAGCAGGGCGCAGTGCTCGACCGCGCAGGCGAGGTCATCGGCAAGCACGAAGGCGCTCACGCCTTCACCGTCGGACAGCGCAAGGGCATCAACATCGGCTACCCGGCAGAAGACGGCAAGCCCCGCTTCGTGCTCGAGGTGCGACCGAAGACCAACGAGGTCGTCGTCGGTCCGCGTGAGGCACTCGACATCGCCGAGATCGCCGGGCAGAAGTTCACCTGGGCAGGGGTCGCTCCGCTGCACCCGGATGTCGCCTTCGACTGCGAAGTGCAGATCCGCGCCCACGCAGACCCGGTTCCCGCCGTCGCACAGGTCGTGCCTGGCGTCGATGGCGTGACCGAACTGAAGATCATCCCGAACGACCCCCTGAACGGCGTCGCTCCCGGGCAGACGGCCGTCGTCTACGTCGGCACTCGCGTGCTGGGCCAGTGCACCATCGACCGCACGGTGTCTGCAGTACCCGTTCCGCTTCCGGCCCCCGTGCCGGTTACTGCTTAGCCGCGTCGCTTCTTCCCCTGTCGGTGCCCCTGCCTAAACTGGGGGCGTGACAGATATGTACTCCGCAGCAGAACGTGACGCCGCCAGCGAGGAAGTCGCGCAGCTCACCACCCGAATTCTTGAGCTCCGCGACGCCTATTACGAGCAGAACGCGCTCATCGCCTCCGACGAGGAATACGACGGCCTTATGCACCGGCTCGAAGAGCTGGAGCGCTTGTTTCCAGAGCTGGCCAGCCAGGACAGCCCAACGCAAACCGTCGGCGGGCGTGCGCAGAGCCTGTTCGATCCCGTCGAACACGCAGAGCGGATGCTCAGCCTCGACAACGTCTTCAGCATCGACGAGTTCGAAGCCTGGGCCGCCAAGGCACGGCGTGACGCCGGCCGTCCAGTGCACTACCTCTGCGAGCTCAAGATCGACGGGCTGGCCATCAACCTGCGCTACGAGAACGGCGTGCTCATCACGGCGGCCACTCGCGGAGACGGTGTCGTCGGTGAAGACGTCACGGAGAACATCGCGCTGGTCCCCGGCATACCGCGCCGCCTGCTCGGCACCGGGCATCCGCCGCTCGTCGAAGTGCGCGGAGAGATCTTCTTCCCCGTCGAGTCGTTCGCAGAACTGAACGCCCTGCAAAGCGCGTCGGGGGAGCGCGTCTTCGCCAACGCCCGCAACGCGGCCAGCGGATCGCTCCGCCAGAAGTCAGAGAACAAGACCGACGCGCAGTTGAAGCTCATGCGCGCGCGCCTCGGCCGGCTGCGCATGCTCGTGCACGGTATCGGCGCCTGGCCCAACCCGCCCGTGGCCGCGCAGTCTGAGGTGTACGAACTGCTCGCAGGCTGGGGTCTGCCGACCAGCACCCACTACCGGGTGGTCGAGACGGTCGACGCCGTCGATGAGTACATTCGCTACTACGGCGAGCACCGAAACAGCGTCGAGCACGAGCTCGACGGCATCGTCATCAAGATCGACGAACTCGAACTGCACGCCGAACTCGGTGCGACCAGCCGGGCGCCGCGGTGGGCGATCGCATACAAGTACCCGCCTGAGCAGGTGAACACCAAGCTGCTCGACATCGTGGTGAGCGTCGGTCGCACCGGAAGGGCAACCCCGTTTGCCGTGATGGAAAAGGTGCGCGTTGCCGGCTCAGAGGTGCGCCAGGCCACCCTGCACAACCAGGACGTCGTCAAGGCCAAGGGTGTCATGATCGGCGACACCATCGTGCTGCGGAAGGCCGGAGACGTCATCCCAGAGGTCCTCGGCCCCGTCGTCGAACTGCGCGACGGCAGCGAGCGGGAGTTCGTCATGCCCACTCTCTGCCCGGAGTGCGGCACACCCCTGGCCCCTGCCAAGGAAGGCGACATCGACCTGCGCTGCCCCAACGCGAAAAGTTGCCCCGCCCAGGTGCGCGGCCGGGTGGAGCACGCCGGTTCACGCGGAGGACTCGACATTGAGGCTCTCGGCGAGGTAGCCGCTGCCGCGCTGACCCAGCCGCTTGCGCCCGTTGACCCGCCGCTTCCCACCGAGGCCGGCCTGTTCTCGCTGCGGCTGGAAGACATCTTCCCGGTCACCGTGATTGTGCGGGACAACGAGACCGGGCTGCCGAAACTGACCGAGGATGGTGTCCCCAAGGAGGTCACGCCCTTCCGTCGCAAACGGAAGAAGACCGGCAAGGACGCCGACGCTGCATTCGATCCGGCAGCGACCGAGTTCGACGGCGACGCAGACTTCGTGCCATCGAAGAACGCCAGGGAGCTGCTCGCGAACCTGGAGCTGGCCAAGACCAAGCCGCTCTGGCGCATCCTGGTCGCGCTCAACATCCGCCACGTCGGACCGGTCGCCGCACGTGCGCTGGCCAACCACTTCGGGTCCCTCGACAAGATTCGTGCCGCGAGCCGTGACGAGCTGGCCGAGGTGGACGGTGTCGGCGGCATCATCGCCGACGCGGTCATCGACTGGTTCACCGTCGACTGGCACCAGGACATCGTGTCGCAGTGGACAGACGCCGGCGTGCAGTTCTCGACACCTGACCACCCCGGACCTGGCGCCGCGGCGGCCGCAGGCGGTGTCTTGAGCGGACTGACGGTTGTTGCCACTGGATCACTTGAGGGCTTCTCGCGCGAAGGCGCTCAGGAGGCGATCATCGCGGCGGGCGGCAAGGCGGCATCCAGCGTGTCCAAGAACACCGACTTCGTCGCCGCGGGACCCGGTGCCGGCTCAAAACTGGCCAAGGCAGAACAACTGGGCGTTCGGGTGATCGACGCCGATGGCTTCCGACTTCTGCTCGCTGAGGGTCCCTCAGCGCTCCCGGTCTTATAAGCCGTCACGAAAGCCGTCTGGTAAGTGCAGCTGGCCCTTGTCGAACCTCGTTTCGTTTCCGGCTCGTTTCCGCCTGGCTACGCCGGCGTGCCAATTGGGTAATTGACCCCACAAACCCCCCGTAACGGGGGTGGACTGGCCGCCTTTTGGGGTTGCTCCGCCGATAAGCTGAAACCACCAGACAGGTGTTTGGCGCGAGACCACATGTGGTCTTTCGTACGTGAGGGGACGTGCCCTGCTTGCTGTTGGACGTTGCAACAGTTCTCACCGCCTCGCTCGCTCTCATGGGAGTGCGTGAGGACATTGGCGCGCATGCGCAGGTAACAGGGACCGTCGCTACGTCAGTCGCGGCGTCGGTTGAGGCGCGTGTTTCCGATCGCCCCGGCGATGGTGTGCAGACGGCTCTCTGGCTCAACGTTTCTCCTGGTCTGGGGTCGTCTGTTGAAGTCGATCTGGCGGCCCTTCGCAACGTCTCTGGGCTCACGCTTTTGGCCGGCATGTCGAAGCTGCCACAGAGCGAAATGGCCAGCTTCGTCGGCAAATACCCCGCGCAGGTCGACGCCCTCCTGACGAATCCGCCGGTCGCCGTGCGCGTGAGTGCGCTGTGGAACTCCTTCTCAGCGCGGGAGCGGGCAACGTTGCTCTCGGCGAGCCCTCGCCTGGTCGGCAATCTCGACGGCATCCCGTTGAAAGCACGCGGCGAAGCAAACCTGCGCTACCTCAACGAGAGCATGGCTGGGCTGCAAACCCAGCTGAACGGAACGTTGTCATCGGTAGACCGCTCCAAGGCGACAGGCACGCTGGCTGTCCTGACGCAGGTCCGGCTGGCGCTCACGCCCAGGGAAGACGGTGCCGTTCGCACGTTGGTTCTCCTCGACATCGCTGACGGCGGTCGCGCTGCCATTGCCATCGGCAACCCCGACACTGCGTCGCACGTGAGCTATCTGATTCCCGGAATGAACTTCGGCGTCTACGAGCAGATGGTCAACTGGACGAACATGGCCGAAGACCTCTACGACGAGCAACGCTCTGTTTTGAAAGCGGCAAACGACAAGAAGACCGCAGACCCGGGCAGGAAGAGCGTGTCCACCGTGGCCTGGATCGGCTATGAGACGCCATCACTGTTCACCGTCGGCGGTCTGGACAAGGCCACGAAGGGCGCATCCCTTCTCGAGAATGACTGGCTCGGCCTGCAGGCCTCACGCGGACTCGACCGGCCATTCCTCACCGTCATCGGCCACTCGTACGGGTCGACCGTGTCGCTCGCTGCCCTGGCACAGGGCTCTGTGCGCGCAGATGCCCTGGTTCTTGTCGGCTCACCGGGCAGCCCGGTGCAGAGCGTCGACAGTCTCGACGTGCCGGCCAATAAAGTCTTCGTCGGCGAAGCCGACTGGGACCCAGCGGTCGACAGTGCCTTCTTCGGTGCCGATCCTGGCGATGCCTCCTTCGGCGCCCGCACGCTCGGTGTCTCTGGCGCCACTGACAGGGTGACGGGGGAATACCTCGCCGGTTCCTTCGGCCACAACGACTATTTCACCCCCGGCAGCGAGTCCTTGCACAACATGGCGTTGATCGGAACCGACAACGCGGAACTGGTGACGGCCGGCGACGAATAGAATTGAAGCATCCACCTCGACGAACCGTATGGAGCTTCATGTCTGAAATCACGGCTGAGCAGGTAGCCCACCTGGCCAACCTCGCCCGAATCGACCTCAGTCCAGAGGAAATTCTGGGCATCACCGCAGAACTCGGCCAGATCGTCGACTCCGTGGCCAAAGTAAGCGCTGTTGCCACACCGGATGTTCCGGCCACCAGCCACCCGGTGCCACTCACCAACGTTTTCAGGGAAGACGTCGTCGTTCCCTCGCTCACCGTTGAGCAGGCCCTGTCGGGCGCTCCTGAGCGCGATGGCGACAAATTCCGTGTTCCCGCAATTCTGGACGAGGACTAACAATGACCGAACTGATCAAGCACTCCGCCTCCGCACTGGCCGGGCTCCTCTCCTCAGGTGAGGTCAGCTCCGTTGAGGCGACCAAGGCACACCTCGACCACATCGAGGCCGTCGACACCGACGTGCACGCTTTCCTGCACATCGCAGGCGACGCAGCCCTCGCCACCGCAGCCCTCGTTGACGCACGCCGTGCCGCTGGTGAGAAGCTCGGCCCGCTCGCGGGCGTGCCGATCGCCATCAAGGACGTCCTGGCGACCAAGGACATGCCGACCACCTCTGGGTCGAAGATCCTTGAAGGCTGGATTCCGCCCTACGACGCCACGGTCGTCGCGCGCCTGCGTGCCGCAAACCTGATTCCCCTCGGCAAGACCAACATGGACGAGTTCGCCATGGGGTCATCCACAGAGCACTCCGCATACGGCCCCACCAGGAACCCCTGGAACCTTGAGCGCATCCCCGGCGGCTCCGGTGGCGGTTCCGCCGCTGCCGTCAGCGCGTTCGAAGCTCCGCTTGCCCTCGGCAGCGACACCGGTGGATCGATCAGGCAGCCCGCAGCCGTCACCGGTTCCGTCGGCGTCAAGCCCAGCTACGGCGGGGTGTCCCGCTACGGCGCCATCGCGCTGGCGTCATCACTCGACCAGGTCGGCCCCGTCTCCCGCACCGTCCTCGACGCTGCCATGCTGCACGATGTCATCGGCGGCCACGACCCGCTCGACTCGACCTCCCTCACCGACGCCTGGCCATCCATGACGGATGCCGCCCTCGCCGGTCTGAAGGACGGCGCGCTGAAGGGCGTGCGCGTCGGTGTCATCAAAGAACTCTCCGGTGCTGGCTTCCAGCCCGGTGTCACCCAGCGCTTCAACGAGACGCTGGCCATGCTGGCCGCTGCAGGCGCAGAGATCACCGAGGTCAGCACCCCTCACGTCGAGTATGCGGTTGCCGCGTACTACCTGATTCTCCCGGCTGAAGCCTCGAGCAACCTGGCGCGCTTCGACTCCGTCAGGTTCGGCATTCGGGTGAACCCCGAAGAGGGCTCACTCACGAGCGAGCGCGTCATGGCTGCGACCCGTGAGGCCGGCTTCGGTCCAGAGGTCAAGCGCCGCATCATCCTCGGCACATACGCCCTCTCCGCGGGCTACTACGACGCGTACTACGGCAGCGCCCAGAAGGTTCGCACGCTCATCCAGCGCGACTTCGACGCAGCGTTCGAGAAGGTCGACGTCCTGGTGTCCCCGAGCGCGCCGACGACGGCATTCAAGTTCGGCGAGAAGCTCGAAGACCCGATGGCGATGTACCTGAACGACATCACGACGATTCCCGCGAACCTGGCCGGTATCCCCGGAATGGGACTTCCCATGGGCCTCGCGCCGGAGGACGGCCTGCCCGTCGGCCTGCAGGTTATGGCACCGGTTCGCCAGGACGCGCGTCTCTACACGTTCGGAGCCGCTGTCGAAGCACTGCTTGAGGCGAACTGGGGTCACACCCTGCTCAGCCAGGCGCCGTCACTGACGTCCATTGAAATGTTTGCCAGCGAAGAAGGGGCCCTCTAATGGCGAAGGCTGAATTGATGGACTACGACAAGGCCATCGAGCTGTACGAACCGGTACTCGGGTTCGAAGTACACGTCGAACTCAACACCAAGACCAAGATGTTCTGCGGCTGCGCAAACGAATTCGGCCAGGGTGCGAACACGAACACCTGCCCGACCTGCCTCGGCCTCCCCGGCGGCCTGCCCCAGGTGAACCAGAAGGCCATCGAGTCCAGCATCCGCCTCGGCCTCGCCCTTGGTTGCGAGATCGCGGAGAGCTCGCGGTTCGCACGCAAGAACTACTTCTACCCGGACACCGCGAAGAACTTCCAGACCTCGCAGTACGACGAGCCCATCGCCTTCAACGGATCGCTCACCATCGAACTGGCCAACGGCCGCCAGGTCACCGTCGACATCGAGCGCGCCCACATGGAGGACGACGCAGGCAAGCTCACCCACAAGGGTGGCGCGACGGGTCGCATCCAGGGTGCTGACTACTCGCTCGTCGACTACAACCGCGGCGGCGTTCCGCTCGTTGAGATCGTAACGCGCATGATCGAGGGCGGCGAAGCTGACTCCCCGGAGATCGGCAAGACCTACGTCGCCGCCGTGCGCGAGATCGTTAAGGCACTCGGCGTGTCCAACGCCCGCATGGAAGAGGGAAACGTGCGTTGCGACGCCAACGTCTCCCTGCGCCCGCGCGGTTCGAACGTGCTCGGCACGCGCACGGAAACCAAGAACGTCAACTCGCTTCGTTCCGTCGAGCGTGCGGTTCGCTACGAGATCCAGCGTCAGGCTGCCGTGCTCTCCGCCGGTGGCACCATCACGCAGGAGACCAGGCACTGGCACGAAGACACCGGACGCACGTCGGCCGGTCGTCCGAAGTCGGATGCTGATGACTACCGTTACTTCCCGGAACCAGACCTGCTGCCCGTCGCGCCGTCGCGCGAATGGGTCGAGGAACTGCGCCTGACCCTGCCGGAGCCTCCTGCGGAACGTCGCAAGCGCCTGCAGGCCGACTGGGGCTTCGCAGCCCTCGAGTTCCAGGACGTCGTCAACTCCGACCTCCTCGACGTCGTCGAGGCCACCGTCGCCGCTGGTGCCCCAGCGCAGTCCGCACGCAAGTGGTGGACCGGCGAGATCGCCAGGCTCGCCAACGCGCAGGGCGTTACCCCTGATTCCCTCGTCGAGCCGGCGCAGGTTGCCGCGCTCATCGAACTCGTTGAGGCCGGCACGCTGACCGACCGCCTCGCCCGTCAGGTGCTGGAGGGCGTCATCGCCGGAGAGGGCACCCCGACAGAGGTCGTCGCCTCTCGTGGTCTCGCTGTTGTTTCAGACGATGGCGCGTTGATCGCCGCCATTGACGAGGCTCTCGCGAGCCAGCCCGACGTGCTTGCGAAGATCCAGGATGGCAAGGTGCAGGCCGCTGGCGCCGTCATCGGCGCTGTCATGAAGGCTATGAAGGGTCAGGCAGATGCCGCTCGCGTGCGCGAGCTGGTGCTTGAGCGCGCTTCGGCCGCCGTCTAATCATGATCAGGAAGCGCGACAAGTCGGCAGGGTCCGCCGCTGAACCGAACCCCGCAGCAGACGGCCAGGAATCGGGATCCGCTGTGGTGTTCGGTGTTGGCGCCCAGGTGATCGTGCGGCTGGACCGGAGTGTATATCCGGATTCGACCGTACAGGACCCGAGCGCTGTCATCGTGGCTTCGGGCGACATGACCGGCGGTGGGCTGTTCGCTCCGACGTCCATTCGCGACGCTGTCTGGGTGGTTGAATTCGACGAGCCGTTTTACGCGCTTGACGGGTCAGGACCCTTCGAGACGGCACGCGTGGCGTCCAGCTCACTGTCGGCTGCACCGGAATGGCACGCGCCGTGAATGCAATGTCTGCGCGGTCTCCCTCGAAGTCTGAGATCAGGCGCTGGCGCCGCTACCTGGCCGATGAGCAGGCAGAGGCCGCCGTGTATCGCGATCTTGCCGGTCGCCGCTCAGGTGAAGAACGCGAGATCTTGCTCGCCCTCGCCGAGGCGGAGGGTCGACACGAGGCGCACTGGCGTGAACTGCTCGGCGACCAGGTAGGACCAGAGCGCCCAGGCGCGCTTCGTACCCGCATGCTGGGGTTCCTCGCGCGTCGATTCGGGTCGGTGTTCGTACTGGCCCTTGCCCAGTCGGCAGAATCCCGGTCGCCGTACACGGCTGACGTCGATGCAACGGATGCCATGGCTGCCGACGAGCGCATCCACGAAGAGGTCGTGCGCAGCCTGGCTGCGCGCGGCCGAATGCGGCTCTCAGGCACGTTCCGTGCGGCTGTCTTCGGCGTCAACGACGGACTCGTCAGCAACCTGGCGCTCGTTCTCGGTATTGGGGCGACCGGCGTGCCTGCTGCGACGATCCTGTTCACCGGCATCGCCGGCCTGCTGGCCGGTGCGCTGTCGATGGGTGCGGGGGAGTACGTTTCCGTGCGATCGCAGCGGGAACTTCTGGAGGCATCCACTCCGAACCCAGCGACGAGGGAGATCCTGCCGCACCTCGACCTGGAAGCCAACGAACTCACGCTGGTTTACCGCGCCAGGGGCATGGCCCCAGATGAAGCAGCGAAGCATGCTCGTGAAGTATTGCTCGCGGTCGCCATCCAGACTGGGCCGATCAGCACTGCCGGCCTCGCCTCGCCCGATGAAGATCCCATCGATGAGCACGAAGCGATCGGCAACGGGCTGAGCGCTGCCATCTCCAGCTTCTGCTTCTTCGCCTCCGGCGCCCTGCTGCCCGTGCTGCCGTACCTGTTCGGTCTTGACGGACTCGCAGCCATCGTCGTGGCATCCGTGCTGGTGGGTCTCGCCCTGCTCGCCACCGGTGCTGTCGTCGGAGTGCTCTCCGGTGCCCCGCCGCTCAAGCGCGCCATCCGGCAGTTGCTGATCGGATTTGGTGCAGCGGCCGTCACCTACGTTCTCGGCCTGTTGTTCGGAACGACCGGCATCTAGCGACTGCAGCCCCTGGGTTTCGTGCTCGTCGAGCGTGACGCCCAGGGGCTGTTCATCACCCAGCTGTTTCCATATGCTGTGGCCAGGATGCTTTTGGCCTGCGGCAGAGAGGCAGCACTGGTGACAGTTGAGACGCCGGCACTCCGGTTGACGGGACTCACGAAGGCGTTCGGCGCGCTGCAGGCCGTCGATCACCTCGACCTCGACATCGCGGCCGGTGAGTTCTTCTCGATGCTCGGCCCCTCAGGGTCTGGCAAGACCACCGTGCTGCGCCTGATCGCCGGGTTCGAGCAACCGACCAGCGGCACCATCGAGCTGTTCGGCCAGGATGTGACGTCGAACGCGCCGTTTGACCGTGATGTGAACACGGTCTTCCAGGACTATGCGCTTTTCCCACATATGAACGTCGTGGACAACGTTGCCTATGGGCTGCGGGTGCGCGGCGTTGGGAAGAAAGAGCGCAGGGCGCGTGCCATGGAAGCCCTGGAGAAGGTGCGGCTGGGCACATTCGGCGACCGCAAGCCGTCGCAGCTTTCCGGCGGACAGCGCCAGCGGGTCGCCCTGGCGAGGGCAACCGTCGTCGCCCCCAAAGTGCTGTTGCTCGACGAGCCGCTGGGCGCACTTGACCTGAAGCTGCGTGAACAGATGCAGGTCGAGCTCAAGGAGATTCAGCGCGACCTGGGGATCACCTTCGTCTTCGTCACCCATGACCAGGAGGAAGCGCTGACGCTCAGCGACCGGATCGCCGTGTTCAACGACGGGAAGATCGAGCAGCTTGGCACCCCCGCAGAGATCTATGATCGTCCGGCGTCTCCGTTCGTCGCCAGGTTCGTCGGCACGTCAAACGTCTTCACCGATGTGATGTCGCAGCAGTTGCTCGGCCGCGCTGGCACTCACTCCGTGCGACCGGAGAAGGTGACTGTTGGCCGGGCGGGGGCAGCCCTGGTGACCGATCGGAGCGCGGCAGGGACCCTCGCAGAAGTCATCTACGTGGGAAGCGGAACGCGGCTCATCATCGACCTCGATGCGGGGCAACGGGTGACCGCTCTCGAGCAGAACGATACCCACCGGGTGGGGGAAGACCAGCGCGGAGAGCGCGTGAATGTGGGGTGGAACGATCGCGACGTCGTGGTCCTGGTGGCCGCCGACATCTCCGAACCTCATTCTGCAACCGGCTCGGTCCCTCCTCCTGCACTGACCCATCAAGAGAACTGACCCATCAAGAGAACTGACCCATCAAGAGAACTGCTGCATCACGAAAACTGACCCATCGAACAATGGAGAACGCAATGAAACGGCACACAGCACACCGCACGTCATCTGCACTCATGAGCGGCCTTGCACTGGCGTCCGTCGCAGCGCTTCTCACCGCCTGCGGTACGTCAGGCGGAACATCGAGCGAAACTGCGGCGATGACGGAGCTCGGCGAGAACGAAGAGTCCGTCTCCATCCTCGCCTGGCCCGGCTACGTCGAAGACGGCAGCAACGATCCCAGCGTCGACTGGGTGAGCGCGTTCGAGGAAGACACGGGATGCGCGGTCACCACCAAGACGTACGGTACCTCCGACGAGGCGTTCAACCTGATGAAGACCGGCGAGTACGACGTTGTCGCCGCATCGGGCGACGCGTCGCTCCGGCTGGTGGCCGCTGGCGACGTCGCACCCGTCAACACCGACCTCATCCCGAACTACGAGGGCATCTACGACTTCCTGAAGATGCAGTCGTGGAACAGTGTTGACGGCGTCTCATACGGCATCCCGCATGGCTACGGAGCCAACCTCCTCATGTACAACACGGAAGTGGTGAGCCCGGCCCCCACCTCGTGGGACGTCGTCTTCGACAAGTCGTCCGACTATGCAGGCAAAGTCACCGCCTATGACTCACCTATCTACATAGCGGATGCCGCCGTCTACCTCATGGCTCACCAGCCAGACCTCGGCATCCAGAACCCGTATGCCCTTGACGAGACGCAGCTCGCCGCAGCAGTTGACCTGCTCAAGCAGCAGCGCCCGAATGTCAGCGAGTACTGGTCTGACTACCTCAAGGCGATCCAGGCATTCGAGACCGGCGATTCCGTCGTCGGCACCACCTGGCAGGTCATCAAGAACTCACTCGCCGAGGGAACGCCGGCTGACGTCGTCCTCCCAGACGAGGGAGTGACGGGGTGGTCTGACACCTGGATGATCGCATCGAAGGCGAAGAGTCCCAACTGCGCCTACGCGTGGCTGAACTACATGGCTAGCCCGGAGGCGAACGCGCAGGCGACGGAGTACTTCGGTGAGGCACCGTCGAACCAGGCGGCCTGCGACTTCACGACGAACCCAGACCAGTGCGAGCTCTTCCACGCCGGCGATGAAGAGTACGCCTCGAAGATCTGGTACTGGTCAACACCCATCGCGGAGTGCCTGGATGGACGAACGGATGTCACGTGCACCGACTACTCCGCATGGACGACGGCCTGGCAGGAGATCAAGGGCTAGCGGGCCAGGCGAGCACAGGCTCATGAGTGCCGATCGGTCCTCCGCCCTGGTCGCGGTTCCTGTGCCACGGGATTCGCTGGCCAGGCGAGGATCGATTTTCCTGAGCAAACACCCGCGGGTGCGGTTGACGCTGCTGATCACCGCGCCGCTGTTCTGGCTCGGCCTGGTCTACGTCGTCGCTCTGGCAGCGTTGCTCATCACAGCGCTCTGGACGGTCGACAGTTTCACCGGGCAGATCTCACAGACCTGGACACTCGACAACATCATCACCGTGCTGACCGGGCAGCTGTACCAGGTGGTGACAGTTCGCACGGTGGGTGTCGCGCTCCTCGTGACGCTCATCGACGTGGCGATCGCCCTGCCCATCGCGTTCTTCATGGCGAAGGTGGCCAGTTCGCGCATGCAGCGCATCCTGGTGGTCGCGGTGCTGATGCCGCTCTGGGCCAGCTATCTGGTCAAGGCCTACGCGTGGCGCTCCGTGCTCTCCCAGGACGGCATCTTCGAATGGCTGGTCGCGCCGTTTGGCGGAGAGACCCCTGGCTACGGCCTGACCGCCACCATCATCACGCTGTCGTACCTGTGGCTGCCGTACGTGATTCTGCCGATCTATGCCGGACTGGAACGCGTGCCTGACTCACTGCTTGAGGCGTCGGGCGACCTGGGCGGCAAGACGTGGTCGACGCTCAGGCTGATCGTGCTGCCGATGATCTGGCCGGCCATCATTGCCGGCTCGATCTTCAGCTTCTCGCTGTCGCTCGGCGACTACATCACCGTCAATATCGTCGGCGGCGCCAACCAGATGCTGGGCAATCTCGTCTACTCGAATGTCGGTGCGGCCAATAACCTGCCCCTCGCTGCAGCAATCGCCCTCATCCCGATCGTGATCATCTTCGGGTACCTGGCCCTGGTTCGCCGCACCGGTGCCCTCAACAACCTCTAGGAGACTCTCGTGCGACTCAGCCGTCCGTCCAGGGTCATCCTGGGCGCTGTCACCGTGGTGATCCTCTTAGTCATCTACCTGCCGCTGGCCGTGGTCCTGATCAACTCGTTCAGCACCAGCCAGAACCTCACCTGGCCGCCCCCAGGCCTGACCCTTGAATGGTGGGGCAAGGCGTTCCAGAGCCAGGGTGCACTGGATGCCGTGGTGACGAGCCTGCAGGTCGCGGTGTTGGCGACGGCAGTGTCGCTGGTGCTTGGCACCCTCATCTCCCTCGGCCTGCAACGATTCGAGTTCTTCGGTCGTGATGCCATCAGCCTGCTGGTCATCCTGCCGATCGCGTTGCCGGGAATCATCACTGGTCTCGCGCTCAACAACGGATTTCGTACGATCCTCGGGATTCAGCTGTCGGTCGTCACGGTCGTCATCGCTCACGCCACCTTCTGCATCGTGACGGTGTTCAACAATGTGATCGCGCGCCTTCGCCGGCTGGGTACCAATTTCGAAGACGCCAGCGCCGATTTGGGCGCTGGCCTGTGGACCACGTTCAGGCTGGTGACGTTCCCGCAGCTACGGTCGGCGCTTTTAGCCGGGGGACTGTTGGCGTTCGCCCTCAGCTTCGACGAGATCATCGTGACGACGTTCACCGCCGGTTCTGGGGTCACCACATTGCCAATCTGGATCCTGAACAACCTGTTCAGGCCCAACCAGGCGCCGATCGTGAACGTCATAGCCGTCGTGATGGTCCTGGTCTCCATCATTCCGATCTATGTCGCCCAGCGCCTGGCCGGTGCTGAACGGATGACGCGCTAGCGCTGGCGGTCGTCTAACGCTGGCGGTCGTCTAACGCTGGCGGTCGTCTAACTCCGGCGGTCGT
This sequence comes from Leifsonia sp. Y862, assembly GCF_057669585.1. NCBI lineage: Bacteria > Bacillati > Actinomycetota > Actinomycetes > Micrococcales > Microbacteriaceae > Leifsonia > Leifsonia sp. Y862. The sequence continues at coordinate 703,654 of NZ_JBYHFR010000001.1, forward strand.
CGCGCCCCGTCAGGGCGAGCAGGCGTGACTGGAGCGGGGCATCGTCTGGCAGTGGAATCGGAGAATCGAACAGGCCACTGGCCTCCAGGGTGTCCTTCTGTGGCACGAACACCGACCACACGGCCTCGACGAGCGCGTGGTCGAGCTGTTCATCCGCCCCGCTGGCGCGCGCCAGGTCCCAGCTGTGGATGGTGACATCCGACACCTGTTCGCTCAGGTAGTCCGCAACGCTCACGGTCCCGTATGAGAGCTGAACGTCCGCTTTTAATGGCGTTGACTGCCAGGCCTCCGTGGCCAGCGCAGAGTAGGTGTGCCATTCGGCGCTGAGGTCCGGGCCGAGCGGGCGCAGCTGACGGCGGGCCTCGATGATCGAGGCTCCGGCCAGGAGCGGCGGAATCCACTGTTGCTCCTGCACGACGTGCCGCACCAGGTCGCGCACGGTCCACAGGGTGTCGGGAGTGGGAGCATCCCAGTCGGTTATTGCCGCTACCCGTTTGCTGAACTCTGCGTGGGCCTTCTTCTGCAGTTCGAGCCAGTTGAAATCGGTGATGACGGTCATGTGCTGCTCCTCGTACTCATTCAAAGTCGTACTCATTCACTGCTGGTGATCCAAAGCTGGTGATGAAGAATGCAAGCGACCAGGCACCCGCACTATTCCGTCAGCATTGCCCATTAAGGTCGGAATGTGAGCAAACAAGACGGCAGAGGCAGACAGGTCTCAGATTCAGCCGTCGACGACAGTACGGCGACGGTACTCCACATTGATATGGATGCCTTTTTCGCCTCAGTCGAGTTGCTCGCGTACCCAGAGCTTCGAGACAAGCCGGTTATCGTCGGCCACCGCGGCGGTCGTTCCGTTGTCACTGCCGCGAACTACGTGGCCAGGCGATATGGCGTGAACTCCGCCATGCCGATGTCGATGGCGCTCCGTCGCTGCCCGGCCGCTGTCGTGCTCGAACCGCACATGGAGCGGTACAAGGATTACTCCAACCGCGTCATGAAGATCTTCGGCGACATCACCCCGCTCGTCGAACCGCTCAGCATCGACGAGGCATTCCTCAGCGTTGCCGGCTCCCGCCTGGTGCACGGCTCTCCGGCTGAGATCGGTGCGCTCATCCGTCGTCGGGTTGAAGCCGAGACGGGGCTGACCTGTTCGGTTGGCGCTGCATCCACTAAATTCGTCGCGAAGCTGGCCTCGAGCATGGCCAAACCCAACGGCTTGCTCGTCGTTCCTCACGACGACACCGTCGCCTTCCTGCATCCGTTGCCTGTTTCAGCGCTGTGGGGAGTCGGGGCTGCAACGGAGCAGTCACTGACGCGCCTCGGACTCCGCACCGTCGGGGACCTCGCCCAGACGCCGTTGTCAGTGTTGACGTCTGCGGTGGGTGAGGCCTCCGGCAGGAAGCTTCACGACCTGGCGTGGGGGAGGGACCCCCGGTCTGTGACGGTGGAACGCGAAGAGAAGAGCATCGGGCACGAGATCACCTTCGAACACGACGTGACCGACACGGCACGGCTGCGCAGCGAGATTCTGCGCCAGTCCGATGAGGTTGCCGCTCGGCTGCGGCGAGGTGGACTTGTCGCAAGGACGGTCGTGCTCAAACTGCGCTACGCCGATTTCAGTACCGTCACGCGGTCGCGCACGTTGGCGGAGTCGACGAATGTTGGGCGCCGCATCTCTGAGGAAGCGCAGGCCAGCTTCGAGACGCTCGCCGCTCGCGGAATTCGGGTTCGATTGATTGGCGTGCGCGTCGAGCAGCTGTCCGAAGAGGGCAGCCAGGGGTTCAGCCTGTGGGACCCGGATGATGATTGGCGTGAAGCAGAGCTGGCCGTCGATTCGGTCACCGAACGGTTCGGCCGCGGCATGATTCGCCCAGCGTCACAGCTCGGCGGCGGCAACCCCAGAAAAACACCCCCTTCACCGGGGCCTTAGTCGGGGTACCCTTGCCTCATGACGAATCTCGCCTTGAAGCTAGCTGAAAACGCACGCTCGATCGGTGTCTCATCCGCGTATGGAGAGGCCGTGCAGATTGAGGGCGTCACCGTGGTGCCTGTTGCTCTTGTCCAGTACGGATTTGGTGCTGGCGGCCAGGACGCTGGGGACCAGAACTCCGAGAAGGCTGACGGTTTCGGGGGCGGCGGCGGTGGCGGAGTGTCGATCCCGCTCGGTGTCTACATCAAGCACGGCACGTCGGTGCGATTCGACCCGAACATCATCGCGTTGCTGGCCGTCGGTATTCCCTTTGTCTGGGTCGCCGGCCGCGGGCTCGCTCGCGTGATCCGCGCTATCAAGCGCTAGCCAGGCGCGTCAGGTCTCCCTGGGCTTGAACATCCGCTGCCGGCGCTGACGGAGCTGTCTTTCGACGAGAACGACCAGAAAACTGGTCGCACCGTCAGAAGGGAAAGCGTCGTGTCCTTCGACTCAACCCGGTCGTCACAGGGCGCGCCAGAGCCTGAGGTTCGCACGACGGCTGGGGTGCTGCGCGGAAGGCGCGAGGCTGGACTGGCTGTCTTCCGCGGCGTCGCGTATGCACAGCCGCCGGTTGGTGCACTTCGATTTGCCGCCCCGCAGCCGGTACGAGGCTGGGCGGGGGTGCGGGCGGCTGTCGAGTACGGTCCACCGCCGCCGCAGCCCGGCGGCCTGTTCGGGACGGACGGGCTCGCGCAATCGGCTGCGGGCGATGACTGGCTTTCGGTCAACGTCTGGTCGCCAGATCCTGGCCGCAATGCTGCCCTGCCGGTGATGGTGTGGATCCCCGGGGGCGGCTACGTCATCGGAGCGTCCAGATTGCCGGAGTTCGATGGCGCACGGCTGGCCGCTGCCGGCGTCGTCGTGGTGACGCTCAACTATCGCTTGGGTATGGAGGGCTTCGCGCAGATTGACGGTGCGCCGGCCAATCGCGGCCTCCTCGACCAGGTCGCCGCGTTGCAGTGGGTGCACGACAACATCTTCGCCTTCGGCGGGGACCCAGATCGGATAACCATCTTCGGCCAGTCGGCAGGTGGCGGATCGGTCGCAGCCCTGCTGGCTATGCCGCGAGCGGCAGGGCTCTTTCGCCGCGCAATCGCCCAGAGCGTGCCTGGGACGTTCTTCTCGCCGGAACTCGCCGCGGATATCGCTGCCGCCTGCGCCGCTGAGCTTGGAGTGCCTCCCACGGTACCCGGCCTGTCCGCGGTTGCCCCGTCGCGGCTGCCCGCAGCGGGCGAGGCCGTCGCGGCGAAGATCGGCCGATGGCGGGATCGCTGGGGTCCGATCGCCCTCCGGCCCATCCCGTTCGCACCCGTCGTCGACGGCGACGTGCTGCCGGCGACTCCATGGGAGGCGTTGGCCAGCGGTGCCAGCCGGGATGAAGACCTGCTCGTCGGCCACGTCCGCGACGAGCATCGGCTGTTCAGCCTGATTGACGGCGTGCTCGGCCAGGTGACTGAGGAGCAAGCTGAGACTGCCCTGCGCACGCTGGCCCCCGACCATGACGGCGCCCGCCGCTACCGTGAGGCTTTCCCAGACGCCGGGCCTGAGGAGCTGTATGAACTGGTCAACGGTGACTGGTTGTTCCGCATGCCGACGCTTCACCTCGCCACTGCGCACGCCGTCGCCGGCGGCCGGACCTATCTCTACGAACTGACGTGGGCTTCCCCTGGGATGGGCGCCCTCGGCGCCTGCCATGGCCTCGACGTTCCGCTGGTCTTCGGCAACCTGAGCAGCGGCCAGCCGGCCATGCTGATTGGGGATGCCCCCTCAGTGCAGGTGGAGGCGGAGGCGCTGTCTGCTCGAATCCGCGCCGCCTGGACGGCGTTCGCTACCAATGGCGACCCAGGCTGGCCCACGTACGACACTGAGCATCGGCTTGTTCAACTCCTCGATACCGGCCCGGCCGTCACCGCCTACCCTGAGGAGGCCTCCCGGCTGCTGTGGGAGCATCACAGCTTCCCGGCGCTCCCGCTAATCGATCGGTAGCACGTCACAGCGGATGTCTGCTGCTCTCTCGTCGCGCGGCACGCCATAACACCGCGCGGTTACCGGTTTCGGGTTCGTGGGCCGAAGCGTGCCCAGAGGCGACCACGCCATCCGGGTCGTGGCGTCAGGAAGCGTGGCCAGCGCCATGGTCCGCGTACCGGCAGTCCCTTGAGGATTCGACGTCGCCTCAAGGTGAACGCGCGCAGCAGCAGCACCATGAGTCCGGCAAGGACCAGCAGGATCACGGTCACTCGGCAGGCCTCGATCGACGGGCACACTGCGCCACTGCCCGGATTTGTCCCATAGCTCGATTCTAGGCGGGGCTATAATCGAGGTGAACACGGGAGTCCGGTGAGCCGGGCTGAGAGGAAGCTTCTCAAGCTTCGACCGTCGAACCTGATCTGGATCATGCCAGCGCAGGAAGGCTTCTCTAACCCGTGCCCTGTATTAATCTACGGAAAGGGCACGATCAGTGCATTCATCACCCACCCTCCAGGCTGTCCCCGGCGCTAAAAACCCGACGAGAAGCTATCGATGGCGCGTCGTCGACATCGTCGTTGCCAGTGTGATCGGCGTCGCCAGCGGTCTCATCTTCGTGATCTGGAACCAGGCATCCAATCCGCTCAGCGGACTCTTGCAACCGGTGCTTCCAGGCCTCCAGGCGCTCCTCGGCGGCGGCTGGCTCTTCGCCGGCGTGCTCGGCGGCCTCGTGATCCGCAAACCGGGCGCGGCCATCTACACCGAGCTGCTGGCTGCAGTGGTGTCGACACTCGTCGGCAACCAATGGGCAGCTCTCACGCTCGTCTCCGGGATCGTGCAGGGACTGGGTGCGGAGCTCGTCTTCGCGCTGTTCCTGTACGCCAACTACCGGGTCTATGTCGCCGTTCTCGCGGGCGCAGGCGCAGGGCTCGCACTCGCCATCAATGACCTGGTGCTGTGGTACCCAGGATCTGCGTCTATCTTCGCCACCATCTACACCGTGTCCGCGATCGTGTCCGGCGCGGTGATCGCCGGCTTCCTGTCCTGGCTGGCCGCCAGAGGCCTGGCTCGCACCGGCGCCCTGAGCCGCTTCGCTTCCGGCAGGGAGGCCGGGAAGTTGGTGTGATGACGAGGTTGAATCACCCCACCAACAAGGGCGCTGGCGTCTCCGTGCAGGCCAGTGGCTGGGGCTGGCGCCATGCCGGGCGCGCAGCCTGGGCGCTGTCCGGGGTCGACTTCCACATCGAGCCTGGGGAGAAGGTGCTCCTGCTCGGCACATCCGGTGCCGGTAAATCGACGCTCATGCAGGCCATGGCCGGTGTGCTTGGGGGCGATGAGGAGGGCGAGGAGCGCGGAGAGCTTCGCCTCGACGGCCTCGACCCTCGGGCACGGCGCGGAGTCGCAGGCCTGGTTCTCCAGGACCCTGATTCCCAGGTGATCCTCGCCCGCGTCGGAGACGACGTTGCGTTCGGCTGCGAGAACCTCGGCGTGGAACGCGACGAGATTTGGCGCAGGGTCAACGACGCTGTGGAGTTGGTCGGGCTCGACCTGCCCCTGTCCCACCCGACATCACGGCTGTCAGGGGGCCAGAAGCAGCGCCTGGCCTTGGCCGGGGTACTCGCCATGCAACCGGGACTCGTCCTGCTCGATGAACCAACGGCCAATCTCGATCCGTCGGGCGTTCGCGAGGTGCGTGATTCTGTCGCGCGTGTCGTGGAGCGCACGAACGCCACGCTCATCGTGATCGAGCACAGGGTCTCGGTCTGGCAGGACCTCGTCGACCGGGTGATCGTGCTGGATGCCGGGGCCGGCGTCGTGGCTGACGGCACGCCGGACGACGTGTTGGGCGCAGAGGGCCAACGCCTCGCGGCCAGCGGCGTCTGGGTGCCCGGCATCCCGCATCCGCGTCTCACCCGTCGTCCTCTCGCGGAACGCGCACGCCGCGAGCCGCTGTTGACGTGCGAATCCCTGTCGATCGCGCGCACGAAAGACGTGATCGTTCAAGGCGGAATCGACCTGAGCGTCACCGCAGGTGAAGTGCAGCTCATCACCGGGGAGAACGGCGTCGGCAAGTCGACGCTTGCCCTGACCATTGCCGGGCTCCTGAAGCCGCCGGCCGGCCGGGTGCTCGCTTCGTCGTCCTTTGCGGACGGGGCGGGCGCCGAACCGATCAGGTGGTCCTCCACGCAACTGCTCCCGCGGATCGGCACGGTGTTTCAGGATCCGGAACACCAGTTCGTGGCCAGCACGGTGCGGGCGGAGCTCGCCGTCGGTCCGCGCCGGCTGAAGCTCGGCCAGGCACTCATCGACTCACGTGCCGGTGAGTTGCTGGACCGGCTCCGGCTATCGCACCTTGCGGAGGCGAATCCGTTCACGCTCTCCGGGGGAGAGAAGCGCAGACTCTCTGTCGCGACAGTGCTGGCCAGCCAACCCCAGCTGCTGGTTCTCGATGAGCCGACCTTCGGGCAGGACTTCCGCACCTGGCAGGAAATCGTGGGGCTGTTGGCCGGTCTGGCCGACGAGGGAACCGGAATCATCGCGGTCTCGCACGATGCCGACCTGATCGAGGCGCTGGCCGATCGCGTCTTCACCCTGGAGAGCACCAGCCCTGCGTCACGGTCGGACGCTGGATCGCCGTTCCCCCTGCGCACTGCGAGGTCGGCGACATGACGGACATCCTCACGCCGGAACGAGCTGACCTGGCCATCACCCGGATCAACCCTGTCGCCAAGCTCGCCGCGTCACTGCTCCTGGCCGGTGTGCTCGTGCTGACCATTGATTGGGTCTCCGCCGCGGTTGCGCTGGCCTGCGAGGCCGTGCTCTTCTTCTTCGCTGGTGTTTCATTCAAGACATTCATGCTGCGCACGCTGCCCATCTGGATCGCGGCTCCGGCCGCGGCGCTGACGACGCTGCTCTACGGACAGGCATCCGGCACCGTGTATTGGTCATTCGGATTTGTGCAGGTCACTGACGGCTCACTCGACCTGGCCATTGCGACGCTGCTTCGCATCCTGGCCATCGGCTTGCCCGCCGTCGTGCTCTTCATCACAGTCGACCCAACGGACCTGGCCGACGGCCTTGGCCAGGTCGTCAAGCTCCCCGCCCGGTTCGTGCTCGGCGGCCTCGCCGGACTTCGCCTCGTCGGCCTGTTCCTGGAAGACTGGCGTGCGCTTGAACTGGCCAGGCGGGCACGTGGCGTGGCTGACGGCTGGGCGCTTGCCCGCCTCGGCAGCCAGGCATTTGCCCTGCTGGTGCTCTCGATCAGGCGCGGCAGCAAGCTCGCAACGGCGATGGAAGCGCGCGGGTTCGGGGGAGACACCCCCCGCAGCTGGGCACGTGAATCGACGTTCGGGGCCAGGGAATGGGGCCTGGTCGGCATCGGCGGGCTGGTCGCGGCCATCGCCGTGACGGCCGCAGTCGCGAGCGGAAGCTGGAACTTTGTTCTCGGTTAAAAGTGAGGCTGCCCCGCCCCTGTGGCTCACGCCGTCGGCAACTGTCCGCCGGATTCAGCACGACATTTCGGAGGCAGGGGCGAGTGCCGTCGTTCTCATCGACGGACCAAGCGGGGCAGGCAAGAGCACGCTGGCCGACTATCTGGTCGCGACCTGGCGGGGTGCCGCGGTACCCCAGCTGGTGCGGCTCGATGACATCTACCCTGGCTGGAACGGCCTGGATGCCGCCGCCGAACAGGTGACCGCAGCACTCCTGCGCCCGCGGCGTGCGGGCGAGCCTGCGGGCTGGCAGCGCTGGGACTGGACGACGGGAACCGCAGCGGAGTGGCATCCGGTCGATGCTGCACGGCCGCTGATCGTCGAAGGCTGTGGCGCACTGGCCCGCGCGAACGCGCCTGTCAGCGACATCCGAATTTGGCTCGATGCCGATGAACACTCACGCAAGGAGCGCGCGTTGCTGCGCGACGGGGGCGCTTTCGACGCCTACTGGGACCAGTGGCAAGACGAGTGGGACACGTACTGCCTCCGCGAGAATCCCACGGAGTTGGCGACAGCCCGCCTGTATTCAACGGGTGCAGTCGAGTCCGCTCGGGACTAGGTTGGTGCCATGACAAGTCCTGACTCAGAAGCCACTCGCTACATTGCAGAGTTCATCGACGGTCCGCTCGAAGGGCAGGTTGACTCGCGCGTCTTCCTGCACGGAAAGCACCAACCGCGCATCAGCATGATCGCTGCCGTTGAAGGTCTGGAATCCGTGTTCTGGTACGACGAAGTCGACAGCAGGGATGTGCAGGGAGAGCTGCACGTGCGTTACTCCTTCGATGCCAGCGACAGCGACCCTGTGGCCGCTGACGAAGACGAAGAGCTCGAATACCCGTAACGGGGTGCGTAGGCCGCTGCGTGGGCTGCTGTGTGAGCTGACCCGACCGGCTCGCCCTAGTTCGAGCGGGAGTCGATGAGTGCACCGATCATCGGGATCGGGTTCAGCAGTCGCCAGCCCAGCCCCGGATCGGTCAATGACCCGTCGAGAACCAGGGGAGACGAGACAGTCGTCTCGCCAACGGCGACAGCAATGCGCCCGACCCGTGCCCCCGACCGTCCAGTCGCAATCGCATCGACGGTGATATCAGGTGCCGGAGTCGCTGCTGCGAGCCACCCCACCTCGGTCTTGGGCGTTGCAACGACGCCGGACGCCGTTTGGCCCCATGGAGTGTCGAAGGTGACGTATGTCTCGCCCTCCGCGAGGATCGGCAGGGCGCCGACCCCGGCGCGGGCACTGGCCATCAGCGCCGTCAGGTCAGCCGTGAGCGTGTCGTAATCCGGTTCGCCGATGATCGCCCCAGCGAAGCTGTACATGGCATCTCCAGCGCCATCAGTGCCAGAGCCGGCCGTCGCCGTGAGGTCGACCGTTCCCGTGAGATCCACCGTGCCGGTGAACAGGAAACAGACGCCGGCGGCATCCGTATAACTGCGTGAAATGCCGGTCACCCCTTCGTCTGCGAGGAATGAGGTGGTGTTCTCCACACCACGCACGCCGGCGAGGGTGGATGCCGGGTTCGCGAGGATGTCGTTGATGAGCGGTTGGGAGGCCGCGAGGGCGGCCAGCCGCGCGAGGTCGGTTCCGGTGCCTGCGCTGTCGTCGTGCAGGCCGTTGGTGTCGACGACGGTGATGCCGGTGAGATCGTGCTCAGCGAGCCAGTCAGCGGCGGCGGCGAGGTATGCGTCGATAGAGCCGAACGCCCACCGTGCGAGCGTGTCGGCGTGGTTGTTGCTAGACCCGAGGATCATGGCCTCAAGAACCTCACGCTCGGTCCAGGTCTCGCCGATGAACAGCGAGACGGTTCTGGCGCCGTCCCTGTTGTACGCGACGTAGTCGGCGAAGTCATCTGGGGTGATCGTGATGGCTGGCCCGTCGTCGCCGACGGTGAGCGGATGGGCGTCCAGCACGACGAGTGCCGTGACGATCTTCGTAGCGGATGCCATGGGCAGCGGCTCACTCTGGCCGCCGACGGCGATGGGCGTCGTCGCGCCAGGAGCGATGACGGCGCTGGTTCCGTTGACAGGCAGCACCGGCGGCGAGGGATTGGCCGCTGTCGACGCGGGGGAGACCATGGTCGCGGTGGCTGCGGGCAGCGGGCCGATCAGGGTCGCAGGGCCGTAGACGCCGAGTGCGAGGATCAGGACTGTTCCGCCCAGGATGCCGAAGAATCGGCCAGGACGGAAGTTGCTCATGGCATCAGGCTAACAAGGTGCAGGTCAGGCCCGACCGAGCTCGTGCAGCCTGTCGTCAATGATTCCGGAGAAATGTGACGGCTGGGTGACCCGCGAGTGTTGGTCCCTGCAGGCTCAGTCCCTGCGCGAGTCGATGAGCGCACCGACAACCGGGAGCGGGTTCGTCACTCTCCAGCCCAGTCCCGGATCGGTGAGCGTGCTGTCGAGGATCAGGGGGGAGGAGATCTCGTCGTCCCCAATGGTGACGGTCACGCTTCCTACCGGGTCCCCCGGACCGCCGGTGGCGATGTCGTCCAAAGTCACCTCCGGCCTGGGTAACCGGCCCGTGAACCATCCCAGCCGACTTTTGGTCGTGGCCACTACGCCAGAGGCGGTGTCGCCCCATGGGGTGTCGAACGTGACGTACCTGTCGCCCTCCGTGAGGATCGGCACTGTGCCAACCCCGGCGCGCGCGCTGGCCATCAGGGCCGTCAGGTCCACGGTGAGCGCGTCGTAATCCGGTTGGCCGATGATCGCTCCGGCGAAGCTGTACACGCCGTCTCCGTCGCCCACAGGCGTGGTGGACACCGTGGCGGTGAACAGGAAACAGACGCCAGCGGCATCCGTTCTACTGAGTGAAATGCCCGTGACGCCTTCGTTCGCCAGGAACGAGGTCGTGTTCGTCACTCCTGGCATATCGGCGAGGGCTGCTGCCGGGTCCGCGAGCATCTCGGTGATGGCTGGTTCGGATGCGGCGAGGCTGGCGAGCCGAGCGAGGTTGGGTGCCGTGCCTGCGCTCTGGTCGTGCAAGCCGTTGGTGTCAACAACGGTGATACCCGTGAGGTCGTGCGCGGCAAGCCACGCTGCCGCCGCGGTGAGATAACCGTCCACGGAACCGAAAGCCCACCGGGCGAGGAGATCGGCGTGGTTGTTGCTTGAACCGAGGATCATGGCCTGGAGCATGTCGCGCTCGCTCCAGGTTTCGCCGACGATCACCGCGACATTTCTGGCTCCGTCAGCTGCGTAGTAGGCGTAGTCGGCGAAATCCTCTTCGGTGATTGTGATGGCAGGGCCGTCTTCGCCTGGCTCCAGTGGGTGTGCGTCAAGCACGACGAGCGCTGTGACGACCTTTGTAGCGGATGCCATCGGCAGCGGCCCAGGCTGGCCAGCGGATGCGATGGGCGCGAAGGCGCCTGGCGCTATGACAGCGCTGGCTCCCGCGGTCGGCAGCGCGGGCGGCGAGGGGTTGGATGCGGCTGGCACGGGGGACTCCATCGTTGCCGTGGCAGCCGGGAGCGGGCCGATCAGGATGGCCGACCCATAGATGCTGACGGCCAGGACGAGGGTCGAGACGCACAGGATTCCCACGACCCGGCCAAGGTGAAAGCTGCTCATGGCGTCAGGGTAACCCTCAGGGCGACCAGGGGGTCAGGCCCAGCCGAGCTCGTGCAATCTATCGTCATTTATTCCGTAGAAATGACCGATTTCGTGCACCAGGGTGATGTGAATCTGATCGCGCAGTTCACCCAGATCGGCGGACACGTCGAGCAACGGTTCCCGATAGAGGATGATGCGGTCTGGCATCTCGCCGAACCCATACTGGCCGCGCTCCGTGAGCGCGACACCGTCGTACAGTCCGAGCGTGTCGAGTGTGCCGTCTTCTGGCCGATCCTCGACGACGAAGATGAGGTTGTCGAGTCCGTCGACCATCTCGTCTGGAAGAAGATCGAGCTCATCTACGACGAGTCGTTCGAATTCTTCTGAATCGACCTGCAGCATCCGTTGTCGCCTCCTGATTTATTTCTAAACTTTGGAGACGCTGGACTTCATTGGGGTGAGTAACGGGGATTGAACCCGCGACCTCCTGGACCACAACCAGGCGCTCTGCCAACTGAGCTATACCCACCATGTTTGCTTTCTTCCTCTCGGTCGAAGGCAACTCAAGAATACTATTACAGTTTTTGACCGTACGTGGACACAACCTCGGCTGAGATGGCCTTTGCCTGGTCGCTTGTGGGCCCAGGATCCGCGACAAATACGGCTTTTCGGTAGTAAGCGAGCTCGCGAATTGATTCCAAAATATCTGCGAGAGCTCGGTGTCCGCCGTCTTTTGCGGGCGAGTTGAAGTACGCGCGGGGGTACCAGCGACGCGAAAGTTCTTTGATCGACGACACGTCGACGTTGCGGTAGTGCAGGTGCGAATCAAGGCGCGGCATGTACTGCGCGATGAATCCACGGTCGGTGCCGATCGTGTTCCCGGCCAGGGGAGCCTTCTGCTCTGCAGGAACGAACTTGAGGATGTACTCAATCACGCTGTATTCGGCTTCCGCGACGCTGACGCCATTCGGGATCTCCGTGATCAATCCCGACGTGGTGTGCATGTTGCGCACGAAGTCGCCCATGTTCTCCAGCGCCGAGTCATCCGGCTTGATCACGATGTTGATGCCGGGGTCGAGGATGTTGAGGTCGTAGTCGGTGATGACCACCGCAATCTCCACGAGTTCGTCAGATTTCAGGTCAAGCCCGGTCATCTCACAGTCGATCCAAACCAACCGGTCACTGCTATTTGTCATGGTTGGAGTCTACCGGGGGCCCATGACGCGCCAGCTTCTCGAGCGTATCTAGACTGGAAGGGTCGGTTCACCGTGATCGGTGCAAGCGGATGCGTTGAAAGGATTTCCCGTGGAGCTCACCCTATTTTCGTCGTCGTTCTGTGACCCGTGCATCCAAACCAGGACCGTGCTCGCCGAGGTTGAGCGCCTGGTGCCGAGCGCCCATGTGCGCGTTGTCGATGTGGCCCTGAATAGCGAGGAATCCGAAGCTGCTGCCATCCGCTCGACGCCGACGGTGATCGTCACGAGCGACGACGGCAGCGAGGTTTTCAGGGCGGTTGGCGTACCGACGCTCGCCCAGGTGCTGGTTGCGGCGGCAAAGGCCGTGTGAGGCCCGCTGAAGTCGTTTCAGGCTGCACCCCGTGCCTGCATGGGCAATCGGCGGCAGAATGCAGCTCATGGGTGACGAACTGCTCAATCCCGCTCCTCGGCTGACCGCTTCTGACTTTGTCGCAGCGCTCTGGCGGGAGCAGTCCGACGCGGAGCGCGCGAAGTACGACAGGTACTTCAAGTTCGGCGCCGGAGAGTATGCAGAGGGTGACGTGTTCATCGGCGTGCGGATGGGCACCGTGTTCGCCCTGGCCACCGAGTATGCCGAGCTGCCTCTCGAGCAGATCGAAGCCTTGCTCGATGAGGACATCCATGAGGCGCGGGCAGGGGCACTGCGCATCATGGCGAACAAGGCCAAGGCGAAGAAGGTCGACGAGGAGACCCGCCTGCACCTCTATGAGCTCTATCTGCGCCGACACGATCGCATCAACAATTGGGATCTCGTCGACCTCGGTGCGTGGGACGTCGTCGGCGGCTGGCTGCGCGATCACCCCCGCGACGTGTTGTACCGCCTGGCCGAATCGGAGTCGCTCTGGGAGCGCCGAACCGCGATGCTCGCCACGCTCGCCTTCGTGCGCGGGGGAGACCTCGACGATGCGTACGCGATAGCCGAGCTGCTGCTTGGCGATTCGCAAGACATGGTGCAGAAGCCCATCGGCGCCGTGTTGCGTGCGGCCGGTGACCACGACAGACCCCGCCTGCTCGCCTTTCTTGACGACCATGCGGCCACCATGCCGCGCGTGTCGCTGCGCTTCGCCATGGAGCATCTCGACGAGCAGACGCGCACGCACTACCTTGCGGCGCGAACCGGCTGAGGCGCTGGCGCGCCAACGAGGTGTGGCGGTGGGACGTTCACCGGCATCCGTCTGCATGCGGCGGCCGCACGGTGGAACGACGGTGGAACGCTTGATTGGGTGCCCCCGGCAGGATTCGAACCTGCGACCAAGAGATTAGAAGGCTCCTGCTCTATCCCCTGAGCTACGGAGGCGGCAGGCCAATTCTATTACGAGCGGCCAGTGCGTCTCGCGCAGGGTCATCCTCGACGGCCGGGGGAGTTTCCGGAGATGCCTGTAACCCGTGCGAGGCAACGGATTGATAGATTCGAGACATGCGAGAACTCCAGGCGCGAATCATCGCGGACCTCAACGTTGCCCCGACCATCGACCCAGCCGCGGAAATCCGTCGCCGGATCGATTTCTTGAAGGACTACGTCGTCACGACGGGCGCCAAGGGGCTCGTGCTGGGGATCAGCGGCGGACAGGACTCCTCGCTGGCTGGGCGGCTGTGCCAGCTGGCCACGGAAGAACTCACTCTTGCAGGCACGCCATGCACGTTCATCGCGGTGCGGCTGCCGTACAACACCCAACACGACGAAGACGACGCGCAGTTGGCGCTGTCGTTCATTGGCCCAGAGCGTTCGATCGCGTTCAACATCCAACGCGGCGTCGACGGTATCGACGCCGAGTTCGCTGACGCCACCGGTGAGGAGTTGAGCGACTTCAACAAGGGAAACGTCAAGGCGCGCGCCCGGATGGTCGCCCAGTATGCGATCGCCGGCCAGTACGGCCTGCTCGTGGTCGGCACCGACCACGCCGCAGAAGCCGTGACGGGATTCTTCACCAAGTTCGGTGATGGCGGCGCAGACATCCTGCCGCTGTCCGGTCTGACGAAGCGCCAGGGCAAGCAGCTGTTGATGGAATTGGACTCGCCGGAGCGCCTCTACGTGAAGGTGCCGACGGCCGACCTGCTCGACGGCAACCCTGGCCAGACGGATGAGGCGAACCTCGGCATCACGTACAGCAACATCGACGCCTTCCTCGAGGGGCACGAGATCGACGCCGAGGTGGCGAAGGCCATCGAGCAGCGCTACCTCGCGACCGAACACAAACGCCGCACCCCAGCATCCCCAGCAGATTCCTGGTGGCGCTGACGTACGGCGTCTGTCGTTCGGCCGTACCGTTCGGCAGATGCCGACCGGTACGGCCGCTTCGTTAGTTGCTGGTGAGGGGCGTCGGCTGGGCGTCGGTCTCGGGAGCGGCTGTGGCCACCGGACGAACCTCGAGTGCCTGCACGTCGTCGAGGAGGCGCTGGGTCTCCGTCGATGGGTAGGCAGGGTCACGGGTGAATGCCACCGGTGCGGCGCCAGAGGCCAGCGGAGTCGCGAACTGGTCATGGTGCTGCTTGGCAACCCACGCGTCCTGCTCGGCAAGGACCTTGGATTCGGGGATGGCGCTCTGCATCTTCCAGCGGTCAAGGTCGGCCTGGAAGATCTTGCGGGCGCGAGAGGGCTTCAGCTGCCAGTCGAGCAGGCGATCGCGGAATTCGAGCACGGCCGGCTCCAGCTGGTAACCGAAGGTGGCCGAGGTGCGCTTGAACTCCGTGAGCTGGTGGGCAGCCCAGTTGGCGGCAATGCTTGAGCCCTTGATCGGGAGCAGTCGCACCTGGATGTCGGCCTGGCCGACAGCGCGATCGGCCATGACCTGTTCCTGCGGGGTCAGCGAGTTCCACACGGATGCCTCGGTTGCGGCATCGACAAGGGCGCCAATGGCCGCTGCCCGCTGCTCGCGATCGCGCTGGTTGATGAGGCGACGGATCGCTCCGCCCGCGATCCACGCAGACAGGACGCTGGCGACCACGATGGCGATCACAACGATGATCGCGCCATAAAAGACCGGAAGTGTGCTGGCTGCTGTGAGCCAGTCAACGAAATTATTCCACCACTGCATGTGCGGAACTTTACCGGCGTCCACCCCCGTTCACGGGGAGTTTGGGCGGCGCGCCTCCAGACACGAAATTGGCGTGTTGATCAGGAGCGGAAACAGTCGGTGGCGTCGTCAATGCGCCAGAAAGCGCCGAGCTCCATCGTGCGTGCCGCGGTGGTGACGCGCCTGGCGAGGAATCGGTCGCCCCTGGCATCCGCTCGCCGTTCGATGTGGCCGAGGATTGCGCCGGTCGCGTCTGCGACTCGCCATAGACCGTCTTTGACGCGAATCAGCTCGGGGGACACCGGGTAGCCTCGGCGGGCAGGCGTGCGTGCGCGTGTGGGTGAAACTCTCATGTGGAACCTCCCAATGTCAGCCGGCCGAGTGAATGTGAGTTCAGGCTACGGGCAGCCACTGACAGTGAGAGCGGCGTGTTGCACCGGGGGAGATCCGGTTACGGGAGGGGGCTGTCGTGGGCGCGCCTGTCGTGCAGTGCGAGGTGCTGGCTGGCCAGGTCGAGGTCGACCACTTTGTTGGTCCTGGCCGTCTGCGCGACCACGATGCCGATGAGCACGAGGACGGCCCCGATGGCCTGGACGGAGTTGAGAGTTTCGCCGAGCCACAGAAACGCAAAAGCGAACGCGAAGATCACTTCAGACGCAGAGACGATCCCTGCCGCCGTCGCGGTCAGCCTGCCGAGTGCCATGAACGACAGCAGGTATGGCGCGAACGAGCCGAACACTCCGTTCCAGAGCAGCAGCCCCCAGAGCGGCGCCGTCAGCTCATCAAGGGACCCGCCGAGGGCGATGGGGTGGCCGAGAAGCGCGGGGTCAATCTTCCACCACGAGCTGAAGAGCAACCAGAACCCGCTGGCAAACAGCATCGACCAGAACGACACGACGAGGGGTGATGTCGTGGTGACCTGTCGCTCTCCGACCAGGAAATACACCGCGAGGCACAGCGCCGCCAGGATGCCGAACACCACGCCGAGTCCGTTGAGCGTGCTTGCCCAGACCTGGGCGACGACCGCCATGCCAACGAGCACGGCCGCGATCGCCACCCAGATTCGCGGCTTGACCCGCTCCTTGAACAGGAACCGGGCGGCGATCGCAACCAGCAGGATGCCGGAATACTCGAACATCAGGGCGATGCCAACCGGCAAAAGACTGATAGCGAGCGCGTAGAACCACTGGATGAGCGCGACCCCGGCAATGCCGAGGAAGGCCATCACCATGAGCTGCCTGCGGCTGATCCGAAACGCCTGACGGTTGGTGAACAGCAGGATCGCACCAGACAGGATGGCAATCGTTGTGACCCGCACAAACGTCAACTGGGCAGGAGAGATCCCGGATTCGACGATGAGTTTGGTGGTACTGCCGTTCAGACCGAACAGGAGAGACGCGAGCAGCGCGTAGAGGTAGCCCACTCGTCAGACTCAGGCCGTGCCGTGCACGGCAAAAGGCTCGATGGCTGTGATCTCATCCGCGCTCAGGGCTGGCGAGTTCAGGGCGGCGACGTTCTGCTCGAGCTGGGAGACGCTGCTGGCGCCGATGAGCACAGAGGTGACGGCGCTCTGGCGCAGAATCCAGGTGAGGGCGAGCTGCGCGAGGGACTGGCCGCGCCCTGCCGCGATCTCATTCAGCGCGTTCGCACGCTCCATGTACTCGTCGGTGAGTGCGTTCTCCGACAGGAAGCGGCTGGTCGCGGCACGCGAGTCCGTCGGCACAGAACCGCCGAGGTACCGGTCGGTGAGCAGGCCCTGGGCAAGCGGGGAAAAGACGATGCTGCCGATGCCCAGCTCTTCGAGAACAGCGAAGAGCCCGTCCTCTGGCTGACGCTGGAACATCGAGTAACGCGGCTGGTGAATGAGCAGCGGAATCTTGTGCTCGGCGAGTGCGGCTGCCGCGGCACGTGTCTGCTCAGGGCTGTAGTTCGAGACACCGACATAGAGCGCCTTGCCCTGCTTGACGGCTGTTGCCAGGGCGCCCATGGTCTCTTCAATGGGCGTCTCAGGATCTGGCCGGTGAGAGTAGAAGATATCAACGTAGTCAAGGCCGAGACGGTTCAGGCTGGCATCGAGGGACGACAGCACGTGCTTGCGCGAACCCCACTCGCCGTAGGGGCCAGACCACATGTCGTAGCCGGCTTTGCTCGACACGATGATCTCGTCGCGGTACGGACGGAAATCTTCGGCGAAGATGCGACCGAAGTTGGTCTCGGCCGATCCGGGAGGGGGACCGTAGTTGTTGGCCAGGTCGAAGTGGGTGACGCCAAGGTCGAAGGCCCTGCGCAGAATGGCGCGCTGGGTTTCGCTGGGTCGTTCGTGACCGAAGTTGTGCCACAGCCCCAGTGAGAGGGCGGGTAATTTCAGTCCGCTACGACCAGTGCGGCGGTACGTCATTGAGTCATAGCGATCTGATGCAGCTTCAAATGTCATGGGGTTACTCTATGACGGTGGAAACTTTTGTCGTTGCAGGCGGGTGCTTCTGGTGTCTCGACGCGGTCTACCGCGTTCTTCGCGGGGTCAGCGATGTCGTGTCCGGGTATACGGGCGGCATCGATCCGAATCCCATCTACGAGGCGGTGTGCACGGGCAACACCGGCCATGCAGAAGCGGTTGCCGTGACGTTTGATCCGGCTGTGATCCCGGCACGCGTCATCCTCGATGTCTTCTTCACGCTGCACGATCCCACCCAGTTGAATCGACAGGGAGCGGATGTCGGCACGCAGTATCGCTCAGCGATGTTCTACGCCACCGACGAGCAGAGAGAACTCTTCGAGGCCGCGAAGGAACGTGCCGCATCGTGGTGGGACAAGCCCATCGTCACGACCATTGAACCGCTCGGCGAGTTCTACGTTGCTGAGGACTATCACCAGGACTTCTTCGCGAAGAACCCTGGTCAGGGCTACTGCATGGCCGTCGCTGTTCCCAAGGTGAACAAGATCCGCAAGTCGTACTCCGACTACATCGTCGCCTGATGCCGAAACGCTGACCGGCTCCTCAACAGGCGCTCCAATGCGGTCAATTCCACGGATCACCGGGCCGCGAGACTGGGTGCCAACGCGTTGATCGAGACTGCTTGCACGCAGCCCGGGACGACGAAACTGGCACGAGTGGTCGATCCCGGGCTGTGCGCGTGGACATCCGTTTTGCGCGAGGGCGCCGGGTCGAACGATCCGGCAGACACCAGTGCCGGGAGACGCAATGAACGACATGATCACCCTCCGGGGAATAGTGGGTACGCAGCCGGATCACCGGGTGACCGGTGCGGGATTGGCGGTCACCGATTTCAGGCTGGCATCTGGGGAACGCAGGTTTGATCGCACGACAGGCACCTGGGAGTCGACCGACACGAACTGGTACACCGTCTCGGCATACCGAGACCTG
This sequence comes from Leifsonia sp. Y862, assembly GCF_057669585.1. NCBI lineage: Bacteria > Bacillati > Actinomycetota > Actinomycetes > Micrococcales > Microbacteriaceae > Leifsonia > Leifsonia sp. Y862. The sequence continues at coordinate 722,286 of NZ_JBYHFR010000001.1, forward strand.
GCGCTCAACATCGTCAATTCCCTCAACAGGGGCGAGCACGTCGTTGTGACCGGCAGGATTCGAATCAAGACCTGGGAGAAAGACGGCCGCAAAGGCACAACTGTCGAAGTGGATGCCGACGCTGTCGGTCACGACCTTCGCTGGTGCACCACGGCCGCGGTGCCCTCCGTGCGGAGCGAACTCGGCTTTGGGAACGGGGCCTCCTTGAATCGCGATACCGCGGACACCGCACGGGGAGATTTCGCCGAGTCCCGCGGGTTCGCCGGGTCGCACGAGGTTGGCGGCCCACCTGAGTTCGGCGTGGCCGGGGATGCTGATGAGACGGCCGAGTTCGATGAGACCGCCGCGTTCGATGAGGCTGACGAGGAGACTGATTCAGGCACGCGAGCGGATGGCTTCCTGCCGTCAGGAGCCGGAGGGTTCGCCACCCTAGACTCGTAGGCAGGCTGCAGGGTGTGGCCAGGGGAGGACAAGCGTGCGCCTGCTTCGGAGAGAGAGTCGTCGCCCTCGCACTGGCGCGGGCGGTATAGCCGCCATTGCCATCGCAGCGGCGATCATGCTGACCGGATGCTCGGCCTCCCCAGAGCCGAACGTGCCGACATCCGCCTCGCCATCCGCGACGAAGACACCCGCACCGGTGAAGACTCCGCTGGCGTTTGCCCCCGACAAGAGTGCCGCCGACAACCTGGCGTATTTCACCTCACTCGCCGCACAGGTGGCGGCGGATGATTCGAACGCGGGTGGCCGTGCATTCGTCGATGCGTTGGTCGCAGGCGGATTCGACAAGGCCGCTATGCAGGTCACGCCCGATCGGACCTCCATCGACCTCGCCGCAGACTCGGTGCAATTCTCCGTTCAGCTCAACGGCGAATGCCTCATCGGCCAGTTTGGACCGGCCAGCGACGGCCTGCACACCATGGTTGCGCCCCTCCTCGGAACCGGAACGTGTCTCGTAGGGGCGACGCGCCAAATAGACTGGTAGGCACTATGGCCGAATACATTTATCAGATGGTCCGCGCCCGCAAAGCGGTCGGCGACAAACTCATCCTCGACGACGTCACAATGTCGTTCTTCCCCGGTGCCAAGATCGGCATCGTCGGCCCCAACGGCGCCGGAAAGTCGACCATTCTCAAGATCATGGCCGGCCTTGACACTCCGAGCAACGGTGAGGCAAAACTCACGCCGGGGTTCAGCGTCGGCATCCTGATGCAGGAACCGGAACTCGACGAGACCAAGACCGTGCTCGAGAACGTGCAGGAAGGCGTTGGCCCGATCAAGGCCAAGCTTGACCGGTTCAACGAGATCTCCGCCGCGATGGCAGAGCCCGACGCTGATTTCGACACCCTGCTCGCCGAAATGGGCGTGCTGCAGGAAGAGATCGACCACGCAGACGCATGGGACCTCGACTCGCAGCTTGAGCAGGCCATGGACGCACTTCGTACTCCGCCGGGCGACTACCAGGTGGCAAACCTGTCTGGTGGTGAGAAGCGTCGCGTCGCACTGACCAAGCTCCTCCTGCAGAAGCCCGACCTCCTGCTCCTCGATGAGCCCACTAACCACCTCGACGCCGAAAGCGTGCTGTGGCTCGAGCAACACCTCTCCAAGTACCCGGGCGCTGTGCTCGCCGTTACTCACGACCGGTACTTCCTCGACCACGTCGCCGAATGGATCGCAGAGGTCGACCGCGGCCACCTGTACCCATACGAGGGCAACTACTCGACGTACCTCGAGAAGAAGCAGGAACGTCTGCAGGTCCAGGGCAAGAAGGACGCCAAGCTGTCCAAGCGCCTCGCAGAGGAACTCGACTGGGTGCGTTCAAACACCAAGGGCCGCCAGGCAAAGTCGAAGGCCCGTCTGGCCCGCTACGAAGAGATGGTCACCGAAGCAGAGCGCACCAGGAAGCTCGACTTCGAAGAGATCGTCATTCCCGTCGGCCCGCGCCTCGGTGCGCAGGTCATCGACGCGAAGAAGCTCAAGAAGCAGTTCGATGACCGCGTGCTCATCGACGGACTCAGCTTCACCCTGCCCCGCAACGGCATCGTGGGCGTCATCGGCCCGAACGGTGTGGGTAAGACCACGCTGTTCAAGTCGATCGTCGGACTCGAACCGCTCGACGGCGGTGAGCTCAAGATCGGTGAAACGGTCGAGATCTCCTATGTCGACCAGAGTCGTGGCGGCATCGACCCGAACAAGTCCCTGTGGGAAGTGGTGTCAGACGGCCAGGACTACATCCAGGTCGGCCGCACCGAGATCCCGTCGCGTGCCTACGTCTCGACCTTCGGCTTCAAGGGCCCAGACCAGCAGAAGAAGGCTGGCGTCCTCTCCGGTGGAGAGCGCAACCGACTGAACCTGGCCCTCACCCTGAAGCAGGGCGGCAACCTGTTGCTGCTCGACGAACCGACTAACGACCTCGACGTCGAAACCCTGGGCTCGCTGGAAAACGCGCTTCTTGAGTTCCCCGGTTGTGCCGTGGTCATCACTCACGACCGGTGGTTCCTCGACCGCATCGCGACGCACATCCTCTCGTACGAAGGCACCGAAGAAAACCCGGGCAACTGGTACTGGTTCGAGGGCAACTTCGAGGCGTACGAGGAGAACAAGATCGAACGCCTCGGTCCGGATGCAGCAAAGCCGAGCCGTTCCACGTACCGCAAGCTGACGCGCGACTAAGCAGCCTGCCGATGAAACTGCACGTGCCCATTCGGCTTCGCTGGTCTGACCTCGATGCCTATGGGCACGTCAACAATGCTGAGATGCTGCGCCTCCTCGAGGAGGCGCGCATCCAGGCATTCTGGTTGACGGACGAAGAGAACGGTTCTGTTTTCTTCGACACCGGTGACCGCCCAGGAATCGCTGAGAGAACGGCCGTCGGCGCCAGCACTGCTGTGCTCGACGGCCGTCCGGGCGCCGATACGCTCACGCTGATCGCACGCCAGGAGATCGAGTACCTGGCGCCGGTGCCCTATCTTCGGCAGCCGATCGACATCCGGTTGTGGCTCGGCAAGCTGGGCGGTGCCAGCCTCGATGTTTGCTACGAGGTCTGGTCGCCGGTTGGTGTTGAACCTGCCGTGAAATACGCCAGGGCAAACACCACGATCGTGCTGGTCGATGCCGCCAGTGCGCGTCCGCGCAGGATCAGCGAGACGGAACGGGCGGCTTGGACGCCGTACCTTGACGAACCGATCGAGTTCAAGCGGCACTAGTAGGGCTGCGCTTGCGCCTGCATTCGTGGTCGATACTCGCCGACATCGCAAGCGACACCGATCAGCCGGCGACGACGTCCTCACCGTTGACGCTGACAGGCACGGCCGGCAGCGGAGACGTGGCAGGGCCGTTGATGACTTCTCCGGTCATCGCATTGAAGCGCGAACCGTGGCACGGGCAGTCGAGCCCCTTCGCGGCGGGCGCCACCTTGCAGCCCAGATGCGTGCAGATGGCGCTGAAGGCAACGACGGTGCCCGCGGTGGGCTGCGAGATGATGATGGGTTCCCGGTCGAGCTCTGCAGCAACAGAACCGCCGACCGGAATGTCGGAAAGTTTCGCGATGGCCGTGCCGGAAGGCTCGCCCGTTGCGCCGTCTGAGGCGCTGGGCGGTGTCGTGGCTGTGGCGGTTTCCGAGCCAGCGTCACTGCCGGCGCCGCTGCCGGTACCTGACCCGGGGCTCGTCCCTGGGCTCGGCTCAGGGCTCGCGCAGGCGGCCAGAACAATTGCCGCCCCGACGCCGGTGCCGAGCAGGATGGTGCGTCGATGAATCTGTGTCGCGTCGGTCATGGCTTCTCCTGATTGGTCGGCACCCTGATCATGCCCTCCTGGGCGACCGAGGCGAGCAGAACGCCATCCTTGCTGTAGATGCGTCCTGTCGCAAGACCGCGGCCACCCTGGGCCGACGGCGAATCCTGCACATAGAGCATCCACTCATCAACCCGGCCGAAGCGGTGCCACCACATGGCGTGGTCGAGACTCGCAACCTTGAGGCCGCGCGCGGCCCACGGCACACCGTGGCGGCGCATGATCGGCTCCATGATCGAGTAATCGCTCGCATAGGCGAGGGCAGCGCGGTGCAGGTCGGGGTCGTCTGGCATGGGGCCGATGGTCTTCATCCACACGGCCTGGCGAGCAGTGCGCTCACCATCGACAGACAGGTAGATCGGCGACGGCACGTGACGGATGTCGAAGGGACGTTCCGTTGCCCAATACCGGGCGATGGAGTGGTCCACCTGCGACAGGGTCTCTGCGGCGGTCGGCAGGGATTCTGGACCGGGAAGGTCTGCGGGCATCTCGATCTGGTGCTCGAGGCCTTCGTCGTCATCCTGGAATGAGGCGATCATCGACAGGATCGGCACACCGTTTTGGTACGCCTGGGTGCGACGAGTGGCGAACGAACGACCGTCGTGAATGCGATCCACCGAAAATGTGATCGGGTGGTTGACGTCGCCAGGACGCAGGAAATAGCCGTGCATGGAGTGAACGTGCCGGTCGTCTGGCACCGTTCGCATGGCTGCGATGAGCGACTGGGCGAGCACCTGGCCGCCGAAAACGCGCCCCAGCGGCATCCACTGGGAGGGCCCGGTGAAGATATCCTCGCTGGTTCGGGCGCCGGTATCCGTGAGGTCAAGGGCGGCAAGCAGGGCGTCAAGCGGTTCGTGCATGGTGTCTCCTCAGGCGTGCGCAGTCGACGCTGCGCGAACGCCAACTTTACCTTGGTAGTTTAGAACCAGATGAGCCAGTCATTTTCTCTTACAGATTCCCTCTCCCTCCGTGACCTTCAGGTATACCTGTCGCGTGCCAGCCGAGTCGAGGACGGTTCGGTGCGCCTGATTTCGGCCGCCGGCGTGCTCGCCGTCTACACGGCGATCCTGTATCCCCGCGGCCTGCTCGACACGAGCCCCACCGTTCTCGGCCTGCGCACCTTCGCGCTGAGCGAGCCGGTTGACCTCGACGTCGTTGTACCGGTGCGGTCGCTGCTTGACCGGGTCGCCCGCTTGCAGACCCTTGACGGCGAAGAATCAGACGAGCCTGTCACCATCTCCGTTCCCCTGCAGGTGAACACGGTGACCTGGGCCGGCATCTCACCGCCCAGGGGCGGCTGGAAGCCACTCGGTCAAGCGGATGCCGCGACGCTCGAAGCCGCAGCACGCGCCGGAATCGATGAGGTCGCCAACGCGATCCCCGCCGGAACGGGCGAGCAGCTCGTGCAGCGGGTGCGCTCAGACGTGTGGAGCCGGCCCATCGACACGCTCGACCACGTTCCGGCCGGCGCAGGGTTCGCCGCATTCAGCCTGGGATTCCTGGCCGATGACGACCCCGTTCAACTTTTCGACACCGGTACCTGGACCAGGCTCAGCACGAGTCGCGGCCACATCCTGGTGAAGCGTAAGGCATGGTCGCTGAACTCCTAGCGTGCCGTGGGTGCTGACGCGCTCAGGCGCGTCAGCACGCACGCCGCTCGCGTGCGGGTCGACGGTCTTGGATCGACCGCCTACACCGCCGCGGCGACGGCTCGGCCTGCCGTGCGGCCCGAGAACAGGCATCCGCCAAGGAATGTGCCCTCCAACGACCGGTAGCCGTGCACGCCGCCACCGCCGAAGCCGCTCGCTTCTCCCGCCGCGTAGAGACCGGGAACTGGACGGCCGTCAGCGCCGAGCGCGCGCGCTGACAGGTCAGTCTGAATGCCGCCGAGGCTCTTCCGGGTGAGGATGTGCAGCTTGACGGCGATGAGCGGGCCGGCCTTCGGGTCGAGCAGCTTGTGCGGGCTCGCCACGCGAATGAGCTTGTCGCCCCGATAGCGCCTGGCCTGCCTGATCGCATTGATCTGGGCATCCTTGGAGAAGTCGTTGTCGAGCTCACGATCACGCCCGCGAATCTCCTGTTCGACCCGAGCAGCATCGATTACGACATCGGGGGAGAGGCGCTGCATGCCAGCCAGGAGCTCCGGCAGGGTGTCCGCCACCACGAAGTCCGCACCGTTGCGCTTGAAGGCCTCTACCGGCCCTGGAGCGCCAGGGGTGACCCGTTTGGCGAGCAGCTTCAGGTCCTTGCCGGTCAGATCGGGGTTCTGCTCGCTGCCTGAAAGTGCGAACTCCTTCTCGATGATCTTCTGCGTCAGCACGAACCAGCTGTAGTCGTGCCCGGTCTGCTGGATGTGCTCGAGGGTGCCCAGGGTGTCGAACCCTGGAAAGAGCGGCACCGGCAGTCGCTTACCGGTTGCATCCAGCCAGAGCGACGACGGGCCGGGCAAGATCCGGATACCGTGTGCGGCCCACACCGGATCCCAGTTCGTGATGCCCTCCGTATAGTGCCACATCCGGTCGCCGTTGATGAGGCGAGCGCCCGCTCCCTCCGCGATGCCGAGCATGCGGCCGTCGACATGTGCTGGAACGCCGGAGAGCATGGTTTTCGGGGGAGTGCCCAGTCGTTCCGGCCACTGCTTCCGCACGAGATCGTGGTTGCCGCCGATACCGCCACTGGTGACGATCGTGGCCGCCGCGCGGAGCTCGAAGTCGGCGATGACATCGCGCGAACTTGCGGCTCCCCGCACCGCGGTGCTCGGCGCGAGCACGCTGCCGCGCACCCCGACGACGGTGCCGTCGTCGACGAGGAGGCCATCGACGCGGTGGCGGTGCCGGATGGTGACGAGCCCGGCCGTGACGCCGTCGCGCACCTCGGCGATGAACGGTGCAAGGACGCCTGGACCGGTGCCCCAGGTGATGTGGAAGCGCGGGACTGAATTGCCGTGCTCGAGGGCAGAGTAGCCGCCCCGCTCAGCCCAGCCGACGACCGGAAAGAACCGGACGCCTTTCTCGTGCAGCCAGGCGCGCTTCTCTCCGGCGGCGAAGTTGAGGTAGGCCTCCGCCCAGCGCTTGGGCCAGGCATCCTCTTCGCGATCGAAGCCGGCGCTGGCGAACCAGTCCTGGGTGGCCAGTGCCAGCGAGTCGCGAACATTCATGCGGCGCTGCTCTGGTGAATCGATCAGGAAGAGCCCGCCGAACGACCACCAGGCCTGACCGCCGAATGAGGCTGCCGGTTCCTGTTCCACCACGATCACGCGTTTGCCGGCTCGAATGAGTTCGGCTGTCGCGACAAGGCCGGCCAGGCCTGCGCCAACGACGATGACATCTGCTTCGGTTACGGGTGTACTCAACGCGACTCCTTTGTCGGCAATGGTTAGTGCGTGTGGTGCGTGGTGCGGCGCGCTTGCGGTGCTCTAGCTCTCGAACGAATTCAACATGGCGTGTGCAGCCCTGTCGAGATAATCCCACAAGACTTCACGTTGCAGTGGAGGGAGGTCCATCGTGTCGAGAGCGTTCTTCATGTGTCCGAGCCAGCGGTCGCGGGCATCGGGGTTCACCGTGAACGGTTGGTGACGCATCCGCAGCCTGGGGTGCCCGCGCTGTTCGCTGTACGTGCCTGGGCCGCCCCAGTACTGTTCGAGGAACATCGTGAAGCGCTCAGCCGCCGGCCCGAGGTCGTCTTCCGGATACATCGGCTTCAGGACGGGATCGCCGGCGACACCCTCGTAGAAGCGAGCGACGAGCTGTTCGAAGAACGCTCGACCGCCTACCTGCTCGTAGAAGCTCGGCGTGACGGCCGCGCCGTTCTCACCGTCTCGAAGGTGAACTCCGGATTTCTCACTCATCGCTGGCCTTTGTGTTTCGTGGGGTGGAGGGGTCTGCATCGCTGGGCGGCGCAGTGCTCGGCGGCGCTGTGCTCGGCTTGGCTGTGGTGCTCGGCTTTGCTGTCGTGGTGCTGGGCGGAGTCACGGGCGATGCTGTCGTGGGCGAAGCCGTTGTCGATCGTGATGCCGGCGTCACGCCGGAGTTCTTGATCGTGGTGATGCTGCGCGCATCCTTCTGAGGGGTGGCTGGCACAGCTGGCGTGGCAGCCACGCGGGGCGTTACAGGGGCAGCGGATACCGCAGCGGCCTTCGCGGCTCGCGAGTTCGCGCGCGCCTTCTTGCCGGTGGCGACAGGCTCTTCGGCGACGGGAATCGGGCGGGTGCGCGGCGGCTTGGCGCCCATGACGCTGCCGGCATTGTCGAAGCCGCTGAGCACGACGGTATTGAGCGACGGCAGCTGGATGCCCAGCTCGTCCAACCCCTTCTTGAGCCGGAGGCGCAGTTCGCGGCTCACGTCGTCCTTGGCAGACGTGCGGGTCTTGACGACGAGACGGATGACCAGCGCCTCAGCCGAGATTGATTCCAGGCCCCAGACCTCCGGGCGTTCGAGGATGCGGGAGCGCCACTTGGAGCTGGATGCCATCTCAAGGGCGATGCGCGAGATCGCGTCCTGCACCTCGTCGACATCGGAGTCGTACGGCACGGCGAGGTCGATGATGACGCGAGCCCATCCCTGCGACATGTTGCCGACGCGGAGGATCTCACCGTTCCGAACGAACCAGAGCGTGCCATTCACATCGCGCACCTGCGTGATGCGGATACCCACGGATTCGACGACACCGGTTGCGGGTCCGAGGTCGACGACGTCACCGACACCGACCTGGTCCTCCATCACCATGAACAGCCCGTTCAGGACGTCTTTGACGATGTTCTGGGCGCCGAAACCGAGACCGGCACCGATTGCGGCCGTGAGGAGCGCCAGTGAACCCAGGATGCTCGGGTCGATTGTGTTGACGATCAGAATAAGCGTGACGACCAGCAGGATGACGTTGACGATGTTGCTGAGCACCGTGCCGAGCGTGCGTGTGCGCTGCACCAGGCGGACTGCGGCCAGTGGGGAGACCAACAGCGATTGGGTGTCCTGGACGTTCTGCTTCTTCTTGGCGCCGGACACGATCTGTTTGACGACGCGGTCGATCGCCAGGTGCAGTATCCACCGCAGGGCAAAGGCGATGACCACGATGATGACGATGCTGACGAGGGGGCCGAGAACGGGTGTGTCGAAGAAGGCGTCGACAGATTTCCAGAATGAGGTCCAGTCCATAACTCCGCCAGTCTACTGAGCGTGGTTTGTGCGAAGGCTGAACTGATCAGACCTCAGCACTTCGGGCGTGAGGTCGGAGCGTGAGGTCGGCTGAGTGGCAGGGCAGCGCATCCGCTCGCCGAGAATCGCCGTTACGGCCGAGAATCGCCGTTGTAACGGCGACTCTCGGCACAAACGGCGACACTCGACGGATGCCGTGAGCAGCGCGGTGCCGGATCCTGGCGGGCAGAGAACACAGGTGAAACCAGACAGGCCAGCCGCCGGACGGGGTCCGAGGGCTGGCCTGTGTGTGGTTTCGAGACGGCCCTAGCGGGCCTCCTCAACCACCGGGGTGGGGGTGGTGTTACGTGCTACTTCGCGTCGCGCTCCTGTGCCGCCAGTGCGCGCTCGACGCCGGCCAGGTTCTCCACGATCAGGCGGCGGAGTGCTGCGGGCTCAGCAGCGTTCGCGTCGAGCCAGGTGCGCGTCGCGTCGACGAGCTCCTGGTTCACCAGCGGCGACGGGTAGAGGCCGTCGATGAGCTTCTCAGCGATCGAGTAGCTGCGGTTCTCCCAGACGGTCTGCACCATTGCGAAGTACTTCTCCACGTACGGGGAGAGCAACGCGGTGTCATTCGCGCGCAGGAAGCCTGCTGCGGTGACACGCACGATGGTGTTCGGCGCGGTGTCGACATCGATGAGCGACGACCAGGCGGCGAGCTTGCCCTCCGCGGTGGGAATCGCGGCACGAGCCTGCGCCGCCGCCTGCGCACCGGTTGCGGTGTTGTCCGCCGCCAGTGCAGCATCGATCTCAGCGGCCCCTGCAACGCCACCGGCGACGAGGGCGATGAGAAGCTCCCAGGCCAGGTCGGTGTCGATCTCGAGTCCATCGAGCTTCTCTGCACCACTCAGCAGGGCTGACACGGCGGCCAGCTGCGAAGGGGTTGAGGCAACGGATGCGAAGAACTTGACGAACTGGAACTGCGCGTCGCTGCCGGCCTCTGCGCCGCGTGCCAGCGCGAGAAGCGCATCGCCGACCTCGGTCACGGTCGCGTCGCGGTGCTCAGGCGTCACGTAGCTCGTCGCGGTCAGGATCAGCTGGCCGAGCACGGTGCGCAGGGTCGTCGACTCTGATTCTGTGGCGATATTGTTCAGCACCAGGCGAACGAAGTCGCGCGGGGCCGTCTCTGCATCGCGGGTCGAGTCCCAGACCGAACCCCACACGAGCGAGCGCGCGAGCGGGCTCTCGATAGCGGCAAGGTTCTCGATGGCAACGTACAGCGACGTCTCGTCGAGACGGATCTTGGCGTATGCCAGGTCGTCGTCGTTGAGGAGTACGAGTGCCGGACGAGCGAGACCGACGAGCTCTGCGACATCCGTTCGCTCGCCGTCAACGTCAAGCTCGACGCGGTTGGTGCGAACGAGCTTGCCGTCGAGCAGCTCGTACAGGCCGATGGCCAGACGGTGCGGGCGGATTGTCGGGTAGTCGGCAGCTGCGGTCTGCAGTACGGCGAAACCGGTGATGATTCCGGCGTCGTCGATGGTGATCTCGGGGCGCAGCGTGTTGACGCCGGCCGTCTCGAGCCACAGCTTGGTCCATTCAGACAGGTCGCGTCCGCTGGCAGCCTCGAGCTCGACCATCAGGTCGGACAGCTCGGTGTTGCCCCAGGCGTGCTTCTTGAAGTACGCGGCTACACCGGCGAAGAATGCGTCGATGCCGACCCAGGCGACGAGCTGCTTCAGGACGGAGCCACCCTTGGCGTACGTGATGCCGTCGAAGTTGACGAGAACGTCTTCCAGGTCGTTGATCGTGGCAACGATGGGGTGGGTTGAGGGCAGCTGGTCCTGCTTGTATGCCCAGCTCTTCTCCATGGAGGCGAAGGTGGTCCAGGCTTCGGTCCACTCGGTGGCCTCAGCCGTCGCGATGGTCGATGCCCATTCGGCAAAAGACTCGTTCAGCCACAGGTCGTTCCACCACTTCATGGTGACGAGGTCGCCGAACCACATGTGTGCCAGCTCGTGCAGGATCGTGACGACGCGGCGTTCCTTGATGGCATCCGTCACCTTGGAGCGGAAGACGTAGGTCTCCGTGAACGTCACGGCTCCGGCGTTCTCCATGGCTCCGGCGTTGAACTCCGGTACGAACAGCTGGTCGTACTTGTCGAACGGGTACGCGAAGTCGAACTTCTCCTCGAAGTACGCGAAGCCCTGGCGGGTCTTCTCGAAGATGTAGTCGGCGTCGAGGAACTCAGACAGGCTCTTGCGGCTGAAGACACCGAGCGGGATGGTGCGGCCATCGCGTGAGGTGAGCTCACTGCGAACCACGGCGTACGGGCCGGCGACGAGCGCGGTGATGTAGCTGGACATGGTGTGCGTTGGAGCGAACGCCCAGGTCTTGCGAGCTGCGCCGTCGGCCGTTGGTGTTGCGTCGGTGGGCACGGGGGTCGGCGAGTTGGACACGACCTCCCACTCGGCAGGTGCGGTCACGGTGAATGCGAAGGTGGCCTTGAGGTCAGGCTGCTCGAAGACCGCGAACATGCGACGCGAGTCCGGCACCTCGAACTGGCTGTAGAGGTAGACCTCCTGGTCGACGGGGTCGACGAAGCGGTGCAGTCCCTCACCGGTGTTCGTGTACAGCGCGTCGGCGACGACGGTGAGCACGTTCTCAGCGGCGAGGTCGTTCAGCTGAATACGGATGCCATCGCTCACGACGGCGGGGTCGAGTGCAATTCCGTTCAGGGTGACTGAGTGCACAGTCTTGGTGATGGCGTCGATGAAGGTCGATGCGCCGGGGGTGGCGGTGAATGTCACCGTGGTGGTGCTGGCGAACGACTCAGGCCCGGTGGTCAGGTCAAGGGTTACGTCATAATTCTGGACGGCGACGAGCGCGGCACGCTCTTGGGCTTCGACCCTGGTCAGGTTTTCTCCGGGCAACGATTTCTCCAATTCGATCAACGACTCACCAGCGCTCGTGGCGTCAGTGCACGAGTGTCAAGCCTAGCCATGATCGACGGCGTAGAACGGGTGCTCAGGGATACCGGTTGTTCGCTCTCCGCGCTCTGCACTCTGACGCGCCTGTGCACTGATGATCCGCATGGCGGAGCGCAGCGCAGCACACCGCCCCGCAGGGTTACTCTGCTGGCAGGGAGGGTGCTCCGGATGAAGGTCAGCATGGATCCACGCGTCGCGACAGCAGAGCGGTATCGCGTCTTCGCGGAGGTGGAGGCTCGCGGGATGAGCGAGTGCTACGAAGCCTGGGCGCGTGGTGTCGCGTCAGACCCGGCAACACTCGAATTGATCAATCGGTTGCCCGCCGCCAAACGCCAGCCCAACCTCGTTTTCAGTGCCGCCCGCCTGCATGGCGCTGAAGCCGGCGGGTACGCGGACTTCGCGGCCTGGCTCGCCGAGCACTGGGGTGCAGTCGAGGAGACATGCCTGTCCCATTCCACCCAGACCAATGAGGCAGGGCGGTGTGCCCCGCTGCTGCCAGCGCTCGCCGGGCTCCCCGGGCCGCTTGCGCTGATCGAGGTGGGGGCATCCGCTGGTCTCTGCCTCTACCCCGACCGATACAGCTACCGCTATCGGGATGCCAGGGGCGGGGTGCGCACGATCGATCCTGCAGACGGTCCCAGCCCCGTGCTGCTGGAGTGCGAGGTCAGCGGCCCTGTTCCCCTCCCAGACCAACTGCCGGAGGTGGTGTGGCGTGCCGGAATCGACCTCAACCCGCTCGATGTGCACAGTGAAGCGGATATCGCCTGGCTGAACGCCCTCATCTGGCCCGAGCATGAGGACCGTCGGGTGAGGCTGGCGGCTGCAGTGCAGGTGGCCAGGCGAGAGCCGGTGCAGATCGTGCGGGGCGACCTGAACGAGTTGATCGACGAATGTGTGGGGCAGGCACCCAGCGGCGCCACCGTCGTGGTCTTCCACACTGTGGTGCTTGCCTACCTCGATGATGCGGCCAGGGCGCGATTTGCCGCGACGATGGCGCGGCTCCCGGTGACCTGGCTGGCCAACGAGGGGCGGAAGGTCGTGCCGGGCGTCGTGGAGCAGCTGCGTGAACTGCCAACGGTGACGAGCGACTTCGTGCTGTCGCAGGATGGCACGCCCGTGGCCTTCACGCAGCCGCATGGTCGGACGGTGCGCTGGTTGCTGAGCTAGTGGGTGCTCAGCAATAGACGGGACGCTCGCTAGTCGACGAACTCGGTCTGGGTCGAGATGAAGTGCTGGTCCTCTGGTGTCAGCACGATGGTGTCGTCATCGATCGCGTCCACATCACACAGCGTGGTGATCTCCGTGACGATCCGCACCGGAACAGGCTCATCGAGATGGGCGACCAGCCACTGCTTGGCCGGGATATCGAGGTGCGGCCACCACCGTTCGACGGAGGGAAGGGCAGATGGGTTGGGCATGACGACTCCTTGGCTGAGGCCTCTGGTGTGCAGTCTCAACGATACGCGCCCCGCCCGATGAAGGGCAGGGGTAGCGGGCAAGGCCAGCGGGTAGGGCCAGCGTGCAGGGTCGCGCTGCGCTACCAGGTGCCTGGCTTGTAGTCCTTGAGGAAGACGCCTGAGAGATCTTCGCCCGCTTCGCCGCGCACGATCGGGTCGTACACGCGGGCCGCGCCATCGACGAGGTCGAGGGGGGCGTGGAAGCCCTCTTCGGCCAGGCGCACCTTGGTGGGGTGGGGGCGCTCGTCGGTGATCCAGCCGGTGTCAACGCTGGTCATGAGGATGCCGTCTGACAGCATCTCCTTCGCACTCGTGCGGGTGAGCATGTTGACGGCGGCCTTGGCCATGTTCGTGTGCGGGTGCCCTGGTCCCTTGTAGCCGCGACCGAAGACGCCTTCCATGGCCGACACGTTGACGATGTAGGTGCGGCGCGCACTGGACGACGCCATCGAGGCACGCAGGCGGCTCACGAGGAGGAACGGCGCTGTGGTGTTGCAGAGCTGTACCTCCAGCATCTCCAGCGGATCGACGTCTTCGACGTTGGCCGTCCAGCTGTTCTCCTTGTGCAGGTCTGGCACGAGGCCACCGGCATCGATGGCTGTTCCGGCCGCGAGTCGCTCAAGCGACGAGGAGCCCGGCGCAAGGGCAAGGGCTGTGAGGTCGTCTGCCGTGAGTGCGCCGGTCCCCGAGATGGCCGCAGCGGCCAGGATCGGGTGGCTGGCCACCGATGCGGCAAGGGCAAGCGGATGCGCGTCGTTCGTGTGCCCGAAGCTCACGATCTCCGGCATCGGGCCGTCAGGCAGCGGAGAGGACTCAGCTTCGACGAGGGGCGAGTACGACCCAGCGGAGCGGCGAACCGTCTGCGCAGCGTTGTTGATCAGGATGTCGAGGGGCCCCTGGGCTGCGACATCGTCAGCGAGGCCGATGACCTGGGCGGGGTCGCGGAGGTCGATGCCGACCACGCGCAGGCGGTGCAGCCAGTCGGCTGAATCCGGCATGGCGGAAAAGCGGCGCACAGCGTCGCGGGGGAAGCGCGTGGTGATGGTGGTGTGTGCGCCATCGCGCAGGAGGCGAAGCGCAATGTACATGCCGATCTTCGCGCGACCGCCGGTGAGCAGGGCGCGCTTGCCGGTGAGGTCGGTTCGGGCGTCGCGCTTTTCGTGGCTGAGGGTTGCGCAGCTGGGGCAGAGCTGGTGGTAGAAGGCGTCGACGAGCGTGTAGCGCTGCTTACAGATGTAGCAGGGGCGTGCGACGAGCAATTCGCCGGCTGTGGGGGCATCCGTTCCCCGGGTGAGCTGTGCGCCGCGGGTCTCGTCGTCGATACGAGTGGGGGCGCCTGTAGCCGTCGCGGCGATGACGTCCCGGTCGGCCTCTGCGATGGCGTGGCGCTTCTCTGCCCGGCGAACGACCTTTACCGACTTGAACATCTTGGCTGTGGCCTGGCGAACTGTTGTGTAGTCAGGGTCATCTGGGTCAATGGTGCTGAGTGACGCCAGGACGCGGAGTGTGACCTCAAGATCATTCGGGTCAATGCGCGGCGCCGATTCAGGGGAGGAAAGCTCAGAGGTCATCAGAGAATTCTACGCTGAGCAGGCTGAAGGCCTGCCGAGATGGGACGCGCGGCGCATTTAGGGTGGGGGAATGACTGATTCCGTTGACTTCTGGTTTGACCCGTCGTGCCCCTGGGCCTGGATGACCTCCCGGTGGGTGGATGAGGTCGCACGCCAGCGTGACCTCGACGTCACCTGGCATGTGATGAGCCTGGCCGTGCTCAATGAGGACAAGGACGTGAGCGACGAATACAAGGCATTCTTCCCGCGCGCCCTGAAGTACACCCGCCTGGTGACTGCGGCCAAGGAACTGCACGGCCAGGAGGTCGTCAAGCCGCTCTATGACGCACTGGGCACGCGCATTCACCCCGGTGGCAACCTAAACCCGGACGAGGTGATTCCTGCGGCGCTCGCCGAAGCGGGTTTGCCGGAGAGCCTGGCCGCCTATGCAGACAGCGACGAATTCGATGCTGAGATGCGGGCAAGCCACAACGACGGCATCAACCGTGTTGGCCAGGAGGTCGGCACCCCGGTGATCTCGGTCAACGGCGTCGCCTTCTTCGGCCCTGTCATCTCGCCGGCCCCGACCGGCGAAGAAGCCGTCAAACTGTGGGACGGCGTTGTGGCCGTTGCCAGCTACGACGGATTCTTCGAGATCAAGCGCACCAGAACCCGAGGACCAGTCTTCAATTAGAGATGCCAGGTCGCCCGTCAGCGACGACGCTGACCGACGACAGCTGACCGAGAGCTGACCAGTGGCATGTGCGGGGCCTCGAGCGCGGGGCCCCGCACATCCTCAATAGACTGTTTTCATGCGCATCCATATCGCCACCGACCACGCGGGGCTGGATTTCAGCCAGCACCTCATCTCTCACCTCACCGCAGGCGGTCACGACGTGATCGACCACGGACCGACGAGCTATGACGCGCTCGACGATTACCCGGCGTTCTGCATCAACGCGGCGCAGGCTGTCGTCAATGACCAGGCAGCGGGCATCCAGGCGCTCGGCGTCGTCTTCGGTGGCTCTGGCAATGGGGAGCAGATCGCGGCCAACAAGGTGACCGGTGTTCGCGCAGCCCTCGTCTGGAACCTCAGCACCGCGAAGCTGGCCCGCGAGCACAACGATGCCAACGTCATTTCGATCGGTGCGCGCCAGCACTCGATCGAGGAGGCCACCAGCTTCATTGACGCATTCATCGCAGAGCCATTCTCCGGCGACGAGCGCCACGCCCGCCGCATCGCGCAGCTCGCCGAGTACGAACGCACCGGCGACATCGCCGGCAAAGGCATCGACCACTAGCCGTGCCTGAGGGACATTCCGTTCATCGAATCGCCCGGCAATTCGCCCGCAACTTTGTGGGCAAGCGGGTTTCGCTGTCGTCGCCGCAGGGCAGGTTTGCCGCTGGGGCGGCCGAGCTGGACGGTCATGTCATGACCGATGCCAAGGCTGTCGGCAAGCAGATGTTCCTCGAATTCGACAACGGCCTCTGGCTGCGCGTGCATCTCGGCCTCTACGGGGCCTGGGACTTCGCCGGTGAGATCCAGATGGATGCCACGATCGCCTCTGCGAACGGCCGAATGGGTCAGACGAACCAGCGCGGGACGGTGCTGGATGCGGCATCCGCTTCCCAGGGTGTTGCTGCTGGCGCTGGTGATTCTGGCGCTGCCATTTTCGACGCGGACGGCGAGAACTCGCTGCACAGCATCGGGGCGCCCAGGCGCACCAGGGTGCGGATGTCTGAGCAGGAGAAGGAAACCGGCGAGATCGACACCTTCCCGCCTGAGCCGGTCGGCCAGGTGCGGGTGCGGCTGCTGACCGACACCGTGTGCGCAGACCTGCGCGGTCCGACGGCGTGCGAAGTGCTGCAGCCGGAAGATGTTGAGGCTGTGTTGGCGAGGCTCGGACCCGATCCGCTGCTCGACTCCAGCAAGGCTGCCGAAGACAGGTTCACCGCCGTCGTGCGGAAGAAGGCCACGCCGATCGGCCTGTTGCTGATGGACCAGTCAGTGGTCAGCGGCATCGGCAATGTGTACAGGGCAGAGATGCTCTATCGGGCCAGGGTCGATCCGCACACGCCCGGCAAGCTCGTTCCAGAAGAGATCGTCAGGGGACTGTGGCGCGATTGGGCGCACCTGCTTGAGATCGGCGTCACCACCGGCCAGATGATGACCATGGACCAGCTGTCGCCGGAGGACTACGTGAAGGCGATGGGCAGTCGCGCCGACCGACACTGGGTCTACAAGCGCGAGGGGCTGCCGTGTCGTGTCTGCGGCGTGCACATCACGCTGGAAGGCATGGGCGCCAGAAAGCTCTACTGGTGCCCGAATTGCCAGCGGTAGCGGGAGGCGCCGTGAGCCTGATCCTGCGGGACGCCCGCCTGCCGGGTAGCGACGATGTCGTCGATATCGAGATTCTTAAGACAGCGGATGGCACGGCCACCGTTGGGCGCATGGGTTACATCGGCCGCGCCGGCAGCGGTGCAGGCGGCGATGTTTCCGCTTCTGCTTCTGCAGAGGAGCTCGACCTCGGTGGACGTTTCGTGGTGCCGGGGCTCTGGGACAACCACGTGCACTTCACGCAGTGGGCGCAGACGTTCAGGCGCCTCGACGTGTCGCACGCGGCATCCGCTCTCGGCGTTGCAGGCCTTGTTGCGCATCGCCTCAGCAGGTCGCTGCCGGGGGAGACCCTGGTCGGTTTTGGGTTCAGAGACGGGCTCTGGCCAGACGCGCCGTCGCGAGCGACGCTCGATGCGGCATCCGGCACGGTTCCTGTGGTACTGGTGAGCGGTGACCTGCATTGCTGCTGGCTGAACTCGGCGGCGCTGGCCGCGCACGGCCACGGGGACCACCCGACGGGACTGTTGCGCGAAGACGACGCGTTCGCGGTGCTGGTGGCCATCGGGATGGTCGACGACGATGTGATGGACGTCTGGGCCGCCGACGCCGCACGGCAGGCCGCCGCGCGCGGAGTCGTCGGCATCGTCGACCTGGAGATGGACTGGAATCTGGACGTCTGGACGCGTCGCATTGCCGCAGGGGCCACAGACCTCCGGGTTGACTTCGGCATCTACACACACGATCTCGATCGCGCGATCGAACTCGGCCTCCGCACAGGCCAGATCGTTGACGGTACGCAAGGCCTGCTATCCGTCGGGCCGTACAAGGTCATCACCGACGGCTCGCTCAACACGCGCACGGCGTTCTGCTTCGCCGAGTATCCCGACCTTGCCGGCCAGCCGAACGCACACGGGCTGTTGACCGTTCCGCACGAGGAACTGGTCGAGTGGATGCGGAAAGCGGATGCCGCCGGCCTCCGCCCTGCCGTGCATGCCATCGGCGATCATGCCAACAGCCTCGCGCTCGATGCATTCGCCGAGGTCGGCTGCCGCGGCAGCATCGAACACGCCCAGCTGCTCACCGATCGCGACATCGCCCGGTTCGCAGAGCTCGGCGTGGTGGCGAGCATGCAGCCGGAGCACGCCATGGACGACCGCGACGTCGCCGAACGATTCTGGGCTGGGCGCACCGACCACGCATTCATGCTGGCCAGCCTGCGGGCAGCCGGCGTCGAATTGGCCCTCGGGTCCGATGCTCCCGTCGCCCCCCTCGACCCGTGGGTGAGTATGGCCGCAGCTGTCGGCCGCACCAGGGACGGCCGCGAGCCGTGGCACCTCGAACAGGCGATCTCTCGCCAGGCCGCTCTGGCCGCCAGCGCGCGCGGCAGGCACACGGTTGCCAGTGGTGATGTCGGAGACCTAACGGTGTGCGAGATCGACCCGTTCGTGGCATCCGTTGCAGACCTCAGGCGGATGCCGGTGGCCGCGACGATGCTGAACGGCCGGTTCACGCACCTCGCGCTGTAGCGACCGCACCTGGCTGCCCTCTCATGGCGCGCATCGCGTATTCGCGACAATCCCGCTGGTCGAGGAGCGAGCGCCAGCGAGTGTCTCGAGACCACCTCACCGGTTTCTGCAGGCCTGGCGGAGGGGTCTCGAGACGGCCGTGAGCGGCCTCCTCGACCAACGGGGGCGTGGTTAGTCGCGCTGCGTCTCCGAGTCTGTCCCGTGTTCCGGCTCTGCCGGCTGCAGGGGCTCCACCGGCGCTGCCGCGTCTGCCATGTGACGCTCCTCCCGGTGCGAGATCACCTTCTTCACGACGAAGACGAGCAGCAGGAAAACCGCGATGATTCCCACGAAGATGTATCCGGCGAAGTGCAGGCGCTCCGACATTTCCCGGTAACTGCCGGCGGCGGCAGATGCCACAGACACGTAGGCGATCGCCCAGATCACGCACGCCGGAATAGTCCAGGCGATGAACCGGCGATAACGCATCGGGCTCATACCAACGGTCAAGGGGATCAGTGAGTGCAACACGGGCAGGAACCGCGAGATGAACACGGCGATGCCGCCGCGCTTACGCAGGTAATTCTCAGCCCTGTGCCAGTTCTTCTCACCGATCTTGCGACCGAACCAGCTGCGTCGGATCACTGGCCCGAACGCCCGACCAAGGGCGAAGCCGATGGTCTCACCGATCAGCGCCCCGAGGATCGCGGCGACGATGAGCGCGACGTACTCGACCGGGTTCGCCACGGCGGTGCTTGCCACGATGAGGACTGTGTCCCCAGGGACGACCAGGCCAATCAGGATTGACGTCTCGAGCATGATTGCGACGCCGGCGAGCACCGTGCGCAGCACTGGATCGACACTTGAGACGGTGTCGAGAATCCAGCTGAGAATGTCATTCATCCGACTCAGCCTAAACGGTCAGAGCGGTGCACCCTAGGCTGGGCAGGTGCCCTCCTCCATTCGACGTATTCCACTCCGGGAATGGAGCGATCCAGAGCGTGCATTCGTGGCACTTTTCGGCCAGTCGCGACACGCATTCTGGCTCGACGCAGGCGTCAACGCCACGACAGGGATGAGCTACCTCGGGGCTGCGAGCCGCGGCACCCGGTGGGTGACGGCATCCGTCGACCCTGCTTCTGACCTCGAAACCCTCACCGTGACCCGGCCGGCAGACCCGACGGTCGCCGATGTGCGTTACGAGGGCTCGATCTTCGAGTTCCTCGCGCGTGAGCTGCCGCGTGTCGACGCGGTCGACGCGGTCAACCAGGACAACCGGGACGCTGCAGCAGTCCATTCGTCGCAGCAGGGTGAGCGGATGCCAGGGCTGACGCTCGGCTGGGTGGGCTGGTTCGGCTACGAGCTCGGCGCCAAGACGCTCGGGCTCCCAGCTCACCGGTCTCGGTTTCCGGATGCCGCCTGGCTGCAGGCCGATCGCGTTGTCGCCTTCGATCACGCTGCACGCACCGTCACCCTGATCGTCGATGCCGGACAGACGCAGGATCCTGCAGAACTCGACGACTGGGTCACCTGGGCGGCGGCGCAGCTGCGCGCCGCGAATGCTGAAGCCGATGCCAACGCCAATGCCGATGCCGATGCCGATGCCGATGCCGATGCCGATGCCGCTGACGCCCACGCTGCGGTGCCACCGGCATCCACACCCACCCCCACCCTGGCCTGGCGCCACAGCGCCACCGAATACGCCGAACTCATCCGTCGCTGCCAGGAGGAGATTCGGGCCGGCAACGCCTACCAGCTGTGCCTGACCAACGAAATCCGGGTGGATGCCACCCCAGACCCGGTGGCGGCGTACCTGACACTGCGGCGGGGGAGTCCGAGCCATCACGGCGGACTCCTCAGGTTCGGCGACCACTCGCTGCTCAGCGCGACGCCGGAGCAGTTCCTCACGGTGACACCGGAGGGCCGGATGCGAACCAAGCCGATCAAGGGCACCCGGCCGCGGTCGGCGAATCCCGCTGAGGACGCGCGACTGGCTGCCGAACTCCTGGCCAGCGACAAGGAGCGGGCAGAGAACCTGATGATCGTCGATCTGATGCGTAACGACCTGGGGAGGGTTGCCGCGCTCGGGTCTGTGCAGGTCACTGATCTGCTGGCCGTCGAAAGCTATGAACATGTGCACCAGCTGGTGAGCACGGTCAGCGCCACCCTGGCCGACGGCCTCAGTGCGCTCGATGCCATCGCATCCGCTTTCCCGGCAGGGTCTATGACGGGGGCTCCCAAGATGCGCGCCATGAGTATCCTCGACGAACTGGAGGCCGGGCCGCGCGGCGTGTACGCAGGGGCCTTCGGCTACCTCGGCGTTGACGGCTCTGTAGACCTGGCCATGGTCATTCGCAGCATCCTGCTTGACCCGCGCGGGGCATCCGTTGGCACGGGCGGGGGAATCACGGCGCTGTCGGATCCAGCCGATGAAATCGAGGAGACTCTCGTGAAGGCGCGAGCCCTGGCGGTCGTGCTTGGGGTACCCGAATCAGACTTAGCCGCGGCATTGGGTCAGGGTTTAGTAACCTAGGAGCTTGGATGGCGCCACGCTGGCGCTGCATTGGGGTGCTTTCCCCATCACCGCACTGAATGAGAGTCACGTGGCACACGAGCACGACACCGCATCGAACGGACCTGAGAGCGACGAAGAGGTCTACGACTTCGCTGCCATCCAGGCCAAGTGGCAGCCGATCTGGGAGGAGCTTGACCCGTTCAATACGAACAACCCAGACGACACCCGCCCGCGCAAGTACGTGCTCGACATGTTCCCGTACCCCTCAGGCGACCTGCACATGGGCCACGCAGAGGTCTACGCGCTCGGTGACATCGTGGCCCGTTACTGGCGCCACCAGGGCTTCAACGTGCTGCACCCCATTGGCTGGGACTCCTTCGGCCTGCCGGCTGAGAACGCCGCCATCAAGCGCGGCATCGACCCGCGCGGCTGGACCTACGACAACATCGCGCAGCAGAAGAAGAGCATGAAGCTCTACGCGGCCTCCTTCGACTGGTCGCGAGAGATTCACACCAGCGACCCTGAGTACTACAAGTGGAACCAGTGGCTGTTCCTGCAGATGTACAAGAAGGGCCTGGCGTACCGCAAGGACAGCTGGGTCAACTGGGACCCGGTAGACCAGACCGTGCTCGCCAACGAGCAGGTGCTGGCCGACGGCACGAGTGAGCGCAGCGGCGCCGTTGTCGTGAAGAAGAAGCTCACGCAGTGGTACTTCAAGATCACCGACTACGCCGACCGCCTGCTCGACGACCTCAACCAGCTTGAGGGCAGCTGGCCGACCAAGGTGCTGCAGATGCAGCGCAACTGGATCGGCCGTTCCATCGGAGCCGACGTCGACTTCGTCATCGAAGGCCGCGACGAGCCCGTCAGCGTCTTCACCACCCGCCCAGACACCCTGCACGGCGCCACGTTCATGGTCGTTGCACCGGATGCCGACCTCGCGGCTGAGCTCGTCGCCGACTCGTCAGACGAGATCAAGACGGCATTCGCCAGCTACCTCGTCCAGGTGCAGAACAGCACCGAGATCGAGCGCCAGGCCACCGACCGTGAGAAGACCGGTGTCTTCCTCGGCCGCTATGCCATCAACCCGGTCAACGGCGAACGCCTGCCGATCTGGGCCGCAGACTACGTGCTGGCCGACTACGGTCACGGCGCCGTCATGGCCGTGCCTGCGCACGACCAGCGCGACCTCGACTTCGCCCGTAAGTTCGACCTCCCCGTTCGCGTCGTCGTCGACACGCTGGCTCCGGTCACCGGGGTCATCCCCGTTGTCACCGAGGCCATGCTGTCCGGCGACGAAGAACTGCCGCCGCTCGACCCGGCATCCACCGGCATCGCCTTGGCCGGCGAAGGCCGCCTGATCAACTCAGGCGCGCTCAACGGCATGAGCAAGAACACCGCGATCAAGCGCATCATTGAGCAGCTTGAGGCAGCCGGAACCGGCCGCGCAGCCAAGAACTACCGTCTGCGCGACTGGTTGATCTCCCGCCAGCGTTACTGGGGCACCCCGATCCCGATCATCCACGGCGAAGACGGCACCGAGATTCCGGTTCCAGAAGACCAGCTGCCCGTGCTGCTGCCGCCGACCGAAGGTCTCGACCTCAAGCCGAAGGGTACATCGCCGCTCGGTGGCGCGACCGACTGGGTCAACGTCACCAACCCGATCGATGGCACCCCGGCCAAGCGCGACGCCGACACGATGGACACCTTCGTCGACAGCTCGTGGTACTTCCTGCGCTTCCTGAACCCGACGGACGACACCAAGGCGTTCGACCCGAAGGAAGCCGAGAAGTGGGCGCCCGTCGACCAGTACGTGGGCGGCGTTGAACACGCAATCCTGCACCTGCTCTACGCGCGCTTCATCACAAAGGTGCTGTTCGACCTCGGCTACGTCTCCTTCACCGAGCCGTTCACCGCCCTGCTCAACCAGGGCATGGTCATCCTCGACGGCGCCAAGATGTCGAAGAGCAAGGGCAACCTCGTGTACTTCACCGAGGAAGTCGACCGTCACGGTGTTGACGCCATCCGCCTCACCATGGCGTTCGCCGGCCCGCCTGAGGACGACATCGACTGGGCTGACGTGTCCCCGGTTGGCTCTGCGAAGTTCCTCGCTCGCGCTTGGCGCGTTGCGCGTGACGTGACGAGCGCTCCAGACGTCGAGTGGAAGACCGGAGATGTGTCGCTTCGCCGCGTCACCCACCGCTTCCTCGCTGACGCACCGAGCCTCGTCGAGTCGTTCAAGTTCAACGTGGTGGTTGCCCGCCTTATGGAGCTCGTCAACGCGACCCGCAAGGTCATCGACACCGGTGCAGGTGCAGCGGATGCCGCGGTGCGCGAAGCCGCTGAGGTCACGGCCATGACGCTCAACCTGTTCGCGCCGTACGCGGCTGAGGACATGTGGGAGCACCTCGGCTACGAGGCGACGGTGGCACTCGTGCCGTGGCGGAAGCCAGACCAGACCCTGCTCGTCGAAGAATCCGTGACCGCAGTTGTCCAGGTTGACGGCAAGGTTCGTGACCGCCTGGAGGTTTCCCCGAAGATCTCCGGCGACGAGCTGGAGAAGCTGGCCCGTGAGTCGGCATCCGTCATCCGCTCTATCGGCGACCGCAGCATCGTGAAGGTGATTGTGCGGGAGCCCCGCATGGTCAGTATCGTGACGGCGCCCGCCGCCTAGTCACCCGCTCCCAGCGATAACGCGCCCGCCCGGCTGCTGTCATGCAGTCGGGCGGGCGCGTTTGTGTTGGGGCGTTCACCCGCTCGAACGGCCTAGCACCCCTTCATCGCTGCGACGTTCTCGCTGAGTGCGTTGGGGCCACCGAGCAGCGTCACGGCCGGCGTGCTGTACGCCACCAGGTCGGCGCGAATCGCCGGCGGAATGCAGCCCGGCTGCACAACGTAGAGCGGCGATTTGCGCGCGCCGGCAAGTGCCGCACCGGCAAGGGCGTCGGGGAATGCGAGCCCGGTGGCGAGATACACCTGCTTGGCGCTGGAGAACGCAGCCTTGTTCAGCTTCTGCGACGTGTCGAATCTGTCGGTTCCACTGATGCGGGCAACCGTCCCAACGGCAGACAGTGACCGGGAGACTCCGTCTGACACGGCATTCGGGCCGCCGACGATGGTGAGTGAGGTGATCTTCCGGGCGGCCAGCATGGTCGTGGTGGCGCTGTCAACGGATGCTGCGCCTCCATCAACGAGGACGACGGGAATTCCCGCTGTGCCGGCTGCAGCAGAGGCAGACAGCGCATCGGGGAAGTTCAATCCCGTGGCAACGTAGGCTGCGCCGACGGCGCCAGGGAAGGCGTGCCCGACGACGAGTCGCGAGGTCTCGAAGCGGTCGGCACCTGACAGCCGGATCGTGTTCGGCACCAGGGCTTTGATCTGGGACAGCGCGACGTCCGAGACTGCGTTCGGTCCACCGACCACGACGATCCTCCCCGGCTTCAGTCGCCGGATCTCGGTGGCCACCACGTCGGGGAGCTTGCCGGGCTGGACCAGCAGCAGTGGGCCGCCCTCCTTCGTCGCTGCCGGTGCCGCGCCGAGTGCGTCAGGATAGTTCTCACCCGTCGCGATGTAGACGACAGCCGCGGTGCCGGGGTATGCGGCCTTCGAAATGCTCACTGCCGTGGTGTAGCGGTCGTCGCCCCAAAGCCGATCGACCGACGGCTTCCAGGCGCCGAACGAGAGCGTCACCGTCGCGGTTGCCCCGAGCGACGCGACACTGATTGACAGGCCACCGGATGCCATCGCCAGGGATTCAGACGCCCGAAGCGCGAAGTGGCGACCGTTCACGCCGGCGCTGTTTGGCACCGTCAGCACCGCCGACGAGGTGTCGGCGCGCAGGCGGAGCACTCGAACTCCGGTGTGCAGTGTCGGAATGGCCTGTGGCGACGCATAGATAGAGCCGGCGTCAATCCCGGTCCCAGAGCGATACTCGATGAAGTAGGCCTCTCCGGTGCGTGGATCGATCACGCGCAGCCCGCGCACGCCGGAGCTCGCAGAGGCGGGGTTCACCGCGAATGACTGTGTGCTCGTCCCTGTGCCGACCGCACTGGTCACCGTCGGCAGCTCGCTGGGGCTGAGCGCGCCCAGCAGGCTCTTCTGGGTGACGTTCAACGCCGTCAGCTGAGCGTTGAAGAGCGTCGGCGTACTGAAAGTCGCACCCATGATGTCGTACGGGTCGAAGTACTCCTCGTCGAAGCATCCGTTGGAGAACGTGCCGTTGCCCTGGTTGGCGCCTTCAACGGTCATGTCGGGGCAGAAGTGGCCGTTGGAGTGGCTCAAGCCGAGATTGTGACCGAATTCGTGAGCCAGGAGCTCTGTGGCCGCGTAATCGACATATGTGCCCCAGATGACTCCGCCAGAGTTCAGCGTTCCGACCGTGCCCCAGCCGATACCGTCTCCGTTTGCGCAGGAATCCGGCACGATCACCATGAGGTGCCGACCTGTGTCGGCGAAGTAGCTGTCCTGGCTGGGGTCGCCGAATGCGGTTGCGGCCACCTCCCACGCGAGGTCTGGGTCGCAGGCGTCTGCATCGACAAGGCGCTTGATGGGGAGTGGCTTTGCAATGCTCGCAACCTGACCCGCCGACTGTGTCGCCCAATAGCCGCTCAGCGTCTGGAGGAGCGTGGAGACGACGGAGTCTGCGACCACGATGTCTCCGCCGGCCTCGGTGACGATCGCGACGTCGACGGTGTGGGCAAGCGGAGCAACAAGGGCTGCGGCCAGCGGGGCTGTAATGCTGCCGGCCGTAACGGTGAGAGTGGTCTCCAGACTCTCTGCTGCCGCCAGGATCTCCTGGCCGAGGTCTGAGGTGCTCTCGACAGGAGCCTCGCTCAGCTCTGCATCGGGAAGTTCAAGGCGCACTGCGTCTGCGATCTCCGGTGCGTCGCTGGCAGGGATCGCCACGGTGCCGACGAATGTGCTGCCGCTGACGACGCCATCGGTCAGTGCGCCGTCAATCAAGACGGACTGACCGTCTGTGGTGCGCAGCCTGATGATGTCGGGCAGTAGGGATTCTGCACCTGCACCCGGCGTCAGGTCGCGGCCGGAGTAGATGACGATTGTGCCTTCAACATCAACCGATGTTGAGGAGTCCACGGCCGGGGAGTCGGCGGGTACATCGAGCGTCGCGGCCGAAGCTGGAGCAAGCGATGTGCCGATGAGAACCAGCGCCAGCGAGAGCGCGGCAACCCCTCCGCCTGCTGCTAACCTCCGCGGTGACGTGAATGCGTCGTTCTGCATGAATTCCCCCGAATACCAGCCATGTGACGTGCGCAGGTTCGGCGACGGCGCCGATACGCACACTCCGCATCGGCTAAATGAGTGAGTGCCCCTCGAATGTACTGAGCCCCTTGAATGTACTGAGGAGCACGGGCGGGCGCGAGGAATCGGTCACCCCCCAATCGGGGAGCGTGCCCTCGCCCCTCCACAGAATGTCCCCGGTGACGGCAGTCCACAGGCGCGACGACCGGCGCGGGGACCGGGTTCGGCGACCGTAGCCTGCTGGAATGGAGCACCCCGCGGCACCGGAAGATCCATTCGCCCGTCTGGCGCCCGGCCGGGGTGCCAGTCATGGTGCACGGTGGCGCTGGGGTATCGGCGCGGCGATCGTGGTGTTGGTGGTCGCTCTCGCGGCGTCAGTGGTGATCTCTGCCGTCGGTGCGCAAAACAATCGTTCAACGATCATGCCGGCGACCGACGAGTCGACGGCGCAGACGGAAACGGATGCGACGGGTCAGGCTGGTAAGGCTGGCGGGCGCATGGATGCCGATGGCCAGCCGCAGGTATTTGTGCACATCCTCGGTGCGGTGGCGAACCCGGGCCTCTTCGAACTGGGCGAGGGCGCTCGGGTGATCGACGTCATCGCGGCGGCAGGCGGCCTCGCCGGGAACGCGGACCCGGCTGGCGTCAACCTCGCCCGCCTGGTGTCCGACGGCGAGCAACTATATGTCCCGGCTGTTGGGGAAGTAGTGGCTGGCCCGGCCGGGGGAGCCGGCGGGTCGGGTGCAGCGGGCGCCGGAGGCGCGGACGGCGCGAGTGGTGGCAAGGTCAACCTCAACACGGCGACGAGTACTGAACTGCAGACGCTGCCACGAATCGGTGAAGCCATGGCGCAGCGCATCATGGACTATCGGGATGCCAACGGCCGCTTCTCCAGCATCGACGACCTGCGGAACATCACGGGGATCGGCGACAAGACCTTTGAGGCGTTGAAAGACCTGGTCACGCTATGACGCGCGGCGTGGACGCGCGGTCGGCTTGACTTGGAGTGCGCTCCAAGTCCTAGGCTCGCGGCATGACAGCAAATGAAACGCTCGGTCGACATGATGCGAGCCTGACCATCGCACAGGTCGCGGAGCTCACTCGACTTTCGACAGACACGCTGCGTTACTACGAGAAGGCAGGCTTGATTGAGCGCGTCGGACGGACGACGGGCAATCAGCGCCGATACTCATCCGCAGATCTAGCGTGGCTGGAATTCTTACTGCGCCTGCGCGAGACCGGAATGTCCATCGCAGAAATGAAACGCTTCGCTCATCTGAGAGCGGCGGGCGATCCGTCGATCCCCGACCGTATTGCGATGCTCCGCACTCATGCGGACGGGCTTGCCGACCACATCCGTACCCTCCAACAGAACGCGCTCGTCCTCAGCGAGAAGATCGCCCACTATGAGCAACTGCAGAACGCAGTGCAACTGCAGAACGCACAGGGAGAAGACCGATCATGAACCCAGACAACGGCACGACAGCATCTCGAACCTCTCGCGAGGCGGCGTTCGCCCGCGGAATGCGAACCTTGACGGCAATCGACGGTGCAGCCGGGCAGAACGTCATCGATTCGTTGCAGGATATTTCACCCGAACTCGGTCATCAAGTCGTG
This sequence comes from Leifsonia sp. Y862, assembly GCF_057669585.1. Taxonomy (NCBI): domain Bacteria; kingdom Bacillati; phylum Actinomycetota; class Actinomycetes; order Micrococcales; family Microbacteriaceae; genus Leifsonia; species Leifsonia sp. Y862. Next base: position 750,438 of record NZ_JBYHFR010000001.1, read on the forward strand.
GCGTGGGCGTTTGGCGAGATGTACGAGCGGCCTGCTCTTGCCCCGCGTGACCGTCAACTGGTGACAATCGGAATGCTCACTGCGCTCGGCGGATGCGAACCCCAGCTCGAGGTGCACATCAACGCAGCGCTCAATGTCGGGCTCAGCCCAGATGAAATCGTTGAAGCGCTTCTTCACTCTTCTGTCTATTGCGGCTTGCCCAAAGCGCTCAACGCTACCTTCGTCGCCAAGAAGGTCTTCGGCGAACGCGGCCTGCTTCGATCCCAGGAGTCAGACTGAGAGGGAGCTGAACCGCAGCGGTCTGTGATCCACCACCGGATGCACCCTCCTGCTTCTCCACATCCGGCGTTCGACGCGAGGTCTACACAGGTGCCAAGGCGGTCGGGCGCCAGCACGCGCCCCTGCTTAGCCTGCTGAGATGGCGGATCCGGAATCGCACGATCCATTCGTTCGATTGGTGCCGGTTGACCGTGCGCGCATCGATGCGCGGCTGGCTATCCCGGCGGCAGCGTGCTGGCTGGTGGCGGCGTTGTTGATCGGCTTCCCTGACTGGGCGGCGTCTGCTGCGATCGCGTTCGGGATTGCGGCCGCAGCTGCTGCCACGCTGCTTGCAGTCTCGGCGCGCGGAATCCGGCGCGAACTCCCACGGCCATTTCACCGTCACCATCGCTCGGGCACGAAGCGGTCGGTCCCCGGCCTCACCACGATCGCCGTACTCGGCGTAAGCCTCGCGGGAGCGGCGCTCCTGGCATCCGTTGTTGCTGTCAGAGAACCCACTCGCATGCCAGCTGTGGTGGCTCAGGCGATCGATACTCATGACAGCCCGACGGTGGAGATCGTGCTTCAGTCGGTGCCCGTGGCGAGTGACGCGATGGGTGGCGGCCAGTTTGGCGCAGGTGGCGTCCAACTCAGAGCTCGGGGCACGATCGTGAGCCTCACAGGGAACGGTGGTCACGGCGAGGGTGACGACGGTCGCAGCGTGCACGCAGTCGCCGTGCCGGCGGTGATCTTCTTCGAAGCGGGCGAATCGGCTTCTCGCTACGAGATCGGGGCAACCCTCTCGCTGACCGGCACCATGAAGGCGACCACGTCTGGCGACGCAGCCGCTGTGTTGCTTTTCGGTACGAACCCACCAGAGGTGCTCACGCCGCCAGCTTGGTGGCTCGCGTGGGCCAATGAGCTTCGCGCGGGATTCTCTGCGGCCGCAGCCCCTCTGGGCGGCGATGGTGCGGCCCTATTGCCAGGCTTGTCGATCGGGGACACGTCGGCGGTGACGGATGACCTCGCCGCGGCCATGAAGCAGAGTTCGCTCAGCCACTTGACCGCTGTATCGGGCGCGAACTGCGCTTTGGTGATCGCGATCATCATGGTCTGCGGCGGCTACCTGCGCCTGCGCCGGGGGCTGCGCATCGCGCTCTCGTTGTTGGTGCTTGTCGGGTTCGTCGTCCTTGTCACGCCGGAAGCAAGCGTCCTGAGAGCCGCGGTCATGGCGTCGATCGTGATGCTGTCTCTGGGTGCGGGTCGGCCGGGCAGAGGAGTGCCTGCCCTGCTCCTGGCCGTCATCATCCTGCTCATCTCAGACCCCTGGCTCAGCCGCAACTACGGCTTCGCGCTGTCGGTGCTGGCGACCGCGGGCCTGCTGGTGCTCGCAGCCCCGCTGGCACAGGCGCTCGGGCGCTGGATGCCGCAGGGACTGGCGGCACTGCTCGCGCTTCCCCTGGCGGCGCAGCTGGCATGCCAACCGGTGCTCGTGCTCCTCAGCCCCACCGTGGCACTGTATGGGGTTCCGGCGAACCTGCTCGCGGCGCCAGCTGCGCCGATTGCCACGATGCTCGGTCTCCTCGCCTGCCTGCTCCTGCCGTTCCTGCCCGGTGTGGCCAACGCTGTGCTGCAGGCGGCCTGGTGGCCGTCGTCGTGGATCGCGGCAACGGCCAGGTTCACTGCAGAGCTTCCGGGCAGCAGGCTGCCCTGGGTGGGCGGCATGGTTGGTGTCATATCGCTGGTGGTTCTGACGGCGTTGGCGCTGGCACTCCTGCTGACACGGACTGCCGGTGTCGGGCGTCGGGCGACGCAGATAGCGAGGGCCGTGGGGTTCTGCGTGCTGGCCGCCTTCGTCGCCGGATACGCCGGAACGGGCATCGGCTCGCTCATCGGGCGCGCAACGAGTTTCCCCGCTGACTGGCAGATCGCGGCATGCGACATCGGTCAGGGCGATGCCGTACTCGTGCGTGACGGAAGCCAGATCGCGCTCGTCGACGTCGGACCAGACCCTGCGCTACTCGACGACTGCCTGGTCGAGGTTGGTATCACGCACATCGACCTCCTGGTGCTGACCCACTACGACCAGGACCACGTCGGCGGACTCGACGCCGTGCTCGGGATGGTCGACACGGCGCTGGTGGGCGAGCCGGCCTCAGTCACCGACGAGCGCGTGCAAGCCCGCCTGCGCGCCGGTGCGGCTGACGTGCGGCAAGCGGCGAAGGGTGATGCCGGCCAACTCGGCGAACTGTGGTGGGAGGTGCTTTGGCCGCTGGCTGATTCGTCGTTTGAGACGGGGAACGACGGCAGCGTCGTTGTCACGTTCGAGGGGCGCGGCATCCGCTCAATTTTTCTCGGCGACCTGGGAGAAGAGGCCCAGGACGCGCTCTGGACGGCGTCGCATCCGGCACCTGTCGACGTGGTCAAGGTCGCCCACCACGGTTCCGGCGACCAGAGCGCCCAGCTCTACGAGCGACTGCGCGCGCGAGTCGGGGTGATCTCGGTGGGACTCGACAATGGATACGGGCATCCGACGCCGCGCCTGCTTGACCTGTTGGAGAGCACGCGCACCACCGAGTTCCGCACGGACGAGCGGGGGTTGGTCGTGATCGCGCCCGCCACCGATCCCGACCCCGATCCCGACTCTGATCCCGACGAGGACGGCGATGCCCTCACCATTTGGACGGAGCGGTTGGCAGGTAGTAGTAGCAGTGGTCGCTAGCTGGGCGGGCTGGCTGTGCACGGCAAGCTGGGAATGGATGACAGTGGTCACGGCTAGGCTGGAAAGCACGAGAAAGAGGAGCCGAGTGGCGACACGACCTGCAGCATCAAGCCGCGCAAAGTCCTCAGTGGCAATCCCGCAGCTCAGCTGGAATCAGGTGCGCCCAGCCCCGATCGTGCTGGTTTCGGGCACGGAGACCTTCCTGGCTGAGCGCGCGACGCGTCAATTGCGCGACTTCCTGAAGTTGGAAGACCCCAGCATTGAAGTCAGCGATATCCAGGCCGACAGCTATGCGCCTGGCGAACTCCTGACTCTCGCGAGCCCGTCGCTGTTCAATGAGCCCCGGCTCATTCGCGTCGCATCCGTTGAGAAGTGCAGCGATACCTTCCTTGCGGAAATCCTCGAGTACATCACGAACCCAGCTGAAGACACCTACGTGATTCTTCGGCACGGCGGGGGAGTGCGTGGCAAGAAGTTGCTCGACACCCTGCGGAGCGGCGTCGGCGGCGCCGTGGAGGTCGTCTGCGCCGAACTGAAGAAAGACGCCGAGAAGTACGAGTTCGCGTCAACGGAGTTCAAGGTCGCCGGCAAGCGGGTCACGGCCAGCGCACTGCGTTCCCTCGTCGCTGCCTTCTCCGACGACCTCGCCGAGCTGTCGGCCGCCTGCCAGCAGCTGATTGCGGATGCCACGTCAGAGATCACCGAGACCACGGTCGACCGGTACTACGGCGGTCGCATCGAAACGAACGCGTTCAAGGTGGCAGATTCGGCCATTGCCGGCCGCCGCGGTGAGGCGCTGATCACCCTGCGTCACGCCCTGTCGTCCGGTGCCGATCCCGTGCCGATCGTCGCTGCGTTCGCGAGCAAGATCCGCACCATGGCGAAGCTCTACGGCGTGCGCGGCGGCAGCGGGCAGCTCGCCTCGCAGTTCGGGCTCGCACCGTGGCAGGTCGAACGAGCCCAGCGCGACCTGCGCGGCTGGACCGACGAAGGTCTCGCCCGCTCGATCCAGGTCCTGGCCGAAACGGATGCCAGCATCAAGGGCGCAGGACGCGACCCGGTCTTCGCCCTCGAGCGCTTGATCGGCGTCATCGCCCAGCGCGGCGATAGCTAACCCCTACCCGCCCCCTGACGCGCTTGCTAGGGCCCCGGCCGCACCCCGCCGCATCCCGGTCTGTGGTCGAACCGGTTCCCGTCGGCCTGCGCGATTCACCACCTCGGTGGTCGAGGAGCGAGCGCCAGCGAGCGTCTCGAGACCTCGCAGGCCGTCCTTCAGAACCCCTGGGCCACGCATCCGCTCGCCGAGAATCGCCGCTACGACCGAGAGTCGCCGTTGCAACAGCGATTCTCGGCGGAAACGGCGACTCTCGGCGGGAATGAGGCCGAAAGAGGGCCGTGACCGACCATATGGTTGCCCCGCGGTTGAGGCGTCATGTGCTCGTCTCGTGATGCGGATCATCGCGAAGCAGCGGATACCGCGAGGCGACCTGTCACGGATGCCGCGCGGTGACCTGCCAACGGATGCCGCGGTGCGAACTGTCACGGATGCCGCAGTGTCGCGAAAACAGGACGAATCGTGCTTGTGTCATCGAAAACAGGACGGATCGCGCTCTCTGGGAGAACTGTTCCTGTTTCTGCGACAGCCGTGCGCAAGCACCCCCGCCGGTGGTCGAGGAGCGAGCGCCAGCGAGTATCTCGAGACCTCGCAGGCCATCCTTTAGAACCCCGGCTCACCAGGGTCTCGAGACGGCCTGGCGGCCTCCTCGACCACCGGGTGGTCGAACTCCGCCCTTTAACGCACAAAACCCCCGCCTCGAAAGACGGGGGTATTGAAATCGCCCGAAGGCGAGAGTGCTATTTAGAGGGAAGCAACTGCCTTGGCAATTGCCGACTTCTTGTTAGCAGCCTGGTTCTTGTGAATGACGCCCTTGCTGACGGCCTTGTCAAGCTTCTTCGAAGCGAGGGCCAGGCTGGCTACAGCCTTGTCCTTGTCGCCTGCGGTTACAGCTGCGCGGGTCGTGCGGACGGCGGTCCTGACCTCGCTCTTGACGGCCTTGTTGCGGTCCTGGGCCTTCTTGTTGGTGCCAATACGCTTGATCTGCGACTTGATGTTTGCCACGTTTATACGCTCTCGTTCGGTTCTAATTGGATGTGCCGCTAGACGGTAGAGGGGCGTTTCGCGGCGAAAGTCGTGTGGGGTGGGACCCATCACGCAAGTCAACAAGCAACGTTATCAGTTATTTGGCCTTGCCGACAATCGAGGGCGCCGGATCCTGACGGAGCGATGCATCCAGTTCCGCCGCGATGCGGCGCAGGGCTGCCGTGAAGCGTTCCGGCTGCGACAGGCTGGCCAGGTGAGACGCCCCGCAGACGATCACAAGCCGCGCGCGCGGGTTGGCCGCCAGGAAGCGTCGCTCGTGCAGCCGGAAGTGGTCGAATTGCCCGTTGAGCAGCCACACCGGCCCTGGATACGCGGCAAGATCACCCAGCGGATCGAGCGCTCCGGTCGCCGACAGCCCAGCAGCCATCACGTCGAGGGCCACCCCGCCGGCCAGCACGTCGGCCGCGGCTTCTGCGGGCAGCGTGCGTTTCACGATCGTGGTGTGCAGCCAGAGCCCCTTGTCCGGCATCCGGTGAATGAGATCGGCCAGCGCGAGGTATCCCCGGAGCGGCAACCCTAGGGGCAGCGCGGCGCAGTCGGCGGCAACGAGCCCGCGTACCCGCTCAGGGTGGGTGGCGGCGTACGCCGTGGCGAAGTATCCGCCGAGCGAGAGGCCCACCAGCATCACGGGTTCGCCTGGCTCTGCGACGGCGTCGATTCCGGCATCGATGGCGTCAAGGGCGGCATCCACTGAGAACTCTGACTCGAGGTTAATGCCGTGGCCGGGCAGGTCGATTGCCAGCACGCGATAGCCGGCCTTGTGCAGCGCGTCGACCTGGTGTCGCCACATGGTCGAAGAGGCACGGATGCCGTGCACGAGCACAATCGGAATGCTGTCTGTCATCTGCACACCTTTCAGCCGGTGGTCATGAGGTGCCGGCGAGGTGGCACCCCACGTGCAGGCTACTGCGGGTTCCTGATCGTGCCGAGGGCCCTGGCCTGCACGACGGCGGCCGTGCGCGAGCTGACGCCGAGCTTGGTGAAAATGTGTACGAGATGCGACTTGACGGTGGCTTCGGAGAGGAACAGTTCCTGCCCGATCTGTCGGTTCGAAAGCCCAGCCGCCACCAGCGTCAGCACCTCCGTTTCGCGCAGGGTCAGCTGCGTCTCCGGCTCCCTGGTGCTCGGATCGAGCCGGGAGGCAATGGCGGGCGCGAGTGCGCTCTCGCCGGCAGCGGCAGCGCGAACGGCTGCGACGAGTTCGGCAGGGGGCGCGTCCTTCAGCAGGTATCCGCTGGCACCGGCCTCGACGGCGCCCAGGATGTCGGCGTCCGTGTCGTAGTTGGTCAGCACCAGCACGTGCGGAGGCTGGGGGAGCGCCCGCACGCGCCGGGTGGCTTCAGCGCCCTGCAGGGTTCCGCCGAACTGAAGGTCCATCAGCACGACGTCGACGTCGAGCTCTGCGGCCAGTTCGACGGCATGTTCCGCTGTCGATGCCTCAGCGACGATGTCCATGTCGGGCTCGGCGGAGAACAACGCCCGCAGGCCGGCGCGCACGACAGGGTGATCATCGGCGATGAGCAGGCGGATCATGAGAACTCCGTATTGAGTGGGGTGGCGGCTGGTGGCGCGTCGACAGGCGGCATGGACAGGTCGGCCGGCGCGTCAGTGAGCGGCGCGTCGGTGAGCAGCACGTCAGCGAGTGGCGTGTTGATCGACTCGTCGAGCGGGAACGTGACGGCGATGGCGGTTCCGCTGCCCGGTGCCGACTCCAGCACGAAGGTGCCGCCGAGCTGTTCGACCCTGGCACGAATCGCGCGCAGGCCGAATGAGTCCGGCCGCCCGGCCAGTTGCGGCCCTGCCGGATCAAACCCGACGCCGTTGTCGACGATGTCGAGGGCGATGGAGTCAGGCATATAGCTGAGCGTGAGCTCGGCCCTGTCTGCACGGGCATGCTGGGCCACATTGGCGAGCGAGCCCTGGGCAATGCGCAGCAGCGTGGCCTCGAGGCGCATCGGCAACGGCACTGGTTCGCCGGTGACGTGGACGATGACCGACAGCCGGGCTGCTCCAGGCTCGCCGCTCACGGTTTCAGCGGATGCCGACACCCCCTCAGCCAGCCGCGCCAGGGCGGCGGGCAGCGTCTGGGCGTCCAACGCTGGCGGCGTGAGTTCCCGGATGAAGCGGCGGGCCTCCTGCAGGTTGATCGCCGCGGTCTCCCGCGCAAGTCGCAGGTGTTCGAGCGCCGTGGCATCCGTCACCGTACGCTCAGCGGCGTGCAACAGCAGCTGGATGCTCGACAGACCCTGGGCCACCGTGTCGTGGATCTCCCGCGCCAGGCGCTCCCGCTCTGCGGCGGTGCCTGATGCCCTGGCCGTCGCGGCCAGCTCCGCCCGTGTATCGATGAGGTCGGCAATGAGCGCTTGCCGCTCGACGGCCTCGTGCAGGAGGGCGCGATAGCCGAGGCCAACCGCCACCGCGGCACCGGCGCCGATAAGAGGCCCGAGCGTGGCACCGAGGTTCCAGCCCAGGTGCCAGGTGAGCGCCCAGATCGCCAGGATCACGCTGACGGCAACGGTCGGGATCGCCCAGCGCAGCGGGAGAACGTGGAGTTGCAGGAAGAAGAGGGGGAAGACGATGTACGCGGCATCGGAGGCCAGCAACGTGAACGCCAGCCATTCGATTATCAGGACCAGCAGCCACACCGGCACGATCCAGCGGTCGGCGCGCACCGTGAGGAGCACATTGCCACCGACATACGTGGCGAGGAAGACAACTGCGAGCGTGATGACGAGCGCTGGATACGGCCAGACGCCGAACGCCGCGCGCAGAATCACGAATGCGGTGAGCCCAACGATCAGCATGTGCAGCGCAATGCGCAGGCCCGTCAAGACGGGAGTCAGGGCGGAATGCGGCAGCCTGCTGATGAGCGTGGCATCTGAGGTGGACATCGCGATCAGCCTAACCAGCGCACGTGTGAGCGAGCATCCATCAAAAGAGTGAATCCCTGTTGCCGGCCGCACGTGCGAAGTTCGAAGCGAGCTGCGGCGCTCGAAGTCGCCCTCTCATGGGACAATGGGCAGATCATGTCACCGAGAGCTCACACAGCGCTTGAACCGGCCGCAACTGCCCCCGAGTTCATCCGTAACTTCTGCATCATTGCCCACATCGACCACGGCAAGTCCACCCTTGCCGACCGGATGCTGCAGATCACGGGTGTCGTCGACGACCGTTCCATGCGTGCCCAGTACCTGGACCGTATGGACATCGAGCGCGAGCGCGGCATCACGATCAAGAGCCAGGCCGTTCGCATGCCCTGGGAGCTCGACGGCAAGACTTACGCGCTCAACATGATCGACACCCCTGGTCACGTCGACTTCAGCTACGAGGTCTCGCGGAGCCTTGCGGCCTGCGAGGGTGCCATCCTGCTCGTTGACGCAGCGCAGGGCATCGAAGCCCAGACGCTGGCCAACCTGTACCTGGCTCTCGAGAACGACCTCACCATCATCCCGGTGCTGAACAAGATCGACCTGCCGGCTGCCGACCCCGAGAAATACGCCAAAGAGCTGGCCAGCCTCATCGGTGGCAAGCCAGAAGACGTGCTGCGCGTGTCAGGCAAGACCGGCATGGGCGTCAGCGAGCTGCTCGACCTGGCCGTCAGCCAGATCCCGGCTCCCGTCGGCGACCCTGACGCACCGGCTCGCGCCATGATTTTCGACTCCGTGTACGACAGCTACCGCGGTGTGGTGACGTATGTGCGCATGATCGACGGTGAACTGAAGCCGCGCGAGAAGATCCAGATGATGTCGACGCGTTCCACGCACGAGATTCTCGAGATCGGTGTGAGCTCTCCCGAGCCCACCCAGAGCAACGGACTCGGTGTCGGCGAGGTCGGCTACTTGATCACCGGTGTGAAGGACGTGCGCCTGTCGAAGGTCGGTGACACCGTCACGACGGCGGCCAGGCCCGCGACCGTTGCCCTTCCCGGCTATACCGAACCGCAGCCCATGGTCTTCTCCGGTCTTTACCCGATCGAGGGAAGTGACTTCCCCGTCCTGCGCGAGGCGCTTGACAAGCTCAAGCTGTCGGATGCCTCCCTCGTCTACGAGCCCGAGACATCCGTTGCCCTCGGGTTCGGATTCCGCTGCGGATTCCTGGGCCTGCTGCACCTCGAGATCATCACGGAGCGCCTTGAGCGCGAGTTTGACCTCGACCTGATCGCCACGGCGCCGAGCGTGCCGTACGAGGTCACCACCGACGACAAGCGCACCGTCACGGTCACCAACCCGAGCGAGTTCCCGAGTGGAAAGATTTCCAAGGTTGAGGAGCCGGTCGTCAAGGCCGCTATTCTCGCGCCGAAGGATTACGTCGGCGTCATCATGGAGCTCTGCCAGAGCCGCCGAGGCGTTCTGCTCGGCATGGAGTTCCTCGGTGAGGACCGCGTCGAGATTCGCTACACGATGCCGCTCGGTGAGATTGTCTTCGACTTCTTCGACCAGCTGAAGAGCCGTACCGCTGGCTATGCTTCGCTCGACTACGAGCCCACCGGCCAGCAGGAAGCCGACCTGGTCAAGGTTGACATTCTGCTGCAGGGCGAGCAGGTCGACGCGTTCAGCGCCATCGTGCACCGCGACAAGGCATACGCATACGGCGTGCTGATGACCACGCGCCTGCGCGAGCTCATCCCTCGCCAGCAGTTCGAGGTTCCGATCCAGGCTGCCATCGGCGCACGCATCATTGCGCGCGAGAGCATTCGCGCCATCCGCAAGGACGTCCTTGCCAAGTGCTACGGCGGCGACATCAGCCGTAAGCGCAAGCTGCTTGAAAAGCAGAAGGAAGGTAAGAAGCGCATGAAGATGGTCGGCCGCGTGGAAGTTCCGCAGGAGGCCTTCGTTGCAGCTCTTACCGGAGACACGGAGAAGAAGGACAAGAAGTAGCAGCTGGTTTTCGGTGGGCTGTCTGGACTGGGTCCAGGCAGCCCATTGTGCTGCGTGCCGGCACACGCGACCAACGCCAAGGGTTCGTCGCATACCCTTAGAGCTAGTAGTTCAAGCGCAAGCGGGAGTTTTTTCATGAATCAGCAGTTGTCGTTCGTCACGCAGTCGGGCCTCGCCCGTACAGACGGTCGGGACGTACTCTGATGCGCCGCGCAACCTTCACCGATGCATCTGTTACCTACGGTGCGATCGGCGGAACGCTGGCTGCCGACCTCATGACGTTCCCGCCAGCCGGGTACCGTCCGGCCGAAAGCACGGTGAAGCTCGGTAGCGGCAGCGACCGATTCAGGGCGGCAGCGACGTCGCTCATGACCTGGGGCGTGCAGCGCGGAAGCGGCATGGAGGTCACCGACCTTGAAGTCGGCACCGGCGTGCAGTATGCGGGGATCGCGTTCAACGAAGACGGCTCTCCCTCGCGCGACCAGCGGCATCCGGTCAATGAAGCGACCTTTGCCGATGACGGCACCCCATACATCGCCAACGGCATGACGGCGAAGCTGTCCATCAAGGCAGGCCCGTTCAATGTCGTCGCACCGGTTCGCGTGGTCTACGTCATCGACGAAGCCAACAAGATCGGCTTTGCGTACGGAACCATGGCCGGGCACCCGGAGAGCGGCGAAGAGTCATTCGTCGTTGAGAAGCTCGAAGACGACTCCGTCTGGCTGACCATCCGGTCGTTCTCGCAGCCCAGCACGCTGAAGTACAAGCTGGTGGCGCCGATCCTCCGGTACCAGCAGGCAAAAATCACAAAGCAGTACTTGCGGGCGTTGCACCCCGCGTCTGGAGCGTAAACCACGTGCCAAGTGCACTTCCCCTCGGCGACCCCGCACCTCTCGACGGACTCCTTCCGGCATCCGCCGCGGTTGGATCCGCTGAACGCGATTTCGGCGTCTACCTGCACGTGCCGTTCTGCCGGGTGCGCTGTGGCTACTGCGATTTCAACACCTACACGGCCACCGAGCTGCGCGGCGTCAAGCAGAGCGATTATGCCAGCCAGGCCGTGATCGAAGTCGAGTCAGGTGCCCGGATTCTCGCCGAGTCCGGTGTCGCCCCTCGGGAGGCCGCGACCGTTTTCTTCGGCGGTGGCACGCCGACGCTGCTGCCGGTCACTGACCTGGTCAAGATGTTCAACGCCATCCGTTCCAATTTCGGAATCGCCGACGGCGCAGAGGTGACGACAGAAGCCAACCCAGACTCAGTGGATGCCGCCTACCTCGCTTCCCTCGCTGAGGCCGGCTTCACCCGTGTCTCGTTCGGCATGCAGTCTGCGGTGCCGCGCGTGCTCGCCACGCTGGAGCGCACCCACGATCCAGAGCGCATTCCACTCGTCGTGCAGTGGGCCAGGGATGTCGGCCTCGATGTGAGTCTCGACCTCATCTATGGCACGCCGGGGGAGTCGCTCGACGACTGGCGCACGAGTCTTACGCACGCGATCGCGCAGCGCCCAGACCACATCAGCGCATATTCGCTCATCGTCGAGGAAGGCACCAAGCTCGCCCGGCAGATCAAGCGCGGCGAAATCGCTCCCGTCGACGAAGATCACCAGGCAGACCTCTACGAGATGGCCGACAGGATGCTTGAGGAGGCCGGCTACGGCTGGTACGAAGTCAGCAACTGGGCAACGGATGTCGACCACAGGTCACGCCACAATCTCTCGTACTGGCGCAGCCAGGACTGGTGGGGCGTTGGCCCCGGCGCCCACAGCCACGTCGGCGGACTGCGCTGGTGGAACGTCAAGCACCCGGCAGCGTACGCAGACCGGGTGCTCGCCGGACACTCGCCAGCTGCCGGCCGTGAGACCCTCGACGACGCAACCCGCGAGGTCGAGCGGGTTCTCCTGACCAGCCGCATCCGTGAGGGTATTCGCATCGACTCGCTGTCGGAGCGAGGCAGGCTCGAGGTCGCAGGACTCATCGCAGACCAGCTGGTCGATCCGCGTGCTGCACTCTCTGGCACGGTTGAGCTGACGCTCACCGGTCGCTTGCTCGCGGATGCCGTGGTGCGCCGCCTGCTCGCTGACGACTAGGGCATCCGGTTCCCGCCAGGGTCCGGTCTGAGTCTGGTCTGAGAACCAAGGACGTGACAGTCGCTATCCCAGTCACCGATCCGTGAGCCGACCGACCTGGGCGGCAACAAGATCGGTTTCGTGAGCGAACCGAGCTGAATCCGTACAGCCAAAGCTCACCGCAGACGAGGCACAATAGCCAGAAAGCACCTCTAGTCCCGAAGCAGCTCTCTGATCGGAGGACGCATGACGAACCGCGATGACACCCAGGACGAACCAATTCAGGCCCAGCATTCTCAGCCGGAAGACGCCAAGGTGGCGGGCATTCTCAGGCAGCAGGAAGCGGATTTGGCCGGCCACGACGAGGCGAAAGTCATGGAAGCGCTGCGTGAGAGATTCGCGAACGGCGGGCACCAGATCAGCGAAGCGGATCTCCAGGAGCACGCGCATCGCATTGCCGGGCTCGAACCGAATAAGTTCTCAGGGGCATGAGTTACTCCGTAGGCGGCTGGTCCGGGTGAAATCCCACGAGCTTGTGTGAGCCATCGCAGAACGGTTTGATGGTCGATTCGCCGCATCGGCAAAGGGCAATGGTCTTGCGTGTGACGGGCACAGGATCTCCCCCAGCTCCAACGATGTCGACGCTGCCGCGGATGAGAAGGGGGCCATCGGCGCACACGGTGATGAGCGGATGCAGGCTCTCCCGTCGCTCGTCGCCCGTCGGTTCTGCAGCGGCGTCCTGCATCTCGTCGTTCACGTCAGTGTCCCTGCTGTATGTGTCCCTGCTGTATGTGTCCCTGCTGTATGTGTGGCAACGCGTTCCCGCAGCTGCCGCAGCGGGGTAGCGGCACGGCGAAGCCGTCCGGCTCCATACCGGGGCCCGCCGAGCACGCGAAGGCCAACGGCCAGCCACATGCAGATGGCGCGCTCCAGCATCCAGAGGGGAACCCAGGCGGCACTCGTCCAGGGAAAGACGGATGCGCCGTTGGCTCGCCGCCGACCCCACTCACCCACGGCACACGCCACGACGACGCCAACGAGCATCCGCTGGGGTCGTCTGAGCGCCCACAGCGTCAGCGGCAGCAGGGCCAGCTCTGCAACGAGACGCAGTGGCTGGGCGAAGTCGTCATAGGCCTGGCGGATGCGTTGGCCGGCGAAGTGGCCAACGGTGGGCGGAATCCTGCCCACGAACAGGTCGGCAACCTGCGCCTCCCGGCCGCCTGCTGCGGTCACAGTGCGGATCAGTTCCAGGTTCTCGAAGAGGACGTCACCGGCGTATCCGCCGACTGACAGAATGCGGTCGCGCCGCACGGCGAGGGTGCCAGGGTAGTCGGCGCCGAGCGCGCGGTTCACGAGAGTGCGCCCCGTATCCCAGCGGGCGTGCCAGGGGAGGCTGGTGAAGAAGTTCTGCGGTCGCACCACGTCGGCGTGGTCCAACGCCGTGACGATTCGGGTGAGCCCAGGCAGGTCGTAACGAACATCGTCGTCGGCGATGACGACGCGATTGCCGTCGGCCAGATTGGTGTCGGCGAGGCCGAGGCCGGTCATGACACCGGCGACCTTGCCATTGTTGCCTGGCCACGGATCCGGACGAACGTGCCGAACGAACCCAGACCACCGGTCGTGGTGGTCGTCGAACATGCCGCCGGGCGACCCGTCAACGACGGTGACGGCGATCCACCCACTGAGCGTGTGCAGGTAGTCGGTGAGCTCGTCTATGCCGCGATCATCTCGCCAGAGGAGCGGCAGTACGTAGTCGGCCGGCAGGGGCGAGCTCATGATGCCGAGGGTGCGGGACGTGCTTGCGGGGCGAGCGGAGTGCGCAGGGAGGACCGCCCAGAGGTCCATGCGTCGAGAACTTCTTGCCCAGCCAATCCGTCTACCGTCAGGCAGGCGCTCGCACCGAAGAAGATGTCCGCCAGCAGTGCCGGCTGGTCCTCTGCGAGGCCACCGGCGAGTTCGCGACCGGCGATTTGTTCGTGCACGGCATCCGCTTCAACGTGCTCGTCGAAATAGTCCGTGACGTTCTTCTCGAAACCCAATCGGCGGAATCCATTGCCGATGAGCCGGTTCGGGATTGACGAGGTCATCTCGAACGCAGCCAGGTGGCCAGCGATGGCGCCACGCAGTCGACGGTTGAGGCCGAACATCGACATCATGTTCATCGACGCCAGGGTGAGCGCGGAAACCTGGTCGACGTACGCGCCGTAGCGAGCATCGAGCCCAAGCTCTGTCATCGTGCGGGCGAAGATTGCGGAGTGCATCCGCTCCGGGCGCCCGCCTCCGTACTCGTCGGCCTGAATCTCGACCAAGGCAGCCTTCGCCTTGCCGGTGAGGCGGGGAATGGCCCACGAGTGCGGGTCGGCCTCCTTGAGTGTGTAGATGGAGCGGTAGATCACGAACTCCACGAGTTGGTCTGCCGACGCACGCTGCGCTACGAATCGCGCGAGGCTGGGCCCCGAATCCTTACCCGTCAGCCGAAACAGTGCGGCAGCGACCGACTCGGCGTCGGCCGGGGGCAACGGCGGTATGACCACGGAATTCCGCAGTTGCCGCTCGAACGTCGCCTCGATGCTGGCACGGGCGGCGAGTGTTGCCGGATGCCATTCCCAGGCATCGTCGACAGTGCCAACGTCTCCATAGAACAGGCCGTAGAGCACGAAGAGCGTGAGCTGCAGGTCATCGTCGCGGAGGAGGTCGGTGCTGTCCGCCAATGCGCGTTCCAGCTCCGCCTGGAAATCCGCTAGGTCGTCAGTGACGGATGGCGGTTCGGCGAGAGCGACCACAAGCCGCCCGCTGAGTGGGCCGCGTGGTTCGAAGGGGAAAGCGATCGCAGTGGGCAGGGTCTCTGTGGTCTGGCTGCCTGGGGTGTCCATGGGCCCAGAATCCATCCGGCGTCAGCAATGGTCAAGCCCGGCGTGTGCCGTCGTGCCCTGCTTCGCGTCGATCGTGCCCTGCTTCGCGTCGATCGTGCCCTGCTTCACGTCGATCGTGCCCTGCTTCGCGTCGATCGTGGCTTGTGGCGCCACTCGACACGTTGCATGTCAGCTCACTGCGCGCCACGAGGGCGCCGATCTTCTTTTCGTCTGCCGCGGTCAGCTCCGCAAGGGCGAATGCAGTTGGCCACATGGTGCCGTCGTCGAGGGTAGCCACGTCATTGAAGCCGAGGGTCGCATACCGCGTCTTGAACTTCTCTGCCGGCTGGAGGAAGCAGACGATCTTGCCGTCGATGGCATACGCGGGCATCCCGTACCAGAGCTTGGGTGCGAGGTCTGGTGCGTTCTCCGTGATGACGGCATGGACTCGCTCTGCGAGGGCACGGTCTGCGTCCGGCATGTCCGCGATTGCTGCGAGAACGGCCTTCTCGTCCTGCGCCTTCTTGTCGGAGTCCTTGCTGCGACGTTTCTCTGCTCTGAGCTCAGCGGCACGCTCCTTGATGGCGGCCCGTTCCTCCTCAGAGAATCCCTCGGCCGGCTCACTTTTCGCCGTGGATGTTGCAGTGGACTTCTGCTTCTCAGCCATCGCGGTGCACTCCTTTTGTTGACTCGGTTCTGCGTGTTGAACCGGTTCTGCGTGTGGACTCGGTTCTGAGCGTGAACTGGTTCTGCGTGGGGCAGCGGGTGCCCCGGCTCCACTCGACCACACCGCGGGCCGAACGTAAAGCGTTGGGGTGCGCAGTGGCATCCGCCAATTTCTGTCTGGAGCGCGATACCGTGTGACCACACAGTCGTCAGCGAGAGGATCGCCTCATGCAGTTCGTTCCCGGACCGATCGAATGGCCGCCGGCGCCGTTGTCATTCGACGACGCTGTTGCAGAGTTCGGCGGCCGCGTGGTCACTTTTGCCCCGCAACGGCACATCGAACAGGCGGGCGTCAATGTGGAACGCACGAATGGCGAGATTTCCGCGATCGCGGTGCATTACAGCGTCCTTGTCAATCCGGACGATCGGGATGATCCCGCCAACTTTCTTCGACGCGATGACGCACACAACGACGGGCATCTGCTGTCTGCCGAGCGCGCGGATGGGCTGCCTGACTGGGTGCGAGAGCGGATGCTGCGCTCCAGGTACCCGATGCTGTGGGAAGCCGTGCGCACCTCGACCACCACTGATGCGCTGTCGTGGGGTTCCTATGCTGCGGCCCTTGCGCAGCACCTCGATCACGTCTGGCGGAATGCCTCTGCTAATGGTTTGGAAGCGGATCCATTTTCGGCTCAGGATGCGACCGATCCAAGCCTCGCTCTGGAGCACTCGATCGAGATCGACGGCCTGCCCGTTGCCGGAATCCGAATTGAGCACCGTGGATACCGGGCGCACGGCGCAGTGCTCGGTGACCGCGTGCTGAGCGTCGTACTCCCCGCCACGCTGCCAATGGAGCCGGACCTGCGCTTCGTCTCGGCAGGCTAAGTGAGTCTTCGCGCTTGGTTCCGGCGGTCGAGGAGCGAGCTCTTGGTTGAGTAGCGAGGTCTCCGTTGTCCGAGGTCTCCGTTGGTCGAATCCGTTTGTCGAGGAGCGAGCGCCAGCGAGTGTCTCGAGACCCTTCTCGCCGAATCAAGCGGCACGGCGGACTCAGACGACCGCGCACCCCAAGGGGGCACCGGCAGCGGGGTACGCGGGTTGAACGCAGCAATGCGCATGTTGCAGCTACCGCGCCGCCGCGTTCGACCCCCGCGGCGGGTCCCACCGGCCACCTCGACACGTAGCGCCGCCCACGAGAGTCAACTGGGCGACGGGCCGTCGTGATTTCATCGGGGCGCGCGAAAATGCGGCTGGCGCGCGATAAACCGCGCGCCAGGCGGGAAAACGCGCGCCAGAGTTCGGCGCGGTGACCGAACGCCTATTCTCGCTCGCACCTCGCACCTCGCACCTCGCACCTCGCACCTCGCACCCTCGCACCCTCGCACCTCGCACCCTCGCACCTCGGGGCCGATAGCGGCCCGCCCTCCGGAACATCTACCCGAACATACTTACGACTAAGCCCTGGCTGGGATTGAGAAAAGCTCGCCTATCTGTTCTAATACTGGTAGTATTGAGGCATGCTCACAATCGAGGAATCCCGCTCAGTGAAGGACATGCTGCAGGATTTCACGGCGGAGTTTTCGGAGGCCCAGCCCTGCGCCACGGTGCGCGTCGACAGTGATGATGATCTGGTCGAACGTGCCATCCAGGCGGAGCAGGCCGGACGGATCATCGACGCGTACCGAGTGTCGTTGGCCGCCGAGATTGAGGAGCGGTCGCGGAAGACCCTGGAGGTCTCCGAGCGGCTGTCATCCAAGCGCGGATGCCGGAGCGGCACCGAGCTGTTGGAACGGCTCACAAGCGTGTCGGCGAAGACCATCGCCAAGCGCATCCGGTTGGGCGACCACGTCCGCACCCAGTACGGGTTGGACGGGGCGGCGTTCCCGGCGAAGTTCCCGGCCGTGGCGGTCGGGCTGGCCAGTGGGCTGCTCGGTCGGGACAGTGCCGAAGTGATCATTGCGGCACTTAGCCCGTTGCGTGGCCGGATCGCGGTCGGTGAGATCCAACTCGCCGAGGAAGCCCTCGTCTCAGCGGCGACGGGGCAACCGATCGGGCCGGGCGACGAGGCCACGACCCCGGTGGCTGCGGATGAAACGCTGCTGCAAGCGCAGGTGTGGAAGGCATTCATCGACCCGGACGGTCTTGAGCCCGATGAGAAGCGGGCGATGTTGAACCGCGGGTTCCGGCTCGGCACCGAGCGCGACGGACTCATCCCCGTGTCGGGAGCGTTGATGCCGGAGACGGCCGCCAAGTTCCAACGGTTGATGGATGCATACATGTCGCCGCGGACCGCGCAGGTCAAGTTCCTGACTGTGGAGGAGCAGGAGCAAGAGATCGACCGGGACGTGCTCGAGCACGACGATCGGACCCGCGACCAGCTGCGCCACGACCTCTTCACGATGATCGTTGACACTGCCGCGCGAAGTGCCGAAGCACCCTCGATTGGCGGGGCCGCCCCGACCGTGCTGGTCAGCGTGCGGCAGGAAGACTTCCTGGCCGGCACGGGTGCCGGTCACATTGATGGGCAGGTGGCACCCATCTCAATGCTGACGGTGGAGCAGATGGCGTGTGCCGGGGGAGTGCAACCGGTCACGATCAATGCGAAGGGCAAGATCATCGAACTTGGGGTCACCGACCGGTGCTTCTCCGGCCAGCAGCGCCGTGCAATCACCCTCCGGGACGGCGGCTGCATCATCCCGGGCTGCCAGAGCCCGGCCGCGTGGGCCGAGATTCACCACGTCATCCCGGATGCGCTCGGCGGGCCCACCGAGGTGGGTAACGGAGTGACCCTGTGCTGGTTCCACCACCGAACGATTCACCGGTCGGGGTGGCAGATCCGGATGGTCGACGGGGTGCCGCAGGTGAAGGCCCCGATCTGGATGGACGGGCAGCAGCGGTGGCATGTGGCCACGAAGTCCCCGACCCGGATGGCAGACCAACTCGCCGATAGACGTGATCATCCGCAAACGGGCTGAACAGAACCGACCCGGCCGTGTCTGTATTGGTCCGAGACCCCACCCGGTTGAATGATCAGGACCCGCGTGAAGCATGCTCCTAGGGGGCCCGAGCGCGCACCGGGCGCACCGTGGGCCGCGAGCGCGCGTTCACGTTCTGCTCCGACATCCGCTCAACGAAAGAAGCCGCTCACCAGATCGTGACCTGGTGAGCGGCTTCTTCCGCGTGACCGCCGGTGCGGCCTCACACGAGAGTGCGAGCTAGCTGACGAACTTGATCGACAGCGGGTACACGTACGCCTCGCCCTTGTTGGCAGCGACTGCGGCCATGATGCTGAAGACAATCGTCACGACCCATACGGCGAAGACGATCAGGATGCCGATGAAGACGGCCGTCAAGATGGCGCCGATGATGTACGCGATCAGCATGGTGAGCTGGAAGTTCAATGCCGCAGCGGTGTGCTGGCGAATGAACGGGCCGCGATCCTTGAGGACCAGGTAACCGATCAGTGCGGGCAGCAGCTCGAAGAAGATTCCGCCGATGTGGATGAGCGTCGCCCAGAGCTTTTCGTCAGCCGGGCTGAGCTGGCTGGGAGACTGGTACGGGTTGGCGGGAGGGGGTGGAGGTGCATCAGACATGGTGTCTCCTTTGGCGCTGGGATCGTATGGCGCTGGATCGCGCACGGGGCGGGCAATGATGACGTGCAGTGAAACGCGGACATGCGGAAAACGCGGTGATGTCCAGTCAATACAGTACAGACAGAGCGAGACGCAATTGGGGACGAATACGCGTGTCTGGCGTGGCTACGTCATCCGCGGGCTCCGTGACCACTG
Source organism: Leifsonia sp. Y862 (assembly GCF_057669585.1). Classification (NCBI taxonomy): domain Bacteria; kingdom Bacillati; phylum Actinomycetota; class Actinomycetes; order Micrococcales; family Microbacteriaceae; genus Leifsonia; species Leifsonia sp. Y862. Next base: position 769,827 of record NZ_JBYHFR010000001.1, read on the forward strand.
TTTGGTCAAGCCCGTATTGGTCAAGCCCGTATTTGGTAAAGCCGGCTATCCGATGAAGCGGATGGCGTACGGGTAGCGATAGTGGTACCCATCCTTCGCCTTCATGAAGCCGAGGATGGAAAAGACGACACCGAGGATCCAGAGCACCCAGAACAACAGGCCGATGAACGAGATCAGGCCGAAGGTCACGACGGTCACGATGAAGCTGACGACGTAGATCACCACGTACCCGATCGACAGGGTGATCTGGAAGTTGAGTGCTTCCTTGGCTTCCACGTTGGTGAACGGACCGCGCTGTCTGAAGACAAGCCAGATGATGAGCGAGGGAAGGAACCCCAAAATACCGCCCAGATGAGCCAGGGACGCCCACTGCCGGTCGTCCATTGTCGACAGGGTGGTATTCGGGTTCGGCGGAACGTAAGACTGCCGGAAGCCGGGCGGCGGCTGTTCCTCGCCGTCTGGCGGTTCTGGGGGAGTCTGTGCATCCGGATCAGTCATGATCGCGCCTTTCAGACGATTGCACGCTCCAGGCGGTCATGCCAATCTCGCGCGCCGTTCTGTATGCCAACGCTACTGCGGTGAAACTCCGGTTGGCAATCAATGAAGGCACAGGTAGACGCGATATGATTGGCACTCAGTCAATGCGAGTGCTAACGCGAAGAGTATGCGAGCGCCGACGTGAACGCCGAGTGAAGAGGGGACTGTAACAGCATGGTTTCCGAACGCAGCCTTGAAGTCTTGCGCGTCATTGTTCAGGACTACGTCGCCTCCCGCGAGCCGGTCGGATCGAAATCGATCGTCGACAGGCACTCCTTTGGCGTCTCGGCCGCGACAATTCGCAATGACATGGCCCTGCTCGAAGAAGAAGAACTGATCGCCGCACCGCACACCTCGTCGGGGCGCATCCCCACCGACAAGGGATACCGGCTGTTCGTCGATCACCTCGCCAATGTGCGCCCGCTGACTCCAGCTGCGCGCCAGGCGATCGAAACCTTCCTCGGTCAGTCCTCCGACCTCGACGAGGTCCTGGCTCGCAGCGTGCGACTTTTGTCACAGCTGACGAAGCAGGTCGCCCTCGTGCAGTACCCGTCGCTGTCCCGCGCCCGCGTTCGCCACGTCGAACTCGTGCCGCTGACCGATCACCGAGTGTTGTCCGTGCTGATCACCGACTCCGGTCGGGTTGAACAGCGCGTCATCGACCTGCCCCGTGCTGTCGATGAGCAGCAGCTTGCCTCGATCCGTGCCCGGCTCAACCAGTCTGTCGGTGGGTCGACCATGACAGAGGCAGCCAAAACGCTGACGGATGCCGGCGACTTCGGCCCTGCCGTAGAAGCCGATCTGCTCGGCGTGATCGTGTCCACCCTCATCGAACAGGTCGGGGCGAACCGCCACGACCGCCTGGTGATGGCAGGAGCTGCGAACCTGGTGCGCACTGAGGAAGACTTCAGTGGCAGTATCTACCCCGTGCTCGAAGCGATTGAGGAGCAGGTTGTCCTGCTTCGCCTCTTCGGTGAGATGGTGGCCGACCAGCACGGTGTCTCGGTGAGCATCGGACGTGAGAATGCGTCATTCGGGCTGGGGGAGACATCCGTTCTCACCAGTGGATACACCTCAGCCGGCGGCGACCTGGCCAGGCTGGGTGTGCTCGGTCCGACTCGCATGGACTACTCGAACAACATGGCTGCGGTACGCGCTGTTGCCAGATACCTCTCCCGTCATCTCGGTGAGAACTAGCTTTTATATCCACTTTCCCGCACACAGATCAACAAGGAGAGCCGCTTTTGGCTGACCACTACGAAGTCCTGGGCGTTTCCAAAGACGCAACGATCGATGAGATCAAGAAGGCGTACCGTCGCCTTGCCAGGCAGCTCCACCCCGATGTGAATCCTGGTGCTGAAGCATCGGAACAGTTCAAACTCGTCACGCACGCCTACGACGTCCTGAGCGACCCGAAGCAGCGCCAGCAATATGACATGGGCGGCCAGGGCGGTGGCGGATTCGACGGCGGCAACTTCGGAAACTTCGGCGACATCTTCGAGACGTTCTTCGGTGGCGGCGGTGGCGGCGGCAGTCGCGGACCCCGCTCACGTCGTGAACGCGGCCAGGATGCACTCATCCGCGTCGAGGTTGACCTCGAAGAGGTCATCTTCGGCACGCACCGCGACCTCGAGGTCGACACGGCCATCGTCTGTGAGACCTGCAACGGCAGCTGCTGCCAGCCGGGCACGTCGCCCGTCACCTGCGACATCTGCCACGGCACCGGAAGCATCCAGCGCGCAGTGCGCTCCCTGCTCGGCAACGTGATGACGTCAAGCCCCTGTGGCACCTGCCGCGGCTACGGCACCATCATCGCAACGCCGTGCGTCACCTGCCAGGGACAGGGCCGTGTTCGCGCCCGTCGCACCGTGGCCGTCGACATCCCCGCCGGCGTCGACACCGGTCTCCGCCTGCAGATGCCAGGCAGTGGAGAGGCCGGCCCCGCTGGCGGCCCGAACGGTGACCTGTACCTCGAGATGAAGGTACGTCACCACGACATCTTCAGCCGCAACGGCGACGACCTGCTCTGCACGCTCGAAGTGCAAATGGCGGATGCCATCCTCGGCACGACCACGACGCTCAAGGGTCTCGACGGCGACATCGAGATCGACCTGAAGCCCGGCACCCAGAGCGCCGAGATCCTCACCATCAAGGACCGCGGCATCACCAAGCTGCGCGGCAGCGGCCGAGGAGACCTGAAGATCGGCATCCAGGTCGTCACCCCGACGAAGCTCGATCACAAGGAGAAGGAACTCATCCAGCAGTTCGCGGCCAGGCACAAGGGGCACGCCCCAGAGCTCAGCCAGTTCCAGCAGGGCCTGTTCTCCAAGCTGCGCGATCGCTTCCTCGGCTAGATCCTGATGGCCCATTTCTACCTGGACGAATCGCTGCGCCCTGAAGACTGTTCCGCCGGTGCCATTGTGCGCATCGGCGGCAGCGAAGCCAAGCACGCGGTGACGGTCAGCCGGGTTCGCCCCGGCGAGTCGCTGCTGCTCGGAAACGGTCATGGCCTGGTGCTCTCCGGCACCGTGGTCACGGCGGAGTCCGGCGAGCTGACGCTGCGCGTCGACGAAGCGACGCTGCACGCGGCGGCGACCCCTCGCATCCGTTTGGTGCAGGCCCTCGCCAAGGGTGACCGTGACGAACTGGCCATCCAGGCGGCGACAGAGCTCGGTGTCGACGGGGTCATTCCGTGGGCAGCCGCCCGCTCAATCTCGCGCTGGGACGGCGCGAAGGTCGCCAAGGGCAGGGAACGCTGGGCTGCCATTGTGCGCGAGGCGAGCAAGCAGTCGATTCGCCCGTGGCTGCCTGATGTCGCCGACCTCGTGACGACCAAACAGTTGGTGAAACTCGCGGCCGAGACGCGGATGCTGCTGCTGGAGCCGACCGCGTCACTCCGACTCACCGAATTCACCGTCGACGACAGTGCCAGTGACGACAGTGCACGTGACGACAGTGCACCCGACGACAGGGACATCGTGCTCGTCGTCGGCCCAGAGGGCGGCATCGCCCCCTCTGAGCTGTCGATGCTCGAGGCGGCAGGGGCAACCCAGGTTCGTCTGGGCGAGACAGTCCTCCGCACGTCGACGGCCGGGCCGGCCGCCCTGGCGATCCTGAACGCAACGCTTCACCGTTGGTAAGCGCCGCTTAAGATAGAGATATGTCTTCTTCAAGCGCGGGCCATACCGAGAGTGCAGCACCGTCGATCTTCAGCCGCATCATCGCGCGCGAGATCCCGGCCACCATTGTGGCCGAAACCGATCGCGTCATCGCGTTCGAGGACATCGCCCCACAGGCCCCCGTACACATCGTGATCACGGTGAAGACGGAGGCATACCGAAACGTGGCTGAGCTTGCCGCCGGTGATCCTGCACTGCTTGCCGAACTCGTCGCTGTCGCGAACGAGATCGCTGTCGAACGCACGAACGGACAGTTCCGCCTGGTGTTCAATACCGGGGCGGATGCCGGTCAGACGGTATTCCACGTGCACGCGCACCTGCTCGGCGGCCACCTCGCGGAGGGATCCCTTGGCGGACGCTAACGAGGGGCCGGGCGTGAACGCGGATCCGGCAGTGAATCCGGGGCCGGTGAACCCGGCGGTCGGGAACCCGGCGCCCGGGGATGTGGCCGAGGCACGAATCCACATTGACGGTATCGCCATGGTGCGCCTCCTCGGGCCACAGGACAGGTTCCTGACCACCATCGAAAAGCAGTACCCCAGCGTGAGCGTGCATGTGCGCGGTAACGAAATCACGCTGACCGGCCCCGCCGTCCAGGTGGAAGCCGTCAGGCGCCTGATGGAGGAGTTGCAGTTGATGATCCACAACGGCCAGGACCTCGGGGAGAACGACGTGACGACCTCGGCGAAGATCTTGAACGACGACAGCACACGCAGCCCGTCAGAGATGCTCGGCCAGGCGATTCTCACGTCGCGCGGCAAGAGCATCCGCCCAAAGACCCTGGGCCAGAAGGACTATGTCGACGCGATGGACGAGCACACGATCGTGTTCGGCATCGGACCGGCCGGAACCGGCAAGACGTACCTCGCGATGGCCAAGGCCGTCCAGGCGCTGCAGCGCAAAGAAGTCGAACGCATCATCCTCACCCGCCCGGCCGTCGAGGCCGGCGAGCGACTCGGATTCCTGCCAGGAACCCTCACCGACAAGATCGACCCGTATCTGCGCCCCCTCTACGACGCACTGAACGAGATGATGGACCCTGAGCTGGTTCCCAAGCTTCTCGCGGCAGGAACCATCGAGGTCGCCCCGCTGGCCTACATGCGTGGACGCACCCTGAACTCGTCGTTCGTCGTGCTCGATGAAGCGCAGAACACCACGCCAGAGCAGATGAAGATGTTCCTCACCCGCCTCGGGTTCGGGTCGAAGATGGTCGTCACCGGCGACATCACGCAGGTCGATCTTCCGGCCGGATCCAGCGGCCTGCGTCTCGTGACCCGGGTCCTCGACCACATTGATGACATCCATTTTTCCCGCCTGACCAGTGCTGACGTTGTGCGTCACTCGCTCGTTGGCCGCATCGTCGATGCGTACACCGAGTACGACGCCCACAAGCAGGCGCAGCGCTACGAAAGCGAACAAGCCCGCGAATTCGCCAACCGAGCCGAGCGTCGCTCCGGTTCTGTGCGCGATCGCATCCCGAAACGGAGACAGAGTTGAGCATCGAAATCAACAACGAGTCGGCGATTCCCGTCGACGAGGCCGCCATCCTGCGGTTGGCCGCATTCGCACTCGATGCGATGCACGTGCACGCGGATGCCGACCTGGCCATCGTCCTGGTGGACGAGGGCGCCATGGAGCAGCTGCACGTGCAGTGGATGGATGAGCCGGGCCCCACCGACGTCCTGAGCTTCCCCATGGACGAGCTGCGTCCTGGCACCGCAGAAGTTGAGACGCCCCCAGGGCTGCTCGGCGACATCGTGCTGTGCCCGCAGGTCGCAGAGGAACAGGCCATTGCGGCCAACCACAGCACCCTCGATGAACTGTTGTTGCTCACGACCCACGGCATCCTGCACCTGCTGGGCTTCGACCACGCAGAGCCAGACGAAGAGAAGGAGATGTTCGGCATTCAGCGCGACATCCTCCTGGCCTTCAACCTGCAGGAAAAGCGCGTTTGATCATGTTCATCGGCTGGTTCGTCGCTCTCGCCATCATCCTCGTCGCCTTCGGCGGGCTGATGGCGGCAGTCGACGCTGCCATCACGGCCCAATCCAGGGCAGACATCATCGAGCTCGCAGAGGACTCCCGAGCGAAGCGCTCACTCCTGGCGATCGCCGGTGAAACGGGCGCGCACCTGAACGCCCTCAACTTCATGCGAATCATCGCAGAGACCACCGCGGCCGTTCTCGTGACCCTGGTGTTCGCCACGACGATCGATCAAATCTGGCTCGCTCTGTTGCTCTCAGCGCTGATCATGACGGGTGTGTCGTTCGTGCTTGTCGGCGCGAGCCCTCGCAGCGTTGGCCGCGCGCATCCGGCCGGCCTGGTGACGGCCACTGCCCCGCTCGTGCACTTCCTGCGTGTGCTGCTCGGCCCCATCGCCAACGCCCTCGTCTCGCTCGGCAACCGGGTGACGCCAGGGCGCGGCCGCCTGAACACCTTCACCTCTGAAGACCAGCTGCTCAGCATGGTCGACGAGGCCACAGAACTCGACGTCCTCGAAGAAGACGATCGTGAACTCATCCACTCGATTTTCGAGTTCAACGAGACAGTGGTGCGCGAGGTCATGATCCCGCGCACAGACATGGTCACGATCGACGCGGATACGTCGGTGGGCGCCGGCATGGGTTTGTTCCTGAGCAAGGGCTTCTCCCGGGTGCCCGTCGTCGACGGTGAAGTCGATGACGTCACCGGCATCCTGTACCTCAGGGACGTCGCCAGGCTCATTTACGAACGCCCTGACAACGTCGATTCGCTCACGGTGGCCGAATTGGCACGTCCAGCGGTCTTCGTGCCCGAATCGAAGAAGGCAGACGCTCTGCTGCGGCAGATGCAGCTGGAGTCCAACCACTTGGCCATGGTCGTCGACGAGTACGGCGGTATTGCCGGCCTCGTCAGCCTGGAAGACTTGATCGAAGAGCTCGTCGGTGACATTTCGGACGAGTACGACCGCGATGTCGTGGAGGTCGAGGAGCTTGGATCCGGGCATTACCGGGTCAGCGCCCGTCTTCCCGTCGATGAGCTGGGGGAGCTCTTCGGCCTTGAACTGGAAGACGATGACGTGGATTCCGTGGGGGGATTGCTCGCCAAGGCATTGGGTCGACTGCCAGTAGCTGGTTCGATTGCCACCGTGAGCGGACTGGTTTTGACTGCCGAACGAACAGAGGGTCGGCGAAAACACATCAGCACGGTGCTGGTGGAGCGTGACAAGGCCTTGATCGACGCGCAAACCGCGTTTGTCACAGAGCCTGAAGAAGAAGGAGCACATGGTCGTGGCTAACGATGACTACCGAGCAGGATTCGTATCATTCGTGGGGCGCCCCAACGTGGGCAAATCCACCCTTACCAACGCACTGGTGGGGGAAAAAGTTGCGATCACCTCGTCGAAGCCGCAGACCACCAGGCGTGCGATTCGAGGAATCGTTCACCAGAAGAACGGCCAGTTGATCCTGGTCGACACCCCCGGCATCCACCGCCCGCGCACCCTGCTGGGGGAGCGCCTCAACAGCCTGGTGCAGGCCACGCTCGGCGACGTCGACGTGATCGGACTGTGCATCCCGGCCAACGAGCCGATCGGCCCGGGCGACAAATTCATCAACGAGCAGCTCGACGCGTTCCCGCGCGCCAAGAAGGTGGCGATCGTCACCAAGATCGATGCCGCCTCAAAGACGAGTGTTGCCGCCCAGCTGCTTGCCGTTTCGCAGCTGCGCGACTGGGAGGCCATCGTGCCGATCTCGTCCACCAGCCACATCCAGCTCGACACCCTCGCCGGTGAGCTGCTGCGCCTGCTGCCGAAGTCCGAAGCTCCGTTGTACCCAGCGGATGCCATCACCGACGAGAGTCTGGAATCCCGCATCTCCGAGTACATCCGTGAGGCTGCACTCGAGGGTGTCACCGATGAATTGCCGCACTCCATCGCCGTGACGATCGACGACATGATCGAGCGCGACGACCAGGACCTCGTTGAGATCTACGCGAACCTCTTCGTCGAGCGCGACAGCCAGAAGGGCATCATCATCGGCAAGTCGGGCAGCCGCCTGAAGGACGTCGGTATGCGTGCCCGCAAGCAGATCGAACCGCTCGTCGGCAAGCGCGTCTTCCTGTCCCTTCGCGTGAAGGTGGCCAAGGAATGGCAGCGCGACCCGAAGCAGCTGGGCCGCCTGGGCTTCTAACGGGTTGGGCTTCTAACGGCTCATCACCACCAGCACACCAGAGGATCCATGCGTTCAAACGCATGGGTCCTCTGGCGTACACCCAGAGGATGATTTCAGTCGCCGCGCGATGGAGATGAGCGGCAGGGTCGGCAACTCCCCATGATCTCGGCCTACTGTAGAACGGTGCCTGGCCTGACTGATTCACTGCGTCGATGGTGGAGTGTGCCCGGCAACGCCCAACGCTCTCGCTGGTTGCTCGAGCCGGCGCTCGGCCTGGTGTTCTTCGTGCTCTGGCTGATCCTGGCGGCACTGACGGGTACCCTCGCAGAGACCAGCGGGGTCCTGCTCCTGACGATGGCGATCGCCGTGTCGCGCGTCAGCCCAGGCGGCGCTCTCGCGTCAGGTGTCCTCGCCCTCATGGTGCTCTTTTCCGGCTCAGCGGATGCCGGGGCGCTGGGGAGCGGCGCATTGGTTGTCGCCAGCGCCGTCGTCTTCTTCGCCGCCAGTGCCTACGGCAGTCGGACGTCCCGCTGGATCGGGCTCACGGGTGCCGTCGTCGTCTCGATCATCGTGTCGGTCACGGTCCTGCCCTTGGGTGGATCGACCGGTTCCGGGTTCATGCCGGGCATCAGCGGAGCAGTGAGTGAGCTGGCACTGTTCCTGGGCTGCGCTCAGCTGGTGGCGGGAGTGCTGTGCGGCTCGTGGGCGATCGGACTCCTGCTCCGACGCCGCGCCCTGAACGGCCACGTGTCGCAGAGCGCCGTGGAGGCGTGGCTGCTCGGTACCGGTGACGGGGTCAACGATCGAGCGGTCATTGCGTCATCCCGCTTCATACGCGAACTCACCCCGCGGCAGTTCATGGTCGACGTCACGATAGCGGTGGTCTTCGTGGCGCTCGACATGGTGACATCGAGCGGGTCATCGGTGCAGGGCACTATCGTTCTGCTCACGCTGGCAGTGGCCGTCGCCTCCCGTCGGTTTGCACCCGGTGTCTCGCTCACGGTGGCGTGGGTTGCAGCCATCCTGCAGATGCTGTGCGGCCTCGACGTTCTCACCGCAGACTTTGCAATCCTGATCGTGCTCTTTGCCAGCGCCGCGTATGGCGGCCGCATCACCAAATGGGCTGGCCTGGCATCCGTTGGCGTTGGTGCGCTCCTGGCGACAGGCTACGTGTCGCTCCGGTCGGGGAGCCTGCTGAACCCAGGCGGCATCGGTGCGGCGGTTGACATCGCTGGTGGCGTTCTCCAACTCGTGGCCACCCTCATCGCATCCATCGGCGTACTGGGCCTCGCGTGGACGCTCGGACTGCTGGTTCGCACCTGGCAGACGGCGCGCGCCAGCAAACGGCTGGCATCGGTCGCGCTCCAGGAGCAGAAGCTCGCCGAACGCACGATTGTCGTCGAACAGGAACGTAACCGCATCGCCCGCGACATGCACGACGTCGTCGCGCATTCTCTCGCTGTCGTCATTGCCCAAGCGGATGGCGCCCGCTATGCACGGGCGAGCGACCCCACCGCCGTCGACGCCGCTCTCATCACCATCTCAAGCACCGCACGGGAAGCCCTCGGCGACGTGCGGCTGTTGCTGGCGCAGCTGAGGCAAGACGAGGCCGTTGGGCCGCAGCCCATGTTGGCCGACCTCGACCGCCTCGTCGACCAGATGCGGAGTGCCGGTCTCGTCATCACCTGGAGTGTCACCGGCGATGTGCTCGCCCTGGGCTCCGGCGCCCAACTGGCGACCTACCGGATCATCCAGGAGGCGCTGACCAACGCGTTGCGCCATGGTGAACCTGGCGGCGAGGTGAGCCTCTGCATCGATTGGGACGCTGAGGGTGTGAGCGTCACCGTGTCGAACGCGATTCGTGACAGCTCAACGGCTACCGCCACGGTGGCGGGGAGCGTTGGTCACGGCCTCCCCGGCATGCGTGAGCGCGCACTTCTGGCCGGGGGAACCCTGCACACCGACGCGCAGGGCGGCCGCTTCACCGTGACCGCGCGCATACCGGCAGGGCGGCTGCAGCACTCATGACAGATCGGGAATCCATGAACTCAGAAATACCGACCCCTCCCCAGCGCATCAGGGTCGCCCTCGTCGATGACCAGTCGCTGTTTCGTGCCGGCATCCGCATGCTCATCTCGTCGCAGGCCGACCTCGAGTTCGTCGGTGAAGCCGGCAACGGCGCAGAGGGGGTGAGCATGGCCGCCCTGACCCATCCAGACGTGATCCTGATGGACATCCGAATGCCGGTCATGGACGGGATCGAAGCGACCCGCCAGATTGTGGCATCTGCGGAAGGCCGTGCGGGCGACGCGCCGCGCATCATTGTGCTCACGACCTTCGACCTTGACGAGAGCGCGACCAGGGCGATCAGGGGCGGGGCCAGTGGTTTCGTACTGAAGGACGCAGACCCTGAGTTCCTGCTGGCTGCCATCCGCACGGTGCACTCCGGTAGCGCCGTGATCGCGGCCTCCGCCACCCGTGAGCTGTTCCAGCACTTCGACGCACGACAGTCGGCAGCACCTGAGGTACCGGAATCGTTCGGCACCCTCACCGCTCGTGAACGCGAGATCTTTGTGCTGGCTGCCAGGGGACTCAGCAACGGCGAGATCGCTGCCGCCGAGTTCCTCTCTGAGGCGACGGTGAAGACCCACATCAGCCGTATCCTGGCGAAGCTGTCGCTCCGCGATCGAGTGCAGCTCGTCGTCTTCGCGTTCGAACACCGCCTTACAGAGTAGGCAACCTCACCCCGCGCCGAATGACCGCTGTGAGTGAGCAGCCTGCGGGCTGAAGGCTCACTCAGAACACGCGTTCCCAACGGCCGCTTTCACCTCCAGGTGTGAGAGTGGTCGAGGAGGACGCAGATGACCGATTCGCTGCTCGACGTGAGTATCGTGGACGGCCCGTTGCCGGCTGTTCTGTACAGCTGTGCGGGTGTCGTTGTACTTGCGCTGTTCGTGGGGCTGGCGCGACGCGGGCACAGGCGAATGGTGCTCATCGGCGTGTCCGTCGCTCTGCTCTCCGGCGCGCTCGGGTACGCCGTGTGCTGGCTGGTGGACGATGTCTGGGATGTCTTCGGGGTGTCGCTGACACCCGTGACGCGGCTCTGGGTCGCCGCTGGCTTTGCTGGCCTTGGATTGGTCACTCTTGCTGCGATAGTCGGCCACTGGGGGCTGCGCATTCTTGCAGTGGTCGCCATCCCGCTGGTCATCGTGACGGCAGCTGCCGGCGTGAATGTGGACTTCGGCCAGTTCCCAACGCTTCGCACAGCACTTGGTCTCCCGGCCTACCAGCCTCTCGAAGCTGCCCTGTCGGACCCTGGCGTGGGGTTTAGCGCCGCCGGCGGCACCCCCGACTCTGCACATGGGGTAGTTGGGACCGTGCCGATCCCTGCCACCGACTCGGGTTTCACGGCGCGCGACGCTCTGATCTACCTGCCACCGGCGGCACGTGTGCACAACCCGCCTCCGCTGCCCGTTGTTGTGATGCTCTCTGGTCAGCCGGGAAGCCCTGCAGACGTGTTCACAGCAGGGGGCCTCGCAGCGATCCTCGACTCGTTCGCAGGGACCCACGCCGGACAGGCACCGATTGTCGTTGTGCCAGATCAACTGGGCGCGGCCGACAAGAACCCGATGTGTGTTGATTCGGCGCTCGGGAACTCGGCGACCTATCTCACCGTTGACGTCCCCAACTGGATCAGGGCGCATCTCCCTGTCGTCGCTGACGCACACGGCTGGACGATCGCGGGTTTTTCGCAGGGTGGAACGTGCTCAGTGCAACTCGGAGCTGCGCACCCTGAGCTATTTGGAAGCATCCTCGATATTTCGGGGGAGCTGGTACCGGCGAACGGTACCCAGGAGAACACGATCGCGACGGGGTTCGCCGGCAGCGCCGACGCCTACGCCGCCGCGGCGCCGGCCGCGATCCTCTCCGCCCACGCGCCGTATGCGGACCTGATGACGATCTTTGCGGTGGGAGCTGACGATTCGCGCTATCTCCCGTGGGCTACGACTCTCTCTGCAGCAGCACGTGCAGCCGGGGCGACCACCCACGTCTTCGTATCCCCCGGAACGGCCCATGACTGGCACACCGTGCAGTACGGCTGGAAACAGGCCCTGCAGCTCATCGCGGTCAGGGGAGGAATAGGGGGAGCAACATGAGTTCGGCCGAAGCTGCAACCAGTTCGCAGCCCACATACAGCCCAGAGCGCGGACCGCGACTGCGGGCCCGCGCCCTGGTCTCATTTCTTGCAACTCAGCCGTTCTCAGTGGGTTACGCAGCCGCCGTCCTGGTTGTTGCGTGTGTCGCAGGCCCCCTGTTCGGAATGCGCCAATCCATCAGGGGTGCTCTCGGAACCGGCTACGACTCCGTTGTAGGTCATGGCCGTTGGTGGTCGCCATTCACGAGCGTGTTCGGTGTGGACAATGGCCTAGATCTCGTCTTGGCGCTTCTGGGGGCGATCATCGTCCTCGGTTACGCTGAACGCCTCGTGGGGACCTGGCGCGTGGCGACAGCCTTCGTCGTGACAAGCCTCGTCGGCCCTGGGCTCGGAATCCTGGTCCAGGCTCTGGGTGTCGCCGACGGTGAGATGTGGTCGCGCGGCGTGCGTGAACTCTTCACGTTCGACCCGTTCACCCCCATGGCCGGCTGCATCATGGCAGCCAGCTGGTTCGCGAGTCCACTGTGGAAGCGCCGAATACGCGTGGTGACCCTGACGGTGCTGCTGACTCTGCTGCTCTATTCCGGACAGCCGTCCGACGTGTATCGGCTGATTGCCGCCGGTGCGGGGCTCGCGCTTGGCCTCGCTTTCCGGCCGGTACAGTTCCATTTCACCTGGCACCGCAGCTCAGACCATGAGTCGCGGACACTGCTCGCAGTCGTGGTCGGCGTGCTGGCTGTCGGACCAGTGGCATCGCTGGTCTCGGGCGGACGATTCGGCATTCTGGCACCGCTTGGCACACTGTTCACCCACAACATCCCGGATGCGGCGGATGTCGCAGACCGGTGCCTGGTCGGCAACATCACCCGGCAGTGCGTGCACGAGCTCACCCTGGAGAGAGTGGATGGGATCGGCCCGCTTCTGGTAGGCCTGCTTCCCTTGATCCTCTTGCTCGTCGCGTCATTCGGGCTGGCGCGCGGCAAGCGATTTGCGGCGTGGCTCGCCATTGCAGTCAATCTCGGCCTGGCGGCCCTCGGCGCCTGGTACTACGGAGTCCTGCCGACTTCCGGTCAACCGTTTGTCTGGCACTGGCATGCGACCCCGTACTGGGAGATCGCGCTCATGCTACTGGTGTCAATACTTGTCCCGCTCGCGACGGCCATGATCATCCTGGGCAACCTGCGTCACTTTCCCGTGAAGGTCACGCCGCGCCGGCTGAGGCGCTTTGTCGTCACGACGGTCGTGAGTTTTGCCGCCCTGGCTGGGCTGTACGTCGGAGTCGGCTGGCTGCTGCGCGGCAGTTTCAGCCCCGCGGTCACGCTGGGGGAGCTCATCACCGACATCCCAGAACGATTCATTCCCGTCGGGTTCCTTCGGCTGGAGCGGGTTGCGTTCCTGCCAACCGATCCGCTCACGACGGCGCTGTATCAGTGGGTGGGGCCGCTGTTCTGGATCATCGCGATCGCAGGTGCCATCGTGTGCCTGCGAGGTTCCCAGGACCCCGCGCTGGCGGATGACGAGGCGCGCCTTCGTGCCCTGCTGGAACGAAGCGGGGGTGAATCGCTGTCGTTCATGTCGACGTGGGACGGTAATACCGTGTGGTTCAACGATGCGGGAACCATCGCGATCGCCTACCGCGTCGTGAACGGCATTGCCATCACGACCGCCGATCCGATCGGTGAAACGGATGCCGACAGTCGCGCTGGTGAGGTGGACGGCGGGGCGGACGGCGGGGTGATCGACGATGTGGGCAGCGAAGCGGTCAAGGCCGTGGCCGATTTTGCCGTCATGTGTGACGACCGCGGCTGGATTCCTGTCTTCTACAGCGTGCATGCCCGGTGGGTGCCGGTTTTTGTGAACATGGGCTGGCAGAGCATGACCGTCGCGGAAGAGACGGTGTTGCGGCCCGGATCATGGGAGACGACGGGAAAGAAGTGGCAAGACATCCGCTCATCGATCAACAGGGCCCATCGCGCAGGGGTCAGAGCGATCTGGTCGAGCTACGACGAACTCCCAGCCGGCGGTGCCGCGCAGATTGCCGAGATCTCGGAGCAATGGGTGCAGGAGAAGGACCTGCCGGAACTCGGCTTCACTCTCGGGGGACTGCCAGAGCTCACGGACCCCGCTGTGCGACTCATGCTCGCCATCGATGGTGGCTCCCATGTGCACGCCGTCACCAGCTGGCTGCCGACCTATCGCAACGGCGTCGTGATTGGCTGGACGCTTGACTTCATGCGTCGCAGGCCAGACGGCGTGAATGGCGTGATGGAGTTTCTCATCGCGCAGACGGCGACCATGCTGCGGGAACAGCCCGAGATCGAGTTCCTCAGTCTCTCCGCCGCCCCGCTCGCACAGACGGTGACGGACCGAGGCTCAGACGGGAGCGTAGACACCGCGGCCGGCGACAGCGGTTTCCTGAACCGAATCCTGGCCTTCCTGGGCGCGGCTCTCGAGCCGGTGTACGGCTTTCGATCGCTTCTGGCATTCAAACGCAAATTCCAGCCGGAATTCCAGCCGCTGTTTCTGGCCTACCCCGACCCGATCGCGCTCCCGGCGATCGGCCTCGCCCTGGCCAGGGCATACCTGCCGTCGGCATCGGTGCGGGATGTGCTCACCGTTGTGCGTGAACGCCGGTGACCCCTCCCGGCCAGAGGATCGACCGGCATCCGTTGATTCGTGAAACGATCTGCGATAAACGGTGCTAGCCTGAATCTGTGTTGTTCGGTGCGCTTCTCCTTAGCTGCCGCGACGAGTCCTAATCTGAGGCCTCCCTCGTCGCGGAGTTTGTCGTTGGCTCATCACCATTCGCGAGGAGATTCCAGATTATGAAAAACAACCAGTCTGCATCGGCAATGCCCGTGCACAAGTACCGTCCGTACCACGAGCAGTTCCGTGTCAACCTGCCGGATCGCACGTGGCCAGACAACCGCATCACTGTCGCGCCGCGCTGGTGCGCCGTCGACCTGCGTGATGGCAACCAGGCACTCATCGACCCGATGAGCCCAGAGCGCAAGCGCATCATGTTCGACCTGCTCGTGCGCATGGGCTACAAGGAGATCGAGGTCGGCTTCCCGTCGGCGAGCCAGACGGACTTCGATTTCGTGCGCAGCCTCATCGAAGAGAACGCCATCCCCGATGACGTCACCATCCAGGTGCTGACGCAGGCGCGTGAGCACCTCATCCGGCGCACGTATGAATCGCTGGCCGGCGCCAAGCAGGCCATCGTTCACCTCTACAACTCGACGAGCGTGCTGCAGCGCGATGTGGTGTTCCGCGAAGACAAGCAGGGCATCATCGACCTCGCCCTGAACGGCGCCCGCATCTGTCGTTCGATGGAATCCACGGTGCCAGACACCGCGATCTACTACGAGTACTCGCCGGAGAGCTACACCGGCACAGAGCTCGAGTTCGCCCTCGACATCTGCAACCAGGTCGTTGCCATCTTCGAGCCGACGCCGGAGCGCAAGGTCATCATCAACCTGCCGTCCACCGTTGAAATGTCGACGCCGAACATCTACGCAGACTCGATCGAGTGGATGAGTCGCAACCTGGCCCAGCGCGAGAACATCATCATCTCGCTGCACCCGCACAATGACCGCGGCACGGCCATCGCCGCAGCTGAGCTCGGCTACCTGGCCGGCGCAGACCGCATCGAAGGCTGCCTCTTCGGCAACGGAGAGCGCACCGGAAACGTCGACCTGGTCGCACTCGGCATCAACCTGTTCACGCAGGGCATCGACCCGCAGATCGACTTCAGCAACATCGACGAGGTCAAGCGCACCGCTGAGCACTGCAACCAGCTGCCCGTTCCTGAGCGCAGCCCGTGGGCCGGCGACCTCGTCTTCACCGCATTCAGCGGTTCGCACCAGGACGCCATCAAGAAGGGCTTCGAGGCCATGGCTGTTGAGGCGGAGGCCGCAGGTAAGAGCGTCGACGATCTGGTCTGGGCTGTGCCGTACCTGCCCATCGACCCGAAGGACCTTGGCCGCAGCTACGAAGCTGTCATCCGCGTCAATTCACAGTCTGGCAAGGGCGGCGTCGCCTACCTGCTGAAGACCGACCACGCCCTCGACCTGCCGCGCAAGCTGCAGATTGAGTTCTCCGGCGTCGTGCAGGCCAAAACGGATGCCGAGGGTGGCGAGGTTACCAGCGAGCAGATCTGGGAGATCTTCAACGACGAGTACCTGCCGGCCAAGCACGACAACGCCGAAGCCAAGTGGGGCCGCTTTGAGCTGTTCTCCACCCGCACGTCGAGTGACCTGGCTGGTTCGGTGAACCTTGAGGTCGAGCTGCGCGACGGCGACACGGTGTCTGGCGCGACGGCATCCGGCAACGGTCCTATCGCCGCATTCCTCAGCGTGATGGCGGATCGCGGTATCGACGTGACGCTCTACGACTACGTTGAGCACGCGATGTCGGCCGGGGGCGACGCGTTCGCCGCTGCATACGTCGACCTCGACGTCAACGGCAAGCGCTACTGGGGCGTCGGCATCGACGCCGACATCTCGACGGCGTCGCTGAAGGCCGTCGTCTCAGCGGTCAACCGTGGCATCCGCGTTGAGACGGGCGACCGCGAGTTCGCGAACGCCTAGCTCGTCGCCACCTGTATTCGTCGCACCTGTAGCTGTCACACCCGAGAATCGCCGTTTCCGCCCAGAATCGCCGCTCCAACGGCGATTCTCGGTTGTAGCGGCGATTCTCGGTGAACGGATGCCGCATCCACTGCCTCAGGGCGCCGGTTACGCCCGTCGCGCCGGCAGCGGCCCAACCTGTAGCGAAAACAGGATGAATCGAGCAACTGTCACCGAATACAGGACGGATCGCGCTCTCTGCGGCGACCTTTCCGGTTTTCGCGACATCCGCTGGGTGAGGTGCGCGACACCGCAGGAGTAGGCGCCGCACGCCCGCTAGTCGTGCTTGCGGCGCCTCAGCACAATCGCGGGTCGCCGCCAGCGCGGCCAGCTGCCGAGTGCGCGCTGCTGGGGCAGGCTCCAGCCGAACTTGGCGGCCAGGATCCGGATGACCGTCGTCGCCAGCGTGCAGATGACTGCCGCCACAATGACCGGCACGCCGAATCGGATGAAGACGACCATCAAGCCGCAGCCAACGCCGGCGGCGACCGCATAGAGCGAGCCGACGTGCATGACGGCGATCGGGATGTTCAGCATGACGTCACGGATGATCGACCCGCCGACAGCAGAGACCACACCCACGAACATGGCCGGTATTTCAGGCAGCCCGAAGGCGAGCGCCTTGGTGGTTCCGATGACGCCGAACAAGCCGATGGTGACGGCGTCGAGCACGATGATGAGCGGACCCAGTCGGTCGAACGCACTCTGCAGCAGCATGCCGAGCAGCGCGAACACCGTCGCAACCGGCAGGTACCAGTTCGACTGCAGGGCAGCGGGGCTGATACCCAGCAGGATGTCACGCAGAATACCGCCGCCGAGTCCGACGACGATCCCGATCAGGGCGATGCCGAGCAGGTCGAAGCGCCTGTCTTTGAAGCGACCGGCGAACATCGCACCCTGGATGGCACCGATCGCGACTGCTACGAGGTCGATCCAGAGGGGGATGGTGAAAAGCGTCTCGGTCACCTACTACTAGTACCACGCGAAGGGTGCCGGTGCGCGCTACCCGACCCGTGAACCCCGTTCGGCGATGAACTCTGCAAAGGTGCGGCGACCATACGGCTCTCCAGGAACCAGGATGTTGCCCGCTGCGAAGCCCGTGAAGATCTTGCCGGGCATTCTGAGGGGCCAGATCGGGCGTCGAGTACCGGTTGAGGCGGCCCAGATCGCCTCGAATTCGCGGACGGGGCGGCGCTCTGGTCCACCGATGTCTGCGACCCGGCCGGCGGCATCCGCTCCCACCAGCTCAACCAGGCGGGTGGCGACCTCGACGGGGTGGATCGGCTGCGCCCTGAATGATGGTGCCCACAGCACGGGGGAGAGACGCTGCGCTGTGCAGATTCGCTCGATGAGCTGGTGGAACTGGGTGGAGCGCAGGATGGTGAACGGCATGGCGGATGTCGACACCAGGGTCTCAATGGCCAGCTTGTCGCGGTAGTACGGCAGCGGAATGTTGTCGATGCCCACGATCGAGATTTGGACGACGTGCCGCACCCCAGCCGCGCGTGCGGCTGTCACGAGGTTGGATGCCGCTTCAACGTCGTCTTTTCCCGTCGCGAGGTGCACGACAGTGTCGACGCCGGCGACCGCCGACGCGAGCCCGATGCCCGTCAACAGATTTCCGGTGGTGAGCCCAGGCCCGCTGCTGCGGCTGAGAGCCCGCACGTCATATCCGCCGCTGCGCAACTGGGCAACGGTGGGCGTACCGAGCGTTCCGGTTGCACCGGTGACCAGCACGGTGGTCACGGTTCCTGGCCTGTCATCATGAATCCATTGTGCGGCAACTGTCGATATAAACGGTCGATAATAGAAGAGTGCCTGTTTACCGAGATGAAGCCGTTGTGCTGCGTACCCACAAGTTGGGCGAGGCCGACCGTATCGTCACGATGCTCACCAGGGAACATGGCAAGGTTCGCGCAGTAGCCAAGGGCGTGCGCAGGACAACGTCGAAGTTCGGGGCACGGCTCGAACCATTCATGGTCGCCGACGTGCAGCTCTACGAGGGCAGAAGCCTCGACATCATTACCCAGGCAGAGTCACTCGGGTCATACGGCGCGCTCATCACCTCCGACTACGCGAGCTACACCGCGGCTAGTGCGATGGTGGAGACCGCCGACAAACTGACGGAGTCTGAGGGGTCGCTGCAGCAGTACCTGCTGCTCGTTGGGGCGTTGCGTTCCCTCTCCAAGCGCGAGCACGGCGCGGCTCTCACCCTCGATTCCTACCTGCTGCGTGCATTGTCGATGGCGGGCTGGGCTCCAAGCTTCCAGGACTGCTCCCGGTGCGGAGCTGTCGGCGAGCATTCCGTTGTGGTGGTGCAACTGGGCGGCATCGTCTGCGACGACTGTGCTCCTCCCGGATCCGCGCGCCTCGACGCCGCCACCATTGCGCTGCTCGGCGCGCTGCTCACGGGCGACTGGGCGCAGGCCGAAGCTGCTGAGGCACGAACTCAGGGGCAGGCGACCGGCGTCGTCGCCGCGTACACGCAGTGGCACCTGGAACGATCGTTGAAATCCCTGCAACACGTCAGCAAGTGACACACGTCAGCAAGTGAGACACGTCAGCAAGTGAGCCACGTCAGCAAGTGAGCCACGTCAGCAAGTGAGAGAGAGTCGATGAGTCCGAAGCAGTTCACCCACAAGGACGCGGTGGAGTACAAGCCACTCGATTGGACGGGGCTCTACCCTCCTGCGCTGCCGGCCAAGGTCGTACCAGACCACGTCGCAGTCGTTATGGACGGCAACGGTCGTTGGGCGAACGCGCGTGGGCTCACTCGAATCGAGGGGCACAAGGCTGGGGAGGCGTCGCTCCTGGATGTCGTCGCCGGCGCCATCCAGATCGGCGTCAAGCACCTGAGCGTGTACGCGTTCTCCACCGAGAACTGGAAGCGCTCTCCCGACGAGGTGCGTTTTCTCATGGGCTTCAACCGGGATGTTCTGCACCGCAGGCGCGACCAGCTGAATGAGTGGGGAGTGCGCGTGCGCTGGGCCGGACGACGGCCGAAGCTCTGGGCATCCGTCATCAACGAACTGCAGTATGCAGAGGAGCTGACGAAGGACAACAGCACCCTCACCCTCACCATGTGCGTCAACTACGGCGGGCGAAACGAGATCACGGATGCCGTGCGCCAGATCGCAGAAGACGTCGCGGCAGGCCGGATGAAGCCGTCGGCAGTCTCGGAGAAGTCGATCCAGCGTCGCCTCTACGTTCCTGACCTGCCTGACGTCGACCTGTTCGTGCGGAGCTCAGGGGAGCAGCGCACCAGTAACTTCATGCTGTGGCAAAGCGCCTATGCGGAGATGGTGTTCCTCGACACGCTGTGGCCGGACTTCACTCGCGTCGACCTGTGGCGGGCCATCGAACTCTACGCGTCGCGCAATCGGCGCTACGGCGGAGCCATCGACAAGCCGACGGAGTCAACCGGCCTGTAATCAGCCGGCCTGTAGTCGCCGTGCCCGCCGGCCGGGAGACCGGCGAATCGGGAATACCGGGGAGGGGTGTCGTGTTTGGCCAACCGTGAGTGAAACTATCAAAGTAGACATCTGGTCAGACATCCAGTGCCCCTGGTGCTATATCGGCAAGCGCAAGTTCGAAGCTGGCGCAGCCCAGTTCGGCGGCGATGTCGAGGTGGAGTACCACAGCTATGAACTCTCGCCCGATACCCCCGTTGATTTCGCCGGTACCCCTACCGAGTACCTCAGCCAGCGCAAGGGCATGCCCCTTGAGCAGGTCGAGCAGATGCTCCAGAACGTGACCGACATCGCCAAGAGCGTCGGTCTCGACTACGACTACGGCTCTGTGCACCAGACCAACACGGTCAAGGCACACGAGCTCATTCACTACGCGAAGTCGAAGGGCCGCCAGCTTGACATGAAGGAGCGCCTGCTCAAGGCGTACTTCGTTGATGGCGCCCACGTCGGACGCATCGAAGACCTCGCCGACCTCGCAGCAGAGATCGGTTTCGACCGTGCAGACGTGGTGCGCGCCCTCACCGAGAACGAATTCCTAGCCGACGTGAAAGCGGATGTCGCGCTGGCCCAGGAATACGGCATCCAGGGTGTGCCGTTCTTCGTCATCGACGGTAAGTACGGCGTCTCTGGCGCGCAGGACGCGTCAACGTTTGCCCAGGTACTTGAGCAAGTACGATCAGAGAAGTCAGAGTCAGCTGCAGTGCTGACCCCCAGCGCATCGACCCCCAGCGCATCGACCGAGGAGTAGACCACATGAGCGACACCGTCACCACCGAAGAAGCCACCGTCGTCGACGCTGGCGCACGCCCGACCATCGAACTGCTCGGCCAGGCTGAGGCCGGCGGATGCTGCGGTGGTGGTGCCTGCGGCATCTAGGGTCTCGAGACGGCCCTGGCGGGCCTCCTCGACCACCGGTTTTTCGTTGGTTGAGGAGCGCCAGAGGAACGAGGTCGCGTCTCGAAATCCGCTCCCGCCGAACACGAGGGCGGCGCCGCGCGGGTCGAACGCAGCGATGCGGTAACTGCAGTGACAGCGCAGCTGCGTTCAACCCGCGCAGCGCGAAATCGTCGCGACGAGGGTCTCGAAATCAGCCTCCGTGACCAGCTCGCTACTCAGCGTCCGAGATGTCGGCCACTGTCGCATCGAGGGCCCGGATCAGCGCATCGGCATCCACGAATGCGCTGTAGCCGTGTTCGCCGGCTCCCATCGCCACCTCGCGACCGACCAGGCTCGCATCGGCGAACACCGGCCACGCCGTCGTGCTCCCGAGTGGAGTGATTGTTCCCCGCTCGTATCCCGTCGCCTCCAGCGCCAAGGATTCGTGGGGGAGCGAGAGCTTGTTCACGCCAACCAGAGTGCGCAGCTTCGCCCAGGAGATCTTGCGGCCGCCCGGTATCAGCGCGAACACGTAGTCGCCGTCGTGACGCTTCACCACGAGCGTCTTGACGATGTCGCCCGGCTCGATTCCCATCAGCGCGGCGGCTTCCGCCAGGCTGCCGGCGGCAGGACGCGAAACGATACGAACGTCGAGGCCGCGCGCTGCGGCATCCGTCAGAACGCGCTCGTGACCGACGGTCGCACTGCTCGTCTCAGCGCCGGTCTCAGCGCTCTCATTGGCAGCATTCATGAAACGCCCCGTCTTTCTGGGAGAATTGAAGTTAATGACTCCTGTATCCACGATAAGCCAGCCAGCACCGTTGACCATCGGACCCCTGAAGCTCGACGTTCCCGTCGTGCTTGCGCCGATGGCCGGCATCACGAACACGGCCTACCGCAGGCTCTGCCGCGAATTCGGTGCCGGCCTCTACGTGAGCGAAATGATCACGTCGCGGGCCCTCGTCGAACGCACGCCGGAGTCCATGCGCCTGATCACCCACCACGAGAGCGAGAAGACTCGCTCCATCCAGCTCTACGGGGTCGACCCGAAGACCGTGGCGGATGCCGTGACCCTGCTGGTCGCAGAGGATCGCGCCGACCACATCGACCTGAACTTCGGCTGCCCTGTGCCCAAGGTCACCCGCAAGGGCGGCGGCTCAGCACTGCCCTGGAAGAGCACCCTGTTCCGTCAGATCGTCGAAGCCGCGGTCAAGGCCGCAGGCCCCCTGCCGCTCACGGTCAAGATGCGCAAGGGCATCGACTCCGATCACCTCACCTACATCGAAGCCGGTAAGGCCGCTGAGGGCGCCGGGGTTGCCGCCATCGCGCTGCACGGCCGCACGGCCGCCGAGTTCTACTCCGGTCAGGCCGACTGGTCTGCCATCGCGGCCCTGAAGAGCGCGATCACCTCTGTGCCCGTGCTCGGCAACGGCGACATCTGGTCGGCCGACGATGCCCTGCGCATGATGAGCGAGACCGGATGCGACGGCGTCGTCGTCGGCCGCGGCTGCCTCGGACGGCCCTGGCTGTTCGGCGACCTCGCCGCAGCGTTCGACCCTGAGGCGCATCCAGGGGAGGGCTTGATCCAGCCGAACCTCGGGACCGTCGCCCAGACGTTCCGCCGCCACGCAGAGCTGCTCACCGAATTCTTCGACAGTGAAGAGCGCGGATGCCGCGACATCCGCAAGCACGTCGCCTGGTACTTCAAGGGTTACCCGGTCGGCGGCGACCTGCGTGCCAGCATGGCCACCGTGCAGTCGCTGGCCATGCTCGACGATCTGCTCGGCCAGCTTGATGCCGACCAGCCGTACCCCGGCATCGGCGCAGAAGGCCCCCGAGGTCGCGCCGGAACGCCGAAAAAGCCGGCCCTGCCGGAGAATTGGCTTGACTCACGCGAGCTCGACGGTGTGCAGCGCGAGAATCTGACCGAAGGCGAAGGGGACACCAGCGGTGGCTAACAGCACGGGATACAGCGCGCACGACGAAGAACGCGCGCTGCCGGAGGCGCACAGCTCCAGGCGCAGTGATTTCGCCAGGGATCGTGCCAGGTTGCTGCACTCCAGCGCGCTCCGTCGGCTCGCCGCAAAGACCCAGGTGCTGAGCCCCACCGCAGGGCTCGACTTCGCCCGCAATCGTCTCACCCACTCGCTTGAGGTCGCCCAGGTCGGCCGCGAGCTCGCGCTCCGTCTTGGCCTCGACCCCGACATCGTCGACACCGCGTGCCTCGCGCACGACATCGGCCACCCACCGTTCGGCCACAATGGCGAGAAGGCACTGAACGCCTGGTCTGCCGACATCGGCGGCTTCGAGGGCAATGCACAGACCCTGCGCCTGCTCACCCGTCTTGAGCCGAAGGTGTTCGGCGCTGACGGCCACAGCTACGGACTGAACCTCACCCGCGCCAGCCTCGACGCCAGCTGCAAGTACCCGTGGCCGACGGCGTCGTCGGTCGCCGACCCGAGCGGCAGGGCAAAGTTCGGTTTCTACCCGGATGACGCCCCAGCCTTCACCTGGATGCGCGACGGTGCACCAGAGCGTCGTCTCTGCATCGAAGCCCAGGTCATGGACCTCTCAGACGACGTCGCATACTCCGTGCACGACTTCGAGGATGCCGTCGTCAACGGCTACATCGACGTGGCAGAGCTTGGCAGCCGCGTCAACCACGACGAGCTGGTCGCCTCGATGTACGAGTGGATCGGCGGCGAGATCAGCCACGACGAACTCATCGCAGCATTCGACCGGCTCGACTCCCTCGACGCCTGGCTCGAGAGCTGGACCGCAAGCCGCCAGGACCAGGGCAGGCTGAAGAACCTCACCAGCCAGCTGATCGGGCGCTTCTGTGGTGCGGCCGTCGAGGCAACCCGGGCCGCGTACCCGCAGGAGAACCTCATCCGCTTCGCAGGCTCGATTGTGGTGCCCCGCGAAATCCAGGCCGAGATTGCGGTGTTGAAGGGCGTTGTCGCCGCCTTCGTCATGTCGAAGACCACGAGGCAACCGATTTACACCATGCAGCGCGAGGTGCTCGTTGAGCTCGCTGACGCACTGCTGGCCACCGGGTCCTCACAGCTCGACCCCGGCTTCAGAGACGACTGGCACGCCGCCGCTGACGATGCCGCACGCAAGCGCGTTGTCGTCGACCAGGTCGCGAGCCTCACCGACCAGTCGGCTTTGGCCTGGCACGAACGGCTCGTCAACGAGCACCTCTCGCACGAGCGGGTTACGCCAAGGGAGCTGCACTAGAATTCAGCTATGGCAGGACTAATTCGACAGAGCGACATCGAAGAGGTCAAGGCCCGCACGAACATCGCAGACATCGTGGGCGACTACGTCAGCTTGAAGTCTGCGGGTGTCGGTTCAATGAAGGGCCTCTGCCCCTTCCACGACGAGCGAAGCCCCAGTTTCCACGTGCGCCCTCAGGTGGGTTTCTACCACTGCTTCGGCTGCGGAGAGAGCGGCGACGTCTATTCGTTCCTGCAGAAAATGGACCACGTCAGTTTCAGCGAGGCCGTCGAACGGCTGGCCGGCCGGGTCGGCATCGAGCTGCATTATGAAGACGGTGGCGCTGCCCCCGACCATGCCAATCGAGCACGCCTGCTCGCCGCCAACCAGGCTGCTGCCGACTTCTTCGTCGAACAGCTGAGCAGCCCAGGCGCCGACGTCGGCCGCCGCTTCCTCGGTGAGCGCGGCTTCGATGCGATGGCAGCCGAACGATTCGGCATCGGCTTCGCGCCGAAAAGCTGGGACGAACTCACCAACCACCTGCGCTCGCGCGGCTTCAGCACGGAGGAGATCACCCTCGCCGGGCTGGTCTCCAGCCGCGAGGGGGCGAGCGGTGTCTACGACAGGTTCAGGGGCCGGCTCGTCTGGCCCATTCGCGACATCACCGGCCAGACGATCGGCTTCGGGGCGCGCAAGCTGCTCGACGACGACAAGGGCCCGAAGTACCTCAACACTCCAGAGACGCCGGTTTACCACAAGGCACAGGTGCTCTACGGGCTCGACCTGGCCAAGCGTGACATCTCCCGTACGCACCAGGTTGTCGTCGTTGAGGGCTACACGGATGTCATGGCCTGCCACCTCGCCGGTGTCACGACGGCCGTCGCCACCTGTGGAACCTCGTTCGGCGTCGACCACATCAAGGTGCTTCGCCGAGTGCTCGGCGACGATTCCCGCCTCGGAGAGGTCGTCTTCACCTTCGACCCCGATGCCGCAGGCCAGAAGGCAGCACTGCGCGCCTTCACAGAGGAACAACGATTCGCCGCGCAGACCTTCGTCGCGGTGGCACCTGAAGGCTTCGACCCCTGCGACCTTCGGCTGAACAAGGGCGATGACGCCGTTCGCCGCCTGATCGACTCGAAGAAGCCGATGTTCGAGTTCGTGATCAAGCAGCAACTCAGCCAGTACAACCTCGAGACCGTTGAGGGTCGGATCGCGGCGCTGCGCTCTGCCGCTCCCATCGTGAGCGAGATCCGTGACCCCGCGCTCCGGCCCGGCTACTCCCGTGAGCTTGCCCGCATGCTCGGTCTCGACATGAGCGAGGTGTCCAAGGCCGTCTCCGCCGCAGCAGCACGAGCACGTGCAGGCGAGAAGTCTGAGAAGTCAGAGAAGACCCAGCAGCGCCACTCTGATGAGACGCAGGAGGCTCCACGCGAGAAGCCGTTCTCACTGGTCGAGCTTCCAACTGATCCGGCAACGAGGCTCGAGCGCGATGCGCTCATGGCCATGTTGCAGCGTCCAGCCCTTGTCGGCGCCGACCTCATTGCCAGGGCGACACAGACCATGTTCACCCACCCATCGCTCGCCGTCGTTCGTGACGGCATTGCGGCCAGTCTTGATCACACCGACAGCCCTGGCTGGCTCGATCACGTCATCGGTGAAGTGCCGGCGACGCTCGCGAACCTCGCACAGGAACTGGCCGTCGCCCCGTTGCCAGAACGGTCTGAGCGTGAGGTTGGCCCCTACGTGAAGGACATCACGACCGCGCTGATCGACCGCGAACTGCTCCGGCTGAAAGCAGATCTCATGGGCCGTCTCCAGCGCGCTGACCCGACAGATCGAGAGATCTATTCGGCCATCCAGCGTGAGCTTGTTCGCGTCGAAGCTGAACGGCGCAATCTCAGGGCGGAATAGCCCCCAACATTGCAGGTATGTAAAGAAGCTGCGTAATCCGCAGGTTTTGCCCTCTTTCTGTGCTAATTCTGTCTGTACAGCACTGCGTTGAAGCACGTTCGCGTGCCTTCGATGTACAGACACCAACAGGAAGAGGTATACGGATATGACATCCGCAACCACCAACGGTAAGCGCGCCATCGCCGCAACCGCAGCATTCGCTGCGGCAGCGATCGTGCTTGCCGGCTGCTCTGCCGGTTCCAACAGTTCAGGTGGGGCATCCCTCACCATCGGTACGACCGACAAGGTCACTACCCTCGACCCCGCCGGCGCCTACGACAATGGCTCGTTCCAGGTCGCCAACCAGGTGTTCCCGTTCCTCATGAACACGCCGTATGGCAGCCCCGACGTCGAGCCAGACATCGCAACGAAGGCAGAGTTCACCTCTCCCACCGAGTACACCGTCACGCTGAAGCCAGACCTCAAGTGGGCCAACGGCAACGACCTCACGTCGTCAGACGTGAAGTTCAGCTTCGACCGCCAGGTCAAGATCGCTGACGAAAACGGCCCGTCGTCACTGCTGTACAACCTCGACAGCGTTGAGGCAACGGATGACACCACCGTCGTGTTCCACCTCAAGCAGGCCAACGACCAGATCTTCCCGCAGATCCTGTCGAGCCCCGCAGGCCCGATCGTTGATGAAGAGGTCTTCGCTGCAGACGAGCTCACCTCAGACGACGACATCGTCAAGGGCGACGCATTCGCAGGCCAGTACACGATCACGAGCTACAAGTTCAACGAACTCGTCGGCTACAAGGCATACGCAGACTATGCGGGCGTCCTTGGCGCCCCAAAGACCGACGTCGTCAACGTGAAGTACTACGCCGATTCCTCCAACCTCAAGCTCGACGTGCAGGAAGGTAACATCGACGTCGCGTTCCGCAGCCTGTCTGCGACCGACATCGAAGACCTGCGCGGCAACGACAAGGTCAAGGTCGTCGATGGTCCTGGTGGAGAGATCCGCTACATCGTCTTCAACTTCAACACGCAGCCGTTCGGCGCTACGACCGCTGAAGCCGATGAGGCAAAGGCCCTGGCTGTTCGCCAGGCCGTTGCAGACTCCATCGACCGCGAAGAAATCGCGACGCAGGTCTACAAGGACACCTACACTCCGCTCTACTCCTACGTGCCCGCCGGTCTGACCGGTGCCACGGAGTCGCTGAAGCCCCTCTACGGCGACGGCAACGGTGGCGCTGACGCCGAGAAGGCTAAGGCAACGCTGACCGCTGCCGGGATCACCGAGCCGGTCACGCTGAACATCCAGTACAGCAACGACCACTACGGCCCGTCGTCGGGTGACGAGTACGCCCTGATCAAGGACCAGCTGGAATCAACCGGCCTGTTCACGGTCAACCTGCAGACCACAGAGTGGGTTCAGTACTCGAAGGACCGCACGGAAGACCTGTACCCGCTGTACCAGCTCGGTTGGTTCCCTGACTACTCAGACGCCGACAACTACCTCACGCCGTTCTTCCTCACGGAGAACTTCCTGAGCAACCACTTCGACGACCCTGAGGTCAACGATTTGATTCTCAAGCAGGCCGTGACGCCTGACGTCGCAGAGCGCACCGCAATGATCGAGGAGATCCAGGACAAGGTTGCTGCCCAGCTGTCAACCCTGCCCCTGCTCCAGGGTGCACAGGTTGCCGTGACCGGCACCGACGTCACCGGAACCGACACCACGCTCGACGCGTCGTTCAAGTTCCGCTACGGAGCGCTGGCCAAGGGTTAGTAGTTCTTTCGCTAGGGTATGAAGCTCTAGCGCGATTACCGGGGGCATCTTGCTTGCGTGTTGAGCAGGGTGCCCCTGCACCGTTTCAAGCACTACCGTTTCAAGAACCGTTTGTCAGAACCGTCTGTCAGCCTCGTCCCGCTTCTGCGGGCGGGCCCGTTTTGCACATGTTAGGTAACAATGACCACAGTGGCATCGACGCCGCCGGCCAGTTCCACTCGGCCCGCAGAGCGCACACGTAAAGCTGGGGGTGGGCTGGCTCGGTATCTCCTCATCCGCTTCCTGCTCATCTTCCCCACAATCTTCATCCTGGTTTCGATGGTGTTCTGGTTGATGCGGGCGACGGGCGACCCGATCACCGCAGCCCAGGGCGGCCGGCTCACGGCAGACCAACTGGCCGAACGCATCCACGCCGCCGGGTACGACCGGCCCATCCTCGTGCAGTACTTCGAGTACCTCGGCCACGTCTTCACCGGAAACTTCGGCACGTCGATCAGCACGAATCGGCCCGTTACCGAGATCTTGATCACCTATGGCGCTGCCACGGCAGAGCTGGCGTTCTACGCGCTGCTCGTTGCCTTCATCGTGGGTATCCCGCTCGGCATGGTCGCCGCCTACTGGCGTGACAAGGCCCCCGATGCCTCCCTGCGCGTGTTCGCAATCCTCTGCTACGCCACTCCCGTCTTCTTCTCCGGCCTGCTGTTCAAGCTGGTCTTCGCCGTCTGGCTCAAGGTGCTTCCCGTTGCAGGCCGTGCCTCAACGGGCACGGAACTCCAAATGGAGTTCCTGCCAAACAAGACTGGTTTCTATACGATCGACGCCATCATGACGGGCGACCCTGCGGCGGTAGCGGATGTGCTCTCTCACGCCGTTCTCCCGGCTCTCGCCCTCGGGCTCCTCACCGCAGGCGTGTTCCTCCGGCTTGTGCGCACTAACGTCATCGGAACCCTCGGCACCGACTACGTCGATGCCGCCCGCTCGCGTGGGGTGAGCGAGTTCCGCCTGGTGCGCAAGCACGCATACCGCCCGGCCCTGATCCCGATCATCACGGTCATCGGCCTGCAGATTGCACTGCTCCTCGCTGGCGCCGTGTTGACGGAGACCACCTTCGAGTGGAAGGGCCTTGGCTTCATGCTCTCCGAGTTCTTGAAGGCCAGGGACTTCGTCGCCGTGCAGGGAATCGTTGCCCTGCTCGCAGTGATCGTTGCACTCTCCAACTTCATCGTCGACATCATTGCCGCCATCATCGACCCAAGGGTGAGGTACTGATCATGTCAACCCTGACACCACCGGAACAAACGCTTCCGACCACGCAGCCTGAGGCGCTCGACACGTCGAGTTCCGCCGTCGTTTCTCCCGCCCCCAAGCGCAGCATTTGGTCGCGGCTGCCTGTCGTTCACCAGCTCAGGCAGAGCGTCGGACTGCAGCGCGGAATGCTCATCGTCGGCCTCGTCATCACCGGCCTTTTCGTGCTGACCGCGATCTTCGCTCCGCTGCTCGCGCCGTATGGCTTCAGCCAACTGCGCGGCGCCGACGGCCTGTTCGGGGCTCAGCAGCCGCCGAGTGGCGAGCATCCGCTTGGCACGACGGTGGGTGGCTATGACGTGCTGTCGCGCGTGATCTGGGGCTCACAGACCGCGCTCTTCGTGATCGTGGTCGCCGTCGTCCTGTCGATCTTCGCCGGCGTGCTCCTTGGTCTTGTCTCTGGCTACTTTGGTGGCTGGCTCGACCGCGTACTCGTTGTGGTCTGCGATGCCGTCTACGCCTTCCCGACGCTGCTGCTCGCCATCGTCATGTCGATCGTGATCTCTGGCGGAAAGTCGAACCTCGTCGGCGGTGTGATGGCCGCGGCCATCTCCATCACCGTGGTGTTCATCCCGCAATATTTCCGGGTGATCAGGGCAGAGACCGTCCGTATCAAAGCTGAGGCCTACGTCGAGTCGGCCAGGGTGCTCGGTGCGAGCAACAGTCGGATCATGTTCAAGCACGTGTTCCGGAATGCCACGCGAACGCTGCCGCTCATCTTCACGCTCAACTCCTCAGAGGCGATCCTGACCCTGGCCGGGCTCGGATTCCTCGGCTTCGGTATCGAACCGACAGCGGCCGCAGAGTGGGGTTACGACCTCAACAAGTCGCTGTCAGACGTCACGAGCGGTATCTGGTGGACATCCGTGTTCCCCGGCCTCGCGATTGTGCTGGTGGTGCTGGGTATCACGCTCGTGGGCGAAAGCCTCAACGACCTCGCCGACCCGCGCCTCCGCGGACGCCGCAAGGTCGCAAAGTCAGCCGGTTTGGTGGCTGAAACATCCGTCGTTCCTGGCGGAACGCTGACCGCTGGCCCTGGAGGCCTTGACGGACTCGAAAGTGATCCGACAATAGACCTAGACGGATTGGAGACCAAGCCGTGAAACATGTCGTGAAGATCACGAACCTCGGGGTGTCATTCTCAACGGATGCCGGCGCGGTGAAGGCCGTCGATGGCGTCTCGCTCAGCGTCGCTCCTGGTGAAGTAGTGGCCATCGTGGGGGAGAGCGGTAGCGGCAAGACCGTCACCGCCAAGACCATCCTCGGGCTGCTGCCTGAGACGGCCACAGCCAATGGCGCCGTCGTTCTGTCAAGCAAAGACGGCCGCAGCGAGAATGACATCATCTCCCTGAGCAAGGCGCAGCTGCGGCAGGTGAGAGGCACTGACGTCTCCATGGTGTTCCAGGAGCCGTCGACCGCGCTGAACCCCGTCTATACAGTGGGCTGGCAGATCGCGGAGGGAATCCGCGCGCACGGCGAGTACACCAAGGCAGAGGCGCGGGCCAAGGCCATTGAGATCCTGGGGCGCGTTGGCATTCCAGATCCCGAAACCCGCATCAACTACTACCCGCACCAGTTCTCCGGCGGACAGAAGCAGCGCGTGGTCATCGCGATGGCTCTCGTGCTTGATCCTGGGCTCATCGTCGCCGACGAGCCGACAACGGCACTTGACGTCACGGTGCAGGCCGAGATTCTCAACCTCCTGCGGCGCTGTCGCGACGAATTCGGTACCGCGATCGTGTTGATCACCCACAACATGGGTGTCGTCGCCGATCTCGCAGATCGCGTTGTCGTGATGTACCAGGGCAAGGTCGTTGAAGAAGCGGATGCCCAGACGTTGTTCTCGAGCCCGAAGCACCCGTACACGAAGCGGCTGCTCGCGGCGGTTCCGCACGTCGGCCAGGGCATCGAACGGGCTGCGGAACGCGCGGAAGCCCGCGACGAGGAGTGGGCGTCGAAGCCGGCCGTCGTGGTGGCTGACAACCTGCGCATCCAGTATCCGGGCCGTTTCGGCAAGCCGGGGTTCGTCGCCGTTGATGGCGTGAGTCTCAGCATCCGTGCTGGTGAAGTTGTGGGACTGGTGGGCGAGAGCGGTTCAGGCAAAACCACGATTGGGCGGGCAATCGCCGGGCTCACCCGTGTCACAGGGGGCTCGCTCCAGGTGCTCGGCCACGAGATGAACGGCTTCAAGGAACGCAACTTCAAGCCGGTGCGCAGTGATATCGGCTTCGTGTTCCAGGACCCGGCGTCGAGCTTCAACCCGCTGCTGACGATTGCAGACTGCGTGGCAGAGCCACTCATCGTGCACGGGCGCGCATCGAGCACGAGTGCGGCGAGGGCCAGGGTGAATGACCTGCTCGAGGCTGTTCAGCTGCCGCGTGCGTATGGTGATCGTTTCCCGCATGAACTGAGCGGTGGCCAGCGCCAGCGTGCCAGTCTCGCGCGGGCGCTTGCCCTCGAACCGAAGCTGCTGATCGCCGATGAGCCCACCTCTGCGCTTGACGTGAGCGTGCAGGCGAGGGTTCTCGAACTCTTCGCTGAGCTGCAGCGCGAGTTCGGTTTTGCGGCCCTGTTCATCAGTCATGACCTGGCTGTCGTCGACATCCTCGTTGACCGGATTGCCGTGCTGTACAAAGGCAAGCTGGTGGAGGAAGGCACGGGCGCAGAGGTACTCGGCGCACCGAAGGATCCGTATACGCAACGGCTGCTCGCCTCACTTCCAGTGCCGGATCCTGCGGAGCAAGCGTTGCGTCGGGAGGAGCTGCGCCGACTGCGTGCGGCAGGATAAGTACTATGACTCGCGGCGCAGCATCAGAATTTCCGATTACGACGAACGACCTGACGATCGAGTATCCGCCGCACGGAGCGAGTCCGGCGTTCGTCGCAGTGCACGGGATGACGTTGCAGATCGCGCCGGGAGAGATCGTGGGACTGCTGGGCGAAAGCGGTTCGGGGAAGAGCACGCTGGCGAGGGTTCTCGCCGGCGAGGCTCTGACCGGCAGCGGGCTCAGGCCCCAGATCACCGGCGGGTCTGCGACGGTTCAGGGCATCCCCATTCGCGGCATCGGCAAACGAAAGCTCGCGCGACTCACGTTCGGGGTCGGCTACCTGGCGCAGGATGCTGCGGCGAGCCTGCAGGGCGACCTGACCGTGGCAGACCTTGTTGCGGAGCCGATCCTTCATCGCGACAGGCACTACAACACGGCTGCGCTCAACACGCTGGTTGCCACCATGATCGATGCGGTGCGGCTGCCCCTGGCGGTGCTCACCCAGTACCCGTACGAATTGAGCAGTGGACAGCGCCAGCGCGTGGCCCTGGCGCGGGCATTGGTGCTCGGCCCGACGGTGCTCATTGCCGACGAGCCGACGGCCGGCGTTGACGTGAGCGTGCGGGATGCTGTGATCGACCTCATCGTCGAACTCCAGCAGGAGCGTGCGTTCTCCGCCCTCGTCATCAGCCATGACCTCCAGGTGTTGCGGCGCCTCGCGAACCGGATTGCCGTGATGCACCAGGGTGTGCTCGTGGGACTCGGCACGATCGAGGACGTGTTCAGAGACCCGTGGCATCCGTACGTCGCCAGCATGGCGTCGGCATTGGACAGCCACCCGAACTCAGGTAGCCAACAGTAATGGCCCAGCACTGCGCGGTGACTCCGGCAGATGCCACAGGGACAGAGCCGGTTCCTCTGCCGCCGGCGCCAGGGCCCATCGCGGTCCTGCCGAGCCCAGAGCTCGTCTTCACCCAGGCCGTTGAGGCCGGCGGGGGAGTCGTTGCCCCGCTGTCCTCGGAGACGAGGGGCCTCGTCTGGCTCTCGTACTCGCGCGCAGGGGAGCTGGGAGACACTCTCGCCGCCTATCCGGAGATTGGATGGGTGCAGCTGCCCTGGGCTGGCGTCGACGCGTTCAGCGGCGTCATGGCGGCGCATGACCGACCAGGACTCGTCTGGACGAGTGCCAAGGGCGCCTACGCCCAGCCAGTTGCAGAGCACGCACTTGCGCTGACCCTGGCGCTGCTGCGGCTGCTTCCGAAGCGCGCGCGGGCGACCAGCTGGAATTCGGTGCCTGCGGGACGCTCCCTCTATGGACTCAATGTGGTCATCATCGGGGCTGGCGGCATCGCCCATGAGCTGATCGCCCTGTTGGCGCCGTTCAGGGTGAGCATTACCGTCGTGCGTCGCAGTCCAGACGCTGTTGCCGGCGCAGAC
Source organism: Leifsonia sp. Y862 (assembly GCF_057669585.1). NCBI lineage: Bacteria > Bacillati > Actinomycetota > Actinomycetes > Micrococcales > Microbacteriaceae > Leifsonia > Leifsonia sp. Y862. The sequence goes on from NZ_JBYHFR010000001.1 coordinate 803,238, forward strand.
GCCACGGTGCAGACATCCTCGCTCCACGATGTGCTCCCAACAGCGGATGTCGTTGTGGTGGCTGCTGCCCTCACCGCCGGCACCACGCACCTGATTGGCGCAGCCGAGTTGGCACTCATGCCGGAATCGGCATATCTCGTCAATATCGCCAGGGGACCGCTCGTTGACACCGATGCGCTGGTCGCTGCACTCCGCGCGGGAGGCATTGCGGGGGCCGCGCTCGACGTGACCGAACCGGAGCCATTGCCAGACGGGCATCCGCTGTGGACAGAGCCCCGATGCCTGATCACGCCACACATGGCCGACACGCCCGAGATGACTGCTCCATTGCTGGCGGAAAGAATTCGGTTGAATGTGGCCGCATTCCTCTCAGATGCCCGATTTATCGGGGTTGTTGATCCCCACCTGGGGTATTGAGGAGGCCATATTTGCTCCGTGTGGATTTGGTGAATACGCAACCTTTGATAAAGTAGCAACGCTGCTAAAGCAGTAATCCTCGATAGCTCAATTGGCAGAGCAGCCGGCTGTTAACCGGCAGGTTGTTGGTTCGAGTCCAACTCGGGGAGCAAAAGGCCACCAAGGGCTCCACCCCTGGTGGCCTTTTTTGTACCCACATTGGTCGCCTTACATTTGCTCTATGCCGGCACGTTTGTGATGCGACGCATCTGTTCAGGTAACTTGTGCAGAGGAACACGGCGCCTGTAAGTTGTAGCCGATTGGCCAATGCGAACAGACCGTAAGTTTGCGCGCTGTGATTGGCAGTTCCGGGGGGATCTATGATTCCGGATGCATTTTGACCGTTATCTAGTTACTGCTTATTGAAAGAGGCCCGCTTCTATGTCGAATATCAAGGTCAGCTACGCCGAGATCGAGACCGCCGCAACCCAGTTGGGTGCGGGTCGTGACGAGATCACAACGAAGCTACAGAACATGCAGACCCAGATCGGCCAGCTCGTTTCCTCGGGCTTCGTCACCGATCAGGCATCGGGCAAGTTCAACGACGCTTACACGAAGTACACCACGAGCGCGAACACGCTGATCTCACAGTTGAACGAAATCCAGCAGTTCCTGACCGGGACCGCGAACGCGATGCGCGACCTCGATTCTCAAATCGCCTCGAAGATCAACTGACACGTTTCATTCAGAGCGTCGCCAGGCGGTGAGCTGTTGTGGCCGCAGGACAGCGATGTCCTCGACGCGTTGCTGCAGCACTGCTTGGTGACGGTTGACGGATAACTCATGGAAATTGATTACAGCGCTCTGAATAGGGCAGCCACAAGTTTGGCGGCTGCTGCCTCGCAGGTGAATGCTGAACCAGCGGCATCTGGGGAGCTCGGCTCAGGTGCCGCGGCGCCGAACGACGCCCATTCGAGTGCGGCCAGTGATCGTCGAACCACCCTGCATAAGCTCAGCGAACTCATGACTGCGCAAAGCAAATCGTGCGCAGAGATGACCACCCTGTTCAAGCTGCTCGACGCGCAGATCGCGTCCCAGGTTAAACCATGAAGTGTGCGAGGCCGAGAGCATGACCGTAGGCGACACGGCGCTTGCAGGTGACCCTGACACGGTCCGACAAGCAGGGTCAAGACTGCGATGGCGCACCGTCGGCACCAACGCTTACAACAGCCTCTCATCGGCGGCGACGAGTTTGGGTGGACAGTCAGGCTCCGCGCTCTCGGTCGAGCGGATACTCACCATGATCCAGGCATCGTCCGCCCCGGCGAACCTGGTCCAGATGGCAGACCAGGCCTGGGGTGGCGAGGTCTCCGCCTATGGCGCGAAGATGACCGACATCGAGAGCAGAGCTAATTCGGCACGCAGTGATCTTGACTCGGCACGTCGGGATGAAGACATCGCGCGGCAGAGACTGAACGAATTTGACCGATCGAGCGATGACGTTGATTGGGCAAAACGGCGAAGGCTCGTAAGAGCGGTGAGCGAAGCGACAGAGCGTGTCTCAGCAGCGACATCACGTCTGCAATCACTCGACGAGGAGCGTCAGGGCGCCAATTCCTCGGCGACGAATTCCATCCTGACACATCGACAGCAGTACGTTTCCGCACGGAACGCAATGCCGAACCCCCCGACCATCTCGGCAGGGGTGCGGGTGTCAGCGCGAATGCGAGACGGCACCACACGCACGATCTCGGCAGTCGACCTTGCGATGCTAAAAGATCCCACACGCATCGCGGAAGTCTGGGAGGCGCTGACTCTGGAGCAACGTCAACAGCTCATCGCTGACTTTCCGCTGCTCATTGGCAACCTTGACGGCGTCGCTTTGCGCGATCGCAACACCGCGAACGTGATCACGGCTAAGGAGTACCGCAGCGAGTTAGAGAAACAGATCAAGATGTTTCAACTCATCGAGAAGCAATCCGGGGACAAGCAGCTTTTTGCCGACAAGATCTCTGGCTTGCAAGGCGAAGTCAAGAGCTTGGACGCGATCCTCGGAGACCGGAACGGGAAGTACTCCGAGGAAACGGACGCGAGCGGTCAATCGTTCGGCGAGTACCTTGTTTTTGACGAGAACGGTAAGAGATCCTTCCAAAGTGGGGCCGTGCTGGTCGGATTCAATCCGCTTCGGGACAGCATCATCACGTTCCAGGGCACACTCGACCCGAAGACGGGCAATATCCCGTCCTGGATGGCGCAGGTAGGTGTGGTGGTGCCCGGCACGAACTCGAAGCTCGCTACATTCACCGGAGACCTCGATCGCGGCAAGAACCTGCACAGATGGTCGGGTACAAAGTCCGGGTATTTCACGTGGCACGGAGCGCCGATGCCTGAATTTGATTCGACACACATCGTCGATGTCGCGGAACAGGGCTTTGCCGACACCGCAGCACCACGGCTAGCATCCTTTGCGAATAGCCTCGACCTCCCTTCGGGCACAGAGCTCGTCCCGATCGCGCACAGCTACGGCGCTGCAGCGCTCGGGACCGCAGAGATGTTAGGGCTCAGGGCGGATCGCATCGTCTATGTTGCACCGGCCGGCCTCGGTCACGATGTGACAGGCATCGCGGACTTCCCGCACACGAAAGACAAGCCGCATTTCGTGCTGCAGGCACGCAACGACCAGGTGGTGGGATGGAACCAGGGAAAATCCCTATTCGACGTCGGTCACGGCGGCACGAACCCGCTTAAGACACCCGGAGTGACTCGACTCGAAACGGGGTACCTCGATGCCCGCGATCCTGATTCCGGCACAATTGAAAGCCGTGGCATCATTGAATCCCACTCAACACCGTTCACACCGGGAAGCACCTCTCTCGGAAACATTACGCGTGTCGTCAAGGGGGATCCCGTCTCGCTGTACCACCCGAACGATGTTGAGTGGGTGCACGGCGGAGGGTGGGTCCAGGGCGTCGAAGTCTCCGATAGCGGTGCGGGAAAACCGACGGAGGAGATCTCTTCGTTGGACCTATCTAAGGTGGAATGATGCAACTCAATACGCGTGCCGCATTGGCGGTCCTCACGACCGGAGTCATGCTGTGTTTATTGTCGGGGTGTGCGATGTCGGAGCAGCGAAAGGCGGAAGTGGTGGCATCTCAGGAGGTCCAACTTCGAGAGTTCATTGATCAGGCAGACGCTTGGGGCGCGGACATCATTGCGCAGGTTCCCGCAGATGAACCAGAGACCATCTTCGAAAACTTCGGTGGCAGTCGCCAAGCATCGGATAATTACGAGGAGTGGCCGAAATACTACTACTGGGACCAAGGCGTTGATCTTCGCCCCGATGGCCCTCGGACGCCAGTCGAGCTCGCCGATGACTTGGAGCCCTGGCTCGAGGAACAGGGCTGGGTGCGAAACAAAGACAGTGAGTTCTCCCCGGGCAAGGAAAGCTTCGAGCGTAAATATACCCGCGGGGGTTATTTGCTCATGGTGGAGGTGTACACCGTGTCGCCTCCGCAGGCTCAGTCAATCAACTTCAGCATCGTGACCCCAGAAACCGATCCTGGCCCGCAGTGAGCAACACCTTCGAGCTGTGATGATTCTTACCTGGAATCCACTCAATCGTGCCGCGTTGGCGGTCCTCACGACCGGGATCGTGCTGTGTTTGTTGTCGGGGTGTGCAATGTCGGAGCAGCGGAAGGCGGAAGTGGTTGCGTCTCAGGAAGACCAACTACGGGAATTCATTGATCAGGCTGCCGGGTGGGGTGCGGACCTCATCGCTCAGGTTCCGGCTGACGAAGCCGAGAGCATCTCAGGGCAGCTGGGTGGTAGTCGCCAGGCGGGTGCCAACTATGAAGAGTGGCCGAAGTACTACTACTGGGACCAAGGCGTCGATCTTCATCCCGACGGCCCCCGGACGCCGACCGAGTTCGCCGATGATCTGGAGCCCTGGCTTGAGGAACAGGGCTGGGTTCGAAACAAAGACGGCGAGTTCCCCCCGCGCAAACAGAGCTTCGAGCGTGGCTACACCCGCGGGCAGTACTCGCTCGCGGTAGAGGTTTACACGGTAGCGCCTCCGAAAGCTCAGTCAATCAACTTCAGCATCGTGACCCCAGAAACCGATCCTGGCCAGCAGTGAGCGCGCCATCGGCAATGCCGATGTCCGCGCCTGCGGCAAGGTTCATGTTTACTCGACGTTTTCAATCGCGCAGGTCCACGTTTTAGATGGAATCCCTTGGAATTGCATGGATGCTAATTTCGGGGAGATCCGCGAGTTTTCGCGGTAACCGGCAGGTTGTTGGTTCGAGTTCAACTCGGGGAGCAAAAGGCCACCAAGGGCTCCACCCCTGGTGGCCTTTTTGTATCTACTGCTCGCCCATAGACTGACCTGATGAGTGGACTGGCCTTATGAGTGGACACGAGCGCACGGATGCCGCGGCCGCAGTGATGAGCCGATTCCAGGTGATTCCGGCAGCATACGTGTTGTTGCTTCGCCCGGGTTCCGGCACAGCCGCGGGCTCCGCCACTGACGCCGGCACTGACGAGGTGCTCCTGCAGTTGCGCCGAGGTACGGGCTACTTCGACGATCACTGGGCCTCCGGCGCCGCGGGTCACGTGGAGGCTGGCGAATCGGTCTTCGCTGCCGCAGCCAGGGAGGCGTCCGAAGAACTCGGCATCGCGATCGCGGAGGCCGCGCTGCATCCGCTCACCGCCATGCACCGCACCCACGCCAACGGCCGGGCGATCGATGAACGAGTCGACTTCTTCTTCGCGTGCCGCGAGTGGAGCGGCACACCGGCCCTGCAGGAAGAGAAGGCCGCCGAGCTGGCCTGGTTCCCGCTCGATGCGCTGCCGGCACCCGTCGTTCCGCATGAGCTCTTCGTGCTCGAACACCTGCGCGCGGGTACGCTCGCCTCGACGGTGGCGTACGGCTTCTAACTCGCTTTAGCGCTGGCTTCGCCGGATCCTGCCGTATGCGCGCATCAGTTGTGGCACCACCAGGTACACGGCCAGCGGCACCACGATGAGTGTCAGCACGAAGGCGCGCACAACCGGATGCCAGTCGCCGGCAAATGGCGCTATGACATAAAAGCCGAGCGACACGAGCGGGAAAATGGCGATCCAGGTGATCGCCGCTCTGGCATGGACAGACGGTGGTTTGACCGGTGCCGGTGCGGATGCCGATTTCGGAGCCGCTGCCGGCGCCGCCGGTGACTGGTCGACGGACGGAGCGGCACTGTCGAGGTCCTTCTCAAGCAGCCATCCGTTGAGTGCAATGGCGCTCGTGCTGCCTGCCCCTGCGGCGCTGATGACCTGTGCGCTCGGTGTGACGACATTGCCAGCGGCCCACACGCCGGGAACGCTGGTTTGTCCGGTGGCGTCGACGGCGATGAGTCCCGTCGTGGGATCGATGTCGCAGCCCAGCGACCGAAGGACGCCGTCGTTGGGGTGCGGCTTCGGCGCGATGAAGGCGGCCTCGCACCCCAGCGTCCGTCCGTCTGACAGGACTATGCCGTCGAGCGGTCCTGTGCCGCCATGCTCGTGGTCGACGAGGGCCTCGACCACAGCGTCGACGATCACCACGCCGAATGCTTCGAGACGGTGCAGCTCGACGTCGGTGAAGTCGACACCGTTCGTCACGAGTGTCACGCGATCGCTGTAGCGGCGGAGCAGGCACGCTTGTTTGAGCGACATCGCCCGAGCAGCCCCGCCGATGACGACGATGTTCTGGTCTTTCACCTCGAAGCCATGGCAGTACGGGCAGTGATGAACGGATGTTCCCCACCGCTCCCTGACGCCGGGCAGGTCGGGCAACTCATCGGCCAATCCCGTCGTGACCAGCACGGCCCGTGCACGCTCTGAGCGCCCACCAGCCAGTCCGACGGTGAACCAGCCATCCGAATCACGTCGGACATCGGTGACAGATGCAGCGACGAACGCGCCGCCGTAGCCGAGGACTTCGTCTCGGCCGATACGCAGGAACTCGAGGGGCGGCACTCCGTCCCGCGAGATGAACCCGTGCATGTGATCAGCTGCCGCGTTCCGCGGCGTGCCGGAATCAATCAGGAGCACATCGGCCTGCGCACGCGCGAGCACGAGTCCTGCACTCAGGCCAGCGGCCCCGGCCCCCAGAATGATCACGTCGTGGTGAGAGTCGCCGTGCTGTGCAGCGGCATCCGTTGAATTGGTCATAGTTACTACCTCCGCAGCCACGATGACGCCCCTGTTGAGACAATCGGAACTTTCGTTGCTGAAACCGGAACAACCTGATATCGATGGAGTCATGAGCTCAACGCAACGGATGGCCACGGAACTCGACCAGATTGCGCCCCGGCTGCGTCGCATCCGTCAGAAGAAGAACGTGACCCTTGACGACCTGTCGCGCGAGACCGGTATTTCGAAGAGCACGCTGTCGCGGCTGGAATCCGGCCAGCGAAAGCCCAGCCTTGAACTGCTCCTGCCGATTGTGGCCGCCCTGCGCGTGCCCCTGGACGACATCGTGACCTCGCCCACCATTGAGGATCCCCGGGTGTCGCTGAATTCCACGCGCGCCGACGGGCGAACGTTCACTCCGCTGTCCCAGTATCCGGGCGATCTGCAGGCATACAAGATCACGATCGCCGGATCTGAAAGGACCCCGGAGCTGCGCACCCACAGCGGATACGAGTGGGTGTACGTGCTCTCCGGCCGACTGCGGCTCGTGCTCGGCGAGCATGATGTGATCCTCGGCCCCGGTGAGGCCGGCGAATTCGACACCCAGAATCCGCACTGGTTCGGCTCAGCTGGCGGACAGGTCGAGATTTTGAGTTTGTTTGGCAAGCAGGGTCAGCGCATGCACCTGCGTGCGCGCTCGACAGGTGCATCAGCGCGCTGACCAACCACCCTATTCGTACAGTGCGGCTACTCGTACAGGGCGATGAAGCGACCGACTACGCCGCCAGCGCGGAGCTTGTCGATGGCGTCAGGGATCTCCGCCTGGGTGATCAGATTGATCGGTGGGTTCAGCTTGCCCGACCTCATGAGCTCGTAGAGGGCTTCCAGGTCTTCCTTTGTGCCTGACTTCGAGCCTTTGATCGTGAGCTGGTTGATGATGATCGGGTAGGTGTTGATGGTCGACTCAAGGCGCCCCATCCCCACCTGCACCAGGGTGCCGAACTCGGCGAGCGTCTCGATCGCCGTGGCGGTGGTGGTTCCGAAGCCTGCGTAGTCGACGATGAGGTCGAGGTTCTTATCCTTGAACACGTCGATTGAATCCGCGACATCGGTCAGGCCGATCTCATCAGCCAGCTTTCGGGTCTCGGGGTTGACCTCTGCGCCGTAGACCTCAGCACCAGACAGCGCCGCAACGCGGGCACCGATGTAGCCGAGTCCGCCGAGGCCGATCACGCCGACCTTCATGCCGGCCTTGGCACCGCCGACGGCCATGATGGCGTGGTAGGCGGTGAGGCCTGCGTCTGTTGCCATGGCGCCGAGTTCGAATGAGACCTCGTCGGGGAGCCTGACGAGGTTGTCATTGGTGGCGAGCAGCTTGGGGCCGAAGCCGCCGTCCCACTGGCCATAGCCCAGGGCGTCGCCGTCACTCATCACGGGGGCCAGACCGACGCGGTCGCCGACTTTCCACTCGTCCATGCCGTCGCCGACTTCGGTGATCACGCCGGCGTTCTCGTGTCCCATGGTGCGGGGGAGTACGGGAAAGAGTGCCATCCATCCAGCGTCATCAAGTGCTGAGACGTCGGAGTGGCACACTCCGGCTGCCTTGACCTCGACGACGACCTGACCTGGGCCTGCCGTTGGCTCTGCAACGTCGTTGAATGCCAGCGGCTTGTTCGTGCCGGTGAATTGCCATGCCTTCATAGCCTTATCTCCCTCGTTCTACGTGTGTGCGTCCTCTGGTCGCCCGCGTTGAACGCCCTGACGCTCTTCTCGTCGCACGATACGCCTGCACCGTCCGGATGCGCCGAGTGGCGGCCGTGCAGACGACATGCCCGGTATAGTTGTCTCAGAGCTAGTGCTGGAAGATCAGCGTGAACAAAGAACTTCAGCTCACCCCGGATAAAGCAGGGCATCGACCGTTTCATGCGGATCGTTGTTGGTTCGACTCCAACTCGGGGAGCGAAAGGCCACCAAGGGCTCCACCCCTGGTGGCCTTTTTTATTCCCTTGTACTGCCCAGATGGTGACATAGTCAATCAACTGTGATGCAGCACGTACAACGAAAGGCACGCGATGGACTTCTGGCTGGTCCTCACTGCGATACTCGGCGTTCTCACCGTGGTGTTTGCAGTCCTCTGGGTGACAACCCTGGTCCGTTCTCGCCGCACGCGATTCGACCGCACAACCGCTGACCGCACGCGGATCGACCTCGAGCTGTCGCTCGCAGAACAGCAGGGTCGGCTCGGCATCATCCGTGAGCTGCAGGATGTCGCGGTGTTGGCCGTCTCCAAACTGATCACGCGTGCAGAGGGTTCCCGCTACACGGCGGAGAGCGACCCGTCGAGTGCGGTGCGGGTGATGACGGCCCTCGTTGAGGACGGGCGTTACGCGTTGGCGGATATGCGCCGCGTTCTCACGATCGCACGCGAAGGCGAATCGGTCGCCACCATGCAGCCCGGCCTGCAGTCTGCTCGCGATCTCTTCCGTGTGATGCGTGATGCAGGCCTCGTCATCAACTTCACGGAGACCGGTGACCGGTTCCCGCTGAAGCCCGGCGCAGAACTGGCCGTTTTCCGAATCCTGCAGAGCGCGTTGGCCAACGCCCTCAAGCACGGTGGCATCGGCACTGAAGCGCGTGTTTCCTTCAGCTGGAGCCATGACGGGCTGCAGCTCCTGATCGACGACGACGGCATTCGTGCCGCAGCACGCCGCGCACACGCCAGCCCTGACGAGCAGGCTGCGAGCACGGGGTACACGATCGAAGACGATCTCAAGGCACTGAGCGAAACAATCGCCGGAGCAGGACTCACCCAGATGCGCGAACGCACCCAGCTGTTCGGCGGCGTGTTCAATGCCGGAACCGTTCCCGGCGTTGGCTTCTCCGTGTCTGCGGTCTTCCCGTCCCTGCGCTTCCACAACGGCGTTCACGGAGTGGATCTGGCCCGCTCGTGAGCATGCCCGCCGCCGCGGACGACGAGGGGCTTCCCGAAGCTGAGGTGCTAGCAGGCCGGACTGCTGTGCGCTCTGGCGTGGCTGTTGGGCTGGCCACAGCGGCCTATGGTGTGTCCTTCGGTGCGCTGGCCGTGGCATCCGGTCTGTCCATCTGGCAGGCGTGTTTCCTAAGCCTGGTGTTGTTCTCAGGCGGATCCCAGTTCGCGCTCGTCGGTGTGCTGGCAGGTGGGGGACTCTCCGCGGGGCCTGCGGCCATCGCGAGTGCCGCGTTGCTCGGTACCCGAAACAGCATCTACGGCATCCGTACGTCGCCCATTGTGGGCAGCGGATGGTGGAAGCGGATTGCTGGCGCCTGGCTCACCATCGACGAATCCACGGCTGTGGCGCTGGCGCAGCCGACACAGCGCAGCAGCCGCATCGGTTTCTGGGTCACCGGCGTCGCAATCTTCATCGGCTGGAACATCACCACACTGGCCGGTGCGTTGCTGGGGGACGCTCTGGGGGACACGCGCGCATACGGGCTGGACGCAGCAGCTGCGGCTGCCTTTGTCGGCCTGCTCTGGCCGCGCCTGAAAAACCTTCAGACCGGTGCTGTGGCCGTTGCAGCAGCTGCCGTGGCGACGTTGCTCACGCCCGTGCTGATGCCCGGCATCCCCATCCTGGTTGCTGCCGTGGTCGCGATCGTGGTGGGCGCGTTCAACTGGTTCGCGCCCAGACGAGAACGAGAGGATGCCGCATGACGCTCTGGCAGATCATCATCCTGGCGTCGATCGCCTGCGTCGTACTCAAAATGCTGGGCTTCCTGGTGCCGGCGCGCGTGTTGGAGAAACCCGCCGCCCTCCGCATCGCCGACCTGCTGACCGTGGCGCTGCTCGCCGCGCTGATCGCTGTGCAGACGCTCGGGCAGGGCCAGGCCGTCGTCATCGACGCGCGGGTGCCGGCCGTGATCGTGGCTGTCCTGCTCTTCGCGCTCCGCGTGCCATTCATCGTGGTGGTCGTGGTTGCGGCGGTGGTCGCCGCCGCAATCCGCGCGTTCAGCTAGCTGTCGAGGTCGTCTAGCTGTCGAGGTCGTCCACGCCGGGGAGCCAGGAGAGGCCCGGTACGCCCCAGCTGCGCTTGCGAGTGATCTTCGCGGCCATCTTGGCGTATGGGTGCTCAAGGCGGTCAACGTACAGCGTGCCGTCCAGGTGGTCGAACTCGTGCTGGAAAATGCGCGCCAGCCAGCCATCCGCTCGAATCTCAAATGGCTTCTGGTCGAGGTCAACAGCGCGGAGGATCGCGGACTGGGCGCGCAGCAGCGGGAAACGCTCGCCGGGGAAGGACAGGCAGCCTTCGACGTCTTCATCGTCGTCGGCGAATCCAGCGGGAACAGGAGTGATCCACAACTCGGGGTTGATGGCGACGCCGCGCCACAGAACGTCGGCATCGTCGGTGTAGCCGAAGGTGAACAAGCGGAGGCCAACGCCGACCTGTGGGCCGGCAAGACCGACGCCTGGCGCGGCATCCATCGTCTCGTACATATCGGCAACCAACGTGCGCAAGTCATCGTCGAAGTCGACGACGGGTGCGGCGGGGGAGTGCAGAACAGGGTCACCAGAAATAACTATTGAGCGTACGGCCATTCAGCAAGAATATCGGGCGTCTTCTCGATATTGTCGAATGGTGACCCCCGACCTGACCGAACTCGCAGCGGATATCACGATTGACCCCAGACAGGCCATCGGAATTCCGCTCGCGCTGATCGGTGCCGTGTTCTTGTCTCTCGGTGCCCAGTTCCAGCACCGGGGCGTCAACAAGGTGGAAGCAAACACCGTCGAGGTGACGGGCGGTCTCAACCCTCGCCAGCTGTTGTTGCTGCTCTCCCGCCCGTCGTGGGTGTTCGGCACGATCATGCTGGGCCTGGCGATCGTGCTGCAACTCACGAGCCTCTTCTTTGCTCCGCTGATCGTCGTGCAGCCCCTCGGGGCGTTCGCGCTGGTCGTCACGGCGATCCTGAACGCCAGGATCAGCCACGTGCGGCTGAATCGCGCGTCGATCATTGCCATCTGCATGTGTGTGGGTGGCGTTGGTCTGTTCGTCACAGTTGCGGCATTCACAGCAGTCGACAAGCCCGTCACCGACCAGAACCTGGTGACAATCCTCATCATTCTCGGCGTTGTACTGGTTCTCGCCGGCATCTCGTTCGTGCTGTTGCGCAAGCGGTTCAAGGCGATCTTCTACATCATCGGGGCCGGCGTGCTCTACGGGTTCGTTGCGACCCTGGCCAAGGTCATCATTAACCGGGTGCAGCACGAGAACTTTGAAGGACTGACCTTCGTGTGCCTGCTCGGCTTGCTGCTCGCTGCCGGACTCGGCGGATACTTCGTGCAGAATGCGTACTCGTCCGGGCCGCCAGACCTCGTCATCGCCGGGCTCACCGTTGTCGACCCGCTCGTTGCGGTGGCCATTGGAATCATCGTGCTGGGGGAGGCCTCGCAGGCGCCTCCGTGGGCGGCTGTCGTCTTCATCGTTGCGGGTGCGATCGCAATCTGGGGCGTTTTCCGGTTGTCGAAATACCACCCGCAGTCCGCAGAATCCGGCAGTTGAGACAGAGTGTCGAGTCATGACGCGCCGGGGCGCAAGGTCACTCGCAGACTGACTGTTTAGAATAGGGTGCGGAGTGACGTGCGTATCAGCGCTTATTATTTCGCTTCCCAGACTTCCTGTCGGATGATGATTCCCGGCACACCAACGTAGGGACCAAGCCACTTGTCAGATTCGACCCACCCACGCGGCGCGGTTGCCGGCGATCCCGCACAGGCGAAGACGCCGATCCGCGTGCTCATCGCTGCGGACACGTTTGCTCCAGATGTGAATGGTGCGGCGCGCTTCGCCGAACGGCTTGCTGCCGGCCTTGTGGCCCGTGGGCATGTGGTTCACGTGATGGCCCCCGCAGCGTCGCGCAAGCACGGCTCATGGACAGAGACCCACGAGGGCCAGCAGATGGTTGTGCACCGCCTGCACAGCTGGCGCTGGTACCCACACGACTGGCTGCGCTTCGCTCTGCCCTGGGTCATCCGTCCGGTCAGTCGACGGATTCTCGACGACTTCAAGCCCGACGTCGTGCACTTCCAGTCGCACATCAACGTCGGCCACGGCCTGACGATTGAAGCTGAGAAGCGTGGCATCCGCATGATTGGCACCAACCATTTCATGCCGGAGAACATGCTTGAGTTCACGCTCATCCCCAAGGGCTTGCAGGATCGCGGGATCAAGATGGCGTGGAAGGCTGCCAGGCGCACGTTCCAGCGCGCAGAGGCCGTCACGACTCCGACGCGGCGTGCTGCCGAGTTCCTGGAGAAGTACACCGGGCTGACCGGCGTGCGAGCCATCTCCTGCGGCATCAACGCAGACAACTATTCGCCGAGCTTCGAGCCGCGCACCGAGAACCGCATTCTCTTCGTTGGCCGGGTTACCGGTGAGAAGCAGATTGATGTGCTGTTGCAGGCTGTGGCGCTGCTCGGCGCAGACCTCAACGCGCAGGTCGAGATCGTGGGCGGCGGTGACCAGAAGCGCAACCTGGAGCACCTCGCTGAGACCCTCGGCATCAAGGACCGCGTGACCTTCACCGGCTATGTGACGGATGACGAGCTGCGCGCGGCATACTCGCGTGCCTCCGTCTTTGCCATGCCGTCGATTGCAGAACTGCAGAGTATCGCGACGATGGAGGCGATGGCATCCGGTTTGCCGATCGTTGCAGCGGATGCCATGGCGCTGCCGCACCTCGTGCACGACGGCAAGAACGGCTACCTGTTCGAGCCGGGCAGCGCGACAGACCTCGCGGAGAAGCTCACGACGGTTCTGACGGCGTCACCCGACAACCTCGACCTGCTGAAGCGGGAGTCGCTGAAGATGATTGAGGCTCACGACATCAACCGCACACTGAGCACTTTCGAAAGCCTGTATCGTGGTGAGCCGGTGGCAGATCTTGTCACCGACGAAGCTTCTGCACACTCCCCGGAGTAGGCAGGACTCGGGGTGGTAGCTCAGCTGGTTAGAGCAGCGGACTCATAATCCGTCGGTCACGGGTTCAAGTCCCGTCCGCCCTACTAATAAAGGCCAACTGATCAGGGTTTATGTTGATCAAGGTGGCCTTCTTTCCTTCGGGATTCGCTAAAGCTCCGCTCTAAGCTCCGGTCTAGAACGACGTTTCGCATGCGACTCCGTTGCGCGCCGTCGTGTCCCGCAATCATCGAATCTCCCGTGGCCGGAGTGCGCAAAAATTGCGGCGTACCAGTCTCATCTGGATGGCCGTTCTTCTTGCAAGCTCAACGTGGATCGCGCATACCGATTTGTGCGCGCTCAGTGCTCGACACAAGTCTTCGGCGCTGACATGTCGTCGGTGCTTTCGTCACCGCAACAGGCCTCCATCTTCCATCCTGTTCGAAAACCCTCACCCATTCAGATGAACGCGCAGATGAAGCAAATCAAGCCCTGACTTTCACGCCAGATCGGCGCACTTCCCCCAACAACCCGAAGTGCCGCGAAGATTGGCAAAATCGGGGCACAGTTCGGAAGAGCGTGTGCAGTGTCTCGATCGACAGCGCATCGACGCCGCGGCGTCTGGCTGTGATAGCTGCACCCTGGGCACCCTTGGGGATTCGGGCCTCAGCCAGCACGGATCTCCACGAAAATAGCGAGCGCACTCGGTTAGATCGGTAAGCCCGATTCCATTCGTCTTCATGCGTCTCTACGTTCGCCATCGAACGGGTCGGCGGCTCTCTGAACCCCGCGCGGACGGTAGCGTTGGCACATGTCTGTATCGACGACGCCCCAGGGCCTCCACCAGCCGGGGCGTCGGAGCATTCCCGCGCGGCCGCTGTTCCTGGGGGACGACTCATGAGCCTCACGGAGCATCTGAGGGATTCCGGCTCACCGGTCCGCGCCTACATCGACGGGGTCTCGCCGGCCCTGGCCGGCCTGCAGGGCGGAACCGGCGGGGCGCGTGCAGCGGCCGATACGCTCGGCCTCATCGAGCTCGCGGCGCACAGCGCGATCCTGCCACCTTCCCCCGGTGTGGATGTCGCACGGGCGGGAACGGCGGTCGACTTCCGTGTGCGAATCGCGCTCGGTGGATTCGATGCTCATAACTCGGCCGCAGCTCGTGGCGTCGCTGAACTGTCTCTGCACAAGGGCGAAGTCGAGAACGGATTCCATCGGGCGCGGATCCTCACTGAGGCATTCGAGGTGGCCGTGCGGATCCTCGGGAGACCCTCCGGCGAAGCAGACCTCGACCGAGCGGCACTCCTGCTCGCCCACTGCGAGCAGATCCATCGCGGCGGGATCGCTGTTCTAGAAGGGTCGGTAGGGAAGGCCTGCGATCTGGCCGACGACGGCCAGGAATTCGCGGACGCCCTCGATACGCCCTCTCTGACCGACCTCCGCTTGATGATGGAGTCCAACAGCGCCCAGGTAGATCAATGGGGGGCACAGATAGAGAACGGGGAGCGTTTCGAGCCGAACCCTGAGTTCGCTGGCTCGATGCTCGTTGGTGGCGCCGACGCCGACTGGCTTGTCGGGGACGTACTCATCGACTCCAAGGCCTACGCGGAGCTCACCATTCCGAAGCTACGCAGCTTTATCCGGCAGCTCCTCGGGTACGTCATGCTCGACCTCGACGACTCACTACACATCCGGACCGTAGGCATGTGGCTCCCGAGACAGGGACTGACGAGGACGTGGGAGCTCGAGAGGCTGCTCGGCGGAGACCCCGAGGAACTACTGCCCGCGCTGCGCCAGGGGTTCCTCAAAGCCACTGGCGGTCAGCAGATCGGGATCCACGTCCCGGTCACTCAGCGCCGCAAGCACCAGATCCTCGCCGACAACAAGCACACACCGCGCCGAATGCTCATCGACTTGGCTCGAAACGAGGACGCAGGCATCCGCTTCCGCATCGGGCGGAACGCGATGACCCCCGAGGAGACGATGCGGGAACTCGCGCGGGACAGGTACGCCAAGGTCCGCGAAGGCGTCGCAAAGAACGAAAGCGTACCTACGGACGTGCTCGAGGCGCTCTCCCAAGACAGCAGCGCCGTCGTTCGACGAGCGGCCGTCGTGAACCCCCGTACCCCAAAAGCACCCCAGATGGCTTTGGGGAATGCTCCTGTCGACGGTCGGTCCGGAAAGGCTCAGCTTGCCACCGGGACTTTGAGCAGCGATGAAGTTGCCCTGCCCCGTTCCGCAGAGGCGGCCGTTGTGCGGATCTCGCAGGACCGCGACAACTCGGCCCTCGAAGCGCGGTGGTTTAGGGATTTCCTGATGCTCACAAGGGGCGGCTTCCCACAAGGCGTCGGCTCCCGCATGCCTCTACCCACGGCCAGTGAGCGCTGGGCCCGGAACACGGGGCGGTCGGCCGACGCTCCCGACTGGCTGAAGGCGGGGCTCCCAGACCTGGTGAAGGACGACCTCATGCGCAAGGACCGCCCGGCCTGGGTGCGACAGGTCGTCGCCCGAGACTTGCCCGTCGCCGACCCCTCAGTTCGGGACATACTCCTCGCGGACGCCGATCCCGAGATTCGCTGGTCGGCGCTTCAGCGAACGGTCGACGCACCGGACAATGTCCTCGGTGCCCTGCTTGGCGAGCTCGCCGCTTCTCGGAAGGAGCGCATCCGCTTCCGAACGGAGGGAGACGACCAGCCGACCTGGGAGCGCAACCGCACCTCGGCCGAGCACGACAAAGAGACCCTGCAACTCGTCGCAACCCACCCTTCCACGCCTCTCGCGGCGCTCCGGGAACTCACGGCCACGAAATCGGCCGACATCCTCGTGAGCCTCGTCGAGAACACCTCCCTTCCTAGCGTGGACCTCGCCTCTCTCTTGCCACGGCTATGCTCAACAAGGTCCTTCGAGCCCCGCGAACGACTCGCCGCCTCGAGCAGGATCCCATCCGCAGCCGCGACGTTGCTCGTCAACGACCGAGATGCCCGAGTGCGCATAGCGCTCGCGCGGAACAAAGCAGCGCCCACCGAAGCGCTGGCAAGTCTGGCAGACGACCAAGAGCCGTCCATTCGCCTGGCCGTTATAGCGAACCCGAGCGCGCCCGCCGCAATCGCGGCCTCCATCGCTGGGACCCTCCTCCAGATCAGCACGGACGAGCAGCTGCTCGACACCCTCAATGCGGTCGCGGCACGGGCCGACGTTGAGCTGTCTGAGACACTACTCGAGGATGCGCTGGAGAGACTATCCAAAAGCCGCGTTCGCTGCCCGGACATGCGCACGATCGCAGCCGACGATGAACGCACGGGAGCTCGGACCCTGGAGCGGCTCGCCAGGAGCACTGACGACTCCGTGCGTAGCGCCGTCGCGGGCAATTCCCGTACGCCGTCTCTGACGCTTTCAATGCTCGCTGTGGACCCGGTGCATCAGGTGCGCGCGGCTGCGACGGGCAACGAGGCGCTGGACATCGCCCTGCTCATCACGCTCGCCTACGATGACGAACCCGAGGTCCGGGCGAGCGCAGCGAGAAGCCCGCGGCTCGGCACTGCGCTGCTGGGCGAATTGCTCCTCGACGACGACAGATCCGTGCGGGTGGCCGCAATAAGGAACCCGGCAACGAGCACCGAGGATCGCGAACACGCCGAGGCCGTCTGGGAACTCGCCTACCAGGCGTCGGCCCCAAGCAGAGACGACCTCAATGAGCTAGTCGCCAACACACGTGCGGAAGTACGGATGCAGGTCGCCTTCGACCGACGTACGCCCCCGGATGTACTCGATCTCCTCGGCGGGGAGCGGCGAAGCGCCCAGGTGAGGCGTGCCGTCGCGGCGAACCCGAACACGCCCAAGGCCGCCTTAGGATCGCTCGCCGAGGACAAGGACGAAGAGGTGCGCCAGGCGGTTGCATTCAACGGCGCGACCCCACCCGACATCCTCGCCAAGCTCGCCGGCACCAGCATCGACCTCGCGCTACTGGTCGCAATGAACCCGGACGTTCCTGTTGGGATCATCGACGCCTTGGTCGATGACGGCGATCCGCTTGTGGGCTACGTCGCCGCCGAAGCTAGAGCGACTCGTGCAGCCTTGACCAAGGGCGGATCAACGGGTACGCAGTCAACCCTTGGAGTGCAGGAGATGAACACGACACCCCCGATCATTTTGTCTTGACAAGCTCACCTTGCCTCGTGAACCGCATCGACACGATCGTCAAAGAGGTGGCCTAGACGGGATGGACGTCGAGCGACGTACACGACAAGATAGTCCGTCGCGAGCTGCGCGAGCTGCGCGCGTTGCTCACGAGCTAAGGGCCGCCGATCAAGCGGCCGTGGGGCCCACGAGTAGGTGAGGGAGAATGACTAGACTTCAGCCATACACGGTCGAATCAGACAGCAGCCTCCCGACTGAGACCACCGCCACATTCACGCAGTCACTGGGCTCACGATAAAGTGAGCATCGGTCTGCGGCGACGCTGAAAGCATTTTGGCATGGACAATGGAGCGAGCATGCGTCCGACGGAGCGACTGGTGCCGGATGGGGGCATTCGGCAAGCGACACGAGAGAACTTCGAGTACCTGGTTGCCACGCTCTCGAAGCGGCCCGCTGGGAAGAAGTATGAACACTATGTCGTCAACGCGATTTGGAACGCGCTGGCAGACGAAACACTGCGGCCCGTCACCCAGCAGTATGTAAATCGGAGCGTGCAGCACAGAGGCCTCGCACTCGTCGATCTACGTCAGGAAAGAACGAAGGGGGAAGACGCTCGGCGTGCACTGATCGACCTATATTTCCCAGCGTTGCGCCTCGGCGTCGAATGCGACGAAGCACAGCATCAGGATTCATCGGCGACTAAGGCTGATCGTGCCCGTACCTCGGACATCAAACGAGCGATCCCGGGATACGAAGAATTGCGAGTGCGCGTCGAGATAGACGAGAACGGTGTGGCGTTGTCGCCGGAGGCCGTGCTTGATCAGATTGACGAAGTAGTGCGACGAATAGCTGAGCGCAAAGCCATTGTGGAGAGCGGCCATTTTGACTGGGCACCGTCGGGGCCCATCGCGTGGAGAATCGAGCAGCTGGACTGGGAGCTCGCTCGGGACGCGGGGGTGCTTCGTGCGGGTGACGGCTATGTCTTCCGTCATAACGGACAGGTTCGGGAGCTATTCGGGCTAGGGGATGGAACAGGCGAGAAGTTCAACTCGTTCCGCTCGAACTTCGAACTGCCAGATCACGCTCACGTCGTTTGGTGTCCAATACTCGCGGTTCAGCGCCCCGGTGAGCCGCTTCGGTCGATCAACACTGGGGGCTATCTCAACTGGATCATTCTTGATTCTGAGGATGTTTTGATCGGACAGGCTGACCCCAACCCTGAATCCATCACGCGGCGCGGAGAGGCCACGGAAGCACTAGTCAAGCCGCTGCCACCCTGGGAATACACTCTCTCGGACGAGGAAATGACCAGTCGAGTAAATACCGCGGACTGGGAAGCTCCGCAACCCTCGGAGTCGAATCCATGGGAGGCGGCCCGGCGGAGCACTTTCGTTCGAACGAAGGACGCAGTCGGGCGATCGGGATACCAATTCCTCGGAGTGTTCACGCCACCAATCGGCTACCGAGAGGTGGGTGGGATCTCGTTCTTAGTCTGCCGACTTGAGTCAGACACTGTCGCGTTGGGCTGATGACTGCCCAGGCGAAGCTGGAGATTAGATTGCTCAGCTAGTTCAGGCTATAGATCCCCGCAACCATAGGGCCACGGAGATCCATAGCCTTTTCCTTTTCCTATTCCTCAGAGATCGCTACGGTCATTCCAAGCGCCGCAGCTACCTTGGCAAGCGTCGCAGTGGAAACATCATCACCACGTTCAACCCTGGCGATCGTTGGCCGTGACACCACAGCACGATCAGCTAATTCGTTCTGTGACCAACCATGCTTGGCCCTCGCTTCACGAATCGCCAGACCCATCGCTACGGTCGTCGGTGATTTATCACTGGTCATCGCCCGACTCCTCAACTTCTGCTGGCTCCTGTGCCTGAAGATGATGCTGCGCGTACAGTGCTTCCGCGCTGATCTCTGCGAGTTGCTTGAGCACTTCAGGGTCAGAGACCTGTGAACGGATCTCTTCCGCCTCCTGGAACGCTTGGAACATGGCAAGGCCGACCGCATTGCTGAAGCCTTCGGACGCCTTCAGCTGCGACACGGAGTTGTTCTTCGCCATGGCCACAGCCTCTTCGCTGGCGTCAAGGAACCCCCAGTAGCTGGTGATGAACCCCGAGATGCTCTTGGCGCTGACATCGATGCTCTTTGCCTTGAACATCTCGTTGACCTTCTCGATTGCCTCCTCCAAGGGCCCGCGCTGTGGAGTTGCCTCTCCGCGGTGCTCGCCTTCGAATGTGGGCAACTCCATGCCGGTGTCACTGCCTTCGGTCAGAGAGTAATCCGTGCTGATGGCCTGCGGAACCAACTTGACTCCCGAGAGCTGCACGCCGGCCAGATAGCTGTCGTCGTACTCCTCTGCGTTCAAATGCAAGTTGCGGCTCAGCAGCGTCGCGAGAATCGCACGACGGTGTAGATCCTCATCCTGGTAGTCGACGATCTGGCTCAGAAACTGCCAGGCATTGCGGTAGCTGATGATGTCACCGCGGAAGCTTTCCAGTGCTTCGCGGGCAGGCTTGTCCTTATTTAGCACAGCCTGACGCAGAAGGCCGTTCCAACGGTTTTTGATCGGCCCCAGGGCACGCGCGATCGCCTCGCCACCCTTCTTCTGGATATACGCGTCGGCCAGTTCGATCATCTCGTCAAGTGTGTAGATCCCTGCCGTGTCCAAGCGGTCGCCCAGAGTGTAGAGGGAGTTCGGATCGACCTCCCCGGTGACGAAAGCGTCCGAGTAGTACGTCTTGAAGTCCTTCTGGATGCTCGCTGGGGTATTGATGAAATCGACGACCATGGGGGAGCCTTTACCTGGATGCATGCGGTTCAACCGGGACAGAGTCTGGACGGTGGCGATACCCGAGAGCTTCTTGTTGACGTACATCGCCATGAGGCGCGGCTCGTCGAAGCCTGTCTGAAATTTGTTCGCGACGATGAGCACTTTGTACTCTTCCTCCTCACGGAACGCCTTGGCTATATCGCTGCGGCCGTTCAGGCTTGCCTCGGTGACACTTTCGCCGGTTTCGGTGGTCAGTGATCCCGAGAAGGCGACCAGCGTGCCCAGACCCTCATATCCCTGCTCCTCGATGTAGGCGTTCATCTTCTCTGACCACAGGTGTGCTTCCTTGCGGCCAGCCGTGACGACCATCGCCCGAGCGGTGCCGTTCAGCATGTGCGCGACATTGCGGCGGAAGTGCTCGACCACGACGCGCACCTTCTGAGTGATCGCCGTCGGGTGTAACCGGGCGTATCGCACGATATCTGAAACTGCTTTTCCGGTCTCAACCAGCTTCTCTTCACTGTTCTCACCTGTCAGCTCATCTTTGACGCGCAAGAACATGTCGTAGGTCGAGTAGTTCGTCAGGACATCGAGGATGAAGCTCTCTTCAATGGCCTGGGCCATCGTGTAGGTGTCGAACGCCTCCCAGCGACCATCCGACTCAGTTCCAAAGAGACGCAGCGTCTTGGACTTCGGCGTCGCGGTCAGAGCGATGAAGGTGATGTTGCTCGAGGCTGCGATTGCGGAATCCTTCGCAGCCAACAGCTCATCCAGCGTCAAATCTTCATCGTCGGCGTCCAGGCCAACGTCGACCAGCAGAGCTTTCAGATCTCGTGCGGTCGAGCCCGACTGCGAGGAGTGAGCCTCATCGGCAATCACTGCCCAACTCCGGCCGTTGAGTTCGGTGGTGTTCTCGATCAGCTTCATAACCTCGGGGAAGGTCTGCAGGGTGCAGGTGATGATGTGGTTGCCGTCTACCAGCGCCTTCTTCAGCTGAGGCGACTTAGCGCCGGACTTCTCGCCGACGGCGACCACCAGTCCCTTGCTGGACTGCACAAGGTTCATATCGTCACGGATGTTCTCATCCAGCACAGTGCGGTCGGTTACCACGATGACCGAGTCGAACGTCGAAGTGGCGTTCTGATCCATGTGGCGAATCAAACGGTGGCTCAGCCACGCGATCGTCTTCGTCTTGCCGGAGCCTGCCGAGTGCCAGACTAAATATCTGCCGCCGGGGCCCTGCTTCTCGATGTCTGCGACGACTCGCTCCACTGCGCGCAGCTGGTGGAAACGCGGGAAGACCAGACGGCCATCGTTCTTCTGCGACCGGTTCGGCTCATAAAGCGCGAAGTCTTTCAGGATGCGCATGAACATCGGGCGGGCCAGAATCTCGCGCCACAGGTAGTTCGTCGCTGAACCAGTGCTCGATGCCGGATTGCCTTCATGACCCTTATCGCCCTGGTTGAACGGCAGAAACACGGTGTCTGCGCCGGCCAGTTTCGTTGCCATGAAGACGAGATCGTTTGACACAGCAAAGTGGACCAGCGCGCGTCCTGGAGCCAGCAGTGCGCGGTTCGCGCCTGGCACCCGATCCTGCTTGTACTGACGGACCGCATGATTAACCGTTTGCGTGTTGCTGGTCTTGAGTTCCATGGTCGCCACCGGCAGGCCATTGGCTGTAAGGACGACATCGATCGACTCGTTGGTCGAGGTGTCGAATCGCACCTGGCGGAGCACACGCAGACGAACGGCATCTGAGGCTTCGAGTACCTCGGTGAGCTTCGGATTCGCCGGTGGGAAGGCCATCATTGGCCCAAACTTCGCAGCGGGGCGCCCAACCTGTGCGTAGGTGAAACCCTTGCGGAGCACGCCCAGAAGGCCGCCCACCGGGTGACCGGTCGTCGGGTCCATCTTCGTGGTCTTCCCGAGCTCCTTCACGATGTGGGCAAGGAGCTTCTGCTCAGCCGTGGTGCGCTGACCGTTGACCAAGTTTGCCGGCACAGCTTTCTCGTACTCCTCGGGGTACTGCGTGTCCAGCCAGTAGATGACGTCGGCGGGCACCATTGCCAGAGCGACGTCCCAGCCAGAGTTCTTGCCCTGGTTCTCATATAGCCAGCCACCTTCGCCTAGCTCCCGACAAAGGTTCTCCTCAAATTCAAGCTCCATTAGCTGTTTATCACTCACAAAGCCACATCCTTTCGGCCGGTAACGACGTCGGTGATGAGCGCAGCACGGCGCTCGATCAGTAGTGCTTTAAGTTCAGTGACCTTCGCCAGCATGGCGTCGATCTTGCCGGTCGCCTCGTCGAGGCGATCAGCGATGCGCTTCTGCTCGTCGGGCGATGGAAGAGGAATCTCTAGCTCGATAAGGTCGCGGAAGTTGATCCGGGGGGTTCGAACGTTGGCCTGATCCGCGCCACCAATGCCTCGCAGCCGCTGAGCCATCTCCGAAACAAACTCCGGAGTCCGCATGATGTATTCGGCCCAGATGGGGGTGAGTTGCTCGTTAGTCCCAATCACCGAGTAATCAGGGCTCACCAAGCCGTCGAACGAGGCCAAACCCAGTCCGCCTTGGAACGCGCGCATACGATTTAGCACAATCTCACCCGCACGAGCCACCTTGTAGTGGCTCAGGTCGTCGCTTGCGCTCTGGTTCGACGTTGAATCCTCTCGGAGCTGAACCCCGTGATGGATAGAAACCGAAAGCAACGGGAGGGCGTTGCGCAAAGCTCCGGCCCGATGGTCGACCTCCGTCACAAGCCACTTGAGCTTGACACGGTCGAAACCCATAACGAACAGCTGCGAGGCCAATGTATTCTTCCGAACGCGAAGCGTCTCATCCAGCTCATCCAGCTTGCCTACCATCGCGTCGATCTCGCCTATCTCGCGGTCGAGATAGTCGGCGATGGCCTTCCGATGGGGAGAAAGCGGCCATGGCACCTCGAACATCGAAAGTTGGGTTGTCGACAGTTCCGTAAACGTCGTGCCGCGACCCATCGCATTTAGTGCCTTACGGCCAGCCACTAGCGTGTAAGCGAGGTACCGGAGGTCTTCACGACTCTCCGGAATAACTGCCTTGCAACCCTGATTAAATGCAACTTCCTGATTGGCAATACCGATGTGGCCGATCGGGGCTCGGCACGAAAGTAGTACCGCATGGTTCGCGATTGCCGAACCAGATACGCCATGATCCGTCAGAGAACGGCCCCAATCCAAGATCGAGCTACCATCCAGGCCATTGAGATCCGGAGGAGTTACGAACGGGAGATCACCTCCCCAATTGGCGGCATCCGCCGTTGGGGTACCGCCGCTTACGAACTGCGCAATGAATTTGAGGGGCACAAGTCGAGCATTTTGTGCGCTCACTTATCGCTCACCGCCTGGAACAGCTCTGCAAGCTCCGCCATGATCCTCTCTACATCAGCATCGATCTCCGAGAGCGCACGGGGCTCCTCGGGCACATAGAACAAACGAGTGAACGGGATCTCGTTGCCTGTCTTGGCCTTGGGCTCGTCCCACTGAGCCTCGGGTGCAAACGGTAGTACCTCGCGCTGCATGTGATCATCGAGGTCCTCGCTGAACGGCACGCGTTCGGTGATCTTCCAACCCTCAGCGAGGACAGGGTGCCCCTTGCGGTCCAGAGCTGGCGGTGCGTCAGCGTCCACTTCCGCCATGGCCTGCATCACGGCGTCAATCAGCCCTAGCGGTGCCTTCAGACCCGCAGCCTTAGCGGCCGTCGGGAACTCTGAAGCAAGATCGTTCCAAGCCTTCCCATCAAATTCGCGCATGATCTGCTCATGACCGTCAACAAAATCACGGTGCTCTCGCACAGCTGCGACTGCTTCGTCGCTGAACTTTGCCGCAAGGTGCGCCTGCTTGAACACGGGCACATCGCGGAACATTAGGTCTGCAGGAGTCATCACGCGGGAAATCTTCGGATCTGCGGCTTCGAATGCCTTGTACGCTTCGTGCACCGTCAGACGGTTGCCCTTGTTCATCCGTCGACGCTTCTCGCCAAGAGGCTTCTTCATTGATGACCACTCGCCGCTCGCGTCGATCAGTTGAATCTTGCCCTTGCGCTCGTCCTCCTTGTTGGTGTCGAGGATCCACACGTAGGTGGCGATGCCGGTGCCATAAAACATCTGAGTCGGCAACGCGATGATCGCGTCGATGAGATCTTCATCAAAGAGCCACTGGCGGATCGCATTCGGACCCTTGTCGCTGGTGAACAGTGGCGAAGCGTTCGACACCACAGCCGCACGACCACCATGCCCGTTCTTACCCGCGGGGCTGAGCTTGGAGGCGCAGTGTGCCAAGAACAACATCTGACCATCGCTCTTGCTAGGCAGGCCGTGACTGAACCGTGAGCCAGGAATCTTCGCCTGCTCCCTGACAGACTTCTCTTGCACCTCCCAGTCGCTGCCGAACGGGGGATTGGAGAGCACGTAGTCGAACGACTGCCCCTCGTACTCGTCCTGCAACAGTGTGTCGCCCTTGCGGATTGCATCCGGGCGACCGCCTTGGATCAGCAGATCGGCCTTGCCCAGAGCGTAGGCGCTGGGCATGAGCTCCTGGCCGAATAGCGTGACCTGAATGTCAGGATTCAGACTCGTCAGGTGTTCCTGCGCTACGAGCAGCATGCCGCCGGAGCCTGCGGTCGGATCGTAGATCGAACGCAGCGCATTCTGGCCGGCCAGCGAGTCCTCGTCCGAGGCAAACAGCACATCGACCATGAGCTTAATCGCGTCACGTGGGGTGTAGAACGCACCCGCAGCCTTACCCTTCTTGTCAAACGCCCGGTACATGACGTCCTCGAAGAGATCGCCCATGGTCGTGTTGCTCAGACTCGTCGGACTCAAATCGAGCGTCGAGAAATGACGAATCACTGCATGCAGCCGGTTCGATGCTGCAAGCGTTGTCACCAAACGATTTAGATCGAACGAAGTCCAGATGTCCGCGATGTTGTTCGAGAAGCCGGCGACGTAGCTGAGCACGGACTTCTCGACGTTGTCGTCGACCGAGGCGATCGTCTTAAGATCGAGCGGCGACACGTTGTAGAAGCTCAGACCGAACTTCTGCTTCACTGCGATATCGATCAAGTGGAGAGGCATCTCACCGAGAGACTCGACGTACTTGATGACCTCGGGCTTGGTGTCGGCGAGCAAGCACTCCAGTCGACGAAGCACCGTGAAGGGGAGAATATAGTCGCCGTACTCATTGGGTTCGACAACGTTCCGAAGGAACTTGTCTGCGGTGTCCCAAACGATGCGCGCTGTCATCGTTGATGCAGTAGGTGCACTTGCCATGCCGTCTCAATTCTTTAGTTGCTCGTTCTGAAAATGTATCAGATACGTTACATGCGTGACCAACGATGAAGCCCGAAAGCGCCGTGTCGTTTTCTCCTGACGGCAGCGGAGCCGGGATCGTTCCGGGCCAGGATTATGCGCAGCCGCAGCAAAGGCACTGAGCCCGAATCGAAACCCCAAAGGAGTACGGCACCACGACACGAAGTCTCCTGATGTCGGAGACGACATCGTCGTGGGGCGGCCGACATGGCGTCGAGGTCCAGGATGATCCGTTGCGAGCAGCTCCTAGGAAACCGAACTCATGTTTCCGACTCAGAGGTGCATGTCTGTTGCTAGGCGCATTCCCGGATTGTGTTCTCGCATCGGGTGGTGCAGCGCCGGGTGTCGCATCCGCACCGATGACTCGCCGGCCCTCTCCGAGAACCCCGTGAGTCCGCGGTGCTCTCAAAGGCCTGATGAGGCAGTCGCACTTGCTAGTTCCTCCGGAGCTGAGTCGCTATCTGCTCAGGCGCTAGACCTGCCCGAATGCTACGTGCGATCGCCTTGGCGTAGTCCTTTCCTTCGCTGCGGGCGTCCTCAAACCTTGGCAGGAGCGCTAGGTTCTCCTCGTCAAGTAGGTAGAGGATGTCGAGGCCCCCCCTCGTGAACTCCCACACACCGGAGTGAGGTTCCGTGCTTCTGACGCGGATGATAATGCTTGGTGCTTCAACGCCATAGGTGCCCAGTTGTCGCATGTTGGGGTCGAGCATCAGTGAGTGCTCCTCGGAGGTGAGGACCAAATGCCCGTTGTCTTTGCCGTCGGGGCGAAAGTTGACCATCTCTGTTAGCTGATCTGACGAGAACTTCTCCGTCGCCTTTGGACCCATCGCAAGCAGCGTGCTCGTCTTCTTGTCACGGATGATCGCCGAGACTGGGCGTGGGCGAAGCTCATGTCCGAGATGCAAACCAACTTCGGCGAGCAGACCGGCTGCGCCAGCGCAGTCTGGTTCAGAACCGAAGACGTCTCCGACGACGATGACTGCTGCGCTCAGTTCTTCTTCAGCCGAGAGAACGGTCCGCTGCTGTGCCTGTGCCGAACGCTTCTGCGCAGCCCGCCCTGCTTTGAGCCTGCTTGCCTTGCCCATCGTCAGTACGCTATCCGAAGCAGGTCTGAAAGTCTCGACATCTCCACCCTCTACTCATGCGAAAAGTGAGTCGGCGATTGCCAGGGACTCGATCCTGAGCTTATCGGGACGCGGGCCGTTGACTGGGTTCGGCTCCCAGTTAGAGGTGTCCCCGCCGCACGCACAGGCCTCCATTCGCCCAGAGTGTTAGTCCACGCCGACGAGCCTCTGTCGCCGCGACCGTCCCGGTATCGTCTGGAGACGACGCCTCGCGCCGGCAGCAGCTGTTGGATTCAAACCCGGTTAGACTGCGTCGAATGAGCGCCCCACACTTGGACAACCCTCCGCTGATTGAGCGTCCGGACCTTCGGATGAATGCACGCCGATGGCAAGAGCAGAATGCAGACGAGTGGTTCGCTACGAGCCTTGCTGCATCTTCGCTGCGGAATCAACTGGCGAACCAGTTTTCGTCTGCGGTGGTGGGTTTTCTCGCTAGGAGTGTCTCGACGAAAGAGATCGCAAACGAGGTGTTCTCCAACTTGGTTCCGACGCTCGCGAAGTGCGATGTCCTCCCGTTCGACGATGAGGCGTCAGGTCTTGCGTACCTCCTTTGGCATCAAGTCGATCGCTATCATCGGGTAACGCAAGCTCTCGATCGTTTGTTCGCTCTAGGAGCGCTCCCCATCGCAAAGCCTGAACGGCCCCTAAGAATACTTGAGGTTGGTTCCGGGCCTGCGCCAGCCTCGTACGCGACCACACACTACTACGCAGCACTGGGCGCATGGAGCCGCTCACTAGCAGGAGAATTTCGAAGTTCCTCCAACGTAGACGCGCACACACTTGATCGAGGTCGCGCTTGGGGCCCATTGCTGCATGGACTTTCAGAGGAACTGTTGAGGACCGGTGACCGGAACTCGGAGGTGGGGCTCTTCAGCGTGACATACAAGGAAATGGCAGGTTTCGACCCGAAGCACATCCACGTCTCCGCTCGTGAACAATACAAGCGACACCTCCTCGACGAGGAGGAGTTCCTCTACTACCCGCTCGACGAGGAAAACCTTCTTGATCAGCATGCTGCGAGCATGTCGCCGCCTTCAGCTTATGACCTCATCATCGTGGCGAATTTCCTCACAACGCACGAGATGATGAGCGTCTTGAGCGCCGATCTCGAAACCTTGGCGCGATCACTTGTTCCCGGCGGAGTCTTGCTAACGTTGAGCGGCACGAATGACGACTACAGGTCGATGTGGAAAGAGTTCGCCAGTCTCCGCAGCGTGAAGGCGCTCGATCACGTTGCTGACGAAGTGCTGGTGGCGCATGACAACCCTCGTGTCCATCGGCGAGTTGCGAGCGCCGGAATCGCGGGATTTCAACACCTCGCGTCTCTTGCCGACGGAGACCTTCGCGACAAAAGCTTTCCCTCTGACCTCGTGCGAGCGGTGCAACGTGCGGCGACGGATCCGGCAGGTGCTCCCTCCGAGCTGAATTACCCTTCGTTCCAACTCCATGCGTTCAAACGGGGAACGCGCGCATTGTCAGAGCGCGAGCGCCGGAGGTTGGCGCGGCGTAAGAGATGAGACTTTGTCCGACACTCTGCTCCGCACGATGCATACGACACAGGTCGCGTCTACTGATCTGCGCCGCGCCCAAGGGTAGGCGTGCAGCGTGCCTTGGACCGCTGCTCTGCAGGTGTCAAATCGACGCTTCGCGCAACTATCGAATCATGAATTGTCAGGGATCACCATGCCCCTGTACCCACATATATGAACAACAATGTCCGGGGTAACTGTTACTTACTGAGGTGGGTATATGGCTCCCTTTTCCTGGTTGAGATCGGGCTGTGATTCGCCGCTGATAGGCGGGCAGTCAGCTCAGCGTTTCGCGTCGGGATGGCGAGCTAATCGCGTCGATAAGCGATGTAAGTTCGGCGGTACTCCGCTCACCCGCCGGCTACCGCTCAACGCACACGGCAGTGAATCCTGGGCCTCTTTTCGCGCACGTGTGCAAGGTGGCCTGATCAAACATGCTCATCCAGGAGAGCACGCGCGGGACGCGATGCGCGCACCGTGCTCATTTGATCCCAAGCCGACATCCGCCTCGCAGCCACCGCCACAGACGGAGCATGTTCGATAATCGTCATTCTTGGCGACGTTGAAGAACAAACTATCCTCGGTATCGAAGCTGGGATACTCGATATTGGAGACTTATTCGGAAGATCAGATTCGGGCCACGGGTTGAGGTCACCATTACGCTCAGCCCAGGGGGGGCACTTTGAATCGGCGCCATGACTGGCTTCCTGACCACCATCTTGGGGTCGCGGCAACATTGGCACATGCGGACGGGGTCATTGCCCAAGCGGCCAGTATTCTTCACGAGTACCAGTGCAAAGCTAACGGGATCTTCCAGCTCAAAGAGATACCCGTAGTTAACTACAGCGAGACTGTCGTCACCAGCATCGCCCCGATCCCGAAGAAGGTGCCATTGCTCGTGGCAGACGCATTGGTGTCTCTGCGCAACGCCATCGAGCACACCATCTTCGGCGAGATCGAGTTCCGTGACGGATTGCTGGATGGGAAGGCCGCACGACTCGTTGAAATGCCAGCCGCACTCACATATGTCGACTTCCAGGAGTGGATTGATCGTCGGAGGAAGAATGGCCCTCGATCGCTGCAACGAGGGAGTGACCTCGTCCGCCGAATCGATGGGCTACAGCCTTACCAACGGACCCTAGATCCCCAAGATCACCCGATGGCACTTTTGACTTTGCACACCAACTACTCGAAGCACCGTGCTCCCGCAATTACGGCTGTACGTCTGGTCGCGATCCATCGTGAAGATCAGTCGCCTCCGTCGAGAGCAGACGTGCAACGGCTTCCCGAATTTCCGCTACGTGTAGGTGATGTCATCGCGCGGACGCCGCTAGGTGAGCGAATTCCAGTGGCGCTGTTCCCGACCATCGGCATCAACCGACCTGGCACGGAGCGATGGCCCGTTCTCATGAAGGAACTCGAAGAACTGTCTCATTGGGTGCGGACCCAGGCCGTTCCGCGCCTGATCACCGGTACCGAGCCGCCGGTCCCCGCTCTACCCACCCGATATGACATCGAGACCGGTCATGATGACGAGCGTCAAGCGCTATCGGGCGGATCCATGGTTTCAGCCGCCGAGCGTCACCGAGAACGGCTCGGTGCTGCCTTTACGCGTCTCGACATGGCTGAATCGCTGGCGCAGATGGACGGTGCACCGAGCCGCGAACAGCTTATTGCGTGGCTGGAGTCGCTCCCTGATCGCGAACTCATTGACAGAATGCAGCGGCTACAGGTCACGAACAGCCACGAGTCGTCGATCATTCTCAGCAACGTCGAGGTCTTGGAAAGCATGCTTGACGATGCGCATCGCTTCACGGACGCACCCATTGAGCCGGTCGACTAGCGTCGCCTTTAAGCCAGGTACAGTTTCGGGCCGAGCATGGGCAGCGGTTTTCCGGGTGGGCTCGGGTGCCGTGGGTTGTTCTGTTTGGTCAGAGGGTCCCAGGTGAAGATCCGGACGCGCATTTGGTCGAGCATCGCTTCGACATCCACTTTCGCCCGTCTGAGCGTTGCATGAGGCATGTTGCCCCACGCGCCGAGTACCTCGGTCGCGTCATGTCGCAGGAGTACCTGTTCGATCGCGGCGCAGTTCAAAGCCGAGAGCGCCGGATCGAACTGAGAAAGCTTGCTTGGCTTAGGTGATCGTTCCGGATAGAGGTTGAGCATGATCCAGCCGCCGTAGCCGTGATGCAGGCTAGCTTCGATGATCCGATTGACGGTCTTGTCTGCTTGTGTTTCTTGCGCGTGCGATGGGTTCATGCCGATCACGATGAGCGGTGGGGTGCCGACTGCCGCCGTGGCTGCATTTCCCAGCGCGAAGCGATGTGACTGCACGCCTGGATTCGGCTCCCAGAAGTCGGGCTCTTGATTTAATGGGTACTTGACCATGTTGCCATCCTCGTCGCTTCATCGGTCAGCACGCTGTGCACGGTCCCTACAGAGACGTTCAGTGCGCTGGCGATGACCCGGATCGACTCACCCTTTTCGCGGCGAGCAAGGATCACTGCGCGCTTGTCGTCGTTGATCACCCGAGGGCGACCTCCGAGGTTGCCGCGCTTACGTGCAGCCTCCAGACCATCCTTGGTCTTACGGACGATGTCACGCCGACGGTCTTCAGCTAGGGCCAGTGCGATGTCCAGAACCACGTTACGTTCGGTGTGCTCGCCTGCTGCCGTCCCCATCAGCACTTTGACAGCCGCACCACGCTCGAACAGCCCGTGGAGGACGATGAGCCCCTCCAACATGTTGCGACCCAGGCGATCGATCTCTTGAACGGCAAGCATGTCGTCATCGCGGAGATACTCAAGGGCAGCCATCAGGCCTGGTCGCTGTTCGACCGTGAGCTTGCCACTGACCTTCTCTTCAAAGACCTTTACGCAAATTGGGTCGAGTGCATCGTGCTGTCTTGCTGTGTCTTGACCCGTGGTGCTTACCCGTACGAGTCCTACCAGTGTCATGGAGATACTTCCGTTCAATACACGTGTTCAATTATGCAGTTCGAACCCACCTGTTTTTGAACGGGTTATTGAACGCCGACACGCATGAACAGGTGCGTGTTTCAGGGGTGCGTAGAGCGTTCAGCAGTCGACCGATTACCGCTTGACAACGGTTATATCAATATGACAACATACTAAACATTATCTAACCAGTAGCGGGATGATGGCCGAAGGGTCACGAACGGAGAACCATGGATATCAGTGAATTGCTTGAATTGCCCAACGTTGTCCTAGACACCAACTTCGCCAACCAGCTCGGGCTCTCCTCGGTAGCAGGATTGCCCCGCATGGTCGATGAGGGCACGCTACCGAAACCGGATCTTCGAAGGACCGACAAGCCTGTGTGGTCCGAAGCTCGCATCGTCGAGTTCTTCGGGCGGCTTCAACCGACTCAGTCGGCGTACGCTCCTGTGGATCGGCTTGGCGGTCAGTCTGAGCTGGACATTCTCGAAGCGTACGTCTGCCCGGCAATTTCCTCAGGACACATCGGAACGCGTCGCCCGACGTTGTTGGCGCTCTACAAGGCCGGTGCTCCGCGTAACAGCCACGGTCTCTACGAAGTGGGTGTCTACCCGGTCCGTTGGGTGCAGACGCAGCGAGGCGTTGCAGGCGAGACAATTGCGGCACCAGCTGGCGTAGACAGCGCAAGCCTCCAGCCCGTGCCGTGGGCTGACGTCCGCCCGGATGCCGAGTATCCGCTGACGCTCTTCAAGCTTGACGTAGCCGCGGAACGAACGATCACTGTGAAGACCGGTGTGCGACGCGGCGGCACGATCTCTACAACCACACTCGAGCGAGCGCTCAACGACCCGCTGCGCAGATCGAGTCATTTCAGTGGCGGCGAGGTCCATCTCCTCGATTGATGCCCGCGAAACACACGCCCATCTGGCCGCAACTGTCAGAACAGCTCCGGAGTATCCGCTTTGGGGCTGTTCTTCTCTCGCGGCTGCTGCTCTAGCCCGACATGGCCTTTGCCAGGCTCGGTTGTCGACCGTTTTTTTGATTGTCTTGCGGATTGGTATTCGTAGAGACATCACTCAAGCGCGCCATTCTGTCTCTACCTATCGATCATTCGCATCAGGCGATGTTTGTTCGGGGGGGGGGGTATAGCGGGGCGAAACGTCGTTGAGCAAGATGACTGGGGGTGTCGGCTGCCGCATCGCCCAGCTCCGTGAAGAATAGAAGCACGCGAACGGCGCAGCAGTGCGGACCGAGCAGATAACAACTCGACCGCGACGAAGCCTCCCAAGCAGAACACAAGCAGAACAACTAACCGTTCTCACCGCAAACTACCGTTGAGACGGGTCAGGCGCGCTTCGCTGATGGCCACAGCTGATGCACGTTGTCGTGCTGCCGCCCGTCCTCCGCGGTGACCCCTTCGGTGGTCTGGCGTTGTTTAACTTGGCGGGCGACGTCGAAGAGGTCCCAAAGGTTTTCACCCGTGACGGAGACACCCTTGGCGCCGGAGCGGCGGGTTCGGCCTCGTACGAGCATGTAGTTCGTCGCGAACACCTGCCCGCCGACGCGTTCCTGGGCGTCGTGGAAGAACACCACGTTTGAGACGGGGCCGGTGCCGTCGTCGAGGCTGACGAAGACAACTCGGCGGCCGCCTCGCATCGGGGGAGTGTTGGTGGCGCGCCGAACACCAGCGATGAGCACGTCGGTCCCGCCGGGAAGCGCCCCAAGCTCCGAGGCAGGCGTGACGCCCAGCTCTCGGAACAGCGCGTAGAAGCGTGCCATTTGATGGCTGCTGGCAGCCAGGTGTAGGTCGCGGAGCTCCAGGTCGGTTTGGGTGCGCCCGCGCAGATCGAGGGACGTGATCGTGTTGTTGTAGGTCGGGACTGGCAGGTCCACGTCGAAGGCGAGCTGGTCGTCGTTGATGGTGATCGCGGTGCCGCGGAGGCCGTGGATGTGGGCGAGGAGTTCGTGGCGGCGGTCGCGGTCGTAGCCGATGAAGCTGTCCAGCGCCCCGACCCGGGCGAGGGCTTCGAACGTGGTTCGGCGTGGCCGGACGCGGTCGCGGAAGTCCTGCAGTGAGGTGAATGGTTGATGCTGGGCGATGCGGGTGCGTTCTGCTTCTGTGCTGCCGGCCAGCTCGGGGAGGGCCAGGCGGATGCCGTGTCGGCCGTCGACGAGTTCTTCCACCCGGTAGTCCATTGCGCTGTGCTGCACGTCGAGCCCCAGCACGGGCACGCCGAGGGTGCGGGCTTCGGCTACGAGGAGGTCTTTGGGCCACATGCCCGGGTCGTGGGTGAGCAGGCCGGCCAGGAACACGGCCGGATGATGGGTTTTCAGCCAGGCCGATTGGTAGGTCGGGAGGGCGAACGCGGCGCCGTGTGCTTTGGCGAAGCCGAAGCTGCCGAATCCGGCGAGGACCTGCCACACCCGATCGATCACATTCGGTGGGAATCCTCGCTCGAGGGCGCGCTGGCGAACGTATGCCTCGATTGGGGGGAGGTCGTCTGGTTTGCCGAGGTGGCGACGGTACACGTCGGCTTTGCCGAGGCCGCAGCCGGTCAGCTCGTCGAAGAGGCGCATCACCTGTTCGTGGAAGATGACGACCCCTTTGGTTTCGCGGAGGATCGGTTCAAACCGGGGGTGCATGTAGTCAGGGGTGACCTCGCCGTGTCGTGCCTGCAAATACTGCAGCGGCATGTTGTTTTGCATTGGCCCTGGCCGGAACAGGGAGATCTCAACCGTCAGGTCGTTGAATACTTCCGGTTGAAGTTTCCCGACGAGTTCCATTTGGCCGGGGGATTCCAGTTGGAAGATCCCGAGGGTGCGGGTGGACCGGATCAGCTCGAACGTCTCCGGGTCATCTAGCGGTACCCGGTCGAGGTCGATGTGTTCCCCGGTGAGTCGGCGGTGTTCCTCAACGGCGTGCGCCATCGCGGACTGCATCCGGACGCCGAGGATGTCGAGCTTGATGAGGCCCATCGGGTCCATGTCGTGCTTATCGAACTGGCTCATGGGGAGACCCATCCCGGAGGCCTGCACCGGGGTGCGATCCAGCAGCGACGTGTCTGAAAGGATGACACCGCAGGGATGCACACTGATGTGGCGGGGGAGTCGGTCGAGTTTCGCGGTGAGGTCGACCAGCATGTCCAGCTGCTGGGACTGGCGCACTTCGGCGGCCAGCGCTTCGAGTTCTGGTTTCTCCTCGAGGGCGCGGCGGAAGTCGCGGGCGTTGAACCGCCACATTTGTTTCGCGATCGCGGCCACCTGATCGTCGGGCATACCGAGGGCCAGGCCGGCGTCACGGACGGCTCCGCGGCCCCGGTACGCGTTCGTCATCGACATCAGCGACACCCGGTCTGCGCCGAACGTGTGGAAGATGGCCCGGTAGATGTCGTGCCGCCTGGCTGACTCAACATCCAAATCGATGTCCGGGAGGGTCTGGCGTTCGGGGGAGAGGAACCGCTCCCAGAGCAGCCCGTTAGAGATCGGTTCCACCGACGAGGTGTGCAGGGCGTAGTTCAACACGGAGCCGACACCGGAACCGCGCGCTTGAATGCGGATGCCCATGTCCCGGATCAGGTCCGCGACCCGGGCGACAGTCAAGAAGTAGCTGGCGAATCCGAGCTGCTCCACCGTCTCCATTTCGTGTGCCAGGCGGGCGTGCGCGGCCTCCACGGTGCGGGCGCCGGTGTGGGCGTAGCGCTCGTCGATACCGTGCCGGGCGCGCCGCCACAGCTCCGCGATGGGGTCCCCGGTGACCCCGATGACACTCGCCTCCGGCATTCTCGGCCGGCCCAAACCGATGTCGGCCACCGGGTCAAGGGCGCAGCGCTCCGCCAGACGCTCCGTGTCTCGGAGGAGTTGTTCGAGCGCACCGTCATCATGACTGCCGGCGTCGACGACCATTCGGGCGACTTGCCGCATCAACGCGGCGGGCTTGAGCCAGGCCTGCCCGTTGGCCTGCAGGTGATCCAGTTGCGCCAGCGGGGTGAGGGTGCGGGTAGCGTCGGCGAGATCCGCGGTGACCGCCTCCTCCGGGGTCCCGTAGCGGACGGCGTTCGTGAGCACAGCAGGCAACCTGAATCCTTCGGCGAGGCCCAGCATCCGTGTTGCGGGAGCCACGCTCCCTGCCTGCCCTGGTTCGGCCAGGTGGCAGACGACCTCCAAGACCAGCGACTCCGGCGGCATGACCCGCATCCAGGCTGTCAGGCGGGCGCGTGCGTCGGTGCTGTCGCGCCGAAGCAGAGCTGCACCCACGTCGGACGCTGGTCCGATCAGCACGGTGAGGGAGCGGAGCCCAGCCAGCTGGGCGAGGCGGGCCCGGCTGATGCTGGGTTTCTTCCCGGCTTTGTGGGCGGCCGATACCGCCCGGCAGAGCGCGGCGTACCCGCGGCCCGCCATGTTTCCGTGCGCGAGCACCACGACTCGCCCCAATGGGCGGTGCTCCTCGTCGTGGACGGCCAGGTCGGCACCGAGCCCCGGCCGGATGCCGGCGGCGACGCAGGCGCGAACATGCTTCACGGCTCCGTAGAGTCCGTCTCGGTCGGTGACGGCCAGGAACGTGTCGCCCTGCGCGGCAGCCTGATCAACGAGGGTCTCCGGCATCGTTACGCCGTAGTGGGTGGAGTAGGCGCTGGCGACGTGCAGGTGCGAGAAGGTCATCCCCAGTCGAGGGCGAGCACCCAGGACCCGTCGGCGTCCCGCCGCAGGTCGTACCGGTGCTGCTCCTCGCCTCCGCGCGACGCGTCTAAGCGCCACAGTTCGGTGTCAATCCGGGTTGGCGTGCCCTCGTTCTCCCACCAACGCGTACGCGTGAACACTGCCTGCGGTTGCCCGATCACGGTGTGCTCGAAGCGATTCCAGATGAACGCGCGAGGGTCGCCGTCGGCGGAAAGTTCCACGTCGACGGCCGCGTCAATGATCTGAGGCATGCGCCAACTTCCTTACAAGTCTCGAACAAACATTCGATACTGAAAGTGTAGATCAACCCGCCGACATATGTGAGTCTCCGCGGAATTGCAGCAGATGCAGGAATGGGGCGAGCGCAGGGCGCGGAGTTGCCGCCCTACGGGAAGGCCGACACCGACTGGCTCAAGAACCAAGGCTGAGGGCTTCGCCGCGGGCATCATGACAGCCGCTCTGGATCCATTCCGAGGCTATGCGAACACGATCCGCAACGAGCTCCCCAAAGCCATCACGTAGGACTTGATTTGTCTCCGGTGGACGTACCTCTAGACGACGGTTTCTTTGGACTGGACTACTACTACGGCACTACAGAGAAGGGACCAGCAAGAGAGTCCATCAGGTCAAAATTGCCTTTCCGGACGTCAGCGCCCGCCTTCTCGAGCCGGTTTCTTAGATCGTTACGGCTGTCCCAGATTCCGTTGAGTTTGACCCAGTTGAAACCTGCAATGTCTGAGATGTCGCGTGTTTTCGCGCTCTGAAGAAATATCGTTCGCTCGCGACCAAGAGCGAATGCCATACCTGCTTCTAGCAGGACGTTCGGACGCGCTTGGCCGGTAGGTATTCTGTCGGGGTCGCCGACAGTCGAAAACTCGTCTTTGATGCGGGCATTGTCATCGGGGGAGAAAATTACGATGACGGCGGCCGCGTTGTTGATGCCCGCTTTGACAATGTCATACGTGTGCGGCTGCGTACCCTCTGCGAGGTCGACAGCAGCCGACCAGGGCATCATCTCCAAATGCAGGAACTGTAAGTACGTGGCGAGGACGGTGACCGGCCGTGGATCACGACCATGCACGACAAATATCTTCTTGCGGTCGCGGGATACAGCAGGAGTTGTTGCCGTCGTCGATGGGGGGAGAGTGTCAGTGGCCAGCTCCGGGCGAACTGGTGCAGGCATTCCGCTCTTCTGAGCTGCTGATCTGGGGTTGATTGAGTCAACGTCTCGGCCGTCTGGCAGCGCGTAGCCATTGTCAGTGAGGACGACCCCGCGGGGATTCAACACCTTTGTTAAGAGGTTTTGATATGAAGTATTTTGTTCGGAAGTAACCGCGTAGGGGTTCTCGACGAACAGATAATTCAGAAGCGCAAGCACAAGAGCGTCAGTATCAGCTCGCGTAAAAATCTCACTCACGATCTGATTGGCACGTTCACCTTTGTTGCCCGAACTCTCGAAGTTGCCGAGCGACAACTCGAATGTACCGATCCCCGAATGGGTTGTGTTGTCTGCCAGAGCTGACGCTATGTAGCGCGTATCCGTACGTTGAAATGTTGTCGAGGGCACATTGCTGATCTTAGAAGACTGCTATCGATTCTCGTTTCCCGCGGATCTTCGACGATCGGTACGCTGCGCGTCTGGCTCGGTACCTCCGGGGACCGAAGGTCCTGCTTGTCGCGGCAAAGCCGACAGCCCACCGCAAGCCCGTGAGCAGATCCCTCAGTGGGCATTACCTACCTTCGAGTCGTCGATGCGTGTGGCCTAAGTCACTAGCGTTGGCTTGTCGGTGGGAGAGGGTGGCGCCAAAGCTGCCGTCTAGCACTGTGCAGGGCAGATTTTGCAGGTCCGACCTGGGGGAGGGGCATCTTGAGTCCTCAGAGTCACGCAAGAGGAATTCTCTGCGGAACAGCACGGCCCCTTGTGTGGTCCTCGCCATTGTCTCCGCCGATAGTGCAAGCATCAACCTCTCTCAGATCCGAAAGCAGCGCAGCCAAAGGTCAAACGCCACAGAGACTGACGCCTCACGGAATATGGAATAGTCGGGCACGGGCCGTCCGAGAAACTAGGCCCCGGGGTTTCCGTGAGATGAGCTCTCTGTGGTCTCCGCAGCTTTCGCTGACTTTTGTCTATGCATCGATATCAGAGCGAAGGTCGCACCTGCCAGGAGGCATGCCGAACCAGCAGGCGTCATCCAGTTGGTCGAGCCCTCGAAAAAGACCAGCCAGAGGCTCGCCAGGATCACTCCGGAAGACCCGATGATCAAGAACCACAAAAGACCCCGCATCGGCATACCCTCTCGTTCGGTGCTCGACCAGTATGCGGACTGTACTGACAGACGATTACCACCAACTGTCTCGTATCCCTAGGGATATAAGACGTCTCACCCGTCGCTTCTCGCGATCAGCGCCGATCGCACCCTCTCGTATCCCATAGGTTGTGAGACAGCAGGACGACGAGCTCAAGCTCGTGGGTACCGTCGCGCTCTGGCGCTGTCAGAACCGCCAGATTCCGGGCTGGTGCCCGTTGTCATAGTCGATGCAGGCTAATCACTGTGGCAGGCTCAAAGAATGGCTGCTTCCGTTGTTCACACGAACCCGTGGTTTTCGATCTCACTCACAGCAATCGCGACCCAAGAGTGGTATCGGGTTGAGCGGTCGGACAGTGCGATGATCGTCGGGAGAACGCCCGATGAGCGGATCCTCGTGCTTCGTGGGACGCGTGACACCACCGGCCGCGGTTCGTTCTACGAGTTTCCGTGCGGGGCAATCGAGGCTGACGAAGGACCCGCCGATGCGGCGATCCGGGAGACTCGTGAGGAGAGTGGTTTCTCCGCTTCATCCTTGGTGGTACTCGGATCCTTTGTCGAGTCGCCTGGCATTAGTGCCTCCCGCTGCCACGTATTCACTGCCACTCTTGCTGCAACACACAGCGCGGCCTTGGAACCCGGCGAGGACTGGACTCCATCGCTGGTGACTCTGGCCGAACTTTGGGCGCTGGTCAGGAGCGGCGATGTCGTTGACGGCGGCACGCTCGCTGCGCTCGCTCTCTACTCTGGCGGGTACTGAGCGGTCACTGCTCTAAGCGAACCGCCACAGCTTGTCTCGTAACCTCAGTGTGTCGAAACCCATGGGATACGAGGCACCCAGGTTATGAGACACCTCGTGCATGAATCGGATTGCAATGGGCGAGCTGCGGGGCGCCTCGGTCTCAGGGATACCCTCAAGACGAACCCCCTGCGGGACCCATTCGCGTCGAAGATGGTGAGGTTGCGAACGTAGCTCTGCGAATCGTCATCAGTCGTTCCAAGGAGAACTGTCCGGCCCCACGACGACTGCGGGCTGATCGGGCACAGCGTTGCGCGGTCGCACTCCTGGCGCAAAGACTGCCACGAAGGCGATCAAAGAAAGACTCAGTCCGAGCCAGCTGATCACGACAGTCCCAGTCCCAGAAACGACGACTAACAACGTCGCAGCAGCCATTGAGACGAATCCAACGGTGTTGATCGTCACGTACACCCACCACGCCCAGGCGTGTCGCTTGCGCACCAGCATAAGTAGCACCACGCCCACGACGCTTCCGATCACAAGTGACTGACCCGCCGGGCCACCTTGTTGTAGGCCGAAGACCCCAGCGCTGATCTCTGCGGCCACGGCCAGGGTCGACCATGCTCTCGGATGTGCTATCCAGACTCCGAACAGGGCTGGACGCGCGAATGCTGGCGGTTCGATGAGCTGCACGGTTGAATCGTGGCAGATTCTCCACGAGATAACCACCGGTAGAAGGATGCTGCGCCACGCTGACCTTCAATGCGTCGGCCGCCGCTGCTCCGCATTGACGCTCCTGCGCCGCTCGCGCGGGCGGACGCCGGGGGACCCCGGCGATTTCTGATCGCCCGCCGACTCTGCCAGGGCGTACCCGCTCCGATGATGGCACAGCCCAGGGCTCGTTGAAGAATCGCGGGCCACCAGAATGGCAACGGCAATTGCGACTGGGTCTGGGCGAGCCCTGATGATGAGATGTCAGGAAGCACGTCATCCTATTGACTCAAAACCCTTGGAATCGAGACGTCTCACATGCCACAAACACAGCCCCAGGAGCGATCCCTATGTCGCGTATCCCATGGGTTATGCGACGGTTGGGTTTCGAGACACCCCGCAGGCCGTGAACTGATCTCTCAGAGGTCGGGCGAACTGGTCGCGGAGTAGCCAGCACAGCGGTGCAGGTGGAAACTGTCACCATGCGCGACGTCACTGTTCCGAGAAGCTTTCCCGAGTCGCGAACGTCACTCCTCGTGTCAATCGTCATCGGCGTCCTCGTATTCGCCGGAGCCGTTGTCTGGCTCATCTACGGGCTGATCGCCCGCTGGCCGACTGGGGGCCTGGTAGTCATTTCAGCCCTTGTCGTTGTCCTTGGAGCCGGAGTTGCCATTCGAATTTGGGTCTACGTGCGATTGAAATCACAGCACGCCTCCGTCCGACGCGCTGAGCAAGACGCCAGGTGACCGCACGTGAGGCCGTTGTCTACCGCGCTACCTCATTCCCGCTAGGACGACTTGTCATTGCGAAGGTGTCCGTTCACCCCGCCGCTGAAAACAGACTGGAGAATGGGCCTACGTGTAGATGCCCTCCCTGCCTAGTCTGTCGGTCCAGTCGACGAACGCATCGTTCACCGGCCCCTTCCCCGTCGAGTCTCAGCCGCAGCTGAAGCGGGCGGTGCTGCGAGGCGCATTATGCACCTACGCTGCTTGGCTTCCTCGGAGTCACCATCAAGTAGATTCCGCCGATGAGAAGGACCACCAGCGCGAAGATTACTGCGCTCAGTGCCGTGGACTCGAGCCCAGTTAGAACGACAGCGGACGGCTCCGTTCCGATGCTGCAGTGGATCTGTGTCGGTAGGAGCGTCGTAGACATTTCGAGGGTCTTGCCCACCCCACCGTGGG
Organism: Leifsonia sp. Y862; assembly: GCF_057669585.1. NCBI lineage: Bacteria > Bacillati > Actinomycetota > Actinomycetes > Micrococcales > Microbacteriaceae > Leifsonia > Leifsonia sp. Y862. The sequence continues at coordinate 844,200 of NZ_JBYHFR010000001.1, forward strand.
CGCCGGCATCGATAAGTGCGGACCAGCAAACCGAGCGCCATTCCTCAGCACTCGGGAGCATGAAAGCGGTGAGGGCGAGAGGCCAAATGGCAAGGCCGAGTGCAGCGCCGCCGGCAGACAGCGCGCCCGCCACGAAGCGTGCAGTCTGCCCGATATTTGTCGTCCAGACGAAGAATGATGAGACGAATGCAACGCCGGCGCCAGCCAGCAGAAGGATGAGAGCTGAAGTGCTGGCGTAGTTGGTCTCCGGAAGGTCGAAGCAGGAGACGATGAAAGACGCGATGAGGACGGTCAAGCCGACCCCGTAGCCGCCGATGGCGGCGCGTGTCTCTCCTTGGGTTACCGTATGTTCTTCGAGGGTCACGGTGGAATCCTAGCCGTCGGGTATCTGGATGATGAGGCTTCGCGGTCCTGCCTCGTGGAGAACCCATGCTGGCATTCGACGGCAGTGCGTTCAGACGCAGCGAAGCCGCGCGCCCCGTCCCTGCGGATGCCGTACTAGAGGAACCCAGGAGACGGCCCCAGTCTGGAACCCCATGGGATAAGAGACAGTTAGGTTCCGAGGCACTAGAGGTCGCGCCATTGACCGTGCGTGCTAGTTCGTTGTCTGTCGTGGCGGTGCGTTGGAGTATGACCAAAGAACCATGCTCATCATGAAGGAAAATAGACTGCAAGCGGCCAGAATCAATGCCGCGAAGGACACTTCCGGGTCAAGCGCGTCGTGAATTTGCGGTACTGAATATGCCAAAGTTCCGCATAAAAAGGCAGCGGCCGAGATGAGAGGTGCCGTCGGTCCGAACCGCAGGAAGTGCCAGCGACCTCCGTGTAGCTGCCTTCCTGCGCGCATCATACGACTGTTGACGTGTTGGGCAATGAGCCACCAGGTCAAGCTGGCCGGGCCAAGTGCTAGCGATACAAGGATGATGAGCAGTGACAAGGCTGTATCAGCTGGGCTGACGTAGCGTGGTTCCAATGTTCGGACTCACCGTCCTTAAGGTTTGCGCTCGCGCTTGGCTAAGTAGGCACAAGTCTCGCAGCTTCTCCGCGCATCCCTTAGTGGCGTCAACCTTCTCTTCCAGGGTGACGTCATTCGGAGTTTGTCCCCAGGTCACGTGGGTGCGCGCATGTGGCGATGTTCGACTGGTTCGGCAGGCGATCCTTTTCGTGGTGCCGCCGGCGGTCGCCGCTGGCGCCCTCAACCGCTGAGCTACTGGGCTGCAATGTGGGCCGCGACACGACGATGGCCTGCCGAGCGCAGCGTGGCACCGAGCGGAGTCAGGAAACAGGAAAGAATGAACCGATCGAGAGATCGCCCCGAGCCTCGCCGCAGACCTGCAGGTCGGTCGGAATGTCGACGCCCGGGCCGGCACCGTCGGATGTGACGAGCACCCGGACCGTGGTCGCAGTCGTGGGCGTGCAGTCGTACGCGCTGGCTACTGTGAGCTGTCCTTCCACCTGGACGGACTCACCTGGGGCGAGCGCCCCCGGCGTGAGCTCAGCAGTCGTCCCGGGCGAGCCAACCGGCCCGAGTGAATCGTCTCTACCGGTGAGGAGTGCGCCGTCAGCGCCGAGCACCAGCACACCGGGGGACCCGTTGTACGAGCACGATTGCTCCGACACGTAACCCCCCCCCCGCGGTCAGACAGCACGTTTTGTGTGGGGAGCACTATCAGCCGGCGGCGGAGCACTCTCCCTAGCGGGCTGGCCTTTCGTCCTCCCCATGTGGTTCCTGCCGGACGGGGAGGAGCTGCGTTCGGCTTGCTGGTATTCACTCATCGACGCGGGTGCAAACGGGGGAATCGGAAAAACCCTGCACATCAGCACGACGTTGTTCCCGACCCAGATTTCCTGCGACGTGGGGCCTGGACCATCCGCTGTCGTCCTCTCCGGGTTGGAGGCGACCGCATTGAGCGCTGTGATTCTGCTCTTCGTGTTCCACGTCCTCGTTGGAGCGTGGCTGATGGTGTCTCGCGGCCGGACGAAGGCGGGACCAGCATTACCTGCCATACGAGCACAAACGGTTACAGCCAGCTGACCCGGTACGAGCTGCATTGCTTTTCCCTGGGGAAATCTCACGAGCCACTCTGGTTAGCGCCGCGAGCGATCCCCAGTCTCGCATCCCACGGGTTTCGAGCCACCTAGGTTACGAGACTCCTCACGACGGGGCCAGGGCGCAAACCAGCTACTCCACCTCCGCAGATTCTGCAGGGTCGCTTGCGTACGACCAGAGGACCATGCTCATCAGGAACGCCACCAGGCCGAAAACGGTCAACGCCATGGCATCGATTGGGAACGAAGATTCGCTAAACCGCACCACCCCACCAATGAACGCGATCAGCGTCAACAGCGGGGCGGCGGGGCCGAAGCGGAGGAGATGCCAGCAGCCCACATCTCGCTGCATGCCCGTTTTCCGACGAACGTACTTCACCCGCTGAGCGATCACCCACCATGCCAACGTTCCGGGGACAATTAACACAGCCACACCGCCGGTGATACAAAACATGATGATCTCGCTGAGTGTGGTTGGACTTGGCTCCATCGATGTTCCTCGCTTCGTGTATTGCCTAGTTGGGCGACATTGCGTGAACGGCCCTCCCGCGCCGTGGCACCAGTGACCTCTGTCTGCCCTTGCCCCAGAAACGACCGTGCTCTCGCGCACCGGTGAATGGTCGTCGGGCATCGCTGTGGCGGGATCGGCGACGATGGGGCGTTGTCGTAGACAACGCCGTTCTGGATGGCGTGCGCGTCCAGGTTGAGTGTGTCGCCAGCCCAGAGTTGCAGGGCGCCCTGCCCGCGAACGCCATTGAACACGTTTAGGTATGCCGGATTCACGCAGAATTGCTCGCCGATGGCAATCGGCCAATCATCGGCTGCGACGACGTAGGCGACGGGAACGCCAGAGTCGCGAAGCGTCACAGTACCTGCGGCTTGTTCGCGTGGACCGCTGTCCACGGGAATCTGCTGTTTCCACCCAGCCACGGCTTCCGGGTCTTCCGGTAGCGCAAACTCCCAGAGGTGACATTCCTCGGCCTTGACCGCCGGAGGGACGGTCGGGCTTGGTGTCGTCCCCGCGATGTCTGTGGGTTCGGGGTGCCGCTTTATCATCGGATCAGCCCAGCCCGCTACTTGGTACGAAGCCCCTTGAAGGATCCGAATTTCATCACTTCAGAGTGCGTTCGCAGAGGTCCTCTGGGAGAAGTGACGCACGGGGTGAGACCGCCAGCGAGTAGCTCGCCCCATTAGACTGCACCGCATGACCCACCCGCCTCGACTGAGAGAAGATGAGCCTCTCAAGGGGATTCATCATTCGCAGCATCTCGTGGTGCCAAACCGGTCGACCCTTACCGTCGCATGGGCCGGGATCGGCCTGTTGTTCTTTTCAACAGTCGTGATCGGTACCGTAGTTATCTATGGCGTCCTGCAATATCTGCGCCATTGCGGTGGTGTTGTTTTCTCCGAGGGCGTGCAATGTCGGGCCTCCGAGGAAGTCGGGTATATCTACGCTCCTCTGGCCGCCCTGCTTTTGGCGGAGACCGCTGGACTATGCCTCATCCTGTTTGCCAAACGGCCGCTACTAGGCATCGGCCTCTCTGTGTTCCTCGTGGTCCTGGCGGCGATAGCCTATTTACTCTTGCGCAATTAGCTGAGTCAATCGCGATCGCAGATCGTAGCGAGCGTCGCCCGACCGCATCGTATTGTCCAGGCCAGTATCACCGACGCTTCACACGGAGTCGGAGGCATACACCTTCAAAAACGACATCGGGCCAGAGCCCACTTTTCCCTTCTCTGGAGGATTCATCGCAGGACAGGTCTGCTCGCCCGCGAAACCCAGGATCGAGCAGTCAAACGCCGCGGGCCGTCGCTTGGAGGTTGTCTGACGCCCAAGGCACTCACCTCGGGCAGGAGAGTTGTATCAGGCATGGGGCCAAAGTCCGCAAATCCGCAAAGCTAACTGCCGCCAAGGAAGACTTATGGCAGACCAGTATGAGAGATTGTGTGGATGGAAGAGGAAATACGCCCTGAATTCGTGGACATCACAGGCAACGGCGTTCCCCGAACGGGGCCTCTCTTGGGCTGGCTTGTGGTCGCTTTGCTTTTGCTCGCTGCAGCTGTCGTTGGGCTCAGTTCAGTCCTCGCCCAGGGGCTTCATGCCCTCACCTTCCACACAACATCTGACGTTACATGTTCTCGAATTGATCCCGACTGGTGCACGGATCTGAGCTCGTCCTACATCTCAAATCTCGTCGATGCCAAATTTCCTGCCGACACGGAAGTGTTGCGATCCGAGACAAGTAGCGTTCTTTCGAATTGGGATATGACTGCGCTACTCCGCTTGCCCGCTGATCGGGACGTTGTGCTTGCCGATTCCTATCTCGACGTGGCAATCGACGACATTTCGGAGTTTCAGTCCAAGGAGCTAAAGGAACAAGGGATGGAGCAGGTTTCTTGGTCGGCAGAGAGGCAAAAATTGCATCTGCAGTTTGTCATAACAGAAGGCGTAGACAGCCAGGGAAGGACTCTCGTATACATTCGTGGCTCGGATTTTATATAGCCCGAAGCAATTATGAACAGCCGAATCACGTCACCCCCTTGAGTTGTGGGCTCGCGCCGCCGAGGGGCACACATAACCATTTGATCCGCACGGGCTTTACGCCTTGATCGATAACGACTTTCGTGCGCCGATATTTACACTTGAGGATTTCCCACCGATCTGTCTCGAAACCCTAGGGTTACGAGACGGTGGAGTGGCGCACTGGAGCGATCGCGCGCTGAAGAGAACGCTGGCGACTAGCGTGTGAGCACGAGCGGGTACCGACGCCCCCAATGCCAGTGGGCGAAGCAGGCTTCAAAGTCGAAGTTGTCGGCGTCCCCTTGTACTGAGATTGGGCCTGGGGGCACGACATGCGGCACTTGCATCAGCGGCGTCGGCACGGAGATGCTTCGCACCCGCCGGCTTTGGGCCCATTGCAGCATTGTTCTACTAGTGTGTAGAACATGTTGTTTCGAGTGGATCACGCGTCCACGGTTTCGCTTGCGGAACAGATCGCAGTCCAAATGCGTGTAGCGATCCGCGATGGTGACCTCAAATCAGGCGAGCGCCTTCCGCCTGCTCGCGAACTCGCCACGGCGTTGAGCGTCAATATGCACACCGTGCTCCGCGCCTACGGCGCATTGCGCGATGAACGCATCATAGAGATGCGGCAGGGCAGGGGAGCGTGGGTTCGCCAGGACGTGGAGCCGGGCTTCGTCCGGCTGACCGAACTCGCCGATCAGCTCCTCACTGAAGCGCGAAAGCTGGGGCTGTCCCAGCCAGAGATCCATCGCCTGATTGAAGGAACCTAACCATGAACACACTCAAATCCGGTCAAGCACGCGTTCGTGATGTCATCGCAGCGCTCACGCTCTGGGCACCTCTCGTCGTTGTCGTCACGACGTGGCTGATATGGAGGGATGTGCTCCCGGCCGAGTTGCCACGTCAGTGGGGCAGCGGTGGGGTGAGCTCGACGTGGCCGACGTGGTTCGCGATCGCCCTCGTGGCGCTGGTTTGCCTCGGTTCGGCGATCATCGCAACGTTCGCGCTCCGTCAGGGCGCGGCTCGTAGCCGCCGGAAGACATTCCTGTGGACCGGGTTCGCTGCGGGACTGGCGTGCGGAACCTGGATGATGGTTGCCGGATCAACAATCACCGCCAGCGCGAATGCCGAACCAGAAGTGGGTGCGTGGCCGCTACTTCTCATGGCGTTGATGGGGTATGGCCTCATCCCGTTCCTGACCGCGCATCGGTGGGTCGACGATGCACCCGAACCGCCCCCCGTGGAGGTCACGCTTGCACCGACAGAAACCGGCGCATGGATCACGACCGTGACCGTTCCGCTGTTCGCTTTGGTCGGCCTTGCGATGCTTGCCACCGCAGTGGTTATGCTCATTCTCGCAGCGCGCGAGGGCACAGCAGAAGAAGATTTCTGGGGCGCAGTGGTTCTGTTAGTTCTCTCTGTACCGATGTTGGCATTCGCGCGACTGCGGATCAGCGTGGACTGGCGCGGCCTCAAAGTCGTCACGGGGATATTAGGTATCTCGCTGAAAACAATTCCGCTGACGGCCGTCGAGTCTGTTCACACCGACGCCCTGGAACCGATGCAATGGGGCGGCTGGGGCTACCGTTTCATGCCGGGCCGATCAGCAATCATTCTCCGCACTGGCCCCGGAATCATCGTCAACCTCACCAACGGCAAGCAATTCGCTCTCTCGCTCAATGCCCCCGAAACCCCCGCAGCACTCCTGTCAACGCTGAGCGCTCCCGCAGCGTAGCGGCGTCGGCCACGGCCTCGCCCGCCTAAAGGTTCCTCCTGCGGGCAACCCTGAGATCTAGGCGCCCGCGCAGCTCGCCCGCTGCAATCCGACTCATATGTGAGGTGTCTCATAACCTCAGTGTGTTGAAACCCATGGGTTATGAGACGCTGACACCCCAGTTCTAGGGCCGCCCATGCGCCTTCAGCCTGTGGAGACGTACCTCACCGCTAGGGTTTGGGGCATGACATCTCATGAAGAGTCACTTGTTAATATTGAGCATTTCCGGATGGATTTCGCCCGCACAACGGTTGTCGAGGACCTCTCTTTCGACGTGAAGCGCGGCGAGACGTTCGGGTTCCTCGGGTCCAACGGTTCGGGAAAGACCACCACGCTCCGAGCGTTGCTGGGGATATACATCCCGACTGCGGGGATCCTCCACATCGAGGGTCGACCGTTCACTCCGGAGGCTGGTAGCCGGTTGGGATATCTTCCGGAGGAGCGCGGGCTGTACAAGAAGGAATCCGTCCTGACCGTGATGACGTACTTCGGAGAGCTCAAAGGATTGAGCAAGAAGGCGGCAGTGACCTGGTCGACGAATTACCTCGAGCGGGTGGGTCTGGGGGACAAGGCGAAGACCCGGGTGGAAAAGCTCTCCGGTGGGCAGCAGCAGAAGGTCCAGCTGGGCGTCACGATCATGAACGATCCGGAGCTGCTCATACTGGACGAGCCGACAAAAGGGTTCGACCCGGTGAATCGGCGCTTGCTGATGGACATTATCGAGGAGCAGAAGCGGGCCGGCGCCACGGTGCTGATGGTCACGCACCAGATGGAGGAAGTCGAGCGGTTGTGCGACCGGGTGATCCTGCTCAAGGGTGGTCGGGCTGAGGCATACGGGACGATCCCCGAGGTGCAGAACCAGTACGGCGGGACAATGATCCGAGTCGGCTATTCCGGTGAGATACCGGCGTCTGCGCATTACGAGATCAGTCTCCGCGACCGCAACTACGCCGAACTCACCCTCACCGGTACCGTCGACGAGGCCCTGATCTTGCGGGACTTGGTCGACACGGGCGTGCTGGTCCGAAGCTTCACCACGAGCAAGCTGTCGCTCGAGGAGATCTTCGTCAGCGTCTATGGCGATCAGAACGAAATGGCAGGAGTCTGAGATGGGTCAGCACAACCTCCGCACTGTCATCGGGTTCGAAGTCAGCCGCACGCTGGGAAAAAAACGTTTCTGGATCATCACCCTGTTGGTCCCGATCGCGATCGGCATCGTCATGGCCCTAGTGATCCTGGGCAACACGTCGGCCGCGAGCACGGTCGACGCCCAATCCGACGCGAAACTCACCTTCACCTACAGTGACGCATCCGGCTACGTCGACCCCGCCGTGGCGACCGCCCTCGGCGGCACAGCTGTCACCGATGATGCGGCGGCGATCGCCGCGGTGAAGTCGGGGGACGAGGACGCCCATTTCGTGTACCCGGCCGACCCGACCACGACACCCACTCAGGTCTACGGGGTCGATAAAGGACTGTTCGGCAACGGTGAGTACAACGGTGTCGCCACCCAAGTCTTGATCACCAGCGCCCAGGACCAGATTGGGGATCCCACGCTGACAGCGTTGGCGCAGGGCAACGTCTCCGTGACAGCCACCACCTTCACTGCTGGGGAAGAAGCAGCCGGGTTCATGGGAATGATCCCGCCGCTGATCTTCGTAGTGATCTTCTTCCTCGTCTTCACCCTGCTCTCCAACCAGATGCTCACCAGCACCCTGGAAGAGAAAGAGAACCGGGTCACGGAGATGATCCTCACCACGCTGAACCCCACCGCGCTGATCAGCGGGAAGATCATCTCCCTCTTCATCGTCGGCTTCGTTCAAGTCCTCGTGTTCCTGCTGCCCGTGCTGATCGCTTACCTGTTCTTCCGCACGTCACTGAACTTGCCGGAGATCGACCTCTCCAGCTTCACCTTCGACCCGGTCCAGATGATCATCGGTGCCCTGCTTGCACTCGGCGGGTTCGCCCTATTCACGGGCACATTGGTCGCGATCGGGGCGGTCATGCCCACCGCGAAAGACGCCGGCAACCTATTCGCTGGGTTGATCATCCTGATGATCGTCCCGCTCTATGCTCTATCGCTAATCCTCTCGGACCCGCACAGTCCCGTCGTGCAGCTGTTCACGTACTTCCCGTACTCGGCGCCGATCACCGCGATGCTCCGCAACGCGTTCGGCTCTCTCGCCGTCTGGGAAGCCGCTATCGTCATCACCGAACTGTTTTTGCTTAGCGCTGTCGTGCTCCAACTCGCCGTCCGACTGTTCCGATATGGGTCGATCGAATACACGAACAAAGTGTCCTTCAAGACAGTGTTCTCTCGTCCGAAAGCCAAAAGTGTGGCCCGAAGGTGAGTGCAATTTCGCGTGTGCTGTTCGTGCGTAGGTGACGCGTCCAGTGATGGCCCGCACCAGGAATGCACGGAGGTTCGAACGCCGACAGGAGGGAATCGCGCAAGTTGCTGCGAAACACCTGCCATGGGTGCCCGATTGACACTCCGGCCGCCGCGGTTGGCTGTTGGCCACGACGTAGTCGATGTCATGGCATGATCTCGGATAAGCACCAATACTGCGCCGGCGGGCACATCAGTGTTGAACATGTGGCCCCTCTTCCGAAAGTAGTTTTGGTTTGAAACTTCGTGTGTCCCTAGCCGAGCACCCCACGGGGCCGAGGCAGCAGAGCAAAGATGTCACCTTGACTGCCGATGTCACGGCGACGGTGGGCGAGGTTGCGGGCGGATTGGTTCGTGCCGGGGCCGGCGATCCTCGGCTCTTGAGCTTTGCCGTTCACCGGCACGCGCCGTTGACTCTCCGGGCAGTGTTCCCAAATCGGCCCGGACTGATCCTGGACGCGGGTGATCCGCTCGGCAAATCTGGCATCCAGTCAGGCAGCATGGTTGAGCCGGTACTTGAGTCGAGCCCAGGCGATGGGCAGCGGACGAAGACGCCGGTTGCAACGGTAACGGTGCTTTCGGGGGAACAGTCGGGGGTCGCCTTCAGCATCGTGCAGGGCGAGAACTTTATCGGCCGCGACCGGGCAAACCGGGTTGAGCTGCATGACCCAAGCGTGTCCAGACAACACGCGGTGCTGCGTGCGGAAGACGGGGCGCTGACGTTCGAGGACCTGGGTTCTGCGAACAGCAGCTTCCTGCTGGATAGCACGAGTGCCGGTCAGAAACCGGTCACAACGGTACTGATTCAACGAAGTAGCGTCCTCTTGTTGGGTGACGTGCAGGTGCGCATCGAGGTGGGGCCGCCAGCTCTGGCAGGGCCGGACCTTGAGGCGTTCGTTGCGCACTTGCAGTCGCCTCGCGTGGATCCGGTGCACATCCCGGAGCCGATCACTCTGCCTTCTCCGCCTGACCCACCGGAGCCTGCACGCTTCCCGCTGATCGCGATGCTCGCACCGCTGGCGATGGGCGCTGTGCTGTTCATGGTGACGCAGTCTGCCCTCAGCCTGATCTTCATCGCCCTCTCGCCGATCATCATGCTGGGCACCTGGTTTGATAACCGGCTGACGCGTCGGCGGACCTTCCGTGAAAAGCAGAAAGAGTTTGACGAGGGTCTGCAGCTTGCGACGGATGAGCTGACGGTGGCTCGCGACACGGAGCACCAAGCACGCAATCGTGAATCCGTGTCTCCTGCCGAACTGCTGACGCTGCCGTCTCAACCAAATGGGTTGCTGTGGACCCGCAGGCCGGAGCACCGCGCGTTTCTCGAACTGCGCCTCGGAAGGGCGGAGATGCCGAGCCGCAAACAGATCGAGATGCCTGCCAGGGGGAAGATTCCTGCGGAGATCTGGAAGCAGTTGACCGCCGTTCAAGACGAGTTCAGCACCATCGCCGATGTTCCAGTGTTGGAACGGCTAGATCGGTGTGGATCTCTGGGCGTCGCGGGTCCGCGGCTCTGGTCGGAGTCGGTGGCGAGGTCCCTGCTCGTACAGCTGCTTGCGCTGCATTCTCCGGCAGATCTCACTTTCACCGTGTTTGCTGATCGAGGGCAGTCGCAGTCGAGTTGGGCCTGGCTCAAGTGGCTCCCGCACGCCGATTCAGCGTATAGTCCGCTTCCGGTGCCTCACCTCGCCGACGATGAGCGCAGCTCGGCAGTCCTGCTGACCGCGCTCGAAGGTTTGATCGCGACGCGTGCGACCGCTGCTCGCGGTGCGACGGTCAGATCACGAGTGGATGACAGTGCGTCCGATTCGAGCGAACGGCTCGCACCGGTGTCCTCGCCGGCGCCGACACCGGCCGTCGTTGTGCTCGTGCTTGCTGACTCAGAAGTTGAGCGCGCCCGGCTGGTTGGGCTCGCGGAAGACGGTGCCGACGTTGGAGTGCACCTCATCTGGGTTGCCGAGCACTTGGGCGCGGTACCTGCTGCGTGTCGCACGACAGTTGAGGTGCAGGACAACACCTGGCGGGTGCACTTTGTGCGTCAGGGCGAGATGGTGGCCCTGAGCCAAATCGATGCTGTGGACGCGCCGGTTGCCGAGACGTTTGGGCGGGCGATCGCACCGTTTGTGGATGCTGGTGCGCGGGTGCTTGATGAGAGCGATTTCCCGCGTTCTGTGACACTTGGACAGATTCTGCCGCGCGATGTGATGGGCGCCAGCGACGCTGTGCTCTCTAACTGGCGTTCCACAGACAGCCTGGTGTCGGACTGGGAGTCGGGCCGGGAACGCGAGCCGGGTCAGCTCACAGCGGTTGTCGGGCAAGGTGGTGCAGGGACGGTCGCGCTCGATCTGCGCGTACATGGCCCGCACGCGTTGGTCGGTGGCACGACAGGATCTGGCAAATCGGAGTTCTTGCAGACCTGGATCTTGTCGTTGGCTGCGCAATATTCACCGGACCGGCTGACATTCTTGCTCGTTGACTACAAGGGTGGTGCCGCATTCGCAGAATGCACGACCCTTCCGCATACGGTCGGCCTGGTTACCGACCTCAACACCCACCTCGTGCGCCGGGCATTGACCTCACTCCGGGCGGAGCTGCGGTATCGGGAGGAGCTGTTGGCTGCGAAGGGAGCGAAGGACCTCATCGCCCTCGAACGCCGATCTGACCCGGACGCCCCGCCAGCGCTCGTGATCGTGATCGACGAGTTTGCTGCGTTGGTGAGCGAGATCCCTGAGTTCGTGGACGGTGTGATTGATGTGGCGCAACGAGGCCGCTCGCTCGGCTTACACCTCGTACTGGCGACCCAGCGGCCAGCCGGCGTGATCAAGGACAATCTACGGGCGAACACGAACTTGCGGATCGGGTTGCGCATGGCTGACCCGGCCGACAGCACAGATGTGTTGGGGGTGACGGATGCGGCGGAGTTCGCGCCTGACACTCCGGGTCGTGCTGCGGTCAAGATTGGTGCGGGCAGGCTCACCCACTTCCAGACTGGTTACCTCGGCGGCCGCTCTGAAGCCCAGCACCTGGAACCCGTCGAGGTCCGAACGCTGGGTTTCGGCGAGCATGCACCCTGGGCATTGCAGCCGGAGGTGCGAAGCCAGCGTCGCAGCGCGAAGAAGGGCCCCCGCGACATCGAAGTGCTCACCGCGCACATTCAGCAAGCCGCAACGGGAGCGCAGGTGTCATCGCCACGCAAACCCTGGGTAGACCAACTGCCAGAGACTGTCTCGCTTGAGGCGCTTCTCGTGTCACGGCCTGCCATGGACCGCTCTTCACAGGCACAAGGCGGCCCGTTGAGCATCATTGCCGGACTGATTGATGAGCCGCATCTGCAACGCCAGTCGCCGTACATCTGCGGGCTCGGCGAGGTGGGCAACGTTGCGATTTATGGTGGCGGTGGAAGCGGAAAGACAACCGCACTTCTGACGATCGCGGCCGCGATGATCGCGGCAGACCCCAGCACTCACATCTATGGCATTGATGCGAGCGGTGGCCGCCTGGACATTCTCGCTCAGCTTCCCAATACAGGCGACATCCTTCTAAGCGACGAGCGCGACCGGGTTGTTCGCCTGCTCAGAATGTTGCGCTCCCTTGTAGCCGACCGTGCCGCCGCACAGCTGGCTTCGCCGCCGGTGCTGCTCCTTATTGATGGATTCTCGGCTTTCCGGGATGCCTATGAACACCTCGGAGGCGGGGCAGACCCATTCGCAGACCTTGTGGAGATCACTCGGTCGGGCCGAAATGTCGGCGTTCACGTTGTCTTCACGTCAGAGCGCGCAAGCGGGTTCCCCGCGTCACTGGCCTCAAGCATCCCGGAGCGCCTGGTTCTCCGGCTGGCCGCTGAGAGTGACTATCAGATGCTCGGCGTCTCAGCTGGCATCTTCGAGGGCGCTCCCGCGGGCCGCGCCGTTCGTATTGGTGCAGACGACGAGATCCAACTCGCGGTCCCCGGGGCAAGTAATGATCCCGCGGACACAGACGCGGCGTTTGCACGGTTGGCCGATCAGCAGCGTTTGGTGCCAGGGCTTGCGCCTGCGCCGGTGCCCCGCATCCCGGAGGCGATTCAGAGAATTGACCTGAGGGCGCCCGCGCTGGCGGGTGCGCCCTTTGCGATCGACACCGTGCAACTCCAACCCTTCGCCGCTCCGAATGGCGGATTCTTGCTGGTCACGGGGCCGGCCGGTTCTGGCCGAACAACAGCGATCGCTTCACTCCTGGAAGCGTTTGAAGTACAAGCTCGTGCGGCGGGGCAGCTGCTTGATGCGGTCCTCATCTCCCCGAATCGATCGACTCTGCGTCACCTGCCGATCTGGCAGGAGATCGCTGATTCGCCAGAGCGCCGCGAGGTCGTCATCGAAAACTTGACGCGGTCCCTGGGTGGAAGCGCGCCCGCCGCTGTTGGCTTGTCTCTTTTGCCGCTGATCGGTACAAGCCTTCCTCTCGCCGCAACACCGCCCGCTGAACCAGTGACTGCACCGGAATTCCCAATGCCGGGACATCGTGGGGTAGTTGTGATCGAAGACATCGGTGGGTTTGACGGAAGCGGCAATGAGCGTGCTCTGGCCCAGCTCCTCAAACTTCTGCGTCGGAGCGAGCTGACCGTCATCGTCGAGGGTGAAAACGCGACGCTGGGCACAGTGTGGGAGCTTGCGAGTCCGCTGCGCGGGGCCCGCTGGGCACTTGCTCTTCAGCCTGACGCCAACGACGCGCCGAGCGTGTTCACGACCCCATTCACCCATGCGCGTCGCGCGAACTTCCCACCGGGCCGAGGCTTCCTCATCGAAAGCGGAAAACTCACCGGGGTGCACATTGCACTGCCGGCACGTTTGTGATGCGACGCATCTTTGCAGGTAACTTGTGCAGAGGAACACAGCGCCTGTAAGTTGTAGCCGATTGGCCAATGCGAACAGACCGTAAGTTTGCGCGCTGTGATTGGCAGTTCCGGGGGGATCTATGATTCCGGATGCATTGAACCGTTATCTAGTTACTGCTTATTGAGAGAGGCCCGCTTCTATGTCGAATATCAAGGTCAGCTACGCCGAGATCGAGACCGCCGCAACCCAGCTGGGTACGGGTCGTGAAGAGATCACAACGAAGCTTCAGAACATGCAGAGCCAGATCGGCCAGCTCGTTGCCTCGGGCTTTGTCACCGATCAGGCGTCGGGCAAGTTCAACGACGCTTACACGAAGTACACGACGAGCGCGAACACGCTGATCTCACAGTTGAACGAGATCCAGCAGTTCCTGAACGGGACCGCGAACGCGATGCGCGACCTCGATTCGCAAATCGCCTCGAAGATCAACTGATTCGTTTCGTTCACAGCGTTGCCAGGCGGTGAGCTGTTGTGGCCCCGGGACAGCGATGTCCTCGACGCGTTGCTGCAGCACTGCTTGGTGACGTTTGACGGATAACTCATGCAAATTGATTACAGCGCTCTGAATAGGGCAGCCACAAGTTTGGCGGCTGCTGCCTCGCAGGTGAATGCTGAACCAGCGGCATCTGGGGAGCTCGGCTCAGGTGCCGCGGCGCCGGACGACGCCCATTCGAGTGCGGCCAGTGATCGTCGAACCACCCTGCATAGGCTCAGCGAACTCATGACTGCGCAAAGCAAATCGTGCGCAGAGATGACCACCCTGTTCAAGCTGCTCGACGCGCAGATCGCGTCCCAGGTTAAACCATGAAGTGTGCGAGGCCGAGAGCATGACCGTAGGCGACACGGCGCTTGCAGGTGACCCTGACACGGTCCGACAAGCAGGGTCAAGACTGCGATGGCGCACCGTCGGCACCAACGCATACAACAGCCTCTCATCCGCGGCGACGAGTTTGGGCGGACAGTCAGGCTCCGCGCTCTCGGTCGAGCGGATACTCACCATGATCCAGGCATCGTCCGCCCCGGCAAACCTTGTCCAGATGGCAGACCAGACCTGGGGTGGCGACGTCTCCGCCTTCGGCGCGAAGATGACCGACATCGAGAGCAGAGCTAATACGGCACGCAGCGCTCTTGACTCGGCACGTCGGGATGAAGACATCTCGCAGCAGAGACTGAACGACTTTGACCGATCGAGCGACGACGTCGATTGGGCAAAACGGCGAAGACTCGTAAGAGCGGTGAACGAAGCGACGGAACGTGTCTCAGCAGCGACATCACGGCTGCAGGCACTCGACGAGGAGCGGCAGGGGGCCAATTCCTCGGCGACGAATTCCATCCTGACACATCGACAGCAGTACGTTTCCGCACGGAACGCAATGCCGAACCCCCCGACCATCTCGGCAGGGGTGCGGGTGTCAGCGCGAATGCGAGACGGCACCACACGCACGATCTCGGCAGTCGACATTGCGAAGCTAAAAGATCCCACACGCATCGCGGAAGTCTGGGAGGCGCTGACTTTGGAGCAACGTCAACAGCTCATCGCTGACTTTCCGCTGCTCATCGGCAACCTCGACGGCATTGCTTTGCGTGATCGCAACACCGCGAACGTGATCACGGCGAAGGAGTACCGCAGCGAGCTAGAGAAACAGATCAAGACGTTTCAACTCCTCGAGAAGCAATCCGGAGATGATCAGCTTTTCGCAGACAAGATCTCTGGCTTGCAAGGCGAAGTCAGGAGTTTGGACGCGATCCTCGGAGACCGGAACTGGAAATACTCCAAGGAAAAGGATGCGAGCGGTCAGCCGTTCGGCGAGTACCTTGTTTTTGATCAGAACGGCAGGGCCTCGTACCAAAGCGGGGCTGTGTTGGTCGGGTTCAACCCGCTTCGGGACAGTATCGTCACGTTCCAGGGCGCGCTCGACCCCGAGACCGGCAACGTCCCGTCCTGGATGATGCAGGTGAGTGTGGTGGTGCCCGGCACGAAATCGAAGCTCGCAGCATTCACCGGCGACCTCGATCGCGGGAAGGACCTGTTTTTCTTATCGGGCACAGAGGCCGGATACTTCACTTGGCACGGGGCGCCGCTGCCTGATTTTGACCTCGGTGCGCACCTTGCGGAAGCCGCGGAACAGGGTTTTGCCGACACCGCAGCACCACGCCTAGCATCCTTTGCGAACAGCCTCGCCCTTCCGGCAAGCACAGCGATGGTCCCGATCGCGCACAGCTATGGCGCCGCTGTGCTCGGGACCGCGGAACTGCTAGGCCTCAGGGCGGATCGCATCGTTTATGTTGCACCGGCCGGCCTCGGTCACGATGCGACAGGTATCGCGGACTTCCCACACACAAAAGACAAGCCACACTTCGTACTGCAGGCACGCAATGACTTGGTCGTGGGCTGGAACCAGGGAAACTCCATTCTCGGCCTTGGTCACGGCGACGCAAACCCGCTGGACACACCCGGAGTGACTCGGCTCGAAACGGGGTACCTCGATGCCCGCGATCCTGGCTCCGGCACAATTGAAAGCCCTGGTGGCTTTGAAACCCACTCGACACCGTTCGCACCGGACAGCACCTCTCTAGGAAACATCGCGCGTGTTGTTAAGGGGGATCCCGTCTCCCTCTACCACCCGAACGACGTTGAGTGGGTGCACAGCGGAGGGTGGGTCCAGGGCGTCGACGTCCCGGGTAGTGGTGCGGGAAAACCGGCGGAGGATATCTCTTCGCTGGATCTATCTAAGGTGGGATGATGCAACTCAATACTCGTGCCGCGCTGGCGGTCGTCACGATCGGGGTCGTCCTGTGCTTATTGTCGGGGTGTGGAATGTCGGAGGAGCGAAAGGCGGAAGCGGTGGCCTCTCAGGAAGCCCAACTGCGGGAATTTGTTGATCAGGCAGACGCTTGGGGTGCAGACATCATCGCGCAGGTTCCCGCAGGCGAAACAGCGAGCATCTCAGGCCTCCTCGGTGGCACTCGCCAGGCGGGTGCCAACTACGAAGAGTGGCCGAAATACTATTACTGGGCTCAGATAGTCGAGCTTCAACCTGATGGTGCTCAGACCCCAACCGAGTTCGCCGATGCGCTGGAGCCCTGGCTCGAGGAACAGGGCTGGGAGCGAAACAAGGACGGCGAGTTCCCCCCGGGCAAACAAAGCTTCGAGCGCGGATACACCCGCGGGCAGTACTCGCTCGGGGTAGAGGTGTACACCGTTGCGCCTCCGAAGGCTCAGTCAATCAACTTCAGGATCGTGACGCCACGAACTGATCCGGACTCGCAATGAGCAACACCGGCGCCCGGTGACTACGCGCCGATAGTCCGGATAAGTGCGATTATCGGGTACAGAATACCAACCCCTTGAAGTGACATGGGGCGGAGTTGAAAAAAGGGCTTGAGGGCCCGGGGCGGCGATAGTTTGTTTGGCAGCCCGCACGATCGCTGGGCCCGATGCGACAGGTTGTGCGACGATCTAACGGAAGCGGCCTGCGCTCCTGTGGAGACTGGGGCGAGGTCGCGATCTAGGTGCTGCGTGCACCGACGAGCAGCTCAATCACATGGCGGAGCGGATAGGGGAGTCCATGGCTAAGGGGCAGACAGGTGGCTCGATGGGCGGGAAGATCGTGCGGGTCAAGCCGAATCGTCCGCAGTTCAACACGGAGATGTGCCTCATCTGCATGGGGCTCAAGGACGGGCCGTGCATCAGGCAGTCCTGGGAGAACGCAGGCCGAGGCACACGGCTGGAAACGCACAAGAACACGGCGACGAACTTGGGGCTTGAATGGCCTGTGAGTCTCGAGGTGGCGAAGCAGCGGATGAGGCGGAAGCGCCGGCGTTGAGATGTCAGTCGTGCACGTGGGCGCCTCGCTACCGAGCCGCCCGGCGGGAGCCCTTCGGCGGCAGCGTCTCGCGGTCGACGCCGTAGCCATCTGCGTACACGTGCTCATTTGCAGGAGGGTAGCCAAGGCCGGGAATCTCCTGCCCTTGGATCGAGTCCTGCGAGCACCGCCCACGGCCGACGTCTTGGCAGGCATGGAGCCTTGCTTGGATCTGGTCGGTGAAGCGCAGCCGAATGCCGGGTTTGAGCGAGATCTGGTACTCGCTCCAGCTCCGGTGCCACTCCAGGAGCCCATCGCCTTGGATGATGCCGCACGTTGGACAGTTCATCGCGAGGTATGTGACGTCCTCAATCCGGCTGTGCTTGGACATCAGCTTCACCGGCGCAGGAAAGTCGCTGTTCTGGATCGCTAGCCGGATTGGCTCCTCGAGCAAGCGCTCGTGACGGTCTTGGGCCCACCGCTCCCAGGATTCGTGCCACATGAGCGTTGTCACACGCCCGCAGCGTGATTCGAGGTCGAGCTCGGTGACAGTCCACATCGTCATCCAGCGCTCGCACTTCCAGCACTTGTACATCTGCGTTCTCACAGCTGCACTCATTGCGATGAACTCTGCGACGGGCGCTATTTCTCCCTGCAGGATGATTCTGATCGCGTCGCTCAGCTCGAAGGCGCCGATGGTCGGCAGATCGGGCAACCAGACACTCAGGTCGTCGACGGCGCCGGCGATCCTGTGGTGCGGCACGGTTGTAGCGTTCGAGAGATTGGCCTCCGTTGTCAACCAGAGACACTCGAGCCCAGCGGCCTCGTAGCGTTTCTGGCGCCGCTCGAAGTCGACACGTGACTGCGGCGACCACTGTGCCTCAATAGCGATGCGTCGCTCGCCGTTGGTCACCATGACGTCGGCGATCCATGAGCGGTCAGGCGCCGGGAACTCGATCACGGCATTCCAGCCAATCTCGCGCGCCGCCTGGGCAACTGCGGCTTTGGTTGCCAGGTGCTCCGGCGACTCTGGGCCACCTTCGTGCAGCTGGCAGTCTGTGTCGGACTTGTGAGCGAAGAACTGCGTACCGAGGCTGCTGGTCTTGGGCACACCTGCTTGACCGCACGACATGACGAGGCCGGTGGCTCGGTACTCGCGTTTGAGCTGAGCCCAATCGTCTGGGGTCATGCTCCAGGACTCGAGGCGTTCGCCTTGGAAAAGCGCTGATAGCGGCATGGTTGGACCTTACTGAGTGGTTCGGACATTGGGACCCAGGTGCTGGCGGGACTTTGCTGCTCTGCTTCACGAACCAGCGGCGCTGCGCATGCCAGACTGGGCGTTCCTAATGGAAGGTGGGGGAATGCGCTCGATAGTGTTCGCGGCTGGGCTGTTGGTAGCCGGAGTCGTCTTGACAGGATGCAGCTCGGGGACGGCGAATGCTGCCGATGAGGCAGAGTCCGTCGACAGCTCAGAGGTATCGAGTCCCGCAGAGGCGGACGAAACCGAGGGCGCGATCCATGAGGCATGGGTCATCCTGGGCGGCGATTACACCTACGACGAACTGAAGGACGCCACGGATATTGCGCTCATGGCTGGCGGAGAGAGTTTGACCGAATCTGCCCGACGGAGTGTCTGGGACTCGATCCTCAATGTGAAAAAGGGCCTAGTGGAGAAGGGGTACCCCGAACCAGACTCGATGGTCGTGATGAGGTGCATCCCAGACTCGATCTCGTCCCGTGGTGTGGCGATCACTGAGGCAGTTGCGTACTGCTCACTCGAAACTGCGGGGATCCCTGAATCCTTGTGGTAGCGTCTTCGCCATGAGCGCCGGGCATGGACCGGCGTGACTACCTCAGAAGCCCCCGCGCTATTGCGGGGGCTTCTTGTCTTTTCGGCGCGAGGGGCGTCACGGCTGGGGCTCGGCCGGCGAAGCCAGGACGCCGTTCCAACAAGCACCGCCACCAAACTGATAGAGATCCCGAACGGCGCAGTCACCATCGCCGACATTGGACTCCAAATACGTCGCGAGTTCGGTGACTGCGGGGTTGTAGCCAACGTAGACGCCTGGAGCGAGCGCGACCGTCTGCGGCGACTTGATCCAACTCGCTAGGCGGTCGTCCAGTTGGGCCGTGTCGACCACGAGGGGGTAGCCCTCCACGACGGGGGCTCCGGAGGCGTAAAGCAATTGCTTCGACCGTGTCGGATCCTGCGGGTAGTCGTCAAGTATGTCGATCACGCCATCCGCGTCGGTGTCCGCCGGCGGAGTACGTGTCGGCTTGGGGGTTGGCTTTTCTGTGAGCTTTTCCGCCGCGGACTCCGCCTCCGTTTGCGCCGAGGGCGGGGGAGAGGGTTCTGATTGACTGGTCGCACAGCCGGAAGTGATTAACCCCCCGAGGAGCAGGACGACCGCGGGGACGAGACTTTGCTTCAAACGGGCCATAACAACCGAGTGTATAAAGGCGACTGTGCGCGACAGGGTGCTTCGCAACCCCAGTTCGAGGGGCTCATCTGAGCGCCAGGTCTACAGCAGACAGCGAGAGATTAGCTTTCTGGCCACTTTCAGGTGATAGCTCGCGTCGTGGTCCTCTGCGCGGTTCGTTTTGTGCACTACAGCGAGCATGTGGTTGTCTGCGCTTGCCGCCACGCACTGACCGGGTGGGTGCCGGCGAATCAGCGCAAGGACTACTTCGACCCGCTTGCGGAGGCCAACGATCCCAGGCAGAAGACGCGCCGGAAGTAGCTGCTCGAGGCGGTCACTCGGCCGACGACGCGCCTGAGGCCGGGACGATCGTTGGAGCATCAATCTGGTCAGGGTCGAAGTGGCGACTTATGATGCGCTCAACGGTGGCAGGCTGTCGTCGGGGTCGGGGGAGCCCCTCCTGGGCGGATGTGATCCATTGGGCCGCAGCGGCGGATTCACGTGCGTTGCCATACGCGTACAGGGCGAGGGCCTCGAGAACTCTGCGGGAGTGTATTCGGAAGTCCAGTCGATGTTCGCGTCCCGGGAGGCGTGCTGATGGTCGGCGTCGAGCTGATGTCAGACCCAGGGACCAACATGGAATCGTGAGCCCCATCGACCACCCCGTCATTGCTCCGCCGGTTCAGGCCGGAAGTGGGAAACGTCGTTGTCGACCTGGTTAACGGCGAACTTAGCGGGGCGGGCCGTTAGTCAGCCCATGCGCCTGGCCAACGACACCAAGCGTCCGGAATCCGGTCTCGTCTTTCGGTAAGGTAATTGGTAAGGTAACGCTATTACCGCATTTCCCCTTACCGAATTGCCCAATTGCCGACGTTCTTGAGGAGCTGACATGAGCGAGGATTCCAAGAGCCTCACTGCCGAGGAGAGGGCCACGAGCGCCGCCGACGAGCTGGCCGCCGAGGGTCTAAGTGTGACTGCCGCGGCCGTCCGAGAGCGCTCCGGTGTGCGCATGTCCACCGCACTCGCGGCCTCGAGGGAGTGGAAGGAGCGGGAGAAGAAGTCCAGGGAAGAGTTCGCCGAGCCAGTGCCGGAGCAGCTTCAGGCCCGCCTCCTGTCTGCTTTCGAAGGCGCATGGCGCGAGGCGCGCGCCTTGTCCCGTTCCGAGTTCGATGGCGCACGTGCCGGCTTGGAGGCGAAGCTGCTCACGTCCGAGGGCGAAGTGGCCAAGCTCACCGCGGCGGTCGACGAACTCGAGCAGGACCTTGAGGCGGCACGAGCCCTAGCGGCAGAGACGGCGGCTGACCAGGCGTCACGGCTTGCCGACGAACGCTCGCGAGCAGACCGGGCCGAGGGCGCGCTGGGGACTGTGACCGCCGAACGCGACCGGCTGCTCGCCCAGCTCGAAACGATTCGCACCACTACGGGCGACTGACGTAGACCAGATCGCAACAAAGGAGTTGGGTGGCATGGCAACAGGTATAGAGGGCGACGTCGCACGCATCGAGGCGGGCCTGAACACGCCGACTCTGAAGCTGCTGGACCGCAAGTCCGCTGGCGTCGCCATGTCAATCTTCGCTGCCGTGTTCCAGCAGGATGCTCAGCCGATACCGGTTGAGCGCTTCCACAGCGTGGTCGAGGCTCTTCTCGATGAGCTCAAGAGCTTGGGATACGCCGCGCCTTCGAGCAACGGGAAGACTCTGGCGATGCAGTGGGTGCGTGAGCGCTGGCTCTACCGCGATCCCGGCCGTGGCCAGGAGACCTATCAGCTCACCGGCGATGCCAAACAGGCCATGGACTTCGTGACCCGGGCGACCCGCACACAGCTGAACGTCTCCCTGTCTCGGATCGAGACCATGCGACGCGTCGTTTCCGAGGCGGCACTCGTTGCCAATCCAGACCGCGAAGAGCGCAAGCGCCGTCTCGCTGAAGAGATCAGCCGCCTGCAATTCGAGTACGAGCGTCTGGACGCCGGCGGCGAGCTGCCGGGGTCTTCGGAGGTCGAGCTGACCGAGCAGTTCGCGAACGTGCTGCGGGAACTCGATGGCCTGCCCTCGGACTTCCGCCGCGTCGAAGAGACCGTCCGCGACATGCACCGGGTCATCACCAAGCGGTTCCGCGAGGAGGAGCGCCCGGTGGGTGAAGTGGTCGACGACTATCTGGACCAGTCGGCCAACCTGCTGACCGTGACCCCTGAGGGTCGAGCGTTCTCTGGCGCCCTGGAGCTGCTCCGCAAGCCTGATTGGCTGACGAGCCTGCGCGTTGATCTCGAGACGATCCTCGCTCACCCTTGGTCGGGCACACTGCTCCCCGACGAGCAACGCCAGCTCCGGACGACTGTCGACGTGATTCGCCGTGGCATTTCTGACGTCCTCAGCCAGCGCCAGCGGCTCACGGCGACGCTGCGCGAGCACATCGAGAACTACGACCACATCAAGAACCGCGAGCTTGACGCTGCGCTGCGCGGTGTCGATCGTGAGATGCGCGCGTGGATGCAATCGGCCAAGGCCCGCGATCACGTGGACGTCGAGCTCGTTCCACCGGGCATGGACATTGCAGCGTTGAGGTTCCGGACGTTCGACCCTGAAAGCGAACGCGCGCCCGAACCGCTCGAGGACGTGTCCCGTGAGGCCCCTGTTGGACTGTCTCTCGACGACATCCGCAAGCAGGGTGGCCCGTCGTTGGACCAGCTTCGTCGGCAGATCGAGGAGATGCAGGTTACGGGCGACCTTGAGTCCGCGGCGGCGCTGTTCAATGCGCTGCCCGGTGACCTTCGCCGGCCGGTTGAGATCCTCGGCCTCTTGCACCTGTTCACCCGGATGGGGGCAGAGATCGACCCGGCGCTGCGCGAGCGAGTCTCTGCAGTGCGGCCGGACGGCAGCATGCGTCGGTTCCTCATCCCGACGTCCACTATCCAGGCAACCGAGAATGCTCGTTCCGAGGGGGAACCGCGATGACAGACACACTGACAGACGACGAGGGCGTCCTCGCCGTAGAGAAGGACCCGACCTACGCGTTCGATGCGTTCGACGTCGAGGCGGGACCGAACTACGAAGACGACGAGGCCGATCAGGCAAGCCTGGCGATGTTCGAGGGTGACACTGGCACGCTCTTCCCCGATCAGCGACGTTGCCTCCATGCGTTGCTGAAGCAGCGGTACATCTCGGCCGAGCGGCACCCAGAGTACTGGGCGACCCTCCTTGTAAGTGAGGACGTGATCAAGAGCCACCTGAACAATCTGTTCCTCGAGCTCCACGTCGACCGAGACTTCCAGGTTGCATTCAAGCGACAGGCCAGCACGGAGACCGGAGATCCGCTCCCTTCACTGCTGCGCGATATCGCGCACACCAAGGAAGAAACCATCGTGCTGATGTCGCTGCGGCAGCGGTTCTTTGCGCAGCAACAGGACGGCGAGGACGTCGTGTTCGTGGACCGCCAGACGCTGCTCGACGAAGTTGCCGACCAGCGCCCTGAGCACGCCACGCACCGCGCCATGGATCAGAAGCGAGCCGCCAAGGCAATCGACTCTTTGGTCAGCGCGGGCGTACTCCTGAAGACCGCAGACCCGGACCGATTCAGGATCTCGCCGATCATCGAGGTCCTCATGCCGATAGAGCGGCTCCGCGCCCTGTGGACGTGGTTTATGGCCCAGAACGGCACTGACGTGTCTGGCGCCGAGAACACAGGTGACACCAACGGTGACACTGGCGACTCCGACGACACTCTCGATTCGCTGTTCGACCTTGAGGAGGATGACGCATGACGCTCGACCTGGTGATCCCCGTGCAGCCGGCGCGTGGAATGGATCATGCACAGTGGCGCATCGAAGCGCTCCAGATGGCGAACTGGGGTGGGTTCCACGGCCTCCACGAGGTGAACTTCTCGCCCGGTTCCAGCCTCATGTCAGGCGCTTCGGGAGCGGGAAAGTCGACCCTGCTCGATGCTTACCTCGCCCTGATGATGCCCTCTGACACGCCGTTCAACGGGGCCTCCAACGACGCCGGAGGACGAGCCCGCTCGGCTGAGCAGCGCAACTTGCTCACCTACCTACGCGGCAAGATGGATACGAGCCGTGTTGACGGCTCGGAGGAGCTGCGCGACCAGGTGCTTCGCGGTGCCGACGGCAAGCCCATCTGGGGCGCACTGGCTGGGACGTTCATCAACGATGACGGCCGGCGCTACACCGTCCTGCGCATCTACTTCGCCAAGGCCGGCGCGAGTGTTGGCAGTGACGTCACGACGACCTTCGCGACCTTCGAGGGGCGTCTCGATCTCTCTAGGCTCGCGCCTCTGGCAGCTACTCGGTTCGATAAGCGCGCGCTGAAGGCCGCCCTTCCGGGTCTGGTCACCTTCAACACGTTCTGGGAATTCGAAGACAACATCCACACGCGTCTCGGCATCGGCGTCGGTGACGGCGGCCGGAAGGCCATGCGGCTGCTCGCGCGCGTTCAGGGTGGGATGCAGGTCAAGCGCGTCGACGGGCTCTACAAGTCGATGGTCCTTGAGGAGCCGATCACCTACCAGGTGGCCAACGACGCCCTCGAGCACTTCGCCAACCTGGAGGCGGCCTACTTCAAGATGACTGAGGAGGCGGACAAGGTCAAGGCGCTGAACCGGCTGCCCGGATTGCAACAGGACTTCGCAGAGGCCGAGGCGAGAGAACTCCTGATCCGCCAGTTCGGCGCCGACGACCAGGGACCATCACCGTTCCGGCTGTGGATGCTGCGCACTGAGCGGGGACTTCTCGACACCGCCGTGACGGAGAACCGCCGGGAGCACGCCGAGACCACGGCTACGTACAAGCAGGCCAAGGCCGATGAAGCCGAGTACGAGCGCCAGCTCACTCAGATTGCAGAGGACAAGCGCAGCAACGGCGGCGAGGCAATCGACGAGCGCCGGGAGGAGATGGGGCGTCTCGGCGGCAGCCGAGACGGCGTGTACGACGCCAACGTGAAGTTCCAGCTGCGCACTGAGGCCATCGGCCTGGTTGTGCCCGAGACGACTGAACAGTTCGCTGAGGCGCAGGTCGCAGCAGTGGAGTTCATGGCGGGTTTCAGCGCACGCGAGACGGCGTTGCAGGTCGAGGAGGAAGAGGTCCGCGGCGAGCTTTCCCCGTTGACCAGCCGGCAAGTGGATCTGTTGGGCGAGAAGAAGTCCCTCACAGGGCGTGCTGGAATGGTACCGCGCCGACTGCACGATGCGCGGGTGCGGATGGCACAGGCGGCGGGCCTTGACCCGATGGCTGATCTGCCGTTCGCGGCCGAGCTCATCGACGTGCTCCCGGAGGAAGCGCGCTGGCGCACGGCTGTCGAGAACACGCTCGGCGGCATCGCTCGGACTGTGCTCGTTGACCGACGTATCCGCGACCAGCTCTCTGCCGCGATCGACGGGGTTTCGATTCGTCCGCGCATCCGCTTTCAGGCTGTCACGCTCGCCGAGCACGAGGACTGGCGAGGTGATGCTGACCACGTTTCGGGGAAGCTCGCGTTCAAGGACTCGCCCTTCTCGCGTTGGGTTCAGGATCGAGTGGGTGACCCGGGCGTCGACCACCTCTGCGTTCTCGACACGGCATCCCTCGACGGGCGGGAGCCGCGCGTCACACCTTCTGGGCAGACCCGCAACGGCGACAAGGGTGCGCACGGGGAGTCCGGGGACGGCGACATCATCGGCTTCTCCAACGAGCGCCGGCTGGCCGACATCGACAGGCTACTGACTGAGCTCGAACCACAGCTCGTCTCGGTGCGCAAGCGGATCAACCAGGTGCAGGCACGCCTCGTCGATCTCCGCAAGCAGAAGGAGGCGCACGTCTTCGTCCAGGACACCGTCTGGGCCAATATCGACTATCTCGGGATCGAACGTCGCATCGGCGAACTCGAGGATGAGATCGCCAGGCTTCGCTCCGCCAACTCGATCCTGGATGCCCTACAGGCTGACGAAGAACGCATAAAGCCGCTGTTGAAGAAGGCCAATCGGTCCAAGGTCCTCGCCCAGGACAGTCTGGAGAAGCTGGAGAAGCGCCACGGCGATCTCGTCACCGGGCAGGACAGCGCTCAGGACGGGGTGGATGCGATCGTCGATGCGCAGACAGCCACCGTCACCGATGATCAGCAGGCCTACTTGGACGCGCTGTTCAGGGACAACTGGGATGCCACGAGTCTGGACTCGTTCGCCAGGAACATGAGCGCCCTGCACAAGCGCCTGGGGGAGGAGGTTGACATTGCTCGTCGCGGCGCCCGCACCGCGGCGAACTCGATGGAGAGCATGTTCGAGGCGTACAAGGGCCGTTGGACGGAGCACAACCTCGGCACCACGGTCGCCTCGGCGGACGGCTACCGCGAGATCCTTGACCGGATCCAGTCAGAGGGACTGCATGAGCGTCGTGACCGGTGGCGCCGCGAGTTCGCAGCGTGGTCCAGCGACGACCTGCTGCGTCTAAACGACGCGTTCGATACTGCCCTGGAGGACATTGAGGACCGCCTCCTGCCCATCAACCGGATCCTCGAGACGCTTCCGTTTGGCGGCAAGGGCGTCTTGCAGATCAGCCTGCGTCGTCAGCAGAGTGCCGAGCTGAGCCTGTTCCGTCGCGGCCTCCGCGAGCTGTCGTCAGGACTGGCACAGGAGCTCACCGACCAGCAGGTCGAGACTCGGTTCAAGAAGCTTCGCGATTTCATGACCCTCCTGCGCGTCCCTGAAGGGCACACGCGGTCCTCAACCTCGCAGCGCGACAGGTACCTGGACGTGCGCCAGCACGTCGTCGTAACCGCGGTTTGTCTCGACGAGAACCGACACGAGATCGCAAGCTACGACTCCCTCGGTGGCAAGTCCGGCGGAGAGACGCAGGAACTCATCGCGTTCATTGTCGGCTCGGCGCTGCGGTACCAGCTCGGCGACGAGGCACGTTCACGGCCCCGGTTCGCGCCGGTGTTCCTCGACGAAGGGTTCGTGAAGTCCGACAGCGAGTTCGCCGGCCGGGCCGTCAAGGCATGGCAGGACCTCGGGTTCCAGCTCGTCATCGGCGCACCGCTCGACAAGGTGACGGCACTCGAGCCCCACATGGACATGCTGCTCACCGTCACCAAGAACGACCGTGGGTACTCGTACGTCGTTGATCTGCTCGATGAGCCTGATGCCGGAGATGAAGCATGAAGACACCTGTCGCCATCGTCGCGGACATCCGCCGCCGACTGAGCGATAAGTGGCACACGGACCTGGTCGGCGAGGAAGCTGTGTTTCCGCGCGCGTTCCCCCTGGGGGCTCCCGACGAGGTCGAGCTGAGCGAGGCCTACGCGTTAATACATGTGCGGACGGAGGACTTGCAGGACTGGGCCAAGCGAACCGACGTTCTGCTCGCCTTCACAAATCGTAAGGCTCAGGGCAAGTCCGTGCAGAGAGTACCCACTCACGCACGAGTCAATTCGATAGATCACGCCGTCGCGATCGTTGGCGGCGACTGGCCCGACAAGCTTGAGCGCGGCCGCGCGCGGCTCATCATCCTGCGCGAGCGCTACCCCGATGTGAACGACATGGGTCGTACGCTGCGGCTCGTTGACGCGTACTCGGATGTCGATTTCGAGTTGCTCCTCACCGTTGCCGACTGGTACCTCCAGGATCCGGCCCGCGCCGCGCTCGGCGTCACCCCGCGCCAAGTGCCGATCCCCGGCGTGCACGCGAAATGGCTTCAGTCCCACCGGCCGGGGGTCCAAGCGCTCACAGGTCTTGCCGACCTTGGCCTCTTGCCCGAACACCCGTCCCGCATCCACTTCACCTACCTCGACCCTGACTACAGGGCGTCCGGTGCGCGCGTCCACGACTCGGCCACAGTCGGCGATGCATTCGCGCCGGCCTATCAGCCCGAGGTCGTCGTCATCTCGGAGAACAAGGACACGGCCATCCACTTCCCGACCATTGCCGGCGGCATGTCTGTCGAAGGCGTTGGCAAGGGTGGCAAGACGGTCGCGTCGTTCCCTTGGGTCAGAGACGCGCCCGTGGTGGTCTACTGGGGCGACATCGACCGGGATGGCTACGAGATCCTCGACGGCTACCGGGTCGACTTCGATCGCGACGTTGACTCGATCCTCATGGATCCGGAGACCTACGAGGCGTACGAGCAGTTCGGCACCGACTTCGACAAGAACGGAAAAGCGATCACGGCCGGAACCCCAAAACCCGTGGGGAGGCTCCATGCGGATGAACGGGCCGTGTATCTGCGTGTCCTTGATATTCAGCGCACAGGACATCGACGGCTCGAGCAAGAACGCATTCCCTTGGACCGGGCACGTGACGCTGTACAGCTGGTCCGTGAACGAGAAACATCTGGTCGCACAGAATAGTTGCTCAGCGCGCAGGTCCGCGCTTGACTATGCCACCTTGCGCGTCTGCCTCGGTCCATGATCGCTGGGCCTGTGTGAGCTCGGCGGCGAGGTTCAGATGCGCCACGCGATAGTTGACTCGTTCATCCCAGCTCGCTCGTGCCTGACCACGCTCATCGAGGTCGTCGTAGTTGGCCTCGCCCGAGAGCACGTGCTGGATGTCATGCAAGCTGGAGCTGCTCATGCGGCCAGCGTAGCGACAGATGCGCCTCAGCGTCGCGACTCAAACGCCTGTCTTGCGCTCCGCTGTGCTCTGCAGGTTTAGACCGCGATGATTTCGATCATTTTGTTGACCAGTTCGAAGTCTTTCGGGTTACGGGTCATCAGGGCAGCGCCCATTGCGTATGCGTGGCCAGCGATCATGATGTCCTTGCTGCGTGCATGATTCGGGCGCGTTTGATGCACGGTGACAGCCAGGGTTCCGTACCCGATGGCCGCCTTCTCATCGAACGGTGTCCACTCGAACTTGGAATCCAGGAGCGTCAACTTCGCCTGGCGTGCGGCGTGTTTGGGAGTACCGATCGTCAGCTGAAGTCCGAACTGAAGCTCAGCGAGCGTGATCGCGCTACAGACGAACAGCTCGTTCTCCGGCCACGCGGCAGGGAAGTCGATGAGGACGCTGGTGTCGAGCATGATCATTTTTCGGCTGCGTCCTGTGCGGCTGCGTTCACTTCAAGCCCAACGGCGGCGGCGACCTGCTCGGCGGCGCGGCGCGCTGCCGCATCCCAGGGATCAACGATCGGATCGTTTTCGAGTTCTCGCGCTTCCCTAAGTTCGCGGGCCCAGTCTGCGCTGGCTTCGCTCGTTGCTGTGCTGGCGCCAGCTAGCCGGGACATCGCGGTCAGGGACGCGCTGCTCACGAATCTGCTCCGGACTGTGGCATCACGCTGAATGACCACTCCGACGGCCTTGCCGTTGCTGAGTACGTCAAACTGCTCGCCACTCGCCGCCCTGGCGATGATCTCGCTGGGGTTTTGTTTCAGCTCCCTGATGCCCACTGTTTGTCGGGGCGCTGCCTGCGCAGGTACCGTCTGCGCGGGCGCTGCCTGGTCGGTATTCATGACTCGATCTTATCAAGCATGTAGCCCGCGTTCTACATTTTATGCGGAGACACTGCGCCGGCCGGCAGCTATGCCGGGTGCTCAACTCGTCGAGAGGTCCGGCGTCTAGTTACCTCTGGCCGTTGGCCAACAGCACGGAGTAGCCTCCGGTCTCATGGTTGACCTTGAGAGCGTGGGCCCTCCGAACTGCCCGAATTGCCTGCACCAGTGCGTCGCGGTCGAGAAGCACGGCCGTACCTACTGGCTGTGCCCGGCTTGCCGGCTGCCGATGCTGAACAGGTAGGGGACGGAGCGTGGGCACTGCAGCTCGGTTCAGCCGCTGAACGCGTCGTCAACCATCGCCTGGGCGGCGCGGGCGACTTCATCCAGCCGTCCCTCGCGGATCGCGTTCACTGGGGTGTCGTTCTCGAGCCAGGGATTGGCGCCGACGAACCAAGCACGCGCGACATGCTCGCCCTCAGCCCTCGCGACGATCTGCCACTGCTCGTAGGTGAACTGGAGGCGGGCTATTGCCTCGGCCCTCGGCTCGGGGCCGTCATGCTTCACCCATTCGCTTGCGGCGGCCGAGTCAGTCGACCCAGCCAGAGCGGCGACGAGGGTGCCGCCGAGGGCGGCGTTCAAGCGCCGAGTGATCTCGCGTGGGTTGTTCATTTTGTGGTCTCCAGCGGGTAGCTCAGCACGAGACCACTGGCGATGCTCCGGTCATAGGACTCATCGTGGTCGTCGGTGCGACTCTCGCGGTGCATAGCCGTGGCCATGTGGCCGCTGGCGCTTGAGCACTTCGCGCAATGCTGCGGCGTTCTGGAGAACCGGCTGGCGTAGGGCCGCTGGGCGCCGCAGTCGTCGCAGACCCAGGTCCCACAAGCGAGGCATGCGCGTGTCTCACGTGTCTCGTCTCGGGTTGTCGACTGTTCGGTGGCGTTTGCCATGGGGTCCCTTCTGAGGCGAGGCGATTGCAGGTGTGGCTCAGAGAATCGATACGACTTCGGTCGACCAGGTGCTCGGCCAGTCGGTGCTCATTCTTAGCTGTTCAGCGACGACTTGTGCCCGTTGCTCCGATTCGAAGACTGCAGCTTCGTCCTCGCTCGCTCCGCCGTCGTCTACGTCGTACTGGTTATCCTCGTTGGTCGCCCAACCGAACGTGCCACCGAAGCAGCCATGGTCATCAGTTCCTGTGCAGTCGCTGCACGTCACCCTTATTCGGTGAGTCATCTCAGTGCTCATGGTGGGTGCTCCTTGGTATTGAGGCTGGGGACATGTTTCGAAGGGTCATTCGATAGACAGCGCAGCACCCTACGCCGTGATGTACTCCTGGCGAACTGCGCCATCCGTGGCAATCTCGAGGTACTTGAAGTCGTGATCGGAGTTCAAGACGACAGCGTCGTTGGCGATGGCGTATGCAGCGATGAGGCAGTCAAAGGCGCCTGCGGCACGCATCAGCCCGCTTTCCCACAGCGCCTGCTGGATATTGAGCGCGTCCTTCTCAGATGGATGCTCCCACGCCGCGAGGAGCTCTTCCATATCCTCTCTCAGCTCCGTGTACTCATCGCTTGTTCGCGCGGAGTGGCAGTACTCCAGGACTTGGGGAGGGCAGGTGATGATGAGGTGATAGGGAGAGATCTCCCTGAGCCGCTGCGCGATGGTCGGGCTGGTGCCGGCCTTCTGCCAGACGCTGTTGTCGACGAGGTACGTCGTCACAGCGTGTCGTACTCGGCTGGCAGGCTCGCGCTGGTCGGCGCGATGGTCGGCGCGTCGATCTGGTCTGGCTCGAAACGGCGGCCGATGATGCGCTCGACAGCGGAGGGCTGCCTGCGAACAGCGATCAGGGTTCGGAGGGCGAGATCAACAGTCTCGCGATTCGACGTGGTCCCGGCCAGCAGCTTGGCCTGCTTGAGCTCGTCCTGGTCGATGTCGATTGAGGTGATGGCCATGGTGCCTCCTTTGATCTATATAAGTGACTATATAAGATCGGCGTTGGATTGTCAGTGCCGGCACGGGCCTGCTCGGATTGATTTGGTTGGCCTCCAGCGCACGTCGCTGGCCGAGGCCACCAGGCGTATGCTCAGCGTGAGGTAGCTGCGGCAGTGCCGGCGCGGCCTGGCAGGGTCGAGGCCCTGCGGAACCCGTGGATGCAAGCGTGCGACGTGTCGCGAGTCCAGGAGGGCAGCCCGCTGGCGAGGGGTTCAGGCGCATCCATCAGCGAGCCGGGACGTGAGCGGTAGTGGATCCACTCGCCTGATGCACTCATGATTTCCTTCAGGCGTCGCGTGAGCGCCTTCTTCCGGATGGGTGCGTCTTCGGGGAACTCGACACCCATCCACCGCTCGTACAGGGCGTGGACGAAGTCCGTGGGGAGGAAGTCCCAGGCGAACTGGTCGGCGAAGGCGCTCCAGAATGCCAGGACCTTCTCATCGGCGTCGATGTCGACGAGCTTGAGGTCGTAGCGCTGTTGGGCAAGAGATGCTGATGACAGCCCGAGCGCGTAGGCAATGTCCGCCCAGCTGTGGCGAGTTTGTGGATCAGTGCGGAGCTCGGCGACGCAGGAGCGAAGTAGCTCGTCGACGCAGTCTCGTGCGGCGCTGAGAGCGGTGAGTTCGTCGATGGTGGCTGGTCGGTGGGTGCTCAGGCAGTTGAGTTCGCCGATGGCGGTACTGAGGGTCTGCTCGGTGTTGCGCATGGCGACTTCTTCCTTGTTGAGTTTGTACTTGTTCCGTTTTTTCCGCGCAAAAGGGCAGATGCACCTCCGATTGATTTCAATCGGAGGTGCGCGCTCGTCAGAATAATTGCCTGATGAGGAGGTGTTTCCCTAGCTCAGGGTTGGAGCTAGCGCACCGGCGATTTCGACTGGTTTTTACATCGAAGGTGCGCTCTTTGGGTGTTTTTCTCTTGATTTATCAACAAAGAGTAGAGAGTTATAGAGAAATGCACCTTATGCACCTCCACATCGCAGAAACCCTACACATGCGCGCCTGCGCACACACACGCATATAGTTCTTCCAATATCGCGGTGCATAAGGTGCATTGAAGCGTTTTACCTGGTGAGGGTGCAAAAAGAGCGCACCTTATCGACTTTTAATCGGAGGTGCGCTCCTCTGGGCGATCGCTTACACGAGAGACACTTTCCCTCTCTGATCAGGCATTTTAGGGGAGTAGACACAGTGCAGCACCGCACCTCCGATTGCAATCCAACATAAGGTGCGCTGCCTGTTCTGGCTGGTTTTCGGCCCTAAAACACGTGCTCAGCAGCCTTCTGGCGTGCTCAGACGAGCTGTTCGCGGCGCTCGAGGTGGGCGCGAGCTGTGGCCGTGCCCGGCACAATCTCTGTCAGACCCTTGTCGACGATCGTGATGATCGAGAGGTCCTGTGCGTCTGTGTCGTCAGCGAAGCTGACCTCGTAGAGGCTGAGACCAGGGTCATTAGCCCAGGCAACCCGCGTGCTGATGGACTGCGCCAGCAGCCAGGCGCCCAGCGCGTGAGCCACCTGAGCGGCAGTCTTGCCGGTGCTCATGGTGACGTCCGCATTGACCTCGATGGACGGGGTCACGGCCGCCGGACGGTAGAAGTCCTCAGCCTCGCGGTGAAGATCCAATCCCGCGACCTGGAGCCGGCTAATTGCAGACGGACTCTCGTCGTAGCGTAGCGGCGCGAAGCTGATAGCCACGGCCTCACCGACGGTCACCTCGGTGCTCAGCAGCGGTAGCCGCCTGAGGCGTTCAAGATCAGCCGGCCGCTTCGTGCGTCGCACGCTCTTAGTGAAGCTGCCCTGCAACCACGTGTGCCAGGGGTCAGCACCGAGGTCGGCGTTCGCCATGGCGAGCCCGGAGGCAATAGCTGCGGCGGCGATGGTGTCGAAGCGCGTCGAGGGACGCACGATGATGGGCTGGACTAGGCCAGTGGCTTGATATGTCATGGGGCGTGCCTTTCAGGTTGTGTGCTCTGGTGCGCACCCCGAAAGGCACGCGTCAGAGCTGGTAGTCGATGTCGGTATCGGTATCGGTATTGGAGTGCGGGGCGCGTTGTGGGTCCAGCTCCAGCTCCAGCTCCAGCCCACGGGGGTCGAGCGTCATATCGCGCAGCTCTGGATGCCGCACGTGTCGCTCTTTGACGGTTGTCGCGGTCACAGACGCATGTGTCTTCTTGCCGCGCCGCAGAGCGCCCTCTGGGGACCGATCAGCCTCGATTACGAGCAACAACACGTTCGCAAGCTCCTGAGCCGCCTCCTGGGCGCTGAGAGCGTCTGTGGCGCGAAGGCGCTGGTGCTCGAAGCGGGCGTCCACGAGGTTCTTGATCACCGCGTCCGGGGATGTAGTCCTACTCGCTCAACGTTCCGCCCGTTTGCGTAGGTGTGCCATGCCGAGGCGTCGTACTCGTCGCCGGTGATTTCGCCGGCAATCTACTTGCGCAGGAGGTCCCGCAGGTATGGATCTTCGAGCGTGTGCCCGGCCGAGCCATTGATGCCATCGACGCGGGCCATTCGCTCGTTGATCTGGTCTTCGGTGAGCGGCTGTGCTGGCGTGCTGTTGTCAGCCATGATCAACCTCGTGTTGTCGTTGGATACTAGGGTCGCAGACAAAGAATCCCCCGAAGAGCCGAAGCTCCCCGGGGGATTCAGTGTGTTGATGGTGAGCCCGAGGGCGAACCATCAGTGCTGGGCGCGCCACCCGGTTGGTGACGTGGCCCGATCCTCCATCTACCGCTGGTAGACGAGGTGATTGTGATGGGCTCTGGGCTCTGGGCTTAGGCGCCTAGCAGGGCTTGGTGCCGCCCATGCCGTTGTCAGTTAGACATCCGCCGGTGGGGTTTGTGGGACCACCAACGTGGAAACTGCCGCCCCCGCCACCAGAGCTACCTCCAGAACTGGAACCGCCACCGCTGCTCGATCCGCCACCTCCACCGGAGTACCCGGAGTCGGAGTCGTCGTAGTAGAAAGCTTCAGCAGCAGCCTGTTCGGCAGCGATGCGTGCAGCCTCGGCCGCGGCAGCGGCTTCAGCAGCAACACGAGCAGCCTCGGCTTCAGCCGCGACGCGCGCGGCTTCGATCTCAGCGGCGATGCGGGCAGCTTCACCAGTCTGGAACACAGCGAAGTCGGCGGTCAGAGCCGCGACGCTCGTGTCGAGCGCCTCGGTGGCCGTCTTGGAGTCTGCAGTCTTTGCCGTGATGGCTGAAGCCTCGTCGCGGGTTGTGCACTCGGTGGGGATCTTGATCTTCGCGAGTGCCGCGCGAGCCGTGGTCACGTCGGCGACCAGGTCGGCGCCGCTGGCGCGAGCAGTGACTGCGTCGACGCCGGCAACGGCCTCAACGCCTTCGCTGGCCTCGACTGCCTTCACAGCCTTGACCGCTTCGACGGCGGGACGCGCGGTTGCGTAGTCAGCGCTCGTGTGCGCTGTTCCACTGGCATCCGCCGGCAACGTGGTGCTCTTGACCGTCTCGAGCGCAGCGTCTGCCTTCTCGATGGATGCCTTGGCAGCCTTGGTCGCAGCCGCACCCTTGTCGAGGGCAGCGACGCACTGGCGCGCGGTCTCGTCAGCGGCTGCACTGGCGACGCTCACGGAGATGACGGTAACGCCGGTCGCGAGGACCAGTACGCTCGCCGCGAGGATCGCGATGAGCTTCGTGCGCGACCTCGGTGGCTTGGTGATTGGGGTGCTGATCTCGTCAGTCATGGTCATCATCTCCTTCTTGAAGTTGTGGGGTGAGTGCTTGGTAGTTGGTGCTCGGCAGCGGGTTACTTGCCGAAGCCAGGGCAGCTGGCCAGAGGCCGAGCGGTGCGTCTTGAGCTTCTTGCTGAAGCACCTGCACGTAGTTGGAGGTCGTGTCGGAGTTGGCGTAGGCGTAGGCGTATCCGACCTTGATCAGGTTCGAACCGTAGGTATCCTGACCTCTCGCACGGAGTGATCCATAGTGATCACCATCGGCGTCGATCCAGACCCCGTCAGTGACAGAGGTGTAATCGAAATAGGTCGGGATACCGATTCTCTCCGACGCGAAGGTGACAGATTCCTCGTAGCCGCATTCACCCTTAGTGGGTGCGACAACGCCGGTGATGTGCAGCGTGAAGTCCGTGCCGTACAGCGGGTCGAGCTCCTGGGTGGGCGCAACTACGAGAGTTGCGACATTCGTGATGCTGACGATCTCGATCTCACGACTGTCAGGCACCGTCTGAGGCACCTCGGCGGTCGCGCTGGGTACAGGGGTTGGCTGAGAGGCGGCCGGCTCGGCTGCTGCGCAGCCTGCAAGGAGGATGGTCGCGATGGCCATGATTGTCATCGGAATGATCTTCATGGAGTTTCTGGGCATTGCTAAGGCTCTCCCATCCTCGTGCTGGCCCGCGGGAACAACTCGCCCCCAGACGTGGGGGTTGGGCTCGGGGCCCAAAGCGCGGGAGCGCATATGGGCGTCGATGCGGCCCCGAGCAGGTCCACGTCCGCCTTCGAAGGCCGCGGCAGGAACCGGTGCCCGGCCATGGAGCGGCCACTACGACGCTGCCAGACACACTGAGGGCCTGCCTAGGCGGATGAGGTAGCTAACCGATACATGGCCTGGCAACTTCACGGGGTTCACTGAGCAGTTAGCAACGCCGTCAGGCCGTCGCGTTTCGGTTGATGCATGAGGTGATTGTGGTGTGCTCGCACCTCGGCGTCTGCACACCCGCCGAAGTGGATACAGCCGGAAAGCCCTTATGCGAATTCAATTCCATGCGAAATGGTTCGCGGGACCCCGACCTCATGGATGCGCAAATCGAGTTCGGACGTCGTCCCAGCGACGCGAAAGTACGTGTGCTGCGGGTTGATATTCGCTCCGCGCAGGACCAGCCGGGGGCAGAACTCCGGTGACTGGAGGGCTGACACCAAGCGACCGAATCGAGGCGCGTCAAATCGCTCCACCGTGAGTTCCACACTGAATCGGCCGGGTTGGTTCCACCAACTGTCAATGCTTCGGGCTCCAAAACGGCGAAGTAGCCCGAACCGTCTGACTACCGCACTTACGACCTCAGCGTCGTCAGGGCGAAGTTGTGTTTGTATTTCTTGTGGCGACAGCACGTCGGTTGGGCCCACCGAGATATGTCCTGTTCCCCGCCCATATGCTGCCCTTCGAGCCCGAAGGAATTCACCGACGGGTACTCCCACAAAGCGCACTGAACCTGGGCGGTTTAGGAGAAAGAATTCGACCCCATCCAGATCGTGGTGTGTCCGATACCTGAGGCTGGGGATGCCATTGCTGACGGTGCTGGAGCCTTCCTCCCAATTGGGGAGCAATTCACTAGCGAGACGCCGTGCCACTCCGCTGGGAGAGACATGGACTTCGAGCGAGTCGCTCGCCGCTGCGATCCGAGTGATTTCGATTCCAGCACGGTCCCGACGGATCGGACTGTGCAGCGGTCGCAGCGAACCGAATATTTCACCCTCGAGAAATTGTTGCGATGCGGTGGGAGGCGTAACGATCGCAGCCGAAGTTCGGCGTGATTTGAGAGCGTTGAGGGAGTGGTTGTAGGGCTCGAGTAGAGCGGCGCTTCGCAGGGATGCGCGGCGGGCGAGAGTTGTACGTGTGGACATATGGGTAGCTCCATCTGCAATTGCCGACCCAAATGCTGGAACTCGTATCCATCGACGAACAATAGCGATACGGCGAAGCCACTTGCTTTCTTTCACTTTTTGGAAGCTCGGTCGGTAGCGTTCCAAAGTGGGGGATCCGTTGCCCTCATGAATGTTCTCACGTTTTGGGTGCCGAATGTTCCGGAGCTGGTGTTAGTCACTCACCGCCAACCAATAGTTTCGACGGATTCAACCACACCATGGGCGTCTCCGCCGTCACGGAGCAACCCGGCTGGGGTCTTGCGCCCCGCGGCGACGGCGATCAGGGTCCGGAAGGCAAGTCCGACAGTTTTGCGATTCGAGGTGACCCTGGACAACCCTTGGGCTGGGCCTGGTCTATGTCGATTGATGCGATGGCCACGCTGCCTCCTTGGGAGTGGATCCTAGGCAATCACGTAGGATTCACTGGCTCTGAACTGTTGGCGATGGTCGTGCTTGCGCGCAGAGTCTCCGGATCAACCGCAGAACGCGTCGTTTATCAGACCTGCCATTTACAGCGTCGATCGTCTTGGGGAGTTGCGGCTCAGCTATTGGTTCCCTCGCTCTCGGGCCGGGTCATAAACTGGGTCTCCCAATCTCTTGTGCGTCGAACCCGCGGCGGCTTGGGTGCGCCCGAGAGCCATTGCCAGTTCAGCGTCGACAGCTCAAGGAGGGCGAGGTTTCTGGCCTGGCCGTCACGGCCGAGCGAAACAACTTGCTGCCCTGACGGGAGTGTGACGTCATCTGCGACGTGCATATGGCCGTGGAAGAGCAATGTAGGGGCGAGTCCCTCCCAAACCCGCGTAACGAGCGCCCGCGACTGGCGTGAGTAGTCCAAGGCTTCCGGGGGCCAGCGCATCGGGTTGCTGCCGAGTACGGATTCCGAAGCCGAGGTGCCTCCATCGATAGTTTCGTGCGTGAGCAGGACGTCTGCGGGGCCGCCGCTGATCGCATGCGTGACGTCCCGTGCCGTGGGCATCTCGCCAGGGAACCAGTCGACGCCCGCGGTTCGCATTTCAAAGTCGACGGAAGCGGCACCGCCGAATGATGCGAAGCTCCTGTTGCCGATCTGGAATCGATAGCCGCGGGGGAGGACCTCAACCACGGAGCTCAGTGCCACCGGTGTGCCGGGTTGTGAGTCGAATTCCTTGTCGATCCAAGCCCAGTCTTCGTGGTTCCCCGGGGTGACGAGTACTTGTGAGATCCCGGCTCTGTCACACCAGAAGTCGACAGCGTGGAGGAACTTGCGTCCTTTCGCGCCACTCCAGATTCCGAAGTCTCCGACATGCAGGATCGTCCTTACGCCAGAGATCTCGCGGGCTATTGCCGGCATGACCTTGCCCACCCAGTCGGTGTTTCCGTGCCAGTCGCCGGCGACGACTACATGGGTCGCGGCGCGAAGGGTAGATGTTGCCACTAGATGCTCACCACCAATCGTTGGTCTCAACAATCTGTGTCACGTCGTCGACGACGCCTCCGTCGCGGAGCCATTCGACTGGAGTCTTGCGCCCAACGGCGACGAGGCTCCGCTGCGGGGTCGCCATGAATGCGGCTGCGCTCCTCCAGTGCAATCTAGGGGTGACGACCTCGATAATCTCGGAGAGCCCGGGAAGCAGCTTCTCGGGGAACCCGACGTTGAATTGCCAGCTGGGGAAGCGGAGCCGGCCCGAAATCTCGAACGCGTACAGGTGCCCCTCGGCAACGGCAGCCTGGATGGCTTCGTCGCTCCAACCCAGGAATCCTGCGATGTCCTCCAGCGACTTGGTTGTGAAGAGACCCATTAACCACTCCTCCGCTTCGCCGAGCTGCAAACTACCTCGGTCCACGGCCGCGGAAGTCTCGGTCCACTCTTCAGCGGTGAACGTGCCCGATTCGATCAGGAAGCACTTTTCGGCCTCGGTGTGCCTGTTTCTCGAGACCGGTCTCATGGCGAGCAACATCTCGGTGAGCGCTTGGACGAAATAATTCGAGTCGCCTCCAAGCTGAGCTATCGCTTCTCCGAAGCGTCGCAGGGCGTCGTCCGACACCTGCGGTCCAGATCGTCCTTCGGTGCCATTGGAGGCGGGTGGCGAACACGTCATAAGGGCCAACGCTAGAGGTTCCCCAGCATCGCTGCTCGTGGGGGAATAGGGCTCAAGAGGTCCATCGCGGCATCCTTTTTGCTCGGGAACGAACATATAAGGCACGAATCTCTCAGGTTCAGGACGCCTGCCGACTCGGTAGATTCACAGGTTGCTGGCAGTCACGGTGCCCGGCGGCAGCTCGTCAAGGATTCGCCCAACAGCCTTCCGCTGCTCAGGAGTCATCTCGTCGATGCCGCGCTTTTCGATCGCGATCACCCACCACACAGTGTCTTTGATGGTGCAATCTGGGCAAGTGCGTGGCGAGATCACACCCCACGTTCCCATCTTGGGTGGGTAGTCCCAACCGGCCTCATATGCGCGTTGTGACTCGAGCAGTTCTTCACGACCACACGACTCGCACCAATGAACGAATGCGTCGGTCGGGGAGTCAGAATCGCGGGCAGGGTTCATGCCCCTGACTGTAGTCGTGCTTTCAGTGTTGTTCACTGAGCTGCTCATGGATCACGCGGATCGGCGACGGTACCGAGCAGCCAGCCCAACATGGAAATCAATGTGTTTCGTGTTTACCCGACTTGTTCTGATGGATGTAGGCGCGGGGCCACGGGACGCAGGCTCTGGTCCAGCGCGCCGCCGAAGCGCACCCTGGCGGGTGAGGTCGCTGACTCACACCAGCAGGTCCCCGTCGCCGAAGTCACGGGCCGAATTCAAGACAAGCAAGACAAACAATGCTCGTGTTCTTGGGCTCAAAACGGTCGCGGCCGCGGTCGTGGGCTAGGGCCCGTCACCGCACAGTGGGTGCTCGATGCATTTTCGACGACGCTCTGGGCCGCATTCGCGGCGGCAATGCGCACGCAGGCCTCGCCCCTAGGCGAAACCGTGGCAGGTGTCAGTCGCCGAGTTCGGGGCCATGCCTGCTGGGCGTGGCGGCGAGCGTGGTGTCCTCGAACCACTCGGGGTGCTCGAGCCGCCGCTTGCGCTGCTCGAGCGTCATCGCTTTGCGTTCTGCGTATTGCGCAGTTGACACCGGCGGCAGGCCCAATCGACGGTTTCGCGCATTTATCTTTTGCAGCTCGTCTGATTCGCCTTTCTTAACCTGAACTTCTGAGACCTTCTCGGTGGTGTCAGCTTCGTCCCCCGTCCAGGAAACCGGCGGGGTGGCTTCCTGGATCTCGTCAGCTTCGCGGGTATCTGAGAGCGATGCGCCACTGGGAACTTGCACTGCGGCCTGCACGTGGGCTGCGTTGGTCTCCTGTGGCGCCGCCTCCGACGTTTTGCCCGCCACGTGGTCGGCGATCATGCGTCGAGTAATGGCGTCCGCTTGTTCGCCGGCCTCATCCAATGCGGCCCGCATCCGTTCTTTCATCGACGCCATCCGTTGCATCGGTTTGTTCGGTGGACCTGAAGAGACCGACTGCGACACTGTGGCAACGACCGGCGCGAGCGCAACCTGTGCTTGCACTGTTGCACAATTGCGCGCCAGGGCCTCCTCCACGGCGTCCATTTCGAAGTCTGCGCCGAGCGTTGCGCACCGTCGCCGGTCGCTCGACGAAGGTTCGGCGCGTGTTCCATCGGGCTGCTCGCGGAGCATGCCATACGAGATTCCACGGCCCTTCTTGCCCCGCTGCTCAATGCGCACGCCGTGCGTTCGGCCGGCCTCAACGAACCCGGCCCAATCGGTCGCCGCGGGGTCCGCTAGAGCCTGCTCGATGCTGTGCTTGAGGATGGTCGTACTGAACGGCTCAGGCTTGTGCGCCGCCCCGAACTCATCGGCAATCTCGTTGTCTGCTTCCCACAGGATGTAGCGCTGAAACTCGCGAAGCTCGCTGCCTTGAGTGGAGTGAGCTCTTCGCAAGCCACTCGGCTCACCCCGCTCCCTACGCTCAGTTGCGTCAGAGAATGCCTGCTTGAGATCTGCGCGCTGCTCGAACCCTTCGGCCACGAGAATTCGCTCATGCACTTCGACCAGACGCGAGTGCATGACGATGCTGCTGTTGAGGCTTCTTCCTGTCTTGGTCTCGATGCTATTGACGACGAGGTGATTGTGAATGCACCCGGTCTTGCCGTCACGCTGGGTGACAACGAGCACCTGCCGTCCAGGAAATCTGTCTTCTGCCAGAGCCCTCCCAAGCTTTTGCGCGGTCAGCCAAGAATCCGGATCGTCAGGCGCCATCTCGTCTCGTCCAAACGATTGGATGACGTGGTAGGCCTGGACGTACGCGCCGGGCTTGTCCTTGTTGAACTTCTTGCGCACGTCGCGCATCTGTTTTTCGGCAACCGATACGAGCAGCCCACCGACGCCGGATGCCATGACGTACCGCTCGCCCTGCTGGTCCTTCTTGTCGTTGAGGACGTAGTTGTTCAGAGCAGCGCTGCTGCGCGTCGGGCTCGCCATGATGACCGCCATGGCTCAAGCCTCCCCGCGGCGGGGGAGCCCGCGATCGACCAAGAGCGCAATTCGACGCTCGATATCATCGGGCACGGCGCGCAGCGCTGCGACGCCTTCGAGAGCTGCGGAGATCTCCGCGGCGGTGGTTGGGTCACCGGCGTTGAGCTTTTTTGCGACCTGGTTTAGATTGCCGCCGAGTCGAGAAGCATGGTTGCGAATCGGACCAAGCTCGTAGCCGAGTCGGTCAGAGATTGCGTAAAGCCCCCAGTCGCTCGAGGCGGTACCGCTTCGCTCGATCGCTAGCGCTTTAGCCTCAATGTCGGCCGCTCCCACCTTGTCGGTGATGAGCAGCCGCAATGCTTCACTGAACGTGACC
The DNA here is from genome assembly GCF_057669585.1 of Leifsonia sp. Y862. Taxonomy (NCBI): domain Bacteria; kingdom Bacillati; phylum Actinomycetota; class Actinomycetes; order Micrococcales; family Microbacteriaceae; genus Leifsonia; species Leifsonia sp. Y862. The sequence goes on from NZ_JBYHFR010000001.1 coordinate 885,880, forward strand.
TCGTCGAGGTCTCGGCCGCTGGTCTGGGCCAAGGCCCGTCGCACGTCATCGACCGCTCGTTCCTCATCGTCGCTGAATCTCAACGTGCGGCGCTTCGCGAAGTTGACGGCCTTCTTCCTCGGACGCTTCGGCGTCGCTTCGCTTGCCTCATCGTTCCTCGTCATCAGTCCGCCCCCTTCGCTCGGTCTCTCTTGCAGCCTGGTCCTGTGTCTCCCACGCTCCGCGAGGGTGGTACCAGCCTACAAGAGAGACGGCAAGCAGTTTATCCGTCAGACATATCGCTTCGCTCTTGTCTTCTGGATAACGGCTTGGTCAGGCCTCCGGCCCGACACCCGGGGGAGGGCTCGCGCCTTCCCCCCGCCTGTGGCGGGTCCCCCCTGCCGATACAACGAGACCCCGTCAGCACCGCAAGGCGTGGCGGGGTTTCGTTGTGCGCATCGCCACAGTCATGCTGTGGCTCCGCACCGGTCATCCAACCTGGCGGAAGCCCATCGTTTAACCGGAAGCAGACGACGCCGCGCCAAGCGCGGTCGCCGCCTGTGGCTGCTGCTGGGGCGCAGCAGCAGCGCGCGCGTCACGCTCGCCGATGAGCCGTGCAACCGCCTCGACGAGGCGGACGGTTCGTTTGGTCTCGTCCTTGTCGGTCGAGACCTGCACAGGTCCGTTCTTGCCTTCGCGCATCGAAGGCTTCTCGGGTTCGATGCGGAGCATCTCGTAGAGCTCCTCGACCGCAGCGCAGCGCGCGAACGCTGCTGCTCTCACCGACTCTTTCACGCTCCTGTCGTATGCGTCTTGCTCGGCCTGGAGCTTCGCAATCTGTTCAGCTCGGAGCTGTGACTTTGTTTGCCTCATGTGGTTCCTTCGTGTCGTGTCGTGTGTCGTGTGTCGTGTGTCGTGTGACATGGGTTAGTCCCAATGCCGTTCGGGTTGAGGCCTAATGCTGCTCAGGTCGACGCTTCGAAGGCGCAGTCCGGATGCCCCGGCCGTGGCCGCCCGTCGATCTCCGGGTGCCCTGTGGAGGTAGTCGTACCCGGCCTCCTTCTCATAGTTCACTTGGTTCGGGGATTGCTCACCAGTTGGCGCGCACCATGTCGGGAGCCTGCTTGCGAGCATCAGCGAGACGACGCAATACAGTCCGGTCGTTCATGGGCTTTCCTGCCTCCCCGAACAGCTGCGACAGAGTTTCCTTAGTCACGTCACGCCCTGTCGCGGCCCGCGACACAATCCAATTGACTTGTCCTGCCCGGTCAGCCGGAATGGACTCAACTGCGTGTAAGTGCGGCACCTGGTCTGCAGGAGTGACAACCTCTGTCTCGCCAGTGTCAGGGGTGACAGTCACCGCGTCACGCGTCGCGACAGTCGTGACAGCAGCTGTGACAGTCGTGTCATGGATCGTGACAGGCGCGACAAACTCTGTCGCGCCCCTATCGGAGGCAGTGACGGCTGTGAGAGTGTCCGCGACAGCCGTGTCATCCACCACTGTCAAGCTGACAGGCGCAGGTGCCTCTGGCACGACAACCTCCCCGATTGACGCGAGCTCTGCGACAAGTTCTTCGGCCGGTGTCAGCAGACGCACGAGCATCTCGCTGGAGAACAGCAGGGCAACCGGTGGAATCGCACCCACGAAGATTGCGAAACCCATCGAGATTCCCTGGGTGGGGTCGTACACGGCTGCTGTGTGCACACCATTTCCGACCACTGACACGATGGCGAATCCCGACAACGTGACCCACGGCCACGCTGTCGCACGGCGTGAACGACCGCGCCATGCGAAGATCACGAGCATCGCGGTGACGATGCTGCCATCCACGATCAACGGCCAGGCCCACGCAATTTCGGCAGGAACGCCTGAGCGGGACGCGAGGTCACGCAACACCTCGAACGACAGGACGAAGGCGAGCATGGATATGCCCGCCACCAACACCGCGGCCACCGCGGACAGCCATCGGGGGACTCGAACCGGAGCGGAAGCCCCTCTCTTGGTTCTCATGCCGCGCTTGCTTTGTTCGCGCTGCGCAAGGGCACCTTCAACGCGTGATTGAGCTTTCTGGAGCGTGGCCGACGTTGGCCATCGCCCGACGCCTCGCGACGTAAGTTGGCGGCTCGCGGGTGTCGTGCAGGCTGTGCAATTGACTGGAGAACCCTCGTTTGAAGTGCTCCATGGGAAAGTCTGAATGGCGCCTGCACACGTCGCCGAACACGCCCGGCAACGATGCCCATCCTTCCTGACAGGCTTGTGAGTCCTGTCCACCCAAAGTTTAGGTTCTGGCATTTGGGCACTGCGAAACCCCCTGAATCGTGGGTGCCCGTATTTTTGGCGGCGCTCATCGGGCACCACCGATCACGCGGTCGGCCAGATACTGATCGAGATCAGCAATCCGGTAGACGATCCTGGCGCCGGTCTTTCCGAGTCGGACGTACGGCGGGCCCTCGCCGAGCGCGCGCCAGTTGGACAGCGTTTTACGTGAGACGCCGACGTAGGGCGCAGCAATCACGCTCGGCAGCGCGCAGGGCGGGATGGCAGCGATCGAGTGTGGGAGGTTTCCCCGAGTGGAAGTGGTGGCCATGATTGTCCTCAAAAATTGTGAATTTTCGAGGGACCTGATAGCCGAACCTATTAACGGTTGCTTGGCGTTTCCACTTCGTCGAGCCGAGAGACTCTGACCCTTTTTAGATTATTGGGCTGGCGTAAACGTATCACACCGGCCCGCTGCCGCCCGTTGCCGCCCGTTTTGACTTGAACGCGTATACAAAATACGTTCTAGCTATGACCACGCAGCGTGCAGCAACCACCCGTCTTGAGCCAGGGCAGCACTCGATCGACCGAGCGACTCCCCGGAAGCGCGAGGATGTATGGCTGCTCGATTGGTCCATTCGGCTCCACGACGGCCGACTGGTGGCCAAACGATCTCAGGGTGCCACCAAAGGTCAGCTCCGCCAGCGCGCTAAAGCCACTGCCGACGAGCTGCTCTCCTCGGGCGGGAGTGCCTGGAAAACCACTTCATCGTTGACTGAATACCTCGAGCAAGTGTCGAGGCCGTCAATTGAGAGCGCGCAGCTGAGGCCGAATAGCCGCGCACGATATTTCATTGTGCTGGGCCAACTCGTGGGGGAGTGCGCAGGGCATGCGCACGCACACTCACTCAAGGGTCACTCAATTAGTTCAGGTACGCGCTTCAGGGCGTTGGAGGCGTGCCTTATGGAAATCGCGGAGTTGCACGGTGCCGAAAGCGCAAAGCAAGCCCGCACAGTGCTGTCGAAGTATGTTTTGCAGCAGCTAATTCGTGACGAAGTGATCAGTGGCAACCCGCTGTCCGGAATGTCGATTGACCTCAAGTCCAACGCCAAGCCAAACACGATCGAACGAGGAGGGCAGGCGCTCACGCGGGATCAATACGACGCCGTGCTGGCTTACCTCTTGGAACTCGATCCGGCGGACGGTCTGATCGAGCCACGCCGTGGCCGATGGTCGCTCGGAGACAAGATCGCAAAACGCCGAAACGCCATCGACCTCACACTCCTCCAAGCGGCCACGGGTCTGAGGGTCTCCGAGGCAAACGCAATCACTTGGCGGCGGCACGTCGAGACCGACGACTGCGGCGTGATCCACGTGACCGTGACAAAGGACATCTCCAAAACTAATAGAGAGCGGCGCGTGCCAGTTCTCGACGACCGGGTCGCCGAGCGGCTGCTGACTCGCCAGAACGTTGCCCTGGGTCAAGCGGCGTACGTAATCGGCTCGCCAGCAGATTCGACGACCGAATGGGATCGTCGCAACTGCGGTGGGGAGGTTGCAAAGCTCTACCTCGAACTGGCTGAGTCCCTCGACATCAAACTGTTGAACACTGCGAGGACGCACGTCTGGCGAGCGACGCTCAATTCAATGCTGCTTGAGGTGCCTGAGGTGGTCCGCGCGGCCTTCTTCGGGCATGACGCAGCCGTGAACAGGGGCTCGTATACCGACCTCACGGACACGTCCACCATGATCGCCGCCGCCCGTCGACTTCGTGCCGTTTAGATCACCGGAGGTCCGTTCTAAACTCCGCTCTAGCTCCGGGGTTTGTCGGTATTCCTCCGGGCCACTACGGGCGCATTGATGTCGCTAAACGCTGGTTTACCAGCATTAAACATGATCGTGACCAGCGGTTTAAAATTAACTTGCTCATAATCCGTCGGTCACGGGTTCAAGTCCCGTCCGCCCTACTGGAAGATTGGTCTGATCAGGGTTTCTTGTCTTAGTGAAAAGGCAGAAACTTGATAGACTCAACGTTTATTCAACACTTATTCGAAAATTCCACCCTCCTGCGGCACCTTCGCGGAGTGGTGTTCGGCCCGCCTCGGTTCATCTGGGATGGCCTCGAGCACCTTGGTGTTATGAACACCGAACGCCTCTCCGGGCTCAGCCTTGAGCCGGTTCTCACTACGAGCGAACTTGCCGAGTATCTCGGCGTGCACGTGCAAGCCATCTACGATCTGCGCGCCGACGGACGCGGCCCCTCCGGCATTCGGGTGGGGCGCGAGATTCGTTACCGCGTCTCCGACGTAGTTAGTCGGCTGGCTGGACGGACTGCACGAGCCCTCGGCTGATCTGTCGCTCCGTGAGGGGGTGCGCTGATGCCCGGCCGGCCTCGCCTGCCTGTGGGCACCTTCGGCGGTAGGCCGGAATTCGACATCACTGTCATCGATGAACCGCCAGCGTTGGCGGAAGGCGCGGTATGCGGGCACTCCTCTGTTATGCTCACGAGTGCTCCACGAGTCATAAGTCCGATTGGGGGTCGGGAGCCTTATGGCTGACGATGCAGTGAAATACGAACTGACGACGGTGCAGGCGATCCGCGGTACCGAAGCCAAGACGACGGCGAAGTGGCAGGACGACGGCTGGGAGTTCGTCAGCCAGAGCCAGGGGCTTCTCCAGTCGCAGATAACGTTCCGCCGTCCGAAGGCGACGCCGCAGTGGAATCTCTTCGCAGTGCTGGGTGGGGTTCTCGCGTTCCTTGCCATCGTCATCATCATCGGCATCAACGTGATCGGAGGCGGGAGCTGAGCAAACAGGCCGATGTGTTCGCCGAGGCCGAGGACCACACTGTCCAGATCACGCGCCGCGATGGCGAGCCACTGGTGCTGATGTCCCAGCGCGAGGCGGACGCCCGCGCGGCCCTGCTGCAATTCGCAGCAGACCTCATCACGGTCACACTCGATGACAAGGGCACTCTCGCATCGAGAATGGCTGACCGGTTCCAATGGATGCTTGCGTTGTCAGCGAAGGATCAGGCACAGTGCGCGCAGGATCTCGTCAACGCCGCTCGAGCGTCGTTCGCTACGGGGCAGCCACACCTCGCCATCGCCGAGCTCACCTCCTGGCGCGAGACGGCAACCGCGATCGCTGCTGGACTCTCAGGCCGCCCAGTCGAGTGGCTCGACGACGCTGAGCCGGTCGAGCGTCCCTGACTGTGGCGCATGCCGTTTCGGCTCGATGAGCCCGACGACTTCGATCACGACCTAGTCGCTCATGGTCGCGACGCATTGGACTGGCTCAACGAGGGCAACGACGAGGCATACATGCGGGTGCACCGCGCCTGGTACGCGTATCGCCTCGCAAAGCACGCAAAGCTTGACAGGGAGGCCCTGGGAGCCCTCCAAGCAAACGCCGTCGCCGCCATGGAGGCCGCAGTAACTTGCTGATTGGCTGATTGGCTGATCGCTGATCCGCCGGCGCACCCGCATTCAAGGCGTATCGCCCTTTAGAACGAAGCTTGCACGTACCGGTCGGGTCGACGGTTTTTGCGATTGGGGAAAGCGCCAGGTGAGTGCGCTCAGTCATGCACCTCAAGCGCCTCCTCAGCTCATGAAGTGATGAGGCCCCCGCAGACGTAGAAGTTGACGATGAGCAGGACGCCACCGGCCAGGGGAAGCGGCCAGGACGCCTTGCCCTTCATGAGGCGCAGGAATCCCCACAGCAGAACGACAGCTGTGATCACCCACGGGCCACCGATGGCAACATACAGGATTGCCACCTTCACCCCGTCCGGCAGTGTCGACGGGGCAGACGGGTCGGTGATCCCGGCGAAGCCGAGAAAGCTGCCAATGAAGCTCGCAAAGATCGTCGCGAACCCCAGAAGCAACCCGAGGATAACGAACGCGGCGACTTCCCAGCCCGATCGCGGTCCAGCCGCCCTTGTCTCTTGTGTGCTCGTGCTCGCGCTCATGCTCATTCCGACGACACTACAGCGTCACTCCGACGCGCTCACGACCCTTTTTCAACTCAGCCCCATGCGGATGTCGGCGTTGATTGTTCAGCGGTCGGTGAACTGTCAGCCAGCATTCCGCGCCATACCGTTTCGACTGCAGAGCGTAGTCGTGACTGAGTGGCCGGGGAGTCGAGCGCATCTCCACGGACCACAAGTTGGTAGTACAGAACGCCGGCTATCGCGTCGAAGCATGCTTCGACGTCGAGGTCGGCGCGAAGGATCCCGCGCTCAACGCCGACCCGAAGCGCTTTCTCGACTGGAACACGCCGCCGCACCACATGGGAGGACCAATACGCCTGTTGCAGTTGGCGGTCCGCCATCACGAGTCGGATCCGTTGCCGGAACCGCGCGTTCGAGTATCCGGCTGCGGTCACGGAGATTGGGCCACCGAGGATTGCGGTGAAGATCGCCTCGCGAAGGTCGCCGTCCGTGGAGATGGACGATGGGATTGTCCGTCCGACATCTAAAGCAGCCGCGATGAGCGCCGTGAGTGATGGCCAGCGGCGGTAGAGCGCCGCTCGGCTTACGCCACTGCGTTCAATCACTCGGGAGACGGTGATGTCTTCCTCAGCATCGATGAGCGCGAGCGTCGCCTCGATGATCTGGTTGTCGAGATCTTCGTCGCGCGGACGGCCGGGACCGCGATGGACCGCAGTCCCGGCGTCCTGAATCGCGTTCGACGTCACGCGATGAGTGCTTTCTCCCTCAGGCGAGCGATCGTGCTCTCGCTGAGGCCCGCATTGCGCAGCGGGGTAAGCGCGTCCCGGTGTCGTTCGCGGAGGCGTTCGAGGAGGAGGAGCATCGACGCCTCCATGGGCTCGTCCGAGATGGTGGCCGCTCGGATTTGGTCAGAGTCGATACCGAGGCCTGCAAATAGCGCACCCATCACGGCTTTGGTGCGTTCCCTGATCGCTGCCATGTTGGGACCGGTTCGTGCGTAGTCGGTGACGATGTCGTCGTCGTGCGCCCCGAGAGCGAGCAGGAGCACTGCTGCGAGGATGCCAGTGCGGTCGCGGCCTGCTGAGCAATGGAATGCCGTTGCCCCAGGGGCGTGAGCGATGATGTTCAGTGCGGTGACCAGCTGGGGAGCTGCGTTCTCGACCATGTCGGCGTACATCTCTCCCATCGCCTGATGGACCATGAACGGTGCGTCCTTTGACATCGAGTCGGCCACGCTCGCGATGAGTGGCAGGTGGTGGTACGCGACCGGGTGCTCTGCGAGCGGTCCGCGCCCGGTGATCGCTACCTCGTGTGAGGTGCGCAGGTCGATCACCGCCGCCAATCCGTTCTTGGCGAGGGAGCTGGCCACGTCGGATGTGATCGTGGAGAGGTCATCGGCGCGGATGGCGAATCCTTCGCGCACGGTGCCTCCTGCGACGGGAATGCCGCCAAAGTCACGGATGTTGGCCGGGGCGCTGAGCTGGATATCCAGGGTGGAGATGGTCATGTGATTCTCTTTCTGATGAGGGCGCTGCCCTGGTCTATCGCTGTGACGAGCACGATGATGCAGATGATGATGGCGCTGAGGTGTCCGTAGTCGTACATCCGCATCGCTGTGGTGAGTTCGAGGCCGATCCCGCCAGCGCCGACGAGGCCGAGGATTGTCGCTCCGCGGACGTTGCCCTCGAACAGGAGCAACGTGTATGACACCAGCAGCGGAGCCGCCTGGGGAAGGACTCCGTATTGCACGACCTGCCGTTTCGATGCGCCGACCGCTTGCATGGCATCAATCGGGCCTCGGTCGACGGATTCCATGGCCTCAGCGAAGATTTTGCCGATGGATCCCAAAGAGCCGAGGGTCATGGCAAGGATTCCCGCGAACGGGCCGAGTCCGACGGCCGAGACGAACATGAGAGCGAATACAAGGTCGGGCACGGAGCGGATGATGTTCATCGTCCAGCGCGCCGGGAAATACAGCCATCTCGGTGCAATGTTGGACGCCGCAGCAAATGCAACGAACAGAGAAAGCACCGCGCCAAGGACAGTGCCAACGATTGCCATTTGGAACGTCTCGATGAGCAACGTCAGGATAGTTTCGAACTTGCCGAAGTCGGGCGGGAACAGTCTGGATAAAAATTCGCCCATGTTGACAGTGCCCTGTCCCAACTTCGCGAAGTTGAACTCCGCGCCATTGAATGACCAGACCAGCAACACGAGTGCAAGAGGGATAGCAACGAGAAACCGTGTTCGAGGTGCAGAGACCGCGCGCTCGAGACGCGCACGCTCTGACCTCGACAGCGCGGGCGCAGCCGTGTTTCGGGTGCGATTTTCAGCTGTGGTGGTCATCGGCAGCATCCTCTTCTTCGTCGTAGAGCACCGCAAGCTTCGCAGCGCTTAGCTCGGAGGTGGGTGCGGAAACGAGCATCTCGCCGTGCCGGAGTCCGACAATGCGGTCGCTGTGCGCGAGGGCCAAAGGAAGCACATGCAGGCTCACCAGTACGGGGATGCCATCCTCGGTTGCGATCTCACGAAGCAACTCGAGAACGGAATGAGCAAGTTTCGGATCGAGCGATGCAACGGGCTCGTCCGCGAGGATCACCTTCGGTTCCTGCATGAGTGCACGAGCGATGGCGACGCGTTGCTGCTGGCCACCGCTCAGCTCCCGCGCCGCGTCCTTCGCCTTGTGGGCGATTCCAACCCGGTCAAGAAGATGCATGGCCCGTTTCCGGTGGACGCTGGAGAACCCGCCAAGAATATTGATGGGGCCCGCTTCATGGAGCGCTCCGGTGAGCACGTTGGTGAGCACGCTCATTCGTGGGATCAAGTTGAACTGCTGGAATACCTGTCCCACCTCAGACCTGAGACCGCGGAGCTCGCCCCGCCCGAGGTTGGTGACGTCGTGGCCGGCCACTCGGACGGTGCCGCCCGAAACAGGCGCGAAGCCCGTGAGACTCTTCATGAGAGTGGATTTGCCAGACCCGGATGCGCCGAGGAGCGCGACCATTTCCCCAGGAAACAGGTCGAGATCGACGCCGTCAAGAACGAGCTGATCGTCGTAGGCGACGCGGAGACCACGCACCGTGACGAGGGGAAGAGCTGCGCGCAATTCCGATGTAGCCACGTCCCTGGAAGAGGTTGCACGGGTGGTGCCTGGTGGCACAGAACGAACCGGCATACTCACTTGAGGTCCTCGAGCTTCACGCCCGCGACCTCCGCGATTTTGGCAAACGACGCGAAGATGCTTGGGCTTGGTTCGATGATGACATCTCGACCAACAAAGGCGCTGTATGCCGAGAGCGCTTCTTTGTTCTCTTCCGAGAACACCTTCGGCAGTGCCTCCTCAAGGAGCTTTCGGGTCCCGTCATCGAGCGACTGGCGTGCGAGAACCGTGCCGATGACATCCATCGACGGGCTTTCGCCAACTGCTCTCCACTCATCGTCGGCGAAGGGGAACATCGGCGCTCCCATCTCGGTGATGGCGAAGGCTGTACATGCGGCATCCACCTGGCCTTGCTGCAGCGCCGCGAAGCTTCCTTCATGGCCGCCCGCAAAGATGGACTCATAGTCCTCGCCCTGTTCGAGCCCGGCTTCGTGGAGCATGTACACGGGCATGAAATACCCCGAGCTCGACGCTTGATCGGCAAAGGCGACAGTTGTGCCCTTCAAATCCTTAACAGTCTCAATGGGCGAGTCATCGAGCACCACGCATGTCGAGACAGGCTCGTCGCTGCCTTTCCACGCGAGCAATGCATCTACTTCACCGGTATTGAGGGCGAGGGCGGAGGGGAAGCCGCTCATGATCCCAATGTCCACGTGGTCAGAGCGGATGGCCTCGACGACGCTGAGGTAGTCCGGCACGTCGGTAATCTCGACGGCGCGGCCGGTCTCTTTCTCGAGCAGTTCGGCAAGAACCTCGATCGGGTTCTCAGCCGTCGGGTCGTCGGAGACGGGAATGGTAGCGATCGTGATCGGAGCGTTTGCCACGGCCGCCGCGTCTGCTCCGGATGCCTGGCAGCCGGTAAGCGCAAGCGCGGAGATGGTGAGCAAGCCCACCGCTGGAAGGGTAAAGCGACGCATGGTGACCTTTCGGAGTGCGGGTCTCGACGATTACGAGAACACATGTATTCAAACTCGCGAAGGTAAGCGGGAATTACGAGACCGTGGTACTCGCAATAGAACGGCCGGTAAACAGCTGGTGAAGCCGTTCCAGCGATCGGCACCGCGGACGTCTCTCCCACGACGACGACGGCAGGTGAAGGATTCCGCGCGATGATCTTCTGTGCCGCGCGCTACCGCCAGCGCTCGGTGAGGGTCAGGCGGCTAACGCGGCTCCGCGTAGGTCTGCGATCTGAGAGCGCGACAGACCCGATCGCACGGCCAGCGCCCACGTTTCGTGCGGCGTGAGAATGTACGAGAGATCGTAATCGGGCATTGTCGTGCCGGCCAGGGTAATCGTCGCGGGCCGTTGCTGCGCCCAGAGCCAGGCGTCTTGGAACGGACGGTCGACGCTGGAGCCGTCTGAGGGGATCAACAACCATTGAGCGGATGCGGAGAACTCGTTTCTGTCGAGCAATTCCAAAGTCTTCGGGGTCGGGGTGACCAGCACGATTCCCAGCCCTTCGGAGTGAGCGAAGGCCGCACGTGGGCGCAGATCCACTACCGGCACTGTCTCGATCAGGACTCGGGCATGAATGGAATTGCCGTGACCAGACTGGTCGAGGATAAGCGCCCCATCCCGCCGATCGATCAGCCAGATCGCGGCCGCCAGGTAAGGGTCGATGCCGGATAGGGGCACCTCAATTGCCCAGCCTTCGAGAGTCAGGTACGTCATTGTTCCTCCGTTGGTTCGGGCGTCGGTTCTGCGGGGGGCGGTGTCGGTTGGGGCTCGACGACGAGCACCACGGTCACGCCCACCCGCAGCACGGCCCCCTGCGCCGGCAGGGTGCCGCTCACGATCGCGGCCGGCGAGACGGTGCCGTGAACGTTCACGACAAACCCGGCCGATTCGACCAGGGCGGTGGCCGCCCCGACGCTGAGCGCGGCCACTGCCGGGACGGTGTTGGTGCCAGAGGCAACGCTCACGTCGACGGCCGATGCCGCGGGCACGGTTTGCCCTGGCTGGGGGTATTGAGCGAGCACGCGCTCGGCCTTCTCGGCCGAGTCGATGCGTGACACGGTGCCGAGCGCGAGTCCCAGCGCGGCGAGGGCCCGTTCGGCGTCGGCGAGGGTGCCGTAGAGCGTGGGCACCGAGACGTCGGTCGCGACGGGCGACTCGCTGGGCGGGGCGGATGCGAAGGGTTGGGTCTCCGCAGCCGTCGCCGATGCCGTGGCCGTCGGCGTGGACGTGTCGCTCGCCATCGGTGTCTTGTGGGCGTCGGGTTCGGGCACTGCCGCGGCCGCCACAACTCCCCAGACGGCGAGGCCGCAGATGAGTGCGGCCACCACGAGCGCGGCGAGACCGGCGGGCGTTGCCGGAGTTCGCTGCGGCTGTCCGGCGTCGACGCCAGACGGGGTCGCGGGGGCCAGGGCCGCGGGGGAGAGATAGGCCAGCTGGCCCGCGGTGCTCGAGCCCAGCACGCGGGTCGCAGGGTCGATAGTGGCGCCTGCCTCCGCGGGCGCATCCGCCGCGTCGGGCAGCGCGGGCAGCGCGTCGGTCAGCGCGGCGCGAAACTCGGTGGTGTCGCGAAACCGTCTGGCCGGCGTCTTGGTCAGCGCGCGTGTCACGACGCGGTCGAGTGGGCGGGCGGCGGGCGCGAGCACCGACGGAACGGGCGGCGGCGCTGACACGTGCGCCTCGAGCACCTGAGCGGTGCTGTCGCGCAGGTAGGGCGGGTGACCTGTCAGGAGAAAGTAGAGCAGCGCGCCGGCCTGATAGAGGTCGCTCGCTGCGCGCACGGGTCTGCCCTGCGCGTGCTCTGGTGACATGAAGGCAGCGTTGCCGATCACGCCAATATCGCTGGCCGCGACATCCGGAGCATTGGTGGTGAGCAGCACGTCGCGGCCGACGACCGAATGTCCGGTCGCATCGGCGAGCCCGAAGTCGACCAGCCGCACGTGCGAGGCGACCAACGGACCGCCATGCGTGGTGATCAGCACGTTTGCGGGCGACACGTCTCGATGCACGAGCCCGGCGGCGTGAGCGGCGCCGAGCCCGGCGAGCACGCCGTCGAGCACGGCCGCGGCCTCGGCGGCCGGCAGCGGCCCTCCGCGCGCCACCCGTTCACCCAGGCTCTCGCCGTCAACGAGATCGAGCGCGATCCAGGCCTGAATCATGCCGCCGGCCTCGTGCAGCCCGTTGGCGTGTATGGCGGCGACGTTCGGGTGACGCAAAGCCTCGGCCTGCCGCGCCTCGCGCAGAAACGCGTCGCGCGATTCCTCGGTGGCACAGAGGTGCGGATGCAGCAGCTTGAGTGCCACGCGCAAACCAGGGTTTAGCGTGTCATCCGCGGCGAACACCGAGGCGGAACCGCCCACCCCGAGCAGCTCGGCCAGCCGGAACCGGCCGCCGATGAGGTTCTCGGGGTGGTCGTCGAGGTGCATGATTATCCGAATCGACCGTTCACGTAGTCGAACGTGCGCTCGTCTTGCGGCTCGGAGAACATCGCATCGGTGTCGCCATGTTCCACGATGCCGCCGGGGGTGCCCTGCGATGCGAGGAAGAACGCGCACTTCTGCGACACCCGCTGCGCCTGCTGCATGTTGTGGGTCACGATCACGATCGTCACCTCTTTCTGCAGTTCGCCCATGGTCTCTTCGATGACACGGGTCGACGTGGGGTCGAGGGCCGAGCACGGTTCATCCATCAAGAGAACCTTCGGCTTCACCGCGAGCGACCGCGCGATGCAGAGGCGCTGCTGCTGGCCGCCCGAGAGTCCGCCGCCGGGTTGGCGCAGGCGGTCTTTCACCTCGCGCCAGAGGCCGGCGCTGGTGAGGCTGCGCTCGACGATCTCGTCTTTCGTGTCGCGCGAGGCGCGCACGCCGGTGAGCTTCAGGCCGGCGATCACGTTGTCGTAGATCGACATGGCCGGGAAGGGGTTGGGCTTCTGGAACACCATGCCGATGTGCCGGCGGGCGTCGGTGAGCTTGCGTTCGCGGTCGTAGATGTCGACGCCGTCGAGAATCACTTCGCCGGCGAGGGCGGCTGAGGGCACCAGCTCGTGCATGCGGTTGAGGATGCGCAAAAACGTGCTCTTGCCGCAGCCCGACGGCCCGATGAGCGCGGTCACCTCGCCGGCGCCCATCGAGAGCGACACCCGTTCGAGCACCTTGTGCTCGCCGAACCAGGCCGAGACGTCGCGCGCCTCGAGGCCGGAGAGCGGGGCGGCGGACACCGTCGGGAGGGCCACGGAGTCGGCGATCTCTGCGTCGGCGTCGTGGATGGTCTCGGGCGGCGCAGGAGGTGCCGGGCGGGTCGAGATCCTGAGCGAGGGCAGCACAGAGGTGACGTCGTCATTGTGCAGCGGCACGCGTTCCGCGGCGAGCTCGGCGGCGTCGGCCGCGGTGAGGTGCACGGTGGTGATGTCGTTGTGGCTCGGCGTGGGCTGAGCAGAAGGGGCTGTCATGGTTTCCTTGGGGCTAGCGGGTGGTCAGAGGAGGTTGGGAAGGGCGTTCATCACGGAGTCGGCCGCGGTGACGCCGAGAACGAGCATCACCGGAACGCCGATGAGCCAGGCCTGCCAGCGGCCCCAGCGGGTCCAGAGCCACCAGAGACCGATGGCGGATGCCACGAAGAAGAAGAGTATGAAGAACGAGCTGAACCATCCGCTCGCGTTCTGGCCCATGGCGCGTTCGGCCGGCGGCAGGGCGGCGTAGGCGAGCACCTTGGTGGGGGTGGTCTGCACCTTCGAGGTGAGTTGGGCGTCGACGTGCAGGACGCCGGAGGGGAACAGTGCGAGGCCGTCGGCGGTCATCAGCTCGAGCCGGCCCTCCGTGGCGCGCAGCGGTTCGGGCAGCGGGTCGCCAGCACGGCGCAGTGCGAACACCTGGAAAGTGCTGGTGCCTTGCCCTGTGGTGATCGTGATGTCGTCGCCGGGTTTCAGTCGGCTGAGACCGCCGAACGGCCCGCCGTAGGTGGTCTGTCGGCCGAGGATCACGGATGTTCCGGCCTGCCCTGGCATCACCGAGTCGCGGCGGTGGCCGATGCCGGTGCGCAGAACCTCGCCCGTGGTGCCCTCGGCGACGACCTCGCTCAGGCCGATGGCGTCGATCTGCAGCAGCGCGACGGGCGTTCCGGCTGGCACCAGCTCGGCGTCGAGATTGAGCTGCCCCACGGGGGTCTCTGCCTTCGCGAGGGTGGTGCGCAGCTCGTGGTAGCTCAGGTTTTGGGCGCGGTTGTGCTGGAACACCGAGAACAGGGCGACGTGCCCGACGAAGCCGACGAGCAGCAGCGACACGGTGAGGATCGCGGCGCCCGCCCACCAGCGGGTGTCGCGCGGTGCGAGCGGGCGGGGAGCGTCTGGGAGGCGCAGCCGCGGTCGGGGCTTGCCGCCGCGCTTGGGCGGCCGACCGCCGCCCGCGGGGATCGGGCGGTGGGCCCTGGCGACGCGCATCCGAATCTTCTCGGTCACCGCGAACCGCGATGTCGCTGGTGGCGTCGGGGCTGCGGGAGGTCGGGTGTCGATCGTCATCAGGCGCCCAGCTTGCCGAGAACGGGTGCGCGCATCAGGCCGAGCAGCTGCCAGGCGGCGACGCCGAGAACCGCGGCGCCGCCGACGCCGCCGGCGATCCAGACGCCCACGGGGATGTCGAAGCTGGCCGCGACGAGCGGGCCGCTGCCGATGAGCACGTCGGCGGTCGCGATCTTCTTGCACCAGCCGGTGAACTGCACGGTGTGGGTTCCTGGCGTGGTCTTCTTGTCGATCGGGAACACGGCCTCAACCTGCCCGTCGGCGTCGGCGCTGAACGTGCCGATGAGCGTGGGCTCGGAGAACAGCACGAGCTGCACTTGCTCGCCCGCTGCGTAGCCGGTGGCGGTGGCGGTGACGTTCTGGCCGGGCTCGTAGAAGTCCTTGTCGACAGCCGCGTTCGAACCGTTCGACGCGGGGGCCGTGGGTACCGGCGGCTCGGCCGGCGTGCACTCGGCGGCAGCGGCCGGTGCGGTGGGCGACGTGGTGGCCGCTTTCACCGGTGCCTTGACGGTGGTCGTGGTCTTCGTCGTCGTGTTCGTCGTGGCCGGCGCGGTGACAGGAGGCGGTGTCGGTGTCGGTGTCGGAGTCGGAGTCGGAGTTAGCGTGGGAGTGGGGGCCGTCGTCGGGATGACCACCGTGAAGCCGGTGTCTTGGTCTTCGGCGTGGGCCGCGACAGCGCCGAAGCTGACCGCGGAGAACGCCGCACCGAGCAGGGCGGCGGAAACCAGCATCCGCACCGCTCGTCGACCTGGGGTCTGGGTGTAAACGTTCATCGAACGGTCTCGCTTTCGTGTGCGGGGGCGCTGTGCCCGAGGTTGGTGCGTTCTTCGGTGCGGATCTGTTCGGCGTAGGCGGCGAGTTCGGAGCCCAGCAGCTCGCGCGACCGGCGCCGCCACCAGAGGGTGAGCCAGACGACAGCCACGATCGCGGCCACGAGGCCGAGCAGCGACCAGGGCACGGCCCACGCCATGGTGCTCGCGGTCTGCACGGCCGGCAGGGGGTCGGCCGCTGCGGCGCCGGCAGACGGTACCGGGTCGAGGGTGATGTCGGCGAAGAGCAGCAACAACGGCGCGACGTTGGGGAAGCTCGCCTCCACGTGGGCCACCCCGCCGGGCACGATGTTCTCGACCGGGTCGAGGGTGATCGAGCCGAAGTCGATGCCGAACGGGCCGGTGAGGTGCACGGTGGGCACCGCCGAGACGCGCACGTTGCCCTGGTTCGTGATGTCGAATCCGGCGCGGCCGGTGCCAGGGCCGAAGGGGTTGAGGGTTCCGTCGAACCCGGAGACGACGCCGGTGACGGCGAGCTTCGGTTCGAGCGGGCCGTCGACCCGCAGGTAGATGCGGGTGCCGACGCGCTGCTCCACCTGCACGGCCGAGCCGGTGGCGTCGGTGGCCGCGGATTGGAAGGATGCCACGATGCCGGCGGCGTGGTCGCCCGGTGTGGCGTCGGCGGGCACGGTGATGGTGAACGGAATGTCGGCGCGGGTGCCCGGCTCGAGCGTGATCGTCTTGCCGATCGTCGCCGCGCAGGCCGCTTCGCCGGCGTCGTTGCTGTCGGCGCAGGCGGGTGACGACGAGTCGATGGTGGTCCAGGATCCCACGTCGGTGGAGGCCTCGTCGGCGCCGATGAGGGTGAAGGCCGCGGTGTTGTAGTCGGTGGTGGCGTCGGAGCCGTACACGCGGAAGGTGGCCGGGCCTGCGGAGAAGTTGGAGACGGCGACCCAGTCGCTGATCGTGGTGCCGGGTGCCACGGTGAAGTCGAATTCGGAACGCGCATCGGGACCCTGCGGGGAAGAGGGCTGCACGCTCCAGGTGACGTCGCTCTCGCCCTCGGCGTGCGCCGGGGTGGCGGCGGCCGTGACGAGCGCGGCCGCGAGCAGGGCGGCGGCCACAGTGGCGGCCGTAAAGTGAGTGGTCATCGGGGTCTTTCGGGTTGAGCGGAGAGTGAGCGGGTGTGTCGCGCTGGGGAGACTAGAGGAGAGACACCAACCGGAAACAAGGGGGAGNGAGAAGGAACACCCCCCCCCCGACACCGTGCTAGATCAGCGTCAGCGTGAGCTTCGCCGTGTAGTTGCCGGCAGCCGTGTCGACGGGAGCCTTCAGCGTGAAGGCGGCGTTGACGGTGGTCTGCGCCGTGGTGGCTCCGGCCGCTGCCTGGGCGAGCGGCTTGTCGTTCGACAGGCCGCCGTTGACGCCCGCGACAACGGCGGCACCGGCGGTCCCGGCGTTCGTGGCGCCGACCGCGGCCGGAACCCAACCGAGGTTGCTCGCTGCGATCTTCTTGGTGGCGTCGGTGAGACCGACGAAGTCGCCCGCCTTGCCGTTCAGCGTCCACGCGGTGCGCGCGGCACGGCTGTCAGAGACCGTCACCGTGCCGAGTGCGCCGGTGGCGACGTAGTTGGTTCCGTCGAGCGTCGGCTGGCCGAGCGCCGCGTCGCCGGGGGTGATCGTGAACTGCAGGCCGGTTGCGGATGCCGGAATGGTCACGGTGATGTTCGTGTCCTGCGGCGGGGCGGGCTCGGCGACCGTGGTCACGGTCACCGCGTTCGACGTGGAGGTGTTGTACAACGCGTCGCCCGAGTAGGCGGCGGTGTAGCTGTAGGTAGTTCCTTCGGTCAGCACGCCCGAGGTCCACGACGCGACACCGTTGACGGGCGCGACATTAGCAACTTCGGCGCCGGCGCTGTCTTTGAACGACACCGTTCCGGTGGCGGCCGCGGGGGCAACCGTGGCCGTGAGGGTGACCGCGCCCGTGTTGAGGGCGCTGGCGGCGAGGGTCGTGACGGTGTCGGTCTTAACGACGGGCGCGTCGCCGACGAGCTTCCAGCCGGTGGCGGTGACCTCGAAGTCGGCGCGGAAGTAGGGGTTGCCGGCCGACGGATTCGACGTGGTGGATTTAGCGTGCAGCACGACTGAGAAGGTGGATCCGACTGCCGTGGTGTCGATGGTTGTGACCGAGCTGAGGCGGCCCGAGAACGTACGGGCAATCATGTCGCCGCCGGTGGCCGCGGGGTCGGAGCCGAAGTTGTACGGGCCGTAGAGCGGACCCGTGTAGGCGGCGACGCTGTTCAGCGTGCCGATTGTGCCCGAGAAGTTGCCCTTCTGTAGCGAGAGCCACACGAACGGGTGGGTGGTAGCCGTGACAGCAGGATCGAAGGCGGTGTCGGTCCAGGCACGGGTGAGCTTGTCGTCCCATGTGCCCGAGCTGGGCTCGACGTGCAGCTCGCCAACGTAGGTGCCGTAGGCGGACGGGATGTCGACGTCTGCGGCGTGGGCGGGTGTGCCGGCGAGCACGGCACCGGCGACGAGGCCGGCGCCAATGAGCAGCGCGGCGAACCGCCGCGGCGAGCGGGTGGTGGGCTGGGTAGGCATGCGGGTGTCTCTTTCTCTAGGTGTGCGGTCGGGAGCGGATGGAAGAAGTTAGATGAGGGTGAGCGTGAGCGTGGACGTGTAGGTGCCGGGAGTGGTGTCGGCGGGCGCAGTGAAGATGACGTTGGCGATCACCCTCGTCTGCACCTTGGTCGCGCCGCTCGTTGCTTGCGCCAGCGGCTTTGCGGAAGACAGCCCGCCTCCTACGCCCGCGGTGACGATCGCGCCTGGGCTGCCAGCGCTGTCCGCTTGCTGGCCTACCAGTGCGGGCACCCACCCGAGCCCCGAGGCCGCGATCGTCTTGGTCGAGTCGGCCACGTTCACGAAGTCGGTTGCTTTGCCGTTGAGCGTCCACGCGGTTCGAGTGCGGCGCTGGTCACTCACCGTCACCCTGTTGAGTTGGCCGGTCGCGACGAGAGCGTCGCCTTCGAGAAGGGCCTTGTTGAGCGAAACGCCGCCGGGGGTGATCGTGAACTGCAAGGCGATGGGGGCTGTTGGGATCGCCACGGTGATGTTCGTGTTCGCGGGCGCGATGGGGTCGGCGACCGTGGTGACTGTGACGGCAGCGGCCGTTGACGGGTTGTAGAGGTCGCTGCCGGAGTAGTCGGCCGAATAGGTGTGCTCGGTGGCCGGGGAGAGTACCGCGGATGTCCACGTGGCGACGCCGCGCACGGGGGTCACCTGGGCGAGCTCGGCTCCGGTGGCGTCTTTGAACGTCACCGTTCCTGTCTCCGCCGCCGGAGTCACGGTGGCGGAGAGCCGCACCGCGCCGGTCTTGAGCGCGGTGGCGCCGAGGGTCGTCACGGTATCGGCCTTGACCACGGGCGCCGTTTCGATGAGTTTCCAGCCGGTGGCGGTGACCTCGAAGTCGGCGCGGAAGTAGAAGGTTGACCCGGTGGTATTTCTCGCGGAGAGAACCGTCGAAAAGGTCGAGCCGACAGCCGTGGTGTCGAGTGTTGGTACACTGCTCAGTCGCCCGGAGAACGCCCGAGTGATGACGTCGCCGCCCGCGGCGCCGGAGCCGGAGCCAAAGTTGTAGGGGCCATACAGCGGGCCTGTGTAAAGGGCGTTGCTATCCAGCACGCCGATTGTGCCCGTGCCGACGCCCTTCTGTAGCGAGAGCCACACGAACGGGTGGGTTGTAGCCGTGACAGCAGGATCGAAGGCGGTGTCGGTCCAGACACGGGTGAGCTTGTCGTCCCACCCGCCCGAGCTCGGCTCGACGTGCAGGGGGCCGACGTAGGTGCCCACCCCCGGTGGGATGTCGACGTCTGCGGCGTGCGCTGCTGTGCCCGCGAGAACGATGCCGGCGAGCAGACCGGCACCCACGAGCAGGGCGGCGACCAGCCGTTGGCGCCGCGTGCGGGGGATGGTGTGCATCTGTCTGTCTCTTTTCGGTAGGCGAGCGGGTGAGAAACGTGCGCCTGCGGGGCGGACCGGAATCCGCCCCACAGGGTGTTGCTGGTGGTGCTAGTTAATGGTGAACGCCGTGGATCCGGCGGTGTAGGCGTCTACCCCGATGGTCAGCGGGAGGGCGTTGAAGCCGAAGTCTTCAAAGACCTTGTTTCCGCTGTACGGGCTGTTCCGTGTGTAGGCCGAGCCGGCTGCTCCGACGAAGGTCGAGGCGAGGTCGGCGTTGTAGAGGGCGTTGCCCGTGGTGATCGCTGCCGTCTCGACGACGGTGAAGACCACGCGCTTGAGGGGGAATGCCGAGTTCAGCACGCCGCCCGAGACGGGCACGCTAGCATCGACCTGCTGCAGTTCTGCGGCTCCACGACGGTCGACTACGCCGGCTGCGTAGTTGGCGTTGAGGGTTGCCGCGTTGCTCTGCTCGATGAACGCGCCGACCGAGAACGGCACAATGTAGCTGCCGTCGAGCAGCGGCGCGCCGCTGTTCTCCTGCACCGGCGTGTTCGCCGGTCCATAGGTTGCCGGGATGGTGGGACTGATTGTTGTGCCGGCGAGAACGGTGTCGGTGAAGTACTTGCGCGTTCCCGAACCATCCTGCGGAAGCAGGGGGTGCAGGGTGATGGTCGTTCCGCCCGACGTGTAGCTGGTCACCTTACCCGCGTAGATGTTGCGCAGGGTCAGCAGGGTGGACGCATCCGTCGTTTCGCCCACCGGGATGGTGGTCGGCAGGATGCTGTCCTCGGTGGTCGCCCACGTCACGCCGTCAGCCGCGTAGGGCAGGTAGGTGAGCGCGCCGGTACCGCTGGTCAGCCACTTCGCGCCACTCGAGGAGCGCGCGAAGTTGACGTCGTCGTGGTTGAGGTTGACGCTCGTCGAACCGTTGAACAGGGTGGTGGTGTCGTCGATCGCCGAACGCAGCGCCTTCACGCCAGCACTCGAACCGTCGGGACGGTTGAACGTGGTTCCACCGCTCCAGGTCTTGATGGTGCTGCCGAGCGGGGTGGCGTTGAACGAGGCGATGTACTGGTCGCCCACGCCGTCGAGCAGCGCCTGCGAGAGACCGTTGTACAAGTCCTGCGTGGTGTCGGAGCCGACGCCGCGCAGTGAGCGGTCGGCGGTGTCGCCGATCGGGTCCGCGTTCGCGGCGGTAGCTCCACCGAGAGCGAGGGCCGCGATGGTGGCGACGCTGAGCGCCGAAACCGTCATTTTCTTGATGAGTTTCACTTTGTGCAACCTTTCGGTTATGATGTCCACTTGTTACATGCGCTGTTGCGCGGAAGCCCTCACCACGATTTGAAGCCTTGGTGGGGGCTTCTTCATGCCACCGGACGTTAGTGTGGCAAGAAGCTTTAAGGGCGACTCATTGCGGTTTCCGTCGCAGGAGGAACGGCGCTCCCACCAGCCCGGCCAGGCCGGCGATGAGCGACCCGCCGAGGGCCGTTGACCCGACTACGCTGCTCGTCGGCTCCGCGGCGGTCACCGTGGTCGACGCACGGGTCGAGGTCGCGGTGGTTCCGGGCGCGGCGGGAGCCGCACCGGTGGTGGACGTCTTCGAGGGGACCGTCACGATGGCGCTGGAAGCGGCAGGTGGCGTGGTCGGTGCTGCGGCGGGCGCCGCTTGGGGCCCGGCCTCGAGCACGTCGGCCGCCGTCAGCGCCTGAGTCACGAGCGCGGCGTTCAGCGGCGCGTATCCGGGCGGGAGCTGCCCCGGACCGAAGCCGAGTTCATTTCCCCCCTGCGCCGCATAGCGGATGAGCTCGGCGTACTTGCCGCGCGCGTCAGCGCCCATCGCGGGGTCGTTGAGGTCGGCCGCCGCATAGACGATCGAGGTGAGGGGGTAGGCGTCGTCGGGCAGGGCGGCGAAGTCGGTGGTTGTCACCCCCGCAACGCTCGTCGCCTTCTGCGCGTCGAGCGTTCGCCCCTGCGCCTCGGCATCCGCGCCGGCAAATACGCCGGGCCTATTCGGCAGCTGAAGGCGCGCCGTGCGCAGCGCGAAGGCCTCTGCCGTGGGGGCGTCGAGAATACCTATTACAAATGTGGCAATCGGGTATGAGGGCTGCTCAGCCTTGAACGCCTTGAGTTGGTAGTCCCACGCGGTGAGTCGGCCGGTGTCGCCTCGACCTATCCGCTGCGCTACGTTCTCGAAGCTCCCGGCGTAGCTGGGGTACGATTGCGCGTCAATGCGGACCGTGCCCTCCGTGGAATAGCCGGCTTGCCCTACAACCGTTGGGTGAGAGTAGGGAGCCTGGGTCTCGTCCGCCTTCGGAAAGTAGTTGATCGTGTCCGTTGCGAGATTCACATCGAGGCCGACGGCCTTGCTGATCGGGTCCCCGTTCGGACCGAGCACCTTATCGCCGTCGACACAAGGGGCCCCGCTGCTCAGCGCGGGGAGGCCGTTCACGCAATAGACAGGTGATACGACGGCTCCTGGGTGGCCGACAGGCAGGTAATACGGGTTCACTGTCATGCCGTGATTGTCGGCATCGGGCCGGCCTTCGAGGAATGCGCGCGCCTCGTCGTCGGCCTGGATCCACGCCCAGACTTGTGCAAAAGCATCCGCGGTCTGCGGCCCAAGCACCTGAGGCAGCGGCGGGTAGGGGGTCTTCCGTGAGGAAGGGTTGTCTGGATCGTCGAGGTGAAATGCCCGCACGACGTCGGGGTCTTGCCAGAACGCTGGTGAAGTATCGATTGCGTTCCACCAGGCGAGGTGCTCGCTGGTCGTGGTCTCGGAAGGGCCCATGTTTGAGATCCTGCCGGTGATCTGATGCGGGTATGACTGCGTCAATAGCTTCGCGAGCAGCCGTGGCGATATGTCTGCGGTAGTCACGGTGCCCGCGAAGGTCGTGAACTTGTAGCCGATTACGACGCCCGTCGCGGCCACGGGTGCGTACACGATGTCGGCGCCCGCTGTCGATGCTGCTTCTGCATCCACCGGCTGAGAGGTGTAGATGAACGGGGTGGATCCAGAGAGCATCTGCCCCCGGGTGACGTCGTCGCCGTTGGTCACCATCGAGTACAGGCCCTTGTCGCATAGTTCGCGCTGCCACGACCCCATCGCCTTTGACATCAGGGCCGAACCGGTGGCGCGAATTTCTTCGGTTCCCGACGAACACGCAGCGCCGACGGGAGTGAAGTCGAGCGGGATGACCATTCGTTCACTCCACCGCGAATACTGTGGGTCGAACGGGCTCCCGGTGCTCCCGATATCGGTCAACGTTGCACCGTACTTCGGGTCTGCTACGTCGACTATCTGCGTGTGACTTCCATAGGGAACCACCACGAGCCAGCAGCGTCGGACTGCGCCCGAGTCGTCGTCGGCGCCGCAACCCAAGTGAGGCGCGCCGACGGCGTTCTGCGTCTCAAAAGTGACTTCGCCGTGCCCGTCGGCTCCCACACGAGCTATAGAAACTTCGTTGGTCGTCGTTTCACCGAAGTACTCCAACTTTTTCGACTGTGGGTCGCTCTCCCCATACCCTCCGCCTGCCGCGGAGCGGAAGGCTGTCGCTCCACGTTCGACGACCGTCGTCGCGAGGCCCGCGCTGTCGATGTACTTTCCTGCCGAGCCATCGTTACTGGGCAGCACGTGGTCGGAGTTCCACACCCCTCCCCATTGGCACGTCTCTGCGAAATTATCAGCGAGTGGGTTGGGCCCCCAGCACTGCATGACGCTGAGGAAGTTGTAACTGACCGCCCCCGACCCAGTCCCTGTGCCACGCTGCGTCCCCCCCATCCCGTCGTACGTCACCCGCACCCCGCCGTCGGCGAGGTTCCGCGTGCGATCGACCGTCACCGTGAGGTCTTTGAAGTCCTCGTAGTCGCCGCTTTTATCCGTCGCGTCGGGGTGAGCCGGCTGAAACTTCTGCAGCGCGGGGTCATTGCCGCCCGCCCACGCCACGGTGACCGACGAGTCGTCAACGACCGCCTGGGCGCTCGGCGGGGTGGAGACGGCGGCGAGACCGAGGGCAGAGAATGCGACGAGCGCCAGACTCAGGCCGCGCACGAGGCGCAGCCGGGCGGAGTCGCTGCGGGGGGCGGGGAATGTCACGAGAGCATCAGTCCTTCGGGGTTGAGCTGGGGGAGCCGCGGGTGGGAGTGGGAAAGAGTGTCTTGCGGCCGCGCTTGCCGAGCAGCGGCGGCACGGCGGCGAAGGCGAGCAGGCCGCCACCCGCGCCAAGCATGGCCACCGAGGGCAGAACGCCCACGCCGGCCGGGGGAATCGACTGCGGGGTTGCTGCGACGATCACCGGGCTCGCGTCGGCGTCGATGACCGACGAGTTTCCGCCACCGCCGGACGAGCCGGTGCCCGCGTCGCCAACCGCATCACCAGAGGCGCCGCCCGAGGTGGTGCCGTCGGTGTTGGTGGTTCCGCCCGCCGCCGCGCCGCCCCCCGTCGCCGTGGTGGGCGTATCCTTCGCCCCGCCGGTGCCGGTGGTGCACTGGGTTACGCCCTTTTTGTCACAGTCGGGCGGCTGGGGCGCCTCGTTGGCGAGCTTGTTCGACCCGTCGGGCGAGAAGGTGGGGTTGTTGCAGTCGTTGATGCCCTTGATCAGCGGGTCGCCGCCGGGAATCTTCTGAATCTGCTTCTGGCCTGCCTGCACCAGGTTGATCGGCAGCGGCGAGTAGCCGAGTATCTCGGCGCTCATCTGCCCTTCGCAGAGAAAATAGGCACCGAAGTCGGCGAGGGTGAGACCCTTGTCTTCGGTGAATCCCGAACCGAGCGCGGTGGGCAGAATGCTGTACGAGTACGACGACAGCGGATAGGTGCGTGCGTCGCCCGAAGTATAGACGCCAGACAGGTCTTGCGTGAGGTAGTCGGGAGAGGTCATGTCTTCGTTGATGCGCGCGCTGAGCAGCGCCACCGCCACGTTCTGCGCCGTGGGTTCGGTGTAGTAACCCGCGTTGTTCAGCACCTTCGCCACCGGGAACCCGGAGTTGAGGGCGTACGAGTACTCGACGAAGGTGATCGCGCCCACCGCATGCGACTGTGCCACGTATCCCGCGACGCCGTTGGATCCCGACCGCGCGACGAAACCGGTGCCGGGCACGACCGGGTAGTTGCTGGTGACGCCACAGTGTCCGTTGACCAGCGTCCGACCCACCTTGGGGCAGTAGGCGTCCCACTCGGCCGCGTGTTCCTGCCGCAGCCAGATCGACACCTGCGCGGTCGCTCCCGATCCGTCGGAGCGCACCACGGGCACGATCGGAATCGACGGCAGCGCGAGCTCGGGGTTGTCGGCCTTGATCAGGGCGTCGTCCCAGCGGGTGACGGTGCCGGTGAAGATCTTGGCGATCGTCTCGCCCGAGAGCCGCAGGTTGGTGACCCGGTGGCCGCCAATGTCGAGGTTGTACATAAACGCGGTGCCGCCCGCGACGATGGGCATGTACGCGAACGGGCGCTCGGGGCGAACATCGGCCTCGTTGCTGTTGACGATGCCGTAGGGGATCTCCGAGACGCCGAAATCGGATGTCCCGTTGCCGAAGTCATTGCGGCCCTGGGTCGATCCCGACTCCGAGAAGGTGATCTTCCACTGGTAGTTGGCCCACACGTTGCGGATCCAGGCCTGCAGCGCGTTAGCCGACCAGGTGGAACCCGAGCCGACGAGCGGCGAGTGAACGGCGCCAACGGCGAGGGCCTGCGGGGCGCCGACGAAGCCGAGCACACCCGTGCCGATCAGCACGAGGCCGAGCAGCGCGGCAACCGCGCGAGCTGAGCTCCACCGTGACATCCGCGTTATGCTCATTCGCTGGCCTCCGTGCCTGTTGTCGATGTTTCTGTGATCGCGGGTTTCGCGGGCGGCGCCCCGCTCGCGACCGGCGCGAGACGGTGTTCGAAGCGTTCGGCGTCGCGGTGTGATGCGGCGAGAGCGCGGGCCTGGCCGCGCGGCGACAGGAGCCCTGCGCCGCGGCCGCCGATGATGCGGGCGACGAGGAAGAGCACGAAGACCAGCACCATGAGCACAGCTGCGGCGCCGAAACCGCGGGCGATCTGCGTGGGCTCCGGACTCTTCACCAGGGTGAACGTGGCGAACGGCAGCGACACCATCGGGCCCGAGAACGGGTTGAAGTTGTAGAACGTGGTGTAGCCGGCGGTGAGCAGCACCGGCGAGGTCTCGCCGATGCCGCGGGCGGTGCCGAGGATGATCGCGGTCATCAGCCCCGACTTGCTGGTGGGCAGCACCACGTGCCAGATCGTGCGCCACTGGCTGGTGCCGAGGGCGAGCGAGGCCTCCTTGAGCGTGCCGGGCACGAGCCGCAGCACCACGTCGGCCGAGCGGATGATGATCGGCAAGATCATGATCGTGATGGCGAGGCTGGCGGCGAATCCCGACTTGTCGAAGCCGAACAGCAAAATGTAGGTGGCGTAGATGAACAGGCCGCAGACGATCGATGGCAGCGCAGTCATCGCCTCGACCACGGTGCGCACGATGCGGGCGAACGGGCTGGGGAACTCGGCGAGGAAGACCGCGCACAGCAGCCCGAGGGGGATGGCGATCGCGAGGGCGATGGCGATCATGATGAGCGTGCCGACCGCTGCATGGGCCATGCCGCCGACGGTCATCGGGTCGAGAGGGCCGGCCAGCGACAGGTCTTGCACCCAGAAGTTCCAGTTGAGAAACGCCTCAGTGCCTCGGCCGAGGGTGAAGATGACGACCACGGCGAGAGCGAGGATCAGCACGACAGCGAGGGAGTGCACGATCACGGACACCACGCGGTCGAGGATCGTCACCCGGTTGTCGTCGAAGCTGATCACGGTGACGAAGAAGCCGACGAAGAGCAGGTAGGCGACCACGACGAAGGTGACCGGCCCCTCGAAGGGGAACACCTGCGTGTACAGCCAGGCCGTGGTCGCGATAGCGGCCACCGCGGCGCCGACGACACGCAGCACGTCATCGCGGCGGATGCGCGCGAGGTTGCGCCGCGTCTCCGGACGGGTGGGGTGTGTGCTGCGACCGTCGCGGCCGGGCAGGTGGGTGCGCGTGATGCGCGCCGGGCGCTGGACGCGGCGCTGAGTGCGGGGGGATTCGATCGTGGTCATGGGTCTCTCAGCTCGCCGCGCCCGAACGGGAACGCTGGATGATGATGCCGGCACCGAAGTTGACGACCATCGTGATCAGAAACAGAACAAGCCCGGCAGCCATCAGGGCCGACAGCTCGAACGGGCTCGCCTCGCCGTACCGCAGAGCGATGAGCGACGAGATGGAGTTGGTGCCGGTCTGCAGAATGTGCGGCTGGATGACGAACACCGGCGAGATCACCAGGTAGACCGCGATGGTCTCGCCGAGCGCGCGGCCGAGGCCGAGCATCGCGCCGCCGATCATGCCGCCGAGGCCGAACGGGTAGACGACCGAGCGGATCATGCCCCACTTGGTCGACCCGAGCGCCAAGGCGCCCTCGCGTTCACCGACGGGCGCCTGGGCGAATACCTCGCGCATGATGGATGCCGCGACCGGAGCCACCATCATGGCCACGACCAGCCCGGCCAGGAAGGCGCTGGCGGTGAACACCGTCGGCGTGGCGAGCGGGTCGCCCGGTTCGAAGTTCGGCACAGCGAAGATCGGGATCCAGCCGAAGTAGGTGGATATCCACTGGGCGATCGGCAGGATCGACCCCTCGAGCCAGAACATGCCCCACAGTCCGTAGACCACAGAGGGGATCGCGGCCATCAGGTCGACGATGCCCACCAGGAAGCGCTTGATGGCGGCGGGCGCGTACTCCGAGATGTAGGTTGCCGTGCCAACGGCGAGCGGCAGGGCCACGCTGATTGCTATGAGCGCGATGGTCACCGTGCCGAAGAGAACGGCGGCGATGCCGAACCTGCCAGAGTTGGGCTCCCAGTCTTGCTCGGTCAAGAAGTTGGGGCCTGCGGCGGCGATCGCCTCTGCACCGCGCACCGCGAGGAACACGCCGACGAGGGTCATGATGCTGAGCACAACGACACCGCCGCCGTGCGCCGTGAATCGGAAGGCGTTGTCGGAGATGCCGCGCACCGTCGTCAGTTGGCGTGGTTTGTCTTTGACGTGCGCCTGCTCGTCGAGCGGCGTGTCGTCGAGCGACGTGCCTTCGAGCACTGCGCCCTCGTGAGAGGTTCGCTCTGTGTCGCGAATCTCCATCGGTTCCCCCTAGTGGTGAGCGCGCTCACAGACCCGACGGTCGGTCGGATGCTCTGGCGCTTGTGTGGCGTGTGCGTGCCAGAGTTCCGCTTCTCGGGGGCCCACGGTGGCTGGCTCGGCAATCATGCAATACCCGACGAAATTTCGCAAACCTATTCGTCGGTAAAACCCCGCCAGGGGGCCCGGTACGCCGCTTTCGAAGATGAACACTAGGTTAACGCCGCACGTCCGAAGCACAGGAGGAGGCGGAGTTCGGTCATCCGAACCCGCTAGTTCACGGGCGAAAGGGTCGGTGAATACGGTTAGTCGCGTATGTCCGGCAGGTGAATCACTTTAATTTGTGGCGAATCGCTCAAATGTGCCGTGTCGAGATTCAGCGGGCGGTCGTGCGCAGGCCCGCACCCAGGATCATCCAGAGCCTCGCGAGGCGTTCGCTCACGACCACTTGACGGCTGATCGGGAAGGGGCAGATGCTGGCCCCGTAGATGCACTCAACGACCGTCTGCGCGAGTTCGCGGATCGGGATCGAGTCGGAGACGTCGCCGTCGGCGATGGCCTGCTGCAGAGCGAGGATCACGAAGTCATGCCAGAGCTCGAATGCCGCGACGGCCGGTGGGTCGAGTTCTTCGGCGATGCGCATGATCGCGCGTGCGCGCACATCACCGTCGATACGCTCGGCGACGGCGATGGAAAACGCTTCGAGTGCGGCGAGTCCGCGAAGCCCAGAGCCTTCTACCAGGGC
Organism: Leifsonia sp. Y862; assembly: GCF_057669585.1. Classification (NCBI taxonomy): domain Bacteria; kingdom Bacillati; phylum Actinomycetota; class Actinomycetes; order Micrococcales; family Microbacteriaceae; genus Leifsonia; species Leifsonia sp. Y862. The sequence continues at coordinate 914,329 of NZ_JBYHFR010000001.1, forward strand.
GACCAGCTCTGGCCAGCGCTCGGCCTCGAGCTCAACGATTGCTTCGGCCATCTGCACTTTGTTCGTGAAGTGGTGGTACAGCCCGCCCTTGGTCATATCGGCGCGGTCGAGCACGTCTTGAATACGGGTGCCTTCGAGGCCGTGCAGCCAGAACTCTTCCGCTGCGGCGTCGAGCAGTGCGTCACGCGTGCGTTTGGCCTGTTCACGCCGGATCATCGCGTCTGCTCCATTCACTCAGGGTAGGCCATTAGGCCTATGCCGTTCGTGCACGGCGCGGGATAACAGTGGGCACTCGGGGTGCTTCCGTGCCGCACGTCGTTTGGAGAGGATTAAACTCCCGTTCGTCTGCCGCGGGCACCGCTTGGATAGCCTGAAAGAGCAATCCCCAACTTGTGACGCTCACCGCCAGGAGCATCCCTACACAGACACGAGACTCTATGGCTTCCCGCACCTCGGGCCCAATGATCCAACGCCTGCCTCTGCCCGACTGGGCGTGGGCAATGATCTTCGGCGTCACATCCATCGGCTATTTCCTGATCACCATCGCGACAGGAACGAGCTTCTTCGAGGCGAACGGCGGGCCTACCGTCAGCGCAGAGAGCGTGTGGGGGAGCGTCGCCGTCTTCGGCCTGCAGGCAGTGCCGCTCATCTGGCGCAGCTGGTTGCCGGTGCTGAGCTTTGTGCTCGTGTTCACGTGTTTCTTAATCGCGATCGCAATTTCGATCGACCGTAACCTCACCGTCACCCCGACACTCCTCTTCGCGATGTTCAATGTCACGGCTCTCACCTCGTGGCGAACCTGGAGTGTTGTGCTGGGCGCCGCATTCGTCGTCGATTTCACCATCCATCTCACCCTCGCCTGGGTGAGCATCGGGGCGCTGCCGCCCGTTGCGATTCTGGCGACGCTCATCCGTATAGTGCCGTCGTACGTGACGGCGATTCTTGCCGGTCTGCTCTACGGATCGCAGCGCCGGCGGGCCGAGCTTGCCGCCCAGGCGGGCTCCGCCATAACCAAGGCCCGCGACGGGCAGCTTGCCGCGGCCGTCGCCGAAGAACGCAACCGCATGGCGCGGGAACTCCACGACGTGGCGGCGCACCACCTGTCCGGCATCCTGCTGCAGACGAAAGCGGCGATCCGGGTGCAGACATCAGACCCGGTTACAACCGCGGAGTTGCTCGAGTCGATCAACAGCGAGGGTGAGCTCACCCTTCAGAACCTTCGCGAGGTCGTCGGCGTACTTCGAGAAGAAAGAGAGATCGGCACCGTGCCAGAGCCGACCCTCAGTCGCTTGCCCGACCTCATCGAATCGGTGCGCGCCCTGCACCCGACGATCGATCTCGTCGTCGAAGGAGACATCGATGACCTCTCGCCCGCGACGTCGCTGGCCTGCTACCGGATTATCCAGGAGTCGTTGACCAACGCGCGCAAACATGCGTCGGGCGCCTACGTGACCATCCACATCGATCGCACCGCGCGCGATGTCGTAGTCAGGGTGTCCAACTCGGCGCCCGCGCTCGCCTCCGCTCCAACCGCCGATCCCGGCTATGGAATGGTCGGCATGCGCGAGCGCGCCACCATGCTCGGCGGTAGCCTCGACAGCGGCCGCACCCTCGACGGCGGTTGGCAGACCCGCGCCGTCATCCCTATAGAACGGCGCTCCATCGTATGATTCGAGTTCTCATCGTCGACGACCAACTTCTCGTGCGGCGCGGCCTGCGCGTATTGCTTGACGACTTCCCAGGCATCGAGGTGGTGGCCGAAGCCGCGTCTGGCCCTGAGGCGATCCAGCTGGTGAACGACGTGAAGCCCGACGTGGTGATTATGGACATCCGCATGCCAGAGGGCGACGGAATCGCGGCTACCCGTGCAATCGCAACCAGCCCAGAGCCGGTGCCGGTAATCGTGATCACGACCTTTGACCTCGACGACTACGTGTTCGGTGCGCTCGAAGCTGGGGCCGTCGGCTTCCTCCTGAAGAACACCGGACCCGAAGAACTTGCCGCCGCCGTGCGCGCTGCCGCCCGCGGCGACGGCCTGGTCTCGCCCGCCGTCACCCGGCGCGTGCTCGCCGAGTTTGCCCGGCGCCGACGCTCGCCCGTTGCCACCGATGCCGTCACCGGCGTGCTCACCGCGCGCGAACTGGACATTGTCCGAGCCCTTGGACACGGAAATACCAATGCGCAGATCGGCGAGCTGCTACACCTCGAGTCGGGAACAGTGAAGGCGCACCTGTCGCGCATCATGGGCAAGCTCGTCGTGCAGAGCCGCGTGCAACTCGTGATCTGGGCCTTCCGCAACGGCATCTCGTCATAAGGGCGCGCCGAACGACATAGGGCGAATAGTAACTTTCGGCAGGCGCGCTGCACCTCTGCAATTCGGAGACTTGTAACGCGAAGCTGCGCCGGCCGATTCGGGCGAGCCGGGGGCTGAGGCACCGTCGAGAGGCTCCCTACGTGGATACGACCTACCTGCGCTTTGCCCGAATCGACCCGTACTTCTACGAGACGCCTGCCCGCGGTTCTGTGGAGCAACGACACGACACCTTTATGCCAGACGCACAGAGCGACTGGAACGGATGGCGCCGCGACGTCGACAATGACTGGTCGGGTTGGCGCCCTCACCATTCGGCACTTCCCGAGCAGGGCTGGAAGATCCACGTGGCAGCGACACCCGCAGGGGCAGCCGAAATCCTGCGGCTCGTAACGGGCTACTGCAACGCACACTCTCTTACCTTTAAATACGCACCTTCCGCCGACGCCCTCGTCGGACGCAACTCGAAAGACGCCGACCGCGCAGGATCGGGCAAATTCATCACGGTCTACCCGCGGGACGAGCACCAGTTGCGCGAAACACTGCTCGGCCTTGACGATCTCGTGGGCGGAATGCCCGGCCCATACATCCTCTCCGACCTGCGGTACAACGAAGGCCCTCTCTACGTGCGCTACGGCGCCTTTGCCCGTCTCTACACGCGCGGCGAAGACGGTGAGGACGTGCTCGCCATCCGCACCCCAAAGGGATCGCTCGTGGAAGACCAGCGCTCGGCGGGGTTCACGCCACCGCCCTGGGCCCCGCTGCCGCCGTTTCTCGCCGAGCAGCTCGAGGCACTCGGCGCGGAGGACGCCCCAGACGGGTTCCCGTTCACCATCACCCGCGTGCTGCACTTCTCCAACGCGGGCGGCGTTTACGAGGCTACGGATGCCACGGGTGACACGGTCATTCTGAAGGAGGCGCGACCGCACTCGGGTCTCACCCCCGACGGCCGGGACGCCGTCACCCGTCTTGCAGACGAGGAGGACCGCCTGCGCGCACTAGCCGGTCCGTCAGTTGTCGGCGTCCGCGCATCCGTCGACCTGCATGGCCATCGCTTTCTTGCTCTCGACCTCGTCGACGGCGACAGCCTCAACACCGCAGTTGTGAGGCGGTGCCCTGCGATCCGGGCGAACGCGACAGCGGCCGACTACCTCGAATATCGACAGTGGGCACTCGACGTGGCCGCGCAGACGCAGCAGGCGCTCGAGGGGGTGCACGCGGCGGGGTACGTGCACGGCGACCTTCACCCCGGCAATGTGCTGGTGACAGGTGAGGGCCGCGTTGTGCTGCTCGACTTCGAGATGGCCCAACGGGTCGCCGACGCCGGGCGCGTGCTCATCGGAGCTCCGGGTTTCGTCGCGCCGTCGCACGCCGATCCCTCGACACGTCGGGGCGTCGGCGCCGACAGGTACGCGCTTGCCTGCCTCAAGCTGTTCCTCTTTGTTCCTCTCACGTCGCTGCTCGCACTCGACCCACTCAAGGCGGACGAGCTGCTGGAGTTCGCGCTCGACGGGTACGCGCTCGACGAGGCGTGGATCGATGAGATCCGGCAAGATCTGGGGATGCCGGGACGGGAGTCGCTTGCCGGCCGCAGCGTGCTGGTACGAGACGCCGACACGGCGATCCGCGACTGGCGCACCGACAGTGAAGACGCCATCCTCGCGCTGCAGGTGATGATCGGCCGGTCACTCGACGCGAGCGCCGATTTCTCTCGCGGCGACCGCGCCTGGCCAGGCGATCCGCGTCAGTTTGCGGAGAACGGCTACGGGCTTGCCCACGGCGCAGCCGGAGTGATTCACGCGCTCGAGTCGACCAGTCTCGCCGTCGATCCGCAAGCGGTCGACTGGCTGCGCGCGGCAGTCGACTCACCGAAGGCGCGGCCAGGACTCTACGACGGTCTCGCAGGAGCTGCCTGGCTGAACAGGCGGATCGGAAACGACAACCTGGCGGATGCTCTGACCGAACGGATTCTCGCCGTCGATTTCGATCAGCTCGGCTCCGACCTCTACGGCGGGCTTGCAGGCATCGGTCTCTACCTGCTCAGCGAGGCCGAGCAGGGCGACTCGTTCGATCACGACCTTAATCACGAGCTCGATCACGAGCTTGCCCGCGTCGCCGTGCTGCTGCGTGGGCATCACGACCGTCGCCCGCCGTTGCGGGCCGACGATGCGGAGCCGAGTGTGCGCGCGGGTCGCGGCGGTCTGATGTGGGGAGCGACCGGTACGGCGCTGTTCGCCTTGCGGCTCTATCAGCGCACGGCCAATCCTGAACACCTGCAGCTGGCCGAAGACGCGCTCGACTACGATCTGGCGCACTGCACCTTCGCCGCAGACGGTTCACTGCAGGTAAACGAAGGATGGCGGCTGATGCCGTACCTGGCCACCGGCTCAACGGGCATCGGTCTCGTCGCGGCCGCGCTCGTTTCCCACGTTGCCGAGCCCCAGCGCTACCTGGACGCGCTCGACGGCATCACGGCCGCCGCGTGCGCGCCGTTCGCGATCGAGCCGGGACTGTTCTACGGACGCGCGGGACTCATCCACTTCTTGGTCGCGATATCGCGCGCTGGGCTGTCCACCGCCGAGTCCGATACGGCACTCGCCAACCACGTCTCAGCCCTGCAACTGCACGCCATCCGACACAGCACCGGTATTGCCTTCCCTGGCCAGGGCCTGCTGCGGTTGTCGTGCGACCTGGCCACCGGCGCAGCCGGCATCCTGACCGCGCTTCAGGCCTATGGCCTGAGCGTCTACGACGGCGACCGCGACGGCTGGCCGCATCTGCTGCCGTTACTCAGCCTGACTGCGAACCTCCACGCAGGCTGGTGAGAGGATCTCACCGCTCATCAGCCTGCCCTTGATCGGAATGTGAACGGGTTCAGGCGTCATCCCCTCATCCTTCAGCCGTGTGACGTCAATCTCCCTCTCGACGCCGACTGTTCATCCCGCAGAGTGGACTGCTTTAGCACCGGGTCGTTGCGGCTTCATGCCCGCTGACCAGCCTTTTCGTCGAACCTTCCTATTCACGGCGAGAGGACATTCCAGTGGCACATCAACCAACCAAACGACGACGAGGGATACCGATCGGCAGCGCCTCGGCGGCGGCCGTCGTTGTCGCCTTGGTCGCGGGGGCCGTCGGCAGCGGTTTCCTGGCCCACGCCGAGACGCCTCTGGCCGGGGCAGGTACCGAGGCTGAGCCCTACCTCATCGGCTCGACAGAGGAGTTCTCCGCCTTCATCGCGGCCGCCAACGCCGACACGGCCGGTACCGGCGCGGCATCGGCGCGCTACACGCTCACCTCGGATATCGAACTCACCGCCCCGGTGAAGATGATCGACAGTTTCGCGGGAACGCTCGACGGCGGCGGACACACCGTGTTCGGCCTCTCGGTCGATTTCGCGGGATCGAAGGCGTACGCCAGTTCAGCTGGCAAGGACAAGTCCGCAGCGCTCATCAATGCCAACAGCGGCACGGTCACGAAGATCGGATTCAGCAGTGTCAGCATCACGGGCACCGCGGCGTCTGAGTCGGAAACGACGAAGACCAAGAAGGCCGCGGTGGTGGCGAACAACCACGGCACCATCGACCAGGTCTATGTAAACGGTTCGATCGCCGGCGGCTGGCGCACCGGCGGTATTGTGGCCGACAACCTCTCCGGGGGAACCATCCAGAACAGCTACTTTCTCGGATCGGTGTCCGGAGGGTGGGAGACCGGCGGCATTGCTGCCCGCAACGACAACACCGGCACTCAGCGCATCACGAACGTCTACGCCGACGCCACCGTGACGACCTTGAACCGCAACATCGGTCTGATCAGCGGCTACAGCTACAGCACCGCGACCATCACCGGCGCGGTGGCTCTCAACGGCTCGGTGACACAGCCGAGCGGCCAGTCCGCCAGCAACATCGGCCGGGTCAACGGCCAGAACAACACGACCGTCGCCGGCCGTGGCGCCACGTACTCCAAAAACCTCGCTCTCAACACCATGTTGCTCAGCGGGGCAACGGTCACGGGTGGTGCGGGCAGCAACCGGCAAGGACTCGACGCAACGGCCGCGGAACTCACGCAGCAGGCCACCTACGAGGGGATCGGCTGGGACTTCGCGAATACCTGGACCATGAATACGACGGCTCAGCGTCCCGAGCTCACCGCTGTCGCGGAGAAGATGGTCCCCGACGCGCCGACCGAGCCGACTGAGCCGACTGAGCCGACCGAGCCGGGCGAGCCGGGCGACCCCGGATCCAGCGACCTCAGCTCGCACACCCAGATCTCGAGCCCTGATGGCCAGACCGTCGCCACCGTGTCAACCGATGCCTCTGGCACCCTCGGCTACGCGATCTCCCAGGGTGGCACGATCGCCGTGCGCGACTCCGCGCTTGGGCTTGTGGTCGACGGTACCGACTGGGGCGCCGGCGTCACGCTCGGAACCGCGGTCACCTCATCCGTTGATGAGTCGTACCCGTTGATGGGCTTCCATGACACCGGCCGCGACCACCACAACGCCAGCGTGATCCCGATCGTTCCCAGGGGCAACACCGGCCAGAGCCTGGTCTCGGTCGAGTTCCGCGTCTTCGATACCGGTATCGCCGTTCGATACGTTCTCGACCCCTCGCTCGCCGGCACAATGGTGACCAGGGAGAATACAACGTTCTCGTTCGATCCAGCCTCCGTGCTCAACTATCAGGTCACGACTCCGAGCACCATCGACGACCTGCAGAACTCTTTCAGCCGCAACACCTTCGCTCAGGCCGGCTCGCAGAGCATCACCGTACTGCCCACGGTCGAAATCGCCGGCGGCGGATTCGCCAACGTCACCGAAGCGGACATCCGCGACTGGCCGGCGATCGCCCTCCGCACCACCAGCGGCGGCGATCTGTCGACCTACTACTGGGCTACCGACAACGGTCAGGGCACCTTCGCAGTGAACCCGGCGACCCTGCACTCGCCGTTCCGTGTCATCACGATCGCGGCCGACCTCACGGGTCTGACCAACTCCGACATCATCACCTCGGTGAACGCGCCCATCGATCAGAGTGTGTTCCCGGGCGGCGATACCAGCTGGATCCGCCCTGGTACCAACTCCTGGTCGACCCTTTCGACCGGCGACCAGACTTTCACCGGCATCCAGTCGCTGATCGACTCTGCGTCGGAGGCCGGCATCTCGGGTGTTCTCATCGAGGGCAACCTGTCGAACGCGTCATGGGGTTCCACCACGACCGAGCGTTTTGCGAAGATCGCGGAACTGGCAGCACGGGGCAAGGCGAAGGCCTTCCCTGTCGACGTCTGGCTGTGGACTGATTTCGACAGTGGCGCAGGCGCTGACTCCAGCTTCATCGACGGCATCCGCTACACCAGTGGGAGCCCCTACCCGCAGCGCAGCCTGCAGAACCCTGATTTCCGCGCGGCCTACCTGGAACTGTCGGCGGCCAGCGGAATCGCGGGACTCAAGATCGACCACACCTTCGACGAGACCGAGACCAAGGTCAACTTCTTCGGTGACGCGGCGAAAGACGCGGCGGCTCTCAAGCTGATGGTGATCTACCACAACCCCCTCGAGCCCACCGGCTTGAACCGCACCTACCCGAACGAGCTCGGCCGTGAGGCCATCAAGGGCCTGCAGTCCGGGTACAACGCGAACCAGGACGTGATCGCACCATTCACCCGCCTTGTGGCTGGGCCGGCCGACTACACACCGTTCCTCCTCTCAGGCTCGGGCGGCAACGTCACCTGGTCGCACCAGCTCGCCTCGACGGTCATCTACTCGATGCCGTTCCTGCAGTTGTCGGAGCGCCCGTCCTACCTCGCTCCTGGGGGGCAGTACCACAACCTCGTCGGCGACGTGGTGCGAAACCTGCCCACCACGTGGCAGCGCAGCTGGATTCTGCCGCAGAGCACGATCGGCAGCCTCGCCGGGGTAGTGCGGCAGACCGCAGACGGCGAGTACTGGATCGCGGTGGCCGCTGGCACGACCGCTCCGGGCACGCTCTCGATTCCGCTGGACTTCCTGCCCGCTGGCACGACCTACAACGCCGACGTCTACACCGACAAGGCTGTGGGAACCACAATGACCCGAACCACCACAACGGTGGACGGATCGACGGTGTTGACGCCTGCACTCACCTCTGGTGGAGGCTTCCTCGTTCGGATCACCACTGAGGCGATCAACAACCCGATGAACGACGGCTCCAACGGGCCGTTTGCGATCGCGACCGAGGCCGACCTGGCGCTCATTGGGCAGCATCCGTCTGCCACCTTCACCCTCACGGAGGACATCACCCTGACGAAGCCCTGGACCCCGGTCCCGACTTTCGAGGGAACCATCGAGGGCCGGGGGCACAAGATCATCGGCCTCACGGTCGAAGGTTCTGCGTCGAAGGCGTTCATCATGAACAACTCAGGCACGATCCGTCAGCTCGGATTCCTTGACGCCACCTCGGAGGTCACCGGGCCCTACGCGCAGACGACCCGGGTTGCCGTGGTGACCGTCACGAACAACGGTCTCATCGACGAGGTGTTTGTCTCCGGTGCGGTGGTCTCCGGCGGTTGGCGCACGGCGCCCATCGCGGCGGAGAACAACGGCCAGGTCACCAACAGCTACACCGTTGATGCGAAGGTCACGTCCAATTGGGAGACCGGCGCTCTCACCGGTTGGAACTCCGCGGCGAGTGTTCTCCGCAACAACTACGTTGCCGGTGCCACAGTGAAGGCGGACGTGCAGAACGGTGGCATCCTCACCGGATACGGCTATACCGGCACAAAGTTCATCGGCAACGTGGTGGTCAGCGGTTCGGTGCAGACCGTCAACTCGCCGCGAGGCCGCATCGTGGCGCGGGAAAACAGCACACCGACCTACATCGACAACCTGTCGCTAGACACTGCCACTGTGAACGGGGCTGCCATCACCGACGGCACCTCCACGAACAGAAACGGCGCAAACCGTACTGCGGCCGCGCTCGCGCAGCAGGTGACCTACGACACTATCGGTTGGGACTTCGCAGCGATCTGGAGCTTTGATACTGAGCGTGGCCGACCGGTGCTGAGAGCAGTGTCGGAGACTCCAGAAGCTCCGGAGCCTCCGGTGTCCGCGATCTCCCAGGGGCTCCAGGTGGTGCTGTCCCAGGTGGATCCCGGCGAGCCGGGCGAGTTCATCTGGAACGTCGACGGGAACAACTCCCTGGTCGACTTCGGCACCGCGGTCGCGAACGGCGACCACTTCGCCGCGACGGGCGCGATCAACCCGATTCGAGTCACCGACACTCGGGCGCAGACGGCAGGGTGGTCGATCTCCGCGCAGACGACCGACTTTACCTTCGGCAGCCAGAACCCATCGTTCTCAGGCAAGTACCTCGGCTGGACGCCGAAGCTTGTCGAGGCGGGCGGCGATGCGGTGGCCGGAGCAGCGGTGGCCTCCGGGTTCGGAGGGGGCAACGGCCTCTCGGTCTCCTCAACACTCGGATATGCCTCGTCGGGCCATGCAGTCGGCTCAGCAAAGCTGGGCGCTGATCTTGATCTGCGATTCCCGATCGATATCGCCGGCGGCACCTACCGGGCGACACTCACCCTGACCGCGCTCGGCTAACAGCCACCGTCCGTAGCAGCGCAGTCCTCACACAACACGGCGCCCCCGATGAATTTCGGGGGCGCCGTGTTCCGTTGTGCTCGGCTGTGGCGGGTTCGCCGTGCGATGCTGCTCATCGTGGCATCCGCTCAATTCATCAAATTGTTGCCCGATTACGTCGACGAGTTCACAGGAGTGGCCGACGATCTCGTCGCCGCGCTCGGCTTCCATCCCGACACCGCCGCCGGCGCCTTCAATTGGCTCACGCCTGAGGTGCTGAACAACGCGGCCTACGCTGTCGCGGACTCGGTCCTTGGCCTGGCAACCGCGTTCTTTTTCGTGCTGGCCTACGTCATTTTCATGGCAGCGGATGCGGCGTCGCTCGGCCGTCGTGGAATCGGCTTTGCCCCGCGCGCCGGCGTGATTGCCGAGCGTTACTTCGGTGGAGTGCGCCGCTACTACGTGGTGAAATGCGAGCTTCGGACTCGTCGTCGCTGTGGTCGACGGCCTGCTGCTCTGGTGGCTGGGTATTCCCATTCCCATCGTGTGGGCGGTGCTCGCGTTCGTCACCAACTTCATCCCCAACATCGGCTTTGTGATCGGCGTGATTCCGCCGGCGTTGTTCGCGCTCGTGATCGGCGGTTGGCCGCTCGCGCTGCTCGTGGTTCTCGCCTACAGCGTTGTGAACGTGGTGCTGCAGGTGATGGTGCAGCCCAAGTTCGTGAGCGACGCCGTTGGCCTGAGCATGACGCTGACCTTCTTCAGTGTGGTGTTCTGGACACTCGTGATCGGCCCGATCGGCTCGATCCTCTGCATTCCGCTGACGCTGCTGGTGCGGCCGTGCTGCTGGAACCCGACCCGCACGCCAAGAACCTGCGTGCACTGAGCGGGGACACTGCGCCGACGAGCTAGCGCGCGCAGCGAAAACCGATGTGCGTCGTGGCGGTGTCGTCGGCCTGCGGCGAGCGTGCTGCCGGGCGGTAACGCAGGCAATATTCGGGCGCGCACAGGTGCGAACCGCCCTTGAGTACGCGGCGGGGGATCGCGGATCCGGGCTCGGCAGACGCGGCCGCTTGCGCTGCCCGAGCAGCCTCCTCCGCGCCGCTGGTGCTCGTGCGGCCGGAGTCGCTCGGGCCACAGGTGCAGGCATCTCCGCAGCCAGTGGCCGCGGCATCCGGAACCTGCAAAAGATTGGGGCGAGCGGATGCCGGTGGCACATGCCTTTCGGTGTATACGTCGCTCGTCCACTCCCACACGTTGCCGATGCAGTCGAGCAGGCCGTAGCCGTTCGGCGGAAAGGTGCCGACGGGCGCCGTGCCCACCCAACCAGCCGCGCCCGTGTTGTTGTAGGGAAAATTGCCCTGCCAGGTGTCGGCCATGAGCACGCCGTCAGGACGCACCTCGCTACCCCAGGCGAAGGTGGCGCCGTCGAGGCCGCCGCGGGCAGCGAACTCCCACTCGGCCTCGGTGGGCAGGCGTTTGCCGACCCACGCCGCGTAGGCGCTGGCATCCTCGAACGAAACCTGAACGACCGGATGCTCGTCGCGGCCGTCGATTGAGGAGTTCTGACCGAAGGGGTGACGCCAACTGGCCCCCTCGCCCCACGCCCACCATTGGCGCCAGTCGCCCAGGTTCACGGGGCCGCGCGTCGGAGTGAAAACGAGCCCGCCGGGGGAGTAGCCGCCGATGTCTGCACCAGGAAAGTCTGCAGGGTCGAGTGGGCGCTCGGCCACCGTCACGTACCCCGTTGCCTCAACGAATGCAGCGAACTGAGCGTTGGTCACCGGATGCAGGTCGAGCTCGAACGGAGCGACCGTTCGCGCGTGAACCGGCCCTTCTTCGGGGTAGAAGTCGGTCGACCCCATTCGAAAAGTGCCACCGGCAATCTTGACCATCGCGCTTGTCTCGCTCACGCTTCGAGCTTAGGGGCGCACCCGCAGAGCCGCCAGCACCGAGAAGACGCACATGGCTCCGCCGGCGTGGTGCACGACCCAGTCCGATCTATCTGGGGCTGGGACACATGTCACCGGGTAAGTACCGCAGACTGAGGGTGTGATTGACGAGAACCTGGACAGCACCGACCTGTGTGATGGCCCGCCGTGCCCGGCGTGTGGTGTGGAGATGCAACCCGATGGTGTCGACACCGTTGAGGGGCTTGAGTCCTGTCATCGTTGCCCGCGCTGCAAGCTGGTTCTTGTTGTTCCCGGCTACTGAGCCGGACGCCGGAATGGCGAACAGATCGGCGTCGAACACCTCGCGGTGCTCGACGCCGATCCCGACAGCGCCTCCGAGCAGGAACACATGACGCGAAGCCGCGAGTACCTGAAGAGCAGCGCTCCGAGGGATTCTTGCAGTGATACCGGTTATTGCTTGAGCATGGCGACCGCAAGTTTGTGTTCGTCCTCGATGAGATGGGAGTGGTCGTCCTCGCCGAGGTCGATGCGCACCCAGTCGAGTGTTCCGGTGAAACCGTTGCCGGTGGCCGCGTAATCGGGTGAGACTGGCGATGCGAGGTCGGCTCCGACGTCGACGGTCTCGTCGAAACTGAACTGGTACGGGATCGTCTTCTCTATGCGCCCCTCACCGAGCTGCTGGTCGCCGGCGAAGAGGGTGACCAGTCCGCCCTTCGCGACTCCGCCACCGTCGTAGGCGAAGTGCGCGCGCAGTTCCTGCTCGCCGGTCGGCACATCTACGTCCGAATGGATCACCGTCACGTCAATACCGAGCAGACTGTAGGCGAAGGCGAGCTTTCCTTCGTGTGCGTAGAACGACCAGCCACCGTACGCGCCGCCCTGGGCGATGAGCACACCGTCGGCGCCTGCGTCCGGAACTGTGGTACTCGCGGTGACGGTCCACGACTTGTTCTTAATGTTGATCGTGGTGTTCTCGCTGAGCCGTTTCATGCCCGGGTAGAACTTCTGGCTGTCGCTGACGATCAGTTGCGGCCGCCCCGCGATGTCGGGGTTCATCCGCTCTGCGGAGCGAATGTCCAGTGGCAACACGTTGAACCGTGCGGCCTGAATCAGGAAGAGCTGCTGCAGATGGGCTAGCTTTTCCGGCTCCGCGGCAGCGAGGTCGTTGGACTGCGTCCAGTCCTCGTCGACGTTGTAGAGCTCCCAGACGTCGCCGTCGAGTCCATGGGTTGACCCCTCCCACGGGTTTTTGTGCTTGGCGACGGCCGTCCACCCCTTGTGGAAGATCGCGCGGTTCCCAAGCATCTCGAAGTACTGGGTGGTGTGCCGTTCATCGGCATCCGCGCCGGTCTCGACGAATGTGTAGTTCATCGGTGTGCCCTCGTATGGACGTTGCGTTACGCCGTTCACCGCGGAAGGCTCTGGGATACCGGCTGCTTCGAGCACCGTTGGAGCGACGTCGATGACGTGGCTGAACTGATTTCGGATGCCGCCTTTCTCCACGCCGCCGTTCGGCCAGCTAACGATGGTGCCGTTGCGGGTACCGCCCCAGTGGCTGGCGACCTGCTTCGTCCACTGATATGGGGTGTCCATGGCGTGAGCCCACCCAACCGCGTAGTGGTTGTACGAGCGGGGCGTGCCGATGTCATTGATGTGGTCGGCGACATACTGCTCGGTCTCGATGTCGTTCATGTGGTTGATCGTGAAGCCCTCGTTGGTCGTACCGTGCATCGACCCTTCGGCGCTGGCGCCGTTGTCGCCGATGATCACATAGACGAGGGTGTCATCGAGAATGCCAAGTTCTTCGTACGCGTCAAGTAGGCGTCCAACGTGATGGTCGGCGTACGCGAGGAACCCTGCGTAGACCTCCATCTGGCGGGCCAGGGCGGGTTTGATGAGATCGCTCATCTCGTCCCAAGCGGGAATACCCGCACTGCGTTCGGTGAGCACGGAGTCGGGCGCTTGAGCTGGCGGGCGAAGGTCTCCTTGCGTACCTCATCCCAGCCTTGATCGAACTGTCCTTTGTACTTGTCGGCCCACTCCGTGGGTACGTGGTGCGGTGCGTGAGTAGCGCCCGGCGCGAAGTAGGTGAAGAACGGCACGTCGGGAACGAGCGACTTTTGCGCCCGCGTCCACGCGATGGCCTTGTCGGTCATGTCGCCCATGAAGTGGTAACCCTCTTCAGGCGTACCCCATGGCTCGACGGGCACGGTGTTCTCATACAGTGCGGGATACCACTGGTTGGTCTCGCCACCGATGAATCCGTAGAAGTACTCGAACCCATTGCCGGGGCTCGGCCAACCGCCGAACGGGCCGATCTCACTTGCCTGCCAGACCGGCACTTCATGGCATTTGCCGAACTGCGAGGTGTTGTACCCGTTGAGCTTCAGCGTCTCTGCCAAAGGAGCGCAACTGTTCGGCCGTAGCGAGTTGTAGCCGGGCGCGGACGTTGCGATCTCGGTGATACCGCCCATCCCCACCGTGTGGTGATTGCGGCCGCTTAACAGGGCCGCACGGGTCGGCGAGCACAGAGCCGTGGTGTGGAACCGCGTGTACTTCAGGCCCGCCGCCGCCACACGCTCGAAATTCGGCGTCTGCACCGGACCGCCGAAAGCGCTTGAGGCTCCGAATCCGGTGTCATCAATCAGAACGACCAGGACGTTGGGCGCTTCCGCAGGCGGCCGGATCGGCTGAATCGGCGGGTAATGAGTGTCAGGATCGGTGGCATCGTAAGTGACCGTGCCGGTGTAGGCAAGGTCAGGGATGGGAAGACTGGAACGCTGCGGATAAGTCGACATTGACACTCCCGAGTTTCACGGCGGCCAGGCCAGGTCGCCTCCTGCCGGAAGCCTACGAGATCAGCGAGATTCTGTCAGCAAGTCGGTGGGTATCCTCCTCGCGTCCGCGCGCCGTAGGCAGTGATTCGCCACCAAAATGCCTGCGATCAGTGAGTTGTCTCAAAAGTGTTGTGGCGCGGGAGCCAATCTGGGAATAGCCTGAGCACACTTGATCACCGTTGCTGCAGGAGGTAACAGATGTCCACATCATCCGGTTCGACGCTCGGCGGCTTCTCGCTCGACGCAGCTGAACTCACTAAGTCCGCTGTCAACAGCATCCGTATTGCCCTGGGCATCAGCGGGGTTGTCGCCCTCATCATTGGCCTCTTGATCACATTCCAGCCGCAGACGGCGGCCGCGACGATCGCCGTGCTGTTGGGCATCTACTTCATCGTCGCCGGTCTCGCGTACATCGGCCTCGGCATTTTCTCGCGGGGGATCTCTGGGGGGACCAGGGCGCTGAACATCATCCTCGGTGTCCTCTTCGTTATTGGTGCAGTCCTGGCATTCGCCAACCTGTCTGGCACGGTGGTGTTCCTCGCCGTCTTCCTCGGAATCCTGGTCGGCATCCTGTGGATCGTCGAGGGCGTGGCGACTCTTGTGCAGCTCGGCGACTCGGCATCGAGAGGCTGGAATCTCTTCTTTGCGATCATCAGCATCCTCGCCGGCATCGTGCTGCTGTTCGCGCCGGTGTGGGGCGCTCAACTGCTCTTCCTGCTGACCGGTATTGCGCTGATCGTCTTGGGCATCGTGCAGATCGTTCGCGCGTTCACATTCGGGCGCGGCATCACCGCAACAGTCTGACCGCATCGCGGCTGACGGCCACCACACCAGAAAACGCCTCCGAGATCTCGGGGGCGTTTTCTGCTGCCGCTTCAGTTCAGAAGCTGCCGAGGCCCTTGCCGATCAGCACCACGCCGAGCACCAGCAGCAGCAGTGCCATCACGACCGCGTTCTCTCGCGTGAGCCACGTGCGCATCGCGTCCAGCGGGCCCGCCATTTGCTTGGACGCCACCAGATAGGCGATCACCGGCACGGCAACGGATGCCGCGGCAATGGCCGTGAAGACGACGATGACGATGGTGGCCTCGCCCACGGCCAGGCCGCTCCCGCCGATGATGACGCCGGCGCCAATGCTCATCAACAGGTTCTTGGGGTTGATCGCAGCGAGTGCGAAGCCGAGTCCGAGGCCCCTTGCCGGAGTCATCGTGTCGATGGCTTTCATCCAGCCCGGCAGCTTCGGCGCTTCGTCCCGCTTCGGGCGCCCTCTCCACTGCCTGACGGCGAGCAGGAGGAGCAGCAGGCCCAGGATGATTTTGATCGTCCCTGCCACCGGCTTCGAGCCACTGTCAGGCTCAGGCAGTACCGACGAGAGCAGCGTGAAAATCGTTACCGCAACGACGATGCCCACAACCCAGCCGATCATGAACCCCACGCTCGTTCGCTTCGCTCGCGGTGAGAGCAGCATCAGGATCGCCGCGATGATCGGGATCGGGCTGATGGTGATACCGAGGGCCAGGCTCAGGATGTCTCCGATGACTGCGGCCATGTTTTATCCCTTTCCAGGGTCTGTGGTGTCGAGAACAGGGCTGGGAACCGGAGCGCCGAGAGCCGCGACCGCCTCTCGATTGGTGTCAAAGACGCGTTCGTCGCCCAGAACGCCGAGCGCAGTCATACGGTCGCGCGCGTCCGCTCTCATTCGGCTGAAGCTCACCTCGATGTCGCGGTCGCGCAGCCACTCCAGCAGGGTCGTGAAGCTCTCGGCCCCGGTGACATCCACATCGGTGATGGCCTCCATGTCGATGACGATATGTCGTACCTCGTTGGCGGGTACCGCAGTGACCGACTTCTTTACAGCGGATGCGAAGACAGAGCCGTTCGCGAAGAACAACGGCGCAGCCAAGCGGATGACGATGATCCCTGGCGCGGTCAGCGTTCCCCGCGGCGCTTCGACCAGCAGCGAATCCGTCGGATTGTCGTTGGCGGCCAACACGTCGATGGCCGGGTTGGCTGCACGTTTCGCGAGATTAATCAGCGCGAGCACGAACGCGACGAGGATGCCGGGGATAGACCCGACGAACAGCGTGACCAGGAAGCAGACGAGGCCGATGACGAATTCGAACTTGTCGAGGTGCCAGAGTCGACGGAACTCTGCGATCCCGAGCAGCGGCACGATGGCGACGGCGACGATGGCGCCGATGGCGGGGGAGGGAATGTCTTCCAGCAGGGCGGTGCCGAAGAGCAGCAGCAGGAGAGTGCCGACCGCAGTGATGATGGCGGGCAGCTGGGTGCGGGAGCCCGCCTGGTCCATCGCCGCCGTGCGCGACGTCGATGACCCGACAGCGAAGCCGCCGGAGGCCCCGGCCGCGACGTTCGCAACGCCAAAGGCGAACAGGTCGCGGTTCGGGCTGGTGCGGTAGCCGCGCTTGTCGCCGTAGCTGCGCGAGACGAGCAGGCCCTCTGCCGTCGCCACGAGCGTGAGCGCGATGGCCGACGGAATGAGTGCGAGCCACATGGACCACTCAAGCACCGGCCAGCCGAGGGTGGGCGGGCCGGCGTCCACCGGTCCGAGTACGGCGACGCCCTCATCCTCCAGGCCGGTCGTCACGACCACGACGGTAGCGACGATGAGCACGACAAGTGCCCACGGTATGGCTCTGGCAATGCGCCGTCCGAGGAGGAGAATGGCGACCGCCGCTGCGGCGATGACGATGGAGAAGCCGTTGGCCGTGGGGAGACCGGTGACAAGGGCAGTGACCTTCGCGACGAACTCACCTCCCGAATCGATCTTCACGCCCAGCATCTTGGCGATTTGGCTGACCAGGATGTCGAGTGCCAGGCCGCCCACGAACCCGATCAGGATTGGACGGGAGAGAAAGTTCGCCAGGAATCCGAGCTTGAAGAACGCGCACAACAGAAACAGCACGCCGCAGATGATGGCCTGGGCGAGTGCAAGGGTGAGGTAATCGGCGCTGCCGGCCACGGCGAGGCCGCCGATCGACGAGGCCACGAGGGCGGCGGCGGCGGCATCCGGTGATGCCACCAACTGTCGCGACGACACGGTGAGCGCATAGACGATCGCCGGAACGATGAGCGCATACAAACCGGCCGTTGGCGGGAGTCCCGCAATCTGCGAGTAGCCGATGTTGAGGGGAATGGCGATGGCCAGCAAAGTGACCCCGGCTGTCGTTTCGCGCACCAGATTCCGGCGATTCAAGCCGGCGAGAGGTCGCTGCACGTGCTCCCCGTTCTGTGTGGGAATCAGGCTGTGTGGAAATCAAGCGGTGTGGGACTTGAGCGACCATCGTTGGAGAGGCCTATCCCTTGTCAGGGAGACCCGCTGGTGAGCATGATAATTGCACTGCAGCAAGGTATCTGGCAAGGTCCGAGGTGGTGACGGTGGATTGACCGGGGTCGGGGGCACCATGGCGCGAACGGGAACCGTGGCGAGACGCGCCTGGTTCTTCCCCACGCTGAGCACCTACCAGCGAGCGTGGCTGCGTCCCGATATCACGGCCGGGATCGCGGCCGGCGCGGTGATCATCCCCCAGGCGATGGCCTACGCCACCATCGCAAACCTGCCGGTGCAGGTCGGCCTATACACGTGCATGGTGCCGATGATCGTATACGCCATGCTCGGCGGCTCCCGCGCGATGAGCGTGTCGACGACATCGACGATCGCCACGCTCACGGCAACGACGCTGGTGACCGGTAGCGTGGCCGCCGGCTCTGACGATCCCATTGGCAGCGTGACGACGCTCACCCTGCTGGTTGGCCTGATCCTCGTGATCGCCAGGGCGCTGAAGCTCGGCGCGCTCGTCGAGAACATCAGCAGGGCCACCATCGTCGGGATCCAGATCGGCGTCGGTTCCACCGTCGCCATCGGTCAACTCCCGAAGATGCTCGGGGTCGACACCAATTTCACCGGGCACGGCTTCATCCGCTCCATCGTTGCGGTGGTGGAGGCGCTGCCGGGAATCAACTGGGCGACCACGCTGCTGTCGGTGGCCACCCTGCTGATTCTCGTTGCCGGCAAGAGATACCTGCCGCGGATTCCGGCCCAGCTGATTGTCGTCGCCGTCGGTATCCTGCTGGTCGCCTTCACCGGGCTGGATGCCGCAGGCGTCGATCTCATCGATCCGATTCCGGCCGGGCTGCCGCTGCCAGTGCTGCCTTCGCTCGACGGCATCGCGCAGCTGATTCCCGGCGCGCTGGCCATCGCCATCATGGCGTTCCTCGAGACGGCGGCCGTCGCGCGCGGCATCCGCTCGCCGGGAGACACGCAGATCGACAGCAACCGGGAGTTGTTGGCAGCCGGCGCGGCCAGCGTCGCCGGCTCGTTCTTCCAGACGCTTCCGGCGGCGGGCGGCTTCTCGCAAAGCGCGGTGAACCAGGCAGCCGGCGCCAAGTCGCAGCTGGCGACACTGGTGACGGTTGCGCTTGCCGTGCTCGTTGCCCTCTTTCTCGGCCCTGTGCTCAGCCTGCTGCCACAGGCGACACTCGCGGCCATGGTGTTCGTCGCGGTCATTGGGCTGATCGACGTTCGTGCGCTGGTGAGATATGCGCGCATCAGCCGCCCGGAGTTCTGGGTCGCGGCGCTGACGGCCTTCATGGGGCTGACCGTCGGGTTGCTGGCCGCCGTTGCAGTGGGGGTGGCCACGACCTTCGCGCTTGTGCTCCACGAGCTGAACCGCGTGCGGGTCGTTGCCGGTGAGCGTCGCGGCTCCACCCAGGTCGTGGTGATCGAGGGCTCTGTTTACACGGCGAACGTTTTGGAGAATGAGCAGGCCGTCATAGCCCTGGCTGAAGCGGATGCCGGGATCGCCACCGTGGTGCTCGATCTCTCCCGGATGATGGCCACGTCGCTCATGGTTCTTGACGCGCTTGCAGACCTAGACAGGGAGCTGTCCGATCGCGGGATTGAGCTGAGGATTGCCGCGCTTCCCGACGGCGCCACTCTTATGGCCGACAAGACCGAGTGGTACAGCACGCTCCGCCGGGACGGTCGAGCGTTTGCCAGCGTGCAGTTGGCTGTGGCTGGCTGAGAAACGTCGACCGGCAGTAGCAACCTATGCCTGGTAATTGCAGTTGCGAAAGGGTTGCGTGAAGGGCGGGGCTGGGCGCGCCAAAACATCCCCGCCTTCGTGCGCCGGGTGTACTGTGCGAAAAAATCGTCGACATCGGTGTCGACGGGTTCAAGACTGTGATGGGTGGCAGCAATGACTGATTTTGAATACGGGCCTGTCGAGCTGGTGCTTGCGGGCTTCGAGGGTGATGAACCGAACCCCGGAGTCATAAGTGCGGTGATGGATCTCGTCGAAGCCGGAACCGTCCGACTCCTTGACCTGGTCTTTATAGCGCGATCGGAGGCAGGCGATCTCACCTTTGTCGAGGTCGACGAAGCGCCGGCGACGTTTGGCGTGGCCGGCATCGAACTCTCTGCGCGCGGGATGGCCGGGGACGAAGACGTGGCTGAACTGGGTGAATCGCTGCCGCCTGGCACATCTGCGCTGCTTCTCGTGGTTGAACTGACGTGGGCGAAGAAGCTCGCGTCGCGTCTGGCGGATGCCGGTGGCTTCGTGATCGACGCCAAGCGCATTCCCGCCCCCATCGTCAATGCGGCACTGGCCGAGGCCGAAGCCGATTCTGAAAGGACCTACTGATGCCAATTTTCAGGAGAGTGGGTCGGCCAGGCCTTATCGGAATGGCCGCGCGCACCGCGGTGGTTGCCGGCACAGCGACCGCCGTTGCCGGAGGGGTGTCCCGGCACCAACAGAACAAGGCGAACGAGCAAGCAGAGGCTCAGCAGTACGAGCAGCAGCAACAGGCAGAAGCGGCGCAGGCCCAGGCAGAGCAGGCGCAGGCCCAGGCCGCCCAGCAGGCTCAAGCCCAGCAGGCTCAAGCCCAGCAAGCTCAAGCGCAGCCGGCGGCTGACGCGGGCGGAGCGCCGGGTTCCACCATGGTCGAGGAGATCCAGCGACTCGCGACCATGCACCAGCAGGGAATCCTGAGCGACGAGGAGTTCGCTGCCGCGAAGAGCAAGATGCTCTCCACCTAGCGACGGCGCTCAACACGCACCACGCTTCACGCTTGACGTGAACACGAACGTGCGCTTGAAAGGGATGACCGAGCCACCGGCGGTCATCCCTTTCGCGTGCCTGCGCGCCTTCCTGGGAGCACAGCGCGTATTGGCCGTCCAGACGCGTGTCACCATTGCGCGACGTGTCGTGAATACAGCACGTGTCGCCAATACAGGATGGGCGATACGAAATGAGCGAATTCGTCCTGTATTCGACGACATATCGCCGATTCGTCATGCTTTCGATACTGGTTTCGAGCAGTGGCACCGCTGCGCGACATCATGGTGGATGCACAAACTCCAATTTCGACTAGCCGTCGAGTCTGGGCGCGCGGTTTTCCCTCAGGCGCGCGCTTTATCGCGCGCCTGAGGGAAAACCCCGCGCCCAGCTTAAATCGCGACCGTCATCGCCTTCGAGACGACGGCTCCTTCCTCGCTGTCTCCTCAACCAACTCAACTAACGGCTTCGCAGTTCAGGGCTGCGCGCGAACCTCCGTGATGTCGATGCCGAGATCGGCCACGCGCGCCAGAAGCTCATGCAGTTGTGCCTGGTCGCGGATGTCGCCGGTCAGGAGTGTGCTGTCTGCAGCCAGTTCAACGGCATGCAGCTCGTAGAACGCTTCGCGGATCGTGTCCGAGAGCGCGCAGGCGATCCTGATCTCGTACCGGGTGGACATGGTGGTGCTCCTGCTTCAGAGTGTTCCTGTCTCGCCACTGTGCGCCGCCGTGCGCCATCGCGCATCCCCTGATCCGGGCGACTTCATTGCCGACTTCATTGCAGCGTGTACGCAATCGACGCGAGCAACACGCTGAGAGGAACACGCTGAGAGCAACACGCTCAGAGCAATCCGTGTGCCTCTGCTCGCTCCACGGCATCCGCTCGCCCTGTCACACCGAGCTTCTGGTAGATCGATCGCATGTGCGTCTTGATCGTGTTGGGGCTGAGCTGATGCTTCGCCGCGATATCGCTGACACTCTGGTGACGGGGCAGCTCCCGCAGGATCTCCCGTTCCTTCGGTGTGAAATAGACGCCATCCACGGGCTGCGGTTGCCCTGGCTGAATAGCGGATGGCGCGGCGTCGACGATCGACCTGGCGAACTCGTCGTGCGGCCCCAACCGCCCGATGCGCGGGCGCAGTAGCCGTACACCACGCTGGTCTGCCGCGATGAAGGGCCGCCGAGCGTGCATCATGTCGGCGAGTTCCAGCGCCGTTGCGGTGAACTCGTCGGCGCGGGACGAGCGGCCGGAGCGCTCTGCCCACTCGGCCAGCAGCAGCCAGGCATGGATCGGAGTCGTACCGTTCCAGGTGCGGCGGGAGGAGGAGAGCGCTGTTTCGAGGTCGAGACTCGTGGCTGCGCTACCGCTCGTAGCCGAGGTGAGCTGAGCCCGCGCCAGCGCAGTCTCGAGTGAATCATCGCCCAGGTTGTTCGTGATGAGATCGACAGCCTGTTTCGCCTGATGCTTGTCATGCAGCTGCAGCATGGCCCCGATGTACCGAAACGAACTGAGCGCCACGGTGTCTGGATGCGCATGACCGTTCTCCCTGAGTAGTCGATCGAGGGAATCGAGAGCGGTTCGGGGGTCGGAGTGGACATCCAGTCGGTTCAAGAGGCGGAGTGCCTGTGCCCGCACGGTGTCGCCGGGTACCAGCTCGACCGTGAGCATCCCCAGAAGGGCGTCGAGCTGCGGTTCGAAGCCCTCCACCGACAGCGCATCGTCGGCGAGCCACTCGAAATCCGCCGCACACGCCGCAAGCTGCAGGTGAGCCCTGACCGTGGTCGTCTGCTGGTCGCTTGTGCTGGCCAACGCCGCGATGGTGTGGTGCACGGCAACGCTCTCAGACCAGGCGCCATGTCGGGCTGCAGCGGATGCCGCGGCATCAAGCATGAGGAGATGGAGCCAGGCGTGCGCGCCGAAACGCGAGCTGTCGACGGCCGCGCGCAACACGCGGATGGCACCGTTTCCGTCACCGTGCGCCTCGGAGCTCCTGGCGTAGGCCAGCTGGGAGAAGAGCACGGCGTCGTAGGTGAGGCTGCGTGCCGTGCCAGCGGCATCCGCTGTTGGCCAGTTCGTGAGGCGTTCACGTGTTTCCATCTGCGCAGGTAGTGCGGATGCCGGCGCCCGCAGGATCGTGAGGGTTGCGTGGATCAGCTGGATGCTCGCCGGCGCCGTGCCGATGGTGAGGGCTGCAGCGGCAAGGTGGTGATCAACCCGAACGGTGTCGACGAATGCCGGCGCTGACAGTAGCGCGGCCACGACGTGTGTCGTCGCGGAGTGTCGGCCTGCGTGCTCAAGTGCGACGAGCGCCCGCGCGACGATGTTGGCGTGGCCGTCGAAGATCAGGGAGGCCCCGGCCTCGTTGACAGCGAGCAGCAGCGCCCCGGCGTTGTCCGTGCGGAGGCAGAGTTCCAGGGCGAGATCGGCGCGCCCGTGACTGAGATACCACTCAGATGCAACAGAGATACCACGCGCAAAACCGTCGAAATCGCGTCGGCGCAGCTCCGCGCGCAGGTACGTCAGGAGTGTGGGGTGGTAGTCGTAAGTGCGCCCGCCGCCGTTGTCTGCGTGGTCAACGGCATCGGCATCGGCGCTGCCACGATGGCTCACGAGCGATGTGATGTTCTCCAGCTCTGTCAGGATGTCTCCGGCGTCGTCACGCCCCGACAGGCGCACCGCACACGGCACGGTGAGCGAGTCGACGATCGAGGTCGTGAGCAGGAACGCTCGATGACGGGGCGGCAACTGGTCGAGCACTTCGCTCACCAGATAGTCGGCAACGGCGCGATGGTCGCCACTGAAGTTGCGGGGAAGGCGTGAATCGGCGGGCAGTGAATCAGCGGGCTGTGAGTTAGCGGAGCGCGGCTGCGGTGATTTTGCCCCATGCATCCACCCGGCCAGTAGCGCCAGGGCTGCAGCCCAGCCGCGCGTTCGCTCGCACGCGGCGTCCAGGTCGGCCTCGGCGAGCGCCGTGCCGTGCACTGTGAAGTACTCCCTGGCCTCTTCCCGGGTGAACGCGAGATGCGTCGAGCGATATTCGACGGTTTCGGGGAACATGCGCCGCCTGGCGAGGGTCGCTGGGGGATACCGCCCCGCAAGCACGATTCGCACCTCGGGGCCTCGCTCGCGGATGAGAGCCAGCAGCCAGTCACTGTCGTGGCGGCTCCTTAGCTGGTGCAGGTCGTCGAAGATGAGGGTGAGTGGCTGGTGATCGCCGCGAGCCTGCTCCCTCTGGGCAGCGGTAGTGGCAGTGGCAGCGCGCCGCACGGCATCCTGTACGAGCGCAGAAAGCGATGGGCGGTATCCGTAGCCTGGGCCAAGGCCCACCCAGGCGACGACTTCACCGCGGGCCTGCACATCACGAGCCCAGAGCGAGAGCAGGGTCGTTTTGCCTGCGCCGGCCCCCGCCCAGATCTCGGTGATGACGGCGCGGTCCTCGGCCATCGCCAGTCGGGGTCGCCTCTGCACCAACGGCGACACCGGCGGCACGGCCAGCACGATCGATTCGTTCAGCCGGTATGGCCGATTCGCCCGGTTTGGTCGACTCGTTAGCACTGTGCCTCCCGCTGTGACTGCCGCGACGGTGACGTTTCATAGCCGATAGTAGCCACGACGCTCACCGCGTCTACGGTTCACCCGAAAGAGGTGAGAAACCGGACGTAGAAGAACCGAATATTTCGGTCATTTCCGACGTGTGTGCGCGGTTTGCGACGCAGTTTGCTCGCCGCCTAGCCCATGCCAGCCTTCGGGGTTAGGTTGCCAAGGTCAGCGCATCAGTTCGCTGACCCGGCGAAGGAACGGACCGATTCGCAAGCGGTGTTCTGGAGTGCAGTTCCCCTTCCACGGCGGTCGATTGCGACCGCGGCACCCTCACGTCCTTCTCCGGTACTTGTCCAGTGCATTCCCGTTAGTGCAAGGAGACCCATCGTGAAGAAACCGATCATCACTGCTGTGACCTGCGCGGCTGTCGTCGCATCCCTGGCCATAGCCGCGCCTGCGATAGCGGGCGACAGGGGGCATCCATCATCCCCAGACACGCCCGTCACTCCGGGCACCCCCACAACTCTGGTGGGTGACCTCACCACTCCACTCAGCCTCTCCGTCAACAGGGAGGGAACCGCACTGGTCAGCCAGAACTTTGCGGGACTGCTCACCAGCGTTGACAGTGCGGGTGCGGCCTCAGAGGTCGTGAGCGCGCCCGGCAGCGAGATTGGCGCGGTTTCCCAACGAGACGGGACCATCTATTTCGCGCAAAACGCAACGGACCTCTCGACCACGACGCTGATGAGCCTGCCAGAGGGCGGCTCGCCGACTGAGCTCGCCAACATCCGTGCCTGGGAGGAATCGGAGAACCCGGACCAGGTCAATGAGTACGGCTTCGAGGGGCTCGATCAGGCCTGCCTCGACCAATTTGAGACCGGCCCGATGTCGAATCCGGGTCTGTACACCGGGCGAGTGGACTCGCACCCGTATGCGTCGCTTCCGCTTGAGGACGGGATCTATATTGCGGATGCCGGTGCCAACGCGATCCTGAAGGTCGACTACGACGGCACGGTGTCAACGACGGCCGTGTTGCCGCCGACAGAGCCTGTCCTGGTCACCGCTGAGATCGCCGCTGCGAACGGCTTGCCTGCCTGTGCCGCCGACCACTACGCCACCTTCGAACCCGTACCGACGGATGTCGCACTCGGCCCAGACGGGCTGCTGTATGTGACGTCATTGCCCGGTGGGCCTGAGGACGCCAGCCTCGGCGCGCGTGGGGCGATCTACACGGTTGACCCTGACTCCGGCGACGTCGAACTGTACGCGACCGGATTTGTCGGCGCGACAGGACTGGCGGTGTCGCGGTCTGGCGAGATTTACGTGGCCGAGATGTTCGGCGGCGACGATGCAACAGGGCAGGTTTCGGTTGTACCGGCGGGAGAAGACACTCCAACTCCGTTCATCGCACTGACGTCACCGGCAGCTATCGACCTGCAGGGGGACAGCCTGTACGTGACAACGGATACCTTCGTACCAGACGCGACGGGAAACCCGCAGTCGATCGGAAAGATCACCGTGGTTCCGCTTGAGGGTGGTAACGGCGGCGACGGTCACAATCACGGAGACCGCGGCGACCATAGTGACTCGGGGAACCATGGTGACTCCGGGAATCATGGGAAGAGCGGGAATCATGGGAAGAGCGGCCACGCCAGCAACTCGTCCTGGGGAGGACATCGCTGAGTGAGCCCAGTGACAATCGTTCACGCATCCATGTGAGCGCAGTGATCCGGCGGGGAGCCTTGCGGCCTCCGCCGGTTTCTGTTGCGCTGAACTCTGTTGAACAGAACTCAGTTGCACTGAACTCTGTTGAATTGAACTTCTGGGGCGCCGGTGTCGTATTACCGGTAACAGGAATACCCAGATAGTCGGGGAGTGCGCTGATGGGAGTGCGCGGATGCCAGATGACGAAGCCGCCCTGCTCAGAGTCCTCTATGAGCAGCACGCTGGACCGCTGTGGCGCTACGTCGTTCACCTCACAGGCGACAGGGCCCAGGCGGAGGACATTGTGCAGGAGACACTGTTGCGCGCCTGGCGGAAGCCGTCTGTGCTTGAGCAGCGCGACGCATCCGCTCGGGCCTGGCTGTTCACGGTGGCACGCAACCTGGTCATCGACGAGAAGCGCAGCGCGCACAGCCGCCACGAAATCGGCACCGATGCGGTACCGGAACAGCTGAACGCCGACGAAACGGATGCGCTGCTCGATTCGTGGCTGGTGGCAGACGCGCTGGCAGCCCTTTCTGCTGAGCACCGCGCTGTGATCGTGCACGCGTATTACGGTGGGCGATCGGCGGCAGAGATCGCCCAGGAGCTGGATATTCCGGAGGGCACGGTCAAGTCGCGCCTGCACTATGGGTTGCGGGCCTTGCGCCTCGGGTTGCAGGAAATGGGGGTGACCCGGTGACCGGACACGATGATGCGCTGACAGGAGCCGGAGCAGGAGCCGGCGGGTACGGACGGGCGCACGAGCTGTACGCCCAGTGGGACGCAGCATACGTTCTTGGCGCCCTGTCGCCCGCTGAACGTCGCGAGTTCGAGGCGCATCGCGCAGAGTGCGATCGCTGCGCCGCTGCTGTCGCCGATCTGGCCGCGATGCCAGCGCTGCTGTCGTTGGTGCCGGCCAGCGATGCGGCGGCACTGGCCGGTGCTGATGAAGACGTTGAGAACGGTATAGACGCAGACATCGGGCAGGCCCAGCTACCCACGGGCCTTCTTGACCGGGTCGCGAGACGGGTGACACGTCGTCGTCGGCGCGCACGGGGCGTGACCATCGGTGTCATCGGCCTGCTCACCGGGGCGGTGGCCGCTGGACTGGTGCTCCCCGCCGTGATGGATGCTCCGACCCCTCCCGTCGTGGCCGCGTCGCTGCAGGAGGTCGTGCAGTCACCGATCACGGCGAGTGTGAACATGACCGAAACATCGTGGGGAACAAGCATTGAGGTGAGCTGCCACTACAGCGAAGCGAGCACGCGGGCCTATGGTGCGGGTGACAGTGGCCGTTACGCGCTCGAGGTCACCGACACGGCCGGCACGACCACACGGGTGGCCAGCTGGACCGCGGGGCCCGGCGACACCGTCGACGCCCAGGGATCGATCGATACTCCGGTGACCCACATCAAGGCCGTTGAGTTGCTCTCCGTGGATAGTGGCAGCGTGCTGCTCTCGCATTCCTTCGGGTAGCAATTCGAATACCGCTGAACTCGGCGGGCCTTCGCATCGTGCTCTCTAGAGACGCGTGACGCTTACCGCGTGACACACAACGCGCGTCCTGAAATCGAAGTGAGGAACCATCGTGCGTACAAAGATCCTTGTTGCGTTCGCCGTCACTGCGCTCGCCGTCGTCGGCTTCGCCGGGTGTTCGTCGAACCCATCGTCCGGGGGATACGGGCAGGGAGGGACATCGTCCTCCTCGTCACCGTCCTCATCAGCGGATGCCGCGACATCCGCTTCACTGTCGACGGCGTCCTCGTCGCTCGGCACCATCGTGGTCGACGGCGCTGGTTTGACCGTCTACGTCTTTGACAACGACACCGCGAACTCCGGTAAGAGCACGTGCACAGGAACCTGCGCAGACAACTGGCCGGCCGTCACGACGACCTCAGCCACGCCGACCGTCTCAGGCGTGACGGGAACCGTGTCGACGATCCAGACGAGTGATGGCAAAAACCAGGTCACCCTGAACGGGCTCCCGTTGTACTACTTCGTGAATGACGCCGCGGCCGGTGATGTCAAAGGCCAGGGCGTTCAAGGCATCTGGTGGGTTGTCGCGCCCGACGGGAGCAAGATCTCGACGGCGATGACGACAGCGCCAAGCGGATACTGATGGCGGATACTGATGGCGGCTGCCGCTGACGGGTGGCTAGCGAAGGAGTTCGAACATGGCCAGGCTCACGCCCGTGATGGCGTAGAGCGCCAGCGGCACCATCAGGTACCACTCCCGCCATGACCCCGTGTTCCCGAGGATCGGGAGCGCGAGGTTACCGCTTCGCAACCATACGAGGCGGATCACCGGGATACGGGTGACGACTCGCGGTGCCTTCGGCTTGAACGGCCAGAGGATGGGGAGGCCGCCCGTGGTGAGGAGATCACCGGTCAGATGGATGATCCAACCGACGGCGATGCACAGGGGCAGCCATCCCCACTGCGTAGGGGCCAGCCAGCTGACGAGCAGCGACACTGCTGTGCCAACGACCCAGGCCAGGCTCCAGTGCTTGACGATCTTCAGCACCTTGAGTGAGAAGGCCAGCAGGATGGCGACGACCACGGCGGAGGCAACGCTGGCTGCGCTCCCGTACTCGGCCGTAGACCAGCCGATGGAGGAGAGCCAGAGGGCTCCCCAGAGCACTGCAATGGCCGAGAGTGCAGAGTGCGTGCCGTGTCGATGACCGCCGGCTGCCAGGGAGACGGCCGCCGTGGCAGCCCGCCCGACTCCCGGCAACGAGTGCGCGATCGTTGCGCTGTGGTGGTCGGCATCGGGGAGGAGTGCCGCTCCAGCGCAGACGAGTGCACCAAGGGCGACACCGACGGGGCCGAGCGGGTAGAGGGCGAAGGTAGGGAGGGAAGCGGCGGTAGAGGTGATGGCAACCCAGGCTGCCGCTCCTGAGATTGCGTGGTGCGTGCCCATCATGGTGGTGCGTTACTTTCTGCAGTGCGCCGGGCACAGAGTTGCCCAGAGACGAAAGTTCAAGCTTCGCAGACCGGAGTGCCCTCTGCCGACAGGGGTGCAGGGATCAGGCGCGTTCGCGGTCGTCCAGCGACACGGTCACGGCATCCGCTCCCGGCAGTCGCTTCACGCGGATGCGTTCCACCAGGTTCATGTCCAGGAAGATCCCGGCAATGGTGCCGAGGTGATCTTTCCTGATAGCGATCCACTCGGAGAACGGCAGCTTCGCGCAGCGATCGCCGCCCCTGCTCGCCAAGGTCATGATCAGGCGCTCAAGCCCTCGCCAGTTCGGTCGTTCCTCGTAGGACTCCGGAACGACGGAGATGATGACGTAGTCGGGGTCGAGAAATTGAAGCTGCCCCAGAATCGTCAATTGGTCCGGTGAATAGGCATCCACCGGTTCCATCACCAATCGCGTCAACTCCATTGCTTCACCATAGGCGGGTGACTGTGGAGGCTCCTGTGAAGCGGATGGCAGGGAGCAGGGGGTGACCGGGGCTTTACCTGTATCCAGGTGAGAGGGAACACAGGGGGCTACGAGGCACAGGGATCATGGGGATCACGGGGTGAAGCGATACCCCATGCCGGCTTCGGTCTGCAGGTATCGCGGCCGAGACGGGTCTGCCTCGAGCTTCTTCCGCAACTGTGCGAGGTACAGCCGTAGGTATCCGCTGTCACCGGTGTGATGGGGACCCCACACCTCGGTGAGCAGCGCCTCACGCGTCACCAGTCGGCCTGGGCTCCGAAGCAGGGTCTCCAGGATGCGCCACTCCGTCGGGGTCAGCCGAACAGGGGTGCGCTCGCCGTCTACCTGTCGGGAGACGCTCTTAGCCGAGAGATCGACCGACACGTCTCCCATGGCGATGACGGGCTCCTCGTCGACCGTGACGACACGGCGGGTGAGCGCACGGATGCGTGCCAACAGCTCATCGATCGAGAATGGCTTGGTCACGTAGTCGTCGGCTCCCGCGTCGAGGGCTTCGACCTGGTCAGCTGATCCGGTGCGACCGGACACCACGAGCACGGGTACCTGTGACCACCCGCGCAACCCTTCAATGACCGCGATACCGTCAAGCTGTGGCATGCCGAGATCAAGCATGACCAGATCTGGGTGGTGTTCAATTGCCGCGTCGAGCGCGCCAACCCCATCCGCTGCCGTCAGGATCTCATACCCGCGTGCCCCCAGGGTGATGCGCAGCGCTCGCAGCAGTTGCGGATCGTCGTCTGCGATCAGGATCTTCACGATGTGGCTCCACGTTCTGGCTCTGCAGGTGCCGCAGCATCCACCGCGGGCAGCGACACCACCATGGTGAGCCCGCCGCCAGGGGTGTCGTCGGCTTCGAGCGTACCGGCCATGCCGTCGATGAACCCCTTCGACAGGGCAAGTCCAAGGCCGAGTCCCGTGAGGTTGTCGGTATCGCCGAGGCGCTGGAACGGCACAAAGACCTCGTCGCGTCGCTCGGCACTGATACCCGGTCCGTGGTCGACAATGCGCAGCTGCACAGTGCCGGCGAACTGGCTGGCCGACACGCGTACCCGAATGCCCGGTGGCGAGAAGCGGATGGCGTTGGCCAGCACATTGACCAACACGCGTTCCAGCAGCCCGGCATCCGCTCGTACGAGGGGAATGTCCGGCGATACGTCGACATCCACCTCGTTCGGACCGAGACCGAGCTCACCGATGGCCGGAAGGATGAGGTCGATGAGGTCGACGTCGTCGAGGGTGACCGCAAGGGCACCAGCCTGCAGGCGGCTGACATCGAGGAGGTTGGTGACGAGGGCCGCCAGCGAGTCCAGACTCTCGGCTGCGGTGGTGAGCAACTCGTCGCGATCTGATCCGCTCAGCTCGACATCGCGGGCGCGCAGCCCGCTGACAGCGGCTGTTGCCGCGCTGAGTGGCCGACGCAGGTCGTGGCCGACGGCGGCCAGCAGCGCGCTGCGCACCCGATCGGCTTCTTCGAGCGGTCCGAGCTCCTGTGCAGACTTGGCCAGGTCGCTGTGCTCAAGTGCCGCGTCGATCTGCGTGGCGAGCACCGCGAGCAACCGTCGCTCAGAGGCGGCGAGGTCTGAACCGTGCAACTCAAGGGTGGCACGTGTGCCGACGGGCACGAGCGTGACATGGTCGTCAGGCGACGGCTCGCCATCGGCGTAGAGCACGGTGTCTCCGTCGAGGAGTTGCACTCCGTCGAGGCTGAACGCCTCCCGCGTGCGTGTCACAAGCGCCTGGATGGCGTCCTGGCCGCGCAAAACGCTTCCGGCAGCCGTGGCCAGCAATTCCGACTCCGCGGCCGACCGGTGGGCGCTCCTGGCTCGCCGGGCAGCTTGGTCGACGACGTAGCTCACCAGTAGGGCATTCAGCAGGTACAGGGCAAGTGCGAGCAGGTGCAGGGGTTCTGCCACCGAAATCGTGTACAGGGGTTGCACGAAGAAGTAGTCGAGCGTGAGGCTCGACAAGAGCGCGGCGAACAGTGCCGGCCAGATGCCGCCGACCAGGGCGACGAGCACGACGAGCAACTGGTAGCTCAGCACATCTGAGGTGATCGATGCGTCGCTTCGGAATTGAACGAGCAGCCAGGTGGTGAGCGGCCCGCCGAGCAATGCCAGTGCGAACCCGAGGAACCGGCGCCTCGCAGAGAGCGCGCCGCCGAAGCGTGGCAGCCGGAACGCGCCGCCCGCCGCGGAGTGCGTGACGATGTGAACGTCGATGTCGCCGGATTCACGGATGATGGCGGTGCCGATACCTGGCCCGGTGAGCGCCGCAGCGAACCTGCTGCGACGGCTGACACCGATGACCAGCTGGGTGGCATTCGCGGCCACGGCGAAGTCGACAAGTGCGCGAGGCACATCGTCTCCGATCACCTGGTGATACGTGCCGCCCAGGGTGTCGACGAGACGTCGCTGTTCCGCGAGTGCCCCTGGGTGCGCTTCGCGCAGGCCATCATGGCTCGTGACATGGACAGCCAGCAGTTCACCTCCAGACGAGCGCGCAGCGATGCGGGCGCCCCGGCGCAGCAGTGTCTCGCCTTCAGGACCGCCGGTGAGCGCCACGACGACGCGTTCCCGTGCCGCCCAGGTGGCATTGATCCCGTGCTCAGCCCGATAGGTCGTGAGCGCGCTGTCAACCTCGTCGGCGAGCCACAGCAGCGCAAGTTCGCGGAGCGCTGTGAGATTTCCGAGCCGAAAGTAGTTGGACAGCGCCGCATCGATACGTTCTGCCGGGTAGACGTTGCCCTCCGCCAGGCGGTCTCGCAGCGACTGAGGCGCAAGGTCGATGACCTCGATCTGGTCGGCAGCCCGCAGGACGGCATCCGGAATGCTCTCGCGTTGCACCGCACCGGTGATCTGCTGCACGACGTCGTTCAGTGAGTCAATGTGCTGGATATTCACGGTGGAGATGACATCGATCCCCGCGGCAAGCAGGGTGTCGACATCCTGCCAGCGTTTCTCATGCGGGGTGCCTGGGACATTGGTGTGTGCGAGTTCGTCGACGAGTGCGATCTGTGGCCGCCGGGCGAGCACGGCCGCGAGATCCAGCTCAGACAGGGTGACCCCTCGATACTCGACGGTGTGGCGCGGTATCACCTCGAGGCCGTCAAGCAGCGCGGCCGTTGCGTGGCGACCGTGGGTTTCCACGAATGCCACCACCACGTCTGCGCCATCCTCACGCAGTCGTCTGCCCTCTTCGAGCATTGCGTATGTCTTGCCGACACCGGGGGCGGCGCCAAGGAGGACCCGAAGGCGCCCACGTTTCATGCGTTAGTGATCCATCTCTGCACGGGCCGGTTCAGCCGAAGCTCAGTCACGGCCCACTGTCGCCGCCAACTACCACCCAACTGTAGTCATCCCAGCAGTAGTCATCCCAGGGTGCGCGGGGCCGCAGGCGTGAGGTCGAGCCGACGCAGCAGCTGTGCGTTGAGAGCGACGACCACAGTGGATGCCGACATGAGCAGTGCGCCGACGGCCATGGGCAACACAAAACCGATCGGAGCCAGCACGCCGGCCGCGAGCGGAACCGCGATCAGATTGTAGCCGGCGGCCCACCAGAGATTCTGCTTCATCTTGCGATACGTCGCGGTGGAGAGGTCGATGACCGACAGGACGGATGCCGGGTTGTCGCTGGCGAGAATGACGCCGGCCGAGGCGATGGCGACATCCGTGCCAGCGCCAATGGCGATGCCGACGTCGGCCTTGGCGAGGGCTGGTGCGTCGTTGACGCCGTCGCCGACCATGGCGACCGAACGCCCCTCGTTCTGCAACTCGGTGACGCGCGCAGCCTTGTCTTCGGGGCGAACGCCCGCATACACCCTGTCAATGTTCAGCTCAGACCCGACGAACTGGGCCACGGCGTCGGCATCTCCGGTGATCATGACAACCTCGATACCGCGCTCGTGCAGGGCGGCGACGGCGTCGAACGACTCAGGGCGAACCAGATCGGTGAGTGCGAGCGAGCCGAGAAGCACGCCATCCCTGACGACGTAGAGGATCGTTGCCCCGTCGGCCGCCCACCGTTGGGTGTCGGTCGGGGCCTCGATGCCGTCGCGGGACAACAGGCGCGGGCCGCCGACGCTGACCGTGTGCCCGTCAACAGTGCCACTGACGCCGATCGCCGCCGAGGCTGAGAAATCGGTGGCGGCTCGCGCGTTGAGCCCGCGTTCGGCTGCTGCCGTCACGATGGCGCGGGCGAGCGGATGCTCGCTGTCGGCTTCGACGCTGGCCGCCAGTCGCAGGAGCTCGTCCTCGGTCACGTCGGTGGCGTATAGCTTGCTGCCGGCAACAGCCGGGCGCCCTGTGGTCAGTGTTCCGGTCTTGTCGAAGAGCACTGTTGTCACGGTGCGCATGCTTTCAAGGGCCAGGCGGTCCTTGATGAGGATGCCGGCGGTGGCCGCACGCTCGGTGGCAATGGAGACCACGAGGGGGATGGCCAGCCCGAGGGCGTGCGGGCACGCGATCACGAGCACGGTTATCGTGCGGACGACGGCGTCGTCCGGCTTGCCAATGGCGGTCCAGATGATGGCGGTGAGCACGGCGGAGCCGAGCGCGAACCAGAACAGCCACCCAGCTGCCTTGTCGGCCAGGCGCTGTGCCCGCGAGCTCGATGCCTGCGCCTCTGCCACCAGCTTCTGGATGCCGGCCAACGCCGTGTCGTCTCCGACGGCGCCAACCTGCACGCGCAGCGCATTGTCGGTTGCGACCGTTCCGGCCACCACGCGATCGCCGGGGCTTCTGCCCACCGCACGGGATTCGCCGGTGATCATGGATTCGTCGACGTCTGCCGTGCCCGTGAGCACGACGCCGTCGGCAGGGATACGGCCGCCGGGGCGCACGACAACGGTGTCGCCGACCTGCAGTTCAGCGGGAGAGATCTGTTCGATGTCGTCGCCCCTCACCCGTTCGGCGACATCCGGCAGCAGCGCGGCCAATGATTCCAGTGCGGTCGACGTCTGGGCGAGAGAACGCATTTCTATCCAGTGGCCCAGCAGCATGATGACGATCAGCAGCGCGAGCTCCCACCAGAAATCAAGCTGGTGATCGAGGATGCCGAGGCTGGCGCCCCACGACGCAAGGAACGCGACGGTGATGGCCAGGGCGATCAGGAGCATCATCCCCGGTGCGCGTGCACGCAGTTCACTCACGGCACCGGTGAGGAATGGCCGGCCGCCCCACACGTACATCACGGTGCCGAGAAGGGGGGAGATGATGCCGAGTCCTTGCGGCACCGAGTACCCGAAGAGCATCGCGAACATGGGGCTGAACGCCACAACGGGGATCGCGATGACCAGCATGATCCAGAACAACCGTCGGAACTGCGCAACGTGGTCGGCGTGGCCACCGTGCCCGGCAATATCGTGCCCGGCCATGTCGTGACCAGCCATGTCGTGCCCAGCCATGTCGTGCCCAGCCATGCTGTGCTCAGCCATGCTGCCGTGTTCGTGGGGGCTGCCGTGGTTCAGCGGGCTCCCGCCATTCTGAACGGATGACGCGGCGCCGTTCTCTGGCGCGACCTTGTCGTGCAGCGCACGGTTTTCGCGGGGGCTGCCGTTGTCAGGCGACGGGGACTCGTGCTCATCGGCAGGCGTCATGCCTACCACGGTAACCCGCAGGCGAGTGTGCTGGCCATCCCCGACCAGGCTCGCGCCGCTGTCGTCGTCAAGATTGCCAGCCCGTCGCCAGGATTGCCAGCCTGTCGTCAGAAATGCCAGCCTGTCGTCAGAAATGCCAGCCCATCGTCAGGAATGTCAGCTCGTCGTCAGAAATGTCAGTGGAGCGCGACAGGATAGAACGGTGCATATCCTGGCCAGCCGAAGCGATGGCGTCATCCTCGTCACCGAACTCGACGAGACGGGTGCACCCGTCTCGCCCGCACATGAACTGGCCAGTGCCGACTTCCCGTCGTATGTCAGGGAGCGGGAGACCGCGTCAACGCGCTGGGTGTGGGATGACACCGCCGTCTGGTATCCGCAGCTGCTCCGTGCCGGCATCAGGGTGGGCCGGTGCCACGACCTGCGTCTCAGCCATGTGATCCTGTGCAATTCGGCCTTCACCGCAGACAGCGAACTGGCGACTGGCGCTCCGCACCGATGGGACGACGGGGTCGCGGCCTCCGCTCCGAGCGCGGAGGCAGGGGCGACGCTGTTCGATTTTGTGTCCGTTGCCCCGACGTCGGGCACGGGGAGCGACGATGATCGCGCCGAGTACCAGCGTCAGCTTCGCGCACTGGCTGCGTCGACAGAGAGCGGGAAGCTACGCCTGCTCCTCGCCGCAGAGTCTGCGGGGGCATTGATCGCCGCAGAGATGCAGTTCGCCGGGTTGCCGTGGCGCACCGATGTCCACGAGGCGCTGCTCGCTGCCGAGCTCGGTCCGCGGGTGCCGTATGGCACGCGCCCTGCTCGGCTTGAGGAGTTGGCCGGGCGCATCCGTGTTCTGCTTGAAGACGCGACGCTCAACCCCGATTCGCAGGCCGACCTGTTGCGCGCGCTCAAGCACGTGGGCCTGCCGGTGCGTTCGACACGGGCCTGGGAGCTGAAGGAGCACTCGCATCCTGCGCTCGTTCCCTTGATGGAATACAAGAAATTATCCCGGCTGCTCACCGCCAATGGCTGGTACTGGATGGACACCTGGATCGCCGACGGCCGATTCCGCCCTGACTACCTGCCGGGCGGCGTTGTCACGGGTCGGTGGGCTGCCAGGGGCGGTGGGGCACTACAGCTGCCCAAGCAGGTGCGCGGAGCCGTGCGCGCCGACGAGGGGTGGAAGCTGGTCGTCGCCGACGCGTCGCAGCTCGAGCCACGAATCCTGGCGGCTCTCTCTACCGATCTGGCCATGGCGGATGCCGGTCGCGGCACCGATCTCTACGCCGGCATCGTCGCCAGCGGTGTCGTCGAGACCCGTGAGCACGCCAAGGTGGCGATGCTCGGTGCCATGTACGGTGCGACGACGGGAGAGAGCGGTCGGTTGCTTCCGAAGCTGGCGCGCGCGTACCCGCGGGCGCTCGAGCTGACCGAAGCTGCGGCCAGGGCCGGTGAACGCGGGGGAGTCGTGACAACGCGGCTCGGCCGCTCGTCACCCCGCCCCAGCGAGGAGTGGTTCGAAACGCAGGCCAACGCCTATTCACCGGATGCGTCCAGCGCCGATGAGAAGGTGGCTCGCAGTCGCGCACGTGACTGGGGTCGCTTCACCCGCAACTTTGTCGTGCAGGGCAGCGCCGCAGAATGGGCGCTCTGCTGGATGGCCGAGGTTCGGAAGGCCCTGCTGGCACTTGAGGCTACTGCGGCTGCGGCTGCGGCTGAGGCTGAGGCTCGTGAGTCTCCTGAGACCAGCGAGGGTTCATCTCCGTTCCAGTCGGCCCCGCACCTCGTGTTCTTCCTCCACGACGAAGTCATGGTTCATGCCCCTGCAGAACTCGCCCCGACGGTGGAGCGCATCATCATCGATGCCGCCACCGCTGCCGGGCGCCTGCTTTTCGGTGAGTTCCCGGTAGATTTCCTGCTGACCGTTGCCACGGTCGACAGCTACGCAGACGCGAAATGAGAGAGATATGCCAGACGCATTGCCAGGCGCACTGCCCGATACGTTGACGCCCCACGAGGACACTCGCATGTCGCCCGCAGCAGAGCAACTCGATGCGATCAGGGCCCAGCGGGTCGAGACGGCGCTGTCACCGCACGGCGTTCTCGCCCTCGTGACCACGCAGTGGATCACGGGCGACCCAGCGGTCGCTGTGCCCGTCTGGGGTGTGCCTGGCCTGTGGTCGCCCCTGCCAGACGGCGTGTCAGGGCTGCGTCTGAGTGCGAGCGCCAGCGACGGCATCAGGGTCGATGGTGACGTTGTCGACGGAACGGTGATCCTTGCAGGCATCGACGCGATTGCGCCCTCTGCCATCTCGTTCTCTGACACGCTGTCCGGCACGGTCATCGTGAACGAGTTCGGCGAGAACGCGCTGCGCGTCTGGGATGCCGCATCCGACGCCATCCGCGACTTCGGATCGATCGAGGCCTTCCCCTACAACCCTGACTGGGTGATCGAGGCAAGTTTCACGCCGATCGACGGCGGGGGAGAAGTGAGCGTCGCCCACCTGGCTGACGGCGGCAAGACTCGCCAGAAATCGCTGCCTGGCGTCATCCGCTTCGACAAGGATGGCCAGTCACATGAGCTTGCCGCCTTCACGGACGGCCCCACCCTGCTGTTGGTCTTCGGCGATGCGACGAACGGTGTCAGCACTTATAGCGTGGGGCGCTTTCTTCGCGTGACGCCGTCAGATGACGGCACGATCACGCTGGACTTCAACCGCGCGTACCTTCCGCCGTGTGCCTTCAGCTACAGCTTCAACTGCCCGATCCCGCCGCCCCAGAACAGGTTCAGCCTGGCGATCAATGCTGGTGAGCGGAACGTGCTGAACTCACGGGGTGAGCCGCTGCACTGATGGTGTGTCCGGCGGCTGCCGGACGACGACCGCGTTTGGGCCGAGTGGAACTCAACGGCCGCTGGAACGACCCAGGCCCCGTGGTATCGATCAGCGATTCAGCCTGTGCCAGCCAGTCAAGGGCTGCCGCAGC
This sequence comes from Leifsonia sp. Y862, assembly GCF_057669585.1. NCBI lineage: Bacteria > Bacillati > Actinomycetota > Actinomycetes > Micrococcales > Microbacteriaceae > Leifsonia > Leifsonia sp. Y862. The sequence goes on from NZ_JBYHFR010000001.1 coordinate 952,278, forward strand.
AATGGTCACCGTTCCGGCGGCGGCGAGAAGCACCTGTCCGGAGGGATCGACGCTCTCCGGCACAGCCTGCACGGCAGGGGCGGCGGTCCAGAACGCGCGGTACTCGGCGATCAGGGATGCAGGATTGCTTCCGGGAAGGGACGACGACAGCAGCACGCGGTCGATCATGTCATCCCATTCATCGCCGGCCGCGCTGGTCGTGCTCGTCGTGCTTGTCAACCAGGCTGCGGCCTCTGCGCGCCCACGGTCGGTCAGCTCATAGAGCGGCAGGCCGTCGATGGTGAGGCCGGCCGAACGCACAGCGCCCTGGTCGATGGCGCGTTCGAGCGTGGAATAAATCTGTCCGACGTTGATCGCCTTGCGATGTGCGGTGCGCGACTGGATCTCACCGTGGAGCTGGAATCCATACGCCGGGCCGATCGTGAGAATCGCCAGCAACATACTGCGTACCGACACCGTGCCTCCGAACTCGTACTGCGAGCGACCCTGACAGCTAAAACCATACCCACTACACAATTGATTTCTGGCTCCCACACCGGACGGGTGCCGCCGGGGTTCAGGCGGCGATGTCCTGCAGCAGCCCCCTGAGGAGGCCAACCTGACGCACTCGTTCCCCGGGGGCCGGCGACACCGTCGCTACGTTCAGCCCGGTCACCCCGGCGGACGCGAAGGCGGCCAGCCGCGCCGCAACCTCAGCTTCGGTACCGATCAACGAGATGGCCCGCACCAATTCGTCTGGCACGACCGCAGCCGCTTCGACCTTCTGGCCGGCCAGGTACAGGTCCTGGATCTGTTCGGCCTCCGCCTCATAACCGTATGAGCGCACGAGGTCGTTATAGAAGTTCGCGCCCCTGGCCCCCATGCCGCCGATGTACAGCGCGAGGTGCGGCTTGACGGCCGCAAGGTACTTCTCGGCGTCAGCACCAATGGCCAGCGCGGGTGTTGCGTAGACCTCGAGCGGGCCGAGCGCGCTGTCGCGACGACTCGCTCCGCGGGCGAGCGCATCACCCCACACTGAGGCCGCCTTCTCCGGGTGGAAGAAGATGGGCTGCCATCCCTCGGCAATTTCAGCAGCCTGGGCGACGCTCCGCGGGCCGAGTGCCGCAATCACGATCGGAATCCGGTCACGCACCGGGTGATTGACGAGCTTCAGCGGCTTTCCGAGGCCGGTGCCCTGGTTAGCTGGGAGCGGGATTGAGTAGTGCGCGCCCTGGTACTCGAGCTTGTCCCTGCGCCAGACCATCCGGCAGATGTCGACGATTTCCTTGATGCGCGCGACCGGCGCGTCATAGGGCACGCCGTGAAACCCCTCGATGACCTGCGGGCCAGAGGCGCCGATGCCGAGGATGAAGCGGCCATCCGACACGTAGTCAAGTCCGGCGGCCGTCATCGCCGTGAGAGTCGGTGTGCGGGTATAGATCTGCAGGATGCCAGACGCCAGGCTGATCGTCTGCGTCTGGGCCGCAATGAACCCGAGCTGGCTGACCGCGTCGAACGAGTAGGCCTCAGGCACCGAGATCACGTCGAGGCCCGCCTGCTCGAGTTCCCTGACCTCTGCAACGGCCTCACGGAACCCGTCGGCGTAGTTGATTGCCATTCCGATGCGCATGATTCTCCTGTGAATTGCTTGTCGTCCACACAGTCTTGCGTATCGAACGGCGTAACGCTTGCACGGCGGCGACTCGCGGCAGGTGTTGTGTATTCCGACACGCCTGCGGCATAATTCACGTACGGCAGCAATGTCGTCTATTTTCTAATTTCATACGCACGCCGCGCATCAGTCGGTTCAGAGGTCGTTGGGGAAGACGCACCTCACTGAACGGAGAAAAGGATGACGGCAACAGATACCCGTCAGGCACCTACTGCACGGGGAGTACTTTATGTGCACTCTTCGCCTCGGGCACTGTGTCCCCATATCGAGTGGGCGGCCGGTACCGCCCTCGGCGAAGCGGTGAATTTTGACTGGGCTGAGCAGCCCGTCTTGAAGGGTGCCCAGAGGGCCGAATTCTACTGGGAGGGCGCGCGGGGAACCGGTGCTGTCCTGGCATCAGCTCTTCGTGGCTGGGAGCACCTGCGCTTCGAGGTGACGGAAGACGCCGGCCTCGGCACCGACGGCGGTCGCTGGCTGCACACGCCTGACCTCGGAGTCTTCTACGCCCAGACCGACACCGTTGGCAACGTGGTCATTCCAGAGGATCGGGTGAGGTACGCGATGGAGGTCGCTGGCGCGAATGCCGTCGAGCTGCACCGTGAGCTGCGACTGGCCCTCGGCCAGGCATGGGACGACGAACTCGAACCATTCCGCCATGCCAGTGACATGAGTGCTGTCGTCTGGCTGCACAAGGTCGGATAGAGCACGCACACACCTGCGGAGGGATGTGGCGCCGGGCGCGCTGGTCGGTGACATACCCGATCGACGCGAGAGCGAAACATCCTGCTGCATACAAAAGACCCCGACCGGTTGCCCGGTCGGGGTCTCGTGCGTGGTGCGAGTGTTCGCTAGACGCTGCGGAACGCGACGACGGCGTTGTGCCCGCCGAAGCCGAACGAGTTGCTGATAGCCAACAGGTCGCCGGCCGGCAGCGCGCGCGGCGATGTGACAACGTCGAGCGGGATAGCAGGATCCTGCTGCGTGAGGTTGATCGTCGGGGGAGCGAGACGCTCTTTCAACGCCATGACGGTGAAGAGCGCTTCGATCGCGCCGGCGCCACCAAGCAGGTGACCGGTGGATGCCTTCGTTGCCGAGACGGGGATGCCGTCGAGCAGATCGCCGAAGACACGACGCAGTGCGTTGTACTCCGCGATGTCACCCACCGGTGTTGACGTTGCGTGAGCGTTGATGTGTGCGACGTCGGCCAGGCTGGCGCCGGCGTTCTGGATGGTCTCGATCATGGCGCGAGCTGCGGCAGAACCCTCAGGGTCCGGAGCCGTGATGTGGTACGCGTCGCTGGTGACCGAACCGCCAAGGAGCTCGGCGTAGATCTTCGCGCCGCGGGCCTTGGCGTGCTCCTCTGTCTCGACGACAAGTGCCGCGGCACCCTCACCGAGAACGAAGCCGTCGCGGGTCACGTCGTAGGGACGTGATGCCGTTGCCGGGTCGTCGTTGCGCTTCGACAGCGCCTGCATGGCGGCGAAGGACGCGATGGGCAGCGGGTGGATCGCTGCCTCAGAGCCACCGGCGATGATGACATCGGCCAGGCCGGCCTGCAGGTGGTTGTAGGCGTTGACGAGTGCTTCGGTGCTTGACGCGCAGGCAGAAACGACGGTACGGATGCCGGCACGAGCGTGCAGGTCCATTCCGATGGCGGCTCCTGGACCGTTCGGCATCAGCATGGGCACGGTCATCGGCAGTACTCGGCGGGGTCCGCGTTCGCGCAGAGTGTCCCACGCGTCGAGCAGCGTCCAAACGCCACCGATACCGGTGGACCAGTCAACGGCGAGGCGCTCTGGCTCAACCTCAGGGGAGCCGGCATCTGCCCAGGCTTCACGCCCGGCGATCAGGGCGAACTGGCTCGACGGGTCGAGACGCTTGGTCTCGAATCGCTCAAGGACGCTCGACGGCGACACCTTGGCCTGCGCGGCAAAAGTAATGGGGAGCTGGGTCTCGGCGACCCAGGCTTGTTCAAGCGTGCTGGCACCCGACTCGCCGGCCAGGAGGGCCGACCAGGTGGACGAAGCATCTCCGCCGAGAGGCGAAGTCGCACCGATACCGGTGATCACGATTTTCTTGGTCATAACGTCAACTCTCGTGGAGGGGAAAAGCGAGGGGGCATGCCACAACGGGCAGGCCGACCGACCAGAGTCGCCCGACCTGCCCGACTGGTGTGCTTAGCCCTGGGCCTTGACGATGAACTCGACAGCGTCGCCGACGGTCTTGAGGTTCTTTACCTCTTCGTCGGGGATCTTGACGTCGAACTTCTCTTCTGCGTTGACGACAATGGTCATCATCGAGATGGAGTCGATGTCGAGGTCGTCGGTGAACGACTTGCCCAGCTCAACCGTGTCGGTCGCGATGCCAGTCTCGTCGTTGATGAGCTCGGCCAGGCCGGCAAGAACTTCTTCGGTGGACAATGCCATTGTTTTCTCCTTGGGGGTGTCTCGTTTGACCGAGACTTAGTTTAGGGGTGAGTGGGTGAGACTAGGGCAGAACCACGACCTGCGCGCCGAATACCAGTCCGGCGCCGAAGCCGATCTGGAGCGCGAGGCCGCCGCTCAACTCCGGGTGCTCCTCGAGCAACCGGTGTGTGGCTAGGGGGATCGACGCGGCAGATGTGTTGCCGGTCGTGGCGATGTCACGGGCAATGACGACGGATTCCGGCAGCTTCAACTGCTTGGCGAATTCGTCGATGATGCGCATGTTCGCCTGGTGGGGGATGAACGCGGCGAGCTGGTCGCCCGTGATGCCGGCGGCATCGAGCGCCTGCTTGGCAACCTTGGCCATGTCCCAGACCGCCCAGCGGAAGACCGTCTGGCCCTCCTGGCGGAGCGTCGGCCACGGTGCGTCACCGCGGCGGTACTCCTGCAGCGTGTGGTTCATGCCGACGGCATCCGCTTTGGAACCGTCTGAGCCCCAGATTGTCGCCGAGATGCCGGGGAACTCGCTCGGGCCGATGACCACAGCTCCTGCGCCGTCGCCCAGCAGGAACGAGATGGAGCGATCGGTCGGGTCGACGACGTCTGACAGCTTCTCAGCGCCGATGACGAGTGCGTAGTGGGCGGCACCGGCGCGGATCAGGGCATCAGCCTGCGCGATGGCGTAGCTGTACCCGGCGCACGCCGCGTTGACGTCGTAGGCGGCGGCCGGGTTTGCTCCAACGCGGTCGGCAACGACGGCAGCCATGGACGGCGTCTGCTGGATGTTGCTGATCGTGGCGATGATGACGGCGTCAATGAGCTCTGGGGAGATGCCTGAGCGTTCGATGGCTTCGCGAGCGGCATCCGTTGCGAGGTCGACGGCCTGCAGGTCTGCGCTCGCCCTCGTGCGGGAGATGATGCCGGTGCGCTGCTGAATCCACTCGTCTGAAGAGTTGATGGGCTCGATCAGATCGTTGTTCGTGACGTCCAGGTCGCCGCGTGCTGCACCAACGGAAAGGATGCGGGTGAACTGCGCGCCGTGCGACTGCTGGAGGGTTGGCTTGATCATTCTGTTCTTTCGGTAGGACTCAGGAGGCCTGGTTGATGAGCTCGAACGCGGCGGGCAGGTCGTCTGGTGACTTGATCGCGACGCTCGGCACGCCCCTGAGGGCACGTTTTGCGAGTCCGACGAGGGCGCCGGCTGGCGCAACCTCGATGATTCCGGTGACACCGGCGTCCGTGAAGGACTCCATGCACAGGTCCCACCGTACCGGGGACGACACCTGGCCGACCAAAAGATCGACGAACTGCGCGCCGCTGGTGACGCGTGAGCCATCCTTATTGGTCCAGATGGGAAGGGTGGGGTCTGCCGGTGCCAACGATGCCGCGACGGCGGAGAGGTGTTCGACGGCAGGAGTCATATACCGGGTGTGGAATGCGCCGGCGACCTGAAGCGGGATGACGCGGGACTTGGCCGGCGGGTTCTCCGCGAGGGACGCCAGGGCGTCCAACGCGCCAGCAACGACGATCTGGCCGCCGCCGTTGAAGTTGGCGGGCTCGAGGCCGAGTTCCTGCAGGCGGGCGAGCAGCTCTGCCTCGTCTCCGCCGAGCACGGCGCTCATGCCGGTGGGCGTTGCAGCCGCGGCCGCAGCCATGGCGCTGCCGCGCTCCTTCACGAAGCGAACCGCGTCGGCGCTGCTCAGGATGCCAGCGCCGGCAGCCGCCGTGATCTCACCAACGGAGTGCCCGGCGATACCGCCGATCTTCTCCTTGCGGCCGTCGGCGAAAAGCGCCTTGAGCGTCAGCAGTCCTGCTGCAACGATCAGCGGCTGTGCGATCGCGGTGTCCCTGATGGTGTCTGCGTCGCTGGTCGTGCCGTGAGCCACGAGATCGAGCTCGACGGCGTCTGAGATCTCACGCAACTCCTGCGCGAACGCGGGGTCGGCCAACCATGGCTCAAGAAATCCGGGGGTTTGCGAGCCCTGTCCAGGGCAGACGACAACAATCACGTTTCTAGTTTCCCAATCTCACATCGGCGGGGTGTGTCGAAGAAGTACTAAGTATTCCCGAAACGTTTGGTGGATTCGTTACACGGGCTGACTCAACGACGTCGAGAGCCGTCGTGGTCGCTGATCGAACCGATGATGAGCGCGGCCTGCAGAATCAACGCTTCCCTGGCTCCTGTTGCGTCGTAGCCGATGACTTCGGAGACGCGCTTGAGCCGGTAGCGCACGGTGTTCGGGTGCACAAACAGTTCGCGCGCCGTCGCCTCAAGCGACCGGCCGTTGTCGAGATAGCACCACAGCGTGGTGAGCAGCTCTGTCGAGTGTGCCTGCAGCGGCCGATAGACGCGATGGATGAGGGTGGCGCGAGCGAGAGGATCGCCGGCCAGTGCGCGTTCAGGCAGCAGATCGTCGGCCTGAACGGGCCTGGGAGCGTTTCGCCAGGCGCGCGCAACGGCGAAGCCGGCGAGGGCAGCCTTGGCGCTCTTGGAGGCGTCAACCAGGTTCGGCACCTCGTGTCCGAGTACGAGGTGGCCAGGGCCGAAGCTCTCTTCCAGCTGCACGGCGATTTCCATGAAGCTGAGCTGCGGGGCAGTGCCCGTGGCGTCGTCGCCCTCCGCTGGGGTGGGGTGGGCGCGACCAATGACCAGAACGAGCCTGTTTCCCTGCACGCCGATCAGGACATCCGCTGCCATGTGCCTGGCTGCGCGCCTGAGGTGGTCGACGTCGAGCATCTTCGGCGTCGTGCCGACGAGTACGCAGACTTCGCCGTGGCCGTGCCAGCCGAGGGCAGCAATGCGGCTCGGCAGCTCGTCGTCATATTCGCCGCTGAGGATGGAGTCGACGACGAGGGCTTCGAGCCTGGCGTCCCAGAGACCGCGAGCTTCGGCAGCCCTGGCGTAGACATCCGCTGCGCCGAAGGCGATCTCACGCGAGTAGAGCAGGATCGCTTCTCGGAGCGACTCGCTGCCGTCCTTGACGCGTTCCTCGACGACCTCAACAGTGATTCGGATGAGCTGAAGCGTTTGCTGCAGGCTGACAGATCGGAGCAGCTCGCGCGGAGCGGCACCGAACACGTCAGCCGCGATCCAGGGTGTCGAGGTCGGGTCCTCGAACCAGGAGATGAACGACGTGATGCCGGCTTGCGCGACGAGGCCGACGGCGGACCGCCGCCCTGGTGGCATATCGCCATACCAGGGCAGCGTGTCCTCGAGGCGCTTGAGAGTCGCCGTGGAGAGCTCGCCTGAAATCGTTCGAAGCCAGGCGAGCGTCTGCTCTTTCGTTCTGGGCGCCGGTGCCACGGTGTGGTTAGCTTTCGCCCCCGGCAGAGCCGGTGGTTCCAGCGCTCACATCGTGCAGACGGTACTTCTCGATCGCTGCACTGACCAGGCTGCGGTCAACCTTGCCCTGACGGGCGAGCAGCTGGAGCGTGCGAACGACCATGGAAGGGCCGTCGATCTTGAAGTAGCGACGAGCAGCTGCGCGGGTGTCAGAGAAACCGAAGTCGTCAGCACCGAGCGTTGCGAACTCGCCGGGGACGAACTGGCGAATCTGGTCAGGCACGGCGTGCATGTGGTCGGAAACAGCCACGAACGGTCCCTCTGCGCCAGCAAGCTTTGCCGTCACGTACGGGACGTGCTCCTCGTCTTCCGGGTAGAGGAAGTTGTGCTCCTCTGCCGCAAGGCCGTCACGACGCAGCTCAGTCCAGGAGGTGACGGACCAAACGTCAGCCGATACGCCCCAGTCGGCAGCGAGAAGCTGCTGGGCTTCAAGCGCCCACTGCACACCGACACCGGATGCCAGCAGCTGGGCCTTCGGCCCGGCAACGGTCGACCGATTCAGCTGGTGGATACCGCGCACGATGCCATCGACGTCAACGCCTTCCGGCTGGGCCGGCTGCACGTACGGCTCGTTGTAGAGAGTGATGTAGTACATGACGTTCGGATCCGTGTGGGTTCCGCCGTACATGCGGTCGAGGCCTGAGCGCATGATGTGCCCGATCTCGTAACCGTATGCCGGGTCGTACGACACAATCGCCGGGTTGGTTGAAGCCAGCAGGTGCGAGTGGCCGTCGGCGTGCTGCAGGCCTTCACCGGTCAGCGTGGTGCGGCCGGCCGTTGCTCCCATGATGAACCCACGGGCCATCTGGTCGCCGGCTGCCCACATGGCGTCGCCGGTGCGCTGGAAACCGAACATGGAGTAGAACACGTAGATCGGGATGAGCGGCTCACCCTGGGTGGAATACGTGGTTCCCATGTTCGTGAACGCGGCCATGGCGCCGGCTTCGTTGATGCCGACGTGGTCGATCTGGCCCTGCGGGCTCTCCTTGTACGCCAGCAGGAGCTCGCGGTCGACGGAGGTGTAGTTCTGCCCATTCGGGTTGTAGATCTTGGCGTTCGGGAAGAACGCGTCGATGCCGAAGGTGCGGGCCTCGTCCGGGATGATCGGAACGATGCGGTTGCCGAAGTCCTTTGACCGCAACAGGTCCTTGAGCAGACGCACGAATGCCATGGTGGTGGCGATCTCCTGCGAGCCGGAGCCCTTCTTCGAGATCGCGTACGTGGAGTCGTCCGGCAGGTTGAGCTGCGTGTACTTGGCGCGACGCTCCGGCACGTAGCCGCCGAGTTCGCGGCGACGCTCGTGCATGTACTGGATGGCCGGGTCCGAATCGCCTGGCGTGTAGTACGGCGGCAGGTACGGGTTTTCCTCGAGCTGGGCATCCGTGATCGGCACGTGCATGCTGTCTCGGAACGTCTTGAGGTTGTCGAGCGTCATCTTCTTCATCTGGTGGGTCGCGTTGCGGCCCTCGAAGCTCGGTCCGAGGCCGTAGCCCTTGACGGTCTTCGCCAGGATGACGGTCGGCTGGCCCTTGTGCTCAGATGCGGCCTTGAATGCTGCGTACACCTTGCGGTAGTCGTGGCCACCGCGCTTGAGGTTCCAGATCTCGTCGTCGGTGTATCCGTCGACGAGCTGAAGGGCGCGCGGGTCGCGGCCGAAGAAGTTCTCGCGCACGTATGCGCCGCTCTCAGCCTTGTAGGTCTGGTAGTCGCCATCCGGTGTGACGTTCATCAGGTTCAGCAGTGCACCGTCGGTGTCGGCCTTGAGCAGGTCGTCCCACTCGCGACCCCAGACAACCTTGATGACGTTCCAGCCGGCACCGCGGAAGAAGCTCTCGAGCTCCTGGATGATCTTGCCGTTACCGCGCACAGGGCCGTCGAGGCGCTGCAGGTTGCAGTTGATGACGAAGTTGAGGTTGTCGAGGCCTTCGTTGGCAGCGACCTGAAGCTGGCCGCGGCTTTCAACCTCGTCCATCTCACCGTCGCCAAGGAACGCCCAGACCTGCTGGTCGCTGGCGTCCTTGATGCCACGGTTCGTCAAGTAGCGGTTGGCCTGTGCCTGGTAGATCGCGTTGATCGGGCCAAGGCCCATCGACACCGTCGGGAACTGCCAGAACTCCGGCATGAGGCGAGGGTGCGGGTACGAGGAGAGTCCTCCGCCTGCGTGGGACTTCTCCTGGCGGAAGCCGTCGAGCTGGTCGGTGCTGAGGCGTCCTTCGAGGAAGGCGCGAGCGTAGGTTCCGGGGGAGGCGTGGCCCTGGACGAAGACCTGGTCGCCACCACCTGGGTGGTTCTGGCCACGGAAGAAGTGGTTGAAGCCGACTTCATAGAGCGCGGCTGACGACGCGTAGGTCGAGATGTGCCCACCGACGGCGATGCCGGGGCGCTGGGCGCGGTGCACCAGAACGGCTGCGTTCCAGCGGATCCACGCGCGGTAGCGACGTTCGACTTCTTCATCACCGGGGAACTCTGGCTCGTTCTCTGCGGCGATGGTGTTGATGTAGTCCGTGGTCGGAACCATCGGAACACCGAGGTGAAGTTCCTTGGAGCGCTTCAGCAGGCTGAGCATGATCTCCCGACCACGCTGGTGTCCCTCGGCGGCAACAAGCGAATCCAGTGACTCCGACCATTCGGCGGTTTCTTCTGGATCTGTGTCGATGTTATTCATCGAGTACGGGTCCTGGTCGTTGACAGTCACACTCGACCTCTCTCTGTTGGGCTGACCGTGGGATGAGCAGATCAAGCCTGATTATTCGTGCCGGAGACAAAAACGGGTCGGATTACGACCATTGGCACCGACCCCAGCCTAGTGAGTAAGTAATGGGTCTGCATGCGCCCCGCCCTGCCGTGGCGACCACGGCTGGTCGTGCGGATTGTTGGTTCCTGCAGGCAGCAGGGCTAGAGTGGCTCACCGTGCTCAGGCTAGGTATTGCGGCACGGAAAGGACATGCACCATGGCTTTGGAGAATGACACCCAGGCGCCTGATTTCGCTCTCATCAATCAATTCGGTGAGACGATCCAGCTCAGCCAGTTCAGGGGTGAGAAGTCAGTTGCTCTTGTTTTCTTCCCTCTCGCTTTCTCGGGAATCTGCAGCAGCGAGCTGTGTGAATTGCGCGATAACCTCGCCCTCTTCGCCGACAGCAACGTTGAACTGATCGGCATCTCTGTGGACTCTCGTCACGCGCTGCGTGCCTGGGGCGAGCAGGAAGGCTACGGCTTCAACCTCGTCTCCGACTTCTGGCCGCACGGCTCTGTCGCGAAGGAATACGGCGTGTTTCTCGACGTCAAGGGATTCGCAAATCGCGCGACCTTCCTCATCGACAGCTGCGGCATCATCCGTGCAAGCTTCATCACCGCCCCAGGCGAGCCGCGTGCGATCGAGGCCTACCGGGCTGCGCTCTCTGAGCTGCAGCCGGCCTAGTCGATCTGCTCGCCGGCTCGGACACGACGTGACACGCGACGCGCCCGGGCCGCCGCAAACTGGCCGTCGATTTCTGACTCCGGCGCTGGTTTCTGTATGATGTGAAACGACCTGATTCGCGGTAACGCGTTCGTCGGGGCCTTTAGCTCAGCTGGTAGAGCGCCACGTTTACACCGTGGATGTCATCGGTTCGATCCCGGTAGGGCCCACAGTGAAAACCCCCGAGAAATCGGGGGTTTTTTGCGTCACCCCGCGGTATGGCCACGCGACGACGTCCTTCAGTGGTTAAACAATGGAACGGATGGCGTAATCGGGGGAATGCGCCATCCGTTCCGCGTGGTTGTTCGGGTCAACCACGACTCTCGAATGAGAGATCGTGAGATATTCTCGCGTCGTTCCAGACCCGTCGCGAGCCGCAACTTTAGGGGTGATCTCGTCGTCTACCCCTGCGGCGTGAGACGGCTGGCTTCTGGGTGCTGGCACCCCAGTGGCGTATCCTCTGCCCGTGTCACTTAACGCCTCTGCCGCTTCTGCCCCCAGCGGCCCATCCCACGCCGCACGCGCTGACGTGATCGCTCGCCGATCCGTCCGGCACCGTCGCAGTGTGGTCGGAGCCGCCGCCCTGGCCGTCGTGGCACTGGGCCTTCTCGTGCACGTCGTGACCGACGGGCCGCTGGGTGATTTCGTCGCAGACGCCCTCTATGCCGTGTGCGCTTACCTGGCGCTGGCATTCGCCTTCCCGCGGGCGCGACCACGACGTGTTGCCCTGCTCGCCTGGGCGATGTGCGTGGCGATCGAGCTGTTCCAGCTCACCGGGGTTCCCGTTGCGTTATCGGGCTTCACGCCGTTCCGGCTCCTGCTCGGCACGACGTTCAGCACGCTCGACCTGGTTGCCTATTCGCTTGGTGTGCTCGTTGTGCTCGGCTGTGACAGCGGAGTGCGGAGCCTGTGGTTGGCGCGTCACCGTGACAAGGGCAATTGAGCCAAGCACAACCAGCATGCCGATGACTTGCGTCGGTGCGAGGGTTTCATTCACGACCAGCCAGCCAAGCAGCACCGCAACGACCGGGCTCAGGAGCACGAGCATGGCCGGGATTTTCGTGGGAAGGCGCGCGATGCCGCGAAACCACGCGACATACGCGAAAGCGGTACCGACCAGTGCCAAGTATGCGTACCCCGCGAGATTCACCGGGGTCAGCGGCGTGCTCGGGAATCCCTCCAGCAGCCACAGCAGTGGCACGAGGGTCAGGCCGCCGGCGATGAGCTGCCAGGCCGTGGTCGCCAGCGGCGGGGCCGGTTGGCCCCACTTCTTCGTGAGCACGATTCCGGATGCCATGGAGAGCGTGCCCAAGGCGGCCGCCAGCAACCCGACGGAGTCAAGCCTGGCCTGCGCCTGCAGCACGATGAGGGTGACGCCGAAGACGCCCGCCGCTCCGCCGATCACCGTCCGTGCGCGGAGGCGCTCGTGCAGCACGCGACTGGCGAGTACCGCGACGACCAGCGGCTGGAGTCCGCCGACGACAGCCGCAACGCCGCCCGGCAGTCGGTACGCGGCAATAAAGAGGAGGGCGAAGAACGCGCCGATGTTGAGCACGCCGAGCACCCAGGACTTCCACCACCACGAGCCGCGCGGCATCCGTCTGGCGAGTGCCAGAAGCAACAGTCCGGCCGGCAGTGCCCGAATTGTTGCGGCGAGCAGGGGTCGATCCTCTGGGAGGAGCTCCGTCGTGGTCAGATACGTGGTTCCCCATAGTATGGGGGCGACGGCTGTCATGAGGACGAGAGACACTCGATTGCTAAGCACTTAGCCATAATAGCTAAGCACTTAGCGAAAGGCTAGGGTGGATCCATGACAGACCAAGACCACGTCGATCACATTCTTGCGCAGTGGCATGCGGAGAAACCCGCACTCGACGTCTCACCCATGAACGTGATTGGCCGGCTCAGTCGCGCGTCGGCGGCCGTGAACGTGCGCCTGGGGGAGACCTTCGCGAGGCACGGGCTCGATTCGTCGTCGTTCGACGTGTTGGCCACCTTGCTGCGGAGCGGATCGCCATACCGACTGACGCCGGCCATCCTCGCCCGCGATTCAATGGTGACGACCAGTGCGGTGGCCCAGCGATTGAACAAGCTGGAGACGAGGGGACTCGTGTCGAGGGAAGCGAATCCCGCCGACGGCCGCGGGACAGTGGTGGCGCTCACCACCGCCGGCAGGCAGCTGATCGAAGCCGCATTGCCAGACCACCTGGCCACGGAGCGCGCCATCACGGCCGCGCTGAGTGACGCAGAGCAAGCGCAGATTGCGTCGCTGCTGCAGCGACTGGCTGACGCAGCCGGCGCCTGACGCCGGCCGATGCCGGCCGACGCAGGCCGACGCAGGCCGGGATGGTGGCTGCGTGCCTAGAGCCCGCCGGCGACTCGGATAATCGTGCCGGTTGCGTATCGGGCGTCGTCGGAGAGAAGCCAGGCCACGGCGCCAGAGATGTCATCTGGTTCACCTGCTCGTCCGAGCGGGACTGTCTTCGCAACGTGCGCCGGCCTGGTTGGGTCGCGGTGGAAATCAGTCCAGATCGTGCCGGGAGCGACGGCGTTGACGCGGATGCCGAGTGGCCCAACCTCCCGGGACAGTCCAACGGTCAGCCCGTCAACGGCCGCCTTCGAGGCCGCGTAGTGCACATAGGTTCCCGCGCCACCGAGCGTGGCTGCCGCCGATGAGATGTTGACGATCGCGCCGCCTCCAGACGTCGTGAACTCGCGAACGGCGTACTGGGAGCACAGTATGACGCCCACAAAGTTGACGTCGATGTCGCGCCGGATGGCTGCGATATCGTTCTCAGCCAGCGTGCCGATGGCCCCGGCCGAGCCGGCATTGTTCACCAGTCCCGTCACCGTTCCGAGATCGCGTGCGCGTGTGAACAGAGTCGCGACAGACGCCTCGTCTGTCGTGTCGACCTGCACTGTCAGGGCGCGGCGCCCGATTCGCTGTACATCTCCCGCCACGGCTTCCGCGGCGGCCTCGTCCTGAACGTAGCCGACGATGACATCGTGGCCGTCGTGTGCCAGCCGCCGACAGATCGCCGCACCGATACCGCGGCTTCCGCCCGTCACGATGGTCAGAGGTCTCGGCTGCGTCATTGTCATGTCCAATCTGTGGGCGGCGCGCTTCTCAACGCATAGCCATCGTGCCAGTTCGACACGACGCCATGTGGATACGGCCCGCGCGCATCCTGCCCATACACTGTCGGAATCAGCCAGCATTCGCGCGGCGTGGTCAGTGAGTGGTGCGAGAGAAATCAGAGAGAGCGGATGCCAGTGGGGCAGAGCAATCGCGGTGTCGTTCCCATCCTGATCGCGGCGCTGCTCTGGGGCACAACCGGCACGGCCGCCCACTTCCTCCCGGCAAACGTCAGTCCGCTCGCGACGGGGGCCGCGACCATGGCCATCGGCGGTGGACTCCTGTTTCTGCTCTCCATGCGGGGCGCGCTGCGTGCCATGGCAGATCGCTCAGTGCGGGGCTGGCTCGTCGCTGGCGTCGCCGGTATCTTCGTCTACCCACTGGCCTTCTACAGCTCGATGAATCTGGCCGGTGTCGCCATCGGCACGGTGGTCTCGCTGGGCTCTGCCCCGATCTTCGCGGCAGCGATCGAGTATCTGGTTGACAGGCGAGGGATCTCCGCCCGGTGGGCGCTCTGCACCGTCATCGCCGTCGCCGGTACCGTCATGTTGGTGGTTGGCAGCCCGGCACAGGGCGATTCCACCTCAGACCAGAGCTTGCTTGGTGTGCTGCTCGGACTGCTTGCCGGCCTTAGCTACGCGCTCTACACGGATGCCTCTCGTCGCGTCCTGGCGGCCGGCCACGGGTCGAACGCCACCATGGGCGCACTGTTCGGCCTCGGTGCGCTCTGTCTCGTCCCTGTCTTGCTTCTTACCGGAGCGCCGCTGCTGCAGTCGACGTCGAGCATCGGGATCACGGCGTACCTGGCACTCGGCCCCATGTTTCTGGCATACATCCTGTTCGGCGCCGGTCTTCGTACGGTAACCAGCAGCACGGCAACGACAATCACGCTCGTCGAGCCGCTGGTCGCCACTCTCCTTGCGATCCTGGTGGTCGGTGAACAGCTCGATCCGCTCGGCTGGCTGGGCCTCGCCCTCATCATGGTCGGCGTCGTCGTGCTGGTGTGGCCACGAAGGCAATTCCCCACGGCGGACAGGGCGCGACCGGTAAGCTGACCAGGTGTCAATTACGCTCGCCAACGCAACCCAGATCATCCATGAACTGTGGCCGTTGTCCGGCGCAGAGCCATGGGATGCCCCTGGCCTCCTGAGCGGTGACCCCGCACAGGAGATCACCTCCATCCTGCTCGCCGTCGATGCCGTGGCCGACACGGTCGACGAAGCCGTTGCCGTCGATGCCGACCTGCTGCTGGTGCACCACCCGCTGTTGTTGCGCGGCGTGACCTCTGTGGCAGAAGACCGGTACAAGGGCGCATTGCTGGCCAGGCTCATTCGCGCGAACTGCGCGCTGATTGCCGCACACACCAATGCCGACGTCGTCGAAGACGGCGTGTCAGATGTGATCGCCCAGAAGCTCGGCCTGGGAGGAATACGGCCCATTGCACCAGGGGCAACGCCGGGTGTCGGCATCGGTCGAGTCGGCCGGCTCGCTGCACCGACACCGCTCGGCCAGCTCGCCCGTGACCTGGCCGGAATTCTGCCTGCAACGGCATCCGGTGTTCGCGTTGCGGGAGAATATGGCACGCTGGTAGAAACCATTTCGCTGTGTGGCGGAGCGGGTGATTCGCTCCTCAATCACCCTGCGGTTCTGGGGTCCGATGTCTACATCACGGCAGACCTGCGACACCACCCGGCGTCGGAGTCCAGGGAGCAGGCGCGGATCTCCGGCTCAGGTCCCGCGCTCATCGACGTGTCACACTGGGCAAGCGAATGGTTGTGGCTCGACACGGCAGCAGAACAGCTCAGGGCAGCACTGCCTGGAGTGCGTGTGAGTGTCAGCGACCTGCGCACCGATCCCTGGGATTTCGTCGTCACGCAGTAGAGGTTCGGCACCAGCCACCTCGCGTGACAATACAGTGGCTCCACAATTTTGTAACTCAACACTCGTAAAGGTCAGGAAACAGTGAAGGCAACCCCCGTAGCCCAGAAAGAGCTCCTTAGGCTCCAGGCGCTCGACACCAAGGTCCAGCAGCTTGAACACAAGGCAAAGGCCCTTGCGCAGCACGCGGAGATCGCCGCCCTCGTCGCAACGGATGACGCGGTGAAGGTTCGCTACGTTGCCCGCCTCGGTGAACTCGACGACGTGCGCACTGAACTGTCGCGCATCGAATCCGATGTCGAGGTCGTGGAAAAGCGGATCGCGCGCGACTCCGAACGGATGCAGCACACGTCATCCGTCAAGGACGTGCAGGCTCTCGAAACCGAGCTTGCCGCTCTCACGAAGCGCCAGTTTGACCTCGAGGAGATCGAGATCACCGTGATGGAGCGCCTCGAAGAGCACGAGAGGGCACTCGCGCAGGTCACCGGTGAACGCGAAGAGATCGCCGCCCGTATTGCAGAACTCTCGGTGGAGCGCGACGCCGAACTGGTCGAGGTCAACAAGGAACTGAGCGACCTGGTGCGCGATCGCGATGCCATCGCCGCCGGCATCCCCGATGAGCTCAGTGCTCTCTACGAGAAGCGCCGTGTGGCCGGCCACGGCCACGGAGCAGCCCTGCTGCGTGCGCGTACCTGCAGTGCCTGCACGATGACGCTCACCGGCAATGACCTGCAGGCCGTGCGTTCAGCTCCGGCCGACGACGTAGTGTTCTGCCCAGACTGCGGTGCGATCCTCGTGCGCACCGAAGAGTCGGGCATCTAAGTACCTGAGCATCTAAGCACCTGATGCAGAAGGGGGCACCGTCGTGAGGCGGTGCCCCCTTCTGCGTTTTGCGATACCGGTGATCCGGTGCGCGAGACGGTGCGTATCATCAAGATGTCTCGCGAAAGGACATCATGGCTGAGCTGTTATACCGTTTGGGCAAATTCTCTGCGCGTCGCGCCTGGCTGGTCATTGCCGCCTGGGCCGTGATCCTGGTTCTGGCCATCGGCGCGTTCCTGATCGGATTCAAGGGACTCAGTTCAAGTTTTGACATCCCCGGCACTGCGTCCGGTGCCGTCACCGACGAGCTCTCAGAGCAGCTTCCCGATTTCAGCGGCGCTTCAGGAACGGTGGTCTTCACCACCGAGGATGGATCTGCTCTCTTGAGCGAGCAGAAGGCCGCAATCAGCGAGCTCGTGGCGGGTGCCACCGCCCTGCCGGATGTCGCAAACGTTGTTGACCCGTTCGCCACTGAGGCGGAACGCGCTGACCAGGCGGCCCAGATCGAGGCCGGGCGCACGGAGATCGCCGCCGCACGCGCTCAGCTTGACGCAGGGCAGGAGCAGCTCGACGCAGCCCAGGCACAGCTCACTGCCGGGCAGGAACAGCTCGACGCGAGCAGGGCTCAGGCCGAAGCGGCTGGAGCCTCGACGGTGGAGCTCGATGCCGCGCAAGCACAGCTGACTGCGCAGCAGGCGCAACTCGACCAACAGCAGGCCGCGCTGGCCGAGTCCCTCGCCACCCTGAATGCCCAGAGCACCAAGCTGGAGCGTGGGGCTGAATTGCTCTCGCTCGCGCAAGGCATTCGAATGGTCTCGGCAGACGACGCGACAGCGATCGTGAACGTTGCATACACGGTGCCACGCCTGGAGCTGCCGGAAAGCTCCAAGACGGCGACCATCGACTACTTCGAATCCACCCCAATCGAGGGCGTCGAGGTGTCGTTCTCCTCCGACATCGCCCAGAGTGTGCCTCAGCTTGTCGGAGTAGGCGAGGCGATCGGCGTCGTCCTGGCTGGGGTCATTCTCGTCATTGTGCTCGGCTCCTTCATCGCAGCCGCATTCCCCATCGTCACGGCACTCGTCGGTGTCGGCATTGGCGCACTGGGAATCCTTGCATTCTCCGGCGTCATCGACATGACGAGCGTGACGCCGATCCTGGGGGTCATGCTCGGACTTGCAGTGGGAATCGACTACTCCCTGTTCATCATCAATAGGCACCGTAAGCAGCTGCTGCGGGGTGCCGAGGTGCATGAATCCATCGGGCTGGCCAACGGAACCGCCGGTAATGCCGTGTTGTTCGCTGGTACGACGGTCATCATCGCCCTGCTCGCGCTCAACATCACGGGTGTGCCGTTCCTGGGGCTGATGGGCACTGCAGGCGCCCTGAGCGTGTTGATCGCTGTCCTGATCGCCATCAGCCTCACCCCCGCACTGCTCGGCCTCGCGGGAACACGGGTGCTTGGGAAGAAGGCCACGGCATCCGTTGGCAGCCCAGACGTATCGTCTCGCGCGGTGAAGCCCATGGGCACACTCCGTGCCGTCGTCACTGCTGTCCTCACGATCGGCGTGCTGCTGGTCATTGCGCTCCCGTCGCTTTCGATGCGCTTGGGCCTGCCAGACGGGTCGTCAGAGCCGGTGGGTTCAGCGTCGTATCAAGCCTTCACCGTCGTGGGGGAGTCATTCGGCGAGGGCGCAAACGGCCCTCTTCTGGTCACGGCAGCTCTGCCGCCCGGCCTCGACGAAGAGGGCCTGCTCGCAGCGCAGGTGTCAGTTGCTCAGGCAATCGCTGAGCAGGACGACGTTGTCGCCGTCGCGCCGATCGCCGTTTCGGACGACAGCCGCCTCGCTGCATTCCAGGTCCTGCCTGCTGAGGGGCCGAACAGCGCCTCCACAGAGCAGTTGGTGCGCGACCTGCGCGGCCTGACGGCCATAGACGGCGACATCACACTCGGGGTTGCCGGTCAGGCCGCGATCAACATCGATATCTCAGAGGCACTGGCGGATGTGCTGCCGCTGTACCTCACCGTTGTGGTCGGCCTGTCGTTCCTCATCATGATTCTGGTGTTCCGCTCGTTGCTCGTGCCGCTGATCGCGACAGGTGGATTCATCCTGTCCCTCTTCGCCACCTTCGGTGCGATCGTTGCTGTCTTCCAGTGGGGCTGGTTTGCCGAGATTCTCGGTATTCACAGCGCAGGTCCGATCCTGAGCTTCCTTCCCGTGATCCTTGTCGGCATCCTCTTCGGGCTCGCAATGGACTACCAGCTCTTCCTCGCAACGGGAATGCGAGAAGCGTACGTGCACGGAGCCCCAGCGCGCCTCGCCGTCGCCCAGGGATTCCGAGCCGGCCGGGCGGTGGTCATCGCGGCTGCCCTGATCATGGTTGCGGTGTTCTCCGGCTTCATCAGTTCGGATTCCAGCATGATCAAGTCGATCGGATTCGGTCTGGCCTTCGGCGTGCTCGTCGATGCGTTCCTCGTGCGGATGCTGCTGATGCCGGCGATCATGCATCTGCTCGGCACGTCTGCCTGGTGGATCCCGCGCTGGCTCGACCGTATCCTGCCCAATGTGGATGTCGAAGGCGCAGCCCTCGAACGGCAGCACGAACTCCACTGAGCCAGTAGGCTTGACGTTTGGAATGGGTCGGCAAGACGGTCGCGTCATCCGGATCTTCGGATCAGGATGCCGAGGAACGTCCGGGCTCCATAGAGCAGGGCGGTGGGTAACACCCACCCGGGGTAACCCGCGAGATAGTGCCACAGAAAGTAGACCGCCTGGAGCTTCGGCTCTCGGTAAGGGTGAAACGGTGGTGTAAGAGACCACCAGAGGCCAGGGTGACCTGGTCGGCTCGGTAAACCTCGCCCGGAGCAAGGTCAGACAGAAAACGCTAAGGCTGCTCGCCGAGTTTTCGGGTAGGCCGCTAGAGGGCTGCGGCAACGTAGTTCGTAGATAGATGACCGTCGACGGTGTCGTGTTTCGATGCGACACCTGGACAAAACCCGGCGTAATAGCCGGCCCATTTCATTTCCCGCGTCTCCTCCGCTGGCGTCATACGCCGATCAGGTGAACGGCGTTGCGGTCTCCATCAGTCGTGAGCGGATGAGGAAACGCACGCCCTCTGGCGCCTCGGCTGAGAATCCGCTGCCACGTCCCTTCACCACGTCGACGGTGAGATGGGTGTGACTCCAGTACTCGAACTGTTCGCGCGACATCCAAAAGTCGATGAGTTTCGGTGCTTCCTGGGTGCCGATATCGAACTGGCCGAGCCGCACATCCTGGTCGGAGGTGATGAAATCACCCGCCGGGTAACACATGGGTGAGCTGCCATCGCAGCATCCGCCCGACTGGTGGAACATCAGCGGGCCGTGCCTGTCCCAGAGTCGGCCGAGCAGTTCAATGCTCGCGCCGGCGAGGGCGACTCGCGAGAGCCGTTCGCCCGGCAGGGTGACGGATGCCTCCATCATGCTGGCTCCAATCGTCAGGGCGGTCGGTCCGCTCGTTCTGCAGGAACAGACCGACCGCCTCGCGGTGAACGCGCGTGTAGTGAACCGGCTTAGAAGTAGCCGAGCTGGTCCTCCGAGTACGACACCAGCAGGTTCTTGGTCTGCTGGTAGTGCCCGAGCGCCAGTTTGTTGTTCTCGCGGCCGATGCCGGAGCTCTTGTAGCCTCCGAACGCGGCCCCTGCCGGGTAGGCGTGATAGTTGTTCACCCAGATGCGCCCGGCCTTGATGTCGCGTCCAGCCCGGTATGCCACGTTGCCGTTGCGTGACCACACGCCTGCTCCAAGGCCGTAGAGCGTGTCGTTCGCCTGCTGGATGGCGTCGTCGTAGTCGGTGAAGCTGGTCACGGCGACGACAGGGCCGAAGATCTCCTCCTGGAAGATCCGCATGGAGTTCTCGCCTTCGAAGATGGTCGGGGCCACGTAGTATCCGTCGGTGAGGTCGCCGCCGAGGTCAACGCGCTCCCCGCCCAGGATGAGCCTGGCACCCTCCTGCTTGCCGATGTCGATGTAGCTGAGGATCTTCTCCAGCTGATCGTTGGAGGCCTGGGCGCCGACCTGGGTGTCTGTGTCGAGCGGATTGCCCTGGATGGCTTTCTTGGTGCGTTCGACGCCGGCGCCGAGGAACGAGTCGTAAATCGATCTCTCTACCAGCGCCCTGCTCGGGCAGGTGCAGACTTCGCCCTGGTTGAAGGCGAAGAGCACGAAACCTTCCTGGGCCTTGTTGTAGAACGCGTCGTCGTGGTCTGCGACATCCTTGAAGAAGATGTTGGGGCTCTTGCCGCCGAGCTCAACGGTGCTCGGGATGAGGTTGGCGCTGGCGTACTGCAGGATGAGGCGCCCTGTTGTCGTTTCACCGGTGAAAGCAATCTTGCGGATGCGGGGGCTGGAGGCGAGTGGCTTGCCCGCCTCGATGCCGAAGCCGTTGACAATATTGACCACGCCGGGCGGCAGGATGTCGCCGATCAGCTCGATGAGCACGAGGATCGACACCGGTGTCTGTTCCGCCGGCTTCAGGACGATTGCGTTTCCGGCGGCGAGGGCCGGCGCCAGTTTCCACACGGCCATTAGGATCGGGAAGTTCCAGGGAATGATCTGCCCGACTACGCCAAGGGGCTCGTGGAACTGGTACGACACCATGTCACCGTCGAGCTCTGCGTGGTCGCCATCCTGTGCCCGGATGGCGGCGGCGAAGTAGCGGAAGTGGTCGCTGGCCAGCGGCAGGTCGGCGTTCAGCGGTTCGCGAATCGCCTTGCCGTTGTCCCACGTCTCTGCAACAGCGAGCAGCTCGAGGTTGTCATCGATGACGTCTGCGATGCGGTTCAGGACCGCGGCGCGCTCTGTGGGGCTTGTCCTGCCCCAGGCCGGCGCTGCGCGGTGAGCGGCATCGAGCGCGAGCTCGATATCGGCGGCTGTGCTGCGGGCGACCTCTGCGAATGGCTTTCCGATGACGGGGGAGTAGTCCTCGAAGTACTCGCCTCCCACCGGTTTCACCCACTCACCGCCGATCCAATTCTCGTACCGTGGCTTGAAGGTGACTTTCGCATCGGGTGTTCCCGGGGCGGCGTAGATAGTCATAACGCTCCTGTTCGACGACTCTGTCTGAGGTGGAGGACCGGGTGTGTCCTCTGTCGCGAGCATAGGAGCGTGGGGGTTGCAGCCAGGTTGCACGGGTCGCAGGCGGCGCCTCGCACTCCTTGTATGGAAGTCGTGCCCGAGTCGCACTGTAGTGGTTCAGCGATCTCAGTTGTTCAGCGGACTCAGTGGTGCGCAGGAAGTGGTGCGAGTTCCTTTTCGATCATTTCGAGCCGCGCGACGACGGCCGCCCGCTTCGGTGAACGCAGGGGCAACAACTGCAGGCAGGTTCGCCACACCTCGGTGTCGAGAGCCGCATCGGCTGTGCGCGCGTAGGCAAGCAGCGTCTCTGCAGAAGCATCCGTCAGGATGGCTGTCCTGAGCGCTGTGCTGACCTCAGACCGGATGGCCACGATGCCTGGTGCCTCAGAGTGGCGAAGCAGCGGCCCGGCATAGGCGGCCAGCGCCACCTTGTGCGCTCCACGGGTGAGGAACGCCATGACCCGCTGGGCGTCCAACTCCAGAGGGACGCCGAGCCGATACGGCTTTGACTCCAGGACCAGCATGGGGGCGGCCTTCTGGAGCTGACGCCGCAACCGCACCATTTCAGCGCGCACGGTCACGATCGCCGCGTCGGTCCCGTAGAGCAGCTCCGCCAGGGCTCCGGCCGTGAGACCGGCACCGTGCCAGGCCAGGAGGGTGAGAATCTCGGCGTGCCGCTGGCTGAGGAAAATGGAACCGCCGCCAACCTCGAGCCTGCCTCCGTCGACTCCGAGCGCCGTCAGCCGTGCGGTGGACGCGGTGGACGCGGTGGACTGCGTGGCACCGAGAGCATGAGCGCTCGCGTGCGGGTGCGGACGCGTAGGCGATGCGGCGAGCCGGTCCCGCTGCGTCACCCTCAGCTCCGCCTCGACAGCGGCCACGGTCGCCTCGATGAGCGACAGGGTCGCCGGATCGACGGCATCCGCTTCGCCTGTGATGTCGATCACGCCGAGAATCGCGCCACTCGACGGATCATGCACGGGGACGGCCGAACAGCTCCACGGGTGCACGATCCGGTTGAAATGCTCTGCTCCGTCGATCTGCATGCTGCGATCGAGGGCCAGGGCGGTGCCTGGCGCGCTGGTGCCGACCGCGTTCTCTGACCAGTCGGCGCCCTCGACGAAGAGCATCGACTCCGCCTTGTGTCGAAGGCTGCGATCGCCGTCAATCCACAGCAGGCGCCCCGACTGGTCGCCGATGGCGACGATCAACCCTGAATCAAAGGTGTGCCGAATGAGCAGGTTGTGAATCGTGGGCAACACGAGGGCAAGCGGATGCTCGCGGCGATAGTCCCGCAGCTCGTCATCGTCGAGACTGAGGGCGGCCAATGGCTTGTCTGGGTCGAGCGACAGGTGGAGCGACCGCTGCCAGGACTCCAACACCAGCCTGCGGACCCCCGACGGTGCGAACGGATCGGCCAGTGATATCCCGGCCATCGACTGCACATGGGCCTTCTCGACGACGCGGCGTGATGAACGGTCCACCATGCCTCCGATCGCCATTGCCCGAGTGGCTTCAGACTACTCGGGTGTGTGGCAGACGGGAGGAGAATCTGCTCTGGTCGGCGCCTACCGACCGACGCGGTCCGGTGAGAACTTCAGCGTCTGCACGCGCGGGGGATTCTCTGGCGTCAGCTGGATCTCGATCCGCAGGCGGCCTGCTGCACCGGGCAGATACCAGGCCAGATGAGCCGGTGAGACGGAGCTTTCCTCAACGGCTTTGTGCTCGCCTACGTCACCATCTACGTCACCGTCTACGTCACCGTCGTGCTGCACGAGCCCGCCGATTGCCGTAATCGCCGCAGCGAGCGTGGCGTGGCGATGATCGAGTGGCTCGTCGAGCGGGACGTTGTCTGCACAGAGCGCCGCTACGGCATCCGGGTTCCAGTCGTGTGCGAGCGCGGTGATGGCAGCCTGCGCGGCGCGGGTTGCCGGCCAGAGGGAGACAGGCAAGGCGGTAGGCGGGCCGACCGTAGTGTCCTGGCCGGCGATGACGCGATCGAACGCCTCTGTTGTGGGAACGGAGACGCGGGAATACGTTCCGTTCTCGTAGGCGACAATGCCGCGCCTGGAACGCGTCGACCAGCGCATATGGGCCGAGAAGCCCGGGTATCCGCCGGAATGGGACACCACTGTCTCGTCGTCTGCGTAGTGCTGTACGAACAACCCGTAGCCGTAGCCACCTGGGTGCGAGGGCAGGCCTGCGGTGAATCGCTGGACCTGCTGCATCTCACGGCGGGAGGAGCGCGACAACACGGCATCCGTGTGCTGGGCGCCGGGCGCGTCGTCGAAGGCGCTGACCAGCCAGCGCGCCCACGAGCTGAGGTCGCGCAGCGTGCTGAACAAGCCGCCGATCGGGGAGAAAGCCCCAGGCTGCGAGAACGGCAGATAGTCCCAGGTGTTGTCGAGCCAGCGGGCGCCGACGGCAATGCCCTGTCTGGCCGGCACCGACGTGTCGAACCCCGTGGCGCCAAGCCCCAGCGGAAGGAGGAATCTTTGCGTGATGAAAGCCCGATAGTCGGTGCCGCTTGCCTGTTCGATGACCCGGCCGAGCAGAGCGTAGCCGAGGTTGGAGTACGCGAATCGCGTTCCAGGCACCGACTCGAAGCTGAGGCCGCGAGCGAGCAGGCTGTCAAGGTCAACGGCCGTCATCGATTCCTGCCGGTCGGCCCATGGGTCGTCGGTGGGCAAACCAGCCGACATGGTCAGCAGCATCCTGATCGTGGGAACGGGGGAGTCAGCGCTGGGAAGCGCCACTGCATCAAAGGCGGGGACGAATCTCGTGATGGGGTCGTCGAGGTGCACCAGTCCCTCATCGCGGAGCGCAAGGATTGCCGCGGCTGTGAAGCTCTTGGTGCACGATGCGATGCGATAGGCCGTATCGGGTCCTGGGACGGAACCGTCGCTGAGCCGGCCGCGCGCGTCGGAGTGGGCGAGACGAGTCTCGTCGAAGACGCCCCAGACAACGCTCGGGGCAGCGCCCCTGGCGTGATGCTCAATGAACGAGCGGTCGACATCACGTCGATGTGCCTGAGTGAGAACGGGTGCGGTGCTCGTGGTCATCAGCCGGGAAACTTGACCGCAAGCGCGGCCGAGCCGAGGATGCCGGCATTGTTGCGGTGCACAGCCGGCACGATCGGCGTCTGCAGGCTGAGCAGCGGCAGGAATTCCTCGTGGTGCTTCGAGACTCCACCGCCGACGATGAAGAGGTCGGGGGAGAACAACCTCTCGAGCGTTGAGTAGTACTTCTGCAGCCGCTTGGCCCAGGCTTCCCAACTCAAGTCGTCGCGTTCCTTGGCGGAATACGCAGCCTTGGTCTCGTAGTCCTTGCCGTCGATTTCGATGTGGCCGAGCTCGGTGTTCGGTACAAGCACGCCGTCGTTCAGGAGTGCGGATCCGATACCGGTGCCGAGCGTGGTCAACAGGACAACGCCGGGAACGTCCTTGGCCGCGCCGAACTCTGATTCGGCGTAGCCCGCGGCATCCGCGTCGTTGACGAAGTGAATGCGCTGGCCAAGCGTCTGCTCAAAGAGCTCCTCTGCGGCAAGGCCGATCCAGTCCTTCGAGACGTTCGCTGCCGACATGGTGCGACCGTTCTTCACCACAGCTGGAAAGCACACGCCAATGGGCAGCTGTGCGTCGTCGGGGGAGAGCGTGCTGAGCAACTGCCGGGTTGTCTCGACGATGTCCTTCGGCTTTCCGCCCTTGGGCGTTGCCAACTTGACTCGGTCAGAGAGCAGTTCACCTGTGGAGAGGTCGACAATGGCCCCCTTGATGCCGGTGCCGCCGATGTCAATCCCGATGGCCGTCGTGGCAGCCGTGCCCGTTGCATTCATCCTGCCAACTTACCCGCTGCTGGACCCGTTCGCCGGTCGACGTGCGTGCCGACGCCGGCGAATTACGGCAGAGTCAGGATGTCTGCGCCGCGTTCGGTGACGACCAGGGTGTGCTCGAACTGGGCCGTCAGGCTCTTGTCCTTCGTGGTGACCGTCCAGTCATCCGCCCAGATGTCCCACTCGTGCGTCCCGAGCGTCAGCATCGGTTCGATCGTGAAGACCATGCCGACTTCCATGACCGTGTTGTAGTCGGGGGCTGAGTCGTAGTGCGGGATGATCAGGCCGGAGTGGAACGCTTCGCCGACCCCGTGCCCGGTGAAGTCACGCACGACGCCGTAGCCGAAACGCTTGGCGTACGACTCGATGGTGCGGCCGATCACATTCACCTGTCGGCCGGGGGCTACGGCTTTGATGCCGCGCGCGAGTGCTTCCCTGGTGCGCTCGACGAGAAGCGTCGCCTCGTCGCTGGCATTGCCAACGATGAACGTCGCGTTGAGGTCGCCGTGCATCCCGTTCTTGTACGCGGTGATGTCGATATTGATGATGTCGCCATCGCGCAGCACGGTGTCGTCGGGGATGCCGTGGCAGATGACTTCGTTGACAGAGCTGCACAATGACTTCGCGTAGCCGCGGTAGCCGAGTGTCGACGGGTACGCGTCGTGGCTGATCAGGAACTCGTGTCCGATCGCGTCGAGTTCGTCCGTTGTCACGCCGGGGACGATGGCTGCCGCAACGGCCTCAACCGCCTGCGCAGCGATGCGACCGGATTCCCTGATCAGTTCGATCTGCGCCGGAGCGTAGATGTTGTTGCCGGAGTAGGGAGCCGGTGCCTTCTTGCCGACGTACTCGGGTCGCGCAATATGCGACGGAACAGCGCGAGGGGGAGATACTCTCCCCGGAATCAGGTGACCGGCAGAATCATGAGGCATAAGATCAAGCTTATGGCCGAAGATCGCGAACACCTGTTTTGGTACAACATGCGCACCGGCGCCGTCGAGCAGGGCTTCCAATCGCCCTCAAACGACCGTGTCGGTCCATTCCAGACGAAGTCTGAAGCGGAGCATGCCCTCGACAAGCTGCGCGAGAACAGCGCCAAGTGGGCTGAAGAAGACGCGGAAGACAACCGCTAGACCCACGCGCTGCCGTGGCTATTCGTAGCCGTGAGCTGTCCTATTCGTAGCCGTGTTCTGGCGCCGGGTACGCCCCCGACTCGACATCGGCCCTGAACTGGGTCACGGCATCCGTCAAGACTGAGCGCACGTTCGCGTACTGGCGGACGAAGCGCGGCACCCTGCCCTCTGTCATGCCGGCGAAGTCGGTCCAGACGAGAAGCTGGCCGTCGACGTCTGGCCCTGCGCCCACGCCGATTGTGGGGATGTCGAGCCGCTCAGTGATCATCGCTGCAACGGATGACGGCACCATTTCGAGCACCACGGCAAACGCGCCGGCCTTCTGTACTGCAAGCGCGTCTTCCAGCAGGCGTTCGGCTGCGGCGCCCCTGCCCTGGATGATGTGCCCGCCGAGCCCGTGCTCACTCTGCGGGGTGAAGCCGATGTGCGCCATGACTGGAATGCCGGCAGAGACGATGCGCTTGATCTGCTTGCGACTGCGCTTGCCACCCTCGAGCTTCACGGCGTGCGCGCGTGATTCCTTCATGAACCGCACGGCAGTGTGCAGCGCCTCTTCTGGGCCGCCCTCGTACGAGCCGAACGGCATGTCTGCGACGACGAGTGCCCGCGTGACGGCATCAGATACGGCACGCGTGAGCGGAATCAGCTCGTCAACGGTAACCGGCAGTGTCGTTTCGTAGCCGAAGACGTTGTTGCCGGCTGAATCGCCAACGAGCAGGAAGTCGATTCCGGCCTGGTCGAAGATCTGCGCCGTGAGCATGTCGTAGCTGGTCAGGCCCGTGATCGGGATGCCCTGCTGCTTGGCGTTCTGGAAGTGACGGGTGCGCACGCGCTTCTGTCCAGCGGGAGCAGCGCCGTATGGCTTCTGTTCGTCGGCGGCAGCGGTGACGGAAGAGCTGTTCAGGTCAGGCATGGCTCCAGTGTAGCCAGCATGATTTGGGCGCGCCGCTGGTGGGTCCCTCTGCCCTGATAGCGCCTCTAGCCACTACCCTAGAGATGGAAAAGAGAGGGCCTGAATGGATAAGCAGCGTGACTTCGTTCTTCGTACCATCGAGGAGCGAGGGATCAAGTTCGTTCGCCTATGGTTCACCGACGTCGTCGGCACTCTGAAATCGGTGGCGATCGCCCCGGCAGAGGTCGAGGGTGCCTTCGCTGAAGGCCTCGGATTCGATGGTTCTGCCATCGAGGGACTCACCCGTTCGTTCGAAGCGGATGTGCTGGCGCACCCGGATCCCACGACTTTCCAGATCCTCCCGTGGCGCGGTGAAATCGACCCGACAGCGCGGATGTTCTGTGACATCACGACGCCGGACGGCCAGCCTGCCGTCGCAGACCCCCGCAACGTGCTGAAGCGCACGCTGGAGAAGGCGGCCGAGCGCGGGTTCACGTTCTACACGCACCCCGAGATCGAGTTCTACCTGCTCAAGTCGTCAAAGTACGGCCCAGAGGGTCCCGTGCCCGTTGACTCGGCCGGCTACTTCGACAACGTGCCAGGTGGCACGGCCCACGACTTCCGTCGCCGCTCTGTGCGGATGCTCGAAGATTTGGGCATCTCGGTGGAATTCAGCCACCACGAGGCCGGCCCAGGTCAGAACGAGATCGACCTCCGGTATGCGGATGCCCTCACAACGGCAGACAACATCATGACGTTCCGCACCGTGATCAAGGAAGTCGCCATCGAGCAGGGCGTGTACGCAACGTTCATGCCCAAGCCGATGTCAGATCACCCTGGTTCCGGCATGCACACACATGTCTCGCTGTTCGAGGGTGACACCAATGCCTTCTATGAGGCCGGTGCCCAGTACCAGCTCTCAAAGACGGGTCGCCAGTTCATTGCAGGCCTGCTCAAGCACGCTCCTGAGATCACGGCGGTGACCAACCAGTTCGTGAACTCATACAAGCGCCTCTGGGGTGGCGACGAAGCGCCGAGCTTCGTCTGCTGGGGCCACAACAACCGGTCCGCGCTCATTCGAGTTCCTCTCTATAAGCCCAACAAGGGCCAGAGCTCGCGCATCGAATACCGCGCGATCGACTCTGCGGCAAACCCGTACCTGGCGTACTCCCTCATGTTGGCCGCTGGTCTCAAGGGAATCGAAGAAGGCTACGAGCTTCCGCCAGAGGCAGAGGACAACGTCTGGAGCCTGAGCGACACAGAGCGTCGCGCACTGGGCTACAGCCCGCTGCCTGCCAGCCTCGATCACGCCATCGAATTGATGGAGCGCTCAGAGCTCGTTGCCGAGACGCTGGGGGAGCAGGTCTTCAACTTCGTGCTGCTCAACAAGCGGCAGGAGTGGAAGGAATACCGTTCGCAGGTAACGCCATTCGAGCTTCGCAAGAACCTCGAGATGCTCTAAGCGATACCGCTTCACCATCATGGCGCGCGGACAACTCACCCTCACAGAACTCGCCCGCGTTGGTTTTGTCGAACTCGGAGTTGTTCGCGAGCGCCTGGTGGATGCCGAGCGGCTGGGAGCCCCGCCTGCCACGGAGCTGCTCCCGCTGCTGGGGCGCACAGCCAGTCCTGATGCCGCACTCGGTGCGCTGCTCGAACTGATTCGCCGAGCGCCGGCCGAGACGACGGCGTTGCTCGACCACCCAGAATCCGCTGAGCGACTCCTGCGCGTGATCGGCGCATCCAGTGGCCTGGCTGAGTTCTTCCTGCGTCACCCAGAGGAACTCGATGTCCTCGCTGAGGGGCGGGACGAGCTGCCGGGCGCCGCGGACCTCGACGCCGACTTCCTCGACGCTGTCGGGGCAACAGCCGGATTTGCGCAACTGGTCGACGACGAAGCCTGGGTGGCCCTGCGCGTGCGCTATCGCCGACGGCTGGCAGAGGTTGCAGCCTTCGACCTTGGCCAGGCAGACCAGGTTCGTGGCGTGGACGCCGTAGCGCACTGCCTGGCCGATCTGGCATCCGCTGCCCTCGATGCTGCGCTGGCCGTCGCGCGCAGCATGGTGGCGAGCGACGTGCCAGGGCATGGCACCTTCCCGACAAACGAGGTGCGGGCAACCAGGCTCGCCGTGATCGGCATGGGCAAGGCCGGCGCTCGAGAACTCAACTATGTGAGCGATGTCGATGTGATCTTCGTCGCGGAAGGCGACGAGAGCGCGGGGCTCGACAACCAGCGCGCCGTCGACATCGCCACCCGGCTGGCCATGCTCACGATGCGCGGGCTCAACCAGCCAGCCGTCGAACCAGAGCTGTGGGAAGTCGACCCCAACCTCCGGCCAGAGGGCAAGGACGGCGCCCTGGTGCGCACCCTGGAGTCACATCTCGCCTACTACGACCGGTGGGCGAAGAGCTGGGAGTTCCAGGCGCTGCTCAAGGCGAGGCCACTCGCCGGCGATCTGGAGCTGGGCCTGCGATACGTGACGGCAGTTGCACCCGGCGTCTGGAGCAGCGCCAGTCGCGAGAATTTCGTTGAATCGGTGCAGCGGATGCGGGAGCGCGTCAGGGACAACATTCCAGAGGCCGAGGCCGAGTACCAGCTGAAGCTGGGCCCCGGCGGCCTGCGCGACATCGAGTTCACTGTGCAGTTGCTGCAGCTCGTTCACGGACAAGCCGACGAGGGGGTGCGCCAGGCCGGCACGCTGCCGGCCCTGACTGCTCTCGCAGACAATGGCTACATCGGCAGGGTCGAAGCAGCAGAGTTCGCCCAGGATTACCGGGTGCTCCGCCTGATGGAGCACCGCATCCAGCTGGAGAAGCTCCGTCGCACGCACCTCGTCCCGCGCGACGAGCAGGCGCTCAGAACACTGGCGAGAGCGACGGGCCTGGCGACGAGCGCCGCTGCTCTCGTCGAACGCTGGGCAGAGACCAAGCAGAGGGTGCGGGGGCTGCACGAGCGCCTCTTCTACCGCCCGTTGCTGTCGGCCGTCGCGTCGCTCCCCGCTGACGGACTCAACCTCACCAGCGAGCAGGCGGAGGCCCGCCTCGCCGCGATCGGTTTCCGCAACACCAGGGGCGCGCTCGGCCACATCGCGGCATTGACCGGGGGAGTCTCGCGTCGCGCCACGATCCAGCGGCATCTGCTTCCCGTCATCCTCCAGTGGATCTCAGAGGGAGCTGATCCCGACTACGGACTGCTCGCATTCCGGCGGCTGAGCGACAGCCTCGGCTCGACCTACTGGTTCTTGCGGATGCTCAGGGATTCGTCAGGGGCCGCTGAGCGCTTGACCCGCGTGTTGTCGAGTTCCCGCTTCGTCGGAGAACTGCTCGAGAAGATTCCGGAGGCGGTCGCGTGGCTGGAAGACGAGGCCGATCTTCGGCCCCGCACACTTGCCGTCTTGCAGGATGAGGCGAGCGCCGTCATCGCACGCCACGAGAGCCCGGACGCCGTGGCAGGAATCCTGCGCACCGCCAGGCGTCGTGAGGTGTTGCGGCTTGCTTTCTCCGCCATCCTGGGCGAGATCACGGTGGCAGAGCTCGCTCTCGGCCTCACTGACATCACGGCCACGTATATCCAGGCCGTCGTCGCCTCCGTGCGTGGCACCTCTCTCGTACCCCGCCCTGATGAGGATGACGGCATTGAGTTTGCGGTGATCGGCATGGGCCGGTTCGGTGGAGCGGAACTCGGGTTCGGTTCCGATGCTGACGTGATGTACGTGTTCCGTCCGGTGACCATCGACCATGAAGCCGCCCACGCGCGCGCCACGTTTATCGTGCGTGAACTCACGCGGCTCACCGAAGACAATGCCCTGCCGCTCGACCTCGACATCGGGTTGCGTCCAGAAGGAAAGAACGGCACTGTCGTGCGCTCCCTCGACTCGTATGCCGCGTACTACCGGCGCTGGTCGCTGACGTGGGAAGCACAGGCGCTGCTCCGCGCATCCGGCGTGGCAGGGGATACCGCGCTCCTCGCCGACTTCACCACCGTGGCAGACTCCGTGCGCTACCCGAACACCATCGCTGAGCAGGATGTACGCGAGGTGAAACGCATCAAGGCCAGGGTTGAGAGTGAACGGCTGCCGCAGGGGGCCGACCCTCAGCGCCATCTCAAACTCGGCCGCGGCTCACTGAGCGATGTCGAATGGTTTGTACAGTTGCTTCAGCTGCAGCACGCTGCAGCGCTTCCGGAGTTGCAGACGACGTCGACGATGATCGCGCTGACCGTGGCGAGCGAGGCCAACCTCGTCAGCGAAGACGACGCTGAGACGCTGCGCGCCGCTTGGATCTTCGCCTCACGTGCTCGGTCTGCGATCACGCTCTGGACCAA
This sequence comes from Leifsonia sp. Y862, assembly GCF_057669585.1. Taxonomy (NCBI): domain Bacteria; kingdom Bacillati; phylum Actinomycetota; class Actinomycetes; order Micrococcales; family Microbacteriaceae; genus Leifsonia; species Leifsonia sp. Y862. The sequence goes on from NZ_JBYHFR010000001.1 coordinate 984,285, forward strand.
CAAGACGTCCGATGTGCTGCCGGCTGACCGGCAGCAGCTTGAGGGAATTGCGCGCATCATGCGCTATCCCCCTGGCTCTGCGAACCAGCTGGAAGAGGATTACCTGGGCGTCACGCGCCGTGCGCGGGCCGTTTTCGAGCGACTCTTCTACGGCCCCGTCGAGGGCACGCGTCCGCTCACGGGCTAACCCACAGTTTTGGGGTGCCCGCGTGGAGTGGGCACGTCTTCGATGGCGCCCGTCGCCGCCCCCATTTGTTACAGCGCCGTAAACTTCCGTAAGAATTTTTTACCGGAATTCGACCTCCGTTTTGCCGTTCTGAGGAAGCTGAGCGGCGCTCAGTCGGCAGTGTTTCGCCGCGCCCAACCATTGCAACGCGCCCAGCATCTCGCTCGCTGTCCCATGGATGCAAATCGCCCTGATCAGCAATTACGCACGCAGATTCGTCGCGCCAGCTCTCGTCGAACCCGCACTCAGGCAGTGAAAACCACCTCAGATTCGGCCGGGAAAATAGCCATGTCTATGTCCACACAAGGGGGGACACATGTCGGTCAAAGGGGGGACATCGCGTACCACGTCCGGGGGTAGACGGCACGTTTGCGCACGATGACTTCCACCCACCATACTCAGACCACAATCGCTTTTTGTTCGAATCATCGATGATCCCCAGCGGCGCGGATCTCACCACAACTACGATCGCCGGGGTACAGCCTTGTTCATTTTCATCCTGCAAATCCGACACATGACGGAGGGTCACGCAGAGCTATACATGTTCTCCGTGTACTCCGCCCTGGTCTGGATCCTCTGGGCAATCAAAGTATTCCTGTCCGCGCGTTACCGCCCGTTCACGGGCGAGTACAACGGCACGACCAGTGTCGTGGTTCCGGTGCTCGACGAGCCGCTTGACCTCTTCCGCGATGTGCTCGGGCGCATGGTGGAGCAGGGTCCTGGCGAGATCATCGTTGTCATCAACGGCCCTGAGAACCCCGGCCTCGTCAGCGTGTGTGACGAATTCGCCCCGCTCGTGCGCTGGGTCCACACCCCGATCCCCGGAAAGCGAAATGCCGTCAAGATCGGCACGGAGCTTTCCACCGGAGACATCACGGTGCTCGTCGACTCCGACACGGTCTGGATGCCGAATGCCCTCGCCGAACTCGTCAAGCCTTTCGCTGACGACAAAGTCGGCGGCGTTACGACCCGTCAGCGAATCCTGGAGCCCACGCGCAGCTGGATCACGCGCTGGGCCGACTGGCTCGAGAACTCCCGTGCGCTGTACTCGATGCCCGCGCAGAGCGTGTTGGGTCAGATCGGTTGCCTCCCCGGCCGCACGATCGCCTTCCGTCGCTCCATCTTGATTCGCGTGATGGACAAGTTCATGACAGAGAAGTTCATGGGCGTGTTCCTCGAAGTGTCCGACGACCGCACGTTGACCAACCTCACCCTCAAAGAGGGCTACCGCACCGTGTACCAGCACACGAGCCTCGTGTACACGGATGCGCCCCTGCAGGTGAAGAAGCTCTGGAAGCAGCAGCTGCGTTGGGCTCGCGGCAGCCAGTACAACACTCTCCGGATGTTGCCATGGATGCTCGGCCACGCACCGCTTCTCGCGTTCTTCTTCCTCATGGACATCCTGTTGCCCTTCCTTCTCGCCGGCGTGATGCTCGGCTGGGTCTACCGCTCATTCACGGGCCAGGGATACAACTTCTACGAAGGCTTCCTCAACGAGTACGGCATGGGCACCGGTATCGTGACCGTCGCAATCCTGATGCTCCTGTCGTCCGTGATCAGCATGGCCATCCGCCAGATGCGCCACCTGTCAGAAAAGCCCAGCGACTTCTTCCGTCTCCCGGTTTTCATCATCGTCTCGACATTCTTCCTGATGCCGATTCGTCTCATCGGATTCTTCCGGATGGCTCACGCCAGCGGATGGGGTACCCGCGTTGGCGCCTATGCCGGTGGCGACACCCAGACCAGCGAGGGCACCGGAGTCGACTCCGTTGGCAGCCTCCGCGATGAGGCAGAATTCGGCACCCTCGAGTCGCTCGGCTTCCCCGCGACCTGGTCTGAGTCATCCGCTACCCAGGGTGCGCACCAGGCCGGCTCTGCCCTCACGGCCACAGCGGTGCGAGAGTACCCCGCCGTAGAGCCGGTGACGGTCACGTCGCGCCGACAGAAGCCGGCCAGACGCCGCCTGAACCCGAAAGCTGCGATTCCTTACCTGATCGGAATCGCCATCTTCGCCCTGGAAGGATTCCTCATTGTCTAACAAAACCTGGTGGTCAACGGGAAAGAAGAACACCCGTCGCTCGGTGATTGCGCTCGTCGCCATGGCCGCAACGCTCGCCATCCTCTCGATGATCGTGTGGTCGTCTCCGAGCAGCCCGATTCGCCAAAGCGTTGAGGCGGCCGTCTCTGGTGCTCAGACGACACTGAACCCGCTCGCGGCTGAGAACACCAAGCTGAAGATGAAGCTTGCGTCCATTGAAGCAAAGCTCGCGAAGACGTCGAGTGAGCTGACTGCGCAGAAGAAGACGCTGCTGGCGCAGCAGGCTGCGACAGCCAAGAAGCTGGCCCAGGTTCAGCAGCAGGTTGTGGCCGCCGAGCGCCGTGCAGCAGACGCGAAGGCCGCAGCTGCCAAGCCGAAGGTCGTCGTCAAAACCACGCCGGCCAAGCCTGGAGTTCCAGAGACGACCATCACGGCCCCTGCCCTGCAGGACATCGTGAACCCCACCGCGCGCTACTTCGGCATGTACACGGAACAGGCGCCGTTCAACTGGTCGACGCTGGACGCGACAAGCAGTGCCATCGGAGTGCAGCCCGATATGGTCGGCTACTTCAGCGGCTGGGACGAAACGTTCAGGGCCAACGCAGTGACGCGAGCATGGGAACGCGGGAAGGTCCCGCTCATGACGTGGGAGTCCCGGCCGATCAAGGCCGGCAACGACGTGATTGAAGAGCCGGCGTACTCGTTGCCCGTGATCCTCGGCGACCCTGCAGCAGGCGTTCCCGGCGCATTTGACGAGTACATCCACCAGTACGCCCGCGACATCGTCGCGACGGGCCTCCCGCTCGGCATCCGGTTCAATCACGAGATGAACGGCATCTGGTATCCCTGGAACGAGACAAACGGCAAGGGCGAGTCCATCAATGGCAACCGCCCCGGTGACTACGTCAAGGTCTGGCAGCACGTGCACGACATCTTCGAGGCAGAGGGAGCCAATGAGCTCGTCTTCTGGGTATGGGCCCCGAACGTCATCACCAAGCTGCCTGCCGCGAACAAGACGCCGGAATTCCTGGCATCGCTGTACCCCGGTGATGAGTACGTCGACATGGTTGGTCTCTCCGGGTACCTGCGTCCGCCATACGTGGCGAAGCAGGAGTTCACGTTCCAGAGCACGTTCGATCAGAGCCTTGACCAGCTCCGAGCACTGACGAAGAAGCCGATTCTGCTGGCGGAAGTCGGCGCCTCTGAGACCGGTGGGCACAAGGAGCCGTGGGTCAAGAGCTTCTTCTCCGCGCTGGCTGAGCCGAAGAACGACGACATCATCGGTTTCGCGTGGTTCAACCTGGCCATCACCACCTACGTCGAGGGCGAGCGTTCCACGAACGACTGGCGCATCAACTCACGGGGCGACAGCCTCTCTGCGTTCATCACTGGTCTGACGGATCCACTGGGTCGATTCACCCTGTTGCCCGCAAGCTGACCGAACGCGTCCGAACGGCAACCCCACACTTCACCCCTTTTTCAGGACTAAGGAGAAACCAATGACGAACGACAACGTAGAGCAACGAGCACCACGGATCAGTGTTATCGGCACCGGCTATTTGGGCGCAACGCATGCTGCTGCCATGGCCGAAATGGGATTCGAGGTCGTCGGAGTCGACACCGATCCGAACAAGGTCGACGCCCTCAGCCAGGGAATCGTGCCCTTCTACGAGCCTGGCCTCCCCGAGCTGCTCCGCAAGCATGTCGGTACTGGACGCCTGCGGTTCACCACCGACATCGCAGCCGCAACGGACTTCGCCGATGTGCACTTCGTCTGCGTCGGCACGCCCCAGCAGGCCACGAGCTTCGCCGCGAACCTCAGCTACGTCGAGGACGCGACCAGGCAGGTCACCAAGCACCTCACCCACGACGGCCTGATCGTTGGCAAGTCAACGGTTCCCGTCGGCACCGCAGCACGCCTCCGTGGCATTGTGCGGGAGAACCTTCCTGCCGGCGTGCAGGCCGAGCTGGTCTGGAACCCCGAGTTCCTGCGTGAGGGCAAGGCTGTGCAGGACACGCTCGCGCCTGACCGCCTCGTTCTGGGGGGCACGACTGAAGCGTCTGAGGCACTGCTCCGCACCGTGTACGCCGAGCCGATCGCAAACGGCACGCCGGTGCTGGTCATGGACCTGCCGACCGCAGAGCTGGTGAAGGTGAGCGCGAACGCCTTCCTCGCCACCAAGATCTCCTTCATCAATGCGATCTCTGAGGTCTGCGCCGCTGTCGGCGCGGATGTCACATTGCTCGCGGATGCCCTGGGTCACGACGTCCGCATCGGCCGCCAGTTCCTGAACGCCGGCCTCGGCTTCGGCGGCGGTTGCCTGCCGAAGGATATCCGGGCGCTGATGCACCGCTCAAGCGAGCTGGGTGCGCACTCGGCCTCCGACCTGCTGCAGCAGGTCGACGAGATCAACATGCGACAGCGTCAGCTGGTCATCGACCACGCGTTGGCAGCCTGCGGAGGATCCGTTCTCAACCGCCGCATCGGCGTGCTTGGCGCGGCCTTCAAGCCGGACACCGACGATGTCCGCGACTCGCCCGCATTGAATGTTGCAGCGGCACTCCAGCTGAAGGGTGCCCAGGTGACCGTCTTCGACCCACAGGCCACCACCAGCGCGTCCCGCATTTTTCCGGCGCTCGGTTACGCCGACTCTGCCACGGCAGCAATCCAGGATGCCGACGTGGTACTCGTCCTCACCGAGTGGCCGGAATTCATCCAGGCCGATCCGCGCGAATTCGGACAGCTCGTCAAGTCCCAGAACATCGTCGATGGCCGCAACTGCCTCGACGGTGAAGCCTGGGCTGCCGCCGGCTGGAACGTTCGCACGATCGGCCGGGCTCCCGTGCGCAGCGTAAACGCGTCCGCACCTGCCGACCAGGGTGCATACGCGTTCGCCTGATGAACACGTTCGCCCCCTGAGCGCGGTCGCCGAGAAGAACCTCGACGGCGTGACATGAACACTGGCCGCATCCCTATCCGGGGTGCGGCCAGTGTTTGCTTATCCGCCCCTAGTGTCTGGCCCGCGGAACGATGAGTGTGGGGCACTCTGCGCGGTGCGCGCAGTACGCGCTGACGGATCCGAGCAGCAGGCTCGTGAAACCGCCACGGCCGCGGCTACCGACAACAAGGAACCCTGCCAGCTTCGACGCGTTGACCAAAGATTCACCCGGATCGCCCAGCACGCCGAAATAGCTGACGGGAACAGTGCCATACCGCTGCGAAACGGGGGCAACGTCTCTGATCAGCTGTTCCCGCACCCCCACAGAGACTTCCTCGAAGCTCGCCACGTAGCCATCCCTCCACAGCAGTCCGTGCGGCACATGGTCGATGCTCCAGGTTCGAACCGCGGCGAGGGGGAGGCCAAGTGCCTGTGCAAACGTGAGCCCAGCCTCGAGGGCATGATCGCTGTTCATAGAGCCATCGTGGGCGACAACGACTGATCCTGGCGCTATGTCGAGCAACACAGCGCTATCTGACCGGTCCCCGCCACCCGGCGCAGCCTCACTGTCCGACGCAGCCACGGCAGGTGGGCGAACGATCAGCACTGGGCACACCGCCTGGTGCACGCATCGATCGGCGACGGAGCCCAGCAGCAGGCCGGCAACGCCGCCGAGGCCTCGCGACCCGAGGACGAGCGCCAGCGCCTCGGCGGAGATAGCCGTCAGGGCTTCAGCTGGTGCGCCCAACTCGGCCTCATAGCTGACTGTCACGGACGGATGCTCACTCAGTGTCGGCGAGCATTCCTTCTCCAGCGTGGAGCGGACGGCGGCCGTCAGCTCTGGGAAAGAACCGGGGCCAGAGAGAATTTGGGTGTACTCGGGAGTGTGCTTCTCCAACTGCCAGCACCGGACGATGACGAGCGGGGCGGCGAAGGCCTTCGCGAGTGTGATGGCCTGCTGAAGCGCGCGAGCTGAATGCTCTGAGCCGTCATGTCCAACAACGATCGAACCGCTCGGCGCATATGGATAGTCCTCTGACACGGTGCTCTCCTCCCGTCGGGAACAATTCGCATCCTATCCCGCATGTGCGGGGCGCGCCGGTAACGCAATCGTGGCCGCCCCTCACGAAGAGGGACGGCCACGATTGTGTTCAGGCTATGGCTTAGACGCCGTAGTACAGCTCGAACTCGAACGGGTGCGGACGCTGGGCGAGGGGCTTGATTTCCTTCTCGCGCTTGTAGTCGATCCACGTCTCGATTAGCTCAGGGGTGAACACGTTGCCTGCGAGCAGGAAGTCGTGGTCTGCCTCGAGAGCGGAGAGTGCCTCTTCAAGGGATGCCGGAAGCTGCGGGATGTTCTTCGCCTCTTCTGGCGGCAGCTCGTACAGGTCCTTGTCGACGGGCTCGTGCGGCTCGATGCGGTTCTTGATGCCGTCGAGGCCAGCCATCAGCTGTGCCGCGAATGCGAGGTACGGGTTGCCAGAGGCGTCAGGAACGCGGAACTCGATGCGCTTCGCCTTCGGGTTGGTGCCCGTGATCGGGATGCGGATGCAGGCTGAGCGGTTGCCGGCCGAGTAGACCAGGTTGACCGGAGCTTCGAAGCCCGGAACCAGGCGGTGGAACGAGTTCACGCTGGGGTTGGTGAACGCGAGCACAGCCGGAGCGTGCTTCAGCAGGCCACCGATGTACCAGCGAGCCAGGTCGGACAGTCCGCCGTAGCCGGCCTCATCGTAGAACAGCGGTACGCCGTCTGCCCAGAGGGACTGGTGGGTGTGCATGCCTGAACCGTTGTCGCCGAACAGCGGCTTCGGCATGAACGTGGCCGTCTTGCCCCACTCGTGAGCGGTGTTCTTGACGATGTACTTGAACTTGAGGATGTCATCCGCTGCAGCGACCATGGTGTCGAAGCGGTAGTTGATCTCGCCCTGGCCGCCGGTGCCGACCTCGTGGTGGCTGCGCTCGAGAATGAGGCCTGCATCAATGAGCTTGAGGCAGATGTCGTCGCGCAGGTCTGCGTGCTGGTCCACAGGGCTGACGGGGAAGTATCCACCCTTGTACGCGGTCTTGTTGGCGAGGTTTCCGCCTTCTTCCTTGCGTGCTGAGTTCCAGGCGCCTTCGCTGGAGTCAACGGAGTAGAAGCTGGAGTGCTGGTTCACTTCGTAGCGAACGTCATCAAAGATGTAGAACTCGGCTTCGGGGGCGAAGAACGCGGTGTCGGCGATGCCGGTGGAGGCGAGGTACTTCTCAGCCTTCTTGGCAACCTGACGCGGGTCCTTGGCGTAGATCTCGCCGTTGCGCGGGTTGTAGATGTCGAACAGCATGATGAGCGTGCGCTCGGTGCGGAAAGCATCGATGTACGCGGTGGTGACGTCAGGAATGAGCTGCATGTCGGATTCGTGGATGTTCGCGAAGCCGCGAATCGAAGAACCATCGAAGAGCTGGCCGACGGTGAAGAACTCCTCATCGACGGTGGAAGCAGGAATGTTGAAGTGCTGCTGCACACCTGGCAGGTCGGTAAAACGGATGTCAAGGAACTTGACGTCGGTGTCCTTGATGAACTTAAGCACTTCTGACGAATCGCGGAACATGCGGGTTAACTCCAAACGGCGTGGATCCAAAACGGTCGCGCACTACGACCTCCTACGACCGTAGTAGCTCGTCGTTTCTCGACAGTGTCGCAAATGTTTCGAGCATGTTACGCGGAGCCTGATCGGTACACTTGATGGGTGCCTCAACCAGATTCCAACCCCACGTCATTCGGTCAACTCGCGCCCAGCAAATGGCCGGGGGAACGACTGGGTCTGCCGGAGACCGGCCCCACGTCCGTTGCTCGGGCTGGGCGCCGAATTGGCGCACTGGCCATTGACTGGGCCATCGCCATCGCCGTGGGCTACGGAGTCTTCGGGGCTAACTTCGCGAACTACAGCGGATTCGCGACGACCCTGATCTTCGTCGTCATGCAGATCGTGCTCATTCCGATCATGGGAGGCGGAGTCGGTCACCGCCTCCTCGGCATGCGACTGATAGCGCTGAACGGGGAGCGTGTAGGACTGTGGCGTCCGATCGTCCGAACCCTGCTGCTGGCTATTGTCATCCCGGCACTCGTATGGGATTCAGACCAGCGTGGTTTTCACGACAAGGTGGCTGGAACAGTTTTGATCCGTGCCTAAGCGGCACGGATCAAAAGTGAGGTAAAACTGTTCGCGCCTGGCGCGGCTATTTTCCGCGCTGCGGTCGAGCCTTCATCGGGTCGACACCCTTGGGGATCGGCATGGAGGTGCGCATCGAGTTGAGGCGGTTGTTCATCGCGAGTACCTCCGCCTTGGTCACAGACTTCTTGATCTTGGTCAGTCGGCTCGGGAGCTTGTGCAGCGGCACGGCGTCTGCATCGGGTCCAACGGAGATGACGGTGACGTTCACATTGCCGAGCACCTTGCTGATCTTGCGACGCTCGTCCTCGACCATGCGGGTCGTGCGGCTCTTGGGGCCTTCACTGATCAGCACGACGCCGCCGCGACCGACGGCGCGGTAAACGGCATCCTGGGTCTTGCCGTTGACGGCTACGGGCATTTCGCTGCCGACCCAGCCACGCTTGAGTGAGCTGCGCAGAACGGCGCCGACGGCACCTGGCTGCCCCTCGATCTGTGAGTATGCGGCCTTCTCTGCACGACGGCCGAGCAGGATCAGCATCGTGAGGATGCCGCCGAGCACGCCGGCGATGATCCACAGCGTCATGGTCAGCCAGTTGCCAGGCGAGAAGATGAGTGCGAGAGCCACGCCGATGACGACGGGAACCAAGAACCCGAGCACCAGGTACAAGACGATTTTCGAGTCGTATCGCCTCGTCATCTGGAACACCTGCCACATTTGCTTCAGGCGGCCGGGTTCTTTCGGGGTGCGGGGAGTTTTATCCTTGCTGCGAGCCATGTCTCTAAGACTATCGAGTCGCCGGATTACTTAGTGACAGTCTGGCCCGTCACGGCGACTCCTCCTCCCCGCATTCTGGGGGAGCAGATTCCACACTTCATCGTTTTTCCGGGGTGAACGGATGCTGTGAGCCACGCTCCCTGTATGAGCACCGTCTACCCAGCCACCTCTACCGCAGCGATGATCGCCGGCTATCGCATCCTGCGACGGCTGGGCGTCGGCTCACGGTCAACGGTGTACCTGGGGAGCGCTGTGAGCTCAGACGCAGGGTGCGTGGCCATCAAGGTGTTCGATGCCCACGCAGACGCCCTCTCCATCTCACGCGAGATTGGGGCGCATTCGGGCGCTCCCGCCGGTCACGTGCCAGCTCTGTTCGACGTGGCGACGCTGCCGGACGGCCGTGTGGTGCTCGTCGAGGAGCGCGTGTCGAGCGAATCGGTCGGTGCCATGCTGCTCGACTGCCGGAACATCTCGGCAGGCGAGGCCGTCACCCTCATCGCGCCACTCGTCGCTGCGCTGGCCGCGCTGCACGAGTCAGGCCTGGTGCACACGACTCTGAGCCTTGGCACCATGGCGTTGACCGCTGCCGGTCGCCCCGTCCTGATGGGCCTCGGCTCCCTGGCAGACCTTCCGCCCACACGAGGGCAGCCAGAACCTGAGCGCGACCGTGCGCACAGGTTCGATCTGCAGAGGGACGACTACACCAGGCTGACGAACGTGATGCGTGCGGTATTCACACATCTGGACAACGACGTGGAACTTCATCGCCGTTCTGAGCCGATTGCCGCCTGGTTCGAGATGGCGACTACGGCGATTCCGTTTCGTCCGTGTCTCGATGAACTTGAGCAGCGCCTGTTTGCGTGGTCGCAGGGAGCGCCGCTCGGCCTGGTGCACGCCTCGACGCCGCAGGTGCGGGACGATCCGGCCACCAGCGTGCGCGCAGGCGCGCGACGCGAGCGGTGGGGCGGGCTCGGCGGGGTGTTCGCTGACCTGCTCCCGGAGGTGGGTGGCAGTGATGGTGATGGTGACGGCAGCCGGCGTGGCTGGCTCGCCTTCGCGATGCCGGGATGGGCAGCGCGGCTGCGTGAACGGGTGCGAGCTGGGTTACGTGCACGGCGCCGTCCGCTCATTGTGGCCGGCGCGCTGTCGGTGGCCGCCACGATCCTGCTGCTCACGCTTCTACCGACCGAGAGTAAGACGGCAGGGGAGCCGCGCGCAGTGGTGCCGACGCCGGCCACGACACTGGGCGTGCCAATAGATGCCCATTCAAATGCCGATCCGCGTGCGAATGTCGATACCGATACCGATACCGATACCGATACCGATACCGATACAGACGCGATCCTGGCCGATGAGCCGGCCGCGGCCGCTGCGGCTCTCGTGCGTCGTCGCGCGCACTGCATTCAGGAAGCGTCGCTGGAGTGCCTGGCCGGCGTGGACCAAGCCGGCTCTGCGCTCTGGGAGTCAGACAGCTATGGCATTCGTCATGGGCAGCAGGGCGGCAGCTCCGACGAGGCAGCGCTGCTCGCAGACAGTGCCATGACTCTGATGGAGCGAACGGGAAATGCCGCGATCATCGCGCTTTCTCCACCCACTGGCGCTCCAGAACGGAAACCGGCCTCGCTCCTGGTAATCAGGGGCGAGGCCGGTTGGCGACTACGTGAGCTGTTCGACTAACGAACCGCTGTCTGGGCTAGAGGCCGAGGTTGCCCTCGAACGCGCCAGCTTCGAGGCGACGCTTCATCGTGGTGAGGAAGCCGGCGGCGTCCGCTCCGTCGATGATGCGGTGGTCGTACGACAGCGCGAGGTACACGCTCGAACGGATGGCGATCGAGTCGAGTCCGTCGTTGGTGACAACGACCGGCTTCTTGTACACGATGCCGGTGCCGAGGATCGCGCTCTGCGGCAGGAACACCACGGGGGTGTCGAAGAGGGCGCCACGTGACCCGGTGTTGGTCAGCGTGAACGTTCCGCCTGACAGCTCGTCTGGCTTCAGCTTGTTGTCGCGCGTGCGCTCTGCCAGATCTGCGATCTGTGCGGCAAAGCCGGCGATGTCGAGCTCAGCAGCGTTGCGCACGACCGGCGTGAGCAGGCCACGGTCGGTCTCGACAGCAATGCTGATGTTTTCGTGCGGCGGGTAAACGATGTTGCTGTCTGCGTCGATGGTGGCGTTGATGATCGGGTACGCCTGGAGCGCCTCGGCAGCGGCCACCGCGAAGAACGGCAGGAAGGAGAGCTTGTTGCCGGTCTTCGCTACGAAGTCGGCCTTCACCTTGTCGCGCAGCATCGCTACGCGGGTCACGTCAACCTCGACGACAGTGGTCAGCTGTGCTGACGTCTGCATGGAGATGACGGCACGCTCCGCGACAACCTTGCGGAGGCGCGTCATCGGCACAGTCGTTCCACGCAACGGCGAGACGGTGACGGCGGGTGCCGCAGCAGCGCCGGTCGCAGGCTTCGCCGAGACGACGTCTTCCTTGCGGATGCGTCCACCAACACCGGTGCCGGTGATCGTCGACAGGTCAACGCCGGCCTCGTTCGCAAGCTTGCGGACGATAGGCGTGACGTATCCGGAGGTCCCAGCGTGCGAACCGCGAGCGGGTGCAGCTTCAGCAACTGGTGCGGCCGCGGCAACCGGAGCAGCCGGAGCGGCAACCGGAGCAGCAGGAGCAGCGACCGGAGCGGCAGGAGCAGCAACCGGTGCAGCAACCGGAGCGGGAGCAGCAGCGACCGGCGCGGCAACAGGAGCTGCCGGTGCGGCAGGCTCTGCGGCAACCGGAGCTGCCGGTGCGACAGGCTCTGCGGCAACAGGAGCTGCAGGAGCCGGCTCTGCCGCCGCTGCTACGGGCTCAGCGGGAGCTGCCGGTGCGGCTGCGGGTGTCGATCCGTCGCCAATCTTGACAAGAACCGTACCCACCTCGACCGTCTCGTCTTCCTGGACGAGGATTTCCTCGATAACACCGGCTACTGGCGACGGAATCTCCGTGTCGACCTTGTCGGTCGATACTTCGAGTAGGGGCTCGTCGACCTCGACGCGGTCTCCCACGTTCTTGAGCCAGCGGGTAACCGTTCCCTCTGTGACACTCTCACCGAGTGCCGGGAGGCTGACGGATTCGCTCATGCGCTTGTCTCCTTCAAAACCATATTCAAAACCATTTGTATTCGTAGCTTACTGAGAGTGTGAGTAGCGGCCGGGGCTACATCGCGTGCAGTGGCTTGCCAGCCAGTGCGAGGAAGGCTTCACCGAGCGCTTCGTTCTGCGTCGGGTGGGCGTGGATGAACGGTGCGATGTCTTCGGGGTATGCGTCCCAGTTCACGACGAGCTGGCCTTCACCGATGAGTTCGCCGACGCGTGCGCCGATCATGTGCACACCGACGATGGGGCCGTCGTTGACGCGGACGACCTTGATCGAACCTGTCGTGCCGATGATCGCACTCTTGCCGTTGCCGCCGAGGCTGTATTCGTAGCTGGAAACCTGGTCGGCGCCGAACTTCTCGCCTGCCTTGGCCTCGGTGTATCCGACGGACGCAACCTCTGGGTCGCAGTAGGTGACCTTGGGAATGTTCACGTCTTCAACGACGATCGGGTTGAGGCCGGCGATTTCCTCTGCAACGAAGATGCCCTGCTGGAAACCGCGGTGCGCGAGCTGGAGGCCAGGCACGATGTCGCCAACGGCGTAGACGCCGGGGATGTTCGTGGCGAGGCGCTCGTCGGTGATGACGAATCCGCGGTCGACGGTGACGCCGACCTCTTCGAAGCCGAGACCTGCCGTCGCCGGTCCGCGACCGACGGCAACCAGGAGAAGTTCAGCTTCGATCGTCTTGCCGTCTTCGAGGGTGACGACGACGCCGCTCTCGTTCTGGACAACGCTCTGGAAGCGCACGCCGAGTGAGTACTCGATGCCACGCTTGCGGAACGCGCGCTCGAGCTGCTTGGAGATCGACTCTTCCTCGTTCGGAACGAGGTGGGGGAGTGCCTCGATGATGGTGACGTCGGCGCCGAATGACTTCCACACGCTGGCGAACTCGACGCCAATGACGCCGCCACCGAGGACGGCGACCTTCTTGGGCACGAAGTTCAGTTCGAGAGCCTGCTCGCTCGTGATCACGCGGCCACCGAGCTCAAGGCCAGGCAGTGAACGGGAGTACGAACCGGTGGCCAGGATGACGTTCTTGCCCACGATGGTGTCGGTGCCGACCTGAACGGTCGTGGGGGAGATAAGACGGCCTTCGCCCTCGATCACCGTGATGCCACGTGCCTTGATCAGGCCCTGGAGTCCCTTGAACTTGCTCGCGACGATTCCTTCGCGGTACGCGGTGACAGCCTGGATGTCGATGCCCTGGAAAGTCGCGGCCACGCCGTACTTCTCTGACTCGCGGGTGACATCAGCGACCTCGGCCGAGTGGAGAAGTGCTTTGGTGGGAATGCAGCCGCGGTGCAGGCACGTTCCGCCCAATTTGCCCTTCTCGATCAGACCAACAGTGAAGCCAAGCTGGACTGCGCGCAATGCTGCTGCGTATCCACCGCTTCCTCCACCGAGAACGACAATGTCAAAATTCTGCTCGGACACCCAGACTCCTTCGCGCGTTACGAACTCCGCCACGTACTGCCCGACACCACGATTTGGTCTCGGGCAGGCGTTAATCGGCAAGCATCTCTTGCCCATATGACCTTACTACGGGCGGCAAAAGTCCTCGGCCAGTTTGATGAGGGTGCGAAGGGATACGGCAGTCGGGCCTGCCGCGGTGAATCCCCAGCCGCGGCCCTCGTTCTGGGCTGATCCGGCGATGTCGAGGTGCGCCCAGGGGATTGTCGGTGAACCTTCTCCGTCGTCAGTCGTTCCGATGAACTCCTGCAGGAACACGCCGGCCAGCAGCATCCCTGCGGCCTTGTTGCCGATCTTGGCATTGGCGATGTCGGCCACGTCCGACTTGAGGACGGGCCGGAGCTCTGCCGGGAGCGGCATCGGCCATGCCGATTCGCCAGCCGCTGCGCTGGCAGACAGGACGCGTGCCACCAGTTCGTCGTCGCCCATCGCGGCGAAGTACCGCGTGCCGAGTGCGACGGTGGCCGCACCGGTCAGCGTAGCGACGTCGATGATGGCGTCGGGGTGCTCTTCGCTGGCAGCAACGAGTCCGTCGGCGAGCACCAGGCGGCCCTCAGCGTCGGTGTTGAGAACCTCGACTGTCTTGCCACCCCTGATGCGGAGTACGTCTTCTGGGCGAGTGGCCGTTCCAGACGGCATGTTCTCTGCCATGCACAACCAAGCGGTGACGCGCAGCGGGAGCTGCAGGCGGACGGCAGCCAATGTGGCGGCCAGGGCGGTCGCAGCGCCTGCCATGTCGTATTTCATGCCGACCATTGATGCGGCGGGCTTCAGGGAGAGTCCGCCGGTGTCGAAGGTGATTCCCTTGCCAACGATGGCAATGTGGCGTGTCGCTCCTGCGGGGGAGTATTCCACCTTGACCAGTCGCGGCGGGCGGGACGAACCCTTGCCGACGCCGAGGATTCCACCGAAGCCGTCGGCTTCCAGCTGGTTCTCGTCCCAGACGGTCAGCGTGACGGGGAGGCCTTCGGCCGCCTGTGCAGCGAGATCCGCGAAGGACGCGGGATAAAGGTCGGCTGGCGGCGTGTTGACGAGGTCCTTGACCAGGGCTGTCGCGTCGGCCACGACGCGTGCACGCTCAAGCGCGTCGGGAGCATCGACATCCGTGTGGACGGTGATGGCCCCGGCCGGGAGCTTCAGTGCTGCCGGGTTTGAGCGGTACGCGGTGAAGCTGTAACCGCCGAGTGCCGCGCCCTCGAGCACGGCCGAAAGATCTGCTGCAGTGCCAAGTGGCAGCGCAAATGAGAGTGAATCGATGCCGACGAGCTGGCGGACTGCCGTGCCTGCGGCGTTTCGCAGTGCGAGTTCTGACGCGTCGCTGCCCAGCCCGACGATGGCGATGCTACGGCTGGCGCCGACACTGGCGGGAATGCGTGTCACCTGGTCGGCAGCGCCGGTCACGCCCAGCGCGGTGAGTTCGTCTGCGATGCGCCCATACGCTGCATCCGCGAACAGCGTTGCGCCCCCTGGAGAGGCGATGGCGCCAATGACGACGACATCGGACGTGGACTCGAGTGCGGGCTGGTTGGACACGGAAAGCTGCGGAACTGTCATACCTCAATGGTAGGGGCGTGCGCTGTTCGCTCTCGGCATCAAGGCATGCTGGCGAATCCGTGAGCCGCGCGAACGGGGCAGCTTAGAGTTAATGCATGCGCGATCCGGGTGAACTATACGAACTGACGGCTGATGCGGCCGTGGTCCCTGAGGGCCTGAATCTGGTCGCAGGCCTCACTGGATTTGCGGATGCCGGCGGTGCCGTTTCGCAATTCACGGAGTACATCGTCGGAACGCTGGAACACACTGTGGTCGCCACGTTCGACGCGGATGCGTTGTTGGACTACCGCGCCCGTCGTCCCATCATTTACTTCAACCAGGACCACCTGACCGATTACCAGCCGGCCACACTCCAGCTGTACCTGACGACGGATGAGATCGGTCAGCAATTCCTGTTGCTCGCCGGCTTCGAGCCGGACTTCCGCTGGGAACAGTTCACCGCAGCCGTTCTGGAGCTCATTGAGTACTTCAAGGTCGCGTCCACTACCTGGGTTCATGCCATCCCGATGCCCGTGCCGCACACGCGACCGATCGGTGTGACGGTGAGTGGCAGCCGGTCAGATCTCATCGAGACCATGTCGGTGTGGCGTCCGCACACCCAGGTACCGGCCAATGCCCTGCATCTCGTCGAATACCGACTGCAGCAGTCAGGGGCATCCGCTGTCGGGTTTGTGCTGCTGATTCCGCACTACCTGGCTGACACTGAATACCCGTCTGCTGCGCTCTCTGCGCTGGAGAGTACGAGCGCGGCCACCGGTCTCATCTTCCCGACCGACCGGCTGCGGGAGCAGAATCGTGAGTTCGTCGCCCGCATTGACGACCAGGTGAACGAGAACGGGGAGCTCTCCAAGCTCGTCGGAACGCTGGAACAGCGTTACGACTCCTATATGGAAGGCAGCACGCTTCGTTCGCCGCTCACGGACGAAGACGGTGAGCTGCCAAGTGCTGACGAAATCGCCGCGGAGTTGGAGAAGTTCCTCAGCATCCGCCGCACCAGGGATGACGGCTTAGGCGGCTAGGTCCCCGGGCAGCGCTGACCCAGGGGTAACGTAGGGGAGTGAATTCTCGTCGGTCCTGGTTGATTTTCGTCGTTGGATCGTTCGCCTATGTCAGCGCGATCCTGCAGCGGACGTCGCTCGGTGTTGCCGGCGTTGACGCGGCTGAACGTTTTGGCGGTTCAGCGGCCGTGCTGTCCAGCCTCGCCGTCGTGCAGCTGATCGTGTATGCGTCGACTCAGATTCCTGTCGGCATCCTGATCGATCGCTACGGTCCTCGGGTGCTGATGCTCGCGGGCACCGCGCTGATGATCGTCGGCCAGTTCACGCTGGCATTCTCCCCAACCATCACGGTTGCCGTCGTCGGCCGTATCCTGGTCGGCGCCGGAGACGCAACGATCTTCATTTCGGTGATCCGTCTCGTCTCCTCGTGGTTCACGCCGCGCGTTGTCCCGCAGGTGTCGCAGTGGATGGGCAATTTCGGCCAGCTTGGGCAGGTGCTCTCGGCTGTGCCCCTCGCCTGGGTCCTGCACATGTGGGGATGGACGTCTGCGTTCATCTCGGCCGGATCTGTCGCAGTCATCGCACTGATCGTGATCGTGATCTTCATCAGAGACCGGCCGGCTGACGCCGTCGAGATGGGCGCGCCGGCCACCTGGCGGGCGGCGCTGGTGCAGTTGCGTCACAGTCTCGCGCGACCCGGCACGCAACTTGGGTTCTGGTCGCACTTCGTGACGCAATCGTCGAGCACGGTCTTCAGCCTGCTGTGGGGGTTCCCGTTCATGGTCTACGGCCTCGGCTATTCGCCCAGCCTGGCGGCCAGCCTGCTCACCATCCTCGTGGGCGCTGGACTCGTCATAGGTCCCATTCTCGGCATCCTGACTGGCCGTTTCCCGCTTCGGCGCAGCTCCATCGTGCTCGGAATAGTCACGGCGATAGGCATCATGTGGACAATCGTGCTGTTGTGGCCAGGACCGCAGCCCGTGTGGCTCATCGTGCTGCTCCTGATTGTCATTGGCACCGGCGGCCCAGGCTCGTTGATCGGCTTCGATTTCGCCCGCTCATTCAACCCGCAGCGGAGCCTCGGGTCTGCGAACGGAGTCGTGAATGTCGGTGGGTTCTCCGCCAGCTTCGTGATGATGTTCCTCATCGGTCTGCTGCTTGACGTACAGGACGGCTGGCGGGTGAGCGGGGGAGAGGCGAGCGACCTGTATTCGGCGGACTCGTTCCGGGTCGCTTTTGCGGTGCAGTACCTCGTCATTGGAACCGGGGTTGTCTTCCTGCTGCGCGCGAGGCGGCGCACGAGGGCACAGATGTCAGCGGATGAGGGAATAGAAGTAGCCCCGCTGTGGGTTGCACTATCTCAAGCATGGAAGCGACGCACGCGGAAGGGCGACGGGACGCACCCGTAGAACGCAGGCAGACTCTTTTGGCCTATGGCTCGACGTATATCCAAACCATGCAATAATTGTCAATAGGACCCGTTCGGGTTCTGGGAGTACCAATCGAAATGTTGGTGCAGATGTCATCCGCGCGATGCCCCAGGACTTGACATGGGTCTTAGTACTGCCCAATTTCTCGTAGCAACGGTTTCACACTGCGAAAAAAGCGGGGCGCTGTACGCGCAAAACTTGACGCATGAGAGGTGTTCGAATGGCAACCCCAGTAAAGACCGAGGTGACCGAAGAGACCACCGCGAGCGAGGCCAAGGCGGCAAAGGCCGCTAAGGCTGCTGCCACGCGGGCCGCAAATGCCGCGAAGAAGGCTGCTGCAGCTGCAGCTGACCCAGCAGCTGAGAAGGCCGCGCCGCGCAAGCGCGCTGCCACGAAGGCTGCGAAGTCCGGAAACGGACCTGACGATGAGGTTGACCACGGCGATGAAGGTGCCGTTGTCATCGATGTCGACAAGGCTGACGACGACGAGTCAGACGAAGAGGGCGTCAAGCGCACCGCTCCTGCTGAGCCGCTTCCCGCCGGCGCTCTCGTGCTGTCACTTGTTGACGACGACGACGAAGTGCCCGTTTACTCCAGCGCAATCACCGGCGCGACCGCTGACCCGGTCAAGGACTACCTGAAGCAGATCGGAAAGGTCGCGCTTCTGAACGCGGCCGAAGAGGTCGAGCTTGCCATGCGCATCGAGGCTGGCCTGTTCGCTGAGGACAAGCTCGCCCACATGACGGACGCAGAGAAGCGTACGGCCAACGGTCGTGAACTGCAGTGGGTGGCCAAGGATGGCGCTCGCGCCAAGAGCCACCTGCTCGGAGCGAACCTCCGCCTTGTTGTTTCACTGGCCAAGCGATACACCGGCCGCGGCATGCAGTTCCTCGACCTGATCCAGGAGGGAAACCTGGGCCTCATTCGTGCAGTTGAGAAGTTCGACTACACCAAGGGCTTCAAGTTCTCCACCTACGCCACCTGGTGGATCCGCCAGGCCATCACCCGCGCCATGGCCGACCAGGCCCGCACCATCCGTATCCCTGTTCACATGGTTGAGGTCATCAACAAGCTCGCCCGTGTGCAGCGCCAGATGTTGCAGGACCTCGGTCGCGAACCGACGCCAGAAGAGCTGAGCCGCGAGCTCGACATGACGCCTGAGAAGGTCGTCGAGGTCCAGAAGTATGGTCGCGAGCCCATTTCGCTGCACACCCCGCTTGGTGAAGACGGCGACAGCGAGTTCGGCGACCTGATCGAAGACACCGAGGCAGTCGTTCCTGCAGATGCAGTGGGCTTCACCATGCTGCAGAAGCAGCTGGAAAGCCTGCTCGATTCTTTGTCTGAGCGCGAAGCCGGCGTCATCCGGATGCGCTTCGGCCTCGGAGACGGTATGCCGAAGACACTGGACCAGATCGGCGATACCTTTGGCGTCACGCGTGAGCGGATCCGCCAGATCGAGTCCAAGACGATGGCCAAGCTGCGTCACCCGTCGCGCTCACAGTCGCTGCGCGACTACCTCGAGTAAAGGTCACTGAGTGCGGTATGCGCCGGCGATCCTCATTGGCAGGGTCGTTCGGATTCTCGCGAGATGGCGCAAGCCAGGGGGCGGCTCTGCCGTCCCCGGCCTTGTCGTCAATAAGATTGCCCCTGGCTTCCTGACGACCACGCTCAACAGCTTTCCGCTTGGCCTGGTCATCGTAACGGGATCGAGCGGAAAGTCGACCACCACCAAAATGCTGGTCGCGATCCTGCGCGCTCACCAGCTGTCCGTTTTCACCAATCCGTCGACGGCGAACATTAGCCAGGGCCTCACGTCTGCGCTGCTCGAGCAGGTCAGCCTGTCCGGTCGTATCGACGGCGAAATCGCTGTGCTTGAAATGGATGAGGGGCACGGCGCTCTCATCGCCGGTGGCCTCACCCCGCGCGTCGTGGCCCTCACGAATGTGATGGTCGACCAGATCGACAGGTTCCACGACTCAGAGATGGTCTCAGCCATGCTGCGCACCATCGCGGCGCGTGCGACCGAATCAGTCGTGATCAACGCCGACGACCAGTACCTCGTCTCGTTGGCTGAATCCCTCGGCGATGGCGTTCACGTTGAGCGGTATGGCGTCAGCGCCACTGTTCTGGCGCAGAATCCCCGCGGGCTCGGCTACACGCAGACCGCAGACGAACGGTTGGCTGCAGGCGAGGGAACAATCGTCACGCAGGTGTCTGGCCGTGAGGCCCAGATTGCCATGTCATCCGGACAGGGCTACACCGTCGGCTTGCCAGCCCGCGGAACGCACTATGCCGTGGATGCCGCGACTGCGCTGGCCACTGCCCGCGCAATTCTCGGGGAGCGGTTCATTCCTGAGCGCGCCGTCGCTGCCGTTTCAACGATTCCCCCTGTGTTCGGCCGTGGCGAGATCGTCACGGTGCGCGGCAAGCAGGTCGAGTTCGTTCTCGTGCAGAACCCGGCAAGCTTCCAACTGAACGTCGACAGCCTCGAACCCGGGACTGAGCAGATCCTGGTCGCTGTCGGCTCCGATGTGCGCGACCCGTCCTATTTCTGGCCGGTGGACACCTCCAACCTCGGCCGTGTGCTGCTCGTATCAGGGTCGAAGGCCCATGACATTGCGCTGCAGCTCGCATACGACAATGTCGAAATCGATCGGATTGAAACCGATCTCGGACGCGCACTCGATGACTTCATCGCTCTTCCGGACCCCGGTCATGGGCTGAAGACAATCGTCTTCTCTGCTGATTCCATGCGCCGCACGCGGGCGCACCTCGGCCTCGCCAGCAATGATCCCGACCCGGCCGTTGAGGTAGAAGTACTATGACCGAACTCACCATCGTCTCGATCCTTCCAGAGCTGCTCAACACCAACGGAGACGCAGAGAACGCCAGAGTCCTGGCCAGGCGCGCAGAATGGGCAGGCCACACTGTCACGATCGTGCCGGTCGCCTCTCTGGCCGATCTGCCGGCATCGGTTGACCTCGTCGTTATCGGTTCTGGCACTGACTCTGACCTGGAACGCGTTCGCGATCTCCTCAGGCCGTTTGTCGGCCATATGCGTGAGTGGTGCGCCGCCCACGTTCCGATCCTTGCCATCGGCACGGGGTGGGAACTCCTCAGCGGTGGCATCCAGCTGGATGGCACGGTCATCGATGGCCTCGGCCTGGTTGCCGGACGAGCGGTCCCCGCGCCGGCGAGGATCACCGACGACATCGTGGTCAAGACCAAGTACGGCCGCCTGAGCGGCTTTGAGAATCACGCACGCGCTTATGTCGGCGCCGAAGCATCACCGCTCGGCCGAGTGATCAGCGGTACCGGAAACGGCAACGGAGCTGGGCAAGAGGGCCTCGTGATGGGTGACCTGTTCTGTACCCACCTGCACGGCCCTGTGCTCGCTCGCAACCCCGGGTTGGCCGACCACTTGCTCCGGATCGCGCTGGCCAGGCACGGCGCGGACTACGCCCCGTCTGCACAGAGTGACCACGCAGACGAGATCGCGCTGGCTGCCCGCAATCAGATTGCGTCCAGACTCGGTCTCGACGCCGAGTAACACCGGCAGCACAAACGAGAAGAGCCCCCAGACTGTGGTCTGGGGGCTCTTCGCACCTTGATGCGTCGTACGTTCTGTTACGAACGCTGGTCTTCGAACAACCGACTCGACTCGTCATGCCAGCTCTGCGCAACGGCGGCCAGCTTCTCCTGGTGCTTGCGACCGTGGTGGGCGCAGAACAGCAGTTCACTGTTGTTCACGACAACACGGATGTACGCCTGAGCTCCACACGCGTCGCAGCGGTCGGCTGCGGTGAGCTGGTGGGGGGCGTCGAGTTCCTCGACGGCACCGTTTTCGGTGGCGATCTGGGACATGTGCTCCTCCTCCAGACTGGGACCAATAAAACCTGATACTCAATGTAAACACGCCTGAGGCGACTTTGAAGGCCACTTGCGAAGTATTTCGCTCACCGCGTAGCGGTGGGCGTCGGGTGTCGGTCAGGCGACTGTCGCCTTCGGTCACTAGTCTTAACAGTTGTGAGTTCTGACTATTCCGCCCGCCACCTTTCCGTCCTTGAAGGATTGGAGGCTGTGCGGAAACGCCCCGGCATGTATATCGGTTCGACCGACTCTCGGGGACTCATGCACTGCCTGTGGGAGATCATCGACAACTCAGTCGACGAGGCGCTCGGCGGGCATGGCAACTTCATTGGCGTGATCCTGCACCCCGACCAGAGCGTTGAGGTCAGGGACGCAGCGCGCGGCATCCCCGTCGACATTGAGCCGAAGACCGGCCTGTCAGGCGTCGAAGTCGTCTTTACCAAGCTGCACGCCGGCGGCAAGTTCGGCGGTGGGTCATACGCCGCATCCGGCGGGCTCCACGGTGTTGGCGCATCCGTCGTCAATGCACTCTCCGAACGGCTCGACGTCGAGGTCGACCGCGACGGCAAGACCTGGGCGATGTCGTTCCACCGCGGCGAGCCCGGAATCTTCGCTGACGAGGGTGACGAGAAGAGCCCTGACGCACCGTTCACGCCCTTCGAGAAGAAGAGCGAACTGCGCGTGATCGGCAAGGTCAAAAAGGGTGTCACCGGAACCCGCATCCGCTACTGGGCAGACCGCCAGATCTTCACCAAGGGTGCGACGTTCCAGACTGACGAATTGCTGGGCAGGGCACGGCAGACTGCGTTCCTCGTGCCAGGCCTGACCCTCGAAGTCAGCGACCAGCGTTCTGCTGAGCACATCGAAGAGTCATTCTCGTTCGAGGGTGGTATCTCAGAGTTCGTGGAGCACCTGGCGACGGATGCCCCCATCACCGACACCTGGCGGCTCACCGGCAACGGCACATTCACCGAGACAGTGCCGGTACTGACCGACAAGGGCGCCATGGTTCCCACCGAACTGCAGCGTGACTGTGCGGTCGACATCGCGCTCCGCTGGGGGACCGGCTACGACACCGTGATCCGCAGCTTCGTCAACATCATTGCCACTCCAAAGGGCGGCACACACCAGGCCGGATTCGAAGCCGGCCTGCTGAAGTTCATGCGGTCGCAGGTTGAGCAGAACGCGCGGCGACTCAAGGTCGGCAACGACAAGCTCGAGAAGGATGACATCCTCGCCGGGCTCACGGTTGTGCTCACGGTGCGCCTGCCCGAGCCGCAGTTCGAGGGCCAGACCAAGGAGATCCTCGGCACGCCTGCGGTGCGCGCGATTGTGGCATCCGTTGTGGCCAAGAGCCTCGCAGAGCGATTCGCATCCTCGAAGCGTGACGACAAGGCCCAGACCGCTCTTGTTCTCGACAAGGTCGTCGCTGAGATGAAGTCGCGCATCTCGGCCAGGGCTCACAAGGAGACCCAGCGTCGGAAGAATGCGCTGGAGAGCTCGTCGCTCCCGGCCAAGCTCGTCGACTGCCGCAGCAACGATGTTCTCACGAGTGAACTGTTCATCGTCGAGGGTGACTCGGCGCTCGGCACCGCGAAACTCGCCAGGGACAGCGAGCACCAGGCACTGTTGCCGATTCGCGGCAAGATCCTGAACGTGCAGAAGGCCTCAGTGTCCGACATGCTCTCCAACGCGGAGTGCGCGTCGATCATCCAGGTGATCGGAGCTGGGTCAGGCCGCAGCTTCGACCTGTCCGCCGCCCGATACGGCAAGGTGATCATCATGAGTGACGCCGACGTCGACGGCGCCCACATCCGCACGCTGCTCCTCACCCTGTTCTTCCGCTACATGCGTCCGATGATCGAGGGCGGCCGCGTGTTCGCCGCCGTGCCGCCGCTGCACCGGGTGGTCGTCATGAACCCGGGCACCAAGCCGAACGAGACCATCTACACGTACTCAGAGGCCGAGCTGCAGGGCGTTCTGGCCGGTCTTAAGCGCACCGGGAAGAAGTACCAGGACCCCATCCAGCGGTACAAGGGACTCGGCGAGATGGATGCCGACCAGCTCGCAACGACCACGATGGACCGTGCCCACCGCACGCTGCGCCGCGTGCAGGTGGCCGACGCAGAGCAGGCGGGGAAGATCTTCGAACTGCTCATGGGCAACGATGTCGCCCCGCGCAAGGAGTTCATCATCGACAGCTCTGACAAGCTCAGCCGTGATCGCATCGATGTGTAGCTGCAGCGTGTAGCAGCAGCGTGTAGCAGCAGCGGTGTTGGTACGCAGAAGGGGGCGGTGCGCAGGCACCGCCCCTTCGTGCGATTCATCGTGCAGGTCAGCTGATGCTGGCGCCGATGGCTCCGACGACAGTGTCGAGAAGTGTGCCAGACGCATCCCGCCGTGAACCGGATTCCGGCAGAGCACGTGGCGTGCCATCAGGACCGACAGCACGTGCGGGCGCTGGGCCGACCCAGGCAATGGCAAGTGCGTCCTCGCCCTTCAGGAAGCGCTGTGAGCGCACGCCACCGGTTGCGCGTCCCTTGACCGGGTACTCGGAGAAGTCAGACACCTTGGCGCTGCCGGGATCTGTGCCCGTTAACGTTTGGCTGCCGACGGCGATCGTGGCGACCACTGCCGTCTCTGCTGCCTCCGGGGAGACCGCCCCGAAGAAGATCACGGTGGAGTCGGTGGCCAGTTTGATGCCGGCCATGCCTCCCGCAGTTCGGCCCTGTGGACGCACCGAGTTCGCGGGGAACCGCAGCAGCTGTGAATCGGAGGCCACGAAGACCAGCTCGTCGTCGTCATCGCCCTGC
The DNA here is from genome assembly GCF_057669585.1 of Leifsonia sp. Y862. Lineage (NCBI taxonomy): Bacteria > Bacillati > Actinomycetota > Actinomycetes > Micrococcales > Microbacteriaceae > Leifsonia > Leifsonia sp. Y862. The sequence goes on from NZ_JBYHFR010000001.1 coordinate 1,008,687, forward strand.
ACGGCGCCGATGACTTCGTCCTTGGGCTTCAGCGCGATGATCTCAAAGTCAGGCTTGTTGGCCCAGTCCTTCGCCGTGACCCGCTTCACGACTCCCTGCTTCGTGCCGAGTGCAATCGACGTGTCGGCGTCGAGGGATACCAGGGCGAGCACCTTCTCGCTGCGGTTGGCCAGTGCCAGGTAGTCGTTGACGCGCACGCCCGCCGCCAGCTGGATCGACGATGTCGGCATGACAGGCAGGTCGACGGGCGAGAAGCGGATGAGGCGACCGAGGTTGGTCACTGCGCCGATTTCGGTCCGGCTGGTGGTGTCGAGCACAGAGCGGATGGCGTCGTGCTTGCTGCGGCGCTGTACGGGCACAGCACGCGACTCAGCGGCATCTGTGTCCGCGTCCTGCACATCGACCCTGGCAATGCGTCCTGTGGCGCTGAGGTAGACGCGTGTGGCGTTGTCCTGCACCTCGAGGATCGCCGCCTGGCGCTTCGCAGCCGCGCCGGCGATGCTGGGCCTGGCCTCGGTGAGAACCGTGCGGCGCGGAGTGCCGAAGCGCTCAGCGACCTCGGCGAGTTCGTCGGAGACGAGGGTGCGAATGGCCTGCTTGCTCGCGAGCAGCAGTTCAAGCGCTGCAATTTCCGCGAGCAATTTGTCACGCTCGGCTTCCAGCTCGATGCGCGAGAACTTCGTGAGTCGTCGCAACCTGAGTTCGAGAATGTATTCGGCCTGGATCTGGCTCAGCTCGAAGACGTCGATCAGTCGCGTGCGTGCCTGCTCGCTGTCATCGCTGGCCCTGATCACCTGGATGACCTCATCGATGTCAAGGATGGCAACGAGGAGCCCCTCGACGAGGTGGAGTCGTTCCTTGCGGCGGGCAAGACGATACGCGCTTCGTCTCGTGACAACCTCGATGCGGTGGTTCACGTAAACGAGCAGCAGCTCGCGGAGGCCGAGCGTCTGGGGGCCGCCGTTGACGAGCGCCACGGCGTTGATGTTGAACGAGTCCTCGAGTGGGGTCACCCGGTACAGCTGCTCGAGCACAGCTTCAGGGCTGAAGCCGGTCTTGATGCCGATGACCAGGCGCAGGCCCTTGGTGCGGTCCGTGAGATCTGTCACGTCCGAGATGCCGGAGAGCTTCTTGGAGTTGACGCCGTCCTTGATCTTCTCGATGACCTTCTCAGGCCCGACAAGGTATGGCAGCTCCGTGACGACGAGGCCGGTCTTCCTGGCCGTGATCGCCTCGACGGACACGCGGGCCCTGGTCTTGAAGCTGCCGCGCCCTGTCGCGTATGCGTCCTTGATGCCGGCGAGGCCAACGATGGTGCCGCCCGTGGGCAGGTCGGGGCCAGGCACGTACTCCATCAGCTCATCGAGGGTGGCGTCCGGGTGGGCGAGCAGGTGCCTGGCAGCGCCGACGACCTCGATGAGGTTGTGGGGTGCCATGTTGGTGGCCATGCCAACGGCGATACCGCTCGCCCCGTTGACGAGCAGGTTCGGATACGCGGCGGGCAGCACGTCGGGCTGGGTCAGCTGGTTGTCGTAGTTGGGTACGAAGTCGACGACGTCCTCGTCGAGGTTTTCCGTCATCGACAGCGCGGATGCCGCCAGGCGCGCCTCTGTGTAGCGAGGGGCAGCGGGGCCATCGTCGAGTGAGCCGAAGTTGCCGTGTCCGTCGATGAGGGGCACGCGCAGCGTGAACGCCTGGGCCATGCGCACCATGGCGTCGTAGATGGCTGTATCGCCGTGCGGGTGCAGCTTTCCCATCACCTCGCCGACAACGCGAGCTGACTTGACGTGCCCGCGATCGGGGCGGAGGCCCATCTCGCTCATCTGGTAGAGAATGCGTCGCTGTACCGGCTTGAGCCCATCCCTGGCGTCGGGAAGCGCGCGCGAGTAGATCACGGAGTACGCGTACTCCAGGAACGACCCCTGCATCTCTGTCGATACGTCGACATCTTCGATGCGCTCGGTAAAGGATGCGTCTGCTGTGCTGTCTGAGCGGCTCATTCGTGAATTCTGCTTAGGACGTGCGTCTGGGCACGAGTGGTTCATGGCGGGTGTGAGGGACTGTGAAAGACTTACCCCGATGTCCCTTATGCTACCGGCCCGCCAATTCAGCACGATTCGCCTTGCCGATGTTCTCCCAAGTTGCCTGCACGCCCTCCAGGGCACACCGAACGTGCTTGGCCTCCCGCCAGCGGCCAAAGCCGTGGTCGTCTTGGTCGACGGTCTCGGCGCCAGCGCCATCAAGAGCCGTGCGGGCCATGCCAGGTTCCTGGCCAGCAGGCTGGGCAAGCGCAGCGTGATCGATGGGGTGTTCCCCGCGACAACGGCGGCCGGCATCGCCACGTTGACAACAGGTGTTGCGCCAGGCCAGCACGGCCTGGTCGGCTACCGCGTGCGCGACGAGGCCCATGACCGAGTCGTGAACCAGCTGACCGGCTGGGACGCCGACATGGATCCGGCGACCTGGCAGCGCGTGCGCACCGTATTCGAGCAGGCAGCGGATGTTGGTATCCCCAGTTTCACCGTCGGCCCAGCACGCTACGACGCGTCGGGCTTCACCCAGGCGGTATTGCGTGGCGCGACGTACGTGTCAGCTGAGCGGATAGCGGATCGCTTCGCGGCCGCGAAGCGCATCCTTGATGAGGAACCGCGTGCGCTGGTCTACCTGTATGTGGCTGAACTCGACATCGCCGCCCACGCGAATGGCTGGGAATCGGCCAAGTGGTTGACAGAGCTTGAAGTGCTGGATTCAGAGCTTGCACGGTTCGCGGCGACGCTCCGCGCCGACGAAGGACTGATCGTCACGGCTGACCACGGAATCATTGACGTGCCGGCAGAGCGCCACATCCTGTTCGACACCGTGCCAGAGCTCGTGGAGGGCGTCAGGCACATCGGGGGAGACCCACGGTGCCTCCACCTGTACCTCGACGCGAACACAGACGTCACCGCGGACTCGCTGGCTGAGGCCTGGCGCGCTCTCGAAGGTGAACGTGCCTGGGTCATGACGCGCGACGAGGCGATCGCAGCCGGCTACTTCGGCGAGGTCGATGCAGAGGTCGCGCCCCGAATCGGAGATGTCATCGTCGCGGCGCGAAAGCTGGTCGCGTACTACGACTCCCGCGAGCCGAACCAGTCAGCCAGGAAGATGGTCGGCCAGCACGGTTCACTGACCGAAGACGAAACCAGAATTCCCCTGGTCAGGGCGGGCGCATTCCACCTGGCCTGATCTGAGCGCCATCCGCTGAAACGCGAAAGGCCCCGGCAATGCCGGGGCCTTTCGTCGTCTGTTCAGGTCTAGCTGGGGTACTGCCCGCGCTTGACCTGGGGCTTCGGAAGCCGCATGACGCGCAGCTGCAGGGCGCGCATCGCCGCATACCAGCGCACACGCTCAGCCTTGTCGGCGCCGAACTTGGCCGCGACCTTGCGCTTCAACGTGAAGCCGAGGATCACGCAGTCGACAACGGCAATCAGGAAGAAAGCCCAGAGCGCCAGGATCCCGTATGTCTGCACAGCGGGGTTGGGGAAGAAGGTGAGGATGATCACGAGGAACATCACCGGGATCATGAACTCGCCGACGTTGAAGCGCGCGTCGACGTAGTCGCGCACGAACCGCTTCTGCGGGCCGCGCTCACGCTGCGGGAGGTACTTGTCGTCGCCGGCTGCCATGCCGAGGCGCGCACGCTCGCGGGCGTCGGCAGACTGCACGCGCGCCTGCTTCGCAGCCAGCTTGCGATCGTCTGGCACCAGGGGACGCTTCCGCGCGGCCTCCTGCTGCTTGCGAGTGGGGGTCGGGGCGCCCTTGCCGGTCGTTGTCGCTGCGAGCCGCGCTGCGGTCTCCTCAGCGGTTTCGATCGATGGTTCCGCGTCGGGGGTCAGAGGTTGCTTTGCCACATCATGTCCTTGAATTTAGTTGCCTTAAGATTACCTGCATGACGGATAGCCAACACACATCTCCAGCAAACGCGAAAGTTGAGGCCGACGTTCGCCTCGCAGTCGAGCAGGGACTGCCCAGTACCATCGCCGATTTGAGCGCACTTGTGCGTATTCCGTCGGTGGCGTGGGCCGCGTTCGATCCCAGCCATGTCGCCGCAAGCGCGGATGCCGTCGCGGCACTCGCGCGTGACCTCGGTGTTTTCGACAGCGTTGAGGTCAAGCAGGCCGGTATCCCTGGGACGGATGAGCTGGGCCAGCCGGCAGTGCTCGCGACGCGGGCCGCCAGAAACGGAAAGCCGACGATCCTGCTCTACGCCCACCACGATGTGCAGCCTCCTGGGCGAGATGAGGAATGGGAATCCAACCCGTTCGAGCCCACCGTGCGCGGCGACCGCCTCTACGGCCGTGGCGCCGCTGACGACAAGGCCGGCGTGATGGCGCACATCGCCTCCATCCGCGCGCTCGTCGAGGCTGTCGGACCCGACTTCGACCTCGGCCTTGCCCTCTTCATCGAGGGTGAGGAGGAGTTCGGCAGCCGCTCGTTCGCCACATTCCTCGAACAGAACGAAGATGCCCTGCGCGCAGACGCGATCGTGGTTGCTGACTCCAACAACTGGGATATCGACACTCCCGCGCTCACCATCGGCCTGCGCGGCAATGTGACGTTCCGCCTGACTGTCCGCACGCTGTCTCACGCATCGCACTCCGGAATGTTCGGGGGAGCGGTACCGGATGCCATGCTCGCGACGATCAAGCTGCTCGCGACCCTGTATGCGGATGACGGATCGGTGGCCGTCGCCGGTCTCACCAGTCACCCGCAGGACACTCCCGAGTACTCGGCCGAACAGCTCAGACTCGAAACCGGCCTGTTGGATGGGGTGTCGCCGATCGGCAACGGATCGATTCTCAGCCGCATCTGGGCACAGCCGGCGATCACCGTGACCGGTATCGACGCGCCCAGCGTCGCAAACGCCTCCAATACGCTCTCACCCTCCATCAGCGTGCGACTCAGCGCCAGGATCGCCCCTGGGCAGCCGGCAGCTGAGGCATACGCGGCACTCGAGGCGCACCTCCGTGCCAACGCCCCCTTCGGCGCCCACCTCGAGATCGATGACGTCGACACAGGGGAGGCCTTCCTCGTTGACACCAGCGGCTGGGCCGTGGCAGAGACGCGCACGGCGATGCGGGATGCCTGGGGCGTCGAACCTGTCGATATCGGCGTCGGCGGATCCATTCCGTTCATCGCAGACCTTGCACGCGTCTTTCCAGAGGCCCAGATCCTGGTCACCGGCGTAGAAGATCCTGATTCACGGGCGCACAGCCCCAACGAATCGCTGCACCTCGGCGTGTTCAAGCGCGCCGTGCTGAGCGAAGCGCTGTTGCTGGCCAGGCTCAATGAACGCTCAGCCGGTTAGGTCACCCGGCATGGCCAACTGGGAATGTTCACTGCTCGTTCCCGGTTGGCCGCTATAGAATCCTCAATAGATTTCGCGCTGTACAACGTCTCAAGGAGCACCATGACTGACACCATCACCGAAAGCACTGCACCTGCAGAGACCGCCGCTCACCGTGTCGGCATCAGCGATGCGGCCGCAGCCAAGGTGCGCAGCCTGCTTGCGCAGGAAGGCCGCGAAGACCTGCGCTTGCGTGTTGCCGTCCAGCCCGGCGGATGCTCTGGCTTGATTTACCAGCTGTACTTCGACGAGCGAACGCTCGACGGCGACGCTGTTGTCGACTTCGATGGCGTTGAGGTGATCGTCGACAAGATGAGCGTTCCTTACCTTGACGGCGCGTCGATTGACTTCGAAGACACCATCGAAAAGCAGGGTTTCACGATTGACAACCCGAATGCCGGCGGAAGCTGTGCCTGTGGAGATTCCTTCCACTAGTCGATAAAGCTGTTTCAGGGCTGGGAGATCATCGAATCGATGGTCTCCCAGCCCTATTTTCGGCAAAAAAATCCAGCAATTCCTTGATTTTTACGGTGACGCGGCACCGGGAGTGCACATGTGACGGCCGCTCTCGGAGTAGGCTGGGAAACGATCAATTCACTTCCTGAGAAGTGACCACGAGTCTCCCGAAAGGTCACCGGTGCGCAATTACCGCCGTCTTCGATGGGCTGCAATTCCAATCGCAGCGTCGTTAACCATTGCTCTCGCGGGGTGTACACAAGCCCAGCTCAACGGGTTCCTCCCCGGATTCGAGGAGGGGCAGCCTGCGGTTACAAACCACACAGAGCGCGTCTCCGGCTTGTGGACCACCTCCTGGATCGTGCTCCTCATTGTGGGTGTCATCACCTGGGGCCTCACACTGTGGGCCGTCGTCGTCTACCGACGCCGCAAGGGCCAGACCGGCCTGCCGGTACAGCTGCGATACAACATGCCGATCGAGATCTTCTACACGATCGTGCCGCTCATCCTCGTGCTCGGATTCTTCGCCTTCACGGCCAGGGACCAGCAGGCCATCGAGGCTCGCTTCGATCAGCCAGAAGTCAAGATCCAGGTTTTGGGCAAGCAGTGGGCGTGGGACTTCAACTACGTCAATGAAGATGTCTACTCGGCCGGTATCCAGGCCCAGGACGACCCTGACGCCGCTCCTGGTTCGATCATCGAATCCGAGCTCCCCACGCTGGTTCTGCCCGTCGGCAAGAAGATCGAGATCGCTCTTCAGTCCCGCGACGTCATTCACTCCTTCTGGGTCATCGACTTCCTCTACAAGAAGGACATGATTCCCGGCAAGGTCAACTACATGTCTGTTATCCCGGAACGAATCGGCACCTACGACGGAAAGTGCGCCGAGCTGTGTGGCGAATACCACTCCCTCATGCTGTTCAAGGTGAAGGTCGTGTCAGAGGCTGATTATCTGGCATACACCGACGGGCTCCGCGCAGCGGGCAACGAGGGTCAGCTCGGTACCGAGTACGACCGCAACCAAAATCTTCCGGGCACCAGCGCTCCGGTGGCGCAGGAGGAGGGTAACTAACCCATGAGCACGACACTTACAACGCCGGCGTCGGTGCGCACCGCGCCCCCCGTCATCAGCCCAGGTGCTGAGAAAAAGGGCAACATCCTGGTTCGGTGGATCACATCCACCGACCACAAGGTCATCGGGTACATGTACCTGATCACGTCCTTCATCTACTTCTGCATCGGTGGCGTGATGGCCCTGGTCATCCGCGCCCAGCTCTTCGAACCGGGCCTTCAGGTCGTCGCGACGAAAGAGCAGTACAACCAGCTCTTCACCATGCACGGCACAATCATGCTGCTCATGTTCGCAACCCCGCTGTTCTTCGGATTCGCGAATGCCCTGATGCCGCTCCAGATCGGTGCACCAGACGTTGCCTTCCCGCGTCTGAACGCTTTCTCCTTCTGGTTGTTCTTCTTCGGTAGCTTGATCGCCGTCGCCGGATTCCTCACCCCGCAGGGTGCAGCATCCTTCGGGTGGTTCGCCTATCAACCGCTTGCCAGCACGACGTTCTCACCCGGCGTTGGCGGGAACTTGTGGATGGTGGGGCTAGGCCTGTCGGGCTTCGGTACCATCCTCGGTGGTGTGAACTTCATCACGACCATCATCACGATGCGTGCCCCTGGTATGACGATGTTCCGCATGCCGATCTTCACGTGGAACGCGCTTGTCACCTCGCTGCTGATCCTGATGGCGTTCCCGGTTCTGGCTGCTGCCCTCCTGGCTGCCGCTGGCGACCGCATCTTCGACATGCACATCTACGACCCGGCAAACGGTGGCGCCATCCTATGGCAGCACTTGTTCTGGTTCTTCGGTCACCCAGAGGTTTACATCATCGCCCTGCCGTTCTTCGGCATCGTCTCTGAAGTGTTCCCGGTATTCAGTCGCAAGCCGATCTTCGGTTACAAGACACTCATCTACGCAACCATCGCCATCGCCGCACTGTCGGTGACCGTGTGGGCTCACCACATGTACGTGACGGGTTCCGTGCTCTTGCCGTTCTTCTCCCTGATGACAATGCTCATCGCAGTGCCAACGGGTGTGAAGATCTTCAACTGGATCGGCACGATGTGGCGAGGGTCGCTGACCTTCGAAACACCCATGCTCTGGGCCATCGGCTTCCTCATCACCTTCACGTTCGGTGGTCTGACCGGTGTCATCCTGGCTTCACCGCCGCTCGACTTCCACGTGTCTGACACGTACTTCGTTGTTGCGCACTTCCACTACGTCGTCTTCGGAACTGTTGTATTCGCCATGTTCAGTGGCTTCTACTTCTGGTGGCCGAAGTGGACGGGCAAGATGCTCAACGAGCGCCTCGGCAAGTGGCACTTCTGGCTTCTCTTCATCGGCTTCCACACCACGTTCCTCGTGCAGCACTGGCTCGGAGTCGTCGGCATGCCGCGTCGATACGCCACGTACTCGCCCGATGACGGATTCACCTGGATGAACCAGCTGTCGACTGTCGGCTCGATGATCCTCGCGGTCTCGATGATCCCGTTCCTGCTGAACGTGTACATCACGGCTCGCAAGGCTCCGAAGGTCACCGTCAACGACCCGTGGGGTTACGGCGGATCACTCGAGTGGGCGACCTCCTGCCCGCCGCCGCGCCACAACTTCACGTCCATCCCGCGCATTCGTTCAGAACGGCCCGCGTTTGACCTCAATCACCCCGAGGTCGAAATCCCCGTTGGCATCGGCCCGGCGAAGGACGCACCCGACGCTCCTACGTACGACGCGGCTTCCGAGAAGGTCAAGTAAAAATGAAAGTAAACGTCAACCTCCTGTGGATCCTGGCCGCGTTCTTCGGTCTCTCGACAGTTGTCTACGTCGTGTGGAGCCTCCTGGACCCACTGTTCGGCCACATTGAGTGGGCCGGAACGTTCGCCCTCGGACTCTCGACGATCCTCGCAAGCTTCATCGCCTTCTACCTGGGCCGTGTACACACGGCACAGGGTGGGGAGCTTCCAGAGGACCGTCTCGATGCCAACATCGACGACGGCGACCCTGAGCTTGGCTTCTACAGCCCGTGGAGCTGGTGGCCGATCATGCTCGCCGCCAGCGCTGCGTTGCTCTTCCTGGGCCTCGCCGTTGGCTTCTGGATCTGCTTCATCGCAGTCGGCATCGGCGTAATCAGCCTCGTCGGCTGGGTATACGAGTACTACCGCGGTCTCTTCGCCCGCTAAGCACTCATCCACGCACGTCACATACAGCGCTCTCCTCCGGGAGGGCGCTGTATGCGTTAAGTCCACACTGAAGCGGTGAGGTTAGTCGAGTACGACGACGTGTTTTCCTGGGGTGCCGCCGGCTTCGAGGTCGGCCTGGGCTTTCCCGGCTTGGTCGAGGCCGTGGTAGACACCCCCGACGGGGACAGTGAGTTGTCCGTCCTTGATCGCAGCAAGTTGTTTGGCGAATTCCTTGGCTGGCAGGTCGGAGGCGCCTCCGCCGTAGGTGGTCAGACGTACCCCTGAGGGGATGAACCCGAACGGAGAGAAGTCCTGAATGGTCCATTGTCCGCCGAGGGCCCCGGTGAAACACGCGGTTCCGCCTCGGCGGACTGTCCGTATGGTGTCGCCGAGGGTGACGGTGCCAACGAGTTCGAGTGCGGCGTCGACACCGTCCGGCGCGAGGCCGCGGACGGTGTCGACGATGGTCCCGGTGTCGACGATCGCGTGAGTGACGCCGTTGCTGGCAAGCAGTTTGATGCGGTCGGGGTTGCGGGTCGTGGAGATGACGGTCGCTCCGAGGTGGTGGGCGAGGGTCGCCGCCGACAGTCCAACCGTTGACGTCCCACCGCGGATGAGGAGGGTCTGGCCGGGCTGGAGGTTCAGGCCGGTGGTGAGGGATCCGTAGGCGGTTTGATACATCTCCGGGAGGGCGCCGAGGGTTTCCCAGGGCAGGTCGGACGTGAAGGGGATGATCTGGGATTCGGGTACGAGGGTGTATTCGGCGTAGCTACCGTCGAAGGAGCGGCCCATGCCGCCCATCATCGTCGCGACCTGTTGGCCTGACTTCAGCGCGCTGCCTTCGGGAACGGCGTCGATGATGCCGACGCCTTCGATCCCCAGGATGCGGGGGAAGGTGAAGTCCGGGTCGGATTCACCCTTGCGGCTGGTTACTTCGGACTCGTTCACCCCGAACGCTTTCACCCGGATGCGCACCCACCCTGGTCTCACCTCAGGTTTGGGGACCTCGGTGACGACGAGCTGGTCGATCCCGCCGGGTGCTGTCAGCACGATCGCGTGCATTGTTTCGGTCATGGTTTCAGTATCGTCCGGCATAGCGCGTTGAGGGTGTCGGCTTCGAACTCGCAGGGTAGGTAGGGTGGAGACCGTACACAGGCTGCCTATTGTGAGGGAGACCCATTCATGGATGGCGACGCTCTGCAGGCGCGGGCTGCAGCCCGTACGGAGGAGTTACCTGGCGCAGGGTTGGAGCATCCGTTCGGTGAGGAGTGGGAGGTGTACAAGGTCCGCGGGAAGGTGTTTATGCTGCTCACCGAGATCACGGGGGAGAAGATCGTGATCCTCAAAGCTTCCCCCTCCGATGGCCAGGCGCTGCGAACCGCGCACGAGGACATCACTCCGGGGTATCACATGAACAAGCAGCACTGGATCACTCTGTCTCCTGGTGGCACGATCGACTCTGGCTTGGTTGACGAACTGGTCACAGAGTCCTACCTCCTCGTCGTCGAGAACCTCCCGAAGGCCAAGCAGCCAGTGGATGCGAACACCTTCGGGCGGCACGAGTAATGACGATCACCGGTACGCAACTGCAGAACGTTGCCCGGGAGGTCGCGTCCGCACTTCCCGACGTGACGCATGGGCACCCTTTCACGCCAGCGCTGGATGTGTACAAGGTGGGCGGGAAGGTGTTCCTGATTGTCACTGAGGACCCGGCAGAGCAAATCATCACCGTTAAGGCCGAACCGGACCATGGTAAAGCGTTGGTGCGGTCATTCGAGACGATCACCCCTGGCCGGTACCTGGACAAGCGGCACTGGATCTCCATCGGTGCAGGGGACAGCATCACGGATGACCTGGTGGAGGATCTGGTCACGAACTCCTACGAGCTCGTTGTAGCCCACATGCCCCACCACTGAAGACCATACGTAGCCGGGACACGAATGAGAAGGAAGCAGGTGTCGTCGCATGGCAGCTGAGCCACCGTCACTGTTCGAGGTCGATGATGCCTCCCGGCCCCTCGCCGACAGACTCCGTCCGACCACGCTCGAGGATGTGGTCGGACAGGACCACCTGCTTAGCTCGGACGGCCCGCTCGGGCGCATGGTCGCAGCGCATCGGCTGGTGTCAATCATCTTGTGGGGGCCCCCCGGATCGGGGAAGACCACGATCGCCCGGCTGCTCGCCGAGCGCACCAATCTCGTCTTCGAACCGCTCTCCGCCACCTTCTCCGGTGTCGCGGACCTGCGCCGCGTGTTCTCTGTGGCGGCAAAGCGCCGCGAGATTGGGCAGGGCACCTTGCTGTTCGTTGATGAGATCCACCGCTTCAACCGCGCCCAGCAAGACAGCTTCCTGCCCTATGTCGAAGACGGCACGATCACCCTGGTTGGCGCAACCACGGAGAACCCCAGCTTCGAACTCAACGGTGCGCTCCTGTCGCGCTGCCAGGTGTTCGTGCTGAAACGCCTCGACGAGCACGCCTTGGATACTCTCATCGCTCGGGCCGAACACCTCATCGGCCACAGCCTGCCGGTCGACGCGGGAGCACGGCAGGCGCTGCTCGCGATGGCCGACGGTGACGGCCGTTACCTGCTGAACATGACCGAGCAACTCCTCACCCTCCCCGATACCGGCACACAACTCGATGCTGCCGGGCTTGCCGCGGTCGTCCAAAAACGGGCGCCCCTGTATGACAAGACGCAGGAATCGCACTACAACCTGATCTCCGCCCTCCACAAAGCCATGCGCGGCTCCGACCCCGACGCCGCGCTGTACTGGCTCGCCCGCATGCTGGACGGCGGCGAGGACCCGCTCTACATCGCACGGCGCCTCGTCCGGTTCGCGAACGAGGATATCGGCATCGCTGACCCTGAAGCCACCCACCAAGCTGTGACTGCGTGGGACGTGTTCGACCGGCTCGGGTCCCCAGAGGGGGAGCTGGCGATCGCGCAGGCCGTGGTGTATCTCGCGACCGCTCCGAAATCCATCGCTGTCTATCGAGGCTTCAACCGTGCCGTCCGTGCGGCGAAAGAGACCGGTTCGCTTCCCCCGCCGCTACACATCCTGAATGCCCCCACCAAGCTGATGAAGAACCTCGGCTACGGCAAGGACTATCAATACGATCCCGACACGACCGACGGGTTCTCCGGCGCGAACTACTTCCCAGACGGCATGGAGCGGCACCGGTTCTATGAACCCAGCAGCAACGGGTACGAACAACGCATCGGTGAGCGCCTGGCGCAATGGGAGGCACTGCGTTCCCGGAAGGACCGGGCTGAGGATCCTGAGCAGGATGAGCATCGACAGTAGATACTGGAGCGGTGGGGATTCTTGTCGAGGTCGAGCAGCTGTCCGTGGCCATGGATGGAACGGAACTCCTGGGGCACACGTCTTTTTCTTTGAGCGCGGGGGAGTCCCTCGCCGTGACGGGTGCGAACGGCACAGGGAAGACGACCCTGCTGCGGGTTCTGGCTGGTCAGCTGCGACCGACATTCGGAACAGCGCGCATTGGGGGGAATTCGACCAACGAGCGGTCTCCACTATTCAGGCGCGCGGTGAGCGCCGCCATAGGCAGGCCGCCGGTCGCGCGTGACCTCACGCTCGAGGAGCACCTCACGCTCGTGGCTGCGTCCTGGGGCCTCCCTCGACACGAGGCGGGTCAACGAGGGCAGCAGCATCTCCGTCGGTGGCAGCTTGAACCACTCCGCCAGAGATTCCCGCACGAGCTCTCATCCGGCCAATCACAGCTGTTCGCTCTCGCCCTGGCGACCGTGCGCCCCTATGACGTGCTGCTGCTTGACGAGCCTGAACAGCGCCTCGACCCTGAACGGCTGCAGGCCGTTATCGCAGTGCTGGTCGAAGAACAGGCAACCGGGCGCACCATCGTCTTCGCCACGCACAGTCCGTTGCTGACAGACGCCGTGGCAGGGAGATCCATCGCGCTGGCTGGCGCCGCGGCGTGAGCTCTCGACAAACACTCCGCGACGTTCGTTCAGTGCTGAGCTCGCGCAGGGGAGCTGCGTCCACACCCGATCGTGCATACGCGGCATACGCTGCCGTCATGCTGTGCGCGGTTCTCGGCCTTCCTCTCCTGCGCACCCTTCTGCTCTGGCTGGCCCAGCCGCAGATCCTCACCATCCTCGTCGCGTCGGGTGCAGCGAGAGCAGCCAGTGGGATGGGTGTTCTCCTCGCGGCCTTCGTTGTGCTCGGTGGTATCCGCGGGCCGGTCCACCTCACCCCGTTCCTGAGCATGGCTCTCGCGGGCAACGACCTGCCGCGTAGTCGTACCTTGCAGCACCCCGCCATGAGGTCAGTCTTCCTTCTCTCGCTTGGGGCTGCTGCCGGTTCGCTGCTGACGGGGCTCGTGCTGGCGTCGTCGGGCGCCGCGACCCCCTCCAGCGCTGGCGCCTTCGCACTCGGCGCCGTGTCCGCCGGAGTCATATGCGGTGGATTCTGGCTCGTTGGGCAGCGACTTGCTGACACGTCCCGCGCTGTCCTTGCTCTCGCACTAGTCGGGGCCACAGCACTCTCGTCTCAGCTGCCGGCGATTCAGGCGGTGTTCCCATGGACCTGGCTCGCAGCCGTCTTCCCCGCCCAGACGGATGTCGTGTGGCCGGCGTTGCTGGCACTGGTTGCGGGCGCCGTCGCGACGGCTTGTGTTGCGCCGGTTCTGCTCGACGGCCTGGGCGGACCTCAGCTGCTCAGGCAGGCCCAGCGCTGGGACAGAGCGGGTACCTTCGCATTCACGGGGGAACTCAGCCTGGCCGCGGGGGAGTTCAGACCGGTCCCGCGCATGGGCAGGGGGCTGCCCGCAATCGGTTCAGGACCCCTCATCCTCGTCTTTCTGCGGCGCGATCTGTTCGGGGCGATGCGCACGCCTGCCCGCTTTGTGACAGCGTGCCTTGGCGCTGCGAGTTGCGGTTTCCTCGTTGCATTCTCCCTGGCCGGATCCACAGATGTGGCCTGGATTCCGGCGGCGGCAGCGGCAGTCGTGGGGTTTCTCGCACTGGGGGTGTGGTCGGATGGCTTCCGGCACAGTGTGGAATCAGCAACAGCTCCGACGTTGTATGGCGTGTCGCCGACCGCGCTGTTCGCACTGCACACGACCCTTCCGGTGCTGGCCGGCGCACTCTGCGCCGCTCTCGGTGCCCTCGTGGCCGTGGCTGTCGGCGCGCCGGCGGTCGGTCTTGCCGCGGCTGTTGCCTGCGCGAGTGTGCTCGTCGCGGTGCGCCTGTGCGACGCGGCCAAAGGGCCGCTTCCACTTGAGGTCATGGCTCCGGTGCCCAGTCCTCTTGGCGATCTCTCCAGCATCGTCATCACTGCCTGGCTGTCAGACGCTGTGCTCGTCGCGGTTCTCGCGGTCGTCGCCGTCGTGACTGCGGTCACGGACTTCGGGCTAGCAGGGTTGCTGATCGCACTGCCGATCCTGCTGGCGATCATGCTGCGCACCAGAAGGCGGATCAGTGCGCTCTAGAGTGCGTTCCCTGTACGCCTGAAGCTCAGTACTTCGAATGCCGAAGTCACGTCCTGTCGACGATCGGCATCTGCGTCGCTGCCGTCGACCGCACCTGAGTGGTGGTGAGCGGATGGGCCCATGCCGACGAGTGCCGAGATCTCCGCATCGGTCAGGCTGAGGGTCTGGGACAGGGCCACTCGGGAGTCAAGAGTGAAGTAGCCGGCCATGCCATCGATGAGCTGGTTCGCCTTGTCTTCCTGCACGCCAAGGGCGAGGCCGGCATCGCGAAGTTCCTGGAGGTGCGTCTCCTGGGGGATTGCGACGATGAGCAAGCCGTCCTGCCGCAGTATGCGAGCGAATTCGGCTGCATTCCGCGGAGCGAAGACATTAAGGATGACATCGGCTGCGTGATCGCGGATCGGCAGCGGTGACCACACGTCGGCTACCAGACCGTCGATGTTCTCCCGCGAACGCACGGTGCGAGCGACAGCGGCGGGGGAGAGGTCGAGGGCGAGTGCGCGTGCTGCGGGCGCCCGATCGAGTACGCCACCCAGGTAGTAGCCGGTGCCGCAGCCAATGTCGAGGACGGTGGCGGGATCCTGTGCGGCGGCCAGCTCGCTGACGGCATCGCGAAGCGGCTGGTACCAGCCGGCGCCCAGAAAGCTGTCCCGTGCGTCGAGCATGGCTGCGCTGTCGCCGATCAGCCCATGGGAGCGCAGGAGCGTGACGAAGCCACGCTTGTTCACGTCGAACGCGTGGCCATTCGTGCAGGACAGCGCCAGCGGCTCACGCGACGCGAGCGGGGTTAAACAAATCGGGCACCGAAGCCACTCCGACAATGTGTGGAGGGACATCGATGCCCGATCTGTGTGTATCAGGTCCGCGGTGCGGACTTAGTGGTGGTCTCCGTGCGACTGTTCGATTTCCTTCGAGGTGACCGGAGCGATCCGGTCTTCGAAGAACCAGCGGGACAATGCTGCGCGCAAACGCTGACCGCCGGTGATCTTGCCCTTGGAGTTGGGGCGGATCATCAGGGGCTCGTATTCCTTGTAGTCGACCAGCTTCCAGCGCTCGTATTCATCGACGGGCTGGTGCACCTCGATGAACTCGCCACCGGGGAGGCGAACGATGCGTCCGGATTCGAAGCCGTGCAGAACGATCTCACGATCCTTCTTCTGCAGCGCCAGGCACATGCGCTTGGCGATGAAGTATGCAACGAACGGTCCGAGGATGGTAATCGCCTGCAGCGCATGGATCACGCCTTCCATTGTGAGGTGGAAGTGAGTCGCGATGATGTCGGACGATGCAGCTGCCCAGAGGCCTGCGTAGAACGTCACGCCTGCAGCGCCGATGGCGGTGCGGGTCGGGGCGTTGCGCGGACGGTCGAGCAGGTGGTGCTCACGCTTGTCGCCGGTGATCCAGGCTTCGATGAACGGGTAGATCATCACCGTAACGATGAAGATACCGATCACGATCAGTGGAATCAGGATGTTGAACGACCAGGTGCGGGCGAGCCACACGAACTCGAGGTGCGGCGGAATCAATCGGAGAGCGCCATCGGCGAAACCGATATACCAGTCTGGCTGGGTACCTGCAGACACCGGTGACGGGTCGTACGGGCCATAGTTCCAGATCGGGTTGATGGTGAACAGCGATGCGATCAGCATCACGACACCGAACACGACGAAGAAGAATCCACCAGCCTTGGCGGCGTAGACCGGGAGAACCGGGAATCCGACGACGTTTTGGTTTGTCTTGCCGGCACCGGGGAACTGCGTGTGCTTGTGAACAACCACGAACAGGAGGTGAAGGGCGATGAACGCAACGATGATCGCCGGCAGCAACAGGATGTGCAGCGAATACAGGCGGCCGACGATGTCTTCGCCGGGGAACTCTCCACCGAAGAGGAGGAACGAGATCCAGGTGCCGACCAGCGGGATGCCCTTGACCATTCCGTCGATGATTCGGAGGCCGTTACCGGACAGCAGGTCATCGGGGAGCGAGTATCCGGTGAAGCCCTCAGCCATCGCGAGGATGAACAGGACGAAGCCGATCACCCAGTTGAGCTCGCGCGGCTTGCGGAATGCACCCGTGAAGAAGATGCGCAGCATGTGCAGTCCGATGGACGCCACGAACAGCAGAGCCGCCCAGTGGTGCACCTGACGCATGAGGAGACCGCCGCGAAGGTCGAACGAGATATCGAGCGACGACGACATGGCGACAGACATCTCGACGCCCTTGAGGGGAACGTACGAGCCGTCGTAGATGACCGGTGCCATGGATGCCTGGAAGAAGAAGGTCAGGAATGAACCGGACAGCAGGATGATGACGAAGCTGTACAGCGCTACTTCACCCAGGAGGAACGACCAGTGGTCAGGGAAGATCTTGCGACCTAGCTCCTTGACCGCGGTTGAGATGCTCGTGCGCTCGTCAATATAGTTCGCTGCGGTAGCCGTGAAGCCGCCGGACTTGCGAGTATCTGCCGGTGCAATCTCGGTGGTTGTCGTACTCAATGGCGCTCCCAGAAGCTCGGCCCGACGGGTTCGGTGAAGTCGCTCTGAGCGATGAGGTAGCCCTCAGCGTCAACAGCGATAGGTAGTTGGGGCAGTGGCCGCGCGGCCGGTCCGAAGATGACCTCACAGTGGTTCGTGACGTCGAACTGCGACTGGTGGCACGGGCAGAGCAGATTGTGCGTCTGCTGCTCGTACAGAGCCACAGGGCACCCAACGTGCGTGCAGATCTTGGAGTAAGCAACGATGCCGTTGTACGACCAGTCCTTGCGCTCAGGGAGCTCGTGCAGGTCTTCCGGCTTCAGGCGTACGAGCAGCACTGCTGCTTTTGCCTTCGCTTCGAGCCTGCCGTGTTCGAGATCGTTCAAACCTTCTGGAATGACCTGGAAAGCAGAACCGAGCGTGACATCCGATGCCTTGATCGGAAGGCCGGTCGGGTCAATCGCGAGGCGAGTGCCCTTCTTCCACATGGTGTGGCTGAGCAGCTCGACAGGGTTTTCGTCCTGCGGGCCGAGGCCACGGAAGAGCACGACAGCCGGCAACGGGAATGCAATGAGCGCGCCGATGAGGCTGTTGCGGATGAGGGTACGGCGACCAAGTCCCGATTCCTCGCCTGCTTCGGCGAAGATCTCGACAGCACGGGCACGCGTCTCATCTGAACCGCGTACGGGGTGACGCTGGTCGACACCTTCGTGGTCTGCCATCAGGGCCTTGCCCCAGTGCACAGCGCCAATACCGATAGCCAGCAGCGCCAGGGCCAGTCCGAGACCGATGAAGAGCGTGTTCAGGCGAACTGAACTCGGATCTTCAGGAACGATCGGGAAGACCATGTACGCGGCGATCGCGAAAACGCTACCCACGATGGACAGGTAGAAGAGCGTGTACACCGTTCGCTCTGCGTGACGCTCTGCCTTAGGGCTGAGGTCAGTGATGCGGGGACGGTGCGGGGGCAAACCAGGATTGGTCAGGCCAT
Source organism: Leifsonia sp. Y862 (assembly GCF_057669585.1). Lineage (NCBI taxonomy): Bacteria > Bacillati > Actinomycetota > Actinomycetes > Micrococcales > Microbacteriaceae > Leifsonia > Leifsonia sp. Y862. The sequence continues at coordinate 1,026,701 of NZ_JBYHFR010000001.1, forward strand.
CCCGCGCGACAACAGCTATACCCGCAGATTCCTCCACGTGTACAACGTCTGACGAATCGGCAGCTGTCAGATCCTTCCCGCCGTTATCGTCCTTGGCCATTGTTCTCCTTCATACCAAATGTCGATTCAATTATTGTTCGTGACCGGATGCCGGTCAGTTCGACTTAGCCGTGATCCACACGGTCAACGCCACGATGCTGCCCAGTCCGAAGATCCAGAGGAACAGGCCCTCTGATACCGGTCCGAGCGAGCCAAGTGCGAATCCACCCGGTGACGGGTTGTTCTCGATGTACTTGAGGTACGTGATGATGTCGCGCTTGCTCTCTGGCGAGATGTTCATGTCGTTGAAGACCGGCATGTTCTGCGGTCCTGTGACCATGGCTTCGTAGATGTACTTGGCGGGAACTCCCGTGAGCGGCGGTGCGAACTTACCCTGGGTAAGGGCTCCACCTGCACCGGCCACGTTGTGGCACATTGCGCAGTTGATACGGAAGAGTTCTCCACCGTTGGTCGCGTCACCCTCGGCGTCGAGCAGATCGGCGCTAGGAATTCCAGGGCCAGGTGCCAGTGAGGCAACGTATGCCGACAAGGCAGCGATCTGGTCCTCGGTGAACTGCACCGGCTTCTGCAATGCCTGCGGCCCCTGCATTTCGAGGGGCATACGGCCGGTGCCAACCTGGAAGTCGACCGATGCGGCGCCGACACCAATAAGAGTCGGGCCTTCCGCGGTTCCTTCTGCACTCATACCGTGGCATGTCGCACAGTTGGCTGCGAAGAGCTTCTGGCCTTCCTCGATCGTCTGCTGCGACGTCGCGTCGGCTTCGGCAGAGGCTGTGCTGCTGCTCAAAGCGACGTACGCGCCACCAGTGAAGAGGAGGCCGATCGCAATGAGTGCGACGCTGGCCAACGGGCTGCGTCGACCGGCCTTGCGGCCCTTACGGACCTTGGGTGTTGTGTTCTCGGGCATGCTGAGGTGTCCGCTCCTGATTTCTATTTGAGAACGTAAATGACCAGGAAGAGCCCGATCCAAACGACATCGACGAAGTGCCAGTAGTACGACACGACGATGGCGCTGGTTGCCTCTTTGTGGCCGAAGTTCTTGACGGCGAATGCGCGGCCAATGACTAGAAGGAAAGCGATCAAGCCGCCGATCACGTGAATACCGTGGAACCCGGTGGTGAGGTAGAAGGCTGATCCGTATGCGTTCGCTGACAGCGACAGGCCCTCTGACACGAGGGTCGCGTACTCAAAGATCTGACCGGAGACGAAGATTGCCCCCAGCGCATAGGTGAGGAAGAACCACTCGGTCATGCCCCACTGGCTCAGTTTCCAACCGGTTGCACGCGGCTGCATCCGCTCTGCGGCAAACACACCGAACTGGCATGTCACCGAGGAGAACACCAGGATCAACGTATTCCCCAATGCGAAGGGGAACGTGAGTTTCTCTGTCTGGGAGACCCACAATTCGGGGGAGGTTGACCGGAGAGTGAAGTAGATCGCGAAAAGACCCGCGAAGAACATAACCTCACTGCCTAGCCAGACAATGGTGCCCACCGCCACGCTGTTGGGCCTGTTCACTACGGGCGCAGTTGCCATAGGAGTAATTGAAGTGCTCGTCACCCCTCCATTATGGCCGATATTCGCACAGGTTTTTCTCAATCTGGCATGCTCGCACCGGATTAGTGCCGGTTAGGGCAGCCTAATAAAGCCCGTGATCGGCCCGTAAAGTCGGGGGATTGGGTCATTCTGACTTAAGATCGGAATCATGTTCGAAATGCAGACTTGGCCCAAAATCCTGAATGCCCTCCTTGATGGTGAGGATCTCAGCGTCGCTGACGCTGCGTGGTGTATGGATCAGGTGATGATTGGGGCCGCCAAGCCATCACAGCTGGCGGCATTCCTTATTGCACTGAAGGCCAAGGGGGAGACCGTCAATGAGATCGTCGGTTTCCGGGATGCCATTCTTGAGCACGCTGTTCCCCTTGAGGTCAATTCCATGGCGCTCGATATCGTCGGCACCGGCGGTGACCGATTCGGCACCGTGAACGTGTCGACAATGTCGTCGATCGTGTGCGCGGCAGCGGGCGTCCCTGTGATCAAGCACGGCAACCGGGCGGCGAGTTCCGCGTCGGGGTCATCCGACGTCCTGGCTGCCCTCGGCATTGACTTGACCTTGTCGGCGGAGCGCGTAGCGGCAATCCTCGACCAGGCTGGAATCACGTTCGCCTACGCCGCAGCTTTCCATCCCGGATTCCGTCACGCGGCCGGTGTGCGCGCAGATCTCGGGGTGCCGACTGTGTTCAACTACCTCGGCCCGCTCTGCAATCCAGCACGGCCGGAGGCATCCGCCGTTGGAGTGGCCAGTCTCGACCGTGTCCCGCTGTTCGTCGGGGTCTTTCAGACTCGCGGAGCGACAGCGCTGGTGTTCCGTGGCGACGATGGGCTCGACGAGCTGACGACCACCGGCCACAGCCACGTATGGGAAGTCTCCCGTGGGCTTGTGACAGAGCACGATATCGAACCGAGGGATCTGGGCATCAAGCGTGCACGGATGAGCGATCTGGTCGGGGGAGATGCCACCCACAATGCAGCTGTTGTCCGAGCGATGCTCGCTGGCGAAGAGGGTCCGGTGCGCGACATCGTCTTGCTGAATGCTGCGGCCGGTTTGGTGGCATATGACCTGGCCCAGGACCCCGCCCAGGCGCAGGTGGCCATTATCGACAGGTTTGCACGCAAGATGGCCGTGGCCGCGGAGACGATCGACTCCGGTGCGGCCACGGCCAAGTTGGCTCAGTGGGTTGATGCCACCAAGGCGTGATGCCTGGGTAGCGTGACGGGTTTAGACGACGTCTTCGTCGACCCAGCCGAAGGTCTTCGTGACGGCCTTCTTCCAGTTGCGAAGCAACCTGTCGCTCTCAGCCTGGGGGAGTGACGGGGTCCAACGGCTGTCTTCTTGCCAGTTGGCCCTGAGCTCGTCGAGCCCGCTCCAGAAGCCCACGGCCAGCCCGGCAGCGTATGCCGCGCCGAGTGCCGTGGTTTCGGCAACGACGGGGCGAACGACGGGCACACCGAGAATATCGGCCTGGAACTGCATCAGCAGGTTGTTGGCGATCATGCCACCGTCAACCTTGATCTCGGTCAATGGCACACCAGAGTCTGCATTGACGGCGTCAATGACTTCCCTGGTCTGGTACGCCGTCGCTTCGAGAACTGCACGGGCAATGTGGCCCTTGTTCACGAAGCGGGTGAGGCCCACCAGTGCGCCGCGGGCATCCGAGCGCCAGTACGGGGCGAAGAGGCCAGAGAATGCAGGGACGAAGTACGCGCCACCGTTGTCGTCGACCGAAGCGGCCAGCGCTTCGATGTCGGAGGCCGAGTTGATGATGCCGAGGTTGTCGCGCAACCACTGCACGAGGGCGCCCGTCACGGCGATCGCTCCCTCGAGCGCGTAGTGCGGAGCGGCGTCGCCGAGCTTGTATCCGAGCGTCGTGAGCAGGCCGTTCTTGGAGTGCACGATCTCTTCGCCGGTGTTGAAGATCAGGAAGTTACCCGTGCCATATGTGTTCTTGGCCTCGCCCTTGTCGAACGCTGCCTGGCCGAACGTTGCTGCCTGCTGGTCGCCCAGGATGCCGGCAATCGGCACCTCCCGAAGCAGGCTGTGCTCCTCGACGATGCCGTACACCTCCGACGAGGACTTGATCTCTGGAAGCATCGACTTCGGCACATTGAACGCTGCGAGAATGTCGTCGTCCCACTGCAGGGTCTCGAGGTCCATGAACAGGGTTCGGGACGCATTGGTGACGTCCGTGGCGTGCACGCCGCCGTTCACTCCGCCGGTCAGGTTCCACAGCACCCAGCTGTCGGTGGTGCCGAAGAGCAGGTCTCCCGCTTCTGCCTTGGCCCGTGCGCCTTCAACATTTTCCAGGATCCACACGATCTTGGTGCCGGAGAAATAGGTGGCCAGCGGAAGGCCGACCTTCTGCTTGAAGCGTTCAACGCCGCCGTCGGCTGCGAGGCGATCGACGATGGGCTGCGTGCGGGTGTCCTGCCAGACGATGGCGTTGTACACGGGCTCTCCCGTGGTCTTGTCCCAGACAACAGCGGTCTCGCGCTGGTTGGTGATGCCGACCGCTGCGATGTCGTGACGGGTCAGGTTGGGCTTGGACAGCGCTTGGCCAATGACCTCACGGATGTTGTTCCAGATTTCCTTGGGGTCGTGCTCGACCCAGCCGGCCTGGGGGAAGATCTGTTCGTGCTCGAGCTGGCCGGTTGAGATGATCGACCCTGCCTTGTCGAAGATGATGGCCCTGCTGCTGGTCGTGCCCTGATCGATTGCGAGAATGTAGTCACTCATTGTTTTTCTCCATTGAAAATGTCGTCTGAAACGTGTCGTCGCACATACTGAGCGGGCCGGTTCACGATGTGAACCGGCCCGTGTGCAGGAATTACGTGATGATCGGCAGCAGGACGAGCGAGGCCCAGCCGGCGAGGACACCGCCGATGATCGGCCCTACGACCGGCACCCAGGAGTATGACCAGTCTGAACCGCCCTTGCCCTTGATCGGCAGCACGAAGTGCGCGATACGCGGTCCAAGGTCGCGAGCAGGGTTGATGGCGTAACCGGTTGGTCCACCGAGGGACGTACCGATCACGATCACGAGCAGTGCAACCGGAAGTGCGCCGAGAGCGGCCAGCCCCCCGTCACCCTGTCGTCCGCCACCAAAGCCGATGACGACGAATACCAGGACGAACGTGCCGATGATCTCGGTGGCCAGGTTCCAGCCGTATGAACGGATGGCAGGACCAGTGGAGAACACGCCCAACTTGTTTGCCGGTTCAGGCTCAGCGTCAAAGTGCTGCTTGTACGCGAGCCAGACGACGATGGCGCCGATGAAGGCACCGATCATCTCACCCGCGATGTACACAATGACGGAAAGGAAGTTGACCGGAACTCCTAAACCGAACTCCGTCGCTCCTGAGGCCACCAAACCCAATGTCACTGCCGGGTTCAGGTGGGCGCCTGAGTTGTACGCCACGATGACACCGCAGAAGACCGCGAGGCCCCAGCCGATGTTCACCATTAGGAATCCGCCGTTGAAGCCCTTGTTCTTGGCCAGCGCGACGTTGGCTACGACACCACAGCCGAGCAGGACCAACATTGCCGTGCCCACGATCTCAGAAAGAAATACGACCCCTAAATTGTCCACGTTGACCTTTCAGATGAGGCCAGGGGAACGCCGGAGGTGTCCCATGGCGACGAGCGGTTGGCACAACCTTAGCCCTGTGGGGCAATTCAGGGAATGTAAATTACGGCGAGGAATTTCGGGGCGCGTATTGCAGGTACTTACTGCGTGGCGCCGGAGCGCGTAAGTTGGGCAACGACACGTGGGGTTGAAGCCGACATCAAAGACGATGACGGTGCCCTGGGTGGCTGGCGAAGGGACGCTCGTGAAAAAGCTCATCAATGACCCCAAGAACGTTGTGGCCGAAGCGGTCGCCGGCATCGAGGCGGCGCACAGTGACGTAGTCAGGGTCTCGCATGACCCGATCTTCATCGTGAGGAAAGATGCCCCTGTCGCCGGCAAGGTTGGCATTGTCAGCGGAGGCGGCAGCGGGCATGAGCCGCTGCACGGTGGGTTCGTCGGTTTCGGCATGCTGGATGCTGCTGTGCCAGGTCCGGTATTCACGTCACCGACTCCCGACCCCATCCTGGCCGCCACACAGGCGGTTGACGGCGGCGCGGGCGTCCTGCACATCGTCAAGAACTACACGGGGGATGTGCTGAACTTTGAGACGGCGGCCGATCTGGCATCCGCTGAAGGCATCGAGGTGCGTTCGGTCATCATCGACGACGACGTTGCAGTCAAGGATTCGCTGTACACGGCCGGCCGCAGAGGCGTCGCAGGCACTGTCCTGGTCGAGAAGATCGCGGGTGCTGCTGCTGAACGCGGTGACAACCTGGACGCCGTCGTGGCTGTTGCGGAGAAAGTGAACTCGCAGGTACGGACGTTGGGGGTGGCCCTGACGCCGTGCGTTGTGCCGCACGCGGGGGAGCCAAGTTTCGTGCTCGCCGACGATGAGATCGAGATTGGCATTGGCATCCATGGCGAACCCGGTCGTGAGCGGATCAAGCTCGAGCCTGCAGACGCCATTGTCGACCGTATTCTCGGCCCGATCATTGACGATGTTCCCTTCGTGTCTGGCGACAATGTCCTGTTGTTCGTGAATGGCATGGGCGGTACGCCGCTGGTGGAGCTTTACATCGTGTTCAGGCGTGCAGCAGAGGTTCTCGCTGCGAAGGGCATCAAGGTCACCAGAACCCTCGTCGGCAACTACACGACCTCCCTGGAAATGCAGGGAGCGTCGATCACGGTGCTTAAGCTGGATGAAGAACTGACGGCACTGTGGGATGCCCCTGTGCAGACCATCGCCCTGCGGTGGGGAAAGTAGAGGAAACGGATGAGCGTGGATGTCGCCTGGGTTGAGGCATGGCTTCGCCGGAGCGCGGAGGTCATCTCAACCAATCGCAGCGCATTGAACACCCTGGATCGTGACATAGGGGATGGCGACCATGGCGAGAACATGGACAGAGGCTTCCAGGCCGTGGTGCCGAAGCTGAATACGCTGCCGGCCGACCGCACACCGAGCGACATCCTGAAACTCGTCGCAACCACTCTGATCTCCACGGTTGGCGGAGCCGCTGGGCCGCTATACGGCACGGCATATCTCAAAGCCGCCCCTGTTGCCACCCCTGAGCTCGATGGCCAGACCATCGCCACGTTGCTCGCAGCCGCACGCGACGGCATCGTGCTTCGTGGCAAGGCAGAAATCGGCGACAAGACAATGATCGACGCCTGGACTCCCGCGGTCGACGCGGCTGAGCACGCTGCGGCCGCGGGAGCGGATGCCGCCGGCGTCCTCTCCGCTGCTGCAGACGCGGCAGAGGCGGGCGCTGCGGCCACGGAGCCCCTGGTGGCACGAAAGGGACGCGCGAGCTATCTCGGCGACCGTGCCATCGGGCACCGGGATCCTGGCGCCCAATCTACGGCCTTGTTGCTTCGTGCTGCGGCAGACACTGCGGCAGAGGCGCAGGCGTGAGCGGTATGTCAGAACACGTTGGCGTCGTTTTCGTCTCGCACAGTGTGAAGATCGCTGAAGGGCTCGTTGAGCTTGCTCGCCAGATGGCGCCACAGGTCAGCCTGTACGCAGCAGGCGGCACCGATGACGACCGGATCGGAACAAGTTTTGAGAAGGTGTCGGCCGGCATCAGCGAGGCGGATGCCGGCGACGGCGTCGTGATCCTGTGCGACCTCGGCTCCGCGATCCTCACCGCGGAGACCGCACTCGATTTCCTGGAGGACGACGTGCGTGCACGTGTGCGCATCGTTTCCGCTCCTCTGGTGGAAGGTGGCGTTGCCGCAGCCGTCGCCGCAGAGATCGGCGGAAGCCTCGATGCGGTCGCAGAGGCAGCGCACTCTGCGGGGACGGCATTCATTCCAGAGGCAGAAGTCGGTGCACCAGCCCAGGGTCCTGCGCCGGTGCCTGACGCTTCGGATACGGTCACCCGGTCAGTCACCCTGCGCAACAAAGCCGGTTTGCACGCACGTCCAGCAGCCGAGTTCGTCAAGCTCGCCAGCACTCTCCCTGTGCCGGTCACGGTGAACGGCAAGGATGCCAAGAGCCTCCTCGGCATCATGTCGCTTGGGCTGACGAGGGGCGCCGTGGCTGAAATCTCATCTTCAGGTCCCGGTGCCGCTGAGGCCGTCGACGCTCTCGCAGACCTCGTTGAAACAGGGTTCGGCGAAGAATAATCCGGCCGAGAATCCCTCATGTCTAAGCGCCTCACCCGGCGTAGGGTGGGGGCATGGTCCAGGAGAATGCGCCGCGGGGCAACAGATACGCTCACCTGTTTGAGTGGGTCGAGGGCAAGTTGTTGCCCATCTTTGACTCACCAGCGGTGGGCAAATATCCGGCAGATGAAACGGTCGATCTGAGAGATTGTCCGGTGTGCGGTCGGCCAATGAGCGAACACACGATCGATCATTCACTGAGCAACACCGTCTTGAATTGTCCGGCCCCGCCACGTCGGGGAGTTGACGCGGATGAGTTCAAGCCAGTGAACGAGTTCGGCATGGTCATTCATCAGAATGACGCGTCAAACTCCTCCGCCACGAACTAGTCGCCGGGCATCATCGCCGCAACCACAGAAGGCCCCACCGCGTAGTGGGTGGAGCCTTCCAGGGGTGCTGTGTGCGGCTGTCGCCTACGCGCCGTTCAGTCGACCGGCGAGGTAGTCGTGCAGTTCGTCAAGCGGTACGCGATCCTGCTGCATGGTGTCCCGGTCACGGACGGTGACCGCGTTGTCCTCGAGGGAGTCGAAGTCAACGGTGACGCAGAACGGCGTGCCGATCTCGTCCTGGCGCCGGTAGCGACGGCCGATTGCACCAGCGTCGTCGAAATCGACGTTCCAGTGCTTGCGGAGCGCGTCACCAACGCCGCGTGCCAGCGGCGAGAGAGCCTCGTTGCGTGACAGGGGGAGAACGGCAACCTTCACGGGCGCCAGACGCGGGTCGAGGCGCAGCACAGTGCGCTTGTCGATGCCGCCCTTGGCATTGGGTACTTCCTCGACGTCGTATGCGTCGACCAGGAACGCCATCAGTGCACGCGTCAGGCCGAATGACGGCTCGATCACGTACGGGATGTAACGCTCGTTCTTGTTCTGGTCGAAGTAGCTGAGGTCCTTGCCAGATGCTTCAGCGTGCACCTTGACGTCGTAGTCGGTGCGGTTGGCGACGCCCATCAGTTCGCCCCACTCGCTGCCTGCGAAGTGGAAGCGGTACTCGATGTCGACAGTGCGCTTCGAGTAGTGCGCCAGCTTCTCTTCTGGGTGCTCGAACCAGCGGATGTTCTCCGGCGTCATCCCAAGGTCGATGAACCATTCCCAGCACAGGTCCATCCAGGTCTGCTGCCAGGCCTCGTCTGTTCCCGGTTCAACGAAGAATTCAATCTCCATCTGCTCGAACTCGCGGGTGCGGAAGATGAAGTTACCCGGTGTGATCTCGTTGCGGAACGCCTTGCCGATCTGGCCGATGCCGAACGGTGGCTTCTTGCGTGACGTCTGGAGCACGTTGTGGAAGTTGGTGAAGATGCCCTGCGCGGTCTCTGGGCGCATGTAGTGCATGCCGGACTCGTCATCGACGGCACCCAGGTAGGTCTTCATCAGGCCGGAGAATGCACGAACCTCTGTCCACTGTCCGATGATCTTGGGGTGCTCAGGGTCAGGGATGTCGGCGAGACCATTGACGGGCGGGTGGCCATGTTCCGCCTCGTACGCCTCGAACAGGTGGTCGGCGCGGTAGCGCTTGTGGGTGGTCAGCGACTCGGTCAGCGGATCGCTGAAGACCTTGACGTGACCTGAGGCTTCCCACACGGCGGTCGGCAGGATGATGGCGGAGTCGAGGCCGACCATGTCGCCGCGGCCACGCACGAACGCGTTCCACCACTGGCGCTTGATGTTTTCCTTGAGTTCGACACCGAGCGGTCCGTAGTCCCAGGCCGACTTGGTGCCGCCGTAGATCTCGCCGGACGGAAATACGAATCCGCGGTGTTGCGCCAAGGTGATGACGGCATCGAGACGGGACTGTTCGGCCATTAATGCTCCAATTCTGCGGTGTGAAGCGAGGAAAGGGGGCACTCCTCGCTCGTTCCCATCTTAGCGAGCGGCTGCAGGCTGGCCGTGCGAGCGCCTACTACGTGGCCGTGGCCATGGCCTCTGCGCCGTGACCGCCGTGTTCCCGCCGAATGAGCCGGGGGATGACAAACGTCAGGATCAGCAGGACCCACGTCGTGAGGATGTACGGCCAGGTGTAGATAGGGCCGGGGAGGAAGCCCATCCAGAATTGGACGAGTGCGGTGAGCACGGCGCCGATGACCGCCATCACCCAGGGCTCCCACACGCCCTTCAGGAACACGGCCGCCATGGCGATGGCCGTCAACACGGCGGAGTAGCCAGCAAGGCCGTTGGAGATCTTGGCCGGATCATCGCCAAGGGCCAGAGCGCAGAGGCTGCCGATCAGGCTCCCGAGGATCGCGGCAACACCGACTTTCCAGTTCGCGATGAACAGCCCGATCAGAATGAATGCACCGCCGATGGCACTGTCGACGAGGACGACCTGCGAGATATTGGTCAGCAGGGACTGCAGGAAGCCGATTCCGCCTGAGTCAGGCGCCGTCAGCGGCGCGGACGTGACATGGGCGGGAATCGTGAGGCCGTAGACGATGCCAGCGGTGATGCAGAACGGGGCAGTGGTGTACGGCAGGTTGATCGGCTTCAGCGGTCCATGCGTGAAGAGCCACAGCACGCCCAGAGTGATCGGTGCGCAGATGATTCCGCCGACGATCGCCATCAGGTATGGCAGCCACTGGTCGCCTCCCATAGCCGCGAAGGCTGCGGCGCCGACGAGCGTTCCACAGAAGCCGTGCATGCCGGCGACGATATCTTTCCTCGGCACTTTGAACAGGGCGGCGGTGACTGTCGACGCGATGGCGCCGAGAAGAGCCAGAATTGCCATCCGCCAGTCTGCAACGACGAAGGCCGCGAGGATGAGCAACCCCGTCCACACGTTTGCCTGAAAGTAGATTTGCGAGACGCCGTGGCCGAGGGATTCGCCCCATTGCGCAGCAGATCCCGATGCGTGCTGCTCAGTTCCATTTGCGGTAGTCATGTCAATCAGAGCCCTTCACTGGTTTGGCAGGAGCGTCCACCACCGGGTGACTGGCGCTCCAACGCTGTTCGACCTTGCCGAGTTTCCAGTAGGCCATCGAGAGCAGCCAGGCGCCGATGAGCGTGCCAACGACGACGTAGCCGATGTATTCCAGGTCGAAAGTGGCGATCCACGATGTGATCGGATCTGTCAGACCGAGCTTCTCATTGAGCAGTCCGAGCAGCTCTATTCCGCCGATCACGATCGCGATGACCACAGAGATTCCGGTTATGGTCAGGCTGTAGTAGACCTTGCGAATCGGGTTGATGGTCGCCCACCCGTACGCCTTCACCATCACTGCCGAATCCAGGGTGTCGAACAGGCTCATACCCGCCGCAAAAATGAGTGGCAGGCAGAGCACGGCGTACCAGGGCAAGCCTGTCGCGGCGCCCGTTCCGGCAAGGACCAGCAACGCGATCTCGCTCGCAGTGTCGAAGCCGAGACCGAAAAGGAACCCCACAAAATACATCTTCCCTGGGCGATCGACGGACTTCACGAGCGGTCGCAGGATCTTGTTGATGAAGCCCCGGCCTTCGAGGTGGTGGTCGAGATCCTCCTGCTTGAGGGCGCCCCCTCGTGAAGCGCGCCACACGCGCAGTATGCCGAAGAACGCAAAGGCGTTAATGACACCGATCAGTATCAGGAACACCCCTGAGATCATGGTGCCGAAGACGCTTAGCCAGTCTCGGGCCTGGTTCCCATCGGAGGCCAGGCCAGCCGCCCAGCTGATGCCGCCGGCGAGCAGCACTGCCATGATGAACACCACGGTGGAGTGGCCCAACGAGAAGAAGAGTCCGACGCCGGCCGCCGGCTTATTCATGTCGACAAGCTTGCGGGTGGTGTTGTCAATCGCTGCAATGTGGTCGGCGTCGAAGGCGTGCCTCACGCCCAAGAGATAAGCCGTGATCGCGATGCCGATCCCGAACACCGCAGAGCCGAGCTGCAGATGCTGGGGCTGCACGAACGCGAAGAAGATGCCGAATCCGACGACGTGAATAAGCGCCACAGGGACGAAGACCCTGACGAGCTGCAGGACGTACGACGGTTGAGTCTTCATACCTCATCACGTCTTTCTGATCGCCGGAGCTGCGAGCCCCGTCAGGCGCTCATGAATGAAGCTCCACAGCGCGGTAGTCCTCCTGGCCATGGCGATGGTGTCGTTTCCGAGTGCTCGTACCCAGACGCCGACGTCGCCAGGCAGGACACTGACACCGAAAAGGGGATCGTCCTGCGCTGTCGCGTCTGTCGATCCGGTGAGGAGCTCATGCAGGTTGTCGGCCAACTCCTGTGCGGGTACCAGCGGAGTAAACACGTAGAGCATCGACAGCACATCGCGCCCATCGAGCATGGCGAGCCCTTCGACTCCGCTGTCGTCAGGCACCAGCCGCACCTTGTCCAACGCGACGAGTGATCCGTCTGGTCTGAACACCTCGAAATCAGACGCAAACACGTCGTAGTGGTGCCGTTCGTCCCTGGCCAGTCGCCCGGCATACACTGTCTCGCTGACGACCAAGGTGGCCGTCGGATCGAGTTCAACCCTGGTGTGCTGGTAGTACCTGGAGCTGGCGAAGGGGATGACCGGGTCTGGCATGTATTCCACATAGGCACCGGCTCCGACCACCAGATTCATGATGGCCGTGGCGTAGTTGCGCTCCATCTTGTACACCCTGGTGTGGGCCTGAGTCGTGACGTGTGCGGAGCTGCCAGGCCCAAAGGTCAGGTCAGTCCGGAGACGATCGCCCTGCAGGACGCCGCCACCGGTGGACATGAGGAAGGTGTACGGCATGTCTGGGCGCAGTTCGTCGTAGTACAGCGGTCGCATGATCTGCAGTGGCGATTTCTGATAGTGGTGCGCGAGCTCTGTGCGATGCTCGCCCCTCGCGAACTCGAGCTGCATGATTCCGACTTTGCCGGGGCTACCCACGTCGAGGTCGCCCATTGCCTCGTCGTAGCGCAGGACCTCGTCCGGCACGCGAGCCGGTTCGAAATGTGCGCGCTGGAGGCGATAGCCGCCGGCAAATTCCGGCGGCTCACTACCAACGTCGTTGATCACTTCATGCTCGATCGTCATGCCAGCTGTTCCTCGCGCGTCTTGCTCCACTGGGCCAGGATCTGGTCATGCAACTCTTGCACCCCATGCCCAGTCAGCGCGTTCGTGAGGATGACCGGCTTGCCGTCACGGACGCGATGCGCGTCACTTTCCATCACGTCGAGGTCGCAACGCACGTATTGGGCGATATCGATCTTGTTGATGACGAGGATGTCGGATTCCGTGATGCCTGGACCGCGCTTCCGCGGCATCTTCTCGCCCTCAGCGGTATCGAGGACGAAAACGAAAACGTCAGCGAGCGCGGGGGAGAAGGTCAGGGTGAGATTGTCGCCGCCCGACTCGTAGATGAGCGTGTCGATGTCGGGGAACCGTTCAAGCATCTCGGCGCCGGCGGCCAGATTCATGGTGGGGTCGTCTCGAACTGCAGTATGCGGACATGCCCCCGTCTCCACGCCGACAACCCGCTCCGGATCGAGAACTCCGGCGAGTTCGCGGCGAACGTGGTGCGCATCCTCCTGGGTGTAGATGTCATTGGTAATGACGCCTGGCGTGTGCCCGGATGCGATGAAAAGGGGAACTAAGGCCTCGGCGAGCGCGGTCTTTCCAGAACCGACAGGTCCGCCGATGCCAATACGCAGTACGTGTTCACTCATGGTGTATTTCTTTCTTTCCTGTAGGGATGTGGATTCAACGAACCAGCGGACGCACTCAACTGGCAAACAGTCGAGCTTCTGCGCGCTCGTGCCTGGCCGACATGATGTCGGCCATAGGCACGCAGCCACCCAAGTCTTCGATGTGCCGGTTGATAGCGGCGACAGTTGCCCGCTCAATGGCGGGCGCAACAGCGTTCAATATCACTTGTGCGTCCTGGTGGTCCGTGAGCCGAAGCCGAAGCGCGGCGCCGACGAAGCTCACCGAAAAGGCGAAGAGGTCAGAGGCGACGGCTTGTTCGGTGTCGACGCCAGCGCCCGCATAGGCAACGGCCGTTGCGACCGCCTGGCAACCGGGTGTTGATCGATCCGTGACCATGCGGCTGTACTCTTCCAACTCCGCCCCGCCGAAAGCCGCTCTGGCGACCTCCGTGAACTGGCGACCACTTCGTACAGAGGCTTTGCGCATCTCCGCATTCAGCTTCGATGCAAAGAGGCGCTGATCGACCTCTCTCACGACGTCCCAGGCGCCTATCCGGGCGGCGCGATGAGCTGCAGCGAGCGCAGTCCCGTCACCCGGACCAACCGAGTGGATGAGTATCTCGGCAAGCAGGGCCTCGACGCCACCACGCGCGATCAACCTCGCTTGGCTGAATCCTTCCAGGCCATGGGAGAGCGTGTAGAAACCACTCGGAAATGCCGAGTCCGACAGCTGCAGGCTGACCAGCAGCCGCCGGACATCAGAGGAAGGCATGATCGACTATGCCAAGAAGAACAACTGGGTCAACGGAAGTGTCTTCGCTGGCTTGATCGTCGCCGGCTTGCCGTCATACGTCACCTTGAACGTCTCAGGGTCGACTTCGATGACCGGCAGGGCGTTGTTTCTGACCATGCTCTCCTTACCGATGTTGCGGGTCCGCTTCACGGGAAGCACCTTGCTTTCCAGCCCCAGCTTCTCCGGGATGCCATTCTCAATGCCTGCCTTCGACATGAAGGTGACTCGGGTGGTCTGCTGCGCCCGGCCCATGCCTCCGAACATCGGCCGGTAATACACCGGCTGCGGAGTCGGCAGCGAGGCGTTCGGGTCTCCCATGAGCGCCCAGTTGATCAAGCCACCCTTCACGATGAGCTTCGGCTTTGCAGCGAAGGACTCCGTTGGCCACAGCACGATGTCTGCGATCTTTCCGGGCTCGATCGAACCGACGTAGTCCGAAATGCCCTGGGTGATGGCGGGGTTGATCGTGATCTTGGCCAGGTAGCGCAGCACGCGGAAGTTATCGTTGCCTTCGGCATCCTCCGGCAGCTTTCCGCGCTGGTCCTTGTTGTGGTGGGCCACCTGGAAGGTGCGGGTGAATGATTCACCCACGCGCCCCATGGCCTGCGAGTCAGACGAGATCATCGAGATGACGCCTTCGTCGTGCAGCACCGTCTCTGCCGAGATCGTCTCCGCACGTACCCGGGAGTCCGCAAATGAGACGTCCTCTGGGATGTCGTGCGAGAGGTGGTGGCAGACCATGACCATGTCAAGCAGCTCGTCAACCGAGTTCACGGTGTACGGCAGCGTTGGGTTGGTCGATGACGGCAACACATTGGAGTGGCCGGCAACCTTCAGGATGTCTGGGGCGTGTCCACCACCAGCACCCTCTGTGTGGAAGGTGTGGATGGTGCGTCCGTTGATCGCGTCCAGCGTGTTCTCGACGAACCCGGACTCGTTGAGGCTGTCCGTGTGCACCGAAATCTGGACGTCGTACAGTTCAGCGACGTCCAGCGCATTGCTGATCGCGGCCGGCGTTGCGCCGTAGTCCTCGTGCACCTTGAGGCCAGCAGCTCCGGCTTCGAGCTGTTCGATCAATGCGCCGGGGAGCGAGCCGTTTCCCTTCCCAAGGAACCCGAGGTTGACGGGCATCTCTTCGGCAGCTTCAAGCATGCGGTGGATATTCCAGGCGCCAGGCGTCGTCGTCACGCCATTTGTGCCATCTGTCGGCCCGGTACCACCGCCAAAGAGCGTGGTGATCCCATTGGACAGCGACGCTTGCGCCTGCTGCGGCGAGATGTAGTGCACGTGGGAGTCGATTCCGCCCGCGGTTGCGATGAGGTGCTCGCCGGCCAGTAGCTCTGTGCCTGGACCGACGACAAGCCGAGGGTCGACGCCGCTCTGGAGCTGTGGATTGCCAGACTTTCCGACGCCAACGATCAGTCCGTCCTTGATGCCGATGTCACCTTTGATGACTCCGAGCACCGGGTCGAGAATAATCGCATTCGTGATGACAAGGTCAAGTACCCCGTTGGCGCCTGTCGCCTGTGGATCGGCACCCATCCCGTCACGGGCGGTCTTACCACCGCCATAGACGATCTCATCGCCATAGTGACCTTCGCTGTAGTCCTTCTCAATCTCGATCACGAGGTTGGTATCGGCCAGCTTGACTTTGTCGCCACGGGTCGGTCCGTACAGGTCCGAGTATTCCTTGCGTGAGATGAGAGCCATTATTTCTTCCCCTTCGTGGCGGTGGAACGCGCGGTTGGCGTGCCGTCCTCATACTTGAGTTCTCGCATGCGATCGATCGCCTGGATGCGGGTGCGTTCAGAATCGAGCCCACCGTCGACGAGGTTGTTGAAACCGACGATGTGTCGATTCCCGGCGTACGCGACGAGCGTTACTTCCTTCGTGTCTCCGGGTTCCAGCCGGACGGCTGTCCCCGCCGGAATGTCGAGGTGCATCCCGTATGCCTTCTCGCGATCGAACTTGAGGGCCTTGTTGGCTTCGAAGAAGTGGAAATGCGAACCGACCTGAACGGCACGATCACCGGTGTTGCTCACCTTGAGGGTGACATGGGCTCGACCCGCATTGAGTTCCAGTTGATCGCTGCCAAATTCGTACTTTGGGCTTCCAAGCATGATTTTTCCTCCACCTGTCAATGACTGTGCGTGAATTCGTCTGGACGTACATCGGACTGGTCCGAGTGCGTTTCGTGGTTGTGTCCTTCGCCGTGCCCGCCATGGGTGTGGGGGACTCCGGCGTGTGAGTGGGTGTGCGGGGCCTGCCCTTCTTCGAATGCGTGGGAGTGGGCAAAACCGTGATCGTGGTCAGCCAGCAGGCCATCCTCGATCCCGTTTTGACCGTGTCCGAGGTTGTGCTCGGCCTCCGTAACGCGTTCAGTGATGACGCGGATGATCGCTTGCTCACTCATCAGCGGTCCGTAGAATTCGGTGCCGGTTGTCGCCGTCGCTGAAAAGTCAACAGGTGACGTTCGCGCGAACCCAGCGGGAACAATTTCGGTCTCGCCCCGCCCTAACGCTCGAAAGCGTTGGATGCTCTGGACGACGTCCCCGTCGGATTCATAGCAGCAGACCTCGACGTCGTTTCCCGCACCGTGTGTGCGCACCAGATGGGCCAGTCGATACAGTTCGGCATCGTCGAATGGATTCGACCGAGGCGCTGCGACGATGATGCCGGCATTGGGCCGTCGCGCACTCGTCCTGGTGGCCGCAGTACGCAGCCAAGCGACGAGGTGGTCAGCGGAACCGAATGGGTCGCACAACGCGAGTCGGCCACCTTCTCGTCCTGTCGAGAGCCACTGCATCGTCTTGGCCGCATCGGCAACCATCGTCGGATTGCGCCCAAACGTCATCGGCAGCACAGCTACGACGCCGTCCGTGGCATCGAGTGCTCGTGAAACGACGTTGTTCAGAGGACGTCCAGGGGGGCTGGACAGCACGTTTGGCAGTGCGGCCTTGATGAACTCAAGGTCAGCGCCATCGTTACTCTCGTGCCCACCGACCAACACAATCCACGACGGATCCCGGCCGGGCGTCATCCGCTAAACCCCCACTGGGTCGTGGCAAGAGACGAGTTTTGTGCCGTCAACGAACGTGGCTTCGACCTGTAGCAGGGCGATGCGGGGACGCACGCCATCCATGCATTCCTTCTCCTTGACGATGCCTTTGCCGAGCTCCATACATTCGGCAACGCTCTTACCGTCTCTGGCGGCTTCGAGAATGGCCTCGCTGATCAAGGCCTGGGCTTCGGAAACGTTGAGTTTGGTACCTCTTTCGCGCCGTTTTCGTGCCAGATCCGCGACCTGGTAGATATACAGCTTGTCGATTTCCCTCGGGGTCAGATTCATCTCTGCACTCTCGCTTTCGGCGATATGGCGGGGTCGCAATGGGCGCGCCCCTGACCTAGCTAGTGACTCTCCAGTTCACAGTAGGCGGCCTTAACCGCAACGTAAACGGGTTCACTCTGTGCCCGAATGTGGGTAGTATCCCCGTTGCCCAGACGTCAGTGGATGACGAGATAGTGCAGGTGCATCGTGCCGTCATCGAAGCGGTGTTCGTCACGTAACGTGAGGTTCACGCGCGACCCATGCGGGAAGAATGGCGTGCCATCACCCACCAGTATTGGAGTCACGAACAGGTGAATCTCGTCGACGAGGTCGGCCGCGAGAGCCTCGGCAGCGATCTCAGGGCCGCCAATGGAGATGTCGCGCGATGCTGCCGCCTTCAACGCCCTGACTGCGGACGCGTCGAAGGATCGTTCGATGCGCGTGCGTGCACCTGGCGCTTCTGGAAGGGTGCGGGAATACACGATCTTGTCTGCGGAGTGCCAGATATCGCTGTATTCCAGAGCAGGGCCAGACAGGGTCAGTTCATCTGTGGCTGTTTCCCAGAACGACATCACTTCGTACATGCGGCGGCCGTATAGATAGGTTCCGATCGGGCGCTCGAGCTGGTTGACGAAAGCATGGACTTCGTCCGTCGGGGCGGCCCAGTCAAAGTTGCCCTGGGCATCCGCTATATATCCGTCGAGTGACATCAATGCCGAGCTGATCAGTGCGGCCATGACGAGGCTCCTCTCGCTCCCGCCAGTATGCGCGGGTGTTCCAGCGCCGGAAAGCTGGAAGACGGCGTTATTCGGGTCGCCAGCTTCCCATTGAGAGGGAGTGGCGCAAACCCGCTCGAACGGCGGGCCATTCGCTATCGAGTATCGAGAAGACGACGGTGTCGCGGAGGGCGCCGTCTGGACCGACAGAGTGACTACGCAGGACACCGTCCTGCTTGGCGCCGAGGGCCGCTATCGCAGTGCGCGACTGACGATTGTGCCAATGGGTTCGAAGCTCAACAGCAATGCACTGAAGCTCATCGAACGCGTAGCCCAGCTGCAGGAGTTTCGCATCCCGATTCGCCCCTGTGCCCTGGGCACTTCGCGCAAGCCACGTCGAACCGATTTCCAGGCGCTGGACATCGTTACTGGGGTTCATGAACGTCGTCATGCCGACAATCTGCCCTGTCGCCACGAGTCTGGTGGCCCAGGGGACCATGCGACCACTCGCGTGGAGGTCAAGACGTCGAGTGACTTCGTCTGCCATTGCGTCGGGGTGGGGTATCGAGGTGTACCAGGTACGCCACAGCTCACCCTCGGCCGCTGCGACGCGGAGCGCCGGAACATGTTCGGGGGAGAGCGGCTCGAGGGTCACCCGTGAGCCGGTGAGCGTTGGCACTGCCGTCAGATCCATTCCTCGACCATAGGGCACGCGTGAGTCCCGTCCTGACTTGTCGGGGGAGTGGCCTTCGGTTGCGGGCCCGCTCGGGCCCGTGCCGCTACCCGGACGGGTTGTCGACAGGTATGCCGTCTGGGCCGGTTCCTGTCTCCGGGTCTACCTGGTCTGGGCTGACGTGTTCTGGGTTGGCGTGTTCTGGGTTGGTCTTCGGGTCGTTAGCGTCGGTGTGATGCATGATGTTCACTACCTCTCCGTTCACCGCGTTGGATGGCATCGTCATCATCCTCCTCTTTATGGGTCGGTACCGGCAGACATTGACCCACGATTCACAAAGTGCGATAGCCAACTATCCATCTCGTATGTATGTTGCATACCAGCAGGCATGGCTCATCCAGGCCTGCCGCGATGGGGGAGTGATGGCAATTCAGCGGATGGACAATGTGGCCATCGTCGTCGACGACTTGGACGCGGCTGTGGCATTCTTCGCCGAACTGGGTATGGAGCTGGAAGGCAGGACGTCGGTCGAAGGCCCGTGGGTGGACGGCACGGTCGGTCTCAGCGGTGTCCGAAGCGATATCGCAATGATGCGGACTCCAGACGGCCAGAGCAGGCTGGAACTAACCAGGTACCGTGCGCCCGCCGCGTCCACCGCCGGACAGGAGAACCTGCCGCCCAACACGCTCGGCCTCCATCGAGTCATGTTCACCGTCGATGACATCGACGACACCGTTGCCCGTCTACGCGCCCACGGCGCCGAACTCCTTGGCGAGGTTGCGCAATATGAGACGTCTTATCGGCTTTGCTACCTCCGCGGACCGGCCGGCATCATCCTCGCCCTGGCCGAACAAATCGGCTAGCGCTCACCGACTGCATCCCGGCGTGTGGGGTGCTACTGGTGGGCCGAACGGTTGATCGCGACGATCTCGTCGAGCGACGGGGCGTTTTCAAGAGAGCCGAAGTGCTCCATGAGGTGGTCGCGTTGAACGGGTGCCTTGTCCTTGTCGGCCGCTGCGAGGGCTGCGGCGAGGTCGTCAAGGCCAAGCTCGGTGCAATACGCAGGCGTTCCGGGCTGCTGGCGCCACGAGTCGGCGAGCACACCCGCATCGAAGGCGTCGAAGCCTGTGTCGTCGACGAGCTGCATCACCGTGGTCCGTGCCTCGGCTGAGTCCGCGGCGACTGGAATCGCGATGCGGCCTGGAGAGCCTGCCGGCAGTCCCTTGGTCTGCTGGGTGCCGGCCAGCGCCGCGTTCCACGCCTTCACGATCGGGCGACCGAGCTTCTTCTGGCTCCAGAGGCTCTCGACCTCGCCGTCGTCGACGTCCTCGACCGGCCCCCTCATGAACGGGTAGTAGTTCGAGGTATCGACCACGATTGTCTCGGCGGGGACGGTGCCGAGCAGGTCGGCGAGGTCCGGCTGGGCCGAGAACGGAATTGCCAGGACGATAACGTCACGCCCCGCGACGGACGCGGACAGCTCCACAGCGCGTGCACCGGTGGCGAGGACCGTGTCTGCGACGACTTCGGGGCCACGGGTGTTGGCAACGAGAACGTCATGGCCGGCCTCGCTAAGGCGGCGGGCGAGGTTGCCGCCGATGGCTCCGGCGCCGATGACTGTGATCTTCATGGTTCGTTCCTTCGTTCGTTCGTTCTGGCGCAGCGGGTGCGGAAGTATGTACACTTCTTTGTGTACATGAAGCGTAACTTATGTACACCCAAACATGTACATCAATGTGTTGCGCAAACGTAGAGAACGAGGCAGGGGCCATGGCAAGTCGTCTGGCAAATCCGTTGACGATCCCCGACGAAGAGGACTTCGACCTGTTCGCGGTCATGTCCGCGTTAACTGATCCCACGAGGCGCGCGATCGTCCATTACATCGCAGCCGATCCAGGCACCGCGTGCAGCAGCTCCGACTTCGGCGTCACCAAGTCCGCCCTGACCCGGCACTGGCGGATCCTCCGGGAGTCCGGCGTGATCAGGCAGGAAGTGCAGGGCAATCGGCACCGGAATTGGCTGCGCCGGGAGGAACTCGACCGACGCTTTCCCGGGCTGCTGGAGCTCGTGCTGGAAGCGAACTCGTCCAAGCCGCCCGCGCCGGAGTCTGACGAGGATGACAGCCGGCAGTAGGGGCAGTCATTCTCCTTGTTGACATAATGTGCATTATCGGCGCACCTGATATGAGTATTGATTGGGGCGATCCAATATGAAGAACTATGCGTCGATGCCAATTCTTTGTGCTGGTCAGTTGCGGTTTCCGTCATGTTCGACGAGTGCACTGGAGAAGCTGATGCGTTTAGTGCGCCGTGAGCCTCGTGTCAGTGAGCCTCGTGTCAGTGAGCACCTCGCCAGTGCATCGCGGCATTCACGCCACCTGGTCGACGCCGGTAAATCGTGCCCAATCGCTATTCCCTGACACTTCTGCTCCGATCAGCGATTTTGTTGACATAATATCAATCTACTTGACATAACGACAAACTTGCCGGGCAATTCTGCTGGCAGATGGCGTACGCTGTCTGCCTCGTTGCTCAGGAGCCAACGTAAGCGGCAAGGTGCTCGCCTGTCAGCGTTGAACGAGCGGCGATGAGGTCGGCAGGCGTGCCCTCGAAGACAATCCGGCCGCCATCGTGACCCGCACCGGGCCCGAGGTCGATGATCCAGTCTGCGTGCGCCATGACCGCCTGGTGGTGCTCGACGACGATGACCGATTTGCCAGAGTCGACGAGTCGATCGAGCAGCCCAAGGAGATTCTTCACGTCGGCGAGGTGCAGGCCTGTCGTTGGCTCGTCCAGGACGTACACACTCCCCTTCTCCGCCATCTGTGTCGCCAGCTTCAGGCGCTGGCGTTCACCGCCGGACAGCGTCGTGAGAGGCTGACCCAGGCTGAGATAGCCCAGCCCAACGTCTGAGAGGCGCTCAAGAATCGTGTGCGCTACCGGCGTGCGCGCCTCGCCAGAGCCGAAGAATTCCGTGGCGTCTGCCACGCTCATCTCGAGGACCTCGCTGATGTCTCGGCCGCCGAGGTGGTAGTCAAGGACGGATGCCTCGAACCGCTTCCCTTCGCACACCTCACAGGTGGTGGCGACGCTGGCCATCATCCCGAGATCGGTGAAGGTGACACCCGCACCGTTGCAGTTGGGGCAGGCACCCTCCGAGTTGGCGCTGAACAGTGCCGGCTTCACGCCGTTGGCCTTGGCGAACGCCTTGCGGATCGGCTCAAGAAGTCCGGTGTATGTCGCCGGGTTACTCCGTCGGGAGCCACGGATTGCAGTCTGATCGATCGAGACCACTCCAGCGCCCGCTGGCACCGAGCCGTGCACGAGCGAACTCTTGCCTGAGCCGGCCACGCCCGTGATGACCGTCAGCACGCCGAGCGGGATGTCGACATCGACGTCCTGGAGGTTGTTGGCCGTCGCCCCACGGATCTCAAGCGTGCCCGCATGCGTTCGCACGGTGTCTTTGACCTGCGCCCTGTCGTCGAAATGGCGGCCGGTCAGGGTGTCGCTGGTGCGCAACTGCTCCACAGTGCCTTCGAAACAGACGGCACCACCACTGACACCGGCCCCAGGACCCAGGTCGACGACGTGGTCTGCGATCACAATGGTCTCCGGTTTGTGCTCTACGACCAGCACAGTGTTGCCCTTGTCACGCAACTGCAACAACAGCGCGTTCATCCGCTGAATGTCGTGAGGGTGCAGCCCGATGGTGGGCTCGTCAAAGACATAGGTGACATCGGTGAGTGACGAGCCGAGGTGGCGAATCATCTTGGTGCGCTGCGCCTCTCCCCCAGACAGCGTGCCCGCCGGACGGTCAAGCGACAGGTAGCCGAGTCCGATCTCGACGAACGAGTCGAGCGTCTTGACCAGTGCGGTGAGCAGCGGCGTCAAGGACGGTTCAGAGAGGCCCCTGACCCACACGGCCAGGTCGCTGATCTGCATGGCGCAGGTGTCGGCAATGTTCAGCCCGGCGATCCTCGACGACCGCGCTCCCTCATTGAGCCTGGTTCCGCGGCATTCCGGACAGGTGGTGTAGGCAACGGCACGGTCGACGAATGCCCTGATGTGCGGCTGCATCGACTCTTTGTCTTTGGAGAGCATTGACTTCTGGATCCTGGGGATCAGGCCCTCATAGGTCATGTTGATGCCGGCGATCTTCATTCTGACCGGTTCTTTGTACAGGAAGTCCTGAAGCTCTCTCTTCGTGTACTCGCGAATCGGCTTAGCCGGGTCAACGAAGCCCGACTCCTTGTAAAGCCGCATGTTCCAGCCGCCCGCGTTGTAGCCAGGAATGGTGAGCGCGTCGTCGTTGAGCGACTTGCTGTCGTCAAAGAGTTGTGTCAGGTCAAGATCGGTCACGCTGCCCATACCCTCACAGCGTGGACACATTCCACCCGTCACCGAGAAGCTGCGGCGTTCCTTTACCGTCTGTCCCCCGCGCTCCATGGTGATCGCACCGGCTCCGCTCACCGAGGCAACGTTGAAGGAGAACGCCTGCGGTGAACCGACATACGGCTGTCCGAGTCGACTGAAAACAATCCTGAGCAGCGCATTGACGTCGGTGGCTGTGCCAACCGTAGAGCGAACGTTGGCGCCCATCCGCTCCTGGTCGACGAGGATCGCCGTCGTCAGCCCTTCGAGCACGTCGACATCTGGTCTGGCCTGCGAGGGCATGAAGCCCTGCACGAAAGCGCTGTAGGTCTCGTTGATCAGTCGCTGCGATTCGGCGGCAATGGTGCCGAAGACGAGCGAACTCTTGCCGGAGCCGGACACACCCGTGAACACCGTCAGCTTGCGCTTCGGGATCTCGAGACTGATGTCCTTCAGATTGTTTTCGCGCGCACCCTGTACGCGAATCAGGTCATGGGTATTTGTCGAACGGACATCACTCATGGCGTCTCCATCTGTCCGGCTGCCCGATTGTGCGGAAGCGGCTAGCTCGCTGTGAAGTCTGAGGTGTCGCCCACGTAGCGCGTGTGGTCGGCTGGGACGGGTTCAACGGCTGCCAGGGCCACCTCTGCGGCGAACTCGCTGACGTTGTAGAGGCGTCCGGCGGATTCCTTGCGCTCACTCAGGGCGCCTGGGTTCGCACGCTCAAGCAGCGTCGCCGTGATGGTGCCTTCAATCATGTCGCCGGAGACGACGACGAATTCGATGCCCCTCGCCTCGAGTTCTGGGATGAGAGCGCGCAGCGCGTCCTCCCCCGCACGCTTGCTCAATGCGACCGGCAGGTATTCCGGCATCGTCGGGGTTGTGGCGATGAAGTGCGCCTGGTGGCTCGTGACGAAGACCACGCGCGAGCCCTCGCCGAGCAGCGGAAGCGCGGCCTGAAGCAGCTGCACCTGCGCGTCGCGGTTGAGCTGCATGGCGTAGTCAGCAGCCATGCCGCTTTCCATTCCGCCAGAGGCGTTCATGACCAGGATGTCGAGTCCGCCGTATGAGGCACGAATCGTGTCGAACAGTGTGGTGAGCGATTCCGGATCGGTGAGGTCAGCGCCAACGGTGATCGCCGTTCCGCCGGCCGCTGTGATGGCATCCGCCAGCTTCTGCGCCCGCGCAGCCTTGTTGCGGTAGTTGATGACTACCTGGGCGCCCGCCTCGGCGAGATAGCCGACGGTGTCGGCGCCGATACCTCGCGAGGATCCAGTGACGAGTGCTCGTCGTCCGTCGAGTGATCCTGCGGCAAGTGGGTTCGTCACGCGTGCTCCTCTAGTAATGCGTCAATCTGTGCACCTCGACATTACCAACAAGCAACGACGGAAGGCGGCGCGCACCTGCTAGCGTCGAAGTGCAGATGAGCGAGGGGAAAAGGGCATGGACGCTTTCGTAGCAGACTACGGCTGGATTGTCTGGCTGGTGCTCATCCTGATCTTCATGACCGTCGAAATGGTGACGCTTGAACTGACGTTCCTCATGATTGCCATCGGCAGCCTGGGCGGCCTGGTGGCCGGCCTTCTCGGCGCACCGTGGTGGCTGCAGCTCATTCTGGCCGCCATCCTCGCCGTCGTCTTGCTCTTCGGCATCAAGCCCCCGTTATTGCGCGCTCTGAAGCGCGGAGGCGATCCCAGTGCGACCAACATTGACGCTCTTCTCGGCATTGACGGCCGGGTCGTCTCGTCGATCGGCTCCAGTGGCGGACAGGTTCGCCTTGCCAACGGCGAGATCTGGACGGCGCGGCTCTCCCCCGGCGCACCAGCGAGGGTGATTGGGCCAGGCGAGCGCGTTTTGGTGACCGCAATTGACGGGGCGACGGCTGTCGTGCTTCCCGCTGAGAGGGAAAACTGATGGATGCAGCACAAATTGTGACCTTCATAGTCGTGACGGTCATCATTCTGATCGTCGTGGTCTTTGTGATCGTCACGCTGTTCAAGGCGATCAGAATCGTGCCACAGGCCTCCGCCGGTGTGGTGGAACGTCTGGGCCGCTACCACAAGACCTTGATGCCTGGCCTGAACATCCTGGTTCCGTTCATCGACCGGATGCGTCCCCTGATCGACATGCGTGAGCAGGTCGTGTCGTTCCCTCCCCAGCCGGTCATCACTGAGGACAACCTCGTGGTGTCAATTGACACCGTCGTCTATTTCCAGGTGACGGATGCCAGGGCCGCAACCTACGAGATCGCCAACTATCTCGGCGCTGTCGAACAGCTCACAACCACAACCCTGCGTAACGTCGTCGGTGGGCTGAACCTGGAGGAGGCGCTCACCAGTCGCGACAACATCAATGGGCAATTGCGCGTTGTGCTGGACGAGGCGACGGGGAAGTGGGGCATCCGTGTCGGGCGAGTCGAGCTCAAGGCCATCGACCCGCCCCTCTCCATCCAGGACTCGATGGAAAAGCAGATGCGCGCCGAGCGTGATCGCCGTGCCCTCATCCTGACCGCAGAAGGTACGAAGCAGTCAGCCATCCTGACCGCCGAAGGTGCGCGGCAGGCAGCGATCCTGTCGGCAGAGGGCGACGCGAAAGCTGCCGTGCTCCGAGCCCAGGGTGAAGCCGAGGCAATCAAAACGGTGTTCAGGGCTATTCACGACGGCGATGCCGATCCGAAGCTGCTCGCCTATCAGTACCTGCAGACGCTGCCGAAGCTCGCAGAGGGAACAGCGAATAAACTGTGGATCGTACCGAGTGAACTCACGGAGGCGCTGAAGGGCATCGGCCGTGCATTCGGACAGAGTGGTAACCCAAGCACGCCAGGCACGCCAGGCACGCCAGAGGCTTAGTCCACCGCGTGACAATGACCGCATTTCCCGTTTTCAGAAAGCCGTTCCCCATGGCATCACGCCAGCGACATGATTTCCTTGTCGGCTCACGACCTCGCGTATTCGCGCACAGGGGCTTTGCCGTTGACGCCCCTGAGAACACCCTTCTCGCTTTTCTCAAAGCGCTGAATGCCGGAGCGACGCACCTCGAGACCGATGTCCACGCGACGCTCGATGGGGTCGCAGTCATCAGCCATGATGCAGATCTCTCTCGCGTCGCCGGCCGAGACATCCAGGTTGGCCAGCTTACGATTGCTGAGCTCCGGCGTATCGACCTCGGCCAGGGACAGAGTTTTATCTCGCTCGACGAACTGCTTGAAGCCTTCCCGAACGCCCGACTCAACATCGACGTGAAATCAGATGACGCTGTCGGTCCGACCGCAGCGGCGATCCTGCGCCAGCGGGCCACCAACCGGGTACTCGTGACATCCTTTTCTGAGAACCGTCGTCGTCGCACAGCGCAACTCCTGCCAGGAGTGGCCTCATCGGCATCCAGCAGCGGTGTCATCCGCGCTGTGCTCTCCGCGAAGCTCGGGTGGCCACTGGCCACCCGGCATGCACTGCGTGGCCTGCGTGCCGTGCAAATCCCTGAGCGCGCCAAGGGCGTGCGACTCGTCACCCCACGAGTGATCGCGGCGATGCACGCCGCAGGCGTCGAGGTTCACGTGTGGACGATCAACGATCCCCGCCACATGAATAGGCTCCTGGACATGGGCGTCGACGGCCTCGTGACTGACAGAACTGACCTCGCGGTTGCCCTGATCGCCGACCGAGTCTGAGAGTAGTCTCCGAGAATCCGTATAACGGAAAGATAACGCCCAGCTTGATGGTTTAGAACTGGGAGTGCATCGAGAGGAGACCACACGATGGCAGATCGCAGTTTGCGTGGAATGAGATTGGGCGCACAAAGCCTGCAGAGTGAAGAGGGCGTCACCTTCTCGCCTCGAGCCAGCTACACCTATAAGTGTGCGACGTGCGGTCGCGACACCGTGATGGTGTTTTCTGCAGAAGCTGAGCCGCCCGACGAGTGGGAGTGCAAGTACTGCTCCCAGGTCGCGACGCGCTTGGTCGACTCAGTACCGGTGGTTGTCGACCACTCGGATGAGAAGATCGCCAGGAGCCACTGGGACATGCTGCTTGAGCGACGCACACGTGCCGAACTCGAGGAGATTCTCGAAGAGCGACTGACGTACCTGCGCCAACGCCGCGGACAGCAGAAGATCGGCGCATAGCCGACCGATTCTCTGGCAGCACAGCTGCCCACACACCTAAGCGCCGAACGAGTTTCGGCGCTTTTGTGTTCCCGCCGCACGCGCGGTGAATGCGCACAGCGCGAAGCCGGCAATGCCGATTCCCGATACCAGCCATTCGATGCCGCGACCGAGCGACATCGCCGGCGTGACGGTCTGGCTGAGCGGCACCGTCTGAACCATCGCCCCCGCTTCCCATGTCGGCAGCTGGTCGAGTGTCGATCCGTCTGGCGTGATGATGGCGCTGGAGCCCACGGTCGAGATATTCACGACTGTACGTCCGGCTTCAATGGCACGGAGTCGGGCGATCGCCAGTTGCTGCACGCTCTCGTCGGTGTGACCGAAGTCAGCATTGTTGGTCTGGGCGAGAATGATCTCGGCCTTGTTGTCGATCATGGAGTGGACCAGCTCGTCATCCGCTATATCGAAGCAGATCGCGATCCCTGCCCGGATCCCGTTGATGTCAAAGACGTTGCTGCGCGTGCCGATCCCGTAGTCGCGACTGATCAGGTCGATCAGCTCCGGCGCAAATGGGCGCCAGAACGCGCGGTCAGGCATGTACTCAGCGAAGGGAACCGGATGCACTTTGTCGTACCAGTTCACCGCGCCCTCCCCCGCCTTCCACAACAGCGACGTGTTGTAGTAGACATCGTCACGCAGCGTAATGGTGCCGGCGACGATGGGAACGTCGAGCTCGGTGCTGAGATAGTCGAGCACCTGGGCAGCGGTGGCCGAACGGGTCGGGTCGATGTCGCTCGCGTTCTCCGGCCACACCACGAAGTCCAGGTCTTCCCCCACCAGGGGCAGCGTCGCTGAGGTGTGGTCGTTCAGGATCTGCCCCGGCGTGTACTTCGCAAACAGCCCGGCGTCTGATGCTCCCTGCACGGCGGCAAGCCTGGTCGTGCCACTCTGCACCGTCGGCCATGCAGGGAAGACCAGCAGGAGGGCGACGGATGCGATCGCGATCGCTGCGCGTGCAGACACAGAGACGTCACCTGAGCGGATGAGCTGGAGCACCAACGCACACAGCCAGACCATCACGAAGCTGAGGCCGGACATACCGACCCAGGCCACCAGCGAGTTGAAGGGACTCTCCGACTGAGAGATGGCGACTCTGCCCCAGGCAAACCCGCCATAGGGCCAGACGGCCGAGATTGCCTCGCGCGCGGTCCAGAGGCCGGCCACCACGATCGGCACCATCCCGATGCGGCCAAGTGGTGCGGGCCAGATACGCGGTCCGTGCTTGAGCACGACGGCGATGAGGCTCATGCCGACAGCGAAGAAGATGCTCTCGAGGCCGGCCAGCGCAAACCACGGCACGGGGCCGAGATAGAGGGTGATCCAGTGGATGTGGGTGAGCCAGAATGACAGGCCGGCGACAGCACCAACCAGCAGCCCTGTCCACGCACCTCTACCCAGCAGGGCGACCAGCATGAGGAACACGCCAACCGGTGCCAGAATCCACCAGTTACGATCCGGGAACCCGGCGTCGAGGATGACACCGGCGCCCGCGGCCAACAGAATGGATGCCCATAGCGGCATATTCAGCAGCCGTCGGTCTGGTTGATTCACCTCGATAGCCTAAGCGACAGAACTGTAGGCCACGATGCCACGCCTGATGGCGTCCATCGCGGAACGTGCCGTGCGCGCCACCTGCCCGTCAGCGACGACGGACAACTGGTCGAGCAGATCGATTGTCTGCTTCGTCCAGCGCACGAAGTCACCAGCGGCCATGTCAGCTTCGTAGAGCACATCGCCGAGCGATGCACCCTTCGCCCACTTCCACATGGCCAGACTCAGTCCGACGGACAGCGGGTTGCTGCCGGGCAGTTTATTGTCGCGCTCCAGGTCGTCGAGTCGACTCCAGAGATCCTGGGTGGCGTCGAGAGCCGGCCTGAACGAGCCCTTCGGAAGCCATCGTTCGTCGATCATGCCTTCATCACGGCGTGGTTCGAAGACGAGGGCGCAGGCCATCGCAGCCAGGCTCGGCGCGTCGAGGGTGTTCCACAGGCCCCGGCGGAGTGACTCAGCGATGAGCAAGTCGCGCTCACCATAGATGCGGCGGAGAATCTGGCCGCTCTCACTGAGTTCGAGCGCGCCGTGCTCATTCGGTACCAGGTAGCCGAAACCGAGCAGCACGTCGGTGACGCGGTCGAACACGCGGGCCACAGCGTTGGTGCGGGCATTGATCTGGCTGTTCAGGGCATCCGTCTGACGCTTCAGCTTCCACCAGCGCTCAGCCCACCTCGCGTGCTGCTCCTTCTCTGGGCAGCTGTTGCACGGGTGTGAGCGCATGCGCTTCCTGAGGCTGTTCAGCTCGCGCTGGCGCTTCTCCCGCTGTCCGCGGGAGCCGGTGTCCCCCGCGCTACCCGCGCGTTCCAGATCGGTCAGCGCGCGGCGAATCGCGGAGTACTCGGCAAAATCGCCGAGATGACAGGTCATCGATGCGGCATAGCCGGCGAGGGACTCCTGTTGCGCACGAACTTTCCTGGCCAGGTCAACGACGGCCCTGTCGGCCTGGAACTGGGCGAACGAGGACTCCAGGATCTCTCGGGTGCGCGCTCGACCGAACTGGTCGATGAGATTCACGGCCATGTTGTACGTCGGTTTGAAACTGGAATTGAGCGGATACGTGCGACGAGAGGCAAGAGATGCGACGGCCTGGGGATCGAGACCCTGCTGCCACTGGATGACGGAGTGACCCTCGACGTCGATGCCACGGCGGCCGGCGCGGCCCGTGATCTGGGTGTACTCCCCCGGCGTGATGGGAACGCGTGCTTCGCCGTTGAACTTCTCAAGCTTCTCCAGCACTACCGTGCGGGCCGGCATGTTGATACCGAGCGCAAGGGTCTCCGTCGCAAAGACGGCCTTGACGAGCTTCTTCTGGAAGAGCTCCTCAACGACCTCTTTGAAGGCGGGAAGCAGGCCGGCGTGGTGTGCGGCGACGCCGCGCTCCAGTCCGTCGAGCCATTCCCAGTACCCAAGCACCGCAAGATCTTCGTCAAGCAGCGTGCGGCAGCGCTCATCGACGATCTGCCGGATCTCTTCCCGCTCTTCGGCATCCGTCAACCGGACGCCGGCGCGGAGAACCTGTTTGACGGCCTGGTCACAGCCCACCCGGCTGAAGATGAAGAAGATCGCGGGCAGGAGATGCTTGCCGGCGAGCAGCTCG
The DNA here is from genome assembly GCF_057669585.1 of Leifsonia sp. Y862. Lineage (NCBI taxonomy): Bacteria > Bacillati > Actinomycetota > Actinomycetes > Micrococcales > Microbacteriaceae > Leifsonia > Leifsonia sp. Y862. The sequence goes on from NZ_JBYHFR010000001.1 coordinate 1,057,336, forward strand.
ACGATCTCTGCGCGCGGCATCTTGCCGGCATCCGCTTGCATGCGCTGGTGGTAGCTACCGCGGTCATTGCCGCGTCGGCTGGCCGTCGACCTGCTGCCGATGGAGCGGCCTCCTGATGAGGCGAGGCGCACCAACTCTGGGTTGACGCGGTGCGTCGCTGCCAGGCCAGACGAATCGAACAGGTCGAGCATCTTGTTCTTGACCAGGACGTGCTGCTCGAGGGGAACGGGGCGTTCCTCTGAGACGATCACGTCGGTTTCGCCGCGTACAACCTGAAGCCAGTCGCCAAACTCTTCCGCGTTCGACACTGTTGCGCTGAGCGAGACGAGCCTGACGGTTTGGGGCAGGTGGATGATCACTTCTTCCCACACAGCGCCCCTGAAGCGGTCGGCGAGGTAGTGCACTTCGTCCATGATGACGAACGCGAGGTTGGTGAGCAGGCTGGAATCGGCGTACAGCATGTTGCGCAGCACTTCGGTTGTCATCACCACGATGCGGGCGCCGGAGTTCACATTCGTGTCCCCAGTGAGCAGCCCGACGTTCTCTGCACCGTACTCGGCAACGAACTCCTGGTACTTCTGATTGCTGAGCGCCTTCATGGGCGCGGTGTAGAAGACCTTGGCTGAGCGCTGGCGCATGGCCAGGAAGACGGCGAACTCCGCAACGATCGTCTTGCCAGCCCCGGTGGGCGCAGCGACCAACACGCTGTTGTCCTGCTCAAGCGATTCGCACGCAGCGCGCTGGAAGGGATCGAGATCGAAGCGCAGGCCGGCGCGGAACGCCTCGACCTGGGAGAAGGTCGCGCGGGAGCGCGCAGCAGCGTACCGCTCGGCGGGAGACAGGGATTCGGTGTCGGTCATGTTGTCTGCCTACAGCGCCAGCTCGTCGGAGAACGCGAGATTGCGCTTCGCTGCCCTGCGGTCATGCAGCCAGGCGATGCCCCAGGCCATGAAGTACAGCGCGATCATGGGGATCGCCAGTACGAACATCGACACAACGTCGGCTGACGGGGTGGCAATGGCCGTGAAGAGAATGATCACGAGGATGGCGATTCGCCAGGATTTGATGACGGACGCAGCGCTGATCACGCCTGCGAAATTCAACAGCACGATGAACACCGGCAGCACGAACGCGATTCCGATGGCCAGGACCAGTTTCAGCACGAAGTCGAAGTACTCGGTTGCGGCAATGAAAGCGGCATCCTGTTGCGGGGCGAAGCCGGTCATGAGTTCCACGATGTGTGGCAGCACGTACCACCCAGCGGCGCAACCCGCGAGAAACAGGGGCACGGCGGAGAAGAAGAAGCCGAAGGTGTATTGCTTTTCCTTACGGGTGAGCCCAGGCACCAGGAAAGCAAAGATCTGGTAGAGCCACATGGGGCTCGACACAATGATCCCAACGTAGAACGAGATCTTCAGCTTCAGGTCGAAGGCAGACGTGATGTTCGGGTAGTTGATCTGGGCGTTGCGATCTTGCGCATGTGCGATGGCATAGATCGGTTCACGCAGCGCATCCCAAACGAAACCAGAAAGGAACCAGCCAATGATTGTGCCGACGACGATGCCTGCGGCGGCCAGGAACAGACGCTTCCGCAGTTCAAGAAGATGTTGCCCGAGGGGCATCTTCCCTTCGCTGTTCGTACGCCGAGGGGTGCGCACTGCCACGCGAGCTACGACTTAGTCGTCGGGTCTGACGTACCCGTGGTGTCTGACGTACCCGTGGTGTCTGACGTACCCGTGGTGTCGGACTTCGGAGCGTCTGGGTTAGCCACCTTCGCGGTGTCGTCGGTCCTGATCTCGTGCTTCAGGATCTTCATTGACTGGCCAAGGCTGCGGGCCAAGCCGGGGAGCTTGGGTGCACCGAAGAGGAGCAAGACGATAAAGACGATGATCAGGAGGTGCCATCCGGTGAGGTTACCGAGCATTGTGGTCCATCCTTTTGTCTCTAACAGTTTTCAACAGTTTACCCCGGTTCACCAGTGCATCCCGCCGACGGTGGCGTCGCACTGTTCTGGCGTACCGGTCGGCTTCGATTGCGTACGCCAACTCATACTTGTCGTCGAAGATGGCCGGACGCGGTGCGGTCGGTGTGAGTTCGCTGACGGTCGCGTCGAGCGCAGCTACCTGGTCACCCAGCGTGCCGAGCGCGTTCATGGCACGCATGAGCTTGCGGAAGAGCGTCACCGCGAAGAAAACGAGCATGCCGACGAGCCCGATTCCGAGGGCGCCCCAAATCAGGAGCCACGACCACCACGGCATCGGCTACACCCCCTTCTCTGTGGATTCAGCGGATGCCGCGTCGTAGCGAGCGGCGCCTGCGGCCGCCCAGTCAGAGACGATCGCACGTGCGGAAGCCGGTTCGATGACGGTGACCACTCCCGCGAGGCCGGTGACCAGTCGCTTGAGCCCGTGATAGTGGGCGACACGGAGGGTGACACGCATCCGGTCTCCGTCTGTCGTTCCCTTCGCTCCCTCTGGCACGTAGTCAGCGATGAGCGCTGCGGCGGAGGCGGGGAGTTCGATGTCAACGGTCAAGTCGTCTGAGGATCCCACGAACAGCGAATCGGGCAGGTCGACGTCGCCGGCGTGCTCCGTGATGCCCTCGTCGATGACATGCGGTTCGCTCATGCGGTCAAGTCGGAACGTGCGCACGGCCTGGCGCAGGTGGCACCATCCGCGCAGGTACCAGTCGTTGTCCACCGATTGCACGCGCAACGGATCAACCCGGCGCCGTTCGTGTTCGCCCCGCGCATTGAGGTAGTCGAATTCGAGCTGGCGGTTGTCTTTCACAGCGGTCTGGATGAGGGCAAGCGTATCGACAGAGCCGGGCTGGGCAACGGCAAGCTGGCTCGGCGTTGCTGATGCTCCCCTGGTGAGTTTGGCCATCAGAGACGCGATCGCGTCGCGGTCGGCGTTCTCTGGCAGCGAGGAGAGATACTGCAGCCCGGCGATGAGCGCAGCGGCCTCACGCGCTGAGAATCGAGGCGAATCGTCGATGGCCACGAGATTGGTGAGGATGATGCGGTCGTTGTTCTCGAATTCATCCCACTGGATGTCGAACAAATCTCCGTGCAGGTACTGGTGCGTGTCGCCGGGGACGCCGGACATCGCGATGAGGTTGACCGCTTCACGCACCCGCTCTGGGCTGATGCCGAAGTGAGCAGCGACCTCTGCGACCGTGATCTCGTCGTGGTCCATGAGGTAAGGAACCAGCGACAGCAGGAATGTGAGCTTGTCTGGCGCACCGAGCGCCGGCTGCTTGCGGATCATCGGGTACTCCTTTCGCTGTGGGCGTCACGCACTCCGATAAGCCGCGCGTACACAGCCTGCCGGAGCTCAGGAGGCCCATGCACGAAGACTTCCGGGCCGTAGCCGGCGAGTTCATCGGCCAGGATGTTCAGGTCTGTGTAGTGCAGGTGGACGATAGCGTCTGATGCTGGTGTGTTCTCCGCGTCCCGCTTGCTGAGCCGCACTGCGGCATCCGTTCCTGGTTCGACCGAGATCGTGGCCAGGTTGCGATTCCAGATCGCGTCGAGCTCTGCGAGGGCCTGGGCGGCCTTGCCTTCACCGTCCGGGCGGAAGGTCGCACCCTGCACGGCCGTCACGGGGCCAACGATCCGCGAGAGCAGGAATGTGCGGGTGGCATTCACGTCCCGGTCTGTCGCGAACAGGTGCCAGCGCCCCTCGTGAAGCACGACTGCATGCGGGGCAACCACACGGCGGCGCGGAGCCGACTCACCTGGCTTGAGGTACGGGAACGCGACGACCTGGCCGCGATCCATCGCCTTGCTGAGCGGCTCGAACGACGTTTCCCGAGCACGGAGGTACGGTGCATAGCCGAGCAGCGGGTCGCTCGATTCGATGCCGAGGGAATTGAGCTTGGTCAGTGCCCTGCGCGACTCCGCCGACAGGGATCCCTCGCGCCACACCGTGGCGGCCAGCTTCAACAGCATGAGCTCGTCCGGGGAGAATGACAGGTCGGTGGGAAGGTCGTACAGGCTCTTCGGGATCAGGTAACGAAGGTTGTGATTGCTGCCAGGGTCGTCAAGCGGCTCAATGGTCTCAAGCGGAATGCCCAGTTCACGGATGTCGTCTTTGTCACGTTCGAACTGTCGCTCAAGGCTGGCATTGTCGCCGCCGACGACGTAGCGCTGGCGGTAGCCCTGGACCGTCGAGAGAATCTCGGCCTTCGACAAGCCGCCCTCCGTCGCAAGCAACGCAAGAACGAGGCTGAACAGGCGTTCTTCAACCGTGACACGGCTGGGCGATTCAGGAGTGGTCGGCACACTGCGATTCTAAGGGGGGAAAGCAGAAGGACTTGGCAAGCGGATACCGCCAGCCAAGTCCTTCTGCCTCACATGCGTTGGTTAGCCGATGCCGAGGATGTCCACGACGAACACCAGCGTCGATCCGGCGGGGATACTGCCGGAGACAGTGTCGCCGTATGCCTGGTCTGGGGGGATGACCGCGATGATCTGCGAGCCGACGGTCTGGCCGATGAGAGCCTGGGCGAAGCCGGGGATCAATCCACCGTTCGTCGTTGTGCCGTCAGCAACCAGCAGCGAAACGGGGCTGCCGCTTGCCCAGCTGGAATCGAAGACCTTCTTGGTGTCCCACAGCACACCGGTGTAGTTGACGGTGACGGTGTCACCCTCCTTGACCGTTGCTCCCGTGCCCTTCTTCAGGACACCGACCTCAAGCGTGGTCGGCGGCGCCTCTGAGGGGATCGTGATGCCTGGGACGCCGTTCTCATCGAGGACGACGGCCGGGAGATCTGAGGAGACCTGCTGGTCTGCGCCGTTGGCGCGAGGCAGAGAGGCGTCGACGACGTCGAGGACGAAGACGAGGGTGTCGTCTGCCGCGACGCCCAGCTGTTCATTGCCGCCCTGCGGCCCGAAGCCGTCCTCAGGTGAGACAACGACGACGATTCGCGAACCGACCTGCGCGCAGGTGAGTCCGTCGGTGAGGCCGGCGATTGTCTGGTCGTTGAGCACGAAGTTTGCGCGCGATGAGCCGTCGTACGAGCTCTGCTCGATGAGCTTGCCGGTGGTGCCGTTGTAGACGCTCAGGTCGACGGCCACCTTCTGTCCTTCAACCAGGCCGGGGCCTGTGCCTTCGATGACCTCGACACGCTCGGTGGTGTCTGTCTTCAGAGGCGTGGGGAAGTTGACGGTCGGTGCTTCGCCGAACTCGCCGGAGACACTCACGAGCTCTGATGCGGCGCCGTCCGTGACGACCGACGTGCAGTCAGCGGCAGAATCCGAGCTGGCGTTCGAGCAGCCGGTTAGTGCAACCATGGCCAGTGCGGCGGTTGCAATGAGTGCGAATGGTTTACGCACAATTCCTCGTTTCGATACAGGGGTTTTGCCTGGCTGATTTGCGTGTGGCAGGCCGGAGCCCATCCTAACTGCCGTCAAGGTCACGCGCCTTGGAGAGCTCCGCGCTTTGGCCGGCGGCGCGGGCACGCTTGCGGAGGCTCTTCGGGCTGACGCCGCGCTCCCCCAGTGCACCGGGGGTCCAGGCCTCGAAGTCAGCGTCGTCAAAGTCGGTCTTTGACGGACGGCGCTTCAGCTCAGGCAGCACGGTGTCCGGCGCCAGGCGGCGGGCCGTGATGAGGAAACCGGTGTGGCCGATCATGCGGTGGTCAGGGCGAACAGCAAGTCCTTCGACGTGCCAGCCACGAACCATGGTCTCGTTCGAATCCGGGTTCGTGTAGTGACCTGAGCCCCTGATCGCCTCTGCGACCCTCGACAGCTGCGTCACCGTGGCGACGTAGCAGAGCAGCACTCCGCCTGGCTTCAGGGCTGCGGAGACAACGCCCAGGCATTCCCATGGGGCGAGCATGTCGAGCACGACGCGGTCAACCGAGCCGTCCGGCATGGTGTCCGGCAGGGTGTCGGCCAAGTCGCCGAGGGTGATGGTCCAGTTATCGGGGTCGTGCCCGAGGAACGTCGCGATGTTGCCGCGTGCCACGTCAGCGAAGTCCTCGCGGCGTTCGAAGGACGCCAGGCGCCCTTCCGCCCCGATTGCCCGCAGCAGCCACAGCGACAGCGCGCCAGAGCCAACGCCGGCCTCGACGACGGTTGCGCCGGGGAAGATGTCGGCCTGGGCCAGGATCTGGGCGGCATCCTTCGGATAGATGATGGCAGCGCCGCGTGGCATCGACATCACGAAATCATTGAGGAGCGGGCGCAGCGCGAGGTGCTCGACGCCCACATTGTTGGTGACGACGGAGCCATCGGGGCGCCCGATGATCTCATCGTGCTCCAGGATGCCGCGGTGGGTGTGGAAACCCTTTCCCGGCTCGAGGGTGATGGTGTTCAGCTTGCCCTTGGGGCCGGTCAGCTGCACCCGATCGCCCGCGCGAAACGGACCGCTGTTTTGGATGACCTGGTTGTCGCTCATTGTGTTGCGCTTTCGGTGGTTGTCTGCACTCGGTGCGAGATGGCTGCATTGGCGCGCTCGTGCGCGCCATGTCGATCAGAGTAGAGGGCGGCAAGGTCGCCGACCATGCGCCCGTGGAGCGTATCCCAGAGCGTATACAGGCCGCTCTCGGCCAACGGAATCTGGTGCGGAACGCCGATCACGATTGCACCGGAGGCCACGCCGGCAGCAACGCCTGGCACTGAATCCTCAATGGCGATGCAGTGTTCAGGGTCGACGCCGAGCGCGATAGCCGCGGCCAGGTATGCCTCTGGGTGCGGTTTGCTGTGGGTGACCATGTCGCCGGCGACGATGACGTCGAATGCCGGGAAACCGATCAGGCCGGACACCTGTTCTGCCATGCTCCGCATCGACATCGTGACGAGGGCCATGGGGATGCCGGCGCTCTTCACCTCTGCCAACAACTCGCGCGCGCCAGGGCGCCAGGGCACACCGGTGTCGCTGAGCTGCTCCTGCACGCGGTTGGTCAACCAATCGACGATCGCGTCAGCATCCATATCGACGCCGGCATCCTGCAGGATTGTCGCTGAGGCCCACAGGCCGCTCCCGACGAGCTTCATGCAATCGTCGTGGGTCCAGACGCCGCCGAATGATTCGACGAGCTCGATTTCTGACTGCATCCAGTACGGTTCGGTGTCGACCAACGTGCCGTCCATGTCCCACAGAACGGCAGCGGGCAGATGAATCTCGGTTTGGCTGGTAGTCACGGGGTCCAAGTCTAGGGGCACCGCCTATCCTTGACTGAGGGCATGTCGACCAGACAGCCCGGAATGATCGAGGTTCTAGGTAGTGACTGACGGCAATGGGTTTCTGGGTGGGCGTCTACTCGTGGTGGCGTTCGAAGGCTGGAACGACGCCGGAGAGGCGGCGACCGGGGCCGTTCGCACGCTGAAAGACATGCTTGCTGTCGCCGAGATCACGAGCGTCGACCCTGAGATGTACTTCGACTACCAGTTTAACCGCCCGACGATTTCAACGGATGAAGATGGTCGCCGACAGCTGGAATGGCCGGATGTCGTGTTGTACGGACCGGAATTCCCCGATGTCGTCGGCGAACCGCTTGCCGAAGATGCGCAGCTGCGCGTCAGCGGCGCCAATGCAGGCAATATCTACATGCTCATCGGCACTGAGCCGTCACGCAGCTGGAAGAGCTTCGCCGCCGAGATACTTGATGCAGCGCTTGCCGCCGACATCAGCGGCATCGTCTTCATGGGCGCGATGCTCGCTGACGTGCCGCACACCCGCCCGATTTCAGTCATGGCCACGAGCGACAACCCACGGGTGCGCGCCGAGCTCAGCATCGAGCGCAGCAACTACGAGGGCCCTGTTGGAATCCTGAGCGTGCTCGCCCACTCTGCAGAGCAGGTCGGCATTCCGACACTCGCAATTTGGGCATCCGTTCCGCACTACGTGCACAACGCGCCGTCGCCCAAGGCGATGCTGGCCCTGATCGACAAGCTCGAAGAAATCATCGACGTTGTCATACCGCGCGGAGACCTCGTTGCAGAGGCTGCCGAGTGGGAGACAGGGATCGACGCGCTTGCCGCAGAGGACGACGAGATGGCCGCCTACATCGCGCAGCTGGAGCAGGCCAGGGACACCGTCGACTCTCCAGAGGCCAGCGGCGAGGCCATCGCCCAGGAGTTCGAACAGTATTTGCGAAAGCGCAATGACGGCAGGGATGGCCGTGAGGGCTGGGCAGACGGCCGCCCTGGCCCCGAGGGGCCGCGTTAGAGCTTGATACCGAGCAGGGCGTCGATGGCGTCCCGCAGCGTGGCTGGGTCGTCCACACCGGCCGACACTGCGTCGTCGATCATGCTTAGCGCACGCGACGTATCGAGGTCGGTGGCGATCGCCGCGCGTATGGCCTCGATGAGGGCAGCCGTACTGGAGTTGCCCGGAGCGATTCCGCTGCCGAATGCGGCTCCCCAGCGCGTGAGGCGCAGTACGGCGGTATCGAGTTGTGCACCAGTCCATTCCCAATCGGATCGGTAGTGCTGTGACAGAAGCGCCAGCCGGATCGCACGCGGATCGATCCCGTCTGCGCGCAGTCGGGACACCAGCACGAGGTTGCCCAGTGACTTGCTCATTTTCTCGCCCTGGTATGCAACCATGCCGGTGTGGCTGAAGACGCCAGCGAGCGGATGCCCGGACAGCGCAGCTGCGTGACCCGCACTCATGTCGTGGTGCGGGAAGATGAGGTCTGAGCCGCCGCCCTGCACGGTGAAGTCGGTGCCGAGCTCCATGAGCGCGATGACCGAGCATTCGATGTGCCAGCCTGGCCGGCCATTGCCGATGCGCGATGGCCAGGACGGCTCTCCTGCACGCGCTGCGCGCCAGAGGAGCGGATCCAGCTGGTCACGCTTTCCCGCACGGTCAGGGTCTCCCCCGCGCTCAGCGAACAGCGTGAGCATGCCCTGCCTGTCGAGATTGCTCTCGTCGCCGAGACGCCAGGGGGCCGTGCGCTCTGCAGCGGCAATGTCGAAGTACAGGTCGCGGCCGCGCTGGCCGTCTGCGTCAACAAGGGCATCCGGAGTGTCGACGTGGTAGGCGATGCCTGAGTCGCTGAGCTGACAGACCGCCTCGGCTATCTCGTCGATGACCTCGGTCACGGCGACATACTCGTCGGGCGGAATGATGCCGAGCGCCGTCATATCCTCGCGGAAAAGCTCTACCTGGGAGAGTGCGAGCTCTTTCCAGTCGACGCCGGTGGCCGCTGCTCGTTCGAGCAGCGGGTCGTCGATGTCGGTGACGTTCTGGGCGTAGTGCACGCTGTAGCCGGCATCAAGCCAGATGCGCTGCAGCGTGTCATAGGCCAGGTAGGTCGTGGCATGTCCGAGGTGGGTCGCGTCATACGGCGTGATTCCGCAGACGTACAGCCTGGCGACATCCGTCGGTCTGGCCTCTACCAGCTGTTCTGTCGCAGTGTCATACAGACGGGGTACGTCGGCATGGCCGGGAAGAGCAGGGATTTCGGGACGGTGCCAGGCGCGCATGTATCCAGCCTAGCTATGCGGCGATGGTGTTTGTCGCCAGCAGGATGTAGAGCACGACGCCCAGCGCGATGCGGTAGACCACGAACGGCAGGAAACTCCGCTTCGAGATGTAGCTCATGAAGAACGCGATGACGACGAGCCCGACGACGAACGCCACCACTGTGGCGACCAAGGTCTCTGCGGGGCCGAACACCTCTGGCAGGCAGCCGAGGTCGCCTTCGAGGCACGGCTTCGCGATGGACTTGTAGACCTGGTAGAAACCGCTTCCCAGAACGGCAGGAATGGCGAGCAGGAACGCGTAGCGCGCGGCAGCCTTGCGCTCGTAGCCCATGAACAGTCCAGCGGTGATGGTTCCACCTGAGCGGGAGACGCCGGGGATGAGTGCGAGGGCCTGCGCGAAGCCGTAGATGATGCCATGGCCGACAGTGAGGTCTTTCAGGCGACGCTTCTTGGCGCCAACGTAATCAGCGACACCGAGCAGGATGCCGAACACGATCAGCATGGTCGCGGTGATCCAGAGCGAGCGGAGCACGGTCTCAATCTGGTCCTGGAACAGCAGTCCGAGCACGATGATGGGCAGCGAGCCGAGAATGATCAGCCAGCCCATGCGGGCATCAGGGTCATCCCTGGGCACCTTGCCGACGAGCGACCGGCACCAGTGCCCGATGATGCGGGTGATGTCGTGCCAGAAGTAGAGCACGACGGCGAGCTCTGTACCGATCTGGGTGATCGCGGTGAACTGCGCCCCAGGGTCGCCGCCGGTGCCCAGGAACTCCCCAACGATGCGAATGTGGGCGCTCGATGACACCGGAAGAAACTCGGTGAGGCCCTGGACGAGGCCCAGGATGATGGCATTCAGAAAATCCACGCGATTGTCTCCGCTGGTTGGTGCTGTGTCTGGGACTGCAGGTCAGTAAGTGGTCAACAGGTCGGTCAGGACCCGTCTGCCAAACACTAATGCGTCAAGCGGTACGCGCTCATCAACGCCATGGAACATCGCCGGGAAATTCAAATCTGCTGGGAGTTTCAACGGGGCGAAGCCGTATCCTCTGATGCCCAGCTTGCTGAGCGCCTTGTTGTCTGTGCCACCGGAGAGCATGTACGGCAATACGGGTGCGCCGGGGTCGTGCCGCTCAAGGGTTGTGGTGACGGCGTCGATGAGGTCGCCGGAGAAGTCGGTCTCCAGCCCGATGTCGCGGTGCATGATCACGATCTCGATGTCGGGGCCGACCAACTCGGCGAGTTCGGCGAGAACGGCGTCTTCTTCTCCGGGCAGCGAACGGATGTCGATGAGCGCCTCAGCCATGTCTGGGATGACGTTGTGCTTGTAGCCGGCGCTCAGGAGCGTCGGGTTGGTGGTGGTGCGGAGGCTGGCCTGGATGAAGCCGGACGCCGTCCCAGTGGCCAGCGCCAGTTCGTCAGGGCCGACCTGCTGAGGGTCGACGTCGAGGATGCGGGCAAGTTCGGCCAGCAGCGCGCTCGTGGTGTTGGTGAGCCTGATCGGCCATTCACGCCTGCCGACCTTCGCAACGGCCTCAGCGAGCTTGGTGATCGCGTTGTTGTGGATCAGGCGTGAGCCGTGGGCTGCATCGCCCCTGGCGACGAGCTTGACCCAGATGAGAGCTTTCTCACCCGTTTGCAGCAGGTAGGCACGAGTGCCGCCGAGAGTGATCGAGTATCCGCCGACTTCACTGATGGCGTCGGTTGCCCCCGCGAAGAGCTGGGGCTGGGTGTCTACCAGGAAGTGCGAGCCGAGCACTCCCCCTGCCTCTTCGTCGGCGAAGAAGCCAATGATGAGATCTCGCTCAGGTGCATCACCGGCACCGATGATGTCGTGGAGGGACGCGAGGATCATCGCATCCATGTTTTTCATGTCGACGGCACCGCGTCCCCACAGCAGTCCGTCTTTGATGACGCCGCCGAACGGATCGACGCTCCAGTTCTCTGGATCGGCCGGCACAACATCGAGGTGGCCGTGCACGACGAGTGCACCCTTGGTGCTGTCTTTCCCCTTGACGCGGGTGACAACGCTCGTGCGGCCTGGCGCCGCTTCAAAGATCTGTGGCGACAATCCGAGCCCACGAAGATTTTCGGCGACATACTCGGCGGCATCCGCTTCACCGTTGGATTTACCCTCACCGTAATTGGTGGTGTCAAAACGAATTAAATCCCGCGCCAACGTGGCTGTCAGATCCAGCTGAGCCCCGTAAAGAGGCGTATCTTCGGTGTGTGCCATGGTGTTCACGCTATCGGTCAAATGGTTGATCGGCTGCGTGTGTAAAACCATGTCAAAAAACCGTGCTAGATTATTACCTCGTCAGCAGGAAAGAACAACGCAGACAACATCCGGTCCGGGTGGCGGAATTGGCAGACGCGCTAGCTTGAGGTGCTAGTGCCCGTAAGGGCGTGGGGGTTCAAGTCCCCCTTCGGACACAAGAGAAAACCCCCGCATTGCTTCGGCAGTGCGGGGGTTTTCTCGTTAACGCGTGAAAGTTTTTTCTGCGGAAAAAATATTGATTCCAATTTCAGCATGTATGAAAACCCGAGATGTGGCGCAGTCGGAATGTGCAGACCTATTCGGATGCAGGATGCCACTACTCGCCAGGTCGTGATCGAATAGTAGTGATGTCCTCTCTCTCCACTCCCACTCCGCGTTCCGTCTACTCCTCCGACGGGCTGAAGCTGGCCACCTATGAATTCGGTGATCCGGCAGCCCCGACCGTGCTTGCGATGCACGGGTTCGCATCGAGTGCACTGGCGAACTGGCACATGACCGGATGGACGCGCGATCTGACGCGTGCCGGTTACCGCGTCATTGCGATTGATCAGCGCGGGCACGGTGCCAGCGACAAGCCGCACTCCCCCGCTGCTTATTCGATGGATGCCTTGACCGACGACCTGCTGCGGGTGCTCGACACCTATCTGCTCGACGAGGTTCTCTACGTCGGATATTCGTTGGGCGCGCGGGTGGGATGGCAAGCTGCCGGCCACTTTCCGGAGCGGATTCGCCGGGCAGTGCTTGGCGGGATCCCTGACGGCGATCCTCTTGAACGCTTCCAGGTCGACGACGCGCGGGAGCATATTGAGCGCGGCGTCGACGTCACCGATCGCCTCACCGGCGTCTACCTCACGATGGCCCGCAGCGTGCCAGGCAACGACCTGACCGCGCTGGTCGCACTGGTCGAGGGCTTGCGGGGTGGCCCTCAACCCGGTCCTGAGAACGCGCCAGAACAGCAACTGTTGTTCGCCACTGGAAGCGAGGATGGCGTCCTCGAGGAGTCGCGGGCTCTGGCCGCCGCCGCGCCGCATGGCAGTTTCTTCGAGATTCCGGGGCGGAATCACTTCAATGCGCCGACGTCGCGGCCTTTTCGCGAATCCGCGATCTGGTTCCTGGGACAGGCGTAGCGGGTCTCGAGACGCTCGTTGGCGCTTGTTCAACGACCAGCGAGATCGCTACGAGAGTATGTCCTTCGTTAGGAAGCGGCCGAAGGCCATGGCACCGAAGACGAGGGCATAGCCGGCCTGGAGTAGCGCGTTGTCGCCGAACGATGTCCAGTCGATGGGTTGCCTGAGGAGATCGGCAAAGTCCAGCCAGTAGTGGCTGAAGAGCCACGGATGCAGCCAGTCCAGCTGAGGCAACGCGTCCAGCACCTGGGAGACAACGGAGAGCACGATGGTGGCTGCCATGGCTCCGACCGGGACGTCGGTCAGTGTTGAGATGAACAGGCCGATCGCCGCGAGCCCGAGCAGTGACACGGTGACGTATGCAGCCAGGAGCAAGGACCGCACCACGGATTCGCCGACGCTGATGGTGTCTCCAGACAACAGCGTGACAGGGCCGATGGGGAACAGGATGGCGCCGGAGACCGCACCGGCGACCACGACGGTCAGCGTAGCCGCCGCACAGAAGACGGCCGCTCCGGCGTACTTGATGACCAGGAGTCGCGCACGCCCGGCCGGTGCCAGCAACAGGTACCGCAGCGTGCCGTGGCCGGCTTCTCCCGCGATGGTGTCCCCCGCCACCACTCCGATGGTCAGTGGAAGGAACAACGGAATAGACACCACGAGTGAGGTGATGCCGACAAAGAGGCCATTCTGCGTGATGCGGTCAAGGAACGGCGGGCCCCGGCCGGCTTCAGGTTCACTGGTCGTCACCCGCACCGCGATCGCGATCAAGACGGGGATCGCGGCCAGGGCAAGCAACATGGCCCACGTGCGCCTGCGCCGAAAGAGCACCGACAGCTCAGACCCCATCAGCGCCCAACCGAATGAGGGCCGCGTGCGACCTGGTGCGTCACTGGACAACCGAGCTGGTGCGTCACTGGACAACATTGAACCCCTCTCCCGTCAATTCCACGAAACGGTCTTCGAGGGTGCTGCTTTCGACGGCGAAACCGCGCACCCGAACCCCGGCGGCGACGAGCGCGGCGACGATCGATTCTGGTTCGCCACGGTAGTCGCCCAGCGGGGCGACAACAACGACGTCCCCAGGCCCATCGGCAGGCCCATCGGCAGGCACAGTGGCAGGCGCATCGGCAGGCACGGTGGCCGGCACCAAACCCAGCGCACTGAGCACCTGACCCGCGGCCACTGCATCTGGCGTGTGTACCCGCACCTCGGCCCGACCGGAACGCAGGTCGTCCAGGGTGCCCTGGGCCACCAGCCGACCGGCGCTCATGACTGCGGCATGGGTGCAGATTTGTTCGACTTCGGCGAGCAGATGGCTCGAGAGGAAGACCGTGGTTCCCTCCGATGCGAGCATGCGTACCAGCGACCGTACTTCCCTGGTTCCCTGGGGATCGAGACCGTTTGTGGGCTCGTCGAGTACGAGCAGTTCGCGGGGCACCAACAGGGCGTTGGCGATACCCAGGCGTTGTTTCATGCCCAGCGAATATGCACGCACCTTCTTGTTCGACGCGTGGGTCAGACCCACACGATCCAGCGCCCGTTGCACCCTGGCACTGCGGGTGCTGCCGGGTGCGTGGCCGTCTGCAGTATCGAGCCGGCGCAGATTGTCGGCACCAGACAGGAACGGATAGAAGGCCGGCCCTTCAACGAGCGCGCCCACGCGTGGCAAGACGTCACGCAGGCCAGCCGGCATGGCCATACCAAGGACGTTGATCGAGCCGCTCGTTGCCGACGCGAGCCCGAGCAGCATCCTGATGGTCGTGGTCTTGCCAGAGCCGTTGGGGCCGAGGAAACCGAATACCGACCCTCGAGGCACCGCCAGATCGAGGTCGGCTACGGCGCTCTGGTGACCAAACCGTTTGGTGAGTCCCCGCGTCTCAATCGCCAGGCCCGGTGCAGGATCAAATGCCCGGTCTTGCGCAGGGGAAGGCCCCGTCACGAAGCGTTGGCTGCGGCCTGCAGCGTTTCGAAGGGAACAGAGCCGGCGAAGACACGACCGTCATCGGTGACGTACACATTCACGAGCGCTGTCGATATCAGCCGTCCGCCGCTCACTGGCGTGGTCGCCTGGGCGAAAACGGGGGAACTTGTGATGTCAGCAGGTACCGTGGCAGCGGGAAGTTCAATGACAGTCGCCCAGCCAGAACCGCTCGTGGTGACATCGTCGGAGTGATCGGCACCCTGCTTCCCCTGCTCATCCGTCCAGCTCGGCAGTGTCTGGTTCTCTACCGTCGCGCCAGGGGGTGGCGTGAAGGCGAAGAGAGCGGCATCCGGTGTATCGAGGGACAGCTCGGTGAAAGCAAGCTGGAACGCGGGCTCGTCCTGTGCTCGCGCCTCGATGTTGACTGCCAGGGGAAGGCCGGTCTCAGCATCAACGGAGATGGATGCCGATCCGACCAGCGTCTCGGGCGTCTCAGGCGTCAGGATCAGTTCGTAGGCCTCTCGCCCGGCAACGACAGCGTCGGTGCCGACGGTCACCTGTGTGCTTGGCTCAATGGAATCGATCAGGCGCTGGGCAAGTTCAGCTGGCGTCATCGTCGCACCGGGGGCAGCTGCCTGTTCCTTCGCGTCTGCAGGCACGGTGAGGGTGGTCGCGGTGTTGTCTTCTGAGCTGTAGAGCCAGACCTGGTCTCCGTTGACGACCAGATCGGTCTCAGACAGTTGGTCGAGAACCTGCAGCCTGGCGTTCGTTGGACCGTCAAGATACACACGGATGGTGTGCGAGCCCGTGAGCAGGCTGAGGGGCGATTCGGCATCTGAGCCGCCCATCGATCCACCCATGTCGAGCTCAGGAAGCCCCAGCTCAGACGTTTGCTCCATGGTTCCGGATAGCGCGGTGACATCGCTGTCTGCGACCAGCGCCAGGACTTCTGCCGGGCTCTTGTCCGGCAGGTCGACCGCTGCGTTGGCCTGCGATTGGCCGATTGCCACCCCTGCGACAACGATGACAGGAACGATCATCGCCGGAAGCCAGCGCGTCCACTTGCGATTGTTCATCTCAGCCACACCCCCGTGGTGCTCCGTGAATCTCACGTGTTGGTGTTGAGACTACGCTTCGAGCCCAGCGCACGCACCTCCCGCTGCCGAGAATCTGCCGTGACCCCGTACTGGAACGGTGACGGGTATGATTGTGGAAGACTTCCGGACCTTCAGGGTTCGGACGAGCACTGGTTGAGACAGTGCACTGAAGGCCCATGACATCACTGTCATGGGCCTTCAGCCTTGCTAGGAAACCCGTTCGTCGACGATACCGATGAACCTGCTGCCGATGCCGTCGACCTCTGAGCGTCGCATTCCTTCTGCGGCCTCTGGGAGTTCGTCGGCGTCATGGTACTCACACGTGATGTAGGTGAATTCCGGCCACCATTTCTTGGGCCTGGTTGCCTCGGTGAATCCGCACACGTCGCACGTCAAATGCACCCAGATCACTTTTTTGCCGGTGCGATTCGCCCTGGACTGCAGCAGCCATGCCGGCGGGTTCTGCTCAAATTCGGTGAACTCTTCAGGTGTCATACGCGTGGGAATCCCGTGGCGAGTGGCCATCTCAAGTGGGATGTCCAGTCGTAGTGCTGCTTCTCGTCGCGTAATCATCGTCATTAACGATAAACGGTCAAGCGTCGAGGTAAATCCGGTCTGGTTCAGTCTGTGCGTTTCGCTGCGGCTGCGACGGCGTCGTCGACTGTCGAAAAGGCCCGGCCAGACGCTTCCAGCGACGCAAACCAGTCGGTCTTCTGAACGAGGGCATGCGCTTCATCTGGCAGTGCAGCGAGGTACAGGGTGCTCCCCAATCCAGCCAGTTCGTTATCGAGCTCCACGAGGTTGTCGATCACAGTCACCGAGATGAACTCCAGCGCCGTCGTGTCGAGGATGACCAGCCTGGGTCGCCCAGCCGACGCGACATCCGCTTCAATCACTTGAATCGTGCCGACGACGTTTGCCGTATACAGCGGTTCTTCCAGGCGGATGACCATATAGCCGTCACCAGTTTGCGACACGCTCACGCGTGGCCGGTTGAGCTCAGACAGCACGATGAAGAGTGTGAGCACAACGCCCACCGCAAGCGCCGGCAGGAGGCCGGCGGTCAAGCCGAGCGCCGTCGTGACGACCGCGACGGAGAACTCGGCCGGGCTCAGTCGTGCCAGCCGCACGAAGCCATGCACGTCGATCAATGACAACACAGCGATCAGCACCATCGAGGAGAGGGTGGCCGCCGGCAACTGACTGATGACGCGACCGAGGAACAGCGCGACGATCAGCGCCAGGGCTGCGGTCACCATGGCGGCCAGCTGTGACTTGGCACCGGCCGCGCGCGTGACCGCGCTTTGGGAGAAGCCGCCGGCCGCCGGCATGGTGTGGAAGATCGCACCCACGAAGCTCGCGGCGCCTGTAGCGAAAAGCTCCCGGTTGTTGTCAATACGCGGTTCGCCGGCTGCACGGACGCTCCGTGCAACGGCTGCAGTCTCAAGGAAGGCGAGCACTGCAATGCCAAACGCGCCTGGTACCAGCGACGTCACATTCTCGAACGCCGGCAGTGTCGGCGCTGGGAAGCCTTCAGGCACCGCGGAGATGAGTGTGACGCCGAGTTTCGTGATGTCGGTGAATGACGTGAGCAGGATGCCGCCCACAGCGACGAGGAGAGATGCCGGTATCCGCGGGAAGAAGCGCCCACAGACGACCAGCACTGCGATCGAGCACAGCGAGAGGATCACGGTGGGCAGGTTGAACTGCGGGATCGCCTTGACGGCGGCTATGACCGATGGGATGAACTCGTGGCCTGATGAGGTGACATCCGCCCCAAGCAGGCGCGGGATCTGCCCGACAGCGACGGTGATCCCGACGGCGGCCTTGATGCCGATCAGCGTTGAATTGCTGATGTACTCGACGAGCGCCCCGATGCGAAGCAGCCGCGCAAGGAGCAGTATCGCGCCCACGAGCAGGGTGAGTGTGACGAGGTCTCTGACAGCGTCATCAGAACCCGCCGCCACTCCTGAGCTCACCAGAGTTGCTGCCGTCAGCGTGGCAATGGTGGATGTCGTCGACACGCTCATGGCACGGGAGCCGCCGAGCAACGCGTAGATCAGCATCGGCACGATGCAGGTGTACAGACCGATCTGCACGGGGAGATCGGCGATGGTGGCGTATGCCATGGCCTGGGGCACCACCACGGCGCCAGCAGACAGTCCAGCGATCAGGTCGGCGGGGAGCCACGCTCGCTGGTATCCGACGAGCGTCGGGAGGAACCAGCGCGGTTTCGGCGCGGCAGGCGCGGTCGGATGGCTCATCACGGCATCCGCTTCGGCATCCGCTTCGGCTTCCACGACACGGCATCCACCAGCTCACGCCTTCTCTCTGGTAACGATCGATTTCACGCTACCGCCGCTGCGCGCGTTCGGCGAGGGAACGTTCTGCCCGGTGGGCGCACTATTACGCCAGATCTAGCCGAGATGGGGCACTCCCCACTAAGTTCATTCACACAGGGGCACCTCGCCGCTGTTCTGGGGAGGCAATCATGGATTTTTGGAGCAATGTGTGGAACGTCATCTGGCTGTTCTTTTGGAGTTTCGCCTTTATCGCCTATCTCTTTGCGCTCTTCGCGGTGATCGGTGATCTCTTCCGTGATCGCAAACTGAATGGCTGGGGGAAGGCCCTCTGGATCATCTTCCTGATCTTCCTGCCGTTCCTCACCGTGCTGGTGTACCTCATTGCCAGGGGCAGCGGAATGGCCGAGCGCCAGGCGCAGGTCGCCCAGCAGGCGCAGAAGGAAACTGCCACGTACATCCAGAGCGTGGCCGGGCACAGCGCGGCTGACGAAATTGCCAAGGCAAAATCGCTGCTCGATGCCGGCACCATTTCACAGCAGGAGTTCGAGCACCTCAAGTCGCAGGCGCTGGCCCACACCGCCGCCCCTGTGAGCTAGAGCTAAGAGCGAGCACGAACGAGTAAACCGGACGGCCGGGGCGAAGTGATTCGCCTCGGCCGTTCTGTGTACACGAGCAGGGCTTCGGCTGGCTGGCTGTGTCTGTTCAGAACGGCATTCCGCCCCGTGAAACAATGAACCATGTCAGAAAACGCATCGCCCCTCGGCCTCATGCTCGATGTCGACGGACCCATCGCCAGCCCGGTCACCCGTACGATTTCCACGCCCAGCATCATCACTGACCTGATTGCGCTGGCATCGGCCAATGTGCCGATCGCGTTCATCACCGGGCGAAGTGCCGATTTCATCCGCGAACAGGTGGTCGGACCGCTCGTGAAGCAGGGTCTGCCCGCTGAGATGCGCATGTATGGGGTCTGCGAGAAGGGCGCCGTCTGGTTCCCGATCACCGCGACCGGAATGGGCGATGTCGTTGTTGACGACTCTGTGGCACTTCCTGCTGACCTCGTTGAGCGATTCAGACAGCTCATCGCTTCTGACTACAGCGACACGATGTTCTTCGACGAGACGAAGCTGGCCATGGTGTCCGTCGAACAGCGCACGGATGTGAGCAACGCCGACTTCCAGGCCGCCCAGCGGTCCTTCAATGAGACCGCTTACGACATCCTGGTCGAGTCCGGAGTCGGAGTGCGGTTCGGAAACCGTGAATCGGCGAATAGCGCCGGAGACGTGCCATTCCGCATCGACCCCACCATCATCTCCACCGACATTGAGTCCGTGAACCTCGACAAGAATCACGCCGCCGAACGCGCGTTGGCCTTCTTCGCCAGCTCGGGAGAACTGCCCACCCTGTGGCGATCCGTCGGCGATTCCCGCAGCGACTACCTCATGGCTGATCACCTGCATGCTGCCGGCTACGACGTGGCCCACGTCGATGTGCGTCCCTCCGATGGAGTACTTGAGCGGCCGTACCCGGTCATTGTGATCGGTGAAGAGATTCACGACGAAGCCGGTTCGACGTTCCTGGACTACTGGGTCGACAAGCTCGGTATCGCTCGCGCCTAAGCCATTCGGCGAACGCACTGCTCTGCTCTGCTCTGTTCAGATCGGTTCAGATCTGTTCTGCTCAGAACGGTGGGTTCTCTGGCAGTGGCCTGCGGGATTCCCGTAGCTGTCGGAGTAGTGGCGAACGTGCCAGTGAATTCGTGAGCAGCGGATGCCGGGGCAGTGGATCGGGTGGGGCGTTGATCCCGACGTATCCGGTGGGTGTGGTCACGGTGACGCTGCCGTCTGGGTCTCGTTTGTACCGGAGCTTCGTCAGTGTCTTCAACCGGTGATCGGGTGGGCACAGCGGGATCAGGTTGTCTTCGTTGGTGAGCCCGTGGTCTCGAACCCATTCTTTGAGGTGGTCGACGTCTGCGGTGACGGCGAGCCGGTTGCAGCCTGTTCGTGCGCAGGTGCCGTATTTCGCGGCCAACCATTCGCGTTGCGCTTTCGTGGGCCGGTAGCGGGTGCGGTCGAAGGAGAGGATCTCGCCGGTGAACGGGTCGGTGCCCACCCGGCGGAACGCCGGGGCGTCGATGAAGAGTTGCGCGGCGGTGACGGGATCGATGGGTCCATAGCCCTGCAAAACTGCGGGCTGATCGAAGGGGACCGGCTGGCCAGCGTGGGCCACTGAATCGACGGCATCGGTGTGACCGAGTTGTTCGTCGTGATCGCCGTGATCGCCGTGATCGCCGTGGTCGAGGTGTCCGTCATGGCCGGCGACGCCGGTGTGGTCGAGTTGTCCGTCGTGACCCACACGACCCGAGTGCCCGCCGGTCCTGGCGCTGCTGGCCTGCTTGGCGGGATTTGTACCGCCGAGGAGCCCATGCACGGGGATGAACAGCAGCGGTCGCACCTTCGCGGCAGTCGGGGTGCCATCCCCGGCGAGCCACCCGGCGAACAGGTCGGTGCGGATCTGTGCGCGGGTGCGGCACCGGTCCCGGCCGGTGCCGGCGGCTCTGGCTTCTTTGGCTTCCTTCTTCGCGATCCGCTTGGCGGTGGCATCGAGTCGGGCGTTGATCCGGATGCCGTCCGCGGCACTGATCACCGCGAACACCGTGCACATGCCATCGTTGGCCGGTTCAATCACGACGCGGCGGTCAGCCATCGCGCGGGCGTGGCGGAGTTCAGGGGGTTCGGCGAGTAGTCGTTGCTGCAGGGTGCGAGCCTTGCGTTGGAAAGCTTCCGGCGTGAGCTCTGTAGCCTTCGCAGAGAGTTCGGTGTCGTAGTGGGCGATGACCTCCGGGTCGGCCAATCCGGTGAGATGGTTGACGGCGGCGCGGGCCTGCGCGTATCCGGTGTGACCGGCCTGGAACAGTGCCCAGAGTTGCGGCAGCGACTCGGCGAGGACCAGCCCTTCATGGGCCATGGTCCGCACCTGATCGGGCGAACGATTCAACCGCAAACTCAGGTCGGTGGCTGCGGTCCGTTCGGCCAGGTCCAGGGCGTCGGGCTCACTCATCCCGCCCGGCGTCAAATAGATGCTGAGGTTGTTACGGGCCAGGCGGATGACCTCGGCCGCCGCTGCGACCTCCACGGCCATCGACCGGGCGGTCGTGGACTGTGCGGTCTCCGCTTTTCGGAGCGCGAGGTTGATCGCGCCGTGCGCGGACTCTGTTCCCGGGCCACCGACATCGCCGATCAGGACCTGCGTCGCGGCCATCTGCTCAGCGGCCGCCTCCTCAACAGCCCGCTCTGCGGCTTGCGTGGCGGCAACTTCCGTAGCTTGCTCCGCGGCATCTTCCGCGGCCTGCTCTGCGGCATCTTTCTCGGCTTGCTGCACGTCCCATTCGAACACCCACCGCGAGAGCTGCTTCTCGGCATGGGACCAACTAAAATCCACGGGTCCGCGCCGCACCGCAGCGAGCCGAACGACAGTCGCCAGGGCGCGGTCAGCAAAGGAAGACGTGGGGAGAGCCGAAGTCGTAGGAACTGAAGCTGCGGAAGTGGAGGCATTGGGAACTGAGGCAGCAGGAAGGGAGACCGCGGGAAGCGAGGAGACCGAGCGCGTGGAGTGTGAAGTGGCGGGAGTGTTCACCGGCCGTTCGGGGTGTTCCAGCGCTGGATCCATGCCCCAATTCTAGATCAAACGTTCGAAAGAAACAAGAGGATTTCTCACACTACATGAACTCTATGTTCGACCCGTTTGATGAAGGCAACTGGCTTGATGAACGCACAACGGAGCATCCGTAATCACGGCGATCGTTAGTCAGCAACGAAGCGGATACCGTTCTGCAATTGGCTACGCAGCTCAAAGACCTTCTCGAAACTGCCACGCTGCAAGCCGGGCATTCCATCGCGCAGAAGACCGATCAGCCTCGATCGTGTGAGCACGACGACACTCGGACGTCGACCTCTCGACGGAAGAACTGCCGGCTCGGAGATCGCGCCATCAGGTACGACAACGACGAGTGCGGTGAAGCGCACCCGCAGCGACTTCGTCAGGCTTCTGGCGCTCGCCTGGAGGGCGTCGATGGGTTCCTCCCCCGGTGCGAGCAAATCCCCGACGAGTTCACCCTTTCGCACCTCGATCATGCAGCCCCAGTCCTCCGACATGATGCCGAACAGCCCAGCAGGACCAAGCACGATGTGGTCAAGTTTGTCCGTTCCACCGCCGGTCTCCACGTCATGCCACGCGGTATACCCGATTCCGAGCCCCGAAACCAGCTGCGCCGTCGCTTCCTCAGCGCCTGCCTTAGCGAGCAGGTGCCGAATCTCTCTGGGTGCAGACCGAATCAGTTCGGGATCATAGGGGTCGTCGAGCGACCTGCCCCTGCCTGACCACTCCCGCATCAGCTCAAGGTAGCGTTGCCGCGACCAGCCGCCGGGGTGCCCATGCATCCTGGCGCGTGGCCCTGACGGTCCACGGCGGGTTCCTGTTCTACCAGTCGAGAATGTCGATTCCGACACGGGCTCCGCGCCAGTGAATCGCGAGCGATCATACGCGGCGCGCAGGGCTGGCGTTCCGATTCGCTCCCATGCCAATTGCACGGCGTGGAACTCTGTCGCGCTGCCGCCGGCATCCGGATGTGTCTGCCGCAACAGCCGCCGATAGGCGCGCTTCAGCTCATCGTCGCTGACGGAAGCCGTCACGCCCAGAATCTCGTACGGGGTGGACGCAGCCGGGCTGTCTGTCATCAAAATCTCTCGACATAGGTGATCAATAAATGCAGTACATCAAGATACCGGTCGTTTCTGTGCAACGATCGCCGTGTGAAGAGTTTTGATGCAAACGCCCCGCGCCATCACTCCGCTTTTCGGGTCGCAATCATGTTCGTCATTGGCATCATTGCGGCGCTCATCACGGGGGCGAGCGGGCATTGGGCGTTGGCTCCCATCGTTGGATGGGGCTGCTCCTGCATCTCGTACCTGGCCTTGGTGTGGACGCTGATCATTCCCATGGATGCGGAGACCACAGCTCGTCATTCGACCCGCGAAGACCCCACCAGACGCTCGACTGACTTCCTGGTCCTGTTGTCCAGCCTCGCCAGCCTGGGTGCCGTCGTCGTGCTGCTCATCGCGACGCAGACCCACGCGTCGAACACGGAACAGGTGTGGACTGCCGTGCTGGCGGTCGCCAGCGTCGCCCTCTCCTGGTTCTTGGTGCACACGCTGTTCACGCTGCGATATGCCCGGCTCTACTACTCCGGAGACGACGGCGGTGTCGACTTCAATCAAGATGACCCGCCCATGTACAGCGATTTCGCCTACCTGTCGTTCACCCTCGGCATGACCTTCCAGGTCTCAGACACCAGCCTTCAAACGCACGATATTCGGATCACGGCACTCAAGCACTCGCTGCTGTCTTACCTGTTCGGCTCGGTCATTCTGGCCTCGCTCATCAACCTGCTGGCGGGGCTGCCCTCGTAGAGCGAGGCCGAATCGACTAGCCGAAGAAACCTTCGCTAATCGCGCATGATCTGCGTGGGGATCGCGATCGCCACCGCAACACACAAGATTCCGCCGAAGAAGACAGGGGCTTGGAACTCAGTGATGGTGAACGCGGCACCGAACAGCCAGAAGCCGAACAGCATGATGGCGAATGCGACTATGAACATGACGACGTGCATGAAGGAGTCCTTTTCTTGAGGTGAAGCACCCAAGCATCAACGGTGTGCGCCACCGCTGTTCTAAGCCTAATCCGCGTACCAGCGGCTGCGGCGGCTACGTGTCCTTCGAATTGAGATGCACCATACGCGGAACCACGTTCCACACCAGAACAGTGAACACCAGCACGGCGCCGCCGCTGATGAAACCGGCTTCGCGACCGACGACCACGTCGAAGATGAGCAGAACCGTTCCGGTCAACACGAGAGCAACACCGATGAGGGTCGCCCGCACCAGGGTGTTGGCGATCCGGACGACCTGCGCCATGGCGTGCCGACGGAAAAGGGCGCGATGCAGGCTCACCGGCCCCAACCCGATCGCTGTCGTCAGGGCAGCAAGGCTGACCAGCACCAGGTACACCGTCACCTGGTACTGATCGAGCTCACTGAAGCGAGCCTGGAAGGCCACGGTGAGTAAGAATCCGCTCAGGATCTGCGTACCGGTTTGCGTCACCCGCAGTTCCTGGAGCAACGAATTCCAGTTGCGATCCAGCCGCTCAGTTTCCGTCTCAGAGCGGCCACCGCCCGGCACGGCATCGTGCGCAGCCGACGCTGATTCTGGCATATTCATGCCCACATGCTAGTGTCTTGGCACCAGTTAGAGGGGCGTTCGGCTCGCTTTTCAGGCCGCACCACGCCCCAGAAAATGCGCGAGGGGAAAACATGAAAGCCTCAAAAAAGCTCAGTAACAACCTGCAGTCAGTTCTGGTCGATTTGATCGAATTGCACGTCCAGGGCAAACAGGTTCACTGGAACATCGTCGGTAAGAACTTCCGCGATCTGCACCTGCAACTCGACGAAATCATCGATGCAGCTCGCGAGCATTCCGACGAGATCGCCGAGCGGATGCGCGCACTCCACAGCATCCCGGATGGCCGAGCAGAGACCGTGGCAGCGACCACGAAGCTGCCGAAACTTCCGTACGGTGAGCTGAGCACTACCGCCGCAGTCGACCTGGTCGTCGGACTCCTCGACGCCACAACGGACAACGTTCGGGCCGTTCACGACGACGTCGACGAGGAAGATCCCGCCAGTGCTGACCTGCTGCACGGCATCCTTCTGAGCCTGGAGCAGTACTCCTGGATGGTCGGCGCCGAGAACCGCAAGCCAAGCGGCAGCTAGATCACCAGCAGCCAGATCGCACAACGCACAGGCTGCACACGAGCGGATGCTCGGGTGCAGTCTGTGCGTCTTTAAACCGGCTGGATCATCTCTGGCGAGTCTCCCCTGATCGGAGAGGCGATCCGATGGAACTCAAGTCCCTCTGCGACCGGTGTCGCCGCAGACACTGCTGCATCGACGAGGTGCTTGTCTCCCGTGATTTTGGGATCGATCCAGGTGTCGAGCATCTCGGCGGGAAGAGTGACAGGGGTGCGGTCGTGGATCGTCGCGACCTGGCCAACCGCCGGACGCGTCAAGATGGTGGTCGTCAGATGCCAGCGCGCTGGATCGCTGCGCTCGAGCGTCGGATCGACCCACCACGAATAGAGGCCGGCGAAGTAGAGCAGGCCTTCTTCTGGTCGGATGAAGTATGGGACCTTGCTCGAGCCATCCGTTTTGGTCTCGTAGTACCCAATGGCGGGAATCACAGCGCGTTGCCTGGGCACGGCACCCTTGAACGAGGCCAGCGTGGTCACCGTCTCGCTGCGGGCGTTGAAGGTGGGATGGCGGCCCCTGAGTTCCTTCGCGAACGACGGTGCGAACCACCATTCGGCCAGCTCTGCGCGGCGCGTTGTCGGCCCATCGGGATCATTCTTGTCGACGAGCGTCTCCAGCAACACGGGCACGGGATCGGTGGGGCGCACGTTGTACGACGGCTTCCAGTCGAGCTGCCATTGCTCAGGGGGTCGACCTGTCGCTTCCACGAACTCGGTGATCAAGTCGTTGACCGTACTGTCCATTGCAAATCTGCCGCACATGAAGAGATCGTACGACGAGGCCGTCTGTGGCGGATAGCCCAATGCAACTCTGGCCCGCCCCAAGGGCGATCCACTAGCGTGAAACCGCTCGCGTCGACGCCTGGGATGAGATCCTCGCAAGACGAGCGATCCTTAGCCGGGCAGATGCGCCGCCTCTGTTTGCCAGACAGCGCGGAGGATGGCGATGGTGTCTTCGAGTGAAACGAGGGCGCCTTCACCTGCTTCCGCGAGAGCGCGGGCGCTCTCGATGACTGATTGTGGCGCTCGGGATGCGCCGGGGGCAACGCGGGTGCCCGCAGCTGTGCGGGTGACGATGAGTCCGTCGCGTTCCAGAGATTTGTAGGCCTTTGCTGCCGTGGCTTGTGCAACGCTGAAATCTCGAGCGGTTTGTCGCACCGTGGGCAGACGTTCGCCATCTCCAAGTTGTCCCGAGCGTATCGCCCCGCGGAATAGTGCGTCGATTTCGTCCGCGGAACTCGGTGTGGTCCCGGTCATCGACGTGCTCCAGCCTTAGACGCTTCATGCTCGGGTGCTGCGGAGCTCGAGCGACGTGCCGCGAATGCGGCACGGGCTGTGTCGACCGCAATTCGGAGCAAGAATGCGACCCCGGCAGCTTGGAGAGCGTACCCCAGCAGGTTCATGGGTCGAGCAATCACGTCGTAGCCACCGGCCACGAAAATGCGCGAGTACGACTGATTATCGGAAACCCACTGCTCGTCTAGCCCCACTAGAGCTTGCCCGGAGGAGCCGGTATGCATCCACACGGCTCCGAGCGTGGTGATGAGCCCACCGAGCAGGATGAACGTGAACAGCCGAGCGGTCAGCTCTCTTTCCGAACGCACGCTTGAGGCCGTCGATCGGGCGAACACAGGCCGGTTGGCGTCCGTGCGCAGCACGGCGACAAAAACGGCGCAGGCGAGTGCGAGCGCAATGAGCGTGGCGAGATGATTCGGCCATCCTGCGCCGGGCAGGTACCCGTACCCACTGTTGAAGCTTATGTAGATCGGCAAGTCGGTGTAGTCGGGAACGTTCCCAAAGAATGGCCCGTCTGCGGGCGCGGTTCTCGCGATCGCGATCTGCCACGTTGCAGTCAGTGCGAGCAGTGCGGCCGTGATTCCGGAGATCCAAAGCATGGTTCGAGACGCAAACGCATGCCATGGGCGGCGCGGAACAATGGACCGCTCACCTGGCGCAGGAAGTGGGCTCCGGCGAAGCGCCACGGCCGCGGCAGACACCACGAGGGTCGCTGCGAAGAGCGGCGCCGGCCGACGCCACCAACCATCAAAACCGGACGAGTCATACGTCGACACGGCGATCGCGCTGACCAACGTCGCGACAACAACCACGAACAAAGGCCCCGCAACTCCCGCCCACACGAGAGTTGCCGTGCGCCGTCCGGTCTGCGGCAGCGCAACAATCCGCCGCGGACGAATCCACGACAGCGCGAACAACATCAGGCCAAAGGTGATAGCCACCTCCAGCGGCAGCAGATCTTGAACGGTATGCACGAAGAGAAAGAGAAAGTTCATCTAGGCCCCCAGAACGGTCACTCGCGAGAGCCGCGAGTTTGTGCTGCAAAGCTAGCACAAGATTGTGCTATTGAGACAGTACAAACCTGCGCAGGGCGACTCAACGTCATTTGACGTGCCGCACATGTCGCACGACGTGCAGAATCACTGCAGATACCCCGCTGGATTGACCGCCCGTTCGGAGAGACAATTGAAGAGGTACATCAGCTATACGTGCCGGTGGAGATGGACCTCATGACTACTCTCATTGTCGTTTCGGTGATCGTCCTGGTTGTGGCAATCATCCTGCTTATCGCGTCCATCAGGGTCGTGAAGCAATATGAACAGGGCGTCGTATTCAGGTTCGGTCGGTTGATCGGCCTCCGGAAGCCAGGGCTGCGATTCATCATCCCGTTCGTCGACGTGATGCATCGGGTGTCGTTGCGGATCGTGACCCTGCCCATCCAGTCGCAGGGCATCATCACGCGCGACAACGTCAGCGTTGGAGTGTCTGCCGTCGCCTATTACCGAGTGGTTGACCCGGTCAAGTCTGTGGTCGCCATCGAGAATGCGCCTGCGGCCATCGACCAGATCGCCCAGACGACGCTGCGCAAAGTCATCGGGCAGCACTCCCTGGACGAAACGCTG
Organism: Leifsonia sp. Y862; assembly: GCF_057669585.1. Lineage (NCBI taxonomy): Bacteria > Bacillati > Actinomycetota > Actinomycetes > Micrococcales > Microbacteriaceae > Leifsonia > Leifsonia sp. Y862. Next base: position 1,085,283 of record NZ_JBYHFR010000001.1, read on the forward strand.
GCTGAGACCGACATTCTCAATGTGAACATCCGTGAGATTCTCGACGGCCAGACGCTCGACTGGGGCGTCGAAGTGACCCTCGTTGAGCTCAAGGACATCCTGCTGCCGGAATCGATGAAGCGTGCGATGGCCAGGCAGGCAGAGGCCGAGCGGGAGAAGCGAGCCAAGATCATCAACGCCGAGGGCGAATCACTGGCGGCGGCCGCGCTGGGCGAGGCCTCTGACACCATGATGGCTCACCCGATCGCCCTGCAGCTGCGCAATCTGCAGTCCCTGGTGGAGATCGGCGTCGACAAGAACACCATCGTGGTCTTCCCCGCTCCCCTGATGAGCACGATCGGTGAACTCGGCACGTTCCTCGCGCGGGAAAGCGCCGCCAGCGGAACGAATGAACCGGGTTCTGAGCCGCGAGGGCCACGGGAATCGACCGAGCCGACAGAGCCGACCGAGCCGACCGAACCGACGGAACCCCCTGGGCCGCGTCGGGTGACGGTGCCAGTGTAGGTCTCCGGCGCGGCATCCGCCTGGGTGGAATGCGCTGAAAACGACACGCCGCGGCGACGCCACCCGGGTTGACTAATTAGAACACTTGTTCGATCATGAAGGTATGTCCTTGTCAGCTATGGTTACGCCTCCCCCCGCCTCGGCGCGGGAGCAGATCCAAGCACTGCAGCAGCGAATTTCGAGCATGCAGGCAACAAAACTTGAGACAAAAACGTTGCCGACCCTCTCGGCGCTCGCTGAGGTATTGCCCGGTGGCGCCCTGAAGCAGGGAGCGGCATATTCGGTCGACGGCTCAACCACCCTGGTCATGGCCATGCTGGCCGGCCCCTCGCAGAGTGGCGCGTGGTGCGGCGTGGTCGGCATGCCTGATTTCGGAGCCGAAGCGGCCAGCCGTTTCGGCATCGACCTCGAACGGCTCGTCTTCGTTCCCTCCCCCGGAGACCAGTGGCTGGCTGTGACAGCGGCTCTCGTGGACGTGCTCGCCGTGGTGGTCATGCGTCCGCCGCTGCGCACCAGCGACACCGATGTGGCCCGTCTTGGCGCACGTCTCCGCCAGCGCGGCTGCACACTCATCGTGATCGGCGACTGGCCGCAGTGCGAGGCCGAACTACGCATTGAGACCAGCACCTGGAGTGGGCTCGGCCGCGGGCACGGGTCGCTCACCGGGCGTGAGGTCACGATCAGTTCGTCTGGCCGGTCTTTTGCGGCCAGGGGGCGAAATGCCAGGGTGTGGCTGCCAGACGGCACCGACGGTTTTCAGCCGGTCGTTCCCGAACATCCGTTCCCCCAACACCACTTTCCCCCGCTGCGGGAGCTGGTCGGCTAACCATGTCAACACCCCTCACCCGCACGATCGTGCTGTGGTGCCCAGACTGGCCCATCAGCGCCGCACGTCGAAGCGAAGACATTCCAGCGGATGCTCCCCTCGCCCTCATCGACAAGGGCCTGGTTTTCGCCTGCTCTGCAGAGGCCAGACGTGAAGGCGTGAAACGGGGCTTGAAGCTTCGCGAGGCGCAACACCGCTGCACAGACCTGCTGGCGCTCCCCTACAATCCGGTGCACGACAGCCGCGCATTCGAACCGGTGATCATCCGCATCGAAGAGATGGTTCCCGGCGTCCAGTTGATCCGACCGGGAACCTCGGCCGTGCGTGCCAGGGGGCCTGAACGGTACTACGGCAGTGAGGAGCAGGCGGCATCCGCTTTGCTCACTGGCCTCGCCGAGATCGGCATCCCTGACGCACGTGTCGGGATCGCCGACGGGCCGTTCGCCGCCGAACAGGTGGCCAGAAGCACCAGCGGCAGTCCAGGAGACGCGGTACGTATCGTGCCCCTGGGCGAGACCCCCGGATTCCTTGCCCCGCTGCCCATCGACATTCTCGTCGACGACCGGCTCGGCACCCTGTTGCACCGGCTCGGCGTGCACACACTGGGGAGCTTCGCGGCGTTGCCGGCTCTCGACGTCGTACGTAGATTCGGCGGGGCAGGCGCGCAGGCCCACGAGAAAGCGAGCGGATACGAACGTGCGGCAGTGGTGGCACGCGTGCCACCGAAGCTGTTCGACACGGTGTCAGAGTTCGAACCGGCCCTCGATCGTACCGACCAGGTGACGTTCGCGATCCGCGCATCGGCTGAAGAATTCATCGCAGCCTTCACCGCGGCCAACCTGGTGTGCACGGCGCTCCGCATCGAGGTGAAGACCGAATCGGGAGAGATCTCTGAGCGTGGGTGGCTGCACCCGCGCTGGTTCAGCGCCAGTGATGTGGTCGACCGGGTGCGCTGGCAGCTTCAGGGTTCGCAGGCGATTGACAGCGGGCTCCGCTCCGGCATCGTTATGGTGCGCCTGTCGCCAGACCGCGTCGACGGCGCCAGCAACCACGAGCAGGGATTGTGGGGCCAGGGGCCAGACGAACGCATCCATCACGGGCTGACGCGCGTGCAGGGCATGCTCGGCCACGAGGGTGTGCTGACGGCGGTCATCGGGGGCGGGCGACTGCTGGCCGACCGCCAGATTCTGGTGCCGTGGGGAGACACGCCCGACGGCGATGGCGCGGCGCTGGAACGCGCCCAGGCGCAACCATGGCCAGGCAGCCTGCGCGGCACTGCCCCCGCGACCGTCTTCCAGACCAGGCGCCCTGTCGGCGTGGTGACCACGGCCGGAGAGAACGTTGACGTCGATGAGCGCGGGGCACTGAACGGTGAACCGGAGTGGTTTTCTCCCACCGGCCTAGCCGCCGAATATCGCCAGGTCGAAGCCTGGGCAGGCCCATGGCCGATCACCGAACGCTGGTGGGATCCGGCACGGGCAACTGCACTGCACCGTTTTCAAGTGGTTGACGTCGAAGGAAACGCCTGGCTGCTTGCCCTCGACGACCACCGCTGGTGGGCGGAGGCCCGCTATGACTAGGGCAGCTATGACTAGAGCAGGGACACGCTGATGGGCTGGAACAACCCACCGATCCCCTGGTCTGAACTGGAACGCAAGCTCTCCGACCGTCGTAGCCCCAGCCCGCCACCTGCGGATGGCGGCGACAGTCCAGCGTTCTCGAGGAAGCGCGAGAAGTATGAGCCACCGGAGCAGCAGTCACCGCGCCCGGCGCCCGGATCCGTCGTCCCGTACGCGGAGCTGCACGCGCACTCCAACTTCAGCTTTCTCGACGGGGCCAGCTCTCCTGAGCAGCTGCTGGAGGAAGCGGCACGGCTGGGCCTGCATGCACTTGCGCTGACCGACCACGACGGTTTCTACGGCGTGGTGCGCTTGGCGGAGACGGCAGAGAGCTACCCAGAGATGAAGACGGTCTTCGGCGCAGAGCTGTCGCTGGGCCTGAACACCCCGCAGAACGGCATCGCCGACCCTGAGGGCACCCACCTGGTGGTGTTGGCGCGCCGCGAAGAGGGCTATCACCGCCTCGCCTCCGCGCTGACCCATGCCCAGCTGGCCGGTGACGAGAAGGGCAAGCCGCTCTACGACCTCGACGAGTTGGCCGAGCAGGCGGCCGGACACTGGGTCGTGTTGAGCGGATGCCGGAAGGGCGCCGTTCGGCAGGCCCTCGCCATCGGTGGCCCCGCCGCTGCCGCCGCTGAGCTCGATCGCCTCGTGACCCTGTTCGGTCATGGCAACGTGTATGTCGAAGTGTTCGACCACGGGCATCCGGAAGACAGCGCCGTCAACGACACGCTGGCCGTGCTCGCCGAGGAGGCGGGGCTCCCCCTCGTCGCCACCAACAACGTGCACTATGCGAGCCCAGCAGAGCACCGACTGGCTGCGGCGCTCTCTGCCGTTCGTGCCAGGCGAAGTCTCGACGAGATGGACGGCTGGCTGCCAGCCAGCCCGAGTGCGCACCTGCGAAGCGGCGCTGAGATGGCGGCGTTGTTCGCGCGGTTCCCCACCGCAGTGAGCAACACGGTGCCGCTGGCCGACGAGCTAGCCTTCTCGCTACGACGGGCACGACCCAAGCTGCCCAGGCAGGATGTGCCGGATGGGCACACCCCCATGAGCTGGCTGCGGGAGCTGGCGTGGGCGGGCGCGGCCGAGAAGTATCCGCAGTACAACGACCTGGTGCGGGAGCGGATCGAGAAGGAACTCGCCGTGATCGAGGCCAAGGACTTCCCCGGCTACTTCCTGATCGTGCATGACATCGTGCAGTACGCACGCAGCAAGGGCATCCTCTGCCAGGGGCGCGGATCCGCCGCCAACTCGGCTGTCTGTTACGTGCTGGGCATCACCGCCGTTGACTCGATCTTTTACCGCCTGCCGTTCGAACGCTTCCTCTCCAGCCTGCGCGAGGAAGAGCCAGACATCGACGTCGACTTCGACTCCGACCGCCGTGAAGAGGTCATCCAGTACGTCTATCGCCGGTACGGGAGGCTGAATGCCGCCCAGGTCGCCAACGTGATCACCTATCGCCCCAAGTTCGCGGTGCGTGACATGGCCAAGGCGCTCGGCTACAGTCCTGGCGCGCAGGATGCCTGGTCGAAGCAGATCGAGCGCTGGGGCAGCGTGGTTGGCGGGGAAGACAACGACATCCCGGCATCCGTTATCGAACTCGCAGAGCAGGTGCTGAAGTTTCCCCGGCACCTGGGCATCCACTCAGGGGGCATGGTGCTGACCGACAGGCCCGTCGGGGAGGTCTGCCCGATCGAGCACGCGAGGAAGGAGAACCGCACAGTCCTGCAATGGGACAAGGACGACTGCGCCTGGATGGGTCTGGTCAAGTTCGACCTGCTGGGGCTCGGGATGCTCGCCGCCCTGCAGTACGCCTTCGACCTCATCGCAGAGCAGACCGGGGAGCGGTGGGGACTCGACACCATCCCGCGTGAAGAGCAGGGCGTGTACGACATGCTCTGTGTCGCCGACTCGATCGGCGTGTTCCAGGTGGAGAGTCGCGCTCAAATGGGAACTCTCCCCCGCCTGCAGCCGCGGCGCTTCTACGACCTCGTCGTTGAGATCGCCCTCATTCGGCCAGGTCCGATCCAGGGCGGGGCTGTGCACCCCTATATTCGCCGCAGGACGGGGCAGGAAGAGGTCACCTACCTGCACCCGAAGCTGGAGCCGGTGCTCGAGCGCACCCTGGGTGTTCCGCTGTTCCAGGAGCAGCTCATGCAGATGGCGATGGCCGTCGGCGGCTGCACTGGAGAGGACGCCGACCTGCTCCGGCGAGCCATGGGGTCCAAGCGCGGCATCGAGAAGATCTCGTCGCTGAAGGCCAAGCTCTACGCCGGCATGGCAGAAAACGGCATAACAGGGGATGTCGCGGACTCCATCTACGAGAAGATCGAGGCGTTCGCGAACTTCGGGTTCGCCGAGAGCCACTCGATCAGCTTCGCCCTGCTGGTGTACGCGAGTGCCTGGCTGAAACTGCACTACCCAGGCGCGTTCCTGGCCGCGTTGCTCCGCGCCCAGCCCATGGGCTTCTACTCCCCACAGACCCTGGTAGCGGATGCCAGGCGGCACGGCGTCGAGGTACGTCGCCCCGACATCACTCGCTCTGGCGCTGAGGCCGGGCTGGAATTGGTCGATGGGGCGACAGCCCTTGCCGACACGCTCGACAGTTGCCTCGCCGCAGAGCAGCCTCCTGTGCCGCCCTTTGAGCGGTCACGGGGCTCGCAGACGGCAGAGCATCGGAGGGACGGCGCATTCGCGGTACGGCTCGGCCTGGCAGAGGTGAGCGGTATCGGGGGTGCGCTCGCCGAGGCCATCGTCGCGGAGCGGGACGCTGCCGGACCCTACCTGTCGATGGCAGACGTGTCACGCAGGGCCGGGCTCTCGACTGAGCAGCTGGAGGCGCTCGCCGCGGCCGGTGCCTTCGAGTCGTTCGGCCTCGAGCGCCGCGAGGCACTGTGGAATGCCGGCGACGCCGCGCAGGACAAGGCGAGCTATCTGCGTGACTCCGTGGTCTTCGTGCAGCCGCCGCTGCTGCCCATGCTGAGCGAGGCAGAGCAGGTGGTCTACGACCTGTGGGCAACGGGCATTTCAACCGATGATCACCCTGTGCGGCACGCCAGGTCCCAGCTGGAGGCCAGGGGCGCCCTGCGCGTCGACCAGCTGGCCACACACGAATCCGGCCGACGTGTCGAGGTTGGCGGCGTGGTAACCCACCGCCAACGACCCTCAACAGCCGGCGGTGTCACGTTCATCAACCTGGAGGATGAGACAGGAACGCTCAACGTGATCGCCGGCGTCGGCGTGTGGAATCGGTATCGCCGGATCGCGAGGGAATCGCCAGCATTGGTGGTGCGCGGCATCCTGGAACGCTCGCCGGAGGGCATCACCAACTTGATCGCCGACAAGTTCGAAAGCCTCGCGCTGGGCGCCCAGACGCGCTCACGGGATTTCCGCTGAGTGCCAGCGCACGCCTGCCATGCAGCACGTTCGGCCAACCGAGTTCGACTAACGTCGATGAGGTGATGATGGACGATCGATACGGCTCCGATGTGCTCTCCCCCGGATGGAGAGACGCAGGCAAGAAGAACACCCGAACCCAGGAAGCAACCCGCGACCTCGTCGTCGAAGAGGTGGTGACGGGCTTCTGCGGTGCGGTGATTCGCATTGAGAAGAACATCGTCACCCTCGAAGACCGGCACGGCAAACTGCGGCTGTTCCCGCTCGGAGCCGGTTTCCTCCTCGACGGAGAACCCGTCGTGCTCGTCAGGCCGGCAGCAGCTGCCCCACAGGGGAAGGCGCGTACGGCGTCAGGGTCGCTCGCCGTCGCCAACGCCCCCGCCAGGGTGGCGAGGGCCAGCCGCATCTTCGTCGAGGGACGACACGATGCAGAACTCGTCGAGAAGGTGTGGGGTGCCGACCTCCGCATCGAGGGCGTCGTCGTCGAGTACATCGAGGGTGTCGACAATCTGGCGGAACTGCTCGACGAGTTCCGACCAGACGCGACACGCCGAGTCGGTGTTCTCGTCGACCATTTGGTTCCCGGATCGAAGGAGAGCCGAATCGCCGATGCCGTGGCGCGCGGACCGTATGGAAAACACGTTCTCGTGGTGGGACATCCGTACGTTGATGTCTGGCAATCGGTCAAACCACAGCGCCTTGGACTCACGACCTGGCCGACGATTCCCCGCTCAATCGAGTGGAAGCACGGCATCTGCGACGCCCTCGGCTGGCCGCATGACGAACAAGCCGACATTGCGATGGCCTGGAAACGCATTCTTGGGCAGGTGCGTTCGTTCATGGATTTGGAGCCTGAATTGCTGGGCCGCGTGGAGCAATTGATCGATTTTGTAACGGCTGAGAAAATCCGTTCATAACGCTTTGGAACACATTCTTGAGAGAAACCGGTGAAAAGTCAGGTTCGTGGGCTAGTGTCTATAAAGAAGTTGTAGTGCTTGCACGTCTTAAAACGCATCGATCTCGGTTGATGCGCCACATTCCTTTCGGAAGCGGACGACGAATACCGCGACGAACGGTTCCGACAGTCGGAACCGATCTAACACTCCTGGAGGAGTTTCATAATGGCAACAGGTACCGTGAAATGGTTCAACGCTGAAAAGGGCTTCGGCTTTATTGCACCCGATGACGGAAGCGCTGACGTGTTCGCACACTACTCGGCAATTGCTTCGAGCGGCTACAAGTCCCTCGACGAGAACCAGAAGGTTGAGTTCGAGGTCACCCAGGGCCCCAAGGGTCCCCAGGCTGAGAACATCCGCGGCCTCTAAATAGAGCCGCGCGGATCTTCTAGAACCGCATAGTTCTTCGGAACTAATCGCAACGCCCCTGCTTCGGCAGGGGCGTTGCTTCGTTAACCCGCGAAGGATGCCGCCAGGACTCGCACGGGTGAGATCGCGCTTAACTCCGGATCGCTAATCGGAATTAACCATTCCGTTTAGTGTAGATTCGTTGCGGAATAGCTAATTCCGCTTAGCGACCTGAGGGAGCTGCCATGAAGATTCTTGTATACGGTGCCGGTGTCACCGGGAGTCTGTTCTCTGTCCGCCTGCATGAGGCCGGGCACGACGTCGCGCTCCTCGCCCGAGGCGAGCGACTGGCAGCCCTGCGCGAGCACGGCGTGCTTCTCGCTGAGGGCGACAGTCCGGCCATCAAGCACGTCCGGGTTCCCGTAGTCGAGCGCCCGGACGGCCTCTACGACCTGACAGTCGTCTTCGTCCGCACCCATCAGGTGGACGCCGTGCTCGAGTCAATTGCCGGGCACACCGGCGACGTACTGTTCCTGCTGAACTGGGCGACCGGTCCGGAGCCACTGGGCGCGGTAATCGGCCGCGAGCGTGTGCTGCTCGGCTTTCCTCCAGAAGCCGGCACCATGGATGGAGAGGTGGTTCGCTACAGGGCTGCCTCACTGATGACCCGCCTGGTCTCAATGCCGATCGGCGAACCCGATGGCCGTACCACTCCGCGACTGGAACGAATCGTGCAGACGTTTCGCTCCGCAGGAATCAACGCCAAGGCTGAACCCCGGATTGACGCCTGGCTCAAGACACACGCTGCGTTCGAGGTGCCGCTCGGGCAGGCCGTGCACGCTGCGGGCGGTCCGACGTCTCTGGCCCGTAACCCAGACGCGATACGCAATATGGTCCGGCGCATGAAGCAGAACCTCGAGGCCCTGCCGACTCGGCCGGTCCCGCGTGGCTTCAACGCGTTACGCACTGTGCCCGAAGGCGTACTCGTGACCCTGTTCGGGCAGTTTTTGCGCAGCGCGGCGGCTGCACCCCTCGCCACCGCGTCGCCTGCGGTGTCCGCCGAACTCGACCGGATGGCCGAGCAGGTGCGCGCCTTTGCGAGCGGACGTTAGACGGCATTCCCGTCGACGGGTGAGAACCCGATGGTGGTGACTCATCCGAGACGATAATGGATTCATGCCAATCGACGAATCCCTCACGCGCGCCAAGCGGAAAGACGCGGCCCTGAACAACGAGCGTCTGGTGCAGGCGGCGCGTGAGGTGTTTGCGCGGCGGGGCCTTTCTGCAACGCTGGAGGACATCGCTCAGCACGCGGGAGTTGGGGTTGGAACCGTGTACCGAAATTTCGCCAGCAAACGAGAGATCATCGAAGCCTTGTACGAAGCGGCAGTTGACTCTGCCCTGGCCGACGTGCAAATCGCATTGGAGATCGAAGACCCGTGGCGAGCAATCGTGACCTTCTTTGAGATCACTGCGGCAAATCAGGCGCAGGATCGCGGTTTGTGTGAGACGTTCCTCGGACACGACGGCATCGGGCCTAACGAGCGCATCGCCGAGAATCTCGTTGCTGTTCTATCTCCTTTGTTCCACCGAGCCAGCAAGGCTGGAGTTCTCCGCGAAGGAATATCTGTCACGGACATCGGCCCGATCTTCGCAATGCTCAACGGTGTCTACCGAATGAGCGACGAAAGTCCAGACCTGTGGCGACGGTATCTGGTTCTCATGCTCGACGGCCTCCGCGCCTGCGACCGGCCAGCTCTTCCTGTGCCTGCGTTAGATCTCGCCTCGTTCAAAACTGCACTCTCTGCTGGCGGCTGAGTGCTTACGGAAACATGGGCATTCTCGGCTAGCTGACGTGTACGCGCGGCCTGCGCGCTGCATCCTTTTCGGCTTCCCGCAAGACCTCTCGCGTAACGGGAGCGACCTCGCCTCCCCCGGTGATCAGGTACCGGAACATATTTGAGATCGGGTTCCCTTCTGTCCATTCGAAGTAGATCTCAGGCACCAGCCCAGTCACGTCGCGAATCTCGAGGAGCACGGCAGCGATGGTGTTGGGCACGTTGGCGCTCGTGACCTGCAGCACCCGATAGCCGTGTTTTGCCACGCCACGCACGAGCAGGTCTTCCTCGAAATCCGACGAGTCGGACACGTGCACCTCGAGAAAGAGCATCGGTGAGCGATGTGGCAGGTTGCCGTGGCGATGCTCCTCCCTGCTCTTCTCCCGGTATTCCTCGGCAGAATCACTGTTCGGCTCATGCGAGATCAGGCGGATGACTCCGTATTCCTCGGCATCTTCCATGATGAAGTCGAGCGCAACCGGATCGAACACGACAGACGTCGCCCGCAGCTCGAACGACCGGCGCAGTCGGGAAACGAGCGAGACCAGAACGATCCCCAAGATGAACAATCCGGCGATCCGTACGCCGTCTGGCCGTTCGATCACGTTGGCGATGGTTGTGTACAGGAAGATCACTGACACGAGCGCGAACCCGATCGTGGCCTTGTGTTGGCGATGATGCCTCGCAGAGAGGGTGACGGCGACTGACGCCGAGGTGATCACCACGAGCACGCCGGTCGCGTATGCACCGCCTTGCGCGTCGACGCTGGCCTGGAACTCGATGGTGATCAGGAATGCGATGGCGATGAACACCAGCACCAGCGGGCGCACGGCCCGTGTCCACTGGGGCGCCATGCCGTACCGGGGCAGATAGCGGGGCACGAGGTTCAGGAGGCCGGCCAAAGCGGATGCTCCCGCGAACCACAGGATACAGATGGTGCTGATGTCGTAGATGGTTCCGAATACCGGTCCGAGGTAGGCGTGCGCGAGATACGCCAGTGCACGGCCGTTGGCTTCGCCTCCCGGCAGGAACTCGTCCTGCGGAATAAGGAACGTCGTCACGATGCTCGACGTGATGAGGAAACAGCTCATGATGATCGCCGCCGTGGTGAGCAGCCGCCTGGCGCCCCTGATACGTCCGAGGGGGCGGCTGGGCGCATCCGTTGCGTCACCGGTGATCTGGGGCATCACCGCAACGCCGGTCTCGAATCCTGAAAGCCCGAGCGCGAGCTTCGGGAACACGATCAAGGCAATGCCCACCATGACCCACGGGTTGCCGTGCTCGGCGTTCAGTGCGCTCCACCAATCGGTGACGACGACGGCGTTCTCGGCGACGTGGGCGATGCTCACACCAACCACCACCAGGTTCAGCGCCAGATAGACGGCGACGAGAACAACGGCAATGCCGATCGCTTCGGTGAACCCGCGCAGGAAGACCGCCCCCAGCAGCCCAATGAGCACAAGGGTCACCACGACCTGGCCGTCGTGCATCCAGGCAGGCGCCAGCGGATTCTGGATGGCGTGAGCCGAGGCATCCGCTGCTGACAGCGTGATCGTGATCATGAAATCGGTGGCAGCGAAGCCGAGTAACACGAGCACGAAGAGCTTGCCGCCCCACCATGGCAGCAGGCGCTCGAGCATGTGGATCGAGCCGGAACCTTGAAAACTCTCCGCAGCGACCCTGCGATACACGGGTAGCGCGCCGGCCAGTGTCAGGGCGACCAGCACGATCGTCGCCAGCGGCGACAGGAGGCCGGCGGCCAGCGCGGCAATGGCGGGTTGGTAGCCCAGCGTGGAGAAGTAGTCCACGCCGGTCAGGCACATCACACGCCACCAGGAATGTGTCTTCTCAACGTGCTGTGCCAGTGGGCCGACGTGCGCGCCGCGCGCATCGACCAGGCCCTTCAACATCCAGGTCCTGAGGGGACTCCAGTGTGCGTGCTCTGCGGTCACGTCGCCAGCGTACGCCTGCTGCGCGGACCGGTGACTGAGCGGCCGAGTCAGCCGAGCTGCGGCGTTACTGGACCAGGTCCTGCCAGCCGTCGCCGTCGACGTACTCGAAGATCAGGTTGGTCTCTGTGTGCGCGACAGCCGGGTGCTCCGCCAGGTGCTCGAGCACGAAGTCGCGGAGTGACGAGGCATCCGCTGCGGCCACATGCAACAGGTAGTCGTCTGCGCCGGCAACGTGGAACATGCCGATCACACCAGGCCAGTGTGGCGCAGCGCTGGTGAAGTCGTCGATCTGCGCCCTGGCGTGCTTGGCGAGGCGCACCGCAATGAGTGCCTGCAGCGAGGCGCCGAGCGCCGCGAGGTCGATGTTGGCGCGGTAACCGCGAATGTGCCCTAGCTGTTGCAACCGGCGGAGCCGGAGAGAGACCGTCGACTCAGCGACACCGATCTCAGCGGCCAGGGCAGCACCAGAGGCGCGCGCGTTGACCGACAGCGCTTTGAGAAGTGCCCGATCGACTCTGTCGAGATCGGATTTCTTCGTATCAGGCTGAGCGGTGTCTTTCACCCTCCGAGTTTATGCGATATCAGGCAGGGTTTATGCGATTTGAGGGACGTCTGTGAAAGCGTCTACGGCACGATACGAATGAGATGAACTAGCTGCGACCGAGACGGCGCCGCAGCAGGTCGATCCGCTTCTGCAGCTGGGTGACGCTCGCCTGCGCGACGGCCGGGCCACCGCAGAGCTGCCTGAGCTCGGCGTGCACCATGCCGTGCGGCTCGTTGGCGAGCTTCGCCCACATGCCGACCAGGCTGTTCAGCAGCGTGCGCTGCTCCTTCAGCGTGCGGTAGAGCGGGATGTCTTCCTCGCTCTTTTCTTCCTCGGTCATGTTCTTGCGACGATCGTCGACACGCTTCGATTGCTTGGCCTGGCGCTGTCGCAACAGCTCGGACACCTGCTCTGGTTCCAGCAGCCCTGGGATGCCGATGAAGTCGAGTTCCTCGTCGGTGCCAGGCTCTGCGAGCTGGCCGAACTCGTCACCGTCAAACACAACGCGGTCGAAGGTGGCCTGCGAATCAATCGCCTGCCAGCTGAACTCCTCAAGAAGTGAGTCAGAGCCCTTCTCCTGCCGATTCGCGTCGGCGACCATGGCGTCTTCGGGGTTGTACATCCCGTCGCCCTCATCGTCGCGATTACGGCGGTCGAGGGCGTGATCGCGCTCCATCTCCAGCGCGTGGGCGAGATTGGTAAGGCTCGGAACGTCTGGCAGGAAGATCGACGCTGTCTCACCGCGTCGCCTGGCGCGCACGAAACGTCCGATGGCCTGCGCGAAGAACAGGGGGGTAGATGCGCTCGTTGCGTACACGCCGACCGCGAGACGCGGAACGTCAACGCCCTCAGACACCATGCGCACCGCGACCATCCACCGCTTGGTGTTGTGCGAGAACTCTTCGATCCGGTCGCTCGCCTCTTTCTCATCAGAGAGCACGACGGTGACCGATTCGCCACAGATGTCTTCGAGCATGGCTGCGTACGCACGCGCGCTCGTCTGGTCGGTGGCAATGACCAGGCCGCCGGCATCCGGTATGCCGTTTCGCACTTCGCTCAGTCGAAGATCGGCCGCCCTGAGAACGGCGGGAATCCAGGAGCCACCTGGGTCGAGCGCTGTGCGCCAGGCCTGGGAGGTGATGTCCTTGGTGTTTCCCTCACCGAGTTTCGCCTCCATCTCGTCGCCGGCCTTGGTGCGCCACGTCATGTGGCCTGCGTAGACCATGAACATGACAGGGCGGACGACGCCGTCTTCGAGCGCACGCCCGTAGCCGTAGCTGTAGTCGCTCTGCGAGAGACGGATGCCGTGCTTGTCTGGCAGGTAGTTCACGAACGGGATCGGGGAGGTGTCAGACCTGAACGGCGTTCCCGTCAGCGAGAGTCGACGCGTCGCCGGCTCATAGGCCTCGCGGATCGCGTCTCCCCAGCTGAGGGCATCTCCACCGTGGTGGACCTCGTCAAGAATGACGAGAGTTCGATGTGACAAAGTGAGGTCGCGGTGCAGGGCCGCGCGTGTCGCGACCTGCGCATAGGTGACGGCGATGCCGTGATAGTGGCTTCCGTAACGGCTGTCGCTGTTCTTGAAGTACGGGTCGAGACGGATGCCGGCCCGAGCCGCAGCCTCCGCCCACTGGCGCTTCAGATGCTCGGTCGGCGCGACGACGGTAATGCGGTCGATGACGCGCCTTGCCCGCAGTTCTGCCGCCAAACGCAGCGCGAACGTGGTCTTTCCTGCCCCAGGTGTTGCGGCAGCGAGGAAGTCGCGGGGTTCGGTAAGGAAGTAGGCGTCGAGAGCCTCTGCCTGCCATGCGCGGAGCTTGTTTGCAGTACCCCATGCTGCACGTTCCGGGAATGACGGAGAGAGATGCTCTGCTGCTGATGTGCCCTGAGCTGGGCCGAAGAGGGGCGGAGTATTCACTTCGAACAAACCTATCAAGTTGCGCTGTCCTTTGCCTGACCGTGCAGAATGAAACCATGCCTGAACAACTGCATCCGTGGTCACGGTACGTCGCGCTGGGAGATTCGTTCACAGAGGGAATCGGTGACCCAGAGTCGTCCGTGCCCGGAGGCTATCGAGGGTGGGCCGATCGGGTAGCCGAAGTACTGTGCCAGGGCACAGCTGACTTTTCATACGCCAATCTTGCTGTGCGCGGAAAACTGATCCGTCAGATCATGGACGAACAGATCGAACCGGCTTTGGCGTTGCGTCCCGACCTGATCACGATTTCAGCCGGGGGCAACGATGTCATTCGCCCGGGGTCCGATCCCGACGCGATCGCCGCCCAGTTCGATGACGCTATTGCTCGCCTGAGCCGCGACGGGGCGACGATCGTGATCTTCACCGGCGCGGATCTCGGCTTCTCACCGGTCTTTCGCGGCATCCGCGGCAAGGTGGCGATCTACAACGAGAATGTGCGGGCGATCGCCGCGCGGTATGACTGCATCGTCGCCGATCTGTGGGCGCTCACCGAGATCAAGGATTCGCGGATGTGGGCTCCTGATCGGCTGCACCTGAACGCGCTCGGACATCACACCGTCGCTCGCATGGTGCTGGCAGCGCTCAACGTTCCGAACTCGCTCGAGCCGATGCGCCCTGAGCCGCTTCCAGCAACATCGTGGCGCCAGGCGCGCACGAGTGACTTCGTGTGGGCCAGGGAGCACCTGATGCCGTGGGTGCTGCGGCGCCTGAGGCACCAGTCGTCTGGCGACAACCTGCTGCCCAAGCGTCCTGATGCCGGCCCGTATGCCGGCGAACGGCATTCCCCAGAAGAGCCAGAGGCAGGCAACAAGAGCTGAGTCGCGCGTCGGTTCTAGCCGAGCTTGGTCGGGTTCGTGAGGCGCCAGCCGAAGCCTGGGTCGCTCAGCTCCGTGTCAAGCACCAGCGGGACAGTAATGACCTGGCTGCCGACGGTGTAGTCAACGGAGCCCACAGAGTCCCCCGCAGCACCTGTCGCGATGTCCTTGGCTGACGCGGCCGCGGTGATGGGGGTGTCTGACCAGACGAGTGCAGACGCGGAGTCAGCTGCCACCGCCTGGGCGGTCTGTCCCCACTCGGTTGTGTATGACCCAAACGCAGCTCCCTGTTCGGTGAGCTGCACCTCCTGGAAGCCGGACTTCACGCTCTCGATGAGGTTTGCGATGGAGTCGTTGAGCTCAGAGTGCGTATCGCCGCCGAGGACAACACCAATGAGGGTGACCGTGTGGTTGCCAACGGTGAAGTCTGCGGAGAAGAGCAGGCAGGCGCCAGCCTCATCCGTTGTGCCCGTCTTGATTCCGTCGACGCCGTGGGTGCCGAGCAGCTTGTTGGTGTTGGTCACTTCGCCGACTGTGGGTACCGTGGCGGTCGGCATCGCGACGATGGCGGACACCGTCGGGTCGGCAACCACGAGTTTTCCGAGTTCGATGAGGTCGGCTGGCGTGCTGACGCTGTTCGCAGACAGACCGCTGGTATCGACAACGTGCGTGTCGGCCAGGCCGTGCGCGTCGAGCCAGGAGGCAGCGGCGCTCAGGTAGGCGTCCTCTGAACCGAAGGCCCAGTTGGCCAGCGTCAATGCGTAGTTGTTGGCTGAGGGCAGCAGCATGACCTCGAGGGCTTCGCGCTGCGACAGCACCTGGCCCACAGAGACCGGCGCTGACGACCCGTCTTCGGCGATGGTGTCGTAGTAGATGTCGACATCGGCATCCGTGAATGTGATGTCTGGACCCTCGTCACCGGCTGCAAGTGGCTTCGCCTCGAGCAGTACCAATGCCGTGATCATCTTGGTGATGCTGGCGATCGGCACCTGTGACTGGTCACCCTCTGTCGCCAGGACACCATCGAAGCCGACGGCGCCGAGCGCGCTGGTTCCGTAGCCGGGCCAGTCAGGGGTCGCTGCCGCCTGAGTGAGAGTCGCTGACGGCGTCAGTTCGGCTGCGTTGGCCCGCAGCGGGGCCAGTCCAGTGCTGAATCCGTAAATGACCGCGATGAGTACGACGGCAGCGCCGCTCAGTACCGCGATACGTCGACGTCGGTAGATCTGGCGCCTAGTCAATTGCATCCGTCGATTCTATCGGCGACCGACTGGGGAACCGCCTTGCGCAGCACCCGATTCCCGGCGACCGTCATCGGAGCGTGTAGAGCGCGACGGCGCTGGCGGATGCGACGTTCAACGAATCGACGCCGTGCAGCATCGGAATCGTGACCACCGTATCGGCCGCGGCCATCGCTGAGGCGCTGAGGCCGTCGCCTTCGGCGCCCAGCACGATGGCGATGCGCTCCGGCTGGTCTGCTGCGAACTCGTCAAGCGTCACCGCGTCATCTGAGAGGGCAAGGGCAGCGAGGTGGAATCCGGCGCCGTGCAGGATCGGCACGGCCTCTGACCACTCAGGCAGTCGCGTCCAGGGCACCTGGAGCACCGTGCCCATGCTGACCCGGACACTCCGGCGGTACAACGGGTCTGCACAGCGCGGCGTGATGAGCACGGCGTCGGCGCCGAGGCCTGCGACGGACCGGAAAATGGCACCAACGTTGGTGTGATCAACGATGTCTTCGAGGATGACGATGCGGCGGGCATCCCGAATGAGATCTTCTACCGAGGAAAGCGGCGGCCGGTGCATGGCTGCCATGGCCCCACGGTGCAGGTTGTAGCCGGTGAGCTTCTCCAGCACGGCTGGCTCCCCCACGTAGACGGGAACGTCTGGCCACTCGGCCAGCAGGGGCTCGATGTCTGGCAACCACTGTTCCTGCAGGAGAACAGACCGAGGCTGGTGGCCGGCCGCCAGGGCGCGGGAGATCACCTTGCTCGACTCTGCGATGTACAGCCCACCCTCCGGCTCCATCACGCGGCGTAGGGCGACATCCGTCAGTCGGGAGTAGTCAGACAAGCCGGCCAGGTCGAGGTCGTCAATACGGATCAGGTGCACAGCGGTGGAGCCTTTCGATGGAGGGGCCTCTCAAGACTGCCACCTGCGGAAACAAACGGAGAATCAGGGTTGTTTTAGAATCAGGTCACACCATGCTCATATGTAGAGGAAAGAATGACCGCTGATACCGCAGGACTCGCACAGATGGCACCGGATGCGTCGCTTGACGCCGTTGCCGATCTGCTTCGTGGCGGGCGAACGGCGGTTCTCACCGGTGCGGGGTTGAGTACGGACTCCGGGATCCCCGACTACCGCGGCGAGGGCGCGCCCGTGCGCACCCCGATGACCTTCCAGACCTTCGTCGGCGACGAGCGGGCACGCAAGCGCTACTGGGCAGGCAGCCACCTCGGCTGGCGTCGATTCAGCAGCGCAGAGCCAAACCTGGGGCATCTGTCGCTGGCCATGCTCGAAGAGCAGGGAGCACTCACCGGTGTCGTGACGCAGAACGTCGACGGCCTGCACACCCGCGCGGGTTCACGCCGCCTCGTCGAGTTGCACGGGTCGATGGACAGGGTCATCTGCCTCAACTGCGGGCAGGCGTTCAGCCGCGAAAGCGTTGGCAGTCGCCTGGAGGCGGAGAACCCAGGCATCCTCACGCCAGAGGGAGTGACGGTGAACCCAGACGGCGACGTCGAGGTCACCGACATCGACGACTTCCGCATCCCTGAGTGCACGGTGTGCGGGGGCATGTTGAAGCCCAATGTGGTGTTCTTCGGTGAGTTCGTTCCCACAGAACGCTTCGCTGAGGCACTGGCGCTCGTCGAGACAGCGGATGCGCTGCTTGTCGCCGGCTCGTCGCTGGCGGTGAATTCCGGCATCCGTTTGCTGGAAGCAGCCAGGCGTCGCAAGCTGCCGATCGTCATCATCAACCGCGGACCGACCAAGGGCGATGGCCGGGCGCTGATTAGGCTGGAGGCTGGCGCTTCTGAGGCGCTCGCCGGACTGGCGCTCCGCCTGGGCGCGTAGGCTGCTGGCTTCATCGCCCGCTCGCTTCGCTGCCACCCGCACCACCCAGGCCCACCACACCGACATTTCAAGGGACATCACTTCTATGACGAGACTGTCGATCGTGCGTCACGGCCAGACCGACTGGAACCTGCACAAGAAGATTCAGGGCAGCACCGACATCCCCCTGAACTCGACGGGGCGTGCAGAGGCCGCAGAAGTGGGCGCAGCGCTGCGCGAGCGCGAGTGGGATGCCGTCGTAGCAAGCCCGCTGACGCGAGCCGAGGAGACGGCTCGCATCATCGCGGGCGAGGTCGGCCTCACTCCCCCGCAGGTGATCCCGGAGCTGACCGAACGCCACCACGGCGAGATCGAGGGGCTCACCTTCGACGAGCGGATGGCACGCTTCCCTGACGGCGTGGCCGTACCTGGCCTCGAAACCAGGCAAGAGGTGCTTGACCGGGTGATTCCGGCGCTCGGCCGCATCGCAGAAGAACACGATGGCGGTTCGGTGCTCGTCGTCAGTCACGGCGGGGTGATCGGCACCCTCATCCGTCACATCACGGATGGCGAACGGCCGCGGCACGACGAGATCATCGCCAATGGATCGGTGCACGACTTCGATTGGGAAGACGGGCAGCTCGTTCTCACCCACTTCGATGCGACGATCCGCAAGGTCGGGGACGCGTTCCACACGATCCGCTAGGAGCTAGCTGCGCGCGGTGTAGCCCGGTCAGCTGCCGCCAGATGCTCGGCGGCATAGAGGCTTGTGCGCCGCGCCTGCCGGAGCAGGATCGGTAGCAGCACGAGAAACACCAGCACGAGGGCCACACCCATGTAGAGACCGAAGGTGCTGATGCCCTGCGCATATTGCGTGAGCCCCTGGCCGATGATGCCTAGGTAGAGGAGAGCGAAGTACGCGAGCTGGTACCGAAAGTAGACGGAGGCGAATAGTGCGTAGTCTGCCGCCGCGGGCAGGTCGCTGTCGCTGAGGGGCTCATCTTTGCCCCTGACCACGACGCGAGAGATCCGCCGAGCGGACGCGAAATCCCCGCCCGCCGCGTCGCGCATCCGACGGGCCAGCCGGAGACTGGTGACGATCGTGGCGAATGCGCCCGCGAAGCAGGCCACGATAATCGCGTACAGGACGGCCACCCACAGCTCGCCGGAAGAAGGAGGGTCGGTCTGCGGCAAGAGGAGCGCAAGCACAAGCACAATCCCCGTGATCAACGTGGCAAAGAAGACAATCGCAATCGTCCGAATGCGCTTCGCGTGTGCCGCACGACTCAGATCAACGTCGGACGCCAGCGGTTGTGGATGCCGCACGTCGTAGCCGTGGAGCTCACCGCCGATCACGACCGCCAGCACCGTCAACACGATCGCGAACACGATCATTACCGGTGCATACCAAATCGCAACGTGCCCGACGATCGCCCCGGCCACGAGCGCAATGAGCCCGAGGACCTCCACCGCTAATACGATTCCGAATCCGCGGCGCTGGTAGCGCTGGGCCGCTTCGTCCGACGGATGCGCGCCCCAGTACGCGAGGTATGAGCCGATCACCATCGGCGCCATCACTATCAGGCTGAGGCCGATAGACACGATCAGGAGCGCGCCGGGAGCGACGTGAGGCGACGACACGACGAGCAGCACGATCCCACCCATCAGGATCAGCGTCGTTACGACGACCGACATGACGAAGGCGAATATTCTCATCTGTGCTTCCCAACGAATCGAGGCGAGCAGGACGATGGGAACGCTATCCGCTCGCCACGACACCCACAACAGTGTTAGTGAAACTGACTAGCGTTAGTGCAACGGACTCAGCTCGGGCGCCCCGGGACGAGCTCAGGCTTCTCGCCTGGACCCGTCAAGAAATAGCCGAGAAAGGTGACGCCTTCAGCCGTCGCATCGAACCGATTGATCAGGACGCCAGCAGGCTCATAGAACACGTCCCCCGCCCACAGAATCACCTCCGGTCCCCCATCCACCTGGAAGTAGACCGATCCAGCTTCAAGTGATCCGAAGACCGGACCGTTGTGGTAGTGCGGGCCACCTACGACTCCCGGTTGCAATGTGATGCGACGAACTTCCACTGCTGCGGTGGTCTTGTCGGCGAGTGGTTGTTCAAGAAGCGTTACCCGCACTACTGGTTCGGTCATGGGTTGATCTTGTCAGTTGCGGAACATTCGCAGGGAATATGGCAACGCGAAACAGCGGATCGAGGGAGCTAGACGTCGAAACGGGCGCCCTCTGACCGGGATCGTCGGGTCGCGAGCAGGAGCAAAACGAATGAGCCGGGCGGAACGAGCGCAAGCAGCGTCCACCACCCAGAGAGGTTCGAGTCGTGAAGGCGACGAACTGCGACGGTGAAGCCGGGGATGACGGTGAAGATCAACCAGAGCGCGGCGCAGAGCAAGAAGAACGCCGCAACCGGTGAACTCGGTGCGTCGGTCTGATGCCCGTTGAACAACCTAATGTTCGCGAATAACCACGAGCCAAAGGGCCCCAACAGCAGGGTCGGTTGTGGAGTGCGCCCCGAGATCAGCGCAGGAACGAGAAGCTGCGCAATCGCCAGCACGACGATGTTGACGAGCATCCACCACCAGTACTCGCTGCGGCTCGCCCGGCCTCGGAGGCGAAAAGTACCGCTCATCAACCGACTCATGGCCTGCGGCAACGAAACTCCCGGCACGGGGGCGTTCGCCATGGGTGCCGCATCGGTGTAGGTCACAGGCTCATGCTAGAGGATCGACCGCGACTGTCCCGCTGCGCTTTAGCGGCATCCCGCTACATCCCGAATGCTTCTGGTCCATGAGCCAGGGTCCATAGTGCGCCCGAGCCCCGGCTCAGTCCATGCTGTTCAGGCCGTGCTCGATAGGCTGTCGCTTGTGATGTCTGACGCAGCGATCCAACCAAGAGCTGTCGTGGTGGGGATCTGCCGTTTGGGCAGCGGCCTGCTGATCACAGCGGTTCTCGTGTATGTCTACGCCCTCCGCATCGCTGTCGGAGACGGCAACCCGTTCGATTACTTCGGATACTTCACCAACCAGACAAGCCTGATCACGAGCCTCATTCTCATCGCGACCGGGGCGCTCATCGTTCTCGGCCGACACGTCCCTCCCTCGCTCACCCTCATGCGGGGAATCGCGACGGCATACTTGCTCGTCGTCGCAGTGATTTACAACGTTCTCGTGCCGGGAACAGGGACTGCACCGCCCTGGGTGAGCGTCATCCTCCACCTCGTCTTCCCGGCCCTCGTTGCACTCGACTGGCTACTCATCGTCGACCGCCCCCGCTTACCCTGGCGAAAGTTTTGGATACTGCTCCCCTACCCAGTCCTGTGGCTGACCACGGTCCTGATCCGCGGCGTAACCGATGGCTGGGTTCCCTACGGGTTCCTCCTTCCGGAACACGGCGTCGTCTCGCTCACCGTCCACATCGTCGGGCTGCTCGCAGCTATCATCGCCGCTGGCGCACTCGTCTGGACTGTCAGTAGATCGCGCGGCATCCGCTTCCGGGCTGTCGAACTATCCCCCCGCGGCACGTAGAGACCTCCTGCGCGCAATCGCTCAGATCGCCAATCGGCAGATCAGCCGCCGGTGAACATCTCAATGGCTGCCTCGACATCTGCCTCGGCGCAGGCGTCCGACAAGTCCTGGAGGCCAGTGTCCCACTCCGC
This sequence comes from Leifsonia sp. Y862, assembly GCF_057669585.1. Lineage (NCBI taxonomy): Bacteria > Bacillati > Actinomycetota > Actinomycetes > Micrococcales > Microbacteriaceae > Leifsonia > Leifsonia sp. Y862. The sequence goes on from NZ_JBYHFR010000001.1 coordinate 1,106,795, forward strand.
GGACCCGATTCCGGTCGTTCCCATGGCGCCCAGGGCGATCGCAGGAGCAGCGTCCTTCAGTGAGACAGCTGCCTCACTGACCGCGCCCTCTCCGCGGGTAGGCACGCCATCCAGTACACGCGTGGCAAGTCGGTACCAGCCTTGTTGTTCCTGGGCCGCCATCCGTCGACTCGTTGGGGCCTCCCCAGGGCTCACAGATAAAACGACACCATATCGCACCGCTTCTGGAACCGCTCGTCACAGATAACGCGTCCTACGCCTGTATCCGGCAGGCCCACTCGATGATGAGACGCAAGCCCTCCGCGAAGCTCGGTTCTTGGGGACGGTTGAGGAATGCGTGGAAGGTCCCGGGCAACACGCGGTAGTCCACTGCGACCCCAGCGGCAGAAAGTTCCTGGGCGAACTGACCGCCGGACGCGCGCATTGAGTCGCGATCAGCGTCGAGCATGAGCGTCGGTGGAAAGCCGTGCAGGGGGTGATCACCGGGAAAAGCATGGCTTTCAGACAGCGCGGCTCGCGTGCCTGCGTAGTGGAGATTCGTCAGGTTGAGGAGCATCGGAGTGTGGACGAAGCGGCGACGGCCACGGAGGCGGCTACGTAAATGGGCCGACCGTTTCGGCAGCGCCGCGTGGAATAGTCCATAGGCGAAGAAGGCACCTGCGAGAGCGTCAGCCCCGTTGTCGGCCAGACCAAGTACGGCGCCGGCTGACAGACACGCACCGGCGCTTGCACCGCCCAGAATCACCCCATTGGGTGCCGCGCGCTGCACCTCCCTCACCACGGCAACGACATCATCAACCGGTACCGGATAGTGGACGGACGGGCTCCACCGAAACCCACTCGACGTCCGACGAAGCCTTGATACGGTCGCGAGTCGATAGCCAACGGTGACGACCCGGAATCCCGCTGCTGCCAGCGCTCGCGCGACGTCATGCGACTCTGGCAGGTCGAGGTCGCCTTTGAAGAACCCTCCCCCGTGAACCCACACGATCGGTGTGGAACTGACAGGAGCAGTGCCGCTGGGCGAATACCATCGCACGGATATAGGTCCGTGCGGGCCCTCGATCGTGCTGTCGACCCAGTCGACAGCTTTCGAGGCCTGATCGAGCGGCTTCACGCTTTCAGCGTGCTTCCCGTATGCGCAACGATTTCGTTCCGACGCACACTTTGAATAAACACGGCGGCGAGTGCCAGCAGGGCGAACCCGCTGACGGCATACATGGCTCCCCCCAACGGCGTGTGGTCACCACCCCCGACCGCAAAGGTGTCTGCAACATCCATCCTGAGCGAGAATGACCCAAGGAAGTATGCTGGCGCGCCAGCCGCTACTACCGCGAGATGCCCCATGAGGACAGAATCTCGTCCGACATGCCCGGTGGCTCCGAGGACGCTCAGTACAAGCGCGAGCACGACGCCAACAGCACCCCACACGATCAGACCGATCACTTCAGAGGTCACGTTCACTCCGGCCTCACCAAGTCCCGCCACGATCTCTGGGTAGGTCAACGCCGGGACGGCTGCCGCTGGATCCCACAGCGCAATCGTCAGTACCATCACCGCCGCATATAACGTCACGACAACCGGTCCTACCAACAATGAAAGACGTTTCCCCATGCGGGCACCATAGCGCGAGGTCGCTAGTGGTTCTGATCGCACCGGGATTCAGGCTAGCGGCGCAATGACCATTTGATGCTGGTGGGTTTCAGCTCGCCGCCTGCTTGCTCGAAAGGCGACCAGGCAGAGCAATGCCGCACCGTGGGCAGTTGGACCCCACCAAGAGATGTTCATGAAGAATCCAGAACCGAACAACATTCCTGCGCCCACAACGGCAAGCGCGATCGCAAGGCTCGCGCTTACGGCGACCAGTACTGCCCATGCTGCCCGGCTGCTGCGCCATACACCGATCAGAATCACCGCGTGCGGAACGAGCCAGAGAATTGTCCAGAAAATATCCGCACTGCCTACGTATCCAGCAACTGTCAACAGCACTGCAACGACGAACCAGATTCCCGCCCGTACTCTCGTGACACTCTCCCACAGGCTTGTCATGCACTAACCCTACGGATCTGGCACGCGTGGTGCACGCCTTAGCCGCTTTTCCATCCGGATACGCGCCGACCGGAGCATTCCATCGACGCGCGTGCGGCCGCGCGATCCGCTGAGGACAATGTAGGCCGGCACTAGCATGAGGCCATGACCGACTCCTCGCTGCTCCTTGCCGCTTACGACGAACAGCTGCGCACGGACGCTGAAACACCCAGTGCGCTGTCGTTCGTCCTGCACGGCCCACTACGCCTCGTGACGTTCGCAGGCGGGCGTGGGTTCATCACCTACAGGGACCTCGGCGGGGCGAATGCCGACACCATTACGCGTCTGGTTCCAGAAGCGCTTGACCACTACCGTGCCAACCCGGACATCACCAGGGTGGAGTGGAAGACACGCGGACATGACTACGCACCTGGACTGCACGAGGCGTTGGTAGCGAACGGCTTTGCTCCGGATGAGCAGGAGTCGATCATGATTGGCGATGCGCAGGCCCTTGCCGCGGATGTCTCGCTGCCGGACGGCGTGACATTGCGTCGAGTCACGGAGGAGGCAGACGTGCGCGCAATGAGCGCGATGGCCGATGAGGCCTTCGGTGACGTCCCCTCGGACGACATGGCAAACGCGCTTCTGCGCCGGTTGTCCCTCAATGACGGGATGGAGCTGTGGATTGCAGAAGCGGATGGGCGCATCGTCAGCGCCGGTCGGCTGGAGCCAGTCCGCGGCACCCAGTTCGCCGGCATCTGGGGCGGCGCAACCCTCGAGGAATGGCGAGGCAGGGGAATCTACCGAGCGCTGACATCCGCTCGCGCCCGCTCGGCAATCCGCATGGGCAAGACGCTCATCAACAGCGACTCGACAGAGTTCTCACGCCCCATCCTCGAGCGATCCGGGCTCGTCAGGGTCTCGACCACGACGCCGTATCGCTGGGTGCGCTGAGGCCGATCTCACGTTTCTGAGAGCGGGAGCGTCTACCTGATATGAGCGACCGCAATGAGTGCAGTCGCCGTCTCTACCGGTTGGACGACAGATGTCTGCTTCCCACGTATCCATCGATCCGGCGATTCTCTACTTCGGCACGCCCGTCGCGCTCCTGAGCACGGTGGATAGTGCTGGCCGTCTGAATCTCGCCCCCATGTCCTCGATCTTCTGGCTCGGACAGACCGCCGTTCTTGGCATGGGTGCCCGTAGCCAAACGGCGATTAACCTGCGTGCCACGAAGGAAGTGGTCGTCAACCTTCCGTCTGTCGATCAGGTGCACGTCGTCAACAGATTGGCGCTGACGACAGGCAGAGACCCCGTGCCTGCCGCCAAGGAGACGGTGGGTTACCGGCACGTAGGCGAGAAGTTCGCCCACTCAGGTTTGACAGCGGTTCCCTCCAGCACTGTTCGGCCTGCACGAGCGGCAGAGTGCCCAGTCACGATGGAGGGGCGCGTGACGGGCATGCATCCGCTGGAGATGGGCGATCCGGCCGACGCGGGCACTGTACTCATTTTCGAGGTCAAAGTGACACGCGTGCACGTGCACCCGGCGGTTCAACAGGAGGGCCGACTGAACCGTATCGATCCTGACAAGTGGCGGCCGCTGATCATGAGCTTCCAGAGGTTCTATGGGTTGAGCCAAGAACTGGAGCCCTCGCGCCTCGCGACCATTGATGAGGAGTGGTACCGCTAGGGGTTTGCCCGTAGACCGGTACTGGCGCAGGAGGCTTCAGGGAGCCCTGCTGTCAAGGCTGTCCTGTAGCTGCGCGATCTGGTGAGCCAAGGCCTTGATCTCGCCGCGGGTGGCTGCCCGATCGTCCTCTTCCTGCTTCGCAACCCGCTCGACGATCCAGGATGCGAGGGTCGCGGTCACGACACCAAGGAGGGCTACACCCCCGAGCATGAGTCCGCCCGCGATGATGCGCCCCAGCCCCGTCACGGGCGAGAAATCACCGTAGCCGACAGTGGTGATGGTGACGAACGCCCACCACAGTGCATCCCAGAAGGTCGTGATGGTTGAGCCAGCGGCTGACCGCTCTGCGTCGAGAACGGCCAACGACGCGACGAAGACAAGAAGCACGGATGCGCCGATCACGTACGTGACGACGCGCTCGCGGAAGGCAGCACCGGCCGTTCGCTGTAGCACGCTCAGGATCGTGACAAGCCGCAGCAAGCGGAGCGGTCGAATGACGGGGAGGACCACGATGAGGAAGTCGAAGATGTGGGTGCGAAACCACACCCACCGGCGAGGTGCAAGCACAAGGTTGACGACGTAGTCCAGAACGAAGGCCGCCCAGGTGGCCCAGATGACCAGCTCCGCAATCGCACCGGCTGCGCCGCTCAGATTGCCAATGATCTGCCATGCATACGCGATGAGGAAGATGACGGCGGCGATCGTGAGCGGGATGTCGGTGATCTTCTGCCAACGCGCTTGAGTCATAAATGCACTCTATGGGAACTCATCTGGCCTGTTTGACGGGGTGTCACTTACGAGACATCTGCGCCCCCACGAGCTACGCTCCCCGGAGGGGGTGGCGTGATGAAGGCATTGCGATTGGTCGGACGGGTGCTCGGACACCTCATGACTACCGCCGCGAAGACCATCGGTGGGATGACCGGCATCAAGACGTTCGACCACGATAACGCGACATCGTTGTACACACCCAGCGACGATGGTCGACGGCGGTCGGCCCCTGAGATGATGCGGTTGGTCGGCATAGCCCTGCTGGTGGTTGGCGTCGTGGCTGCTCTCGGCGTGGTCGCGTCGGCATGGCTGGCCGCCATCTATGGTGGCCTTGACTACAAATGCTTCGTCGAAGGACCTCGCCCTGAATTCGCTCCCTTTGCAACGATGTCGGAGGCAGCGCCAGTGCACGGGCACTTCGAACTGTGGCCGCTTGGGCGGGCCTGCGATTGGGTGCGTGCAGATGGTCAAGGGCTCATCACCGCGAGTCCTGCCTGGGCAGGCACGATCACTGTCCTCGCTTGTGTGGCGACTGCCCTTGTTGGCGCCGTGCTTTCGCTGAGGAAGGTGCGCACAGTCGCACCATGATGGCGACTATCGGCGTCACAGCCGTTGAGCCGCCTACGCATTGCCCCACGCGAGGACGAGACCCGCTATGCGCTGGCCCTCGTCACGGTCACTGTTGATTAGCCGCTCGAGGACTGCATCTACGTCGAACTCCAGCCGAGAATCCCCCACCGTCGTCCCACTGCCCTCGTACGCGCGCCAGTGAGCATCCGGGTGATGTTGAACTAGTGCGTTGCTGAGAAACCGAGCGGCTGACGTCGTCAGAGTCGCATCGGTCGCAATGTCGGGCGCGTGGGACTGAACGAAACTAATGAGCTGAGGGATGCTCGCGGCTAAGTTGGCAGCATCCTCACCGTGATTCTCGACAAAGGTGGCGAACTCGGAGTAGCCGGAGGCGTGCCTCACGTGCTTGGGTTCACTGCTGCCCGCCACATAAAGCGCTGAACCACGCGATATCGGCACAGGTAGAGCAGACGCGAACCCGAAAAACGATTGATCCTGGTCTTCCATGAGCAAGAGCGTAGTCTCAGGCTCCGCATGCCCGTCATGCGTCAGTCCCCCTCGTCAACGATCGCATCCAGCGCAGCAATGGATCAGCCCCCAGTTCTCAGCCCGTCAGAGAAACCCGAGTCCGACGTTCGATGCACCTGTCCGAACCCCTGTAGTTGGCTTGCCGGCCGTTGCTGGTGGAATTATCTGCGGCATAGGTAGGCTGCGGTCATGCAACAGCTCGTGGGGATTCGAATCGTGCTCGTTCCGCTCGCCCTTATTGCCGCAGCAACCCTCACGGGGTGTGTCACGACATTCACTTACTCGGATCTCGATCGGGAGGCCGAGGATTCCGACGTGCTTCCGGCGACGTTGAAAGACGATGCGGCGGATTGGCTGGTGACCGATTCAATCCGGCTCGTCGGCGACGATGCAGGGGTCCGCTTCTACCTCGCCAGAGCGACGGATGGTGAGATCTGCGTGCTCATCTATCGCGACACGCCCGATTGGCTCGCCGGCTGTGGCAATAGCGTAACGGTGGATGGGGCAGGTGTGTCGGCCAGGGTGGTGCCTGACTCGACTGAGCTCGAAGCCGGGTGGTCGATGGTCGGCGAGAACGTACAGGTCAAAGGCCTGCCGGATTGAGAAGGTCAATCCGCCACGAACCGTGAAGTGCGGCTATTTTGGGGGCATACCAAGGCAGAGGAGCGCCCCATGGGCACAGTAGTCATGTACAGCTCGGTGTCGGTGGACGGCTTCATCGCGGACGAGAATGACCAGCCCGGACCGCTGTTCGACTGGTTGACCAGCGGTGACGTGCCGTTGGACGAGAGCGGCGCGTTGACGGTGTCGCAGACGTCCTACGACTACACCCGGCCGTACTGGGACCAGATCGGGGCGACCGTCGTCGGCCGCCACGTTTTCGACATGACGGACGGCTGGGATGGGAAGCCTCCGGGCGGGATCGACCACGTGGTCGTCGTGACGCACCGCCCGGAGCCAGAGGGCTGGGACCCCGAGGCGCCGTTTCACTTCGTCGACGGCATCGAGGCAGCCGTGGCCAAGGCGCAGGAGCTTGCGGGTGACCGCGTGGTCGAGGTCGCCGCTGGCGACGTCGGCGGGCAGGTGCTTGCCGCTGGCCTGATCGACGAGGTGCGCATGGACGTCGTACCCGTCGTGTTCGGGTCAGGCAAGCGCTACTTCGGGTCGGTCCATGCGCAGAACATGCTGGAGGATCCTGACGTGGTGATTCAGGGAAACCGAGTGCTTCACCTGCGGTATCGGGTGCGCCGATAACCGATCTGGCGGTAGGCAAAGAAGTGTCAAGTCACCGCGAACCGCGAAGAGCCGCTGTCTCTGGGGCGCTGAGTGGCGGCGGTCGCTGCCTGCCACAGGTGTAGGGCCGCATAGGAGCGCCACGGCGCCCACGCGGCGGCCTTGTTGCCCAAGGCGCGGTGCGCAGCCGCCTTCGGCAGGTTGGGCTCGAGCGTGCCCACCGCGATCGCGCCGGCGACCAAGGCGACATCGCCGTGCAACCAGGCATCAGGGTCCCCCAGTACTCGCATCGAGATGTACGCGGCAGTCCACGGCCCGATCCCCGGCCGGGCCACAAGTCGTTCTCGCAATGATTCTGGGTCTGCGCCCACATCGACGACGAGCTCGCCGTCGGCGAGGGCACGGGCAGTTGCGACGACGGTGCGTACGGAGCGGCCGGGCAGCCTGAGCGGGCGATCAGGATCGAGCGGATCGCCGGGCACCGCCTCCGGCAGCCCGATTGCGATCTGGCCCGGTGCAGGGAACAGCCGATCAATGCCGGCAAAGGATGACGTGTAGCGCGTGCCGAGCATCGCCGTGAGGCGACCCAGGTGTCCTCGCGCTGCGGCAACCGATATTTGTTGCCCGACAATGGCGCGGATGACGAGCTCGTGGGGGTCTATCGCACCGGGCACCCGTATTCCGCGGGTTCTACTGACAAGCGGCGCCAAGGCGGGATCTGCACTGAGTGCGGCGTCGACAGCGATAGGGTCAGCATCCAAGTCCAGCATCCGCCGCACGCGAGCCACGGCGGTGGCGACGTCGGCGAGCGATGCGAGCTCCAACTCCGCCTGGAGGCGCCACTCAGAGTCCCCAACCTGTGTCGCGACGATCTCGACGGCGCCCGGGCCGTGCGGGAGCGACAGGCTGCGCGCGTACCGTAGTGGACCGTCGACGGGAAGCTCGGCGGCCTCGACACCGGTGATCGCACGCGCCGCCAGGAATCGAAAGAGGCCTGGAGCATCGAACGGCTGCCGCACGGGGAGAGCGAGACTGAGGCGCACCGGTGCGCCGCCGGTCATCTCCGCCCCGTCTTCGGGTGATTCGATGTGTGCGGAGGCTGGCCCGGCGTTGGCAGTGCGATGCCGCGCCCGCACCTCGCCAGGGCGCGCGGCGAACACCTGCAGAAAAGTGTCGTTGAACTGCCGAACCGATCCGAAGCCGGCGGCGAACGCGATGTCAGCCAGTTGAAGGTCGGTGCCGACCAGCAGGCTCCGAGCTGTCTGCGCTCGCCGCGCACGAGCCAGTGCAAGTGGTCCGGCGCCGAGCTCAGCCACGAGCAGGCGGTTCACCTGCCGCTCGCTGTACCCCAGGTGGGCAGCCAAACCGTTCACGCCCTCGCGGTCCACGACTCCATCGACGATCAACCGCATCGCCCTGCCAGCCAGATCCCGACGCAGATCCCACTCAGGGGTCCCGGGTGCGGCCTCTGGCAGACAACGCTTGCACGCCCGATACCCAGCCTCGTGCGCGCCCGCAGACGTGAGGTAAAAGGTGACGTTCTGCGCTTTCGGTGTGCGAGCCGGGCACGATGGGCGACAGTAGATTCCCGTTGACGACACCGCGGTGAAGAACTGCCCGTCAAACCGGGTATCGCGGGCGTCAATCGCCCGGTACCGCTCATCGAACAGCGGATCGTGCTGCGACCCATGTGCGTCATCAGCTGCGCTCGCGACGATTGTCTGCGCCGCATGCTCCTCGATTGTCACGACTCTATTCTCGCTCTCCGTCTCGGCCGCGTTCCCTATTCGTCTGCGTTACTGACTCAGCGCGTTACTGACTCAGCGCGTTGTCGGTCAAGCAGGCCGTTGATTTCGCCGTAGTCGAGCCCGCCCGCAACCGCATCGTAGGTTCCTGAGTCAAGCAGTTCCGCTGTCGCACGGTCCACGACGGCGTACGCCGCCTGCGCCACACTGGACCCCAGGCTGACACGGGCAACCCCCAGGCGGGCAAGCTCTGGGACGCTGAGCGAGCCGGGGCCAACCATCACGTTCACCGGCGCTCCGATTCCAGCAGTCAGCGCGGCGATCGTCTCGGCATCCACAGCACCGGGCACAAACATTCCGTCTGCCCCTGCATCCAGATAACGAGCAGCCCTGGCGATGCTCTCCGTGACGCGCTGTTCCGGTTCTCCAATACCGCGCAGGAAAACATCGGTGCGCGCGTTGATGAACAGCCGTACCCCGGCCCGATCAGCCTCGGTGCGGGCAACGGTGATGCGTGCGGCCAACTCATCGACCCCGCACACTCCGTCTTCGATGTTGATTCCCACGGCGCCCGCCGTGAGAAGCCCATCAACGGTCGCCGCTACATCCGCTGTTCTAGTGGCGTATCCGCTCTCGATATCGGCGGTGACGGGCACTGTGACAGCGGCGGCAATCCGAGCCATGACGTCCAGAGCCTGCTCGCGGCCGAGGCGGTCGCCGTCTGGCATGCCCAGCGACCATGCGAGGCCGGCGCTCGTGGTTGCAACGGCCCGGGCGCCCGCGGATTCGACAATCAGGGCGCTGGCGACGTCCCAGGCGTTCACAAGAGCGAGCGGCTGAGAGGTGTCATGGAGAGAATGGAAATGAAGAGCCTGAGCGGCGAGCGTGGTGTTCATAGGTACATTCCATCAGCGGATGCGCGCCACGTCTGGCGGGAATCAGACACGAGAGCGGCGCTCGTGTTGCCATTTCGGCACGAGAATTTGGTGGTGGGCGTGGCACGATGCATGCTGCAGTAATGGACAAGATCAACGGCACGTCGGACGTTCCCACCATTCACACACCACGGGAACCAGCTGCCGTCGAAGACCTGTGGGACCAGCGCTACTCCGGCATGGACAAGCTGTGGAGCGGCCAGCCCAACGCTTGTCTCGTGAGCGAGACGAACGGGCTGCGCCCTGGGCGGGCACTGGACGTCGGCTGCGGCGAGGGCGCCGATGCCATCTGGCTCGCACAACAGGCCTGGGATGTCACCGCGTTGGACGTCTCGAAGGTGGCACTCGACAGGGCAGCCGAACAAGCTGAGCGACTGGGCGTCGACGTGCGGTGGCTGCACGCCGGCCTCGTTGAAGCGGAGCTGCCACTTGGCGCCTTCGATCTGGTCTCCGCGCAATACCCGGCGCTGCTTCGCACCGACGACAACGTTGCCGAGCGAGCACTGATCGATGCGGTTGCTCCCGGTGGCGTGCTGCTCATCGTGCACCACCCCGCACCCACCACGGGGGAGGCCAATGCGCACGGATTCAGTCCAGACGACTACGTCAGCCCCGCCGGAGTCGCTGACCTGTTGGATGACAGTTGGCAGGTCGAAGTGGACGAGACGCGGCCTCGCCACGTGAACGGTGGCGCAGGAGCGCATCACACCGAGGACGTGGTCATCCGGGCGCGCCGCCTGGGCTGACCTGCGGCGTCCGCCCTTATCCTCAGCTGAGCTCGGTGCCCTGGGACATCCACACTCTCCCGATTGCCTCGTAGTACTCAACCACGCATGCGTCAGCCACCCGCTCGATCGTTTCGACATCCGCTTGAGTTTCAGCTTCTATGGCGTAGCTGAAACCGAGCTCGCTGCCGTTGGCTGCGATCTCAGTCGGTTCTGCACCGGTCTCGTGCACGCAGTTCCACCAGTCATCGACGGCAAGCCGGTACTCGGATTCGTCGACCACAAGGTCATCCAAGACGCCCTGCTGATACTCGCTCGAGCCGTCGCGCAACTCAGACGGAGTTTTTGCGACACGCCGTGTTCACACGCCACCCGCATGCGGCGTGTCGCATTTTCTCCGCCTGAACCTGGCCGCGGCTCGAGGAGCGAGCGCTGGCGGACGTCTTGGGACCTCGCGCGCAGATCGCGGGCACAGGCCGGCGCCAGCGACTAGTCGGTTGTCGCGGCAGTTGCCGTCGTTGGTGACGCGGCTACCGCGGCGGCGGCGGAGCCCGCACCACGGCGCGCGGCCACAGTGTCCGTCAGTGCAGCCAGCAGCGTCTTCGCCGAACGCGCCCAGGTGAACTGTGACGCCTGGGTGACAGATCGCTTCGAGCGAGTCTCCCATTCGCTTGGTGTGCTCAGCTGCAGCACCCTGGCGGCGAGCTCGTCGGGAGAATCCGGATTGAAGTAGAGCGCGGCCTCTCCCCCGATTTCGCGGAAGATCGCGATGTCGCTGGTAATCACGGGCGTGCCGACGTTCATCGCTTCGACGAGCGGGATCCCGAATCCTTCATCGCGTGATGCCGTGACGAGGGCAGTGGCCTCTTGCAACAACTCGAGGTATTCGGCATCCGTTGCGCCATTGTGGAACACCAGGTTTGCCTGCGGGGCGAGAGCCGTCAGGCGCGTGCGCTCTGCATCGTCGACCCTGCTCATGAGGTGCAGCGTGTAGCCGGGCAACGCTGCGGCGGCGCGCACGAGCGCGTCCACGTTCTTGTACGGCATGAACGAGCCCATGTACACGAGAATCCCCGACGCCGGCATCGTGCGGTCAAGGCTCGAGCCACTCGAACCGGCCGGTGGCGTGGCCGCGTTCGACACGACGGTGATGGGCTTGCTCGTGAGGTTGTGCTGCTCAATGAGCTTCTTGGTTGTCTCCGAAACAGTGACGACGGCGTCGGCGCGATTCAGCAGCATCCGCTGTGGCCACCACGACAGGTGATACAGGCGCCACAAGCCCCTGATCGGCCACGGCAGGTTTCGCGGTGGTGTGCGATTGGTGTAGTAGATGAGGTCGTGCACCGTCAGCAGCAGCGTGTATGTGCGACCCCACGAACCCATGGTCTGCATGGGGCTGAACACCACGTCGGGCTTCAGCCGGTTGAGAGTGCGCGCCATGAATGGTTCCATCACACTCGTCGGCGGCCTGACGATCTCCCACGGCAGCGCAGGCAGCAGGTCAAGCTGGCGGTGGTCGCTGATCAGCATGGTGACGGGATGCAGCTTCGCCAGCTCTGAGACGATGCCGGCTGTATACCGGCTGATGCCGTCGTGCTGGTCGAAGCGGGTGTACCGGCAGTCGAAAACGATCCTCATTCTGGGGTCACCGCCAGGAAGCTCTGTACGTGGGCGGCCGCCTGGGCCGGAACCTCGTAGTGGATGAGATGGCCGACATCAGAAATCACGCGCAGCTCTGCGTTCGGAAACAGCTTCTGCAGACGGTACTGGGCTGGCACCGCGGTGATGTCGTCTTTTTCGGCAGCAATCAACAGGGTCGGCTGCGCGATGCGGGCAGCGAATTCGCTGACGTCGTTTCCCACGGATGCCGTGAAGGCTTCCATCACGACGCGTCGGTCTGAGAATGCAGAGAAGTACCTGTCGTGCTGGTTGTGGATCCAACGCCTGAGCGACTTGTCCTTGGTTTTCACCATGGCCAGGCTCGTGATGCGCACGATGAGCGGATTGCGGAGCAGCGCAAAGCCTGCCCGCTCCGGCAGCGCGGCGGCGGCCCAGTAGTAGAAGACGGCCAGTCGGGTCAGGATGCCGCGCGGCCCTGACAGGGCGGGGGCCGCAATCGGGTTGACCAGGATCACGCGGTCAGCGGGCAACCCGCCAGCGACCGCGCCAGAGACGATGATCGAGCCGAACGAGTGGCCGAGAATGACGACGGGGCCGGTGAGCTGCAGCTGTTCGCTGAATTCGCCGAGCCACGCGCTGTAGCCGGGAATGTCATGGGCGACCGCCGCCAGGGGCGTCGATTCGCCAAACCCAGGCAGGTCGGGCGAGATGATCCGGTACCCGGACAGCTGGGCGACGACCGGCTCCAACCCATGGTGATCACCACGAAAACCGTGAACCATCACGATCGTCGTCGCTGCGGCAGGGTCACCGTAATCCCAGAAGTGGGTACTGCTGCCCAAGACGGATGCTGAGCCCGTCCGTACGGGAATCTGGGCTAGTTGCCCTGCAAATGGCGAAGGTACGATCATCACGCCTAAGTTTAGGCATGCAGACACGGCTGGAACTGTACAAACGCCACATTCAGCGACCTAGACTCGTCCCAACACTTTCTCTCAGCCTGCGCCCGTAATCGGGCCGAAAGGATCGACGTGAGCTTTACCGCACCCATCCAACTTCCCGGACTGGCCTTCGACCCGCAATGGTTCCGACGCGCCGTGTTCTATGAGGTGATGGTGCGGTCATTCGTAGACAGCAATTCGGATGGTTCTGGAGACCTGGCCGGCCTCGTCTCCAAGCTCGACTACCTGCAGTGGCTGGGCATCGATGCCCTGTGGATTCCCCCCTTCTTCAACTCCCCGTTGAAAGACGGCGGATACGACGTTGCCGACTACCGCGCGATCCTGCCAGAATTCGGCACCCTCGACGAATTCAAGGACCTCGTCACGAAGGCCCACGAGCGCAACATGCGCGTCGTGATCGACCTGCCGCTGAACCACACGTCAGACCAGCACGAGTGGTTCCAGCAGTCTCGGGAAGACCCAGAGGGCCCATACGGCGACTTCTACGTCTGGAACGACGACGACGAGAAGTACCCGAACATCCGCATCATCTTCACCGACACCGAAGAATCGAACTGGGCGTTCGATCCGGTGCGGCGCCAGTTCTTCTTCCACCGCTTCTTCTCGCACCAGCCAGACCTCAACTTCGACAACCCGGCTGTGCACGACGCGCTGTTCGAAATCGTCAGGTTCTGGCTTGACCTCGGTGTTGACGGATTCCGTCTCGACGCCATTCCATACCTGTACGAGTCAGAAGAGGGAAACGGCGAGGGCGAGCCGCCGACGCACGAATTCATCAAGAAACTGCGCGCAATGGTCGACCGGGACTACCCGGGCCGCATCATGATCGCAGAGGCGAACCAGTGGCCACGTGAAGTTGCCGCGTTCTTCGGCACAGAGGAAGAACCGGAGTGCCACATGGCATTCGACTTCCCCGTCATGCCGCGCATCTTCTACTCGCTGCGCTCCCAGCAGGCCGCAGAACTGGTGCGAGTGCTCTCTGAGACCACAGACATCCCAGAGGGCGCCGGCTGGGGCGTCTTCCTGCGCAACCACGACGAGCTGACCCTTGAGATGGTCAGCGAGGAGTACCGCCAGGCAATGTACGGCTGGTACGCATACGACCCGCGGATGCGCGCCAACATCGGCATCCGTCGTCGCCTCGCTCCCCTGCTCGACAATTCGCGTGCAGAGCTCGAACTCGCCCACGCCCTGCTGTTCGCCCTGCCTGGCAGCCCGTTCCTCTACTACGGCGACGAGATCGGCATGGGAGACAACATCTGGCTCCCCGACCGCGACAGTTCGCGTACGCCCATGCAGTGGACGCCCGACCGCAACGCCGGCTTCTCGGCCGCCGATCCAGGCAAGCTCTACCTGCCTGTCGTACAGTCGCTGGTCTACAACTACACGCAGACCAACGTCGAGACCCAGCTGGCACAGTCGGGTTCGCTGCTGCACTGGGTGCGCAACGTGATTCACGTGCGGAAGGCGCACCCGGTATTCGGTCTGGGAACGATCCGGGTGCTGAACACCAACCATGAGTCAGTACTGGCGTTCATCCGCGAGTACGACGGCACGGGCACTCGCTACGGCGACCAGCCGGAGACCGTGCTCTGCGTGTTCAGCTTCGCCCACAACCCGGTGGCGTTCAAGATCGAAGACGCGGACATGGCGGGCACCCGCCTGTACGACCTCTTTGGCGGCGCCGTGTTCCCCAGCTTCGATGACGACGGGTCGCTGACCCTGACGCTGGGCGCGCAGAGCTTCTACTGGCTGCACTGCGGTTAACGGGCACTGCGGTTAGCCAGCTGACGTTTCATACCGGCCAGGTACCACACGATGCTCGTGTGTGCCTGGCCGGTTCTGTCAGGGGTCGCCCGTAGGCTTTGGGTATGAGCACATGGAGCGACACACTGGCCGTTTTCGACCTCGAGACCACGGGCATAGACGTGGAGACGAGTCGGATCGTCACGGCGACCGTGGCGGTCATCAACGCCGACGGCGTGGTGCTTGAGCGCACCGACTGGTTGCTCGACCCTGTGATCGACATTCCCGAACAGGCCACGAACGTGCATGGCATCACCACGGAGCACGCCAGGCAGCACGGCCAGGATGCTGCCACAGGCGTCGCAGAGATCGTCGCCGCCCTGAAGTCGGCCCTGGATCGTTCTCTGCCCTTGGTGGCGTACAACGCGCCATATGACCTCACCCTGCTCAACCGGGAGGCGATGCGTCACGGCATCCGCCCGCTGGTCACGCCGTCACCCGTCATCGACCCCCTGGTGATCGACAAGGCTGTCGACCGCTACCGCAAGGGCAAGCGCACGCTGACGGTCACGTCCGAGTTCTACGGGGTTATCCTCGAGGACGCTCACGACTCAGGGGCGGATGCCATTGCCGCCGGCCGCGTCGCCCAGGCCATCGCTCGCACGCATGGAGCCCTCTTGCCGGCAACAGCCGCCGAACTGCACGCCCTGCAAGTGACGTGGTCTGCCGAGCAGGCCGCAAGCTTCCAGGAGTACATGCGTCGCGCCCGCGACCCAGAGTTCATTGCACACGGCGGCTGGCCGGAGCGTTGAGCTAGCGCGCTCCCCGGTTGAGTTGGCTCCCCCAGTGGAGCCAACTCGGCTCGCTACCGGCGAGACACGCAAAAAGGGCGACCAGCCGAAGTTGGTCGCCCTTTCTCGTACGCGGTGTTCGCGTGCGGAAGAGTTACTTACCGAAACCCGCGTAGCGCGAGTTGAACTTCTCAACGCGTCCGGCGGAGTCCATGATGCGCTGCTTGCCCGTGTAGAACGGGTGTGACTCCGAAGAGATTTCAACGTCGATCACGGGGTACGTGGTTCCGTCTTCCCACTCGATGGTCTTCGAGCTGGAGACCGTCGAACGGGTCAGGAACGTCGCGCCCGACGCGAGGTCGCGGAAAACCACGGGAGCGTACTCGGGGTGAATGTCAGACTTCATGAAGACTTCCTTGTTGCGATTTGATGAATGAAAACTGCGATTGGTGAGTTCTGTCTCGCCAAACACGGCGAAAAAGTTGTCCGGCCACAGGGCCAGCTACTGAGTTTAGCAGAAGCCGATTGATTCGGCCGACATTGAGCGGACTATTCGTGAGCGCGAGCCGTGTAGCGGCCCTCGGCCTCTGAGAGCTCGATGGTCATGCCGAAGGTGTCGCTCAGCGTCTCGGAGGTCAGCGCATCCGCCAGCGGGCCTGCAGCGACGATACGACCGGCCTTGAGCAGAAGCACATGGGTGAAGCCGCGAGGAATTTCTTCGACGTGATGAGTGACCATGACGATGGCGGGGGCGTTGGGCGAACTGGCGTAGCCGCCCAGCAGCTGCAACAGCTCTTCCCGTGCGCCCAGGTCAAGGCTTGCGGCCGGTTCGTCGAGCAGGAGGAGCTCAGGGTCTGTCATGACCGCGCGGGCAATCTGCACCCGCTTCTGTTCACCATCACTCAGGGTGCCGAACGTGCGTTCGCCCAGGTGATCGAGCTTCCACTCTGACAGCACGCGCTGTGCACGACGTTCGTCGATCTCTTCGTACTCTTCGTTCCAGCGGCCGGTCACGGAGTACGCGGCGGTCATCACCACGTCGAGCACTCGCTCTGCACCCGGAACCTTGCGTGCCAGCGCGGTCGACGCGAAGCCGATGCGCGGACGCAGCTCGAAGACATCCGTTCCCCCCAGCGGCTCGCCGAGAACCTCAGCGGTGCCGCTGGTCGGGTAGCCGAGAGCTGCAGCGATCTGCAGCATCGTCGTCTTCCCGGCGCCATTCGGACCGAGAATCACCCAGCGCTGATCGTCGTCGACGCTCCAGCTCACTGAATCCAGGATTGGGGTGCCGCCGCGAACGACAGACACGTCGGAGAGCTCAAGAACGTTGACCATACAGCCATGTTATCGGGCTTCAGCTGGTCGTCCGTCGCGGCACCCCGCTACCGGAGAGACCGGTAGATTTCCCGTGTCCTGGTGGCGATCTTGGTCCAGCTGAACTCGACCTCCGCCCGCTTTCGCCCTGCGGCGCCCATCTCGGCCGCCCTCGCCTGATCGCTGAGCACGTCGGTCAAAGCCGCCGCAAGATCGGCCACGAATCGGTCTGGATGGATCGGGGTTCCGGTGCCGTCCTCCATCTGTTCGATGGGGACCAGTCGTCCAGTGACGCCATCGACGACGACCTCTGGGATGCCACCGGTTGCTGTTCCGACCACCGGCAACCCGCACGCCATTGCCTCGAGATTCACGATGCCGAGCGGTTCATAGACCGACGGGCAGACGAAAACGGTGCCAGCGGTCAACACCGCAGAGAGCTCGTGGTGCGGCAGCAGCCTGTCGATCCAGACGACGCCGTCGCGTTCACGCTGCAGCTGCTCGACACCTGCGGTGACCTCCGCCATGATCCCCGGCGTGTCTGGCGCACCGGCGCACAGAACGAGCTGCACGTCAGGCGGCAGCAGCGCGGCAGCGCGCAGCAGGTACGGAAGGCCCTTCTGCCGAGTGATTCTGCCGACGAAGACAACAGCGGGGCGATCTGGGTCGATGCCGAGGGAACGTACCAGCTCAGGGTCATGCACCGGCTTCCACCGATCGAGATCGATACCGTTGTAGACCACGTGCACACGCGACTCGTCGAGATCTGGGTAGCAGCGGAGGATGTCGCGACGCATGCCGCCGCTGACGGCGATGACGGCATCCGCTGCTTCGAATGCCGTCTTCTCGATCCAGCTGGAGACACGGTATCCGCCGCCCAGCTGTTCGGCCTTCCACGGCCGGAGCGGCTCGAGGCTGTGTGCTGTGACGACGTGAGGGATGCCGTGCAGCAACTTGGCCAGGTGGCCTGCGCCGTTCGCATACCAGGTGTGGGAGTGGACAAGGTCGGCTCCCCCGACGGCATCCGCCATCTGCAGGTCGACACCCAGCGTGGCAAGCGCACCGTTTGACTCACGAAGCTCCGCCGGCACCGGGTATGCAACAGTGTGCGCGTCAGTTCGCGGGGCGCCGAAGCACCGCACTGTCACGTCCATCTCGGTGCGGAGCGCCCGCACCAGCTCCGTCACGTGCACCCCAGCACCGCCGTAAATCTCCGGCGGATACTCTTTCGTCAGCAGGTCTACTCGCATGGAGTAAAGCTAGCGCAGCCGAAGCCAGACACATACGTTAGTCAAATGCCTCAGATGGCCTGGTTGGCCCTACTGTAAAGGCATGAAGCCTTTGAAGATCTTTGGCATTGTCTTAGCGGGTGGCGAGGGAAAGCGGCTAATGCCGCTGACGGAAGACCGAGCCAAACCAGCGGTGCCTTTTGGTGGCCACTATCGATTGATCGACTTCGCACTGTCAAACCTCATCAACTCAGGGCTGAGTCAGATCGTGGTGTTGACGCAGTACAAGTCGCACAGCCTCGACCGTCATGTGTCGCAGACCTGGCATGTGTCAGGCCTCGTCAACTCATACATCGCGTCAGTCCCCGCCCAGCAGCGCCTCGGCAAACGCTGGTTCAGCGGTTCAGCGGATGCCATCCTGCAGAGCCTCAATCTCATCCACGATGAGAAACCTGACATCGTGGTCGTGGTCGGTGCTGACCACGTCTATCGCATGGACTTCAGCCAGATGGTTGAGGCCCATGTGGCGTCTGGCGCCCAGGCCACCGTCGCCGCCATTCGCCAGCCGATCGGCCTGGCCGACCAGTTCGGAGTCATCGAGGTCGACGCGGCCACTCCGGATCGCATTCGAGAATTCCGCGAGAAGCCGACGGATGCCGTTGGTCTCGCCGACGCGCCGCACGAGGTATTCGCTTCGATGGGCAACTACGTCTTCAACACGGACGCCCTCATCGAAGCAGTTCTCCGCGATGGCGAACGGACAGATTCCAGCCACGACATGGGCGGCGACATCGTCCCTGATTTCGTCGCACGCGGCCAGGCCGGCGTGTACGACCTCAAGCGCAATGACGTGCCGGGTTCGACGGACAGGGATCGCTACTACTGGCGCGACGTCGGAACGATCGATTCGTTCTTCGAAGCCCACCAGGACCTCATCTCCGCCCTGCCCGTGTTCAACCTGTACAACCAGTCATGGCCGATCTTCAGCCGCCAGCTCAACTCACCGCCGGCGAAGTTCGTGCGCGACGCACGCGGTGCGCTCGGCACGATGATCGATTCAGTGGTGTCGCTCGGATGCGTCATCTCCGGCGCCCACATTGAGCGCAGCGTGCTCGGCCCCTGGGTGACAATTGGTTCTGGTGCAAAAATCGTCGACTCGATCATTTTCGATCGCGTCCAGGTTCACCCCGATGCCACCGTGCATCGCGCAATTCTGGATAAGGAAGTTGTCATTGAAGAAGGAGCACAGGTCGGTATCGACCGTCAGCGCGACCTGGCCAGGGGGTTCAGTGTGACCGATTCCGGCATCACCGTCGTTGGCAAGGGAGTTCGAGTACACCCGTGACCCGCTCCACCCTTCATCGCCCCATCCCCCACAATTCCTCCCGGTTCCTCGTCGTTCTCGACGCGGATTCGACCCTGATCGAAGACGAAGTCATTGAGCTGTTAGCGGATGCCGCTGGCTCACGTGAACTGGTTGCCGACGTGACAGAACGCGCCATGCGCGGCGAGCTGGACTTCGCAGAGAGCCTGCGGGCCAGGGTCGCCACGCTGGCGGGCCTGCCCACGTCGGTCTTCGCGGACGTCAGCGCCCAGATCCGGCCGACGCCTGGCGTGCACGACATGATCGCGGGACTTCACGAGCACGGCAGCATCGTCGGCGTTGTCTCAGGAGGCTTCCACGAACTGCTCGACCCACTCGGCGCATCGCTCGGCCTCGACCACTGGCGCGCCAATCGCCTCGAGGTCGACAACGGTCGCCTGACCGGCGGCCTCGTCGGCCCCATCATCGACGCGGCCGCCAAGGCCGCCGCACTCCGGGAGTGGGCGGCGCAAGACGGCATTGCACTCCCCCAGACGATCGCCGTCGGCGATGGCGCGAACGACCTGGAGATGATGGCCGTTGCCGGTCTCTCCGTGGCGTTCAACGCCAAGCCGCGCGTGAAGGACGAAGCCGACCTGGTCATGAACGTGTGTGACCTGAGCCAGCTGCTTCCCGTGCTCGGGCTCCGCGGCTAACTGCGGAAGCGCCTAAGGGTCTGAAGCGACTGGCGGGGCCTAGTGGCCCATGCCCAGTCCACCATCAACGGGGATGACGGCGCCGGAGATGTAGCCGGCGTCGTCCCCAGCCACCCAGGTGACAACGCGCGCGACCTCTGTCGGCGTGGCGAAGCGGCCGGCCGGGATGTTGCGCTTGTACTCGGCCTGCTGCGCTTCAGGCAGCTCTGCCGTCATATCCGTTTCAATGAAGCCGGGCGCGACAACGTTGGCGGTGATGCCACGCGACCCGAGTTCGCGGGTCACCGACCTGGCCATTCCGACCAGACCGCTCTTCGACGCTGAGTAGTTGACCTGGCCGGCAGAGCCGTACAGTCCGACGACGCTGGAGATCAGCACGATGCGACCGAAGCGTGCCTTGAGCATGCCCTTTGAGGCACGCTTGACCACGCGGAACGCACCGGAGAGGTTCGTGTCGATGACGGAGGTGAAGTCATCTTCAGACATCCGCATGAGCAGGGTGTCTTTGGTGATGCCCGCGTTGGCGACGACAACTTCGACCGGGCCGAGTTCGGCCTCGATCTGGGTGAATGCGGCATCAACGGATGCGGCATCCGTCACGTCTGCACGCACGGTAAGGGTTCCTGCCGGGCCCTCGCCGGAGCGAGCGGTCACGGCGACCCTGTGGCCCTGGGCCACGAATTCTTCGGCTATTGCGAAGCCGATACCGCGGTTTCCACCGGTTACGAGTACTGTCCTGGGAGTCGTCATGCCTGTATCCAATCTGGGCACGGCGAATTCACAGCCGCGCATACCTGAGTTCAGCTTAGGGCGTGCGCTCGAACCCTCCCGCGAGACGTAGTCTTAAGAGGCACCGGTACGAACCGCAGCACCTTGATGAAGCGACAGTTGGAATGAAGCAGCAGGCGATCACATCCCTTCCCCTCTCCCCAGAGGTCGAACGACGCAATCGAATGATCAAGTATTCGATCGCGATGGGTGTGCGCGTTGTCTGCATCGTGATGATGCTCTTCGTGCAGGGCTGGTGGCTGCTGGTATTCGCAACCGCCGCGATCGTGCTGCCGTACTTTGCCGTTGTGCTGGCCAATGTCCACTCCGATCCGCGAGGCGGCCAGGTGGAGCGGCCAGGTGGAATCCTTCCCGTGCGCCCACGACAGCCTGCGGATGACCCCCGCGATTCAACAGAAGGCAAGCGACAGTGATCCTGCAGGGCATGGACCTTGACCACGACACCTGCTCGCGAGCAGGTTGCCGCGAGCCGGCATCGTGGCGACTCGACTGGCGCAACCCCCGCATACACACTGAGGACAGAGTGAAGACCTGGCTAGCCTGCGACGAACACGTCGATTACCTGCGCGAGTTCATCAGCGCCCGTGACTTCCCGCTGCGCGTGACTCCGCTGCACGGCGACGCCGCATCCGCTGCCGCAACAGAGGTGACCAAGGCGTGAAGGGCTGGTCATTCCTCGTTTCCCGGCGATGGGCCGGCTACCTGGCGCTCACTATCGTGTTTGCGCTCGTGTGTTGCGCGCTCGGCGCCTGGCAGTTGTCCCGGCGCGCGGAGGCCCAGGCAGAAATCGCCAGGGTTGACGCGAACTTTGACTCAACCCCCGTGGCGCTCGATGAGGCGCTGCCGGCCCTTGATTCCTTCGACGAGTCCCAGAAATGGCTCCAGGTCGAAATGACCGGGACGTACCTGGTTGACCAGGAACTTCTGGCACGCAACCGTCCGCTGAATATCAACCCGGGCTTTGAAGTACTCACCCCGCTACTGCTCGACGACGGCACGGTTTTTGTCGTCGACCGTGGCTGGCTTCCGACCGGTGAAGCACAGGACGCACCGGATGTCGTCCCCGCGGCTCCGACGGGCCCCGTCACCGTCGTCGTCCGGTTGAAAGCCGGCGAGCCGACGCTTGCCGGCCGAACCGCGAGCGGGAACCAGATCGCCACCATCAATCTTGAGGACATCGCCGGTCGCGTCGACAAGCCGACCTACACCGGCGCATACGGCCTGATGGCCAGCGAAGACCCGGCGCCCGACGAACGTCCGGTGGCCGTGACGAGACCGGTCAGGGACGAAGGCCCACACCTGTCGTACGCGTTCCAGTGGTTCGTGTTCGCCCTGATGGGATTCGTGGGCCTCGGCTGGGCAGCCAGGCAGGAGTTCCGCACGATCAACGCGCTCGACCCTGACGAGCAGGATCGTGCCGCTGAGCGGGCGCGCAAGCAGGCGGCCAAGCCGCGAAGCGACGCCGAGATCGAAGACGAGCTCCTCGGCCACAACCGCTGATTCACCGGCAATGTGCCGCGGGATGGCAGGGCTGAGCGAGACGGCCCGCGCGCCCGAATCTCGTTACAGGGTGCCAGCGAAATACGCAGCGCCGGTGAGGATCGCCCCGTACTGCACTCCGACGAGCGAGGCGATCGGAATATCATCAGCATCGTTGTCGGCCGCGGCCTCTGCCTGCCACCGGGTGTAGAGGTCACGCATCCGCTCTGAAATGCGGCGCAGCTCTGCCGGCGCCGTGCCCGCGTTCACTTCTGCCTCGAACGCGCGCAGGAGCATTCCGCCGAATCGGAGCCGGAACATGTGAATCAGGTCTTCGCAGCCGAAGCGTTCGGCGACAGTTGCGGGGCGCTGGGATTCCGACTGCTTCGAACGAGCAACGTTCGACTCACCTGTCGACGTCATCATCGGCACGAAGGCGCGGGATGCGCGGATGAACGGGGTGTCGAGGCTGAGCATCGGCTCTGCCTGGTCAAGCAGCGAGTTCAGCTCTGTCCCGAAGTCAACGAATGTCTCACCGGTGCGTGCGAGAAGCGACGAATACGTCTCCTCGATCGGCACGGTGTTGTCGGCGTCGGCATGCTTCCAGTAGGGAAGCTCGGCGATCATCGACAGCGTGCCGTAGCGCAGGGCGTAGTCGCTGGAGGCATTGCCGCCGGAGCCCACCGGGAACGGGTCACCGCCGAGGGACTCGATCCAGTCATAAACCTCCTCCAGAGTGCCCGTGATGAAGATGGCCGGTGCGAGCTCCTTGAGATGCCCGCCTTCCGGCTCTCCCTTGTCGAGGGGAAGTCCAAGGCTCGCGGGCACAGCGGCCAGCAGGTCATAGATTTCCGGCACGTCGCGGGTGAGGTAGTAGTAGACGCCGCCCATTTCCGCGTTGTGCAGCGGGACGTAGAGGTCTGGCCTCGTGAGGTCGATGGCGCGAGCGAGCGCCTGCGTCTCTGGGAGCATGGCGTCGAAGTAGGCCTTCTTATAGGCCCATGGGAAGGTCCATTCGACCTGTTCGTTGGGTGCAGGTCGGTAGAACGCCCGCGCGTAGCTGCCACGATCGCCTGGTTCGTTGAACCAGCCTTCGTTGAGCCTGGCGCCGTCGGGATCGATGCACGGCACGATGTTCCAGCGCGCATCGAGACCGGCACGGAGCTCCTCATCGGTGACGAGCTGCTCAAGCAGGTGCACGGCTGTCCAGGCGCCGACCGGCTCATTCGGGTGCACTCCGCCGACGACGAGGTGCGACAGGCTGCCATTCCCGATCGAGTACATCCACAGGCCCTCTCCCAGACGGCTGGTTCCGATGCGCTGGGCGGTGATCAACTCCGGATTGTCAGCGTGCAGCTTCTCGAAGCGAGCGGTGAGCTCGTCCATGGTGGGGAAATACGTTCGATCGGGGACCGAGCTGACCCGCCGGAGAATGTCGTCAGGCGAACCGACCTGGATGTCACGACTCACAGTCGCAGATGATTCCACTGGTGCTGGTGTTCCTTTGTACTCGTGTGACTGTGTAGCGATTGCCGGACATCGGCACGACCGCGAAGCCTCAAGAATACGGGCCTGCACCTTCCTATTACCTGCGCAGGTCTTCCGCAGGCGCTGCCATCGGGCCAGTCGCTACAAACGCGCTCACTTGTCGTGCACCCTGCGCATCTCCGCTGCGAGGTCGGGGTGGGCGTAGTTCTCGCCGTGTTCGAGCTCGGCAACAACATGGCCGACGATCTCGTCTGTCTTGTCCTGGCTGAGCTTTGCGCGGGCCTCGAACCTGTCGACGAGCAGCCGGAATCCGACGGTGCCAGACACGATGCGGCGGCCGTACTCTTCGTTGTCCTCGAGCAGGTTCGGCTCTGGCAGCTTGTGTTCGAAGTGCTGCACGAGCGTGCTGAGCATCCGCCAATTCTCCTCATCACTCAGCACCTCTGGCGTGCCGTAGAGGTGCGCCGTGACGTGGTTCCACGTCGGCACAGCCGGCTTGCCGTCGTACCAGCCAGGCGACACGTAGCCGTGTGGGCCCTGGATGATGATCATGACCTCGTGCTCCCCCAGCTCAAGGGCGCGGTCGTCTGGACGACCGACATGACTGACGATGCTGATGCCGTCGCTATCCTCTTCCAGAATGACCGGATAATGCGACGCCACCAGTCCTTTCGCGGTACTGGAGACGATGGTTGCCCAGGGGTTCTCGCGGATCAACCGCTTGACTTCCTCAGGGTCTGTGACGATGTAGTCGGGGGTATAACGCATGGCGCCATCATGACAGAAAGGGCCGGGAATCAGATTCCCGGCCCTTCGTGTTGCTACACCCTGCTACGCAAGCGTGATCAGGTCGAGGTAGTCCTTGTTCCAGTGGTCTTCAACACCGTCAGGCAGGATGAGGACGCGCTCGGGGTTCAGCGCCTCGACGGCACCCTCGTCGTGGCTGACCAGGACAACAGCGCCGGCATAGTTCGCCAGGGCGTCGAGGATTTCCTCGCGGCTGGCTGGGTCGAGGTTGTTAGTCGGTTCGTCAAGCAGCAACACGTTGGCGCCGGAGACAACGATCATGGCCAGGGCGAGCCTGGTCTTCTCGCCACCAGACAGCACGCCGGCCAGCTTGTTGGAGTCATCACCGGTGAACAGGAACGAGCCGAGCACGCGCCTGGCTTCCATCTCAGTGATGTTGGGCGACGACGACACCATGTTCTGCAACACGGAGCGCTTGACGTCGATCGTCTCGTGCTCCTGGGCGTAGTAGCCGATACGCAGGCCGTGGCCGGGCAGGATCTCACCGGTGTCCGATTTGTCGACGCCGGCGAGCATGCGCAAGAGGGTGGTCTTTCCGGCACCGTTCAGGCCCAGGATGACGACCTTGGAGCCACGGTCGATCGCGAGGTCGACGGCCGTGAAGATCTCGAGGGAGCCGTAGCTCTTCGACAGGTTGGTCGCCATAAGCGGCGTGCGCCCACAGGGAGCAGGCTCTGGGAAGCGCAGCTTGGCCACGCGGTCGACAGCGCGCACTTCTTCCAGTCCGGAGAGCATCTTCTCAGCGCGAGCAACCATCTGGTGCGCTGAGGCAGCCTTGCTGGCCTTGGCGCCGAACTTGGCAGCCTGCAGCTGCAGGGTAGAGGCCTTCTTTTCGACGTTCGTGCGCTCCTTGCGGCGACGCTCCTCGTCAGATGCACGCTGGCGCAGGTAGTGCTTCCAGCCCATGTTGTACACGTCGATGACGGTGCGGTTCGCGTCGAGGTAGAAGACGCGGTTGACCGACTCGCCGACGAGCTCGATGTCGTGGCTGATCATGATGCATCCGCCGCGGTAGTTCTTGACGTATTCGCGCAACCAGACCACTGAATCGGCGTCGAGGTGGTTGGTGGGCTCATCGAGGATCATCGTCTCTGCGGCAGAGAACAGGATGCGTGCGAGTTCGATGCGTCGACGCTGTCCACCGGAGAGCGTCTTCAGCTGCTGGTCGAGGATGTGGTCTGGGAGGCTCAGGTTGCTGGCGATCGACGCAGCTTCCGCCTCGGCTGAGTAGCCGCCGAGCGCGTTGAACTGGTCGGTCAATCGGGAGTACTTGCGCATGGCGGCTGAGCTGACAGATTCATCCGAATCGCCCATAAGCAGGCTCGACTCATGCATTCCGAGCGCGATCGTGCCGAGGCCACGCGCATCGAGGATGCGCGTGCGGGCGAGCATCTCCGGGTCGCCTGAGCGCGGGTCCTGCGGCAGGTAGCCGATCTCACCGATGCGATCGATCTTGCCCTTGGTGGGCAGGGTCTCCCCCGCAAGCGTCTTGGTCAGTGTGGTCTTACCCGCACCGTTACGCCCGACCAGACCGATTTTGTCGCCTGCGGAGACGCGGAAATTCACGCCCTCCATGAGCACGCGTGCTCCAACTCGGATTTCGAGATCTTGCACACTGAGCACAGCAATAGTCCGTTCGAAGGTGATGGTGAGGTTCGGGTCCGACTGGACCAACTCTCTAGTATATTTCCTCGCGCGGCTGCCCGAGTACGCGCACTATGCCAACAGTGCCGTCAGGGACGTTCTGACCCACTGGCGATACGCATCCGCTGACCAGCCGATGTCGCCGACAAGAGACCGATAAATCTGCGGATGCCCGATGGACCAGAGCGCTGCGGCCGCCTCGTGGTCGCTCAGGCCGCTCCGCAACCCACGCAGCGCACGGAGGCGTGAGGCGGCTTCCCCATAGTTGTGCAGCCGTCTCGCAGAACGTCGCTGCTCCAGCTCTGCCACATCGGGGTCAACGGATGCCGCCTGGCTGATGACCTGGTTGATGCGAGCCGTGCGCTGGTTGACGTCAACGAACCAGTTGGTCATGATCGTCACCACATCGGCCGGCGTGCGCGCCTCACTGACCCGAGCGCGCATGACATCCGGAACGAGGGCAGGAGCATCTGGGCCAGCTGCGAGGTGGTCGAGCACCGCTGCCAGCAGCTCCGCTTTGCCGCCGATCGAGTTGTAAATCGTCTGCACCGCAACGTTTGCTTCCCGTGCGATAGCGGTGATGGATGTTGGGATGTACCCGCGCTCGAGCATCAGCGCACTGGCTGCCCTGACCACGGCATCCCGCGTCGCCGCGCTCTGTAGATCGCGTCTTGAGGGTCGAGTCGGCCGGGATTCCGCGGTTGTCATCACTTGATTAGCATACCGTTCCAGTGACTGGAGTGATATTCTAATCACTGATGACGCGGCACCGGACTGCTGTTGGTGGCTGTCCCCTGAGCGCCGTGCCAGATACTGTGTGCCACGAATCGGTCCACCGGCTGGAGGGCATCATGCACGACGATCACGCACCGCGTCTGCTCCACACCATTGTCATCGGCGGCGGCCAGGCAGGCCTCGCCGTTGCCCACGCACTGCAGAAACAGCTCGTCGCCGCGCGCGTTCATGCCAGCGATACGTCCATGCTGCCGACGGCGTGGATGCGCACAGAGGCGTCACTGCTCCCCGCCGAGCCGCTCGTGCTCGAGGCGCGGGACAGGGTCGGCGACGTGTGGCGCGATCGATGGGACTCGCTGGCTCTCTTCACACCGGCCAGGCACGATGGCCTCCCCGGCCTCAGGTTCCCTGCCCCACCAGACAGCATGCCAGGCAAAGACGCCGTTGCGGCGTATCACCAGTCCTATGCGGATCGGTGGGGCCTGAACATTCGCACGGGCACCGTCGTGAGCAGGGTGGCCATGACGCCCGAAGGGTGGCAGGTCAGCATTGCAGGCCCGGCCGCTGGTCCGATCGCCGGTCCAGCGGTATTTGTCACAGAGAACGTCGTCGTCGCGACGGGCTCCCATACTGTTCCACACATTCCAGCGATAGCGGGTGAGCTGGATCCCTCGATCGCCCAACTGCACACAACGGATTATCGTCGACCGTCGCTGCTCCCGGATGGTCCTGTGTTGGTCATCGGCGCGGGAACCTCAGGCTCAGAGATCGCACGCGAGCTGGCCCACACACATCCGGTCACGCTGGCCGGTCGCCCGACACCGCATGTTCCCGAAGCAGCGCTGCGGTATGCGAGTGGCGCGTACTGGCGCTTCATCAACTCCGTGCTCACCCGCAGCACGCCCATTGGCCGTCGCGCCGCGGTCGGCTTCACCCAGAAGGGTGCCCCGCTGATTGGCATTTCAACACGTGATATCGATGCCGCCGGCGTGACGAGGGTCGGCAGGATCGAGAGAGTGGATGACGGCCGGCCCGTCACAGAGGACGGCCAGCGCCTGACTCCCACCACCGTGATCTGGGCAACGGGATATCGCCCTGACTTCCGCTTCATCGACGGGCTGCCGCTTCGCCAGGACGGCTGGCCAGACCAGGATCGCGGCGTGCTGCCCGACCTGCCTGGTCTCTACTTCGTGGGGATTCCGTTCCAGTACGCGCTGACTTCCGCGCTCATGGGCGGGGTCGGTCGCGACGCAGCCTATGTCGCTGACCACATCGTGCATCGCTCCGGCGCGCGGCTCACGGCATAGCCAGGCGGCCGGCATAGCAGGCAGGCAACACATCAGGGACAGGTCGAGGCTGGCGGCGCTCCAGCGCTGGCGGCCGCAAAGAACTCCACGACCGTCGTCACAGCATCAAGAGCAACCGTGCCGTGCGTGGCCTTCGGAATCGTGTCGTAGATCACATGCTCCCCCGACGCACACTCTGCAGCGACGAATGCTGCAGTGGCAGCGGGAAGAACGAGAGTGTCCTTCTCCCCCTGCGCGATGAGCAAGGGAACGCCAAGCGGTTTTCCCCCTGGAGTGTTCAGAGCGAGCAGCGTTGCCCACGGTTCGATTGAGGTCGGGTTCACCGTGGTGTAATTCCCAACCAGCTTCTCGGCATCGGCGTGCAGCCAGGGGTGCTGACTGATCAGGCACAGCTGCGCCATAGCCGGAGTCGCTTTCGCGCCGGCCTCCGTGAGAATCGACGTCAGCGAGAGGCCTGGATACTCAGCCGCGTATACAGAGACGTAGGCCGAGAATGCATAGGAGCCGATCGTGACGCCTGAGGCATCGCTGAGATGATCGGCGAATAGCTGAGCAAGGTTTGCCGCCGGTGCCGCGACAGCGACGGCTGTGAGGTTCAGCTCTGGAGCGTACGACGCCGCATCCTGCCCGGCGAAGAGCGCGGCCTGGCCACCCTGCGAGTGTCCCCACAGCAGAAGATCGGCTCCGGCGTGTGCGTCTGGAATAAGGCGAGCCGCGCGTGCCACGTCAAGCACGCTGTTCCCCTCACTTGTACCGATGAGGTATGAATCGGGGCCGGCCACCCCGAGGCCCGGGTAGTCGGTGGAGACAACGACGTACCCGGCCTTCACCATGGCACGTGCCCCTTCGACCAGGAGGAACGGATCAACGCCTCGTGACGGCGCACAATGCTCGGCCGCACCGGTCGTTGGATGCGCCCAGGACACGATTGCCCGGTCCGACACCGCGCCAGACACATCAGGGGCCAGCACCGTGCCGGAGACCACGATGTCAGACCCGTGAACATCCCGCGAGTGATAGAGCACGCGCCACGCCTTGGTGCCGTCAGGCGCACTCTCAATGGGTTCAGTGCGCACGATGTCGCCTGGTTCCCCTGGGGCTACAGGCTCAGCAAGTTCATAGAACGACGCATCGGTCAGCTGTTCTGCTTCGCCCTCGACGAGACGCCTGTCCGTCGACAACGAACAGGCAGACAGTGTGGCCAGGGCACACACGAGCGCCACCATCAGGCTGGGCGCCACACGTCGACGATGCCGCACAATGCCCCATTTCGCACAAAACGGCATGTGCGCCGTTTCCACAAGTATGAAACTTATGGAAACGGCGCGCACGCCGAATTGGTGAAACAACGGACATCCGCCCGCTCACAGAACGAGTGTTAGATGGCGAACCCGAGGGCACGCATCATGTCACGGCCGTCATCGGTGATCTTTTCAGGACCCCACGGCGGCATCCACACCCAGTTGATGCGGAACTGGTCGACAACGCCATCGAGCGCCTCAGCCGTCTGCTCTTCGAGCACATCGGTGAGAGGGCAGCCAGCGGAGGTCAGGGTCATGTGGATGATGAGAGCGTCGTTCTCGTCATCCCAACCAAGGTCATAGATCAGACCGAGGTCGACGACGTTGATGCCGAGCTCTGGATCCATGACGTCTTTGAGCGCTTCTTCGATTTCGTCGTAGCGCGTGGGACTGAGCGTTGAAACCATGCGACTAGCCTACGTTCGACGCTTCGAGATAGCGATCGTATCCCTCATCTTCAAGACGGTCGGCCAGCTCAGAGCCACCCTGCTCTGCGACGCGTCCATTGACGAACACGTGCACGAAGTCCGGCTTGATGTAACGCAGGATGCGCGTGTAGTGCGTGATGAGGAGAATACCGAGGTCGGAGTTCTCCTTGGCACGGTTGACGCCCTCAGACACGATCTTCAGCGCGTCGACGTCGAGGCCAGAGTCGGTCTCGTCGAGCACGGCGAACTTCGGCTTCAGAAGCTCGAGCTGCAGGATCTCGTGACGCTTCTTCTCTCCACCGGAGAAGCCCTCGTTCACGTTGCGCTCTGCGAAGGACTTGTCCATGCGCAGCTTGGTCATTGCCTCACGGACTTCCTTGATCCAGCTGCGGATCGCGGGAGCTTCGCCGTCGATCGCGGTCTTCGCGGTGCGCAGGAAGTTGGTGACGGACACACCGGGGATCTCGACCGGGTACTGCATGGCCAGGAACAGACCGGCGCGTGCACGCTCGTCGACGGTCATCGTCAGCACCTCTGCGCCGTCGAGCAGGATGGATCCGCTCTCGACGTGGTACTTCGGGTGACCGGCGATCGTGTACGCCAGTGTTGACTTACCTGAGCCATTGGGGCCCATGATCGCGTGGATCTCGCCCTCGTTGATGGTGAGGTTGACGCCCCGCAGGATCTGCTTGGTGCCCTGGTCGGTCTCGACACTGACGTGCAGGTCTTTGATCTCAAGAACAGACATGAAATTCACTTTCTTCGTATAAAAATTGGCGTCTGGACGCCGGATGCTGTGCAGCGGACAGGTGCAGGTCTGGTTCTCAGACGGGAATGGTGACGGCCGGGTCGATGTAGACATCGCCGTCGACCAGTGACACCTGGTACACCGGCACCGGTTCGTAGGCTGGGAGCGTGATCGGCTTGCCGGTGCGCAGCGAGAACTTGGACCCGTGGGCCCAGCATTCAAGGGTGTCGTCTTCGACGAAACCCTCAGACAGCGAGATATCACCGTGGGTGCACGTGTCACCGATGGCGAAGACGTCGCCGGCTGAGTCGCGGACGACCGCGATGGGCAGCCCGTCGATCTCGACCTTGACAGCTTCGTTCGGCGTCAGGTCGTCGAGGGCACAAATCTTGACGGATGCCATGATCTACTTCACATCCGTTCCGCGGAGTTCTGCTTCGATCGCCTTCTGCAAGCGCTCTTCGAGCGCCGGCGAACCGATCTGCTGCACGATTTCGGTGAGGAATCCACGCACGACCAGGCGCCGGGCCTCGTCCTCCGAGATTCCACGGGACTGCAGGTAAAACAACTGCTCGTCATCAAAACGGCCGGTCGCACTCGCGTGGCCAGCCCCGAGGATGTCGCCGGTTTCGATCTCGAGGTTCGGGATCGAGTCTGCGCGCGTGCCCTCGGTGAGAACCAGGTTGCGGTTCTGCTCGTAGCTGTCGGTGCCAGGAGCTGAATTGCCGATGAGCACATCGCCGATCCACACGGTGCGCGCACCGTCGCCCTGCAGCGCACCCTTGTACGTCACACGGCTGCGGCTGTGGGGTGCGTCGTGGTTGACGTACACCTGCTGCTCGAGGTGCTGGCCGGCATCCGCGAAGTAGAGGCCGAGCGCCTCGATGTCGGAGCCTGCGCCGGCGAGGTGAATCGACGGGTTGACCCGAACGATGCTGCCGCCGAGGGATACGACAACGTGCTTGAGCCTGGCGTCGCGGCCGACGGAGGCGAAGTGGTTCGCGAGCTGCACGGCCGCGCCATCCCACTCCTGGAGCGTGACGACGGTGAGGTTCGCCGATTCGCCGAGGATGATCTCGACGTTCTCCGTGAGGCGGGCAGATCCGGTGTTCTGCAGGATCACAACGGCCTGGCTGAACGGCTTGGCCTCGATGATCGTGTGGGCTGCACGAGGAGCATCGCCAAGCTGGGCACGAGTGATCGTGATCTCCTTGGCCTCTTCACCGCTGACGGTGACGGCCAAGGCCTGCTCGAAGTTGGTCCAGGCGTTGGCGGATGCGCGCTCTTCAGGGGTGCCGGCGGTGCCGATCCTGGCGTCGTCGCGACCGACCCACTCAACGGAGATGCCGGGGGCATCCGTTGACTGGATCTGGTACGGCGAGCCGTCGAGGTCTCCCCCTGTAAGGTCGGTGAACTTGCCGACGGGAGAGAGCTTCCACACCGCTTCGCGACCGGTGACGGCCTCGAAGTCGGTGACGTTGACGCTCTTGAAGCGATCCGACCGTGTCTGAACGGGAACGAACCCGAACCGACCGTCTGAATGCTCTTTGATACCGTGCTGTTCGTTCGTGGGCATAGCTGTTGAAGCGCTTGATGCTGGCGCAGAGGCGGCGGTCATTTAGCCGACGGATCCTTCCATGCCCATTTCGATGAGCTTATTGAGTTCGAGGGCGTACTCCATCGGGAGCTCCCTGGCGATTGGTTCGATGAAGCCACGCACGATCATGGCCATGGCCTCGTCTTCAGGCATGCCGCGGCTCATCAGGTAGAAGAGCTGCTCTTCGCTGACCCGCGAGACCGTGGCCTCGTGGCCGAGCTGCACGTCGTCAACACGGATGTCGATGGCCGGGTACGTGTCTGAACGCGACTTGGTGTCGACCAGCAGCGCGTCGCAGCGCACGGTGTTCGCTGAGTGGTGCGCAGCGGCATCCACTCGCACCTCACCGCGGTATCCGGCGCGGCCGCCGCCACGGGCGATCGACTTGGAGACGATGGATGACTGCGTGTACGGAGCCATGTGGATCATCTTGGCGCCGGCATCCTGGTGCTGGCCGGGGCCGGCGAATGCGACGGACAGGGTCTCACCCTTGGCGTGCTCACCCATCAGGTAGATCGACGGGTACTTCATGGTGACCTTTGAGCCGATGTTGCCGTCGATCCACTCCATGGTCGCGCCTTCAGCAGCCGTCGCACGCTTGGTGACCAGGTTGTAGACGTTGTTCGACCAGTTCTGGATTGTCGTGTAGCGAACGCGGGCGTTCTTCTTCACGATGATCTCGACGACGGCGGAGTGCAGGGAGTCCGACTTGTAGATCGGGGCGGTGCAGCCCTCGATGTAGTGAACGTAGCTGCCCTCGTCGGCGATGATGAGCGTGCGCTCGAACTGGCCCATGTTCTCGGTGTTGATGCGGAAGTAGGCCTGAAGCGGGATCTCGACGTGCACGCCAGGCGGCACGTAGACGAAGGATCCGCCCGACCACACGGCCGTGTTGAGGGCGGCGAACTTGTTGTCGCCGGAGGGGATGACCGTGCCGAAGTACTCTTCGAAGAACTCCGGGTGCTCCTTGAGCGCCGTGTCGGTGTCCATGAAGATGACGCCCTGGGCTTCGAGTTCTTCGTTGATCTGGTGGTAGACAACCTCTGACTCGTACTGGGCTGCGACACCGGAGACGAGGCGCTGGCGCTCTGCCTCTGGGATGCCGAGTTTCTCGTACGTGTTCTTGATGTCGTCAGGAAGGTCGTCCCAGGTCTGGGCCTGCTTCTCCGTCGAGCGGACGAAATACTTGATGTTGTCGAAGTCAATCTCAGAGAGGTCTGCGCCCCACGTCGGCATTGGCTTGCGCTCAAAAAGCTGCAGGGCCTTCTGGCGGCGGTTCAGCATCCATTCTGGCTCGCTCTTCAGCGCCGAAATGTCGGCAACAACCTCCGGCGAAATTCCGCGCCGCGCAGATGCGCCAGCGGCGTCAGGGTCTGACCAACCGAATTCGTAGGTACCCAGCCCCTCAAGTTCGGGGCGGTCAAGCAGGACATCCGACATACTTACCTCTTCTCCTATCCACAACAACCCGGATATCAGTCCGGTCATTCCCGGACAGCACTCCAGAAGGAGACCCTGCGCGGGAACGGATTGTGTGGACGGCTACATTGCGTACCTAAGATGTTCATGGACTATTCGCGCGTGTTGCCCGCCGGGCACATCACTTGCACGATCCATGAAACACCTAATTCTACAGGTTGAATGTGGGTTTAGTAGTGGTCACACGGCGATTTCACAAGTCTTGACGAACAAGGAGTAAAACAGTTGAAGCGGATCTGGGCACTGGTACCCGATCGGGTTGATGTACGACTGCGTGTGATCGCGTGGGTGTACCTCGCCGCTCAGATCCTCTTGATCGGCACTGGCGGACTTGTACGACTGACCAGTTCTGGGCTCGGCTGCCCCACCTGGCCGAAGTGCACCGACGAATCGATCGTGAACACCCCTGAAATGGGCATCCACGGCATCATCGAGTTCGGAAACCGCCTGCTCGGCGTCGCACTTGGCCTGCTGGCGATTCTCGCGTTCATTGCCATCTTGCGCGTGCGGAAGTCTCGCCCCGACCTGTTCTGGCTCACCCTGCTCGCCGGCCTCGGCATCCCTGCACAGGCCGTCATCGGCGGCATCAGCGTGCTGACCCAGCTGAACCCGTACGTCGTCGGGCTGCACTTCGTCGTCTCTGCTGTGCTCGTCGGCCTCTGCACCGCGTTCCTGCAGCGCACGTACACGACGCCCGGCCCACGTGCTGCCGCGGTCCCCCGCTGGTACCTGATCCTCACCCACATCACGAGTTTCGTGGTTGCCATCACCGTGCTCGTCGGCATCATGACGACTGGCTCAGGCCCGCACGCCGGTGATGCGGACGCTCCTCGCAACGGCCTGAACTCCGAGCTGATGCAGCACTTCCACG
Organism: Leifsonia sp. Y862; assembly: GCF_057669585.1. Taxonomy (NCBI): domain Bacteria; kingdom Bacillati; phylum Actinomycetota; class Actinomycetes; order Micrococcales; family Microbacteriaceae; genus Leifsonia; species Leifsonia sp. Y862. The sequence goes on from NZ_JBYHFR010000001.1 coordinate 1,141,374, forward strand.
CCTGGCCCGCATACGCGACCTTCGTGCTCACCATCGTGCTCGTCGTCGCCGCGATCCGCTTGCAGCTGCCCACCAGGCTGTGGGCCATGCTGCTGCTGGGCGTCGAACTGGTCCAGATTGCCGTCGGACTCCTGCAGGCGAACCTGGGCCTCCCCGCCATGCTCGTCGGCATCCACATGGTGCTGGCCAGCGCGCTCGTCGCTGCGATGGTGGCCGTGATCCTGAACCTGAAGCTGCCTGTCGCTTCCGTGCCGGACGCCACCTCAGAGCGCTTGGAGTCGGCCGCCCGCTAGCTGCGGCTGCCTGACAGGCTGTATGCGAGTTCCAGGGCGCCGTTCGACAGCGCCCTGGTCCGCTGCAGCGTGAGCGGACTCGTTGGGCCTGAGAGCGGCAGCAGTCGCTTTCCGGCGCCAAGCAGGATCGGAACGATGCTGAGCAGCAGCTCGTCGAGCAGGCCGGCATCCGCGAACTGCGCAGCGACGTTGCCGCCGCCCATCACCCAGACGTTCTTGCCGGCCGCCGCCTCGAGCGAGGCAGAGTGCACGGCCGTCACATCACCGTGGTGAAAGCGGATGTCGGCGCCGGGTACCGCAGGCAGCGTGCGTGATGTGAGCACCCACACTGGCAGCACGCCATAGGCCCACGACTCGTCGGCACCAAGGAGGTATTCGTAGGTCGTGGCGCCCATAACGATCGCGCCGACCCAGCGCATGAAGTCGTCATAGCCGGCCTGAAAAGGCTCGAAGCCGAACTGCAGCAGCCACTCGATGCGGTCATTCTCGTCGGCGATGAAACCGTCAATCGTCGACGCGACGAAGTACTGAGTGATTCCCATGCCCGGACTCTAGCCCGGACTCACGGTGCTTTCTAGAAAGGCAGCAGTGGGTCGATGGCCACCGCGAGGAACACCAGCGTGAGGTAGGTGATCGAGCCGTGGAACACCCGCATCGGTGAAACGTGCTCGTGACGAATGGCCAGGTTGTACAGGCGGTGCGTCTCGTAGATGAACCAGCCACCGCTCGCGAGAGCGACGACGGTGTAGACCACGCCCATCTGCGCGATCGGAATCAGCAGCAACGAGCACGCGACAGTCGCCCATGCGTACAGGATGACCTGCAGTCCGACCTGGGTGCGCCCGCGGACGACGGCCAACATCGGCACGCCGGCTGCCTGGTAGTCGTCGCGGTACTTCATGGACAGCGGCCAGTAGTGCGGCGGGGTCCAGAGGAAGATGATCGCGAAGAGGATGAACGGCGGCCACGACAGATCGCCGGTCACGGCAGCCCAGCCGATGAGTACCGGCATGCAGCCGGCCACTCCGCCCCAGATGATGTTCTGCGCGGTGCGGCGCTTGAGGATAATCGTGTAGAAGACCACGTACAGCAGGATGGCGCCGAGTGACAGCGCTGCGGCCTGCCAATTTGTGAAGACAAGCAGCCACACGATGGATGCGATTCCGAGCACCCACGCGAATACGAGTGCCTGGCGGTCGGTCAGCTCTCCCGTCACCAACGGACGATCTTTGGTCCGCTTCATGATGCGGTCGATATCGCGGTCGATGTAGCAGTTGAAGGCACCTGCAGACCCGGCACTCAGCGAACCACCGATGAGAGTGGCAAGCATGAGCCACAGGTTCGGGATGCCCCGCTCCGCCAGAATCATGGTGGGTGCGGTGACAACGAGTAGCAGTTCGACAACACGCGGCTTCGTCAGGGACAGATAGGCCTTGAAAGTCTGCCGGACGCTTGTCGATCCGCTTGTGGTCCGGGTCTCTACAGCGACGTCCATTGCTCCTCTTACGTATTGCATTTTCACTAATCCTAAGTCATCTCGGCACCTTGTGTGTGCGCTCCGAATTGCTCAAAGTGTCGCTGAGAGACGGCCGATTCTGACACGAACTTCTCAGGGTTCCCTATACTGAATGTGCTCGCCAATCAACGCGACTGGATCAATGCGCCCTTGTGAGCGCTCGGTTCAGCGCCGCTGAGATGCCGAAGATGTCTACCGGCGCGCTACACCTCTATTCGGAGCGCGGGTCATTGACCACCTGCCCTCTTTGTACTCAGAAGGGTCGATTTCAAGTGGCAGCATTGCAGTGGGATTCCATTGACAGCAAGGCAGTAGACACGGCGCGCATCCTTGCGGCAGACGCCGTGGAGAAGGTTGGAAATGGGCACCCTGGCACAGCCATGAGCCTCGCACCCGCCGCCTATCTGTTGTTCCAGAAGGTCATGCGGCGCGACCCGGCCGACAACGAGTGGATCGGTCGCGACCGCTTCATCCTCTCCGTCGGTCACAGCTCGCTGACCCAGTACGTACAGCTTTACTTCGGTGGCTACGGCCTCGAGCTCGACGACCTGAAGGCGCTCCGCACGTGGGGCTCCAAGACTCCGGGACACCCGGAGTACGGACACACCGATGGTGTCGAGATCACGACGGGCCCGCTGGGCCAGGGCCTGGCATCCGCTGTCGGCTTCGCATACGCCGCACGCTTCGAGCGTGGACTGTTCGACCCCGAAGCACCGGCGGGCACCAGCCCGTTCGATCACTTCACCTACGTCATCGCCGGTGATGGCGACCTGCAGGAAGGTGTCACCAGCGAGGCATCATCGCTCGCCGGCCACCAGAAGCTCGGCAACCTGATCGCGATCTACGACAGCAACCAGATCTCCATTGAAGACGACACCAACATCGCCTTCACCGAAGACGTCAAGGCTCGTTACGAGGCGTACCACTGGGACGTCCAGGTCGTTGACTGGAAGAAGACCGGCGAATACGTCGAAGACATCCAGGCACTGAACGACGCCATCGAGGCAGCCAAGGCCGTCACGGACAAGCCGTCGCTCATCATCCTCAAGACCATCATCGGATGGCCGAGCCCGAAGAAGCAGAACTCTGGCAAGATCCACGGTTCAGCCCTCGGCGCAGAGGAACTCGCCGCAGTGAAGACGGTTCTGGGCTTCGACCCAGAGCAGAGCTTCGAGGTCGCTGACGAGGTCATCGCCCACACCCGCAAGGCCCTCGTCCGTGGCGCAGAGCAGCACGCAGAGTGGAATGTCTCCTTCGAGGCTTGGGCAACGGCCAACCCTGACAAGAAGGTCCTGCTTGACCGCATCCTCACGGGCGACCTGCCGGATGGCGTCGAAGAGGCACTGCCCGTCTTCGAAGGTGGCAAGGAAGTCTCGACTCGCGCGGCATCCGGCAAGGTGCTGAACGCACTCGGCCCGGTCATCCCCGAGCTGTGGGGCGGCTCAGCCGACCTCGCAGAGTCGAACAACACCACCATCGAGGGCGCAGCATCCTTCGTGCCGGCAGAGCACTCCACCGGTGCATGGACGGGCAACGAGTACGGCCGCGTGCTGCACTTCGGAATCCGCGAGCACGCCATGGCCGCGATCCTGAACGGCATCGTCCTGCACGGAAACACCCGCCCGTTCGGCGGAACCTTCCTGATCTTCAGCGACTACATGCGTCCGGCCGTTCGTCTTGCCGCCCTCATGAAGGCGCCGTCGATCTTCGTCTGGACCCACGACTCCGTCGCACTCGGCGAAGATGGCCCGACACACCAGCCGATCGAACAGCTCGCAACGCTCCGCGCGATCCCGGGTCTTGACGTTGTTCGCCCCGGCGACGCGAACGAGACCGCCTGGGCATGGAAGACCATGCTTGAGCGTCGCAACGGACCAGCCGGCATCGCGCTGACCCGCCAGAACATCCCCGTGTACGAGCGTGGAGAAGGCGCAGCTTCCGGTGACGTCTTCGCCTCGGCCAGCAACGTCGCCCAGGGCGCATACGTTCTGGCGGAGGCCGCAAACGGCACGCCGGACGTCATCCTGATCGCCACCGGTTCAGAGGTTCAGCTTGCCGTTGAGGCCCGCGAGGCTCTCAAGGCAGACGGCATCAACGCTCGCGTTGTGTCCGCCCCCAGCCTGGAGTGGTTCGAAGAGCAGAGCGCCGAGTACCGCGAGTCGGTTCTGCCGGCCGCCATCACCGCGCGGGTATCGGTTGAGGCCGGAATCGCGTTGACATGGAAGAGCTATGTAGGCGACAAGGGACGCAGCGTCTCGATCGAGCACTTCGGCGCATCGGCCGACTACAAGACCCTGTTCCGCGAGTTCGGTATCACCACAGAAGCTGTGGTCGCCGCCGCCAAGGAATCGCTCGCAGCGCACTAATTGCCAACTGGTTTAGCGGGGGCTGCATCCCAGCCCCCGCAGGATTTTCTAGGAGAAACAAAGAACATGACTGAAACATCCCCCCTCGCCCAGCTCTCCGCAGCCGGCGTCAGCATCTGGCTCGATGACCTGTCCCGCCAGCGCATTGCCTCCGGTGGCCTGCAGAAGCTCATCGACGAGAAGAACGTCGTCGGCGTCACCACGAACCCGACAATCTTCGCCAGCGCACTCGCCAAGGGCGAGGCATACGCAGAGCAGGTTGCAGCCCTCGCCGCAGCAGGCACCAGCGTTCACGACGCCGTCTTCGAGATCACGACCGATGACGTTGCTGCAGCCAGCGACATCTTCCGCCCGGTCTACGACCGCACGAACGGCCTCGACGGCCGCGTGTCGATCGAGGTCGAGCCCGGCCTTGCACACGATGCAGCCGGCACCGTTGCACAGGCAGAACAGCTCTGGGCCAAGGTCAACCGCCCGAACGCCATGATCAAGATCCCGGCAACCCTTGAGGGCCTCGTCGCCATCACAGAGACGATCGCACAGGGCATCAGCGTCAACGTCACCCTGATCTTCAGTCTCGAGCGTCACCGCCAGGTCATCAACGCGTACCTGGCCGGGCTGGAGAAGGCCAAGGCTGCCGGCATCGACATCAGGGCGATCCACTCGGTTGCTTCCTTCTTCGTGTCGCGCGTCGACACCGAGATCAACAACCGCCTGGACGCCATTGGCACCGAGGAAGCCATCGCACTGAAGAGCAAGGCCGGCATCGCAAACGCGCAGCTCGCCTACCAGGTCTACGAGCAGGAGTTCGCAAGCGAGCGCGCCCTCGGCCTCATCGCCGCCGGCGCCAACAAGCAGCGCCCCCTCTGGGCTTCCACCGGTGTCAAGGACCCGACGCTGCCCGACACGCTCTACATCACCGAGCTCGTCGCACCCGGCGTCGTCAACACCATGCCGGAGAAGACCATGGAGGCGACGTTTGACCACGGCGTCATCCCCGCAGACTCTGTCACCGGCGCGTACGCCGAAGCCAACGCTGTGCTCGACGCACTCGCCGGCCTTGGCGTCTCGTACGACGAGGTCACGCTGCTTCTTGAAGAAGAAGGCGTCGCCAAGTTCATCGTGTCGTGGGGCGAACTGCTCGAGACCGTCACGGCTGCCCTTGACGGTGCCAAGTGAGCTTCCGCATCGCGGTAACCGGCAAAGCGGCAGACGCCGTTCGCGCCACTGTGCCCACGCTGGTTGACGACCTCGTCGCCTCCGGCATCACAGCGCTCGACCCCGCCCTGTGGGGACCTGACGCCGAAGCTGAGGCGTCGAAGCGCCTCGGCTGGACAGAATCCGTCGCGGTTTCTCGTCCCCTCGTCGCTGAGATCGTCGCGCTGCGTGAATCACTTCACGCAGCCGGCGTGACCCACATTGCCCTCGCGGGCATGGGCGGGTCATCTCTCGCCCCTGAGGTCATCACGGCTACGGCCGGCGTCGAGCTCACCGTTCTGGACGCCACGGCGCCCGGCCAGGTGCTCGCCGCGCTGAAGGACCGCCTCGAAGCGACCGCCCTCGTCGTGTCGTCGAAGTCAGGCTCGACTGTCGAGACCGACAGCCAGCGCCGCGTCTTCGAGCGCGCATACCGCGAGGCCGGCATCAACCCCGCAGAGCGCATCATCGTCGTCACCGACCCTGGTTCTCCGCTCGAGGCATCCGCTACGGAAGCCGGCTACCGAGTCTTCAACGCTGACCCGACAGTTGGCGGCCGTTACTCTGCCCTCACGGCCTTCGGACTTGTCCCGTCCGGACTCGCCGGTGTCGACATCGCCGAGCTCCTCGACGAGGCGGAGTCCATCTCCCTCTCGTTGGCCATCGACTCCCCCGAGAATCCCGGCCTCGTGCTGGGTGCCGCAATCGCCGCGACGACTCCTCGTCGCGACAAGCTCGCACTGGTGTCAGACGGTACACACATCGTCGGCTTCCCCGACTGGGCAGAACAGCTGATCGCTGAGTCAACCGGAAAGCTTGGCACGGGCATCCTGCCCGTCGTGCTGGAGAAGAATGCCCCAGAGCTGACGGAGAACCTCTCCGACGTGCAGCTGGTGCGCATCGTTGACGACGCTGGGGAGAACATCTTCCCCCGCCACGACGACACCGACGAGATCCGCGTCAGCGGAACCCTCGGTGCGCAGTTCCTGGTCTGGGAATACGCCACCGTCGTTGCGGGTCGCCTGCTTGGCATCAACCCGTTCGACCAGCCCGATGTCGAGTCGGCAAAGATTGCGACCAGGGGCCTGCTTGACGCTCGCCCTGAGCCGCAGCCGGCGTCATTCGTCTCTGACGGCATCGAAGTTCGCGGTACGCCTCATGTGATCGGTGCTGCAAGCGATCTCGCTTCTGCCATTGACGCATTGCTGGAAGAACTCGGCCCTGACGGCTACGTGTCGGTGCAGGCGTATGTCGACCGTCTGGCACTGCCAGAACTGGCCGAGATCCGTCCGCTGCTCGCCACGCTCGCCAAGCGGCCTGTCACCTTCGGGTGGGGTCCGCGATTCCTGCACTCCACCGGCCAGTTCCACAAGGGCGGCCCCGCTAACGGAGTCTTCCTGCAGATTCTGGCCACCCCGACGGAAGACCTCGATATCCCGGGTCGCCCGTTCACCTTCGGTGAGCTCATCGAAGCCCAGGCAAGCGGAGACGCCAGCGTTCTCGCCGGCCAGGGACGCCCTGTGCTCACCCTGACGCTGACCAATCCCGCAGCCAACGTCATTACCCTGTTCGACGCGCTGCGCTAGATCACCGTCTTAGTAACAAACTCAAAGGAGTTGCATGTCCCCGGTGGAAATTACCCCGGAGTTCAACCCGCTGCGTGCGCCGAATGACTACCGCCTGAATCGCATCGCTGGTCCGTCCAGCCTTGTTATTTTCGGTGTCACCGGCGACCTGTCGCGTAAAAAACTCATGCCGGCCGTTTACGACCTCGCCAACCGGGGGCTCCTGCCCCCGGGCTTCGCCCTCGTTGGTTTCGCCCGTCGAGACTGGGACGACCAGGACTTCATGAAGGTCGTCTATGACGCCGTCAAGGAGAACTCACGAACCGAGTTCGTGGAAGAGGTCTGGGCTCAGCTGGCCGAAGGCATCCGTTTCGTTTCGGGTACCTTCGACGATGACGACGCGTTCACGCGTCTCAAGGAGACCATCGACGAGCTCGACGAGGTGCGCGGAACCATGGGCAACCATGCGTTCTACCTGTCGATCCCGCCGAAGGCCTTCCCCGTCGTCACCGAACAGCTGCGCCGTTCAGGCCTTGCAGAGCAGGTCGAAGGCCAGTGGCGACGTGTCGTCATTGAGAAGCCGTTCGGAAGCGACCTGAAGACGGCGCGGGAACTGAACGCGGTTGTTGAGTCGGTCTTCCCGGCTGACTCCGTCTTCAGGATCGACCACTATCTCGGTAAAGAGACAGTGCAGAACATCCTGGCGCTGCGGTTCGCCAACCAGTTGTACGAACCGATCTGGAACGCGAACTACGTCGACCACGTGCAGATCACGATGGCAGAAGACATCGGCGTCGGCGGTCGTGCCGGATACTACGACGGTATCGGTGCGGCTCGCGACGTCATCCAGAACCACCTGCTCCAGCTACTGGCGCTGACGGCGATGGAGGAACCCATTTCCTTCGACGCTGCAGACCTGCGGACGGAAAAGGAGAAGGTGCTCGCCTCAGTGCGGCTGCCGGAAGACCTGGCAACCGGAACCGCTCGCGGCCAGTACGCCGGCGGATGGCAGGGCGGTGAAGAGGTGCTCGGCTTCCTGCAGGAAGACGGCATGAACCCTGAATCCGTCACGGAGACGTACGCCGCATTGCGGTTGACCGTTGACACGCGCCGCTGGTCTGGGGTGCCGTTCTACCTGCGTGCAGGTAAGCGCCTCGGCCGTCGCGTCACCGAGATCGCCGTTGTGTTCAAGCGCGCTCCGCAGTACCTGTTCGAGGCCAGCCAGACGGCTGAACTCGGCCAGAACGCACTCGTCATTCGCGTGCAGCCGGATGAAGGAGTCACGATCCGTTTCGGGTCAAAGGTTCCGGGCGCCGGCATGCAGGTGCGCGACGTCACCATGGACTTCGGTTATGGTCACGCGTTCACAGAGGCAAGCCCAGAGGCATACGAGCGACTCATCCTTGACGTTCTGCTCGGCGACCCGCCCCTGTTCCCCCGTCACGAAGAGGTGGAACTCTCCTGGAAGATCCTCGACCCGATCGAGGAGTTCTGGGCGACACAGGGTCAGCCTGAGCAGTACCGCCCAGGCACCTGGGGTCCGTCATCTGCCAACGATCTACTGGCCCGCGACGGCCGCGTCTGGAGGCGACCATGATCGTCGATCTGCCCAACACAACGACTGCCAAGATCTCCAAGGCACTCGTCAGCCTGCGTGAGGAAGGCGGGGCTGTAGCCCTCGGCCGCGTTCTCACGCTGGTCATCGCCTGTTCTCTTGGGCGCGAGGAAGAAGCGATCGAGGCAGCGAACGATGCCTCACGCGAGCACCCGATGCGCGTCATCGTGATCTCGACGGCTGCAGAGGAAGACGCGCACGACCCCACAGTCGTGCCCCGTGTCGACGCTGAGATTCGTGTCGGTGGAGACGCCGGCGCGAGCGAGGTCATTGTTCTTCGCGCGTACGGTGCGGCCGCGAGTGACCCGGAAAGCATGGTCACTGGACTGCTGCTCTCTGACGCTCCCGTTGTCGCCTGGTGGCCCGATGAGGCTCCCGCGGTACCCGCAGACTCCCCCATCGGACGCATCGCATACCGACGGATCACGGATGCCTCTGCGCAGCGCGACCCGCAGGCTGCGATTCACAACTTGCGCACCTCGTACCGTCCGGGCGACACAGACTTCGCCTGGACCAGGCTGACCCTGTGGCGCACGCAGCTCGCTGCGGTGCTCGACCAGCCGCCGTACGAGCCCGTCACCGCCATTTCGGTGTCGGGAGCCGCAGACTCGCCATCGACCACGCTGCTCGCAGCCTGGCTGCAGATGGCGCTGCAGGTTCCGGTGGAGTACGAGCTCACTCGTGGACCGCACGCGCAGGGCATCCATGGCGTGCACCTCACCAGGGCATCCGGTGTTATTTCGTTGCAGCGGGAAGTCCCAGGACTTGCCACGCTGAGCCAGCCAGGCCAGCCGACCCAGGACTTGACGCTCAACCGTCGAAACCTGCGCGACTGCCTGTCGGACGAATTGCGCCGCCTCGACCCCGACGAGCTGTACGGTGAGGTCATCACCCGCGGTTTGCCCATGTTGGACACCGCCATCGCAGAGCAGGCCGGAGCCTAACGTGACCAACGAACGACGAGTGCTCATTCACCCGGACAAGCAGGCTCTCGCCGGCTCAGTCGCAGCGCGCTTCATCACGAAGACCGTTGACATCCTCGACGAGCACGGCAGCGCCAACGTTGTACTCACCGGAGGGTCTGTTGGCATCGCGGTGCTGGCAGAGATCAACTCATCTTCTGCCAGGGACACCGTCGACTGGTCGAAGGTGAGCTTCTGGTGGGGCGATGAGCGCTGGGTGCCTAAGGCACACGCCGATCGCAACGAGTTGCAGGCACGGGAAGCACTTCTCGACCACATCGAGGTTCCCGCCGAGAACATTCATCCGTTCCCGGCGTCAGATGAGGGACTCAGTCTCGACGAGGCAGCGGAGAGCTACGCACGTGAGCTCGCCGCTGCCGCGCCGTACGAAGACCCGCTCCCCCGTTTCGACATCACGTTCCTCGGTGTCGGACCTGACGGCCACATTGCGTCACTGTTTCCGCACCAGAGTGGCATCAGGGAATCGGAATCCGCGGTCATCGCGGTGCACAACTCCCCGAAGCCGCCGGCGGAACGGTTGTCACTGACCAGGCCAGTGCTGAACAGCTCTGAGCGGATCTGGCTGGTTCTGGCCGGACCCGACAAGGCTTCGGCACTCGGCCTTGCGCTGGCCGGCGCCAGCAGGGACGAAGTTCCTGTCGCCGGCATCAAGGGTCGTCGTCGCACCGTGTTCTTCGTTGACAAGGAAGCAGCAGCCGAAGTTCCGGAGAACCTCATCACTCCGAGCTACTGACGCTTCACCCTGTTCAATAGGAAAGGCCCAGCTGGATATCCAGCTGGGCCTTTCGTATTGGTGATGCTTAGTTCGTGGGGGTCAACTTGCCACGGCGAATGCGAAGCTGCTCAAGGGCATCCGCGAGTAGCGAGTCAGCCTCTTCCTCTGTACGACGTTCCTTGACGTAAGCCAGGTGCGTCTTGTACGGCTCGAGCTTGGCCACCGACGGCGGGTTCTCCTTGTCGCGACCAGCGGGCAGTCCAGAAGAGGGGCTGTCGATCGTCTCGGGGATTTCCTCGTCAGGCAGGTTCGCCGCGAAGTAACGGACTGTCTCGTTGCCGAGAGCATCCCAGTACGACACCTTGATCCGGTCTGCGTGGAAACCACGGTCCTGCTCGCCCATGGGGCCTGCTCCGACGCGAGAGCCTCGAATTGCGCTGCCACCAGATGCCATTGTGTTCCTCCGTAGTAAAAAACGGTCAGTTCGGGTAACCGACCAGACGTGCTAAAGCCGAATCAGATGCCGGTGTCGAACTTGGTGATGAGTCCGAGCACAATGATGCTCGCGATCCAGACCAATCCGAGGATGACGGTGATGCGGTTGAGGTTGCGTTCGGCGACGCCTGACGCGCCGAGGTTCGAGGTGACCCCGCCACCGAACATGTCAGACAGCCCGCCTCCGCGACCCTTGTGCAACAGAATGAGCATGGTGAGCAGGAGACTCGTGATTCCGAGCACAACCTGCAACACAACCTGGAGAATCTCCACGCGAAACCTTTCACAATGGGGCGGGCAAACCTGCGCCACCAAGACCATTGGCAATTATAGCGTGACGCAGACGCCCGAAAAGGGCATCTGCGTCACGCGGGGCGATAGGGGTTAGAGGCCGACGTGCTTCTGGTACCTGATGATGCTGGAGAATTCCGCGATATCGAGGCTTGCTCCACCGACAAGGGCGCCATCCACATTGGGCTCGCGCATGAAGCCGGCGATGTTGCTGCCCTTCACCGAACCGCCGTACAGGATACGGGTCTTGCCCGCGACATCCTGGCCCAGGGTTTCGCTGAGTACAGCACGAAGCGCAGCAGCGACCTGCTCTGCCTGTTCCGGCGTTGCAGCCTGGCCTGAGCCGATAGCCCAGACTGGCTCGTACGCGACGACGATGTCGGCAGCGTTCGAGACACCGGCAAGCGCGGCACGAAGCTGCGCGACCGGAACGGCGCTCGGGCCGTGCTTCTCAAGGTCGTCGGCTGTTTCGCCGACGCAAATGATCGGCGACAGGTTGTGCTTGATCGCGGCAGCAACCTTAGCGGCAACCTGTTCGTCGGTCTCACCGTGGAGCGTGCGACGTTCAGAGTGGCCGATGATCACGTAGCGGCACTCGAGCGCAGACAGGAACGCACCTGAGATCTCGCCGGTGTATGCACCTGAATCGTGCGCTGATACATCCTGAGCACCGAAGACAAGCGGCAGCTTGTCGGCGGAGATGAGGGTCTGCACTGAGCGAAGATCGGTGAACGGCGGGAAGACGGCTGCCTCAACGGCTGCGAAGTCGTGACCCGCGTCTTTCAGGCTCCATGCAAGCTTCTGCACGAAGGCGATGGCCTGGAGGTGATCCAGGTTCATCTTCCAGTTGCCCGCAATCAGCGGGGTACGCCTGGGGTTGATTGTTTCTACCATCCGAGGACCTCCAGTCCTGGCAGGCGCTTGCCCTCGAGGAACTCGAGGCTGGCGCCGCCACCGGTTGAAATGTGACCGAACTGGTCATCGGTGAATCCGAGAATACGGACGGCTGCGGCCGAGTCGCCACCGCCGACCACGCTGAGGCCATCGACATCGGTGAGAGCGGCCGCGACGGCACGGGTGCCATCGGCGAATGGCGCGAGTTCGAAAACGCCCATGGGGCCGTTCCAGAACACCGTCTTCGATGAACGAATGATCTCAGCAAAAGCTGCAGAGGTGGCAGGGCCGATGTCGAGGCCGAGCCCTGACGCACCAAATGGGGTCTCTTCGATCGCGTCAGCAGCGGTGACGACGATGTCGGCATCCGCTCCGAACTTGGATGCCACGACGACATCCGTCGGCAACACGATCTTCACACCCAGGCGATCTGCTTCTGCAAGGTAACCGCGCACGGTGTCGAGCTGGTCCTCTTCGAGGAGGCTGGAACCGACCTTGTGGCCCTGGGCCGCGAGGAAGGTGAACAGCATGCCGCCACCGATGAGCAGCGAGTTGACCTTGGGCAGCAGGTGCCCAATGACGCCGAGCTTGTCAGATACCTTCGACCCGCCGAGCACGACGGTGTACGGCGCTTCTGGGTGCTCTGTGAGACGGTCGAGCACGGCGAGCTCTGCCGCGATCAGCAGGCCGGCAGCGCTCGGAAGAATGGTGGCCAGCTCGTAGACGCTGGCCTGCTTGCGGTGCACGACACCGAAGCCGTCGGACACGAGGGCGTCGCCCAGCTCGGCGAGCTCGGCCGCGAAGGCCTGGCGCTCAGCCTCAACCTTGCTGGTCTCCCCTGCGTTGAACCGCAGGTTCTCCAGAACGACCAGCTGGCCGGCCTCAAGTGCTGCAACGGCTGCTGCAGCGGACTCGCCCACCGTGTCCGTTGCAAATGCAACGGGCTGGTCGAGGAGTTCGCCCAACCGTGCAGCGACGGGAGCGAGGCTGTACTTCGGGTTCGGCTCGCCATCAGGGCGGCCAAGGTGGGAGATGACTACCACCTTGGCGCCCTGGGCAAGCAGTGCCTTCAGAGTGGGCAGAGACGCTCGCACGCGACCATCGTCGGTGATCTGGCCGTCACTCAACGGGACATTCAGATCACACCTGACGATAACTCGTGTGTCTCGGAGCGAACCCAACGATTCAATAGTGCGAAGCGTCACTGCTACCTCCGGGGTCTAGAGCTTCTCGGCGACGAACACGGTGAGGTCAACCAGGCGGTTGGAGTATCCCCACTCGTTGTCGTACCAGGAGGCAACCTTGACCTGGTCGCCGATGACCTTGGTGAGCCCGGCGTCGAAGATCGACGAGTGCGGGTCGCCCACGATGTCGCTGGAGACGATCGGGTCTTCGGTGTAGCTCAGGATGCCCTTGAGGGGGCCCTCAGCTGCTGCCTTGTACGCTGCGTTGACCTCTTCAACCGTGACCGGGCGTGATGCCGTGACGGTGAGGTCGGTGATCGAACCGGTCGGGACCGGAACGCGCAGTGCGTAGCCGTCGAGCTTGCCGACGAGCTCGGGAACGACGAGGCCGAGAGCCTTGGCGGCACCGGTCGACGTCGGGATGATGTTCGCAGCAGCTGCACGGGCACGGCGCAGGTCGCTGTGCGGGCCGTCCTGCAGGTTCTGGTCAGCGGTGTACGCGTGAACCGTCGTCATGAGGCCGCGCTCGATGCCGAAGTTGTCAAGGAAGACCTTGGCGAGAGGTGCGAGGCAGTTGGTGGTGCACGATGCGTTGGAGATGACATCGTGGATCGCTGCGTCGTACGTGTCTTCGTTCACACCGAGGACGAGGGTCGCGACGTTATCGCCGGTTGCGGGGGCAGAGACGAGGACCTTCTTGGCGCCGGCTGCGATGTGCTTGCGAGCAAGCTCAGCCTTGGTGAAGAAACCGGTCGACTCGATGACGATGTCGACGCCCAGCTCAGCCCACGGGAGGTTGGCGGGGTCGCGGTCTGCGAGCACCTTGATGGGCTTGCCATTGACCACGATGTTGTCGCCTTCGAGCTCGACGGTGGCGTCGAGGCGTCCGGTGATGGTGTCGTACTTCAGGAGGTGGGCGAGGGTCTTCGGGTCTGTCAGGTCGTTGACCGCGACGATCTCGATGTCGGCGCCCTTGGCAAGCGCTGCCCTGAAGTAGTTACGGCCAATACGGCCGAATCCGTTGATACCGATCTTTACGGTCACGAGTGACTCCTGTTGCTAAATGGCGCCGGCGGCGCGGTTACATGGGTATACGAAGAACGGACGGCGGTGTCCAGCGGACGGTTCCCACTGGACACCATCACGCTATGACAGTAGCAGCAGCCCGTTGGTCTTCTCTCGTGCCACAGAGAAGCGCTCCTGGACGTTTGCCCAGTTGACGATGTTCCAGAATGCCTTCACATAGTCGGCACGAACGTTGCGGTAGTCGAGGTAGTACGCGTGCTCCCACACGTCCAGCATCAGCACGGGCACGAGGCCTGCGGCGAAGTTCGACTGCTGGTCGAAGAACTGCTGGATGACGAGGCGCTGCCCGATGGAATCCCAGGCGAGAACCGCCCAGCCAGAACCCTGCACACCGAGGGCCGCAGCAGTGAAGTGTGCCAGGAACTTATCGAACGAACCGAAGTTGTCGTCGATCGCGCTGGCGAGTTCACCCGTGGGCTTGTCGCCACCGTTCGCGGACATGTTGGTCCAGAAAATTGAGTGGTTGACGTGCCCGCCGAGGTTGAACGCGAGGTCCTTCTCCAGCTTGTTCACGTTGGCCAGGTTGCCAGAGTCACGAGCCTCAGCCAGCTGTGCGAGAGCGGTGTTCGCACCGGTCACGTATGCCTGGTGGTGCTTGCTGTGGTGGAGCTCCATGATTGCTCCACTGATGCTCGGCTCCAGGGCCGAGTAGTCATAGGGCAATTCCGGCAGCGTGTAATCAACCATTGCGTATCTCCTCTGTTGAGTGCTGGCCTGCTACGCCTGTGCGCACATTCGCCAGCGGTTTGAGCGGCTTTTCGAGTCTACTCAGGTATATGAAGGTGGGATGAATACGGGTCAAACGTCGTCGAGATCGGCGGGGAGGTTCGCATCCGTACCCGGAATGCCCTGGTCGGCAGCCTTCTTATCCGCCATGGCGAGCAGTCGCCTGATGCGGCCGGCAACGGCATCCTTCGTCATGGGCGGGTCAGCGTGGTGTCCGAGTTCATCGAGGCTGGAGTCGCGGAAACGCAGGCGCAGGTCTCCGGCGTAGCGGAGGTGCTCCGGAATATCGTCGGCCAGGATCTCCATGGCGCGTTCGACCCTGGCGCACGCCGCAACGGCGGCCTGGGCAGAGCGACGCAGGTTGGCATCGTCGAAGTTGACCAGGCGGTTGGCCGTTGCCCTGACCTCGCGGCGCTGGCGCAGCTCCTCCCAGTTGAGCACGGTCTCTGCCGCGCCCATTCGGACGAGCATGGCGCTGATGGCTTCGCCGTCGCGGATGACGACGCGGTGCACGCCCCGCACTTCCCTGGCCTTTGCGGCGATGCCGAGGCGGCCTGCGGCCCCGACGAGGGCCATCGCTGCCTCATTGCCTGGGCACATGATCTCGAGGGCTGCGGAGCGACCAGGGTCGGTCAGCGTGCCCTGAGCGAGGAACGCGCCGCGCCAGACAGCTGCGACTTCTTCCTTCGTTCCGGTGGTCAGTCGATTGGGCAGGCCCCTGATCGGACGACGACGAGCGTCGAGCAGACCGGTCTGCCTGGCCAGTGTCTCCCCGCCGTCGAGAACACGAACGAGGTAGTGGTTGGTGCGACGGAGGCCGCTCGCGGGGATGACGGTGGCGACGCTACGCACTCCGTACAGTTCTGCAAGGTCTTTGCGAACTCGGCGGGCAAGGATCGCGGTGTCGAGTTCTGACTCGACGGCTATGCGTCCAGAGATCAGGTGCAGCCCACCGGAGAAACGGAGAATCGTCGCCAGTTCTGCTGCTCGCACGGTTGTTTTCGATACCTCAACGCGAGATAGCTCGTCTTTGACGTCGGCGGTGAGTGCCAATCGTATTTCCATTCTGTTTTCCGCCCGTGAAGGGCAATTGCTATTCGCGCCCGAGATCGCGGTGCTTGATACTCACCGCGACGCCCGGGAAATTCTCGATCAGGGAAGCCAGTTCCCTCGCCATCGCGACCGAACGGTGTTTACCGCCCGTGCACCCGATGGCAATCGTTGCATGGCGCTTGTTCTCACGCTGGTATCCGGCCAAAACCGGGGCCAACGCTGCCGCATAGTTATCCAGGAATTCGCGCGCCCCCGGCTGGTCGAAGACGAACTCCGTGATTTCAGGATCAAGGCCGGTGAAGGCGCGAAGCCTCGGAATCCAGAAGGGGTTCGGCAGAAAACGCGCGTCGGCAACGATGTCGACATCGGTCGGGAGACCGTATTTGAAACCAAAGCTCATGACGGTGACGCGCACTCCGGCTGCGTCTTCGTCAGCGAACCACTCTGTGATGGTAGTCGCTAGTTGGTGAATATTCAGGTCGGACGTGTCGATGACCATGTCGCTCGACTCGCGAACGGCGTTCAAACGGGTGCGTTCGGCTCCGATTCCATCGAGCAGTGTGCCGGCGCCCTGCAGAGGGTGAGGCCTGCGCACAGCCTCGAATCGGCGCACGAGCGCGGCATCCGTCGCTTCGAGGAAGATGACCCTGACCTGGGCACTGGCGCGGAGCGACTGGACGATCTCTTGGAAGTCGCTGAAAAACTCCCCACCGCGAATGTCGACAACGGCCGCGATCTTCGGCAGGTTGGTTCCGGCACGTTCCACGAGTTCGACCAGCGGTCGAAGCATCTGCGGCGGCAGGTTGTCGACGACGTACCAGCCCAGGTCTTCCAGCGCATTCGCGACGGTCGAGCGCCCTGCTCCGGACATTCCAGTGACGATCAGCATCTCCTGCTTTTCGTTGTCGGTCGTCATCTGCCGCAGTGCCTTTGTTCGTGGGATGTGTGACTTCCCAGCCTACCCATCCGCGGGCCCCTCAATCGTGCAAAGACGGCCCATCATTCGTGTAAATGGGCATGAATGGTGGCCGCGAGGGACTCACCGATCCCCCGGACATCCGCAATGTCCTCCGGTGAAGCTTCTTTCAAACGTGCAACGGAACCGAAATGGCGGAGCAGCACCTTGACGCGGGCAGGGCCGAGGCCCGGGATCTCGCCAAGAATGGACGAAATGTCGCGCTTCCGCCTGGCGCGCTGGTGCGTGATGGCGAACCGATGCGCTTCATCGCGGATGCGCTGGAACAGGAAGAGGGCGTCGCTGTTGCGCGGCAGGATCACCGGATAGTCGGAGTCTGGCAGCCAGATCTCTTCGAGACGCTTGGCAATGCCGCACAGCTGGATGCCCTCGATGCCGGAGTCGCGAAGCGCCCTGGCCGCAGCGGCGACCTGCGGCTGCCCACCGTCGACGATCAGCAGGTTGGGGCGGTAGCTGAACTTCTTGCGCCTGGCGTCGTTGCTGGCGGCGCTCTCTGTATCGATGCCGGCTTCGGCATCCGCTTCTGTGGCAACTGCCTCAGCGTCTGGCTTCAGGTAGGCGAGACGGCGCATCAGCGTGCGATAGATGGAGTCGGTGTCATCCGTTGATTCGGGGATGCTGAACCGGCGGTACTCGTCTTTGCGGGGCAAGCCGTCTTCGAAGACCACCATCGACGCCACAATGTTCGTGCCGCTCAGGTGAGAGACGTCGTAGCACTCCATGCGAAGTGGGGCCTCCGCCATCTCGAGTGCCTCCTGGATGTCCTCAAGGGCCTTGGACCTGGCAACGAAGTCTGAGCTGCGTCGCGTCTTGTAGAGCATCAGTGCGTGCTTGGCGTTCTGGGTGGCCGTCTGGAGCAGGGCGGCCTTCTCGCCGCGCTGGGCTGCGGTGAGCTTCACCTTGTGCCCTGAGCGCTCCCCCAGCCACGCTGCAAGCGCGTCTGAGTCATCGGGCAACTCGGGGACTACGATCTCGCGCGGAGGCACAAGTGTGCCGTCGTAGGCCGTTTGCATGATCGAGTCGATGAGCTCGCCCGTGGTGAGGTCGAGTTCCTTGTCGACCATCCAACTGCGCACACCCCTGATACGGCCGCCGCGCACGATGAAGAGCTGCACGGCAGCGGCAAGCTCGTCTTCCTCGATTCCGTACAGGTCGATGTCGACGTTGTCGCGCAGAACGACGGCGCTCTTCTCGAGAACCGCGTTGAGTGCCATGACCTGGTCACGCCGTTTGGCGGCCAGCTCGTAATTCTGGTCGGCCGCAGCCACCTTCATCTCTGCGGTGAGTGAGTTGATCAGCTTGCGGTCCTGGCTGGCCATGAAACTGACGAAGTCGTTGACGATCGCGCGATGCTCTTCGAGCGTCACCTTGTGCGAGCACGGTCCAAAGCATCGCCCGATCTGGCTGGCGAAGCACGGCTTCCCCGACTGCATGGCCCGCTTGTAGTTCGAGTTCGAACAGGTGCGGATCGGAAAGGCCTTCAGCATGAGGTCGATGGTCTCGTACACGGCCCAGACCTTGGGATACGGCCCGAAATACCGCGCACCACGGATGCCGGTGGTACGGGTCACCAGCGCGCGCGGCGCCTCATCTGCGAGCGTGACAGCTAGGTACGGGTACGACTTGTCGTCCTTGAACTGCACATTGAACGGCGGGTCGAACTCGTTGATCCAGGTCCACTCGAGTTGCAGGGCCTCGACCTCTGTGCCGACAACCGTCCACTCGACGGAGGACGCCGTCGTGACCATCCGCCTCGTGCGCTCGTGGAGGCTGGCGAGTGGGGCGAAGTAGTTGCTGAGGCGCGCCCGAAGGTTCTTCGCCTTGCCGACGTAGAGGACACGCCCCGTTTCATCGCGAAAACGGTACACACCAGGAGTGGTTGGGATCTCGCCCGTCTTGGGGCGATAGCTCAACGCATTAGACATCTGTCTCGTTCTTCACTTTCTGTGTGCTTGGCCCTCTGGCAGGCTAGGCCTTCCCGTTCAGGATCTCCTTCAGGAACGCACCGGTGTGGCTCTTCTTGACGGTGGCGATGTGCTCTGGGGTGCCCGTCGCCAGGACCTTTCCACCGCCGGATCCACCCTCTGGGCCGATGTCGATCACCCAGTCGGCGGACTTGATGACGTCGAGGTTGTGCTCGATGACAATGACGGTGTTGCCCTTGTCGACGAGGCTGTTCAGCACCAGCAGCAACTTCCGCACGTCTTCGAAGTGCAGCCCAGTCGTGGGCTCGTCGAGCACGTACACGCTGCGGCCGTTCGAGCGACGCTGCAGCTCTGTCGCGAGCTTCACACGCTGCGCTTCACCACCGGACAGGGTCGTTGCACTCTGCCCAAGACGCACGTAGCCGAGACCGACCTCGACGAGGGTCTTGAGATAGCGGTGGATAGCGGAGATCGGTTCGAAGAAGTCCGCAGCCTCGCTGATGGGCATGTCAAGAACTTCGGCGATGTTCTTGCCCTTGTAGTGCACGGTCAGGGTTTCGCGGTTGTACCGCGCTCCCCCGCAGACCTCGCAGGCCACGTACACGTCTGGCAGGAAGTTCATCTCGATCTTGATCGTGCCGTCGCCTGAGCAGGCCTCGCAGCGGCCACCCTTGACGTTGAAGCTGAACCGCCCAGGCAGGTACCCGCGGGTCTTCGCTTCAATCGTGTCGGCGAACAGGTTGCGGATGCGGTCGAACACGCCGGTGTATGTTGCCGGGTTCGAGCGCGGGGTGCGACCGATCGGCGCCTGGTCGACGTGGATGACCTTGTCGAGGTTCTCGAGACCGGTCACGCGCACGTGCTTCCCAGGCAGCTTGCGCGCGCCGTTCAGGCGGTTGGCGAGCACGCGATAGAGGACGTCGTTGACGAGCGATGATTTGCCGGAGCCGCTGACGCCGGTGACGGCGGTGAACGTTCCGAGCGGGAAGCTCACCGTCACCTTCTTCAGGTTGTTGACCTCTGCCCCGACGACGGTGATTTCGCGTTCAGGGTCGAGGGGTCGACGGGTCTTCGGGGTCTCGATCGACTTGCGACCGGCCAAGTAGTCGCCCGTGAGCGACTCCGTGTTCGCGAGCAGATCTTCATACGACCCGGAGTGCACCACGGTGCCGCCGTTGACGCCGGCGCCTGGTCCGATGTCGACGACCCAGTCCGCGGTACGAATGGTGTCTTCGTCGTGCTCGACGACGATGAGGGTGTTGCCGAGGTCGCGCAGGGCGACGAGCGTTTCAATAAGGCGCCGGTTGTCGCGCTGGTGCAGGCCGATGCTCGGCTCATCGAGCACGTACAGCACGCCAGTGAGCCCCGACCCGATCTGGGTGGCCAAGCGGATGCGCTGCGCTTCTCCACCAGACAGCGTCGCTGCGGCGCGGGCCAGGTTCAGATAGTTGAGCCCGACGCGGATCAGGAAGTCGAGGCGTACCTTGATCTCCCGCAGCACCTGCGCGGCGATGGCCTGTTCGCGCTCGGTGAGCGTCAGCGTGTTCATGAAGTCACGCGCGTCAGTCAGGCTGAGCTCACAGACATCCGCGATGCTCGCGTCATAGACCGTCACGGCGAGGACTTCAGGCTTGAGCCTGGTGCCATTGCAGACCGGGCACGGGGTCTCACGCAGGTATTCGCCCCAGCGCTGGCGCTGGGTGTCGGTCTCAGCCTGCTGGTACTGGCGTTCGATGTATGGGACGACGCCTTCGAAGCCGGAGGTGTAGCTCATCTCACGGCCATAGCGGTTCTTCCACTTGACCTTGACTTCGAAGTTGTCGCCGCGGAGCACCGCGTTCTGCACCTCTGGGCGAAGCTCGCCCCACGGGGTGTCCAGGGAGAAGTCGAGGTCGCGGGCGAGGCCGTCGAGCAGCTTCTCGTAGTACTGGAACAGGCCCTTGCCCTGGGTGGTCCATGGCAGCACAACACCCTCGGAGATACTGAGTGATGGGTCGCCGAGCATGAGGTCCTGGTCGACGGACATACGCGTGCCGAGCCCTGAGCATTCAGGGCAGGCGCCGAACGGGGCGTTGAACGAGAAGGTGCGTGGTTCGATTTCGGTGAGCTGAACCGGGTGGTTGTTCGGGCAGCTGAGCTTCTCCGAATACGACTGCCAGGCTTCATCGCCTTCGAGGTCGACGAAGTTGACCTGCACGACGCCGTCGGTCAGCTTGAGCGCGGTCTCCAGCGAGTCGGTGAGGCGGCTGAGGAGCTCAGGACCTGCGACCAGGCGGTCGACCACGACCGAGATGTCGTGCTTCTGCTGTTTCTTGAGCGTTGGCGGCTCGCTCAGCTGCACCTGCTCGCCGTCGACGATGGCGCGCGAATAACCGCTGCCGGCCAGTTCGGTGAAGAGATCAACGAACTCGCCCTTCTTCTGCGACACGACAGGGCTGACGATTTGGTAACGAGTGCCGTCGGGGAGCTCCATGAGCTGGTCGGCGATCTGCTGCACGGTCTGCGACTGGATAACCTCGCCACAGACAGCACAGTGCGGCACCCCGATACGCGCCCAGAGCAGGCGCATGTAGTCATAGATCTCGGTGATCGTGCCGACCGTGGAGCGCGGGTTGCGGTTCGTCGACTTCTGGTCGATGGACACCGCGGGGCTGAGGCCCTCGATGAAGTCGACGTCTGGCCGGTCGACCTGGCCGAGGAACTGGCGCGCATACGCCGACAGCGACTCTACGTAGCGGCGCTGGCCCTCCGCGAAGATCGTGTCGAACGCCAGTGACGACTTTCCGGAGCCTGATAGTCCGGTGAAGACGACAAGCGAATCCCGGGGGATCTCGAGGTCGACGTTGTGGAGGTTGTGGACGCGCGCGCCACGAACGCTGAGCTTGGACGCGGAAGGTACCTTCGAAACTGACACCCGTTGAGTCTATGCAGTGCCGCTGACAGTCTCGTGACAAAACACCACGCCGTGAGCGAACGAAAGCCACTTTCCGGCCAAACTTAGCTGGGAATTAGCCGAGATGACCGGCCTTTTCCATGTTGCGGAGTTCGCGCTTGAGCTCAGAGACCTCGTCACGGAGTCTCGCCGCCAATTCGAACTTGAGTTCCCCTGCAGCCTCGAGCATCTGGGTGTTGAGATCGAAGATAATCGATTCCAGGTCGTTAGCGCCGTTCGCCGCAAGGCCCACCCGCCTGAGGTTCGGCGTCGGGCTCTTCTTGCGTGCTTCGCGGCCGGCAAGCAGCTCGGCTGTATCGGCCTCTTCCCTGGCCAGCACGTCGGTGATGTCGGCAATGCGCTTTCGCAACGGTGTCGGGTCGATGCCGTGCAGTTCGTTGTATGCGACCTGCTTCTCTCGGCGCCTGTCGGTCTCTTCGATGGCCATCTTCATCGACGGGGTGAGCCGGTCTGCATACATGTGCACTTCACCGGACACGTTGCGCGCCGCGCGACCGATGGTCTGGATGAGCGACGTCGACGACCGGAGGAAGCCCTCCTTGTCGGCATCCAGAATCGCAACGAGCGACACCTCTGGCAAGTCGAGGCCCTCTCGCAGCAGGTTGATACCGACGAGCACGTCGTAGAGTCCCTGTCGCAGCTCCGTCAGCAGCTCGACCCTGCGCAGCGTGTCAACGTCTGAGTGCAGGTAGCGCACGCTAACTCCGGCTTCCGTGAGGAAGTCGGTGAGTTCTTCGGCCATCTTCTTTGTCAGGGTCGTGACGAGCACACGCTCGTTCAGTTCGACACGCTTGCGGATCTCTTCAAGCAGGTCGTCGATCTGGCCCTCTGACGGCTTGACGATGATCGCGGGGTCGATGAGGCCTGTCGGGCGAATGATCTGTTCGACGACGCCGTCTGCGATGCCCATCTCGTACTTGCCCGGCGTTGCCGACAGGTACACGGTCTGCCCGACCCGGTTCTTGAACTCGTTGAACTTCAGTGGCCGGTTGTCGAGAGCACTCGGAAGCCGGAAGCCGTGGTCGACCAGGGTGCGCTTTCTCGAGGAGTCTCCCTCGTACATGGCGCCGATCTGCGGCACGGTGACGTGGGACTCATCGATGACGACGAGGAAATCATCGGGGAAGTAGTCGATGAGGCAGTGCGGCGCCTCACCAGGCTGGCGCGCATCGATGTGCCGTGAGTAGTTCTCGATACCGGAGCAGAATCCGATCTGCTCCATCATCTCGAGGTCGAAGTTGGTGCGCATGCGCAGGCGCTGCGCCTCAAGCAGCTTGCCTTCGCGCTCCAACTGCTCAAGTCGCTCGGCCAATTCTTCTTTGATCGTGCCGATGGCGCGGTGCATGACATCGGTGCTCGCCACATAGTGGGAGCCGGGGAACACGGAGACCGCGTCGAGCTTCTTCACGATGTCGCCCGTGAGCGGGTGCAGGCTGTACAACGCCTCGATCTCGTCGCCGAACATCTCGATGCGAATGGCGAGTTCTTCATACATGGGGATGATCTCGATGGTGTCGCCGCGCACCCGGAAATTGCCGCGAGAGAAGTCGATGTCGTTGCGCTGGTACTGCATCGCGACGAATTTGCGCACGAGCCAGTCGCGATCGACTTTCATGCCGACCTGCAGGGCGACCATGGCCTCCAGGTAACCCTCAGGGGTGCCGAGGCCGTAAATGCACGACACCGTTGACACCACGATGACGTCTCGGCGGCTGAGCAGGGAATTCGTGGTTGAGTGCCGGAGCCGCTCAACTTCGGAGTTGATCGACGAGTCCTTCTCAATGAAGGTGTCTGTCTGCGGGACGTACGCTTCTGGCTGGTAGTAGTCGTAGTACGAGACGAAGTACTCAACGGCGTTGTTGGGCATCAATTCGCGGAACTCATTGGCGAGCTGCGCCGCGAGCGTCTTATTGTGGGCAAGCACCAGCGTCGGGCGCTGCACGGCCTCGATGAGCCAGGCCGTCGTCGCCGATTTTCCGGTACCGGTGGCACCGAGGAGCACCACGTCTGTCTCACCGGCGTTGATCCGGGCGCTGAGGTCGGCGATGGCACCAGGTTGGTCGCCACTTGGCGTGTACTCGCTCACAACCTCAAACGGATGAACTGCGCGCGTTGGTTCCATGCCACCAGTCTAAAGAGCACCGCCGACAGGATGGTGTGATCTGATCCACTGCCACGTCTCATCGACCTGTTGGTTGGTGTGCTCCAGCGTGCCGGAGGTATCGATCACGACATCCGCTATCGCCAGCCGCTCGGCATCGGTCGCCTGCGAGCCGATACGTGACCTGGCGTCCTCCTCCGTCATGCCGCGGACCTCGACCATGCGCGCCACCCTGACGTCTTCCGGCGCCTGCGTGACAACGACAAGATCAAACGGATGCCCTGGGGCGGCTTCGACAAGCAGCGGAACGTCGTACACGACGACGGAGTCGGGGTCTGCAGCATCCAGTTCGGCGAACAGTGCGGCTGTGCGGCGCCTGACGGCCGGGTGCACGATGCCGTTCAAGCGTTGAAGAGCGGCGGCATCACTGAAAACCACGGCGCCGAGAGCCTGTCGGTCGAGTCGGCCGTCAGAAGTGATCACGCCGGGGCCGAATTCGCGGGCGATAGCCTCCAGCGCAGGCGTGCCCGGCTCGACGACCTCACGGGCAACCTGGTCTGCGTTCACGTGCGCGGCACCGTGTTCGGCAAAGCGGGCGGCGACGGTGCTCTTGCCAGATGCGATTCCGCCGGTCAGTCCAATCAAATACACGCCAGCCACTCTACTGCGCCGGCGATGGGGCTCAGATGCTATCGCTGCCGTGAACCGTGGGCACGGCGATCCAGGTTTCGGTGATGTATGGCAGCTGGATCGGGTCGTGTCGGGTCTCCTCGTGGGCGTCGAGCACCACGGTAATGCGCTCGAGCATGGCGGCCTGCTCAGTCACGCTGGCCACCAGATAGTAGCTGCGCGTAGTGGCAAGGTCACGGATGCCGGCGCGTGAGGTCTCAGTCACCCACCGATCGACGCGCTGGTCAGCCAGTTCGAGCCCGGGACCCAGCGTCGGCTCGAAGGCTCCTGCCGCATGCAGCCCCGGATTCATGGCGCGGGACAGCTCGCTGACCCACTGGGCCGATTCGTCCCTGCTGTTCCAGATGAGCGCCAGTCGGCCGCCGGGCCGCAGCACACGCAGCACCTCTGCCGTTGCCGCGTCTACATCCACCCAGTGCCAGGCCTGGGCGAATGTCACCAGGTCAACGGCGGAGTCAGGGAGGGGGATGCTCTCCCCTGTGCCCTCGAGCGTCTGCACTCTGGGGAAGCGCTCTGTGAGCACTCGCAACATGTCGGCTGACGGGTCGACGGCCACAACGCTGGCGCCGAGGCCGAGCAGCGCTCCGGTGAGCTTGCCGGTGCCTGCCCCGATGTCGGCGACGTCGATAGCGTCGCCCAGCAGCCATTCGACGGCGTCCATCGGATACGTGGGCCGGTGGGCGTCGTACCCGTCAGCGCCGGATTCGAAAGAGGCGGCGTGGGAGTGGAGGCGTTCGTCGTGCATGTCAGCCAGCCTACGGCGGGCGGGCAGCACAGACAGCGAGTTAAAGAACACTGGCCGGCCCCCGAAGGGTCCGGCCAGTGTTTGCTTCAATGAGCGTTTGCTTCAATGAGCGCGTACTTCAGTGAACGAGCGCTCCGAGGAGCACGCGCTCAAGCGGACTAGTTGCCGCCTGAGAGCTTCTCGCGCAGTGCAGCAAGTGCCTCGTCGTCGGCAAGGGTGCCGGCGCCAGCGGTCTCGCTGGAGAAGGTGTTGCCTGCAGCGGAGGGGACATCGCCAACAGCGAGGACCTCTTCGTTTGCGGTTGCAACCTGCTTCTTGTGCGCTTCCCAACGAGCCTGGGCAGCAGCGTAGTCCTGCTCCCACTTCTCGCGCTGGGTTTCGAAGCCCTCGCGCCACTCGTTGGTCTCCGGGTCGAAGCCTTCTGGGTACTTGTAGTTGCCCTGCTCGTCGTACTCGGTGAGCATGCCGTACAGTGCCGGGTCGAACTCGGTACCTTCGGGGTCAACACCCTCGTTGGCCTGCTTGAGGCTCAGCGAGATGCGGCGACGCTCGAGGTCGATGTCGATGACCTTGACGAAGACCTCGTCGCCCACTGACACAACCTGCTCGGCGAGCTCAACGTGCTTGCCGGACAGCTCGGAGATGTGGACCAGACCCTCGATGCCCTCTGCGACGCGAACGAACGCACCGAACGGAACGAGCTTGGTGACCTTACCCGGTGCAACCTGGCCGATGGCGTGGGTGCGGGCAAATACCTGCCACGGGTCTTCCTGAGTTGCCTTGAGCGACAGGGAAACGCGCTCGCGCTCCAGGTCGACCTCGAGGATCTCGACGGTGACTTCCTGGCCAACCTCGACGACCTCGCTGGCGTGCTCGATGTGCTTCCAGCTGAGTTCTGAAACGTGAACCAGACCGTCAACGCCACCCAGGTCAACGAACGCACCGAAGTTGACGATCGACGAGACGACGCCCTTGCGGACCTGTCCCTTCTGGAGGTTGTTGAGGAACGTGGTGCGGCTCTCAGACTGGGTCTGCTCGAGCAGTGCACGACGCGACAGAACGACGTTGTTGCGGTTCTTGTCGAGTTCGAGGATCTTCGCCTCGATCTCCTGGCCCAGGTACGGGGTCAGGTCGCGAACGCGGCGCAGCTCGATGAGCGATGCGGGAAGGAAGCCACGGAGACCGATGTCAACGATGAGTCCACCCTTGACGACCTCGATCACGGAACCGGTGACAACACCATCGGCATCCTTGATCTTCTCAACGTCGCCCCATGCACGCTCGTACTGAGCACGCTTCTTGGAGAGGATGAGACGGCCTTCTTTGTCTTCCTTCTGGAGGACGAGAGCCTCAACCACGTCGCCGACCTTGACAACCTCGGTGGGGTCAACGTCGTGCTTGATGGAAAGTTCGCGGGAGGGGATTACACCCTCGGTCTTGTATCCCACGTCGAGGAGAACCTCGTCGCGGTCGATCTTCACTACGGTGCCCTCGATGAGGTCTCCGTCGTTGAAGAATTTCAGCGTCTTTTCGACCGCGGCGAGAAAGTCTTCAGCAGATCCGATGTCGTTGATGGCGACCTGCTTGGGTGCCTTGGCGGTCGTTACGATTGTCATGTAGTAGTTGCTCCAGTATGGGCCTGCGCCAGTACAACGCAGTGTGCGGGCCAGTCGCGGTAGTGCCGAAGAAGCTCAGCACCGTTATGCACCACGAAGGCAATGGATAGATGTCACGGGCGTGACACTCCAGTTTAGCCGCTAACGGGGGCTAGCGGCAAGCTGCGTTGCCGTATGATCTGCGACAATGCGGGCGTGATGACCGGATATTCGAATTTATAGCCGGCCTCATGCATCCGTTCTGGAATTACCCAGCGACTTTTCAGCACGAGTTCGGTTTCTGTGCCGATCACGGCCGCCCCTGCCTCCAGCATCCAGCGCGGTGCAGGGATGGCGATTCGGGTCCCGAGAACACTGCGCACCGCGCGCATCATGGCGCTGTTGTCGGTGGGGTTGGGCGCGGCGACGTTCACGACACCGTCGATCTCCTGGTGGTCAGCCAGGAAACGGATGATGCCGAGCACGTCAGCGATATGAACCCAGCTGAATTTCTGGCTTCCGCCCGTTGCGCGCTTCTCGTGGAAGGTGCCTGCTGCGCGGCGCGACGGCGTCGACACCCAGCGGCCATCGAGCTGGGCGCCGCCAAGTCCCCACTGCGCCATCCGAATGAGCGGCAGCAGAGCGCTGCCGTCACCGAGCACGATGGCCATGCGCAACGCGACCCTGCGGGTGTCTGGCAGGTCGCCGGCGAAGAAAGCAGCTTCCCAGGCCGTCGCGATGCCGACGGAGAAGCCGGTGCCGATCTCGCCGGTGCTTTCCGTCATGGGGCGATCCTCCGCATGCCGATAGATCGTCGCCGTCGAGGAGTTGAGCCACAGCGCAGGAGGAGCGTCGCAGGAGCGGATTGCCTCACGCAGCGCGATCGTCGTGTCGAGCCGTGAACGCATGATCTCGGCACGATTGCGCTCTGTGTACCGGCAGTTCACGCTCTTGCCTGCCAGGTTGATGAGAATGTCTGCGCCATCCAGGACGCGACGGATGCCCTCAGGGTCGTCCCACCGTGCATCTGGGCCGCTGCGCCCGATCTGCAGCACCGTAGCGCCCTCCGCTTCGAACGCGTCTCGCAGGTATGAGCCGATGAAGCCGGACCCTCCTGCCAA
The DNA here is from genome assembly GCF_057669585.1 of Leifsonia sp. Y862. NCBI lineage: Bacteria > Bacillati > Actinomycetota > Actinomycetes > Micrococcales > Microbacteriaceae > Leifsonia > Leifsonia sp. Y862. The sequence goes on from NZ_JBYHFR010000001.1 coordinate 1,169,459, forward strand.
CACAATGCGTCGACCAGTGTCGTGATTCGTCATCCGTTGCCTTCCCCCGTGCGGATCTCATAGCTGAATGAACCCGCGTATTCGTACACCGTACCGATGCCAGGCGTGGTGAGGGTCAACGCGATGTGCTGGAGATCGGCCGTGTCATCGAAGCGCTCTGTCAACGCCACCGCCGGTGCGATCCAGCCGGGCACGCGGAACCAGCGACGGCCCACCCGCAGGGCGACGGCCGTCGAGTCGAGGTGCATGGCGCCGTTCCGCACCGATGCGGAGAGGCTCGCCTTCATCCGGCGCGCCTGGCCCAGGTAGTCGACCAGGCCATCGGGGGTGGCCGTGATGGCATCCGTCATGACCTTGGCACCGGCCGCCAGGTCGAAGCTGCGGGTGGCACGGATGGCGGGCCACTCCCCCTGCACCGGATAGTTGATGACCGTGAAAGCCACATCGTGCTGCCAGACCGGAAACAGGATGTCGGGGCGCCCTGCCAGCCAGAGGAGCGGCCACAGCCAGCGCCTCGGTGTGCCGACCGTGCTGAAGTGGCCGCGCCCATAACCATGGTGGCCGGCAGGGATCGCGCTGAAGTAGGCGCGGAGCCGCGGATGAAGCTCGTCAGGGATGCCGCCCAACGCCAGCTGGTACGGCGAATCCGAACGTGAGCGAGCATTGTGTGACGGCATCCCCCCGGCCACGTCGGCTACTTCAGCAGCGTCGTAGTGAGCGTGTCGAGGCCTACGCCACCGAGGTCCAGTGCCCTGCGGTGGAACTCCTTGATCGAGAACGCTGCACCCTCGCGTTCCTGGCAGGTGTCGCGCAGCTGCTCCCAGATGCGCTGGCCGACCTTGTATGAAGGTGCCTGGCCCGGCCAGCCGAGGTAGCGGTTGACCTCGAAGTTCACGAATCCATCGTTCATGTTGACGTTCTGGCCGAGGAACTCAAAGGCGTACTCCGCCGTCCATGGGCCCTTGCCGTCTGGGCGCTGCTTCTCGAGGTGCACGCCGATGTCGAGCACGACGCGAGCGGCGCGCATCCGCTGACCGTCGAGCATGCCGAGGCGATCGGCAGGGTCGTCGAGGTAGCCGAGCTGCTCCATGAGGCGTTCGGCGTAGAGCGCCCAACCTTCTGCGTGTCCAGACGTACCGGCGAGCTGCCGGCGCCAGGTGTTCAGTTTCGCCCGGTTGTAGACGGCCTGGCCGATCTGCAGGTGGTGGCCAGGCACGCCCTCGTGGTACACCGTGGTGAGTTCGCGCCAGGTGTCGAATTCGGTGACACCGACAGGAACGGACCACCACATGCGGCCGGGGCGAGAGAAGTCGTCGGTGGGGCCGGTGTAGTAGATGCCGCCCTCCTGCGTCGGGGCGATCATGCACTCAATGGTCTTGATCTCGTCTGGAATGTCGAACTGGGTGCCGGCCAGCTCTGCGACCGCACGGTCGCTGGTCTCCTGCATCCACTTCTGCAGCGCATCGGTACCGTGGAGCTTCCGACTCTCGTCGGTGTCGAGGAAGGCGATGGCTTCGAGCACGCTCGCACCTGGCTTGATCTGGCGGGCGACGCTCTCCTGCTCAGCCACCATGCGGGCAAGCTCGTCGACACCCCACTCGTAGGTCTCGTCGAGGTCGATCTTCGCACCGAGGAAACGCTGTGACTGCAGCTCGTAGATGTCGCGGCCGACGGCGTCACGCTCTGTGGCGGCTGGGGCGAGTTCGTTCTGGAAGAAATCAGCCAGTGCGCCATATGCCTCGGCCGACCGCTGGGCGCCCTCGGCGACGTGCGTGGCCAGCGAGGCAGGAAGCTCACCGTTTGCCAGGCGCGCAGAAGATGCGAAATCAGCGAAGAACCCATCGGGTGCCGCCTGGCGGCGCACCTGCGCCATCACCTCTAGCACCTGGCGGCGCGCGGGAGTGACCCCACGCGCGATGCCGAGCCTCAGGGTCTCCACGTAGCCGTCAAGGGCGTCAGGGATGTTCGAGAGGCGCGACGCGATGTTCTCCCAGTCGTGCACTTCTGCGGTCGGCATGAGGTCGAGTACATCCCGAATCTCCTGCACCGGCGACGCGATCACGTTGAGGTCGCGCAGCTGAAGCTCTGCCTCTGAGCTCTGGATGTCGAGGGTGAGGGTGCTCCGCAGGTCGGTCAGCGTGACCTCATCGACGGCGTCGACAGCGGATGCCGCAGCCAGGGCAGCCAGCGTCGCTTTCGCCGCGTCGACATAGCGTGCGTGGCCGGCAGGTGAATAGTCACCGTAGCGGCCGTCACCCTCCGTGCGGCCGATGTATGTGCCGATGGTGGGGTCCAACTCGACGAGGGTGTCAACCCACTCTTCGGCGATCTGATCAATGGGGCTGGGAGTGCGCTGAATGCCATTCGTCATAATCAGAGCATATGGCAGCGGCCCGCCGGAGGGCGGGCCGCTGCTGGTGCTGTCACGCGGTGTACTGGTGCTGGTACTGGTGCCGTTGGACGGCTTCGTTGCTAGTGGGCGGCGTCGTCCCAGTTCGCTCCGCGACCCACCTGCACGTCGAGCGGCACGAGCAGTTCTGCGGCGGTGGACATGCGGTGCGTCACCACGTCGCGCAGCACGTCCCACTCGCCAGGCGCCACGTCGAAGATCAATTCGTCATGCACCTGGAGCATCATCTTCGACTCCATGTTCTTGTTCGCGATGTCGTGTGCGATGCGGTTCATGGCGATCTTCATGATGTCGGCGGCTGAGCCCTGGATCGGTGCGTTCAAAGCTGCACGCTCCGCGTTGTCGCGCAGCACACGGTTGGTGCTGTTCAACTCGGGGAACGGGCGACGGCGGCCGAAGATCGTCTCCGTGTAGCCATCGATCTTCGCCTGCTCGACGACGTTGCGCAGATAGTCGCGCACCGCGCCGAAGCGGGAGAAATAGTCGGTCATGAGCTGCTTGGCCTCTGCCGTCGGTATCCGCAGCTGCTTTGACAGGCCGAACGCACTCAGCCCGTACGCCAGGCCGTATGACATCGCCTTGACCTTGCCGCGCATTTCAGCACTGACCTCTTCTGGAGCGACACCGAAGATACGAGAGCCCACGAACCGGTGCAGGTCTTCTCCGGCGTTGAACGCCTCGATGAGACCTGGATCTTCTGAGAGGTGCGCCATGATGCGCATCTCAATCTGGGAGTAGTCGGCCGTCAACAACGCCTCTGCGTTCTCTCCGGCGTGGAAGGCCGCACGGATGCGACGGCCCTCCTCCGTGCGAACCGGGATGTTCTGCAGGTTGGGATCCGTCGACGAGATGCGCCCCGTTGCCGTGCCGATCTGCACGTAGTTCGTGTGGATGCGCCCTGTTCCGTCGATCGCCTTGTCGAGAGTCTCCACGATCTGGCGAAGCTTGGTGGCGTCGCGGTGCTGCAGCAGCAGGTCGAGGAACGGATGCGGGTTGCTGGCCTGCAGGTCGGCAAGAGCGCCGGCATCCGTCGAGAAGCCCGTCTTGTTCGCGCGCGTCTTCGGCATGCCGAGCTGGTCGAAGAGCACCTCCTGCAGCTGCTTGGGCGAGCCGAGGTTCACCTCGCGGCCGATCTCGGCGTACGCGCTGGCGGCCAGGGCCGCAGAACGCTCTCCGAGCTGCGACGACAGCTCTGACAACTCGGCGTGCGACACGGACACACCCGTGAGCTCCATGTCGACGAGGGCGAGGAGCGTTGGCATCTCGATGTCGAGGAGGACGTGGCGGGTGCCGTCGTCGAAGAGCTCGTCGATCGCTGCGGCGACGCGCAGGGTGTACCACGCCTGCATCGGAACGCCGGCGACCGTTGACTCATCTGGCACCAGCTGGTTGGCGTCGTGCACCGGCAGGGTTTCGCGGAGGTAGCGCGTGACGAGGTCGGCCAGCGTCTTGTCTGGTCCGCCGGGACGCAGCAGCCAGCCGGCGACGAGCGAGTCGGTGAAGAGACCGTCGAAGGCGAGTCCGCTGTTTCGCAGTGCCTTCAGCTGGAATTTCGCGCCGTGCATGATCTTGGGCGAGTCGCTGGCCAGCCAGGCCTCGAACGGCGCATAGTCGCTGCGACCCGGCTGCCAGGGCAGGTTGACCGTTTCGGTGGGACTGGCGAGGCCGAAGCCGATGACGGTGCCGTCGAGCACCTCTGTGGTGAGGCCGAGGCCAATGGGTGACGCCGCGACCGCGCGCTTGATCCACCCTTCGAGTTCTTCGTCGAGCAGGTCCTGCGCGTGCGGGGCCTGCGGCGCCGGTGGCTCATCAGCTGCAACGACTTCACCGGTAACGATGGCGGCGTCGCCGCCCTCCAGCTTCAGGACGCGATCGAGCAGGCTCTTGAACTCGAGCCGTGAGAAGACCTCCCGCACGCCCTGGTCATTGATCGGGCCGCGCTCCAGGTTCGCGATCTCCACCGGCAATTCGACGTCGGTGACCAGTCGGTTCAGCCGGCGGTTGCGGATCGCGTTTTCTTTCTGCTCACGCAGGTTGTTGCCGACGACGCCCTTGATCTCATCGGCGTGCTCCAGAATGCCGTCGAGACTGCCGTAGAGGCCGAGCCACTTCACGGCGGTCTTCTCGCCGACCTTGGAGATGCCGATGAGGTTGTCGCTGGTCTCACCCACGAGTGCTGCGACCTCTGGGTACTGGTGCGGGTCGATGCCGTAGCGTTCGCGAACGCGCGCCGGGTCGTACCGGGTGAGGGCAGAGACGCCCTGGCTGGACGGGTAGAGCAACGTGACGTTCTCGTTGACCAGCTGGATGGCGTCGCGGTCGCCGGACACGACGAGCACGTCGTAGCCCTCAGCAACGCCGCGAACCGACAGCGTGGCCAGGATGTCGTCGGCCTCGAAGTCTTCTTTGGTGATGGTGGTGATGTTCATGGCGGCGAGGGCATCCTGCAGCAGCGGGATCTGGCCGATGAACTCAGAGGGAGTCTCGTTGCGCGTGCCCTTGTATGCCGGGTACTCCCGCGTGCGGAATGACGCCCGGGAGATATCGAAGGCGACAGCGATGTGGGTGGGTTTTTCGGTGCGCAGCAGGCTTAGCAACATGGAGAGGAAACCGTGGATGGCATTGGTGTGCTGGCCATCCTGGGTTTGGAAACTTGCGACTGGGAGGGCGTAAAACGCCCGAAAAGCCAACGAGTGGCCGTCGATGATCATCAGGGTAGGCTTTTTGGATTCCGACACGGACCCAGCCTACAAGCGACCGGTGACAGCCGGTTCTGTGCACACTCCAACAACAAAGGTGACAATGATCGACAAGACGCAGGATGCGCTCGACTGGGTACAGCAGCGCGGCAGTGGTGCGCTGGCAGAGAAGATGGGAATCGAGTTCCTCGAATTCTCCGTCGAGCGCGCGGTGGCCAGGATGCCCGTTGAGGGCAACACGCAGCCAGCCATGCTGCTGCACGGTGGCGCATACGTCGTGCTCGGCGAGTCACTCGGCTCCATGGCAGCGAACCTGTTCGCCGGTGCGGGCAGGCTCGCGGTCGGCATCGAGATCAACGCCACCCACACCCGCGCGGCGACCTCCGGCTACGTGACGGGCGTCTGCACGCCGATCCACCTCGGTCGCACCCTCACCACCCACGAAATCGCGGTCACAGACGACCAGGGCAGACGCTGCTCGACGATTCGGATCACGAACCTGATCAAGGAACAGAAGCCGGCGGCATCCGAAGCGTAGTTCCGCGCCGGAAGTGAGTGCGCTGCGGCAGCGGCGGGTATGCGGCGGCGGACTCAGAATCCGAGTCTGCGCCGCACTACCAGCACTTCGTCTGCCGGGTAGTCGGCCCACGTGTCCAGGAGCAGGATCCTGGCGCTGTCGAGGAGCGCTCGTCCGCAGCTCTCAACCGGGAGCGACAGCGCGTCGTTGATGATGCGACTGGCTTCTGGGTACGCCGTTTCAAAGCGTCGCCACGAGTCGAGGCTATCGAGGCGCGCGGGGCTATCGAGGCGCTCAGGGCTATCGAGGCGCTCAGGGCTGTCGAGGCGCTCAGTGCGGTCGTCTTCCCGCACAATGCGCAGGGCGTTCACGAGATGACGCACGGAGTGCGTGCGGAGTACTTGTCCGGCAGCCAGCAGCTCGCCGCGCCGCGCTCGACCGGATGCGAGCAGCACGTTCACGAGGAACAGTCGAAACTCGACGAGCGGATCGGCAGGCGCCGGGATGCGGTCGACCGGAGCGGCGTTGGCCGCCATCCGCTCGGAGATACGCTCCCGATCGAGTGCGACCTCGTACACGTTTCCGGCGAAGGAAAAGGACGATAGTTCGTCGGGCGAGGCCACAGCGAACTCAAGCACGAGGCCGCTGTCGTAAACGACTTTCAGGCTGTAGGGGGTGTCTCTGACGCGGATGCGAATGTCATCGGCGTCTGGCAGCCAGTCGAGGGTGGTCCGAAAGGCCTCTTGGGAGCCATCATCGGTGATCAGGAAGAAATCATGATCTGACCACTCGTCGACCCGGCTGCGTTCCGCCGTCGATCCCACCCACACCAGACCGAGCACGTGGGGGTGGGATGCGACGGATGCCAGTAACCGGGCGTTGAATTCTTCGAACTCCTGGAGTACGGCAGAATTCGACACGCCCGACCGGCCTTGGTGCTACTTCTTGGCTGAGAGCTGTTCGATGATCGCCTGTGCGACATCGTGCATGGTCAGACGGCGATCCATGGATGCCTTCTGAATCCAGCGGAATGCTTCTGGCTCAGTGAGGCCCATCTTCTCGTTGAGCAGGCCCTTGGCGCGGTCAACAAGCTTGCGGGTCTCGAAACGCTCGACGAGGTCGGCAACTTCGGCCTCAAGCGTGATGATCTGGCTGTAGCGGGACAGCGCGATCTCAATCGCGGGCAGCAGGTCATTCGGCGTGAATGGCTTGACGACATACGCCAGTGCGCCGGCTTCGCTTGCGCGCTCGACGAGCTCTTTCTGGCTGAATGCGGTCAGCAGGACGACGGGCGCAATGTGGGCCTTCGTGAGGCGCTCTGCGGCGCTGATGCCATCGAGAAGCGGCATCTTGACGTCCATGATGACGAGGTCTGGACGGAGTTCTGTTGCAAGTGCGACAGCGGTCTCACCGTCGCCGGCTTCGCCCACAACTTCGAACCCGTTGTCACGGAGAATTTCGACGATATCGAGGCGGATAAGTGATTCGTCCTCCGCGACGACAACGCGGCGGGGAGGAGTTGATGTAGTGTCTTGGTCGGTCACACCCAAAAGCCTACGGTATTCTGGTGCAGGTGTTGTGAGCCGGTGTGGCGGAATGGCAGACGCGGAGCACTCAAAATGCTTTGTTCGAGAGGACGTGTGGGTTCGAGTCCCACCACCGGTACAAGCCACTGAAAAGAGCCTGACTTTTCCCTGAAAGGGTGCGAAGTCAGGCTCTTTTCTTGTATCCGAGAGTTCGCTGTGCACATTTTTCCGCACGCAATTTTGCGTCTGAACCGCTGTGCAACAGCCGAAGCAGAGGCCAGGGCGGGCTACTCAGAACGGTGGTGGGTCGTTCTCGTCCAACTGTTGGATATCGGAAACGGTTCCAGCGGATGGTTGTGGTTGCCGCGACGGTTGTGGCTGCGATGGCGGTGGTTGCCACGATGACTCGTGGCGGCCGTCGATGGGCAGAGTCATCCCCACATCGCGGCGGTCGGGCCTGGTGGTGTGCAGTGTGCCGGTCGGGGATCGCCAGGTGAGGATTCCGCCGGCGTTTTGGGTGACGGTCCAGGTGGTGGCGTGTTTCATCCGGTGGCAGCGTTTGCAGAGGCAGGCGAGGTTTTGGGGTGTGCTGAGTCCGGCTGGCCATTCTTTGGTGTGGTCAGCCTCGGTGTGAGTGGCGGGCCTGTCGCAGCCGGGACTGCGGCAGGTTCCGTCGCGGATTTGCAGCCAGGTGCGGAGGTCTTTACCGATCTTGTACTTGTGTTGATTCATCGACAGGTATTCGCCGGTGTCTGGGTCGGTGAGTACCCGGAGGAATGAGGGCGCCCGCAGGGTGAGTTCTCTGGCGGTGTCGGGATCGATGGGGCCGTAGCCCTGCAGGAATCCGGGTTCGTCGCTGTGGCCGAGGAGCGTCATTGCCGGGACGGTGACGATAACGGTGGGGCGGATGCCCCAGTTCGGTGCCCCTTTCCTGGCCCGCAGTGTCATGCGTCCGGTGGGAAGCGGTGCTGCGGCACCGGCCTTCTTCCCGGTGCGCGTGGACTTGCCGGTGCCCGCGGACTTACCCGTGCGCCTCGAGCGTTCCTCCCACGGCACGATTTCCATGTCGTCGAGCACGACACCCTCGAGTAGCAGGGCGGCGGCGACATCGGCGCGGAGTTGGGTGAGGGTGCGGGTCTCACCGTCGCCTTGTTCGGCGGCGGCCAGGTCGGTGAGACGGTCGAAGATGCCCTTCGCTGTTGCTGTGGGCAGGTAGGCGTGCAGCCAGGCCATCCCGTCGAGGTCGGGCTCGAACACGATGCGCCGCGTCGACCGGGCGTCGACGGTGCGGGTCACGATGGACTTCGGGTGCAGGCGTTCCCTGGCCTGGATGACTTTCTTTCGGAATATGTGCACGGGCATGTGGGGTGCCAGCGGCAGTACGGCGAGTTCGAACGCGGCTCTGGCCGAGGCGGGCAGGGTGCCGACCTGATTGATGATCACCGCGGCATGCCCGTATGAGATCGTGGTGCTTTCCAATGCGGCGAGTGTGGCCGGCAGGTCGTTGACGAGGGTCTGGCTTTCGGAGATGAGTTTCCCGGCGGAGATCAGCGACTCGTTCTCTTGCGCGGCGACGAGCGAGGTGAACACGGTGGCGATCCAGCTGTTGCGTTCGCCGTCGGACATCTTCGGGTTTTTGAGGACGAAATCGTCGGAGAGCTCTGACCAGGCGCGGGCGATCTCCACGTGTCGGGCACGCCGCGCGAGGAGCAACGTGATTTCGGCGTTGTCCTGCGCGACGTCGTCAAGGTAAAGCTGGGTGCGATCGGCGTAGCCGGGCGGGAGCTCCTCGGCGGACGTCGGCAGCGTCGGGTAGAGATGGCCGTGCAGGAATTCCGGGTCGTCGTATCCGTCGGCGGCGAAGGCTGCGAGCACGTCGGCGTCGGTCATGCCCTCAAGCGGAGTGCCGTGGGAGTAGTGCAGCGACGCACGTTCGGCGAGAGTGAACCGTGAGAGATTGAGGCCAAGATCGACGTCGCTGTCGGTCTCGGTGGTGATGAACGGTGCCTGGTTCATAGATCTAGTCAACACCCGACCACTGACATTCCTGCCTGCCGCTGGCGCTCGCTCCTCAATCAACAGGAGGGCGCAGCGCACACTGCTCAGAGCGCCATGGAATAGACGCTGCGGACCGGAATAGCCCCGCCGTGATCATCCGCTACCTGCCGCATGCCGAGCTTCTGGGCCACTCGATGTGACGCGAGGTTCTCTGGATGGGTGATCGCGACTAGTTCGGCGGCGCGTAGCTCTGTGCGCGCAAAATCGCGGCAGGCCGCGGCCGCCTCGGTCGCGAACCCATTGCCCTGCAGCACAGCACGCACGTGGTAGCCCACTTCAAGGGCGGGTGTGCCGTTGACCATCTGCCAGGTCAGGCCACAATCTCCGACGAACTCCCCCTCCGCCGTCTCGACAAGCCAGAGGCCGAAACCGTGGTCGGCATAGTTGCGTTGATTCCACTGGATCCACGCCGCCGATTCCTCACGAGACTTCGGCGCCGGATAGAACTCCATGACCGTCGAGTCGCCAAGCAACGACTCCATCAGGTCGAGGTCGTTTTCCGTCATCTCTCGGAAGTGAAGCCGGGCGGTTGGGGCAGGGATCATCTGCCGATGCTACTGCCGGCGCACTGCCATGGTGGCCAATGTCCGACGATGGCGGGATACTCGGGGTGATCCGAATGAAGGGACACCACGATGACCATCCACCCCATTCCCGTTGATCCCCCGCAACTTCACCAGAGCCCCGCATTCGCGCAGGGCATGATCCTTCCCACAGGTCCGACACTCTACGTCGGCGGGCAGAACGGAACGGACTCCGCCGGCGAACTGCTTGACGGACTCCAGGCCCAGACTGAGCAGGCACTTCTCAATGTGCTTGCCGTACTTGCCGAGGCGGGAACTGGCCCTGAGTACGTGGCCAAGCTGACCATCTATCTGGCCGTCGGCGTCGATCCTGGGGCAGCATATGCGGCAACCGGATCGGTATGGGGCGCTCACCGCGCCGCCGTCTCCGTACTCTCCGTCACGCCAGCACGCCCTGGTGCGCTCGTCGAAATCGAGGCAGTGGCCACAATTCCCCCACGGTGAGTTCCCGTTCGTTCGCTGGCGAAAAAGGGCCTCAGCGTCCGGCTGAGGGGCCAGTAGAGTGGATTCAAGGAAAAGGGCGCAGATGACTGACTACACCGATCCGACTCGTTCATCGCTCCGCCTCAGTGATGCGGAACGAGAAGATGCCGTACGCGAACTCGCCGCAGCGCAGGCCGCCGGTCGTCTCGCGCCTCCTGAGTTCACGGAGCGTGCCGCTGCGGCCAGGCAGGCCGTCACCCGCGGCGATCTGGCCCCACTCTTCCGTGACCTGCCGGGAAGCGATGCGCCGTCATCCATTCCGTACACGTCGGCACCCGCTGCACGGTCGTCAACTCAGGCTGGCGACCCATCCGCATCCTGGACGTCAAACGCCCCACGATCCGGCCGCAGGCCGCTGGGCGGCGGGGCCGGTGCCACCGTGATGGCCCTGATGCCGTTCATCGCACTCATTCTCTTCTTTGTGTCAGCCGGGGTCTGGGGCTGGGCATGGGCGTGGCTGTGGTTCCTGCTCATTCCGATTGCCGGGGTGGTCATCTATGGACCATACGGCGACAGCGCCAATCGCAAATAGCGGACAAGCGCAAATAGCGCTCAGTCCTCCAGGTAGGCGGCCGAGAACAACAGCGTCAGCCCCTCTGCCATGGTGGGGTGCGTGATCACGGCATCCCGCACGCTCGTGTACTGCATCCCGCCCAGCATGGCCAGCTGCACAGCCGCGATGACCTCGCTGGCCTCAGTACTGAGGAGAGAGACCCCCAGGATGAGGTTCGTCGAGCGATCGATGACGGCGGTCCAGATTCCGTCCAGGTGTCCAACTGTCCTGGCGCGTGGAATCGCGCTCACCGGCATCCGCGCCATGCGCACATCGAAGCCAGCCGCCCGTGCATCCCGCTCGCTGAGTCCCACCCGGCCGAGTTCTGGCGTGAGGAAGACGCAATAGGGGATTAACCGGCCGAGTGTGCTCCGCATCGCGCCGCCTGAGTGGTCTGCGGCCAGATTGACGGCCAGCACCCGATAGTCGTCGTAGGAGGCGTGGGTGAACTTCGGGCTCCCTGCGACGTCCCCCGCAGCCCAGACATGATCCGCGCTGGTGCGAAGGTACTCGTCGACCACGATGTAGCCCTGTCGATCGAGCTCGATGCCAGCCACGTCGAGTCCGATGCCTGCGGTGACCGGTTGCCGCCCGACCGCGACCAAGACGTCGTCGCCAGACACTGTCTGCCCAGAGGAGAGCGTGACAGTCACCGTACCGTCGGCGTTCCGGGTGACCTTTTCTGCCCGTTCGCCACACAGCACGGTAATGCCGGCGTCGCTGAATCGTCGTTCGATCGCTACGGCGATCTCGTCGTCCTCTCGAGAGAGCAGATGCGGCCCGCCCTGGATGATCGTGACGGCCGCCCCGATGGTATTCAGCAGATCCGCGAACTCGCAGCCGATATAGCCGCCGCCCAGGATGAGGAGCCTCGCCGGCATCGACTCCAGTTGAAGGAGCGAGTTGCTGGTGAGAACGTCAGCGTCTGCGAGCCCGGCGATCGTGGGCAGCAACGGCTCTGTGCCGAGGTTCACGACGACATCCGTCCCACGCAGCACCCGCGTGCCTCCCCCGTCCAGCGACACCCTGACCGTGCGCGGTGCAACGAAATGCGCCTCGCCCAGGATGAAGTCCATGCCAGAGCCGAGAAACGATGTGAGCTGGCCCGCGACCATCGTGCCGACGACATCCTCCTTGCGCGCCAGCAGCAACGACAGGTCCATGTGCGGATGCGCGGCCCCTGCAATTCCAAACTCGGTTGCCCGCCGCATATCCTGCAAGAGCCGGCCACTGTTGATGATGGTCTTGGTCGGGATGCACGCCACATTGATACAGGTGCCACCGATCATGCCGCGCTCGATCATGGCAACGGATGCTCCCCCGCGCGCCATTTCCATGGCCAGCGTCTTTCCCGCCTTACCTCCACCGACAACCAGCAGGCCAACATCTTCGACTCGTTCATTCTGCGCACTGCTCATGTGAGTGAGTCCTTCCCCGCCCGATAGTACGCCGGGGACTACGCCGGAGACGGTACGCTCGAACGATGAAGGACAACGCCCCGCTTCGATTCATGCTGATCATCATCGCGGTCCTGATCGCGCTGATGCTGGTCGTCGTCATCATCCAGCTCCTCGTCCCGTCCACTGACGGAACGCCTATACAGCCAACGGGACTCGGCCTGCCGACATCCGCTCACTGGTCCAGGGCGGCCTGACGCACGTCTGACGCACGTCGGCGCCGCCTCGTCAGCTCGGCGATCGTGCCCATGACTCCGATCGTCACCGCCGCTCCTGTCACGACGTACACCCCGGCGAGGTTGATGGTTCCCAGCAGCACGCACAACGGCAGCACGACGCCAACGATCGCCCATCGCATGATGTCCCTGACGGGCTCGCCGTATCGCAACATGACTGCTGCATTGGTGGCGTAGAACAGCGCGATGCCCCCGTCAATCGAGAGTGCAGTGCCGAACGACAACGGATGCGCAGGCTCAGCAACTGCGGTGCCGAGTCCGGCGGCAATCAGCACGATCGAGGTCACGAGCAGGAACGGCAAATACATCACGGTGTCGCGCAGCGCCGCGAGGTTCCCCGCAGCCCCCAGCCGATGCCAGCCCCGCTCCGCAGCGTCGGTACCGAAGGTGAAAAAGTCCCAGGCCAGCATGGTGATCGACGCGAACGCCAACAGCGCGGTGAGGGCGGACACCGGCGTCCAATGGCTGCTCAGCTCAATGATCACGGCGAGCACAGATTCTCCGAAGACGATCACGACGAACAGGCCAACCCGTTCGCTGAGATGATCGATATTGAGCGCCCGGCGAAGCCAGCCGACCTCACGCCCCATAAACGCCAGGAGCACGATCTCGACGGCTATTGCGATCGCCCACAGCACATATCGCGTAGGAGATGGCGTGAATGCCGATACCGTCCAGAGCACGGCCGTGAGGCCGCAGTAGACAACGGGACGGTACCAGGCCGCTCCGAGTTGTCGACCCCGCACCCACCAGACAATGAACAGCACCACCCTCATCAGTGCGTTGCCGATGGCATAGGCCCATGTCCGCTCGCCGAGGCCATCCGCCACGGCCGCCGCCATCAGGCCAACCGCGAGCATGACGATGCCCATCATGAACCACACCCTGCCGGTGACACGCGCACCGAACAGGTTCAGCGTGAGGGTGATGTTGACCCACGCCCACCAGGCCGGGAAGAACAAGACAGCGAATGCCAGGAACTCCCCCGGCCCCGGCCCACCGTGCAGCCCCAATGCAAGCTGGCCCACGAATGCCACTATCACCAGGTCGAAGAAGAGTTCCAACCAATTGGCGTGACGGGGCAGCGAATCACGACGACCGTCATCCGTCACACCAGGTGGACCACCTTCAACTGCGGGCACGTCGAGAGCGTACCCCTGCGAATACCGCACGATCGTACCCATTCCCGCCAATCAGGGTAAGAGTAAGAACTGATTGTCGACGCAGCTAGGGGGCATCATGCCTGAATCGAACGGTAGTCACGCAATTGGCCTGGTGCCTGCACTGGCATTCGGGGTGGGAAGTGTCGTGGGTGGCGGCGTATTCACCCTCTCAGGGACGGCGCTCAATATGGCGGGGCCGTGGGCCATTGCCAGCTACCTCATTGCCGCAATCGTCATGTTTCTCTGTGCGCTCAGCTTCGTGGTGGTGTCAGCGCGAGCAAAACCTGGTGAATCCGGGTACGGCCCTGTTGGCGACATACTCAGTCCGTTCTGGCGGTACATCACGATGTGGGGCTTCTACCTGAACGGCGCCACGATCATCGCATTCCTCCTGGTGTCGTTCGGCGACTACCTCGAGGGATATTTCCTGCACGGAGTCAGTCCCATCCTGCTCGGGTGCATTGCGGCAATCGCCATTGTGGCTCTGAACCTCGGGCAAACCGATACTGTCGCCAAGGCCGAGACCGGAATCGTGGGCCTCAAAATCGTCATCCTCGTCGTGTTCGCGATCTGGGGAATGCTCGAATTGCGGGCTCCCGTCTTCGAAACTGCGCCGCCGGAGGGTGCTTCCGGGGTCTTTGCAGCGGCCGCACTGGTCTTCACCGCATACACGGGGTTCAACGTGATCGCCAATATGGCCGGCTCCATACACAACCCCCGCAAGACGGTGCCACGGGCCATGCTCCTGACGCTCGTCGTGTCGACGGTCATCTATATCGGCGTCATCCTGGCCATGCTCGCCAGCGGAATCACCGATTTCAAGACGGTGGGCGTTGCCCAGGCTGCAGACGTCATCATCGGACCCGTCGGTGGCCTGCTCATCGCGTTCGCAGCGTGCCTCTCAACACTGTCGGGCGCGAACGCGATGCTTCTCGGCTCAAGCGAGATCGTCATCAGGCTGGTGGCGCGTGGTGACATCCCCCCGGTGTTCGGCCGATCCCTCAGCCGCGGGCACCCCTATGGCAGTGTCATCTTCCTTGGCGTGGTGTCAATCCTGCTGGTGCTGTTCGCCAATACGACATTCATCGTCTCCATTGCCAGCGCCGCTGCGGCCATCGCCATGGTCGTGGTGAGCATCGCCGCGACCGTGCTCGCGATCAAGGGCTGGCCCGGCGACGGACCGCGCCTCCCCCTCGGACCAACGCTCCCGATCATCGCCGTCATTGTCACGGCTGCCCAGCTGCCGTCCCTCGGGTTGTGGCCGGTGGTCGTCACCTTCGTGCTGATGGCCCTCGGCGGCTTACTCTACGCGTTCAGGCACATCGTGACGAATGGCGAGGGACGCCGCGAGCGGTCCAACCGACGCATTTTCGAGCTCGACACGCCACTGATGCGGGGCATGCGGCATCGCACCGCTGCCGGCGAAGGAGATGACACCACCCCGCAGAAGCCTCCCACGCCCTGAAACACACTGTCGCCCAGAAACGCACTGACGTCTGAAACGCACTGACGTCTGAAACGCACTGACCCCCGCAGCCAGAAGGCTGCGGGGGTCAGGTGTTGCTGGCGGAGGTTAGTCCTTGGCGTATGCCGGAGCGACACCGTTGTGAGCGTCACCGACGCTGTACACGCGGATGTCGTTCGTCGAGCCAACGATTCCGGGAGGGGAACCGGAGATCACGACGACCTTGTCGCCCATTTCGGCGAGACCCTGACCAAGCAGGATGTCGTCGACCTGGCCGAACATGGCGTCCGTGTGCGTCACGCGGTCAACCAGGTACGTCTGCACGCCCCAGGAGAGCGCAAGACGACGACGGATGGCAGGCTCAGGCGTGAACGCGAGCATGGGGATCTGGGTGCGGATGCGCGCCATGCGGCGTGCAGAGTCACCAGACTCCGTGAAGATGCAGATGTACTTGGCGTTGACGAAGTTGGCAACCTCGGTCGCGGCCAACGTGATGGCCCCACCCTGGGTGCGTGGCTTCACCGTGAGCGGCTGGATGCGCTCGAGGCCGTGTATTTCAGTGGACTCAACGATGCGAGCCATGGTCTGGACGGTGACGACCGGGTACTCGCCGACGCTGGTCTCGCCACTCAGCATCACGGCATCCGCACCATCAAGCACGGCGTTTGCGACGTCAGAGGTCTCTGCGCGCGTCGGAACCGGGCTGTGGATCATGGATTCGAGCATCTGGGTCGCAACGATGACCGGCTTGGCCATGCGTCGTGCGATCTCAACGGCACGCTTCTGCACGATCGGCACTGCCTCGAGCGGAAGCTCGACGCCGAGGTCGCCACGAGCGACCATGATCGCGTCAAACGCGTCGATGATCTCTTCGAGGTTCTCAACGGCCTGCGGCTTCTCGATCTTGGCGATGACGGGAACGCGGCGTCCCTCTTCGGCCATGATCTCGTGAACACGGTCGACGTCTGCTGCGTCGCGCACGAAGGAGAGCGCGATCAGGTCTGTGCCGAGGCGAAGGCCCCAACGCAGGTCTGCTTCGTCCTTCTCTGAGAGAGCAGGAACGTTGACAGCAACGCCTGGGAGGTTGATTCCCTTGTTGTTGGAAACCGGTCCGGCGACGATCACCTTGGTGGTCACGACGGTGTCGTCAGCCTCAACGACCTCGACCTTGACCTTGCCGTCGTCGATCAGGAGGAAGTCTCCCGGCTTGACGTCCTGGGGCAGACCCTTGAACGTCGTGCCGCAGATCTCCTTGTTGCCGAGGATGTCCTCGGTGGTGATCTTGAAGATGTCGCCGACAGCGAGGTCGTACGGCCCACCCTCGAACTTTCCGAGGCGGATCTTCGGACCCTGGAGGTCAACCATCACGGCGATGGCGCGGCCGGAGTCATTGGCAGCCTTGCGCACGTTGGCGTATACGCCTTCGTGCACGTCGTAGCTGCCGTGGCTGAGGTTCATGCGACATACGTCGACACCCGCATCGATCAGGGCCCTGATCTGTTCGTAGCTGGACGCTGCCGGCCCAAGGGTGGCAACGATTTTTGCGCGTCTCATTCTGGTAAATCTCCGGTTTCCGCGCAGGATTGCGCTTTCATACTTCGGGAAGTGAAAAATTTAGGACAGTGCGAATGCACGATCGGTTGGCTTGACGGGAGCCGGCAGCTGGGTCTCGCCTTCGAGGAATCGATCGACGGCCGCAGCAGCAGCTCGACCCTCCGCGATTGCCCAGACGATGAGTGACTGGCCGCGGCCGGCGTCACCGGCAACGAAGATTCCCTCGCGGCTCGTCTGGTAATCGTCATCACGTTCGACATTACCCCTGCCGTCGAACGGAAGCTGCAGCTGAGAGGCGAGTTCGTCGGGTTCAGGGCCGGTGAACCCGAGGGCCAGCAGCACCAGGTCTGCTGGAATCTCACGTTCGGTACCGGCCTTCGGAACCCGCTTGCCGTTCAGGTACTCGGTTTCAGCAACACGAATCGCGCGCACCTCTCCGACCTCATTCGAGAGGAATTCGATCGTCGATGCGAGGTACTCCCGCGTGCCGCCTTCTTCGTGGGCGCTGGAGACCTCGAACAGTGTCGGCGCCAGGGGCCACGGCTGGTGGTCTGGGCGCGTCGTGCCTGGCTGCTTGCCGATCGCAAGGTTGGTGACGGATGCCGCACCCTGACGGTGCGCGGTACCGATGCAGTCTGCTCCGGTGTCGCCACCACCGAGGACAACGACGTGCTTGCCCTCAGCGCTGATCTGGGAGGGAACCGTATCGCCGGCGCCGACCTTGTTCTGCTGCACCAGGTACTCCATGGCGAAGTGCACGCCAGGCAGGTCACGGCCGGGGATCGGCAGGTCCCGAGGCACCATGGCACCCGTGGCGACCACAACAGCGTCATACCGGGCGCGCAGGTCTTCCCACGTGATGTCGACACCGATGTTGACGCCTGCCCTGAACCGGGTTCCTTCGGCCGTCATCTGGCCGAGGCGCGCCTCAAGGTGCTTCTTCTCCATCTTGAAGTCCGGGATGCCGTATCGCAACAGGCCGCCGATACGGTCATCGCGCTCGAACACAGCAACGGTGTGACCGGCACGGGTCAGCTGCTGGGCTGCGGCCAGGCCGGCTGGGCCTGAGCCGACAACGGCGACCGTCTTGCCCGTGAGGCGTCCTGGCGGCTGGGGCTGTACCCATCCGTTGGCGTACGCCTGGTCGATGATCGACACCTCGACCTGCTTGATGGTGACAGCCGGCTGGTTGATTCCGAGCACGCAGGATGACTCACAGGGGGCCGGGCAGAGCCGGCCGGTGAACTCGGGGAAGTTGTTGGTCGCGTGCAGTCGCTCGATTGCAGCGTGACCCTCTCCGCGCCAGGTGAGGTCGTTCCATTCCGGAATCAGGTTGCCGAGCGGGCAGCCCTGGTGACAGAACGGCACACCGCAGTCCATGCAGCGGCCTGCCTGGCGCTTGAGCACGGCAGAATCACCGGCCTCGTAGACCTCTTTCCAGTCCATCAAGCGCACGGACACCGGCCGACGGGCCGGAAGTTCGCGCTCTGTGGTCTTCAGGAATCCCTTCGGATCAGCCATTGGTTACCTCCAGGATGCGGTTCCAGACAACGTCGCCATCGGGGTCGAGCCCCTCATCGACAGCGGTTTTCCTCGTGGCGAGCACGGCGGCGTAGTCACGCGGCAGCACCTTCACGAACGTTGCACATGTGGTGTCAAAATCGGCGAGCATCGTGCGGGCCAGCGCAGAGTCTGTGTGGGCCACGTGCTGCTCGAGGAGATCGCGGACGATCTCGCGGTCGGCGCTCTCCAGCGGGTGCAACTCGAGTTCGCCTGAGTCCAGGGAATCGCTGTTGACCGCTTCGGTGCGCAGGCCGTATACGTACGCGGTGCCGCCGGACATACCTGCGCCGAGGTTCCGGCCCGTCGTGCCCAGGATGACCGCGAGGCCGCCTGTCATGTATTCGAGTGCGTGGTCCCCCACGCCCTCAACGACGGCCGTCGCCCCGGAGTTCCGAACCAGGAAGCGTTCACCAACGATGCCGCGGATGAACATGCTGCCCTGGGTGGCGCCGTAGCCGATGACGTTGCCGGCGATGACGTTGCGTTCAGCGCGGAACACGCTCGCCCTGTCTGGGCGCACGATGATCTGGCCACCGGAGAGGCCCTTGCCGACGTAGTCGTTCGAGTCGCCCTCGAGGCGCAGCGTGATGCCGGCCGGCAGGAATGCACCGAACGACTGGCCGGCACTGCCGGTGAGTGTGACCTCGATGGAACCGGTCGGCAGGCCGTTGACGCCGTGGCGCAGGGTGACCTCATGCCCGAGCATGGTGCCGACGGCACGCTCCGTGTTGCGGATCGGCAGCGCGATGTCGACGTGTCCGCCGTGCTCCAGCACGCTGGCGCTCAGCTTGATCAGCTCGTTGTCGAAGTGCTTCTCGAGTTCGTGCTCCTGCTCCCTGGCCGACTGGCGTGGCTCTGAATCAGAGAAGTCTGGTCCGACGAGGATCGGCGCCAGATCGAGACCGGATGCCTTCCAATGGTCGACTGCGCGGTTCACGTCGAGCACCTCACGGTGGCCAATGGCCTCTTCGAGGCTCGCGAAACCGAGCTCAGCCAGGTACTCACGCACTTCCTGGGCGATGAACTCGAAGAAGTTCACCACGTAGTCAGCCTTGCCGCTGAAGCGCTTGCGCAGTTCAGGGTTCTGGGTGGCCACGCCGACGGGGCAGGTGTCGAGGTGGCAGACGCGCATCATGATGCAGCCTTCAACGACGAGAGGAGCGGTGGCGAAACCGAACTCTTCTGCACCGAGCAGCGCGCCGATGATGACGTCGCGGCCGGTCTTCAGCTGACCGTCGACCTGCACGACAACGCGGTCGCGCATGCCGTTCAGCATCAGGGTCTGCTGGGTCTCAGCAAGGCCGAGCTCCCATGGCGTTCCGGCGTGCTTCAGGGAGTTGACCGGGCTTGCACCCGTTCCTCCGTCATGACCGGACACCAGGATGACGTCTGACAGCGCCTTCGCGACACCGGCAGCGACGGCACCAATACCGGACTGGCTGACCAGCTTGGTGTGGATGCGTGCCTTCGGGTTCGCGCGCTTCAGGTCGAAGATGAGCTGCTTGAGGTCTTCGATCGAGTAGATGTCGTGGTGAGGGGGCGGCGAGATGAGTCCGACGCCGGCCGTGGCGTGGCGTGTGCGAGCCACCCACGGGTACACCTTCGTCGGCGGCAGCTGGCCGCCCTCGCCGGGCTTGGCGCCCTGGGCGAGCTTGATCTGGATGTCCTCTGCGTGCGTGAGGTACATGCTCGTCACACCGAAACGACCTGAGGCGACCTGCTTGATCGCACTCCGACGCTCAGGGTCGAGCAGTCGGTCGAGGTCTTCGCCGCCCTCACCGGTGTTGGACTTCGCGCCGAGGCGGTTCATCGCGATGGCCAGAGTCTCGTGGGCCTCCTGGGAGATGGAGCCGTAGCTCATCGCGCCGGTGGAGAACCGCTTGACGATAGACGCGACCGATTCCACGTCATCGAGAGGGATGGGCTTCCGAGCTCCGGCGTTGAAGGAGAACATGCCGCGCAGGGTCATGAGTGTCTCTGCCTGGTCGTCGACCAGCTTGGTGTACTCCCGGAAGATGTCGTAGCGACGAGTCCTGGTCGAGTGCTGCAGGCGGAAGATCGTCTCAGGGTTGAACAGGTGCGGGGACCCGTCGCGACGCCACTGGTACTCACCGCCAGTGTCCAGGCGCTCGTGAGCGCGCACAGCGGCATCCGCTGGGTATGCCTGCGTGTGGCGCGCCAGGTTCTCTGCGGCAATGACATCGATGCCGATGCCGCCGAGCTTGCTCGTTGTGCCGGTGAAGTAGCTGTCGACGAAGTCCTGGCTGAGTCCGACGGCTTCGAAGGCCTGCGCTCCCGCATAGGACGACACCGTGGAGATGCCCATCTTCGACATGATCTTCAGGACACCCTTGCCGAGCGCCTTGATGACGTTGCGCACAGCCTGTTCGGCTGACACGTTGGTGATCATGCCGCTGCGGACGAGGTCTTCGCACGTCTCCATGGCCAGGTACGGGTTGACCGCCGAGGCGCCGTAGCCGATCAGCAGTGCGACATGGTGGACTTCGCGCACATCGCCGGCCTCGACGACGATGCCGACCTTCATGCGGTTCTCGGTGCGGATGAGATGGTGGTGCACCGCGGAGATCATCAGCAGCGACGGGATCGGTGCGAGGTCCTTGTTGGAGTCACGGTCTGACAGCACGATGAACAGCGCGCCGGCGTCGATGGCTTCGTCAACCTCAGCGCAGAGGGCCGTGAGACGGTTGGCCAGCGCATCCGGTCCATCGTCGAACCGGTAGAGCCCGCGAACTGTCGTCGTCGTGCTGCTGCCTGGACGCGTGTCGATGTGCTGGATCTTGGCCAGTTCGTCATTGTCGATCACCGGGAAGTCGAGGACGACCTGGTGGGCGTGCTCAGGGCCGACGCTCAGCAGGTTGCGCTCTGGACCAAGGCCCAGCTTCAGTGAGGTGACGACGGCTTCGCGGATGGAGTCGAGCGGCGGGTTCGTGACCTGCGCGAACTGCTGCGTGAAGTAGTCGAACAGCAGGCGAGGACGCTCGCTCAGCACGGCGATGGGCGTGTCAGATCCCATGGCACCGAGCGGCTCTGCGCCGGTGCGCGCCATCGGCGACAGGATGATGCGCACTTCTTCTTCTGTGTAGCCGAAGGTGCGCTGGCGACGAACGACGGATGCCGGCGGGTGCACGATGTGCTCCCGTTCAGGGAGGTCCTTGAGGTTGATGCGGCCCTCGTCGAGCCACTCGCTCCAGGGTTCTGCCGCAGACAGCTCTGCCTTGATCTCGTCGTCTTCGATCAACCGACCGGCCTTGGTGTCGACGAGGAACATCTTGCCTGGGCGCAGACGCCCCTTGCGTACGATCTTGCTCGGGTCGATATCGAGCACGCCGATCTCGCTGGCGAGCACGACGAGACCGTCGTCGGTGATCACGTATCGGCCTGGGCGCAGCCCATTGCGGTCGAGTGTTGCACCGACGAGTGAGCCGTCAGTGAAGACGATGGCGGCTGGTCCGTCCCACGGCTCCATGAGCATCGAGTGGTACTCGTAGAACGCGCGACGCTCAGGGTCGAGGTCTGGCTGGTTCTCCCACGCCTCGGGGACCATCATCATGATCGCGTGCGGCAGCGAACGGCCACTGAGGCTCAGCAGCTCGACAACCTCATCGAATGAGGCGGAGTCACTGGCGCCTGGTGTGACGATCGGCAGCAGCGGAGCCATGTCGCCGAGCAGCTCAGACTCGAGCTGCGACTGGCGGGCACGCATCCAGTTGCGGTTACCCTGCACGGTGTTGATCTCACCGTTGTGGGCGATCATGCGGAACGGCTGGGCCAGTGGCCACGACGGGAACGTGTTCGTGGAGTAGCGGGAGTGCACGAGAGCAAGTGTCGACGTGAACCGATCGTCTGACAGGTCGGGGTAGAACGGCTCGAGCTGCAGCGTTGTGACCATGCCCTTGTAGACCAGTGTGCGGCACGACAGCGACGAGAAGTAGATGGTGAGTTCGCGCTCAGCACGCTTCCGCAGGCGGAACGTCTGGCGGTCGAGCTGGATACCAGAGACAAGCGCACCGGTCTCGGTCGTGTGGATGCTCTGCACGAACAGCTGCTGGATGGCCGGCATCGCTGCCCTGGCGAGGTTGCCGACCTCGTCTGGACGCACAGGAACTTCGCGCCAGCCGAGCACCTGCAGGCCCTCGCTTGCCGCGATTGAGGCGATCTGACGCTTGATGGCGCTTCGCGACGTGGGGTCTGTCGGCAGGAAAACGTTGCCAACGGCGTAACGACCGACCTGGGGAAGGTCGAAATCCGTGACGGCGCGCAGGAACGCATCCGGGATCTGGGTGATGATGCCTGCACCGTCGCCGGTACCGGCATCGGATCCGACAGCACCGCGGTGCTCAAGGTTCCGCAGCGCGTCGAGAGCCGCGGTGATGATGTCATGGCCGGCTGTGCCGCGAAGGGTCGCGACCATAGCCAGGCCGCAGGCGTCCTTCTCAGCGGCAGGGTCGTAGAGACCCTGCTTGGCGGGGGCACTGCCGAAGCGAGCGAACGGCGAAGTCGCCGCGTCTAGAGCGGGTACTGCAGTTTGCGGGGCTGTTGGTTCGAAAACCGACGATTGTGAATCCACTGGACCGTCCTCACAGAATGATTGGCACGGAGGGACGACATTGGCCCACTGAAGGAAGTTTTGCACGGCGCTCGGTGTTGCTGAGCCTCTACCGTGAACAGGATGGGGAGGGGTAATCCAGGCCTAGACGTGAGAGTCGCGCGGGCTTGTGGCCGGGGACTCTGCAGACTCGGCACGGCCAGCAGCTCCATCGCTCTGATCCGACGCATTCGAGTCGTCGTCAGATTCTACCTCAGGGTCGGGTGCAACCCACTCGCGACCCGGCACATACGGGCTGAGTTCCACGCCTGCGTGGCGGCGGTGCTGCACCCAAATGATGACGATGCCGATCAGGATCGCCAGGAATGACGCCCAGATGTTGGTGCGGATGCCAAGGAAGATCTCGCTCGGGTCAACGCGAATCGACTCGAAGAACGTGCGTCCGACGCCGTACCAGATGAGGTAGACGCCAAATGCCTTGCCCCAGCGCAGGGTGAGCTTGCGCTCGAGGAAGAGGATGACGGCGACGCCGACCAGGTTCCAGATGATCTCGTAGAGGAACGTGGGCTGGAACAGCGTGCCCTCCGGCAAGCCGACGGGGAATGCCGGGTTGGTCGACTCGATCTCGAGGCCCCACGGCAGGGTGGTCGGCACTCCGAAGAGTTCGTGGTTGAACCAGTTGCCAACGCGTCCGAGTGCCTGCGCCAGCAGCATGCCGGGAGCCAGTGCATCGGCGAACGACCAGAAGCGGATGCCTGTCATCCGACATCCGATGAAGGCACCGACTGCGCCACCGATGAGCGCACCGAAGATGGCGTTGCCGCCCTCCCAGATGTACAGGGTGCGCAGCAGGTCGGCGCCGTCGTAGAAGTAGTCACCGGGGTGCGTGAGCACGTGGTAAATCCGGGCACCGATGATGCCGAGCGGGACAGCCCAGAGAATGATGTCAAGCACGATCCCCGGTTCAGCGCCGCGCTTGGTGAGGCGACGCGACGTCATGATCGTCGCGGCGATGATGCCGACAAGGATGCACAGGGCGTAGGCGTGGATACGGAACGGCCCGAGGTCGAAGTAGCTCCAGCTGGGGCTCGGAATGCTCATCATCACGGAAGTCGAGAGAACTGACACCTGTGCAATACCTTTCGTCGTGACATGACGCCACCAGATGACGGCTCTCTGGAGCCGCCGTGGTCAATTTACCCTAGTTCGTGCGCGCCACGTCACGGGAGCCTGCCGCCAGTTCACGAGCGAGGGCGCCAACGGCGTCCACTCCCCCGTCTGACAGCGCCTTCACGAGAGCAGAACCCACGATCGCGCCATCGGCGTAGCCGAGGATCTCGCGTACCTGTTCGGCCGTTGAGATGCCAAGGCCGACGCAGGCGCTCGTGGAGCCTGCGGCACGCAGGCGTTCGATGAGGACGCGTGCGGCAGAGTCAACATCACTCCGCGCACCGGTGATACCCATGGTGGATACCGCATATACAAAGCCGCGGCTCGCCTCGACAGCCTGCGCGAGGCGGGCGTCGGACGACGACGGTGCAGCCAGGAAGACCCGGTCAAGCCCGGTGCGCTCACTGGCGGCGATCCAGTCTGCGCCTTCATCGGGGATGAGGTCCGGCGTGATGAGGCCGGCCCCGCCGGCTGCCGCGAGGTCGTCGGCAAAGCGCTCAACGCCGTACTGCACGATGGGATTCCAGTACGTCATGACAAGCACGGGGGCGCTCACCTGTGCGGTGATCGCCGCGACGGCTTCAATGCCGTGACGCAGACGGAAGCCGTCTGCCAGTGCACGCTGGGTTGCCGCCTGGATGACAGGACCGTCCATGACCGGGTCGGAATACGGCAGGCCGAGCTCAATGATGTCTACGCCGTTGTCGACGAGGGCGACGGCGGCGTCGATGCTTTCGCCGAGACTCGGGAACCCAACGGGCAGGTAGCCGATCAGTGCGCCGCCACCGGCTGCCCTGCGGGCGGCAATGGTGGATTCGACCGTGCTGCTGCTCGTGCTCACGACTGTTCCGCGCCTTCATCGATCAGGTCGAAGTACCGACCTGCAGTTTCCATGTCTTTGTCGCCACGCCCGCTGAGGTTCACCAGGATGACGGACTCAGGGCCGAGTTCCTTGCCGAGATCCAGCACGCCGGCCAGGGCGTGCGACGATTCGATGGCAGGGATGATGCCCTCTGTGCGGCTGAGGAGGCGCAATGCGTCCATGGCAGCGGCATCCGTTACCGGCAGGTAGGTGGCGCGCCCGATGCTGGCGAGCCAGGAGTGCTCAGGGCCGACGCCCGGGTAGTCGAGGCCGGCCGAAATGGAGTGCGATTCGACGGTCTGGCCGTCTTCGTCCTGCAGCAGGAAGCTGCGGGCACCGTGGAGCACACCGGGGCGCCCCTTGGTGATCGTGGCGGCGTGGCGGAGGGTTTCAACGCCCTCCCCAGCTGCTTCGTAGCCGTAGAGCGCCACGTCTGTGTCGTCGAGGAACGCCTCGAAGATTCCGATGGCGTTCGAGCCGCCGCCAACGCAGGCCGCGACAGCGTCTGGGAGGCGACCGGTGAGATCGAGGACCTGCTGGCGTGCCTCCTCGCCGATGACGGTCTGGAAGTCGCGCACCATGGCGGGGAACGGATGCGGGCCTGCCGCCGTTCCGAAGATGTAGTTGGTGTTCTCGACGTTGGTGACCCAGTCACGCATGGCGTCGTTGATGGCGTCCTTGAGCGTGCGTGACCCAGCGGTCACCGACACGACTTCAGCACCGAGCAGGCGCATGCGGGCGACGTTCAGCGCCTGGCGCTCCGTGTCGACCTCGCCCATGTAGATGACGCAGTCGAGGCCGAACAGCGCAGCGGCCGTTGCGGTGGCGACACCGTGCTGGCCTGCACCGGTCTCTGCGATGACGCGGGTCTTGCCGATGCGACGGGTGAGGAGCACCTGGCCGATCGCATTGTTGATCTTGTGCGAACCGGTGTGGTTCAGGTCTTCACGCTTCAGGATGACGCGTGCGCCACCGGCGTGTTCCGCGAAGCGCGGCACCTCTGTGATGAGTGAGGGGCGCCCGATGTACGAGCGCTGCAGTGCGGCCAGTTCGGCGGCGAACGCCGGGTCGGCGCGGGCAACGGCGTACTCTGCCGTCAACTCGTCGAGGGCCGCTACCAGCGACTCCGGCACGAACCTGCCACCGAAGTCTCCGAAATACGGGCCGGATTGCGAGCGAAGAGACATGGATAGACCGCCAGGAACTTGGGTTAGACCGACAGGAACTCGGTGAGGGTGCGAATGGGGTCGCTGGTCACCAGCGCCTCACCGACGAGGACAACGTCGGCGCCTGCGGCGCGATAGTGGGCGACGTCGGCAGCGGTCTTCACCGCTGATTCTGCAATGCGAACGATGCCGGAGGGAATCTGGTCTGCCAGGGAGCCGAAGAGGTCCTGGTCAAGTTCGAACGTCGAGAGGTTTCGTGCATTGACGCCGATGACGCCGGCGCCGATGTCGATCGCCCTGCTCACCTCGTCGGCGCTGTGTGTCTCGACGAGTGCCGTCATGCCGAGCTCACGGATGAGATCGTGCAGTGAGCTGAGCACCTGCTGGTCGAGCGCGGCCACAATGAGCAACACAAGGTCGGCCCCAGCAGCGCGTGCTTCGAAGACCTGGTAAGGGTCGCCAATGAAGTCCTTGCGGAGAACCGGGATGGAGACCGCAGCGCGGACCTGCTCCAGGTCGTCCAGCGAGCCCTTGAAACGGCGGCCTTCCGTGAGCACACTGATGGCGCTTGCGCCACCAGTCTCGTACGACAACGCCAGGGAGGCCGGATCACGGATCTCGGCCAGCGCACCACGAGACGGGCTGGCCCGCTTGACCTCTGCGATGATCTTGACCTGGTCGGCCGGCGAGAGTGCGTGAAGCGCGTCGAGCGCCGGTCGCTGCGCGAGGGCAGCGGCTTCAACGCTGGCAAACGACCGGGTTGCACGACGCATGTCTGCGTCTGCGAGTGCCCCGGCCAGGAGGTCGTTCAGCACTGTGATCCGTTCAGCACGTGGTCAGTGACCGCTTGGCGCGGTCGTGTCGACTCCGTATCCAACGCGAGCGAGGATCCAACCTACGATTGCGCCGACGACGAGGAGGCCGGCCGAAGCCCAGACCAACCACTGAACGTCAAAAAAGAATGCGACTGTGCCGATGGTGAAAGCCACCAGCATGATCGTGACAGCGGTCCATGCCGCCGGCGAATGGCCGTGACCAGGGTCTACTGACTCGACGCTCATTGTTCTCCTCTTTACGCTTTCAAGTGCAGGTTTTAGTCTAGCGGTTCGAAACGGGCTGGATCAGTCACGATGCCCCCGCCTGGGTGGTTCTTCGCCGTAATTACGGAGCTGTGGGGTCTTCGCCGCGGCTCAGTTCGTCCCAGTCAACCACGGCATCCGCTGCGGCATCGGCTTCGGAATCGGCTTCGGGGCCGGCTTCAGCGGTCACGCCCAACGCGCCATCCGCTGCCACAGCCGCGTTTCCCGTGGCGTGGGTCGCTGCCAGCGCAGCCGCCGAGGCGGCATCAACGGGGGCAAGGGCAACGGGCTGGAAACGCTTGGTCGGACCAGGCCACCGGCGCGCGGTCACGATCACGGCCAGTCCGGCGATGAGCATGAGCACGGCACCGACGATGGCCACGTACGGCCAGGCCGTGACTGACGCGTCGGTCACGGTGAGCAGGATCGAGTGGTTCCCCGCGATTCCGGTGGCCTCTGTCACGGCCGGCCCACTGGCGGCTGCTGGGGACTGCACGACGCTGACCGATGCGATGAACACGGACACCCCGATGAGAATCTCCAGAACGCCGAGAATCAGGCGGATGACCGGACCGGCGATCGTGAGCGCGCCGGCCAGGGCGATGCCCGCCAGCGCAAGGGCGGTCAGCGCCGGCGATGCCGTTGCGCCGTCGACGGTCAGCGCGATCTCGCTGCCGGTATCCGCTCCGATGGTGACGTGTACCCAGTTTTGTGTCCACGCGAGGAGAACCACGGCGCTGGAGACCAGGATGAAGAGGATCAAGCCGAGCTTGATCCGGCGTGCACTCTGCACTAGTTGACCCTTCGCATTGCGTTGGCGACGGCAACGGCGCGCAGTGGCGCAGCTGCCTTGTTCAGTGATTCCTGGTATTCGGATGCCGGGTCGGAGTCGGCGACGAGGCCGCCGCCTGCCTGCACCCTGGCCACGCCGTTCGCGATCGTCGCGGTGCGGATGGCGATGGCGAGGTCGGCGTCTCCGGCGAACCCGAAGTAGCCGACGACTCCCCCGTACACGCCGCGCTGTGCCGGCTCGAGGGCATCGATGATCTCCAGCGCGCGTGGCTTCGGCGCTCCGGAAAGTGTGCCAGCTGGGAACGTTGCCCGGAAAACATCGATGGCGCTCTTGTCTGGCAGCAGGTTTCCTTCGACGGACGAGACCAGGTGCATGATGTGGCTGAAGCGCTCAATGCGCATGAACTCCGTCACCTCGACGGACCCAGCTGCACAGACCTTCGCCAGGTCGTTGCGCGACAGGTCGACGAGCATCAGGTGCTCTGCGCGTTCCTTGGCGTCTCCGACGAGTTCGGTTTCAAAGTCTGCGTCGGCCTCAGGGGTGGTGCCGCGTGGCTTCGAACCGGCGATCGGATGCGTGAAAACGCGGTCGTTCTGCACCTTCACCAGCGCCTCCGGCGAGGACCCAACGATCCAGTACGGCTCGTTGCTCGGTGATTCGAGGCTGAGCAGGTACATGTACGGGCTCGGGTTCAGGCTGCGAAGCACCCGGTAGACGTCGATCGGGTGTGCGGTGCACTCCTGGTCGAAGCGCTGCGAGATGACGACCTGGAAGATGTCGCCGTCGACGATGTGCTGCTTGGCCGTATCGACGGATGCCAGGAAGTCGGCTTTCTCCGTGCGGTGCGTCGGGTTCGGCGCCGTCGACAGGTCGACGTCGGCCAGCCAGGCCTCTGCCGGCTGTGCAAGGCGAGCCTGCAGCGAATCAAGCCTGGTTTGAGCATCCGCCCACTGCTCATCAGCGGACTGCACGCCGTCGTTCAGCACATTGGCGATGAGCTGCACAGTGCCGTACTTGTGGTCGATGACAACGAGGTCAGCGACAAAGCTGAACGCCTGGCCGGGAACCGAGTAGTCGGCGGGGGGCTGGTGCGGCAGGCGTTCGATCTGCCTGATCGCCTCCCAGCCGATGAAGCCGACGAGACCGCCGGTGAGCGGCGGGTGCTCAGGCAGCCGCGGGGTCTGCCACTGCTCGTACAGGTGCGCGAGGGCGACAAGAGGTCCGCGCTCGATGGTGTCGCCGAGGGCGCGTTCGGCAGAGAGGCCGTAGTCGAGCCAGCGCACCTCGTCGTCGTGCTGGGTGAGCACGCCGAACGACGAGACTCCGACGAACGAGAAGCGCGACCAGATGCCGCCCTGCTCTGCTGACTCGAGCAGGAAGCTGCCCGGCGTGCCGTTGGCAAGCTTGCGGTAGATGCCGACAGGGGTTTCACCGTCTGCGAACAATTCCCTGATCACAGGGATGACGCGATGGCCGCTGGCACGATCGGCCAGCGCAGCGAACTGCTCCTGCGTGGTGGAGCCGGCTGTCTGGCCGAAACCCGCACTCATGCTGCAGCTCCCTCGACGACATCGATACCGCGTCCATCGAAGCAGGTGCGGCTGCCCGTGTGGCAGGCTGCCCCGACCTGTTCGACCTCAACGAGCAGCGTGTCGTCGTCGCAGTCGAGGGCGGCTGAGCGCACGAACTGGGCGTGCCCCGATGTGTCGCCCTTCCGCCAGTATTCCTGGCGGCTGCGCGACCAGAACGTCACGCGCCCCTCGGTGAGAGTGCGACGCAACGCCTCTGCATCCATCCAGCCGAGCATGAGCACCTCACGGGTGTCCCACTGCTGGATGATCGCGGGAAGCAGCCCATCGGCGTTGAACGCCGCTCGCGAGAGTGCCTCATTGGCATCCATCAACGCGGCATCCATCAGCGCACCACCATTCCGGCCTCTGCCAGTTCCTGTTTGACGTCATTGATCGTCAATTCCCTATTGTGGAAAACGGATGCCGCAAGCACAGCATCCGCGCCGGCCGCGATCGCGGGCGGGAAGTCTGACGCCTTGCCTGCGCCGCCTGACGCGATCACGGGCACGCTGCTGATGGACCGCATCAGCGCAATGAGCTCTGTGTCGAACCCCTGCTTGGTCCCGTCGGCGTCGATGGAGTTGACGAGCAACTCCCCCGCGCCCAGTTCGATGGCCTCTGCAGCCCAGGCCAGGGCGTCGAGATCGGTCTCTGTGCGCCCGCCGTGCGTGGTCACCACGAAGCCGGATTCTGTACGGTCTGAACGTTTGACATCGAGTGAGAGCACCAGCACCTGGGCGCCGAACCTGTCGGCGATCTCGGTGAGCAGTGCTGGGCGCGCGATGGCAGCACTGTTCACGCCCACCTTGTCTGCACCGCTGGCCTGCAGGCGCGACACGTCTTCGACGCTACGGATGCCGCCGCCGACGGTGAGCGGGATGAAGACCTGCTCTGCCGTGGCGCGCACCACGTCGTAGGTGGTGGCTCGGTTGTCGACGGTCGCGGAGACGTCGAGGAACGTCAGTTCGTCTGCGCCCTGCTCTGCGTAGAGCTTGGCGAGTTCGACAGGATCACCCGCATCCCGCAGGTTCTGGAAATTGACGCCCTTGACGACACGGCCATTGGCCACGTCGAGGCACGGAATGACGCGTACGGACAGTGTCACGATGCCCCCTCCACTACAGGCGCGCGTTGTGGATGCTGCTGACCAGGATGGCGCGTGCGCCAAGCTCGTAGAGCGCATCCATGACGTTGTTCATGTCGGTGCGCGGGAGCATGACCCGCACGGCGACCCACTCAGGGTCGTGCAGCGATGACACCGTCGGTGACTCGATGCCTCGAGCGAGTTCGCAGGCTGCGTCGAGTTTGTTCTTCGGGATGTCGTAATCCATCAGCACATACTGGCGTGCGACGAGAACGCCCTGCAGGCGGCGCAGCAGCGTCGCGATGCCCGGGTTCTCGTTGGTCGAGCTGATCAGCACTGCGGTCGACTCGAGGATGACGGGTCCGAAGATCTCGAGGCCGGCCTTCTTCAGGGTCGAGCCGGTGGAGACGACGTCGGCGACGGCATCCGCTACGCCGAGCTGCACGGCGGATTCGACGGCGCCGTCGAGGGTGACGAGTTCGACACTCACGTCGTGCGTGGCGAGGAACGAACCGACGAGGCCAGGGTAGCTGGTGGCGACGCGGAGGCCCTGCAGATCGGAGAGCTGCGTGAACCGACCGGCGGGGCCTGCGAAGCGGAAGGTGGATGAGCCGAAATCGAGGCTGGCGATCTCTGCGGCACTCGAGTGCGAGTCGAGGAGCAGGTCGCGGCCGGTGATGCCGACGTCAAGCGCACCTGAGCCGACGTAGGTGGCGATGTCGCGGGGACGCAGGTAGAAGAATTCGACGTTGTTGCGCGGGTCGGAGACGACGAGGTCTCGCGGGTCGCGCCGGCCGGTGTATCCGGCCTCGAACAGCATCTGGGCGGCGGTTTCGGACAGCGAACCCTTGTTGGGTATCGCAATTCTGAGCGTTGAGCTACTGGGCATGGCGTTACTTTCTGAGATCATGATCGACTGTTTTCTGTAGCGGTGGGTGACCGTTTACAGATGTCGGTAGATGTCAGCGGGACTCAGTCCCTTGGCCAGCATGATGACCTGCAGGTGGTAGATGAGCTGGGAGATCTCCTCCGCCGTCTCATCATCGCTCTGGTACTCGGCCGCCATCCATACTTCGGCGGCCTCCTCCACAATTTTCTTTCCGATGGCGTGAACGCCCGCATCCAGTTCCCGGACCGTCCCTGAACCAACGGGCCTGGTTTCTGCCTTCTCGCGGAGTTCAGCAAAAAGCTCGTCGAAATTCTTCACAGGTACAGGTTACTAGGCTCTGCTGGGCGTCACCGGCGCACGCGTCTCCGGCATCGTTGCGAGGGGCGCGCTAGTGGGCGTGGGTGTGTGCGTCGGCCGTGGCTCGCAGCAGCGCGATCTGCTCTGCAGGGTCGCCCCTGAAGACAGCGGATCCGGCGACGAAGGTGTTCGCGCCTGCTTCAGCCGCGATGCCGATCGTGTCGACCGTGACGCCGCCGTCGACCTGCATCCAGACATCTAGACCCGCGCTCTCGACGGCAGCCGAGAGCGTGCGGAGCTTCGGCATCGTCGATTCCATGAAGCTCTGGCCGCCGAAGCCTGGCTCCACCGTCATGATCAGCACCTGGTCGAACTCCGGCAGCAACTCGAGGTACGGCTCAATGGCCGTGCCTGGCTTCAGCGCGATTCCGGCCCGCGAGCCGATGGAGCGGAGTTTTCGAGCCAGCGTGACGGCATCCGCTGCCGCCTCTGCGTGGAACGTCACAGAGAACGCGCCGGCCTCGGCGTAACCGGGAGCCCAGCGGTCCGGGTCGTCGATCATGAGGTGCACGTCGAGCGGGATCGGCGACACCTCCTGCAGGCGCTGCACCATCGGCAGGCCGAAGGTGAGGTTCGGCACGAAGTGGTTGTCCATGATGTCGACGTGCACGAGGTCAGCGGTGCTGATGCGACCCAGTTCGCTTTCGAAATTGGCGAAGTCGGCAGCGAGGATGCTGGGGTTGATTCTGGTCGGCATTGTCGGCTCCTGGATCAGCTGGTGCGTTCGATGAGGGTGATGAACATGGCGTCCGTGCCCTGGCGGTGCGGCCAGAGCTGCACACTTGTGCCGCCGTCTGGCAGGTCGAGTTCGGTGCGGCTCACCGATCGTACGACAGCAGTGGTATCGAGTTCTGTGGCGCGACCGCTCCACTTCTTCAGGGCGGTGGCCACGATGCCACGGGTCTCGGCGATGTGCGGAGAGCACGTGACATACGCGAGGATGCCGCCGGGCTTCAGCGCACCGAGGGCGCTGTCGATGAGCGACGACTGCAGGCCGGAGAGCGCAGCGACGTCGCTCGGCTGCTTGCGCCAGCGTGCTTCAGGGCGACGGCGCAGGGCGCCGAGGCCGGTGCACGGTGCGTCGAGCAGGATGCGGTCGAAGGCCTCTGGATGCTTCTGGCCGATCGTGGTGCCGTCAAGCTCCCAGACCGGAACGTCCTCTGGAACGGCGGCCAGGGCATTCCGCACCAGTTGAGCCCTGGCTGGGACGATCTCGTTGGCGATGAGTTCCGCGCCGCCCAGCGCGGCCTCTGCTGCGAGCAGCACGGCCTTGCCGCCAGGGCCCGCACACAGGTCGAGCCATCGCTCGCCCTGTTGCACGGCACGGGCACGGGACAGTGCGAGGGCGGCAAGCTGCGAGCCCTCATCCTGCACGCGCACCTGGCCGTCGAAGTACGTGACCATGTCGAGGGGGTCTCCCCCGTCGAGCACGAACCCGGTCGGCGAGTACAGGTCTGGCTCCCCCAGGGTCAGCACCTCTTCGGCCGGAACCAGGCCTGGCAGGGCAACCATGTTGACGCGCGGCGCTGCGTTGTCGGCAGCCAGCAGGTCGACGAGCTCATGCTCACGACCCTCGGCCTTCAACGACTGGCGGAATGCACGTACCACCCACGCCGGGTGCGAGTACTCGGCGGCGAGGCGGTCGTCGACTGTCGTTGCCTCTGAGAGCACGCGTTCGCGCCACTCGTCGGCGCTCGTGCGGGAGATGGTGCGGAGCACCCCGTTGCAGAAGCCAACAGCCGACCGCGATGCCACCTGGCGAGCCAGCGACACCGATTCGTTCACGGCGGCGTGCGTTGCGACTCGGGTGGAGAGCAGCTGGTGCGTACCGAGGCGCAGCACGTCGAGCACCGCTGGATCGATAGCGGTGACCGGGCGGGCCGCCGCCAGGGAGATCACGCGGTCGTAGTAGCCCTGCATCCGGAGGGTGCCGTAGGTGAGCTCTGTGGCGAGCCCGGCATCGGCCGAGTTCAGCGCTGCGCGATTGATCTTGGTGGGGAGCAGCAGGTTCGCGTATGCGTCAGACTCACGCACGGCAGCGATCACCTCGTATGCAACCCGCCTGGCCGGCTGCACGAAGTCGGCCGGGGGCCGGGACTGCGACCGCGAGGCCTGCCCTGACCCTGAGCGGTCGCTGCGCTGGCCGCCGTTCCGCTGAGCTGGACGCCCCTTGGTGCTGTCGTCGCCGCTCATGATGCCACCACTTCTTCTGTTGCGAGTCCGCGCCACCAGTCGGTGGCACGCATAGGTTTCTTGCCGGCCGGCTGCACCGTCACGAGCTCAAGGGCCGTCGTTCCAGTGCCGATGAGAACCGCGCCATCCACCAAGCGGATGACGCCGGCTGGCAGCGAGACGTCTCCCACTTCCGTTGCCGGGCGCGCCAGCTGAATCAGCTTCAGGCGCGTATCGCCGATCATCGTGAACGCACCGGGTTCCGGCGTGACGCCGCGGACCCGCTGGTAGACGGCATCCGCTGTTGTGGTCCAGTCGATGCGCGCATCGGTGAGGCCGAGTTTGGGGGCCAGGGTGACCTCTCCGACCTGCTCCAGCGACCTGGCTGTTCCGTCGGCCAGCTGGTCGACTACACGCACGAGCAGCTCTGCGCCGCTCACCCCGAGGGATTCGAGCAGCTCGCCGGCCGTCTGGTCAGCACCGATCCGCTCGTGGATCATGCCGAAGACCGGTCCGGCATCCAGTGCGGGAACCAGCTGGAAGACGGCAGCGCCGGTCTCCTGCTCGCCGGCAATGACGGCGTGCTGAACGGGCGCCGCTCCGCGCCATCGCGGCAGCAGGGAGAAGTGCAGGTTGATCCAGCCGAGCCTCGGCACCGACAGCAGGGGCTCGCGGACGAGTCCCCCATAGGCGACGATGACACCGAGGTCTGGCTGGATGGCACGAACGGCCTCTGTCGCCGCGTCGTCGAGCCGGTTGGCCTTGATGAGAGGGATGCCGTTGCTCGCCGCGACAGTCGCGACGGGTGAGGGCGTGAGAACGCGCTTCCGTCCGAGTTCGGCGTCTTGCCGGGTGATGACCGCTGCCACCTCGTGGTCGGAGGCGATGAGCGCTTCCAGGGAAGGGACCGCGGGCAGCGGAGTGCCAGCGAAGACGAGTTTCATGGTGAGAACAGCTCCGGGTTGAAGAATCAGATCCGAGTATCGAGATGCTTGTCACATCGGGCGACACTCCTTGCGTCTATTCTCCGGCACGAGCAGGACCTCCGCGAACTCCCACGGGTCGCGTGGCAGATGTCAGGCAGCGGATACGACACGGTTTTGAGCATTTACCCCATGTGGCCGCGGGGCGGCAATGCCTTGTCCAACTTGTACACCGGACGTACCGTATCGGCGGATCAACATGAACCAGCTTGACCGTGAATACCACCCATCATCGGAGGAACTATGTATTTTCACGTGCAGCAATTGATCAACGAGATCGCGGTTGACGAGCCGGATCCAGCCGCCGCCAACGCCCTGCAGGAAGGCCTCGGTGGCCAGTTCGGCGAGATGCGCACCATGATGCAATACCTGTTTCAGAGCATTAATTTCCGCGGCCCGAACGCCAAACCGTACCGTGACCTGTTGCAGGGCATCGGAACAGAAGAGATCAGTCATGTGGAGTTGATCGGCACGACGATCTCCCGGCTACTCGACGGGTCACCGCGTTATAAGGGCAAGCTGACCGACCCGCTTGACACCCCGGGCGCGAAGGGGGCAACGCCCCTGAAGATTGCATTGTCAGAGAGCAACATCCACCACTACCTGGTCGGCGCGCAGGGTGCATTGCCCGTGGATGCTGCTGGCAATCCGTGGAGCGGCAGCTACGTCTACAACTCCGGGAACCTGGTACTCGACCTGATCTACAACCTCATGCTCGAGTCGACGGGTCGGTTGCAGAAGTGTCGGATCTACGAGATGACGGACAACGCCACCGCGCGGTCAACCATCGCCTACCTGATTGTGCGCGACCAGGCGCACGAGAACGCGTACGCGAAGGCGCTCGAGACGCTCGGCGTCAATTGGAAAGCGACTCTGCCGATACCGAAGACCAACGCAGAGAAGTTCCCCGAAGTGAAGCGGCTGGTCGACCTCGGACTGCAGAGCAAGCAATACACGTTCGACCTCGCGGACCAGTCAGAGGCCGGCCGCATCTTCCAGGGGCTCTCGCCCTCTGGGGACGGTACAACCCTCGACGCCAGCGAGCAGGCTCCTGAGGGAGTCCCGTCGGTGATCGCCGCCGAACGGCTCGAGGAGTTCTCGCCAGGGCTCGACCCTGCGCTGCTTGAACTGATCGAGGCCACCGCGGTCATGGAGATGGCTGAGGTCGACATGTCGTTCGGCCCGCTTGCCGGCGGCGCATCGGCCAGCACGGCATCCGCCAAGCCCAGCGCCACATAGCAACGCGGTCGCGTTTGAGCTGTCGTCGTGACGGGGCCTCGCATTCACTGGGGGTCCCGTCCTCGCTGTCTACCGACTGATCAGTTGCAGCCGCTAGCCGAACTCCGGGTCGTCGAACCGCACCTTGAGCGTCGGGGTCGGCACAAAGGCGGCGCCCCCTGTTCGTTTTCGACGCTGCGAGGCATTGCGTACCACGGCCGCCTTCAGGCTGTGGGCAACGGCGTCGCCTGAGGCGTACGCGAATCGCACGACAGCACGCACCTTGCCCGCATCGGCAGGCACGGGACCGAGCACGTCGATGCCGGGCTGGTCGCTGAATTCGGTGACAGCTGCGGCGACATCGGCGTCTGTGCCGATCACAGAGGCCACCCGAACCGCTGGCGGGAACCTGAGCGTCCGGCGGTCGGCGAGCTCGCTGCCCGCGTACGCCTCCGGCTGCCAGGTGTTGAGCGCGCGCGCCAGGTCGCCCCCGACGCCGACGAGCACGACGGATGCTCCTGGCGCTGCCATAGCCGCGGCATTCGACCACCAGCGCAGGCAATCTTCGCCAACGCGCAGTGACTCACGGGCCAGCATCCGCTCACCGTCGAGCAGCAGGATCGCACGATAGCCGCCGGTGGGGATCGGCTCAGCACCGCGGGTCGCGATCACCAGGGCAGGACTCGCGCCGATGTTCTGGATGGTGTGTTCGCCGTCGGCGATGACGATGAGTACCCCAGGGAACGCCCGGCCCAGTTCTTCGGCCGTGCGCGCGGTGCCCACCGTGACGAGACGGAACGTGCGGCCTTCGCAGTGACTGCACTGCCACGAGACAGCCAGGGCGCCGCACAGGCGGCACGACGGCGTCGCGCCCTTGGTGGCCAGGCCGAGCGGTCCCTGGCAGTGGGTGCAGCGCGCGGACTGCTTGCAGGTCTGGCAGGCGAGCACAGGCGCATAGCCAGGGCTGGCAACCTGCACGAGGACGGGGCCGAAAGCCAGAGCTTCTTTGGCGGCCCGCCAGGCAGCGGTGGGGATTCGTGCCACCCTGGCCTGCTCGTCGTCAGACGCCTGGTACGCGGTGGGGATGACTTTCGGGTGCACGACCCGCTCTGGATGAATCTCGCCCAGCCAGCCGAGCTCAACGAGCCTGTGGGTCTCCACACTGCGGGAATGACCGAAGAAGGCCAGCGCGCAGCCGGATTCCTGCTGGCGCACAAGCGCGGCATCCCTGGCATGCACGTACGGGCTGTGCAGCTCGGCGTGTAGCGGGTCGCCGTCGTCCCAGAGAGCGATGAGGCCGAGGTTGTGGGCAGGGGCATACACGGCAGATCGGTTGCCGATCACAATGCGGGGTTCCGGCTCGAGGCAGGCGAGGAAGGCGCGATAGCGCTCTGCTCCCGTCTGTCTGGCATCGACCCTGCTGACGCTTGACGCCGGAACGAGTTCGGCCAACGCGCCCTCAACCTGGTCCTGGTCGCGATAGTCGGGCAGCACGAGCAGTGCGGAGCGTCCGGAGCGGAGGGTGACGACCGCAAGTTCGGCCAGCGTGCGTGCCCAGTGGCCGACAGTGGCACCACTTGCCAGTTCGACCAGGCGCGGAACGGCCGCAACCGCGGCACGCTGCTGCTCAGCAACCAGCTGGTCGAAGACGCCGGCGCTGTACCCCTCGAAGCCGACAGCTGTCAGCGCCGACACAGCCAGGTCCGCGGGTTCAGGAGCAGGCTCTGCGCCCGCAGCATCCGCCGCCTCTGCCGCCGCAGCACGCGCGGCCAGCCAGGCCTTCTCCGCACGCACCTGTCGGTTCGGCACAGCCAAGCGGATGACATCACTCGCGTTCCCTGCGGCACGGTCGGCGAGGGCGCGGGCCAGTTTCGCCACCTCAGGGGTGAGCACCTGCACGGGCGAGACGACAGAGTCGAGTGGACTCAGCTTGCCGCTGAAGGCCACGTCAGGGGTCGCATCCGTTCCCGGCGGCAGGAGACCCTGATCGCCGTCCGAGGTCACCGCCGACGAAGCCGCAGTATCAATCACCTCGATGAGGTACCCGTCGGCGATGCGGCCGGCGCGGAACGGCACCTTCACCCGCACCCCTGGCAGGGCAACGGACTCGAGCTCCGCAGGGATGCTGTAGTCGAACAGGTGGTCGAGCTGCGGCAGCGGTGAGTCGATGAGCACCCGCGCCACACGGCCGGTGCGCGTCATCGTCAGAGCCCGGCTGCGCTTCTCAGGTCGTCGACCCTGTCGAGGCGTTCCCACGTGAAGTCGGGCAGCTCGCGGCCGAAGTGACCGTAGGTGGCCGTCTGCGCGTAGATGGGGCGCAGCAGGTCGAGTGAGCGGATGATCGCAGCCGGACGCAGGTCGAACACCTCACGGATCGCAGCGGTGATCTGGTCGTCTGGGAGCGCGCCGGTGCCGAACGTCTCCACGTACAGCCCGACGGGTGCCGCCTTGCCGATTGCGTACGCAATCTGCACCTCGAGGCGCTCGGCGAGGCCGGCGGCGACGGCGTTCTTGGCCACCCAGCGCATGGCGTACGCGGCGGAACGGTCAACCTTCGACGGGTCCTTGCCACTGAATGCGCCACCACCGTGGCGGCTCGCTCCCCCGTACGTGTCGATGATGATCTTGCGGCCGGTGAGGCCGGCGTCGCCCTGCGGGCCACCGATCTCGAAGCGGCCTGTCGGGTTGATGAGCGCGGTGGCGCCGGCTGACTCCAGCTCGACACCGGCGAGAACGGGGCGGATGACCAGCTCTTCGATCTCGGCGCGCAGGCGGTGCGTTGACACCGAAGGTGCGTGCTGCGTCGACACGACGACTGTCTCGACGGTGCGCGGGATGATGCCGTCGTAGCCGATGGTGACCTGGGTCTTGCCGTCTGGACGAAGGTAGGTGAGTTCGCCAGACTTGCGCACGGCGGCGAGGCGCTCCGCGAGGCGGTGCGCGATCCAGATGGGAATCGGCATCAGCGACGGGGTTTCTGTCGTTGCGTACCCGAACATGATGCCCTGGTCACCGGCGCCCTGTCGGTCGAAATCGTCGACGCTGTCTTCTTCGCGGGTCTCGAACGCGTTGTCGACGCCCTGGGCGATGTCGGGTGACTGGCCGCCGATGGAGATCTCGACACCGCAGGAGCGGCCATCGAACCAGACATCAGACGAGTTGTAGCCGATGTCGGTGATGGTCTTCCGCACGATGGACGGGATCTCGACGTAGGCCTCAGTCGTGACCTCGCCTGCAACGTGGACCAGGCCCGTCGTGACGAGTGTTTCCACCGCGACACGGCTGTGCGGGTCTTCCGCCAGCAGTGCGTCGAGGATTGAGTCGGAAATCTGGTCACAGATCTTGTCTGGGTGACCTTCCGTCACGGATTCGGAAGTGAAGAGGCGAAGGTCGCTCATGGGGCCCATCTGTATTAATCGAGGGAGATGCTAGTTGAGTGAGGAATCGAGCTCAACGATCACATCAAGAATGCGATTGGCCACCGACATTTTGCTGCCGGAAGCCTCTTTTACTATATCTCCGCGGGCATCGAGGATCATGACCTCATTGCGCTCTGTGGCAAAGCCCTGCGTCCAGCCCACGCGGTTCACGACGAGCAGGTCGCAGCCCTTGCGGGAAACCTTGGCGCGGCCAAGCTCCAGAAGTGCAGCGGCATCCTGCTCGGTTTCAGCCGCGAAACCGACGATGACCTGTCCTGGCTTTCGCTCGGCGACCAGGCCGGCCAGCACGTCTGGGTTCTTCACCAGCGTCAGGGTGAGGGTGTCGCCGGTGTCTTCTTTCTTGATCTTGCCTTCGCGAATCTCGTCAGGGCGGTAGTCGGCCACCGCAGCAGCCATGATGACCACGTCGGCATTCGCACTCTCTTCGCGCATGACCTGCTCAAGCTCCTGCGCCGTGCCGGCAGTGTGCACCGTGATGTTGGCCGGAACAGCCACCTCGAGGTGGGCAGCGACGAGCACAACGGATGCCCCGCGCGCAGCTGCCGCCGTCGCCAGCGCTACGCCCTGCCTGCCACTCGAGCGGTTGCCGAGGAATCTGACGGGGTCGAGTGGCTCTCTGGTGCCGCCGGCGCTGATCAGGACGCGGGTACCGACCAGGTCACGCTGGAGCGCCGGTTCGCCTTCGAGGACGGCCATGGCGCGTTCCACGATGACCTCTGGTTCTTCCATCCGGCCAGCGCCCACATCGCTGCCGGTCAACTGGCCGAAGCCAGGACCCACGATGGTGATGCCGCGGGAGCGCAGGGTCGCGACATTCGCCACTGTTGCGGCGTTGTTCCACATCTCGGTGTGCATCGCAGGAGCAATGACGATGGGAGCGGTGCTGGCCAGCACCGTGTTGCCGAGCAGGTCGTCGGCGATGCCGGCCGCAAGCTTCGCGATGGTGTTCGCGGTGGCAGGGGCGATGACGATGAGGTCGGCAGACTGGCCGATGGCCACGTGCCGCACCTCGGCGACGCCCTCGTAGAGGTCGGTGTGCACCGGGTTTCTGGATATGGCTTCCAGCGTCGGCTTGCCAACGAACCGCAGGGCGGCCTCCGTGGCAACGACGTGCACTGAGTGCCCCTGCAACACAAAAGCGCGTACGACGTTGACTGCCTTATACGCTGCGATGCCACCGGTGATACCGACGACAATCGTGCGAGGAGTCAACACCGTACGCGCTCGTGCTCAGATTTCAGTTACTCGAGGAACTACTCGACGATGGGGCGCGCAACGAGCTTGTCCTCGTTGATCTCGCGCAGTGCCACAGAAAGCGGCTTGTCGTCGATGGTCGAGTCGACCAGCGGGCCGACGTTGTCGAACAGGCTGCCCTCGTGCAGGTCAGCGTAGTAGTCGTTGATCTGACGAGCACGCTTGGACGCGAAGATGACCAGCGCGTACTTGGAGTCGACCTTGGACAGCAGGTCGTCGATGGGCGGGTCAATGATGCCAGTGGGCTTGGTAGCCATTGGTGACACTCCTTAAGTGCAGTTTTTGTGCAACGAGCAGTTCTGCAATCGGTGACATACGCGGTGAATATCGCGCACAAACCGGTGCTGTGGCGTCGAGCCTGACGCCGAAATCAAGGTGAATTGCGGCTTATGGGCGCGCAGATGCCTTGCGAATCTCCATCAAGTCTACGACTTCTCTGGCGGCTTCGGCCACGTCATGGTTCACGACACGGAAATCGAACTCCCCCTGGGCGGCCAATTCGAGCTTCGCTGTCTCCAGTCGACGGGCCTGTTCCGCGGAATCCTCTGTGCCACGACCGATGAGTCGACGTACAAGTTCTTCCCAGCTTGGCGGCAACAAAAAGACCAGTCGAGCTTCGGGCATCGCCCGCCGCACGGCGCGAGCACCCTGCAGGTCGATCTCCAGCAGCACGCTGTCACCGTTCGCGATGGCGGCATCGACAGGTCCACGCGGAGTGCCGTACCGGTGCGCGTTGTGCACCTGTGCCCACTCCAGCATCTCGCCGGATTCGATCATGCGATCGAACTCAGCGTCGTCGACGAAGTAGTAGCTCACACCCTCAACTTCGCCCGGTCTGGGCGCACGAGTGGTGGCAGAGACCGAGAGGTGCACATCGGGGTAGTTCTCCCTGATGTAGGTGGCCACCGTGCCCTTGCCAACGGCCGTCGGGCCGGCGAGCACAATGAGCTTGCTGTCGGCATTGCCGCGCTTGGCCGTCGGCTTGGTCGAGAGGAAATCGCGCAGGCGGTCGCGCTGGTGCGTGCCGAGGCCCCCCAGTCGCTTCGATGGCGAGATGTCGAGGGATGTCATGATGCGCTCCATCTTGGTGACGCCGATGGCCGGGATGCTGGTGAGCAACTCGGTCACGCGGAGTCGGCCTTCGACGCCGGCAGGGTCTTTAACCGCTGCCGCGAGTACGTCAAGGGCGGTTCGGCGACCGGCCGCGACATCCGCTTTCACTGCTGCACGGGCCCGACGGGCCGCCACAGCTGCTTTGGATGCGGCAACGCGATCGACATCGGGGGGTGTTGGACGTTGCTCAGCCACGGACTGCTCCTGCCTCAGCTACTCGGTTCGCAATCGTGGGGGCTAGATTTGCTGGCCCTGACGACAATATACTGCGCGATTCACTCACGATAACCCCTCTGGCGTATCCGCCAAAGAGGTCATTCATGGCGCGTACGTCGCCGCCCTGGTGACCGAATCCCGGAGCCAGTACCGGAGTGAGTGCTGTTGACGGTGCAGCATCGATGTCGATGCCGTACGACGCGAGGTCGATGGTGGCGCCAAGCACGACGCCAATGGAGCCAAGCAGTCCGGTGTCGGCGGCCGCATTGCGGGCTGCGACGCCGGAGAGCACAGCGGCTGCGACGCTCTGGCCGGCGAACTCTCCATCCGCCACAATGGCCTGCTGGATCGACGGCCCCTCTGGGTTCGAGGTCGCGGACAGCACGAAGACGCCCTTTCCGCCAGCGGCAGCCAGCGCGAACGTGGAGTCGAGCGAGCCGACACCCATGTAGGCGTTGACGGTGATGGCGTCCACTTCGAGCGGGGAACCGGCAGACAGCCACGCCTGCCCGTACGCTTCGACGCTGGTCCCGAGGTCGCCGCGCTTGACGTCGGCGATCACGATGAGGCCCGCTGCACGGGCATCCGCCAGGACGCGCTCGAGCGCAACGAAGCCGGCAGAGCCGAACTTCTCGAAGAACGCGACCTGCGGTTTGACGATGCCGGCCTGGCCGGCTGTTGCTGCTATGACGGTGCGCCCAAACGATTCGGCGCCTGCCGCGGTGTCTGGCAGGCCCCATTCGTTCAGGAGCCAGGAATGTGGGTCGATGCCCACGCAGAGCGCCCCCCGCTCGGCGAACGTCTGCTCGAGACGTTCGCCGAAGCTTGGGAGGGTGGTGCTGGAGTGTTGCAGTGTCACAGAGCAGCCGCCCTGGCCAGTGCGTAGTCCTGGAGCGACGTCACGGTGAAGCCTTCCTTCACTGCGTCGATCGAGCCGACAGCTGCGCTGAGCTCGGCGATCGTGGTGAACAACGGCAGGTCGCCGGCGACAGCGGCCGCGCGGATCTCGTAGCCGTCAGCACGGGCCGAACCACCACCTGGCGTGTTGATGACGACCTGAACTTCTTCGCGCTTGATCAGCTCGACGATCGAATCATCGGATTCGCTGGTCTTCTCGCTGTACTTGCGGACGATGCGGGCGTCGATGCCATTGCGCTTCAGCACCTCTGCGGTGCCTTCGGTGGCGATGATGTCATAGCCGAGCTGCTGCAGACGCAGCACGGGGAGGATGATCGCGCGCTTGTCGCGGTCGGAGACCGAGACGAAGACCGTGCCGGAGTCGGGCATTCCGCCATAGGCGGCCAGCTGGCTCTTGGCGAACGCACGGGGGAAGTCGCGGTCGATGCCCATGACCTCGCCGGTTGAGCGCATCTCCGGGCCGAGCACGGAGTCGACGACATTGCCTTCCTTGGTGCGGAAGCGCTTGAAGGGCAGCACGGCTTCCTTCACGGCGACCGGGGCATCCATCGGAACGCGTGAGCCGTCGATCTCAGGCAGCTTGCCCTCTGCCTTCAGCTCTGCGATGGTCTTACCGACCATGATGAGTGCCGCTGCCTTGGCCAGCGTGATGCCGAGCGCCTTGGCGACGAATGGCACTGTACGCGATGCGCGCGGGTTGGCTTCGAGCACGTAGAGCACGCCGGCGCCGATTGCGAACTGCACGTTCAGCAGGCCGCGAACGCCGATTCCCTCTGCGATAGCCAGGGTGGCATCGCGCACACGGTCGATCTCTGCGCGACCGAGCGTGACGGGCGGCAGGGTGCAGCTGGAGTCACCGGAGTGGATGCCGGCCTCTTCGATGTGCTCCATGACGCCACCGATGTAGAGCTCGTGGCCGTCGTAGATCGCGTCGACGTCGATCTCGATGGCGTCGTCGAGGAACCGGTCGACCAACAGTGGG
Source organism: Leifsonia sp. Y862 (assembly GCF_057669585.1). Lineage (NCBI taxonomy): Bacteria > Bacillati > Actinomycetota > Actinomycetes > Micrococcales > Microbacteriaceae > Leifsonia > Leifsonia sp. Y862. Next base: position 1,213,561 of record NZ_JBYHFR010000001.1, read on the forward strand.
TGCGACGGGCCGATGATGCCCTGGCCGGCCATGCGGTTGAAGTAGTCGGCCAGCGAGGCGCTGTCGTAGACGATCTCCATGCCGCGACCACCGAGCACGTAGCTCGGACGCACGAGGACCGGGTAGCCGATCTCTTCTGCGATGGTGACGGCACCCGAGAAGTCGGTGGCCGTGCCGTTACGCGGAGCGAGCAGCTTGGCGTTGTCGAGGATCTCGGAGAACAGACCGCGCTCTTCAGCGAGGTCGATCGCCTCTGGCGTTGTACCGAGGATCGGGATGCCTTCGGCCTCGAGGCCCTTGGCCAGGCCGAGTGCCGTCTGGCCGCCGAGCTGCACGACCACGCCGACGAGCTCGCCGCTCTGGCTTTCGGCGTGGATGACCTCGAGCACGTCTTCGAGCGTCAGCGGCTCGAAGTACAGGCGGTCTGAGGTGTCGTAGTCGGTGGAGACCGTCTCAGGGTTGCAGTTGATCATGATCGTCTCGTAGCCGGCTTCCGACAGCGCGAACGAGGCGTGCACACAGGAGTAGTCGAACTCGACGCCCTGGCCGATGCGGTTCGGGCCTGAGCCCAGGATGACGACCTTCTTGCGGTCGCTCGGCTGGACCTCTGTCTCCTGGTCGTAGCTGGAGTAGTGGTACGGCGTGAGCGCCGGGAACTCGCCAGCACAGGTGTCGACGGTCTTGAAGACCGGGCGCACGTCGAGGATGTGACGGATCTTGCGCACATCCGCTTCGCCGAAGCCGCGGAGTTCACCGATCTGGGCGTCGGAGAAACCGTGGTCCTTCGCGGTGCGCAGCGTGTCGGTGTCGAGCGTTTCTGAGGCGGCGATGGCGTCTGCCACTTCGTTGATCAGCACGATCTGGTCGAGGAACCACGGGTCGATCTTCGTGGCTTCGAAGACCTGCTCGATGGTTGCACCCTTGCGAAGCGCCTGCTGCACGGTGACGATGCGACCGTCGGTCGGGATCTCAGCCTCGAACAACAGCTCGTCGATGGTGCGGGTCTCAGGTCCCCAGTGGAACGAGGAGCCACGCTTCTCCAGCGAGCGAAGTGCCTTCTGCAGTGCGGAGGAGAAGCTGCGACCGATGGCCATTGCCTCACCGACGGACTTCATGGTGGTGGTGAGACGCGGGTCTGCGGCCGGGAACTTCTCAAACGCGAAACGCGGAACCTTGACGACGACGTAGTCGAGCGTCGGCTCGAAGCTGGCCGGCGTGACCTTGGTGATGTCGTTCGGGATCTCGTCGAGGCGGTAGCCGATGGCCAGCTTCGCAGCGATCTTGGCGATCGGGAAGCCCGTCGCCTTTGAGGCCAGCGCTGAGGAGCGCGAGACGCGCGGGTTCATCTCGATGACGATGATGCGACCGTCTGCCGGGTCAATGGCGAACTGGATGTTGCAGCCGCCGGTGTCAACGCCGACGGCGCGGATGATGTCGATCGAGATGTCGCGGAGCTTCTGGTACTCGACATCGGTCAGGGTAAGGGCAGGGGCAACGGTGATCGAGTCTCCCGTGTGCACGCCAACGGGGTCGACGTTCTCGATGGAGCAGACGACGACCGTGTTGTCGGCCGTGTCGCGCATCATTTCGAGCTCGTACTCTTTCCAGCCGAGGATTGATTCCTCAAGCAGGACCTCGGTGTTCGGGCTCTGGTGCAGGCCGTCGCGCACGATGCGGCGCAGTTCTTCTTCGTTGTACGCGAAGCCGGAGCCGAGGCCACCCATGGTGAACGACGGGCGAACCACGAGCGGGTAGCCGAGGTCTTCGGCGAAGCCCACGGCCTCTTCAAGCGTGTGGGCGATGTGGGAGCGGGCGACGCCGGCTCCTGCAGCGATGACCAGGTCCTTGAAGATCTGGCGGTCTTCGCCCTTCTGGATCGCTTCGAACGATGCACCGATCAGTTCGACGTTGTACTTCTCGAGGATGCCGAGTTCGTGGAGCTGGATCGCCGCGTTCAGGGCCGTCTGGCCGCCCAGGGTCGGCAGGATGGCATCCGGTCGTTCCTTGATGATGATCGACTCGATGATCTCAGGGGTGATCGGCTCGATGTACGTGGCATCGGCGAAGTCGGGGTCGGTCATGATGGTGGCCGGGTTCGAGTTCACCAGGATGACGCGCACGCCTTCCTCACGCAGCACGCGGCAGGCCTGGGTGCCTGAGTAGTCGAACTCACAGGCCTGACCGATGACGATCGGACCTGATCCGATGACGAGGACGCTGTTGATATCGTCGCGCTTTGGCATTACTTCGAGTCTCCTGCTCCTGCAGCAGCCTTGTGGGCCACTACGACTTCCCTGAACCGGTCAAAAAGGTGGTTGGCGTCGTGCGGGCCAGCCGCAGACTCCGGGTGGTACTGCACAGAGAACGCGGGGATGTCGAGGCACCGGATGCCTTCAACCACGTTGTCGTTCAGGCTGTAGTGGCTCACTTCAACGCGACCGAAGCCGGCGCGCGAGTCAAGCTCGCCCTCGATGGGCATGTCAACGGCGAAGCCGTGGTTCTGCGAGGTGATCTCAACGCGACCGGTCGTCTTGTCGAGCACCGGCTGGTTGATGCCGCGGTGGCCGAATGGCAGCTTGTAGGTGCGGAAGCCGAGTGCACGGCCGAGCAGCTGGTTGCCGAAGCAGATGCCGAAGTACGGCAGGCCGGCGCGCAGGCATTCCTGCAGCAGGTCGACGTGGGCGTCGGATGCTGCTGGGTCGCCTGGTCCGTTGGAGAAAAACAGCGCGTCGGGCTTCAGGGACAGGATGTCCTTGGCCGTGATGGTCTGCGGGAGCACGAGAACTTCGAAGCCGCGCTCTGCGAGGTAGTTGAGCGTTGACTTCTTCACGCCGAGGTCGAGGACCGCGACAGACCCGATGCGCTCACCCTGGGCAGGCAGCGAGTACGGATCGACCGTCGAGACGTCGTCCGACAGGTTGCGGCCGCGCATCTGGGCTGCGTTCTGCACGAGTTCGAGCTGCTCAGAGTCCGAGAGCGAGAGCTGCTCTCCGGAGAAGATGCCAGCGCGCATGGCTCCGGCGGAGCGGATGTGGCGGGTGATGGCGCGGGTGTCCACTCCGCTGATGCCGACAACCTCGTTCGACACGAGGTCATCGTCGAGGCTGCGCTGGGCGCGGAAGTTCGACACGGTGCGCGAGGGCTCTCGCACGACGAAACCGGACACCCAGATTCGCTTCGACTCCATATCGGTGTCGTTCACACCGGTGTTGCCGATGTGCGGCGCGGTCATCATGACGATCTGGCCGGCGTATGACGGGTCGGTCAGGGTCTCCTGGTAGCCGGTCATACCGGTGGCGAAGACGATCTCACCGAGGGTCTGGCCGCGGGCGCCGTATGCCTTGCCGACGAATCGCTTGCCATCCTCGAGCACGAGTACGGCCCTGGAAGACTCTGTCGAGGGAATGCTGCCTGAGTAGCTCACGCTACGCCTCACTTTCGGTGGTGCCAGTTGGGTCGATAACCCCTGGAGCAATGGAACGGATCGCATCGATGACGCGGGCACGGTCTGCCTGGTCGACGATGCGGAAGTAACTGTCGACCGAGGTGGTCGACGGGGTGGGGGAAGACGGTACGGGGGAAGACGGTACGGGGGAAGACCCGGCCAGGCGCCAGCCGAGAACGGTCAGTCCGTCGGTCTCGACGCCACGGTCGATGGCGAAGGTGGCCTTGGCCAGCACCTCAAGCGCCGCGCTCGGCAGGAAGACCGGCTGTTCACCGTTCAGCTCGAGTACGACACCGTCGGTGCGCACCATGAGTACGCCGCGCGCCCGGAAGCCGAGGCCGCGGATGGCCAGGCGTTCAAGCGGCACGTTACGCGGTGTGGTCGCCACGTAGAACACGGGGGCAGCGGTGACAACGGATGCGGCATCCGCTTCGCCGGCTGGAGGAAACTCGTAGCCGGCGGCCAGGGTGGAATCCCTGGCGCTGCGCTTGCGCCAGCTGCGCGCCATGAGCAGCAGGACGCCAAGGAGGACGACAACGACGATGACGGCGGGGACTGTCCTATCCATGGGTTATCACCGGGCTCCGCTCGGCTGCGCCAGCGGCGTCACGTGCGGCGGCGTCACGTGCAGCGGCCTGAACCGTTGCAGCGTCGCGCAGCTGTCCGTCGAGCACCGTCGCATAGCCGTGGTGGAATGTGGCCACGATGCGGCCGGGCAGCGTCATGCTGAGATAGGGCGAGTTCACGCCCTTGCCCGCGAGGTCGTTCTGGCCGAAGACCCGCGAGGCCGACGGGTCGTAGAGCGTGAGCTCTGCGGGGGCGCCGATCTCGATGGGCTGGCCCTGGTCGGTGATACGACCGATTCGTGCGGGCGTGTGCGAGAGCACACGGGCGACATCGGCCCAGCCGAGCAGGCCGTTGGCAACGGTGGAGGCGTGCACGACGGAGAGGGCTGACTCGAGGCCGACCATTCCGTTGGCCGCGGCATCCCACTCGCAGTCCTTGGCTTCGATGGGGTGCGGTGCGTGGTCGGTGGCCACGATGTCGATGGTGCCGTCGGCCAGGCCGGCGCGCAACGCTTCGGTGTCTTCCCTGCGGCGGAGCGGCGGGTTGACCTTGTAGCGGGCGTCGTAGCCGGAGACGAGTTCCTCTGTGAGCAGGAGGTGGTGCGGCGTGACCTCTGCGGTGACGTTGATGCCTCGCGCCTTGGCCCAGCGCACCACGTCGACCGAACCGGCCGTTGAGACGTGGCACACGTGCAGGCGGGAGCCGACGTGCTCGGCCAGCAGCACATCGCGGGCGATGATCGATTCTTCGGCGACGGCCGGCCAGCCGGTCAGGCCCAGCTCCGCGGAGAGAGCGCCCTCGTTCATCTGGGCGCCTTCGGTAAGGCGCGGCTCCTGGGCGTGCTGGGCGACGACGCCGTCGAATGACTTCACGTACTCGAGCGCGCGGCGCATGAGCAGCGGGTCAGACACGCAGAAGCCGTCATCGGAGAAGACCCGAACCTGGGCGCGGCTCGCTGCCATGGCACCGAGTTCGGCGAGCTGCTTGCCTGCAAGCCCGACGGTGACGGCGCCGATGGGCTGTACGCGAACGTAGCCGGCGGACTCCCCCAGGGTGAGGACCTGCTCAACAACGCCGGCTGTGTCCTGCACCGGAGAAGTGTTGGCCATCGCGAAGACGCTGGTGAATCCACCGGCCGCTGCGGCCTGGCTTCCGGTCAGCACCGTCTCGCTCTGCTCAAAGCCCGGCTCCCGCAGGTGCGTGTGCAGGTCAACGAGCCCCGGCAGGGCAATGAGTCCGTCTGCGTCGATGACCTGTGCGCCGGCATCCGACACGCTTCTGCCCATATCGGCAATGCGACCGTCGGCGATGAGGATATCGGCACGCTCGCCGCTGGGCAGCGTTGCGCCCCTGATGACATATCGTTCAGTCGACAATTATGAATCCTCCCGGTCACCGGAGAGCAGCAGGTACAGCGCCGCCATCCGTACAGACACTCCGTTTGTGACCTGTTCTCGCACACTCGATTGGGCCGAGTCGGCCGCGGTCGAAGAAATTTCCAGGCCACGGTTCATGGGCCCTGGGTGCATCACAATGTTATCCGGCCTGAGCCGCGCGAAACGTGCATCGTCGAGTCCCCAGCGCCTGGCGTATTCGCGGCTGTTCGGGAAGAACGCTGCGTGCATCCGCTCGGTCTGAATGCGCAGCATCATGATGACGTCAGGCTGTGCGTCGATGGCGTCGTCCAGATCGAACCTGATCGTGGCCGGCCAGGCCGACGTGTCGGCGGGCACGAGGGTCGGCGGGGCGACGAAGGTGACGGCAGCGCCGAGCGTGTTCAGCAGCCACAGGTTCGAGCGCGCGACGCGCGAGTGCAGGATGTCGCCCACGATCGTCACCGTGACGCCGTCGAGGTCTTTGCCACGTGATGCTGCACCGTGCAGGCGGCGGCGAATGGTGAAGGCGTCGAGCAGAGCCTGTGTCGGGTGCTCGTGGGTGCCGTCTCCAGCGTTGATGATGCCGGCATCGATCCAGCCACTCTCCGCGAGCACGAGTGGTGCGCCAGAGGCATGGTGACGGATGACGACACCATCGGCCCCCATGGCGGCCAGCGTTTGCGCGGTGTCTTTCAGGCTCTCGCCCTTTGAGACGCTTGACCCTTTTGCGCTGAAGTTGATGACATCGGCCGAGAGGCGCTTGGCAGCGGCCTCGAACGAGATGCGGGTGCGGGTGGAATCCTCGAAGAAGAGGTTCACCACGGTCTTCCCGCGCAGGGTGGGGAGTTTCTTCACCTCGCGAGTGGAGACATCCGCCATATCTTCCGCAATGTCGAGCAGGTTGATGGCGGCGTCGCGGGAGAGCTCCTTGGTGGACAGCAGGTGGCGCATCAGAGGGCACCGCCGTCGGTGGCGCTGGTCATGGCGCCTGCAGCGCTCTCGGTGCCGGTACCCGTGTCTTCGATGCTCACGAATTCGTCACCGTCGATCTCGGTGAGATGCACGTTGATGCGTTCTGAGGCCGAACTCGGCAGGTTCTTGCCCACGAAGTCGGCTCGAATGGGCAGCTCGCGGTGCCCGCGATCGACCAAAACGGCCAGGCGAACGACACTCGGTCGGCCGTGGTCACCGAGCGCGTCGAGCGCTGACCTGATCGTGCGCCCTGAGTAGAGAACGTCATCGACCAGCACCACGGTCTTGCCATCGATGCTGCCGGGAATCTGCGTCGGCGACGGCGTGCGGGTGCGGGTGCGGGCGAGGTCATCGCGGTACATCGTGACGTCGAGCGTGCCAACACCGATGGAGGTGGCTGTCGGCTCAATACGACGGATGCTGTCGGCGATGCGCTGCGCGAGCAGGATGCCCCTGGTTGGGATGCCGAGAATGACGAGATTGTCTGGTCCCCGATTGGACTCCAGGATCTCGTGGGAAATCCGAGTCAACGCGCGGGTGATGTCAGCTTGTTGCAGCACGATTCGCGCCATAAAAAACCGACCTCCTTCCCCGTCTCACAGGACGGCTCTTAAAGGATGTCTAAGTACCCCAGAAGCTTAGCAGGGCGAACCCCTACGGTGCGTCCATGTCGATGTCTTCCGGCGCCGTCGCATCCAGCTCATCAGGCAATTCGAGCGGTCGCCTGGCGAAGTACGCCGCCCCCTTCTTCCAGAACAGGATCATCGGAATGATCCCGAGGGCAAGAGCTCCGATACCGATGATCACCACGATGGTGTCAAGTGACGGGATTGAAACGAAGAAGATCCACACCATGAACAGCGCGCCAAGGCCTGGCCACAAGCCGATGAAGATGAAGTTCTTCACCGACGAGAAAATGATCTTGCGATACGCGACGACGACGGCGATGCCGGCTAGCGCATAGTAGAAGGCTATCTGCAGCCCGATCGAGCTGATGGCATTGCTCAGGATCTCGCCGACGCTGCCCAGGAAGTTCGACCCGATGAACAGGACGACAGAGACCCCTGCGACAACGAGTGTGGCAAAGGCCGGCGTGCGCCACTTCGGGTGCGCGTGTCCGAAGGCGGTGGGGATGGTGTGATCCCTGCCCATCGCGAACAGGGTGCGGGTCACCTGGATCAGCGTCGTCTCCAGGGTTGCGATGGTCGACAGCATCACCGCGACGATGAGGATCTTGCCGCCGAGACCCGGCCAGACTGCGTCGCCAAGCACACCAAGCACATTGCCGCTGTTCGCGTCGATCGTTTCGGTTGGCAGGATGACGAGGGTGGCAAGGGTGAAGATCTCGAACAGGATGAAGACGATGGCCACACCGACGATCCCTCCGATTCCCGACGCCTTCCTGCCGTTTTTCGTTTCCTCGTTCAGGTTGGCCGCGACATCCCAACCCCAGTAGTAGAACGCTGCGACGAGCGCGGCAGCCACAAATGCGCCCGTGCCGGTGAAGTTGCCGAAGCCGAACCACTCCCAGGAGAACGACGGTCCGGCGTGCTCCTGGGTCATGGCGTGAATGATCGCTGCGCCGGCGAAGATCACCAGGATGGCAACCTCGACGGTCGACATGATCCACTGCGCCCTGGCGGTGATTCGCACGCCGACGAGCACGCAGGTGGCCATGATGAGGAACCAAATTGCGCCGATCACGGTCACGAGCAACACATTCTCGGTGTTCTCCGGACTGAACAGGGCGACGGTCATCACGCCGGCGGGCAGCGCGCCAGCCACCATGAAGATGGTTGCTGAGACGACAAGGGCCCAGCCGGACAAGAAGCCCAGAATGGGATGGAGCGCACGGCCGACCCACGAGTATGCGGCGCCAGCGTTGACATCCGCCCTGCCCAAATAGGCGAAGGCCCATGCGATCCCCAGCATGGGAATCGCGCACCAGAGGAGTGCGGCCGGGCTGGCGAGGCCGGCCACGGCCACGAGGGTGGCCGTCGTCGCGGCGATAGAGTACGCCGGTGCGCTGCCGGCGACCGCCATGACAATCGATCCTGCGGCCGTGATTCCATCGGCCTGCAGTTCATGAGGAGGTGGATCCTGCTTCTGGTTCGGGCCCTGTGACACATCGAGATCGGACATGACGACTCCTTCGCACCTCGTCGTACGTGCGTTAGTGCCGACGTTAATCCTTCGGAGTGCGCCCGACAACGGGCTCCACCCCTGGCCGATGACAGTGCATAGGCTGTCCCCATGGACGAGCAGCGGACGAAACCCATCGACGAGCAGCGGGCGGAACCCATCGGCACGCGCCTGGTGATCATGCGGCACGCGAAGTCGGCCTGGCCGGATGGCGTGCCAGACCACGAGCGCCCCGTGAACGAGCGCGGGCGACGTGACGCCCCAGACGCCGGGAGGTGGCTGAAAACGCACAACCTTGTTCCCGATGCCATCCTGTGTTCATCGGCCGTCCGCACCAGACAGACCGCAGAGTTGGTCTGCAGCACACTGGGCGAGAATGCGCCGGCCCCCCAGCCAGACGATACCCTGTACGCGGCCTCTGCCCTGCAGCTGCTCCTGGCCATCAATCACGTGCCGGATGCGGTGAACACGCTCATGCTGGTTGCTCACATGCCGGGCGTGCTGGAACTCGCGCTGCACCTGGCGTCACGTGATTCAGACCCGGATGCCTACCAGCAGGCGACCGGGCACTTCCCCACCAGCGCGTTCGCTGTCTTCGAGGTGCAGAAGCCGTGGGCGGAACTCGATGGCCAGGATGCCAGGCTCAGCGCCTTTGTGGTGCCGCGCGGGTAGTCCTCTACACCGCCTAGTTGGCGGCGATGAACTCCGTGAGTGCCGAGGCGTCGTTAACGGCGCCCGTGTAGCTGATGCCGTCGACGAGCACGGTCGGCGTGCCCTTGACGGCTTCGATGTCCGCGCCCTCGATGGGGCCGGAGAGCGCCTTGTCGTTCACGCTCTGCACCCAGCTGATGTAGGTTCCGGCGTTGACGCAATCGGCGACATCCGTTGCCCCGACCTTTTCGGCAAGCAAGATGAGTTCGTCGTCGGTCAGTCCGTCAGAGTTCTCTTTGGGCTGGTCAGCGAACAGGGCAGACAGGTACGGGAGCACGAGCTTCTCGTCTGATGCCGCAACGCAGGTCAGTGCCGCGGCGGCACGGCTGGAGTAGTCGGTGCCGTTCGATGCCCTGTTGAGGAAGTTCATCGGGTGAATACGCTGCGTGATCTCGCCCGAATCCACGAGCTCGGTGAGGTTCGCGCCGTTGGTCTCTTCGAACACACCGCAGATCGGGCACATCAGGTCGATGTACACGTCGACGACCTTCGCGCCGGTACCCACCTGCAGGTACCCGTCGTCGAGGTGCGCGGCACCGACGGTTCCGGTGGCGACGGGCAGGTCTGCACCGGTCACCGCGCTGTTGGGAGCACTGGGTTCCGGTGCACAGGCAGCCAGGCCCAGGGTTACGACGGAGACGAGCGCGATCGCGGCCGCACTCGACCAGATTCGACGGGAGGTGCTGGACGAGTGAGCCATGATCGGTACGCCTTCGTGGTGTTCGTAGTGCTGAGCTAGTGCGTGGTGCTGGTTGTTAGGACGACGGAGCCGTCTGCGCGATGCGGCCGAGCAATCCGTTGATGAACCCGGCAGAGTCGTCGGTCGACAGGGTCTTGGCAGACTCGACGGCTTCATCGATGGCGACCGCGTGCGGCACTGCATCGTTGAAGAGAATCTCCCAGATGCCGATGCGCAGGATCGCGCGGTCGACAACGGGCATACGCGACAGGGTCCAGCCCTGCGAATACGTGGTGATCAGCTCGTCGATCTCCTCGGCGTGGTCTACGACCCCGTCGACGATCTCGCGAGCATAGAGCCAGGACGCGGCACGAGCAGGTTCGCTCGCAGCGCGCTCAGCCTCAATCGCGAGGGACTGCGCAACGGTGATCTGACGCACATCAGCTGCGTACAGGATGTCCAGCGCACGCTTGCGTGCTTTAGTACGGGCGCTCACTAGTTGACGCGGCCGAGGTAGTCACCGGTGCGGGTGTCAACCTTGACCTTGGTTCCGGTCTCGAGGAACAACGGCACCTGGATCTGGTAGCCGGTTTCAACCGTCGCAGGCTTGGTGCCACCCGTTGAGCGGTCGCCCTGCAGGCCGGGCTCCGTGTAGGTGATCTCCAGCACGACGGATGCCGGCAGCTCGACGTAGAGCGGGTTGCCGTCGTTCAGCGCAACGGTGACCATCTGGTTCTCGAGCATGAAGTTGGCTGCGTCGCCGACGACGGCTTCGGGAACCGACAGCTGGTCGTAGTCGGAGACGTCCATGAATACGTACGAGTCACCATCGGCGTACAGGTACTGGTAGTCGCGGCGATCGACATTCTCGGTCTCGATCTTTGCGCCAGCGTTGTACGTGCGGTCAACGGTCTTGCCGCTGACAACGTTCTTCAGCTTGGTGCGGACGAAAGCGCCGCCCTTGCCCGGCTTCACGTGCTGGAACTCGATGACGGTCCAGAGCTGGCCGTCAATCTTCAGTACGACGCCATTTTTGATGTCGGCGGTAGATGCCATGAAAGGGTGATCCATTCGATTGGGAAAGAATATGGTCAGAAACGACCTCAAACGAGTGTAGTTGCCGCACGGCTGGGAGCCAAAGTGGCAACGGCGCGCTGGGCGCCTGACACGGCGACGAATCAGGCGGAAAGCGTGGGGAGCCGCACGACGTAGTCGAGAGCCAGACGGTAGGAGTCGAAACCGAATCCGGCGATGACACCCGTCGCGATCGCGCTGATCACACTGGTGTGCCTGAACGACTCCCTGGCGTGCGGGTTGGAGATGTGCACCTCGATGAGCGGGATACCCGCCTTGGTCACCATGGCCGCGGCATCCCGCAGCGCGTAGCTGTAGTGCGTGAATGCTGCCGGGTTCAGGATGACCGGAACCGTGGCGTCGACGGCCGCGTGCAGCCAGTGGATGAGCTCGCCCTCGTCGTCGGTCTGGCGGAGGTCAATCTCGACGTCATCCGGAGCTTCAGCCGAGAGATAGGTCCGCAGTGAGTCCAGGTCTGCTGACCCGTAGACATCCGGTTCACGGCTGCCGAGACGCCCGAGGTTCGGGCCGTTGAGGACAAGAATTCTGCGCATTGTCCCAGCCTACTGAGTGGCCTGTCGCTGAGGTGCCGTCAGGGGACGGTCAGGAAAGCAGCGTCAAACGAGTTCAGGTCGACGTACACGCCGTTCAGCTGGAATTCCATATGTTGCTGCACGCCGATGCGCATGGTCGTTGGCGTATTCCAGCCGGCGTACCTCATGGGCGGCGGGGCCAGGAAGTCGGCCTGCCAACCATTGATGGTGACGTGGGCCGTGCTGCCGTCCCAGAGCGGTATGTCAGAGAAGTCGTTGACAGACGCCCCCTGCAGCTTCGACCACATTCCAGAACCGGTATAGATAACCGGCCGCACTCCCATGGCCTGCACACCATCGATCATCTCTCGCGTCACGGGCACTCCCCCGGTTTCGGCGTCGAGTGCGAAGAACTGCAGCCGGGAGGCAAACGGTCCTGCGGCCTCAATACCGCCCCGCCAGCAGCGCGGATCACGGGTGTACACAGCCACTTTCAGCCCGGCATCGATGGCCATCTGCAACTGCTCCTCCGCGCGATCCCACGGCAGGCAGGTGCCCCAACGCGTTGAGTGCATCACATAAAGGCGGAAACCAGCCGAATAAGCCTGCTGGAACCAGGCGTCGTCGGCGATCATGTTCGCAGAGTCAAAGGCACGCACCGACTGCCTGGAGGACGGCGAGTCAGGTGCAGCCGCCGACAGATCGGTGTCAGGCATGTTGGTCTCCGTCTCAGTCGGCGTGGGCAGCGCAGGCACCGACGCTGAGAAGAGCACATCGACCCAGTAGTTGGCACTGGCAGACGGGTAGGAAGGAAACCCGGACTGGCCGCCATAGCGATACACGCCGTTGGAGCCATCCACACCGTCCTGCAGCGCCGTCAGGGGCCCGCTCGTGTACGACGCCGTCGAGAAGTAGTTCGGGTCGAGGGAGAAACCGCCTTCCGGCGCGAAATACGAGGCAATGTACGTCGTGTTGGGCCTGATGATAATCGCCGTGTCGAATGCCGCGGATTGCCAGCCGCTTTCGGTCTCGGCCGTGAACGTGACACGCGCCAGGCGTTCGCCAGAGGCACTCCAGAGGCTGCCGGAGTGAATTCCAGTGTTGATGGAACTCTTGTAGAAGCGAATGCCGGTGACCACACCGGCGATCGTCGATTGGAATTTGAGCCCAACCTCCACCGAATCACGGTCACCGGAGTCGATGAACTGTGGAAGCCCGCTCGGCCAGATGCTGATCTGGTCGTCTGCTGTCTGGTCGTCTGCCGTCTGGTCGCCTGCCATCTGGTCGTCTGCCTGCGCAGCGGAAACAGGGGCGGCAACGGCGATGGCTCCCGCCAGCAGCGCGGCCACGAGAGCGCAGAGGACCGTGAACAGCCACGGGCAACCTCCGCGCTGCGCCTGGGCACGTGACATGTCGCCTCCCCCAACGCGCTCCTGGGGGGTCCGGTTGCCGCGTTCGATCGTGGGTATCGCCTTTGACGGTACCCCGGTGTCGCAGGCATCGGTAGGGCGAGGCATCGAGTGGGTGGCGAAATCACTTGGACGGCCAATCACCTGGCGTTACCGCGATCCCAGCGGACGGCGTCAAGACTTCTGTGCCAGCCCGGAAATGACGCCTTCGGCCTCGTTCAGTTCGACGAGCACGGCGTCTCCCCCGGAACGCGCACGCTCATTCATACCCCCGAGGATCAGCCCGTAAACGAAGGTGTCTTCGCCTGCCGCCCTGGCCTCGCGCGCTGCCACCGTCACGCGCTCGGCGAAGAGGAGCCGGTCGCGGTGCGCCCCAAGCGAGGCCACCACCGGTTTCGCGGCGGCCGCAATTGCTCGAAGCCGCTTGCCCGGTCGCCAGCCGCCACCATCGGAGAGCGCCACAATCGAATAGCGCAGTCGCCTGGCGGATTTGCGGGCGTCGTGAAGGGCGATCTCACGGTCGATGTCTGACGCTTGCGCGGCATCCGCTCGCTTCTGCAGTTGCCTGATCTGTTTTCGTACGGACGCCGTGACGACTTTTCTCGCTGGGCGCGACGCGCGATGACGAAGCGGTGGTCGCGCGGCGAAAGCGTCGAGTTCGTCGAGCAGGCCGAGATATCGTTCCCCCAGCATCTCGGTTCGCACGTTGTCCAGGGCGTGCGCGTATGCCTGACGGTCAGCCTCGACGAGGCGTCGCCACGCGGCTGCGTCCGCCACCGGCAGCGCGTCAAGCTCCTGCGCAGCGCGCCCGCGGCGAACCTCGGCGTCACGCGCCTCGCCAAGGGCACGCCCCAACCAGCGCAGTTCGGACCGCAGCCGGTCGACCGGCTCCTGTGCGAACAGTCGACGGTAGCTGGCCAGGACGCTACGAAGCTTCCGGGTGATGCGGCGCATGGTGTGCACCGAGTCATGGCCGCCAACGCGCACGACGGGGTCAGTCTCGTGCAGCGCCACCACCAGCTGTCGCAGGGCCGTCACAACAACGGACGCCGCACTCGTCGACCCCATCTTGTCCAGCCGCTCGTGGTGACCGTGCGCCGGCGCGCTTCGTTCCTGAAGTGAGGTGAATCCGAGGGAGTGCGCCAGCTTCGAGTGGCTCTTCGACGGATGAGCGCCGGCCGCGGTGAGCAGCGCCTCGATGGCGCCAAAGAATGCTTCCTGCCCCGCGGCGCTCTGCGGTGCCCCTGGCAGGAGTTCCACCTCCCACTCCCGCCACGAGCGCGGCCGTCCACGCCGCACGTCCAGCGCAGAGACGGTGTCATCGGCGAATTCGGCGATGGCGATCCCCTGTGCGTCACGCAGCAGGGTCGCTGCGCGTACCGTCTCGATCCGGGCAATCGGCGTGACAGGGCGGTCGCGCACGATCGCTCGAACGGGTTCGAGAACGTCGGGCGGCACCTCGCCGGGGTCGTCCAGATCGAGTGTCAGCGGCCAGTGGGATTCTGCGTTCCCCTCCGGAACGGCCATCTTCAGGTGCCAACCCTCGTCTCCACCGCCCACACGCCTGCGCAGGGCGATGCCGTTGGCGGCCAGGTCGAATGCGTCAGTATCGAAGTAGACAGCCGTCAACGTGACGGGGTCGCCCACATCCACGGCCACGATCCCGTCGATGGCGGTGAAATCAGGAGGCGACGCATGCGGGCTCGGCTCGTACTTTCGCTCGATCTCCGTCTGTTCCGATGCGGCCATGGTTCCCCCAGGGATCACGTGCGAGACAGACCAGGATGCCCACGGTCGTAGCGTCATTAAACCGCTTTCCCCCCATCAGGACCAGATTCGCCTGGGCTGGGTTCGACGGTCACGCGTGACGGTCGCTGGCATGCCCACGCTGGGCTGGAGGGTGTTTACGCGGGCTCAGCGCCCCCAGCCTGCGCTCGATGACCGTGCCAACGGGAATGACAGAGCCAAAGACCAAGAGTTCATCGATCATTGCCTCGATGGAGTGCCGGGTGCAGCAGGAACACCAGCCGAGCGCGTCGAAGCAGGCTCGGAGCGCATCCGTGTACGTCTCACGTGTGAGCCAGTCGACATCGCGAACGACGGCCGTTGTCGTCTGCCGGTGCGAGCTCATCCCCGAGAACGCACGGCCACAGCCGCACGGCCCGTCTGGTTCTCGCTCACTGCGTGGACATGGATCGAGCATCCACACGAATTCACCCTCGACACACCCGTTGAAATCGGTGCGCCTGCTGCCTTGCGTCGCGCCCGTTGCCACTAAGACCTTCATGGTCATGCTCCTTGTTCTCGGCACGAGCGCAGTGAGTTGATGAATGCAACGCTAGGGCCAGCCACCGACATCCGCTGATCGCCGCCCGCAGTCGAATCCCGCAGTCGCAGTCCGCAGACGCAGCCCGCAGGCACCGGGCAGCTCACAGATGCCGGCCCATACACTTGCAGCATGAGATTTGCGGCTGCGACAGTACTACTCGCGGGCGCACTCGCCCTGACCGGCTGCACGGCTGGCGACGGCGACGGCGACACCGCAGCATCCAGCACTGCGGCGCCAGAGACAGCCACCGCTGCACCGACACCGACAGCCACCGTGGTGTCATCGGTGACGGCCATCGTGCCGGCCGAACTCACCGAAGCATCAATCAGTGCAGAGTCGGCCCGCATCGCGGCGGCCGTCCAGGCCCTGATCGATCCCGCACTCGTCGTCAACGTCGACGATCATTCGCAGGTGGTCGACAAGACAGAGGGCGACGGGCGCTACTTCGGAATCCTCCGCACCATCACGCTTGACCCGTCGGTGGACGCCGTTCGCGCCGCAACCGAGATCGTGACGGTCCTCGAGTCATCCGGCTGGATGAACCGCGACGTGGCAACGGAAGACGATCCGTTCCTGGCTGGCCTCGTCAGCAGTACCGACGAGGCCACGGCGTGGTTCATCGCCATTGGCGGGGATACGTCGACAGCCGGCCAGTCCGTCCTGTCGATCCAGCTGGCCAGCCCCGATCTCCCGTAACAGCCAGCCCTCCCGTAACGGCCAGCCCTCGTGTCATCGGCTGCGCCCGTCACAGGCTGTGCCCCGTTGGGGGCTTGTGCCTGCTGGGCGCGTGACGAAAGCTAGCACCATGCCAGAACAGTCATCGGCCAGGGTCGCGGTGTACCTCGACTTCGACAACATTGTGATCTCTCGCTACAACCAGCTGCACGGCCGTAACCAGTTCTCCAAGGACAAGGTGCGCGACCACCTGGCCTCCAGCCCCGACGCCGATGCCGAAATCACCAGGCGGATGCGCCTGGCAACCGTCGACGTCGGTGCAGTGCTCGACTACGCGTCGTCCTTCGGATCCATCGTGATCAGCCGTGCGTACGCCGACTGGTCCGCCGCCGTGAACGCCGGGTATCAGCGGCAGCTCATCGGCAGGGCCGTCGACCTCACCCAGTTGTTTCCCACGGTGACGTCGTTGAAGAATGGCGCCGACATCCGTTTGGCCGTCGATGTGGTTGAAGACGTGTTCCGGCTTCCTGACCTCACCCATGTCGTGATTGTGGCGGGCGACTCCGACTACATTCCGCTGGCGCAACGTTGCAAGCGGCTGGGTCAGTATGTGGTGGGCATCGGCGTCGCGGGGGCGACCAGCACGTCGCTTGCGGCCGCCTGTGATGAGTTCGCAGACTACGACGACCTGCCGGGCGTGACGGATGCCGCCACCATCCTGGCCAAGGCCGCGCCAACGACCGCGCACTCCGGCCGCGACGCTGACACGCGCCCGGACGCGACCCCCGTCACCGAGTCGACCGCACCTGCGACGGGCACGCACAACGCCGCGGCATCCGCGTCGAAGGCGCAGAAAGCGGCAACGGCGCTACTGGTGCGAGCGATGACGCTGCTGGAGAAAAACGACCGCGAGTGGCAGTTTGCCGCCGAGGTGAAGCCGCAGATGCAGCGGATGGACCCCTCTTTCCAGGAGCGCGCCCTCGGTTTCTCCCAGTTCTACGATTTCGTGAAGTCGCGAAGTGACGTCGTCGAGCTCGACGATCAAAGCCCATCCGGTGCAAGGCGGCTGCGCCTGCGGAAGAAGGGTTAGCGGCGCGAAAATCGTGGGTGGCTAGTGCAGCACGCGGTAGGTCACGTGCGTCACGAGGTCACTGCCGGTGGAGGCGATTTGCTCCAGCGTGAGGTCGGTGACGCCGTCGAATAGCCGCTCGCCGGCACCGAGCACCACCGGTGCGATGTGCAGCCGCAGCAGGTCGATCAGCCCAGCAACCAGGAACTGGCGTACCGTCGCCGCACCGCCAGCGATGGATACGTTCCGCTCCCCCGCTGCGGCTCGCGCCTGCGCCAACGCAGACTCGATTCCCTCTGTGACGAAGATGAACGTTGTGCCGCCGTCCATCACCACGGGCTCACGGCGATGATGCGTGAGCACGAAAACCGGCGTGTGATACGGCGGGTCGGCACCCCACCAGCCCGTCCAATCGGTATCCCAGTCGCCGCGGCCCGGGCCGAACATGTTGCGCCCCATGATGAACGCTCCCGCATCGACAATGGCATCCATCGCCATCGCGTTCTGCTCTGGTTGCTCGAACATCCAGCGGTGCAGTCGCTCTCCGCCCTCACCCAACGGCTTCTCACGACTCTGGTTCGGCCCGGCCGAATACCCATCAACGGAGATCGCGCTGTCGCAGGTCACCAGGCTCATCATCGTCTCCTTCTGGCTGTGACTCAGTACGGCTATGACTCTGTCCGGCTATGACTCGGTGCGGCTATGACTCGGTGCGGCTATGCCTCAGTAGCGCTGTGACTCAGTGCGGCGAAGCTCGCCAGGAGTTCACGTTCTTCGTTGTCGGAAAGCCCCGCGCCATGCGGGCCCGCCTCTGCCCTGGCGCTTTCCCAGTCCAGAGTGTCGGCAAGCGTATCCGAGAGCGGGCGCAAGACAAGTCCTGCGGCGATGGCGCGCTCATTCGATCGCGCGTTCATGCCGTACCAGGACCGGTCGGCGAGCCAGAGCGGCATCGACCGAGGCCCTGACCACTCCCCGACGCCATGATCGCTGAGCCAGCTTTCCGGCGCACGCACGATCGGACCGTCGTGCCCAGCAACAGCTCTGGCGGCAGCGACATGCGCAGGGAAGAGAACGGGTGCACCCATGGCGTTGAACACGCCGGTCTGGTCGCCCGCGGCCATCCGCATGAGCCAGTCGGCCAGGTCGCGCACGTCGATGATCCCTGTAGGCAGGTCCGGGGCATCCGGCACCAGAACGGCACCGTCGTCGCCGACGGGATGAGCGAACCGCCACGGCCAGTATCCGCTTCGCCCGCTCGTGTCGCCCGGACCGCCGATGAGACCCGCCCGAGCAATGACTGCCCGTTCGCTGCCAAACCCAGCCAGCACCGCGTTCTCGCAGGCCACCTTCGCGGCGCCGTAGTCCTCCATCGAGGCCATCACGTCGGCGTCCAGGGGGTCGAGTCGAGGCGAATCCTCGTCTTGGCCGAGTGCCTCCTGGGAGGCGTACACATTGCCGGTGGAGACGAAAACGTACCGCTGTGCGACAGGTTCCACGTCCCGCACAGCGCGCCGCACCTGCCCGGGCTGCCGGGAGACGTCGATCACCGCGTCCCAGCGTTCACACATGACGGATGCCAGCGCGTCATCCTGGTCGCGGTCGGCACGAACCCAGACCGCGCCAGCCGGAACACCACTGCCGCGGGCAAGACAGGTCACATCATGACCGGCAGCAATGGCGGTCGTGGCAACGGCGTGGCCAAGCCAGGCCGTCCCGCCTAGGATCAGGAATTTCACAGCGGTTGCCCCGCGGCACTCACAACGTCAAAGTGCTCAACCAGCGGGAAAGGGTCGTAGAAGGGATGAAGGAGTGCGCGCCACTCCTGGTACTCCGCCGAACCCCTGAACCCTTCCGTGTGGTCCTCCAGACGGGCCCACGAGACGAGCAACAGATACGTGTTCGGTCGCTCGATGCACCGCGACAGGGTTAGCCCACTGAAGCCCGGCATCGACGCGATGATGGGGCGCGCGCGGGAAAAGGCCGCTTCGAACTGTTCCTCCTGGCCGGCGATGACGGGCAGCAGGGCGTGTTCGGTGATCATCGCTCCACTATGGCAGCGATGTGCGGCTGGGAGCCAGAGGAAGCCGGCTACCTAGCTTCCTCCGGCACGCACGCCCATCTCAACCCTGTTGCCCAGATCCTGGTCGACGTTGCGCCAGTACGCAAACGCACGCACCAGCACCGGCTCAGTTACCCCCTTGAGCAGATGGCCGACGATGTTGTTGACCAGACGGTCTCGTGCAGCATCGTCAAGCACCTCCCGCACCATCGTCCCTGCCTGCCCCCAGTCGTCGTCCTCACGGTGCAGTGACGCTGCGGTGCGTACGAGATCACCGTCGGCGTACCAGACGGCCGCCTCGCCGAAGCGCTCGGTGTCTGCGACCGGACCGCCCTTCGAGTTGGGCACGTAGGTCGGATCTCCGGGGTTGTGATGGCGCATCGCCCCATCTTTGGAGTAGGACCGCACCTCAGCCGCGTGCGGTGTATTGACCGGAATCTCGTTGTAGTTGGTGCCTATCCTGGCGCGGTGCGCATCGGCGTACGAGAAGATGCGAGCCTGCAACATGCGGTCTGGGCTGGCGCCGATGCCCGGCACCAGGTTGTTCACGTCGAACGCGGCCTCCTCGATTTCCGTGTGATAGTCAGCAGGATTTCGGTCGAGCGTCATCCGGCCAACCTCGATGAGCGGGTAGTCCTTCTGGGAGATGACCTTCGTCAGGTCGAACGGATTGAATCGATAGTCCTTGGCCTCTGCAAATGGCATGATCTGCATTTTCAGCGTCCAGGTTGGAAAGTCACCTCGATCGATCGCGGTGCGCAGATCGCGGGTGTGGTAATCGCCGTCTGAGCCGGCCAGGGCATCCGCTTCGGCCTGGGGTATGAACTCGATGCCCTGGTCAGTCTTGAAGTGATAGCGAACCCAGAACTTCTCGCCTGTCGCATTGACCCACATGTAGGTGTGGCTCGAGTAGCCGTTCATGTTCCGCCAGCTGCGTGGGATGCCGCGGTCACCCATCAGCCAGGTGACCTGATGGGCAGACTCCGGGGACAGCGTCCAGTAATCCCACTGCATGTCGTTGTCACGCATGTTGTCATCGGCGCGACGCTTTTGAGCGCGGATGAAGTCCATGAACTTCATCGGATCCTTCATGAAGAACACCGGGGTGTTATTGCCGACCATGTCGTAGTTGCCGAACGCGGTGTAGAACTTGATCGCAAAACCGCGCGGATCGCGCCAGGTGTCGGGGCTTCCTCGCTCCCCCGCCACGGTGGAGAACCTGATCAGGAGCTCGGTCTAACGACCCAGCTGGAACAGATCAGCCTTGGTATATGCGCTGACATCATGGGTCACCTCGAAATGGCCGAACGCCCCTGCGCCCTTTGCATGCGGCTGCCGCTCTGGGACGCGTTCCCGATTGAACTGCGCCATCTTTTCGATGAGGTAGTGGTCGTGCAGAAGGATCGGCCCATCAGGGCCAACCGTCAACGAGTGCTCGTCGCTGGCAACCGGAATGCCGGCACTGGTCGTGGTGAAATTCTGGTCAGACATGATTCCCCATTCGCTCGAAGTGCGCCCTTCCGGAGCCCTGAAAGGGATCGGCGGGTCACCGGCAGAGGTCGTCACATGAGCGGATCACCCGAGAGTGGTTTCTCAACCAGCAATCCCATCTGACTCCCGCCGTGTCGGCGGGGTCAAGGAGACTCTGCAACATCACAGGCTGGGGGCAAGGCCCCGTGAGCGGATGCGATCCAACGCCTCTGGGCACGTCGATTCGAGCTGAACCGTCATCTCACACAGGATCTGTCACGGGCGTGCGTTCGTGAATTCGGCCAATGCACTCACGATCGGAGCCACCGGCCCCAGGTCGACGACGGCACTGCCCGCGGCACGCTCTGCGGCAGCAGGGGCGAGGGCTGCGAGGGCACGACGTGCAGCCGAGAGGTGCCTGGTCTCGAGCGCGGCGTGGGCGACCAGGGCCCACGTCGCTTCCAGCATCAAATCGGAGGGCGGCTCAGGGATTGTGTCGAGGGCAGCGGATGCCTCGTCATCGTGACCGGATCGAGCGAGCAGCAGCGGCCGCGTCCATGGCTCGTACGGGCCGAAGTCGCCGTCGGGCAACTCGGCACCAGCACGCAGCGCTGAGGTCAGCTCGGCGAGTGCGGCCAGGCCGGTGGCAAAGCCTGGCATCTCGGAACCCGACGGTGGAGTCGTTGTCGCGCCCATGAAGACATGGCGGAACCACGCCGTGAAGACCCGTGCCAGCGGACGCTCGTGCCGTCGGGACAGTTCATCAATCGCGTCGGCTTCACGAGCTGCCCCCGGCATGTCATCGCGTGCGCACAGTGCCTGCATCCGAATGAGGTGTCCGTGAATCTCAAATGTCGGCAGCTCAGCGGCATGTGCCGTCGACACGAGTTCGTCCGCGATCCCTTCCCTGATGGCAGACAGCCCTGCAATCTCGAAGCTCTGCATGTAGAGCGCGCTCAGGGCGAAGCACAGCAGTCGGGGGTCGCCGAGCCTCCGGGCGACGAGCTCAGCCTCGCGGGCTTCCTCTGCCCTGTTCGCTGTGCCGCGCGACTCCATTGCCACCGTCGCGAGCAGCCGAGCTCGCAGACGGTCAGAGCCCTCAGACGGAAGAGTGGCGAGTGCGCGGAGAGCGGCGTCAACGACAACGCCCGACTGGACCGGATCATCGGAACGAGTCCATACTCCGGGGACATCAAAGCTGCCGATCACCCGGGCGGCGAACTCCACATCGCCCAGGTCTTCCGCCGCGCGGATAGTCGCTCCGCGCTGCTCTGCGGCAAACGCCAGTCCACCCGACACGGCGAGGCCGGCGAGGAGGGCACTGGTGCCCTCAAGCTGCGCACGAGCACCGATAGTGGCGTGAGCAGCCGCGGTGCGCAGGAGAATTGATTCGTTTGGTCTGGGTGCGTCCAGGCTCGGATCCTGGCGCAGGATGTTTCGTTCCAGATCGGCAAGCTGCGTGCCGGGCTCCAACCCCAGTTCCCCTACCAGATGAGCGCGGGCGCGGCGGAGCACCGCGAGGGCCTCGCCGGGCCGCTCGCCCCGGTAGAGGGCGAGCGCGAGTAGCCGCCACCCGCCCTCTCGCCAGGGATAGGTCACAACGTGCTCGTCGAGCAACGGGGCAACTTCTGCAGGTCGCCCGAGCGCGAGGCGGGCATCAGCAAGCCGTTCTACGGCGTCGGCACGCAGTGCATCCAGGCGAGCACGCTCTGCCTGCGCCCACGGCCTGCTGCCGAACTCCGCAAAGGCGGTTCCACGCCATTCGCCCATGGCTGCCGAAAGCTGCGGTTCTGCCCTCTCCGGAGACGCGTGCATCGATTCGCCATATGCCCGCTCCGTGCGCCACATGTCGACGCCGTCCACCGGCAGGCGCAGCGCATATCCATTGCCGACCGTAACGAGCACGCGGGGCGCCGCACGCGCTGGCCGATCTGGCTCAATGACGCGGCGAAGCTCACCGATGAACGTCCGTACCGCTCCAACCGCGCCCGCTTCGGGTTCATCCCAGAGTTCGTCAATCAGCCCGCGCGTCGATAACGCGTTGCCGTGTCTCGAAACAAGTAACCCCAGGATTTCCCGGTTGCGCGGCTTCGAGATTCGGAGCGGGGTTCCGTCAATCTCGGCCTCGATCGGGCCAAGAACACGAATCTTGAGCTCGCTCACCTGACCACCTTAGCTCGCTGCAGCGGCGGGCTGATCGGGCGCTGATTGACGACCCTCATCGTGGAATGAGTACCCACTTCCACACCCAGGAGCTCCCATGACCATCACCCTCCCGAATTTCGACTACCGCAGGGTTCTGGTTGCCGACGGCGTCTCATTGAATGTTGCCGTCGCCGGTACCGGCCCGGCAGTCGTCCTGCTGCACGGTTTTCCAGAGACCCACCTGATGTGGCGGCACGTCGCCGCCGACCTGGCCACAGACCACACCGTCATCTGCCCCGACCTGCGGGGGTATGGCGCCAGCGACAAGCCGGACGAGTCGTCAGAGGACACCTACTCGAAGCGCACGATGGGAGCCGACATCATTGAAGTCGCCCGCGCGTTGGGACACGAGACGTTCGCGCTTGCGGGTCATGACAGGGGTGCCCTCGTCGCGATCAGGGCCGCCCTCGACCACCCAGGCACCGTCACGCACCTCCTGTCCCTCGACGTACTGACCACGCTCGACATGTGGAGTATCTTGGGCGGCGCAGACGCGAAAGTAGCCTGGCACCTCTACCTCATGGCGCAGCCGGCCGGCGTGGCCGAACCTATGATCGAGGCGACAGCCGACAACTTCTTCGCCTCCTTCATCGACGGCTGGGATGCCAACCCAGAGGCTATTCCCGTCGAGTACCGCAACGAGTACCTCCGCGCCTCCCGTGAAGCGATCCCGTCGATCGTTGCCGATTACAGGGCCTCCGCCGGAATCGACCTTCGCCATGATCGCGAGGATCGCGAGGCCGGACGAACACTCGGAATTCCCGTGACCGTCATTCAGCAGGACTGGGGCACGGCGCTCGGCTACGACGCCGCCGGCCTGTGGGGCGCGTGGGCGTCCGACCTCGACCATCGCACACTCGGGGCAGGCCACTTCATGGCCGAAGAGGCGCCATCAGAGGTGATCAGCGCCCTCCGCGACCTCCTGGCACGTTAGATACTAGTCGCATGGCACTGGTGTACATGGTGACGCAGACCGGGTGAGGTCGTCGGCGGGCCCCCTACTCACCCTCGCGGGACGCTGCTTCGCAGGTGCTCCCGCAGGCCGGGGATCGCGAAGGCGATGTGCCCGTAGCCTGCAGGTTCGATGAGTCCAGCGGCAATCAGACGGCCGCGGTAGTTGGCCACTGTGTTGGGCTTGGCACCGAGACGGTGGCCGATGTCGCCCGCGGCGCTCGGCGCTTCGTCAATTGACATCGCGCGCAGGAAGTCCAGGTCTTTTCGGGATGCCGTCGAGAGCGCCGCTTCGATCACCGTACGGGCGTTGCGTCGATGGGCGGCGTCAATTGCCCGTTGCACGGCTTCTTCATCCAATTCGGCAGTGGCCTGCTCCGATTCCTTCCACAGGAAGTACCCGACCAGCTGGATGAGGAATGGGTAGCCGCCCGTGGCCGCGGCAGCGCGCTGCGCGAGTTCGGGAGAAAGCGCGAACCCAGCGTCGGCAAACGTTCGAGTGAAAGACGCTTCAACATCACGGACAGCGGCCGCATGGAGATCAATTTTGTCCGCACGGCGTAAGAACGTGGCCACACCTTCGTTCAGAAGGTCGGACACGGCCGCCGGCAACCCGGCGAACACCAGGCCGATGGGCAGTCCGTCTTGGATGAAGTGCTGAACGTTCGCGGCGAGCTGGGCGATCTCTCCCCGATCGGCGGCGTGAATCTCATCCACCGTGATCACCAATCCGGTGTTGTTCTTGTCGAGGAGACTGAGGAGAGTTTCACCGGTGATCCGCCAGTCGACCTGCTTCTCAGGTGGCAGCTGTGTTGTCACGCTGAATCCGGCTGCGGCGACCCCCGTGATGCGGCGGCTCGGAGGACCGTCGCCCAGTTCTTCAGCCAGGCGGCGCATGGATTCACCGATCCTGCCCATGAACCCGCGAGTCGCTGTCTCCGAGATGACGGCCCAGCCCTGCTCCCTGGCGAGGTCATGCGCTGCACCGAGCATGACAGTCTTACCGATGCCCCGCGCGCCGGTGAAGATGGTCAGCAGCCCAGGAGCGCCTGAGCCGAGCCGCAGTCCGTAGGCGAATTCGTCCAGCACGCCGACACGACCGATGATCTCAGGCGGTGTCGCGCCTGCTGACGGCTTGAATGGGTTATTCACGGGATCTCCTTGTGAGCGCCAGTGACTCGTATGAGTGTTGTGCTGCGTGTGTATCTTGTGAGTCTTGTGTGTCTTGTGAGTCAGGCCCACCCTACAGCGTGCTCAACCAGACGCACCAGGTGAGGCATGAACCCGTCGGCGACTATCGCCAGCCGGAATCTTGTGCAGGCATTCATTAGCTGATAGGCCTGAGACGTGACCAGGTCACAGCAGGGCGCCGCGGCATCCGCTTGCCAGTGGGCACTCTCAGGGGTTTTCGGACAGGCGAGGGAAGGCACTCAGCATGACTCACAAGCCACCGGTCGACGACGTCAACGACGACGGAATTGAGATCGACAAGCCGGGCACCGCTGCAGCCGGCATTCCGGGCATCGTCCACTCGATGGTTCCGGCCTTCGGCGGGATGGGCATCTCGCGGGCGTTGAAGACGCTCTCTGCGATGAACCAGAAGGACGGATTCGATTGCATGAGTTGCGCCTGGCCGGACCCAGAGCATCGCAAGGCAGTCGAGTTCTGTGAGAACGGAGCGAAAGCGGTCACCTGGGAGGCGACGCCCGTCACCGTTCCCACCAGTTTCTGGGCGGATCACTCCATCGACGACCTGCTCACCAAATCGGAATACTGGCTGGGAATGCAGGGGCGGCTGGTCGAGCCGGTCTACAAGCCGGCGGGGGAAGACCACTATCGGCCCATCAGTTGGGAGAACGCGTTCTCCATCATCGGAAGCAAGCTCGCTGGCCTCTCCTCCCCCGACGAGGCCGCCTTCTACACGAGCGGACGAACGTCCAACGAAGCGGCATTCGCCTACCAGCTCTTCGTGCGCGCATTCGGCACGAACAACCTGCCCGACTGTTCGAACATGTGCCACGAGTCGACGAGCCTCGCCATGGGGCAGACGATCGGCATCGGTAAGAGTTCCATCAGCTACAACGACTTTGCCAAGGCAGACCTGATCATCATCATGGGGCAGAACCCTGGCACCAACCACCCACGGATGCTCACCGCCCTTGAGGAGGCGAAAGAGGCCGGCGCCGACATCGTGGCCATCAATCCACTGCCAGAAGCCGGCCTGATGCGGTACAAGAATCCGCAGAAGGTGCGCGGCCTCATCGGCCATGGCATCGGACTTGCCGATCAATTCATGCAGATACGGCTCGGCGGCGACATGGCGCTCCTCCAGGCTGTGTCCAAGCGTGTGCTCGACGCCGAAGCGGCGAACCCGGGGAGAGTCCTTGATCACCAGTTCCTCGCCGAACACTGCCACGGGCTGGAGGAGCTGAGGGCACACCTCGCGAATCTTGATGAAGCTGCCGTCTTGGAGGCCACCGGCCTGCGCTCCGATGAAATCGACGAGTTGGCCGATCGCTACCTCGCTGCGAACAAGGTCATCATCACCTGGGCAATGGGGCTCACCCAACACAAGAAGGCAGTGCCAACGATCAAGGAGATCATCAACCTGCTGCTCCTTCGCGGCAACATCGGCAAGCCTGGCGCTGGGGCCTCACCGATTCGCGGCCACAGCAACGTGCAGGGCGACCGCACCATGGGAATCTGGGAGAAAATGCCGCCCGCGTTCCTCGATGCCCTCGAGCGCGAATTCAAGTTCTCCCCGCCTCGCGAAGACGGTATCGACAGCGTCGGCGCAATCCGGGGTATGCGTGACGGCACGATCAAAGTGTGGATCGCTCTCGGAGGTAACCTGGCGGGGGCGATTTCCGATACCGCCGTCGCAGAAGCAGCTTTCCGCAACACGGAGATGACGGTGCAGATCTCCACCAAGCTCAACCGCTCGCATGCCGTGGTCGGCGCTGAAGCCCTGATTCTGCCCACCATGGGCCGCACAGAGATCGACGTGCAGGCATCCGGTGAACAATTCGTCTCCGTCGAAGACTCGGTGTGCGCCGTGCATGCCTCGCGCGGACGAGTGGCACCGGTCGCTCCCGGCCTGTTGTCAGAGGTGTCCATCGTCACCCGCCTCGCCAGGGCCGTGTTCGGCGACCCAGGTCGAGCCGACGACGCCCCGTCTATCGACTGGGCGGCCTTCGAGAATAACTACGACGTCATCCGCGACCATATCTCCCGTGTCGTCTCAGGCTTCAGCCACTTCAACCTCCGCATCAGGGCGAAAGACGGATTCGTGCTCCCGCACGGCCCCCGCGACTCGCGTACCTTCCCGACACCGACGGGCAAAGCGATGCTCACCGTGAACGATCTCGAGCACATTGACCGGCCAAGCGGATGCCTCATCCTGCAGACCATTCGGTCCCACGACCAGTTCAACACCACCACGTACAGCCTCAACGACCGCTACCGCGGGATCAAGAAGGGTCGCCTGGTGGTATTCGTCAACCCGGACGACCTGGCAGAACTGGGCATCGCCGACGGGCAGCTGGTGGATGTGCACACCGTGTTCACTGACAATGTCGACCGCGTGATCAGGCGGTTCAGGGTAGTGGCGTATCCAACAGCCAGGGGGTGCGCAGCTGCCTACTTCCCCGAAGCAAACGCTCTCGTTCCGCTGGATGCGACCGCAGAGGGCAGCAACACGCCGATCTCCAAGTCGGTGATTGTGCGCCTCGAACCGTCGGTGGTTGCAGCGACTCCTGAACCCGTCGGCGACCTGCTGCAACGCTGACCACCGGCAGGGCAACGCTCGACCCGCACAGGCGCACGATCACGTCACTGTCCGGTGTTCGTCCAACCCTCGGCACTTGGGTCCGCGCCGCTTGGGTTCGCGCCGCTGGGACCCTCGGCGCTTGGATCCTCGGCCGGCTGGGTGCGGCACAGTTGCAGTGCGACCTCGGTCGCGTCCTTGACCGCTGCCTCAGAGCTTTTCCCACCTGCGGCAGCCAGCCCGGCGGCATAGCCGACGATGAAGGTGGTCAGCGGGGCCGCTGGGCGGAGAACGGAGTGGGCAGCGCGCCCGGCGAGGCCCAGGATTTCCTTCCTGTCGACCTCAAACTCCAGAATCTGCAAGGCGTCGACGAGCCGACGGCTCCAATCGGTGAGAATCCTGTCTTCATCTTCGTCGGCGGTGGTCATGGCTGCTCCTTCGTTGCGGACATCGTACTCGGGCCGGTGGATTTCGAGACACTCGCTGGCACTCGCTCCTCAATCAACGAACGGGTGGCGCAGCGATCGCTCGCTGCGCCACCGCTACTCGGCGAACCTCAGTCACGCATTCAGGTATCCATTGGGGTTGAGCACGTACTTGGTGGCTGCGCCCGAATCGAATTCGGCGTAACCACGCGGTGCATCATCCAGCGAAATCGCTGTCGCATTGACGTTCTTGGCGATGTGCACCCTGTCCCCCAGGATGGCCTTCATCAAATCGAGGTTGTACTTCATCACGGGGCACTGTCCGGTGGTGAAGGCGAGCGACTTTGCCCACCCTGTGCCGAGACTGATCGAGAGTGCGCCCTTCTGCGCGTTCGAGTCAATGCCACCCGGGTCGCCCGTGACGTAGAGCCCCGGAATACCGAGCGCCCCACCGGCGGCCGTGATGTCCATCAGCGAGTTGAGCACCGTGGCCGGCGCCTCATGCGAGGCGTCAGAACCGTGGCCCCTGGCCTCGAACCCGACGGCATCCACGCCGCAGTCAACCTCTGGCACGCCCAGGATCTGTTCGATCTGCTCAGCAGGCCCACCCTTGGTGAGGTCGATGGTTTCGCATCCGAAGCTGCGCGCCTGTGCCAGCCGTTCTTCGTTCATGTCTCCCACGATGACAGCGGATGCGCCGAGCAGCATGGCGCCTGTGGCTGCGGCGAGACCGACGGGGCCAGCGCCGGCAATATAGACGGTCGACCCAACGCCGACGCCCGCGGTGACGCAGCCGTGGAAACCGGTCGGGAAAATATCGGAGAGCATCGCCAGGTCCAGGATCTTCTCCATGGCCTGGTCCTTGTCTGGAAACTTCAAAACGTTCCAGTCTGCATACGGCACCAGGACATATTCGGCCTGGCCGCCGACCCAGCCGCCCATGTCAACGTAGCCGTATGCGCTACCGGGGCGGTCAGGGTTCACATTGAGACAGATTCCCGTCTTACGTGCCTTGCAGTTGCGACACCGCCCACAGGAGATATTGAACGGGACCGACACCAGATCGCCGACCTTGATGAATTCGACATCGGGGCCGGTTTCCACGACCTCCCCGGTGATCTCGTGCCCCAGAACGAGTCCCTGGGGCGCGGTAGTGCGACCGCGGACCATGTGCTGGTCCGAACCGCAAATGTTGGTCGCGACGGTTTTGAGAATTACCCCGTGCGGTACTTTCCGGCCGATATTGGCCGGATTGACCCCGGGGCCGTCCTTGAGTTCAAAGGTTGGGTAGTCAAGGTCGATGACTTCGACTTTTCCCTTGCCCTCATAAGCGACGCCTCTGTTGCCTGACATGGATATTCCCTTCTGACGTTATGGACCTGCCCGGGGAATTTCAAGCCACGGTGTACACGAGCGCCGCAACCTGCGTTCCCCCAAACACCGCACTGATCGCGCGTCGTGCCGCAGTCGGGACGGTGTGTGGCCCACACTGTGCCGGAAGTGAGAAAGAGTCAACAGCGCAGGCCGGAATGCCGGGGTGATCGGGAACTACACACGCGGGTCCGCTCGTCACGCGCTGTAAGCCTCCGCATCCCTGCTCACTCACAGCGTGGCATGCGCCACACTGTGAGTATCGATACTTCACCGCTCACACTCACCTGGTCAACGCTCTTCGCCCCGAGCATCCCGATCGATGTGTCAACCCAGACCATGCTGCTGATTGTGGCTGTCGCTGCGGCACTCAGCATCC
The DNA here is from genome assembly GCF_057669585.1 of Leifsonia sp. Y862. Classification (NCBI taxonomy): domain Bacteria; kingdom Bacillati; phylum Actinomycetota; class Actinomycetes; order Micrococcales; family Microbacteriaceae; genus Leifsonia; species Leifsonia sp. Y862. The sequence goes on from NZ_JBYHFR010000001.1 coordinate 1,243,168, forward strand.
CCCGAGTCACCTGGCAGCACTTCGGCCTCTTCACGACCCTGGTTCACGAACTCGGGCATGCGGTTGCGGCCATCCTGACGGGGCGGGTGGTGCATGGCATCAGACTGCGACGCAATCACTCCGGCGAAGCCCTCAGCAGCGGTCGCGGAACGCTCAGCCTCGTTGTCAGCGGAATGTTCGGGTATCCGGCACCGGCGCTGGTCGGAGCGGCCCAGCTCTGGAGTGTCTTCCACGGCTATACCGCCATGGCCCTGTTCGTGGGTGGCCTCGCCCTGGTACTCACGCTCTCGGTGATTCGCAACCTGTTCGGAGTGCTCGTCGTCCTCGGATCTGCTGCCGTCAGCATGGCGTTGTGGTTCTACGCGACGCCGGAGGTGCAGAGCTACGCACTCCTGGTTATCGGTGTTGCGCTTCTGGTCGGCGCTGTGCGCGGACTCCTGACCGTGATCGGCGTGCACGTACGCCGTCGCACCCAGCTCGCCACGTCCGATGCGTACATTCTCTACCGCCACACTGGCGTGCCGTCACCGGTGTGGCTGGTGCTCTTCACCGTCATCATTAGCGGATGCCTGTGGGTCGCGTACAGCGCGTACGCGTCGCAACTCTAGGGTTCGCTACTGGCGGCCCTTTGGCGTTCGTCCACGACGCTCTGGCAAGAGACCCAGTTCGATCAGGCTGTCGGCTGTGGCGAGGATCGCCTCTTCATTCGATCGCGGCGCCCAGCCGAGAACCCGTCTCGCCTTCGCGTTGGAGGCTCGCTGGGGATGCCCCAGCTGCGGAACAACCTGGCGGAGCGCAGGAATGACCACGGCAAGCGGGCGTACGACCCAGTCAGGCAGCACACGGGTTGGCACCCTGGCTGCGGCCAATCCCAGGCGTTGCTTCAGCAGCCGCGCGACCGCAGGCAACGCAATCGGCTCACCCGCAACAGCCAGGAATCTCTCGCCAGCCGCTGCCGGGTCGACCATGGCACGCAGGTGCAGGTCGGCGACATCGCGGACGTCGACAAAGCTCGGCGAGATGCGCGGGAGTGCCGGTGCCATCCCGCTCAGCAGGCCGCGGAGCAACTCGACAGACGTCGACAGGTCTGGCCCGAGCGCCGGCCCCACAATGCCGACCGGATTGACCACGGCCAGCTCCAGTGCCCCTGCACCGGAATTCGTGGCGATGAAATCCCACGCGGCACGCTCGGCCAGGGTCTTCGACTTCGGATACGGGCCCACATTCGGCCCGTTCACATCTGTCCAGGTTGCTTCGGTGAACGGCTGGTTGGTAGGCGGGTGCCCGTAACCGATAGCCGCGAACGACGACGTGAGCACCACCCGTTTCACGCCGGCGTCCAGCGCGGCGCGCAGCACACGCAGCGCGCCGTCACGGGCCGGGATGATGAGATCGTCCTCGTTCTTCGGCACATAGACCGGAAATGGCGACGCGACGTGCAGCACGAAATCGCAGCCGGCGACGGCCTCAGGCCAGCCGGCATCCGTCATGAGGTCGGCAGCAACGAACGAGAGGTGCTCTGAGGGCACCACACCGGCCTGCCGCAGCATCATGCGCACGTCGGTTTCACGGGTCAAGGAACGGATGCTGGTGCGCACCTGATATCCCTGCTCCAGCAACGCCGCAATGCAGTGGGCAGCCACGAATCCTGTGCCGCCGGTGACGAGTACGAGTTCACCGCTCATGTCGACCTCCTGGATCGACCGTACCGGTCAGGGTCGGGGTCAGACTAGGCCCGGCCGCCTATGCCTTACGGCGACCACGGTGCTTGATGGCAGCATCCGCTGGTGGCGTCGCCTGAGCACGTGTCTCACTCTCTGCCCTGGCCCGTCGCTGTGCCTCGCTGCCCACCCAGAACGCTGCTGGCTCCGGTGAATATGGATCGGTCGAGCGCGTACCGGCTGAGTATCCACTGGCTGAATATCCACTGGCCGGGTAAATACCGGACTGCCCTGATGCGGCGCCACCCACCGGAGAGCTCGCCACGGCGCGCACCGGCTTGCCCATCTGCACCCCGACGAGCACCCACCACAGCGGCCAGATGAGCCACCCGCCACCGGCCAGGAATACGCCGAGACCGAGGAACAGGAGCTGTGGAATGGTGAGCACGGCCAGCGCCAACCCGACCGCGATCAGCGGAAGACCGATCACGAGCCCAAAGCCGATCAGTTGCCCCAACCGACTTGTCCACTGCGGCAGTGTGTCCTCGCGACCCAGACGCTTGTTGATCCAGATCATCCAGATTCCCTGCACGAACACGACTGCGGCCTGGACAAAGACCAGGATGATCGAATCGACGACATGGGTTGCCACCAGCAGTGCCGAAACGGCACCAATGACGAGTGCGACGGCCACAAGCGGCGGAATGATCGATGAGCCATCGGTCTGTCGCCGTAGACGAACGACCAGCAGGGCAGCAAGCGCACAACCGATCGCCGCGAAGACCTCGTAGGTCGCCCCGAAGGTATAGGGGCCGTTGAAGGGCACCTCGACGACGAACATCAGGACGAAGAAGACGCTGCCTACCAGGCCGACGGCCGCGCAGGCATAGGCCAGCCACGACATCCATACATCTTGTATACGACTTGACATCCACGCTCCAAATTCACGGTTCCTGGCCACTTGCCCACCCGCCAGGTGAAATCCCCCGTGACCATTATGAGAGATTCGCCTGAGTCGCAGCTTCATTACCCCTGCGCAAACGGATACTGCCCCGTTGTTTCAGGGCGCAGTAGCATTTCAGCGAGGTCGAAAATCGTCGTGAGCAGCGGACGAGGGGTTGCCACGACATGGCGCCTCCGCGAAAGGACCACACCATGGCCGAAGCAACGCCACCCCAGAGCGGCTCAGAGCCTGAAGACGCCGCGGCGGCCGGGGCATCCGCGACCGCATCGGGGACTGTCGCACCTCGCGGCGCCTGGACAGCGCTGATCGTGTTGATGATCGGCATGTTCATGGCCCTGCTCGACACCACCATCGTCAACGTCGCGCTCCCGTCCATTCGCACCAGCCTCAATGCGTCGGAAGCGACACTGTCGTGGATCATCTCCGGCTACGCACTCGCGTTCGGCATCGCGCTCATTCCTGCCGGCCGAATCGGCGACCGCCTCGGCCACAAGTGGGTGTTCTTCGTCGGCCTTGCGCTCTTCACCATTGCCAGTGTCTTTTGCGGGATTGCCCAAACCGACGTTGACTTGATTGTCTGGCGCGTCATCCAGGGTTTCGCCGGTGGCGTTTTCGTACCCGGCGTGACCGCCATGATCCAACTCATGTTCCCCGTTCACGTGCGGGGCAAGGCATTCGCCATCATGGGCGCTGTCATCGGAGTGTCGACGGCGATCGGGCCGATCCTCGGTGGCCTCATCATCGAAGCATTCGGGGAGGAAGAGGGCTGGCGGCTGGTGTTCTGGGTGAACCTGCCCATCGGCATCATCGCGCTCATTGCCGCCATATTCCTGCTGCCGGGCGGGCGCGAGGAGTCCGTGAAGTCAGGCACAGACGTGTTCGGGCTGCTGCTTCTGACAGGGGCCCTCGTCGCGTTGCTCGTCCCGCTCATTGAAGGCGAGGACCAGGGCTGGCCGCTCTGGACCTACCTCACCCTCGCCGCCAGCCTCGTGCTGTTCGTGGCGTTCGCGCTCTGGGAAGTGCGGGTGGCGAAAGCCAACGGCTCGCCACTCGTTCCTCCACGCCTGTTCTCACACCCTGCTTTCACCGGCGGCACGATCCTGGCCCTGGTCTACTTCGCGGCTTTCACCAGCATCTTCTTCACGATCTCGCTGCTCTGGCAGGCCGGCCTCGGTCACACCGCCCTCGAATCGGGGCTCGTTTCTGTGCCATTTGCGATCGGCAGCATCATCGGCGCGTCACAGAGCGACCGGCTCGCGACCTTCCTGGGGCGGAACGTCCTGGTCGCCGGCACCGCGCTCGTCACGATCGGACTCGTGTGGGTGTGGCTGGTGCTGCTGCTCACTCCCGCCAGCGACCTGGATCACTGGGCCCTCCTCATCCCCCTCTTCCTGGCCGGCCTCGGCAATGGTCTCTTCATCGCTCCCAACGTCCAGTTCATCGTCGCAACGGTCAGTCGGTCTGAGGCGGGTTCGGCCAGCGGCGTCATCTCCGTTATGCAGCGCATCGGCAGCGCCGTCGGCATCGCGATCATCGGCAGTGTGCTCTTCGGCAGCCTGCACATCACCGGCCCTGCTGACCTGGCGCAGGGATTCACCGACGCCGCTGCGAATGCCCTGGGCGTGAGCGCGGCGTTCAGCGTCGTGGCGTTCCTGCTGGTGTTCGCGCTGCCCAAACACGTCACGCACAACGGCTAGCCGTCGTCACTCGGCCGACGTGTCCCTCCGGCCTCCCCCTCACCACGCACTGTCGGGCGTAGCGTTGCACCATGGAATTCAGATACCTCGGCAACAGCGGACTCAAGATCTCAGAGATCACATACGGCAACTGGCTCACCCACGGCTCCCAGGTTGAGAATGAGGTGGCAACGCGTTGCGTGGAGGCCGCCCTCGACGCCGGCATCACCACATTCGACACAGCGGATGCCTACGCCAACACCGCAGCCGAAGTCGTGCTCGGCGACGCACTGAAGGGCGAGCGTCGGGCCTCACTCGAAATCTTCACCAAGGTCTATTGGCCAACGGGGCCCAAGGGTCACAATGACGTCGGCCTCTCACGCAAGCACATCATGGAATCGATTGACGGCTCACTGCAGCGTCTGCAGACGGACTACGTCGACCTGTACCAGGCGCACCGTTATGACGCTGAGACGCCGCTTGAAGAGACCATGCAGGCATTCGCCGACATCGTGCGCGCCGGCAAGGCGCTCTACATCGGCGTCTCTGAGTGGAATGCCGACCAGCTGCGTGCCGGATCAGCGCTGGCGACGCAGCTGGGCTTCCAGCTCATCTCGAACCAGCCGCAGTACTCCATGCTGTGGCGCGTCATCGAGGATGCCGTCGTGCCAGCATCCGAAGAACTGGGCATTTCGCAGATCGTCTGGTCACCGGTTGCGCAGGGCGTGCTCACCGGCAAGTACAAGCCGGGTGCAGAGGCGCCAGAGGGTTCACGGGCGCGCGACGCGAAAGGCGGGGCAGAGACCGTCAAGGCGTTCATGCGCGATGACGTGCTGACCGCTGTCGCCAGGCTGCAACCGATCGCCGCCGAGCAGGGGCTCAGCATGGCCCAGCTCGCCGTGGCCTGGGTGCTGCAGAACCCGAACGTGGCCTCTGCGATCATTGGCGCGTCACGTCCGGAACAGATTGCCGACAACGTGCGCGCGAGCGGAGTCACCCTCGAGGCCGCCGTGCTCGCTCGCATCGACGAGGCCGTCGGCGGTGTTGCAGAGCGCGATCCGTCGAAGACCGTGTCGCCGGCGAAGCGACCCGTTTAGCGAGCCCTGCGCACTCCACATGCCCTCGCTTCGTAGCGGAGCGGGGGCGTGTGGTGTGATCGATTGCCAACTACCGCTATACGCTGGGCACGAACCCGGCCAGACATCCGGCATCCTCCGCTGCACCGTCCGACTCGAGCGAAAGCACGTCCATGACCAGCGCACCGCCTCCCCCGCCGCCGCCGCCCTCTGGCAACCCGTACCAGCAGCCACCGCAGCAACCACCGCAGCCGGAGTCTCCGCCGGCGGCATCCGCTCACCGGCTGTCGCTCACGGCGAAGCTGTTGCTGTTCGTCGCGCTCCCCGTCGCACTGGTCATCATCATCGTCGTCGCGCTGGTTGCGGTGTTCGCGAGCCTGCGCGGAACCGAGATCGCGCGAACGACGGATGCCGCGGCTGGCTCAAGCGTCGAGGTGGACATCCCCAACGCGTCGATCAGTGTGAGTGCAATCACCGACGGTCAGGTGCGCGTGACGATGACTGGCCACTACTCCGGCGCAGAACCCACCATCACGGCAACGACAACCGGTGACACCACCACGATCAGCGGCGGCTGCCCCAACGGGTGGTTCCTTGCCCGCTGCGACGTCTCCATTGCCATCCAAATGCCGGCGGAACTCGCGCTCGACGTTGAAGGCAGCAATGGCCGGATCACCGTCGTCGACCTCACCGGCGAACTCGATCTCACCACAACCAACGGCACTATCCAGACGACGGGATCTCGCGGCGATGTGAGTGCGCACACCATGAATGGTGGGATCAAGATTGTCGACGCCGGGTCACGCAACGTGGAGGTGACGTCCACAAATGGCGGCATTGAGCTCGAGTTCGTCGATCCGCCAGATGACGTTGAGGCTCGGACGACCAACGGCGCCATCATGGTGCGAGTTCCCACAGGAACGTCGACGTACTTCATTGACGCCGCGACAACCAATGGCAGCGTCAACACGGATACCGTGCCAAGCGACCGCGCTTCGGAGCGCACGATCACGCTTGAGACGGTCAACGGCGCTGTGACGGTGGAGGACACCCGCCGTTAGCCGCCGGGATTCAACCCTGCGGAGGGCGACCGTGGCCGAGTCGGGCTCTTCACCAATAATTCTCCCGGTGGCGGCCTATTTTCGGGCGGACTCTGTGAGACTGTGAGGGCACGGCGCAGTTTCGCGCGTCGCGCGCATGCAAGCCCCCGTTTTCGCTCGCTTCATTGCTCGCGCCGCTGTTTCGGCTGCGCCGGAAGGATCCAATGTTTGATTTTTTCCTCAGCCCAGTTGCCGGTCTCGTCGCGCTCGGCATCGTCGTCTTGCTCGCCGCGCTGATCTACGCAAAGACCGTCTACAAGAACGCCGGACCAGACGAGGCACTCGTCATCACCGGAAAGAAGTCGCGCAAGACCACGGTTGACGGCGCAACGACCGAGCAGTCAGGCCAGCGCATCGTGCATGGCCAGGGTGTCTTCCTCACGCCGTTCTTCCAGAAGGCGCACAAGATCAGCCTGCGCAGCCGTGCCATTGAGATCACCGCCATCGCCCAGGACAAGAACGGCATCACACTGACCGTGGATGCCGTCGCCATCGTCAAGGTCGGCGACGATCCTGCGGCCATTCGTGCCGCGGCCCAGCGTTTCCTCGGCCAGGACAAGAACATCGACAGCTTCGCCCAGGAAGTCCTCTCTGGTTCACTGCGCTCCTCCATCGGTGCCACCGACGTGATGACCATCATCCAGAAGCGCGACGAGCTCGGGGTGTCAGTACTGGCCACAGCGCGAGAGTCGCTCGCCAACCAGGGCCTCGATGTCGACTCGTTCGAGATCAAGGGCATCACGGACGAGAACGACTACATCCGCGACATCGGCCGTGCAGAGCAGGCCAAGGTGCGCCGCCAGGCCGAGGTCGCTGAGCACCTCGCCACCCGCGAGGCACGCGAGGCCGCCATCGCCGCAGAGCAGGCCGTCGCTGAGGCCGAGAACACCCTCGCCCTCCGCCGCGCCGCCCTCCAGCTCGACACCGACAAGGCCGCAGCTGAGGCGGCATCCGCTCGCCCTCTCGCAGAGGCCAAGGCGCAGCAGGCCGTCGTGACCGAACAGGAAGCCACGGCGCAGCGCCGAGCCCAGCTGCGCAAGGCTGAGCTTGAGTCAGAGGTCAACGCTGTGGCAGACGCCGATGCATACCGCGTGCGCGTGACAGCGGCCGCCGCTGCAGAGGCTGCCGTCACCGCTGCCGCCGGAGATCGCGACGCTCGTGTTGCCGCCGCCCAGGCCATCCGCGCTGAGGGTGAGGCCCAAGCCGACGCCATCCGTGCTCGTGGTGCGGCAGAGGCCGAGGCGACCCGCCTCTCCGCCCAGGCTCTCGCTGAGCAGTCAGAGGCCCTCATCCAGCTGCGCATGATCGAGACCCTCCCGCACATCGCGCGTGAGCTTGCTGCGCCGATGAGCAACATCGACCAGCTCACCGTCATCTCAACGGATGGCGCCTCGCAGCTCTCGAAGAACGTCGCCTCAGGATTCTCCGAGGTCGACGCTGTGCTGAACTCCACCATGGGCGTCGGCATCAAGGACCTGCTCGGCGGCCTCCTGGGCGGCGTTGCGGCTGGCGCTGCCGGCGCGGTGATTGGCGGCAATGCCGGACAAGGCGCGCACGCACGCGGCGAGCTCGCTGCACATGCGGAGTCCGCTGAGCCAGCTGAACGCGAGGTCGCTCCGGCAGTAGCCGAGTAATTGGTCGCCACCGTCCCGTAAGCGCGGCGCGGGTCGAACGCAGTTTCGCGCGTGTTGCAACTCCCGCGAAGCTGCGTTCGATGCGCGTGACTCCCGAACGGCACCTGGCGTCGCATGGCACGAGCGCGACCTTACCAACCGGCAATCGCGGCGGTACGCTCGGGGCACAATCGGCCTGCGACACCAGAGAGAACCGGGATATCGCCATGAAAGCACTCGTCTACAAGGGTCCGGGAAACAAGGCGTGGGAAGAGGTGCCGAAGCCCACCATTCAGCATCCGACAGACGTGATCGTCAAGATCGATACCACCACCATCTGCGGCACTGACCTGCACATTCTCAAGGGCGACGTTCCGGCTGTCACGCCAGGGAGAATCCTTGGCCATGAGGGCGTCGGCACCATCACAGAGATCGGCGACGCGGTGACAACGCTCGCCGTCGGCGACCAGGTGATCCTGTCCTGTATCTCTGCGTGCGGGAAATGCGAGTACTGCAAGCAGGGCGTGTTCTCGCACTGCCTCGGAGAGGAAGGCACGTCGGGGATCGGCTGGATCTTCGGTCACCTCATCGATGGCACGCAGGCAGAGTTCGTGCGCGTGCCGTACGCCGAGACATCCGTTTACCGCCTGCCGGCCGGAGTCAGCCCCCAACTCGGCACGCTCTTGTCAGACATCCTGCCCACCGGCCATGAAATCGGCGTGCGCTACGGCAGCGTGAAGCCGGGCGACGTGGTGGCTGTTGTCGGCGCTGGGCCAGTTGGCCTCGCCGCCATCGCCACCGCAGGGCTCTACGGTCCGTCGCGCGTGATCTCCATCGACCTCGACGCCAACCGCACAGAAGCAGCACGCTCGTTCGGTGCGACGGATGCCGTGGTGTCGAGCGCCGCGGATTGGAAAGAACAGGTGCTGGCCATGACAGACGGCCTCGGCGTCGACGTGGCCATCGAGGCCGTCGGCATCCCGGCGACGCTGAAGATGTGCCTCGACATCGTGCGTCCAGCCGGCCACGTTGCCAATGTCGGTGTGCATGGCAAGGGTGTTGAGATCGCCATGGACGAACTCTGGATCTCGAACATCACCATCACCATGGGACTCGTCAACACCGACACGACGCCCACCCTCCTCAAAATGCTGGCGCAGGGCAAGATTCCCGCTGAACATTTCGTCAGTCACACCTTCGCGCTCACCGACATCATCGAGGCGTACGACGTGTTCGGGAGGGCGGCAGAAACGAAGGCGCTCAAGGTGATGCTGAACGCGTGATTCTCCCCGCGCGACCCTGAGGTTGCGAGTGTAGGGTGTCGGCATCCGTTGTTGGATTCCGGAGGAAGAAGTTCCCCGATGTTGCGCTCCGTTGGCATCGCAATGGCCCGTCATCGACTCGTCGTCCTGATCTGTTGGGCCGTGTTCTTCGTGGCCTGCCTTGCGACGTCCCTGTTCGGGATCACCGGGGAAAGCTTGTTCCAGCGGCTCTCCAGCACCGGGCCCACCGTCAACGGCGAAGCCAGTGAGGCTGCAGCCCTGACCAGCAACGACACCACGGCAAGCACAGAGAGCATCTCGCTGCTCGTCTATGGCATCGATCCCGCCTCGCCAGAGCTGGATGCTGTGCTTGCAGAGGCGACGGATGACCTCCTTGCGATTCCCGGTGTCACCCAGGTCGTCAATCCGCTGGCTTTCCCGCCGCTACCCAATGGTCAGCCGTCCCCGGCGGCGGCCTCCCTTTTTGCCTCCGATGGCAACGGGCTTCTCCTCAGCGTCTCCATGGAGACGACGGATGGCGCTCTCAGCGACTCGCTCTTGACGGAGGTTGAGGACGAGCTGAATGCCACGGCTGACGAGGTTCGGGGCATCGCTCCCGGTGCCACCGTCGAGGTCGGCGGCAGCCCGCTCATCGTGAACTCGCTGGTTGCCGTGGCCCAGTCAGACCTGCAGAAGGGCGAGCTCATCTCGCTGCCGCTCGCCCTGCTCGTGATGCTTGTCATCTTCGGCGGGTTCCTGGCTGCGGCGATGCCCCTGATCGGCGCCATCGCATCCATCGTCGGCGCTCTGGGCACTCTCTTCGCTTTCAGCTACGTGATGGACATCAACATCACCGTGATGAACGTGATCGCGGTCATCGGTCTTGGCCTGTCTATCGACTACGGGTTGCTGATCGTCAGCCGATTTCGAGAGGAGTTCCGCGCGCGCGTCGAGCAGTTGGAGAGCACGCAGCTGGGGACGCAGCCGGGGAGCACCGCGCAGACAAAACCTGAGCGCCACGAGTTGATGATGGAGTCCGTCGGCGCGACGGTTAACACGGCAGGGCGCACCGTGCTCTTCTCTGGGCTGACATTTGCCATCGCCACCGTCGGCCTGTTCGTGTTTGAGCCGGAGATCATCAGGGCCATTGCCATTGGCGCCGTCTCTGTCGTGGTCATCGCCATGCTCACGGCGCTCGTGCTGGTGCCCGCGCTCCTCGGCTACTTCGGAGAGCGTCTCCTGCAACCAGGCGTCCTGACCAGAATCCCGGGTCTCGGCGCCATTCTCATCCGCTTCGGGGATGTCGCGCCTGAGGATGGGTTCTTCTCGAAGCTCACCAGAAGCATCCAGCCGCGCGCTGCTGGCGTCGCCTTGGCCGGGACTGCGCTGCTGGTACTCATGGGCAGCCCCGCGCTGTCGATTGTCCTCTCCAACAGCAACGATGACGCCATCCCGGCCTCCTCAAGCCAGTACGACTTTGTCACCACCCTCAATGAGCATTTTCCGCAGGCCACGCAGGCGAAGGTTCAGCTGGTCTCATCGACAGACGAGGAATCGGCGGCAGCCTGGGCGGATGACGTTGCGACTCTGCCGCACGTCACGGGCGTCACGCCGCCTGCCGACGTCAACGGCTACTGGGTATCGCGCGTGAGCGTCGAACAGCATGAGGGCACAGACGTGGTGCGTGAAATCAGGGCCGACCGTCCCGACTTCCCCCATTGGGTCGGTGGAACGGATGCCGCATCAGTCGACTACCTGGATTCGCTCGGCCAGAGCGCGCCGTGGGCGATCCTGATCATCGCCGTCGCCAGCTTCGTGCTGCTTTTCCTGATGACGGGCTCCGTCGTCATCCCGCTCACAGCGCTCGTGATCAGTGCGCTCTCGCTCGGCGCCGCGGTCGGCGTGCTCGTATGGGGCTTCCAGCAGGGCAATCTCGCCGGTCTGCTGAACTTCGACGCCTCAACGCTGGGCGGCGTAGACGCGCTGGTGCTGACCCTCGTGCTCGTCTTCGGTTTCGGCTTGGCCATGGACTACGAGATGTTTTTGCTCGCACGCATCACAGAGCATCACGACAACGGGGAGACCACCAGGCAATCCATCGAGACCGGCCTCCAGAGCTCTGGCCGCATCATCACCTCTGCAGCACTCATCATGGTGTTGGTGTTCGCGGGCTTCGCCACCGGCGACCTGATGCAGATGAAACAGATCGGCGTTGCACTGGCGGTCGCGGTGCTGCTGGATGCGACACTCGTGCGCTCTGTGCTGGTGCCGGCGGTGATGACATCGTTCGAGAAGCGCCTGTGGTGGGCGCCGCGCTGGATGCAGCGGGTTCACGCCAGGATCGGCCTGCGTGAGTAGCCTCAGCCTCCCCCGTTGGTTGAGGAAGGCCGGCCACGGCCGCCTCGAAACCTCGTGAGCCGGTCTTCAGACGCATAATTTCAGAGATTGGCCCGCTGGATTTCGAGACACTCGCTGGCGCTCGTTCCTCAATCAACGGGTGGGCTAGGAGCCGATCGCTTGGTACGCAGCGAAGAGCAGTGAGCTGTCCGGCCCCTCGAGAACCGTCGGCTTGCCGATGTCATCGAGCACGATGAAGCGCAACATGCCGCTTCGGGTCTTCTTGTCGCGCTGCATCGTCGCCAGCAGCGTCTTCCAACGGCCGACAGGGTAGGTCGTGGGAAGTGTCAGCGATTCCAGGATGGAGCGGTGACGGTCGACGACCTCGACGGGCAGCCGCCCGGTGAGGCTCGCCAGCTCAGCGGCGAACATCATGCCGACGGCGACAGCCGCGCCATGACGCCAGCCGTATCGCTCTGCGTGCTCGACCGCGTGGCCCAGCGTATGTCCATAGTTCAGAATTTCGCGGAGGCCGGCCTCCTTGAAGTCGACACCGACGACGCGGGCCTTCATCTCGATGGACAGCTCGACGACACGACGGAACTCGGCAGTTGTGGGATCCGTCGCGGTGTCGACATCCGCTTCAATGATGTCGAGGATCTCAGGAACCTGGATGAACCCGGCCTTCACGATCTCAGCGAAGCCGGCCAGGATCTCATTGCGCGGCAGGTCGTTCAGGGTGTCGAGGTCGCAGATCACGGCGGTCGGAGCGTAGAAAGTTCCGACGAGGTTCTTGCCCTCAGCTGTATTGATGGCGGTCTTGCCACCGACGGCAGCGTCGACCATGCCGAGCACGCTCGTCGGGAGCTGCACCAGACGAACCCCGCGCAACCACGTCGACGCAACAAACCCGGCGAGGTCGGTGACGGCACCGCCGCCGAAACCGATGACGGCATCCGTTCGGGAGAAATCGGCCTGGCCCATGACCTGCCAGCAGAACGCGGCGACCTCGACGCGCTTGGCGGCTTCGGCGTCTGGCACCTCTGCGATGAGTACTTCGTACTTACCGAGCAGACTCTCACGCAGCGCGACGGCTCGAGCGCCGAGCGTTGACGTGTGCACGATCAACACCTTCTTGACGCCGTCGCCCAGCTGCTCTGCCACGCTCTCTGCCAGGAGTCCCCTCCCAACGAATACGGGGTAGCTGTCCTGACCGCTCACGGTGATGACGGTGGTGTCTGTCTCAGTCACAATTTCCCTCTAACCCAGGCCGCGATATCGTCGGCGATGGCGTCGATGTCCCGATTGGACGTGTCGATATGGATGGTGGCCAGCTCTTCATACGTTGAGCGGCGTTCGTCGTAGATGCGCTGCCAGTCGTCGAGTCCGTTCTTCAGCAGCGGGCGCTTGCCGCCACCGAGACGAGACTTCACCGAATCGGCGTCGACGGACAGGTAGACGACCACAGCGTCGGCCAGCAGCTCACGCGTTGCCGGGTGCAGCACTCCCCCGCCGCCGATCGAGACAATCGCATCGGACTGCAGCGCTCTGGCGATGACGTCGGCTTCCAGCTGACGAAAATGCGCTTCGCCACTCGTCGCGAAGATGTCGGAGATCGGTCCGTGCTGTTCCACGATCACCGCATCGGTGTCGATGAACTCCAGCCCGAGCTCCTGGGCGACCTGGTGCCCGATCCTGCTCTTTCCCGCCGCCATCGGCCCGATGAACACCACCGGCGCTACTGACGACGAGCCAGCCATACGGAGTCTGCCGTCACTCACTATCGGTGGTCACTCAACGTCAGCGACGCCCTGGCCCTCAAAGTCAGCGACGCTCTGGCCGCGGGTCTTGAGGTTCTCCGGGATGTGCGCGAGGTAGGACTCGAGGTTGCGCTTGGTCTCGCCGACAGAGTCGCCGCCGAACTTCTCCAGCACCGAGTTCGCCAGCACGAGTGCGACCATGGCCTCTGCCACCACTCCAGCTGCCGGAACCGCACAGACGTCAGAGCGCTGGTGGTGAGCGGATGCCGCATCGCCGGTAGCAACGTCGACAGTGCGCAGCGAATGGGGCACAGTCGCGATCGGCTTCATGCCAGCGCGAACACGAAGCACGGTGCCCGTGCTCATACCGCCCTCTGTACCGCCGGCCTTGTCGCTGGAGCGCGTGATGCCATCCGTCGACTGGAAGAGTTCGTCGTGGGCCTCTGAGCCGCGGCGAGTGGTGGTGAGGAAGCCGTCGCCGACCTCAACTCCCTTGATCGCCTGGATGCCCATGAGAGCGGCAGACAGCTGCGAGTCGAGGCGGCGGTCCCAATGCACGAACGAGCCGAGTCCTGGGGGGAGGTTGTATGCGAGCACCTCGACGACGCCGCCGAGGGTGTCGCCGTCCTTGTGCGCGGCATCCACTTCGGCCACCATCAACGCGGAGGTTGCGGGGTCGAAGCAGCGCAGCGGATCGGCGTCGAGCAGGTCGACATCGCTCGGAACGGGCAGCGGCGAGCCTTCAGGTACGCGAACGGGTCCGATCGACAGCGTGTGGCTGACCAGCGTGACGTCGAGTTCGGCGAGGAAGGCGCGAGCGAGCGCGCCGAGAGCGACGCGCGCTGCCGTCTCACGGGCGCTGGCGCGCTCCAGAACGGGCCTGGCCTCATCGAAGTCGTACTTCTGCATGCCGACGAGGTCGGCGTGGCCTGGACGCGGACGCGTCAACGGAGCGCCGCGACCGCGCACCAACGTGCTTGGGTCGACAGGCTCAGGGCTCATCACCTCTGACCACTTGGGCCATTCAGTGTTGCCGATCCGCACAGCGACGGGGCCGCCCAGGGTGAGTCCGTGGCGCACGCCGCCGGAGATGTTCAACTCATCCTGTTCGAATTTCATGCGCGCACCCCGCCCATAGCCGAGTTTACGGCGCGCTAAATCGAGACGGATCGCATCAAGAGTGACCGGGATTCCAGCGGGCAAACCCTCGACAATAGCGATGAGTTCGGGGCCGTGGGACTCTCCGGCGGTGAGCCAACGAAGCATGCTCCCTATTCTGGCATGCCGCTAGACCAGAGCTTCGCGCATGGCGGCCAGAACAGCCTCTTCGCCCTGCAGCGCAGCGAACGGATCACCAGAAACAAAGATGCGTACCTGGATCAACGCCTGGTGCAACAGCATGCCGAGACCCGAGGTCACCTGGCCGCCTGCAGCGCTCCACGTCTGGGCCAGTGCGCTCGGCCACGGCGAGTATGCGACATCGAACAGCGGAACGCTGCTGCGGAATTCAGCGCTGAAGATGTCACCTACATCCGTGCCTCCAGGCAGCGTACTGATGACGACAGAGGGAACAACACCGGCGAACGCGCCTGGCGTCGGGGGCACAGCGCCGTCAAGCCGGGCACCGGATGCCGCAGCCGACAATTCGGAGACAGCCACCACGAGCCCGAGGGCACGGCCCAGAGCCACGAGACCTGCGGCCTTCGACGGCGTCCGCACCAGCACCTCGACCGATTCGGCACCCAGTTCTGCTGCGGAGACCAGCGCCGAGGATGCCGTCGCCCCAGCCCCGAGAATCATCACGTGGGAGGCGGTGGCGACACCGGCTTCAGCCAGCGCACGAACCAGCCCCGTGACATCCGTGTTGAATCCAGACAACGTGCGATTTCCGTTGACGTCGCCGAAGACCACAGTATTCGCCGCGCCGGTCAACTCTGCGACCCGCGACAGGTCGGTGACCAGCGGAAAGACCTCATGCTTGAGCGGCATGGTGAGCGAAAGCCCCCGCCACTCAGGGCCACGGCTGGCGATGAAGTCAGCGAGTTCCCCAGACCGCACCTCGATCGCTTCATACTCCCAGTCCAGACCGAGCACCCGATAGGCGGCGGCATGCAGCGCAGGTGACTGGGAATGGGCAATCGGCGAGCCGAGGACCGCGAGGCGGTTAGCCATACTCTGGGTGTTCATCCATCCAAGCTAACCACTTCGCCACTGCGGCGTCATGTTCTTCGACGGTCGCAGAGAAGATCGTCTCGCCGGTGTCGAGATTCCAGGTCACGAAGAACAGCCACGGACCGTCTGCAGGGTGCACAGCAGCGTCGATGGCCAGGTCGCCTGGATTCGAGATCGGGCCAATGGGGAGACCGGGGTGAACGTACGTGTTGTACGCGTTGTTCGCGTCGGCGCGCTCAGCATCTGTCGTGGTGACCAGGTGCGTGTTGCCCGTGCCGTACGCGACTGTCGCGTCCGATTGCAGGAGCCCACTAGGCCAGAGAGCAGGTTCGAGTCGATTCAGGAACACCCGGGAAACCTTGTAGTAGTCGTCCTTGAGCCCCGCTTCACGCTGGATCAGCGACGCAAGAACGATCGTCTTCCAGCGATCCGCCGGCGCGACGCCAGCCTCGTCGAGAGCCTGGAACTGACGGTTGACCATGGTCTGCAGCGCGTCATGCGCGCTCGTTCCCGGATCGAACGTGTAAGTGGCGGGGAAGAGGAATCCCTCTAGCTGGGTCGCTTCAGCCGGAAGCCCGAATGAGGCAACGTCGGCTGCGGCGGCCTCGACGTCAGCGATGGGAATCTCGAGAGTCTCCGACAACGACTGCAGGACATCGGCCTCTGGCAGGCCCTCCTGCACCAGGACGGTGTTCTCCATCTTGTTGTCCGGGTTCTGAATGGCCTTCAGCGCCGCTGCAGCACTCATCTGGGTCTTTAGCTGGTAGGCACCTGGCTGAAAGACCAGAGCCGGCTCCTCTGCCAACAAGAGGTCGTAGAAGGCGTCGAAGCTCTTGACGACATCGGCCGCCACGAGGCTGTCGGCGAGGTCGCTGCCGCTGTCGCCGTCATGGATCACGACAATCACGTCGTCAACGCCGGCCCCCGTGTAGTCCTCAGGGCCCTGCGTCGCGGCGATCAGCTGGCTGATCGGTCCCTGCAATGCGAAGGCCGCCACCGCGCCAAGCGCAACGAGGACGATGAGCACGATCATGCAGCCCCACAGGCCCTTGCGCTTCTTCTTTTCCCGCGGTGGCTCGGTGTCCAGCTGGGCACGGCGGCTTGACCGGCTGCCGACACGCGGCGGCGTCTCATACTCCGTGAGTCCAAGCGCTTCGGACGGAGTCAGTGACCCCCGCTCGACGCTGGGCGCTGGCAGATGAGTGCCGGCCGAGTGGTGGACAGACCCAGGGTGCGGATCGGCGGGCGGGTGGATCGTGTGTGGCTTCGAATCGCGACCGGAGGCTCCCCCGAGAAATTCGCCCCAGTTGAAGGTGTCTGCAGACGCCGCTGGCGTCGGCTCACCAATCGGGTCTGCAACCATCCCCGCCAGCGTGCCGGCGTCTGGCGCCGGTGGCGCGCTCTCCTCCGCGACATTCGGCACCGGCGCTGGTGCGTCAGTCTTGCCTAGCGCGCGTGCAGCCGTTGGCTGGGCAGTCGCAGCATCTGGAGTAGTCGGGGTGGCCGCAGCATCCGGGGTTGCCGCTGCGGGCATGCCTGCCCCACCGTTACCGGCGTCCTCCACCACGGCATCCGTGACACCGCCCTCAGCGGCCAGTCTGGCCGCGCGGCGCGATCGGCGCGTTGGGGTGGGATTCTGCTCAGAATCGGAGGGGAGAATTGGCAAGCTACAACGGCCTTTCTGACTGTTCTACGGGCGAGCCTGGCGGCTTTCCAGAGGCACGCTCCGTGTCAAGTGCGTGTTGCAGAATGATAGTCGCGGCAACCTGATCGATTACCGGGCGCTGTGTCTTGGCCTTGCGGCCAGAGGCCCGCAGCGCTGATTGAGCGGATACCGTCGACAACCGTTCGTCTACGAGCCGCACGGGCGCCTCCACAGACCGCGACAGGGCCGCCGCGAACTCAACGGCATCGTTCGTCGACGCCGTGTGAGCGCCGGACAGTGCCAGTGGCAACCCGACGACAACCTCAATCGGTTCAAGCTCGAGACAAATGGCCGCGATGCGGGCGAAGTCGGTGACTCCCCCCGCATCCCTGGCTACGGTTTCGACCGGGGTGGCCAGCATCCCGTGGGCGTCACTTCTCGCAACACCCACGCGGGCTTTGCCCACATCGATTCCCAGCCGAACACCGTGACGCATCGGACTAACGTGCCACAGCAGTGCGCACAGCGTCAAGCGCTGCGCTGATTGCACTCACATCGGTGCCACCGCCCTGGGCCAGGTCATCCTTGCCGCCACCGCCGCCGCCGAGGACTCCGGCGGCCACCTTTGCCAGTGCGCCTGCGCGCTGGCCGTGGTCGCGAGCGGCCTGGTTCGTCGCCACGATCACGACAGGCTTGTCGCCCACCGTCGCCGCGAGAGCGATGACAGCAGCCTCACTGCCCAGTCGTTCCCGCGTTGCCGTGACGAGCATCCGCACGTCGTCGGCCGAGTTCAGCGTGCCGAGGTCCTGTGTGACGAGGTGCAGGTCGCCGACCCGTGATGCGGCGGCGACGAGAGCAGGAACCTTGTCGGTCAGCGCGCGAGCCTCGAACGCGGCGATCTTCTTCTCAGCGGCCTTGAGATTCTGCACCAGGTCACTGATGCGCTCAGGCAGCTGTTCGCGTGGCGTCTTCAGGTTCGACGTGAGCTGCGACACGATCGCGCGCTCTGCAGCGAGGTCCTTGAACGCTTCAAGACCGACGAGCGACTCGACGCGTCGGTTGGTTGACCCAACGGATGCCTCACTCACCAGGTTGATCATGCCGATTTCCGCGCTGGTTGCCACGTGGGTACCCGCGCAGAGTTCGCGAGACCACGGTCCGCCGATGTCAACGACACGAACGCGGTCGCCGTACTTCTCACCGAACAGGGCCATGGCACCGAGCGCCTTGGCCTCAGCCAGCGGAAGTTCACGCGTGACGACCTCGAGGTTGTCACGAATCGCGTTGTTCGAGATCTCTTCGATCTCGCTGCGCGTGGCCGGCGAGAGCGCCTGGTTCCAGGAGAAGTCGAGGCGGAAGAAGCCGGCCTTGTTGTACGAACCTGACTGGTGCGCATTCGGGCCGAGGACCTGGCGCAGCGCAGCGTGCAGGATGTGCGTTCCGGAGTGGGCCTGGCGTGCGCCACGACGCCAGTTCTCGTCGACGATGCTGGTGGCGCTGTCGCCAACGCCAACCTCGCCGGAGCGAACCTGGACCTTGTGGCTGATCAGTCCCTTGACGGGCTTCTGCACGTCGAGGACCTCGAGCTCGTAGCCGGGACCGACGATGAGGCCGGCGTCGGCCTCCTGTCCACCTGACTCCGCGTAGAGCGCGGTCTCCGCGAGGATTACTTCGGCGATCTGGCCGGACACCGCGCTGGATACCGACTGTCCGTCGACGATAAGGCCGAGCACGCTCGACTCCGTCTGCAGTTCTTCGTAGCCGGTGAAGAGCGTTTCTCCAGCGGCGCGGAAGGCGCTGTACACCGAGAGGTCGGCGAGGTGCGTCTTCTTGGCCTTGGCGTCGGCCTTGGCCATGGCGCGCTGCTTGGCCATCAGGCCGTTGAATGCCTCACGATCAACCTTGAGGCCTGCCTCTTCGGCCATCTCGAGAGTGATCTCGATGGGGAAGCCGTAGGTGTCGTGCAGCAGGAACGCGGTGTCGCCGGCCAGCTCGGTCTTCTGAGCTTCCTTCGTCTTGGCCACGGCCAGATCGAGCACGCTTGAGCCGCTGGCGAGCGTGCGCAGGAATGTCTCTTCCTCTGCGTACGCGGCCTGGCTGATGCGGCCGTAGTCTGCCGAGACCTCCGGGTACGCGGCGCTCATGGCATCGCGAGACGCGGGGAACAGCTCGGGGAAGGTTGCCTCTTCAACGCCGAGGAGGCGCATGGCACGCACGCTGCGGCGCATCAGGCGGCGCAGGATGTAGCCGCGACCCTCGTTGGACGGCATGACGCCGTCGCTCATCAGCATCAGCGATGAACGCACGTGGTCTGCGACGATGCGCATGCGCACGTCATCACCGTGGTCAGCGCCGTAGCGACGGCCCGAGAGCTCGGCTGCACGGTCGAGGACGGGGCGAACCTGGTCGATCTCGTACATGTTCTCGACGCCCTGCTTGAGGAACGCGACGCGCTCCATGCCCATGCCGGTGTCGATGTTCTTCTTGGGCAGGTCGCCGAGGATCTCGAAGTCGTTCTTGCCGGTGCCTTCTCCGCGCAGGTACTGCATGAAGACGAGGTTCCAAATTTCGACGTAGCGGTCGTCATCCGTTGCCGGACCACCGTCGATGCCGTATGACGGGCCACGGTCGAAGAAGATCTCTGAACAGGGGCCTGCGGGGCCAGGCTGACCGGTCGACCAGTAGTTGGTGTCCATGCCGAGGCGCTGGATACGGTTCTCCGGCAGGCCGAGCTTCCGCCAGTGGGCGAACGCGTCGTCGTCGTCGTCGTAAACGGTGACCCAGAGGTCCTTCTCAGCGAAGCCGTAGCCACCGGCGCCTTCAGCGCTCGTGAGCAGCTCCCAGGCGTATTCGATCGCCTGTTCCTTGAAGTAGTCACCGAAGGAGAAGTTTCCGGCCATCTGGAAGAACGTGCCGTGGCGCGGCGTCTTCCCGACCTCTTCGATGTCGTTCGTACGGATGCACTTCTGCACACTCGTTGCGCGCGGGTACGGCGCCGGAACCAATCCGGTGAGGTATGGCACGAACGGCACCATGCCTGCAACGGTGAAGAGAAGTGAGGGGTCGTCGCTCACCAGGGAGGCGGACGGGACGACGGTGTGTCCACGATCAGCGAAGAAGTCGAGCCAGCGCCCGCGAATGTCAGCAGTCTGCAATGTATTCCGTAGTTCAGAGGGAGGGATGGTGAGTGGAGCTAGTTGGCGCCGGTGCTAGTTGGCGCCCGAGGTCGGCGTGGTCAGAGCGTCGGAATCGTCACCGAGGGCAGAACGCAATTCTGCCTCACGCTGCCGGTATCCGTCTGAGAGCGCCTCACCGAATTCACGCGCCTTGGTGTCGAGCTCGGAGAAGAATGCGTTGCCCTGCTGGGTCTTGTTGAGCTGGTGTGCGGCGGCGAATCCGGCGCCGACACCCACAACAAACCAGATGAAGTTCTTCATGACGATGCTCCCTGACGTGTGTTGGTATGGAATCAAGAGTAGTGGCAGAGCTACGAACGCTGCCGAGACCTGGCCGGGCGTCCGACGCCGAAGGCCGCGCGAACGCCTGCAGAGAAACCTGCCAGCTTGATGAGCGGGCCGCCAACCGTGGCTGCGAAGAGCGCGACGAGAGCGGATACGTTTCCCGTCACGTCAGCGACATTGCTGGTGATGGTGTCGACCCTGGCCAATTGCTTGTTGGTCTCTTTGATCGTGGTGGTGGTCTCTTCGAGCAATGGCGAGATGTTGTCGCTCATGTCACGAATCATCGTGGTGGTCTCGTCGAACACTCGGCCGAGCTTCAGCAGCGGAACGGCCAGGAATGCCACGAGTACCGCGAATACCCCGGCAGCGATCAGCCCGGCGATATCTCCACCCTCCATCAGCAACACCTTTCATTCCGGTTTCGGAATACATCGCTTGCGCCATGCACCAAAAGCAAAGGGCGGATCATCCAATGGATGATCCGCCCTCCAGCGTAGTTCAGAAACTACCGCTCATGCGTGACTAGCGTGCTGCGTAGTACTCAACGACGAGCTGGACTTCACAGGTCACGGGGACCTCTGCACGCTTCGGGCGGCGCACGAGGCGAACCTGAAGCTTGTCGAGCTCGGCCTCAAGGTAGACCGGAAGCTTCGGCAGAACATCGACGTGACCGCCGGCTGCTGCAACCTGGAAGATCTCCATGCTCTCGCTCTTGGGCTTGACGTTGATGACCTGGCCCGGCTTCACACGGAAGGAGGGGCGGTCAACCAGCAGGCCGTCGACGAGGATGTGACGGTGCACAACCATCTGACGAGCCTGTGCGGTCGTACGAGCGATAGCCGCACGCACGAGCAGAGCGTCAAGACGCGTCTCGAGGATCTCAACCAGGTTCTCACCGGTCAGGCCCTGGGTCTTGCGGGCTTCCTGGAACGCAATCTTCAGCTGCGCTTCGCGGATGCCGTACTGGGCACGCAAACGCTGCTTCTCGCGCAGACGAACGGCGTAGTCCGAGTCGGCCTTGCGCTTGGTGCGGCCGTGCTCGCCCGGAGCGTACGGACGCTTTTCGAGGTACTTGGCAGCCTTCGGCGTCAGGGCGATGCCCAGGGCGCGCGACAGGCGGGTCTTGCTACGGGTACGTGACTTGGTAGACACGGTGTCCTTTCAATGGAACTCAAACAGGGAATCCCGGGCGCTGAGAGTTATCAGACACATGCCGGGGAAAGTCAGAGGGGTGTTGCCGCGGGCCGCTCGGCTACAGAGCGAATCCCAACTTTCTGGTTTTAGTCGCAGCCGCACGCTAAAACCAGTAGTAGGCAGCGACCAGACTAACACATCCGCTTCAGAGGCACGGCTTATTCGCCACGCACGATCTTGCGGATTTTCGCGAGGCGCGCAGAGACATCCCGCTCGTTTCCGTGCTCTGTCGGCTCGTAGTACCGCACGTGCTTCAACTCGTCCGGCGGATACTGCTGAGTGAGCACGCCGAGTGAGTCATTGTGGGGGTACTTGTATCCCTTGCCGTGGCCGAGTCGCTTCGCTCCCGCATAGTGCGCGTCACGCAGATGTTTCGGCACCCGGCCGGCCTTGCCAGCCTTGACGTCGGCAATTGCGGCATCGAGCGCCATGTACGCGGAATTCGACTTGGGCGCGGTGGCAAGGTGCACAACGGCCTGCGCCAGCGGAATGCGGCCCTCTGGCATCCCGATCAATTGCACGGCGTCTGCAGCCGCGACCGCGATGACCAGTGCCTGCGGGTCAGCCATGCCGATATCTTCTGAGGCCAGCACGATGATGCGCCTGGCGATGAAGCGGGCGTCTTCGCCTGCCTCGATCATGCGAGCCAGGTAATGCAGCGACGCATCGACATCTGAACCACGCACCGACTTGATGAATGCGCTGATGACGTCGTAGTGCTCGTCGCCGTTGCGGTCGTACCGCAGCAGGGCGCGATCGACGGCCAGTGCGACGATCTCTGTCGTGATGACGGGCTTCGCTATGGGGGGCTTGGCGACAGCACCGGCTGAATCGCCATCGCCATCGTCATCGTCATCGTCATCGTCGTCATCGTCGTCGTTTGGGATGTCGGTCACCGCGAACCCGGCGGCCGCTGAAATAGACGCAGCCTCAAGGGCGGTGAGCGCCCGGCGCGCATCGCCGGAGGCAAGACGGATGATGGTGGCCCTGGCTTCAGGGTCGAGCACGAAACGATCGGCAAGGCCACGCGGATCGACAACGGCGCGGTCAATGACGACACCGAGGTCCTCGTCGCTCAACGTTTCGAGAGTGAGCAGCAGCGACCGGGACAGCAGCGGAGAGATAACGGAGAAAGACGGGTTCTCGGTCGTAGCGGCGACCAGGATGACCACACCGTTCTCAACACCGGGCAGCAGGGCATCCTGCTGCGCCTTCGTGAATCGGTGGATCTCGTCGAGGAAGAGAACCGTCGACAGCCCGTAGAGGTCGCGGCTGGTGCGGGCCTCTTCCATGACGGCACGCACGTCACGCACACCGGCGGAGACCGCGGAGAGTTCAATGAATCGGCGTCCAGAGCTGTGGGCGATCGCCTGGGCCAGCGTGGTCTTGCCTGTTCCCGGCGGGCCCCAGAGGATGACGGAGACAGAACCGCGCTCCCCCGTCTTGTCGCTGGCCAGGCTCACCAGGGGTGAGCCAGGGGTCAGCAGGTGACGCTGGCCGGCGACCTCATCCAGGCTCTTGGGGCGCATACGCACTGCGAGGGGCGTTGCGCCACCGCGCAGCCCTGGTTGAGCATCAGACATACGTCCCACAGTAGTTTGTGCCCCTGACAACACCCGACGAGCAGCAGCAACCCACGCGCGTCGGTTGGCCACATTCGGCCTTGTTGCGTAGAGTTCAACGTGGTCTGAGACTCGCGCGAGCGGGTGAGGCCTCTTTTTGTCTTATCAGCCGATGGCCTGCCATCGACGCTGGCGTCCGGGAGGATCGACGTGGCACCCAGTAATAAGCAAGACCGCGAGGCACGCGAAGCACGGGCGCGCGTCCGGGGGTACCAGGCCAGACGGGCCGTCAACGAGCACCAGCAGAAGCGCCGCACCCGCGACAACGTGCTCGCGGCATCCGCTCTGGTCGTCGTCCTGGTCATCGCCGTCGGCGCCCAGCTCTTCTTCTTTAACGGTGGCCCAGGCACGCCTGAGGCGGAGGCCACCGCCGCGCCGACCCCCAGCGCATCGGCCGCCGCCGGCGAGAACTCCGGCGACGTTCCCTCCGCCGATCTCGCAGAGGACCGCACCTGGACCGGAACGCTGACGCTGAATTCCGTGCCACTCGGCATCGAACTCGATGGCGCCGCAGCACCGCAGGCCGTCTCATCGGCGATCAGCCTCATTCAGAACGGCTTCTACCAGGATGTGTCCTGCCACCGCCTGACCACCGGCGGTTTCTTCGTGCTGCAGTGCGGCGACCCGACAGGCGACGGCACCGGCGGCCCCGGTTACAGCTACGGCCCCGTCGAGAACGCACCTACCGATGACGTCTACCCGGCCGGCACCATTGCCATGGCGCGCCAGGGCGGCAACGGCTACAGCAACGGCAGCCAGTTCTTCATCGTCTACGACGACACCACCATTCCCGCTGACGCAGCTGGCGGTTACAGTGTGATCGGAAAAGTCACCAGCGGTCTTGACCAGCTGAAGGCAGACATCACGGATGCCGGCGTCGAAGGCGGTGCCACTGATGGCGCTCCGGCCGTTCCGACGACAATCACCGCGGTCACCATTCAGTAACAACTGCTCACGCAGCATCTTTTACGCAACATCGGCATACGCAGCATCAGGTTCCACAACCAGACGTGCAATAGGCTGGTGCCGTTATTCATCGTTCGCGAGAACGCAACTACATCAGCAAGGTGAGGCTCTTGACTACGACAGATCAGCAACCATGGGGTCGCGTAGACGAAACCGGCACGGTTTACGTGCGCGAGGCATCCGGAGAACGGGCCGTCGGCCAGTACCCGGACGGTACTCCTGAGGAGGCTCTCGCGTACTTCGAACGCAAGTACGTGGAGCTCAACGGACAGGTGACCCTGCTTGAGCAGCGCGCCCGTGGCGGAGCTCCGGCAGCGGACATCGCCAAAGCCGTCGCGCACCTGCAGGAGACCGTCGCAACCGCGAACGCCGTTGGGAACCTCGCCGCACTCGTCGAACGCCTCGGCGCACTCGGCGGTACCGTCAATGAGCTCACCGAGCAGCAGAGCGCAGAAGCAAAGGCAGCAACAGCAGCTGCTGTCGCTGAGCGCACCGAGATCGTCGAGCAGGCAGAACGCCTCGCAGCCGAAGACCCCGCGAAGACGCAGTGGAAGCAGGCCAGCGCCGCCCTGGACGCCCTCTTCGCCAAGTGGCAGGCACACCAGCACGACGCACCGCGCATTCCGAAGAGCGAGGCGAACGAGCTGTGGAAGCGATTCCGCGCGGCCCGCACCACCATCGAGCAGAACAGGAAGGCCTTCTTCGCCGACCTCGACAGCACCCACCGCGACGTTCGCAACCGCAAGCAGCAGCTCATCAGCCAGGTCGAGGCGCTCGCGCCGCGCGGCGCTGACGGCATCCCTGCCTACCGCGAACTCCTGGAGGAGTGGAAGCTCGCCGGACGCTCCGGCAAGAAGCAGGACGACGCCATGTGGGCCAAGTTCAAGGCAGCTGGCGATGTGCTGTTCGCCGCAAAGTCTGAGGTCGACGCACTCGACAACGAAGAATTCGCCGGCAACCTCGAAGAGAAGCTCGCCCTGCTCACCGAGGCCGAACTCATTCTTGGCGAGAAGGACCGCAACAAGGCACGCGCCGCACTGACGTCGATCCAGCGCCGCTGGGACGCAATCGGCAAGGTTCCGCGCGACCAGGTCAAGCCCATCGAAGAGCGCCTGCGCAAGGTGGAATCCGCCGTGCGCACGCTCGACGAAGACCACTGGAAGCGCAACAACCCAGAGACCAAGGCTCGCGCCGAAGGACTCGCCGGCCAGCTGCACGACGCCATTGCGAAGCTCGAGACTGAGCTCGCAGAGGCAGAGGCCAGCAAGGATCCTGCTGCAATCAAGGCCGCCAAGGAAGCACTTGAGACCAAGCAGTCCTGGCTGAAGGCCATCGGCCAGTAAGCCCAGAAGCCCAGTAAGCAGAGCCACCCGCTCGACACCGGCCCCGCTGTGGATACGCGCTCATGCGCTATGCACAGCGGGGCCGGTTCGTTTCCTCTCCACAGATACCATCCCGCGTGACCCGCGAAGACGTGATGCGCAGAGTCTTGCCCGATGACTCATCGTCTCGGAAACGTACTCTCCACCAGTGACCTGCCCCTGGCCGAACTCTGCAGCGCCAGGCTCGACGGCGAACTCTACGCGCTCGGTGACGGCTGGTGTCCCGTCGACCAACCCGGGTCTCCCCTGGCCCGCGCAGAGGTCGCCGCCATGCTGGTGCCGACAGGGGTGATCGCCGATCGGCTGACGGCCGCGTGGATCTTCGGCGCCGGCCCAGAGCCCCACCCTCACCAGTTCTGCGTGGACACCGCTGCGCGCCTGCACGTGCCGCTCTCGACGCGGTTTCGGCTGCGGGAGGCGCGCAACATCGCTCATGACACACAGCTGCTTGGCGGCATGCCCGTCACGACAGCGCAGCGAACGGTCGTCGACCTGGCCAGAACGCCCGGAGAACCGGACGAATTCGTGCCGGTGCTGGCTGCGCTCCTCGACCTGTTCCCAGAGCTCTCGACAGACATCCTCGCGAGGCATCCGCTGCTCGCCAACGGTCGACAGTTCGCTGGCCTGGCCTGGAAACGAATCGGCCAGGCCAGAACCCGCAATGCGGCTTTAGCCGTCGCTCACCCTGTACACGTCGTAGACAGCGTCGATGCGCCTCACGGCGTTCAGTACCCGGTCGAGGTGGGTGGTGTCCCCCATCTCGAATACGAACCGGCTGAGCGCCAACCTGTTGCTTGAGGTGTTGACCGTCGCAGACAAGATGTTGACGTGGTGCTCAGACAAGACGCGCGTGACGTCGGAGAGCAGCCCTGAACGGTCAAGCGCCTCGATCTGGATCTGAACCATGAAGAGGCTCTTCGATGTGGGAGCCCACTCGACCTCGATCATCCGGTCTGGTTCTTTTAGGAGAGACGAGACGTTGTGGCACGACGCCTGATGCACGGACACTCCAGAGCCCCTGGTGATGAATCCAACGATCTTGTCGCCGGGAACCGGGGTGCAGCAGCGTGCCAGTTTGACCAGGATGTCTGGGGCGCCGCGCACGAGCACGCCTGAGTCGCTGTTGCGCAGCGTCTGGGTGCGTCCGCTCGCCGCGATGGGGAAGTCAGCGCCTTCTGCCTCATCGACGTTCTGCAACGTCGACACGACCTTCTCGAGCACAGACTGCGTTGAGACATGGCCCTCGCCGACAGCCGCATAGAGCGCTGAGACGTCTTCGTACTTCATCAACGCCGCGACCTCGGCGAAGGAATCCTGGTTCATCAGCTTCTGCAACGGCAGGTTCTGCTTGCGCATTGCGCGTGCAATGGCATCCCTGCCCTGCTCGATGGCTTCGTCGCGACGTTCCTTGGTGAACCACTGGCGAATCTTGTTTCGCGCCCTGGGGCTCTTGACGAAGTTCAGCCAGTCTTTGCTGGGGCCGGAGTCGGGGTTCTTCGAGGTGAAGACCTCAACGACATCGCCGGTGTTGAGCGTGCTCTCCAGCGGAACGAGACGGCCATTGACCTTCGATCCCATGGTGCGGTGGCCGACTTCGGTGTGCACGGCATATGCGAAGTCAACGGGAGTTGCGCCGGCGGGGAGGCCGATGACCCTGCCCTTCGGTGTGAAGACGTAGACCTCTTTGGCGCCGATCTCATAGCGCAGCGAGTCGAGGAATTCGTTCGGGTCGCTCGTCTCCGCCTGCCAGTCGGAGATGTGCGCCAGCCATGCCATGTCGGTGTCGCTCTTCGGACCGAGTCCGCTTGACTTGCCTGCGACCTGCTCCTTGTACTTCCAGTGAGCCGCGACACCGAATTCGGCGCGCTGGTGCATCTCCTGGGTACGAATCTGGATCTCAACAGGGCGACCACTCGGGCCGAGCACCGTTGTGTGCAGTGACTGGTACAGGTTGAACTTCGGGGTGGCGATGTAGTCCTTGAACCGGCCGGGCAGCGGTGTCCACCTGGCGTGAATCGCGCCAAGCACCGCGTAGCAGTCCCGCACCGAGTTGACGAGCACACGGATGCCGACCAGGTCGTAGATCTCGTCGAACTCGCGTCCGCGCAGCACCATCTTCTGGTAGATCGAGTAGTACTGCTTCGGGCGCCCAGCGACCTTGCCGCGGATGCGCGATGCCTTCAGGTCGTCGTTGATCGCATCGATGACCTGCTGCACGAATTCCTCGCGCTGCGGAGTGCGCTGCTTGACCAGGCTCTCGATCTCGGCGTAGAGCTTCGGATACAGCACCGCGAATGAGAGGTCTTCGAGCTCCCACTTGATGGTCTGGATGCCGAGACGGTGCGCGAGCGGCGCGTAAATCTCGAGGGTCTCCGTCGCTTTGCGAGCGGCAGACTCTGCGGGGACGAATCCCCAGGTGCGCGCGTTGTGCAGGCGGTCGGCCAGCTTGATGATGAGCACGCGGATGTCCTTGGACATCGCCACGATCATCTTGCGGACAGTCTCTGCCTGCGTGCTGTCGCCGTACTTGACCTTGTCGAGCTTCGTGACGCCGTCAACCAGCATGGCGATCTCGTCACCGAAATCAGATCGCAGCTGGTCGAGTGTATATGCCGTGTCTTCGACGGTGTCGTGCAGCAGCGCGGCGGCAATGGTCTTCGGACCGATGCCGAGGTCGGCCAGGATCTGGGCGACAGCGATCGGATGGGTAATGTATGGTTCACCGCTCCGGCGCTTCTGGCCGTCGTGCGCGCGCTCCGCAGCAACGTGCGCGCGTTCAACGATGGCGAGATCGGCCTTCGGGTGGTGCATCCGAACGGTCTTCAACAGGGTGTCGACGGCACCGGCCGGTTGTGCCCTGGAGAAAATGCGTGGTACCAGGCGACGGAGTGACGCGGCAGACGGGGCCGAAGTCTCGGTCATGATCTACCCTCGTTCTTGTTGGCCCCCGCCGTACAAATCATGACGCCGGATCCGACGTCACGCTGACACATAGTGCCACACACTCAATTATCGCTGGTCTCGCTGACAACATCCCCACCAGCGGATACCCACGCCACAATGCCGCCCTCGACGTTCCGGGCAGCGTAGTCAGCCTGCACCAGCGCGTCGGTCACCATGCGGGATCGTCCACCGGAGTGGCACATCACCAGGATGGTACGGTCAGCAGGAATCTCATCCTGGCGTCCACCCAATTCCGCCATCGGAATGTGGTGGGCGTGGCCTGCATGGCCGCCCTCCCACTCTGAGTCCTCGCGAACGTCGAGAAGCCAGGCCTCCCCCGAAGCAATCAGACGGATGGCATCCGCTGCGTCGACCGACGTTGAACCGTCGGCCGACGCACCATGAATCGGGCTCATACGCCAGCTTCCACTGCCGTGACGTTGGCACGCTCGCGGGCGGCGATGACCTTCTTGTCGCGCTTCTGGATCTCCGGCTCGCGCTCGCGCAGCTGGGCGTAGAGCGGCGATGCAATGAAGATCGTCGAGTATGCGCCGACGAGCATTCCGATCAGGAGGGCGAGCGAGATGTCCCGCAGCGTACCTGCTCCGAGCACGAACGCACCGATGAAGAGGATCGAGGCCACTGGCAGTGCGGCGACAACCGACGTATTGATCGAGCGCACCAGGGTCTGGTTGACAGCGAGGTTGACCGATTCGCCGAAGGTACGGCGCGCTTCGAGCCCGTCGCTGCTGGTGTTCTCGCGGATCTTGTCGAACACCACCACGGTGTCATACAGCGAGTAGCCGAGGATCGTCAAGAAGCCGATGACAGCCGCCGGCGTTACCTCGAACCCGGTGATCCCGTAGAAGCCGGCAGTGATCACAAGGTCGTGCACCAGCGCGATCATGGCCGCAAGAGACATCTTCCATGTGCGGAAGTACAGCGCCATCACAACGGCAGCGAGGGCCAGGAAGATGAGCAGGCCCCGGATGGCCTGGCCGGTGATGTCAGCACCCCACGACGGTCCGATGAAGGACGATGTGACCTGCTCGGCTGGGACGTCGTACGCCTCTGCGAGGGCAGCAGCAACCTCCCGCGTCTCTTCGCCGGTCATCTGGTCGGTCTGTACCCGAATGGCCGAATCGCTGACCGTCGACACCTTGGGCACAGCGGTCGGCACGACACTGGCGACAGCGTCTTCTGCGATCGACTGGTCCTGGGTACTGACGTCGGATACGACGAACTCTGAGCCGCCGGTGAACTCGATACCGAAGACGAATCCGCCGCGCAGCATCGGGCCGACGATGGCGATGAGGAGCATGACGCCGGCAATGAGATACCAGGTCTTGCGGCGCCCAACGATGTTGAATGAGCGCTTGCCGGTGTGCAGGTCGTTGCCGAACTGGGCGAAACTAGCCATTAGGAGTCCTTCCCCTTGCTCGGCGCATCCGTGTTCTTCGGCGCATCAGTGTTCTTCGGCGCATCAGTGTTCTTCGGCGCATCGGTCTTCGGTGCAGCTGTGGTGTTCGAGGCACCGGAAAGCTCTGCAGCCTTCCGTTCTGCGATGGTCTGCCGCTTGGCAGCCTCTCGACTGGCGGATGCCGCCTTCGCCGGTGAGACAGCGGCGGACGGAGCGAACTGTGCACGACCGCGGTACACCGCGCCCAGTGCGCGCGGGTCGAGCCCACTCAGCTTGTGCCCCTCATTGAAGAACCTGGTCTGTGCGAGCAACTGCAGCATCGGGTGAGTGAAGAGCACCACCACAATGATGTCGACGATCGTGGTGAGGCCGAGGGTCAGGGCGAAGCCCTTCACATTGCCGACAGCGACGATGAACAAAATGGCAGCGGCCAGGAAGTTGACCGTGTCAGACGCCAGGATCGTACGGATCGCTCGCTTCCACCCAGCTTCGACCGAGGACACCAGTCCCCTGCCGTCACGCAGTTCATCTCGCACGCGTTCGAAGTAGAGAATGAAGGAGTCGGCCGTGATACCGATCGCAACGATCAGACCGGCGACACCGGCCAGCGACAGGCGGTAGCCCTCTCGCCACGACAGGATCGTGATGAGCAGGTAGGTGATGACAGCAGCGATCGCGAGCGACGCGACGGTCACAATACCGAGCAAGCGATACTGCATCAGCGAGTACAGCACGACAAGGATCAGGCCGATGAGACCGGCGATGAGGCCGCTTGTGAGCTGCGTTGAGCCCAGGGTCGCCGAGATGGTGTCCTGGCTCTGCACAACGAAGCTGATCGGAAGAGCACCGAACTTCAGCGAGTCAGCGAGGGCCTTTGACGAGTCCTGGTCGAATGAACCGGTGATCTGCGGCTGGCCGTTCGTGATCACGGCCAGGGTGCGCGGAGCCGAGATGACCTTGCCGTCGAGCACGATGGCGAACTGGTTCTGCACACCGGTCAGTCCGCTGAGGCGCGTGGTGACCGTGGCGAACTGCTTGCTGCCTGTGCTGTCGAAGACGATGTTGACGGCCCACTCGCCCGTGGTCGCGCCACTCTGCGTCTGGACCTGGCCGTTGGTGGCGTCTGTGATGTTCTCACCACTCACCTCAACGGGGCCGAGGATGTACTTGATCGACCCATCCTCTTCACAGGTGACGAGCGGCTCGTCGGCGGGGGCGACGTTGGACGTGTCAATAGCGGCACAGTCGAGGGCGTCATACTCCGCCTGCAGGGCTGGCGTGATGTAGTTCAAGTCGCTGGCATCGGTCGGCTTGACGGTCGGCGTGCTCTCGAGGTTCGGGTCAGCAGTCGGTGCTGGTGTCTCCGTCGAGGTGCCGTCGCCGCCGACGCTGGCGTTCGAGGGCTGCCCGGCCGCGAGAACGGGGCGGAATTCAAGCTTCGCCGACGACTGGATGCGGTTAAGCGTCTGTTCATCGGGCGTTCCAGGAATGGAAACGACGATGTTCTGTCCGCCCTGGGTGTTGATCTCCGACTCGGAAACACCCGCAGAGTCAATGCGCTGGCGGATGATCGACACCGCCTGGTTCAGCTGCTCAGAGGAGACAGACTGGCCGGACTCGAGCTTCGGCGCGAGGATGATCTGCGTGCCACCCTCGAGGTCGAGCGCGAGTTTGGGCGTCCATGATCCGCCGCCGGTGAGGACGCCGGCGGTGTTGATAGCGAGCAGGCCGACGATGATCACACCCAGCCAGGTCAGGGAACGCCAGGCCTTTTTGACCGGGGTCGACGACTTTGCCACCTTGAACTCAGCTTTCTATGCTCGTGCCCGCGCAGTGTCGCGCGGGCACGGGAGAGGGATTGGTTACGCGTCGCCCTTTTTGGGTTCGTCGCCAGAAACATCGCCGGACGCGTCATCACGGCGCTGACCGAACTCGGGCTCGTCCATGGATGCAGACGCGGACGGAGCGCTGTCCTGGCCCAGCTCTGCCACGGCGGTCTCTTCGACCTCAGCGACGGGCTCGACTACGCGGGCAATGGTCTGGCGGTGAATGTCAACGATGGTGCCTGGTGCGATCTCGAGCGCAACCTTGTTCTCTTCTTCGTCGATGGACACGATGGTTCCATACAGGCCGAAGTTCGTCATGACATGTGCACCAGCAACCATCTTCGACTGAAGCGCGGCAGTGTCTTTCTGACGCTTGCGGCTGTTGCGGAACATGAAGAAGACGAGGAGCGCCAGTACGGCGAGCATGACGAGAGTCAACGGATCCATAAAACTGTAAAACCTTCCGAATTGCGGTGCGACTTCCGCGTCACGTGAACGCGAAATCGTGCGAACCAGCTTGAATTATAAGTCATCAAGGGTGGGACCAAGCTGCGGATTACCGAGGCCCATATGTTTCCACGCCTCTGGAGTTGCAACTCGCCCTCGAGGTGTACGCGTGAGGAATCCTATCCGTACCAGGAAGGGCTCAACGACCGCTTCGATGGTCTCCGGCTCTTCCCCCACCGAAACCGCCAGAGTATTGAGGCCAACAGGGCCTCCCCCAAAACGGGTCAAGATCGTTTTCATGACCTCACGGTCGAGGCGGTCGAGGCCGATCTCGTCGACATCGTAGAGTTCGAGCGCCGCATGAACCGCGCTGAGGTCTGGGCTCCCGCCGTGCACAAGGGCATAGTCGCGCACGCGCCGGAGCAGCCTGTTCGCGATGCGGGGCGTTCCCCTGCATCGCCCGGCGATCTCGGCCAGCGCTTCGCCGTCAATCGGGAGTCCGAGCAGCCTCGCCGCCCTGGCCAGCACCTCTGCGAGCTCGTTGTCTGAGTAGAACTCCAGGTGGGCCGTGAAACCGAAGCGGTCCCGCAGCGGGTTGGGCAGCAATCCGCTTCTCGTTGTCGCGCCCACCAGTGTGAACGGCGCCAGATCGAGCGGAATGGAGGTCGCGCCGGCGCCCTTGCCCACCATGATGTCGATCCGGAAGTCTTCCATCGCCAGGTAGAGCATCTCTTCAGCAGAGCGTGCCATGCGATGGATCTCGTCGATGAAGAGCACTTCCCCTGGCACGAGGGACGACAGCACAGCGGCCAGATCACCGGCGTGCTGGATTGCAGGCCCGCTCGACATACGGAGCGGGCGGTTTCCCTCGTGCGCAACGATCATGGCGAGAGTGGTCTTGCCGAGGCCTGGGGGGCCCGCGAGCAGGATGTGGTCTGGGGTGCGCTGCTGCATCGTCGCGGCGGTCAGCAACAACTGCAGCTGGCCCCTGACCTTGTGCTGGCCGACGAATTCACCGAGGCTCTGCGGGCGCAGCGCGCCTTCGAACGCCAGCTCAACGTCGCCCTCAGCGGCAGGATTGGTCAGCTCAACCGACGGATCGGCGGTCATGATGCCGCTCCCTGCGTGCCAGCAGCCTGGCCGGCCGTTTGCCGTGCCGGCCCAAGCTGGGCAAGGGCGAGTCGGAGGATCGTGCTGACAGTCAGCGGGTCAGCGGGTTGGCTCTCTGCCAGGAGCGCCTCGACGGTCTCTGCGGCGATCCGCTCTGACCAGCCGAGTCCGATAAGCGCCGCCTGCACACTGGCTGAAACGGATGCGGCGTTGCCGCCGTGCACACCGCTGCCGGTCGCTGCGCTGCCGAGAGCGATGCCGTTCAGCTTGCCGGTGAGCGAGAGCACGATGAGCTTGGCCGTTTTCGGCCCGATTCCGGACACCTTGCGGAATGCACCATCGTCGTCGACGGCGACGGCGTGAGCCATTTGGGCCGGCGTGAGCGCGGCGAGCACGCCGAGTGCCGACTTCGGCCCGACACCTGTGACGCCGAGGAGCAGTTCGAAGACGGCGAGTTCGTCGGCGGAGTTGAACCCGTACAGCGTGAGGGAATCTTCCCGAACGATGAGGGTTGTCGTGAGTCGTGCCTCAGTGCCGATGCGCACGGAGAGAGCTGTGGCAGGGGTGACCTGGACCGCGAGGCCCACTCCCCCGACCTCGATGACAATCGTTGAGCCCAGAGCGGAGAGGACGATGCCACGAAGAGAAGAAATCACCTCTTCAGACTACGGGGCGCCACTGACGCTGCTGCGCCACGCTCGGCGGCGCGCCACGCCTTCTGTGCGGGTGTCAGGCCGCCGGCCGCGGGATCAGCGGCCGAGCCGGCGCCAGAGACCACACCGGAGACCGAGGTCGTCGGGAGGGCGCCACCGGCTGCCCCCGTGCGCCACGCATGGCAAATGGCCAGGGCCAGCGCGTCTGCGGCATCCGCTGGCTTCGGAATCTCAGCCAGGCCCAGGATCCGGGCGACCATGGTGCCGACCTGCTTCTTGTCGGCGGAACCGTAGCCGGTGATCGCGGCCTTGACCTCGCTCGGCGTGTGCAGCGTGACCGGAAGGCCCCTGCGGGCGGCGAGCAGCATCGCGACGCCACTGATCTGGGCGACGCCCATCACCGTGCTCACGTTCTGTTGCGCGAAAACGCGCTCAAGGGCGACGAATTGGGGCTGGTGGCGATCGAGGAGTTCCTCTAGCCCATCACCGATCGACAGGAGACGCTGCTCAAGCGGCATGTCTGGCGTGGTGCGAAGCACCGTGACCTCGACGAGCCGCGCCCGGCGGTTGCCGGAGACATCGACGATTCCCACGCCACAGCGTGTCAGCCCGGGGTCGATGCCGAGCACCCGGACTGACATTGCTGGGTTAGTCCTCTTCTGCCTGAAGTTCGGCCTGGACCTCTGGCGTGATGTCGTAGTTGCTGTAGATGTTCTGCACGTCGTCGAGGTCTTCGAGCGCATCGATCAGGTGGAACACCTTGCGAGCAGTGGCTGCGTCTACCTCAACCTTGAGCGATGGCACGAAGGCCACGTCGGCAGAGTCGTAGTCGATGCCGGCTTCCTGCAACGCCTGGCGGGTGGCGACCAGGTCGGTGGCCTCTGAGAAGACCTCGAAGGTCTCGCCCTCGTCCACAACCTCTTCTGCGCCGGCGTCGAGCACGGCCATCAATACGTCATCTTCGGTCACGCCGTTTCCGTGCGGAACCACAACGATGCCCTTGCGGTGGAAGTTGTATGCAACGCTGCCGGGGTCGGCCATGGTGCCGCCGTTGCGGTTCATGGCGGTGCGAACCTCAGCTGCGGCGCGGTTCTTATTGTCGGTGAGGCACTCGATCATGATGGCGACGCCATGAGCTGCGTAGCCTTCGTACATGATCGTCGTGTATTCGACCGACTCACCACTGAGACCGGCGCCGCGCTTGACGGCGCGGTCGATGTTGTCGTTGGGTACAGAGGTCTTCTTTGCCTTCTGGATGGCGTCCACGAGCGTGGGGTTACCAGAGAGATCGGCGCCGCCCATTTTTGCGGCGACTTCGATGTTCTTGATCAGTTTGGCGAAAGCTTTGGCCCGACGAGAGTCGGTAATTGCCTTTTTGTGCTTAGTTGTCGCCCATTTGGAATGCCCGGACATGAATCTCCCGTTGTGTCGCTCTCGTATGCTGCCTAGTCATTCTAGTTCAGGCCGGCAGCTGCGACCTTTGTCAAAAAGTATTCGTGGATTCGATATTCCCCGGTGATTTCGGGGTGGAACGATGTCCCGAGCAGGTTTCCCTGCTCAACGGCAACGCAGCGCCCATCGGCGACGGACGCCAGCGCCGTCGCAGCTGGACCCACCGTTTCAACGATGGGGGCGCGGATGAAGACGGCGTGCACAGGCAGGGCGCCTATCTGTGGGATGTCCAGGTGCGTCTCGAACGAGGCGGTCTGTGACCCGAATGCATTGCGGCGCACCGCGATGTCGAGGCCGCCGAGGCTCTGCTGCCCGGCAATGCCATCGATGATGGTATCGGCGAGCATGATCAGCCCCGCGCAGGTTCCGTACACCGGAAGTCCGCCGGCAATGGCGGCTTTCAACGGTTCGGCCAGCCCGAAGGTGCGCGACAGCTTGTCCATCACGCTGGATTCGCCGCCCGGAATCACCAGTCCGCTGACGCGGGCCAACTCCTCAGGGCGACGTACGAACTCGACCTCTGCGCCGAGCGACCGAAGCACATGTGCGTGCTCTCGAAAATCGCCTTGCAGGGCGAGAACTCCAACGATCATCTGGTTGTGGTTACCAGCCGCGCTCGGCGAGGCGGTGCGGTGCTGCGAGGTCGGAGACATTGATGCCGACCATTGCTTCGCCAAGGCCGCGGGACACGTCTGCGATCACGCTGGGGTCGTCGTAGAACGTGACGGCCTTGACCACGGCGGCAGCACGCTGCGCCGGGTTGCCAGACTTGAAGATGCCAGAACCGACGAACACGCCGTCAGCGCCGAGCTGCATCATCATGGCTGCGTCGGCTGGCGTTGCAACGCCACCGGCGGTGAACAGCACGACGGGGAGCTTGCCGGTGGCAGCGATCTCTGCAACGAGCTCGTACGGAGCCTGCAGCTCCTTCGCTGCGACGTACAGCTCGTCCTTGCTGAGCGACGACAGGGCGGCGATCTCGCCCTTGATCTTGCGGATGTGCTTGGTGGCCTCTGAGACGTCACCGGTACCGGCTTCACCCTTCGAGCGGATCATGGCTGCACCCTCGTTGATACGGCGGAGCGCCTCACCCAGGTTGGTTGCGCCACAGACGAAGGGAACGGTGAAGTTCCACTTGTCGATGTGGTTGACGTAGTCGGCGGGGCTCAGCACCTCTGACTCGTCGATGTAGTCGACGTCGAGCGCCTGCAGAACCTGCGCCTCGACGAAGTGACCGATACGAGCCTTGGCCATAACCGGGATCGACACCTCTGCCCTGATCGCCTCGATCAGGTCGGGGTCGCTCATGCGGGCAACGCCGCCCTGTGAGCGGATGTCGGCCGGCACGCGTTCGAGCGCCATGACGGCAACTGCGCCGGCATCTTCTGCGATACGTGCTTGCTCTGCGGTGACGACGTCCATAATGACGCCGCCCTTCAGCATCTCAGCCAGACCGCGCTTGACGCGGCTGGAGCCAAACTGCTCTGCGGGAGTGGTCTCAGTCATACCGTTGACTCTATTCCTTGCGTGATGGTGCAGCGGGTACCGCAGGGCTCCAGCGGCCCGTGCGGCGGGGAAAGCGCTAGTCGTTGTCGCTGGGCAAGGCCTCGGTTGGCCAGGCCTCTGCGACCTCGCGCCTCACGTCACCGAGCAGGCGAGGGAGGGCCTTCGTCCCGGCGATAATCGGGAAGAAGTTCGCGTCGAGGGCCCAGCGCGGCACGATGTGCTGATGCAGGTGCTCAGCGATTCCCGCACCGGCGATCCGTCCCTGGTTCATTCCGATGTTGAAACCGTCGCAGTGCGACACCTGCGTCAGTACACGCATGGCCGTCTGGGTGAGGCTAGCAATCTCTGCAACCTCGTCAGGAGTAGCCAGGTCATATGTCGCAATGTGGCGGTACGGGCACACCAGCAGGTGGCCACTGTTGTATGGAAAGAGATTGAGCAACACGTACGCGTGCTTTCCGCGCGCAACGATCAGCGCCTTCTCGTCGTCCATGCTGGGAGCCAGACAGAACGGGCAGTCATCAGCGTGCGGCTGCTGCCCGTCCTGGATGTAGACCAGGCGGTGCGGGGTCCAGAGTCGCTGGAAGGCATCGGGAACAGCGGCGAACTCCGACGAGTTCTCCACCTGCACCCCGTTGGCGTCCGCGGCGCCCTCAATATCCTCTGGGAAGGTCGCACTCATGGTTAGACCTGACCCTGCGTCGTCACCTGCGCACGCGTCTCAATGGACGCGAGGATGCGGGCAATCGCGTCATCGACGGGCACACCGTTATCCTGCGTGCCATCCCGGAACCGGAAGCTGACGGCGTTGTTGGCGCGGTCTTCTTCACCGACGATGAGCTGGAATGGCACCTTGGCCTTGGTGTGGTTGCGGATCTTCTTCTGCATGCGGTCGTCGGAGTTGTCGACCTCTGCACGCACACCGGCTGCCTTGAGCTTAGCGATGACCTCGTCAAGGAACGGGCCATACTGCTCGCTGATCGGAATACCGACGACCTGCACTGGAGCGAGCCATACCGGGAATGCTCCGGCGTAGTGCTCGGTGATCACAGCGAAGAAGCGCTCGATCGAGCCGAACAGGGCGCGGTGGATCATCACCGGGCGCTGCTTGGTGCCATCTGACGCGGTGTATTCGAGGTCGAAGCGCTCCGGCAGGTTGAAGTCGAGCTGGATGGTCGACATCTGCCAGGTGCGGCCGATGGCGTCGCGTGCCTGCACCGAGATCTTGGGGCCGTAGAACGCGGCTCCCCCTGGGTCGGCCACGAGTTCGAGACCGGATGCCGCTGCGACCTCTGCGAGCGTCGCGGTGGCCTCTTCCCAGGCGTCGTCAGAACCGACGAACTTCTTCGGGTCTTTCGTCGACAGCTCGAGGTAGTAGTCGTTGAGGCCGTAGTCGGCGAGCAACTGCAGCACGAAGTTGAGGGTGCTGGTGAGCTCCTCTTTCATGCCCTCGCGGGTCGTGTAGATGTGAGCATCGTCCTGCGTCATGCCGCGCACACGGGTGAGGCCGTGCACAACGCCCGACTTCTCGTAGCGGTAGACGCTGCCGAATTCGAACAGGCGCATGGGCAGGTCGCGGTAGCTGCGGCCGCTTGAGCGGAAGACGAGGTTGTGGAACGGGCAGTTCATCGGCTTGAGGTAGTAGTCGACGCCCTGGCGGGTGACATGTCCGTCAGCGTCGCGCTCCTCATCGAGGTGCATGGGCGGGAACATGCCATCTGAGTACCAGTCGAGGTGCCCTGAGGTTTCAAACAGGTTCGACTTGGTGATGTGCGGGGTGTAGACGAAGTCGTAGCCGGCCTCGGTGTGGCGCTTGCGCGAGTAGTTCTCCATCTCCTGACGGATGATTCCGCCCTTGGGGTGGAATACCGCCAGTCCTGAACCGATCTCCTCGGGGAAGCTGAACAGGTCGAGCTCTGCACCGAGCTTGCGGTGGTCGCGCTTGGCCGCTTCTTCCATGCGTGCCTGGTACGCGCGCAGTTCGTCCTTGGTCGGCCAGGCCGTGCCGTAGACGCGCTGCAGCTGCGGGTTCTTCTCAGAACCGCGCCAGTATGCGGCGGCCAGGCGGGTGAGCGAGTAGCCGTTGCCGATCATGCGGGTGTTCGGCAGGTGCGGTCCGCGGCAGAGGTCCTTCCAGACCGTCTCGCCGGTCTTGGGGTCGACGTTGTCGTAGATCGTCAGCTCTGCGCCACCGACCTCGACGGACTCGTTGTCCTCTGTCTCGGCGGCCGCGCCACCCTTCAGGCCGATGAGTTCGAGCTTGTACGGCTCATTGGCAAGCTCTGCGCGCGCCTCATCATCGGTGACGACGCGGCGCACGAAGCGCTGGCCAGAGCGGATGATGCGGTCCATCGACTTCTCGATGGCCTTCACGTCTTCGGGTGTGAACGGCTGCTCGACATCGAAGTCGTAGTAGAAGCCGTCCGTGACGGGCGGGCCAATGCCGAGCTTGGCCTCAGGGTTGATGGTCTGCACGGCTTGCGCGAGAACGTGCGCTGCAGAGTGACGCAGGATGTTCAATCCGTCTGGCGAATCTATGGTGACTGGCTCGACGACATCCGTCGTAGTTATTGTCGTCGCAAGATCCTTGAGTTCACCGTTGACGCGCATTGCGACAACAGATCGGTCGGTGAATAGCTCAAAGCCGTCAGCCACGTGTTTAACTCCCTGTTTTGGTGTACCCGTTAACTTTAGTGGGAGTCTGCGGCGTTGCTCGGCTGGGGGAAACGCTTCCGCAGCTGATCGCGTCCCTGCTGGGCCGCGCGGCGGACATCTTTGTCTGGGTCGCGCAAGCGCGCTTCGAGGGCAGGGAGATCTTCTTCGCGTCCACAGACACCGAGTGCACGGGCGGCCGCAGCGCGTACGCGAGCTGACTCGTCTGTCAGGAGTGCGACGAGCGACGGTGCGACGTTTAGGTCGCGTTCCTGGCTGACACGGGCGCTCATTTCGCGAACGCGCCATGACTGGTTCTCCAGGCCGTTCTTGACGGCGGTGCCGGCAGACGGGTCCCAGACGTGCAGCAGGGCACGCATGCCCCAGAGTTCTGGCCAATACAGGGCAGGAGCGCCGTCAAGCAGCCCCTGGGCGTGGTGGCCACCGACATAGAGCAGGAAGTCTTCGCCGGCCATAGCGCCCTCCGTGAGGGCAACGGCACGCTTCAGGACGTCGGCTTCGCCGTATCGCACGATTGCCGCCTCCAGTCGCTCAGAGAGGGGAAGGTCGACGGGGACGGTGGGCTGTGATTCAGATTCGGCGCGCATAACCGTTCAAGGTTACCGTGCCGTGCTGGTCGGACGCTGGCAAGGTCGCTGGCAAGGTCGCTGGCAAGGTCGCTGCCAGCGGCGCTGCGTCCTCCGACCATCGGTGCCCCCATTTCGCAAATACCCCCTAAACGAGCGGTATCTCTCGAAATGAGAGTGCGCTACCATCAACAAAAAGTGCCCCCAGCCGGGGGTAGAACTGCAGCATGGGGGGGAAGTAACATGGGCAGTGCGACGACGTCGATTCGCTCGGATGCCTTCTCCAGCGTCTCCCGGATCATCGCAGCAGCCAAGCGCGCATTCTCCGTCGGTGACGGGTCACGCAGCCTGACCGGTATCGCGACGGATGCCGGTGTCGGGGTGGCGACGCTGTATCGCCATTTCCCCAGTCGGCAGGCTCTCGCGCATGCGGTGTACGAGGAGATCTTCGTCTCAGAGATCGAGCCGCTCCTCGCCGCGTTTGGAGAGAGCAACACCCCGAGGTTCGTCCTGCTTGACGTCGCAGAACGCCTGGCCGATCTCGCACTGACGGAACACGGCATGGTCTCGTCGATTGGAAACATGGCAGAGGTCACGACCGAATTCCTCGGCAGGAGCATGGAGGCCATTACGCCGGCCATCGCCAGGGCGCAGGCCGCAGGGAACCTGCGCGCAGATATCGAGCCGAGCGACATCCCGAACCTGCTTGCCATGGTGACCATGGGTCTTGGCGCTGTCAGTCAGGACCGCGCCACGCGACGACGCTACCTGAGTCTCATGCTCGACGCCCTCAACCCGGCGCAGGCGACGCCGCTCCCCCGCTGATGCCAGGCACCTCCTCGCTTTCACGACTTTCACGAATGGAATCCACACCGTTGCCTGACACGTCAGAACGACCGATGCGCGTTCTCATCGGAGCCGACACGTTTGCGCCAGATATCAATGGGGCTGCACGCTTCGCCCGCAACCTCGCCGTTCGCCTGTCGCGGCGCGGACACGACGTGCACGTGGTCGCGCCATCGACAAGCCGCTTCAGCAGCACCCAGGCAGAGATTCTCGACGGAGAAGTCATCACGGTACACAGACTGCGCAGCGTGCGCTGGCTCCTGCACGACTGGATCCGGTTCCCCCCGCCGTGGGAGATCAGGAAAGCCGTCGCCACTGTCATCGAGCAGGTGCAGCCAGACGTGGTGCACATCCAGTCATTCATCAACATCGGACGCGCACTGAGCATCGAAGCCAGGTCACGGCACATTCCACTCGTTGCCACCAACCACGTGATGCCGGACAACATCATTGAATACAGCGGACTCCCGCGCCAGTTGCACCCACCGCTGACCCGATACGGCTGGAGCCTCGCCTCATCGGTGCTTGGCGGTGCCGACATCGTGACGAGTCCGACTCCGATTGCCGCGCGTTACCTGGCAGAGAACACCACTGTCGGCTCGATCATCCCACTGTCGTGCGGCGTGGATCTCAGCCGATTCGCACCGCACTTCGACCGTCCAGCGGGCAACAGGGTGCTCTATGTCGGCAGGCTTGACGCGGAGAAACGCCT
Organism: Leifsonia sp. Y862; assembly: GCF_057669585.1. Classification (NCBI taxonomy): domain Bacteria; kingdom Bacillati; phylum Actinomycetota; class Actinomycetes; order Micrococcales; family Microbacteriaceae; genus Leifsonia; species Leifsonia sp. Y862. The sequence continues at coordinate 1,285,213 of NZ_JBYHFR010000001.1, forward strand.
GGACACGCTGCTGCAGGCGTTCGCCATGCTTCCCAGCTCCCTGTCCGCGCATCTCGACATTGTGGGTGGCGGCACAGAGCTCCGTCGACTGGAGAAACTTGCAGAGTCGCTCGGGGTAGCCGAGCGTGTGCAGTTCCACGGTCGGGTGACCGACGGCCAGATCGACATGCTGTACACACAGGCATCCGTTTTTGTCATGCCATCAACGGCTGAGCTGCAGAGCATCGCGACGCTGGAGGCCATGGCCAGCGGCGTTCCCGTTGTGCTGGCTGATGCCATGGCGCTGCCACATCTCATCGACCGCGGACTGAACGGCATCCTGGTGCCACCGCAGAGCCCGATCGACCTTGCCAGGGCAGTAGAGACGATCCTGTCGCTGCCGGGTGAGGGGTATTCCGCGATGAGGCGGCACTCGTACGAGCATTCGCTCACGCACGACAGCACGGCGATCACGCTCCGCTATGAGGAGCTGTACAGGACAGCGCAGTCCAAGACGCTTGAGCGGAGCGCGCTGGTTCGCTGAGCCGGCGACACACGCAGAAGAAGCCCGCCAGGTCTCCCTGGCGGGCTTTTTCATTGTTCTGAGCGGATGACGAGATTCGAACTCGCGACCCTAACCTTGGCAAGGTTATGCGCTACCACTGCGCCACATCCGCGGGAAATTCAGTTCAGATCGGCAGCGCATACAGCGCACGCAACCGACTTAAACAAAGAAAACCCCCGGTTTCTCAGGGGTTTTTCTGTGGGCGATACTGGGATCGAACCAGTGACCTCTTCCGTGTCAGGGAAGCGCGCTACCGCTGCGCCAATCGCCCATATCTTGCGAACAAGTTCTCAAGAGTGGAGGTGGATACGGGATTCGAACCCGTGTATACGGCTTTGCAGGCCGCTGCCTCGCCTCTCGGCCAATCCACCGTTTTGGGTTCACCACCAAATGAAGAGAACCGCCTCTTGCGAGGCGATTCTGTTCCATTCGAGCGGATGACGAGATTCGAACTCGCGACCCTCACCTTGGCAAGGTGATGCGCTACCACTGCGCCACATCCGCATTTTGTTTTCCGCATCTCTGCGACGTAGAAGACTTTATACCGAAGCGGGGCAGGAAAACAAATTGAAGAACTGAGCGGCGTTTCGCGCGCCCTGGCGTGCGGAGCCATTCCCGCGTGGACTAGTATCGATATTCGCGGTCGAAGCACGTTTTCACCGCATGGGCGATTGGCGCAGTTGGTAGCGCGCTTCGTTCACACCGAAGAGGTCATCGGTTCGAGTCCGGTATCGCCCACAACAAAACCCCCGGTTATCCCGGGGGTTTTTTGTTTCCCTGCGCGCTTTCTCCTCCCGTTCGTCAGGCGTGAGCGACTGCCGCAGGCACCTGCATCGACACGCGGGCCCGCTCATGGTGAAGGATCCCCCACACGATGAGCGTCTGGGCAGCGATGTACGTGGTCATGATCAGAAAGTTCGACATCGGCAGGTCGGCGGATGGCAAGAAACGGTCGATGGCCAGGATCGAGTCGGACGCCACGAAGAACGCTCCTCCCCACGCGATCCAGCGGTTGCAGGCAGACGCGACTGCCGCCATCCCGCAGAGAACGGTGCCGTAGATGACGACCGGGATCAGCAGCGGGCCGGTGTTCGGCGCCAGCAGTACGAGCAGCACGACGAGCCAGGCCCCGTAGCCGATGGCCCACCATCGAATGCGGCGCACAGCCAGCCGGGTGACGAAAAGCACCAGGTAGGCAATGTGCGCCACCAGGAAGCACGCCAGTCCGATAACGAACCAGCGGAGCGTGACGTCCCCTGCCCACGAGAAGAACAGGGCAATGACCCCGAGCACGATCACGGGCGAGCGACGAATCGGCGTCGCCCAGACGAGCCCGATGGCCAACGCCGGCATGAGCAACGGCTTGGTCCACACCACGACATCGTTCACGGACAGCAGAATCGCACCCAGGTGAACCGCGCTGGCCACAATGAGTGGCAGAAACGCGATAACGGATGCAGGCCGGACGGCAGTTCTGGGTTCTGGCACGGTACTCACTTCACTGTGGGACGGATGTCTCACTCACTGTACTGAGACTCTCCTCGGTGCACAGATGTTTCCGGCGCCAGAATCGCAGTTGGCGACGATATTCGTCGCACATGGGCGCAGAATGCACGGAACGCCACCGCCGAACACTTTTCGATGGCGGCGCTCCGCGGTTCCTCCCCCGACTACCCGTCGACCGGTTACTCCTGCTGAAGCGCTGAACGTCGAGTGCGACGAATCGCGACCATGACCAGGCCAACTGCGAGCAGTGCGAGTCCGCCGGCTGCGCGGCCGGAGCCGATCGGTTCAACCCCCGTCGACGCCAGCGCCCCGCTCTGGCCAGAAACCTGAGTCACAGGTACGGCTGCAGGCGTCGACACGCCGGGTGCCGGGGTCGGGGTCGGGGTCGGGGTCGGGTTCGGCACCACGACGCCAGGTGCTTGGGCAACCGTGACGGAGAACGACGCCGTCCGGCCAGACGTCGCGCCCGCCGCGACGATGGTGTGCGTGCCTGGGTCGACAACCGGCGTCATGAACGTGAATGACCCGCTTCCGGAGGCATTCATAGTCGCGGAGCCCAAGCGAATCGGGTCGGAGTGCAGCGTCAGGTCAACAGCCTCGTTCGGCGCAAAGCCCGTCAGCTGCAGCGTGACCTCGCCGCCCACGACCAATGCCGGATCGTCAAGGACGAGGTCGGGAGTGCGCGCTGCGACCGTGAGAGCCGCACCAGCGGACGTGGACGCCACATACGAGCTGTCGCCGTCGTACGTCGCTGTGAGCTGCACGGTGCCCGCGGGGAGGCCGGAGAGCACCACACGAGAGCTGCCGGCAGCCAGTACCGCGCGACTCACAGCTGCCCCAGATCCATCCCGAAGCGTGACAGCCCCCGTCGGCGCTGTGCCACTGGCGCCGTTGGCCCCCCGAACCGAGATGGTTGCCGCGACATCCGCCCCCTCCAACACGCTGGCAGAGTCAAGAGCCACAGTCGTCGTGGTCGCCGCCTTGCTGGTCGTCGCGCTACCACTCACGGCCAGTGAGAGCGTGGACGGCGTAAGGACTGCCGCGGTGAACAGCACGTCACCCACGGCTCGCACGCCGAGGTCGAGGACTGCATGGCCGTCAGTGTCAACGGAGGCTGAACCGAGTGAGGCGCCACCGGCGTCAGTGAACGCAACGGATGCCGTGATCGGCTGGCCATCGGCACGTGTCACGGTCGCATTGAGCGACGTCGCAGCCCCATACGACACTGCGGTGGGAACTGAGGCGAGAGTGACGTCAGAGATGACCGAGACCGTGCCGTTTCCGGCGTTCGGCACATAGAGCGTGCCACCGGCGCGGGAGTCTTCGATTCCCCAGAACGCCAGGTCGCCGACTGTCACCGTGTGCACAGGGTGCTGCGCGTCAACCACAGCGGGTACCACGGAGACGAACGAGGCGGATGCGCCGTTTGCCTGCGAAACGACGAGGGTGCTGCCGTCGGCACGGACGCTGGCCGACAACGGAAGGAGGAATGAGCCAGAGGTATCGGTGCCGAGCGCCTCCGAGCGATGCGGCGTGACAGTCGCCCCACTAGCTAACGGGGTGAACCAGGAGACTGAATTCGAATCCGGCGTGACGATGACCAGATCGCCGGTACGCGCGTCCACCGAGATTCCCGTCGGCGCGTGATCGACGGCGAATGTGCCGATCACGGCAGCCGGGCTCGCCGACACATCGATGGACGTGATGGTGCTTGTTCGCTCGCTGGCGATGTACAGCACTCCGCGTGAGGCATCCAGCGCCGTCGTCGCTTCCGCCGTCGCGAGCCCGGTGAGCGTCTGGACGACTGCCAGCTTCGCGGGCCCTCCAACGGGCAGGAGCACCGACACGGTCCCGTCGTCGAGGCTCGTGACGTATGCACGACCGTCGGCGCCAACGTCGATCTTCTGGGCGTTGACACCGACGGGAACCGTCGGCGGAGCCGATGCAGCGTAGTCGGCGTCTGGGTCAACGATAGAGACCACAGATGCGGTTGCAGCTGGGGCGGTTAGCACGACGTAAACGGACCCGTCAATGGGCGACACTGCAGCGTCGATCGCGGTGGCGCCAGCAGGGCCGCCGAGAAGAACGCTGCGCGCCGAGTTCGTGTCCAGCTCGACAATCGCGAGGCTCGGATCACCGCCTGCAGTGGAATCTGCCAGGTACAGGCGGTTGGCCAGCGGGTCAACGGCGCCGCCCTGCAACCAGTACCCGTTGCCGGTCTGCGCGTGCACCGTGACGCGCCCCACGACGGCAGTGCTCGTCGCGGAGGCGGGAAGGGCGGCCGGAGCAGCCTGTGCACTGGGTGCGGGAAGAGCCACGGCCACCAGGGGCAGCGCCAGCAATGCCACCACCCCAGCGCCGCCGAACATGGCACGGGAGTTCGAGAACGAACGCGGGAGAGAGCGGAGGGCAGGCATAGTGCGGCGGTGCATCCAGTGACCTTTTCAGTTCGTGATGATCTGTAGCGAACCGCTACGAATCCACACGTTAGCAGCGATGCCCAGGTGCACCTCGCAGCGCCCCGACCACCTGCCACCCCACTTTGCGGGATAGACCTCAGGCCGGAATCACAGGGCACGCTCCCCCATAGACCCCCCGTCTACGGGGCAGGCGGTCAACGCGACCTCATTCGCAATGTAACGTCGTAGGGTGAAATCTTCAGCGCGCACTTCCCAGACCGCCCGAGTCATCACATTGGCAGTCGCAGGCGCTGTGGGTGGTTTCCTCTTCGGGTTCGATTCTTCAGTCGTCAACGGCGCCGTCGATGCGCTCCAGGGCCAGTTCGAACTCTCCCAGGCCCTCACCGGCTTTGCCGTCGCCAGCGCGCTCATCGGCTGCGCTGTCGGTGCGTACGCCGCGGGGCGCGTGGCCGACCGGTGGGGGCGAATCCCCACGATGCTCGTCGGCGCAGCGCTCTTCCTGATCAGCGCTTTCGGTACCGGGCTTGCCTTCTCGGTCTGGGACCTCATCCTCTGGCGCGTGGTCGGCGGCCTCGGCATCGGCATCGCCTCTGTCATCGCGCCGGCATACATCGCCGAGATATCACCCCGAAAAATGCGTGGCCGCCTTGGATCACTGCAGCAACTCGCGATCACCATCGGCATCTTCGCCGCGCTGCTCTCCGACTCCATCTTCGCCAACGTGGCAGATGGCGCCTCGAACGAACTCTGGTGGGGCCTCGAAGCCTGGCGCTGGATGTTCCTCGCCAGCGCCGTTCCTGCGCTCGTCTATGGTGTGATCGCCCTGCTGCTCCCCGAGTCTCCGCGGTACCTCATGCAGAACGGCAAGGAGGACAAGGCTCGCGCCATCATGGCGACCATCGTTCCCTCCGACGAACTTGAGCGCCAAATGCGCGATATCCACGACGGCATCGAGGCAGACAAGCTCGCCAAGACCAGTGGCAGCCTGCGCGGACCGGTGTTCGGATTGAAGCCCATCGTCTGGATCGGTATCGCCCTGTCGATGTTCCAGCAGTTCGTCGGCATCAACGTCATCTTCTATTACTCAACGACCCTGTGGAAGTCCGTCGGCTTCGACGAAAGCAACTCGTTCACGATCTCGGTGTTCACCTCGGTGACCAACATCGTGGTCACCCTGATCGCCATCGCGCTCGTCGACAGGGTCGGCCGCCGTCCCATCCTGCTGTTCGGCTCCGCCGGCATGGCCGTGTCCCTGGCCGTCATGGCGCTGGCCTTCTCGCAGGCAGTCACCGTTGACGGTGCGCCGTCGCTCACTGGCGCATGGGGCCCGACCGCGCTCATCGCCGCGAACGTGTTTGTTGTCGCGTTCGGCGCATCATGGGGACCCGTCGTCTGGGTGCTGCTCGGCGAGATCTTCCCGAACGCGATCAGGGCGCGGGCACTCGGCCTTGCGGCATCCGCCCAGTGGATTGCGAACTTCTTGATCACCGTGTCGTTCCCGCCGCTGGCTGAGCTGTCACTCGTGCTCACGTACGGCATGTACGCGTTGTTCGCTGCACTCTCGTTCATCTTCGTGTTCCGCGTCGTGCCAGAGACGAACGGCATGTCTCTCGAGCAGGCCGAAACGCTCTTCGTGTCGAAAAAGAAGACGAGCAACCCCGCCCCAGCGACCGTTGCAGAGGGAAGCAGCGTCTAGCCATTCAGCGGATGCTGCCCGAGCGCACCGCAGGCTGAAATCTAGCTCAAACCTGCCTATCCCCTCTTCTGGGATGTCGATGTAACGTCGGAGCGTGAGCACTCCAGCGAGCAACCCGCACACCGCACGAGTCATCGTGCTGGCCCTCGCCGGCGCTGTCGGCGGCTTCCTGTTCGGTTTCGATTCCTCGGTCGTCAACGGTGCCGTCGACGGCCTGTCCAGTGAGTTCGATTTGACGGACGCCCTCACCGGATTTGCCGTAGCCAGTGCCCTCATCGGGTGTGCGATCGGCGCATTCGTCGGAGGGCGCATCGCAGACCGGTGGGGCCGGATTCCGACAATGGTTGTCGGGTCTGTACTGTTCTTGCTCAGCGCTATCGGTACCGGTCTCGCCTTTTCCGTCTGGGACCTCATCTTCTGGCGGGTCATTGGTGGACTTGGCATCGGCATTGCGTCGGTGATCGCGCCCGCGTATATCGCCGAAATCTCGCCCCGAAAGATGCGCGGGCGCCTGGGGTCACTGCAACAGCTCGCCATCACCGTTGGTATCTTCGCCGCGCTGCTGTCTGATGCCCTCTTCGCGGGAGCCGCAGGCGGCGCACTGAACGAACTCTGGTTCGGCCTGGCGGCCTGGCGCTGGATGTTTCTTGCCGGCGCCGTACCCGCGATCGTCTATGGCGTAATCGCCCTTCTGCTGCCGGAGTCGCCCCGCTACCTCATCCAGAAGGGAAGGGACGATCAGGCCAAAGCCATCATGGCCACTATCATTCCCGCCGATGAGCTGGATCGTTCGCTGCGCGACGTCCAGGAGAACATCCAGGCCGACCAGCGTGCAATGAAGCCCGGCAGCCTGCGCGGTCCGGCCTTCGGGCTGAAGCCGATCATCTGGGTGGGCATCGCCCTGTCGATGTTTCAGCAGTTCGTCGGCATCAATGTCATCTTTTACTACTCAACGACACTGTGGCAGTCCGTTGGATTCGGCGAAAGCAGTTCCTTCGCCATTTCGGTGTATACGTCTGTAACCAACATCCTGGTCACCCTGGTCGCCATTGCCCTGGTAGACAGGGTCGGCCGCCGCCCCATCCTGCTGTTCGGCTCTGCCGGCATGGCCGTCACGCTCGGCGTTATGGCGCTGGCGTTCTCCCAGGCGGTCACCGTCGACGGCTCTCCGTCCCTGACCGGGCCGTGGGGACCCATCGCGCTCATCGCCGCGAACCTCTTCGTCATCTCCTTCGGCGCATCGTGGGGACCTGTCGTCTGGGTGCTGCTCGGCGAGATCTTCCCGAACTCCATCAGGGCGAAGGCACTCGGCCTTGCGGCATCCGCCCAGTGGATCGCGAACTTCCTGATCACCGTCTCGTTCCCCCCGCTGGCCGCGTTCTCGCTGGTGTTCACCTACGGCATGTACGCCGTATTCGCGGCGCTCTCGTTCATCTTCGTGTTCCGGGTGGTGCCTGAGACGAACGGCATGTCGCTTGAACAGGCAGACACCCTCTTCGTGTCGAAGAAGAAGTCCAGCAGCAGCTGACACCGCACCTACAGCACCGCACCTGCAGCACCGCGCCCACAACACCGCGCCCACAACACAGAAGGGCGGTGAGGCGGCGGATGTGTGTGTGGACACATCCGCGCTACCTCACCGCCCAGACGCCCGAAGGCGACGTGCTGTGACGAGCTGTGATTAGACAGTCTCGAGTGCGTATCCCTCTTCGCCGTGAACGAAGGTGTCAACGCCAGCGAGCTCGTCTTCGTGCTTGATGCGGAATCCGATCGTCTTCTCGATCGCGAGGCCGAGAAGCAGCGCCACGACGAACGAGTAGATGAGCACTGCGAAGGCTGCGATGGCCTGAACGGTGAGCTGACCGAGGTCGCCGCCGGTGAAGAGACCGGTGTCGATGGCGAAGAAGCCGAGGTACAGGGTTCCGATAAGACCACCGACGAGGTGGATTCCGACAACGTCGAGCGAGTCGTCGAAGCCGAGCTTGAACTTGAGCTCGATCGCCATGGCGCAGACGGCACCTGCGATGAGACCGAGGAGCAGGGCCCAACCGGGTTCGAGGTTTGCACAGGACGGGGTGATCGCGACCAGACCGGCAATCGCACCGGATGCTGCACCAGCGGACGTGGCCTTGCGGTCCTTGACCTTCTCAACGATCATCCAACCGATGATGGCTGCGGCGGTTGCGCCCAGGGTGTTGATAACGATGATGCCGACGTTGGCCAGGCCGTTCAGCCATTCAGCGCCGGCGTTGAAGCCGAACCAGCCGAACCACAGAACTGCGGCGCCGATGAGCACGAGCGGCACGTTGTGCGGCTTGGTGATGCCCTTCTGGAAGCCGACACGCTTGCCGAGAACGATCGCAAGGGCGAGTGCTGCTGCACCGGCGTTGATGTGGACCGCGGTTCCACCGGCGTAGTCGATGACGCCGGGAAGACCCAGGGTCTCGCCGAGGCTCATGATCCAGCCGCCGCCCCAGACCCAGGCTGCAACCGGGAAGTAGACCAGCGTCGCCCAGATGCCGGCGAAGATCATCCACGAGCCGAACTTGGCGCGGTCTGCGATCGCCCCAGAGATCAGCGCGACGGTGATGATCGCGAACGTGGCACCGAAGGTGGCCCCCAGCAGGTCGGTGTTCGCCGTCTCACCCGTTGCCAGGTTCCCCAGACCGAAGTCGGAGAATGGGTTGCCCGCAAACTGCGTCGGGCTGTCAACTGCGCTCATGTTGAAGCCGTAGAGGATCCACAGCACACTGATCAATCCGAGTGCTCCGAAGCTCATCATCATCATGCTGACGACGCTCTTGGCCTTGACCAAACCGCCGTAGAAGAATGCGACGCCTGGGGTCATGAACAGCACCAATGCGGTGGCCGTTATTCCCCAAGCAATGCTGCCCGTGTCCATAGGTTGTCCTCACACTCGAGTTTCAGGTTTACCGCGAGCGTTATCGGTGTTCGCATGGAGCACGTCATTACTCGGGTATGGCCCAATACTCGATCCTCGACGTTTCGCCGGGCACCCCGGCATGTTTCACCGAGGTTACGTACGACGCGAGAGTGTTAAGAGAATGTTTCGGATACCCCCGAATGCGGTGTGCGGGCTAGGCAGTGTGCGGTGGAAGCTCTCCTGTGGTCAGCGCGACCATCCGAGACTGTGAACGCTGGTATTTCTTGCGGTAACCACCGTTCATCATGTCGGCGTCGAAGACATCGTTCAGCGGCAGTCCACTCGAGATGATGGGAATCTCCGCGTCGTACACGCGGTCGATGAACGCAACGAGACGCAGGGCATCCGTTTGATTGGTGAGCAGATAGGCGTCGCGGATGCCGATGACGTCGACGTCCTTGATCAGCTTGATGTACTTCGACGGATGCACGGTGGCCAGGTGCGCCATCAACGTACCGAAGTCGTCCTCAGTGACGCGGGACCCCCGATCGACGAGCGAGCCGACGAGGTGATCGAGCTGGTCGCGATCGACAGTCGTCGCTCGGCCTTCCGTGTCGCGGCGGCGGTAGTCGAGGCCGTCGATGCGCAGGGTCTCAAAATTCGACGACATGGCCTGGATCTCGCGCAGGAAGTCGGATGCCGCGAAGCGCCCCTCTCCCAGCGAGTTCGGCGGGGTGTTCGAGGTCGCAGCCACGCGGGTCCCCGTCGCGATGAGCTCCCCGAGCAACCGGGTCATCATCATGGTGTCGCCCGGGTCGTCAAGCTCGAATTCGTCGATGCAGATGAGCTTCGCGCCGCGCAGCTGGGCCACGGTGTCCGCGAAGCCGAGAGCGCCGACAAGAGCCGTGTACTCAATGAACGTGCCAAAGTACTTGGGCCCAGGAGCTGCATGCCACAGCGCGGCGAGAAGGTGCGTCTTGCCAACGCCGAACCCGCCGTCGAGGTAGATGCCGGGAAGCTCAGTCTTCACCTTGCGATTTCGGGAAAAGAATCCGCCCGATCGCTGCTGTGCACGCCACACGCCGGCGAACTCGCCCAGCCTGACCACTGCCTCGGCCTGGGAGGGAAACGCAGGGTCTGGTCGATAGGACTCAAACGACGCGTTCTCGAACTGCGGTGGCGGCACGAGTTCCGCGACGATCTCGGCGCCGGTGATGCTCGGTGTGCGGTCAGTCAATCGATCTGCCCGCTGTGTGGCGCCATGCGTCATTGCGAATTCCCATATCTCGTGCCGTGTGGGCAGCACTCTGTGTCGAAGGTACCGTGTCGAAGGATTACCGCGTTGATGCGGCGTTCACCCGGATTGCGTAGATTCACTATGCGGGCCGTAAACAGCCTAATCCGCAGCCCAACTGATTGCGTGCCGTCCGCGGCACCCCCTGGAGGTCCACCATGTCTGTCGCACTCGACCCGGCAACGAAATTCGCCGCGTACGCCCACCCGGAGCGACTTGTCTCGACAGCCTGGCTCCAGGAACACCTCGGCTCCCCCGGCCTCGTCGTCGTCGAGTCCGATGAGGACGTTCTCCTCTATGAAACCGGCCACATTCCGGGATCGGTCAAGATCGACTGGCACACCGACCTCAATGATCCGGTGCAGCGCGACTTCGTCACCGCGGCCGAGTTCGCCAGGGTGCTCGGGTCAAAGGGAATCGCACGGGATTCAACCGTGGTGATCTACGGAGACAAGAGCAACTGGTGGGCCGCATACGCCCTGTGGGTCTTCACGCTCTTCGGCCACGACGACGTGCGCCTCCTCGACGGCGGCCGCGATAAATGGCGCGCAGAGGAGCGAGAGCTCACAACGGATGCCACGACAGTAGTCCCCGCTGACTACCCCGTTGTCGACCGGAATGACGCGCCCATTCGCGCATTGCGTGACGACGTGCTCGCCCACTTCGGCAATCCCCTCATTGATGTTCGTTCCCCTGAGGAGTACTCGGGCGAGCGCACCACTATGCCCGCATACCCAGAGGAGGGCGCACTGCGTGGCGGGCACATTCCTTCGGCGGCATCCGTGCCGTGGGGTCGTGCAGCCGAGGCAGACGCGACCTTCAAATCACGCGCTGACCTCGATGCCATCTATCGTGACGAAGCCGGCCTCTCGGAGGGAGACAGTGTGATCGCCTATTGCCGCATCGGCGAGCGGTCGAGCCACACCTGGTTCGTGCTCACACACCTGCTGGGCTTCGAGGGTGTTCGAAACTATGACGGGTCGTGGACGGAATGGGGCAACTCGGTTCGAGTCCCGATCCAGGTCGGAACCGACCGCGGTGCCGCACCTCGTCCTCGTCTGGCACCGGCTGAACGATAGGGCAGCGAATCGATACAGCGCAGTGGAACAATAGAAGAGATGACCTCCACCGACCTACCCGCCATGCTGGCTGAGATCCGCGACGATTTCCTCGCGCTTGAGCAGCCAGACCGTTTGCAACTGCTGCTCGAGTTCTCCAACGAACTCCCCGGTCTTCCAGAGCGGTACCGCGATCATCCAGACCTCTTCGAGCGGGTCGTCGAGTGCCAGTCCCCCGTCTTCATCTTCGTCGAGGTTGACGACGATGGCGCCGTGCACCTCTATGCGACGGCGCCCAGGGAATCACCGACAACCCGAGGCTTTGCCTCGATCCTGGCGCAGGGGCTCGATGGCCTGACCGTGCAGGAGGTGCTCGATGTGCCCGATGACTACCCACAGTCGATCGGGCTTACGAAGGCGGTCTCTCCCCTCCGGATCAGGGGCATGAGCGCCCTGCTGGCGCGCACGAAGCGGCAGCTGCGAGATCGCCAGCAATCGCAGGCGTAAAACCTCGCTCACGAGGTGACTCAGCGCGCTGACAGCCAGTCGGTGATGGCGGCGTTCCAGGTGTCTCGGTCGTAGTTCCAGAGCCGGGTGTGTGTTGCCCTGGTGAACGGCACGAAGGTGACAATGTCCGGGCGCAGTTCCGCGAGCTGCCTCGACGCTGTCGCCGGCACATACCCATCGTCGTCGCTGTGCATGACGAGCAGCGGTATGGCGAGTTCACCTGCCCTGGCCACGAAATCCAGCCGATGGAAGTCAATCGGTGCTTCCTGGCCCGTGAAGATTCCGCCCCACGACTGGCCCAACACCTGCACGGCGCCGGAGGCAACGGGCGCCGGCAAGCGAAGGAGCTTGCCCTGATAGGCGAGAACGTCGTTCCAGTTCACAACCGGAGAGTCGAGCACGATTCCGACGATCAGGTCGCGGTGCTTCGATCGAGTCGCGGTCTGCAGCACGATTGCACCGCCCATCGACCAGCCCATCAGCACCACGCTGGTGGCCCCATTGGCGACCGCATAGTCGAGCGCTGAGTCGACATCCTGCCATTCGGTGTCGCCGAGGGCGTAGCGCCCATCGTCGCTCCGCGGGGCATCGCCGTCGTTTCGGTACGACACCAACAATGACGTGTACCCAGCTTCGTGGAACACCGGTATGGCACGGAGGGTCTCCTGCCTGCGCACTCCCCTGCCGTGCACCTGGATGACCCACTTGCCGGAGTCCTGAGTCTCTTCGGTGTCGCCCGCGTGTGCAGCAGGTACCAGCCACGCCGGCGCGTCACCGAGCTCAGTCGCCACCGCGACATTCCTGAACGGAAGTTCGAGGTCCCAGGGCCCGAGATAGAACCAGGCGCCGAGCCTGCCCTTTTTTGCGGCGTGGATGTTGCCGAAGTCAACGTCGATCAGCGTGCGAGTCACCGTCGTCGGCGAAGATGCCACGATGTCGCCAACCCTGGCGTGCCCGGTATCAGACGAGAACCACAGCCCATACCGGCCGGGAATGATCGCCTCAGGGGTCGACCGGAGCGTGACGGTGTGTTCACGATCGTTGACGGCAAGTATCCGGGTGTCCTGGTCATGGTGCCTGGGCGGAGTCACGACTCGCCTCGCCATGACGGCAGACAGCGTCGCAATCGTGCTGGCAGCAAGAATTACACCGGTACCGACTGCTAACCCTGCCCGTGCTACGACCGACAGTGGTTCGCGAGTCTGACGACGGTTGACCACGACCAGCACCTCCCCGTTCGGCGTGCCTCACCGACAGCGCCTGAAAAAAACTCTAGTCTGCTGACGTGCCCGAAACACAAGATCAGCAACCGCTCCCTGCGGAATTCACCGCAGCATGCGACTCTATTCGCCGAGCGGCAACCAGAGCGGACCTTGTCGTTCGTGAAATGGCGGCGCCCTCCGGCCTCGCGCCATACGCAATCGCATTCGCCGCTGACGTGAAACCAGCCAGGCACGAAGGTGACTCAGACCTCGGAACCGGCAGATTCGTGCTGCTCTACGACCCAGAAGCACCTGAGGAATGGGGCGGCGTGTTCCGCGTCGTCTGTTTCGCCCATGCACCCCTCGAAACCGACATCGGTCTTGACCCGTTCGTGGCAGAAGTCACCTGGTCATGGCTGGTTGACGCATTGAAGGCGCACGGTGCCGAGTATGAGGCGGCGTCCGGCACGGCAACCAAGATCCTCTCGTCGGGTTTCGGCCAGCTCGCCGAACAGGGCGATGGAGCACAGATTGAACTTCGGGCGTCATGGACCCCGCTTGGCCGTAACTTGGCACCGCATTTAGAAGGATGGGGCGAACTCCTCTGCATGCTTGCCGGCCTCCCGCCGGTAAGCGAAGGCATCAGTTCGTTGACCGCCAGAAGGGCCACCCGTGGCTGATCATCTCGTAATCGACACCCGCGAGGGCTACCTCGCCGCTCTTGACGCACTGCGGGGCGGAACGGGACCAATTGGGATCGACGCTGAGCGCGCATCCGGTTTCACCTATTCGCAACGCGCGTACCTGATCCAGGTCTTCCGTCGCGATGCAGGCACCTTCTTGTTTGACCCCCCGGCGATCGGAGACTTCGCCGAATTGAACGACGCGTTCGCTGACGAGGTCTGGATCCTGCACGCCGCCAGCCAGGACCTCGCCTGCCTGCGCGAAGTCGGCATTGATCCCACCACCATCTTCGACACCGAGTTGGCTGCCCGCCTGCTCGGCATCCCACGCGTTGGCCTCGGCACTGTCGTGGAAGAGCTGCTCGGCACCCATCTGGCCAAGGAGCACTCCGCGGCCAACTGGTCGACGAGACCGCTGCCTGAATCCTGGCTGGTCTACGCGGCACTTGACGTTGAATACCTGCCAGACCTTCACGACCGCATGGTGGAGATGCTGGCGGATGCCGGTAAGACAGAGATCGCCAACCAGGAATTCGCCGCCACGCTCGCCAAGGAGACGAAGGCGCCGCGGGTTGACCCCTGGCGCAGACTCTCCGGCGTGCACTCTGTGAGGGGCCAGCGCAATCTGGCCATTGCCCGCGAGCTGTGGCAGGCCAGGGACGAACTCGCCCAGCAGCAGGACGTCTCCCCTGGGCGCCTCGTTCCGGATGCCTCGCTGGTGGCCGTTGCGCGCGTCGCCCCGACCTCGAAGCACGCATTGGCAGAGCTGCGGGAATTCAGCGGACGTGCCAGCAGAAGCGAACTTGACCGCTGGTGGAACGCCGTCCAGGCTGGCCTGACCACCGATGACCTGCCGTCCTTCAAATCCAACGGCGATACGCTGCCTCCGCCACGGTCGTGGTCGGATCGCAACCCAGAAGCCGACGCGCGATACAAGGCAGCCAGAACGGCTCTCGTTGCGCTCGGCGATGAACTGTCGATTCCGGTTGAGAATCTCCTGACGCCTGACCATCTCCGGCGCACGGCCTGGACTCCCCCAGAGCCGATCACCGTGGAAACCGTTTCTGAAGCGCTCAGAGCTCTCGGTGCACGACCGTGGCAAATTGACGCAACCGCACAGATAATCGCCGATGCCTTTGTGGAAGCCCACCAAACGATCAACCCGGCACCCGAACCGGCTTCGTAGAAACAGTCAAAGGATTCTGTCGGCTGTTTTACCCCCACATAGGATCAGTGTGATCTGATCCGAATGATGGAGGCAAAGTGGCCGAGAGAGCAGAAGTCGTCTTCGTGGACGGGGTTCGAACCCCGTTCGGGCGCGCCGGCGAAAAAGGCATGTACTGGAATACCAGGGCCGATGACCTGGTGGTCAAGGCGATCATCGGGCTGATGGAGCGAAACCCCGGCGTGCCGGGTGATCGCATTGACGATGTGGCAATTGCCGCAACGACGCAGACCGGCGACCAGGGCCTGACTCTCGGGCGCACGGCGGCCATCCTGGCTGGACTGCCGAAGTCGGTACCCGGGTTCGCGATTGACCGCATGTGTGCCGGTGCCATGACCTCCGTCACGACGATGGGCTCGGCAATCGGATTCGGCGCATACGACCTCGCCATTGCCGGGGGCGTCGAGCACATGGGACGCCACCCGATGGGTTCAGGTGTTGATCCCAACCCGCGTTTCCTCTCAGAGCGGCTCGTCAGCGAAGACGCGCTTGCCATGGGCGCGACGGCGGAACGGATCCACGACAGGTTCCCCACGTACACGAAGGAACGCTCTGATCGCTACGCGCTGCGCAGCCAGCAGAAGGTTGCCGCGGCGTACGCAGCAGGCAAGATCCAGCCCGATCTCGTTCCCGTCGCCATCCGCAGCGAATCCGGCTGGGGGCTTGCCACCCGTGACGAGGCTCCGCGCCCCGAAACGACGCTGGAGGGGCTTGCGACCCTGAAGACTCCGTTCCGCCCACACGGCCGGATCACCGCCGGCAACGCATCCGGCCTGAACGACGGCGCGACCGCCTGCCTGTTGGCCAGCGGTGCAACGGCGAAAGAGCTCGGCCTGGGCGTCAAGATGAAGATGGTGAGCTTCGCCTTCGCCGGCGTCGAACCGGAGGTCATGGGGCTTGGACCCGTCCCATCCACGGAGAAGGCGCTGCGGAAGGCCGGCTTGTCGATCACCGACATCGGGCTGTTCGAACTGAACGAGGCGTTCGCCGTCCAGGTGATTTCGTTCCTCGACCACTTCGGCATCGACGATGACGACCCGCGCGTCAACGAGTACGGCGGGGCCATCGCCATCGGGCATCCGCTTGCATCGTCTGGCGTGCGACTGATGAACCAGCTCGCTGCACAGTTCGTTGAGCACCCTGAGGTGCGCTACGGACTCACCGCGATGTGCGTCGGCCTCGGCCAGGGCGGCACCGTCATTTGGGAAAACCCGCACTTCAACCGGAAGGCCAAGTAACGATGACTGACTACTCCGCAATCGACTTCTCCCCGCTGGTTGAGCTCTCCGCCGATGAGGTCGTCACGCACTCCCTCGTGCGCGACGTGCCGATCTCTGGCGGACGCACGCTGGCGCTCGTCACCCTCGACAACGGGCGAGACCACACCAGGCCGAACACTCTCGGACCGGTGACCCTGCTGGAGTTCGCCGCGACGATGGACACCCTGAAGGAGCGTGCAGCTCGCGGCGAGATCCACGGTGTTGCCGTCACGGGCAAGCCGTTCATCCTCGCGGCCGGCGCAGACCTCAGCAAGGTTGCCGCAATCCCCTCGTTCGCCGTTGGTAAGCAGTTGGCGCAGCTCGGGCACTTCGCGCTCGGCAAGCAGGCGGAGCTTGGCGTGCCGTCCTTCGTCTTCATCAACGGGCTCGCGCTCGGTGGTGGCCTTGAAATCGGACTGAACGCCGACTACCGCACCGTCGATGAGTCGGTGCCCGCCATCGCGCTGCCAGAGGTCTTCCTCGGTTTGATTCCCGGCTGGGGCGGGGCTTACCTGCTGCCGAACCTGATCGGCATCGAGAACGCCCTCAAGGTCGTCATCGAGAACCCGCTGAAGAACAACCGCACCCTCAAGGGCAAGGATGCGCTGGAGCTCGGCATCGCCGACGTCATGTTCCCGTCGTCGACGTTCCTCGAGAAGTCGATCGCATGGGCAGATGGCGTGATCGCGGGGACCACCGCGGTCTCCCGGCCGAACGTGCCAGGCAAAATCGAGCGACTCGTCAAGTGGGACGCCGCTGTCGGCATCGCCCGCAAGATGCTCGAGAACCGCATCGGCACCATCGCGAAATCGCCATACCTGGCACTCGACCTGCTGAAGGCCGCGAAGAGCGGCACCAAGGCAGAGGGCTTCGAGCGCGAAGACGACGCCCTGGCCACCCTCGTCACCGGCGACCAGCTCCAGGCCAGCATCTACGCCTTCAACCTGGTGCAGAAGCGAGCGAAACGCCCGGCCGGTGCCCCAGACAAGGCACTTGCCAAGCCGATCACCAAGGTCGGCGTGATCGGTGCAGGCCTCATGGCCAGCCAGTTCGCGCTGCTGTTCGTGCGTCGCCTGCGGGTTCCCGTTGTCATCACCGACCTCGACCAGGCTCGTGTCGATAAGGGCGTCGCGTACATTCACGACGAGATCAACACACTTGCCAGCAAGGGTCGTATCTCGTCTGACGAGGCAAACAGGCTGCAGGCGCTCGTCACCGGTACAACGAACAAGGCCGACTTCTCCGACGCCGACTGGGTGATCGAGGCTGTCTTCGAGGAACTCGGCGTGAAGCAGGACGTCTTCGCCGAGATCGAGAAGCACATTGCACCAGACGCCATCCTGGCGACGAACACCTCGTCGCTCTCTGTGGAGAAGATCGGCGCGAAGCTGGAACACCCTGAGCGACTCGTCGGGTTCCACTTCTTCAACCCGGTCGCTGTCATGCCGTTGATCGAGGTGGTGAACACCCCGCTGACGAACGAGCAAACCCTGTCGACGGCGATGGTGGTCGCCAGCAAGCTGCGGAAGAACGCTGTCATCACCCGCGACACCCCTGGCTTCGTGGTGAACCGCATCCTGGCGAAGTTGCTCGGGGAGGCCATGCACGCCGTCGACACCGGCACGCCGTTCGAGGTCGTTGACGGCGCCCTTGCACCGTTCGGCCTGCCGATGACGCCGTTCGAGCTGCTCGAACTTGTGGGTCTCAAGGTGGGCGCACACGTGCTGGACACGCACCACGCCGCGTTCCCCGATCGTTTCTTCGAGAGCGAGAACCTGCACAAGCTGGCTGAACACGGCAAGATTCTGGACCGCGACGCCAAGGGCAAGATCAAGGGCTTCGACAAGGGCGCCCAGAAGATTGTCGCCGGCGGAACGACTCCGATGACCGGGGACGAAATCCTCCGCCGCGTCGAAGACGGCCTGGCAGACGAGATCAAGCGGATGCTCGACGACGAGGTCGTGCACGCGGCAGAGGACATCGACCTGTGCATGATCCTCGGTGCTGGCTGGCCGTTCCAGATGGGTGGCGCGACCCCGTACCTCGACCGCGTTGGCGCGAGCGAGCGTGTCTTCGGTGACACGTTCCACCACCCGCCGATACGAGGTGTCGAACAGGAGAGCCTGGCCGCGGCCAGCGCCTAACCACAAGCACACACAACCAGACACACACGACAGGCCCGATCGGCGAGTTCACCGATCGGGCCTGTTGCGTCAATTCTGAGAGGCGTCCCTGGGCGGGTGCGGCGCTGGCGGCTCATCGGGCGGCAGTTCGGGCGACTGTTTGGTCGACTCCGGCTCCGGCTCTGCGTCTTCTCCTGACGCGGCAAAGTGCTGACCCCAACTGGACTGCGAGACCTCTGACTCCGGGTCGGCATACTGCATCATCACGATCTTGCCCTCCGCGATCGAGGCGACAGCGGGGCCTGACCCCATGAGCGGCCTCTGTGCGGTCTCATGCGTGAAGTAGACAGCAACCGCTCCGATGAAAGCTGCGAGCATGAGATAGAACGCAGGTATATCGAGCGCGAACGGGAGGTCGGCATCCGTTGCAGCTTGAACGAGCGCTTCTGTGATGAGTGGAGTTGTGCCACCAAATATGGAGACGGAGACGTTGAAGGCGATGGCCAGTGCACCGTAGCGGATGGCCGTCGGAAACAGTGCGGGAAGAGTCGACGGCATGGTCGACATGAATGTGACGAGGAGCAGGCCGAGCACGAGCAGCCCGGAGAAGCTCACGAAGACATTGTCCGACTGGATCAGTTTCAACGCCGGCCACGACAACAGGAAGAACCCCAGGCAGCCGGCGTACAACACAGGTTTACGTCCGAAGCGGTCTGACAGCCGGCCACCGGATGCCATCACCCCCATCAGCATGACCATTACCACGATGATGATCAGCAACCCACTCGTCTCGTCGCGCCCTAACGTTCCGGATAGATAGGTGGGCATATACGTGAGCAGCATGTAGTCGGTCACGTTGAAGACCAGGACCAGTCCGACACACACGAGCAAAGCCTGCCAGTTCTGCGCGAGGATACCGCGAAGGGTGACCTTCTCCGGTTCTCGTTCCGACGCCTCTTCCTGCTGCTTTTGGAAGGCAGGGGTTTCTTCCAGCCGCAGCCGCAGATACAGCCCGATCAATCCGATTGGTCCCGCAATGAAGAAGGGAATGCGCCACCCCCAGGAGAGCAAGATGTCATCAGTCATCAGGAACTGGATGAGCGTCACCACCGTTGCGCCGAGCACGTAACCCGTCAGCGTGCCGAACTCCAACCAGGACCCGGCGTAACCTCTCCGCCGGTCAGTTGAGTACTCGGCGATGTACGTTGCGGCGCCGCCGTATTCACCCCCTGCGGAGAAGCCCTGCACCAGCCGGGCGAGCAACAGCAGGATGGGTGCCCAGATGCCGATGGTCGCATAGTCGGGAATAAGGCCGATGGAGAGCGTAGCCGCAGCCATCACGATCATGGTGAGCGCGAGCACTCGCTTGCGGCCTAGTCGGTCGCCAAGCGGCCCCAGGATGGCACCGCCGATCGGTCGCACCAGGAATGCTGCCGTGAACGCGCCCAACGAGGCGAGTGTCGCGAGGCCGATATCACCCGGCGGAAAGAACACCCTCGCGAGGGTGGTGGCCAGGTAGGCGTACACGCCGAAGTCATACCACTCCATCGCGTTGCCGAGGGCAGCGGCTCCGACGGCCCGTCGCAACACCGGCCTGTCAACGACCGTGATATCGCTTCGAGTAAGTGGTCGCCGAGCCGGGTCTTGTTGGTCCGATGATTCGGCATCTGACATGACTGGACAGCCTTTCCAGAGGCAAATGTCCAATTCACGCTACGCCGCTGGTGGCGATCTCTCTACCTGTTTTTTTACGCGCCACGCCCGCACGGCTACTCCGCCTGACGACGCGTGAGCGGAATCGACCCGGTGTTCGTGCCGTCTGCCGCCAATGGCCTGGCTCGGGGCAGTTTGCTGCCGAGCACCATGTCAATGACGTCGCGTGCAATCTGCTGCGAGGTCAGGCCAGCGTGCTCGAGAATCTGTGCGCGCGTTGCGTGGTCGAGGAATTCGTCTGGCAGGCCGAGCTCTGTCACAGCGGTGTCGACGCCGGCCTCACGCAGGTCCTGACGGATGCGTGTACCAATGCCGCCCACCCTGATGCCGTCTTCAATGCTCACCAGCAGGCGGTGTTCGCGCGCGAGCTCGATGATGCTCTTCGGCACGGGAACCACCCACCGCGGGTCGACGACCGTTGCACCGATGCCCTGGGCAGCCAGGCGCTCTGCCACCTCAAGTCCCATTGCAGCCATCGGGCCGACGGTGACGATGAGAACGTCTTTTTGTTCCTTCTCGTGCAGCACGTCTACGCCGTCGTCCAGGCGGCGAACCGCGGTGAACTCGGTTCCGGTGCTGCCCTTGGGGAAACGCAAGACTGTCGGCGCATCCTCGACGGCAACGGCCTCGCCGAGTTCCTCGCGCAGGCGAATGGAGTCGCGGGGAGCCGCGAGCCTGATGCCGGGCACGACCTGCAGGATCGCGAGATCCCACATGCCGTGGTGGCTCGGCCCGTCAGGGCCCGTCACGCCAGCCCTGTCGAGAACGAACGTGACGCCTGCCTTGTGCAGCGCGACATCCATCAGCACCTGGTCAAAGGCCCTGTTCATGAAGGTGGCGTAGAGAGCGACAACAGGGTGCAGGCCACCGAAGGCAAGCCCGGCAGCGGATGTCACGGCATGCTGCTCCGCAATGCCAACGTCGTGCACGCGGTCGGGGAAACGTTCGGCCATTTTGTGCAGGCCAGTTGGACGGAGCATGGCGGCGGTGATGCCGACCAGACGATCGTTCGCCGTGGCCAGGCTGAGCAGTTCATCGGCGAAGACGGATGTCCAGCTCGGGTTACCGGCGACTTCGACCGATTCGCCCGTCTCAGGGTCGATCTGGCCAACGGCGTGGAACTGGTCTGCGGTGTCCTGAATGGCCGGGTCGTAGCCTTTGCCCTTCTGGGTGATCGTATGCACGATCACCGGCGCTCCGTAGCCCTTGGCCTGCGAGAGGGCTTCCTGGAGGGCATTCAGGTCATGGCCGTCGACGGGACCGATGTACTTGATGTCGAGGTTGGAGTACAGCGCCTCCGTGTTCGAGAACCGGCTGAGGAAACCGTGCAACCCACCGCGGACGCCGCGATACACCGCACGCCCAGGGGCACCAAGGTGATCGAAGACGTCCCTGCTGGAGAGATAGAGGTCGCGGTAGCTGCGCCGTGTGCGCACGGTGTTCAGGAACCTGGCCATTCCACCGATTGTCGGCGCGTATGAGCGACCGTTGTCGTTGACGACGATGATCAGGCGACGATCGTTGTCGTCACTGATGTTGTTCAGCGCTTCCCACGTCATGCCTCCAGTGAGGGCACCATCGCCGACGACGGCGATCACGTGACGATCAGTCTGTCCGGTCATGGTGAAGGCGCGGGAGATTCCGTCTGCCCACGACAATGAGCTGGAGGCGTGCGAGCTCTCGACGATGTCGTGCACAGACTCACTGCGTTGCGGGTATCCTGCGAGGCCACCGGCCTGGCGCAGGTGGCTGAAGTCCTGGCGGCCAGTCAGCAGCTTGTGCACATATGACTGGTGCCCTGTATCGAAGACAATGGCGTCCTTTGGGGAGTCAAAGACCCGGTGGATGGCGATCGTCGTTTCCACCACGCCGAGGTTCGGCCCCAGGTGCCCACCCGTCTTCGCGATCTCCTGCACGAGGAAATCGCGAATCTCTGCGGAGAGCTGCACGAGCTGATCCTTGGAGAGGGCGTCGAGATCGCGAGGACCGTGGATCGACTCAAGGAGGGTCATGCACTACCTTTCATGAACCGGACGCGCCGGGCAAACTGTTCCACGATTCTACGCTGCCCGGCTGACCGAACACGCTGTGCCAACGGAGCTAGCACGCGCCCCACTGGCCGGCGCCCGATGATCTGGCCGTGTTCTCTGCCGAAAGCAAGAGGTCGGCATGGGCATCGTTCGGCCGGATCGTCAGCGATTCTGCCGCCCCGCCGGCGACGAGTTCGTAATTGACGAACCTGCCATCCTCGCTCCAGAGGTAGAACAGGCTACGACCGTACTGATCCGTCGGTTCGCGGTCGGCAGTAACCCACACCGCGCTCCCCTCCGGCGCAAGGGCGCGCAGTTGTTCGGTCGCTTCCGGGCCAAAACACTCTCCACCGTCGCTGATCTCTGGCGTGTCCAGCCCGATCAGACGCACCTTGAGTCGCTCTACGCCTGTCGGGCTGCCTGCGGCATCGGTTGGCAGCAGAAAAAGCGTGTCGCCATCGTGCACATAGTCGACAACCATCCGGGCTGCATCGCCAGGAGTGGCTGGGACGCCCTGGTCGGCGCCTGCGACGGCCTCTGCCGTGGCGCTGACACCGTCACGATCGGCTTCCTCGGTCGTCCCGGCATCCGCTGCTGAGGCCAGCAGCTGCCTGACTGCGCCAGGCGCCGCCGAGAGCCATGGCCCGATCATCGGTGAAAAGGCGAATATGGCGGCCACCAGCACGGCCACCAACGCGAACCGCCCCAGCCGACTTCTCTTCCGCTCCCCCATGCTTCGAGACTAGGACATGCTTCCCGAAGACACGCGGATGCCGCACCACGCACGGCAGCGCACCACGCACGGCAGCGCACCACGCACGACAGAGGGGCCGGATGCTCTCGCATCCGACCCCTCTGAGAACGGCGTAGCGCTGCTACGCGTTATGACTACGCGACGAGCGAGCGCAGTACGTACTGCAGGATGCCGCCGTTGCGGTAGTAGTCAGCCTCACCGGGAGTGTCGATGCGAACCACAGCGTCGAACTCGATGGTGGCCTTGCCGGCCGGCGAGTTCTCACTCGGCACGGCCGTGACGCGAACCGTCTTCGGGGTTGTGCCGTTGTTCAGCTCTTCGAGACCAGAGATCGAGACGACCTCTGTGCCGTCGAGGCCGAGCGACGCCCAGCTCTCTCCGGCCGGGAACTGCAGCGGGACAACGCCCATGCCGATCAGGTTCGAGCGGTGAATACGCTCGAAGCTCTCGGTGATGACGGCCTTGACACCGAGGAGGCTCGTGCCCTTGGCCGCCCAGTCACGCGACGAGCCTGAGCCGTATTCCTTGCCACCGAAGATCACCAGCGGGGTGCCGGCTGCCTGGTAGTTCTGCGACGCGTCGTAGATGAACGACTGCGGGCCGTCCACCTGGGTGAAGTCGCGGGTGTAGCCACCCTCGACGCCATCCAGCAGCAGGTTGCGCAGGCGAATGTTGGCGAACGTGCCACGGATCATGATCTCGTGGTTTCCACGACGTGAGCCGTACGAGTTGTAGTCAGCGCGACCAACGCCGTGCTCGTCGAGGTACTTGCCGGCGGGGCTGTCTGCCTTGATCGACCCAGCAGGGCTGATGTGGTCGGTCGTGACAGAGTCACCGAGCTTGGCGAGCACGCGTGCGCCGGAGATGTCGGACACCGGGGTGGTCTCCATGGTCATGCCCTCGAAGTACGGGGGGCGACGCACGTAGGTCGACTCAGGGTTCCACTCGAAGGTGGCGCCGGTCGGCGTCTCAAGCGACTTCCAACGCTCGTCACCCTCGAAGACACCGGCGTACTGGGTCTCGAACATGCCGGAGTCGATGGACTCGTCGATGGTCTTCTGCACCTCAGCGGCGTCCGGCCAGATGTCCTTGAGGAACACGTCGTTGCCGTCGTGGTCCGTGCCGAGGGCATCCGTCTCGAAGTCGAAGTTCATCGACCCGGCCAGCGCGTACGCGATGACCAGCGGCGGGCTGGCGAGGTAGTTCATCTTCACGTCTGGGTTGATGCGACCCTCGAAGTTGCGGTTACCGGAGAGAACTGCCGTGACGGCCAGGTCGTTCTTGTTGATCGCAGCGGAGATCTCGTCTTCGAGCGGGCCGGAGTTACCGATGCACGTGGTGCAGCCGTAGCCGACGAGGTAGAAGCCGAGGTCTTCGAGGTAGCCGTTCAGGCCGGCCTTCGCGTAGTAGTCCGTGACAACCTTCGAGCCGGGTGCCAGCGTGGTCTTGACCCACGGCTTGGACTTCAGGCCCTTCAGGGATGCGTTGCGGGCCAGGAGGCCTGCAGCGAGCATCACAGACGGGTTTGACGTGTTGGTGCACGAGGTGATGGCGGCGATGGCAACTGCACCGTTGTCGAGCGTGAACTCGCGGCCGTCGGCCAGGGTCACCTCTGTGGGCTGCGTGTGCTTCGCAGGGCTGTGGCTGTGGTGACGCGATTCGGTCGATACGTGTGAGATCGTGTGCGCGCTGTCCTCGTCCTCTGCCGTGAACCCGAGGGGGTCTGAGGCCGGGAAGGTGCCTTCCACTGCAGCGTCGACCTTGGAGATCGGCACTGACGCGTAGTTGTCGAGGTCGATTTCGAACTGGCTCTTGGCCTTCGACAGCTCGATGCGGTCCTGCGGGCGCTTCGGGCCGGCGATCGACGGTACAACGGTGCCGAGGTCGAGCTCGAGGTACTCGCTGAAGACGGGCTCAGCGGATGCGTCGTGCCAGAGACCCTGCAGCTTCGAGTACGCCTCAACAAGGGCGACCTGCTCGTCGCTCCGGCCGGTGAGGCGCAGGTAGTCGAGGGTGACGTCATCGATGGGGAACATGGCAGCCGTCGAGCCGAACTCGGGGCTCATGTTTCCGATGGTGGCGCGGTTGGCCAGCGGTACGGCGGCGACGCCTGCTCCGTAGAATTCGACGAACTTGCCAACGACGCCGTGGCGACGCAGCATCTGGGTGATCGTGAGGACGACATCCGTTGCAGTGACGCCGGTCGGGATAGTGCCGTTCAGCTTGAAGCCGACGACCTTCGGGATGAGCATGGAGACGGGCTGGCCGAGCATGGCTGCCTCTGCCTCGATTCCGCCGACGCCCCACCCAAGTACACCGAGGCCGTTGACCATGGTGGTGTGCGAGTCGGTGCCGACGCAGGTGTCAGGGTATGCCTGCAGCGCGCCGTTGACCGTGCGGGTCATGGTGACGCGAGCCAGGTGCTCAATGTTGACCTGGTGCACGATGCCGGTTCCCGGCGGGACGACCTTGAAGTCGTCGAAAGCGGTCTGGCCCCAGCGAAGGAACTGGTAGCGCTCACCGTTGCGCTCGTATTCGATCTCGACGTTGCGTTCGAATGCGTTCTCTGTGCCGAAGAGGTCGGCGATGACGGAGTGGTCGATGACCATCTCTGCCGGTGCGAGCGGGTTGATCTTCTTCGGGTCTCCACCCAGTGCTTCAACGGCCTCGCGCATGGTGGCGAGGTCGACGATGCAGGGGACGCCGGTGAAGTCCTGCATGATCACGCGTGCTGGCGTGAACTGGATCTCTGTGTCTGGCTCAGCGGTGGGAACCCACTGGCCGAGTGCACGAATGTGAGCATCCGTGATGTTCGCGCCGTCTTCGGTGCGGAGAAGGTTCTCGAGCAGAACCTTCAGGCTGAATGGCAACTTTTCATAACCAGCAACCGCGTCGAGGCGAAAGACTTCATAGTCCGTCTGGCCGACCCGGAGGGTGTCCTTTGCTCCAAAGCTATTTACCGCAGACACGATGCCCTCTCCTTCGTGGAAGCCGACGGAAAGCCGCAGGCCGTTTTCAATCTTTGTGGCCACAGCCCGGGGTGGCTAGCAAGGCAAGCCTTACCCAGAACCCAGACGGTGAGCCAGTTCCATGCGCCAAACTATCTCGACGTCGAGATAACTCTAGCAGTGGTCGATGGGAACGAGTCAGTTCGCTGAAGGACTCGTGCGGTACGTCGCCCGCACAACCAGCCACGACAGCAGCAGCAGCGGCGCATACAGCGGGATGCCCATGAGCAGCTTGGTCAGTGCGAGGCCTGAGACGTTGTCGGCCAGGTACAGCGGCAGCTGCACAACGAGCCGTGCAACGAACATACCGAGCCAGCACAGTGTCAGCAGTTGCATGGCCCTGAACTTGCCCTTGTCCTGGCGCCAGGCGAGCCCGTCGCCCATGAGGTAGCCGACGGCCAGCCCGATGATCGGCCAGCGCACCAGCAGTGAGATCAGGAGCGCGAGCGCATAGCCGGCGTTCGTCAGCAGGCCGAGTACGAAATTGTCGCTGCCCTTGCCGCTGATCAAGGCCAGTGCGGCGGATGCGGCTACGCCGATCAACCCGGCGAGGGCCTGCGTGACGGGCGTGCGCCCCACGATGCGAACGATCGTGAAGACCACGGCAACCGCGACAGACGCGCCGAGCGACAGTGGCACATTGAACGTGAAGGTGTAGATCAGCAGGAAGACAAGGCCGGGCAGGATCGTCTCAGCGAGTCCGCGGATGCCGCCCATTGCCGCCAGCAGGGCCGTACCTGTCGGCGCCGCCCCCTCGGCTACCTGCCCAAGTCCGCTGCGCTTGGCCGCGGCCGCAAGGCCCTGGCCGAGCGCGCTCTGCACGGACTGCTCGTCGTCTGGCACCTGGTCTTCCCTGGCGTCAGTCACGTCGTCACCGTGCCTATCGTCGCGGGGACCACCGTCACGGTGCTCGTCATCACGGTGCTCGTCGTCACGGGGCGAATTGGCGTTGGTCATGGCATCCGTCATCGGTGAAGTCTGTCAGGAGGGATCTGGCGCCTGGCTTGCGTGCCAGGCGCCCGGCTCGTTTGGGGGTCAGCTCGTTAGGGGCCTGGCTCGTTACGCGTCTGGTTCGGCGTTCGGCGTGGCAGGCATCCGCAGCGGGATCAGGTCGCGCGGCGGCATGGGAGCGTTGCCGCGCACCACAACGATGCTCTTGAAGAGGTCTTCAATCTGCTCTGCGGCTTCCGCGTTCACGGCGCCCTCGCCTGCGATGACGCCACGGAGGAACCAGCGCGGTCCGTCAACACCGATGAAACGGGCCAGGCGTGTTGTGCCGCCGGCGCCCTGTCCTGCCGCAACGGGGATCTCAGCAACGAGTTCAGGGCCGAAGGTGCCCTCGCGCTCTGTGGTCGTTCCACCCTGCTTGGCGATCTGGTCTGCGATCTGATCGCGGATCTCGTGCCACAGGCCGCTGGACCGGGGAGCCGCGAACGGCTGGACCTGCAGGGTCGAGCCTGCATAGTCGAGGCCGATCGCTACGACGCGCTTGCTGCCCTCTTCGATCTCGAGCCGAAGGTGCAGGCCCTCCCTGGGGAGGATCTTGATTCCACCGAGGTCGACGTACGGGCGAACAGGGTTCGCCTCCGACTCGTCGAGCGGGCCTTCGGCCGCGCGGTCCTCAGGTGCTGACTTCTCCAGTGGTTCAGGGAACTCGCCGGGGGTCTGGGGGTCGCTCACAGGGATCCTCCTGTTGTATCTGTAGCCACGGCATCCGTCTCACGAGCCGGAGCGGCAGCTTTCTGTTCGGAAAAGCCTGTCGAACCGAATCCACCTTCGCCGCGCTGGCTGCCTGGCAGCTTGTCGACGGGAACGAAGTTGGCGCGGATGACGGGCATGATGATGAGCTGGGCGATGCGATCGCCGATCGAAATCTCGTACGGGGTGATCTGGTCAGTGTTGAGCAACGTGACCTTGATCTCTCCCCGGTAGCCCGCGTCAACGGTGCCAGGCGAATTCACGATGGTGATTCCGTGCTTGGCGGCCAACCCACTGCGGGGCACGACGAAAGCAGCGCACCCATCGGGCAGCGCTATCGACACTCCGGTGCCAACCAGTGCCCGCTCGCCGGGGGCGAGAACCAGGGCTTCGGTTGAGTGAAGGTCCGCTCCTGCATCGCCCGGGTGGGCGTAACTCGGAACGACGGACGCGGTAATAAGTACTTCGACGCTTTCTGCCACGTGTCGAGGGTAGTGCAGAAGTCTGATCGAATAGACCCATGCCTGAATATCGCGAAAAACTCTGGCCCACCATCTGGGTATTCATCTTCACCGCGCTCGTCATCCCCGCCAGCATCCTCGTCTTCGCGCCGATTTCGATGCTCGCCGGGGTTCTCACCGCAGCGGTTCTCTACGCCGGATGCATCGTCGTGCTCGCGCTGGCATCGCCCGTCATCACGGTCTCCGACGGGGTTCTCACGGCAGGAAGAGCTCGCATCCAGGTGTCGATGCTCGGGGAACCAGAGGCTTTCGATGGTGCTGAAGCAACGGCAGAGCGCGGTACGCGACTTGATGCGCGGGCCTGGCTGCTCATTCGCGGGTGGGTCACGCCCGTGCTGCGAATTCCCATCCTCGATGCGAATGACCCTGCGCCGTACTGGCTGATCTCGACACGGCAGCCAAAAAAATTGGCCGCCGCGATCAATGGATCGCGACGGCCAACAGTGTAGGAGCGTGGACGCTTAGGCGTCGCACTCCAGACATACCGGGCCGAGTTTGGTCTCGTGTGACATCTGCGAGCGGTGCTTCACGAGGAAGCACTGTACGCAGGTAAACTCGTCGGCCTGCGGGGGCAGGACGACGACATCGAGGTCGAGATCTGACAGATCTGCACCAGGAAGGTCGAAACCACCTGGGTTGTCAGCATCATCGACATCCACGACTCCGGACATCTTGTCAGGCACACGCTCTTTGAGAGCCTCAATCGACTCAGAGTCGTCTTCGGTCTTCCGCGGTGCGTCGTAATCGGTAGCCATGCCCATCCATTTCAGTAACGCCGATCAAACGAAATCGGCGGCCATAGTTTGCATCAATCCGAGACGAATAGCAAACCACTGTCTGGCCCTGTGTGGCCAGCATCTTTGTCAACTTGCGGCACGCCCACGGTATTCCCGCAGAAACCTGACAATACGTGGCAGTCTTTAGGCCAACAGGGATCGCGAAAGGGCTTTCGCCATGCAGGAATTGAAAGTTATCGGAGTCGAGAACGGGGCGCTGCTCGCAGCGTCGGAAGATGGCGATCGTTTCCGGATCGCCATTGACGAGGTTCTCCAGTCCCGGCTTCGCCAAACCCAGACGGAATCGACG
The DNA here is from genome assembly GCF_057669585.1 of Leifsonia sp. Y862. Lineage (NCBI taxonomy): Bacteria > Bacillati > Actinomycetota > Actinomycetes > Micrococcales > Microbacteriaceae > Leifsonia > Leifsonia sp. Y862. The sequence goes on from NZ_JBYHFR010000001.1 coordinate 1,314,424, forward strand.
TCGGGACCAAAGCTGTCGCCGCGTGAAATCCAGGCACACATCCGTTCAGGAATGTCTGCCGAGGATGTCGCAGCGGTCACAGGAGCCTCGCTCGACTACGTTCGACGGTTCGAGGGCCCCGTCGTGGCCGAACGCGAATACGTCGTCACATCGGCCCTCAGCGTGCCGGTACACACAGCCATCGACCCAGACCCCCTGGATGACGACACCAATTTCGGCAGCGTCATTCGCGAACGCCTCGCAGCACTCGGCGCGACGAACGAACGCTGGGCGAGTTGGAAAGAGCCCGCCGGCGGGTGGATCGTCAAACTGTCGTTCACCGCTGACGACATCGATCACGATGCGCGCTGGGGATTTGAGCCCAAGAAGAATTCCCTCACCCCGATCGGTAGCGAGGCAATTGCCCTGTCGCAGCAGGGCGAGTTGAAGGGCGCGCTCATCCCCCGCCTGCGTGCGGTCGGAGCTGAAACCAGCGCCGCCGACATCTCCCGCTTCGACAGCGGGGCGTTCACGTTCAAGGAATCACTCCCAGACGAGATCCTGAATGACACTGCGCCATTGCTTGAGCCCCTTCCGTACGGTCGCCCGCTTGCAACAGCGGATGCCGTCACACGAGCAGCCATCAAGCGCGCAGACGAGCCGACCCAGTCGCTCAGCGAGACGGCCGACCTGCTCGAGGCACTGCGTCGTCGCCGCGGAGAACGTGAAGCCGCGTCATACGGCGACGAAGGACCCGATACCTCAGCGACGCCAGCCCCTGCCGGATCTCCCAACGGAATCCGACTCGTCGAGACTCCGACCTCTGCCTTCGAGGCGCTGGTGCGCTTCGACGCCGCCGATGAGAAGCAGGCAGCAGACAAGCACGCTGCCGACAAGCAGAGCGCTGAAAAGCCGGCTGACGCTGGTTCGACGGCTGCACCTGCTGCACAGCCAGCGGCCAATCCGCCCGCCCAGGCCGCAACGCCGAACATCTGGGCGAACCAGGCTGCCAAGGCGCAAGCACGCTCCACCGCCACGCCGCCCAAGCGCGGCAGGGCATCGATGCCCAGCTGGGATGAGATCGTGTTCGGCGCCCGCACCGACGACGACCTCGCCTAAACACCGCGCCGCCCGAACACGAAGCGGATGGTAATCGCAGCCTCACGACGAGACCTCGTGAGGCTGCGACTGTCTGCGCAGCTGCTAGCCACGTCTCCCCGCGACCCAGCTGACACCGCCACCCCTATCCATGCCGGCGTGGTGGCCGTGGCCGAACGCTTGCTCGCCGTCCAGGCGCAGGACTACATTGCCGGGAAATGGGCGCTGGGAGTGCGTGCACCGGGGAGCGCAGAGTCCGATGTCATCGCGGCGCTGAATGCCGGTCTCATCGTTCGCTCCTGGCCGATGCGCGGAACCCTGCACCTTGTACCAGCCAGAGAACTCAACTGGATGCTGGAGCTCACAACAGCGCGTCTCATCACCGGGACGACAACGCGCCGTCGCCAGTTGGAACTCGACGAAGCCACGATCGACCGTGCCCGGGCCGTCGCACGGGAGGCACTCGACGAAGGCGGCATGCTCAGCAGGGCCGAATTCATGGCAGCGCTCGAATCGGCAGGCATCGCAACGGGCGGACAACGCGGCTATCACCTGATTTGGCATCTAGCCCAGACCGGCACCCTGTGCTGGGGGCCGCAGGTCAACGGTGCGCAAATGCTGGTGCTCCTGGAGGACTGGGTGCCCACACCCCGCGTTCTTGAGCGCGACGAGGCCCTCGGCGAGTTCCTCCTGCGCTACATCCGCGGCCACGGGCCGGCAACCCTCATGGATTTCGCCTGGTGGTCCAAGCTCACCGTCGCCGATGCCAAGCGGGGGCGCGCTGTCGCGGCCGAGCAGCTGAGCGAACTCATTGTCGACGGGCAGACCTACTTCATCACAGCAGACACGGACACACACAGCCGTCCGCCACTGCGCCAACGGCTGCCCATTCTCGCCCTGCCGGCATTCGACGAGTACCTCCTCGGATACCAGGACCGCAGCCTCATCATCGACCCTGACCTACTGGTGAAGGTCGTTCCCGGCAAGAACGGGATGTTCCTGCCGCTCATCCTGTCGAGTGGACGCATTGTCGGGACATGGCGGAGGGAAGGGGTGCGAACATCCGTCGCCGTGCAGGCACACCCATTCACCGCACTCAGTGAGACCGCGTCTGCCGGCTTCCTGCGCAGCGTGAGGGAATACGGGCGCTTCTTCGATGTGAGCGTCACCGTGGCTCCGCCTTCGCAGAACCCGGAACAGGTCGCGCTAGCCTGAAGTAGTGAACGTGACTGCAAGCCTCCGGACGCCCGACCGGCTACCCCTCTTGCAAGCCGTCAAGACGTCCGTCGCGATGATCCTGGCCTGGTTCGTCGCGCAGCTGATATTGCCGAATGAGTTGCCGGTCTTCGCAGCGATCGCCGCGCTGCTCGTCGTGCAGCCCAGCATCAACCAGTCGCTGAGCAAAGCCATCGAACGCAGTATCGGTGTCATCCTTGGCGTGCTGATCGCCTTTGGCGTTACCCTCCTGTTCGGCAAGTCAAGCTGGATCGTGCTGGTTGCCATCGTGCTCTGCGTGATGCTCTCGTGGCTGTTCCGGCTGTCTCCTGGCTCATCGAACCAAATCCCGATCAGCGCGATGCTCGTGCTGTCGATCGGCGCTTCAACACCGAACTACGCTCTTGAACGGATTATCGAGACGATCATCGGCGCGGGAATCGCGCTGATCGTCAATGTGATCATCGTGCCGCCGGTGGCGCTCGGCCCGGCCAAGGAAGCGGTGGCGCGCCTGGTCAGCGAGGTGGCGAACACCCTCGATGGCGTCGCTGCCGCCCTGGTCATGCCGCAGAAGCCCGCAGAGTTGCAGGAGATGATGATCAAGGCGAGGCTGCTTCGCCCGATGCAGTCGGCAACGGACAAGGCCATAGCCCAGGCCGACGAAAGCCTCACCCTGAATCCCAGACAGGGCAAGCTCAGGGCCGACCTGCAGGCCGAAGTCGATTTGAACGCCAAGCTGTCGACCCTGGTCACGCGTGCGATCGGCATGACGCGCGCCGTCAGGGACCACTACGACGATTCGCTTCATCTCGAGCCGACGGTGCGTGCGCTGTCCCTTGAGCTTGAACGCGCGGCCCATGATCTGCGTCTACTCGGGCGGAATGCCGAGGATCCGGAGAACACTCCCCTGCCGCAGGCGAACGAGCCAGCACTGACAGCCCCGCTGCGGATCCAGACGCCGCATCCGCAGCACTGGATTCTCATCGGCTCACTCATGGAAGATCTTCGGAGGGTACGCGAGGAAATCGTCGGCGAGTAGGCTCCCGGCATGACAACTCCCGCGGGTACGGCGACATCTGCTCACCCGTCGCTGTCTACCCGGCGCCTCGAGGCCTTCACCGACGGTGTGTTCGCGATCGCCGCGACCCTGCTTGTCCTGAACCTCAGCACCAGCGCCATCGGCCCCGTCTCCTCCAACGATGAACTCTGGCGCGGCCTTGAACGGCTGTGGCCCTCCGTCCTGAGCTTTGTGATCAGCTTCCTGCTGCTTGGACTGCTCTGGACCATACATGTGCGCCAGTTCGAGTTCATCAGGTCCGTCGACAGCGCCATGTTGTGGCTGAACATCGTTCGTCTGCTCGGTGTGGTCTTCGTGCCGTTCGCCACGAGCCTGAACTCTGACTACAGCGACTATCTGATTGGCCAAATGGTTCTTCCCGTGACGTTTCTCTTGGTGATTGCCATGGGCACGTGGCAATGGTTCTACGCCACCTCCCCATCACGGCATCTGCTCCAAGCGGATGTCGATCCCACATTCGTGCACAACAACCGGGTTGGCGGCGTCGTCGCCCTCATCACCAGCATCGCGGTCGTGGCACTCTCCAGCGTCGTCGGGTCGTACGCGTTCCTGCTTTTCGCGTTCGGACCGTTGGTCAATCGAGCGCTCAAGCGGTTTAAGCTCGTAGACCGCTGAGTTGCCTCACAGATAGTGCTGGGCACGCAGAAGGGGCCCCACGCGCGCGTGGGGCCCCTTCTGGCACAGAGTGGAGTTCGTTACTCCTGGTTCAGAACGGCCTGCAGCTCGATGGTGATGGTCACCTTTTCGCCCAGCAGGAAACCACCGGTCTCGAGTGCGGCGTTGTAGGTCAGGCCGAACTCTTCGCGGTTGATCTCAGCCTTGGCGGTTGCGCCGGCCTTGTAGTTGCCGTACGGGTCCTGGCCAAAGCCACCGAAGTCGAAGTCGAACGTGGCGGGCTTGGTGATGCCCTTGATCGTCAGGTTGCCGTCGACGTAGAACTCGCCCTTGACCTCACGCACACCGGTCGACACGAAGTCGATCGTCGGGTAGGTCTCGGCGTCGAAGAAGTCGCCGGTACGGAGGTGCCCGTCGCGGTTCGGCTCGTTGGTGTTGATCGAGGCGACCTCTGCGGAAGCGGTCACGCTGGAGTCGAGGGGGTTCTCAGCCGTGACGAAGGTCGCGGTGAACTTCTCGAACGTGCCCTTGACCTTGCTGATCATGATGTGGCGGATGCTGAAGCCGACCTCGCTGTGCGTGGGGTCGATGGTCCAGGTGCCAGCCTTGTAGCCGGGGATCGAGGTGGTAGCGGTGTCGCTCATGAGTGCTCCTTATGGATACGTGACTGGAAAGTCGTCTGGCAGTGTTCACTGCCCATAGATCTATGCAAGCGCATGGAGCTGTGGGATATTCCGCGCTTCCAAAAATTCTTTCCGCTTCGCTCCAGCCCTGTCCGCTCCCGAGAGTTCAGCGAGTACAGCTCACCCGGTCACGACTCGTCATGCAGGCACGGAAGCTAGGCTCTCCACCAACCAAGACGAAGGGAGCAGCGCACGATGCTTGAACTTGCCGGCGAGTCTGTGCTCATCGCAGCGGGTGGCCGCGCCATCCTGATGCAGCTTGCCCACCCAGCCGTTGGCCGCGGTGTGGCCGAACACAGTGACTTCGCTGCCCGCCCCCTCGACCGCCTCCACGCCACCCTCACCTATGTGTACACCGTTGCGTTCGGCACGCCAGACGAACTCGCGGAGGTGGTCAGGCGCGTGAACCGCGCCCACGGGCCTGTGCACGGCTCGGCAGGACCCGATGGCACTGACACCCCGGAGTACAACGCGTTCACGCCTGAGCTCCAGCTGTGGGTCGCTGCGACCCTGTACGAATCGGCCTCATCAATGTATGAGCGCGTATACGGCGAACTTCCTCCCCACGTCGCCGATGAGCTCTACGCCGGATACGAGAAGCTCGGCACGTCACTCCAGATCGCAGACGGACACTGGCCACGCGATCGCCGCGAATTCGCGAGGTATTGGGAGTCCAGGCTCAGCACCCTCTCGCCAACACCGGCAGCGGTATCCGTCGCCCATGCCCTGTTGTACCCGACGACGGGTCCGCTGTGGCTTCGGATCATGATGCCGATGGGGCGACTCGTCACCACAGGCCTCCTGCCCGCCGAACTCAGGGAGCCGTTCAACCTGCCATGGTCCTCCCGCCGGCAGCGGCGCTTCGATCGCCTCATGACCGTGACCAGGCACATCTACCCCGCGCTCCCCCGCGCGCTCAGGCACTGGCCGAAGAATCACTATCTGCGGGCATTGCGGGCACAGATCAGAAAGCCAGTGGCGGTCTAGAAGAAGTCGTCCGGCGTTCCTGCAGCCTTACTGACCTCGTTCGTGCTGATGCCCGCAGCGGTCAGCTTGACCATCGCGACCCGCAATCCGGCCTCGAGCTGCGCGGCCCAGACCTCGCTTTCGCGGCTCGCGGCATCCGCTGCCTCAGCCCGCGCAATAGCCTTCTCTTTCTCGACTCGCTCACTCCGCACCTGCTGGATGCTGAGCGTGAGGCCATAGTAGGCGGCCACCAAGATGGCGATCGGGGTTGCAACGACGGCGAGGGCGTTGATGCCGGCCGGAGTCACGCCCACGAACAGCATGATGATGAACGCGACGGCAATCGCGATCATGCCGACCACCACAACGAGGGTGCCCTTGGGCGGGGTCCACTCCCGCGCGGCGAACAGCGGGCGACGCTTGTTGTCGGCGGCGCCTCCTGATACGTAGCCCCCCGATACCGATGAAGACTCACTCTCAGCCTCGTCCGGCGCCAAGACGCGATTGTCTGCGTCGACCATGGGTGTTGTCGGCAACACGCGAGTCTCTGAGTTTGGGTACAGGTCGGTCATCTTCACTCCATCACTTATGCACTGATCGCTTCATGCACTGATGCCCCATTGTGCGGCCCCCCAGACTGGGGGTCAAGTCGTCCAGGCTCCCCGGCCTGTCGCGGTGTCAGCTCACGCGGATGCCTCAGCCATCAGCTCCCGCACACGTGGAGCCACCTCTGTGCCATACAGCTCGATGCTGGTCATGAGCTTGTCGTGCGGAAGCGTGCCATTGCTGTACTTGAGGTCGAAGCGGGAGAGGCCAAGCGCCGTTGCCACCTTCGCAATCTTGCGGGCAACGGTTTCGGGTGACCCGACGTAGGAAGCGCCGTCAGGGCCAGTGGCCTGATCGAAGTCTGCCCGCGTCATCGGGCTCCAGCCACGCTCTCGTCCGATCCGATTCTGCATGGCAGACATGTGCGGCCAGGCTTCTTCCTTTGCCTGCTCGTCGGTTGCTGCGATGTACCCGGGCGAGTGGACCCCGATCGGCTGCGGCAGCTTCCCGAACTGGGCGAGAGCCTTGTGATAGAGCTCGGTGAATGGCGCGAATGCGAGGGGGGATCCACCGATGATCGCAAGCATGAGTGGCAGGCCATAGTGCGCGGCACGAATCACGGACTGCGGGCTGCCGCCGACACCGACCCAGGTTCTGATGCTGCCGGAATCCGTCGTCGGGTAGACGCGCTGGTTGCTGAGAGCCGCGCGCGTGGTGCCTGACCAGGTCACCGGCTCCTCCTTGAGCAACTCGGCGAACAACTCGAGCTTCTCTTCGAACAGGGTCTCGTACTGGCCAAGGTCAAGTCCGAAGAGCGGGAATGACTCGGTGAATGACCCCCGGCCGAGAATCACTTCTGCGCGACCGTTCGACACGGCATCCAGGGTGGCAAACCGCTGGAAGACGCGCACCGGGTCGTCGGAGCTGAGCACGGTCACGGCCGTTCCGAGCTTGATGCGGTTCGTCTGTCCGGCAATCGCGCCGAGAACGACTTCAGGCGCTGACACCGCGAAATCGTCTCGGTGATGCTCACCGACCCCGATGAAATCAATGCCGACGCCGTCTGCAAGCACCGCCTGTTCAACCAGGTTCCTGAGCACCTGCGCCTGCGAGAGCAGCTCGCCATTCTGGTCGATCGTCACATCGCCAAATGTGTCGAGACCCAACTCGATTTCCTGCGCCATTACATGCTCCTTCGTCGTGCACCCAGGCTGTCATGCCCACGTCTGCACATCACGTTCATACCGATGCCACGCCCGCCTCTATGCGAACGCATACAGGCGAAACCTCTCAGGCTGGCAGCCTATTCCCGTGCAGGCCTATCGGAGAGCCTGCCGTGACCAGCATCGGGGAGAGCCTGCTGTGTGACCAGCATCCGGGGTGAATCAGCGACGTGCTAGATCGGGCCCTCGTACACCCAGCGGCCGTCTTCCCGAATGAATGCGCTGGTTTCGTGCTGTTCTCCGCGCTCTCCGGCACTGCGATAGAAGGCCCTGAACTCGACGACGCCCTGTGTGTCGAACATTCCACCGCGTTCGGTTCGCTCGATATCGAGTCGAAGCCACCGAACATCGTCGTCGAAGTCGAGCGTGGGCGGCCGGGTGCCGGTCGCCCACGTTCGCAGCAGATAGTCACGGTCGTGACAGACAAAAGCCGTGTAGCGGGAGCGCATCAAACGTTCTGCCGTCGGAGCTGCCGCCGTACCGTCGTGAAACGGCCGGCAGCATGCGCCATAGACTTCGCCGCTCAGGCACGGGCAGCGGATGGCTGGATCCAGTTCATCCGCTCCGTTCGCTGACATGCGTCTAGAGCTGGTGTTCTGAACGGAGACTGGACGCAAGCTGCCCAGCGTCAACGGCCGTGCGGGGCGCCTCTACGGGGCCATGGTCGTGACCGCATGAGCAGGCGTGCTCCACCGTCGCTGCGGGAGCCTGCGCCGGCGCTGGGACTTGTGAGGGCGCAGAGGCTTGTGAGGGCGCTGGGGCTTGTGAGGGCGCTGGGGCTTGTGAGGGCGCAGAGGCTTGTGAGGGTGCAGGGGCGTGCGTAGACGCCGGAGCCGCGAGGGCGACCGCCGGATGAATGCTGGCCGCAAGGGCGCTGCGCTCGATCTCATTGGCGGCGTGCAAGTGCTCCATGCGCTGGGAACGGTCGTCGATCCAGGCCAGGGCCAGCGCGGACAGAATGAACACCATGTGGATCACGACCTGCCAGAAGACGCCTTCGGCGGTATACATCGTGTTCGTCGTCTCATCGAGCGCCATCCCGGCCTTGTCTGCACCGAGGTCATTGACGCCGATGAAAGTCTTCAGCAGGTGGATAGAGGAGATACCGATGATGGCCATGGCCAGCTTGACCTTGAGCACGTTGGCGTTGACGTGCGACAGCCATTCAGGCTGGTCTGGGTGGCCGGCGATGTCAATCCGCGACACGAACGTCTCATAGCCGCCGATAATCACCATGATCAGCAGGTTAGCGATCATCACGACGTCAATCAGGCCGAGGACACCCAGCATGATGATCGACTCGTCGATGTGCGACCAATCTGCCATGACTTCTGTGGCCAGGTGCCAGAGCTCGTTCATGAAGACGATGACGTAGATCAGCTGGGCGATGATCAGTCCGACGTACAGGGGTGCTTGCAGCCAGCGGCTGAAGAAAATGAGGTATCCGACGCTTTTCAGCCAAGCGGATTGCGGGCGGTACTGTCGTTCTGGCGGCACGCTATACAAGAAAACTCTCTCCGGTCTAGATGGACTTCAATTTTATTGACTCTGAAGTTCCTCTCAGACCACTCAGGCTGGTGCCCAGTTGATTGTCGGAAAACAATCAGCATTTGTGTCGCGCCCTTTACGTTGTGCGCAGAATCGGATGCGATTAAATGTGACCATGACAGTTCACGCGCTCGCACCAACCCGCATCATGATCGTTGGGCCCGTCTCGTGGAATCAGATCGTCTATCTCGACGAATTGCCGGCGCCAGTCCCCCATATGCAGTTTGCGCAGGAATCGTATGAGACCGTCGGGGGCACTTCTGCGGGAAAGGCGCTCCACCTGGCCTCGATCGGTCATGTCGTGAGCCTTGCGACCATCCTGGGAGCGGATGCGGCCGGCGACCATCTCAGAGCGACGATCAATGCTGTCGACGGTATCGAGCTGAGCGCGCACGTCGGCAGCGCTACTGAACGCCACCTGAATCTGATGACCGTCCCTGGCGACCGCGTCTCGCTCTACCTGTCGACGCCCGACGCACCGACCGATCCAGCCATCGCTGCCGCGACTATCGATTCGTGCCGCACGGCCGATGTGATTGTTCTCGACCTCTGCGCGCAGTCACGGGGTCTCATTCCGGATGCCGTGGCGCTTGACATCCCCATCTGGGTTGATCTGCATGACTACGACGGGACGAGCGAGTTTCATCAGCCTTTTGTGGACGCGGCAGATGTCGCGTTCATGAATGCGGACAAAACGGATGATCCGTGGCGGCTGCTCGGCCGCTGCATCGCTCGCGGTGCCCGAATCGCGGTGTGCACGCTGGGCGCAACCGGCGCGATTGCGCTCGACAAGGCTGGCACGCAGTATCGGGTTGCCGCAGAGCCCGTCGACGTTGTCGACACGAACGGTGCCGGCGACGCATTCATGGCGGGCTTCCTGCACGCATACCTGCTGGGCGGAGACATCGCGCAGAGCCTGACTGCTGCGGCGAAACAGGCGACGATTGCGCTCTCGAGCCGCCACCTTCATCCGGTTCTGTCCGAGCTGGCGTCGTAGCGGCAGCGCCCAGGCCGGTGGACGGGGGCGTGTCCGGATCTCCGCCAAAAAAGTCGCCGAAAAAAATCGGAAAAAAGATTGGGCTCCGCCGCGACTCTCCTCGAATCGCTCGATTCTTAAATGAAGAAAAGCCCGCCACATCGTGTCGAGCTTTTCTTCATTGGTGGATCCAAGGGGACCCCGTCGTTCGGGCTTCGCCCTCACTCCTCCTCGAATCACTGCGATTCTTAAATGCAAAAGAGCCCGACACTTCGTGCCGAGCTCTTTTGCATTGGTGGATCCAAGGGGATTCGAACCCCTGACCCCCTGCATGCCATGCAGGTGCGCTACCGGGCTGCGCCATGGACCCATATTGTTTCGAATTCCTCCGAAACAACTTGTTTAGATTACTACACGATCCCAGCTAAAACGAAATCGAGACTAGCTCAGGGTTTCGCGGGCCGGCAGCTCGGTCGGAACGACAGGGCAGTCCTTCCACAGGCGCTCCAGGCCGTAGTACAGGCGCTCTTCCTCGTGGAAGACGTGAACGACCAGGTCTCCGAAGTCGAGGAGGATCCAACGACCCTCAGCGCGGCCTTCGCGACGCAGCGGCTTGGTGCCGGCTTCAATGAGCTTGTCTTCGATCTCACCGGCGATCGCAACGACGTTGCGCTCGGAGCGGCCGGTCACAATCATGAAGACGTCGGTGAGCGGCAGAGGCTCAGAGACGTCAATCGCGACAATGTCCTCCCCCGCTTTCGAGTCAGCGGCGGCAGCGGCCACCTTGAGAAGCTCGAGAGCGTGAGCGGTTGCAGTCATCGGGTAAACCTCGGTGTCATAGAGCACGACTGGAGCGTGCGGGGTGAAGGGTGGTGCATTAGAAAATTCTGAAGAGATAGCCGGCCGCGACGAGCGCGATCACGCCAACGGCAAGTACCGCGGCGGTTACAGCAAGGATCATCGGTACGGACGCGTTGCCCTTCTTGGGCGGCGTCATGACGCCACGCGTCGACGTGTGGGTGCTCACGGCCTTGCTGGCACTCACCGGAGCAACAGAGCTGGTCGGAACGCCCTCATCGAGCTGGTCAAGCATGTGATCCATCTCGGCTGAGTCGAAGTGGTCAGGGTGCTGACCGGTCGCGCCGAGGCTTCGTGGCAAGTCGATCGACCCCGTGATCAGGATCTCACCGGTGCTGGTGAGCGGCCCTGACACAGTTCCCTGCTGCGGGATCGCCGGGAGAATAAGAGCATTGGTCGTCGTTGGGATACCGCCGGAGCCAACGCCGCGCGAAATGATCTGGCCGAAAGCCTGCGACTGGTCAACGAATTGGACGTGGTCGTCGTCTTCATGTTCAACAGACCAGTGCCCAACCGACGGGTTAAGCGTTCCAGCGGATGCGTCTGGCACTGCTCCCGTAGACGCTGTGGGTGCTACGGGATCGTCGACACCGTCGTCTTCGGGAGCGATACCGGACTGCGCGGCGAGCATGGCGCGCAATTCGCGCCGGCTGAGCGTGCGCTCCTCGACAACAGCATCGTCGTCGGCAAGAGAGTCGGGCGTGACAGCGTCGGGAGTTACGACATCAGGAGTCGCGGCTTCAGGAGTCGCGACATCCGAAGTCACGGCATCCGGAGACACGGAATCGGGAGAAACCGCATCAGGAGTTACAGCATCCGGAGTTACAGCATCCGGAGTCGATGGGGCGTCGCCCTGCGCCTGCGCAGGCTCCTGCCCGCGAGCCAATTCACGTGCTTGCCGCCGCGTGAGTGGCTGCGGGTCATTACCCAACGTCATGCCACACTCCGATACAGATGATGCTTTGAGATGTACTGGACGACCCCATCAGGGACCAGATACCAGACCGGGAAACCCCGATTCACCCGTGCCCGGCAGTCTGTCGAAGAGATCGCCAAAGCCGGTACCTCAAGCAAGCTTACGTCTTGGTTCGGTAATCCCGAAACGGTCAGCTCATGTCCCGGGCGACTCACAGCCACGAAATGGGCCAGGTCCCACAGCTCCTGTACGTCTTTCCAGCCCAGGATCTGCGCGATAGCGTCAGCTCCCGTGATGAAGAACAACTCAGCATCCGGTCGCTCCAGGTGAATATCCCGGAGCGTGTCGATGGTGTAGGTCGGACCATGTCGATCGATATCCACCCGGCTGACGGTGAAGCGCGGGTTCGACGCCGTTGCAATCACCGTCATGAGATAGCGGTGTTCCGCCCGGGTTACGTCGTACTTCTGCCAGGGTTGCCCTGTTGGCACGAACACGACCTCGTCGAGATCGAAACTCTGCGCAACTTCACTCGCAGCAACGAGGTGCCCATGGTGGATCGGATCGAACGTTCCGCCCATCACGCCAATGCGAGGGCGGCGACCCGCTTCAGTCACCTGATGCCTATCGCTTAGTGGGTGCCATGCCCGGACGTGTTGCCGTGAGCAGCAGCGTAGGCCTTGGCCTTTTCGCTGTGACGGTTCGACACGTCACGGTACGTGAACAGGGTGACACCGAGTGCAAGGAAAACCACGAGGGCAATCAGGCCATACAGGATCGGCGGCATCGGCATCGAAACGTGCTCAGCCTCGGCCAGCAGCAGGGTAGTCACGAATGACATGGGGATCTCCATTCACACACACGGTTGAGGCTTACGCCACCACACCATTCTAGTGTTGCCTCAGGCGCGCACCTGCCCAGTGCCACGCACAATCCACTTGGTGCTTGTCAGTTCAGCCACGCCCATCGGGCCCCGCGCGTGCAGCTTCTGGGTGGAGATTCCCACCTCTGCGCCGAATCCGAATTCGCCACCGTCTGTGAACCGGGTGGAGGCGTTCACCATGACGGCAGCCGAATCCACCTCGTTCAGGAACCGTTCGGCGTTCACCAGGTCATTGGTGATGATCGACTCCGTGTGCTTGGTCGAGTACGTGCGGATATGCGCAATCGCCTCGTCGAGCGAGTCGACAACCCGTACAGCGAGGTCGAGCGACATGTATTCGGTCGCCCAGTCCTCATCGGTCGCAGCAACGGCATCCGGGAAAAGAGCACGGGCACGTTCGTCGGCGTGAATGGTGACACCGGATGCCGCCAGTGCAGCGAGTACTGCCGGCAGCAGTCGTGCCGCTGCGGCTTCATGCACGAGAAGGGTTTCGAGCGCGTTGCAGACACTCGGGCGCTGCACCTTGGAGTTGTGCACGATATCGACGGCCCACTGCGTGGTGGCCGACTCGTCGAGGAAGATGTGCACGATGCCGGCGCCGGTCTCGATGACGGGCACCTTCGACTCAGCAACGACCGTGTTGATGAGGTTGGCGCTCCCCCGTGGAATCAGCACATCGACAGAGCCTCGTGCCTGCATGAGCAGTGTTGCGCCCTGGCGGCCGAACGGGTCGATAGTCTGCACGCTCTCCATGGGCAGGCCAACGGATCCCAGCGCATCCTGGATCAGGCCGACGAGAACGCGATTGCTGTTCTCAGCGGCAGAGCCACCCCGCAATACCACGGCATTCCCGCTCTTCAAGGCGAGGGCGGCGATGTCAACCGTCACGTTCGGTCGAGCTTCGTAGATGGCACCGATGACGCCGAAGGGAACCCGTACCTGGCTGATCTTCACACCGTTCGGCAGGCTGCTGCCGCGCACCACTTCACCGACGGGGTCGCCGAGGGCTGAAATCGCCGTCACGGCAACGGCCAACGACTCGATGCGAGCGGCGTCGAGTGTGAGGCGGTCGACCAGGCCAGCCCCGAGCCCATTGGCCTGGCCGTTTGCGAGGTCGAGGGCGTTCGCATCAATGATGTACGCCATGTTGCCGCGCAACTGGGCAGCGATCGCCAGCAGCGCCCGGTTCTTCTGCAACGTGGTTGCGGTTGCCAGCGACAGAGACGCGGTTCTGGCAGCATCAAGAATGGGGGTGAGCACGGTTCCGGGCGACGTGGTCTGCGACATGCCGTCAGTTTACGGGAGCACAGCACCGCACGGGGCCTGCGTGTGCCACCCGCGTTCGGCGGGCGGGCGGCTGGGTTCTACGGGCGGGCAGCTGGGTGGAACCAGGTGCCGACGGGGGCGCCGGTAAGTGCGTCGGAGACAAGCGTTGTCGCGGTAACGAGCACCGCTGTTCCGGCCTCAGCTGCGATACGAGCGGCAGACACTTTGGTGGCTGCGCCCCCTGTACCGACGCCATCGGCGCTGGTCGCGCCGAACTCGACGCCGGGCAGCGGGTCACCAGGCAACACAGAGACAATGCGTTCTGCGCCTGGCAGGTGCGGCGGCCGGGTGTAGAGAGCATCAACGTCGCTGAGCAACACGAGCAGATCGGCGTTGATGAGCGTTGCCACCAATGCAGCCAGGCGATCGTTGTCGCCGAAACGAATCTCATGAGTGGCAACAGTGTCGTTCTCGTTGACGATGGGGAGAATACGCAGGTCGAGCAACCGTTCCATGGCTCGCTGCGCGTTGCTGCGGTGCGAAGGATTCTCCAGGTCGCCAGCGGTGAGCAAGACCTGTCCGGCAACGATGTCGAAGCGGTCGAGACTGTCCTGGTAGCGATAGATCAGGATGTTCTGCCCGACGGATGCCGCGGCCTGCTGGGTGGCGAGGTCGGTCGGCCGCCCATCGAGGTGAAGGAACGGCATTCCGATGGCGATGGCGCCAGAGGAGACCAGAACAATCTGGGCTCCCCTGGCGTGGGCTGCGGCAAGCGCATCTACGAGCGGAGCAATCTGGCCGGCGTTGTCGCCGCTGATCGAAGATGACCCAACCTTGACGACGATTCGTGCTGCCGTCCCGATCTGATCCCGCTCGAGAACGCTCACTCCGCGTCGTCCTCCGTGCGCTCTGCCGACGAAGCGGCGTGAGCGATGTCGTCGGACTCGGCCTCTGCCGACTCTTCAACGTCGTTCGCATCGGCCGGGGCGGCAGCTGCGTCGTTCACGATTGCCTCCTCGGAGTCAGCGTCGATCTCGTCGCCGTCAACCTCGGATTCGCCGGCCTGGTCAGCAATGTACAGCGCGCCGCTGAACTCGTCGCCGTCACTGTGCCAGAGACCGGCTTCACGCTCGCGGATGAGTTCTGCACGTGCCGCTGCCTTGGCATCCATCCGGCCGAAGTAGGTCTCACGTCGCTCGTTGCTGGTACGGCGGCGCGGCTCTTCGAGGCGGGCATCCGTTCCACGAGGAGCAGTGATGAGCTCCGCGGTCGAGGTGAGCGTCGGCTCCCAGTCAAAGACGACACCGTTGCCTGGGCCGATGATGACGGTGGAGCCTGCGACGGCTCCGGCCTTGAACAGTTCGTTCTCGACGCCAAGCTTTGCAAGACGGTCAGCGAGGAATCCGATTGCCTCGTCGTTCTTGAAGTCGGTCTGCTGGATCCAGCGTTCCGGCTTCACTCCGAGGATGCGGTACGTGTTTCCGAAGGATCCGCCCTCGACCTTGACCACGAAGCCACCGTCATCGACGGGCTTCGGACGCAGCACGATGCGCGGCTTGGCTGCTGCAACGGCAGCGGCTTCGCGACGGCCGGTGTCAACAGTCTCCGCGAGTGCGTAGTTGAGCTGCTTGAGCCCCTCGTGCGTCGCGGTGGAGATTGCGAAGACGCGGTAGCCCATGTCTTCAAGCTCGCCCCGAACGAACTCGGCAAGTTCGCGAGCCTCTGGCACGTCGATCTTGTTCAAGGCAATGATCTGCGCGCGCTCGAGCAGCGGCTTCTGCCCTTCGGGGACCGGATATGCAGCCAGTTCCTTCTTGATGACCTCGAGGTCACTCAGGGGGTCGCGGCCAGGCTCAAGCGTGGCGCAGTCAAGGACGTGCAGAAGCGCGGTGCAACGCTCGACGTGGCGGAGGAACTCGAGTCCGAGACCCTTGCCCTCGCTGGCGCCTTCGATAAGACCTGGTACGTCTGCCATGGTGTAGCGAGCCTCGCCGGACTCGACTACGCCGAGGTTCGGCTGAAGTGTCGTGAACGGGTAGTCGGCGATCTTGGGCCGAGCCGCGGACATCGAAGCAACGAGGCTGGACTTGCCGGCTGACGGGTAGCCGACGAGCGCGACATCGGCAACGGTCTTCAGCTCAAGCTTGATGTCGCCTTCCCAGCCCAATGTGCCGAGGAGTGCGAAGCCGGGAGCCTTGCGCTTGGACGTCGCGAGTGCGGCGTTACCCAGGCCGCCCTGGCCGGCTGGTGCGATAACGAGCCGGAAACCGGGCTCTGTCATGTCGCTGAGTTCGTTGCCCTCTGCGTCTTTGACGACGGTGCCGAGGGGAACGGAAAGTTCAATGGGGTCGCCGTTGGCGCCGTTGCGATGGTCGCCCATTCCTGGGCCACCGTTCCCGGAGACACGGTGCGGTGCACGGTGGAAACCGAGGAGGGTTGTGACGTTTGGATCTGCGATCAGCGTGATGTCTCCACCACTGCCGCCGTTACCGCCATCGGGGCCGGCGAGTGGTTTGAACTTCTCGCGTTTTACCGAGACACAGCCGTTGCCTCCGTTGCCCGCTCGCAAGTGCAGCGTGACCTGGTCAACAAATGTGGCCATGAATTGCCCCTTTCAGGTGGCGAAAATAAGTAAGGGCGAGCCGAAGCCCGCCCTCACCTACGAAAAGCTGTGGATGCCTATTCGGCAGCCACCACGATGTTGATGACCTTGCGGCCACCCTTCGCGCCGAACTGGACTGAGCCAGCCTCGAGAGCGAACAGTGTGTCGTCGCCGCCACGGCCGACGTTGACGCCGGGGTGGAAGTGAGTGCCGCGCTGGCGAACGATGATCTCGCCCGCACTGACAACCTGACCACCAAAGCGCTTCACGCCGAGGCGCTGTGCGTTTGAGTCACGACCGTTGCGAGTGGAACTCGCACCTTTTTTGTGTGCCATCTGTTCTTCTCCTCAGGCCTTAGGCGATGCCAGTTACCTTGACGCGCGTGAGCTCCTGACGGTGCCCCTGACGCTTCTTGTAACCAGTCTTGTTCTTGAACTTCTGGATAACGATCTTCGGGCCACGGAGGTCGTTAAGAACCTCGGCGGTGACCTTGACCTTAGCCAGCGACGTCGAGTCAGACGTGATGGAGTCGCCGTCGACGAGAAGCACAGCGGCCAGCTCGACGTTGCCGTCCTTGTCAGCCTTGATTCGGTCCATCGTTACGATGGTGCCGACCTCTACCTTCTCCTGCCGGCCACCGGCGCGCACAACTGCGTAAACCACTTTACGTACCTATCTCTGGGGAGCCCCTGGGGCTCCGATTCCTATTATGGAAAGTTACTGGGTTGCATGAACCAAATCAGTTCAATGCAATCAGGAAACCATGGCAAACGCGCGAGATGACACCCAGCGCACACCAACGGTCAACTTTATCTGATCCGGGGGTCCCGGTCAAACTGACGGCGATTCATACCTGCGCACGATCGCCTTTCATACAATGATGCCATGACAGTGCTCATTGACAGTGCAGACTGGCCCGCTCACGGCACATTGTGGTCACATTTAGTGAGCGACGCGTCTCTCAGTGAGCTTCATGCCTTCGCTTCAGCGAACAAACTACCCACCCGCAGCTTCGATCTGGACCACTACGACGTGCCTGCTGAGCGCCATGAGGCGCTGGTGGCCGCAGGAGCCACACCGGTCTCATATCGCGACCTGGTGCGGCGCCTGCAGGCCAGCGGGCTGCGTGTGACGGCCAGGGAGCGCGCCGAGCGAGCCGGCAGAACGCACTGACCCTCTCGCTCCCCCGAGCCGTTACCTGGCCGTCACTTGGCCGTTCACGACAACCCCACGGCGTGGATCAGGAGCAGACAGCTGCATTCCTGACAACATCCCGTTAACGAACCGACCGCCCCCGCCCTGAGGCGAAAGCGGTCGATACGACACCAGGGTGTTCTGGATCAGCCCTGCGAGTCGGGTGTCGTGACGATCGGGTCTGACCCTGCCGTTGACAATCCCGTTGTCGAGACGCGGCGGCTTCGCGAGCGGCCCTGACCAGGCTGCTTGGGTTCCGGCAGCGCTTCAAGTACAGAGTCGAGAAGCTGGTCGGTGACCTGCTTGCTCACGGTGCGCTTGTTGCGCGGCGACTTGGTGACGGGAATGTCGAGGATTTCCACGGATTCCGGCTCAGCCTGCGCAGCCACGGTTGCTCCGCCGTCGACTGCAGCTGTCTCAGCTGCGGCCTTCTCCGGTGCAGCCTGTGACCGCTGGGCACGTCCTGACTCACGAACCGGGCGACT
Source organism: Leifsonia sp. Y862 (assembly GCF_057669585.1). Classification (NCBI taxonomy): domain Bacteria; kingdom Bacillati; phylum Actinomycetota; class Actinomycetes; order Micrococcales; family Microbacteriaceae; genus Leifsonia; species Leifsonia sp. Y862. The sequence goes on from NZ_JBYHFR010000001.1 coordinate 1,332,555, forward strand.
GCGCTCCTGTCGACGCGAGGGCATCTCTGCGCCCTGCGTTGGCAGTGTGGCACCGTCAGCCGTCGCGGTCGGCGTTCCGGCAGCGCTGTCAGCGGCGGCCGGTGCCTCAGTGTTGGCCGGCGCCTGGGCGACAGCCGACTTGTCAGCTGCAGCCGAGCGTCCGCCACCGTTGCGTGACCGACCGGAGCCGTTGCGTGAGTTGCGTGACGAACCGTTCTGCGTGGATTCCTTCTGCGCAGAATCCTTCTGCGCTGAATCCTTCTGGGCGGCGTCTGCGTGAACGGCATCCGCTGTCGGCAGTGCGATTGCGCCGGTGTGCGGAATGGTGCTTGCCGCGATCAGCGCGAGGGCGTGCTTGGCGTCCTCGGTGATTCCGTGCGTGCCCGCCGCAGCCTTAGCCGCTTCAGACTGCTGCGCGGCTGCCGACTGCTGGCTGGCATTGCTGCCATTGCTGTGGTTGCCCCCGTTACCGTTACTGCCGTTGCCGTTGCTGCCGTTGCCGCCGTTGCCGTTCTGGCTGTTCTGGCTATTTCCACCGGAGTTGTTGCCCGACTTGTTGCGGGGGCGACGCTCCTGCGGCGGCTGCGCGGTCTGGCGGTGCTTCACGACGGGATCGTGGTGCACGATGATTCCGCGACCTGCACAGGCTTCACAGTTCTCACTGAATGACTCCAGGAGCCCGAGGCCGAGCTTCTTGCGCGTCATCTGGACGAGGCCGAGCGAGGTGACCTCAGCGACCTGGTGCTTCGTGCGGTCGCGGCTCAGGCACTCGATCAGGCGGCGCGACACGAGATCGCGGTTCGATTCGAGCACCATGTCGATGAAGTCGACGACGATGATTCCACCGATGTCGCGGAGGCGCAGCTGACGAACGATCTCTTCGGCAGCTTCGAGGTTGTTCTTCGTGACTGTCTCTTCGAGGTTTCCGCCTGAACCGACGAACTTGCCCGTGTTGACGTCGACAACCGTCATGGCCTCTGTGCGGTCAATGACGAGTGATCCACCGGAGGGCAGCCACACCTTGCGGTCGAGTGCCTTCTCGATCTGCTCCGAGATACGGAAGTCATCGAATGCGTCACCATCACCCTCGTAGCGCTCTACGCGCTCGACCAGGTCTGGGGCGACCTGGCGGAGGTAGTTCTCGATCGTCGTGCGAGCCTCGTCGCCTGAGACGACCATCTTCTGGAAGTCCTCGTTGAAGACATCCCGGACAATCTTGATGAGCAGGTCTGGTTCGCTGTGCAGCAGGGCAGGTGCGAGAACTGTCTCAACCTGCTTGCTGATGTCAGCCCACTGCGCCGTGAGGCGGTTGACGTCGAGCGTCAACTGCTCATCGGTTGCGCCCTCTGCTGCCGTGCGCACGATGACGCCGACGTTCTCAGGAAGAACTTCCTTGAGGATCTTCTTCAAGCGGGCGCGCTCGGTGTCTGGCAGCTTGCGGCTGATGCCGTTCATCGAGCCGTTCGGCACGTACACGAGGTAACGGCCTGGCAGAGAGATCTGGCTGGTGAGCCTGGCGCCCTTGTGGCCGATGGGGTCCTTGGTGACCTGAACCAGCACCTTGTCGCCCGGCTTGAGCGCGAGCTCGATGCGCCTGGCCTGGCTGCTGTTGCCTGAGTTCTCTGCAGCGGCGTCCCAATCGACCTCACCGGAGTACAGCACGGCGTTACGGCCGCGTCCGATGTCGACGAAGGCCGCCTCCATGCTGGGGAGCACGTTCTGGACCTTGCCGAGGTACACGTTCCCGATCAGGGACGCGTCCTGGTTCTTCGCGACGTAGTGCTCAACGAGCACGCCGTCTTCGAGGACACCGATCTGGATCTTGTTGTGCTTGGCCCGAACGACCATGACGCGGTCGACCGATTCACGGCGCGCGAGGAACTCGGCTTCCGTGATGACCGGACGGCGACGTCCGGCGTCGCGACCATCGCGACGACGCTGCTTCTTCGCTTCCAGCCTGGTCGAGCCCTTGATGCGCTGTGGCTCTGTGATGAGCTCTGGCTCACGAGGAGCGCGAACCTTGACCACGGTGTTGGCGGGGTCGTCGGAACCTGAACGGTTCTCTTCGCCGCTCCGACGGCGGGCGCGGCGACGGATCGTCGACGGCTCCTCGTCATCATCGTCGCGCTGGGTGTCCTCGCGCGGCGGAAGCGGCAGGATGTCAGGTGCCTGGAAGATCAGGGACGTCGTCGTCTGTCGACGAGCCGGCTGCGTCTCCGCCACCGGCGCAACAGGGGCAGCCGTCTCTTCTTCTGCGACAGGGTCGCTGGTCTGGTCGCCTGTGGCTGGCTTCTGCACTGGAGCCGCCTCTACGGGGGCAGCGGTCGCGGGAGCATCTGACACCGGCACTGCGGCTTCAGGCTCGACCTCGACCGGCACCGGGGCCGGAGGGGGCGTGACTACTGCTTTGCGTGAACTTTTGCGAGTGCCGAAAAGGCCCTTGCGCTTCTTGTTGTCGTTGTCTTCCACCATCTCTGGTGCACTCCTTGACCGGTGTGGGGGCCGCGCCGCCCATCCGGTTACTCTCTCGTGTGAAGTTGCGCCGGGGCGTTCCTTCACGAATCCTTCAATGATGCAACCGGCTCTTGGCTCTGGTTGCTAATACCTTTGGTCGTGGGACCAATGAATCTGGGCGTTTACCGCCCATTAAGCCTTCTGTGGCGTCTTTCTGAGCGCGGCTCAGATGACTTTATAAATTATCGCATGCATTCCGCAGGATCGGGGTGCAGGCGCGTGTCATAATCCGATGGTGCCTGATACAGAACAACGCACAGCTCCTCGCGGGCTGGCAATTTTCCTCATTGTTGCCGGTGTAATCGGCTTTGGTGCTGCGTTCGCGCTCACCCTTGACAAGATTCATCTTCTCCAGGATGCGGACGCACAGCTGTCCTGCAACTTCAGTGTACTGATCGGGTGTGGGACGAACCTGAATTCCTGGCAGGGATCGGTGTTTGGCTTCCCGAACCCGCTGATCGGCATCGCGGCCTGGAGTGTCGTCATCACGATCGGAATGGCCATCCTGGCCGGCGCGCACTTCAAGCGCTGGTTCTGGCTCGGCCTGAACGTGGGCGTCGTTGGCGCCATGGCCTTCGTCATCTGGCTGATTTCGCAGAGCATCTACGTTCTCGACATCCTGTGCCCGTGGTGCATGGTCACCTGGTCTGTGACCATTCCGCTGTTCTTCGCCGTCACTCTGTACAACCTGAAAACGGGAAACATTCCGGCAACCGAAGCTGTCAGGCGACGGGCATCCGCCTGGTCGTCCTGGATCGTCCTGATCACGGTTGCGTGCTACATCGTTGTCGCGGTGCTCGCGCAGCTGCAGATGGACGTGCTGCACCGCCTGTAAGCGAGAGCGCGGCTCGCCGACTTCGAGACGCTCGCTCCTGAATCAACCGAGGCGCTCGCTCCTCAATCAACGGGGAAAAGCAAAGAACGCACGCCGCGTGGCCACAGGGCCAGGCGACGTGCGTTCCTGTGCGTGAAGAGCAGGTCCTACTTGAACCAGAGCGACAGCTCGCGCGCTGCAGACTCAGGCGAATCGGAGCCGTGCACCAGGTTCTGCTGAACCTTCAGGCCCCAGTCGCGGCCGAGGTCGCCACGGATCGTTCCGGGAGCAGCGGTGGTGGGATCAGTCGTTCCGGCGAGTGAGCGGAAGCCTTCGATGACGCGGTTGCCTGCAACACGGATCGCGACGATGGGGCCGCTCTCCATGAATTCGACGAGGGGCTCGTAGAACGGCTTGCCCTCGTGCTCTGCATAGTGCGCGGCCAGCAGCGCGCGGTCGGCCTGCACGAAACGGATGTCGACCAGGGAGAATCCCTTGGCCTCAATGCGGCGCAGGATTTCACCGGTCAGGTTGCGGGCAACGCCGTCCGGCTTGACCAGAACCAGTGTCTCTTCAACAAATGTACTCATGCGATCTCCTTTTGACGATCAATTCTGTCGCCGCTGATCATGCAGTAGGTCCACATGGCGGCGAATAATGCACCAACAATAAACAACGCGGGATTGAAGAATCCGCACAGGATGACGACGGCCTGGATTCCCCAGCCGACGCCATACGCCCACGGGTGCCGAAGCAGCCCGATGGTCGCAATCATGATCAGGCAGAGTAGGCCGCCGCCGCCGAGGGCGACGATGGCCGGCAATGACTGGAGTCCGAACAACACCAGCGCGGCGAGGAAGACCACGATGAGTTCGAAGCCGAGCACGATCGACGCGAGCGAACGCTTGATCGATCGAGGGGCAGGCTGGCGACCCGGCTTGCCGGGCGTGGCAGGTGTGGAGGGCGTGCCAGATTCGTTCAGTTCGTCGCTCATGGCGTCATCCACTCCCCCGCCTCGGCCAGCGCGATGACTTCACCGACGAGGGTGATCGATCCGGTCACGACAATCGCGCGCTTCGGCGCTTCATCGGCCCAGACACGGGCGGCCTCTGTCGCGGCAACCAGATCATCGAAACGGAAGACGCGGTCGTCGCCGACCTGAGCTGCGACCACGTCGGCCAGCTCGTCAACGGCGATCGCACGGTCGGACTGTGACTGGGTCACGAAGAACGGGCCGGGGATCGGCGCCAGGGCGCTGATGATGCCCTGCGCGTCCTTGTCGGCGAGGATGCCGACCACGAAGGCGATCTCGTCGAAGTCGAAGTAGGCGGTGAGGGCAGCAGCGAGTGCAGCGGCACCGTGCGGGTTGTGAGCCGCATCCACGAACACACTTGGGTCGATACCGACCAGCTGCAGGCGACCGGGCGACGTCGCGCCGCCAAGGCCCTCGACCAGCAGTTCTTCTGACAGGGGCTGGGTTCCGCCACCCAGGAACGACTCAACGGCCGCGATGGCCACGGCGGCGTTCTGTGCCTGGTGGGTGCCGTAGAGCGGCAGGAAGACGTCAGAATACGTGGCGGCGAGGCCCCGCACTGAGATCATCTGCCCGCCGACGGCAACCTGGCTTGACAGCAGTTCGAAGCCGGTGCCCTCTGCGGCGATGGTCGACTCTGTGAGCTCTGCTGCGCGTTCCAGCTCGGCCAGCGCCTCAGGGCGCTGGGCAGCAGTGACCACCGCGGCAGCCGGCTTGATGATTCCCGACTTGGTCCTGGCGATCTCAGCGACCGTCTTTCCGAGACGCGACACGTGATCCAGGGCGATCGGGGTGAAGACGGCCACCTGGCCATCGGCGACGTTTGTGGAATCCCACTCGCCGCCCATTCCGACCTCGATCACGGCAACGTCGACGGGGGCATCCGCAAAACTGGCGTATGCCAGCACGGTGAGGGCTTCGAAGAACGTGAGGGCTTCGTCACCGGCCGCCGTCAGCTCTGCATCGACCATCTCGAGGTACGGCGAGATGTCTGCCCAGTTCGCGGCCAGCGCTTCATCGCTGATGGGTTCGCCATCAATCATGATGCGCTCGTTGAGGCGAACCAGGTGCGGGCTGGTGAGCACACCGGTACGCAGGCCGTAAGCCCGCAGGATGCTGTCAGCGATGCGACTCGTGCTCGTTTTGCCGTTCGTGCCGGTGATGTGGATGATCGGGTACGTGGTTTGCGGGTCCCCGAGCAGTTCGAGGGTGCGCCTGGTTGCCTGCAGGCGGGGCTGGGGCGAACCCTCGCCCACCCTGGCCAGCAGCGCACGGTAGACGGCGTCGCCCTCTTCTCGGAAGGCGTCAGCGGGAAGGTCTTGTGAATCAGACATTGATCAGCGGGCTCTCTCTGGATACTGCGACGAGGAATCCGCCGCGGTTTGCGTACTGTCCGGCCTTGTACGGCACATAGTGTTCGACGGCTTCGCCTGCGACGGCGGGGAGCCATTCAGACGGCAGGCCAGCCAGGTCGTGCTCGTGCACATCCAGACCGGTCGCGAGGGTTTCTGCAGCGACGTCAACGGCTGCGCCTGCGGAACCTGAAGCACCGATGGCCTGCGTGAACGAGGCAATATCTGCCGCATCCTCGAAGACCAGGTGCAGGTGGATGCGGTCGCTCACATCGAAGCCTGCCGACTTGCGGGTGTCCTGCACGGCGCGGATGATGTCGCGGGCGAAGCCCTCTGACTCCAGTTCCGGCGTGGTCTCCGTGTCAAGCAGTACGAATCCGCCGCCGGGCAGGAGCGCCAGCGCGACGCCGTGCTCATCTGAGCTGTTGTCGACGGCGAGCAGAAGCTCGTACTCGCCGGCAGCCAGTTCGATGCCGCCTGCTGTGACGACGCCGTCGGTTTCAGACCAGTCGCCGCCGCGCGCCGCAGCGATGACCTGCTGCACCTGCTTGCCGAGGCGCGGTCCAGCTGCGCGGGCGTTGACGGTGAGCTTCGACGTGATGCCGTATGACGCTGCGCTGTCGTCGGCGAGCTGGGCGAACTCGACGTTCTTCACGTTGAGCTCGTCGCGCAGGATGCCATCGAACGCGGCAAGCGCGTCGACGCCAGAGGCCACGACGGTGAGCTTCGCCAACGGCAGGCGAACGCGGAGGCCAGCCTGCTTCCGCAGCGAGAGCACGGTGGAGCTGATCACGCGGATCTGGTCCATTGCGGTGACGAGGCCCTCGTCGGCCGGGAACGCCGAAGCGTCAGGCCAGTCAGTGAGGTGCACGCTGCGTCCGCCGGTCAGGCCCTGCCAGATGCGCTCAGAGACGAGAGGCAACAGCGGTGCGGCGACACGGGTCACAGTTTCCAGAACCGTGTACAGCGTGTCGAATGCGTCCCTGCCTGTGCCGTCTGCGGTGACTCCGGCCCAGAACCTGTCGCGAGAACGACGGACGTACCAGTTGGTCAGGACGTCAGCGAAGTCGCGGAGCTTGCCGGCGGCCAGCGTGCTGTCGAGCTCCTCCAGGTCGGCGGTGATGTCTTCCACGAGGTCGCGGGTCTTGGCCAGCAGGTAGCGGTCGAGCACATCTGTCGAGTCCGTGCGCCAGGTGGCGTCGTACCCGTTCTCGCCTGACGCGTTTGCGTAGAGGGAGAAGAAGTACCAGGTGCTCCAGAGCGGCAGCATGACCTGGCGCACACCCTCGCGGATGCCCTCTTCAGTGACGACCAGGTTGCCGCCACGCAGTACAGGCGAGCTCATCAGGAACCAGCGCATGGCGTCTGAACCGTCGCGGTCGAAGACCTCGTTGACGTCTGGATAGTTGCGGAGCGACTTCGACATCTTCTGTCCGTCGCTCCCAAGCACGATGCCGTGGCTGACGACGTTCTTGTACGCCGGGCGATCGAACAACGCAGTGGAGAGCACGTGCAGCACGTAGAACCAGCCGCGGGTCTGCCCGATGTACTCGACGATGAAGTCTGCGGGGTTGTGCGAGTCGAACCATTCACGGTTCTCGAACGGGTAGTGCGCCTGCGCGAACGGCATTGACCCTGAATCGAACCAGACGTCGAGCACGTCGGTGATGCGACGCATGGTGGACTGGCCGGTCGGGTCGTCAGGGTTCGGGCGCGTCAGCTCGTCAATGTACGGGCGGTGCAGATCCGTCGGGCGGACCCCGAAGTCGGCTTCGAGCTCGTCGAGCGACCCGTACACGTCGATGCGCGGGTACTCGGGGTTGTCGCTCTTCCAGACCGGGATTGGTGAGCCCCAGTAGCGGTTGCGGCTGATCGACCAGTCGCGCGCATTGGCGACCCACTTGCCGAACTGGCCGTCCTTGACGTTGTCAGGAACCCAGTTGATCTCCTGGTTGAGGTCGACCATGCGGTCACGGATGTCGGTGACACGCACGAACCAGCTCGACACGGCCTTGTAGATGAGGGGGTTGCGGCAGCGCCAGCAGTGCGGGTACGAGTGCTCGTAGCTGGCCTGGCGGATGAGACGACCTTCGGCCTTCAGCAGCTGAGTGAGCGGCTTGTTGGCGTCTGACCACAGCAGGCCGGCCACCTCAGGCACGTCAGACAGGAACTTGCCACCATCGTCGAGCGAGATGATAACCGGGATGCCGGCGGCCTCGCAGATCTTCTGGTCTTCCTCACCGTATGCCGGAGCCTGGTGCACGATGCCGGTACCGTCCGCTGTCGTGACGTAGTCGGCGACGAGGATGCGCCACGCGTTCTGGGTGCCCCACGTCTCGGTGTCTGCATAGTGGTCGAACAGGCGATCGTATTCGACGCCATCGAGATCGCGGCCGACGACGGTGCGAGAAACGGCAGCGAGGGCATCCTCTGCGCTCTCATAGCCGAGGTCCTTGGCGTAGTTGCCCACCAGGTCGATGGCCAGCAGGTACTCGGCGCCCAGAACTTCGGTCGCTCCGCCGGGGTGGACAGTCGAGCTGTCTTCACGCAGCACCGTGGCATCCGGTGTTCCGCCCGGGCCCGCTGGCACCACGGCGTACGTGATGTCTGGGCCGACAGCCAGCGCCAGGTTCGTCGGCAGGGTCCATGGGGTCGTCGTCCAGGCGAGCGCGCGTACGGCGGTGAGGCCGAGGGCCTCTGCTTTGGTGCCGACGAGCGGGAAGGTGACGGTGACCGTCTGGTCCTGGCGCATCTTGTAGACGTCGTCGTCCATACGCAGCTCGTGGTTGGACAACGGGGTCTGGTCACGCCAGCAATACGGCAGTACCCGGTAGCCCTCGTAGGCGAGGCCCTTGGTGTGCAGCTGTTTGAACGCCCAGATCACCGATTCCATGTAGGTGATGTCGAGGGTCTTGTAGCCCTTGTCGAAGTCAACCCAGCGTGCCTGGCGGGTGACGTATTCCTGCCACTCGTGGGTGTACTTCAACACGGCGTCGCGAGCAACCTGGTTGAAGGCCGCGAGGCCCATCTTCTCGATCTCGCTTTTGTCGGTGATGCCGAGCTGGCGCTCTGCTTCGAGCTCGGCCGGCAGTCCGTGGGTGTCCCAGCCGAAGCGGCGGTGCACCTGCTTGCCGCGCATGGTCTGGAAGCGCGGGAACACGTCCTTGGCGTACCCGGTGAGCAGGTGGCCGTAGTGCGGCAGGCCGTTGGCGAAGGGAGGGCCGTCGTAGAAGACCCACTCAGGAGCACCCTCACGCGTGTCGATGGACGCCTGGAACGTCTCATCGTCCTTCCAGAACTGCAGCACCTCTGTCTCGATGGCGGGGAAGTTCGGCGACGGAACCACGCCCTGCACAGGGACTGATGGCACGGTGGCTGATGGCACGGTGGCATCGACCGACGAATCGGAGTCCGCAGGGCTGCTGTTCGCGGGTGTGGGCGTTGAACCCTTGGGGTACGTCATGTTTCTCCTGGACGGGCGTATAACGGAAATGCTGGCCTGTTCCACGAGGACGAACGATCCTCTCGGATTCGCCGCGGTACCACCTCGCTTGCCGCATCCCGTTTCCCTGTGTGCAGAGATTCGCACCAGGAAGCCGTGAGACGACCGCTTATTCAAAGGCTGTGACGGGCCTTACCCGTTCGGTTCTACTAAAACCGGACCCAGGGGCCCGGCTCGTTCTTCCGAAGACTCACCGGTGATAGCCGGATCACAGTCATTCGCGATCAATTCTATCCGAACGCCCGTCATCGAACGCCAACTCGGAGCGGAAACCCGCACAGACAGGCGAGAGTGCGGTGTCGACGTACGGCGCCAGATTTCCCCTGGAGACCCCGGCAGCCGCCCAGGAGGCTGCTGCAGCTCCGAGGGCCGCGAAGAGTGCCATCGCAAAACTCATGCAGACGAGATCGCCCACCTCCCTGCCGGTTCGCACCGCGACGATGTCTGCCGCACGCCTGGCGTGCACCGCGAGGCGCGACAGAGCGGATGCCTCCAGGTCGACCGTTGTGCCCATCAGCTCGGACTGGGTGAGCGCCCACGGCACTCTGGACGGGCCGAAGCTTGCCGCGACGTCGAGGAGTGCGCGCTTGACGGCATCCGTTACCGGCACGGCGGTGTCGATTGCGGCGAGCGCCGCTGGAAGCTCGGCCAGGCTCTCGTCAACCTCGACCCAGAGCAGATCACTCTTCGCGCTGAAGTAGTTGAAGAAGGTGTTGCGGCTCACCCCCGCGCGGCGAGCTATCTGGTCGATGCTGGTGCGTGCGTACGTCTGCTCGAGGAAGAGCTCTGCTGCCGCTTCCTGCAGAATGTCGCGCGATGAACCACGGGGGCGCCCTACACGTTCCGTCACACGATGCTCCAGACCCTAGGATAGAAACTGAGCACACTTAATGTACTCAGTCCAATAATACTAGTTGCAACCGATGAGAAAGACGTCGCATGACGCACTCGCACCTGCCGCCCCTCCGCTTGTCGCTGGCCGCGACGCTCGCTCTTGCCGCCCTGACCCTCACGGGCTGTACCGCTGACACGTCGTCGCAGGGTTCTGACGCGTCTCCCTCCACAGGAGGGACGCTCACCTACGCCTCTGGCGACGCGGAGCCGACGTGCCTGGATCCCCACGTCGGTGGCAACTACCCCCAGGCCCTGGTCTCCACCCAGTACCTGGAGTCACTGGTCTCTCGCGACTCCAGTGGTGAGATCATCCCGTGGCTCGCAGACTCGTGGCAGGTGAGTGACGATGCCCTGTCGTGGGAGTTCACCCTGCGCGACGGCGTCACCTTCACCGACGGCACGGCGTTCGACGCGTCCGCGGTGGCAGCGAACATCGCCCACGTACAGAATCCGGAGACCGGGTCATCGACCGGCTACCTTGGCCTGCAGAAGATCGCAGGCACCGAGATCGTCTCTCCCCTGGTGGTGCGCATCAACCTGAGCGAGCCGGACAGTGCCCTGCTCGAGTCGCTGTCCCAGCCCTGGGTTGCGATCGAGTCTCCAACCGCGCTGGCACGTACCCTCGACGAGAACTGCCTCTCCCCCGTCGGGACGGGCCCCTTCGTGGTGTCGAACTGGGTGAAGCAGGACTCCATCACGCTCACCCGCAACGATGACTACACCAGCCCCCCAGCTGACGCCGGCCACACGGGCGCCGCATACCTCGACCAGATCACGTGGAAGTTCATCCCTGACTCCGCCACACGGTACGCCGCCCTCCAGGCCGGCGAGGTCGACGTGATCGACAACGCGCAGCCGGACACCATCGTGCAGGCGGAGCAGAGCGGGAACATCCAGCATGTCGACGCTCCCCGGCCGGGGGCAGCGAACCGCATTGAGCTGAACGCCGGGAAGGCGCCGTTCAATGACCAGGCGGTACGAGAAGCGTTCATCAAGAGCGCCAACGTCGACGATGCCGTAGCCAGCCTGTTCTTCGGCACGGCAACTCGCTCTGCCTCAGCGCTCTCCAGCATGGAACCGCTCAGTGTGTCTCGCCCCGACCTGTTCGGCTACGACCCAGACGCTGCGAATGACCTGCTCGACGCCGCTGGCTGGGGCACCCGGGACGCCGATGGCTACCGGGTCAAGGGCGGCGAGCGCCTGAGCGTCGAGTTCCCCGTGAGCACGAACCAGTCGATTCCGGCCGAACAGTCGGTGTTCGAACAGATCCAGGCCACCGCGAAGGAGACGGGCTTCTTCGTCACGCTCTCCCCCATGGACCTCTCCAGCTGGTACACGGCCCTTGGCTCCAACGAGTACGACGCCGTCAGTGCTCCGTACACCAAGGTCGGCCCTGACGTGTTGCGCTTCCTGTACCACTCTGACGGCATCACCCCAGCGCCGAGCGGGTACTTTGCCAACCATGCCCAGGTCAATGACCCGCAGCTCGACGAGTACCTCTCCGCTGCCAGCCAGACCTCTGAAGCGGATGAGCGTGCCTCGCTCTACACGGATGCCCAGAACCTGCTCCTCGAGGGCTACTACATCCTGCCGCTGTATGACCAGCAGAATCATTACCTGCTCGGCGCCGATGTCGAGGGCGCGCGGCCACTGCCAACGGTGTCGACTCTCACCTTCTACGATGCGTGGCTGAACTCCTGAGCACGCTGACGCGGGACTCGGTGCGGCGTCGGACACTGCGGCGTCGGTCACTGGCTCGCTGGCTCCTCATCCGTCTCGGTGGCGCCGTGTTCGTGCTGTGGGCGGTCGCCACCCTGACGTTCTTCGCCGTTCGCTTGATTCCCGGCGACCCGGCAGAGGCGATACTCGGCGGTCCTGGCTCACAGACATCACCGGAGGCGCTGGCGGCGGTACGTGCCCAGTACGGTCTCGACCAACCCCTGCTCGTGCAGTACCTGGCGCAACTGGGTCGACTGGCGACAGGTGACCTTGGCCGCTCGTATGCACTCAAGGTCGACGTTGCGCCCCTGATCGTCTCGCAGCTCTGGGGCACGCTGCTCCTCGCCGGCTGCGCACTGCTGGTGGCGTGGGTATTCGCCATCCTGCTCGCGCTCTGGTCAACCCGCGGTGGCCGTGTCGCCTGGATGATCGGCTCAGGACTCGAGATCGTGGCCGCTGCCCTGCCAGGCTTCTGGCTGGCGACGGCACTCATTGTGCTCTTCAGCTCCTGGTTGGGCTGGCTCCCCCCGATCAGCACCCCAGGGCCTGTTGGCCTGATCCTGCCTGTGCTCGCCCTGGCCATACCGCTGGCCGGATTCCTGGGCCAGGTGATGCGGGAGCCCATGAGCGCAGCGCTTGATGCGCCATTCGTCGTATCGGCGAGGGCACGGGGAGAAGGCGAGATCGGCATCCGTGTGCGCCATGTGTTGCGTCACGCCGCCCTGCCGGCCATCAGCCTGTCTGGGTGGGCGTTCGGCTCTCTCATCAGTGGCGCCGTAGTGGTGGAGACCATCTTCGCCAGGCCAGGCCTTGGCCGCACCCTGCTGAACGCCGTCACGGTGCGTGACGTGCCCATCGTCATTGGCGTTGTGCTCGTGGTCGCCATTGCGTACATGCTCATGACCATCCTCACCGATGCGCTCAGCCGCATCGTCGACCCGAGAGTGCGAACAGCATGAGTGAACTCGACATCCAGGCCGGGTTTGGCCGATCGAGGGGCCAGGCCGGGAGCGGGTCCAGTGCATCGCCGTTGCCCGCTGGCCGACGTATCGGGATCGCCGAGCTGGCCGCAGCACTGGTGGCGCTGTTCCTGGTCATCGCGGCCCTGTGGCCGACAGTCCTCGCCCCCGGTGACCCGCTTGCCATCCATCCGCTCGATGCGTTCCGCTCACCGTCTGCCGCCCACTGGTTCGGCACAGACGAGTCTGGTCGCGACATCTACACGCGGGTGATCCACGGCACCGGCAGTTCACTGCTGATCGGCGTCGTCGCCACGGTCATCGGGTTGGGCCTTGGCAGTGTGCTCGGCACGATTGCCGGCACCCTCGGGAAAGCCGTCGACTTCGGAGTGAATCGCCTCCTTGAGGTGATGTTCGCCTTCCCAGGTCTCCTGCTTGCCCTGCTCTTCATCCTGATCCTCGGACCTGGCCCCGGCACTGCGACCATCGCCGTTGGCCTGTCCACGGCGCCAGGGTACGCGCGGATCATCCGCTCGCAGCTCATCTCAGTGCGCTCGTCTGGCTTCGTCGAGGCAGCAACAGCCCTCGGCCGCACCAGGGGCCAGGTTCTCCGCCGTCATATCCTGCCCAACACCCTTGCACCGCTCTTCGTACTCGGCACCCTGGGCATCGGCCAGGCCATCGTGTGGGCCGCAGCACTGTCGTTCCTCGGCCTCGGCGCCCAGCCGCCCGCCGCTGAGTGGGGTGCCATGCTCTCCGCAGGGCGCACCTACATCACGACGGGCTGGTGGATGAGCTTCTTCCCCGGCCTGTTCATCGTGCTCACCGCCGTCTCGGCCACGATGCTCGGCCGGGCCATCGAGAAACGGATGCGTCACGCATGAGCCGTACTGTCCCCCTGCCCACAGCCACCACACCGAGCCAGGATGCGGCGAGCGCCGTGGTCTCTGTCCGCAACCTGAGCGTGGGGTTCGCCGCGCACCCTCCCGTCGTCGACTCCGTGTCGTTCAGCGTCGCCCCCGGAGAGTGCCTGGCGATTGTCGGCGAATCGGGCTCTGGCAAGAGTGTTACCGCTCGCAGCCTCCTCGGCCTGACCGGTGCCGGCTCCTGGGTGCGGGCGGATGAGCTGCACATTGGCGGGGCGTCCGTGCTCGGACTGTCGGAGCGCGACTGGCGTGCCAAGCGGGGAACGGATGTCGGGCTCGTGCTGCAGGACGCCCTCGGCTCCCTTGACCCGTTACGCCCAATCGACAGGGAGATCGCCGACTCTCTGCGCCTCCACACGTCGCTGGACCGTGCCGGCATCAGCCATCGTGTAGCGGAGCTCGCAGCCAGTGTCGGACTGGAGGATACCCGTTCCCTCCTCTCGGCCCGCTCTGGGGAGCTCTCCGGCGGACAGCGCCAGCGCGCCCTGATCGCATCCGCCATCGCACTTGACCCGCCGCTCCTCATCGCCGATGAGCCGACAACGGCGCTCGACGTGACGGTACAGGCGCACATACTTGAGTTGCTCGAATCCCTGAAGCAGCGCGGCACTGCCCTCCTGCTCATCAGTCATGACCTGGCCGTCGTCGGCCGCATAGCCGACCGGGTTGCCGTGATGAGCGAGGGACGCATCGTGGAGATCGGCCAGACCGCTCAGGTGCTCACCGCCCCTGTCCATCCGGTGACCCAGGCCATGATCGCGGCCATTCCGGTCGACAAGCCGCGCGGCACCCGGCTGAGCGTGAGAGCGCATCCCGTGACTGACCGCACTGCTACTGACCGCACTGCGAAGCGAATGTCGCCGCCCCCTGGCGTTGAGCACTCGCCGGCCCTTGAAGCCATCGGCTTGACCAAGACGTTCGCCGTGCGCGGTGGTACCCGCCATACGGCCGTCGATGACATCTCGTTCACCCTGCAGCGCGGCACCACGCTCGGCATTGTCGGCGAGTCGGGCTCAGGCAAGACCACGACAGCGCGGCTGGCACTGGCCCTCACTGCAGCGGATGCCGGCGAGGTGCGCCTGTTCGGCCAGCCGTTCAGCGCTGCGACCGAGAAAGACAGGCGTGCGTTGCGGGCACGCGTTGGCGTGGTGTACCAGGACCCCCAGTCATCGTTCGATCCGCGCCTTGCGGTCGGCGACATCCTGCACGACGCCGTGCGCGGCAACAGCCGGGGTGGAGAACGGGGTAACGCACGGCGTGGCGAACGGCACACGCCCCTTCGCCGCCGCTCTCACACGCTGCCGGACGTGCTTCGCCTGCTCGACAGCGTTGGACTGACCAGCACAGTGCTCGGGCGACGGCCGGCAGAGCTCTCTGGTGGACAACGCCAGCGTGTGAGCATTGCCAGGGCACTGGCATCCGGTCCAGACATCCTGGTCTGCGACGAACCGGTCTCGGCGCTTGACGTGACGATCCAGGCCCAGGTGCTCGATCTCCTCACCGACCTGCAGCGCGAGTTGTCGCTCAGCATGCTGTTCATCTCGCATGACCTCGGCGTGATCCAGCACGTGAGCGACACGATCGCCGTCATGCGCGCAGGTCGCATCGTTGAGCAGGGTGATGCAGTCACGGTGTTTGCCCACCCAACGCATCCGTACACCAGGGAGCTGCTGGCCGCCGTGCCTCGACTGTCCTGACTCCCCTGGGCTGGAGCCCGCAGTGAGACGGCGCCGTGCTGAGGCACCTGCTGAGGCGCCGTGAAATCTACAGGGTCCCTCCGCTACGATCGGCCTCAGCATATGTCCGCCTCACTCAGGAGCACACTTGGCCCACCAGCATCCGCTTCACCAGACGATCACCGTGCAGTGCTGGTGTTGCCGAAGCCCACAGGAGTTCACGTTCAGTTCGCCGAGCGACCAGGTTGTCTGCGCACACTGCACAGCGCACACCGGCAGCTCACATGCTGAGCGACGCGACACCGACCATGTGCAGCTCTGGAGCGACCTGTACGCGGCAACCATCGCAGAGCACGCAGCGGCCCAGACCGCTGCAGAAGAGGCAAACCTGGCGCTCGCCGCTGAGCTGGCGGATGCCACGACGAAGATCGAGCAGCTGAGTGCAGTGGTCTCCCGTGACTTCGACCAGGCGCAGTCCAGCGAGGTTCGGGCCATGCTCGAGACCGACCTGGTGAAGAACGCCGAACGCAAAACGGATGCCGCACTGCTGCGCTACGACAGGGCAATGGCTGCGCTCTGGCGCATTAGCCAGGAGCACCAGCTCGATGCCACCCCTCCCCGGCCGAACCAGCCGCTGCGCTGCAGTTGCGGCACCCCCGTCACGGAGTGCGTCGAGTGGGCAGCGCTTGAATCCGTGCGCCAGTTGCTGGAGACGTGGGAGTCAAAGCAGCGCCGCCTTGTAGCGGCAGGTGTTCGCTCAGCACTGCCGGCAGAGCACCCCGATCTGCGCGGCACAGCCCCGATTTCGCCGCGTGATTCTGGGCGACGCCGCTAGCGCCCAGCGGCACTCGACGGCCCTCAACTTCGCGAGCCAGCGCGCTACCGGTAGGTTTGACTCAAGAAACTAGAGGCACCTCACCCCTGACACGGTGCCGTATATCACGAACCGGAGAATCATGAGCGCCGCTGACCGCGTCCCAGAAAAACCAGCCCTCGAAGGACTGGAAGCCAAATGGGAAACCGCCTGGGAAGAGCAGGGCACGTACCGATTCGACCGGGACTCTGCCACCCGTGAGTCGATCTACTCGATCGACACGCCCCCGCCGACCGCATCAGGGTCGCTGCACATCGGACACGTGTTCTCGTACACGCACACGGATGTCGTCGCGCGCTTCCAGCGCATGAAGGGCAAGAGCGTCTTCTACCCGATGGGCTGGGACGACAACGGCCTGCCAACTGAGCGTCGCGTGCAGAACTACTACGGTGTGCGCTGCGACCCGAAGCTGCCGTACGACGCCGAATTCGTTCCGCCGTTCGAGGGTGGCGAAGGCAAGAGCATCAAGGCCGCTGACCAGAAGCCGATCAGCCGCCGCAACTTCATCGAACTGTGCGAGCGCCTCACCGCTGAGGACGAGAAGCAGTTCGAGGCCCTGTGGCGTTCACTCGGTCTGAGCGTCGACTGGACCCAGACCTACCGCACCATCGGCCACGAAGCCCTCTTTACCTCCCAGCTCGCGTTCCTCGGGAACGTTGAACGCGGCGAGGCGTACCAGGCCATGGCCCCGACGCTGTGGGACGTCACGTTCCGCACCGCTGTCGCCCAGGCAGAGCTGGAAGACAAAGACCAGCCAGCCGCATACCACCGCGTGTCGTTCCACAAGCCTGACGGATCGACCATCGAGATCGAGACCACCCGGCCTGAGCTTCTCGCCGCCTGCGTCGCCCTCGTTGCACACCCCGATGACGAGCGCTTCAAGCCGCTGTTCGGCACCACCGTGCGGACTCCGTTGTTCGACGTCGAGGTTCCGATCCTCGCTCACCACCTCGCCCAGAAGGACAAGGGCAGCGGAATCGCAATGATCTGCACCTTCGGTGACGTGACCGACGTTGTCTGGTGGCGTGAACTCGACCTGCCGAACCGCGCGATCATCGGCTTCGACGGCCGCATCATCGCCGACAAGCCCGACGTCATCGTCTCAGAAGCCGGTATTGCCGCATTTGAGCAGCTGGCCGGTAAGACGGTCTTCTCTGCAAAGCAGACCATGGTCGACCTCCTCCGTGCCAGCGGCGACATGATCGGGGAGCCGAAGCCGATCGTGCACCCGGTGAAGTTCTTCGAAAAGGGCGACAAGCCCCTGGAGATCGTCTCGACCCGTCAGTGGTACATCCGGAATGGCGCCAGGGACGAAGCACTGCGCTCACGCCTGCTTGAGCACGGCTCAGAGCTGTCGTGGCACCCCGAGTTCATGAAGGTTCGCTACGACAACTGGGTGGGCGGCCTCACCGGCGACTGGTTGGTCTCCCGCCAGCGCTTCTTCGGCGTTCCACTGCCCGTCTGGTACCCGCTCGACGCCGATGGAAATCCGCTGTTCGATGAGCCGATCCTCGCCACCCGCGAGATGCTGCCCGTTGACCCGTCAAGCGAGCCGGCTCCCGGCTTCGATGAGGCGTTGCGCGACCAGCCCAACGGCTTTATCGGCGAAGTTGACGTGATGGACACCTGGGCGACCTCCTCCCTCACCCCGCAGCTTGCCGGTGGCTGGGAGCGCGATCCTGAGCTGTTCGACCTCGTGTTCCCGTACTCGCTGCGCCCACAGGGCCAGGACATCATTCGCACCTGGTTGTTCTCGACCATGCTGCGTGCCGAGCTGCAGCACGGTGTTGCACCGTGGAAGCACGCGGCACTCTCCGGCTTCATCGTCGACCCCGACCGCAAGAAGATGTCGAAGTCCAAGGGCAACGTCGTCACTCCGGCCGGGATGCTCGAGCAGCACGGTTCAGATGCTGTGCGCTACTGGGCAGCATCGTCACGCCTCGGCACTGACGCGGCCTTCGATCCACAGAACCCGACGCAGATCAAGATCGGTCGCCGCCTGGCGATCAAGATCCTGAACGCATCGAAGTTCATCCTGACGTTCGAGGGTGACGCCAGCGCCCAGGTCACCGAGGCTGTCGACGCAAGCATGCTCGCCAACCTGCGTGAGGTTGTCGCGCAGGCCACCACCTCGTTCGAGAACTACGACCACGCACGGGCCCTTGAGCTCACGGAGAGCTTCTTCTGGACGTTCTGCGACGACTACCTCGAACTAGTCAAGGAACGCGCGTACGGAGACACGGATGCCGCACAGGCTTCTGCTGTCGCAGCCCTTCGCATTGCGCTGTCAACACTGCTGCGCTTGTTCGCTCCGTTCGTGCCGTTTGCGACCGAAGAGGCCTGGTCATGGTCGAACGACGGCTCGGTGCACGTCGCGCCGTGGCCCGTAGCCGCTGACCTCGAAGCAGGGGCAACCGGCAACATCGCACTGCTCGGTTTGGCCAGTCGTGCACTCACCGGCATCCGACGCGCGAAGACGGATGCGAAAGCTTCTCAGAAGTCTGCCGTCGTTTCTGCTGTAATTAGCGGTACACAGGACGAGGTGAGCTTGCTCGCACAGTCCGCCGCAGATCTCAAAGCAGTCGGTCGAATCAGCGAATTGACGTTCGTTGAGGGAAATGAATTAGCTGTCACTGACATCGTTCTTGAAACGGTGCCAACGAGTGAGGAGAACTGAATGTCAGTACACGTGCGGCCACTCGGGGACAAAGACTTCTTCCCCTGGCTGGGACTCTTCGAGGGCTACAGCGAGTTCTACGAAAGTGAACTCACGGACGAGAAGGCTCTGCAGGTCTGGAGCTGGATCATTGACAAGAATCACGACCTCGACGGTGCTGTCGCGGTTGATGAGAACGGTGAGCTCGTCGGATTCGTGCACTTCCGTCAGTTCCCGCGCACGCTGAGCGCCGACATGGCATTGTTCCTTGACGACCTGTTCGTGGTGCCGAGCTCCCGGAGCGCCGGGATCGGTCGCCAGCTCATGAGCTACGTGCAGGACTACGCTCGCGCGCACAACCTGCACCAGGTGCAGTGGATCACGGCAGCAGACAACGAGGATGCCCAGCGTCTCTATGACGACATCGGTACCCGCACCTCGTGGGTCACCTACGAGCAGGAAGTCTAAGGCTATGCAGCTTGGTAGCCGTTGGCCGCTCGGAGGCACTGCGCCGACCGGCCTGCCCGAAGTTGTCGAGATCGCGCTTCAGGCCGTCGAGGGTGACCTCGCGGCCGGTGACGCTGACACGTCGGACTGGCGCTGGACGCTGACCTGGTTGGAGGGCAGTCCCGTTATCGAACTCGATGATGGCACCGTCATCCGCTACATCAAAAAAGATGACAGCGCCACGATCACCCAGCCGGTTGTCGAGAGCGACGATGACGAGGATGACTGGATCTAGCATCTGAACGTAGCAACGGGCCGCCCCAAACATTGGGTCGGCCCGTTTGTCGTTTAAGGCCGATGAGCGTGGCCCGAATCCACGTTGAGCACGAAGGCTTGCATCGGACGCTTCAGTAGCGTGTGTTGGGATACCTCTCCGAACGGCTGCCATCCTTTGCTGGCATACAGGCGAACGGCCGAGCGATTGTCAAGCAGGGCGTGGAGCACGGAGCGCTTATGGCCCAGTCGCGCGAGATCTGCAGCGACGGCGTCCATCAACTCACTGCCAAGCCCGCGCCCCTGGGCGCCGGGTGCGACCGCGAGCAAACCAATCACTGGCGCGTCCAGCGGATCGCCCGGCAGTCCGCTGCCTGGCGTGGTGGCAAGCACGAAACCGAGCAGTCCAGAGGTCGGGTCTTCGACAACAATCCAGCACTCGGCGTGGTCGAACTTTGGTAGCGCCCGCTCGGCAACACCGCCGACCGCTACACCATCTCGTGAGGCGCACGCCTCGACCCACAGCCGAACACAGTCCGCCGTGTCGCGGGATCTACCTGTGCGGAACACCAACTCGGGCGCTGAGACTTGGCACTCGGGTGTCACATCGCTACCCATTCCAGCTCCGATCTATAAGAACCAGGGTCCGCCCTGAGCTGTCGGTCCCTGTGATCACTTCGGTGAAATATCGACCGCTGGAGATGGACTTCACGCCTGTGACGGAGACGAAACCGAGCTCCTCGAATTGTTCCATTCGGTTGGTGTTGAATTCTCCGTCAGGCACAGGGGGAAGCCCGGGCGGTTCGACAGCCTCAGGCAACCGTACGAGTCCCCACTCTGAGCCGGCGAAAAGAAACTTACCCGTTCCAGAATCCAAGACTTCGCTGTTGTCAGGAAGGTCGAGTCGCCCGACATCCTCGAGAAAAGACAGCTTCAGATCGACGCAGCTCTCCGGGTCGTAAACAGCACATGTTCCCGTGGATGTATCTTGCGTAGGCCAAATGAAAGTCTTCATGGCGAACCAGCCGGTGACCGTCAACATCACGCATACAGCGACGACCATGATCACGGTGAACACCATCTTGGGTGCTCTGCCGCCGAGTGGCGGCACAGTCGTGTGTTCAACCGCGCCAGGCACCAGGTCTTCAATGTTTCCCATCGCGATCATCCTAGGGGCCGGAGCTTCCTAGGGCTCGGCGAATGCAGATAGCGTCGCGCTCTCTTCAGGAGGAGCTCGGCTACGCTTGTGCGAAATTGGACTCAACTCCTTGCACGTGTGCGCAGCTTGCCTGCTGCCAGCCTAAAAGGCGCCAGCTCAGTGGGGGTTCAGTCCGTTCGGCGGTGTTGGCGCTGATCAGCTAGCTGATCTGCCAACCGGGTCGGGGACTTCGTCGCGACATGCCATCGCCGGCGGTTGTCGAGCCAGACCGGGGCCATAACCTCTGGGACTCCGTCGACCATCCGGATCTGCCAGTCCGACCGGTGAATGGTGCGGTGGTGGAACCAGCACAGGGTCACCCCGTTGCTGACATCGGTCGGACCGCCGAGCGCGGCGGGGATCACGTGGTGGATCTCCGCCCACGCTGCGGGGCTTTGGCAGCCAGGGATGATGCAGCCGCCATCCCGGAGGGTGATTGCCCGGCGTTGCTGCCCGGTGAAGCACCGGTCGGGAACGCCGAGCTCGATGATCTTGCCCTTCTTGCTGATCGTGACCGGTTGAACACCGCCGGTGCAGATCATCTGCTCCGTCGTGACGATTGAGATCGGCGCGACCTGCCCGTCAATGTGACCGGCACCGGTACCGGACTCGAGGTCTTCCTGCCTGACGCTGACCAGCACCGTCGGCGCTGCCCCGCCAATCGTGGGCGCTTCGGCGCTTCGCGCCGCATTGTCAGCCATCATCGCCAGCAAGTCGTGGCCGAGCTGGTCCCTGGTGCGGTCGTCGTGCTCCAACGACTGCTGCTCGAGTTCGAGGTCGCGTTCTTCCGCGGTGAGCATCTTCACCTGCGCGGACCGCGGCGACATGTATGCGTCCATCAGCCGCTGGATCTTCGCGGCGACCTCGGGCATCAACCCGCCAGACACCGTTACCAACCCGTCGCGGACCCCACCCAACCGAAACCCCCGGTTGTGCATGGCCTGTTTCTCGTCGGGTTCCACCCCGTCGGGGTCGATGAACGACTTCCACACCAGCGCGTGCACCTCGATCAGACCCGCGGACTCCGGGACCGTCGGTTCGGCGCCCGGCTCGATCGGGACCCCGGTCGCCGCGGCCACCAACGCCGCCTCAGCCTCCTGCACCGCAGAAACCTCGATCCGGCCAAGCAACGGAGCCAACGTGCCCACGATCACCTCGGCGCTGTCCAGGCCGAGCTGGCCTGCGGCCAGCCCGGCAGCGACCGCGGGGAACTTCGGCGGGAACGCCATGCCATCCAACCCGTACTGCGTGCGCACCTGCCTGCCCAACCGGATCCGCTTCGCGATCGTCTTCGGCGACACCAACGTCAACCGCTCCAACAACTCCGTGGAGTTGCGGCAACCACGCTTGGACGAGAGCCGCTCCGACACCTCCAGCGTCGGTCGGGACCGCTCATCAATATCAGTGGACACCGCAATGCGGAGAGCGTCCGCGCACCGGCCAGCACGCTCCGCCACAACCGCTAGTGCCACAACGTCGTCTTCACTCAACCCGGGGACAGCGGCACACGGGCGCATCTCGGAATACTCTTCGGTGAATGCCTGCAGCATGTCTAGAGCTGTGCGGGCATCCTCGATGTTGAGCATGATTCAATAGTACTGCAGTTCGAGTAATTAAGCGAGGGATTCTCACAAAGGTTCGAACATTTGTATTCTCGAGACCTGCCACAGGGCTCGAGAAGGTGCAGAGAGGCTTTCAGACGCAACGCGTCCACAGATTGGGTCGCTGGATTTCGAGACGGCCGCGGGCGGCCTCCTCAATCAACGAAACCGAGATACTCGCATCCGCCGTGTCGTCACAGCGCTCTGCGCGCGAGGATCTCCCCGTGTGGCAAGCCGATCCATCCGTCGCGGTTCGCCGCCCACGCCAGCCACGCAGCCGACATCTCTCGCAGGTCAGCCAGGGTTGCGGCTCCCGACTCGATGGCGTGTGCCGCAAAGTTCGATTCCGTTGCGCGGGCTGCCCACATTTCGCCCCACCACTCGCGTTCGGCGTTGGAGCTGAAGCACCAGATCGACGCGTTCGCCTGCACGTCACTGAAGCCCGCCAGGTGCGCCCAGGCTTTGAGTGCGCGGCCGGCATCCGGTGTTCCGCCGTTCCAGAACGCCACGTCGCGGTACGCCGTCATCCAGAGGGCAAGCCCTGGCAGTTCGGGGTACCAGGCCGTGCCACCGTAGTCGACGTCACGCACCGCAAGGAGACCGCCCGGCTTCAGCACCCGCTTCATCTCCTTGAGGGCCGCGACAGGGTTGGCCAGGTGCTGCAATACCTGGTGGGCATGCACGATGTCGAAGGAGTTGTCGTCGAACTCGAGGGAGTACACGTCGCCGACGTGAAAGCTCACGTTGTGCACACCCTCGTCGGTGGCCAGGGCGTTCGCCTGCGCGACGATCTCAGCCGATTGGTCAACACCGCGCACAAAGCCAGGGGCCACCCGCCGAGCGAGGTCAACTGTGATCGTGCCTGGTCCGCTGCCCACGTCGAGCACGGTGAGACCGGCCGCAAGCTCTGGGATGAGATACGCGGCGGAATTCTCCACCGTGCGCCAGGCGTGAGACCTCAGCACGCTCTCGTGGTGGCCATGCATGTATTCGTCCCGTACTGGTACGTCAACGGGTTCAGGCGAGTCAGTCATGACACGAGCCTACGACTGAAACCCGGCGGCATCCGGCCAATCTAGAGTAGGTGGATGGTCGACTCCGCAAATCCCTTCCTCAGCCAGAGCACGCTTCCGTTCCAGCTTCCCCCGTTTGCCACAATCAAAGATGAACACTACCGGCCGGCATTTGAGCAGGGACTCGCGGAGCAGCGGGCAGAGATCGACGTGATCACGGCCTCGACCGATGCGCCCACCTTCGAGAACACGCTCGTCGCTCTGGAGCGAAGCGGCGTGCTCCTGAATCGTGTCGCGGAGGTCTTCTTCAGCGTGTGCTCGTCAGACGCGTCCGACTTCACGGCCGCGCTCCAGGAAGAGCTCGCCCCACTCCTTGCTGCGCACCAGGATGCCATCACTCTCGACCCAACGCTCTTCGCCCGAATCGCCGCGCTGCATGCCCAGCGGCATTCCCTCGACCTCGACGCAGAGTCGCTCTATCTCGTCGAGCGGTACCACACCGAGTTCACCCACGCGGGAGCGGCTCTCTCCGACGACGACAAGGCGCAGCTGCGTGAGCTGAATGCCGAGCTCTCGACCCTCACCACCCGGTTTGAGAAGAATCTCCTCGCCGACACAAACGCGCTGGCCGTCATCGTCGATTCAGTCGATGAACTCGACGGACTGCAGCCTGGGGCCATCTCTGCCGCCGCGGAAGCGGCGAAGGACCGTGGCCTTGAGGGCAAATTCGTGCTCACACTCGTGCTGCCGGCATCGCAGCCGGTGCTCGCCGAGCTGACCAATCGCAGCGTGCGCGAACGCGTGCTTCAGGCGTCACGCTCGCGCGGCATCCGCGGAGGTGAATTCGACACCCGTGCCCTCGTGCTCGAGATCTCCGCGCTGCGGGCCAGGCGTGCTCGTCTGCTCGGCTTCGACAACCACGCTGCCTACGTGGCAGCAGACCAGACGGCCAAGACACCGGATGCCATCCACGACATGCTCGCACGGCTCGCACCGGCCGCAGCCCGCAATGCGCGGACAGAGCAAGCCGCATTGCAAGACCAGGCCGCCACACAGCTTGAGGCGTGGGACTGGGCGTTCTATACCGAAAAGGTGAGGCAGGCCGAGTATGACGTTGATTCTGCGGCGCTCCGCCCGTACTTCGAACTCGAGCGGGTGCTGCACGACGGTGTCTTCTACGCCGCCACGCAGCTCTACGGGGTCACTTTCACCGAGCGTCACGACCTGGTCGCCTGGAATGCAGACGCGCGGGTATTCGAGGTGACGAACGACGATGGCTCCCCCGTCGGCCTCTACATCGCTGATTTCTACACCCGCGACTCCAAGCGTGGCGGCGCCTGGATGAATTCCCTCGTCTCGCAGTCAGAGCTGCTCGGCACCCCCACCATCGTGTGCAACAACATGAACATCTCACAGCCCGGCGCCGGTGAACCAACGCTGCTCAGCTTCGACGAGGTGAACACGCTGTTCCACGAATTCGGGCACGCGCTCCACGGCCTGTTCGCACAGGTCACCTACCCCAAGTTCTCCGGCACGAACGTCTTCCGTGATTTCGTGGAGTTCCCCAGCCAGGTCAATGAAATGTGGATGCTGTGGCCGGAGGTGCTGAGCAACTATGCGAGGCACCACGAGACAGGTGAGCCGCTGCCGACCGACGTCGTGGAGCGCATCGCGGCGTCATCC
Organism: Leifsonia sp. Y862; assembly: GCF_057669585.1. Lineage (NCBI taxonomy): Bacteria > Bacillati > Actinomycetota > Actinomycetes > Micrococcales > Microbacteriaceae > Leifsonia > Leifsonia sp. Y862. Next base: position 1,357,689 of record NZ_JBYHFR010000001.1, read on the forward strand.
GCTTTCAACGAAGGATTCTCCACGAGCGAGTACCTGGCCTCTGCCATGCTCGACCAGTCGTGGCACCTCATCGACGCAGACACTGCCATAGCGGATGTCGCTGCGTTCGAGGCCGCGGCCTTGGCCGAAGCCGGCCTCGACAATCCCGTCGTCCCGCCGCGATACTCCAGCACGTTCTTCGCGCACACCTTCGCTGGCGGCTATGACGCCGGCTACTACTCCTACATCTGGAGCGAGGTGCTCGACGCAGACACCGTTGAGTGGTTCAGGGAGAACGGTGGCCTCACCCGCGAGAACGGCGACCGGTTCCGGCAGCTGCTGCTCGGCGTTGGCGGCAGCGCTGACCCGCTTGAGGCCTACCGCAACTTTGCCGGGCGCGATGCGGACATCCAGCCGTTGCTTGACCGCCGCGGGCTCAACTAGCTACGGGCTCAACTTGCTGCAGGATCAACTAGCTGCGGGCTCAACTAGCTGCGGGCTCCAGCAGGGCTGCCGGTGACCACACTCAGTCGACGAGCGCCCCTGCTGTCAGGTTGGAGATCACACCGGTCATCGACCCCGCACGATCGGACGCTGCGAATGCGAGGTACTCGGCGACATCAGCGAGCGACGGCAACTTACCGAGCAGCGTCGTGCCCGCCAGCCCGTCGAGCCACTCATCCATCCCGATACCGCTGCCCGCGGCGATGCGGCCGAACATCTTCCCCGTGTATGAGGTGTCGTACGCGTCGGCCATGGCGTGCGGCCGCACGCACACCACACGTACGCCAGACGGACCCAGTTCACCAGCCAACGCTCGCGAGAATCCCTCAAGGCCTGCGCTCTGCGCGGCATTGCCGATGAGCCCACGCCCCGTGAGTCTCGCGCCCGGCGTTGAAATCGTGAGGATCACGCCACTGGATTGCAGGGTCATCGGCCGCGAGACGGCTTTCGCGGTGACGAAGTTGGTCTGCAGGTAGCCGACGACGGGATGAAGGAAGTCGTCAAGCGACGTGTCAGCAATGGAGAGGCCCTGAACGTGGTCGAACCCGACAGCGTTCAGGGCGACATCGACGCGCCCAGCGGCATCCGTCACCTCGTCGATATGCCGGTCGACGGACTCCTGGTCCATCGCATCGACGACGGCGATCGAAACCTGGGCCCCCGCAGCGCGGGCACCGGATGCCGCTGCCTCGAGCCGCGGCAGGCTGCGGCCGGCGAGAAACAACCTGGCGCCTTCGCGGGCGAACACCCGGGCAGCTGCGCTCCCGATGGATCCCCCGCCGCCGTAGATGACGGCGACCTTGTCTTCGAGCAACATCATGCAACTCCACTCTCGTTGAACATTCGTGTGAATCTATTGAGGATCTCTGTCCATCCTTCGGTGTGCTTGCCAACGGCCTCTGCGTCCGGCAACTTCTCATGCCGCACCTCAACCACGGTGGCATCGCCGTCTGGCAGAAAGCTGACGCGCACCAGCGAGTCCTCGTGGTGCGTTGCAATCGATCGCCAGGAGAACGTGAGCTCGCGCGGTCGATCGATCACGATATACCTGCCGGTGTGCACGAACGAGCCGCCTGGGTCGTTCATCGTGATCGCGAACGACCCGCCAACCCGTGGGTCTGCGACAGCACCCGATGGTTCGCTGCCGTCACGACGCATCCAGAGCGCCAGGCTTGCTGGATCGAGCCAGGCGTCAAACAGGCGTTCAGCGGATGCCGGGATCCGCCGACTCACCGTGACGACGGCCCTCATCGTTCCTCGCCGCCCGTCAACAGTTGTTTCGCGTGTTCGGTGGTGTCGTCGAGCACAAAGGCCTCGAGGGCTGCCAGCCGTTGCTCCCAGAAGTCACGGTAATGCTGCATCCACAATGCGGCCTCACCCAGTGCCTCCGCGCGCAGCGAGAGCACGTGGTCACGCCCGCGCACGTGCCGCTCCAGCAGCCCGGCCCGCTCGAGCACTTTGATGTGCTTGCTCGTGGAGTTCAGCGAGATGGGAAACGCACTCGCGAGGTCTGTGACCCGCGCATCGGAGACGAGGAGGCGGTCAAGGATCGCCCGCCTGGTCGGATCGGCCACGGCACCCAGTACGGTGTCGAGGCGGCCTGCGTCACGACCGCCTGCATCACGCTGATATTCACCCATAGGGGTGAATATATGCCTTACCCTATTCGGCGGTCAATGCCCCTGTGCGATCACGCCGCGTCCAGCCGAGCCAGAGCATGACCACTCCGCCGACGACAAGACCCCAGAATGCCGAACCGATACCGACGACAGACACCCCTGATGCGGTCACCAGGAACGTGGCGATGGCGCTGATGCGGTGCTTCGGGTCGTCAAGGGCGCCCGTGACGCTGGTGACGAGTGCGCCAAGCAGGGCAAGACCGGCAACGGCGGTGATGAGGATGGGCGGCGAGGCTGCGACCAGCGCTGCGGCAAAGCCGGCTCCCAGACCAAGCACCAGGTAGACGGCACCAGACGAGACAGTGGCGATCCAGCGCTTGTCCTTCTCCGGGTGCGCCTCGGGGCTCGCCATCAACGCTGCCGTGATGGCAGCCAGGTTGATGCTGTGGGCGCCGAAGACCGAGCCGGCTGCCGTCGCGAGGCCAGAGCTCACCAGCACGGCGCGCGGCGGAGCCTCGTAGCCGAAGGTCGACATCACCACGAATCCCGGAACGTTTTGGCCGGCCATCGTCACGATGAACAGCGGCAGCCCGAGGCTGACGATCACCAGCGGGTCGAACACGGGCGGGGTGAAGACGAACGCTGGCTGCACCGTGCTCGCGCCCAGCCATTCGGTTCCGGCGGTCAGCCCGATGCCGATGAAGGCCACCAGCATCGCCGCAGGGACAGCCCAGCGTGGCGCAAGCCGGAACAGCGCCAGCCAGACGACGATGACTGGGATGGCCAGCAGCGGCTGTTCAACGGCTGCCGTGACAGGCGCCAGGCAGATGGGAAACAGGATGCCGGCCAGCATCGCGCTGGCAATCGGCTTGGGAATGCTCGTGATGGCACGACCGAGCGCCGGCCACAGCCCGCTCAGCACAATGAGCACCCCGCAGACCATGAATGCGCCGACGGCCGCCCCGAAATTGTCGGTGCTGCCGCTCGCTGCGACGAGAAGGGCGGCTCCCGGCGTCGACCAGGCAAACGAGAGGGGCATCCGAAACGCCAGCGGAAGTGCGATACACACGATCCCGACGAGCACGCAGAGCGTCAGCAGACCGGATGCCGCTTGCGCGTCACTGGCCCCCACAGCGTGAAGGCCGGCAATGACCAGCACGAATGAACTGGCGAACCCGGTGAGTGCGGCAACGATCCCCGCAGAGATGGGTTGAATGATGGGTTATGCGGACTTCTCTTCGCGACGATCGTGCAGCACGATCGTCGGTGCTGCGTTGTCGAGCACGGCTTCCCGTGTCACGACGACCCTGGCGACCTCACTGCTGGATGGCACCTCGAACATGATCGGACCGAGCACTTCTTCCATGATGGCGCGAAGTCCTCGTGCCCCGGTCTTCCGAAGCACGGCGAGGTCTGCGATGGCTTCCAGCGCTGGCTGCTCGAAGTCGAGCGCTACACCGTCGAGCTCGAACATCCGCTGGTACTGGCGAACGAGCGCGTTCTTCGGCACCGTCAGAATCTGCATGAGTGCAACCTGGTCGAGCTGGGTCACGGTGGTCACGATCGGGAGCCGACCGATGAACTCTGGGATCAAGCCGAACTTGTGGAGGTCTTCCGGCAAAACCTCGCTGAAGAGGTTCACGTCGTCGCCCTTGCTGTGCAGGGGGGCGCCGAAGCCGATGCCCTTCTTGCCTGCGCGAGACGAAATGATTTCTTCGAGCCCAGCGAATGCACCGGCAACGATGAAGAGCACGTTCGTCGTGTCGATCTGGATGAATTCCTGGTGCGGGTGCTTGCGTCCGCCCTGCGGCGGGACAGAAGCGACGGTCCCCTCCAGGATCTTCAACAGTGCCTGCTGCACACCTTCACCGGATACATCGCGGGTGATCGACGGGTTCTCGGCTTTACGAGCGATCTTGTCGATCTCGTCGATGTAGATGATGCCGGTCTCAGCGCGCTTGACGTCGTAGTCTGCGGCCTGGATGAGCTTGAGGAGAATGTTCTCGACGTCTTCACCGACGTAGCCGGCCTCTGTGAGGGCGGTGGCATCCGCCACTGCGAATGGCACGTTGAGGCGTTTGGCCAGGGTCTGCGCGAGATAGGTCTTGCCACAGCCGGTCGGGCCGATGAGCAGGATGTTGGACTTGGCGATTTCGACGTCGTCGTGCATCGCTTCTGCAGCGGTCAGTGTGGTGCGCGCACGGACTCGCTTGTAGTGGTTGTAGACAGCGACGGCGAGGGCGCGCTTGGCGGCCTCCTGGCCAATAACGTATTCCTCAAGGAAGCCGAAGATCTCTTTGGGCTTGGGCAAGTCAAACTCGCTCGAGCCCTCTTCGTCGCCGGCTTCTGCCAGCCGCTCCTCAATGATCTCGTTGCACAACTCGACGCATTCGTCGCAAATGTACACGCCAGGACCCGCAATGAGCTGCTGTACCTGCTTTTGGCTCTTCCCGCAGAAGGAGCACTTCAACAGGTCGGCACTTTCGCCTATTCGGGCCATCTGTCAGCCTCCTCCATCGGTGTCGCTGTATTTGAGCCTAGCCGGTGCGACGGACAACATCGCGCACGACAGGCGAACCTCAATCGAGGAGGTGTCTCAGGTATCGTTCTGGCGCATCAAGAAACGCGCGCCACTCCCCCACGATCTGGAGATCTTCCCACGCCGACTCCCGAATTCCCCAATCGCCGAGCTCCAGGATGCGGGCGCCAGGCAGCGATGCGAGCACGGGTGAGTGCGTCGCGCAGAGGATTTGTGAGCCGTCGTCAGCGAGAGTCGACAGTGTGCGGAGACAGCTGAGCGTTGACGTGAACGACAGTGCGGCCTCCGGCTCATCGAGCACATAGAAGCCCCGCTTCGTCGCCTTGCGATCCAGCAGTTCGAGGAATGACTCTCCGTGGCTGAACTCGTGCAGGTCGACGTCGCCGCCCAGCGATTCCAGATAGCTGAAATAGCCGTGCATTGTCTCCGCACGCAGGAAGAAGCCCCAGCCCGAACCACGTTGCGGGCCGCGTTCCACATCGAGCCAGTCGGCCAGCGGCGATTCGCTCGGCCTGCTCGACGTGCCTCCATTCACGGAGCCGCCCTCTGCAGGGAGCCCGCTGGTCGTTGCGATGGCTTCGACGATCGTTGACTTGCCGCTGCCGTTCTCACCAACCAGGAATGTGACGCCTGGGCCCAGTTCGAAACCGTCAGCGATGAGGCTGGCTACCGCAGGTATCGTCGCCGGCCACACATCGTGATCAATCGCGGTACTCGCAGACACAGAAACGCGGCGGATGAAACGGCTGTCAGTCAGCCATTCATCCGCCGCGCTCACGAGACGTGCGTACTTACTTGACCAGCGTCGGAACGCCCTTGCGAGACGTCAGGATCTGGTCGATCAGGCCGTACTCGAGAGCCTCTGTAGCACCGAGGATCTTGTCGCGGTCGATGTCCTTGTGAACCTGCTCAGCAGTGCGGTTGGAGTGGAAGGAAATTGTCTCTTCCAGCCACGTGCGCATCCGCTGGATTTCAGCAGCCTGGATCTCGATGTCAGACGCCTGTCCGCCACCCTGGCCGCCAGCCGACGGCTGGTGGATGAGGATGCGGGCGTTCGGCAGTGCGAGACGCTTCCCAGGCGTTCCACCGGCAAGGATCACGGCAGCAGCGGATGCCGCCTGGCCGAGGCACACCGTCTGGATGTGCGGGCGGATGTACTGCATCGTGTCGTAGATCGCTGTCATCGCGGTGAACGAGCCACCGGGTGAGTTGATGTACATCACGATGTCGCGGTCGGGGTCCTGGCTCTCGAGCACGAGAAGCTGAGCCATGACGTCGTCAGCGGATGCGTCATCGATCTGCACGCCGAGGAAGATGATGCGGTCCTCGAACAGCTTGGCGTACGGGTCCTGGCGCTTGTAGCCATATGCCGTGCGCTCTTCGAACGTGGGGAGGATGTAGCGAGCCTCCTGCGCCTGCGGAGCTCGTCCCCCGGCCTGGTGACCAAAATTCGTGAATTCCATGTCTGTGTACTGCCCGTTCTACTTCTTGTTCACTGAGTCGTCGGTGCCGCCGCCGCCAACCACTTCCGACGCGAATTCGCGCAGGTGGTCAACGAAACCGTATTCGAGTGCCTCCTGGGCAGTGAACCAGTTGTCGCGGTCGTTGTCGATGAGGATCTGCTCGACCGACTTGCCGGTCTGTTCTGCCGTGAGCTCAGCCATCCGCTTCTTCATGTCAAGGATGACCTTGGCCTGAGTCTGGATGTCTGCTGCCGTGCCACCAAATCCGCCTGACGGCTGGTGAAGCAGCACGCGGGCGTTCGGCGTGATGTACCGCTTGCCCTTCGTGCCAGAGGACAGCAGGAACTGGCCCATCGATGCCGCGAGGCCAATGCCCACGGTGACGATGTCGTTCGGCACGAACTTCATCGTGTCGTAAATTGCCATGCCTGCTGTGATCGAGCCACCTGGTGAGTTGACGTACAGGAAGATATCCCGCTCAGAATCCTCTGCGGCAAGCAGCAGGATCTTGGCACAGATCTCGTTGGCGTTGTCGTCACGGACCTCTGAGCCGAGCCAGATGATGCGGTCCTTCAGCAGTCGGTCAAAAACACCGGGTGTAGGTGTCTGGTCGGCCATGTCGTGCTCCGTTTCAGTTATCGCTTGGTTTTGAATCTATCGGAGGTAACGCGCCAGAACGGGCGTGTTCGCCCTCGGCAGATTGCGGGGCGTGCAAACACGACAAAAGGGCCGGATGTCAGCGACATCCGGCCCTTTGGTTTACACGGTAAAACTACTTCTTGGCAGCAGCCTTCTTCTTCGGCTTGGCTTCTGCTTCGGCGTCAACCTCAGCGTCGGCTTCTACGTCAGCGTCAGCTTCTACGTCAACGTCAGCAGCGTCGTTGTTGGGAACGACGGCGGTGAACTCAGCGAGGTCAACCTTGTCGCCGTTGCTGTCAACGACCTCAGCCTTGCCGAGGGCAATCGCGAGTGCCTTGTTGCGAGCAACTTCGGCAACCATCGACGGAATCTGGCCGTTGGCGGAGAGAGCCTGAACGAATTCGCTCGGCTCCATGCCGTACTGGCTTGCGCCCTGGATCAGGTACTGGGTGAGCTCGTCCTGGCTGACCTGGACCTTCTCTGCCTCAGCAATGGTGTCGAGCAGAATCTGCTGACGGAAGGTCTTCTCGCTGGCCTCAGTCACCTCTGCGCGGTGCTCAGCGTCTTCGAGGCGGTTCTCGCCCTCGAGGTGACGGTGAACTTCGTCTTCGATGATTGCAGCGGGGATCGGAACCTCAACGGCTTCGAGAAGCTGCTCGAGGAGCAGTTCGCGGGCCTGGCTGCCCTGGCCGAAGACCTTGGAGCGCTCGACCTGGGTCTTGAGGCTGGCCTTCAGTTCGTCGACGGTGTCGAATTCGCTGGCGATCTGTGCGAAGTCGTCGTCGAGGGCAGGAAGCTCGCGCTCCTTGACAGCGGTGACGGTGACGGTGATCTCAGCGGTCTCACCCTCGTGGTCTCCACCGAGCAGGTCGGAGTTGAAGGTGGTGGTCTCACCAGCGGTGAGCGACTCGAGTGCCTCGTCGATGCCTGCGATGAGGTCGCCGGAGCCAACCTCGTACGAGATGCCGCTGGCGGTGTCGACCTCGACGCCCTTGATGGCGGCAACGAGATCGATCTGAACGAAGTCACCCGTGGTTGCGGGGCGGTCGACCGTGACGAGGGTGCCGAAGCGGCTGCGGAGCTTGTCGAGCTCTTCAGCGATCTCTTCGTCAGAAACCTCAACGGCGTCGACGGTCAGCTTCAGGCCGTCGTAGGTGGGGAGCTCGATCTCTGGACGAACGTCAACCTCGATGGAGAGCAACAGTTCTCCGGAGAAGTCCTTGTCGCTCGGCCATTCGACGATGTCTGCGGCTGGGCGGCCCAGGGGGCGAAGCTTGTTCTCTTCGACGGCTGCGCGGTAGAAACCGTCGAGGCCCTCGTTGACAGCGTGCTCGAGAACAGCCATCTTGCCAACGCGCTGGTCGACGAGTGCCGGCGGAACCTTGCCCTTGCGGAAACCAGGGATGTTCATCTGCTCGGCGATGTGGCCGTAAGCGTGGGTGATGCTCGGCTTGAGTTCATCGGCCGTCACCGTGATGGTGAGCTTGGCGCGTGTCGGGCTCAGCTTTTCGATCGTGGACTTCACGTAGGGATCTCCTGTTGTTGAACGATGTTCTGGAATATATGGTCGGGGCGACAGGATTCGAACCTGCGACCTCTCGGTCCCAAACCGAGCGCTCTACCAAGCTGAGCTACGCCCCGGGCATTAATTCAACCCGGTTGACCTTTCCGCTGCGGCCAAGTTTTCACCTGACTCACGGAATGACCTCGGTCAGTCTACTGCACAGGATCGGACCACATATGTCCACCCTCAGGTGGCACAGCAACCTGTCAAACGTGTACTACGATATTCGAGTGCCCAGCAAACGGGTGCTCGGGGATGTAGCTCAATGGTAGATCCTCAACCGGCCAAAGTGGTGGCGAGGTCTTCACGATCCCCTACGCTTTAAGGGATCGGTCAACAACTAAATATTGAATTTCGGCGTAAAACCGCCGTATTCGGGGCTGTAGCTTAGTGGTAAAGCCTCTGTCTTCCAAACAGATGATGCGAGTTCGATTCTCGTCAGCCCCTCAGGAAATAAAGACCGGCCATCTGGCCGGTCTTTTTTGTTTCCCGTCTTTGTTTCCCCGTCCTGCCCCTCCACGGCGACGACGGAGCACACTGCAGTCATGGCGAGTGATCCCGAAATTTCACCTGAGAATTCGCTGGGAACTCCCGACCCAGAGAGATCCCCGGCGCTCCGCGCGCAGCTGCTTGCGACAGAGCACTGGAGCCTGCTGGCCTCGCGCAGCACCACTCAGAGCGAAGTACTCACCAGAATCAGTATTTTCCTGACCCTGACATCCGCTGGATTGGTCAGCCTCGCGTTGATGGGACAGGCGACGAAGTTCAGTGGCGTTTTCCCTGGCTTTGCGATCGCGGTGCTTGCGATCGTGCTGGTTGTTGGCATCCTGACCCAGCTGCGGGTGAAGAACGTGAACATGGAAGACCTGCAATACGTGCTGGCCATGAATCGCCTGCGAGCAGCGTACGAAGAACTTGATCCGGGTATCGAACGCTTTTTCATGACGTCGCGCTTCGACGACTTCGCCGGCTCCCGCCAGACCTACTACTCGCTCACCAAGCGCGGCGCCAGCCAGGTGCTGGGGAGCAGTCTCGTCTTCATCATCGCCGTGAATTCAACGCTGTTCGGCCTGCTGGCTGCAGTCTTGCTCTCGCTCTGGACCGCGAGCCAGCTCGTGGCCGCAGTTGTCGGGCTCGCTGCCGGGCTCGTGTTCTTCGCCCTGTCGCTCTGGCACGCAACGAGTACGTACTTCAGGTTCTGGAAGACATACACGCCCCAGTTCCCCAGCAGCGCTGCCTAGCGCTGCAGAAACGCTAGCGCTGCAGGAACGCCAGCACGGCGAGCACCCGCCGGTGATCTGTACCCGAGTCTTCGAGGGCAAGCTTCTGGAAAATTGACGTCACGTTCTTCTCGACGGCTCCAACACCAATCACGAGTGCCTCTGAGATCCCCGCATTGGTGCGCCCCTCCGCCATCAGGCCGAGCACATCCCGCTCGCGGGGAGTCAACGCCTGCAGCGGATCGGTGCGCCTCGCGAGCAGTTCCTTCACCACCTGGGGGTCGAGAACCGTGCCTCCTGCGCTCACGCGAGAAACGGCATCCTTCAGTTCCTCGAGGGACGCCACCCGATCCTTCAGCAGGTAACCGAGGCCACCCTCCCCCGCCGACAGCAGCTCGTGAGCGTAGGTACCCTCGACGTACTGGCTGAGCAGCAGGACGCCGATCCTCGGAAGGCGCTTCCGCAATTCAAGGGCAGCACGGATGCCTTCATCCCTGAACGTTGGCGGCATCCGTACGTCGAGAACCGCGAGATCCGGCCTCAGCGTTTCGACCTCTGCCAGCAGCGAGTCCGCATCGCCATACGCGGCCACCGTGATGAACCCCGCTTCGTCGAAGAGCCGAATCAGTCCTTCGCGGAGCAAGACGGAGTCTTCGGCGAGCACGAGTCGCAGGGGTAGGGCGGCAGGTGAGGCGTCAGTCATCCCCTCAGGATACGGGGCTGGCACTCTCGACAGGCGCGGCTGCAGGGATCGTCGTTTCGGGCAGCGGGATGTGGGCTCCCATCGTTGTTCCTGCCGGGGTGCTGTCGATGCTGAGAATGCCGCGCAACCCGTGCAGGCGTTCGTCGAGGCCGGCCAACCCGTGTTCAGGCGTCACTGAGACACCGCCTGCACCGTTGTCGATCACCCAGATGTCGAGCCAGGCCGTTCCCTCTGGTGCACGGCGAATCGCGGCGTGCAGGCGCACCAGGGTCGCCTGCGAGTGCTTGGCTGCGTTGGTGAGGAATTCGGAGGTGATGAAGTAGGCGCTGCGTTCAATTTCGGACGGAAGGTCGAGGTTCGGATCCAGGTGCAGCTCAAGCTGCACGGGGATGGTGCTGCGGGCCGCGAGGGATTCAAGGCCGGCGATGAGACCGCGATCCTGCAGGATGGGAGGCACAAGGCCCCGCGAGAGGGCACGAAGCTCTTCCAGGGTTTCGCTGGCCTGCGTGCGGGCCTCGTCGATCAAGACCATGGCCGCCGCTGGGTCGGTGGCCAGCTTGCGTTCGGCGCTGGCCAGATCCATTTGGAGCCGCACGAGTCGCTGCTGGGGGCCGTCGTGAATGTCACGTTCCAACCGGCGGAGCGACTGGTTCTCGGCGGCAACGGCCGCCCCTCTCGATGCGGAGAGGTCGGCAACCTCACGCTGCAGCGCTTCGGATGGCCATGCACTGAGCATTCCCCGTGCGATGAGCTGGTGCACGACGACCAGCAGGCGGGAGACCAGCGGAAGCGTGAGCAGGAAGAGAATGCCGAGCCCCAACTGGAAGAGGCTTTCAACGAGGAGCGAATCCATGGCGAACGTTGTGCCTGGAGCCAGCCAGTCAAGAATGAGTCGGTGGAGCTCCGTCTGATCGGACCTGTCGGAGAACCGAGCCCAGAACCAGAAGGTGACTCCCCCGAGTCCGCCTGCCACCCAGACGATGGTGATGGTCCAGCTCACGAGTCCGACCACGAAGTTCACCACCATGCCGTGCAGGAGGTACAGCCAATAGTGGCCGTTGACGAGCGGCCCGAGGATCGCGCGCATCGCGGTGGTGGGTTCGCCGCGCGGGTTCCAATATGGCGCTTCGATGGGCGCCTGGCCTGCCCAGCGCAATCTCAACAGTTCGAAAGCGCCGAACCCCCTGGCCACGTACAGCGTGCCCACCATGAGGAACAGGCCGACGAACACCGGGATGAGGCCGACGCCAGTGCTGAACAGGGTGACGAGCACGGTGAAGCCAACCACCACCACAGGCAACGTGAACAGCAGGAATCCGAGCTCACGAGGCAGCATGCGCCAGAGCGCTCCGTAACCGGTGCGTCTGGCCGCCGTGGGCCCTGGCGCCGACGTGGGGGTCTGCAGCGTTGTCGTGGCGCTCGTTGGTGTGTTCATCGGCGATGCGCTCTGTGATGTGGTCATGGGGGTCCTCCCGCAATTGTGGCCTCTACCCAGCTTCGCGGGATCACGGTGCCCACGATATCGGGTGCGCAACCCGAATGCTGCGGGGGTAATCCCCCGCAGGCCATCTCAGACGGGCCCAGACCAGAACCCAGGCCCGAACTCAGCCCCGAATCCAGACCCGAGCGTCAGACGCGCGCCTCGCTGCCGTGCAGCGGCGCCGCAAGCACCAGCGTCGACGTCAGCAGCTCAGTTGGAACCGGCGTGTGCGAGATCAGCAGTACTGCGCGCCCAGCGGATGCAGCAGCCGTGAGGATGTCGCGAACCAGGGCATCGCCCTGGCCGGTGTCGACGTTGGCCGTCGGCTCATCGACGACGAGGATCGGGAATTCTGCGAGCAGCGCACGGGCAAGCGCGATGCGCTGTGCCTGGCCGCCGGATACCAGCGCGCCGCGTTCCCCGACGCGAGCGTCGAGTCCGCCGCGCGCCGCCACCCAGGATGCGAGGCCGACACGGTCAAGAACGTCACGCAGGTCGGCATCCGTTGCATCCTCGCGTGCGAAGAGCAGGTTCTGCCTGATCGTGTCGTCAAAGAGCCACGGACGCTGTTCACAGAGTCCGACGACGCTGCGCACCTCATCCTGCGGGAGCGTGCGCGCCTCAGTGCCGTTCAGCGTGTACGAGCCGGTGTACTTAAGGAATCGCACCAGCACGTGCGCGAGCGTCGTCTTTCCCGCACCGCTCTCGCCGGAGAGATGCACTCGGTCGCCCGGTTCAAGCCGCAGCGTTGCGCCCGCCAATGCGGGATGGGATGCCCCAGGCCAGCTCGCACCGACGTTGGTCAGTTCGAGCACCACGCCGTCGCTGGACAGGTGGCGGGCGGCGATGGCATCATCAGCGTCGCCTTCTACAGGAATCTCAGCTGGCACTGTTGCGGGAACAGCTGTCGCCACTCGCCGCGCACTCGAGCGCACAGTGCGCCAGGCGCTGACGGCAACCGGCACCACGGCGAAGACCTCAAATACCGCCATGGGCACCAGCACGATAACAACCAGGGCTGGCCCGTTCACCCCGCCGTCGGCTCCGAGCAGTGGCACGCCGGCTGCCAGAGCAGCAATGCTTGCGGCTCCGGCCAGCAGCGACACCACCGCGGCTTGCACGCCGACACCGACGGATCGCCTGAGGCTCGCACGCCGCAGCGCATCATCAACGCTCTCCAGCACGCGCAGGCGCTGGTCGAGCGCACCAAACGCGGTGAGAACATCGAGGTTCTCCACGACTTCGAGCACCTCATTGGCCAGCGAGCCGCGAAGTGGCGCAATGCTGCGTTCAGCCCTGGCCGCCAGGACGCCGGCGCTCACCGTGCCAACGACGGCGGCAAGCACCAGGCAGATGAGCAGCGTGATTCCCGCAGCGGGCAGCACAAGCCACACGCCAACGACACTCAGCACCGCGATGATTCCGGCGGTGGCCAGCGGCTGCACCACGCGAAGCGGCAGATCCTGCAGGTCGTCGACGTCCGCGACAAGGCGACTCATGAGGTCGCCGCGTTTCGTGGCAGACAGGCCAGCCGGTGCCAGCGGCAACAGGCGACCGAAGATCCCGAGGCGCAGCTCGGCCAACTGGCGGAACGCGGCATCGTGGCTGAGCACACGCTCCAGATACCGGAACGCGGCGCGGCCGAGCGCGAACGCCCGCACTCCGACGACAGCCAACGACAGGTAGAGAAGTGGAGGTTGTTCAGCAGCCCGGGTGATCAACCAGGCTGACGCAGCCAACAGCGCAACGGCGGATGCTGCACTCAGCACACCGGCAGCCAGGCCCGGCACGAAACGACGCGCCGTTGGCTGGGCCAGTCGCAGAATCGACGTGACGTCAGGAGCCGACATGAACGCTCTCCCCCATCTGCAACACCTGATCGGCTGCATCCAGAACGGCTGGGCGATGGCTCACCACAATAACGATCCTTCCCTGCGCCGCAAGCTGGCGGAATCCGTTGATGAGCGCGGCCTCTGCGTCTGTGTCAAGGGCAGAACTCGGCTCGTCGCACACCAGCACGCTGCAGTCGAGGGCGATCGTCCGATAGATCGCCCTGGCAACGGCGACGCGCTGCGCCTGACCACCGGAGAGGCCGGCGCCATTGACGCCCAGCAGCGTGTCCGGATTCAGGTCGCCCGCGCCGGCTAGCCGCAGCGACTCGCGCACGAGCGCGGCATCCGCTTCGACAGTGCTGTGACCGACGATGCTGTGGCCGACGGTGCCCAGGCAGACATTGTCGGCGATGGTGCCGGCAAGAAGTCCTGGCCGCTGGCCGGACCAAGCCAGCCAGTCGCGCGGCGAGGCGGCGGTGACGGATGCCGAGCCAACAGTGATCGTTCCCGCGAACGGAATGAAGCCGAGCAGCGCCGCAACCAGCGTTGACTTACCCACACCGCTCTGGCCGGCGATCACACTCACCTGCCCCTGGCGGAAATCGGCATCGAGATCGTGGACGATGACAGAATCACCACGGGTGAGGCTGACTCCGCGGAGCCGCAGATCACCGGCCCGCACTGCAGCTGTCGTGCCGACGGCTGCGGTTGCCACCGTGTTCGATGTGGCCGCCGTGGCCTCCTCGTCGAGGATGGCGAAGACATCGTCGGCTGCAGCGATACCATCGGCAGCCGCGTGGAACTGGGCGCCGACGTTTCGAACCGGCAGGAAGACCTCTGGGGCCAGCAGCAGCACGAACAGCCCTGTCGCCAGCAGCATGCCGCCGTCAAGCAACCGGAGCCCGATCGACACGGCAACGATCGCCACCGACAGGCTCGCGGCCAGCTCAAGCACGAAGCCACTGAGGAATGTCACGCGCAGTACCTTCATGGTGTGCACGCGGTAGTCGTCGGTGATGGAGCGCAGCCGCCCGAACTGGCGCTTCTCCCGCCGATAGATCTTCAGTGTGCCGAGGCCTCCGAGCAGATCGAGGAACCCAGAGCTGAGCCGCTGCATCGTCTCCCACTGCTGTTGCTGAACCGAGCGCGTCGCCCAGCCGATCAGGACCATGAAGACAGGGATCAGTGGCAGCACGATGATCATCGCGACACCGCTGAATACGTCGGACAGCAACACCGTCAGCACAAGGATGGGGGTCGCGATCGCCGTGAGGATCAGCTGCGGGATGTACCGGGCGAAATAGTTGTCGAGCGCATCGAGGCCGGTGGTCGTGACGGTGGTGATTCTTGCCGCTTGGCCGCCTGCCAACCAGTCAGGACCGCGCTTGGCAATGGCCGTCATGACGCTGCGGCGCAGCTGGCTCTTCACCTGGGCTGCGCCCCGAGTCGCCACCAGTTCCTGCAGCCAGACCAGGACAGCCCTCGCCACGATCACGCCGGCCAGCAGACCGATGAGCGGCGCAACCTCCTCGAACGGCGCCCCGTCGATCGCCCGTGCGATCGCCTGGCTGAGCAGCCAGGCGAACAACACGATGACGACGGTCTGGGCGAGCCCGATCATTCCTCCGAGGAGGAGGAATGATCGGGAGGCCCTGGCGTAGCGGAGAAGACGTGGATCGAGGGGTTTCATACCGTCCTAGTGAACTGCGACTTCGATGGATGCCCGCGAGACGCGCTTGCGGAATATCCAGTATGTCCATCCCTGGTAGAGCAGGATGACCGGCATACCGATCAAGGCCGTCCAGCTCATCACCTGCAGGGTGTACGGCGTCGACGATGCGTTCTCGATCGTCAGGCTGTTCGCCGGGTTGTTGCTCGCCGGCATGACGTCGGGGAACAGCGAGGCGAACAGCGACAGCACGGCGAAGGCGATGGTCAGCGCCATGAAGATGAAGGCCCAGCCCTCGGCCCTCCGCACGTTGGCGACCACGGCACTGATGAGCACCACGGCTGCAACGGCCGAGAAGATCGCAGATGCCACTGTGCCGTACGCGAATGTCGTCCAGACGAGGAACACGGCGGCCACGACGATCGTGATGATCCCAGACTTCGTGGCCAGGGCACGTGCCCTGTGTCGAATGTCGCCATCCGTCTTCAGCGCGACAAAGACAACGCCGTGCGTGAAGAACAGCAGCAGGGTGGTCACGCCACCGAGCAGGGCGTACGGATTCAGCAGGTCGAAGAACGTACCGGTGTAGTTGAAGCCGGCATCCAGCGGAACGCCACGCACAACGTTTGCGAAAGCGACGCCCCACAACAGTGCTGGCAGCGCTGAGCCGACGATGATCATCCAGTCGAACCAGGTCTTCCACTGCGACTCTGGCCGCTGGTGGCGGTACTCGAACGAGACACCACGAACGATCAGTGCGAGCAGGATGACAAGGAGCGCCAGGTAGAACCCGCTGAACATGGTGGCGTACCACTCGGGGAACGCGGCGAAGAGAGCCGCGCCTGCCACGATGACCCAGGTTTCATTGAGGTCCCACACCGGGCCGATGGTGTTGATCAGCACGCGGCGATCAACGTCGTCCTTCCCGAGGAAAGGAAGGGACATGCCGACACCGAAGTCGAACCCATCGAGCACGAAATACCCGATGAAGAGCGCGCCGATGATCCAGAACCAGAGAATATTGAGATCCATGGTGAGCTCCTAGTAGACCGTGACCTGGTGGGTGATTTCGCCGGATTCCGAATCGACTTCCGGAGCATCATCCGGCCCCTTCTGGGCGGCCTTGAGGATGAGCTTGAACTCCACGACGGCGAGGATGCCGTAGATGAGAGTGAATGCTACGAGGGAGATCAGGACATCAAGTCCCGTGACCCCAGGGGACACACCGTCCTCGGTCTTCATCAGGCCGAACACGATCCACGGTTGCCTGCCCATCTCGGTGAAGATCCACCCGACGATCATGGCTGCCAGTGACAGCGGGAACGTCCAGATGGCGAGCTTCCACACCCACTTCTGCTTCGGGTGACGACCCTTGCGGGTCAGGAACAGTCCGACAATGGCGACGATGATGTGCAGGATGCCGAGAGCGATCATCCAGCGGAACGACCAGTAGGTGATCCAGATGATGGGCGTGTAATCGCCGGGGCCGTACATCTGCACGTACTGTGCCTGCAGGTCGTTGATGCCCTCTACCGTGCCGTCGAATGTGTGCGTCGACAGGAGCGACAGCAGGTACGGCACGCGCACAGAGAACAGCTCGTGGACACCATCAGGAGTACCGAGTGTGAACAGCGAGAACGACGCGTCGTAGCCGGTGGCGGTGTGGTACAGCGCCTCAGCGGCCGCCATCTTCATCGGCTGCGCCTGCACCATCGCCAGGCTCAGCTGGTCGCCGAACAGCGTGGTGAGGATGCCGGCGATAACCATCATCCAGAGGCCGAGCTTCAGCGCTGGGCGCATGGTCTCGAGGTGCTGGTTGCGGTACAGGTGCCAGGCAGCGACCGAGATGATCAGGCCCGCAGACACCATGAAGCACGCGAAGATCGTGTGCGGGAACGCCGCCAGTGCAATTGGGTTGGTCAGCAGCTCGCCGATGTCGGTGAGCTCTGCCCTGCCCTTCACCTCGTTGATCCGGTACGCGACCGGGTTCTGCATGAAGGCGTTGGCCGCAATGATGAAGTAAGCGGATGCCGTCGAACCGATGACCACGAGCCAGATGGTTGCCAGGTGCAGCTTCTTCGGCAGCTTGTCCCAGCCGAAGATCCACAGGCCGATGAACGTGGCCTCCAGGAAGAACGCGACGATTCCCTCAAATGCCAGGGGCGCTCCGAAGACGTCCCCGACGAAACGTGAGTAGTCAGACCAGTTCATTCCGAACTGGAATTCCTGCACGATTCCAGTGACGACGCCCATGGCGAAGTTGATCAGGAAGATCTTGCCGAAGAAGTGAGTGAGCTGCAGGTATTTGACGTGACCGGTCTTCACCCATGCCGATTGGAAGATCGCGACGGTCAGCGACATGCCGATCGTCAAAGGCACGAACAAGAAGTGGTAAATAGTCGTAAGTCCGAATTGCCATCTTGACAACAGCAATGGATCTAACCAGTCGATCACGCGTTCCTCCACTCGTCCCACTTGTGTACTTCTACGTCACGTAGAACTCTACTCCTCTACGACCTGTAGAAATCACAGCAAACGGCTGTAAACTTGGTGGCATGACAAGTTTAGGTGCGTTGGAAAGAGCGGTGATGGACGTCCTCTGGGAATCCGATGTGCCGCTTTCCGCAAATGACCTGAAGGATCGTCTTGTCGTGCAGCAGGACGAATCCCCGAAGAAAGAACTGGCCGCCACCACCGTGCTCACGGTGCTCTCGCGACTGGAGAGCAAAGGCTTCGTGACCCGCGATCGCGGCATGCGCCCGCACGTGTACCGCTCTGTGACGACGCGCGCCGATCACACCGCTGAGTTGATGCATGAGGTTCTCGGTTCCTCGCCAGACCGCGAAGCCGCTCTCGCGCGCTTCATCGGCAGCGTCACCGCCCAGGAAGCTGACACGCTTCTCGAACTTCTCGGCGGCATCCCCGCCCCGCGTACCTAGTACCGGGCCCATTCGCCGTGTTTGTCTCTGCAACCGCATTGGCTGTCATCGCCATCGCGCTCGCATGGCCGGTGCCCATCGCACTCGCCAGGGCAACCTGGCCGTCGCGCGCACCGGGCACCGCGCTGGCCTTGTGGCAGTCCATCGCCCTGGCCGGTGGACTCTCGATGATCGGCGCACTGCTCTGCTACGCACTGATTCCCCTCGGCCACACACTGCTGAGCGGGTTGCTGGCGCTTGTCGCCATTGGGTTCAACGGCGTTCCGGCGGGCGTCGGGCTCGATCATGTGCTGGCCTTCACCGGTGCGCTGCTGCTCACCGCCCACCTGTTGCTGAACCTGTCGGCCACATTCGTGCGCTCCGAGCGTCAGCGTCGACGTCACCATCAGCTCGTCCAACTCCTGAGCGACCCCGTCCCAGACCGCCCAGACACGCGCGTCATCGAGTACGCCGCTCCCGTCGCATACTGCCTCCCGGGTGCAGCTCGATCCGTCACCGTGCTCTCTGCCGGCATCGTGCAGCTGTTGAACGATGACGAACTGCAGGCCGTGATCGCCCACGAGCATGCGCACCTTCGCCAACAGCATCCGCTCGTGCTCGTCATGTTCAGGTCGTGGCGAAATGCACTGCCATGGTTCCCGATCGCGAACCGGTCGGAGAAGGCAGTGGCACTCCTGGTCGAGATGCTGGCTGACGACGAGGCCAGGCATGAGGTCGACGACCTGGTACTCGCCCGCGCCATTGCCCTGGCCGGAACTTCTGGTCGTCCTGACCTCGCATTCCACGCCGACCAGCTGCACACCGAATTCGAATCCGGTTCCGGTTCCGGTTCCGTCAACGATCCTGAGCACGTCGACCTTGTCACCCCCCGGGTGATGCGACTCGTGCAGCCGCGGCCTCCCCTGCCGGTCGGCTCACGCGCCGCCGTGCTGGCCCTTGCGGTGTCGCTGCTTGCCGTACCGACACTGATCCTGCTGCTCAGCTAGGCCGCGGAACCTAGCCGCGCCACGGGAAACCCGGCACCAGGGCCTCCAACACCAGGCATCACACAACGGGGCCCCGATCCGCGGTGCGCTGGATCGGGGCCCCGTCGTGACGAGTGGTGTGGACCGTGCTGCTACGAGAGGTTGGCCTGCTCGAGCCAGGCGGTCGCGATCTTGTCTGCGGAGAGCTGTTCGTTGACGCTCTGGGCGTTCAAGTCGATCAGGTCCTCTGCGGTCAACGCTGCGCTCACCTTGTTCAGCACAGCTGCGGCCTTGTCATCGACCTTCTCAGACACGACGGGAACGACGTTGTCGGGGAAGAACAGGCCGTCTGGGTCGGCGAGGGCGACGAGGTTGTTCGACTTGATGTTGGGGTCCGCCGTGTAGATGTTGGCCAGCTGGATCTGGTTGTCGACGAGCGCCTTGACTGTCAACGGTCCCCCGCTGTCCTCGACAGGCACGAACCCGGCAATGTCGATGCCGTACGTGTCTTTCAGCGCCGTCGGGCCGTACGGACGTGTCTCAAGCTCAGAGTTGCCGCCAACCGTGATCGGCTCTGTGACATTCGTGAGTGAGGCGATGTCGGTGAGGTTGTACTTCTCTGCGAACGCCTGGGTGACCGTCCAGGAGTTCTGGTCTGAGGCGTCAGCCTTGTCAAGCACCCGCAGGTTGTCGGGAAGCGCCGCCTGGAGCGCGGTGTACACCTCATCGGCCGTGCCACCCGTTGCGCTGGAATCGAGCGCCTGGAGCAAGCTTCCGGTGTACTCGGGGAACACATCGATCTTGCCGGCTTCGATGTCGGGGAGGTAGGCCTCGCGCTGGCCGATCCGGAAGTCGCGCTCAACCGTGAACCCATTGGCCTCAAGGGCCTGGGCGTAGATCTCTGCGATGATCTCGTTCGAGTAGTAGTCCTGCGAGCCGACCACCAGGGTTGCAGAGTCAGTGGATGTCGAATCACCGGCATCCAGCGGATTACCGGATGAGCACCCTGCCAGGGCTACGACGGCCCCGACCGCGACCGCGCCGATGAGCGCGAGTCGGCCTTTTCGTGCTGTGAACATGTCAGCTCTTCCCTTCTTCGACGGGGGTTCCCATCACCGCGTTCGATCGGGTTGATCGCACGCGGACAGCTACGGGGCGGCCAGCTGTGACGCCCCGGGGGACGGCAAACTTCTGCACCAGTGCAATAAGTCCGTCCAGAACGAACGCGAGCACGATCACGATGATCGACCCGCCAAGCATTTCAGAATAGTCCCGGGTTTTGAGCCCGGCGAAGAGGAATCGACCGAGGCCGAAATTAGCCACGTACGCGGCCAGAGTCGCGGTGGCCACCACCTGGAGGGTCGCAGACCGCAGCCCGCCGATGAGCAGGGGAAGACCAAGCGGGACTTCCACTTTCCGCACGATCTGCCATTCGGACATACCGACCGATCTGGCCGCATCGACCGTACGACGGTCGATTGCGTCGAAGCCGGTGTATGCCCCGGCCAGAATGGACGGGATCGCAAGGATGGTGAGCGCCACGTACGGCGCGGTGAGGCCGATTCCGACCCAGAGCCCCACGAGGGTGAGCAGGCCAAGGGTGGGGATGGCTCGCAAGCCGCCAGACGTGGCGACGGCCAGCGCCCGTCCCTTCCCGGTGTGACCGATCAGGTATCCGACCGGAATCGCAATGATCGATGCGATGACGATGGTGACCAGCGTGAACAGGAGGTGCTCGCCGAGCCTGGCCCAAATGCCGTCAGGTCCAACGTAGTTGGCCGGGTCGAGAACCCAGGCCATGGCATCCGCGAAGACGTTCATCTCTTCACTCCCACCGCGCTGGCCATTGCCGGCAGTTCGACGGGTCGCTCGGCTCGATCAGAGGTGGGCCGCCGTGTCCACGGCATCAGCACCCGACCGAGTAAGACGAGGGCAGCGTCGAGCACCAGCGCAACCACGACAGTGGCCACCAGTCCGGCCACCACCTCCGCCTGGATGCCGCGCTGGAAGCCATCGGTGAAGAGACTGCCGAGGCTCTGCACCCCGATGACAGCCCCGATCGTGGCCAGGCTGACCGTGCTGACGGTGACCACACGCATCCCGGCAAGGAGTACAGGGCCAGAGAGGGGAAATTCAACGCTCCAGAACTGGCTCCACGCAGAGAAGCCAACAGCTGTCGCTGATTGCTTGACATCGACATCGACGGCGGCGAGACCATCTGCGACCACCCGCACCATGAGTGCGACGCCATACAGGGTGAGCGCGACTATCAGGTTCAGCGGTGAGCGCAGTTCGACGCCGATCACGAGGGGCAGCGCAATCAACAGCGGGAACGACGGGATCGCATACAGCAGCCCGCAGAAGGTGAGCAGGATGCCCCGACTGACGCGATATCGATTGGCCAGCCACCCCACTGGCACTGCGATCACGAAGCTCAGCACAATCGCAGGCACACTCAAGACCAGCTGATCGATCGTGCGATCCCAGATGAGGTCGAGATTCGACCAGACCCAGGTCACCGTATGTCCCCACCCTGAACGGGCGCGCCCGAACCCGTGACTGGCACGGCCCCTGAATCCGATGAGTCTGACCGAGTTCCGGCGAGCACGCCGGTCACCCGACCTGCACTGTCCACGACAATCTCCCTGCCGTGCCGCATCTCCACGTGCAGGGCGCGCTTTCCCTTATCGACACCGACGAAACTTGCCACGAAGCCATCGGCAGGGTTCGCGAGAATCTCTGCCGGTGAACCGACCTGTGCGATGTGTCCCCCCGTGCGCAGGATCACGACCTGGTCGCCGAGCAAGAAAGCCTCTTCAATATCGTGGGTGACGAAGACCACTGTCTTGTCCAGCTCGCTCTGCAAGCGGATGAGCTCCTGCTGCAATTCGGCCCGCACGATGGGGTCGACGGCGCCGAACGGCTCGTCCATGAGCAGGATATTGGGGTTCACAGCCAGGCCCCGTGCAACGCCGACACGCTGCTGCTGTCCCCCGGAGAGCTGAGCTGGGTATCGGTCGGCCAGTGCGCGATCGAGTCCGACGGTGTCGAGCAGGTCGAGTGCATCCGCCCTGGCCTGCTTCTTTGGCACTCCGCGCAGAAGCGGAACTGTTGCGACGTTGTCGATCACCTTGCGGTGCGGCAGAAGCCCGGAATTCTGCATGACGTAGCCGATGCTTCGACGCAATTTCACTGGTTCCAGGGTGGAGATGTCAACGCCGTCGATCTCGATGTGGCCGTCTGTCGGGTCCACCATCCGGTTGATCATGCGAAGCAGGGTTGTCTTGCCTGACCCAGACGATCCCACGAGAACGGTGGTCTGCCGGGATGGCAGTACCAAGCTGAAGTCCTCGACGGCACGCGTGCCGTCAGGAAATTGCTTGGTCACCGCGTGGAACTCGATCATAAATGTGGCTCATTCCTCAATGGGTTTCCAGCTGCCAGGTTCTCCAGCCAATCATCCTTCGGAGCAGGTGGCAAAGCAGATTGCCAAGAAACCAACAAAAAAGCGGCCTCGTTCAGAAGAACGAGGCCGCCAATTGCGTGGATGGCTGACGTCGGCGCCTAGGCGCCAACCGCCGATCCGTAGTACTCCACCAGGTAGTCGTGCACCACGCGGCGGCACTCCACGATGAATCGCTCGTCGCCCTGCGGGTCGGCGTAGAAGGCGCGGGAGAGCAGGGCGTCTGCCATCTCAATCGCGACCTCAAGGCGGAAGATCAAGTCGGGTCCGCCAGGGAGACCGAATTCCTCAGCGAGGATGTCAGCGAGTGCTCTGGCGAACGTCGTCGACTGTGCATCCTGGGGATCTGCCGCATTGACGCGCTCGCGCTCGACGAAGTGAATGATCCGGAAGCCGGGTTCTGAGCGGTACAGGCCAACGAAGGCTGTGGTGCCGCAATCGACGGCTTCCCACCAGTTCTCCGGTGACTGCGCCGCAATTTCGCTGACGACCCGAACTCGGAACCGGGCGATGGCCCGCTCCCGAAGAGCGTGCAGCACAGCAACACGATCAGGGTAGTAGCGGTAGACGGTGCCGATGGAAGCACCGGCACGCTCAGCGATCATCGCCGTCGTAATGCGGTCGAACCCGACCTCATCAACAACCTCGGCAGCGGCATCGAGCAGGGCTGAAAGCCGATCTGCACTGCGCTGCTGAATGGGTTCTGTTCTGATGAGCTGCCCCTGGGCCCCGGAATTCACACTAATCAGGTCACCAAGTGACACATTTCCTCCTTGACGCGAAACCATAATTCTACGTGCCTCGTGGGCCCCAATTGCACCAGGGCGACCCAAACGGAGGGAGCCTCAAGCATTCACATGGCAGACTAGGGCAGTGCCTCGCCCCTCGCCACAGTCCACCAGGAGTTCGCCACCGTCGAGGATTGTTCATCGAGCGGCGCGAATCGAAGACTGGATTCACGAGGTCAGGTACCAGTGGGCGCGCAAACGTGGGCACATTCCGGTTGTCGTTCCATACGCCGGCTACGGATCCACGGAGTGGGCACGCATACTGTGCCGCGTACTGCTGGCCAAGCCGAAGACCGCAGCGCGCATGGCCGCGCGACGCACGGCGACCGCGGCCAACCAGTATCCCGGCATCAGAGGCTGGCGCAGTTTCACCAGCGTTCCCGTGAACGATGTGACGGTCACGATTGAGATCGGCGGCCAGCTTCACTACGTGCAGGCCGACCGCGGTGGTGTCGTCGATACCGTCGTTCAGATCGAGCTGGAGCCAGGCACCCACACGGCGCGCCTCAGTACGTCCACAGCTGCCCCTGTGGGCGCCTCGATCTATGTCGTGCCGCCTGGGGTCACGCGCGGGATCGTCTCTGACGTCGACGACACCGTCATGGTCACCGCTCTCCCCCGGCCGCTGCTTGCGGCCTGGAACACCTTCGTCCTCGACGAGCATGCCCGAATTCCGACGCCAGGCATGGCGGTGCTGCTCGACCGTCTCGTGCAGCAGGACGCTGGCGCCCCCGTCATCTATCTGTCGACTGGCGCCTGGAATGTCGCGCCGACACTCACCCGCTTCCTCTCCCGCAACATGTACCCGTCCGGAGCGCTGCTGCTCACGGACTGGGGCCCCACCCACGACCGGTGGTTCCGCAGCGGACAGGACCACAAGCGCTCAAACCTCAGGCGGCTCGCCCAGGAATTTCCCGACATCCGCTGGATCTTGATCGGCGACGACGGGCAGCACGACGAGGCGATCTACAGCGATTTCCAAAAGGAATACCCGGGAAGCGTTGCCGCCGTTGCAATCAGGCAGCTCTCTACCAGCGAAGCGGTGCTCGCCGGAGGCCGCTCAAAGGATGAAGCGAGCGGCACGCCGAACGCACCATGGGTGTACGGGCCAGACGGGTCGAGCATCTCAGACCAGCTCGTTCAGCTCGGGCTGCTGTCGCACCCTGCGTCATAGGCTGACGCCCGCAAGTCCGCAGCTGCGAGCTAATGGCTCAGCTGCACGGCAGCTACGAGTGGTTACGAGCGGCTACGCACGACGACGTCAGCGCGAACGCAGCCGATCGAGTCCGCGATTGATTTCGCGCGCCCACAGCGGTCCCCGGTAGAGGAACGCCGTGTAGCCCTGCACGAGCGTTGCGCCAGCGGCGAGGCGCTCGTCGACCTGCGCAGCCGTCTCAACGCCTCCTACCGAGATGACACAGAGCTCTGCCGGAACGGTGGCCCGCACGATACGGAGCACCTCAAGGGCCCGAGCGGCCAGCGGAGCGCCAGACAGGCCTCCTGCGCCCGCGGCTTCGACAACGGCGGCGTCTGTGGCCAGGTTGGCGCGGGAGAGAGTCGTGTTGGTCGCGATGATTCCGTCGAGGCCCAGCTGCACCACGAGTTCCGAGATGCGCGTCACCTCGTCGTCGCTCAGGTCAGGTGCGATTTTGACGAGCAGCGGCGTTGTTCCCGCAGCAGCCTTGACCGCTGTCAGCAGCGGAGCCAGCTGATCGAGTTCCTGCAGGCCGCGGAGGCCGGGGGTGTTCGGTGAGCTCACGTTGACGACGAGATAGTCAGCCAGGGGCGCAAGGATTGCCGTGCTCGTGACGTAGTCGGCCGTGGCGTCCTCGACGGCTGTGACACGGCTCTTACCGATGTTGACGCCGAGCACCGGACGACCAGGCACGGAACGCACCTGCGTCAAGCGATCAACCGCCGCGCCGGCACCACCGTTGTTGAAGCCCATCCGGTTGATCACCGCACGATCGGGAATGAGCCTGAACAGGCGGGGCTTCGGATTCCCCGGCTGGGCGAGAGCGGTCAGCGTCCCGACTTCAACGTGCCCGAACCCGAGCTGGCCAAGGCCAATGACGGCCTTGCCGTCTTTGTCGAAACCGGCTGCGACGCCAAACGGTGACTCGAAGGTCAATCCAAGGGTCTGCACTGAGAGGTCGGTTCGTGGCCGGGTGAAACGGTTGACCAGGCGGCCGAAACCGAGTGTCGGCAGCGCCCTGATCGCGGTGAACGCAAGGTGGTGCGCGTTCTCCGGGTCCATTTTTGACAGCACTGTGGAGAAGAGAATGGGGTACAAGCGCATCGCTATAGCTCCGTCGACGATGACAGGGGCGCCGGCGTCTGACGGATGCCCTCTGCCTGTTCCGCAGGTTCCGCATGTTCTGCACGAAGCTGGGTGATGGCGGACTCGAAGTCCTCGAGTGAGTCAAATGCCTGGTACACACTGGCGAAGCGCAGGAAGGCGACCTCGTCGAGTTCGCGCAGCGGCGACAGGATGGCAAGGCCGACGTCGTTGGCGTCGATCTGCGATGCGCCGGTCTGCCTGATGGTCTCTTCGACCTTCTGCGCGAGCAGCGCGAGGTCGGAGTCCGTCACCGGTCGACCCTGGCAGGCCTTGCGCACGCCGGCGACGATCTTCTCGCGGCTGAACGGTTCGACCACCCCGCTGCGCTTGATGATGTTGAGACTCGCGGTCTCTGTGGTGCTGAAGCGGCGGCCGCATTCTGGACACTGGCGGCGTCGACGAATCGACAGGCCATCGTCGCTGGTGCGTGAGTCAACGACTCTGGAGTCTGGGTGGCGGCAGAACGGGCAGAACATTGTGATCACAGCCTATCGTGCTGACCCAGATGAGCGGGCCACCACGGCGAGTGTACGCCGTGGCAGCCCGATGAACGCTCGATGAACCTGGCCTCGATGAACCTGGCCTAGATGAACCTGGCCTTGATGGCATCTCCGTGCGCCGGAAGTGCTTCCGCCGTTGACAGGGCATCGATGTGCGCGGCAACAGACTGCAGGGCGTCACGACTGTACTGCACCACCTGTTGTGGCCTGAGGAAGGTATACGCGCCAAGACCCGACGAGAACCGGGCCTGACCACCTGTTGGCAGCACGTGGTTCGAGCCTGCCGCATAATCGCCCAGGCTTACCGGGGAGTGCGGGCCAAGGAAGATGGCGCCGGCATTCTCGATCAGCTCAAGGACAGCCTCAGGGTCGCTGGTCTGGATCTCCAGGTGCTCAGGGCCGAAGGCGTTACTGAACGCGGCAGCGGCCGCAATGTCATCGACAAGCACCAGCGCTGACTGGGTTCCGTTCAACGCCGCTGTGACACGAGCGCTGTGGGTGGTGGACTGCGCGAGTTCGACGAGGCGCGCTGAGACCGCATCGGCGATCTCGACGGAGTCTGTGACGAGAACGGCCGCGGCCAGTTCGTCGTGTTCAGCCTGGCTCACGAGGTCGGCAGCGACCAGCAGCGGATCTGCCGTGCCGTCTGCGATCACCAGGATGTCGGTCGGGCCGGCTTCTGCGTCGATGCCGGTCTGGCCGCGTACCAGGCGCTTGGCCGCTGCGACAAAGACGTTGCCAGGGCCAGTGACGAGCTGCACGGGATCGAGCCCGATGTCAGGCGCGCCCCAGGCGAAAGCGCCGATGGCTCCGGCTCCTCCCATGGCGTAGATCTCGCTCACGCCGAGCAAACCGGCGATGGCGAGGATGGTGGGGTGCACGCGGCCCTCGAAGTGGGCCTGCGGCGGCGACGCCAGTGCGATCGACGACACGCCGGCGACCTGAGCAGGGACGACGTTCATGACAACGCTGGACGGATAGACGGCTTTGCCGCCTGGAACGTAGAGGCCGACGCGGTTGATGGGCTGCCAGCGCTGCGTGATGACGGCGCCGTCGGCGATCGTCGTCTGGACGCGCGGCGGTACCTGGGCGGCACTCGCCAGTCGAACCCGGCGGATCGTCTCTTCCATCGCGGTGCGCACGAGCGGGCTCAAGCCGGCAACGGCCTCGACGATGTGACTTTCCGGCACCCGAATGGCCTCCGGACGAACGTGGTCGAGGCGCTCAGCCTGGTCGAGGAGCGCTGCTCCCCCGCGTTCGCGGACGTCGAAAATGAGTTCAGCGGCGATCTCGCTCGCAGCGGAAACGTCGGTGAGCGAGCGCGGAACTGCGGCGAGCAATTCTGCGGGAGTGAGCTGGGTACCCCGAAGGTCAATGGTCTGCATCATGGCACTGCCAGTTTATCTGCCATCCCTGCGCGCTGGCTGTCGGTCGATGTCATTGCGTGACACGGACTCGGGAAGGTTTCAGATGTCGGGAATAGGCTGGCCCAGAAGGAGATTGATGCATTCGTATGAACGAAACAGCCGCACCACAATCCACTGATCTGCCAGGTGCTCCCGTGCCGCCGCTCGAAGGCGACCCGCATGCACCGAAAGACCTTGAGGCGTTCAAGCACGCGTTCCGGCGCCACGCAGCTGGAGTCGCCATCGTGACGTCCCTGGACGGCGACGGCACGCCGGTGGGCTTCACCGCCACCTCGCTCGCGTCGTTGTCTGCGGTGCCGCCGCTGGCGACCTTCAACATGGCACGATCGGCCAGCGCCTGGCCCGCGATCGTTGAAAACGACCGCGTCATCATCCATATCCTCGGTGTGCGTAATCGCCCGCTGGCGCAGAAGATGTCAGGGCCCGCAGAGGAACGCTTCCTGGGCGACCACTGGCGAGTCGGGCCTTTCGGGCTTCCCGTGCTGAACGACGTGACGTCATGGATGGTTGGTCGCATCGTCGAACGCATCCCCGTGCACAACAACGCCGTCGTGGTCGTTCAGATCGAAGAGGGCGGGATGGGCGAGGACGACGAGGCCCTGCTGTACCACGAGCGCCGGTACCACACGCCAGGCAGCGAGGTTTAGCGGCAGCGAGTCAACGCCAGGAGACTCGCCCAGACGATGCGCGGCTACTTCGCTGAGGCCTTGGCCAGCTCCCGCTTGCGGCGGCGTTCAGCTTCAGCGATGGCCGCTTCTTCCGGGGTTGGTGCCGTTCCACCCAGGTGAGCTGGCTGCCACCATGCGCCAGTGCCATCCTCTGGGTAGCGTTCCTGGGCAATGTCAACGAGTCCCTGCAGCGTGTCGTGCAGCGCCTGGGTCTTCGCCTGCATGTCATCGGCCGATGTCACGGCTATCGGTTCGCCGACCATGAAACTGACGGGCACGCCGTACGCCTCCTTGAGCGAACGCTTGTGACCCTTGGTCATCAACCGGTGTCCGCCCCAGATCGCGATCGGGATGATGGGAACGCCGGCCTCTGCCGCCATCCGCACGGTTCCGGTCTTCAGGTCTCGCACCGTGAACGACGCGTTGACGCCGCCCTCCGGAAACACACCGAGAACCTCGCCGGCCTTCAGAGCGTCAACGGCAAGGGTGTACGCCTCTGCGCCATGCGTCATGTCGACCGAAATGTGCCCCATGCCACGCATGAACGTGCCGATCACCGGCTGGTCAAACGCACCCTTCTTAGCCAGAAAGCGGATGCGACGCTTGTTCTTCTTCCACATCATCCACTCGGCGAGGGCGAAATCGAGGTAGCCGAAGTGCGTGATCGCCAACACGGCACCGCCGGTGTCTGGCAGGTTGTTCCCGCCTGTGACGCGGGGCTTCAGATGCAAGAGGCCGAACAACGTTCGGCCAGCACCGATCGCGGTGGCATAAATCGGCTCACTCCGGCGCTTCGTCATAGGGGCAAGGTTATGGGAGTTTCCTGAATACCAGCGGTAAGTATGCTCAGCGAATCCGCGTCGGAAAGCTCGCGCATTAGTGCAGGACGCAGGGGTGTTTCCCAGAGCGGTGGAGGGCTAGCGTGAAATTGTGCCTGCCGAACCGAACGACTTCCAGGAACCACTCGACAGGGCGCGAGCCCATGCAACGGCCTGGCTCGCGTCGATGCCGAGTCGGCCCGTCGCGCCCAGCCTGAGCGCTGAACAACTCGCGGCGACGTACGGCTCGACGCTGCCCGAGCAGCCACTCGAGCCGAGCGCCGTCATCGACGAATTGGCCGCATGGGCCGAGCCCGGATTGATGGCCATGCCATCCGGTCGCTTCTTCGGCTGGGTCATCGGCGGCACCCTGCCGGCAGCCTTGGCCGCCGACTGGCTGGTCAGCGCCTGGGATCAGAATGCGGCAATCCGCTTCGCTACGCCGGCAGCAGCGGCCGCCGAAGAGGTTGCCGGAAACTGGCTGCTCGACGTGCTCGATCTCCCGCGGGACGCGGGCGTCGGATTCACAACGGGCGGAACCATGGCGAACTTTGTTGGGCTGGCGGCCGGCCGACAGAGCGTTCTCGATGACGCCGGCTGGGACCTCAACACCGATGGGCTGACCGGCGCACCGCGCATCACGGTGTTCGTGGGGGAAGAGCGGCACGCCTCCGTCGACCTGGCGCTCCGCTATCTCGGGCTTGGCGCCCCGACGGCCGTCGCCTCAGACAGCGAGGGCCGGATCAAGCCTGCGGCGCTGGCCACAGCGATGGCCACCATCGACGGCCCGGCGATCGTTTGCCTCCAGGCCGGAAACCTGCACTCCGGCGCCTTCGACCCCCTGCACGAGTCCATCGAGGTGGCGCACAAGCACGGCGCCTGGGTGCACGTCGACGGTGCGTTCGGACTCTGGGCTGCTGTGAGCCAGCGCTACAGCGAGCAGCTGTTCGGCCTGGCATCCGCTGATTCATGGGCAACGGATGCGCACAAGACCCTCAACGTGCCGTACGACTGCGGCATCGCCATCGTCGCCAGGAAGGACGTCTTGCAGGCGACGTTCGGCGTGCACACCAGCTACCTCGTTGCCGATGACCGGGGCGTTGGCGATCCGTTCGAGCGCGTGCCTGAGTTGTCTCGCCGCGCGCGCGGCATGACCGTGTGGGCAGCGCTTCGATCCCTGGGCAGGACAGGCACCGTCGCCATGGTCGAGAAGCTTGCGGACTCGGCAACCGCGCTCGCCCGCGGACTCGCGCAACTGCCGGGGGTCGAGGTACTGAACCAGGTCGCGTTCACCCAGGTGTGCCTGAGTTTTGGCTCCGATGAGCGAACCCGCCGCGTGACGGAGAAGCTGCTTGAGGAGGCGCAGGTGTGGATGTCTGGCTCGGTCTGGCAGGGAAGGGCCGTGCTGCGAATTTCGGTCAGCAACTGGTCGACAGACGATACCGACATCATCGCGGCCATCGCCGCCGTTGCCAGGGCGATGGCGGCCGTCAGCCTGGAGCCGGTGCCGGAGTGACGTGGGCGCGGCATCCATCGAGAATCGCCGTTTGTGCCGAGAGTCGCCGTTCTAACGGCGACTCTCGGCACAACGGGCGACTCTGGGCACAACGGCGACTCTGGCGAGCGGATGCTAGTTCCCGGTCTCGCAGGCGGCCTCAGCGGCGACGCCGCTCGGCCCTGGCCGATGGCGTGCGCCATCTGCCAGGTGCGCGGCGACGCCTCCCGGCGGCTTCGTCGCGCCCGCTGTGGCACACCGCTACCGCTAGTGCGGGCGCAACGCGCGACAACGGGCGCGGTGATGCCAGACACGCGCTTCGGGCGAGCTAGCCCGGGCAGTTCAGCTAGCTCAGGCAGTTCGGGCCGAGCAGGCTCTTGAGCTCGCCGAAGAGATCGGCGCTGACCTTCACCTTGTAGGGCAACTCAAACACCCTGGCTGTCTGTCCCTTGACCAGCTTGAGCCGCACCTCTGCTCCGCCTGGGTGTGCGGACAGCGTCTGGCTGAGCGACCTGATCGTCCCGGTGGTCGCCCGTTGCTCGAGCACGGTGATCGACAGTGTGCCGGCATCCGATTCCTGACCGAGCTCCGGCGCGAACACGCTGTATGCGTGCAGGTTCATGCCATCGTCACGCATGCTGACGCGCCCACGCACCACAACGACGGAGTCATTGACGAGATCGGGCGCGAACTCGACATACGCCTTGCCCATGAACATCGCCGTGATCTCGCCGCCGAAGTCCTCAACCTGGATCATGCCGTACTGGTTGCCCGATTTCTTGGCCACCCTGTGCTGCACGCTCGTGATCAGGCCTGCGACGGTGACGGTATCGCCATCCTGGGTCTGCTCAGAGGCCAGCAGGTCTGCGATGCCGGTGCTGGCGTGCTTGGCCAGCGGAATCTCCAGGCCGGCCAACGGGTGGTCAGAGACGTAGAGGCCGAGCATGTCGCGCTCGAAGGCGAGCTTCTCCTTCTTCGACCACTCCGGTCGTTCAGGCACCTGGTCTGTTGACTGCGGATCGTCGAAGAGGCTGTCGAAGTCGAAGCCGATGTTGCCGTGCGCCTCATCGCGCTTGATCTTCACCGCGGATTCGACGGCGCCTTCGTGAATTTCGACCATCGCCCGCCTGGTTGACCCCAGCGAGTCGAATGCCCCGGCCTTGACCAGCGATTCGACGGTGCGCTTGTTGGTCACCTGGAGCGGCACCTTGCGCAGGAAGTCGTGGAACGACTCGAACCTGCCCTTCTCCCTGCGTGCCTCACGGATCGCGTCCACCACGTTGAAGCCGACGTTCCGAACAGCGCCAAGGCCGAAGCGGATGTCGGTGCCGACGGCGGCAAAGTAGCCAATGGATTCGTTGACGTCTGGGGCAAGCACCTGGATACCCATGCGGCGACACTCGTTGAGGTACAGCGCGAGCTTGTCGCGGGAGTCACCGACGCTGGTCAGCAGTGCCGCCATGAACTCGGCCGGATAGTGAGCCTTGAGGTACGCGGTCCAGTAGGAGAGCACACCGTACGCGGCGGAGTGCGCCTTGTTGAATGCGTAGTCGGAGAACGGCAGCAGGATGTCCCAGATCGTCTTGATCGCGGCATCCGAATAGCCGTTGGCCTTCATGCCGCCTGAGAAGCCTTCGAACTGCTTGTCGAGTTCTGACTTCTTCTTCTTGCCCATGGCGCGTCGCAGCAGGTCGGCCTGGCCGAGCGAGAAGCCTGCCAGCTTCTGCGCGATCGACATGACCTGCTCCTGGTACACGATCAGGCCGTAGGTACCACCGATGATGTCCTTCAGGGGCTCTTCGAGCTCTGCGTGGATCGGAACGATCTCCTGCAGACCGGTCTTTCGCAGCGCGTAGTTGGTGTGCGAGTTCGCACCCATGGGGCCCGGTCGGTAGAGCGCGATGACGGCCGAGATGTCTTCGAAGTTGTCGGGCTTCATCGAGCGCAGCAGCGCACGCATCGGCCCGCCGTCGAGCTGGAACACGCCCAGGGTGTCGCCCCTGGCCAGCAACTCGTAGGCCAGGGTGTCGTCAAGGTCGAGGTCTTCGAGCACCGGCCGGTGGCCGCGGTTGACCTCGATGTTGTCGAGTGCGTCGTCGATGATCGTGAGGTTTCGAAGCCCCAGGAAGTCCATCTTGATCAGGCCGAGCGACTCACAGGCCGGGTAGTCGAACTGGGTGACGATCTGGCCGTCGGCCTCACGCTTCATGATCGGGATGATGTCAATGAGCGGATCGCTCGACATGATCACGCCTGCAGCGTGCACACCCCACTGGCGCTTGAGGTTTTCGATCCCGAGGGCGGTATCGAAAACGGTCCTGGCTTCTGGGTCGCTTTCGATCACCGCGCGGAAGTCGACGGCTTCCCGGTAGCGCGGGTGGTCTTTGTCGAACATCCCGGTGAGGGGAACGTCCTTGCCCATGATGGCTGGCGGCATCGCCTTGGTGAGCTTGTCGCCCATGCCGAACGGGAAGCCAAGCACTCGCGAGGAGTCCTTCAGCGCCTGCTTCGCCTTGATGGTTCCGTAGGTCACGATCTGGGCAACCCGCTCGTCGCCGTATTTCTCGGTGACGTAGCGGATGACCTCGCCGCGCCGGCGCTCGTCGAAGTCGATGTCGAAGTCGGGCATG
This sequence comes from Leifsonia sp. Y862, assembly GCF_057669585.1. Classification (NCBI taxonomy): domain Bacteria; kingdom Bacillati; phylum Actinomycetota; class Actinomycetes; order Micrococcales; family Microbacteriaceae; genus Leifsonia; species Leifsonia sp. Y862. The sequence goes on from NZ_JBYHFR010000001.1 coordinate 1,390,934, forward strand.
GAGACGCGGTCTGGGTTGAGGAAGCGCTCGAAGATCAGTCCGTGAACCAGTGGGTCGAGGCCGGTGATGCCCATGGCGTATGCCGCCATGGAGCCGGCGCCTGAACCGCGGCCAGGGCCTACCCTGATTCCCTGCTGCTTCGACCACGCGATGAAGTCGGCAACCACCAGGAAGTAGCCGGGGAAGCCCATCTGGGTGATGACGCCGACCTCGTAGTCGGCTTGCTTCCTGACGTCGTCAGGGATGCCGTTCGGGTAGCGCATGTGGAGGCCGACTTCGACCTCTTTGATGAACCAGCTCTCCTCGTTCTCCCCTTCTGGCGTTGGGAAGCGCGGCATGTAGTTTGCCTTGGTGTTGAACTCGACTTCACACCGCTCTGCGATGAGCAGCGTGTTGTCACAGGCCTCTGGGTTGTCCCTGAAGATGTGCCGCATCTGGGCGGCCGTCTTCAGGTAGAACTCGTCTGAGTCGAACTTGAACCGGTTGGGGTCGTCGAGCGTCGACGCAGACTGCACGCACAGCAGGGCAGCGTGAGCCGTCGCATCGTGGGCGTGCGTGTAGTGCAGGTCATTGGTGGCGACGAGCGGGAGGTTCAGCTCCTTTGCCAGGCGCAGCAGGTCGCTCATGGTGCGGCGTTCCACGTCGATGCCGTGGTCCATCACCTCGCAGAAGAAGTTCTCTGCGCCGAAGATGTCGCGGAACTCCCCTGCGGCCTTCTTGGCCTCCTCATACTGGCCAAGCCGTAGCCGCGTCTGGATCTCACCACCGGCACAGCCTGTTGTGCCGATCAAACCATTCGAGTACTCGCTGAGCAGCTCGCGGTCCATGCGTGGCTTGAAGTAGTAGCCCTCGAGGGACGCCCGTGACGACAACCGAAACAGGTTGTGCATGCCGGCGGTGTTTTCGGAGAGGAGCGTCATGTGCGTGTACGCACCGCTACCACCGACGTCGTCGCGGCTCTGGGTATTGGTTCCCCACTTCACCCGAGTCTTGTCGCTGCGGTGGGTGCCAGGCGTGATGTACGCCTCTGTGCCGATGATCGGCTTGATCCCGGCCTCTGTCGCTGTGCGCCAGAAGTCGAAGGCACCGAAGACGTTGCCGTGGTCGGTGACCGCGACGGCTGGCATACCCTGCTCGATGGCGGCCGCGATGAGCGGCTTTACCCGCGCAGCACCGTCAAGCATTGAGTACTCGCTGTGCACGTGGAGGTGAACGAACGAATCACTCTGAGAGGACAAAACTGCTCCGAAATACTGTTGGTCGTGCTGGGGGGGGTGAATCTCTAGCCTAAGCTTCGTTCCTCAGAACAGAGAGCGCATGGGCGAGATCCGGGGCGTATTCAGAATTGAATGTCACCCACTCCCCAGACTCCGGGTGCGCGAACGAGAGCTGCTTGGCGTGCAGCCACTGGCGAGTGAGGCCGAGCCGTGCGGAGATGCTGGGGTCTGCGCCATACATGGCATCGCCAACGCACGGGTGTCGCTGGGCGGCCATGTGCACGCGAATCTGGTGCGTTCGCCCTGTTTCCAGGTGCACCTCGAGGAGCGACGCGAACGGAAATGCTTCGAGCGTCTCGTAGTGGGTGACGGCATGCTTGCCGTCGGCCGTGACGGCGAACCGCCAGTCAAGGCGCGGGTGCCGACCGACGGGTGCGTCGATGGTGCCGGCGAGCGGGTCAGGGTGCCCCTGAACCACGGTGTGGTAGATCTTCTCGACCTCACGGTCGTGGAACGCACGCTTCAGTGCCGTGTACGCCGCTTCAGACTTGGCAACCACCATGAGGCCGCTGGTTCCGGCGTCGAGGCGATGCACGACGCCAGCGCGTTCCGCAGCCCCAGAGGTGGAGATTCGGTACCCGGCGGCGGCCAGGGCCCCGACAACGGTCGGGCCTGTCCAGCCAACGCTCGGGTGAGCGGCGACACCGGCAGGCTTGTTCACCACAACCATGCTGTCGTCGTCGTAGACGATGGTGAGGTCTGGCACAGCGATGGGCACGATGGCCACAGCTTCCTTGGGCTGCCAGGTCACTTCCAGCCATCCGCCGGCTTTCAGCTTGTCTGACTTGTCGACAACGACACCGTCGAGCGTCACGCCACCGGCTTCGATCACATCGGCAGCAAAGTTGCGGGAGAACCCCAGGAGTTTCGCCAGCCCCGCGTCGACGCGGACGCCGGCGAGACCATCTGGCAGGGGTAAAGAACGAGATTCCATAGTGATTAAGACGTCGGTTCGCTGTCGCGGCTGGTGCTGCCATGGTTGGTGGCATCACTCGCACTGGTGTTCTCCGGCGTCGAAGCCGGCTTGTCGCTGATCTTGTTTCCGTCGAGACCGATGCCGCGAATGGTGAGGATCATGAACAAGATCATGCTCGCCACGATGCACATGTCGGCGACGTTGTAGATAGCCGGGATCAGCCACGGCGTTGAGATGAAGTCGATGACGTGTCCGAGGCCGAAGCTGGGCTCACGGAGCAGACGGTCAGTCAGGTTGCCAAGGACACCGGCAAGCAGGAGCCCGAAGACAACGGCCCACGCGATGGACTTGATGCGCCTGGCGAACCACACGATGAAAACAACGACGCAGGCAGCAAGGATCGAGAAGATCCAGGTCATGCCGCTCGCAAGTGAAAAAGCAGCGCCCGGGTTCCGAACGAAGTGCAATTGGAGCACATCGTTCAGAACCCGGACAACGTCGCCCTCGTTCATCGAGCTGACGACGAGGAACTTGGTGAATTGATCGAGCGCGTAACCGCCTAGCGCGACACTGGCCAGAACGATGAGCGCACGAGCGCTGACCTTCGCTCTGGAACTACGCGCCAAAGCCCTGGAAGCTGGGCTTCGGTGCGTTGGAGTCGCTGCCTACGCCGGCGCCAACCGGTGAAGCGGTGTCGAGCTCGCGGAGCTGGCCTTCGATGTAGCTCTTGAGCTTCAAGCGGTACTCGCGCTCGAACGTGCGCAGCTCATCGATCTTCTTTTCAAGCGTTGCACGCTCTGCGTCGAGGGCGTGGATCTGTGCGCGCTGCTTGGCTTCTGCCTCAGCGACGACACGGGCTGCCGTGGCGTGACCCTCTGCAATGAGAGCGTCGCGCTTCTCAGCGCCTTCCTTGACGTGTTCCTCGTGCAGGCGGCGAGCCAGCTGCAGCAGGTTGGTCGTGCCAGCGGTCTCGTCTGCGCTTTCGGCGACGGGAACAGCAGCGGGAACCGGAACAGCAACCGGCGCCGGAGCGGCAGCAGCGACGGGCTCCGGAACGACAGCAGCCTTCGGGGCTTCGGCTGCCTGCTTGGCAGGAGCGTTGCCGCCCGCGGCCAGCTGAGCCTTCAGCTCCTCATTTTCCTGCGTGAGACGACGCAGCTCAACAACGACCTCATCGAGGAAGTCATCTACCTCGTCCTGGTCATACCCCTCGCGGAACTTTGTTGACTGGAACCGCTTGTTGACTACATCTTCCGGAGTTAGCGCCATGGCTTTCCACCCTTAGAACTTGAGTTGCGAACAAAAACTTACGTCTACTAACGCTAGCAAGGCTGCGTGAGAACTAACTGCACCGTGTGGCACTGTTACCGCTCAAGAATACATGCCATGCGGATGCCACATGGTTGGTGCGTCCTAAAAAAGCCCCGTGAGCGACATGGCCACGATGCAGCACAGCATGGTCAGGCTCCATCCGAAATCGAATGCTACCGGCCCTAAACGTAGCGGCGGAAGCAAACGGCGGAAGAACTTCACCGGAGGATCCGTCAGGGTGTACACCGTTGACGCCGCAACAAGGCCGGCGCCCCGCGGGCGCCAGCTCCGGTTGACAGTTCTCACGAGGTCGAGAATAAATCTCGCCCACAGCACGAAGAAATACAGCAGCAGGGCGAAATAGAGAATGTTCGCGACGAGATGAACGAGGTTCACGCTGTTATCAGGACTGCGCAAAGAACGACGCGTCAGCGTCGGCTTCACCGTCGGCGTTTTCGCCGGAGACAACGACGTGCGACGGCGACAGCAGGAAGACCTTGGCCGTGACGCGTTCGATCTTGCCGAACAGGCCCTGCGAGAGGCCGCTGGCAAAGTCGATGAGACGGCGTGCGTCTGCATCGCTCATCTGCGACAGGTTGATGATGACGGGGATGCCGTCGCGGAAGGATTCTGCGATCACCTGGGCGTCGCGGTACTGACGCGGGTGGACCGTGAGGATTTCGTTCATATCTGACGCTGCCACATTCTTGGGCGTGTTGGTCTTGCGAAGCGGGGTAACGGGTGCGCTACCGGTGGTGCGAACCGGGGCGGCTGCAGCATGCGACTGCGCCTGCTGGTGAGGTGCCTGCTGGTGAGGAACGGCAGAAACGGGAGCGACACTCGCGGGCGCCTCGTACTCCAGCTCTTCATCCGCCAGACCAAGGTAGACCATGGTTTTCTTGAGCGGGTTAGACATTTCGACCTCCGTGTTCGTGAAGCTTCTCAGTTGAGATTAACCGTGTTCCGGTCTATTACCGGTGATTGCTGTGCCAATTCGAAGGTGTGTCGCCCCTTCGACGATTGCGTCTTCGAAATCGTGGGACATTCCCATCGAGAGTGACTGGGCTGCTGGGGAGAGCGAACGCACGCGTTCGCCCAATTCTCGTACATGCGCGAAGGCACGTCGCGGTTCTTCTCCGAGGGGAGCGACGGCCATGAGGCCGAGGAGACGAAGGCCATCTGAGGCGAGCACCGCCTCGACCAGCGACTCCAGGTTGTGCTCACTCACGCCACCCCTGGCCGGGTCATCCGTCAGGTTCACCTGCACAAAACAGTCGACACTGGATTCCGTCGACGACAGCGCGTGCACGAGCGAGAGCCGATCAACCGAGTGGATGACGTTGGCATACGCACGCACCTGCCTCGCCTTCTTGCCCTGCACCTGGCCAACGAAATGCCACCGCAAGCCAAGCGGCTGCAGTTCAGCCGCCTTGGCGCTGGCCTCCTGGTGCCGGTTCTCCCCCACGTCGGTGACGCCGAGGGCCGCCAGGTCAGCGATGAGGCTCGCCGGGTGGAACTTGGTCACCACGATGGTCGTGATGTCGGACGCGTCCCGGCCTGACGCCTGGGCAGCGGTAGCAACGCGTGCGCGCACGCTGTCGAGCCGCTCGGCCAGGCCGGAAGCGTTCACATCCATCACGGTCTATTTCAGGAAGTCGGGGATGTCCAGGTCGTCTGAATCGTCCTCGAAGGCCGGGTCGGTCGCGATGACGTCGCCGGCTGCAGAATCGGCCTGCTGCCAGGCAACGGACTCGGTGGCTGCCGGAGCCGCGTATGCGGTGTCCGCAGCAACTGAGCTGATGGCGTGTGCGCCACCGGCAGCGACGCCTGCGGCGACCAGCTCGGCCTGCTTGGCCTCGCCGGTCTTGCCCGGTTCGCCGCCGTCAAAGCCGGCAGCGATGACGGTGACGCGCACCTCGTCGCCCAGGGTGTCGTCGATGACGGCACCGAAGATGATGTTGGCTTCGGGGTGAACGGCTTCCTGCACGAGGCGGGCAGCGTCGTTGATCTCGAAGATGCCGAGGTTTGAACCACCCTGGATCGAGAGGAGCACGCCGTGCGCACCGTCGATGGATGCTTCGAGCAGCGGTGAAGCCACAGCGAGTTCTGCAGCCTTGATGGCACGGTCTGCCCCGCGGGACGAACCGATACCCATGAGCGCGGAACCCGCACCCTGCATGACCGACTTGACGTCGGCGAAGTCGAGGTTGATGAGGCCAGGAGTGGTGATGAGGTCTGTGATGCCCTGGACACCGGCGAGCAGTACCTGGTCAGCCGTCGAGAATGCCTCGAGCATGCTGATGCCGCGGTCGCTGATTTCCAGCAGGCGATCGTTGGGAACGACGATGAGGGTGTCAACCTCGTTCTTCAGGGTTGCGACACCGGTTTCGGCCTGGGCCTGACGGCGCTTGCCCTCGAAGCCGAACGGCTTTGTGACGACACCGATGGTGAGTGCGCCGATGGACTTTGCGATCCGTGCGACGACAGGTGCTCCACCCGTACCGGTTCCGCCACCCTCTCCTGCGGTGACGAAGACCATGTCAGCACCCGCGAGTGCTTCTTCGATCTCTTCGGCGTGATCCTCAGCGGCACGACGGCCGACCTCTGGGTCTGCGCCGGCGCCGAGGCCACGCGTGAGTTCACGACCGACGTCAAGTTTGACGTCGGCGTCGCTCATGAGCAGGGCCTGGGCATCGGTGTTGATTGCGATGAACTCGACTCCGCGCAGACCGAGTTCGATCATGCGATTGACAGCGTTGACACCACCGCCGCCGATACCGACGACCTTGATGACGGCTAGGTAATTCTGATTTGTTGACACGTCTGGCCTCCGGTGGAACCCTAAACCTCTAGTCGAAGCTTAAAGTTATGCTGAGTATGCAATTCCTGAATCTGAAGTTATGCCGGGCGCGCGCCCGTTTGGGGAGGCGCGCCCGCGTGTCGCGAAGAACCGTCGCAGATTCCTTTTCACGGCCCTGAACCGCATCCAACGAGCGGCTGCGCGACACCATGCAGGGCCGATTTCGGCCCCATCCGCTACCGAAGAACGGCGCTGTCGGGTGAGGAAACGTCGTATTCCGCCACGCTTCCGACCGGATGGCTGACCATCAATGCGCCCAGCACCTGGCTCTTGAACTCCGAGCGCTCCGCGTTGCCCCACACCACGCGCGCCCCCCCGGCCAGGCCGAGGGTCACGTCATCTGCCGTTGCGGCCGAAACCGTGTCGAGCTGGCTGTGAATCGACTCCGGAAGTGCGGAAATCACGGCGGCGGCAGCACGGAACCCGTGACTGTTGATGCCGCCCTCCGCCACGATGACCGGATACCCAGCCGGCCGCTCAGCGCTCGACTGGATGACGACACCCGCGGCGTCGATCACGTCGAAGCCTGCTGCTGTCGTGACAAGTCCAACAGGCTCGCGCTCCACGATGCGCACGACGATGGTGTTCGGTGGTCGGCTCTCGGTGACGAAGCTGCGAATCAACGGGAATGTGGCGAGTTCGGTCTTCACCTTGCCAAAGTCGATCAGGGGCAGCGGCGTTCCCAACTGGTCACCGAGGGCGCTCTGGATGTCAGCCGCCGGAATGCGGTTCGTCCCCGTGACCTCGATCGTGCGGAGTGCCATGAGCGGTGAGTACGCGCCGACGATGACGAACGCGATAAGGCTCATGGAGATGCCGAGTGCGATCCAGATCGACCGGCGTCGCTTCCTGGCGCGCCAGGTGAACCGGCGCACTTCTTCACGTTCATAACGCTTGCGGGCCCGCTTGGCGGCCCACAGCCGCTTCCGTGCCTGCCACGCCGTGAGAGTCGCCGGAGCCTTCTTCTCTGTGCTGGCGGCCTTCTCTGTGCTGGCGGCCTTTTCTGTGCTGGCGGCCTTTTCTGTGCTGGCCGTCTTCTTTGTGCTGGCGGCCCGCTCAGCACCCGCGCGCCCCGTAACCCGTGCGGCGCCCACAATGGCGTCATGCGCAGGCGTGAGGCGCGTGATGGGCGTTACCGGTGAGACGTGGGGCTTCGTCGGCTTGCTCGCCAACGGAAGCGATGCCGGCGTCGTCGACGGGATGACCGTGATCGGCTCTGTCACAGAGTCGGGGTCGCTCGGCAGTGCGCTCTGCACTGCGCCCGCCGCTTGCCCACCGGGGGTGTTGCGTGACCCGAGCAACGGCTTCCTGGCGCGCGAAGCCCGTGCCTCCCGCGCCGATGGCTGGGTGGGCTCTGGCTCAGCTACAGTGGCCGGCCGCGTGAATCCGTCAGGCCGCTTCATGACCGCCGACGCGTCATCCGCGCACCGTGCCAAGGGACTCGAGAAGCTGGGGAACGATGCGGTAGACGTCGCCGCAGCCGAGGGTGACAACGAAGTCGCCCTCCTGGGCGATGGACGCCAGGTAGTCTGCCGCGTCCTGCCAGTCCGGAATGAATGCGACATGGCTGGGGTCGGCGAACTTGTCTGCGACGATGGCGCCGGTCACCCCTGGTACCGGGTCTTCCCGAGCACCGTACACGTCGAGGACGATGGTCTGGTCGGCATGGCTCTCCAGGATGTCCGCGAATTCCTGGGCGAAGAGTTGCGTACGGCTGTAGAGGTGCGGCTGGTGCACGGCAATGATTCGGCCGTTGCCGACGACGGTGCGGGCGGCAGCCAAAGCCGCAGCAACCTCTGTGGGGTGGTGCGCGTAGTCGTCGTACACGCTGACGCCGCCGACCGTGCCGTGCAGTTCGAAGCGCCGCTGTGTGCCGCCGAAGGCCGAGATCGCCTCAAGCGAAGCCGCAGGCTCGAACCCGAGGGCGACGAGCACCGCAAAGGCACCTGCGGCGTTGATGGCGTTGTGCAGGCCGGGGATGCGGAGCGTTGCCTGGTAGTCGTTGCCCTCCCAGCGCACGCTGAACTGAACTGGCCCATCCGTCACAACGGAGTGCACGCGCACATCTGCGGTCTCTGCCAGGCCGAACGTGATGATGCGCTTGGCCGTTGATCCCTGCGTTGGATCGGTTGTGAGCTTGGACGTGACGCGCACTGCGCCAGGGTCGTCTGAGGAGACGACCACGAATTCACTGGCGTTCTGGGCGAACTCAACGAACGCCGCCTCGAAGGCCTCCAGCGAACCGTAGTGGTCGAGGTGGTCAGGATCGACGTTGGTGATGAGTGCGATTGCCGTCGAGTAGAGCAGGAACGAACCGTCGGATTCATCCGCTTCAACGACGAAGATGTCGTCGGTGCCCGCGGCCGAGCTCACTCCGAGTGACTCGATGACGCCACCGTTGACGAAGCTCGGGTCCTGGCCGAGACCGAGCAGGCCTGTCACGACCATGCCCGTTGAGGTGGTCTTGCCGTGTGCGCCTGCAACGGCAACCAGACGCTGGTCCCTGATCAGCCAGGCCAGTGCCTGCGCACGGTGCAGCACCGGAAGGCCACGTTCCAATGCGAGCACGTATTCAGGGTTGTCCTGCCAGAGGGCGCCGGTGACCACGAGGCTGTCTGCGTCGCCGACGTTGGCTGCGTCGTGGCCGATGCTGACGCGCGCTCCAAGCGCACGCAGGGCCTCGATGTTGGCTGACTCGCGCACATCGGAACCGGTGACCGTGAAACCGCGACTGAGGAAGAGTCTCGCGATGCCGCTCATGCCTGACCCGCCGATGCCGACGAAGTGCACGGCACCCAGGTCGTCGGGAATGATGAGGTTCGGGTCTGGCTTGATCACGGTCTTGATGCTCTTCTCGGTCTGGCTCGAAAATCAGGGTGGTGAAAATCAGGAGTGCAGCGAATCCACGGGATTCGTGCTGGAATCCACGTTACGCGCCGTTGGCTGCGAAGTCTGGATTTGGTGGCGCGTGCTGGACTTTGAGGCTGGCCTCACAGGGCGCTGTGAATCAGTCTCTGCATGCGCAATGCGCCGTCCCGCACTCCGACGGCTCCGGCAGCGGCACCCATCGTCGTCACCCGATCGGTGTCGTTCAGCAGCGGGATGAGCTCTGCGGTCACCCACTCTGGCAGGAACGCAGCGTCGTCAACGAGGATGCCCCCGCCGGCGACAACTACTCCAGCTGCGTTGAAGCGTTGCTCGCCGTTACCCACTGGATACGGAATGTAGACGGCCGGCTTGCCGAGTGCTGCAAGTTCACACACCGTCGCTGAACCAGCCCGCGAGACGACGAAATCGGCGCCGGCCAGCGCGAGGTCCATTCGATCGCAGTACGAGATCATGCGGTAGTGCTGCATCTGCGGGTCGGTGACCTCTGACGACTCCCCCGTGATGTGCAGCACCTGCCAACCGGCGGCGACGAGTGCTGACGCCGACTGGACCATGGTGGCATTCAGCCGGCGGGCGCCGAGCGAGCCGCCCGTCACGAGCAGGGTCGGCCTGGCAGCGTCGAGGTCGAAGAAGGCCTGGGCGACGGGCCTGGCGGCATCCTGGTCGAGGTTCTCGATCTCCGCCCGCAACGGCATCCCGACGAAGGTCGCGTGCGGCAGCGGTGTTCCTTCGAAGGCGACGCCGACATGGCTGGTATACCGCGCGCCCAGTTTGTTGGCCAGGCCGGGTTTCGCGTTGGCCTCGTGGATGACGATCGGGACTTTCGCCTGTCGAGCGGCCAGGTACGCGGGCGTCGACACGTAGCCGCCGAACCCGACGACGACATCGATGTGCTTCGACGTGATCATCTCGGCGACATCAGACACCGTGCGCTTCAGCCTCGGCCAGAACGTGAGCGCGCTCTTGTTCGGGCGGCGGGGAAACGGCAGCTTGGGAATGACGAGCAGTTCGTAGCCGCGCGCTGGCACGAGCCTGGACTCCAGGCCTTCGGCCGTTCCAAGCACGTAGATGGTGGCATCCGCTTCAGTCGCAGAGATCTTGTCAGCGACGGCGAGAAGCGGATTGACGTGGCCGGCAGTTCCGCCGCCCGCCAGGAGATACGTGGTCATCGAGCTTCACCTTCTCGCTCTGTCCCCCTGGTGAACGACAACACGATGCCGATTGCCACGAGGGTCGTGAGCAGTGCGGTGCCGCCGGCCGAGATCAGCGGCAGCGGCACTCCGAGTACGGGCAGGATTTCCAGGACGACTCCAATGTTCACGAGCGCTTGCCCGATGATCCACACCATGACGGCAGCGGTGGACACCCGCACCTGCATGGTGGTGGCTGACCGCATGATCCGCACGAAGGCGATGGCCATCATGATGAACATGAACAGCACGACGATGGCGCCGATCAGTCCCAGTTCTTCGCCGATGATGGCAAAAATGTAGTCGTTGTCCGCTGCGGGCAACCAGGACCACTTGGCCTTGGAGTTTCCAAGCCCCACGCCGAACACGCCGCCGTTGGCCAGCGCCCAGGTGCCGTGCAGTGGCTGCCAGCACGCTGCAGAGATCGTGCCGGTGACGTTCTCGCATCCCTCGCCGAAGAAGCTCATGATGCGCGTCAGCCGGTTCGAGCTCGCCAACGCGATGATGCCGGCGCCCACAGCGCCGATGGCCAGCGGTATGGCGAGCAGCCGCAGCCTGATGCCTGCGAAGAACAGGGCGCCGAACAGGATGCCGGCCATGATGATGACAGTTCCGAGGTCGCCGCCGATCATGACGAGCATCACCGCGCCACCGCCGACCCCGAATACCGGGATGAAGATGTGACGCCAGTCGTCGAAGTGGTTCTTCTTCTGCTCCAGGATGACGCCCAGCCAGATCACGAGGGCGACCTTGATCATCTCAGAGGGCTGGAACTGGATGCCCCCGATAGTGAGCCAGTTCGTGTTTCCTGCGACAGTGACGCCGAGCGGGGTGAAAACGACGAGGCACTGGAAGAAGCTGGCCACCATCAGGGCCGGCCATGCAATGCGTCGCCAGAATTTCAGCGGCAAGCGGCTGACGAGCAGCATGAGTGGCACGCCGATGATGGCGAACATTCCTTGCCGAAACAGCCCGCCGAAGAATCCCTCGTTCTCGAGGTACGAATCGACAGACGATGACGACAAGACCATCACCAGGCCGAAGATAACCAGGAACAGCGTGGTGCCGAGCAGCAGGAAGTAGTTGGCCGACTCGGCCTTGAACACCTTGCCGAGATTGATGCGGGCGGCCAGGCCGCCAGCGCCAGGAGAAGCTGCCGTGTCGCGTGCGTTCACCACGTTGGCCTAGGCGTTCGGGCGTGAGGCGGTGTCATCGCCATCCGCCTCACCTCCTAAGAACTCGTGCACTGCTGCCTGGAATTTGTTGCCACGCTCTTCGTAGCTTGCGAACTGGTCCATCGATGCCGCTGCAGGAGCAAGCAAAACCACGTCGCCGGCCTCAGCCAGCCCCGCAGCATGTCTCACCGCGTCCGGCATCACCTGCCCAGTGTCATCCGCATCGATCTCGATGACTCGGAGTTCCGGCGCGTGTCGTGCGAATGCGTCGCGCAACTCGTCCCGATCGACCCCGATGATGACAACGCCGCGCAGCCGCGGCACATGGCGCTTGACGAGTGCGTCAATGTCGACGCCCTTCAGCAGGCCGCCAACGAGCCAGACGACGGAGTTGTACGCCGTGAGCGAGGCATCCGCTGCATGCGGGTTCGTCGCCTTTGAGTCATCAATCCAGCGGATGTCGCCGGCAGATGCCACCAGCTCGATGCGGTGTGGATCGAGCCGGAATCCGGCCAGTGCCACCCTGATCAGGTCTGAGGGCACGCCGAAAGAGCGGGCAAGCGCGCTGGCGGCCAGGATGTTGGAGACGACGTGTGGTGCATCGAGCCCGAGGAGGGCAAGCTCGTCGATCGTGATCAGTTCGAGCGCGCGGTCGAAGCGTTCCTCGAGGAACGCCCTGTCGACGAGGATGCCGTCGACGATACCGAAGTCACTGGGGCCTGGAACGCCGAGGTCGAAGCCGATCGCTCGGGCGCCTTCCTGCACGTCGGCGTCGCGAACCATCATCTCCGTTGCGCCGTCTGCCTTGTTGTAGACGCAGGCGACCCTGGTGTTCTCGTACACGGTGGCTTTGGCTTCGCCGTATGCCTCATACGAACCGTGCCAGTCGATGTGATCGTCGGCGAGGTTCAGGCAGACACTCGAGAACGGCACCAGCGAGCCGACGCCGGTCCTCTTGACGTGGTGCAGCTGGTAGCTGGAGAGTTCGACCACCAGGACGTCCCAGCCCTGTGGGTCGCGGATGGCGTCGAGGACGGGGATACCGATGTTTCCGCAGGGCGCGACCCGGTGGCCGGCTGCGGCGAGCATGGCTGCCGTCAGCTCAACGGTGGTGGTCTTTCCGTTGGTTCCCGTCACCAGGATCCACTCTGCGGGCTCCCCCACCTTGTCGCGGAGCCGCCAGGCGAGTTCGATGTCGCCCCAGACGGGTACGCCTGCCGCTTCGGCCCACTCCAGCACAACATGGTCGGGGTGGAAGCCTGGCGAGGCGATGATGACGTCCGGCCGGTGCTCGATGAGTTCGACTGGGGGCTCGGCGAGGTCAGCCTGCACGAGGCGCGCGCCGATCACGTCGAGGAGCCGTGCGCGCTCATCAGGTGCCGTGGAGGCAACGACGAGCACGTCGGCGCCGAGCTCAGCGAGGGTGTCAGCTGCCGCAAATCCGGTCACGCCGAGACCGAGGATGCCGACACGAAGGCCAGACCAGTCAGAGTGCCAGCTGGTCAGTGTATCGAGACGGTTCATGGAGTTCGTGACAGCCATTCCAGGTAGAAAGTTCCAACGCCGGCGGCGACCAGCAGGCCGCCGATGATCCAGAAGCGCACGACAACCGTGACTTCGGCCCAGCCCTTCAGTTCGAAGTGGTGATGGATAGGACTCATCAGGAAGATCCGCTTGCCATGTGTCACCTTGAAGTAGGCGCGCTGCACAATCACGGAGCCGGCTTCGATCACGAACAGGCCGCCGACAAGAACCAGCAGCAGTTCGGTGTGGCTCAGGATCGCCAGGGCGGCCAACGCTCCACCGATGCCGAGGGACCCGGTGTCACCGAGGAAGATCTTGGCTGGTGAGGTGTTCCACCAGAGGAATCCGATGAGTCCACCGACGATGGCTGCTGCGACGATCGCCAGGTCGAGCGGGTCACGCACCTCGTACGACCGGTACAGGTCAACGATGTCTGAGCCGCCGAAGCGTGCCTGGTTGGACTGCCAGAACCCAATGATGATGAACGAGCCGATGCCGAGGATGGAGGCGCCCGTTGCGAGGCCGTCGAGGCCGTCCGTGACGTTCACGCTGTTCGATGTCGCCGTCACGATGATGCAGATCCAGACAATGAACAGGATGGTTCCGAGGATCGTGCCGAGCGACATGAAGTCGATGGGCAGGTCACGCAAGAAGGAGATCTGCGTCGATGCCGGTGTCTGCCCGTACTTGTTCGGGAACTGGATGGACAGCCAGGCGAAAACGCCGGCGACGATCACCTGCCCGCCAATCTTCGACCAGCCCCCGAGGCCAAGGCTTCGCTGGTTGCGGGTCTTCAGGAAATCATCGACGAAGCCGACGAGGCCGAGGCCCACCATCATGAACAGCACCAGGAGCGGTGACGCAGGGATATGCTCCCCCGTCACCCACATCGCGGTGAAGTAGCTGATGAGCGTGCCGAGGATGATGATGATTCCACCCATGGTCGCTGTTCCACGCTTGGCGTGGTGACTCTTCGGGCCGTCGTCGCGAATGAACTGGCCCCACCCCAGCTTCTTGAACAGCTTGATGAACAGCGGGGTCAGAAAGAGAGTGAACGCCAGCGACATGGCTCCGGCAAGCAATAGGGCTCTCACGAGAACAATTCTCCCAGTCGATCGCCCAGAAAGCGCAGTCCTGCGGAATTCGAGGATTTAACGAGCACGATGTCGCCCGGCTTCACTGTCTTCTCCAGAAGTTCGAAGGCCTCGTCCGCTGTGTCGACATACGCCGATTCACCGTCCCATGAGCCTTCATTGATGGTGCTGATGTGCATGCGGCGTGCGGCCTTGCCCACAACAACAAGCTGCGAGATGTTCAGCCGTACTGCCTGCAACCCGATCCTGTCATGTTCTTCGCCAGAGAGCTCACCGAGTTCGCTCATTTCTCCGAGGACGGCGATGGTGCGCTGGCCAGGCTCGGCGATCTGGGCGAGGGTCTTCAGCGCTGCCGTCATGGAATCGGGGCTGGCGTTGTATGCATCGTTGATGACCGTCACGCCATCGCGCCCGCCCATCACCTGCATCCGCCAGCGTTCTGCCATGTGCACGGATTCGAGCGCTGACACGATATCGGCCAGCGACACGCCCAGTACCTCGCAGGCAGCCGCAGCGGCAAGCGCATTCATGACGTGGTGTTCGCCGAGCACGCGGAAGGCGACAGGGCTGCTCTCACCGTTCGACAGGTGCAGCGTGAATCGGGTGCCGCGCGCACTGACGTCGACATCGCTTGCCCACACGTCGGCATCGTGACCGAGGCCGAACCAGACAACACCGGCTGACGTGTGCGCTGCCATTCCGGCGACGCGCGAGTCATCGGCGTTCAGGATCGCGACGTCTGTGGGCAGAAGGTCGGTGACCATTTCCGTCTTGGCGCGCACGGTGGACTCAATGCCACCGAATTCGCCGGCGTGGGCAAGCCCGACCTTCAGGACAATGCCGACGTTCGGCCTGGCCATGTGCACGAGCCTGGCGATCTCGCCAATTCCGCTCGCACCCATCTCTGCGACCAGGAATCGGGTGTCTTCTGTCAGCTCAAGCATGGTCAGCGGAGCGCCGACCTCGTTGTTGAACGAGGCGCGCGCAGCAACGGTCGGACCGACGCGCTCCAGTACGGCCCTGATCAGGTTCTTGGTCGTCGTCTTGCCGTTGGACCCGGTCACGCCGACGATCTTCAGCCGGCCGAGCGCACGCACGCGCGCAACGACCTCTGTGGCGAGGTCGCCCAGAGCCACAACGGCGTCCGGAACCACGATCTGGGCGACGGGCATGTCGAGCACGCGCTCTACGATCAGCAGCGCAGCATTCTGTTCAACCGCGGCGGGCGCGAAGAGATGTCCGTCGGTGAATTCACCTGGCTTGGCGACGAAGATGTCGCCTGCCCTGACGTCGCGTGAGTCGGTGTGCACGGCACCGCTCACGACCGAGTCGGCGGTGAGGGGCCCCGCACCCACGTGGAGGGTGCCGTTCATCGCAGTTGCGATCTCGGCCAGTGTCATGGCGATCATTTACAACCACCCTGCTTCGCGAAGCGCCTGTCGGGCGTCTTCCCGTGCCGAGTATGGAATCTTCACTCCGGCTGCCTCGTGGTAGTCCTCGTGGCCTGGCCCGGCGTACAGGACGACGTCGTTCTCCCCCGCGAGCGACAACGCCTTGCGGAACGCTGCCTTCGGATTGGGGACTTCATAGAGCTCACCGTCTGGCACTGCGGCCCGTGCGGCGTCGAGCAGCGTGGCCCGGATGGCGGCAGGGTCTTCAAAGCGGGGGTGGAAATCGGTGATGACCACTGCGTCTGCGCCGCGCGCAGCGATGGCTCCCATGTCGGCCCGCTTCGTGGTGTCGCGATCGCCGTCGGCACCGAACACCATAATGATGCGGCCGTCGGAGATGGCCCTGATGGCGTTCAGGGTGTTCAGGAAGGCATCTGGGCTGTGTCCGTAGTCGATGAAGACCAGCGGCCCGTTCTCGCCAGAGATGCGCTCTGCCCTGCCGGGGATGAAGACATCGATGCCACCGTCGCGGTTCAGGGTGTGTGCAATCGCGTCGAGGTCGTACCCCGATTCGACGAGCATCACGATAGCCAGCGCTGCGTTGGCCGCCATGTACCAGCCCAGCAGGGGGACGCGGGTCTCCAACCGACGATTGCCAGGACCCTCAAGGGCGAATGACGTGTAGTACGCGCTCTCGCTGAGCACCGTCATCTTCCAGTCTGCATCGACATCCGCTGTGGTGGTCAGGGTCGTGACCGGGATACGGCACTCGTCAACGAGGCGCCTGCCCCATTCTGAGTCGACGGTGATGACGCCACGCTTTGAGCGATCCGGCTGGAAGAGTTCGAGCTTCGCTTGGAAGTAGTCGTTCAACGTGTCGTAGTCGTCGAGGTGGTCGTGGCTGAGGTTCGTGAACCCGGAGACGTCGAAAACCATGCCGTCGACGCGGTGCCGTGAGATTGCCTGGGCGGAGACCTCAACGGCAACAGCACGCACCTCAGCTTCGCGCATGCGAGCCAGGAGCGCGTGCATTTCGCTGGCTTCTGGCGTCGTGAGCGAGCTGGTCACCGCGAGGTCACCGATGCGGCGTTCAGCGGTGGACGTGAGGCCGGAGACAACGCCAAGCTGGTTCAGGATCGCGCACAGGATGTATACAACGCTGGTCTTGCCGTTGGTTCCTGTGACCGCGAAGAGGGTGGCCTGGTTCTCGTCTGTGCGATAGATCCAGGCCGCGACGGCGCCGAGTGCCGCACGGGCATCTGGCGTCACCAGAATCGGCAGGCCGCTTTCTGCAGCGAGGGTGGCGCCGGCTTCATCCGTGAGGATCGCAACAGCACCCGCCTCTGCCGCTTGGGTCGCGTAGGACGCGCCGTGGCTGTTACGGCCAGGCACTCCCACGTAGACGTCTCCTGGCTGAACCGTGCGTGAGCTGAGGCTCACCCCGGTTACTTCCAGAGAATCGATATCGCCGCGGAGTTCGAGCTCAAATTCATCCACCAGACCCGACAAGGATCGGGGAACAGGATGCTGAGGTCGAAGAGCCGAGGGCACCAAATCGGACACAGGCTCGCTTTCTTACCAGTTGGCGGGGAGATCAGGCGCGGGTTCGCCCGAGGGAACCGCCCGGTACTTCTTCAAAACCTGGCTCATAACCTTTTGGAAGATCGGAGCCGAGGCTGCAGATGAATTCATTTTAACAGGATCTGCCAGACTCACCGAAACGACGTACTGTGCGTCGTCTGCCGGCGCGAAGCCGGAGACCGAAACCAGGTACCCCTTCGAGTACCCGCCATTGCCGTCTGGCATCTGGGCTGTACCGGTCTTGGCGGCCACCCGGTAGCCGGGAATGTTCCACACATTTTTCAGCCACGCGTTTGAGTAGACCATCTCAAGCATGTCAGACGTTGACCTCGCTGCAGCGGCCGACACCACCTGCGTGCCTGTGGCATCCGGCACTTCTGTCATCGTTCCATCCAACTGCGTGCAGCCAGAGATCAGCTGCACGGGCATCCTGACGCCGTTGTTCGCGATCGCCTGGTAGACGCTCGACATCTGGATCGCCGTCGTGGTGAGGCCCTGTCCGAACATCGTGGCGTAGTCGGTCTGGTTGTCCCAGTTCTCGCCGTCCCAGTCGTGCAGGATGCCGCTGTCCTCAGAGGGGAAGCCGACCTCAGATTCGGTGCCGATGCCGAACTTGGTCATGTAGTTGTAGCGCTGCTCTGCGCTCAGCTTCTCGCCGATCTTCGACATGCCGGTGTTGGAGGATTCGATCAGCACACCGGTCAGGGTGAGGTTCAGATCGCCATGCATGGCGCTGTCGTTGATGTCAGCGCCGTTGGACGGGATGTAGCGGTACGGCGCCATCACCTGCGTGCTTGGGTCTGCGACACCGGCATCGATAGCGGATGCCGCCGTCAGCGCCTTGAACGTCGAGCCAGGTTCGAAGGACGCGGAGAACGCCTGCGACCCACGGTACGCGGGGTCGGCTGTGCCATCAACGTTGTTCGGGTCGACGGACGGATAGTCGGCAACGGCGAGCAATTTGCCTGTCTTGGCCTCCTGCACAACGACGGTTCCCCACTTGGCACCGGTCGCAACGGCCTGCTCGGCCAGGGTCTGCTGCACGAAGTACTGCAGGTCGGAGTCGATGGTCATCACGATGCTGCCACCGTCGACTGCTTGCTTGGTCGTGACGCTGCTGCCGGGGATCCGCACCCCGTCCGCGCCGCGCTCATAGGTTTCTTCGCCGTTGATGCTGGCCAGGCAGCTGTCTTCGCCCAGTTCAAGGCCGGCCTGCGCTTCGCCTTCGCTAGAGACGAATCCGACCAGGTTCCCGCCTACTGCTCCAACGGGATAGACCCGGCTCGGGCTCTTTTCAAAGTACAGCCAGGGAATGTTGAGGTCGTCGAGCGCCCGATAGGCGTCGACATCGATGTTCTTGATGAGCGTTGCGTAGTCAGACTTCGGGTTGTCGGCCAGAGCCTCAGAGATGATCGCGAGGATCTGTTCAGGGGCCTGGCCGGTGACCGCACCAATCTCCGCGGCGATCTCGGCGAGGCTTACCTTGATGTCTTCGGTCTTGCCTGTCTCGCCTGATTTCACAGAGCGCTCGATCGGCTTGGCGTTCTTCGGTGACGCAACGACGTTGTACCGCATCACGGTTCCCGCCAGGACAACACCCTTGGCATCAACGATGTCGCCGCGCGAACCGTAGATCACCTTCTCGATCGAACGATTGCCCACCGAATCAGCGGTGAGAGTGTCTGCGCGCACCACCTGGATGTCGACGAGCTTCACCACGAACACCGCGATGACGATGAATAGCGCAAGCACGGTCATCGTCAGGCGGCGCTTGTTCGATGTGGTCATCTTCGAGCCGTTGCTGGCCACCGATACGTCCTCACTTGCGCCTCTTCACCTGGGCGATCTGTCTGTCTGGTTGGCGTTCTGGCTATCTGGTCGACGGGGCAGGGAGTCCGTTTGCCACGGCGCCCTGAACGGGTGTTACGCCAGAAGCTACAGCGTCACCGCCCGCAGAGCCTGCGGCCACGCCGTTCCCCGGCGCTGCCGCAGCTGCGGCATCCGCTCCGAGTAATGGAGCGCCAATGAGGAGGGAGTTCGGTACCAGGCTCGTGTCACTCGCCGTCGCCGCTGCTGAAGCGGGTGCCCCAAGCACCGCGCCATCGGACAGGCGCAGGTAGACCGGATTGGAGTTGGTGACCATTCCGAGTGCTTCGGCGTTGGTCGCGAGGCTTTGCGGGGAGGACACCCGCACGAGATTTTCGCTGATGCTCTCGGCCGTTCTGCCGAGCTCGACCTGCCTGGCCTGAAGGTTTGACATGTCGTACGCACCCTGCGAAATGCTGACGCTCAGCAGCAGCTGGGCGACAACGATGCCGCCGAGCGCGCCGAGCGCCGACAGTGCATAGACGATGCGGGGGCGTGCCTTGCGCTGGCTGCGGGTCGCAACGATCTCGATGTGCCGGCGCTCTGGAGCGACGCCCTCGATCTCTGGCACCGTTGCACTGCGCTTTCGCGCTGTGGCTCCGTCCACCATCGGGGCAGCTGTCTGCGGCTGCCAGGTGGGCCGCATCACTCTGGCGAGGTTGTCGCTCACTCGGCTCTCCGAACTCGTTCAGCAGCGCGCAACCGCACAGGGGTTGCCCTGGGGTTCTGCGCCTTCTCTTCTTCTGTCGCCAGTTCTGCACCGCGAATCAGCAATTTGAACAGCGGCTTGTGCTCCGGCAGTTCAACCGGCAACCCCGCTGGTGCACTCGACGTGGATGCCGCAGCGAACTGCTTCTTCACGATGCGGTCTTCGAGGGACTGGTAGGCCATGACGACGATGCGACCGCCGACGGTGACGGCTTCCATGGCCGCTGGGATCGCGCGCTCAAGGACAGCAAGCTCCTGGTTGACCTCGATGCGCAGCGCCTGGAAGACCCGCTTGGCCGGGTGACCTGCACGCTGGACGACAACGGGCGTGACGGCGGTGATGGCTTCGACGAGCTGCGCCGAACGCACGAATGGCTTCTCATCGCGGGTGTCAACGATCACCTTGGCGTAGCGCCCGGCGAGTTTCTCCTCGCCGTACTCCTGGAAGATGCGGCGAAGCTCCTGCTCGCTGTACTCGGCGAGGATGCGTTCCGCGGTGAGCTCAGACGTGTGATCCATGCGCATGTCGAGTGGCGCATCCTTCGAATAGGAGAAGCCGCGCTCCACCCGGTCGAGCTGCATGGATGAGACACCGAGGTCGAAGAGCACGCCGTCGACCTCGTCGATCCCGAGGGAGTTGAGCGCTTCTGTGATGCCGTCGTACACCGTGTGGACCAGGTGCACGCGGCCGCCGAACGGCGCGAGGCGCTCCTCAGCGATCGCGAGCGCTTCGAGGTCGCGATCGAGGCCGACCAGGGTGAGCTCGGGGAATCGCTGCAGGAATGCCTCGGCGTGGCCGGCCATTCCGAGCGTTGCATCAACGAGCACGGCGCCTGGCTTGCCGATCGCGGGTGCCAGCAGCTCGATGCATCGCTCGAGCATTACCGGGGTGTGGATTTCGTTTATGGCCATAGTTACCGGGAGGCCCTGGATCCTGATCCCCATCCATTCGACCTGCCACCGGGGAAGTGTGTCAGGGGTATGAACGGCTGGGAGTCAGGCACCAGGGATTAGAAGAGTCCCGGAATCACCTCCTCCGTCGTGTTCGCGAACGAAGTTTCCTGTTCGGTCAAATAGTTTTCCCAGGCTTCGCTGTCCCAGATCTCCACCCTGCTGCCGGCACCGATGACGGTGAGGTCGCGGCCGAGGCCTGCATAGGTGCGCAGGTTGGCCGGGATGGTGACTCTGTTCTGCTTGTCTGGCGTCTCTGCTGCCGCTCCGGACAGGAACACGCGCAGATAGTCACGAGCTTGCTTGCTGGTGACAGGGGCCTGGCGGATCTTGTCGTGAAGCGATTCGAACTCACGCGTGCTGAACACATAGATGCAGTGCTCTTGCCCACGGGTCATCACAACACCCGTTGCGAGCTCATCCCTGAATTTGGCTGGCAGGATGATGCGTCCTTTTTCGTCGAGCTTGGGGGCATAGGTCCCGAGGAACATTCATCACCCCTTTTCTTCCGGCCAAGGTCAGGTGTTGCTCCACTTTACTCCACAATCCACCACTGAACAATGAAATTGGATCATATTTGGCGAAATGATCAGGGAAATTCCTTGAAAACACGGGATAGACAGCGGTGGAGGGAAATGGAGCGGATAGGGACCACCCCGCCGCAATACGGAGCGAGAGTGGATGCCTGCGCGTCTAGGCCCGCGAGGAGAACCCGGTGGCGCAGGGCGAGGCGCAAGAGAAGGGCCCAGAGTGGGCCGGCCGGGCGCGCGAAAAAGGGCCGATCAGATGACCGGCCCTTGGTGTCCTTCAGCCGACAGGGTCGGCAGGTTGATTCGTTTAGTGACTACCGTCCTGGCGGTTGTCCCAGCGGTCGTTCAGGCGGTCCATGAAACCGGACTGCTTCTGACGGGACTGCGGCGCACCACCGGTTCCCTTGGACGACGAGTTCTTGGTAAAGCGTCGCATCGACTTCGACGGCGACAGTGCCACGAGCACGCCCGCAAACATCACGGCAAAGCCGATGATGCCGAGCCACAGGAGGTGCAGTGCAACTCCGGCGAGCAATCCACAGATCCCGGCGACAGCCAAAAGAATCCCCAACGCGATCGACCGGTAGTTGGGTCGAAGGCGCGTCGCACCGACCGTCGCCACAAAGTCAGCGTCATTGTGATAGAGGCTGCGCTCCATCTCATCAAGGAGTCGCTGCTCCTGTTCCGAAAGCGGCATCTCATTCCCTCCAGTTACGGGATCGAGCGGGTTGACTTCCAAGTCTAGTGCGCCCGCGTTGGCTAGGCTAGGCACGTGGCTGAAAGCAATCGTCTGGTCGATCTGGTTCAATCTCGCATCGACGAATTCCTAATTATCCGTGATCCAATTGTGGCCTCGATCAGCCCGGACTTACGTCCCTTGATCGACTACTCACGGCAGTTTCTCAGGGGTGGTAAGCGCTTCCGGGCGCAGTTCTGCTATTGGGGAGCGCAGAGTGTCTCCGGCGACGCTTCGCTCGCCGACACGGTGGGTGCCGACGGTGCTCTCTCGGCCAACCTGGCGGCGACTGTCTCTGCGGCAAGTTCGCTTGAGATGTTCCATGCGGCGGCACTCGTGCACGACGACATCATCGACAACTCAGACACCCGTCGCGGTTCGCCTGCCGCCCACAAACTCTTCGAGAGCCTGCACAGCCAGAGCAGATGGGCAGGCGACGCCGGAGACTTCGGTCGATCATCCGCGATCCTGCTCGGTGATCTCATGCTCGGCTGGAGCGACGAACTGCTCGACGAGGGCCTCTCGCAGGTACACGACCGCGCCGCGGCCCTCCGCACACGACGTGAGTTCAACCGGATGCGCACCGAGGTGACGGCTGGGCAGTACCTCGACATCCTCGAGGAGCGCGCCTGGCTCACCCAGCCCGAAGACGAGCTGCTCGACAGGGCGCTCAGGGTCATCGTCTTCAAATCGGCGAAGTACAGCATCCAGGCCCCGCTGGTGATCGGTGCGGCGCTGGCCGGAGGAACGGATGCCCAGCTCGACACGCTCCGCGCGTTCGGCCTGCCACTCGGCATTGCCTACCAGCTTCGCGACGACCTGCTCGGAGTCTTCGGCGACTCGGCCGTCACGGGGAAGCCCAGCGGCGACGACCTGCGCGAGGGCAAGCGCACCGTTCTCATCGCCCTGGCAAGGCAGGGGCTCTCCCCCGCCGACAAGGCAGACATGGACAGGCTGCTCGGCGATCCAGCGCTCAGCACGAGCCAGATCAGCATGCTGCAGGAGAGCATCCGCTCTAGTGGGGCGGTCGAGCTGGTCGAGGAGCGCATTGCAGCGCACGTCGAGGAAGCCATCGCAGCGCTTGCCAACTCGCCGCTTGCGGAGGCAGCGACCAACACGCTCATCGCACTGACCCAGACCGTCACGGCCCGTGTGAGCTAACCAGAACGGGCTGAATCCGCGTGCATGCGGGCATACAGATGAGCCTGTCGTCGCCATCCGGCGTCGACAGGCTCATCCCGTGAAGGGGGCTGGTTAAGCCAGCGCCTGCGCCACGCGTCGGACTTCAGCCTTGCGGCCGGCCTTGAGCGCCGCAATGGGAGCGACACCGAGACTGTCATCAACTTCGAGAAGCCACCGCATGGCCTGCTCGTCGTCGAAGCCATCGTCGGCCAGCACGAAAAGGGTTCCGCGCAGTTCGGTCAGCGGCATGTCGCCGTCGAGGAACAGGTCAGGAACCTTCAGCACGCCATCGCGGCGCACCGCGAGCAGGTGCCTGTCTTCAATTAGTCGTCGAACCCGGCCCTGCGCCAGGCCGAGTCGCTCAACAAGATCGGGAATGGTCAGCCATGCATACTCTGAGAAAGCGTCGGTCACCCTTAAAGACTGCCATGAGTCGCGAGATGCGCCAACCACGGGGCCATGTTTCGGGCATGTTAACTGCTTTCACATCTGTCACACTGGTTGACTCGTGTGCCCAACCGTGTCAGCGTTAAGGGGCACACGCCACCGAAGGGGGTCCTTTGTTGCCTTTCAGACTGCCTGAATCGAGCGAAACCGCTGCTGCCCGTACGCTCTCGGAGCGCACTCGCACGCTTCTGATCGGCGTTCCCATCGTTCTGGTGAGCACGATTGCCATCACTCTCAACCTCGCTTCGCCTGCCAACGCGCAGGCTCTTGCCAAGAAGCCGCTGAAGTCAAAGAGCACAGAACCGGCGTCGACCACGGGCACAGACGTCGCCAGTTCGACCGCGAGCGTCGCTGCCGCAGCGCTGGCTCCGGCGCAATACACCGTTGTCGACGGTGACACCGTGAGCGCAATCGCGAGCCGGTTCGGGCTGTCAACGGCCAGCGTCCTTGCCCTCAACGGGCTCGGCTGGTCTGCCAGCATCTTCCCCGGCCAGGTTCTCACCCTGAGCAACGGCTCCGACCAACTCGTCGCCGCGGCTCCGCAGACGTCGGTGTCCCAGGAGATCACTCGTTATACCGTCGTTGCCGGCGACACCGTCGGCGCTATCGCAGAGGCACATGGCCTCTCCACAGAGGCCGTGCTGTCGGCCAATGGTCTCGACCGCGCCAGCATCATCTACCCGGGCCAGTCACTGTCCATCGCGGATGCCGCGATCCCGGCATCCGCTGCCAGCGCGCCTGCCCCCGTTGCGGGTTCAGCGGCGAGCCAGTACACCATCGTCACCGGTGACACCATCGCTGCCGTTGCAGAGCGGTCTGGGGTGAGCGTCCAGGCCGTGCTTGACGCAAACCAGCTCGGCTGGTCGAGCATCATCTACCCCGGCCAGGTGCTCACCATCCCCGCATCCGGCAGCGTTGTCGCGGCCCAGGCGCCGAGCGCGCCGGTCGCACCCGTATCCGCTGACCCGCTCGTCACGGCCCTCACTCCAGAGATGCGCCAGAACGCCGAGCTGATCGTGTCGCTCGGGCGGAGCGCAGGCGTCAGCGAGTACGGACTCGTCATCGCTCTCGCCGCAGCCGCGCAGGAATCTGGCTTGCTCAACCTCACGTACGGTGACAGGGATTCCCTCGGACTCTTCCAGCAGCGACCGAGCTCTGGCTGGGGAACACCTGACCAGATCCTCGACCCTGTTCACACAACGCTTGCCTTCTACGGCGGTGCCGGAAACCCCAACGTCGGAGCCACCCGCGGGCTCCTTGACATTCCGGGATGGGAATCTATGACGGTGACGCAGGCGGCCCAGGCCGTGCAGATTTCGGCGTACCCGGATCACTACGCCAAGTGGGAGATGTCGGCTCGCGCCTGGCTTGTTGATCTCGGCTAGGGCACAATGCGCGGTTTGCGGGGTGTTTATCAGGGAGAACCCCTCCGCGATCTCTAGAATCAACGAGTGACCGAAACTTCGAGCGACCCGATGATCGGCCGTCTGATTGACGGCCGGTATCAAGTGCGCTCCCGCATCGCCAGAGGCGGTATGGCCACGGTCTACCTCGCCACCGATTTGCGTCTCGAGCGCCGCGTCGCGATCAAGATCATGCACGGGCACCTCGCTGACGACAATGCTTTCAAGAGCAGGTTCGTTCAGGAGGCCCGTTCTGCTGCTCGTCTCGCGCATCCCAACGTGGTCAACGTCTTCGACCAGGGCCAGGACGCCGATATGGCGTACATGGTGATGGAGTACCTCCCCGGCATCACGCTTCGCGACCTGCTCAAGGATTACGGAAAGCTCACCCCAGAGCAGACCATCGACATCCTGAAGGCCGTGCTCAGTGGCCTGGCTGCCGCGCACAAGGCCGGCATCGTCCACCGCGACCTGAAGCCGGAGAACGTGCTGCTGGCCGACGACGGTCGCATCAAACTCGGTGACTTCGGCCTCGCCCGCGCTGCCAGCAACAACACGGCGACCGGCCAGGCCCTGCTCGGCACAATTGCCTACCTCTCCCCCGAACTCGTCACGCGTGGCATCGCCGATGCCCGCAGCGACATCTATGCACTCGGAATCATGACCTACGAGATGCTCACCGGCGAGCAACCGTACGTGGGCGAGGCGCCCATGCAGATCGCATACCAGCACGCGAATGACTCAGTGCCGATGCCGAGTACCAAGGTGCCGTCCACCCCGCGCGAGCTCGACGAGCTCGTCTTGTGGGCGACCGCACGCGACCCCGAGGAGCGCCCGCGCGATGCGCGCGTCATGCTCGAGCAGCTGCAGGACATTGAAGGTCTCGTACGTGGCGGCAGCCATGAGACGACCGCGAATGCCACCATGGTGCTGCCCAGCGGCCTCGACCCTGCCATAGCGGATGCAGAGACCCAGGTCTTCGGCGCCAAGAGCCTCGCCGCGGCCACGACAGCTACCGCTGCTGCTGCCGCTGCGGACACCGGCGATGCGATTCCGGCCAGCGGCACCCAGCTCGCGACGAAGGCAACCAACCGCAAACGCAAGGGCTATTGGCTCTTTGCGCTCATCGTGCTGATTGCCGGTATCGCAGGAGGAACGGGCTGGTACTTCGGTGCGGGCCCCGGCTCGCAGGTGCCCATTCCGAACCTCGTCTCCGAATCGCCGGAAGCCGCCACCCAGCAGCTCACCGACCTGGGCCTCACCACAGCCCTCGATACCGAGTACAGCCTCACCGTGCCACAGGGGCTCGTGTCGAGCACCAAGCCGGGACCCGATGCTCGTGTGCCCAAGGGCAGCACAGTGACCCTGTTCGTCTCCCAGGGCGCACGGCCGATCTCGCTGCCTCCCCTGGCCGGCCTGAGCGAAGCGGATGCCGCCGCCGCCATCTCAGACCAGAAAGCCGTCCCGAAGGTGGCCGACAAGGTCTTCGACGACGAGGTTCCCGCCGACACCGTCATCTCTGCGACCCGTGAAGGCGATGGTGCAGACCTCTCGCAGGGCGGCGATGCCCTCGAAGGGCAGACCATCAACCTGACGGTCTCACTCGGCGCCGTGCCGAATGTGGCCGGCCTGTCGCTGTCGGATGCCATGAACAAGCTCGACAGCGTTGGCCTCGTCGGCGTTGAGGGCGAGCACACCTACAGCGATGACGTTCCAGAAGGCAACGTCATCCAGGCGACACCGTCGTCCGACGGCGCTGTGCGCGAAGGCAGTTCATTCTCGCTGACCATCTCTCGCGGGCCTGAGCCTGTCACGATCCCCGATGTTGTCGGCCTGCCGTGGTCTGAGGCGAAGCCGATGCTCGAAGAGGCCGGTTTGAAGCTCGACTACAACCTGTTCGCCGACGCGGCCCCAGGGCTCTTCTCCGTCACCACGGTGACGCCAGGAGCCGGCACCACCGTGCCGAAGAACAGCACAGTGAAGATCAACTTCTTCAGCTAGCGTCGAGCGGCGGGGCTGTCAGCATCCGCTATTGGCATCCGCTTCAATAAAAAATGACCCCGGTCGCAGCTTCACAGCTATGCGACCGGGGTCAATTTTTTCAGTGCGACAGCAGCTAGCGAGCAGCGAGCTCCTCTGCCACCAGGAACGCGAGCTCCAGTGACTGCATGTGGTTCAGGCGCGGGTCGCACAGCGACTCGTAGCGTGTCGCAAGTGCTGCCTCGTCGATGTGCTCAGATCCGCCGAGGCACTCGGTGACGTCATCACCGGTCAGCTCAACGTGGATGCCACCCGGGTGCGTGCCGACTGCGCGGTGCGCTTCGAAGAAGCCCTTGACCTCGTCGACCACGTCGTCGAAACGACGGGTCTTGTAGCCGGTGGGGGTCGTCACGCCGTTGCCGTGCATCGGGTCTGTCACCCAGAGCGGCTGCGCGTCGCTGGCCTTGGCCGCTTCGAGAAGCGGCGGGAGGGCATCCCGAATCTTGCCTGCACCCATGCGGGTGATGAACGTGAGGCGTCCAGGTTCGCGGTTCGGGTCGAGAACGTCGATCAGGCGCAGCATGTCGTCGGCCGACGTCGTCGGGCCGAGCTTCACGCCGATGGGGTTACGCACCCGCGACAGGAAGTCAACATGGGCGCCATCGAGCTCGCGCGTACGCTCGCCGATCCAGATGAAGTGGGCCGAGGTGTTGTACGGCGTTCCCGTGCGCGAATCGATCCGCGTCATGGGGCGCTCGTAGTCCATCAGCAAGCCTTCGTGACCGGTGTAGAACTCGGTGCGCTTCAGCGCCTCGAAGTCCGCACCGCACGCGATCATGAACTTGATCGCCCTGTCGATTTCCTTGGCCAGCTTTTCGTAGCGCTGGTTGGCCGGGTTGGCGGCGAAGCCCTGGTTCCAGCTGTGCACCTGGCGGAGGTCGGCGAAGCCACCCTGCGTGAACGCACGGATGAGATTCAGCGTCGATGCCGCCGTGTGGTATCCCTTGACCAGGCGAGCCGGGTCGGCCTCGCGTGATTCGGGTGTGAAGTCGTATCCGTTCACGATGTCGCCGCGGTAGGCGGGCAGCGTGACGTCTCCACGCGTCTCAAGGTTGCTCGAGCGCGGCTTGGCGAACTGGCCGGCCATGCGGCCCATCTTCACCACGGGCATAGACGCGCCGTAGGTGAGAACGACGGCCATCTGCAGCACGGTCTTGACCCTGTTGCGGATCTGGTCGGCGGTCGCGCCGCTGAACGTCTCTGCGCAGTCGCCGCCCTGCAGCAGGAATGCCTCACCGCGGGCAGCCTCAGCAAGGCGCTCGCGCAGGATGTCGACTTCGCCGGCGAAAACGAGGGGCGGCAGCGTGGCCAGTTCAGCGGATGCCGCAGCGACGGCGTCTGCATCCGGCCATTCAGGCTGCTGCTTGATGTCCAGCGTGCGCCAATAGTCCAGTCCAGCGATCACAGATTCATCTGCCAATACAACTGGTTCGGTGCTATTTACCACTGGACTGTTCCTGTTTTCTCTCTGGATACCGCGAATACGCGGTGGGTGAATGACGGTGGGTATGCTCACGCGGGCGCGTGGCTCCCCTGTCGCAGCTTAGCGCGAAAGGCTTGCGCGCTTTTCCTTGACGGAGGTCGCGTAGACGTCCACGTACTCCTGGCCGCTGAGGTGCTGCAACTCGTACATGAGTTCGTCAGTTATGGAACGCAACACGAAACGGTCACCCTCCATTCCCTCGAAGCGGCTGAAGTCGAGGGGCTCGCCAAAGACGATGCCGATGCGACGCACCTTGGGAATCCGAGTCCCGGTCGGCATCGCCTTTTCTGTGTCGATCATGGCGACGGGCACGATGGGAACGCCGGCCTCGAGCACCATCCTGGCGACGCCGGTACGGCCGCGGTACATCTTGGCGTCTGGGCTTCTGGTGCCCTCAGGGTAAATGCCGAGCACACCGCCATCTCCGAGTACGCGGAGGCCGGTGTTCAGTGAGTCTTCGGATGCCTTGCCGCCAGAGCGGTCAATCGGCAACTGGCCGGTTGCCTTGAAGAACTGGCGAGTCGCCCACCCCTTCAAGCCCTTGCCCGTGAAGTATTCGCTCTTGGCCAGGAACACCACGCGCCGCGGAACGACGAGGGGCAGGAAGATGGAATCGATGAACGACAGGTGGTTGCTGGCCAGGATGACCCCACCCGTTTTCGGCACGTTCTCGAGGCCGATAATCCAGGGCCGGAAGATTGCAAGAAGGATCGGACCGACCACAACGTTCTTCATGAACCAGTAGAACATTGCACTCCTCCCTCCTGCGTGTGATGAATCAGCCTACTGCGCCTCTGCCGACCGGCCGTTACCGAAGACGGAGCGCGTGTTGGCGAGCCAGGTCGGCTGCACCCACAACTCCGGCGTCGTTGACGAGCTCAGCGATCGCGAACGACGCCTCAGGGTGATACCCACGGGCGGGCAGGTGGTCCAGGTACGCGGTACGAATGGGGTCGAGCAGCAGGTCGCCAGCTGCGGCGACGCCGCCACCGAAGACGAAGACCTGCGGGTCGAGGATCGCGCCGAGGCTTGCGCACGCTTGTCCGAGTGCTGCGCCCAGCTGGCGCAGGGCCGTCAGGGCTCCCCCGTCGCCTTCACCGATCAGTGCGCTGACGTCGTGTCCGGTGAGCGTGCCATTCTGCTGGCGAACCTCAGCCAACCGCAGGCCGATTCCGCCGGCATCTGCCAGGTCATTGGAGATGCGCAGGAGCGCGCGGCCTGAGCCGTACTGCTCGATGCAGCCGCGTGCGCCGCAGCCACAGGGCAGGCCATCTGGCACGAGACGCATGTGACCGAGCTCTGCCCCAGCTCCGAATCCGCCACGGAACAGTCGATCGTTCGACACGATCGCGCCACCGACACCCGTGCC
Organism: Leifsonia sp. Y862; assembly: GCF_057669585.1. Lineage (NCBI taxonomy): Bacteria > Bacillati > Actinomycetota > Actinomycetes > Micrococcales > Microbacteriaceae > Leifsonia > Leifsonia sp. Y862. The sequence goes on from NZ_JBYHFR010000001.1 coordinate 1,420,857, forward strand.
AATGGTCAGCGTGACCATGTCGCTGTATGTGCGCCCTGCGCCATAGCGGAACTCGGCCCAGCCGGCGGCGTTCGCGTCGTTCTCCACGATGATGGGGAGGTCGAGGCGCGCTTCAAGCTTGTCGCGGAACGGCTCGTTGCGCCAGTTGATATTGGGGGCGTAGTACACGGTCGACTGTGCGGAGTCGATGAAACCAGCGGCTGCAACGCCGGCGGCGACCACCTCTTGTCCGGCGCTGAGGCGCTCGATCATCTCGACAACAGCATCTTCAATCTCACTCGGATTCGCTGCGGAGGTCGGCGTGCGCAGCGCTGTGACGATGTTGCCGAGTTCGTCGACGAGGGCGCCGGCAATCTTTGTGCCGCCGATATCGATCCCAATGGCGTGCACAAGCAGCACCTTTCATGTTGAGGAAGCGTGTTGGAGTATGCCCGGCGTTGAATACGCAACGGACACCACCCTCTAGAGTGTAGTAAACCAGTTCGCCGTCGGGCGATCAGCGCCTGGCACGCACAGCATGACGGCCAGTCGACGAAAGCCCATCCGGTACCAAAGGAGTTGCCGTGAAAGAGTTCACCACGCCCGCAGTCGTACCTGCCCGACCAGAGGCCAATATCACCGACCTGTTGGTGGAGCGCCTGGCGGCGAGCCCCAACCTTGTGCTGTTCTCGTTGCCGACAGCGGATGGCGGCTGGTCACCGGTGACCACCGCCGAGTTCCACCGCCAGGTCGTCGCCCTCGCCAAGGGCTTCGTCGCAGCCGGCATCCAGCCAGGCGACAAGATCGGCCTGATCTGCAAGACCCGCTATGAGTGGACACTCATCGACTTCGCAACCTGGTTCGCAGGCGCGATCCTGGTTCCGGTCTATGAGACCAGCTCCCCCAGCCAGGTGAAGTGGATCCTCGGTGACTCAGGCGCCGGAAGCCTCATCGTCGAGTCTCCAGACCAGTTCGCCCGCTTTGATGAGGTGCGCCCTGACCTCCCCGGCATCGCCAACCTCTGGCAGATCCACCTGGACGACCTTGACAAGCTCATGGCGAGTGGCGTTGAGGTGACGGATGCCGAGATCGAGCGCCGCCGCAACCTCGCGGTGGCCAGCGACATGGCCACCCTCATCTACACCTCAGGCTCAACCGGAAAGCCGAAGGGATGCGTGCTGACCCACGCCAACTTCTTCGAGACCAGCCGGAATTCAGGCATCGCCCTGCGTGAGGTCCTGGAAGACAAGAACGGCGCATCCACTCTGCTGTTCATCACGACGGCCCACGTGTTCGCTCGTTTCATCACGGTGCTCTGCGTCGACAACGGCGTGAGAGTCGGGCACCAGGCAGACACCCGCCAGCTGCTGCCGTCTCTCGGCAGTTTCAAGCCCACCTTCCTCCTCGCCGTTCCTCGCGTGTTTGAGAAGGTGTACAACTCCTCGGAGCAGAAGGCAGAAACCGGCGGCAAGGGCAAGATCTTCCGCGCAGCCGCTGAGGTCGCTGTGCAGCACTCGCAGGCGCTGGAGGCCGGCTCCCCCATCCCGCTCGGCATGAAGATCAAGTTCGCCCTGTTCGACAGGCTGGTCTACAGCAAGCTGCGTACGGCCATGGGCGGCAACGTCAAGTACGCCGTCTCAGGCTCAGCCCCGCTGGGCGCCAGGCTCGGCCACTTTTTCCACAGCCTCGGCATCGTGATCCTTGAGGGATACGGACTGACAGAGACCACGGCGCCTGCCACCGTGAACCTGGCCACCAAGTCGAAGATCGGCACCGTTGGTCCGCCGCTGCCCGGCGTCGGCGTTCGCGTGCTCGATGACGGCGAGATCGAAGTGAAGGGCGTCAACGTATTCAAGGAGTACTGGAACAACCCTGAGGCCACCGCAGAGGTCTTCAACGATGGCTGGTTCCGCACGGGTGACCTCGGCGGCTTCGACCAGGATGGGTTCCTCACCATCACGGGCCGCAAGAAGGAAATCATCGTCACGGCCGGCGGCAAGAATGTGGCGCCTGCCCAGCTTGAGGACCCGATCCGTTCGAACCCGCTCATCGGCCAGGTCGTCGTCGTAGGCGACCAGAAGCCGTTCATCTCAGCGCTGATCACGCTCGACCCTGACATGCTGCCGGTCTGGCTGAACAACAACGGCGAGGACGCCGGCATGGGAATCCCGGCTGCGACGAAGAACGCAGCGGTTCTCGCCGAGGTGCAGCGGGCCATCGATCACGCCAACGAAGGCGTCTCGCGCGCAGAATCCATCCGCAAGTTCGTCATCCTCTCGACAGAGTTCACCGAGGACAGCGGGCACCTGACGCCGAAGCTCAGCATCAAGCGAAACATTATCGTGCGCGACTTCAGCACAACCATTGAGGACCTCTACGCCGACGCTCCGGCAACGGAGGGCTTCTCCATCCGCGGCTAACGCAGACAGAATCACTAACGCAGACAGAATCACAGTCAGCGCCAGAACGGGCGGGGCGGATGCCGAAGCATCCACCCCGCCCGTTCTGTGTACGCGCAAGTCGCGTGTTAAGGCGGAGGTGCGTATTGCTGCAGCGTGTATTACTGCACTGACCAGCCGCCGTCAGACGGCAGGACGACGCCGTTGATGTTCACGCCATCATCGCTCAGCAGGAAGGTGATCGATGCAGCGAGCTGCTCCGCTGTCGCGAGGGACGGGATCGCCGACTGGAACGGCTGCAGGCGAGCCTGACCGACCTCAGAAACGTGCGGGGGGAACGGGATGCCGGTGGCGACGCCGCCTGGGGCGACGGCGTTAACCCTGATGCCCTGCGGGCCGTACATGAACGCGGCGCTGCGGGTGAGGCCGACAACGGCGTGCTTCGACGACGTGTATGCGTTGCCGGATGCGTTGCCGCGGAGGCCAGCCTCGCTTGCAACGTTGACGACGGACCCTGAACCGGCAGCCATCATCGCAGGGAGCACAGCGCGGGTGAGCTTGAAGGTTCCGGTCAGGTTGACGCTGATGACGCGGTCCCACATCGCATCACTGGTCTCGTGCAGCGGCGAGAAGTCGTCATTGATGCCGGCCACGTTGGCCAGGCCGTCGATCTGGTCGCCGGCTGCGGCCACGATAGCGTCGACCGACTCCTGCTTGGTAATGTCGCCGGCAACGGTGACGATCTCGGCTTCTGGCAGCGACTCAGCGAACTCGGTGAGCTTCTCTGCAGAGATGTCAACCGCGATGACACGCCCTCCCTCACGGGCGATGCGTGCAGCAGTCGCGCGGCCGATACCGGAGGCGGCGCCCGTGACAACGACGGTCTTGCCTGCGAAACGACCGGTGCTGACCTTTTCTTGCCAGCCGGTGGCTTCGCTCTCCGGGATCACGCCACCGTTGACCGACTTCACCAGGTCATCAATGACCGACTGCGGCATCTGGCCCTGGCTGAGCGCAACGAGCTGCTGCAGCGGCAGGCCGAGAACCGGAGCGAGCGACGCCTCATCGGCACCGGAGGCCGCGAGCAGTCCCCTGACGGCCGGCCCACCCTCCGGGTGCGCGAGCCATTCGCCGATGGTGCTGTTGGCGGTGAGAATCGGGTTCGATGCCATGTTGTGCCCTTCTGAAAGGATGCGGGACGAACGGTCTCCGTCCTCGTTTGTAGGCCGTCTGGAAACGGGTTCACCGTGTCCCTTCGAGCTACTTCAAGGCTATCCAACGAATGTCGGAAATCCAACACATGTCGGCAAACGTGCATCGGAAGGGCGAAAACACTGAGAGAATCAACGAATGGATGCCCGAGTCGAACGCACGCGCCGCAGTCTTCAGCAGGCGCTCCTCGCGCTTGCCAGGGAGCAGCCATTCGACGGCATCACGATCGCCAGCATCGTCGAACGGGCTGGCGTCAATCGCAGCAGCTTCTACCAGCACTACTCCGACAAAGAGACGTTGCTCGCCGACGCCCTTGACGTCGTCGAAGCGGAGGCAGGAGCGCGCGTGCCAACCCTCGATGGCCCACTGCCTGAGCGGCCACCGGCCGATCTCGTCGCGTATCTCCAGCACTTCGAGACGCACGCAGCGCTCTATCGGATCGTGCTGGGCGAACGAGGCGCGTCGGCCGCAGCCGGCCGCATCCGCTCACGTCTGGAGAAGGCAGCGATCGAGGGCGTCGTCGCCTCTGGCTCTGACGCATTCCACGGGCTCCCGCTCGATGTCGTCGGGGTCGGTATCGCCGGTTCAGCGCTCAGCGTGATCGTGTACTGGCTTGACCGCGACCCGCGGCCACCCGTTGAGACGGCGGCCGACTGGGTGTGGCGGGTACTGATCGGGCCTGGCCTGCGCGGTTAGTTCGCGCACACGCGCCTGATGGCATCCGTTGCGCGCGATGGACTGTTGCGCGTGACGGCTAGAACCAGGTGGATTCCCTGACTTCCTTCATCGCGGCCTTTCGGTTCGCCTTGTCGAGACGATCGAGGTAAAGCATCCCGTCGAGGTGGTCGGTCTCGTGCTGCAGTGCCTGCGCCATCAGGTCATGGCCGGAAAGCTCGACCGGATTGCCGTCGAGATCCATTCCCGTGACCCTGGCGAATGGGTACCGCTTCACCGGGTACCAGAGGCCGGGAACCGACAGGCATCCCTCGTCAACGAGTTCCGGTTCTCCGGAGAGCTCAACGACCACTGGGTTCAGGATGTACCCGACCTCTCCGTCGACGTTGTAGCTGAAGGCGCGGAGGTTCACACCGATCTGTGCTGCAGCCACCCCTGCCCTGCCAGGCAGCTGCACGCTGTCGATGAGGTCGGTGACGAGAGCCCGAACACGATCGTCGATCGTGACGATCGGATCGGACACGGTCTTGAGGACAGGATCTCCGAAGAGACGAATCTGGCGTTCGGGCACAGTGATCTCCCTGTGGTGGTGTGCGGTGTTCTGGAAGTAGCGCAACGCATCCGCAGTGCGGTGGCGGCCGGGTAGTACGTGGGTCACGGGCTAACGAGGTGCTGCAACGCCTTAGGCGGTGCGGTCTGCCGGCAGGCCCTCGACGACGAGTGCTGCGAGGGTTCGCGAGGCCAGCTTCGTGATCGGCTGCAGGTCGTTGTACGACACGACGCTGCCCGCGGCAAGCTGCGGGTCGTACGGGATACGCACGATCTCACGCACCCGCGAGCGGAAGTGTGACTCGATCTCTTCGAGCTTCACCAGGTTGGTGCCCTGGGTGGCCGTGTTGAGCGCGACGATGGCGTTCCTGACGAGCTCTCCGTAGCCGTTGGCCTCAAGCCAGGTAAGGGTCTCCGACGCCAGCCTGGCCTCATCGACGCTGCCGCCCGACACGATCACGATCGAGTCAGCGCGCTGCAGGGTTGCCCGCATCACGGAGTGCACGATGCCGGTTCCGCAGTCGGTGAGGACGATCGAATAGAAACGTGCGGCGAGGTCGGCAACGACGTTGTAGTCGTTCTCGTCGAATGCCTCTGACAGCATGGGATCGGTGTCTGAGGCCAGGATGTCGAGGCGGGTGACGTCGCGGGAGACGAGCGCGGAGAAGTCGGTGAAGCCGCCGATGGAGGACGCCTTCGTGACGACGTCGCGCACGGTTGACCTGGTCTGCTTCGGCACCCGCTCTGAGAGCGTGCCGCGGTCTGGGTTCGCGTCGACGGCAATGATGCGGTCTTCGCGAGCATCCGCCAATGCCATGCCGAGCAGCGTCGTAACGGTAGTCTTGCCGACACCGCCCTTCCGAGTGAGGATCGGGACGAAGCGCGCGCCACCTTCGAACTGCTTCTGGATGCGGGCATCCATTTCTTTCTGGGCGCGCACCTTCGCAGAGTCACCGAGGTTCACCAGGTGGAACGTCGCGGTGTACACGAAGCGGTTCCAGCCGCCCTGTGGCGGACGCCGAGTCTTGCGGTTCACCTCAAGCAGGCGGTCAGAGGTCAGCATCGAGGCCGACTCAGGTGCGTCGTGGCTTTCGGTGCGCACGCGATCACGCTTGGGCGCTGACTCATCGATCATGGGCGCGGTGTCGCGCGCCGAAACAGCGACGCGTTCCGTGCGCGGCGTACTGATCTCGATCGTGTGAGTCGCCGGGTGTGGTGCCGACGATGCGGCTGCTGGCGTCGACACTGGTCCGGTGTGCGAGCCGCTCTCTGAGCGTGCTCCTGACACTGCCCTCCGGGGAGCTGGAACGTCGATCGGGACGCTCAGGCTCTCGGGGAGGGCAGCTGCCAGGTTTTCGAAACTGTGCGGAGGCAGTTCGCTGTGGTACTCGTCGCCGGGAAGCACGCGTGCGTCTGACGCGAGCAACTGGGCGGCGTTTTCGTCATCCTTGGGTTTTTCTGACAACAGACCGAACTCCTCTTTGGTGCTCCCCCCGTCTGGGGAGCGCACCTAAGACTAGCGCGGACTCACAACGACCAGCAGGTCTCCTGCATCAACCTGCTGGGTCTTCGGGATCGCGACACGCTCGATGACACCGGCAATCGGGGTGGTGATCGCAGCTTCCATCTTCATAGCCTCGATGGATGCCACAGTCTGGCCAGCCTCAACAACGGTCCCTTCCTCGACCTGCAGGGTCACGACTCCGGAGAAGGGAGCGGCGATCTGGCCTGGCCGGTTCGCATCCGCTTTCTCTGCAGCCTTGGTCTCCACCGCGATGCTGCGATCGCGAACGAAGACCGGACGCAGCTGGCCGTTCAGGATGGTCATGACCGTGCGCATGCCCTTGTCATCGGCTTCACCGATGGCCTCAAGCCCTGCGTAGAGGCGAACGCCCTTGTCGATCTCGACGACGTGCTCCTGGCCCTGCTTCAGGCCGTAGAGGTAGTCGACGGTGTCGAGCGTTGAGAGATCTCCGAAGAGCTCCCTGGTCTGCTCGAACTGGCGAGTGGGGGCAGGGAACAACAGCTGGTTGAGCATGGCGCGACGCGTGGTGCTGTCGCCGTTCAGCGCGGCCCGCTCGTCCTCGGTGATCTCCGTGATGCCGGTGCGAATGGTGCGCCCGGCGAGAACGTTGGTGCGGAAGGGCTCTGGCCAGCCGCCTGGCAGGTCGCCCAGCTCACCGGCCATGAAGCCGACCACGGAGTCAGGCACGTCGTAGTTACCTGGGTTCTCCTCGAAGTCGGCCGGGTCGGCCTTGACTGCCGCGAGATAGAGAGCAAGGTCGCCGACCACCTTCGACGACGGCGTCACCTTCGGAATGCGGCCAAGGATCGTGTTCGCAGCTGCGTACATGTCCTCGATGAGCTCGAAGTGGTCTTGGAGGCCAAGGGCAACGGCCTGCGTGCGCAGGTTCGACAGCTGTCCGCCTGGGATCTCGTGGGTGTACACGCGACCAGTCGGGCCGATGAGGCCGGACTCGAACGGGCGGTACACGAGGCGAACGGCCTCCCAGTACGGCTCGAGGTCGCTCACGTTCTTCAGCGACATTCCGGTGTCGCGCTCGGTGTGTGCGAGGGCGGCGACCAGAGCGGATGCCGACGGCTGGCTGGTGGTGCCGGCCATCGATGCGTTGGCCACGTCAACCGCGTCTGCACCGGCGCGCGATGCGGCGAGGAGCGTTGCCAGCTGTCCGCCGGAGGTGTCGTGGGTGTGCACGTGAACGGGAAGGCCGAAGTTCTCCCTGAATGCCGTGACGAGCTTCTCAGCCGCCGACGGGCGCAGCAGGCCGGCCATGTCCTTGATCGCCAGGATGTGCGCGCCAGAGTCCACGATCTGCTCAGCGAGGCGCAGGTAGTAATCCAGCGTGTAGAGGTCTTCAGCCGGGTCGAGCAGGTCACCCGTGTAGCAGACGGCGACCTCGGCGATGGTCGTCCCCGTTGCCAGCACGGAGTCGATGGCCGGACGCATCTGGGACACATCGTTCAGGGCGTCGAAGATACGGAAGATGTCGACGCCGGTGGCGGCGGCTTCGCGCACGAAGGCATCCGTCACCTCTGTCGGGTACGGCGTGTAGCCGACGGTGTTGCGACCGCGCAGCAGCATCTGGATGTTGATGTTCGGAAGCGCCTCACGGAGGGCTGCGAGGCGTTCCCACGGGTCTTCGCCGAGGAATCGCAGTGCGACGTCGTACGTCGCGCCGCCCCACGCCTCTACGGAGAGCAGCTCTGGCGTCATCCTGGCAACGTACGGCGCAACGGCAACGAGGTCCCTGGTGCGCACACGAGTGGCCAACAGCGACTGGTGTGCGTCACGGAACGTGGTGTCCGTCACGGCCAGCGGCGTCTGGGCGCGCAGCGCGTCAGCGAATCCCTTCGGGCCGAGCTCCAGCAGGCGCTGGCGTGAACCGGCAGGTGGCGGCGTCGACAGGTCGATCTTCGGCAGCTTGTCTGCGGGCTTCACAGAGGTGATCGGCGACCCGTTGGGCTGGTTCACCGTCACATCGGCGAGCCAGTTGAGGATCTTGGTTCCGCGGTCCTTGGACGGGCGTCCCTTGAGCAGCTCTGGGCGCTCGTCGATGAATGACGTGCTCAGGTCGCCTGCGGCGAAGTCTGGGTCGTCAAGCACGGCCTGCAGGAACGGGATGTTCGTGGACACGCCACGGATGCGGAACTCAGCCAGGGCGCGACGGGAGCGAACGACGGCCGCGTCGAAGTCGCGGCCACGGCAGGTGAGCTTGGCCAGCATCGAGTCGAAGTGGGGGCTGATCTGTGCACCGGGGTTGATCGTTCCGCCATCGAGACGGATGCCGGCACCACCCGGTGAACGGTACGTGGTGATCTTGCCGGTGTCTGGGCGGAAGCCCGCGGTGGGGTCTTCCGTCGTGATGCGGCACTGCAGTGCGGCGCCGCGAAGCTGGATCTTGTCCTGGGTGAGACCGAGGTCTTCGAGGGACTCACCGGCTGCGATGCGGATCTGGGACTGCACGAGGTCGACGTCGGTGACCTCTTCGGTCACCGTGTGCTCAACCTGGATGCGCGGGTTCATCTCGATGAAGACGTGCTGGCCTGCGCGCTCCCCCTGGGTGTCGAGCAGGAACTCAACGGTGCCTGCGTTGACGTAACCGATCGAGCGGGCGAACGCGATGGCGTCCTTGTACATGCTCTGGCGCACCGTCTCGTCGAGGTTCGGCGCTGGGGCGATCTCGATGACCTTCTGGTGACGACGCTGCACAGAGCAGTCGCGTTCAAACAGGTGAACCGTTTCGCCCGTGGCATCCGCCAGAATCTGCACCTCGATGTGGCGCGGGCGGAGGACAGCCTGCTCCAGGAACATCGTGGCGTCGCCGAAGGCGCTCTTGGCCTCGCGCATGGCCTCTTCGAGGGATCCGCGGAGTTCGGCCTTCGAGTTGACGCGACGCATGCCGCGCCCGCCACCACCGGCAACGGCCTTGGCGAAGATCGGGAAGCCGATCTCGTCGGCCTGGCTGATCAGGAGGTCGACATCCTGCGACGGCGGGGTCGACTTCAGCACCGGAACACCGGCCGCAATGGCGTGTTCCTTCGCCGTGACCTTGTTGCCGGCCATCTCGAGCACGCTCTTGCCAGGACCGATGAAGGTAATGCCGGCGGCTGCGGCGGCTTCAGCCAGCTCAGGATTCTCAGAGAGGAAGCCGTAGCCGGGGTAAATCGCATCTGCGCCGGACTCCACTGCAACACGAATGATCTCACTGACGTCGAGATATGCCCGCACAGGGTGGCCGGTCTCACCAATCTGGTAGGCCTCATCGGCCTTCAGACGGTGCAGCGAATTGCGATCTTCGAAAGGGAAAACAGCGACGGTTTTCGCGCCCAATTCATAGGCGGCGCGGAAGGCGCGAATCGCGATTTCCCCACGGTTGGCAACGAGAATCTTGGTGAACATGCAGACCTTTCGAGCGTGGGGGTGCACACAGCTAACGGTTAGGTACTCTCAGCCTAGTGAAGGTAACGTAACTGATTGTGCACGTACTCAGCGTCAGCTCCCTCAAGGGAGGCGTAGGAAAGACCACGGTGACCCTTGGTCTTGCTTCTGCTGCCTTCGCCCGCGGTGTAAGAACCCTGGTCGTCGACCTCGATCCCCAGTCGGATGTCTCGACTGGCATGGATATTCAGGTCGCCGGTCACCTCAACGTTGCCGACGTACTGGCCTCTCCCAAGGAGAAGACGGTGCGTGCGGCCATTGCCCCTAGTGGGTGGACCAAGGGACGCAGCGGCACGATCGATGTGATGATCGGCAGCCCGTCTGCGATCAATTTCGATGGCCCGCACCCGAGCATCCGTGATATTTGGAAGCTCGAAGAGGCACTTTCGACGGTCGAAAAAGAATACGACCTCGTTCTCATCGACTGTGCGCCATCCCTGAACGCACTCACGCGTACCGCGTGGGCAGCCAGTGACCGCGTCACCGTGGTGACAGAGCCCGGCCTGTTCTCCGTCGCCGCGGCCGACAGGGCCCTGCGCGCGATCGAAGAGATCCGTCGTGGATTGAGCCCTCGCCTGCAGCCACTCGGCATCATCGTCAACCGTGCACGCACGGCCTCGCTTGAGCACCAGTTCCGCATCAAGGAATTGCGCGACATGTTCGGTCCCCTCGTGCTCAGCCCCCAGCTGCCTGAACGTACGTCGCTGCAGCAGGCACAGGGCGCGGCAAAGCCGCTGCACGTCTGGCCTGGCGACAGCGCCCAGGAGATGGCACGCTACTTCGACCAGCTGCTCGACCGCGTGCTGCGCACGGCTCGAATCGGCGAATACGCCGAGCAGCGCGACGCGTAACAGGGCGTCACACGCGGCGTGGGCGGTGCCACCTCGGTGCTTGAGGAACGGGCGCCGGCGAGTGGCGCTGCCGCGCAGCAGCCCAACCTGTAGCGAATACAGGATGAATCGAGCACGTGTCACCGAATACAGGACGGATCGCGCTCTCTGCGGCAACCTTTCCGGTTTTCGCGACATCCGGTGGCTGAAGTGCTGAGCGGTGCGCGGCTCGGATTCTGTGGGGACTGGTTTCGAGACGCTCGCTGGCGCTCGCTCCTCAACCACCGGAGGGGCGCGTTAACGACGGACACGGACATCCGCTGGTCGAGGAGGCCGTTCACGGCCGTCTCGAGACCGCTCGTTGCGGAACGGCTCGTTGCGGAAACCGCTCGTTGCGGAACGGCTAGGAGATTTTGCGAGCCGTGCGACGCACGGCGAGTTCGTCCGCGTGGTCGATAGCCTGGGTGTCGAGTTCGACGAGGCTGCTCTCCACTTCGCGCAAGACCTTGCCGACGGCGATTCCGAAGACACCCTGTCCGCGGCTGACCAGGTCGATGACCTCGTCGTTCGACGTGCACAGATAGACGCTGGCGCCGTCGCTCATGAGAGTGGTCTGGGCCAGGTCGTTAACGCCTGACTCGCGCAGCTGGTTGACGGCGGTACGAATCTGCTGGAGCGAGATGCCGGTGTCGAGCAGGCGCTTAACGAGTTTCAGGACCAGAATGTCGCGGAAGCCGTAGAGACGCTGCGTGCCGGAGCCTGCGGCTCCCCTGACTGTCGGTTCAACGAGTCCGGTGCGAGCCCAGTAGTCGAGCTGGCGGTAGCTGATGCCGGCTGCGCGTGCGGCAATCGCACCGCGGTATCCGGAGTTCTCATCAAGCTCAGGCATTCCGTCGGTGAACAGCAGTCCGAGTCCGTATCGCGAGGCATCGTCTCGTGGCTTGAGTTCGCTCATTCGATTGCCTCTCGGGGATTGTCTGCGACGTTACCGCGTCACAGTGTCCACGGTACAGACGGCAGCGGCCCTGATCAACGACATTCGCACTTCCGCGTCGGCGTGTCGAATTTCCGAGGTCACGACCGGCGGCTCCTGGCCGGTGGACGTCGCCTTTTCAGTGTACGCCGACGACCCGTCGAGACGCCGTTCACGTCGAAAGAAGCGAAAGCTCCGAATCGCTCAGGATGTGAGGCGGGTCAGTGCGGACCGGATCAAACTGCTCCGGACGACTTCGAGCTGACCGGCGATCTCTACGGCCATTTCGGCAGCCTTCGCCCTGCTCGACGAATCCTTGCGTCGTGACATCGGCACCAGGGCGCTCTCGATGAGGCCAAGTTCGCGCTCGGCCGCTCCCCTGAACCCCCGCAGGTGCCGGGGCTCAATGCCGCTGCGCTGCAGGTCGACGAGCGAACGGAGCACATTCAGTGCGTCTTCGCCGTAGTGGTCTGCGGGGAGGATGATCGACGCCGCGATCGCATCGTGCAGCAGCGTCGCAGACGCGGATGCCTCGCGCAGCAGTTCTTCCCGCGTGAGACGGCGAACGGCGGAGAGCATCGACGGGGCGGGAGCCCCACCGGGCAGCGTGGGGTTGCGCCCGGCATCCAGGTCGTCCAGGTAACTGCGGATGACCTTCAACGGCAGGTAGTGGTCGCGCTGCATCGACAGGATGAGGCGCAAGCGGTCGACGTCGCTCGCGCAGAACTTGCGGTAGCCAGACTGCGTGCGCGCTGGGGACACCAGGCCCTGCTCCTCGAGGAAGCGCAACTTCGATGGGGTGAGTTCAGCGAACTCCGGGGTCAACCGCGCAAGTACCTGGCCGATGCTGAGTAGCGGCGCCGCGCCCTGGCCACTCGCCCTGGCGGATGACGTCGCTGACACTATCTGCTCGCCATATGAGCGAGGTCGAGCCGCGAAGCGTAAAACGTGAGACGGAACTTGCCGACCTGCACTTCAGCGCCATCGGCCAACAGCGCGCTGTCGATGCGGACGCCGTCGAAGTACGTGCCGTTCAGGGAGTTCAGGTCTTTCACCTCGAACGCCGTGCCGAATCGCAAGAATTCTGCGTGGCGCCTGGAGACCGTCACATCGTCAAGGAAGATGTCGGCATCTGGATGGCGACCAACGGTCGTCACGTCAGCGTCAAGCAGGAATCGAGCCCCAGAGTTCGGGCCGCGACGCACAACCAACAATGCCGAGCCTGAGGGCAGTGCCGCAATGGCTTCCTGCTCCTCCGCCGTGACATCGCCGTCGATCGCTGCGAGTTGCGCAGCGAACTCCTGACTGAAGTTCAGGGTTGTATCGGTCGCACCCGAGGAGTGCTCGGGCGCTTGCGTGCGCTCGGGTTCTTTGTTCTCTTCGGTATCAGCCACCGTAAAACCTCCTAATAACCAAGCGTATCGGAAACGGAGGGCGGCTGAACCCGCGGAAGGCGAATCACTCGTGCCGTTTCGATCGCGTAAATAATGCCCGCCCACCAGTACAAAAAGGCTCCCCACAGTGCAAAGGCCCACCCAACGGGCTGCGACCACCATGACAAGACAGGGAAAGCTTCACCGAGCATGATCATCGGGAGCGCGTAGAAGAGGCAGAAGGTGGCCATCTTGCCGAGTTGGTGCACGGGAAGAGGGCCAAAACCGTGGTTGGCGAGAACGATCCCGAGAACCAGCAGGAAGACGTCCCTCGCGACAATGATGAGCACGATCCACCAGGGAACCAGATCGCGCCAGGCCAGACCGATCAGCGCGGCGAAGATGTACAGGCGATCAGCTGCAGGGTCGAGAAGCTGTCCGAGCCTGCTTATCTGGTTCAGGCTCCTGGCGAGGTATCCGTCGAGGAAATCGGTGATGCTGGAGATGATGAGGACGACGAGCGCCCAGGCATCCTCTCCCCTGATGAGCAGCACCAGGAAGACCGGCACCAACAGGAGGCGAGCGAAGCTCAGGAGGTTTGGCAGCGTGAGCACCCGGCTGCTTACCTCGTTCTCCGCTGGCTGTGTCACAAGAACAGACTATCGACGGCGAGCAGACCCCCGTAAGCGCGACGGGCAGAATCTACGCTGATGAGGCGTCTTTTCTGCTGGTTCGCGCTGTGGACTTCTTCTTCGCGGTCCGGCTGCGGTCCACGCTCCGCTGCAACGCCTCCATCAGGTCGAGCACTTCTCCCCCTTCGCCGGTCTCGCCAGTCTCGCCGAGGGTGCGCGCGGTTTCGAGGACGTCGCCGTGAGCGAGCTTGTCTTCGATCAGGGTCTTCAGCTGAACCTGGTAGTCGTCGGTGAACTTCTCCGGCTCGAAATCAGAGGCGAAGGAGTCGACGAGGGCGGCCGAAAGCTCGAGTTCACGCTCAGAAATCTTCACCTTCTCTTCGAGCGAAGGGAATTCGGCTTCACGCACCTCGTCGTCCCAGAGGAGCGACTGGAGCATCAGGACATCGTCGCGCACCCGCAGCGCGCCCAGTCTGGTCTTTTGCCGCAACGCGAAACGCACGATCGCCGTGCGCTCGGTCGATTCGAGAGTCTTCCTGAGCAGCGCGTATGCCTTCGGAGACGACCCGTCAGGTTCTAAAAAGTATGAGCGGTCGAACATGATGGGGTCGAGCTGGTCGTTCGGAACGAATTCGACAACGTCAATTTCGCGGCTGCGCTCTGCCGGGAGCGCCTTCAGGTCTTCTGCCGTGATGACGACAGTGCGGTCGCCGTCTTCGTATGCCTTGTCGATGTGCTCATAGGGCACGACGCGCCCGCACACCTCGCACCGACGCTGGTACTTGATGCGGCCGCCGTCTTCGTCGTGCACCTGGTGCAATTCGACATCGTGGTCTTCTGTGGCGCTGTAGACCTTCACCGGCACGTTGACCAGCCCGAAGGTTATCGCCCCTTTCCAGATCGATCTCATGCACCCAGTACACACCTCAGCAGCCCGGGATGCTAGCCAATGCCTGGGAGGCTAGCCAGGGGCGGGCAGGGTGGAGGATGCTGGCCTCATGAAAGAGGCGTCTCAGGTTGTCAGCGTCGACGGTCACCGCATCACCCTGACCCACCTCGACAAGGTGCTGTATCCGGAGACCGGCACCACGAAGCGCGACGTGCTCACCTACTACGCCGCCGTCGCTGAGTTTTTGATTCCCCACGCGCAGAATCGGCCGGCCACCCGCAAGCGGTGGGTGCACGGTGTGGGAACGGATGCCGAGCCCGGTTTGACCTTCTTTCAGAAGAATCTGGACTCTGGGACGCCGAGCTGGGTGAAACGACGCACTATCGAGCACACGAACCATGTCAACGAGTACCCCCTGGTCAACGACCTGGCGACGCTCACCTGGCTCGGGCAGATGTCCGCCCTTGAGATTCACGTGCCGCAGTGGCAGTTCAACCGCGCGGGCACGCCCAGGAACCCCGATCGGCTGGTACTCGACCTCGACCCCGGCGAAGGCGTAACCCTCGCCGAGTGCGCCGAGGTGGCCAGGCTCGCCCGCACGATCCTGACGGACATGGGGCTGGATCCGATGCCGGTGACCAGCGGGAGCAAGGGCATCCACTTGTATTCGGCGTTGGATCGGCGGGCGACCTCCGACCAGGTGTCGCAGGTCGCGCACGAACTGGCGCGGGCGCTCGAGGCCGACCACCGCGACCTGATCGTGAGTGACATGAAACGGTCGCTGCGCCCTGGCAAGGTGTTCGTGGACTGGAGCCAGAACAGTGCGGCCAAGACAACCATCACGCCGTATTCGCTGCGCGGCAGGGCACGGCCCATGGTCGCGGTCCCCCGCACGTGGCGCGAGCTGTCAGATCCTGGCCTTGCACACCTCGACTATGAGCAGGTGATGAAGCGGATGCAGCGACGCACCGATCCGCTTGCTGTGCTGCTCGACGCGCATCCTGACCACCTCGACACCGAGTTCACAGCGGCCGACGAACAGGCGGAGTCGACCAGCGAACCAGACAGGCTCACGCAGTACCGCAGCAAGCGGGACGCGGCGAAGACGCCAGAGCCGATTCCGGCATCCGTTGCCGACGACGACGGCCGGTCATTCGTGATCCAGGAGCACCATGCCAGGAACCTGCACTGGGATTTCCGGCTCGAGCACGACGGCGTGCTTGCGTCGTGGGCGTTGCCCAAGGGCGTGCCGACGGAGGGAACAAAGAACCACCTGGCGGTGCAGGTCGAAGACCACCCGCTCGAGTACGGCAGTTTCGAGGGAGAGATTCCGCGCGGGGAATATGGCGCAGGCACCGTGTCGATCTGGGACAGCGGCACCTACGAGCTGGAGAAATGGCGGGACGATGAGGTTATCGTCACCCTGCACGGCCTGCCGGACGGTGGGCTGGGCGGCCCGCGCCGCTTCGCCTTGATCCGCACCGGAGGAGGCAGCAGCGGCCGCAGTGCGAACAACTGGCTGATCCACCAGATGAAACTGGATCCTGGTGAGCACCATTCCAGTGACCACGGCGCCGCTGACCACCACTCTGGTGACCACGGCTCTGCTGCTGACCGTCACACTGCCGACCACTCTGCTGACCGTCCTTCCGGCCATTCGGAGGCTCGAGTTGCCGCTGCAGCACCCGCCGCTGCTCGCGAAACCGCGGCGCCACCGCGGGCAAGCAAACGGGCGGGTGCGCGGTCGAAGGCGACTGCGACTTCCGAGGTTCACCCTCGGTACGCGCCCATGCTGGCCACCGCGGGGACGGAGCGTGACTTGTCCGCTGATGACGAGTGGGCGTTCGAGATGAAGTGGGACGGCATCCGTGCGATCGCGTACGTCACTGCGGCCGATCCTGCACACGGGAAGGACGCATCGGTTCGGCTGTTCACCCGCAACGGAAACGACGTGTCGGTGTCGTACCCCGAGATCGTTGAAGACCTTCCGGAGCGGGTGGGGGCGGCATCCGCTGTGCTCGATGGGGAGATCGTGGCGGCAGACGCTGCGGGCCGGCCGAGCTTTTCGATGCTGCAGAACCGGATGGGCGTCACGTCAGGGCGCGACGTGGCCGCCCTCAGGCGCCGAGTGCCGGTGCGATACATGCTCTTCGACGTCATGGAACGCGACGGCACATCGGTCGTTGACCTGAGCTACGACGAGCGGCGCGAGCTTCTGCAGGACCTCGTCACCGCTGGCGGCAGCATCCAGGTACCGCCTGCGTTCGACGGGGATTTCGGGTCGGCGTTCGACACCAGCCGCGAGTTGAAGCTGGAGGGATTGATGGCCAAGCGACGCGATGCGGGCTACAGCACAGGCATCCGCTCGCGGTCGTGGATCAAGATCAAGCATCACCTGACGCAGGAAGTGGTCATCGGCGGCTGGCGCAGGGGCAACGGCAGCAGGGCGAAGACGCTCGGGTCGTTGCTCGTCGGCATTCCGGCCGACGGTGGGCTGCAGTATGCCGGCCGGGTCGGCACCGGTTTCAGCGACAAGGACCTGGACCGCATGATGAAACTGCTCACCCCGTTGGCCAGCGACTCGTCGCCGTTCATCGATGTTCCGGCCGCGGAGGCACGGGATGCCAGCTGGGTGACACCGACCGTCGTCGGCGAGGTCGAATTCACGGAGTGGACGGATGCCGATCGGCTTCGTCATCCGTCGTGGAGGGGACTGCGGCCCGACAAAGCAGCGGATGACGTGGTGCGGGAAGCGTGATTCTTGCGGTGGACCGGTGCCTCCGCTCGCATTGTCGCCTATGCTCCTGCCATGGATGCCCTCATTGTGTGCCTGTGGATCTTCGCCGCCAGCTGCATCGTCACCTGGGTGTTCTCGCTCATCACGAAGGAGAATTCGTGGGTTGATCGCATCTGGTCGATCATCCCCCTTGTCTACGTGTGGACGTTTGCCGTGGCGGCAGGTCTCGGCGACATCCGCTTGAATGTGATGGCCGTGCTCGTGACGCTGTGGGGCGCACGACTCACGTTCAATTTCGCGCGCAAGGGCGGTTATGCACCGGGCGGCGAGGACTACCGCTGGGTGGTGCTGCGCCATCGGCTGAAGCCGTGGCAGTTCGGGCTCTTCAACCTGCTGTTCATCTCGATTTACCAGAACATCATTTTGCTGCTCATCACGCTGCCCGCCCTGACGGCGTTCCAGCACCGCGGCACCCCGTTCGGCGTGCTCGACGGGCTCGTCGCCATCCTGTTCCTGGCCCTCCTCGCCGGGGAGACCATCGCGGACCAGCAGCAGTGGGCATTCCACGCCTGGAAGCGACTCGAGCAGGCTGCCGGACGCACCCCGTCACCGCGCTTCCTACAGGACGGGCTCTTTCGCTACTCTCGGCACCCGAATTTCTTCTTCGAGCAGGCGCAGTGGTGGGCGTTCTTCCTCTTCGGAGCGATCGCGGCCGGTTCGCTCTGGCAGTGGACCGTCGTCGGTGCGGTGTTGCTGACGGCACTCTTCATCGGGTCGACGGTGTTCACAGAGAGCATCAGCCGGGAGCGCTACCCGGAGTACGCCGACTACCAGCGGCGCACATCGGCGATCATTCCGTGGTTTCCCCGGCATCCTGCCACTGCTGTGGGCGCCGGCGCCGAAAATCAGGCGAGCTGAGCGCGGAGGCCTGCCCAGCTGTCGGCGAACCCCGGGTGCAGGGGCAGGTTCGCCACGGCGTCGACCGGCACCCAGCGCAGCTCGATGCTCTCCGGGTCGCTGATCACGGGCTGGAAGAGTTCGACGGCCTCGGCCACGACCGTCGTGTACGACCAGAACTCCAGGTCGAACACAGACGTGAAGCGGATGCGAACCAGGTCGGCAGGCACTCCGGCCTCTTCGTTCGCCTCACGCAGGGCTGCCTGTTCGGCCGATTCGCCGGCGTGCCTTGCTCCCCCTGGCAGACCCCAGGTGTTGCCGAAGTGACTCCAGGTGGCGCGGTGCTGCAAAAGGACACCGGCGACGGGATGGTGCACAAGCAGTCCGGCAGCGCCGTAGCGGCCCCAGAATTTGCGGCCGTCGGGCGCGAAGACCCAGGCGTCACCACTTCCACTCATGCCTTCAGCATGCCCCAGAACATCCGCTGGCATTGGTGCGCCTGACTCAGAAGGACACGATTGCGCGGGTGGGGACGTCGCCGATGCGTGCGCGGCCATCGAGGTCGCTGAGTTCGATAACGACACCGGCGCCAGCGACGACATAGCCGGCGCGGCGGATCAGCGACGCGGTTGCGGCGATCGTACCGCCGGTCGCCAGCACGTCATCGAGGATGAGCACGCGCGTGCCCGGTGCAAGCTGACCGACCTCAAGTTCGAGGCGGGCGGTGCCGTACTCGAGCGAGTACTCCTCGGAGAGAACGGTGCCGGGGAGCTTGCCGCCCTTTCGGACCGCGAGAACCGGGACGTCTGCTGCATAGCCAACAGCTGCGGCGAGCAGGAACCCTCTGGCCTCAATGCCGGCCACCGCGTCGAACTCACCGGACGACGAGACGAGTTCATCAATGATGGATCGGAAAGCTGCCGCGTTGGCGAACACGGGGTTCAGGTCGCGGAACAGAATTCCTTCCTGAGGAAAGTTTGGGTAGGAAGCGAGCAGGGAATTCACGTTTTCAGCAGCAGAAGGCACCCCTCAAGAATACTCGGTGACAGCTGGACGCTTGCTCTGGTCTGGCTGGCGCCCTGGTGGCAGCGCCACCGCCTAGAGTCGAAGCATGGAACCGCTGGTGAGCGCACGCGTTGATAGCTGGGTGTGGGCGGTACGAATGTACAAGACCCGCTCGCAGGCGACTGCCGCGTGCCGCGCCGGCCATGTTCGGGTGAACGGCGATCGCGCGAAATCGGCCCAACCCATTCGGATCGGGGATGAAGTACGGGTGCGTTCTGCCGGATTCGATCGGATCCTGATCGTCGATCGAATCGTCACCAAGCGTGTAGGTCCTGCCATCGCGGCCGAGTGCTACGTCGACAAGACGCCTCCGCCGCCGCCGCGCGAAGAAGTGGCGATGCTTCCGGTGCGCGAGCGTGGCGCTGGGCGCCCGACCAAGCGCGAGCGTCGAGAGCTTGAGCATCTGCGTGGTCGCGACGGGTCGGCATCGGTCGACGACGAGGACTGAGGCCGGCGGCCTCACGACTGCCGTCCGTGCGGGTCGTCACCATCCGCTGATTGAGGAACGAGCGCCAGCGAGTGTCTCGAAATCTGGCGAGCAATCTGAGCGCTGGAGGAGTCTGGGCCTATAGAGAGCCTCGCGCCTGCGGTGCGTCAGCACCTCCAATGGATAGTGTGTGCACACGGCACGCGAAGATGATTGCGTAAAACTGGGAAGCCTGCCAGTCAGCGCAGTCAAACAGTGCAGCCAGAGCAGTAGTCAGCCAGACAGACAGAGTAGTCAGACACGGAAGGCAGCATGCGCGAACTGACGTTCGATGAGTTCCGCGTCGCGTGGTCGACCTACTGGGGACGCCGTGAAATCGGCATGGTCGTCGAGAATCGGTTCGCCCCGCGGGTCGCCGCCAGCACAGAATCGCTGTCACTCTATTTCGACCAGTGGAAGGCCGCGCTGGCGATCTTTCCCGAAGACGCGCCGTTTTGGCTCATGGGCACCCCTGATCTCACGCCAGAGCTGAGGGCTTCCCAGAGCGCCGACAGTAATGACAATGGGCACGACAGCAGGCACGACAGCATCGGGATGCCGCCTCCTCCCCGCATCGGCCGCTACGCAGAGCCGATCCAGGGCGCGGGCAAGCACGCGCGTGCGGCTGCGCTCTCCGAACTCGCCGGCGAATACGAGACGGTCATTCCACCGAAGAGCGAGGCGGCCAGGACCGGCCGCACCCTGGTGCGAGCGGTGCCAGGTACCACCATCAGTTCCCTCTCGCTTCTCGTCGCCTGGTTCCCACCCGTCGCGATACCGATGGCCGTGCTCGGATTGGCCTGGACCATTCCGGCCCACCGCATCCTTCGACGCGGCGCGGTTCCCTGGCGATACCGTCGAAAGTTCGTTCTCGGAGAGTCGCTTGCAGCCCTCACCCTGGTGCTGAGCGCGATTTTCATCGCCACCTCCCACTCCCTGATTCCATTCATGCCTCGAGAGGACGTCACCGTGACGCAGACCGTGACGCAGACAGTAGAGGGTTCGCTCAGCGGCGACATCGTCACCAGGCTGTGGACCCACTGGCCAGAGGCCGAGATCACCATGGAACTCATTGACGGCGATCCTGACCAGCCCAGCTTCATCCGTGTGCGCGTCGCCGATCGTGTCTATCTCGATGCGATTCCTGGCACCGGGACCTGGCAGGTACGTCCGATGGCGGACACGACCGGGGGCATCCAGGCAGCGCCGGCAAGTCGTCCGTACACGATCGGTGTCACAACCGACGAAGGAGCGGATGCCATTGCCGACCGCTTCTACGAAGAAGTCAGGTTCTGGTGGGCCAAGCTGCACCCAGAGATGCCGGAAGGCGTGCAGAGCGCCTGAGGCTGGATGGCCAGGCAAGCATGTCAGCTGACGGTGCCTTGTTCGACGCGCCGTTGATTAGACCGGTTTGGGCAGGTGCCTGCGCGACCCGATCAGAATCAGGCCGAGGCAGACGATGGCCAGCACCGCCCCGGCAACAAACATGACCGGGTAGCTGAACCACGGGTTCAACAGGGCGAGAATGGCCGGCACAAAGAATCCGAGGTAGGTGAATGAGTAGTACACAGCGGTGAGTCCGGCCAGGTCGTCAGGCCCCGCAATCCGCTGAACCTCCAGCAGGCCGGATACCAGCAGCAGCCCATAGGCCGCGCCGAGCACTGCCGCCGCCACCAGGGCAAGGACGAGTGACAGTTCAGCGGATGCCCACCCAGCGCCGACCAGACCGGCAACAGCCACGACCATGGCTATCGCGATGGCACGTGCCGAGTGCCGGGAGTCGAGCCGCTTGGCCACTTGCTGGCTGATGATGCCGCAGCTGAGTGCCACGAAGCAGAGCAGCCCGGAGAAGCCGACCTCCATGCCGGGAACCATGGTCATCATCACGCCGGGGAGGATCGCATATGCGGCAGCAGCAGTACCGAAGACCCAGGGCGCCATGGGCAGCACCACGAACAGGAATCGGCGGTGCCAGACAGCCGGCACCTTGAGGTCGTCGCGAAGCCTGCCTGACGTTTCACGACGACGGCGGGTTTCAGGGGCTCCCCACATGCTGAACCAGAGCACGAGGGTGACAGCGATGTTCACCATGTATGGCAACACGCTTGGTAGCGGGCCGAACTGGGCGAGGATCGAGGCGACCACTGCGCCTGAACCGAAGCCGGCCGTCAGTGCGAGTGAGGCCCTGCGGGCGCCAGTGCCGGCATCCGTTGATCGATCGAACGGTGCCTGTGAGAGTTCCTTCACCCAGCTCGTGCCGACGGCCATCACCAGTCCGAGTGCGAGGCCGGAGAAGACACGACCGATGAGGAGCAGCGTTGGCTCAAGGCTGCCCAGCGCGAGAAGCATGCTGCCCACAATCGCCAGGGCCGGCGCGGGGAACATGAGCGGTCGGCGCCCGTAACGGTCGGAGAGAGGACCGCCGATGAGTAGGGCAGGCACGATGCCGAGCACGTACGCGCCCAGCAGCACGTTGACCGCCTGGTTGGTGAGCCCGTTCACCTCGCGGTACATCACCAGAAGCGGCGTGAACTCATTGCCGCCCCATGCCACGGCGAACAGCGCACCACAGGCACGCAGCCAGGCTGGGATGCCCGCGATGCGGCCACGCCCGGGCAACGGTCGACGACCGGTCGGTGTGGTGCCCGCGTTCGGCAGCCCACGTGCGGGTGTCGGTGCGGGGAGGCGGATGGATGCGGTGCCGAGCGCCATTGTGGCTACTCCTTCGAAATGGATGAAGGCGGCGGCGTTGGCGCAGTGAAGATGGGTCCAGAGATGGACTGGATTAGGACAGGAGATCCTGATGGATGTCGCGCATGTGCACATCGAGTTCGTGGGCGAAGTGGCGAAGGTCCTGGCTGGCGATGAGGGCAGCCAGCTCCTTGTGCTGCTGGACGATTCGCTCTGAGCGGCCCGTCTGCAGCCACACCGAACGCGTGGCCATGCGACGCTGGCGATCCTGCAGGGTCTGGTACACCTCGCTCAGGATGCTGTTGCCACCGGCCTCGACCACGGCCTGGTGAAAGGCCACATCGGCGACGGCGAACTCATCGATGTCGCCGGAGCGCACGGCCTCTTCCTGCTGGGCGATCAGTTCGCCAAGGCGAGCGGACAGCTCGCGGGTGGCGTCTGCATCGTTCGCGATGTTGGCGACGGCAGCCGACTCAATGAGTCGCCGCGCTTCCAACACCTCGTTGATCTCGCGGGGTCGGACTTCGCGGACGAGTGCCCCGCGCTTCGGGTACAGCTTCATCCAGCCCTCAGCCTGCAGACGCAGGAACGCCTCGCGCACCGGAGTGCGGCTGATGCCGAGCTCGAGGGCGATCTCACCCTCGCTGAGCAAGGTTCCGCCTTCGATGCTGCGGTCGAGAATGCGACCCTTCACGTCGGCGTATGCGCGCTCTGCCGCTGACTCATTGACGATCGCGTCACTCACTGGTGCTCCTCTAACATGCATCATAGATACAAGAAGAATCTTACACCAGGTCGACTACCCGAATCGGCCGTTCACGTAGTCAAACGTGCGGGGATCAATCGGACTGGAGAACATGGCATCCGTGTCTCCATGTTCAACGATCGCACCCGGCTGGCCTTGCGATGCCAGGAAGAATGCACACTGCTGAGAGACACGCTGGGCCTGCTGCATGTTGTGGGTGACGATCACGATGGTTACGTCGTTCACGAGCTCGAGCATCGTCTCTTCGATGACACGAGTGGATGTCGGGTCGAGGGCAGAACACGGCTCGTCCATCAGCAGGACCCGTGGCTTCACCGCGAGCGACCTGGCAATGCACAGCCGCTGCTGCTGGCCGCCTGAAAGCCCGCCGCCTGGCGCCCGCAGTCGGTCGCGTACCTCTTTCCACAGCCCGGCCTTCGTCAGGCACGACTCAACGAGGAAGTCGCGTTCGTCGCGCGAGACCCGGGTGCCGGTGAGCCTGAGTCCGGCGACGACGTTGTCGTAGATCGACATCGCAGGGAACGGGTTCGGCTTCTGGAATACCATTCCAATACTTTTGCGTGCCTCGACCAGGCTGCGACTCGTGTCGTAGATGTCGTCGCCGTCAATCAAAACCTCACCGGCCATGCTCGCCGACGGTATCAATTCGTGCATGCGGTTCAGGATGCGGAGGAAGGTGGACTTGCCGCAGCCGGACGGCCCGATCAACGCTGTGACAACACCGGCAGGCATAGTGAGCGACACGCGGTCGAGCACCTGGTGGTCGCCGAACCACGCGGTGATGTTGCGCGCATCCAGCGTTGCCAGCGGTTCGAGAGGGGCCGAACTGTCTATAAAGGGGCTGGCTGTTACGGGGCTGGACGCACGCGCACGCGGGAGCCGTGCGCGTGCGATCAGACCACGCCGCGTTGACTGGACCGGCAATACCTCCGTCTGGCCAGATTCGAAATTGGACGACGGCGCGTGGCCGACCGTGATGCCGGTCGATGGAGGGAGCTCAAGGTCGGGCGCGAGATCGGACATGGTCACATCACTTCTTTCTGTCACAGCAGGTTCGGGAGAAGCCTGGTGACCTGGTCGGCAACGAACAGGCCTCCGAGGAGCAGGACGGGAACAAAAACGATCCAGGTCTTCTGCGCACCGATGCGGCGATACGCCCACACCGCCGCGAGTTCGAGCACCAGGAACAACTGCAGCGCGAAGACCAGCGCCCATGCCGTCGAGGCGTCGGTTGCCATTTCCTTGTCAGCCGGCGCCAGCAGCGCAAATGAACTCTGGCGGATGCCGGCTGGCTGGGTTGTGCTCGTGAGCTGGGCATCCACTCGCGCAACGCCGGTGGGAACGTATGCCGGCCCACGAGCAGTCTCAAGAATGAGCCTCGACTGCCCGGCTTTCAGGGCAGGCGGCGCTGGATCGCCGGCATAACGCACACCGATGACGGAGAAGGTCTGCTCGCCCTGCCCGGTGATCACGGTGAACTCCTCACCGGGAGCCAGCTCCTGGAGACGTGAGAACGGCCCGCCGTAGGTGGCGGCACGCGCCATGATCACGCTCACCCCTGCCTGGCCAGGCAGCACGGTGTCGCGACGATGCCCAGGTCCGTTCATCAGGGTTCCGGATGCCGTCCCCTCGACCACGACTTCATGAACGCCAATAGCAGGAATATCGAGAACGGCGACGGGGTCGCCGTTGCTGAGCAGGACGTTGTCGACGGTCCCTTCGCTCACGGGCGCCGTGCCGTCTGAGAGCTGCTGGCGGTACGAGTTCTCCAGCTTCTGCTGTGAAACCAGATGCTGCACATGACTGAGCACCATCAGGTTGAGTACGAAGCCCAGCATGAGCGCAGCAACGAGCGCGAGGCATCCGCGGGCGAGGACCTGCGTGTTGGTCAGCGGGGGCTGGAGGACCGGTGCTTTCGGTGGCCGGCGCGGCGGTTTGGGGATGACTGCTGCGCGCGGAGGCTTCGGTGGCTTGGGCGGTTTCGGCGGCTTTGAGTTCGACGGCGTGCCTCTGCGGCCCCTGCCGCGCGAGTCGCTCGCTGCGCCGATTGCGTCATCCGTTGACGTGTGTTCTTCGTCGATGATTGTCACGCGAGCTCCGGCACAATCCGGGCGGCGAGCACCCTGCGCACGGCAAGCACGATTCCGAACAGGGCTCCCCCGCTGGTGACGACCAGGATCAGGAACCACGGCGCTGCCATGACCATCCCATCCCGGGTCACAGCGGTCAGGGACACGCCATCAACGGAGTTCGGCGGTGTGAACACCGCGTGCGCGTTCAAGATCGTCCATTGGCCGATGCCGGGCAGCGTCGCCGACACGACTCGTGATTCGCCGGGGGCCAGCGCCGTGACAGGCACAGAATCAACATCGCTGATGGTGTTTCCGAACGGACCATCGACCCAGAAATGGGCACTGGCATCCATCGCTGTGTCCGACGCATTGCGAACCGTGAATTCAACGACGAGCTCACCGCGCAGCGGATTGAGCGACGGATGATGCGTGGTCGAGAGGCCGCTGAGATAGAGGATTCCCCCGATGTCCTCCCCATTGTCGCCGCCATTGTCGCCGCCATTGTCGCCGCCGGTTTCTGCACCTGGCGTCGCGACCGACGTCGATCCGGGTGCGGAGCCCGCGCCTGGTCGTGGCGAGGTCGTCGAACCGGTACCCGTGGACGCTGATCCGACCGGTGACGGCGTCACCTGAACGGTGATACCCATTCCGTCGGGATCATCTGCAGCCTTTGCGTTCTCCACTCCGGCTGAGCCGAGCGTTGCACCGAGTGCGAACGTGAGCCCGAGTGTAAGGAGCGCGGCTGTTCGCCTGGTCGGGGTGCGTCGAGAATGTGCCATCGTCCCCTACCGCCCGTCTGCTGACGGCGACGGCGAGGGCGACGGGAACGACGAAGCGGATGCAGGCTCGCCACCAGTGGCAACCAGTGCGGGCTCAGGTGCAGCTTCACGAGCCTTGCGCTCGGCTTCAGCCTCTGTGTACGCGATCCATGCCTTGGCATTCTTCTCGTCGCGCTTCGCCCGGAGTCGGGTGAACAGCCAGAGCGAACCGCCCACAAGCACAAGGACGAGCAACCACCATGGCATCGCGACAATCATGGTGTCGCGACTGACCTCTCGCAGGGCGCCGGGGTTCAATGCGTCCTGTTCAACGGTTGGCGCCATCCGAACGTATGGATTGAGGTAGCCGAACTGGCCGACGCCTGGAACGTCGATCGATACGGTCCGGGTTGCCCCTGGGAGCATCTCGGAGAGTTCCTGGCGCACGAGATCGCCTGCACCGATGCCGAACAGCGTTTTCACGCCGATCACCATGTGCGCGCCGAGCGCGATGTTGCCATTGTTGGCGACGGTGAACGTCACTGTCGTCAGCCCGTCGAGCGGGTTGAGGCTCGGCGCGTACGACGCCTCGATGTTGCTGATGGTAAGCGCAGGCTGGAGCTCGCCTGGCACACGCACATACAGGCGCGTGGCAACACGGCGGTCGACGAGAACTTCACCCACCGCTGATTGCACTGAGATGGCTACTCCACCAGCGTGGTCACCCGGCGTCGCATCAGCCGGGACATCGACGGAGAACGGGACGACCTGGGAGGCACCGGGATCCAGCGGGATACTGAGCTGCTTGGCACCATTGTCGAAACTCACCCAGCTCCCGGCGTCGATCGGAGCTGCATCGGTGTCGAGAAGACCGTACGAACCGTCCTCCGAGTTGTAGGCGTCGCTCGCAAAGATGGTCAGGGTCTGCGGCGTCGTGCCGGTGTTGCGCGCGACGTAGTAGTCGTCAAGGTGCTGGCCTGGCTCAGCCTGGTAGCTGAACCGGGAACGTGTATCGGCTCCCTCCACTGTGCCCGGCGAACCGGAGATGCCGTCTGTCTCGTCGGCTACTGCCGGCAGGGATGCAGACGATGCCATCACAATGCCGAGCAGAAGGGCAGGCACGAGTGCCGCAGTGAGCCCAGCGCGCACACGTCGCAGACGCTCAGGGAAGTATGAAATGGAGAGCACGGTTCATTAGTCCAAAGGATGTTGTCGTGCACCCCTCGCGGGGCTGAACGAGCTGTGAACGAAAGTAAACGGGTGGACGCTGGTGACTCATGTCGGCGCACACACACCCTGGCGGGAGGGACGCGCTGAACGCGTTCCTCCCGCCGTGGTACTGCGTGCTGGACTACTTCGAAGCGAGCGTGAGCGTGAGCTTCGAGGTGTAGGTACCAGCGGCCTTGCCAGCCGGCGCGACGAAGGTGAGGTCGGCACCGAGTACCGTGTCACCGACAGCCTGCCCGGCGGGTGCCGAGGCGAAGGTGGTGAACGGAGTCGAGCTGCCCGCAATGTGCGCGGCTGCCGCGACCACACCGGATGCCGTCGACGTGACGACCTTCGGGGCGACGCCGAGCTGCTTGGAGTCGATCGTCACCGCTGCATCAGCCGAGTTGGTGAAGTTCTGCACCGTGGCGGTCAGATCCCAGCCCTTCAGCGACACGACACGGCCATCCTTCACCGTGAAGGTCGGGAGCGTGCCCGTTGCCGTTGACAGGTTGTTCACCAGCGTCGGAGCTGCGAGCGTTGCGCTTGCGCCAGCCGGAACTTCAAGGCTGAGTGCGCCGTCGGCTGCCGCGATGGCACCGGCCGAGATATCGATGCTGCCCTGCTGGGACGGATCGACGGGCGCGGTGACCGGGGCATCAGAGGGAAGAGCCACCGTGTATGCGCCGGTGCCCGGTGTGATCGAGATGCTGGCGTACCAGACACCGGACGACGCCAGGTTGACGTGGTTGTCCTTCAGGCACGCCATGCCGACGCTGTAGTTGCCGCCGACCGCCTTGACCGCGCCCTGGCCGATCAGTCCGAGGATCTGCTCGATCGGTGTGGTGGTGATCAACATGACGTCCTTGCTGCCCGGCGCGGTGAACCCGCCGTCCGCGTAGGCCGACCAGTTCTTGGGGGCGCGCTCCTGGCCCTGCGGGGCAAGGAAGGTCCTGACAGACGTCGCGTCAGCCGAGCAGGAGAATTTCGCGTGCGGGTCTGTGGCAGACGGGGATCCGCCGACTGATTCGTCCCACGCGAACACGTAGTTGTCCGCGTAACGCACCTCATCCATCGGTTCGTAGATGTAGACGGGACCGTCGGATCCATTCGCCTGGGGTGCCGCGTTCGCCGCAACGGCGGACATTCCGACGATCGACGTCGCGAGGAGAGCGACAGACGCGACCCGAACGATATTTTTCTTGAACATTTTCTTGCCTTTCATTTCACATCGAGGTGCAGAAGGACTACTTGGATGCGCGGATCGCGGTGGTGCTTGACGGTGCGAGGAAGCCGAACTTTGTCTTGACCGCACCAGAGGTGAGCGATCCGACGCTGAAGTTCGTCAGGCTCTTGGGCTTGGTGCGGTCGACGAGGTCGGCCAGCGCCTGGTCGAACTTGGGGTTGGTCTGGTCGACACGGGCGAACTCGACGACAACGTACGTGTCGCGACCGAACGTGGCGTTGCTGTAGTACGCCGCGTTCGGCACTGTCGCGCTGCCGGTGCCGGTGAACGGCGCAGTGCCGGGGATAGCACTGCCGAGGGTTGCCGTGCTGGTGCGGTCCTGGCCAGCACCGCTCTTCTGGGCCACCCAGCTGGCGACCGAGAACGGGATGAGCTGGTTGTCGGCGAGAACGCTGCCGTCGTTCTCGATGACCTCGTTCTGCAGGACGCAGTTGCCGATGGTCGGGTTGCCGATGGCGGTGAGGAAGAACTTCCTGGTGCCGGAGGCGGCCTGGGGCAGAACAGGTGTGACGTTGCCGAACGCAGACCGTGTCGCGGCATCGCAGCTGTAGAGCAGCTTCAGGTTGGCCGCCGAGATCTCGCCAAGGCCAGTGCCGCCCTTGTACGCGTATGACAGAGCGTCACGGCCGTATGGGAAGTACTGCACCAGGCCCGTGTTGCTCTGGGTAGGGGCGCTCGACGAGCGGGCAATGTCGATCAAACCAGTGACCGTGGCAGCAGGAGTGCCATTGTTGTTGGTGTACGCCGTGCCGTTGATCGACGCCAGGAGCGCCGTCACGCCGTCGCCAGAGCCGGACGGGCGCGAGAAGTACGCGCCGCCGGGCTTCGTCTGGATGGCGGCAGAACCGGTGGCGTCAAACGAGCCGATCGAGTTTCCGGCAGCGGTGACTCGGACTGACGAACCGGTGATTGTGGTGCCGTTGGCGAGTGCGTTGACAGAGTCCTGCAGGGTGTCAGAACCAACAAGCACGTAACTGTTGGAGACCACGTCAGCGTGCGCCGGAACGGCGACAGCAAGACCGGCCAGGGTCAGACCGAGCGTCGCGCAGAGCGCGACAGCTTTCTTCGACTTCACTTTGATACCTTTCGAATGGGTTGGACGAGCACTTCGGGTGGAGCGTTCGAGCAACCGCTGGCGCGGGTGCGTCGACCTGGACGCTCCGGTGAGTGCCGGACTATCCAAGATTTCGGGCATCAGCTTCGCCTTCTGATGCGTGTGAACAGCGGCACGGCGGCCGCGGCCCCCAGACCGGCGAGCAATCCCCCTGGTACGGCAGCGGAGATCGGGCCGGTATCGGGATCGGCAGGGGTGGCGTTGCCCAGCAGCGCGGCGGCCACAGCTCCGGTTGCCACCGGAGCCGCTGCAGTTGGGGCGGCTGCCACAGCGCCAGGGACGGTCGGTTTCCTGACGGTCGTCGGCGTGCTCGCTGTCGGCGAGGCGGTCGCGGGCTTCGACACGACAGTGGGGACACCCGACTGAATGGCGTTCGCGGCCGTCACGGCCTGTTCGCGCCAGCCCTGCGGCAGCGGCGCATAACCTGCAGGCAGCAAGCCGGAAGCCGTGCCAGGCTCCTGTCCGAGGGTGGCCGCATAGCGGATGAAGCCGGCGTAGTCTGCGCGCGCAGCGGCATCCGCCTGCGCAGGGTTGGCGGCCGCATACACCGGCATCGCCAGCGGATAGGCATTCGCCGCAGCCTTCGCGCCCTCGCCGGCTGGATCATATTCATAGACCTGCGGCTGCTCGGCGACCGACGTCATAGCGGCGGCAGCTGCAGTGAGCGACTCGGTCGTCGGGGCCACATAGTTGCCCGCAGCATTCAGCAGCGAGGCAGATACGATCTGGTATTTGGCTGCGGATGCCGTATCGGTGAGGGCGAGAACATGCTGGTAGCCGGTGAGGTCACGCACGCTCTTTCCGTATTTGTGCGGGATCGACACGGCATCCCAGGCGCCAAGCACCTGACCATCGCCACGAAGAGCGAGATACGCGCTCGTGTCGAGGTCGGTTGTGTACGGTCGCCAGGTCACGAGGTTGACGGCGCCGCCGAGGGCAGTGGATTCGTCCTGTTGGATGGGGTCGGCCTTCGGCAGATTATCGCGGGGAAGGATGAGGGCGCTGCCGCTCTTGTTTCCCTCGTCGGTCGTCTCGCTCCACGGGTTGACAATCATGTCGAACTCGTCCGGCACACCGGCCAGGAAATCAGCTGCCGCCTGGTCTGACATGACATAGCGCCAGAGCTGCCACGCGGCATCCGATCGCCCCTGGGGAACGAGAAGGTCGGCCAACGATGGTCCCATCAGGGTCTGGACTGCCCACTCGGGATCGTTGATGGCGAGAAACTCGGGATCCTGCGTGAGGTTGCGGGCGTTGTGACCTGGTTTTTCCGGGCTCAAGTAGCCGACGTGGGTCTTGTCGGCGTATGTAGGCAACGAGTCGAGGTAGGAGTTGGTGAGCAGCTTCGCCACCAGCCGCGGGGTGAGCTTGAGCTCACTGAACGACATTCCAGCCTTGGCCAGATACTCGGGATCAGTGGCCGCCACGTCTCTCGGCTGGCGATCAATCGCAAAGGCGATCGACAGCCCGGTGAGCGCCACCGGGGCGTACGTGAGCGAGTCTGCGACCTCGGAGGTGCTCGAGGAGAGCGCCCTGGACGTCAGCGCCAACGGGGCGGTGACTGTGCCGTTCGCCGAGGCGAGCGCGTCGGACTCCGTCCCGGTGCTCAACGTGTATGTGGCGGTTCCCGCCTTGGTGCACAGTGTCGGCTGCCACGATGCGACGGCACCGGCGACCAGCTCACTCCCAGAGAGCTGGCGCTCAGCAGCGCCGATGGTGCAGGTGGCGGCGAGAGGCTTGAAGTCGAGCCGGAAGGCGACGCGGTGCTTCCAGCTGTTCCAGAACAGTCCGGAGTTCACCACGTGCGCCTCGCCGACATCCGCTGTGCCGCGTGGGATCACGACCAGCCAGCACGAACGCGGGCTCGAGGTGCCGTCACTCGATTTCACGGTTTGGCCGCAGCCGAGGCCCGGTGCTTGAAGCGCCGTCTGGATCTCGAACTTTGCCGAGCCGGCCCCGTCGCTTCCTGAGCCTGCCCACTTCACCTCGTTTGTCGTGTATTGGGTGAAGTACTCATTGGTGTTGACGTCGACTTCAAGCTTCTTGTTGTCGTCTGATACCGAGCGGATGACTTTTCCATCGACTGCCTTGAACGGGATTGACGTGTAGGTCGGGACGGTGAAGTAGGTCGACGGCGCGGTGTATGCGGCGTCCTCTGCCGCAACGTTGTCGTCGGCAACCGAGTTGTCTCTCGATGCCCCCGGAGTGTTGAAGCCGCCGTACTGGCAGGTGGTGCGGTCAGGGCCCGTCGCGTCGTCACCCCAGCACTGGGCGATCTGCAGGAAGTTCTCTCCGCCGTGACCCGACCCGGGCACCGTCGACTTCTTGCCGCCCGTCCAGCTCACCGTCACGCCCTGTGAGGTCAGGTCACGCGTCTGGGAGACCGTGACGGCCAGGTCGGGGAACGGGGCGTTGGCAGCATCCGAGTCCTGGCTCGCTGCCGTCACGGTCACCGCACTCGACTGATCAGCGGATGCCGTCGGCACGACAACGCCAGAGAGGGCAAGGAGCGCTGATACGAAGGCCCCCACCACGGTTCCCGTGACGAGCGAACGCAGCCAGGTGGGGTGCGACCGCGTGCGACGACTCGATTTCACAGAATTCTCCATAGGTTTTTCGGCACATTCTCAGCCGATAGCGGTCACGGTACGAGCGGTTGGTGACGCCCGGATGAACAGGTCTGGAACGACCCTTCTCCCGCGCCTGTCGGAATGAGAGCCACGAGAACGAGCATCCGTTGCGAGCGCGCAACGAGCAGGGGGAAGCGCGACGAATCAGCCGAGCGAGGATGCGTCCGGCGCGCTGCCGGATCGCTTGAGCCGCCGCGAGAAGAGCGGCGGAAGCACTGTTCCTGCAATCAACAGCAACGCGGCGAACAGCATGACCAGTTGCGAGGTGCCCCAGCCGGTGTCGGCCAGAGAGAACGGCGACGACACCGCGGCACCACTCGCGCTGTTGCTCCCGCTGATCAGTGCTCCGTTCTCGTCGTACACGGCAGTAGCACCTGCAGACGCTGCCGTCGAAACTGCGGCTGCGGCATCCGTTCCCTGGGCTCCCGCTGCGCTGCCGCCAGCGCCAGACCCGCTTACCGGGGTGTCATCCGTTGCCCCTGCCGTACCGGTGGTGCACTGGTCAGGCCCCGCCTTGTCACAGTCGGCCGGTGCCGGTGCCGTGAGCGCCAGTTGGTTGCTCGTAGGCGAATCGCCAGGCTTGAACGTTGGGTTGTTGCACGCGTTGACATCGACAGCGGCACCCCCGGCTCCTGGAATGCGCTTGATCTGTTCGAACCCGGCAAGCACCAGGTTCATGGGCAATGGCGAGTAGCCGAGCGCTGCGGCCTGCTGCTGTCCCTCGCACAACATGTAACTGGCGAAGGAGCCGAGGGTCTTGCCCTTCGCTTCCGTGAAGATTCCGGCAACGGCCGTAGGCACGATCATGTACGAGTAGCTCGACAACGGGTATGTGCGGTTGTCAGCGTTGTTGTACACGCCGTCGAGGATCTGTGTGAGGTACTCAGGCGACGCGGAATCGGTGTTGATTGCCGCCTGCATCAGGCCAACGGCCACAGAGGATGCTGTCGGCTCCACGTAGTATCCGGCGTTGTTCAGCACCTTCGCGACCGGGAATCCGGATTTCAGAGCATAGGAATACTCGACATACGTGATGGCGCCTTCGCCGTAGTCCTGGCCGACGTAGCCGGCGACGCCCAGCGACCCGTTCTGGGCCTTGGCGTTGCCGAAGGTCGGGTACTGCGAGGTCAGGCCGCAGGGTGTCGATCGACCGACGGATGAACAGAACGCGTTCCACAGGTCTGGGTGCTGTTTCGACATCCACAGGGTGAACTGTGCGGTTGAGCCTGAACCGTCGGAGCGCACCACGGGCACAATCGCCTTGTCCGGCATCGCGAGTCCCGGATTGTCGGTCTGGATAGCCGGGTCGTTCCAGTTGGTGATGCCGCCCGTGAAGATCTTGGTGATCACCTCTCCGCTCAACCGAAGATTGGTGACCTTCTTGCCGCCAATCTTGAGGTTGTACATGAAGGAGGTACCGCCGGCCACGATGGGCATATACGCGAATCCGGTGGTCGGCTGCTCCGGTGCGGAACCGTCTTCCGGGCTCGTCTGGAACGGGATCTCGCTCACCGCGAAGTCAACGTTGCCCAGCACGAAGTCGCGCCGCCCCGCCGAGGATCCGACGCCTGAATAGTTCACCGTCATGCCGTAGTTGGCTGCGACGTTCTTGCGCCACTGGTCGAGTGCGTTCTGCGACCAGGTTGATCCGGTGCCGGAGATCGGCTTCCACTCGTCGGCCAGCGCGGCAGGGGCGCCCACTCCACCCAGTGCGCCCAGGAACAGCAGCAGGAAGGCGAACGACGCGGTGAGGAAACGGGACAAGCGGATGCGACGCGTCACTATGACGTCTCCTTGGTAGCTGCTGTAGGCGGTACGGGCTGGGCTGTGTTCTGGGCTGTGTTCTGGACTGTGTTCTGGACTGTGTTCTGGACTGTGTTCTGGACTGTGTTGCGTTCTGAGTCGCGCCGGGAGATCCGCACTTCATCGCGAGCAGATGCGGCGAGCGCCGCACGACGCTGGCGTGAGGAGAGCTGGCCAGGACCCCTGCCGCCGAACACCCTGGCCACGGCGAACAGGGTGAGGACGACAATGATCAGCACGGCAGCTGACCCGAATCCACGGGCGATCATGTTCGGCTCGGGTGACTTCACGAAGTCGAACACCTGGAGCGGCAGCGAAATCATGGGCCCTGAGAACGGATTCACGTTGAGTACGGCCGTCACACCTGAGGTGAGGAGCACTGGGGAGGTCTCCCCGATTCCTCGCGCGGTTCCGAGGATCACGGCGGTGACCAGTCCCGACTTCGCCGTCGGCAGCACCACATGCCAGACGGTTCGCCATCGTGATCCGCCGAGTGCGTACGACGCCTCACGAAGGTTTCCGGCAACGAGGCGGAGCACCACATCCGACGCCCTGATCACGATGGGCAGCATCATGACGGTGATGGCCATTGCGGCGGCGAACCCTGAACGCTGGTGTGTGATCAGCGTGATGATCGCCGAGTAGACGAACAACCCAGCCACGATCGAGGGCAATGCGGTCATCGCATCCGCAATCGTGCGGACGAACCGCGCGAAGCGGCCGCCAACCTCATTCAGGAAGACAGCAGTGGTCACGCCGAGCGGAATGGTGATGACCAGGGCGATCGAGATCTGGATGAGAGTTCCTACTATGGCGTGCAGGATGCCACCCATGTCGAGGGGATCGAGTGGGCCGGCCAGCTCCATGGTCTGCGTGAAGAAGTTCAGGTGCGGCAGCGCCTCACGGCCGCGCACCAGGGTGTAGATCAAGACGAAGACCAGTGCGCCCACCAGGATGATGCCCGCGCTGTACAACAGCGTCGTCATCACCTTGTCTGCGACATCCTGACCATTTGAGCGAAGGGCCACCAGCACGGCGTACAGGGCGATGAATGCAACGAACGCGACGACGGCCCAGCCGATGCCGCCCGTCATGGGCGTGAACCACCCGAACAGCAGGCTGGCGAGTGCTCCCCCGGCGAACAGGGCACCCCAGAGGTTGAATTTCTCGTCGATGGTTGCTGTTCGGAGCCGCCGCTTCGGCCCGATCGGGCGATCCCCGGGGGACGGGATGACGGTGGGTGCCGGCGCAGGTGCCAGCACTACCTCACTCTCAGTGTCGACGAGGGGCTCGAGCACGCCCGGTTCGCGTACGACCGGTTCGCGCACGCCGGGTTCGAGGATCGTGGACATCAGGCCTCGCTCTCTGCGCCGGACCGCGAGCGCGCAACAATGGATGACGCTGTGAAGTTGACGGCGAGGGTGATCAGGAACAGCACGAGGCCGGCGGCCATCAGCGCGGAGAGGCCGAACTCACTTGATTCGCCATACCGCAGTGCGATCAGGGACGAGACGGAGTTGGTTCCTGTCTTCAGCACCTGCCAGTTGATCGTGAAGATCGGCGAGATGATCATGTACACGGCGATCGTCTCCCCGAGTGCACGGCCGAGACCGAGCATCGTGCCTCCGATGATGCCGCCACGGCCGAACGGAAGCACAACGGCGCTGACCATGCCCCAGCGGGTGGCACCGAGTGCAAGCGCCCCTTCGCGCTCGCCTGCCGGCGCCTGGGAGAACGCCTCTCGCATGACAGACGTCTGGGTGGGAACCACCATCAGTGCAACGACGATGCCTGCGATGAATGCGGACGATGTGAATGCGCTCGCATCCGTCAGCTGCTGCCCCGTCTGAGAGGTGACGGCGAAGATGGGAATCCACCCGAGGTATGTCGACAGCCACTGGGAGACGGGAAGCACGTTGCCCTGGAGAAAAAACACGCCCCACAGGCCGAAGACAACACTCGGTACCGCAGCCATGAGGTCGACCAGCGAGATGAGGGTCGGCCTGATTTTGGCGGGAACCACCTCAGACAGCAGCAGTGCTGTGCCGAGCGCGAGCGGTACGGAAATGCACATTGCGACCAGGGCTA
Organism: Leifsonia sp. Y862; assembly: GCF_057669585.1. Lineage (NCBI taxonomy): Bacteria > Bacillati > Actinomycetota > Actinomycetes > Micrococcales > Microbacteriaceae > Leifsonia > Leifsonia sp. Y862. Next base: position 1,456,867 of record NZ_JBYHFR010000001.1, read on the forward strand.
CGGTGATGGTTCCGAACAGGACCGCGGCAATACCGAAGGTCTGTGTCTCGGGCGACCACTCCTGTTCCCACAGGAACGCAGGGCCGGCCACCTGCAATGCGGAGCCTGCCCGAATCGACAGGAAGAGGCCGACTGCGAGCATGATTCCGACAGTCGTCGTACCTGCCGCGAAGCTGACCGCGCGGAAAACACGGTCTCCACCGGACTCCCTGGCGACAAGGCGTCGGCGCGTGATGCCGCCAAGTTGGGCTTCGGACATGACTTCCTTGTGATCGGTGGAGCTGGGAGCAGGCGCGTCAGTGTTCGAGCCCGCGTTCACAATTGGGGCCGCAGGTGAACGGCAAGCATCCGGGCGGTGAAGGAGCAGTCGCCACGACATGAGCTGTCGGCGTCATCCCGACGAGCGCGGCGACGACTCCCGTGCTGCAGGAGCGATCGGGGAAATCGTCGGATCGGCGGGTACCGTTGGCGCGGTCGGAGTCGGCGATACCGGCGCCTGTGGCCCGGCTGAGACGATGGTCACACTCGTTCCCAGCCGCAACGCGGTACCGGCTGCCGGCTGGGTCTGGATGACAGTACCCTCTGCTATTCCTTGCGCCGCACTGACGGATTGCAGGGCGTCGAGGCCAGCGGCACGTACGGCCGCCACGGCATCCGCCATGGTCATGCCAGCGACGGCCGGTACCACGTTCGACCCCGACGCGACGGCGAGGCCCACGGTGGTTCCCGGCGCGACAGACGTGCCTGCCAGCAGGCTCATGCCGAGTACCGTGTCGCCGGGGGCAGCGGAATTCTCAACCGCAAGCTCCCCCGCCACGAGCCCGGCGTTCGCGAGTGTTGACAGCGCGTCCTTCAGCGTCATGGTGCCCAGTTCGGGAACGCTCACCATCAGCGGCACAGCCGATGGTGAATCCGTCGGTGTGGGTGTCGGGGTCGGCGTCGATGCTGGCGGGCTCGGGCCCGCGGACGCGACGGGCACGGCATCATCTCGTCGGTCCCCGGTGACGGCTCCAGACCACACCACCGCGATGACGAGAACAAGCAGGAGAAAAGCGCCAACGCCGGGACCTGCACGCCCGGCTCCTGTGCGTTTTCGCACCGCAGCGTACTCACGATCCCGCGTTACCGGTTGTCCGGTTGTCACCCCCACGGAGGCCGGCGCTGCTCCCCCGGCGCGGCCTTCCGCCAAACGCGCCGTGAGAGCGTCAGGATCCGCGGTTGCACCTGCCGGAATCACCATCGTCCGATCAGACTCCGACAGGGTGTGTTGGGGTGCGAGCATACGCTTCTCCCCTGGCCACGCACCCCTGACTATCGGACCAGACCTGGCGTCCTGCACCGCGGCCAGCATGTCGGTCGCGGAAACGAAGCGACTCGCTGATGATTTCAGCATGCCTTTAACCACAATGCGGTCGACCGACCTCGAACAGGACGGGTTGAGAACAGAGGGCACGGGCGGCGGCGACTGAATGTGGGCCTCCAGCACAGCGGCCGTCGTCGCTCGAGGAAATGGCGGTCGTGCGGTCAGCGCGAAGTAGAGCACCCCGGCCACGTGGTACAGATCGCTGCTCTCTGTTACCGGCAGTCCCCGAGCGTGTTCGGGTGACAAGTAGTGGGCATTGCCGACAATGGTTCGCTCGTGCGGCGTCGTGCGTCCCTCCCCAAGCACCCCGGCGCCGTGAGCCGTGCGGCCTGCGATATCGGCTAGTCCGAAGTCAAGTAGACGCACACCCGCAGGTTCGATCCTCCGGCCGAGTCCTGACCCCGCGCTCTCGGCGGAAACGTTCACCATCACATTGGTCGGTGAAATGTCACGGTGCACGATGCCGGCGGCATGCGCGGCTTCCAGGGCACGGAGCATCCCTTCCGCGACAGTGAGCGCATCGTCAACCTCGAGCGCACCATGCGCCTCAACGTACTCGGCGAGCGTGATGCCATCTGCGCGTTGGAGGGCGATCCAGACACACCGCTGTTCGTCGGTTTCATGAACCCCAGAGGCGAGCACCCTCACGATGTTCGGATGAGAAAGCACCCCGGCGGTCTGGGCCTCTGCCGCGAACGTGGCGCACGCCTCCTCCGAGCGAGCAAGGTGCGGATGCAGAATCTTGAGCGCGACCCTGGTGCCGTCGAGAACATCATCCGCGTCGAAGACCGAGGCCGTGCCGCCGGTGCCGAGCAATTCGCCCAGCCGGAATCGGCCGGAGATCAGTGCGTCGTCTCCCATATCACCACGCAAGGACGTGCTGGGACTGGCGTGACGCGGCGCCTGATCGCGCGACGGGAGGTCCGCCTGGCCTCGCCGTTTCGGCAATCGTCGCCGTCCGCAGGCCGTCGATGGTTGCCGCTGATGATTCCTGGCACGGCACAACGCCTCCGTACCAACGTCCACAGGTCGCAACGACATGGCCGTCGAGCGTCAGGAACCACCCGCGCATTCCCGGGTTTGGCCCAAGTACGAAGACCACGCCCAGGGCATCCACCCGGTCACGGATGCGGGCGATATGGGCCTGCGCGCCATCCAGGCTGGTGTATGCGTGTGAGCTCCTGGCCAGTTCCCGGTTGTTTGTCGCGAGCAATCGCCAGACCCCCGCGCTCCCCGTGCCAGGGAACGACGCCGACGTGCCAGGCAACGCGGCAGCGGACTGGGGAGGGACGGCAACGGCTCGTCCCGGTGAAAGATCCCCCGGGCGCCCAGGCTGAGGATCAGCCACCAGTCGGTTCGCATTCACAATCTCGTCGCGGAATCGAACCCATGCACGCAGCAGCGGTTCGGCTGACGTCTGGAACGAGGTGAACATCACGCGCGGCGTCGCGGGCATTGGTCTCCAGTGAGAGGGCACAGATGTGCTGTTCTGTCAGGCACGAGGCGCCCAGGGCGGGCGACACGCTACCTCTCACGAAACATTCAGGCTCGGGTCTTGCGCGCAGCCGTCCGGCAGGTGAACGGGCGGTGGCGGGCAGATGAGCGAGCGGAACTGCACGGTCTCCTGTGGTACGCCGTTGTACGGCATGCCGCCAAAATACGACCCACTACCCCAAAGAAGGCACGACCGCCAGAGCGAGGATTAGTCGGCTGCGGGCACAGGCTCGGAGGAGGGCAGAATGCCGAGGCTCGCCTTGATGGCAGCCTCTGCACCCGATGAGGCCTCCGCTGCCTCGCGGTTGGCTTCGCTCACCGCGCGAACTACTTCGTCCCGCTGGATCTTGAGGCCACGAGGGGCGTCGATTCCGATCCGGATGCTGTCGCCGCGGGTATCGAGAACGGTGATGACGATGTCATCGCCGAGGAGAATCTTCTCTCCGGGCTTACGCGTAAGAACCAGCATCCGTTCAGCCTACCGCGACCGACGACAGGGCTGCGGGGACGCCATCGATCCAGCCGATGGGAAGCGAGAGCAGCCTCAGCGTTTCGGGCGACTGGGTCCCGGCAGCGTTGACGGCAGCAACCGCATCCACCGCCGTGTTGGCGGCAATGGCGCGCACCCAGCGGGCAGAGTCCGCGGGTTTCCGACCGGCGTCAACGGCCACCCAGCACTGGTCGGCTGCGACGTTGCTGACACTGGGCGATACGGGAGCGGCGAGAGCGTGACGTCCGCCCGTCGGCACGCCCCACGCGACAAATACTGCGGCGCCGTTCTCAACGCCGGCCGCCCGCGCGTCCAGCGCGCTACGCCGATCGGTGACAGACCCGGTCTGGTCGGAGACAGACCCGCCCAGGTCGGCGGCAAGCGACCCACCACGCCGTACCAGCCCGTTGCACGATGCAGCCATCGAGCGGGCGACGCCGAGGGCATCGTCGTACAAACCGGCGATCACGACCAGGTCACCGGCGCCTGTCAGCGGACTCGGAGCCTGGCGCGCAGAATTCGCTCCCGCACTGCTGAGGTCATCGCCATCCCCTGCAGGCTCGCCGGCCAGAGCGGCTGCGGATGCGAGCGGCTGCGGCTTCGTGTATGCAGCAAGAAGGTCGATCTCCGGTCCGAGGCCGGTCGCCGTGCTGAGGTCCGACATGATGGCGTCAAAATCAGCGGATGCCGTCGACAGCTTCGGCGCAACGGGGAGATCCTGGATGCGTTCCTCCACGTCGTCTGCATCGTCGAGCAGTGCGGCGATCCCGAGGCGCCGGGTCAGGTCTGCGCCGGCCATGCCGCTGGCGTCGACAGTGAGCTCGCGCGGCGCCTGCTCTTCGACGGTGACTTCATAGTGCTGCTTGGCAAAGAAACCCTTCACCCCGCCAACGGTGACCCGCTCGGCTGAGACGATCCTGGCATCCGGTCCGTACAGCGCGCGAACGCGCTCCGTGATCTCAGGGAGGGACTGACCCTCAAGCTGAAATTGCTTCGGTTCCACGAACCACTCCTACTGTTTCGATGCCGACGTTCGCCGACGTAACTTCTTGATACGACAAGACCGGAATGCCGCCGGACTGCGTCGACACCAGTTTCCGGATGGCCGGGCGAAGTGCAGGGGCACAGACCAGCACTGCGGAATAGCCGTTCGACTCCACCGAGCTCACCGTCGCCTTCAACGAGGCGAGCACCGCCTCGGTCTTCAGCGGATCCAGCAGGATCTGGCTGCCGCCATCGCCCTGGCGCATGCCCTCGAGCATCGACTGTTCCAACATCGGATCGATCATGATGACCCGAAGCAATGTCCCGTCGAGATACTGCATCGCCAATGCGGGGCCGAGCGCCTGCCGGGCCGCTTCGATGAGACCCTCCGGCTCTGTGGAGACCTTGGCACGCAGGGACAGCGCTTCGTAGATGCGCGGCAGGTCGTTGATGGGAATCTGCTCGGCGAGCAGCCCCTGCAAGACACGCTGCACCTCAGCCAGTGACAGGAGGCCGGGGATCAGTTCTTCGACCGCCGACGGGTTGACCGCCTTGACGCCATCCGTCAGCACCCTGACATCTTCACGCGACAGCAATCGCGCGGCGTTCTGCGTGATGATCGAGGAGAGGTGGGTGACCAGGACGGAGACGCGGTCGATGACCGTCGCCCCCATCATTTCAGCGCTGTGCCGCATCTCGGCCGGCACCCATTTGCCGGCCAGTCCGAAGACCGGCTCGACGGTTGCGACGCCCGGCAGCGAATCGAGGTGGTCGCCAAGTGCGAGCACCTTGCCGGACGGCGCCATGCCTCGGCCGGCTTCCACACCGGCAATGCGGATGACATAGGTCGACGGCGGCAGCTCGACGCTGTCCCTGGTGCGCACAGGCGGCACGACGACGCCGAGGTCGAGAGCGATCTTCCTGCGCAGGGCGCGCACCCTGGCCAGCAGGTCGTCTGAGGCGCCTGACACGATGTCGACGAGGTCGGTGGACAACTGGATCTCCAGCGCATGCACGCGCATCTGCTCGATGAGGTCTTCCGGCTTGTCCGACTGGCCCGTGCGCTCCCCCGCGACGGACGCGGCTTCGATGGCCAGGTCGGAGGCCTTCCGCGCCTTGATGCGCTGCGCGACGATCAGCAGGCCGGCGCCGACAGTGATGAAGGGGATGATCGGCATGCCTGGGATGAAAGCCATCAGGATGGCTGCGACGCCGGCGATCATCAGTGCGTTGCGTGACTGCGTCAGCTGGGCGGATGCCGTTGATCCCATGTCGGATTCAGCGTTGGACCGCGTCACGATCATGCCGGTTGACACCGCCATCAGCAGGGCGGGAATCTGGGTGACAAGGCCGTCACCGATGGTCAGCAGGGCGTAGGTGTCGAGGGCCTCGCCGATCTCCATGCCGCGCTGGATCATGCCGATGGCGATACCACCGACGATGTTGATGATGATGATGATGATTCCGGCGATGGCGTCACCCTTGACGAACTTCGACGCACCGTCCATGGCACCGTAGAAGTCGGCCTCAGCCGACACTTCTGCCCGGCGTTCCCTGGCTTGCACATCGGTGATGAGGCCGGCGTTCAGGTCGGCGTCGATGGCCATCTGCTTACCAGGCATGGCGTCAAGGGTGAATCGGGCGCCGACTTCTGCGACACGTTCAGCACCCTTGGTGACCACGACGAACTGGATGACCACGAGGATCAGGAAGATCACGGCACCGATGATCATTGAGCCACCAACGGCAACGTGTCCGAATGCCGCGATCACCTGGCCCGCATAGCCGTCCCCGAGCACGAGACGCGTGGATGCCACGTTCAGGCCAAGCCTGAACAGTGTCGCGACGAGGAGCAGCGACGGGAACACCGAGAAGTCGAGCGGCTTCTGCACGAACATGGTCGTCAACAGGATCACCAGCGCGAGCAGGATGTTCAGGATGATGAGCACATCGAGCAGGACTGCCGGCACCGGCACAACCAGCAGGAGAACGATGCCGACGACCCCGACGGGGACAGCGAGCATTCCTAGGTTTCGTTTCATGTCAACGGCTTCCTGGTTGTGTTGCGAGTTCAGACATGGTGTGTACGCCGAGCGCTGCGCCCCGTGACCGGAGCGACATCACGAAGGCGAGCACGCGAGCGACGGCGTTGTACAGCTCAGCGGGAATCTCTTGCCCGATCTCGCACGCTGAGTGCAGCGCGCGAGCGAGCGGGATGTCCTTGACCATCGGCACCCGGTCGGTCTCCGCCTGTTCACGGATGCGCTGGGCGATGATTCCGGCACCCTTGGCCACGACCCGAGGGGCAGACTTTCCGGCCTCGTACTTCAGGGCGACGGCAAAGTGGGTGGGGTTCACGAGCACGACGTCGGCGGTTGCCACGGCGGCGAGCATGCGATTCCGGCTCATGGCGAGTTGCCGAGACCGACGCTGCGACTTGATGAGCGGGTCGCCGTCGGAGTTCTTGTTCTCGTCTTTGACTTCCTTCTTGGTCATCCGCGTCTTCTTGCGGTTGCGCTTCATAACGACGAAGAGGTCGGCCGCTGCGAGGATGAGGCCGGCTGCGACAGCCGTCTGGATGAGGCCGGCCACGCCACCACTTGCGGCATCCAGCAGCGAGGAGACGGGCAGTCCGCCGGCGGTCATGAGCACGGGGACGAGCCCCTGGATCACCACCATGAGCGCGAGGCCAACAACAACCGTCTTCACGAGCGCCTTCGTGCCCTGCCAGAGCGCCTGCGTGCCGAAGGTGCGCTTGATGCCGGCCACCGGGTTGAACTGCTCGAACTTGCCGGCCATTTTCTTGAAGTGGATGCCGCCCTGGGCTGCTGCACCGATCAGCACGACGACGAACACCACGATGAGCATGGGCATCATCGTTCCGGCCATCGATGCCAGGCCATCGCCCAGCGCCTGGACCGCCATGATCGGATCCGGCTGGTTGATGAGATGGCTGACCGTGAACATCTGGGTGGTACCGGCGTCTGCGGCGAGCTGCATGGTGTACGGCATCATGGCCGCGGCGGCCCCAATGCCGACCCACGCCGTCACATCCTGGGATTTGGAGAGCTGCCCCTTGGAGCGGACCTCTTTCATCCGCTTCTGGGTGGCTTGCTCTGTGCGTTCTCCTGAATCGGTATCAGCCATTACTTCACCCCGATCAAGACGTCGACGGCCTGCCCGGTGAGAGACGAGACAATGCGGGGCAACGCGATGAACGCGACGGACCCGAGGGTGAGCGTGAGATAGATCTTGAGCGGAAAGCCGAGCGCGAATGCGTTCAACGCTGGGGCAACCCTGGTGAGCAGGCCGAGGCCGACGTCGGCCAGGAAGAGCACCACGATCAACGGACCGGCGATCTGCACTGCAGACAGCAGCACCTGCCCGATACCGTCAGCCATGGCCTGGGCGGATGCGGCCAGGTCGAGGCCTCCCCCGAGCGGAATGGCCGTGAACGTGCGCACGAGCCCGCCGATCACGAGCTGGTACCCGCCGGAGGCGAACAGCAGGGCGAGAGTGGTCATGTGGAACAGTCGCGTGAACTGCGCACCGTTCAGCATCGCCTGCGGGTCGAATGCCTGCGCCATCTGGAAACCGCCGAACATGTCGATCAAGTTGCCGGCCGACTGGGCAGCGGAGAAGACGAGCATCACGAGAAAGCCGAGCACTCCCCCGACGAGGATCTCAAGGACAAGCGCCCCGATGTACTCGCCAGTGCCCTGCGACACATAGCCGGGGACGACCCTTGGGGAGACGGCGAATGCCAGTCCGATGCCGAGCATGCCCTTGATGCGCAACGGAATGCCGTTGTAGGAGAACGGGGGTGCAATGACCAGGAAGGTCACGATTCTGACACTGGCCAACATCACTGCTTCGATCCATTCGAAGTTCAGCGTGATGTTCACGTCACCCTCCCCCGAGGAGGGACGGGATCTTGTCGAACATCGCGTTGGTGAACGACACGATCTCCGAGATCATCCAGTGGCCGCAGATAACCATGGCGATGCAGACGGCGATGGCCTTCGGCACGAATGAGAGCGTGACTTCCTGGATCTGGGTGATCGACTGGAACAGCGAGATGGCGAAGCCGACCACCAGGGCCGTGATGAGGATGGGGGCGGCGAGCTTCGCCGAGATGATGATGGCCTGCAGGCCGATGTCGAGAACAGCGTTGGCGTCCATCAACCACCCCCATAACTGTCGATCAGGGACGTCACGATGAGTCCCCAGCCGTCGACGAGGATGAACAGCAGGATCTTGAACGGGAGCGAGATCATGACGGGCGGAAGCATCATCATGCCCATCGACATCAGCGCTGCCGACACGACGAGGTCGATAACGAGGAACGGGATGAAGATGACGAACCCGATGATGAACGCCGCGCGGAGTTCGGAGATCATGAAGGCAGGGATCAGCGTCAGCATCGGCACATCAACCGCAGAGTCTGGGTTGGCCATGTCGGCAGCTCGCGTCATAAGCGCGAGGTCCTCTTCCCTGGTGTGCGCAAGCATGAATTGCCGCAGCGGCTCAGACCCGACTTCAACGGCGGCGCTGAAATCGATCTGACCGTTCAGGAATGGCTGCACGGCCGAGTCGTTGATGTCGATCAGGATCGGCGACATGATGAACAGCGACAGGAACAGGGCGAGGCCGGCGAGCACCTGGTTGGGTGGGATCGACGGCAGCGCGAGGGCGTTCCTGGTCATCGCCAGCACCACGAAGATCTTGGTGAACGACGTCATCATGAGCAACAGTGCCGGCGCGACCGAGAGCAGCGTGATGCCGATCAGGGTGACGATCGCCGATGACGGTGTGCCGTTCGGACCGTTGATGTCGACCGTGAGTCCTGCACCGGGCACAGTGGGGTCGGTGGGCGCCGTTGGGTCGAGGGGTTCGCCTGGGTCGCCAGGAGCAGCGAATCCGGCAGACGCCGAGAGCAGGATGATGGCCAGCACGATCATCAGCCCAAGCGAGATGAGAACGGCAGTCCTGATGCGTCTCGTGCGGTTGACCGCCTGAACGCTGAGCACGGTCACGGGTGTTGCCGCAAGGCAGCGGCTGTCTGTTTCCAGGTCGCCGGCGACAGGATGGAGCCGCCGAGCGCGCGCTTCGTTGCGCTGTGCGGTACAGCAGGACTGTGCAGTATCGCAGGGTCGATGGTGGCCACCGAAGCCGCGGCAACACCGGGAGCATCGCCTGCGGGAGCATCATCGCCGGCCGCCGCCATGCCGGCCGCCTCTTCACTGGTTGCAGAATCAAGGGTGAGCGCGAAGAGGTCGGCCGACGAACGGGGGCTCGCAGCCTTCCTCGGCGCTGCAACGGCAACGGATGCTGGGGCAGCAGCCGACTGCAACACGTTCACGTTCTGCTCCGTCACACCGAGCACGAACCGCTGCCCGTCGATGTCGACAACGACGACGGATGCCTTCTGGCCGACGCCCTGGCGGCCCACCACTGAGATGAGCTGCGCGTTCTTGCTCACCCGGCTGCTCCGGGTGACCTTGCGCTGCATGAACCACAGCAACCCGACCACGACGGCCAGGGAGAGGGCTACCCGCAACGCGATGACAAGGGTGTCCACTTACGAGATGCCCTCGGCAACATCGAGGATGCGGGTGATGCGAACGGCATAGTCCTGGTCGACGACGACGATTTCGCCGTGTGCGATGAGTCGGCCGTTCAGCAGGACATCGGCGGGAGCCCCCGCAGAGCGGTCAAGCTCAATGACGGCGCCAGGCTCGAGGGCGAGAACGTCGCGCACCGACATCCTGGTGCGGCCGATCTCAACGGTGAGCGCCATCTCGACACTGTTGATGCGGCCAAGCTTGCCGACCACCGATTCGGTCGGAAGGCCGTTGACGGCGCCGATGGTGCCGTTCTCCCTGATGCGCATGAGGAACCAGCCGGCATTCTGGCCATCGTCGGTGAGCTCGTAGACGATGGTGTCAGGGTCGCTGAACAGCGCCGTGGCATCCTGCGTGCTCGCCGCACCGAGAACACCGTTCCCCAGCACCTCAGCCGCGGCCTCCAACGACGGACGCAGGACGTCTTCGACGGAGATGAGCGATGATTCCGACTCTGAGGCTGCGGTAACAGTCTTGGAGTCGACAACGACAACAGCCAGGTCTGCGGAGCGCGCCCCGACGAACGATGCGCTGACAGCGGTGCCCAACTGGCCGGCAGGAACCGCACCGGTGTACGGGGTTGCAACGAGCGGGCTCAGCGTCGGAAGCACCTGCACGAGTGCCGCAACGGCATCCGCCTGGATGGAACCGGTCGTGGTTGCTGTCATGGTCATGCTGTTTTCTCCTCAGTTGTTGCGGGGCCGTTGACGACCACGCAGGCCAGGCGGGAACCATTGGCCCCGACGGCTGCACGTGCAAGTGGGTGGCCATCGACGGCGACGTCGAGGGGACGATGCTGCGGGTGTGGCAGCGGCAGCACGTCACCGACAGCCAAGTCGAGGATCATGCTGGGAACGACGCGTGCCGGAGCGAGCTGCACCGACACGTCGACCGGCACCCACGCCATTTGGGCGTGGATGAGCTCGTTCGCATTCGCGGTGGTGCTTGTCGGGTTCGCCTCTCCAAGCTGAGGCAGCAAAGCCTCAGCCGGCAAGGCGACAGTCGCCTGCGCGACGTGCTCTCCGACCCGAATCGTGAACGTCGCGACGATCATGAGATCAGCGGTGGCTGCGGCCTGGGCGAACTGGGAGTTGTACTGGATTCCGTCAACGCCAATGGAGGCGACCAGCAATGATCCGAGCGAGTACCGGAGGTCTTCGAGGGCGTCTTCCATGAGTCTGCGCACGAGCGCGTGCTCGATCTGGGTGAACTTGCGTTCACCGGTGACACTTCCGCCGGTACCACCGAGCATGTTCACGACCCATGACAGGGCGGCGGATGTCGGAAACTGAATCACGGCTTTCGGCGCGAGGCCCTCAATGCTGCACAGCACCATCGCGGTGGCGGCAGGAAGCGATGCGGCGTATTCGTCATAGCTGTGCATCGCCACCACCTCGCAGGAGACCTGCGACATGATTCTGACTTTGGCGGTCAGCTGGGTTCCCCACTGCCTGGCGAACGTCTCAAAGGCGAGCTCAAGAACGCGCGTATGCTCACGCGCCAGAGTGGTCGGCCGACGGAAGTCGTAGAGATCGACCGTGCCAGCACCTCGAATGGGTACGCTACTGCTGAGTTGTTCCTGGACCGTCACGTAGAACACAATCGGCCGATACCGCACTCATGTAAGCCGCGGCGGCAATCAGTTCGGTCGTCTTGGCAATCAGTTCGGTCGTCTTAGGGAACGATCGCGGCCGACGCCGTCGAATTGGAGATGATCCCCGGGATGAGTTCTCTGACCGACTGGGACAGGTTGGAGAGTACGACGACATCGACGCGTCTGTTCATAGCCATGTCTTCAAGGGCATCGCCGCTTGCTGCCGGTCTGGCAGCGCCATAACCGACTGCGCCGACGCGTTCCTGCCCGACGGCCCCGAACTCGACCAGGCGCCGCAGCACCTGCGTGGCCCGACCGGAGGACAACTCCCAGTCTGTCGGGAAGTTGATGGTCCTGCCGTGGCGGTCTGCGTGTCCTTCGATCGAGATTTGCCTGGTGTCCGGCGCGAGGACGGGCGCTATCGCGTCAAGCACGACCATGGCTGCGGGACTCAGGTCGGCCAGGTCAGGCTGGAAGAAGGTTTCAGAACCCACGAGTCCGATGGTGAGACCGCGCTCATCGAGCTTGAACTCGACGAGGTCTTCCACGCCGTTCTGCTGCAGGTTCGCCCTGATCTGTTCCTGGATCCTGCGCAGCTCGTCGATTTCGTTCGCGGCGAGCTCAGCATCCGTGAAGCCTTCGCCGTCTTCGGTGATGAGTTCGGGGGGAACCACGACGCCGAGTGAGGTATCGGTTTCTTCTGTGATCTCTGTGCCGAAGCCTGACGCCAGGGAATTACGCAACTGTTCGAACTTGTCCTGGTCGACCGTCGACATGGCAAAGAGCACGATGAACATACACATGAGCACGGTGACCATGTCCATGTACGACGCCATCCACCGTTCGTCTGGATGTTCGTCTTCGGCTACTGCCGGCTTCCGGCTCCGGGGACGGGCGCTCATGCTGCGTCAGACAACGCCTCGGCGGGCACCATTGCCCGCAGTCGTTCGCCGAGCACGCGCGGCTGGCTCCCCGCTTGAACAGCCAGAGCACCTTCCATCAGCAGCGTCATCCGTTCGACCTCGAGATCGGTCAGTCGCTTCAGGCGTGTTCCGATCGGCAGCCAGAGGAAGTTGGCAGACAAGAGACCCCAGAGCGTGGCAATGAACGCCGCGGCGATCATCGGGCCGAGCGTGTCTGGCGCATCGAGATTCTCAAGCACGTGAGTGAGTGACACGACGGTTCCCACGATGCCGATGGTCGGCGCATAGCCGCCGAGACTCATGTAGAACTTCGACGCGGTGCGGTCCGCCGTTGCGCGGGTGGCAATTTCGTCTTCGAGGAGGATGCGAAGTTCGTCGCCGTCCGTGCCGTCAGCGATGTTCTGGAGCGCTCTGCGCAGGAACGGATCGTCGACGTTCGCCGCTTCCTCGTCGAGCGCGAGCAGGCCTTTGCTCCTGGCCGTTTCGGCGAGGCCGACTACCTGGTCGATGACAAGCTGGGGCGGTGTCGTCTTGCCCCTGAACGCGCGCGGCAGCGCCTTGACCGCGACGAAGAAGTCCTTGATCGTGCCACCGGCGATACCAACGGCGATCGTGGCGAAGAAGACCAGGATCATTGGCGCTGGGAGCAGGATCGCGGTGATGTGCGATCCCTCAAGCGTCAGCATGGCAAACAATGCGCCAAAGGCGAGAACGATGCCAATCAGGGTAGCCGGATCCATTACTTCCTCCTGGGACGAAGCTGGACGGTGTTGTCTGCCTCTGAGATATCGTCGATACGGAACTGCTCCGATTCGACGTTGTCTGTTGATGACACGAGTCCCAGCTGTCTCACCTTCGCGGGTGAGACAGGCGGCGGCTCGTAGGCCAGGGCAATGATGCGCGCGCGGTAAACCGCGATCTTTTCAATGACCTCGTCCAGGGACTCTGTGACGATGAACTTTGCGCCATCGACCATGACCAGCGTGGTGTCCGGATTGGCGTGGATACGTTCGATCAGGTCGGGATTGATCGCGAACTGGCTGTCATTCAGCCGGGTAACTACGATCATGTGTCCATCCCTGGTCTCGGCCGGGTCGGCCGTCACACACTACTGTCGGCCGCCCTTCTCCACTCGTAAGGTGAAGGGGACGGCCGACAGCGAAAGTGAGAGTTTTTCTAGCGCTTCAGGCTGGTGAGCTCCTCCAGGATGGAGTCGGAGGTGGTGATGATGCGGGCGTTGGCCTGGAAACCACGCTGGGCCACGATCAGGTTCGTGAACTCCTGCGACAGGTCGACGTTCGACATTTCCAGGGAGCCTGAAATGAGCGCGCCGAGGCCGTTTGCTCCGGGGACGCCGATCTCCGCGTCGCCAGAGTTGAACGTCGCGCTGTACGACGACGATCCGTTCTTCTCGAGTCCGCCGGGGTTCACGAATGTGGCGAGGGCGACGCGACCGATGGCCTGCTTCTCACCGTTGCTGAAGAGGCCGACAATCGTGCCGTCCTGCCCGATGCTGTATGACTTCAGCGTGCCGGCCTCGTTGCCGTCCTGACCGGTGACCGACACCGTCTTCAACTCGGCAAAACCAGTGGTCGCGGTGAGGTCGATGGCAATGCCACCCACAGTCATGGCGCCACCCGCGGTGAGCACGCCGTTGGTGAACTCGAGAGCGCTCGCGCCCGTTGCACCCGCGCCGTCATCGCCGGCGACATCCCAGCCTGCTGCTGTGCGAGTGAAGGTCACAGACAGCGTGCGGGAGACGCCTGATGCGTCGTAGATCGGAATGTCCTGGACCAAAGACGTTCCAATTGGGGTCTCCGAAGGCAAGTTACCGCCGACCGTTGCAGACGTGGTTGCCTTTGCCGGAACGATGGCTTCACGGGGAAGCGTGATGTTTCCGACGGCACCACCGTCCTGGACGACACCGTTGATTGCAGCGTAACCCTGCACGAATGCGCCGTCAGGCGACACCAAGCGGCCGAGTGCATCGAAGTTGAACGATCCGGCCCTGGTGTAGGTGGTGTCGCCGCCCTTCTGGGTGATGAAGAATCCGTCGCCGGAGATCATCATGTCTGACGCGTTACCCGTCGACTGGGCCGAACCCTGGGAGAAGTTGGTGGAGATGCCGGCGACCAGCACACCAAGACCGACCTGGGCGGGGTTGGTGCCACCGTTGTTGGCATCCGCTCCACCGGCGCCCTTGACGACCTGCGAGAGCGTGTCCTGGAACTGCACGGCACCCGACTTGAAGCCGGTGGTGTTGACGTTGGCGATGTTGTTGCCCGTCACGTCAAGCATGGTCTGGTGTGAACGAAGGCCTGAGATACCGGAGTAGAGAGAGCGAAGCATGGTTGCGCCTTTCGGTTAATGAAAAGGGGAAGAAAAGTGTGGGGAGCGAAGAGGTCAGGACGTTGGAGTGGTGGTGTCCGGCGGAGTGGTGGTGTCCGGCGGAGTGGTGGTGTCCGGCGGAGTGGTTGCAGTAGTGGTCGTCACCCCGGAAATGGCGTCGAGGGCAACATCAACGCCACCGACTGACACTGTCGGCACAACTCCGGTGTAGGAAACGGATGTTGCGGTGCCGGTCACCACAGTTCCGTCAGTCTTGGAGTACGTCACCTGCTGGCCGACGAGCGCAGCTGCTGCCACGCGCATCTGGAGGGAGAAGTTCTCCGTTGCCGTCGATTCGATGGCCGTGAGCTTCTCCATCATCGCGAGCTGGGTGGTCTGCTGGATCATGGCCGTCGTGTCCATGGGCGAGCTGGGGTCCTGGTTCTGCAGCTGCGTGATGAGCAGCGTCATGAACGCGTCGGAGTCCAGCGTTTGGCTGGGCGTTCGCGTCTTCGTTGACGAGGTGTACATGCCTGCCGTCGGCGTCGACGCAGCAGCCGCGGTGGCTGATGTCACAGGATCCGTCATGGGTATACCTCTTCCTTATGCCATCACGTCGATGGAGGCTGTGGGGCCGTACCAGGTCGGTACGGTCGTGCGTTCTGGGGTGTGTGCACCGGCGCCTGCGCCCTCGAGGGCCGAAACGGATGCTCGTTCCCTGCCGGATTGGCCCGGCTGCTGGCCCTGATCTCGCGAGCTATCCGCCTGGTTGCGCGAGGACAGGTCGAGGCTCGCGCCCGTCATGCCTGAGCCGGCCAGGTCGCGCTTCAGCTCTGGCAGGATCGAGCGCAACGCGTCTCGCCCTGCGTCGTTGGGCGCGAAGAGCTCCACCCTGATTCCCTCACTGCCGACATGAGCGCGAACCGTGACGGGGCCGAGGTTGTCTGGGGTGATCGAAATGGTCATGACATGCTCACCATGAGCGGCATTCGCGAGGCTGAACAGCGGCCTGGCAATCTGCGTGGAGAGCGGCGCTTGCGCGAGCTGATCTGCCTGGGCGTTCTGGCTGGCAGCGACATTCGCGGTCGCCGCAGCATATGCGACGGCTGGGGTCGCGATGCCGCTCGGGACGACGGATGGGGCAATCGTTCCCTGCGTCGGCTGGCCGGCTCCGTTCTGCGAGGAGTCGGACTGCTCGCCCGCATCTGCTGACGCGCTGGAGAGAGCTGGCGCGACCGGTGCCTCAGACGCCAGCGGCGCTGTCGCCACCTGGGCGACGGGCGATGCTGCCTGCGCTGGTGCGACCGCGGGCGCACTGCCCGGTGTGGTCACGCTGCCGACCGGCGCCGTCTGGACGGCATCTGGTTGCACCGCCGCCTGCGGAATCTGATGGTTTGCCACCGGCTGCGCCTGCGCTCCCGGTGCGACGGATGCGGCGGGTGAGGCTGCGGCAGCCGTCGCGGCGAGCGGGGCGCTGTCACGCGTCGCCGCTGCGGCATCACCCACGGCGGCGTCGGCCACAGCATCGGTTTCGGGGCCGGTGAACACACCGCCTGCGACACTATCGGTGCCTGCCGCGCCCGGAGCGACAGCCAGTGGGGCTGCGCCCACGACGATATCTGCTGCACTGACACCGGCAGCAGCCGAACCGTCGATGTCGGCCGGCGTCACAGCAACGGCCAGACCGGTGGGAACGACCAGGCCGGTGGGAACGACCAGTCCGGCGGGGATCACCAGTGCGGTGGGAACCGGCTGGGTGGGCTGGGCGTCAGCCTGCGGCTGCGCCACCGGAGCGTCTACGTCCCCAGCAACGGGGGCGACAGTGTCGGCATCCGCTGAATCTTGAGCGCCACGCGACGCTGAGGTGCCGCGCTCTGCGCGGGGTGAAGGGCCACCCAGCGCTCCCTGTAGCGCTGACGCGAAGTCACGGGAGCCGTCGGCGCGAGCGGCGGAGCTCGACGACGACGTCGAGGCTCCCCCGCGGGCCGGCTGAGGAGCCGTGGCCAGTGAACCGGGAAGAAGAGTCATGCGACCCCTCCCTTAGCTAGGGCGGCAAGTGCCGCGGAAACGAGATCGGTACTGCCGGTGGCCGCGGAGAGCGACGACGTCGCCGTGGCGGCAGCGGTTCCTGTGGGGATGATGCGTCTGATGGTGACGATGTCTGCATCCGTCATATAGGCGTCGACAAGACTGACCGTTCGACCCTCGTAGGGAGCGTGGATGACCTTGTTGTTGCCCGCATAGATGAGGACGTGGTCGCCGCCCTCGGTGACGATCAGGTCGCCAGGTTGCGCCTCGGCCAGCGAGCCGACCTCTGTGCCGACGGTCATCTGACCAGAGACAAGGCGCGGAACGTCGATCCCGAGGTCTGCGTATACGCGTTGCACAAGACCGGAGCAGTCCATCCCAGAGGAGTCCTCTCCCCCGAAGACATAGGGCACGCCGAGATATTTTGAAGCGGATGCGACCACGTCGGTCCCCGTCGCGTTCGTCGGGTTCGCGATCGTCGTTCCCCCGGTCGCCGTGGTGCCGCCCAGGGCTGCGAGTGCCTCCGCGAAGAGCGCTGAGGACGATGCCGAACTGGTGTCGGTCGCCGTGGTGCTCGTAGTCGCGGTCGTCGATACCGTCACGCCAGAGACCTGCAACAGGGTGGCCTGGATCTCGCCGATGCGCAGCATCGTGTCGCTCATGCTCATCGGGCTCCCCCAGAGCTGTCGCGGTGCCATGACGTTGACGCGATTTCGTTCAACACGAGCTGCTCGGCCTTGAGCGCGTCGGCGATGACGGTGGCGTTGTGTCTGGTTTCAAGCTTTTCGAGGCTGAGTGTCTGGGCACGCGCGGCGTCGAAAACCTGCTGCGCCTCGCTCGCGGTTGCCTCGTGGTGGCGCGCCAGCGACGACAGGTCGGCGAGCATGCTTCGCGATGAGGCGCGGGCGGCGGCCAGTGCGTGCAGCGCTTCTGTGCTGGTGGCATCGGTCGCGGTCACGCCGAGCGCGGTGCGCGTCTTCGCCTCGCTCGCGGCGTTCTGCTGGATCCGCAGGTTGGCCGCAGCCAGGTCACCTGCGGCCTGGTCTTGTTGCGCGTGGCGGAGTCGCAGGAGTCCGGCGAGGGAGAATTGAGCAGCCATCATGAACCTCCGAGCATGCTGTTGAGTCGAGTGAGCTGGTCCCAGGCATCCGGAGCGCTGGACTGGTCGTCCATCCGTTGCTGGAGGAAGGCGTTGATCGCGTCTTCGTGCTCCACCGCCGCGTCGACGAGGGGGTTGGTGCCGCGCTGGTATGCGCCGACGTCGAGGAGGTCCTGCGCGTTTCGCCTGGCGGCGAGCACCGTGCGCAGGCGACCTGCCTGGCGAATGAGCTCGGCTGACGTGACCTTGGTGGCCACCCGCGAGATGGAGCCGAGCACGTCAATGGACGGGAAGTGACCGAGGACGGCCAGCTTGCGGTCGAGCACGACGTGGCCGTCGAGAATCGACCGTGCGGCATCCGCGATCGGCTCATTGTGATCGTCGCCATCGACAAGAACGGTGTACACGCCGGTGACGGACCCGGTCTCTGCCGTTCCTGCCCGCTCAAGCAGCTGGGCGAGCACGGAGAACGTCGATGGTGGATATCCGCGAGTGGCGGGCGGCTCTCCGACAGACAGGCCGATCTCACGCTGGGCCATGGCCACCCTGGTGAGGGAGTCCATCATCAGCATCACGTCTTTGCCCTGGTCCCTGAAGGACTCAGCAATCCGAGTCGCGACGAACGCTGCACGAAGTCGCATCATCGCTGGCTCGTCTGAGGTCGATACGACAACGATCGACTTGGCCAGGCCTTCTGCACCGAGGTCGTCTTCGAGGAATTCCCGCACCTCACGTCCGCGCTCACCGACGAGGGCGATCACAGACACCTCGGCATCCGTTCCCCTGGCGATCATCGACAGCAGCGACGACTTACCAACACCTGAGCCGGCGAACAGGCCCATGCGCTGGCCCCTGCCCATAGTTGTCATGGTGTCAAGGACACGAACGCCCAGTTGCAGCGGCGTGTCGATCCGGGCGCGGTGCATGGCTGATGGTGTCTCGTTGTGCAGCGGAACCATCGCCGCGTCAACGAGCGGTCCTTTGCCGTCGATCGGCCGGCCGAGACCGTCGAGAACGCGGCCGAAGAGTCCGACGCCCGTCGGCACCCGAAGCGGCAGCCCTGCTGAGCGCGCCGGAGCACCGGCGTTCACGCCGTTCAGTCGTCCGAGCGGCATGCAGCGGATGCCTTCCCGCGTGGTTGCAATCACTTCGGCGTCGACGGGGTCGTCATCGCCAACGCTGACGAGGTCACCGATGGAGCAGTTGAGCCCCTGGATCTCGAGGCCAAGTCCCACGATGGCGGAAACAACGCCGACGCGTTCCGGTGCGCTGGCGCGACGTGCGGCGTCGAGGGTGAGGAAGGTGTCCTCAAGCAGGAGCGTCATGGGTTCTCCTGCCGGAGTGCGGTTGTCGCGCGCGCGAGCGCCGTCCCGATCCGGGCGTCGAGGAATCCGTCTGGATACTCAGCGATGGCGTCGCCGCGAGCCAGAGAGGGATCGGCGACGAAGTCGACACCAGCATGGTCACCGATGGCCCCCTGCAGCACGCCGAGATCATCGGGGTTCAGGCGAACCGAGAGCACGGTCTGCGGGTCTGCGCCGCTGAAGGCGCGCGCCAGGGCAGCCCGTGCCGAGCGCTCTGTGTCCTGGAGCTCACAGCAGAGGATCGCTTCCGCGATCTGGATGGCCGTCTCGGCGAGCACAGACCGCACATCGTCCAGCACGGGAACCGTACGAAGGAGCAGCGCTTTCGTGGCCTGGTTCAGCACGCCGAGAGCGCGATCGGTCCTGGCCTGGTCATGCCGCAGGGACGCCTGGTGCTCTGCCTGCTGCCTGGCCAATTGGGCATCCGCTTCTGCCTTGGCCTGTCGCAAACCCTCTGTAAAGCCTGCCGCGTGCCCGCGGACCTTCGCCTGGGCCTCCACCCGTTGCTGCACGTCGCCGCGCAACGTGGGGAAAGCCACGGTAGAGAAGACTGGGTCAGCTGACATAGTCGTCCTCGTCACCGCGGAGCACGGTAATGCTCCCCTGTGCTTCAAGGTCCCTGATCGAGCGCACGATCGACGAGCGCGCTTCCTCGACCTGCGACATGCGCACAGGGCGTGCAGTGGCGATCTCGTCGTCGAGGAGCTCCTTGTTGCGCTCTGAGAGGTTGGCGCGAATGACTTCAACGACCTGCTCTGACGCGCCCTTCATGGCGGTCGCGAGGATGTCGGCTCCGATGCCACGCAGCACCTGCTGCACATCACGGCCTTCCAGCTTGACGATGTCGGCGAAGGTCAGCATGCGCGACCTGATCTCTTCAGCCAGGATCGGGTCTCGTGCTTCGAGTGCTTCGAGCAGCTCACGCTCTGTCGACACGTCTGCGCGGTTGATGATGTCGACGAGTGGCTGGATGCCGCCGACGACTTCAGCTGAATCCTTCGACACCACGGCACCGGCACGGATCTTGAGGGTGTCTGCCACGATCTTGACGGCCTCAGGGGACGAAGCACCCATGGTCGCGATGCTCTGGGCAACGTCGGTTCTGAGCGACTCGTTGAGTCCGGTGATCACCGCTGAGGCGTGTTCAGGGCGAAGGTGAGCGAGCACCAGCGCTGCGGTCTGGGGCAGTTCGCCGTCGAGCAGCGTTATCAACTGGCTGGGTTCCGCAGAGTCGAGGAACTCGAATGCCTTGCCGGCCATCGACGAGGTCACCCTGTTCATGACGCCCGCTGCCTTCTCGGCACCGAACGATGCTTCAAGCAATCCGACTGCAGCATCATGGCCACCGCGGCCGCTGAACTTGCCCTTGGTGGAGAGTTCATGGAACTCGGCCATGGCGCTTTCAGCAACGGAGGCGTCGACGCGGCGCAGCCTGATGATCTCGGCGGCGATCTCTTCTGCCTCGCCGTCATTGAACTGGGACATCACAACGGCGGCCCGCTGCTGGTCCATATTCATCAGCACGACGGCGACCTTCTGGGTGCCGGTCAGTGGTGCGCCGCTCACGATGGTCATACGGTCTGCCTGTCATCCATCAGACTGCGGAGGAATTCTGCAGTCTGTAGCGGGTCGCGTGCGGCCATTGCGTCGATCTCTGCGCGCTGGCGATCGCTGTCGTTCGCGTCTGCGCCGAGCACCGGAAGCGGCAGTGGCGTAGTCGCCTCAATCCCGATCGGCGTGGTCGCCGCCTCGTCGAGAGCCGGCCTCGACTCCATGAATTCACCGAGTTCGATGGCTTCGCGAGTCTGCCTGTTGTTGCGGCGGGCGTAGAGGATCACGCCGGCCACGAGGGCGCCAAGCACACCGAGCACGATGATGCCGATCTTCAGGATGTCGGCGAAGCGGCTCGCAGCGGCTTCAGCCTTTGCAGCGGCGATGGCTTCGGCCGCAGCAGCAGCGCTCGCACCGTTGAATTCGACGACCTCAACGGTCACGGCGTCGCCGCGTGCAGCATTGATGCCGGCCGCAGAGGCGACCAGGGAGGTGACATCGGCCACACGAATGCCGTCTGCGGCATCCTTGTTGAGGGCGACAGACACCGTCTGGCGGTTGAGTGCGCCAGCCGGGATCGAGCGCGACTCTGTGACCTTGTTCACGGCGTTGTTCTTGGTGGTGTCTTCAGACTGGAACGTGCCGTTCCCGTCAGCGTCACCGGGCACCGCAATGTTGTCTGGGCCGAGCACGCCGGCCGCCGTTCCGCCTGTTCCGGTGTAGCTCTCGGTTGTGGTTGCCTCGTTCAGCGCCGGGTTTCCCTCTGGGGCTTCGAAGGTCTCCTCTACCCGCTCGGCCGATTCGTAGCTCATGTCGGCTGCGACGACGACAGTGGCGTTGCCCGGTCCGACAACCCTGTCGAGCATGGTCTGCACCGATGCCCGAACGCGGGCTTCGTAGTCGGATGCCTGCGAGTCTGCAGATCCGGTCGCTCCGACGCCGACGGCTGACAACACCTCACCGTTCGCGTCGATCACGGCGACGTCGGTAGCCAACATGCCGTCAATCGAGGCTGAGGTGAGGTGCACGATGGCCTGAACCTGGTCACTCGTCAGGGTGACGCCGTTCTGGGTTTCCACGAAAACGGATGCCGTTGGATCGTTCTGCTCTGCGACGAAGACGCTCTCTTCTGGGATGGCCAGTTTGACGGATGCCGTCTTGACGCCCTTCATCGCCTGGATGGTGGACGCGAGTTCACCTTCGAGCGCTCGCTTGTACGTGACCGACTGCTGGAACTCACTCGAGGTGACCCCCATCTGGTCGAGCAGGGAATACCCGCCCGTCGATGACGACGGCAGTCCTGCCGCCGCAGCGGTGAGCCGCTCCTGGTATACGCTTTCCTCCGGAACGAGGATCGTCGCTCCCCCGTTGGTCAGCTCGTACGGGACGTTGTCGCTCCGCAGCTGTTCGACGATGGTGCTGGCATCCGTTGCACTCAATCCGGAGAACAGCGGCGTGTATGACGGCTTCATCGCCCACATGGTGAGCGCGGCGATGCCGAGTGCGAGCACGGCGAGCCCGATGAGCGCGACAGTGCGCTGGGCGATCGTGAAGGCGCGAATCGTCTCTGACAGGCGTCGGAACGCTGAGGTTACCTGGGTCGGCATTATGCCTGCATTCTCATAATCTCGTTGAACGCGTCAACGCCCTTGTTGCGAACGGTTGCGACGAGTTCCAGGGTGACCTGTGCGCGGCTTGAGGCGAGGGTTGCGTTGTGGATGTCGTCGAGGTCGCCGGTGACGGCCTGGATGGCGAGTTCGTTCGAGGTGGACTGCAGCTGCTGCACGTTTTCGACGGCACCCGTGAGTGATGTGCCGAAGGCAGAGCCATCGGTCGACGCTGCGGGCTGGACGGCGGCGAGGTAATCGGTGGCGGTCACGCCTGACACGGCTGCGACGGGGGCGATGGTCATCAGGAGCGTCCGATCTGAAGTGCTGCTTCGTACGTGGTCTTTGCGCGGTCGACGACCGCTGCGCTGGCCTGGTAGCCGCGCTGGGCGAGGATGAGCTGGCCCATTTCGGATGCCAGGTCGATGTCTGGGAGGCGGACGTAGCCGTCTTCGTCTGCCAGGGGGCTGTCAGGCTGGTAGGTCAACCGGCCCTCAGCGTCGCCGGCTGCGGTGCCTGCCACGTAGACGCCGCTCGTGCCCTGCCCTTCCTGGGCAATGACGTAGCGGGCCTGGAACGCGGCGCCGTCTGTGCTCGTCGCCGTGTTGATGTTGGCAATGTTGTCGGCGACAGCGTCCAGCCACTTACGGTGGACGGTCATGCCTGTGCTGGCGATTCCGATCGCGTCGAACGTCATCAGCTGGTCTTCATCGCTGTGCGGACGCTCGCGAACTGGCCGTTGGCCGCCTGCGTCGCGAACTGGTAGCGGAGCACCGTGTCGACATTCGACAGTGTCTCTGTGTCAAGGTTCACGTTGTTGCCGTCGAGGCGGGTGGGTTCGAGTGACCTCGCCGTTGTGGCGACAGTCGATCCGTCGCCGTCTGCAACGGATGCCGCGAGTGCGTCTTCGAACGCGACACGCTTGGCGTGGTAGTTCGGCGTGTTCACATTGGCGATGTTGTTGGCAATGGTCTTCTGGCGAAGGGCCAGGCCATCCAACGCGCTGGTGAGCGCAACAGAGGTCACCGAATCAAACACGAATACCCGCTTCTTGGTCTGGGAACAAGTGGCCGATCCATGGCCGGGAGGTGAGCGATCCGTGCTCCCCCTTAGCTATCGGCCCGGTTCGGACTTTCGTAAGGAGGGCTTGAAAAAGAAGCTGGGTATGGGCGGACTTCCCCGGTCGCGCTAGCCGGTGACGTCGAGGTAGATCGCTGCAGACGGGGCCCGCATCGCCGGTACAGAGCGGATGGCGGCCAAATGCCGCGCGACCTCGTTCCTGGCGGATTCAAGCTCAGCGCTCAGCTCTCGCTGACCCGCCAGCAGCTGCTGTGCGCGCTCCACGAGCTCGGTGGGAATCGGTCCGAGACCGACAGGCGGAGTCCAGTCCGCGAGCGGATGAGCGGCTACATCTGAAGCTGAATCGGGAGTTGGCTCTGACTCCGCTTCTGCATATCCGTCCGCCTCCGCCGCGGCGAGGCCGAGACGATGTTCAAGGTCATCGAGCACGCCAGCCCACGCTGTTGCATTCCGATGGTCAGACGCTGGGGCGTGATCAGGCAAAGCCGAGAGTTCCCGTTGCGGATGCCGGGCGAGGCGTGGTCGGCATGTGCTGCGCCGCTTCATGCCAGCTGAGGCGTAGCGGCTCGAGCAGGTCGACGCATTCCCGGGTGCGCAGCACATCGCGGTTCACATTGGCGCTGATGAGCGCCGTCGACACATAGGAGTACAGGGCAGACAGGCCTTCGGCGCCGTCCCACACATCAGCGTTGAGCGACGATGCGAGCTCAGAGATGATCGCCTGTGCGTGCAGCAGGTTTTCAGAGGCGACGGTCCAGTTACCGACGGTCTGGGCGGCATCCGCACGACCCAGATCGAGCAGCAGCCTGTCGTACAGCATGGTCAACAACCGTACGGGGCTGGCCGACAGCACGGCTTCCCTGTTGTACTTCGATCGTTGCGCCTCTGCCTGGCTGGTATTCATGGTGTTCCCTAGGATTTGGAGGAGTTCAGCGACGCGAGCTGCGAGGTGAGCCAGCTCTGCTGGGTGCTCAGTGTGCCCAGCTGAACTTCCATTGCCGTGTATGTCTTTTCGAGCGATGCGCGACGAGCGGTGAGGCGACGGTCCCAGTCAGTTACCTGGTCGCCGAGATTCTTGACGAGGGATTCCTGGCTGGAGATCTTGGTGGTGAGCGAGCCGTCATATTTGTCAGACAACTCGGTGGCCACGACAGAGACGCGCGACGCGATTTCCTGCAGCGCGACCTGCATTGCGGCCGGATCCTTGGTCAGAGACGCCTGGAACTTCTCGGCGTCAAAGTCGAAGGTTCCAGACTTGTTGATGACAATGCCGTACTCGGAGGGTGAAAAACCGTTGATCGGCAAGGATGCAGCAGAGGTGATCCGCTGGTTGACCCCGCGAACGGTGCTGTCACCGGCGAGCACGCCGGCGGATGTCGTCGTCTTCCCAGAAGAGTCGGTGGCGGTGATCACCTTCGTGCTCGTCTTGATGAGGTTGAAGATGTCGTTCAGCGCGGTCACCAGGTCGGAGGCCAGCTTCGACACGGCTTTGTCGTCGCGGGCGACAGTCAACGTGATCGGGTCTGCACTCACCGCGGTAACGGTGACAGAGACGCCGGGGAGCACGTCGGCGAAGGTATTGGTGGCTGAGGTGATTTTCTGTTCCGCAGCGGTTCCAGCCCAGAGCGTGATCTCGGCGTTCTGCGCAGTCTTGAGGGCCGTCGTCGCCAGGGCGGTGCCCGTGCCTGTGCCCTGATAGAGGGAGAACGCGCCGGCGTCACCCGTGGTCTTGCCCTCGAACTGCAGGCGGAACTCGCCGTTGCCGATCGAAACCTTGGTGGCCGTCACTCCGGCGGCCGATTTGTTGACGGCAGCGACCATGTCGTCAAGCGACGTGGTTGCTGCGGTGATCTCTGTTGTCGTGCCGTCACTGCCGACGACGGTCAGCACGGCAGGCGACTCCGGCCAGGCACTCATGGGTGCAGACAACGACCGTTGCGCCTGGGCCGTCTTGCCAACGGTGAAGTCGATCTGCCCGGCCTGGGCCCCTGCTGCAACAGCGGTCGTCACGGTTGTCGAACTGGCCGTTGCTGTGAAGAGGTCGAATGACGTGGGCTTCGCCGCGGCCGCTGAGAGCGTCGCGAGGCTTGCGATCTTGGCGTTCAGGTTCTGCAGTGCCGTGACATACGCCTGCGTTGAGGTGACCTTGGCCTTCAGCAGCGTCTGCGGAATGGCCTCGACCTGCATGAGCGAGTTGATCAGGGCCGTCGTGTCCATGCCACTGATGAGACCGTCGATTGCGAGGTTTGACGCCATTACAAGTCCTTTGCTGAATCATGTATGCGCCAACAGACGCTGGGTAAAGCGAAAAAGCCGGTGGCGATCACGTATGAGGTCCAGTTCATCCGCGATCGCCACCAGCTCGTACCTGTTTCCAGGTGTTTGTCGAGCTGCTTTCTGAGGTGAGTGAAACTACTCAGAATTGGCCCAGCTAGCTACGTCCTTAGTTACTGGAGGAGCTGCAGAACGCCCGAGTTGGACTGGTTCGCCTGCGCGAGCATGGCGGTACCGGCCTGCGACAGGATGTTCGC
Source organism: Leifsonia sp. Y862 (assembly GCF_057669585.1). Lineage (NCBI taxonomy): Bacteria > Bacillati > Actinomycetota > Actinomycetes > Micrococcales > Microbacteriaceae > Leifsonia > Leifsonia sp. Y862. The sequence goes on from NZ_JBYHFR010000001.1 coordinate 1,482,927, forward strand.
ACGGGTGTAGTTGACCATTTCAGAAGCCATGTCCGTGTCGGTGATGCGCGACTTTGCAGCTGACAGGTTCTCCTTGGAGACGTTCAGGCTGTTGATCGTCGACTCGAAGCGGTTCTGAACAGCACCGAGGTTGGCGCGTGCCGTTGAGATGTTGGTGATCTGCGTGTCGAGCACCAGGATCGACGCTGCAGCGTTTGCTGCGGAGTCGAACGTCAGGGCGCCAACAGCGGTTGCGACGGCAGTCGTGTTCGCGGTGCCGAGGTCAACGGTGATCTGGTCTTCGGCTGCAACGCCGCCTGCACCGACCTGGAACGTGAGGCTGGTTGCACCAGTCTTTGAACCATCAAGCAGCTTGATGCCGTTGAAGTTCGAGGACGCGCCGATGCGGGTGAGCTCGCTGGTCAGTGCGGTGACTTCAGTCTGGATCGCGGTGCGCGAGTTAGCGTTGTTCGAGTCGTTGCCGGCCTGAACTGCGAGGTCGCGAACACGCTGCAGGATGGAGTGCACCTCGGTCAGGGAGCCTTCAGCGGTCTGGATGACCGAGATGCCGTCCTGGGCGTTGCGGGCTGCAACGGTGATGCCGTTCACCTGTGAACGGAGGCCTTCTGAGATAGCGAGGCCGGCTGCGTCATCCGCTGCGCGGTTGATGCGGAGACCACTGGACAGCTTCTCAAGCGACTTCGACAGGCTGTTCTGCGTGTTGGAGAGGTTGCGGTAAGCGTTGTTAGCCGCGGTGTTGGTGTTGATCTGCATACCCATAGTGATGTCCTCCGTGAGTGGGTTGGTATAACCGGCCCATCCATGGGCTGGCACTGTGATCTATCGACCGGCCGTCATCATCCGTTAGACGATGTGCCAGAAAATTGTCAGAGACGTCAGGATGCTGCTGACGCAACGCCGCGGTCGTTCGCGAACCGGGCGATGCCCACAACGGCCTGCTCTGAGAGCCTGGCCAGATATGCACTCCGACCGGCGACGGCAATTCGAGACTCTGGGACGTATGCGGTGTCCGGTGAGTCTGAGTAGTGGGTACCGAAACCGTCACGAAGCAAGCGGATGGCTTCTGCACGCTGCTGGGACACGGCGGAGTGGGTGGTCCCCAGCTCCTCCGCGACCTCTTTAACTGTGCGCTCTGCGAAGTAGACCTGTTCAACGACGTAACGCATCTTCTCCGGCAGCGCTGAAACGGATGCGTGCAGGTAGCGGAGCTTCTCGCCGGACAACAGGCTGTCTTCTGGCAGCACGGTCTCTGCGACCAGGAACTCTGCCGTCACGTCGTCGAGCGTCGAGAGCGTACGAGAGGCGTCAGCGATACCGGCGAGTGCCTCTGCCTTGTCCACACCGAGCGCGTCGGCGATCTCGTCAACCGTGGCGGTCCGACCGAGGGCCGCGGCCAGCGTCTCCTGCACCCCGAGGGTTTCCTTGATGCGTCGGCGAGCTGAGCGTGTTGCCCAGTCGAGTGAGCGCATCTCATCCGCGAATGCACCGACGATGCGGCGCCGAGCGAAAGCGCCGAAGGGAATTCCGAGTTCAGGCTTGAAGGCGTCGGCAGACGTGATCAGCGCCACAGCACCGGCCGAGGCGAGGTCATCCCTGTCGAGGTGCCTGGCCTTCGACCAGACCTCTGAGACGAGGTAGCCGACGAGCGGGAGGTTCTCTACCACGAGCGCGTTACGTTCATCGCGATTCATTGATTTACCCCTGTGACTTGAGATGGATATCGGTGCAGCGTGCCGGGAAGAGCAACGGCAGACTGCGGGTGCGGGGTAAGCGCGGATTCAGAGCGGTGCTGGTGTACAGCAGGTGTTCGCATCTGGATGTTCGAGTTCCTGGAAGCTGATGCGTCGTCGCTGTGATTACAAGCTAACAATCAAATGGCGATTTTTTCGGCGATCGGTGCCCCCCTTACGGGTCAAACGCTGTCCTCTCTTTTGTGGACACGTCTCGGGGTCATTTCGGGATCAATCGCTAACATGGGGCCTGTTCCTGCCGACAGTGGTTCACGCAAGGGTGTCGATTTCCCCGCCCGTCGAGCACGAACGAGAGAGAAGGAGAAGCATCGTGAGCGCCACCGAACTGTCAGCGCTACTCTGGCGCGAGCGTGAACTCCTGGAGCTCCTGGTCTTCAAGCTCGAAGAAGAACAGTTGCTGCTCACCGCAGGAAAGACTCGTTGGATCCAGCACGCCACCCGCGAGGTGGAGCAGGTCATGAACAAGCTGCGCGAGAGCGGCCTCAGCCGCACCGTCGCCGTCGCAGAGCTCGCCCTTGAATGGGGCACCGCCGAAGATGCAACACTCCGCGACATTGTCAGCCATGCTCCAGACGGCCCGTGGTCGGAAATCTTCATGGCCCACCTCGCTGCGCTCAGCGACCTGACCGGGCAGATCAGGGAACTGCGAGACGTCAATTTGCAGTTCCTGCGCTCAGCCGCCCGTTCTACGCAAGAGACCATGGCGAACATCGACACAAACGCCGCCACGTACGACGCCACCGGAACGACAGATTCAGCTCGCCACGGCGCACGATTCTTCGACCAGAAACTGTGAGGATGTCCCGATGAGTACCTTTAGCGGATTGAACACCGCCTATACAGGGTTGGCTGCAGCCAAACTGGGCTTCGACATCGTCGGCCAGAACGTGTCGAACGCCGACGTCGTTGGCTACACGCGTCAGCGCGTGTCGACATCAGCGGTTGCTCCGCTCAATTCCATGGGCTTGTTCAGCAACGGCTTGCGCCCTGGCCAGGGAGTGTCGATTGACGGCATCGCCCGTCTCGGCAACTCGACGCTTGACGCACAGGTTCGGTTCTCAGCGGGCGGCGCCGGCTACACGGCAGTTCGCGCGAACGTCATGACCGCGCTGGAGACGTCCCTCAACGAGCCGGGAAAAAACGGTATTGCCAGCCAGCTCGGCGACTTCTGGGCCGCATGGGGCGACCTGACCAATGACCCAGATGAATCCGCACAGGGCGGGCTGGTCATCAGCGCGGCCAAGACGCTGGCGTCGACCATCGCCTCTGGATACAACGCTGTCACCAGCCAATGGGCATCGACACAGTCGGATCTCGCCGGCATGGTCAAGGAAGTCAACGCAACCGCAGCGCAGGTTGCCGATCTCAATGGGCGCATCCGCACGATGGTCGCTTCGGGCAGCTCTGCGAACGAATTGATCGATGCCAGGAACACGATGACGACAACACTCGCCGCCCTCACCGGCGGCACCGTGCGCGAGTTGCCCGATGGCACCGTTGACGTGCTTGTGGGTGGCAACCCGTTGGTGACAGGCACGATGTCCCAGGAACTCACGCTCACCGGCTCTCCCACGTACGCTGGTTCGGCCGGCGCGCCTGTGCAGGTCGAGTGGGCCAGGCGCCCCGGTGTCTCAGTCGCCGTCGACGGTGGAGAGATCGGCGGCTCGCTGACCATGCTGGCGCCGACCAATGCCGCCGGAACGGGTGGAGCACTCGCCGAAGCTGCAGCCTCATACGACAAGCTGGCCACGGCACTCGCCCAACAGGTCAACGCGATCCACCAGACAGGCGCAACGGCGACTGGCACCGTCGGACTCGACTTCTTCCAGTTCGATGCCACCAGGCCTGCCCTGTCACTGACCGTGATCCCGACCAGCCAGGCGGAGATCGCCTCAGGACTGCCGGGGGCCGGCGGTAACAATGGCGCGATCGCAGATGCCATCTCCCAGATCGGTATTGCGGCTGGGTCCCCCGACAAGCTGTGGGCGGCATCCGTCACCGACATCGCCGTCGCGAGCAAGACGACGCTCAAGCAGGCCGTGCTTGCTGACATCGCGTCGACAACGGCCACCAATGCCCAGCTGTCCAACTCCGCCGTCGATCTCGACGAAGAGAACATCTCGATGCTCACGTACCAGCACGCGTACCAGGGTGCAGCGAGGGTCATCACTGCAATCGACGAGATGCTCGACACTCTCATCAACCGCACCGGAATTGTAGGGCGCTAAGCCATGATCTCTCGCATAACGACCAGCGCGCTCATGCGCTCCTCGCAGCGCAACCTGCAGGCAAACCTCTCGACGATGGCCAGGCTCCAGGACCAGGCCACGTCGCAGAAGCTCATCACCAAGCCGTCTGACGACCCGACGGGCACCTCAAACGCCATGGCCGTCCGCGGCGAGCAGCGTGCGGCCAGCCAGTACACGCGCAACGCCAGCAATGGCAACAACTGGCTCACAACCGTCGACTCCGCGCTGGGAACCGCCCTGACGCTCATGAACAACGTTCGGGACCAGACAGTGTTGGGTGCGAACGACGGTGCGATGTCGGCCGCCGCCAAAGAGGCGATTGCCGTCGCACTCGAGGGATTTCGAGACGATCTCCTCAAGGTGGCGAACACCCAGTATCTCGGTCGAAACGTCTTCGCGGGCAACTCCGATGCCGGTGCCGCCTTTACCGATGTGGCTGGTGTCATTTCATACACGGGGACAGGAACGGGCGTCGACCGTCGAGTCGACAGCAACTCAACGGTTCGTGTTGATGCTGACGGAGTCGCGGTCTTCGGAACGGGCCCTGCGTCAGTCTTCACTCTCGTCGACTCGATCGTGGCCGACCTGCGCGCAGGCGTGAACGTTGGTCCGCGCCTCGCCGAACTCGATACTCGGATGAAGTCCGTCATCAACCAGCAAGCGGATGTCGGTGCTCGACAGGCGCAGATCATGAAAGCTCAGGAGAACCTGGTGATTAAATCAGCGACGTTGGAGACACAACGATCGACTATTGAAGACATTGACCTCGGCAAGGTGATCCTGGAGTTGAAGCAGGCACAGGTGAACTACCAGGCCGCACTGCAGGTCACCGCGAGCGTGATCCAGCCAACACTGATGGACTTCCTCAGTTGAGCGTCGTACACACCAGCACCGCTCGCCACAGCATCGTGGACAACAGTGTTGCGCTTCGCTTTGTCGCATCGCCTCCTGGGCTTGACCCTCTGGTGGATTTCACCCTCATTCCCATCCCGAATGCTGTTGGGCTGTACTCGATGACCGCAGTACTCGACCCGCAGACACGATTGTTCCTGCTTGATCCCGGCGCGCACTTCTCGGATTACAGCCCGGTGATTTCAGATGAGTACTGCGCCGCGCTGTCGATCCACGCCCCTGAGGACGCCCTGATCCTGGTCGTGGTGAACGCCGGCCCAGAGGGAACCGCGGCCAACCTGGTCGCTCCAATCGTCGTCAACGCCGAGACTGGCATCAGTGCCCAGGTCATTCTCGAGGGTCAGGACTACCCGCTTCGAGCGCTCATCGGGGCTCCCAGAGAAAGCTAGCCGGCCTCTGGCTCACCGGTTGCTGTCTGGTGTCGTGGGGCTCGGCGGCGCAACCAGGAAGCTTCCTCCACCGTATTTCGCGTTCGCGACCGACATGATTTTCGGCCAGATTCGGTGTCGTGCAGTAGCCGCCTGGCCGCTGTCAAAGTACGAGATGCGCTGGTTGGCGTTTCCTGTCACGGCGACGACGGCGACGACCGTGGCCACCTTGGTGCTCGCCCCACTCATCCAGGTGTCCTTTGCACCGTCTGTGGTCCCTGTCTTTCCGATCATCGGGACATTCGGCGTGGTACTGCTGTAGGACTGCCGTGCCGTTCCACTCGACATGACGAGCTGCAGGGCGTAGTCCATTCCCGCGACGACCGAGGGTGGCACCGACTGGGTACACGTCGACGACGGGATCGGCATGTTCGTGCCATCCGCCGCGACGATTCGGTCAATGGCAATCGGGGTGCAGGTGATCCCCCTGTTCGCGATGCCGGCAAACGCAACAGTCATCGTGAGTGGGGCAACCTCGTTGGTTCCAATCACCGAGGATGCGCTCTGCACGAGAGGGTCACCATCCGCTCGATGCACGCCAAAGGCCTCAGCCGTCTTACGGATGCCGCACAAGTCGAGCCGCTTTGCCATGCCGATGTAGCCGGTGTTGATCGAATTGATCGTCGACTCGAGCGCCGTGTAGTTGCCGCCCGCTTCGTCGGCGTCGTTCTTGGGGTTCCAGTGCTCGCTGTTGTAGTTCTGCGGGCCCAGGCAACTGTCCCTGAACGTGCCCCAGTTCGCCTTGGGTGCTGAATCCACCCTTTCACTCAGGGAATGGCCCTCTTTCAGCCATTCGGCGAGGGTGAAGACCTTGTAGGTCGATCCGGGCTGGAAACCCCGAGACCCGCCCTCGTTGAAGTCGGTGTTGTAGTTGACGCTCGTATAGTTGGGGCCCCGTGCCAGCACCTCAGGATCCTGGCTGTAGATCTTGTTTTGCGCCATGGCGAGTACTCGCCCGGTTCCAACCTGCACGCTCGACACGACGGCGCCGAAGTCCCACCCGGGGTACGACTGCGGCACGTTGGCCGACATGGCGCTCACCGCTGCGTGTTGGAGATCGAGATCAAGGGTCGTATACACGTCGTAGCCGCCCCGACGGAAGTTCAGGATTCTTGTCTCCTGGTCTTTTCCAAAAGTCGGATCGTTCTTCAGGATGTGCGTGACGTAGTCACAGAAATACGCTTTGTCCTCAGCTGTCTGGCAGCCGGTGCTCGGCTCGCTGATGGCGGGTTGAATCGGTGCTGCAATCGCCGCATCGTGATCGGCGGCGGTGATCTTCCCGTACTTCAACATCTGGTCGAGGAGATAGTCGCGGCGGCCGAGATTGGCCTGGTACCCGTTGGCGGCGCCGTTGGTCTCGCTGTCTGGCCGATCGAGCTGAAACTTCACCGGGTTGTTCACGATGGCCATCAGGCTGGTCGCCTGCGACAGGGTGAGGTTCGCAGCCGTGGTGCTGAAGTAGTAGTTCGCCGCTGCCTCAATGCCGTACACCGTTCCGCCGAAGCCTGCGATGTTCAGGTATTGGCGGAGGATGTCGTCTTTGCTGTACTTCTTCTCAACGCCGATCGCCAGTCGCATCTCTCGCAGCTTGCGCTCCGGCGTCGTGGCCGTTGCTTCGTCGTAGCAATCGCTTCTGGACTTCTCGTCCGGGAGCTCCTCACACTTCTGAACCAGCACGTTCTTGACGTACTGCTGTGTGATCGACGACCCTCCCTGCGTCTCATGCCCGGCGGCCGTCAACGTCGCCGCGCGCAGAGTGCCCTGCAGATCGACGCCTTTATGTTCGTAGAAGCGCGGGTCCTCCCCCGCGACCGCCGCGTCCTTCACGTACTGGCTGATGTCGTCCCAGCCGACCTCAACGCGATTCTGGTCGTAGAACGACGCGAGGAGCACCGGGGTTCCGTCTGATTTCGTCGCGTAAATGTTGCTCCGCTGGGCGAGAGGCCCGATCGAGACGTAGTCGGGCAAATTCTCGAAGATGCCAATAGTGTTCGTGGCTGCCATGCCAGTGAGCGCAAGTGCCGGAGCAATGCTGACGGTGAGCAGCATTCCGGCAGCAGAGCTGAGAGCGACGAGCCCGAGCAGGCCGCCGAACGCGCCAGAGAGGGTTCTGGACTTGGTGGTGGGAGGATCGCTCTCGCCAGTGGTGCTCATGATCAACACCCCCAGCGTGATTGTCCGTGAGCCACGGTCTGCGGGGGTTCGGTGATGAACCCCTGTCTGAGTCGAGCTTTAATCGAACCTCACACTGAGCGAGAAGTCCAGAGCTTCACAATCGTTTGGGGGGAAGCGTTTCAGAGACTATGGGGCAAGCGTTTCTGACTACCCGAGGTGAACCTTGGGTGTTGCACGCCGGCGCTCCAGCTTGTCCTTGATGAGCAGCATGGGGAGAAAGAGCGTGGCAATGGCCGTCACGAGCCAGACAATCAAGGTGGCCAGGAGCCAGGTCGACACGCCACTGATAACGAGGCCGCCCGTGAACAGGCTCGCTATCAAGAGCGCGACGAAGGTGGACACCAAGCCGATGCCGCCGAGGAAGGCGGGCGCATTCCTCGCGACCATCTTCGCGACGAACGGCGACAGGATGCTCTGCGCGAGGGCGAAAATCAGCACACTCACGATGAAGCCGCTGAACGTCACCGTGAAGTCAGGAAGAATCAGCCACGCGGCCAACAGCCCGAGCGCTGCTGAGCCCACGAAAATGACAATCCGAAGCAGTATGCGAATCATGCTGTGATGCTATCCGTTCAGCGGGCACGACGCGGGATTTCAGCCACGCGCTTCATCGCCGGAGCTTCGTGAGCTACGGCGCTTCATACGCCGCACGCAGGCCGGCAATGTCGATCTTCTTCATCTGCAGCATGGCCTGCATCACTTTCCCGGCCTTCACCGGATCGCGGTCTCCCAGCAACTCACCGAGGAGCGGTGGAACCACCTGCCAGGACAAGCCGAATTTGTCCTTGAGCCACCCGCACTGGCCCGGTTCTCCACCGGCGGTCAACGCATCCCAGTACTTGTCAATCTCCTGCTGGGTCTCTGCTTTGACATAGAACGAGATTGCTTCGGTGAACGCGTAAAGCGGACCGCCATTCAAGGCTTCGAACTCGACACCCTCCAGCACGAACGAGACCGACATGACGGTTCCGGCGGGCACGGGAGCGCCCTCGCCATAGCGGGAGACGGTGAGGATCTCCGAATTGTCGAAGAGCGAAACGTAGAACGTTGCCGCTTCCTCCGCTTGGCTGTCGAACCACAGAAACGGGCTTATCTTCTGCATGGGATCCACTCCTTATCTCGGCGAAACGCCTGAGTGATCCTCACAGTACCCATCTGGTGCGCGTGGGCCCAGCGCGTTCACGGCCTTCCCCATTGTCAGGTTGCGACTTAGGCTCATCGCATGTCGGCCTCAACAAATGGCAGTACTGCAGCGGATGCGCAGAACGCTGCACCACAGCCCACTCCCGCTGCGCCGGCGATGCCCAAGGGACTGGGCATCCGTCTGGGGCTCTTGATCGTGCTGATGATGCTTCCCATGATCATCATCGTGCTCACCCCACTCAAGCACGAGGCCTACCTCTATTTCCTCGGAACGATGCCGGCCATGCTCAGTCGCTCGCTCCATATCGGCGTCAGCATCGTGGCTATTTTCCTCAATGCCCTCGTCGTGCCCGTTGCCATCCTGTCGAGCCAGTCAGTCATGTCTGGCACGCTGCTCATGATTCTGCTGGCAGTCATCATCGCGCTCAGTTCAGTGCGCGGCTGGAACGGCCCGCTGATGTACGTCGGCGTCATGGCCGGCCTGCTAGTGACGTCGAAACCCCCACATGTGGATATCAGCGGGGCGTCTGAGTCACTTCAACTCTGGTACCCGGCTCTTCTCGTGCTGGTGGGAGGGTTCTGGGCGCTCCTGCTGTCGCGCACGCTCCTGAAGGGGATGCCAGACAAGCCGGCGACTCCTGTCGGTGGCCGGGATGCATTCGCCTTCGGGGTTGCCCTCGCCATCCTGCTTGGTTTCTCAACGGCCGTGGCTATGACGTGGTTCTTCAACACTCATGCTGGGTGGATATTGCTGACCATCCTGCTCGTCGTGAAGGCGGACTACTCGACCACAACACAACGCGTCTGGCATCGGAGCCTCGGCACCATTGCGGGTGGACTGGCCGCTGCCCTGCTCGCGGTTCTCGTGCATAACCCCACGATCCTCCAGCTCGCCGGTGCCGTCTTCGGATTCGCGATGCTCTGGGTTGTTCTGACCGGCAAGCCGTACTACGTGATGTCAGCGGTCATCACCCCGACCATCGTGCTGATGAATTCATCAGGCAACAGCACCAGCGTCTTCGACACCGACCTGGAGCGGGTCATCTACACGCTCGTGGCAGGCGTGTTGATCCTCCTGGTCATTGGAGCCGGGCAGCTGATCTCCGCCGCGATAGCCAGGCGGGATAAGTTGCCGGACGCTCCGATCGCGACCGAGTGATGAGTTGGCTCGCATCCGAGCGGATCACGTCCTGAGCTCGAAGGAGAGCACAATGCGGATGTCACGAGTGGTGCCAATTATTGCCGTCGTGTCCATCCTCGGGCTATCGGTGCAGAGTGCCGCACGTGCGGTCGATGGCGAATTGGCACCGATCAATCCCGTCTCATTCGTGTTGAACGGCCATCCGGCCAACAGCAACTTTCTTGTCTTCGTGGAGAACGACGTCTTCATCGCTGCCGACGAATCCGAGGGCACGGTGGCGATGGGCGGGGACTTTGGATTCAACTCCTCGTATAACGTTGCAGCCGCCACACCTATCGCTCCGACCTTCATCGCACCGGGTGACGCCGCACCCACCTACCTCTATGTTGGTGGCGGAATCCAGTTCCCCGCGACAGGAAGCTCGTCCGTTGTGCGGGTACTGAGTGGGGGGTTCACCAAAGTGGCAGACACCTCCACGTATAGCGCGTACAACACTGACCAGAACGGTGCCCAGGTCAATTACCAGCTGACTCCGACCGGGACGCCGTACAACACAGCGCCACGGATCGAGGGTACGACCAATCAGCAAACACCGGAGTCGATCGCGACACCGGTGGACAGCTCGCTCATCGACATTCCGTCTGCATTCACTGAATATCGATCTCTCTCGACCCAGATTGCGACCTGCACGGCTAATGCGCAGCTGACCGACAGCCGAGACGTGCCGCTAGCTGCGCCGTTGCCGCCCAACGCCTGGCTCACTCTCACACCAGGGGTTACCAATGTCCTGACCATTCAGGCAACCGATCTCAGCAGCCTGCAGGAAATCACCTTTCGAAGCGAGCCGTCCGCCGATACTCCACTCGTTGTCAACGTCCTTGGCACGTCGTTCGACGGAGAGATGCCCAATTTGCCTGGAGTGTCTTCCGCCAATGCGCCGTACATGCTCTGGAATTTTCCCACTGCACTATCCATCCGTGTGACGGGCGGCGATTCACTTGAAGGCACCATCTACGCGCCATACGCCGACCTGACCTGGGAGATCCTGCAGAACATCGAGGGCAACGTCATTGCCGCCAACTTCACGCATGGCTCCTCTGCATCACCACCACCTGTGCGGGAGCTTCACGACTTTCCCTTCAATACGACGGTCTCCTGCTCCAACGCTACGGAGGATGGCAGGCTGACCCTGGTCAAACAGATCGTGCAAACTGACACAGGCACCGCCCAGCCCTCTGACTGGACGTTGTCCGCGATCGGTCCGACGACGGTCTCCGGCCCCGGCAATACAGCGAGCGTCACCGATGTTACTGTCCCGCCCGGCGACTATGCGCTCACCGAGTCTGGCGGACCCGATGGCTTTGGCGTTGGCACGTGGGGCTGTACCGGCGGAACGTTGCACTCCGACGGCCTGACGGTGACCGTGCCAGAAGCCACGGAGGTCACCTGCACAATCGTGAATACGGCGCGCTGTGTCACTCCGAATCCTGAGCCGGAGTTTCCCGTGATTCCGCCTTCCCCGACGCCGACGCCGACGAACGAGCCCGCCCCCGGCGGTGGCGCAACGGACCCCTCTCAGCCCGGATGTGGACCGCAGCTATCCGCAACCGGTAGTGGCGCCGCCGGAGTTGTTGGGCCGGCTCTGCTGCTGTTTGGCGTGGGGACGGCGATCCTCATCTACGCCCGGCGGCCGAAGAAGCTCGTCGACTAGTGCACGTTGACGCTCTCGAATGGGCCTACAGCACCACACGGGTTCGCGTAGTGCGCCGAGATGTAGCCGAGGCCCCCACCCATCCGTTGCCCGTGGGCACAGCGTATTCGCGGGCTTCCCCATTGACTGGTTGCGACTTAGGCTCATCGCAAGTCGGCCTCAGGCCACCCTCTCATGAGGCTGTAGGGAGAAAATGATGAGAATGTCCCGGGTAGTGCCCATGGTTGCCGTCCTGGCTCTGCTCGGGCTGTCGGCACAGAGCGCCGCAATGGCGGTTGATGGCGAACTATCGCCGATCAACCCCGTTTCGTTCGATTTGAATGGCCACCCGGCCAACAGCAACTTCCTCGTCTACGTCGAGAACGACGTGTTCCTCAATGCCGACGAAACAGAGGGCACGATTGCGATGGGCGGAAACCTGAGCTTCGACACCACGTACAACGTGGCGGGCACGACGCCGATCACGCCCACCTTCACCGCGCCGGGGGATGCCGCTCCTACCTACCTCTACGTCGGCGGCGGCATCCAGTTTCCCGCCGCCGGAAACTCGTCGATCGTCCGCGTGCTGAACGGCGGCTTCACCAAAGTTGCGGACACCAGCACGTACACCGCGCACAACACTGACCAGAACGGCGCCCAGGTCAATTACCAGCTGACTCCGTCGGGGACCGCCTACAACACGGCGCCTCGCATCGAAGGCACCACAAACCAGCAGACTCCAGCGTCCATTGCAACGCCGGTGGACAGTTCCCTCATTGACATTCCTTCCGCATTCGCGGCGTATCGACCGCTATCCACCCAGATTGCAACGTGCACCAACAACGTCACTCTCACCGATGCCCAGGGAAATCCGGTGTCATCACCGCTGCCTGCCAACGTCTTTGTCACTCTCACTCCGGGAGTGACCAATTTCTTGACAATCCAGGCCACGGAACTCGCACTTCTGCAGGAGATAACGTTCCGGACGCCGCCGACCGCTGATACGCCGTTCGTCGTCAACGTGCTGGGAACGTCATTTGACGGCGAGATGCCCAACTTGCCAGGGACCTCGTCGGCAGAGGCGCCATACATGCTCTGGAATTTTCCCAATGCAACAACTGTCCGCGTAACCGGTGGCGATTCGCTCGAGGGCAGCATTTACGCCCCATACGCGAACCTGACCTGGGAAATCTCGCAGAACATCGAGGGGTCCGTCATCGCTGCCAATTTCACCCACGGGCCCACCGTAGCGAGGCCGGTACCGATTGAGATTCACGACTACCCATTCAGCACGACTATCTCGTGCAGCAACCCCGTGGTTGACGGCAGCCTGACCCTGGTGAAAGAGGTCGTGCAGACCGACGCCGGCACCGCGGCGCCCTCCGATTGGACGTTGTCTGCGACGGGGCCGGACACCGTGTCGGGCCCCGGAAATTCATCCAGTGTCACGGATGCGACCGTCACACCCGGCGACTACACGCTCAGCGAGTCTGGCGGACCAGAGAATTTCATTCCTGGCACGTGGACCTGTACTGGAGGAACCCTGGATTCCAGCGGGACAACGGTGACGGTGCCAGAAGGCGCAGATGTCACCTGCACAATCGTGAATACCGCGCGCTGCGTGTCACCCACGCCCACGCCTACGCCTACGCCTACGCCTACGCCTACGCCGACACCAACACCAACACCAACACCAACACCAACACCAACACCAACACCAACGCCCACACCCACGCCGACGCCGACGCCGACGCCGACCCCGACCCCGACCCCGACCCCGACAGTAACGCCGACGCCGACCGGCGGGCCAACGCCCGGTGGTGGTGGTGGTGTAACGGCTCCTCGCAAGCCCGGCTGTGGACCGCAGTTGTCGGCGACTGGCAGCAGCAGCGCCGGAGCCATCGGCTCTTCAGTGCTGCTGCTTGGCTCTGGGGTGGCAATTCTCCTCTACGTCCGTCGGCCGAAGAAGCTGAGCGACTAGTACCAGTTGTGACTCTCTGAGTGGGCCCACGCACCGCACGGGTTCGTGTAGCGCGACGAAATGTACCCGAGGCCCCAGTTGATTTGGGTTGTTGCACTCGTGCGCCAGTCGGCACCAGCGGATGCCATCTTGCTTCCTGGCATCGACTGGGGAATCCCGTATGCGCCGCTGCTGGCGTTGTAGGCATCAGCGCGCCACCCCGATTCCCGATTCCAGAGCGACACCAGGCAGCTGAACTGTTCGCTCCCCCACCCGCGAGCGGCAACGGCAGTCGCCGCGTATGCGCGAGCACCCGCAGGATCGACGACCATGCCGGCCGGAGGTGCAGCAGTGTCTGCGCCACCGCCCGAACCCCCTGAGCTGCCTGAACCTGTGCCACCGGTACCGGGATTCGCTGTACCGCCAGAGCCGCCGGAACCGCCGGAACTGCCAGAGCCGCCAGCCGCCTTCTCCGCTGCGGCCGCTGCAGCGGCCGCTTGCTGGGCAGCGAAGGCCTCAGCTTCGGCTACCCCTGACCGATAGGCACGCTCCGTCTCAGCGGTCGAGTTCCGCAACGTCGCAAGCTGGGCGAACAACACGTCGGACGCGGCCTGTTGCGTCGCTATCTCGTCTTCGGCGGCCTGCTGGGCCCGCTGGGCGGCATCCACTCTGCTCTGTGCTTCGCTGGCACGTCGGTCTCGCTCCGAGATCGCGGCATCCGCTTGCTCGCCCAGTGTGCGCACCAGGTTTTGCTCTGCGAGCGCACGCTCCTCGATGCCGCGCGTGGTTTGGCTCAGCCGGGTTGACACACTCAATTCGTAGAGCAGGTCGCTGTCAGGGTCGTTCGTCAACAGCATCCGGTACACCAGCTCGCCCGCGCCTGACCGGTACAGCTGGGCGCCCAGGAGGCCGAGTTGAGTCGTAGCGGCTTCTGCCTGTTTCGTGGCGCGCTCCAGCTGCGACTGAATTGTGGCGGCACGCGTTGCAGCGCGTGCCAGTGCGGCCTTCGCATCCGCCGATGCGCCGCTGGCGGCAATGGCCAGGTCGGCCAAGGTTCCTGCGCGCGATTCGAGCGCAGCCAGCGCCGTGTCAATTCGGGTGAGTTGCGCCTGGGTGGCCACAGTGTTGTTGCGGGCCGCTTCGACCTCTGCCCAGCTCGGGTAGTCATCGGCGAATGCAACACGGGGCATCGATCCGGACAGCGTCGCAGCAACCAGGGCGGTCGCAAGAACTGACGCACACCATCCGCGAGTTTTCCGCTGCACTCTTGTCGCCCTTCCGACTTGCGAGTTTACGTACGGTCAGCGGCGTCGCCGGGAGCACGCGCCCATGAGCGCCAACCCGGAGGCAGTGCGCAGCCTCACGGCTTGCCCCAGACAGACGTGCGCTGGCCCGACCCCTCGCTGGGGAACGAATCCTATGAGGGGTCTATGCGCCCGTCCTCAGAGGCACTGCCAGGGTCTGACTTGTGTGCCACAGGGCGCCTGGCGGCGATGAACGTCGTGACGTTCGTGGTGATCGCGTTGGACACCAGCATGCCGAGAGCGATTGCGAACATGGACAGCGCCGTCGAGATCAGTCCCTCAACGCTTTGGGGCACGCTCGATTTCGCTTCGTCGAGGCTGAGGAAGCCCAAGGCGCCAGGCACCAGTATCCAGAAGGAGGCAAGAGTGAGCACGGCTTCAGGAGGTGCTGTCTTGAAACGGGAAGCGAGCCTGGCAAACGGAATGACCACGAGGGCGCCGAAAAAGCTCGACAGCTCAGCGCCGACGATCAGCGTTCCGATGGACTGTGCGCCATACGTGGCGAGCAGGCTGAGCAACAACCACACGAATGACTTCTGCCGGGCAGAGGAGAAGAGTGTGTACCCGATGGCGAGGAGGGTGATCCCCACGAATGGTGTCCAGATCCCCAGGTTGTTCGTCCGACCGACGTGCGCGGGGATCTCACCGACGAGTGCGAATCCGGCTGCCACCCCAAACGCGAGCAGGAACAGCTGGGCCGTCCCATAGACCAGTCGACTCGCCCCTGAAATGACCTGGCCAGCTGTGAGCTCAATCGCGGCCACGGTCAGCATTGTTCCCGGCAGAAATGAGATGAGGGCCGGCGTGATGACGCGGAGCGGCGATTCGCCAGCCCAATCGGCAAAGAACAACGCGGTGAGGGCAGTAGCCGTGAAGGCAGCGAATACCGGCATCGCAAGAGCCAGGGTCGGTACCTTGTCACCGAGCAGAATCAACGCGCCAACGGCCGCGCCGAGTCCGATGTAGACGGGAAGGGCATTCAGGGTGGGGTTCAGCATGAAGCCGAGGCCCAGGGTGAGGATGGTGTGCCCCAGTATGCGCAGCCACGGACCGAACCTCGGTTCTGACTGCAGCACGCGGGCGAGCTCTGTCAAGAGATCGGCGGGAGCAATCGTGCCGAGCCTGGCACGATGCACGAGCTCATCGAGCGCTGCGAGCTGGTCAAGACGAACGCCAGAGCCCTTCGAGGCCTTGATCTCGGCTCGATAATCGCCGCTCGTGTGCTGCACGATGACCATGGTGGGAAGCACGATGACCTGGATATCGACAAGGTCGTATGCCAGGGCTATCTGGACGAGGGTCGCTGACACATCTGACGTCGCCTGATGAGAATCGAGCAGGGCGACACCGATGGAGCTGATCATGTCGAGCACCGCATGGTCATCTGGCGTCTCTACGGGCACCGCGTCGGGGACCGGTTTGATCACGCTGCGTGCCAGGGTCCTGGCGGACCTCACCCAGCGTGGACGCCGCATTGCTGTCCCACGAATCGCGCTTGGGCGCTCATGCCATACGAGAGAGACCTTGGGCTCACAACCGTTCACCCCTCAGACTGCGAACTGGTGTTGGTGTTGGTTCGCCCAGTCTGACAGCCGGGGACATGCAAAGGAACCGGGAAGAATTGCTTCTTCCCGGTTCCTGTGAAAACTACGTGTTGAGTGCCTACGCGGTGGCGAGAACCTCGTCGAGGGCGTCAGATGCCTTCTCGGGGGTTGCCTTGAGCGCGAGGGCGAGCTCGGAGATCAGGACCTGCCTGGCCTTCAGAAGCATCCGCTTCTCACCAGCGGAAACGCCGCTGTCCTGGTCGCGGCGCCACAGGTCGCGAACAACTTCGCCGATACGGATGACGCTGCCGCTTGCCATCTTTTCCTGGTTGGACTTGTAGCGGCGTGACCAGTTGCTGGCCTCCTCGACGACATCCTGTCGCAGGACGTCGTACACCTCTTCGACGCCGGCGCTGTCGATGACATCGCGCACGCCAACGAGCTCGGCATTCTCGATGGGGAGCTTGATCTTCAGTTCACTGGTGTGAGCGTTGAGAGTCATGTAGGTCTTCTCGACACCGTTGACCACTCGCTTCTCCAGGTCGATGATGGTCACTGCACCGTGGTGAGGGTAGACGAGCGTTTCCCCGATCTCAAAAATCAATTGATGGTTCCTTCTTTTGTAGAGTATGGGGCTACGAATCGACGCAGACGGCCCGTCGAGCGAGTCCTGAAACACGTTCCTGAATGCACACAGTGACCGGTCAATGCTATGCGGTCGACCTCGGCGACCAGCTCAGACTGATGGTATATTCTGGCACTTTATCAACTTTTCATGTGAATCTTGTGCGAGAATGCCCGCGCGTATCGTTTGCGCAGCTCCGGTGGCACCAGTTCTCGCAGCAGATCGGCGCGCAATGGCAGGTCAAGCAGGCTCAGTTTCAGCCGTGAGGCTACGGCTTCATCCCGTGAAATCGGTCCGAACGGTTTCGACCAGCTCCGAACCTGAGCACCGCTTCGTTTGATAGGCTCCCGGGATGTTCTACTCCCTCTCTGTATCGCCCTCAGGGCGTCAGGAGGTTGTCGGCGTCGTTCTCGCCGACAGGAGATAGCCTCACCAGCTCATCGACACCCCTTCAATTGCCGCCCTGGTGCGGCGCAACCGGCCACTGGCCGATCGATTGGTGACTCATTTTGCTTCCTCTGACTGAACAACAGATTCGCGCTTCCTTCGTCAATGCATCACACAAGGAGGTCAACGACCTCACTCTCCCCCTCGACTTCGATGCAATCGCGTGGGATCGCATCGACCACTTCGGCTGGCGAGACCGAAAGTCGCCCCGCCGCGCATACGTCGTCGCATGGCAGGGAGACACCCTCGTTGGCATCGTTCTCACTCGGGCTCACACAGCACCACGGGCCAGGGCGCAATGCTCGTGGTGCCAGGACATCACGCTGACGAACGAGGTTGTGTTCTACGGCGCAAAGCGAGCCGGCCAGGCGGGCAGACGAGGCGATACCGTCGGCACGCTCATCTGCGGGGATTTCGGGTGTTCCGCGAATGCGCGGAAGCGGCCACCCATGGCGTACATCGGCTTCGACGTCGAGGCTGCCAAAGAGAAGCAAGTCGTTGGCTTGGGCGAGCGCGTTCGCGGGTTCATTTCTGAGGTACGTGAGCACTGACTCGAGCACTGACTCGAGCACTGACTCGAGCACTGACTCCAGCACTGACTCGAGCACTGACTCGCGTCTTGCGATTTGATCGCGCGCGACGTATTGTCGTTAACCATCGAACACATGTTCGATGGAGCGGGACAGGGGCAGCGCATGATCACGGCATCGACGACCATGATTTCGGTCTGGAGTGACGGAGGAATTCCCGTCCGGCTGGTGGTTAGCGGGGTCAGGTACACCGTCACAGACCGGCCGACCCCGATTCGCGACATCGTCGACCTCCACGCGGCGATCACGCATCCGGCGTCATCGCCGATCACCGGGTGGCGCTTCCAGGGAACAGACAGCGCGGGAAACTCGCATGTGTTCGACGTTCAACGCGTGCCAGGTCGCCGGGAATGGGAGCTCCTGGCCGTCTACGACTAAGACGACAGACCAGGCACACTGGATGCGCTCTGCACATTGGAGCGCACCAATCAATGCACAGCCGGGAATAGCGGGCACGCGCCCGGCGCTGTCTCACGTGTGAAACGCATCGGGTTCCTCTCTTTCGGTCATTGGCAAGACGTTCGTGGGTCGCATACCCCGACGGCGCGCGACGCGCTCATCCAGAGCGTCGAACTTGCCGTCGCGGCCGAGGAGATCGGAATCAACGGCGCATATGTGCGGGTGCATCACTTCGCCAACCAGCTCTCGTCACCGTTCCCGCTCCTGGCGGCCATGGCAGCTCGGACCAGCCGGATCGACATCGGCACCGGCGTCATTGACATGCGATACGAGAACCCGCTGTATATGGCGGAGGAGGCAGCATCCACTGACCTGCTGAGCAACGGCCGCCTGCAGCTGGGCATCAGCCGCGGATCACCAGAAACGGCTCTCCGCGGCTCTGAGGCATTCGGGCATGTGCCCCCTGAGGACATGACGGATGCCGACCTCGCGCGAACGCACACCGAACTGTTTCGCGCGGCGATTGATGGCGCCGGCGTTGCACAGGCCAACCCGCAGATGACCCGCTCGCCGGGGCTGCTGCCGGTGCAGCCGCAATCGCCGGGCCTTGCCGACCGCATCTGGTGGGGATCAGGGACACGCAAGACGGCGCGCTGGACCGCAGAGCAGGGCATGAACCTGATGAGTTCAACACTGTTGGTCGAAGACACCGGCGTGCCGTTCGACGAGCTGCAAGCCGAACAGATCGCCATCTATCGAGCGGCGTGGGCCGAGGCTGGCTGGGATCGTGAGCCCCGGGTGTCGGTGAGCCGCAGCGTGCTGCCCATCACGACGGACGAGGACCGCGCATACTTCGGCGGGCGCTCCGGTGACAGTGCAGACCAGGTGGGCTATCTGGAGGGCACACTCGCCCGGTTCGGCAAGAGCTATGTCGGCGATCCGGACGTCATCGCCGAGGAATTGGCCACGGACGCCGCCGTGCAGGAAGCAGACACCGTGCTACTGACCGTGCCGAACCAGCTGGGCGTCGAGTACAACGCGCGCCTGCTGGAGACGATCGCACAACACATCGCGCCCGCAGCAGGGTGGCGCTGACCCGATCAGTAAGCCTTCAAGGAGAACGCGGTATTCGTAAGTTCCTCCGACACGGTCCAGAGTCGTCGGGCGGCTACGGGGTCGATCGCCTTCGCTGATCGATCCATCAACGCCGCCGGGCCTCGAACTCCAAACCGACTCGGACCGATGAACGCGTTCGCAGGGATGTCCCCAACGGCGGCGAGAAGTGTCGGTAATGCACCCCCATTGGGGCCGTGAGCCATCAGGGGCGTGGCCAGGGCGCTAAGCGCGTCGAGGAGACGGTTGCCGCTTCTGATCGTGAAGCCTGTTGACGCCCAGCCAGGATGGGCGGCAGCGGCACGTACGGAGGATCCCGACTCGACGAGGAGACGTTGAAGTTCAGTAGTGAAGAGTAAATTCGCCAGCTTCGACTGTCCGTACGCACCGAAGGGGCTGTACGCACGTCGCTCCCATTGGAGATCTGCGAAGTCAATCGTGGCTGAACTGTACGCGCTCGATGTGACCGTCACGACGCGGCTGGTGACGCGGTCGATCAGAAGGTTCGTGAGTGCGAAATGGCCAAGATGGTTGACCCCGAACTGGCTTTCGAAACCGTCGCCGGTGAGCTGCCGACTGGCGGTCATCGCGCCCGCGTTGTTGATGAGGTAATCGAACGAGGTGTCGATGGTGGCCGCGAAACGCCGCACCGACTCGAGTGACGACAGGTCCAGATGCCTTACCTCCGCTCCGGAGCCAATCGATTCCCCAGCGGCGCGGCCTTTATCGAGGTCGCGGACGGCGAGGATAACTCGCGCGCCCTTGGCGGCTAGCGCGGCTGCGGCGGCCAAGCCGATGCCGCTGTTTGCACCTGTGATGATGGCGGTTCGGCCGGCCTGATCCGGAATTTGCGACGACGAAGTGAGTGTAATCATGATCAATATTGTAGTCAGTGCCTACATTGATGTCAATGACAACGGTCCTGATAGACTGCATCAATGGATGAGCGATTGAGCTATCAACGAACCAATCTTCGGGACGTCCTTCTCGAGCGTGCGCTGCGCGTTCTGGGCGAGCGTGGGGCTGGCGCTCTCTCGCTGCGAGAACTCGCGCGAGAGGTCGGCGTATCCCACGCGGCTCCCGCCCGTCATTTTGCCGACCGGCAGCGACTCATGGAAGCGCTGGCCGTCGAGGGGTTCGCCCTGCTTGCCGCACAAATTAGGGATGCAGTCGCGTCGACGCCCGGTCCGCGTGACCAGGCGGCTCTCGTCGCACACGCGTACGTCGCATTTGCGACCAATAACGCGAACCTGGTCGACGTGATGTACCGACACGAGGCACCGGGCGCCACCGACGCGATCGCTAGAGGTGCGAGTGAAGCGTTCGCCCCTCTGCGAGAACTATTCACGCGTGGCGAAGCCGAAGGACTCGTGACAGGGGCAGGCGCCGAGATTTCGGCGACACTGTTCCTGGCGACGTGTCAGGGGATCGCGGCACTCGTCAACTGCGGCGTGGTCGCGCGCGAAAGCGCCGCGGACCTTGTTGATGACGCGATTCCTCGGTTTATCGCGAGTTAGTCTGTGCGCTGTGCGTGCCGTTCGCAACGAGGCGTCGCGTGTCGATATCCTTGTAAGCGAACTATGGGGGATGAAATGGTTGGCAACCAAGGCACAGCGAGCCTACGTCGTGTACCCCAGCAAGATCGCAGCAACGCGCGACTGGGATTGATACTCGACGCAGCGGCAGCGCTCATCGACGAGGTGGGCTACCGCAACGTCACGATGACGTTGGTTGCGCGAAAAGCCGGCATGTCCGGCCCTGGCATCTATCGCTACTTCAGCGACCTTGAGGCTGTGGCCCGCGCACTTGCAGCCCGCAACCTCGAACGCTTCATCGCCAGCACCAAGGAGGCGCTGAGCGCACAGGCCGGCGATTGGACGATCCTGCTGTCCAGGGTCATTGGCGTGTACGCCGAACTCTGTCGCACAGAACCCGGCTTCCGGTGGCTTCGACTGGGCGACGCCGTTGACACGAACCTCTTGAACAACGAGGTGAGCAATCGCAGCTTCGCGGCATCCGTCTTGGCTGAGATCTTCGTCGTACGGTTCGGAGTCCACGAACGCGAGAATCTCAACCTGCACGTCGAGGTCGTCGTCGAAGTCGTCGACGGGCTCATCGCCAGGGCATTCGCGACCAACCCCGATGGCGACCAGTTCTTCATCGACGAGTGCACCCGAGTGGCGTGCGACTACCTGGTCGATTTCCTGGAGCGCACGTACCAGGCAGAACTCGACGTTCATCAGCCGGTTTCCGACTTCTAGCCGACTCTTGGACCGCCGAGGCCGACTGGATGCTCGGCCCCTCGGACACTCGGACTAATACGCGGTGCGGGCCCTGCTCGGCTGCACCCGCGGGGGCTCCCCCGGCATCTTCGGGAAGTCGGGCGGGAACGGTAGTTCGCCGAGACCGGCGGCCAGATCCCTGTCCCACCAGCCCAGCAGCTCGTCGATGATGCCCGGATTGTCGCCGAGCGTCGCCCACGGATCACCCGTCGTGGCCAGCCGCTCCGGCACTGTGGCGATCGTGAAAGTGGCTGGGTCGGCGTTCTCTAGCTCGTCCCAGTCGAGGGGGCACGACACGGGCGCGTGAGCCAAGGCCCTCGGGCTGTAGGCGCCGGCCATGGTCCTGTCGCGGTTGGCCTGGTTGAAGTCGATGAAAATACGCTCGCCCCGCTCCTCTTTCCACCAGGCTGTCGTGACCTGCTTCGGCATCCGTCGCTCGAGTTCGCGCGCCAGCGCGATGACCGCATGACGCACGTCGAGAAACTCGTGCGTTGGCGTGATCGCGGCGAAGACGTGCAACCCGCGGTTTCCGGAGGTCTTGATGTACCCGGTCAGCCCAACCTCGCCCAGCAGCCGACGCAACTCTTGCGCCACCGGGATGGTGTCGGCGAAGTCGGTGCCCGGCTGCGGGTCGAGATCGATGCGCATCTGGTCTGGAAAATCCGGGTTCCCCGCACGCGACGGCCACGGGTGGAACACAATCGCATTCATCTGGACGCCCCAGACGATCGCGGCCGGTTCGTCGATGACGAGCTGCGGATGCGTTCGGCCGCTCGGGTAAACCACCATCACGGACCGCACATAGTCTGGTGCGCCACGCGGCGGGTTCTTCGAGAAGAACTGTTCGCCCTCGATTCCGTCTGGAAACCGTTGCAGCGAGACGGGTCGATCGCCGTTCTGCGCCACGAAGGCATCCCCAACGGCCACGACATAGTTCGCCAGGTCGAGCTTGGTGATGCCGAGCTCTGGCCAGAGCACCCGCCCGGGGCTGGTCAGCCGAACCTGGCGAACCCCGTGCGGGCCGGCAACCTCAACCGCCACAGCCTCGCTCTTCATGAAGACAACGCTATTCCCGGGCGCCCGATCCGACCAGTGTCACTGAACCGACCAGTGTCACTGAACCGACCAGTGTCACTGAACCGACCAGGGCAGGCCAGTGTCAGATCAGAGTCATCTAGCGGTCCAGTGTCACCGAGCTCTCGAGGCGGGCGCGTGCCGCCGTCAGCGCATCGTCTACTTGGCGGGGTAGGTGTAGAAGCCCTCGCCAGAGTTGACGCCAAGCTTGCCTTTGTCGATGTAGTTCTCCTTGATGTACGCGGCGAATGCCTGCTGCTTCGGGCCGCCGACGGAGGAGATGTTGTACGCAGTGGTGAGGCCGACGACGTCGAAGATCTCGAATGGGCCAAACGGCGCACCCGTTCCGATGCGCCAGGTCTTGTCGATCATCTCCGGCTCGGCGATGCCGTCGATGAGCAGGTCACTGGCGGCGTTCAACAGTGGGACGAGAAGGGAGTTCAGCAGGTAACCGGCCTTCTCCTTCTTGATCTCGATGGGAACCATTCCGATTTCGCCGGCGAACTCGGCAACCGCCGCGTAGGCGGCGGGGTCGGTCTTCTCTGTGCCCATCACCTCGGCGGTGTTGAAGATCCAGACCTTGTTGGCGAAGTGCAGGGCCAGGAACTTGTCGGGGCGCCCGGTGAACTCCATCAGGTCACTCGGCAACAGCGTCGACGAGTTCGTGGCGAAGATCGTCTTCTCAGGGGCGAGGGCGCCCAGCTTCGTGTAGGTGTCCTTCTTGATGTCGATGTTCTCTGGAATTGCTTCGATCACGAGGTCGGCGTCCTTCACCGCGTCGGCGAGGTCGGCGCTGAATGTGATGCGGGCAATGGCGGCATCCGCTTTGCCATCTGCAGCGCCGGCTACCTGTTCCTTGTAGGTGGCAGCGAGTTCGAGCGAGCGGGCCTTCGCCTTGGCCAGCGCGTCGTCGTTGATGTCATACGCGACAACGGGGAATCCGTTGTATGCGGTCTGGTATGCGATCTGCATGCCAAGGACGCCTGTCCCTAGTACCGTGATGTTCTTCAGCGATCCCATGTGGTTCATTCCTTTTCTTCGCTCGTCACGAGTGGTGACTGTTTCGGTGCGTGCTCTTGTGGAGCAACGGCGAGAGCGCGATTGAATCGCGCAAGTGCTTCTGCGAAGGCCCCGACATCGGCATCTGCCCACTCAGAGAGACGCGTGTCGACACCCACCTGGAGCGAATCGATGGCGGCGTTGTAGTGCTTCCGGCCTTCAACGCTGAGTTCGAGCGGCCTCCCGCGGCCCGCGGCACTCCCCTGTTCGATGACCAGGCCTAAGCGGATGAGACCGCTCAGCTGGCGCGACACCGTTGAGCGGTTGAGCGCGAATTCGGCCGCGATGTCGGTGGAGCGGCAGCCGGGGTTGATCGCGATGTGCATGAGTATCGACTGCTCGGCCAGCGAAATCCTGGCGTCAAACGATCGGACGTCAGCCACACCGCGCCGGGAGATCAAGACCAGCTCGTGCACGATCTCTGCGGCGGCCGCCGTGCGTGCGGAGGCGTCGGAACTGCTTTGTTGCATAATGCAACGATATGCCTCGGCTGCACAATTTTCAAATTGCCTCGGCTTGATTTCACGGCCTTCCTGAGCGGATGCCTGTGGTGCGAAATTCGCTGGCGACTAGGCTCGAAAGAGTGGTCGCGCCGGCCACGCGTCGCAGCTAATCGAGAGCGAGGAATGATGTGGTTTCGGGGTCGTCGTCGCACAAAGGTCGTGCAGCGACCGTTCGACCTTGCCGCGCTTCCCGATCCAGAACTGGCCAGCCTCGAAGACGCAACAGAAGAGGGCCTACTGCTTGCTGAGTACGCCTGCCGCATGTCGCTGAAGAACAGCGTGGTTGTCGGCGCTCTCACCGGAACGGAGCCATACAGTGAGGCCCACTACCGTGCTGCCGCCCGCGATGTGCTGGAATCTCTCGCAGCGGAGGCTGACGGCGTGGCCGACCGCATCGAGGCGACCCGCCTGATGACCGGTGCGCTCAAGGGCGAAGCCGACCACGTGCACGACTATCGCGTAGCCGATATAGACAACCTGGAGCGCAGGGAAGAGGCCTCGCGATCCATGGCCCAGGTATTGCGCGAACGCTGCACCGACGACGAGTACCTGTCCAGGCTGGTAAGGCGAGCCAGGGACAATGCCTGGGGAGAGATCGCTGCCTCGATTGAGGCGTCACTTCTGCGCGGTTACGTGCCCCCCGCCTCCGATGACGACTATCAGCACGACCGCGACCGCCGCATCGAGCTCTTGATCAGCGAGGATCTCGCCGCCCTCGCCGCCTGACTCCTGGCCGCTTGACCCCTCACCGCTTCTTGACGACGGGCGCTCCCCCGGTCAAGATCGTGCCATGACGGCCGACTGGCATGACTTCTTCGTTGCGGCGGCCGGTGCAGGCGCAGCGCTGGCCGGGCTGATCATCGTGGCGATGTCGGTCAACATCGGACAGATCATCGCGATCCCCACGATGACCTCACGCGCCGGCGCAACCATCGGTTCGCTCGTGCTGATCGTGGTGGCGTCGGGGGCAGCGCTGATTCCCCGCCAGGCCAACCTCGCGCTCGGACTGGAAATCCTCGCCTTCGCCGCCGGCGCCGCTGCACTCTACATCGACGCAGGCTGGCGGATTATCGCGCGGCGCGGCGACTGGCCACTCGCACCAAGCGTCGTCAAGGCGATCCTCGGTCCGGTCCAGATTGCACCATTCCTGGTCGGCGGCGCGCTGCTGTCCGCTGACAATCCGGTCGGGCTTTACTGGATCGCCACCGGTGTGATCCTGGTCTTCATCGGATCAGTGGTGAACGCCTGGGTGCTTCTCGTCGAGATCCTGCGCTAGCGCGATGACTCACGCAGGGCGCGGAGCAGCGTGCTACTTGTGGGTGTTCGCTGACTTGGCAAGAGCGACGGCGCAGGCGATGATCAGCACGCCGCCGATAGCAGCGAAGGTAAGAAGAATGCCAATCAGGACACCGGCCATGAGGTTTTTGCTCCGTTCGTGGCAGAGTGCGTGCGGACCGAGTGGTCAACGCTCGCCTCAGCGCATGGTGCCAGCGTACCGCGAGAGCGGAGGGGCAGCCAGTCGGGCGGGGTGGTGAAGCAGCGCCGACGGCGCCAACGACACGCCCTGTCCGAAATTGTGTGGCCGGGAATTCCCTGATCAGGCTAGTCTCTTCGCTATGTCTGCCAATAACGGAACGGCGCGAGAATTCGTCGGGGGCTTCCTTGGTGTGATTGCAATGAGCGCGGCAGCGGGGGTCTTGGTTGCTGTGGGGGTTACTCCGGCACTCGCCGTGAGCAGCATTGCGGTCAGTAACACCATCAACGTCTTTGAGAAACTCCCCGAGTACTTAGCCATCGATGAGCTCTCCCAGAAGAGCAATATCTTCGCAACGGGCGGCGACGGGTCCCCCGTGCTGCTCGCATCGTTCTATGACCAGAATCGCGTTGAAGTCGCGTCGAGCGAGATCAGCCCCTTTGTGAAGGATGCCGCCGTCGCGGCCGAGGATCCCCGCTTCTACGAGCACGGTGGCGTCGACCTCGAAGGAACCGTCAAGGGCGCGGTCACATCGTTCGCAGGCAAGGAGCTGCGCGGTGGATCATCCATCACCCAGCAGTACGTCAAAAACGTTCTCGTGCAGAAGTGCGAGCTCATCGTCGACCAGGACAAGCTCGACGACTGCATCGAGGACGCGACCGACCCAAACCCCGGCCGCAAGATCAAGGAAATGCGCTGGGCCATCGGACTGGAAAAGAATTACTCCAAGGACGACATCCTGCGCGGTTACCTGAACATCACTGGCTACGGCGGCACCGTCTATGGCATCGAGTCCGCCGCCAACTACTACTTCAGTACGACGGCCGCGAACCTCACCCTGCCGCAGGCCGCCAGCCTCGTCGCGATCGTACAGAACCCCGCCAAGCGCCAGCTCGATAAGCCCGACAGCGAGACGAACGGTGCCGCCAACGGCTACGCCGCCAACAAGGAGCGCCGCGACTACATCCTGAAGAAGATGCTGAATTTCGGCAAGATCACCGCCGAAGACTACACAGCCGCAGTCGCCGCGCCGGTGGAACCCACGATCAAGGAGCCGAGCACCGGATGCCAGACGGCAGGCGGCAGCGCGTACTTCTGTGACTACGTCACCTATCTCCTGAAGACCGACCCCACGTTCGGGGACGACGAAGACACCCGACTCACGAACTTCCGCCGTGGCGGCTATGACGTGTACACCTCACTCGACCTCGACTTGCAGATCGCTGCAGAGGGCGCAATCCGCGACAACGTGCCGCAGACATACGACGGCTGGGATGTCGGCGCGGTCATCACGAGTGTGCAGGTGGGCACCGGACGCGTGCTCGCGATGGCTCAGAACAAGATCTACAGCCAGGACGACGAAGTGTTGGCCCTCGGACCGCAGTACGAGGCCATCAACTACAACACCGACTACAACCAGGGCAACTCCGGTGGTTTCCAGCCCGGCTCCACATACAAGGTGTTCACCCTCGCCGAATGGCTGAAGGAAGGACACACGCTCAACGAGCGCGTCGACTCCAGGCGCAAGTCCGATTGGGGAACGTTCAAGGACAGTTGCGATGGGCCGCAGAGCTACTCGGACTTCAACCCGAAGAATGACTCCAGTGAGGCCGGCGTGAACTACAGCGCCCTGGAGTCGACGATCAACTCGATCAACACTGGCTTCATCGGCATGGCCAAGCAGCTCGACCTGTGCGGCATCGGCAACACGGCCGCGGCGTTCAAGGTGCACCGCGCAGACGGAGATCCGTTGAAACACAGCGCGGGTACCGTCCTCGGCACCGAAGAGGTCGCTCCGCTGTCGATGGCTGTTGCCTTCGCGGGGATCGCCAACAATGGCACAACGTGCTCGCCGATCGCCATCGACAAGATTGTGGGCCCTGACGGCACTGAGATCGCAGTCCCAGCGTCGTCCTGTGACCAGTCAGTCGAACCTCGCATAGCTGCCGGAATGGTCTACGCAATGAAGCGAGTGTTGACCTCAGGATCTGGCACGAAGTCCTATGGGGCGACGTCTCCCCGAGTGCCCATGATCGGCAAGACCGGAACGACCGACGGGAACAAGGACACCTGGATGAGTGGCGCCAGCAGCAAGGTGGCGACAGTTGTCGGCGTGGTCAGCGTCTACGGCGATATCGACCAGCGCAACACCTACTTCGACAGCGGACAAGCTGCCACGGCCAGGCACCGGATGTGGCCCGTCGTAATGTCCGTCGCCAACGCGAAGTACGGAGGAGATGACTTCGCCGAGGCGACGTGGGATCTCATCCAGGCTCCGCAGGTGAATGTGCCAGACCTCCGCGGTAAGACGATGGCCGACGCGAAATCCGTGCTCGAAGCCGCCGGCTTCAACGTCGTGGATGGCGGAATCACCCAATCAGAGATGCCGGTGGGAACCGTGGCCAAGAGCGACCCGGCCGGTGGCACCAGCACCGGGCGCGGCTCTACCGTGACCATCTTCTCGAGCGACGGCGTCAAGATCGTGGTGCCTCCCGTTGTACCGGTTCCGGCACCTGGCCCCAACCCCGGTGGCGGCAACAACGATGGCGGTAACAATGGCGGACCGGGCAACCGTTAGGCGCTGAGACGCTGAGCGCAGACTGATCTGGGCACACAGAAAAGCAGCGAGGTGCGTGGCTCTGGGCCAACGCACCTCGCTGCAGGTGAATCTGCGTGCTACTGCTTCTTAGTACCAGCCACTTGACTGCGACTTGTCCCAGGCCGCGCACGGCGTGCCATAGCTGCCGGAGATGTAGCCAAGGCCCCACTTGATCTGCGTTGCGGGGTTGGTGGCCCAGTCAGAGCCGGCCGATGCCATCTTGCTGCCCGGCAGCGCCTGCGGGATGCCTGTGGCACCGCTCGAGGCGTTGTAGGCATTGACGTTCCAGCCTGACTCCTTGTTCCACAGGCTCACGAGGCAGCCGAACTGGTCAGCGCCCCAGCCGTACTGGGAGGCCATGAGGTCGCGGGCAATGGCCTGCGCACCCGACGGGTCAGTCGGAGCAGCCGGACGCGACGACGTCGAGGCCTTCGGAGCAGCGGATGATGACGATGACTTCGCTGCGGCGGCAGCGTCCTTCGCTGCCTTGGCAGCTGCGGCGGCTTCTGCCTTGGCAGCGGCCTCGGCCTTGGCAGCGACCTCAGCAGCGGCAGCGGCCGCTGCGGCTGACTCCGCTTCGAGGCGATCGACCTCAGCCGTTGCGGCGCGAACTTCGTCGCTCCTGGCCTCGGTCTCATCGACGAGCTCGTAGACACGGGGTGTCTCAAGCGCGGTGTAATCGGCCAGGGCGGTGACGGATTCGGTCAGCGGCGTGGCATCCGTCTTGCCCGCTGCCGCGGCGAGGACGACGTTCGCGCCGGCGATGGCGGTTGTGGCGTTGTGCGCGGCGTGCTCTGCAACGGTCTCCGTGTACGCGGTCAGCTTCGTGGCCAGAACCCGGTTGTTCTCCGAGATTGCGTTGACGGTTGCGGTGGCCTCGCGCTGCTCGGCGACCGCGGTCTGCACGCCGAATCCGGTGCTGACGATCGCGCCTGCGGCGACAATGGCGCCGGCCGTGAGCATGCGCTTACGAATGCGAAGCTGGCGGGATTCCCGCACAACAGCGCTTCTCGTGGTGGCGCTTATGGAGATGGGGCTTGTGGCAGTAGCGCTCGTGTCGGTATCGAGGACTGCGGTTTCGGGTGAGGAACGGTCAGCGCCGGGGACGCTGTTGGACGAACGGAAGCGATTTTTTAGAGAGGTAAGCATAACTTTCACAAAATGAACCGCTCGGACATGAGTCCAACGATTCGTACTAGACAATCCACGGGCGGGCTACCGCGCGGGCGAAGTTGCAATTATGCAAAGTTTTTCTGGGCGGTTTCTCACGCTTTCCTGCCAAAGTCATCAGTGCTCTGGCTTTTTTGCACCGCGGCAGCGAACATGCCCATCTGCTCGCTCGGTCGCATCGACGGAGTAGCCACGCTTCTACGGAAAACAGTAGTAAGGACTGTGCAGCTCCCCCATTCGGCGGGATGCGCGGGCCGCTGGGTCCGGAGGCTTCCCCGCGATCCGCTAGACCTTTCTGACGAATCCTGACTTCAGCTGCATCGCTCCGATGCCGTCGATCTTGCATTCGATGTCGTGATCTCCAACACCGTTGATCAGGCGAATGTTGCGCACTTTGGTACCGACCTTGACAACGGTGGAGCTGCCCTTGACCTTGAGGTCCTTGATAACGGTGACGGTATCGCCGTCGGCGAGAACGCTGCCGGAGGCATCCGTGATGACGAACTCGTCCACCACGTCGTCGACCTGCTCCGTGGGGACGTTCTCCCACTCGTGGGCGCAGAGCGGGCAGACCAGCAGGGCACCCATCTCGTAGGTCAGGTCACTGGAGCATGCTGGGCAGGGCGGGAGGGTCTCGTTCACCTTCCAACCGTAGTGGGCCACCACACAGGCAGGCCTTCGCGTTCGCAGCGTGGTGGGGCAACTCCCCCTGGCTCCTGCTTGGCGCCTACGGGGCAAGCCGCGGTGCCTCGGCGATGCCGAACTCGTCGTGCAGCGCTATGAGTGCGGCGAACCAGCCGTTCATTCCCTGCACGGCAGGGCCAGGCGGTGTCGACGCCGAACACAGGTAGACCCCGGGAGCCGGCGTCTTCCACGGTTTCGGCGACACCACCGGACGCTTCACGAGCTGCCGCAGTGTGACGGCTCCCCCCAGGATGTCGCCACCCACGAAGTTCGGATCATGCTCGGCCATGGCGAGTGCCGACCGCGAGGACGAGCCCACGATCGTGTCCCTGAACCCGGGGGCGAATTGCTCAACGCGGCGGATGATCGTCTCTGTCATGTCCACGTCTGAGTAGGCGGGCACGTACGCGTACGTCCAAAGCACCTGGTGACCGGCCGGCGCCCGTGAGTCATCGAGGATGCTGGGCTGCGTGACCAGGACGAACGGATGCCGCGCGTGCTGCCCCCGAAATACCACCCGTGTCGCCTCGGTCAGCTCTGGCCGGTCCCCGCCCAGGTGCACAGTCGGGGCGAGTGCGACCTCCGGGTTCGCCCACGGCACAGGGCCATTCAGCGCGAAGTCGACCTTCGCAACCCCGCTGCCGTAGCGGTAGCGGCCAAGCGCGCGTCGATAGCGCTCCGGAAGGGCTGCACCGGCAAAGCTGGCCAAGAAGCGTGGTGAGGTGTCGAGCATGGTCACCCGCGCGGGTTCGAGATCGGCCGGCGAGCGAATCTCTCGGTCGAGTTCGATCTGTCCCCCGTGCGCCAGCACGTCTGCAACCAGCGCGTCTGCAATCATCTGCGAACCACCGCGGGGATAACCCCAACCTGCTGCATGGCCAAGCACGGCCAGCAACAGTCCGGCGCCCGCCGTGCCAAGCGACGGCTGGGGTCCCCCGGCGTGGGCGGCGGCACCGGCGAACAGGGCAGGGGCATCCGCGCGGCGAAAACGCAGACGCCACAGCTCTGAGCCCTGCTCGAGGGTGCGGAGGCCGTACTCGATAGCGGCGAGCGGGACATCCGGCCACTGCAACAGCTGGGAGCCTGTGAACGAGAGGACGCCCTCAAGACGGCCGAGGAGCGGCTCGATCAAATGCCTCCATGCCGGACCATCAACGCCAAGACGTTCCACCGTGCGATCAAGGTCACGATAGGCGATGGCGGCATGCCCTGCCGTGAGCGGATGCGCGTACGACACGTCTGGGATGATGAACTCCACGCGCTCGGTCAGACCCCATTCCCGAAAGAAGGGCGATGCGAGCGCCGCTGGGTGCACCGCAGAACACACGTCATGCCGGTAGCCAGGCAGCGTCAGCTCAGCCGTGCGCAGGCCGCCGCCGGCCAGCCCCGCACGCTCGCTCATGTGTACAGAGAGCCCAGCGCGGGCGAACACGACGGCAGCCGCCAGCCCGTTCGGCCCCGTTCCCACAATGTTCACGTCAGGCATGCGGTCGCTCTCCCAATCCGACGGGTCCGGCCAGGTCACCCATTTCGATGCGCACCCACCACTCTGCCGTTCTACGCCGCTCCGCCCTGGTTGAGAAGCGGTAGAGGTAGATGCGGGCACGCAGCCATTGCGGAGGGGCGCTGGGGAACGGATTGACGCGCATCAGCTTCAGCGTGCGCCTGTCACCCTCCAGCAACCGCACCATGAACACCTCGAACCAGCGGGTGTCCGGCGACCCGAGGGCCAGAAACCACATCAGCCAGTCGAGCCGCAGGTGGTACGGCGCGAACTGCCGCGGCCGGTATGCGAGCTCCCCCGGTTTGCCCTTGAACTGGTACTCGCGCCAGTCGGCATCCGCTTCGGGGATATCAGCGTCGCTGCCCTCGACGATCACCTCGAACCGATCCCTGGTCACCGTGCCGAATGCGCCGTACGCATTGACGAGGTGATAGCGGTTGAAGCTCGCATTCATGAGTTGGTGGTGGCTGAACAGGTTGCGAAGCGGACGGTAGCTCAGCACAAGGAGGAACACGGTTGCCGCGAGCACCAGCAGCGTGAACCAGAGCGGCGAGGTCTGCCCAGCGGTGCCCGGCTCCGGCAGGAACGGCAGGACGAAGCGCAGCGACTCGTCATCGACGGCGCAGAAGGCCAGCACGATGGTGATCCAGTTCAGCCAGGCGAAGTTGCCAGTGAACACCAGCCACAGCTGGGTGAGGATGATGATCGCGGCCGCAACGGATGCCACGGGCTGCGGCGCAAACAGGAAGAACGGCACGACGAGCTGCGCGAAGTGGCTGCCGACGACTTCGGTGCGGTGAAACCATTTCGGCGCATGGTGCACGAACCAGCTGACCGGATTCGGCATCGGCTGCGTCTCGTGATGGTAGTAGAGCGCTGTCAGGTCGCGCCACTCGCTGCCACCGCGGATCTTGATCATGCCGGCCCCGAACTCCAGCCGGAACACCAGCCAGCGCAGGAAGACCAGAATCGCCAGCGGAGGCACCACCTCGTTCGAGCCGAGGAACGCCACCACGAACCCCGCTTCGAGCAGCAGGCTTTCCCAGCCGAACGAATAGAAGGTCTGCCCAACGTTCACGATCGACAGGTATCCGGCCCAGAGCAGCAGGAAGACCAGCAGCGGCAGCCACGGAGGGCCGAGTTGCGGCAGACCGATCACAACGGATGCCGACAGCACGATTCCGCACCAGGCCAGCGTCAGCAGCATCCGGTCGCTGTATCGCCAGTGGAACAGGCTCGGCGATTGTCGATAGCGGATGCGCGCCACGAACCGCGGCACCGGAAGCAGGCCGTGCTCGCCGAGCAGGGCAGGGAATTGGTTCACTGCAGAGATGAAGGCGATGAGGTAGCACGCGCCTATCCCCCGCTGCAGGATCTCCCGAGCGTATTCGTAACTGCCCCCGAACCAGTCCATCTCGCAGCCAACGTTAGGCCGCTGTCACGGGGCGTCAATGGTCGCGCACGTAGGTTGCGAGACGGCCCTGGCGGGCGCCCTCAACCACCGGAACCCCTGCCTCCGTTGGTTGAGGAAGGCCGCTCGCGGCCGCCTCGAAACCTCGTGAGGCGATATCGAAGCCGACGTGCGGCGGTTTCGAGACGCGGCCTCGTTCCTCGGTCGCTCCTCAACCAGCGAGGTGGTGACTACTAGGCGGGCACCGGTACTGGGGTCGACAGCGGCGTGATATACGAGTAGCCGGTGGCGTTGTTCTTGGTCATCGAGAGCACGAGGTCCATGTATGGCTCCAGCGCCGTCACCTTGTCGAGGGGCGAGCCGACGATGAGCTGGAATCCGAGACCCTTCCAGGCGGCAACCGAGCGCCCGGCGAACTCGGAGTCCGACTTCACGAATCCCTCGTCGAGGAATACCGGTGCGAACCGGGGGCGTGTGCGGCTCTCGTCGCCGAGCTGGAAGCGCAGTGCTGCTCCGACGACGAATGCGACGAGCTCCTGGGTCTCTCCACCGCTCTTGCCGCCGAGCGAGGAGTACGTGCTGATCTCCTGGCCGTCGAGCGTGGTGCGCACCGCGGTGATCTCCACGTGCTTCCGCACATCGAGCAGCGCCTCGCGGGTCAGCGATGGCTTGGACTCGTCTTCTGGCTTCCGGATCTGGCCCATGAACTGCTGCAGGCGCCGGAATCGGTTCTCGGTCTCGTCATCGGTGAGGTTGTCGGTTGATCCGTTGGAGAGCGCCTTGAGTTCTGCGCGGAATTTCACCGAGTCGTCGCGGTGCAGGCGCCGCAGCGAGATCTGCAGGCGATCGTGCCCGGCTCCGAACGGCAGCGACGACAGGATCTCGTTAATGGGACGCAGCCGGTCTTCGATCTCCTCGATCGAGGTGTTGAATGCTCCGGTAAGTGGAACGAGGTCCTGGCCGCTCCATGTTGCCAGCCGGCGCTTCCACTCCTGGCGGCGTTCATGCAAGCCGAGCGTGAGGACGGAGTCGAGGATGTCGCGGTAGCTGGTGTACGACTCCATCGACACCCCGATATTCGGGTCTGGCCAGCGGCTCTGGAAGGCCTCAAAGATTCCGATGAGTGCGTCGCGTGCACTCGTTGCGCTTTCCCTGTCGCTCGCAGACTGCTCGATGAGTCGCTCCCGCAACCGGCGCACACCGGCGTCGAACGCGGTGAGGTCTGTCGGGTCGCCCACTGCAGCGAACTGCGCGTCGAGGTGAGAGGCCTGCTCCTCGGAGAGCGTCACCGTCTGGTCGCGCTCAATGCGCTCCAGCTGGGTGGTGACCTCGTCTTCGCGGTCGACGATTGCCGCCTGCTCTGCCGCGAGGTGCTGGGCATCGCGATCCGCCGCGAACTTCTGCAGCTGGGCGGCCTCGAGCTCGGCGCTCAGCCGCTCTTCGTCATCCTTCAGGGTGCGCAACACGTCGCTGGTGGCGAGCACGCGCTGGTGTTCAGCGTGCTTCTGGGCGACCCTGGCCTCTGCGGCAGCTACGTCGATCGACGCCCATGCGGTGTCGACGAGGAACTGGCTGGCATCCTTCTCTGCGCGCAGCGCTGCCAGCGCTGTCCCGAGCGAGGACACCTCTGCGGCCAGCGCAGCGGCCTTCGCGGTGAGGCGCTCCAGCTCGCTATCGATCTCTGCCTGGCGCACGGCACTGGAGTATCCGATGATCGGCTTCTGGTCTTTGTTGACGCCGTGGGCGCCACGGTTGCCGTTGCGGGTCTGGCCGCTCACGGTCACACGCGGTCCGTCGCCCTGCAGCGCGGCCGGTGACTCGACGCACAGCGCATCGAGCGAGGCAGACTGCACCCGCCGCTGCACCCAGGGGGAAAACGGCGAGTCTTTGAAGACCAGCTTCCCAGACACATAGCGAGTGTCGCTCGGGCCTCCTGCTGACGACCCGGCCAGCGCGCCGAGGGACACGCCCTCAAAGTGAATCCGCACCGGGAGGTGCAGCGGATCGATCGCCTGGCTGAGCGCGGCGAGGCGGGTCTCGTCGACGAGCACCACACGGGCAACGGATGCCAGGCTCACCTCCGCGGCCTGCCGCCACACTTCTTCGCCCGGCGCGATGTCGATGAGTTCGGCGAGGAATGGCAGCTCGTCTGCGGTCATGCCCGCGGCTTCAGCAATCAGCAACCGCGCGTTGTGCAGGTGCTGGGGAACCAGGCTCTCGCGGCCGCTGAGGAACGTGCGTTCCTGCTTGAGGACGCGAATCTGGTCTTCGATCGGATAGGCATCCCGCAGCAGGGCTGCGCGCGACTCGTCGAGGGCGCGCTCGTTCGCGGCGAACCCGGCGAGTGACCCGGCGGCCGCTGTCTGCGCAGCGGTGAAGTCGTCGCGAGTCTCGATCGCGGCGGCCAGCAGCTCGATCCGCTCGTCGAATCGAGCGCGCTCCCTCGCCAGTTCATCGCGTTTGTCAGTCAGCTGGGCGAGCTCGCCCTGCAGGCCGGCCAGCACGTCGCCGCCGTTGTCCCGCTGGCGTGACTGACTCTCCGCAACACGTGCCTTGAGGTCCTTCTCAGCGTTCCTGGCTCGGGTGAGCTCGGCCTGGACGTCCGCGCGCTGCAGCCGGTTGGCATCCGCTGCCGCAGCGAGCAGGCGCTGCTCAGCGCTCAGCTGCCACAGGAGTAATGGCGTGTCACCGGTGCGGTGCACGCCGAACGTGTCAATGAGGGCGGCCTTCGCGCTCGACGATTCGAACTCGCTGAAGAGCTCAGGCAAGCGCTCCAAGACCTTGGCCTTCTGCGCTTCTGTGACCATGGCGCCGTATGACCGCTCGAGGTCTTCGAAGTGGGCGACGGCCTTGTCTGCCGCGGCAAAGGTGGCCGGCTCCTCGAGCACCATCGACTTGTAGAGGCCGTCGACCGTCTTGACCTGCTGGCCGGCCTGGATGCGGGCCAGCAGGCGAAGTGCCTTGCTGCCGTCACCGTTCGCGCCGATACCGAGCCTGGTGTGCAGGGTCTGGGCGAATGCCGCGTAGGTGTCGAAGACATCCAGCTCAGGAAAACGCGTTTTCAGGGCGCGCTTGTCGAACTTGGAGTCGACGACGTCACCGAGGTCGCGCAGGTCGAGCGCGCCGTCAACGGTGGCCATTTTCATGGAGATGTCGGTGAACTTGTTGGTGCCGCGGGGCACGAAATACGTGCGCAGCACAGTGAACCGGCGCTGGTTGTCGTCGATGAACGTCATGGCGATGGCGCCCCAGGTCGACGAATCCGCGCCGCGCAGCACCTGGTCGTGCAGTGCGCCGGTGTCGGCCTCGCGGTTGGAGTCCGTCTTGCCCTTGAGGTAGGTCATCAGGTTGCGCTGGTCGGCGCTCCGTGCCCTGCCAGAGCCTGCGTCGTTGGATGCGCCGTTGAACGGGGTGTCTGAGGGCATCATGAGCGCCAGGTAGGCATCGAGCAGCGTGCTCTTGCCCGTACCGGATGCGCCGGACACCAGCGTCGCCGTCGATGCGAACGCGATCTCGTGGTGCCCGTGGAATCCGCCCCAGTTGACCATCTGGAAGGTCTCGGCCTTCCACTGCGTGGTGCCTTCCGTCAGGCCGTCAACGTAAAACAGCGGGGAATCGCTCATGAGGCGGGCTCCAGTTCGGGCTCAGTCGCCGCATCGGCAGGGGTGTACTCGGTACTGGTGGCAAGGCTGGCGTCAGCGCTGGCGTCAGGGCTGGTTTCAACACTCCTGTCGCTGCTGTCGCCGCTGTCGCTGCTCTCGCTGCTGGCGTTCTCGGTGACGAGCCACTCCAGCAGTTCGGCCAGGCGTTCAACGGGCAGCAGTACCTCGATGACGGGTGAGATGCGGAACCGGTCGGGGTCGCTCGTCTTCAGCAGCACGCGCGCCTTGACCAGGCTCTCGATGGCGCCGGCCGTGCGGCGGGCGTCTCCTGACCGGTCGGTGGCGTGCTCTGGGCGGAAGTGGGCAACGTTGGCCTGCAGGTTGTCGCGGTCGACGAGCACGATTTCCTGGCCGTTTGCGCGCTCACTGCGGAAACGCTGGCGCAGCAGCACGAGCAGAATCGTCTCCTCGCGCGTGTACGCGACATCGTGCAGCAGGGTCGGGAATGACTGCCCGCCCTCCGGCACCGCCTGGCGCTTGAACGCAACCTCGTAGTTGTAGTCAACGTGCAGGTCGAGGAAGAGATCGTTGAGACGCGACTTCAGCAGGGTCGTCGATTCGAGCAGGGTGCGCCAGGCCGTCGGCTGGCTGGCCGCCGAAATGTATCGGTGCTTGAGCAGCAGCACGAGCGTCTTGCGCTGCTGAACGGTGAGTCCGCCCTCGTCGCCCTCGAACAGCGAGAAGCTCTCCGTGCCCTCGTCCAGTTCGGTGATATCCGTCTCGTTCTCAGCGTCGGAGAAGTTGTTCGTTCCGGCGTCCTGCCACTCGTCAGTCAATGTTCGTTCCGTAGTCCAGGGCGGCCAGGGCCGCCGTCTCGTCGTCGTTCAACGTGATGCGCGGAACGGTGAATGTGCGCCGCGACCCATCGGGGCGCACCGCCTCGAATGTCTCC
The DNA here is from genome assembly GCF_057669585.1 of Leifsonia sp. Y862. Lineage (NCBI taxonomy): Bacteria > Bacillati > Actinomycetota > Actinomycetes > Micrococcales > Microbacteriaceae > Leifsonia > Leifsonia sp. Y862. The sequence goes on from NZ_JBYHFR010000001.1 coordinate 1,520,712, forward strand.
AGCAAGCCGGTGCGGTTGACCGCGTCGATCTGCGTCGCGATCTGCATCAGGCCCAGAATCTCGACGGGCCTCCGCAGGTCGGCGTCGAGCTCGTTGAAGGCGTCGCCGATCGACTCAGCGCCGCCATCGGCGAACGCGCTCACCAGTGCGTTCTGCATCTGGCGCAGCTGGGGGCCGCCCTGCTTGCGCATATCGTCGAGGCTTGGTGGCAGAGGGGCGTCGTCGGAGACATCATCGAGCGGCGGCGGCGGCGTGTGCAGGTCGGCGTCGTAGAACTTCTCCCGCAGGTGCGGGGCGTCGAGCGAGCCTGGCATCAGCTCTGCGGTGACCACAGAGCGCGGGCCGGCCGTCTCCATCCACGTCGCCAGTTCCTTGTTGATCTCACGCAACAGCAACTCAAGCTCGCGGTCTTTGACGACGTCGTGGTTCACGATGTGCTCACGAAGCGTGGTGGTCAGTCCGTTGCGCTGGGTGAGCACGTCGTCGATGCCCTTCCGAATCAGACCGACCGTCGCCATGAATGCTCGTCGTTCCGTGGCCGAGAGGGTGTCGGCGAACGGATGCAGCAGGATCGTCTCCAGGTCATTCTTGAGTTCCTGCAGCAGGGCGTCGTTCCGAAGCAGCACGAATGCGCCCTCGAAAGCGCGACCTTCAGCGGTTGACGACATGAGGGCATCCGTCTTGGAGAGGTACTCGTCGAGCACCTCGCTGATGGGCCGATCCTCGGCCCGGAAGTCGTTCACGATCTGCCGGTGCATGCCGGCCACCGATTCTTCGACCCGCTTGAAGTCGCTCGGCAGTTGACCGATGAGGTCGATGAGGTTCGCGTACCCCTCATGCATCTGCTCGTTCGATGCGGCGGCGACCTCGCCACCGTTCGCCAGTCGATCGCGCTCGCTGGAGAGTTCAGCGATCTGCTGATCGAGGCGACGGATGCGGTCCTCCCGATCAGGGTTGGCCTGCGTTGCGCGATTGCGCACCGTGTCAACGATCATGGTGAGCCGTGATTCGCTGATCAGCGCCCTGCTGCGGGACAGGCTGTCGACGAGCGAGAGCGCCTCGAGAGCATGCGAGGTGAGCGAGTACTGCTCCGCATCGTCCTCACCGGTTTCGCGGTACAGCCACTGGTCGTTCATCCACTGCACGCAGAGGGCGCGGCCATTGCCGTTCGGCGTCGAAACGCCGGCTGAACGCAGGTCGGCGAGGTAGGCATCCACTTGGATGTGCAGCCTGTCGGCCTGGACGCTGCGCCGATCGCGACTGAATGCGCTCTTGAAGACGGCAAGGACGAACGGGGCCCATTTGCGGTCGAGCAGTCGCAGCGTCGGTTTGTCGAAGGCTTCGCGCACGCGCGCTAGTTCGCCTGCAATTTCACTCAACGAGGATGCCCCTTTCCTGGACCTCATCAACCGTACCTGCCAGTGGGGGCACGGCGCGTACGCACACGACGCGCGCCAGCGACTCGTCATCCACAAGCGACCCCGGCGTAAACTTGGCCGATGCTCAGTTCTGCGACCCGAACTCTCACCGAGTGGACAGGTGCGCCGCAGGATCAGCTCGCCATCCGCACTGGATTTCTCGAGCATCTCAGCGCTGAGGGCGATGCGGCCCTCTACAAGGGACTGTTGCCTGCGCACCTCACGGCGAGCTGTTTTGTGTTCTCACCAGACCTCGAGCGCGTGCTGCTGTGCTTTCACCGTAAGGGCCAGTTCTGGGTGCAGTTCGGCGGGCACCTTGAGCGCACCGACGAGTCGCTGGCCGTGGCGGGGCTTCGCGAGGCGCGGGAGGAGAGCGGGATCGCCGCGCTCACGCTCCTCACCGAGGATGTCGTCGACGTCGACCGGCATGCCCTCGCCTCGGCCTTCGGGCTCTGCCAGGAGCACCTCGATGTCGGGTTCATCGCGATCGCCGATGATGCGTCGGCCGTGACGGTGAGCGACGAAAGCGAAGACGTGCAGTGGTGGCCGGTGGGTGCTCTCCCTGCCGCGACCCCTCCCGGGTTGGCCCGACGGATCGAACGGGCACGGCAGGCGGCGCTCAGTAGGGAGTACCGGCCGTGACCACGCTGTTCGGCGACGACCTGTTTGAGCGCCCGCGCCGCGAGCTCTCCCCCGGCGCCACCTGGGTACCCAACTGGCTGACGCTGGAACAGCAAGCGTGGACTGTTGCGCGCTTCCATGAGTGGGTGGCCGGCCCTGTGCCGATCCGATCGGCTGCCGTTCGGGGCCACGAGATGAGCGTGAAGACCGTGTGCCTCGGCTGGCATTGGCGGCCATACCAATACTCGCGGGATGCCGTCGACGTCAACGGCAACCGAGTGCTCGACTTTCCAGACTGGATGGTGCGGCTCGGCCGGAAAGCACTTGTGGCGGCATCCGGAGACCCTCATGCCGGAGACAACTACACGCCGGATACCGCGCTGGTGAACTTCTATGACAGCGACGCCCGGATGGGCATGCACCAGGACAAGGACGAGCGTTCACTCGCTCCCGTCGTGTCGCTGTCGATTGGCGACACCTGCCAATTTCGCTTCGGCAACACCGAGAGCCGCACGAAGCCGTACGAGGACATCGATCTGGCATCGGGCGACCTCTTCGTCTTCGGCGGCGCATCCAGACTCGCGTACCACGGCGTGACGCGGGTCTATCCGGGCACGGCACCGAGCGGATGCGGCCTCGAGAGCGGCCGAATCAACATCACCATGCGGGTCACGGGCCTCAGCGACTGAGCCGCGCACGACTCGCTTCATCAACCGACTCACATCCTGCTCAAACCGACTCATTTTCCTCACCGAACTCGCATCCTGCTCGACTGGCTGGAACCCTATCCTCGACAACGGAATGGGTTTCAACCCGCCGAGCGCCTAGAACGGCGGGAGACTGGTGTCCGATTCAACCGAGACCAGGACCGGGACCGGAACCAGGATCGGCGCCGAGACCGAGACCGTAGGCAGAGCGGTCGGCCCGATCTCGTTCTCAGGTTCGGTGTCGTACTTGTTGCCGGTTGGTGATGTCCAGTGGAGGATTCCGTCGTCTGCCTGGCTGACCTGCCAGCCGATTTCGTGTTTGTCGCGGTGGTTCTTCGCGCAGAGGCAGGCCATATTCGTCAGCCTCGTCTCACCCTGCTGACCGTTCTCCGTGAACGGCACCGTGTGATCGAAATCGCTCTGCCTGGCCGCCCGGTTGCAGCCGGGGAACCGGCAGGTGCCGTCCCGTAGCTGCAACACCGTGCGGAGATCGGCCGGTGGCCGGTAGCGATCCCGCCCCACGGACAGGAACGCTCCGGTCTCGGGGTGGGTGAGGATGCGGAGGAAGCTCGTCGCGTCGCCGACGAGTTCTTTGGCGGTGTCGAGGTCGATCGGCCCGTAGCCTTCCAACACGGCGGGTTCGTCGCTGCGACCGAGGAGCGTCAAGGCCGGAACCAGGATGACGACATCAGCTTTGATGCCGCGGCTGCCGCCACCCGTCACCGAGCCTGAGATGCCATCACCGCCACTACTACCGCTGCCGCCACCGTTACCGTTGCCCGCGTCGAGGACCAGGTCAACGAACACATCAGCCTTCAACTGCGTCAGCGTGCGGGACTCATCCGAACCCTGCAGGCTCATCGCGAAGTTCGTGATCCGGCTCACGATTGCCTGTCCTTTCGCTGCCGGAAGGAATGCGCTGACCCAGCACATGCCGTCTTTGGCGGGTTCGAAGAACACCGCCCGGTCCGCGACGCTGCGCTCATGCCGAGCGGTGATCGATTCCGCGTCGAGCCGTTCCCGCACCTTTCGGGTCTTCTGGGCGAACTTCGCCACGGTGAGCCGACCCGCATCCGGCAACACCGCCGCCTCAAGGGCAGCCGTGTTCTCCGGGGACAGCCCGATGCTCTGGTCGACGAGGGTGGTGGCGTGCCGATAGCTAATGTCCCCGGTCTGCAACACGGCCAAGGTGGTGGGCAGCTGGTGCACGAGGATCTTGCTGACGGCGATCGTCGTTTCCATGGTGCGCTCTGGCACTCGGAATGCGCAGGCCAGTTCGGTGACGAGCAGTCGCTCGTTCGCCCAGGCCTGTTCCGCCTGGGGCACGGTGACCGGGGCGGTGGTCATGGACTCGCTGGTCAGGCGGGCCCGGTCGATCGCGACGGCCTCTGCCGCGGCGATCGTCGCGAGGCTCCGATGTAATCGGGCGGCCTCCTCGACTTCTATGCCGAGTTGTTTCATGAGGGGGTTCATACCCTGAATTATCCTCGGCACCACCGACATTCTTATGGGTCAGAAATATGCCCTGATCTGGGTATTTCACTGTGGATAACTGCCGCGAGGGGCGGCCTGTTGAGGAGCCTCTCTGGCGCCGGCTGAGAGGTCTCGAGACGCTCGCTGGCGCTCGCTCCTCGACCAGCGGGGGTGGGTTCAGATCGGTCGGTCGGGTGGGGGAAAGCTCGACGTGCGGGGAGGTTCTCTGGGCGCGGGAGGTCTCGAGACGCTCGCTGGCGCTCGCTCCTCGACCACCGGGGGTGGGTTCAAGCGGAGAAAATGTGACACGCCGCGCGCAGGTGCCGGTTGCACCCGGCGTGTCGCAAAGACTCCGCCCGAAGTGACATCGGGCGGACTCTTCCACCAGCGGGGCGCACGATAGCGTTGCCCGATATGAATGACTCCCCCATCTCGATCAGGCCGTTCGTCGCTGCCGACGGCGCTGCGACGCTCGGTGTCTTCCTGCGCGCGATCAGGGTGTCGGCCTCTGAGCACTACGACGCGCAGCAGATCGCGGCGTGGGCCTCTGACGACATCGATCAGGTCGTCTGGACGACGAGGCGGTCAGCCTCGAACACCTGGGTCGCTGAGCGAGCAGGATCGGTCATCGGTTTCACCGATATCGACAACGCCGGGCATATCGACATGATGTTCGTCGACCCGGATGCCGGCAGACGTGGAGTCGCCAGCGCGTTGCTTGCCCGCATGAAGTCAATTGCACACGCCAATGGGATCACCACCCTCACCGTCGAAGCGAGCGTCACAGCGCGCCCCTTCTTCGAGCATCACGGCTTCGAGGTGGTGCGTGCGCAGCGCGTCGAACGTCGAGGCGCGTCCCTCACGAACTACTTCATGCGGTGGATGGCGCACTAGCCTGCCTGGCTCGCACTGGGAGGCTGGCTGGCACTGGGAGGCTGGCTGGCAGGCTGGCTGGCACTGGGAGGAGGGTCTCGAGACGCTCGCTGGCGCTCGCTCCTCGACCAGCGGGGGCGGCGAGCGCCGCGGCCTGTTCCGGTACGCGGCACAGTTGTAACGTTGATTGGGGCGGCACAGACAGCAGCAGTACGCAGACAGCAGCAGCACGCGGGCCCGCATCCGCTTGCAGGCGATCGAGCGCACGCCATCCGAAAGGACGAGTACATGGCCACGGAACTCGTACTCCTCGGTACCGCCGGCGGACCAGTCCCCATTCCGCACAGGGCTGGCACATCCTCAGCGCTCGTCGTTGATGGCGTCGTCTATGTCGTTGACTGCGGCCGCGGCTCCCCCACCCGCTTCGCCGAAGCCGGTCTGCACTTCACCGCCCTGGGTGGCATCTTCCTGACGCACCTGCACGTCGATCATGTGGGCGACCTCCCCGGCATGCTGCTCTACCCATGGGGCACGTCGCCAACGCCCGTGACGGTATGGGGTCCCGGCAGCCCGAAGACGCTCCCACAAGGCGAGCCGCCTTTCATCCGTCACACGCTGATGACTCCTGACCAGCCGGTGCCGGGTACGAGTGAGCTCGTCGCCGGAATCCTCGCGGCCTACAGCTATCACCTGAACGTCATGCCCCTTGATCTTCAGCTGCCTGATGCAGCCGCACTCGTGCAGGCCCACGAGATCCTGACTGATCGGCCGGACGAGCCTGCCGATGACGGATCAGAGGAAGCCCAGGTGATCCTGCAAACGGATGCCGTCACTATCAGCGCCATCACGGTGGCCCACGGTCACGCCCACCCAGCCCTGGCCTACCGTTTCGATACAGCCGGCGGCTCTGTGGTCTTCTCTGGCGACACTCGCGCTCATGGCAACCTCGTCACGCTCGCCCAGGGAGCCGACATCCTGGTGCACGAAGTAGTTGACCTCGATTTCCTGGCCGAGCACGGTACCCCTCCTGCCGGTCTCGCGTTGCTGAAGCGGTTGCACACCGACGTCAACGACATCGGCGCGATTGCGGAACGGGCGGGCGTCGCCACTGTTGTCCTCAACCACTACCTGCCTGCTATGCCAGGGACGGTCCCGGCCGACGCCTGGACCTCGCGAGCCTCCGCAGGCTTCAGCGGCAGTGTTATCGCCGGTGAAGACGGAATGCGGCTGACGCTGTAGCGCGCGTCTCGCCCGCATCTCACCCGCATCTCACCCGCATCTCACCCGCATCTCACCCGCGTCTCACCCGCGTCTCACCCGCATCTCACCCGCAGGGCGGCCCCGTACGCGCAGCACTGTGCGCACGCCACAGTGGCGTGCGCACAGCTGATTCGTTGAAGAGTCGAAAAGACGTTAGTCGGTCAGCTTGTCCTTGATGTCTTCGCCGGCCTTCTTCACTTTCGCGCTCGCCTGATCGACCTTGCCTTCAGCGACTTTGGAATCGTCATTCGTGACGTGGCCGACTGTTTCCTTGGCCTTTCCCTTCAGCTCTTCGGCCGCGTTCTTGATCTTGTCCGTTCCGCTCATGACGTGCTCCTTTTCATTTTCTTGGTTGGCCTGTTGGCCCGAGCCAGTGGTCAGAGTCCACCAGGCGGATTCAACTGGCCCAGACGCCTTGCGTTCGTGTGGCAGAGCGTCTCCGACAGCCGGTCGGCGCCGGCGATGCCCGTGTCACGCCACTTGGGGCAGGATCGCAGTGCCGGCCGCACAGGTACGACGCACGTCCTCTGCGCCGCCGTATGCACGCTCAGGAAGCATCGCAAAAACAACCACATCGTCATCGTGGAACCCGTCGCGAAGCGCTTCCCGAATCAGATCATCAGGATGCGCCGGGTACTCCATGGTCCACAAAAACGCACTCAAACGGCTGCCTGGTTTCATCGAACGACCTTTCAGTTCGCACTTGATACTCGGGGGCATGCACCATCACGAATTGTTCAACCGCGCCGGAGAATCTCACAGCGTCGGGAACCAAGCGTGGGGGCATAGCCCTTTACGACAAGAACAGTAATCGGACTCCGAGCCGAGCGTTAGGGGGTTGCCGCTTCTTGTCAGTTGAGATACAGCAACCGAGATATATCGTGTGTCTCTAAGCTGGTCTGGGCGTGTTCGACGCCGCTCACGGCAGTTCGCGCAACCAGGAAGAGCACATGCCCCACACATTCGTGAAGATCTGCGGTATCACCACGACGGATGCCGCCGAAACTGTCGCAGAGGCCGGCGCAGACGCGATCGGTTTCGTGTTCGCACCCGGCAGTGCGCGCGCGGTCAGTGCCGAGCAGGCCACGTCCCTGGTTGCCGCCGTGGCCGGCCAGCTGGAAACCGTTGGCGTCTTTCGCAACCAGCCCATCGACGAGGTGCTCAGAACCGCGAACCTGGCCGCGCTCACCACTGTCCAGCTCCACGGGGATGAACCAGACAGCGACGTCGACGTGCTGCGCTCTGCAGGGTTTCGCACGATTCGTGCGGTCTCCATCGACGCGTATCGTGCGCTGCGCTCTCGTGAAGAGAGCGGTACAACCGGCAGGACCGAAGGCGAGACAGATCCGACGCGAATCCTCATCGACGCCGTCTCCCCCGGCGGCGGAACCCTCTTCGACACGTCTGAGCTGGAGACCACGCCGCCTGCCGGCTTCTGGATCCTGGCCGGCGGCCTCACTCCAGACAACGTCGGCGCTCTCGTGAGCAGTCTGCGCCCTGGTGGGGTCGATGTGTCCAGCGGCGTTGAGTCACGCCGCGGGGTCAAAGACCTCGCACTCATCCGCGACTTCGTCCAGGCGGTCCGCTGATCGCAGCGGTGACTGCAGCGGTGACTGCAGCGGTGACGGCGACTGTGACCGCCGCGCGCTAACTCGTGAGCAGCTGGGTCAGCTCGGCATCCAGCTGGATGACGTCGGGTACAAACGAGGCCAGGGTTCCATCGATGTCGATGAGTTGGCCCCTGTCATCCTTCGCGTGACCCGGGATACTCAGCTTCACGTCGGTCTCGACACGATTCATGTGCAGCCCCTGGAGCACGGTGTGCAATTGGATAGCCGCCTTGCCGCCCCCGTGGGTTCCGTACGTGACGATCCCGCCGACCTTGCCCGCCCATTCCGCATACAGAAAATCGAGAGCGTTCTTCAGTACGGCGGGGTACCCCCAGTTGTACTGCGGGAAGACGAAGACGAACGCGTCGTACGAGTTCACCTGTGCACTCCAGGCTCTGGTGTGCTCGTGGACATAGACGCCAGTGGATGCCATCATCGGCTCGTCGAGGAATGGCAGGCCGACCTCGGCGAGATCGATGAGGTCGTAGGCGAGAGCGGTGTTCGGCTGGCTCACGCGGAGGTACCACTCGGCGATATCGACGCAAATGCGATCCGGTCGAGTGCTGCCGATAATCACCCCAGTGGATGCCGGGCTTCCAGCCACTGCATGGTCAGTCACTATGCCACTCCTCCCACACCGCGCTCTCACTACCGCGGGCAGCGGGCCCTAGCTCTCCAGCTGCGGGAGCACCTCGTCGCGCACGGTCTTTCGCAAGACCTTGCCGAGCATGGAGCGCGGCAGGTCGGCGATCTGCACGATTCGACGCGGCACCTTGTACGCGGCGACGAATTCGCGGCAGTGGTCGCGCAGTGCCTTCTCGTCGAGGGTGACATTCGGCATCAGTTCAACGGCTGCGACGACCATTTCACCACCGCGTTCAAGCGGCTTGCCGAAGACAGCGGCATCCACGACGTCGGGGTGCAGACGCAGCGCTGCCTCGACCTCAGAGGGCGACACATTGAAGCCGCCCGTGATGATGAGTTCCTTCGCACGGTCGACGATCGTCGTGAAGCCGTCTTCGTCGACCGTCACGATGTCTCCCGTGCGGAGCCATCCCCCAGGCAGAAGTGTCTTCGCCGTCTCGTCAGCGTTGTTCCAGTAGCCCTGGAAAATCTGCGGCCCCTTGAGCAACAGTTCGCCTGGCTCTCCCTGCGGCACGTCGACAGTGGGGTCGTCGAGTGTGACCACTCTCATCAGGGTCGACGGGAACGGCACGCCAATCGTGCCGGTGCGACGCGTGTGATAGAACGGATTTCCCATGGCAACCGGCGACGACTCCGTCATGCCGTACCCCTCGACGAGCAGGCCGCCAGACACCGATTCCCATAGCTCGACAACGTGGTCAGGCAGGTTCATCGCACCTGAGATGCAGAACTTGCACGAGCGCAGCGAGACGCCGCGTTCCTTCGCCGCGAGCGCTGTGCGCTCATAGATGGGCGGCACGGCGCAGTACACCGTCGCCGGCGACTTCTTCATGGCGTCGAGAATGAGCTTGGGCTCGAATTTCGGGAACAGCACGAGCATGGCCTGCTTGCGGATGCCATACGTGAGATAGAGCGTCATGCCGAACGCGTGGAACATCGGCAGGATCGCATAGAAGATCTCCTTGCGATACTCGGCCCCGTGCATCCACGCCTCACCCTGCAGGGCGTTCGAGTAGAGGTTGAAGTGGGTGAGCATGGCGCCCTTGGGGTGGCCCGTCGTTCCCGACGTGTACTGGATCGCCGCCAGATCGTCCACGCTCGGACGCGGGTGCTCCGGATCGATGGGCCCGTGACTGAGCAGATCCTTCCACTGGATCGCCCCCGGGGCCGCCGCTGTCAGTGACTTCCGCGATTCGCGGAGGCTCTTCACCGGAAGGTGCATAGCGAGGCGCTTGATCGTCGGGAACGCGTCGAGAAGGTTCACCGCGACGACGTGGTCAATTCTGATATCGCCGGGGAATGCACGAACGGATGCCGCAGCCTTGTCCCATGCGATGACCACGCGGGCCTGGTGGTCCTCAAACTGGTGACGCAGCTCCCGCGCAGTGTAGAGCGGGTTGTGCTCGACGACGACGGCTCCGAGCCGGAGCACCGCGTAGAACGCGACCACGTGTTGGGGGCAGTTCGGCAGGATGAGCGCTACCCGGTCACCGGCGCGCACGCCAAGGGCACGCAAACCTTCTGCTGCGCGATCGACCTGATCACCCAGCTCTGTATACGTCGTCCGACGGCCGAAGAACTCCAGTGCGGGGTGGTCGCCAGCCTCGGCCACTGACCGTTCCAGCATGTCAACCAGTGACTCCGTCGGCAGCTCAATATCGGCGGGGACACCCGGCTGGTAGTTCTTCAGCCAGGGCCGCTCATCTGTAATCGCCATTGTTATATCCTGCCACTTGCCGGGACGGGTGACTCCGGCTACGCCTCAGCGAGAGCCTGTTCCGCCTGTTGCGTCTCATACGCCTGCTGCGCCTGCCGTGCCTGCCGTGCTCGCTTCACCAGGTACATCTCCGCATCCGCGAGACGGAGTGCGTCTTCCGCCGTCCCCGAGTTCACCGCGACAACGCCAACGCTGGCTCCGGAGTAGTCGACGGTGTGGCTGTTCAGCTCGTACACACCAATGGTGCAATCCTCGAGGCGCGTGGCCAGTGCTGCCGCGGCCTCCTGATCGGAGGTTTCTGCGCCGCCTGGCATCGGACCGAACCCGATCACGACGAACTCGTCGCCGCCGATCCTGGCCAGCAGGTCGCCCTCGCGAAGGATCGTGCCGAGTCGCTGCGCCATCGACACGAGGAAGTCGTCGCCGGCCTCGTGCCCGTGCCGATCGTTGATCGACTTGAAGCCATCGAGGTCGATGAAGCCGACGAGAATGCATCGAGCGTCTCGTTCACCGATGGCCAGCATCCGTCGCAGGGCAGTGAGGAGTGACCGTCGATTCGCCAGGCCTGTGAGCATGTCAGTTGAGGCATGCGACGCCAGTTCAGCGTTGGCGTCCTGCAGCCGTTGCATGAGGTGCTCGCGCTCAATGTGCTGGGCGATCAGTTTGGAGAACAGCGTGAGCACAAGCTCAGCATTGGACTGTTCTGGCAGCACCGAGGTGCTGACCCCGCACAGGGTTCCGTAGAGGTCACCGTTCTCGGTGGTGATCGGCATACTGAAATAGGTCTGGATGTTCAGCGCCACGGCCAGGCCGGCATCGGCCCACCGCGTCGCTGCGTCATCGCAGTACACGCGCCTCTCGTCATAGGCGCGGCTGCACAGGGTGTCTTCCCACGGCACATCAAGGCCTTCGGCGATCTGCACGAGTCCGACGTTCCGCGAGTACAGGATGTGTTGCACGCCAGCGCTGCGATCGATCGTGGTGAGGTAGGTGGATTCGAGCCCGGTCACCGCCTCGAGCATTTCAAGCATCGGGCGGGTGAGGTCCTCCAGCGACTGTGCAGCAGAGACAGTTTCAGAAATCTGGGCGAGCAGTGAATCCATCTTTCCATTCTGGCTCAATCCTCACCCACTCCGCGATGAGACCCCGCCGCCCCGAATGCCGGAGCACGGGTGCCGGAGCACAGATGCCGGGCGCGCTCAGTGCTTGCGGGTGCGCCAGGCCTTCCATGCCCCAGTGCTCCAGAGCGCCCACGCTACGAGAAGAGGCTGAAACAGTAAGCGGATGCCGCGAGCGCGGTCAGAGTCGAGACCGAACGCATCGCTGTGCGTGACGTACTGCGAGATGTTGCCGGGGAACACCGCAACGAAGAAGGCAGCCACCACCCAGCCAACGCCAATCCGGCGCTGCCGGAGCAACAGGAGGGCTGCCCCGAGCGAGATCTCGACGACACCCGACCCGACCACGACGACGTCATCGTTGGCCGGAAGCCACTCTGGTACCTGAGCGGTGAACTCCTGCCGAGCGAAGGTGAGGTGGCTGATCCCTGCGAACACCAGGAACACGCCGAGGACCACCCGGCCAATGGTGCGCGGGACTGAGCGTGCGGGGGCTGTCGTACGGTGCGTTCGACTCATCTACGGAGGGTAACACCGCACTTGCTCGAGGGAATAGCCAAGCGAGGGATCTAAAAACGACGTCGTCGCCCCGGCGTGACAGCCGCCGCGACGACAGCGGTCTTGGCGATCGGCGATGGCCCTGGGCTCACAGCCGCTCCCACTACTGCCGCGCGTGCGACGGGCGCACCAATGACTCCGACGCGGCCTACTCGTGCAGCTCTCAATGGCATCTCAGTCTCCTCTGCTCTCGGTGCCCGTGAGGACGTCATCCGCTTCATCAGCTTCATCCGCTTCGACGGCGGCGATGATGGCCTGGATGGGAATTCGGCCGTTGGCGATCAGCTGGCCGCCTGCGCGGCGCGCGGCGGATGCGAATGGCGCTGCCCACTGGTTCTCGTACACCAGAACGCCGCCGACGCTACCTGGTTCAAGCGCAGCTGCAAGGTGATCGATGTCTGCTTCTGCCAGCATGTCCCCCAGCTCGGCTTCCAGGACTTCAAGACCCTCTAGCTCCTCGAGGTCAGCGAGCTCGGTGACCTCAATGCCGCCGTCTGCGTCCTTGGCAACGATCAGGAGGTCGATGACTCGGATGATTCCGGCGTCGACAAGACGGAGGAGTTCGGCCGCCATTTCACCGCTGAAACGGGACTCGCCCGCCGGAAACTCAACAATGATGAAGTCAATCGGCCCCAACTCATCCAGTGATTTCTCCGCCATGATTCGTCCCTTCGCCTGGGTGACTCACGCTGGTTGGCCGAGTCTGCGGGCCACAGTACGCCGGGATCGCCGGCGCGAGGCCGAAAAAGTCAATCATCGGTAATGGGACCCAGCGCGATCCCCGTCGGCTCACCGGCCGCAGCGCCCTTGAGTTCTATGAAAATGGTGTGCGTGGGCGTCTGGCCGATGTTTTCACCCGTATGGCGCTGGGCAGGAAGCCACACGGCCTGGCCGGCAGCGAGTGAGGTTTCGAACTCGCGACCGTCCAATGAAAGCCGCCGATCAAACGCGGAGAGCGTTACCATCACGCTGTTCGGATGCTCGTGCGGGCTGGTCTTGTCGCCCGGGTCATCGGTGTACTCCAATACCCGCACGAATTCGTTCTCCCAGAGCATCCGACAGTGGTCGGGGTTCGTCACCGTCGGATCGTCGCTGATCATGCGATGACACTACTCGCCACCTGGCCGCCGGGCCTAGATCCGGCGCAGCAGTTCTGAGCAGACACAATCAGGCAAACAATGGGCGTCGTCAATCATCACGCGCAGGCATCGGGTGAGATTGCCGATGCCTGTCTGCCTGGGGCAGCCTGGCTAGCCTGGGTCAGCCACCCGGATGACGACGTTGCCGACCTTCACTCCCGACTCCACGTAGCGGTAGGCCTCGGCGATCTCATCCAGTGAGTATGCGCGGTCGATGACCGGCCTGAATGCGCCGATGTCCATCAGACCCTTCAGGAAAACGATGTCGTCCCTTGTGTCTTTCGGGATCGGAAAGAGCACCTGTTTGCGCCTGAACAGTGGGGTGCTGAGTGCGAGTATTGGGTTCTGCCACCCTCTGCCGAGATCCGTTGAGACGTAGTAACCGCGCGGTTTCAGCAATGCCTTGCACCGGCCGAATGAACTCTTGCCGACGGCATCCAGCACCGCGTCGAACTGCTCGTCGATACGGGTGAAATCCTCCCGGGTGTAGTCGATGACCCGGTCTGCACCGAGCGACGTCACCAGGTCGAGGTTCTTCGTGTCGCAGACGGCAGTGACGCGCGCACCGAGGTGCTTGACGAGTTGCACCGCCGCCGTTCCGATGGCGCCGGTCGCACCGTAGATGAGCACGTTCTGCCCAGCGACGATGCCGGCTGCTCGAATGATGTTCAGTGCATAGTGGGCGCCCTCGGTACTGGGAACGACCTCGAGGTAGGTCATGCCTGCGGGGATGAGCGCCACCATGCCGGTCTCGCGGATCGTGGTGTACTCGGCCTGGCCGCCGAAGTTCACCCCGTCGTAGCCAAAGACGTCCTGGCCGACCGAGAATTCGGTCACGCCATCCCCCACCGCGTCAATGCGACCGGCAAATTCGTTGCCGAGCGTCTGCTGCTTCGGCGCTGTGAGGCCGCTGAACAGCTTGACGATCGCCGGCTTGCCCCGCAGGAATCCGCAATCGGTGCGGTTGACGGATGCCGCGAATACCCGGATGCGCAACTCACCGGATTGCGGACTCGGGATCTCGACATCCTCGACCCGAAGCACATCGGGTGACCCGTACCGCGTATGAATCGCTGCTCGCATGCGCACAATCTACTGCGGCCAGCGTTCGCAGGGCAGCGCCAGAGGGAACGCGTGTGAGTGAGCGCCACTCACTGCGGCACGAACCTACGCCGGGACGTCGATCCACTCGTACCCGGCGGCCTCGAGCGACGCTCCCCCGGCCGTGACGCCGGCGACGATCGTGGCCAGCTGGCCGGCATCCGCTGTGGCCAGCTGAAGTACGGCGTCGCTGCCGTACTCGGTGCCGAGCACCAGCACGCCACGCTGTCGCAACTCTGACTCGATACGACCGGCATCCGCGTGGCCGAGTGAGAGTGTGAAGAGTTCCCGCCGCTCTCGCGCCACCACCAGCCCGTCAGCCTGCGCGGTGTCGATCGCCGTGAGGACGGCCTCGGAGTACGCCCGAACCAGGCCCCCTGCGCCAAGGAGCGTGCCCCCGAAATAGCGGCTGACCACCGCGACGCAGTCCACGAACGAGCGACCGGTGAGCGCTTCGAGCATGGGTCGGCCAGCGGTGCCTGACGGTTCGCCGTCGTCGTTGGAGCGTCGGACCTGTTCTGGGGCGGATGACGGACCGATCACGAAGGCAGAGCAATGGTGCCGCGCAGCCCAGTGTTGCTTGCGCGCGTCGTCGATCGCGGCACGGGCGGCGTCCTCTGTGTCCACCCGCACCAGCCGGCACAGAAACCGTGAGCGCTTGATCTCGATTTCGGCGTCGACCCGGCTGCCAATTTCACCGAAAAGTGTCAGGTCTGCCATCGTCCCAGTCTCGCGCATCCGCTCTCACCGAGTGCTGGCCCCACCGCTCCGGCCGATTCGACGGCGAATCTCGGCCAAAATCACCCGAATAGAGGGGGTGTTTCGTGCTTATTTCGGGGAATATGTTGTGATGTTGGTCATTAGGAGGTATACGCGCACCTGCGTCGGCTACCGTTAGAGGATGACGTCACCCGAAACATCCCCGCAGAGCGAGGCAGAAACTGCCCGCGAAGCGAAGCCCTTCTCCGAACTCGGGCTCTCCGACGCAGTATTGAAGGCGCTTAAAGACGTCGGCTACGAGACCCCCTCGGCCATTCAGGCCGCCACTATTCCTCCCCTTCTGTCTGGCCGCGATGTCGTAGGACTCGCCCAGACTGGAACCGGCAAGACTGCAGCGTTCGCGTTGCCGATCCTGTCGCGCCTCGACATGGCACAGAAGAGCCCTCAGGCTCTCGTGCTCGCACCTACGCGCGAACTCGCACTCCAGGTCTGTGAGGCGTTCGAAAAGTACGCGTCACACATGAAGGGCGTCCACGTGCTGCCGGTCTACGGCGGACAGGGCTACGGCGTTCAGCTGTCGGCCCTCCGTCGCGGAGTCCACATTGTCGTCGGTACGCCCGGCCGCATCATGGACCACCTCGAAAAGGGCACGCTCGACCTGTCGCAGCTGAAGTACCTGGTGCTCGACGAAGCCGACGAAATGCTCAAGATGGGCTTCGCCGAGGATGTCGAAACCATTCTCGCCGACACCCCAGAAGACAAGCAGGTCGCACTGTTCTCGGCAACCATGCCGGCACAGATCCGCCGCATCTCCAAGCAGTACCTGCACGATCCAGAAGAGATCACGGTCAAGAACAAGACCACGACCTCTGCAAACACGACCCAGCGCTACCTGATGGTGTCGTACCCGCAGAAGGTCGATGCGCTGACCCGCATCCTCGAGGTGGAGAACTTCGAGGGCATGATCGTCTTCACCCGCACCAAGAACGAGACAGAGACGCTCGCCGAGAAGCTGCGTGCGCGTGGCTACTCTGCTGCCGCGATCAACGGTGACGTTCCCCAGGTGCAGCGCGAGCGCACCGTCGAGCAGCTCAAGAACGGCAAGCTCGACATCCTGGTCGCAACGGATGTCGCAGCTCGCGGCCTCGACGTCGAGCGCATCAGCCACGTCGTCAACTACGACATCCCGATCGACACCGAGTCGTACGTGCACCGCATCGGCCGCACCGGCCGCGCTGGCCGCAGTGGTGCTGCAATCAGCTTCGTCACGCCGCGCGAGCGTCGCCTCCTCACCGCTATTGAGAAGGCAACCCGCCAGCCGCTGACGCAGATGCAGCTGCCGAGCGTCGAAGACGTGAACGTCACCCGCCTGGCTCGTTTCGATGACGCGATCACCGAGGCACTCGGACAGTCCGAGCGCCTTGACATGTTCCGCGACATCGTCAATCACTACATCCAGCACCACGATGTTCCTGAGGCCGATGTGGCCGCAGCCCTCGCGCTCGTCGCACAGGGTGAGACCCCGTTGCTGCTGTCTGCTGAGGACGTACGCGCCGCACAGCGCGTCGACCGCGAAGAGCGCGACCGTCAGCGCGAAGCACGCGACGACCGCCCGGCTCGCAGCCGCGACGACCGCTGGGGAGACCGCAACGACCGTGGATCAGACCGCGGTGACCGCGGTGACCGCGGTGGACGCCCAGAGCGCGCCGAGCGTCCTGAGCGTCGCTCGCGCGACCACTCACGTCCCATGGCCTCCTACCGCATCGAGGTCGGCAAGCGCCACAAGGTCGAGCCGCGCCAGATCGTTGGAGCGCTCGCGAACGAGGGTGGCCTGAGCCGCGAAGACTTCGGAGCGATTCAGATCCTCCCTGAGTTCTCGCTCGTTGAGCTGCCCGTCGACATGCCGAAGGACGTCTTCTCCAAGCTGGAGAACACCCGCATCAGCGGCAAGCTCATTGAGATGCAGCCAGACACCACCGGTGGGCCGAAGCGCGCAGAGCGTGCAGAGCGCACCGAGCGCGCACCGCGTCGCGAGTACGACCGCAACTAGCGCTCGAAGCTAGGGTTCGCAGCTAGGCGCACCACAGAAACCGCTCCCGGGATTGTCCGGGAGCGGTTTTTTGTCGTCGTGGCGGTTCGGCGCGGCATCCTGTCGCCGGGCGCCCTATGCGGCAGGTGCCGCCGCGACCAGCGTGCTGGTGCGAGGCTGTGCGATACGGCGCGCCAGCACTACGAGGGCGACGACCACGATGAGTGCCACGACGATGCTGACAATGTCACCGGCGGCGGCAGAGCGCGGGATCAGGATGAATCCGGCGAAGTCGAAGACGGCGTGCAGCACGATGGCCGGCCAGATGCTGGAGGTGAGTCGCACGACGAGCGACGCCACAATGCCGAACAGCAGCGCGAAGAGCACGGTGCGGGCAATGGCCATGGAGTCCTGATCGGGAGCCAACGCCGTCACAACGTGCGCGACGGCGAACCCCACCGATGGCACGAGCACAGACACGAGCGCGCTGCGTGAACGGAATGCGTTGTACAGCACACCGCGATACAGCGTCTCTTCCACGAAGGCCACCAGGATCGCGAATCCCGCGAACATGAGGATCTCCGTGCCTCGCGCAGACACGCCGCCGGCGGTGACCAGCACGCTCAGGGGCAGAGCGGCAGCCAGTGCCATCGCGACGAGCGCGGTCCGGTTCCGTTGCACGGGCCGGAACCCGACGGCTCCCCAGGCGCGACGCCGGGTGAGGACGGTCGCGATGACGATGGCAACCGGGACGAAGCCGAAGGCGAGTGGCGCGTATCCGTCGAGACCGATCAGGTAGCAGACGGTGCCGACCAGTCCCATGAGAACCACGAGGCCAAGCGTGATGCCAACAAGCAGAAGGTATGGCCTGGCCGTGCTGCGCGTGTGAGACAACTGAACTCCTAAATTCTGCGAATACGACTGTATTCAGCAATTGAGAAGATACAGTTGTATTCACGTCGCTGCAACCCCCAGTTTTTTGCCGCGATCCACCCCGCACATTTCTCGGAGGCACAGATGACGAGCAGTCCCCGCCAGACGGAGTTTGCCGATGCCGCGCTCCGAATCGTTGCGCGCGACGGCCTTGCGGCGCTGTCCTTCCGAGCGGTGGCGAGCGAATCGGGCTGGTCACTTGGCGCCGTGCAGAAGGCATTCGCCACCAAGGGTGCGCTCTTGCTGGCCACGCTCGAACGCGCGCAGGAACAGGTCACGAGCGTCGCATCCGCTGAACCGGCGAAGCCGACGCTCGAGCGCTGGCTCGTCGGCCTCGTCACCGCGACCCTCCCGCTTGACGCCGAGAGGCGCGCTGCTGTGATCGTTGGCGCCGCATTCGCTGACCGGGCACCGTTCGACCAGACGATCGCCGAGCGTTTGACGGCATCGGATGAGGCTATTCGCGCTCTGCTCGCTCGGCTCTTCGCCTGGCGGAGGGCCGAGGGAGAGCTCACCGCACGGCTGGATGACCTCTCCCTCTCCCGTGCCATCCTGGCCTTCGCGGCGGGACTGGCCGGGCAGCTCCTCTATGACCCGCAGCCGGCTCCGGAGGTGGAGGAACTCGTCTCAGAGACGATCGGCGCGCTGCTGTCGGCGTAGGCGCTGGCCGGGTGCTCAGGCAGCTGCAGCTAGTCGGAGTGGGCCGCACCCGACGTCGCCTTGGTATGGATGCGCACGCCATCCTTATGGAAGATGCCCAGAATCTCGGTTGAGCCTGGCCCCGCGCCATTCAGCGAGTGCGGAACGCGGGTGTCGAACTCAGCCGCCTCCCCGGGCTCGAGGATGAGGTCGTGTTCAGCAAGCCTCAGCCGAAGGCGGCCAGAAATGACGTAGATCCAATCGTATCCGTCGTGCACCCGGCGTTCAGGCGGGTGCTCCTGAGCGGGAAAGACCATCTTGTACGTGTGTGCCGGAGAACTCGCCGGCGACAGCGCCGTGAACTGAACACCATCACGCCGGACCGGCTTCTGGAGTACCCGCGGGTCAGGAACAGCGGCGGGGATCAACTGGTCGAGGCTGATACGCAGCTCGCGCACAATGGGCAGCAGCAGTTCCAGGTTCACCTGTCTCTTTCCACTCTCCAACCGAGACAGGGTACTGACCGACAGCCCGGCTCTCGTCGCGAGCTCCGCCAGGGTGAGACCCTGCTTGACCCTGGCAGCACGGAGACGCGGTCCGACTTGCTCCAGCACAGCATCCACCGGTCCTCCTGTTGCCATTTCCGCAAACCTATTTGCTCATTCGTAATCCTATGCGCAAAGTTGGTGACATGGAATCAAACACATGGGACGTCGTAATCATCGGTGGCGGAGCGGCAGGGCTGAGCGCGGCCCTGACCCTGGGACGCGCACGCAGACGCGTCGTCGTGATCGACGCCGGATACCCGCGCAACCGCTTCGCCGCACACATGCACGGAGTGCTGGGTCATGACGGATTGCCGCCCTCGGAGTTGCTCAGCCGAGGACGCAAGGAAGTGGCCGAGTACGGTGTGGAGATCCACCCGGGCACTGTGCGCGACGTGACGATCGACGACACGCACGCGACGGTGCTCACCGAGGGCGGTGAGCGATTCATTGCTCGCCGGGTGCTCATCACCACCGGGCTGAGCGACCGGCTTCCGGATGTCCGTGGCCTTGACGCTCGCTGGGGAAGGGATGTGTTCCAGTGCCCGTACTGCCACGGCTATGAGGTGCGCGACCAGCGGATCGGCGTCATCGCCACGAGCCCTGCCAGCGTGCATCACGCGCAACTGCTCCGCCAGTGGAGCGACCGGATCACCTACTTCAGCAGCCGCGGCGGGGATCTCTCGGATGACGACCGAGCCGCGCTCGTTGCGCGCGGGATCACAATTGAGACGGAGCCGGCCGTGCAGGTCATCGTGCGGGATGACATCCTGGTGGGCCTCGAAGTCGACGGCGGGCGGGTCATCGACGTCGACGCCATTGCGACGGTTGGAGTCTTCGTTCCAAACGACGGTTTTCTGGCACGGTTGGATGTCGAGCGCGCGGAAGCGCCGTTCGACACGTTCATCGCCGTCGACCGAATGGGAAAGACGAGCGTCGATCGCGTCTACGCCGCCGGCAATGTGACGAACCCGGCCGGGGCCGTTGCCTCGGCGATCGCCGAGGGCGTCACGGCAGGGGCCGGGCTCAATATGTCACTCGTCGCCGATGACATCGAGGCCGCGCTTCGGCTGGTCAGCGCCTGACCTGAGACTGTGGTGCAGGGCGGCGGCAAGCCGGGTCTGAAGAATGCAGCGGATGCCGACAGGGGCGTCTACGGCCAGAGGCGACGCGAGGCCCATCCATCGTCACCACGCTGGTAGTGCACCCGAAGGTGGTTGCGACTCTGGTCACCCTGCCAAAACTCAATGGACTCCGGCCGGAGCTGCCACACGACCCAGTCCCCGACAGCCAGATCGGGCTCTCGCTCCAGGCGGTCACGGGCGGCCTCCAGCAAATCATGACGCTCTGCGGCATCGCCGAAGGGCTCGCTTTGCGTTCCAGCGAGCGCAAGCGCTTTGGCCGTCGTTCCACGCTCACGGAAGTCCTTAGCGCTTTCGGCCTGCGGCGCGGCTTCGACCCGCCCGCGAATACGGACTGATCGCACCTGTTGCGACCAGTAGAACGTCAGAGCGGCCGACGGATGCGCCTGGAGCTGCCGCCCCTTCTCACTGTTTCGTCCGCTCGCAAATGCCCACAGTCCGTCATCCGTCACGTCCTTCAGTATCAGGACTCGAGCATCTGGCATGCCGTCGGTCCCAACGGTGGAGAGCGTCATCGCATGAGGCTCCGGCACTCCAGCGGCAACGGCTTCCCTGAACCAGGCGACGAACAGCTCAAGGGGATCCGCTGGAATGCTCTCCACATCAAAGGCTGGCGCGGTTCCAACCAGGCTCTTCACAGCGCTCAGTTCTGCTCGCAAATCCGTCATTTCTTGATAGTCGCACACGCCGTAGGCGACTACAGTCGGGGCTAGCCGCAACGTGGGTAAACCTCGTGCCTCGGGGTAGTCCCACCCTGGGAGGTTCACATGTCTGACACTTCGCATCTTCCCCCCGCCGGATGGTACACCGACCCATTCAACGCAGCACTGTGGCGTTACTGGGACGGCACCCAGTGGACGGAGCACACGTCACCACGGGCCGGCCACGCCGCCCGCCCGGGTGAATCGACCGCTGGTACGCCACAGAAGTCGTTCGTGGCTACCTGGCTCTTCGCCTGGCTACTCGGCTTCATTGCTGTCGATCGCTTCTATCTGGGCAAGATCGGCACCGGCATACTCAAACTGATCACGCTCTCCGGGCTCGGCGTGTGGTGGCTTGTCGACCTGATCCTCGTTTTGGCTGGGAGCCAGCATGACAAGCAAGGCCGACCGCTCGTCGGCTACGAAGAGAACAAGAAGGTCGCCTGGATCGTCACCGCTGTCGGAATCGCCGTGTCGATTATCTTCTCCAGTATCTCCACCGCGCTGCAGGCCGGGTTCGATCGCTGGTATGACATGGTGCCGCACTAACCGCACCGACTTCATCAGCCACACCGACTTCATCAGCCACACGCACTTCATCCGAATAGGATGACGCCGACTCCACCAGCCCGCGCTACGGTGTGCGACGCATTCACGACGCAACGCCGACGCACAGGCAGGTGGAGGACAGAGAAATGAGCACAGTCAAGCAAACGGGCTGGGTGGGCTGGGGTCGGTTCGCGGCCGTCATCCTGCTCCTGAATGGCGCATTCAGTTTGATGCACGGAATCGTGGCGATTTTGGCCCCCGACCGCTACTTCGCGACTGGCGGGGGCGCTCTCTTCATCCTGGATCTCGATGGGTGGGGGTGGTGGTCGCTCATCATCGGCATTCTGCTCATCGCCACGGGAGCCGCGCTCCTCACCGGAGCGATGTGGGCACGCGTCATCGCGATCATCCTCGCTTCTCTGAGCGCGATCGCGCAGCTGCTTCTCATCCCGGTGCAGCCATGGTGGGCGTTGATCATCATCGCCGTTGACATCCTCGTCATTTATGCGCTCACGGCCCACGGCCGTGAACTCGAGTCCGACATCTAGCCGGGAAGAACCTGACATGAATCCTGATCGCCACGCGCGCTCCATGCTGCCGATTCCTGACCGACCAGCGCCTGGTCTCACGACCTATGACGCTAAGGATCCCGACACTCACTACCCGCCGATCGAGCCCCTCCGCCCACCGGCCGGTGCGCCCAACGTGCTCGTCATCCTCATCGATGATGCGGGCTTTGGTGCCTCGAGCGCGTTCGGCGGGCCCTGCGCGACCCCCAACGCCGAGAAACTCGCCGCCGGCGGTCTCAGCTACAACCGGTTCCACACCACAGCGCTCTGCGCCCCCACCCGACAAGCGCTGCTCACCGGCCGCAATCACCACTCCGTCGGCATGGGCAGCATCACTGAGACAGCGACCTCTGCGCCGGGAAACAGCTCTGTGCGCCCGAACACGAAGGCGCCGCTGGCGATGACCCTGAAACTGAACGGGTATTCCACCGCCCAGTTCGGCAAATGCCACGAGGTGCCGGTCTGGCAGTCCTCCCCCATGGGTCCGTTTGACGCATGGCCGTCAGCCGGCGGCGGATTCGAAACGTTCTACGGCTTCATCGGCGGCGAGAACAACCAGTGGGATCCGGCGCTCTACGACGGAACGACACCTGTCGAACCGCCGGCGACCCCCGAGGAGGGCTATCACCTGACAGAGGACCTCGCCGACCACGCCACCAACTGGATGCGCACGCAGAAGGCCCTCATGCCCGACAAGCCCTTCTTCGTCTATTTCGCCCCAGGCGCAACCCACGCGCCGCACCACGTTCCCAAGGAATGGGCCGACAAGTACGCTGGCGCATTCGCCGATGGCTGGGATTCGCTGCGTGAGCGCACGTTCGCCAGGCAGAAGGAGCTCGGGGTGATCCCGGCTGACGCAGAACTCACCCCGCGCCACGCGGAGATTCCCGCCTGGGATGAGATGCCCGCCGAGTTGAAGCCCGTGCTTGAGCGTGAAATGGAGGTGTATGCCGGGTTCATGGAGCACACCGACTACCAGATCGGCCGCGTGATCGACACGATCACAGACCTCGGCATTCTCGATGACACGCTCATCTACTACATCGTCGGTGACAACGGCGC
Organism: Leifsonia sp. Y862; assembly: GCF_057669585.1. NCBI lineage: Bacteria > Bacillati > Actinomycetota > Actinomycetes > Micrococcales > Microbacteriaceae > Leifsonia > Leifsonia sp. Y862. The sequence goes on from NZ_JBYHFR010000001.1 coordinate 1,543,841, forward strand.
CTCAGCAGAGGGAACGCTCAATGGAGCGTTCAATGAAATGGCCAACTTCAACGGAATGGCCGCGCTTGAAACACCGGAGTTCATGGCATCCAAAATAGATGAACTCGGGAGCCCGACCTCGTACAACCACTACGCGGTCGGCTGGGCCTGGGCGATGGACACCCCGTTCCAATGGACCAAGCAGGTCGCATCGCACTGGGGCGGTACCCGAAACGGCACGATCGTGACCTGGCCGAATGGAATCACGGACAAGGGCGGGCTGCGCTCGCAGTTCACCCACGTCATCGACATCGCCCCCACCGTTCTTGAGGCAGCAGGACTTCCGGAACCGACAATGGTCAACGGCGTGCAGCAGTCCCCGATGGAGGGCACCAGCATGCTGTACACCTTCGATGACAAGGAGGCCGTTGAGCGGCATGACCTGCAGTATTTCGAGATGTTCGGCAACCGTGGCTTGTATTACAAGGGCTGGAGCGCCGTCACCAAGCACCGCACTCCGTGGGTGATGGTCGGCGGAAAGCTTCCGGCATTCGACGACGACGTGTGGGAGCTCTACGACGGTCATTCCGACTTCAGTCAGGCCCGCGACCTGGCCGCAGAGAATCCGGAACGGCTCGCGCAGCTGCAGCGGCTCTGGCTCATTGAAGCCACCAAGTACAACGTGCTTCCGATCGATGACCGCGGGGTGGAACGCGCAACTCCGGAGGTCGCAGGTCGACCAACGCTCATCAGGGGGAACACCCAATTGCTGTTCGCCGGCATGGGCCGTTTGTCGGAGAACAGCGTGGTGAGCATCAAGAACAAGTCGTTCTCGGTGACGGCGGAGATCACTGTGCCAGAGGGCGGAGCTGAGGGCGTGATCATTGCCCAGGGCGGCCGTTTTGGCGGGTGGAGCCTCTACGCCACAGAGGGGAAGGCGAAATTCGTCTACAACGTTCTCGGCATCCAGGAGTTTGCAACGGAAGCTGAGAAAGCGATTCCTGCCGGCAAGCATCAGGTGCGGATGGAGTTCGTCTATGACGGCGGAGGGCTGGGCAAGGGCGGGGACGTCACGCTGTATTACGACGGCACGCTTGTCGGGTCTGGCCGCGTCGGCGCCACCCAAGCCATGATCTTCTCCGCCGATGAGACGACCGATGTCGGCTTCGAGTCCGGTACCGCGGTCTCCGCCGACTACACGCCGGCACGCAGCCGTTTCACGGGCAAGATCGGCTGGGTGCAGATAGACCTCGGCGACGACGACCACGACCACTTCATCGACCCAGAGGAGCAATTCCGCATCACGATGGCCCGGCAGTAGGCCTGCCGTTCGTGAGGGACCGCGCCCGCTCTCGGCTGGCGCGGTCTTCTCGTGCCACGCGCCTGTGCACGAAGCGCACGACCTCGAGCAGGGCAACGGATGCCGCCGCAACGCTGGCCACGAGAACCTGGGTCTGCGTCGAGAGGTGAACGAGCTGCAGGAAGTTCGCAATGAGGGGCACCACATAGATGAGCACCAGCCCGATCACCATGGCAGCGATGATGACAGCTTTGAACAGGGTGATGGGCCGTGACAACACCACGAGAATCCACAATCCGATGACGGTGAGGAGCAGCGTCGTGCCGGTGCGAATCTCAGCGATCGATGTTCCCGTATTCACCGAGATGAGAGCGAAAACGCTGAGACCGACCGCCACCACAATGCCCGCCGGGATTGCGAAGGTCAGTGATCGTCTGAGGAAGCCAGGGTAGTAGCGCTGGGTGTTGGGCAACAGCGCCAGGAAGAACGCGGGGATGCCGATGGTGAGCCCGTCGATCGCCGAGAGTTGTCGTGGTAGGAACGGGAAAGGCAGCACCAGGACGCCGAAGATGACGGCGAGCAGGGTTGCGTACGCCGTCTTCGTGAGGAACAGCATGGATACTCGCTCGATGTTCGCGATGATCTGGCGCCCCTCGGCCACCACTGCCGGCAGATGGGAGAACTTGCCATCGAGCAGAATGAGCCGGGCGACGGCCTTGGTCGCATCCGCTCCTGAGTTCATCGCAATGCCGATATCCGCTTCCTTGATGGCGAGCGCATCGTTGACACCGTCTCCCGTCATCGCCACGGTATGGCCGGCCGACTTCAGGGCAAGCACGATGCGTTTCTTCTGCTCCGGGGTCACCCGACCGAAGACGATGTTCTCCTCGAGAACCCGCGCCAGCTCGTCCTGGTCGTCTGGCAGGTTGCGGGCGTCGTAGCCGTCGGGGGTGTCGAGCCCGACGTCGCGTGCGATTGCCGCGACGGTGCGTGGGTTGTCGCCCGAGATGATGCGAACGCTGACCTCTTGCTCTGCGAAGTAGCGGAGCGTCTCCGCGGCATCAGAGCGGATGCTCTCCCGAAAGGTCAAAAGAGCAATCGGAACGGCGTCGGCGGGGACGGTGTCATCATTCGTCGGGGTGCCGTGAGCCAGCACAAGAGTCCGGTTTCCAGCCGCCGCGAGCTCGGCTGCACGCTCGCTGAGCCGCTGCTCCCCCGCATCCGTCGGGGCGCGGTCGGTGAACACCATCTCCGGACCGCCCAGAATCCACATGCCGTCGTCGAACGTGACGGCGCTCCACTTGCGGGCGGAGCTGAACCGAACTGTGCTGATGGGTGCAGCGGACGGCGGCTGCGTGAACGTGGCGCGCAGGCTGCGCGCCGTCATGTTGGCGTCGGGCTGGGCACCGAACCAGGCGAGCGCCTGCTCCCACCCCTCGCGTTCTGCAAGCGGCCATGCGGCATCGAAGCTGATGTCGCCCTGGGTGAGCGTGCCGGTTTTGTCGAGGCAGATCAGGTCGACGCGCGCCAGGACTTCGACGGCGGCAAGCTCCTGAACCAGCACCTGTTCGCGCGCGAGCTTCACCGCTCCGACGGCAAAGGTGATGCTTGTCATCAAGACGAGGCCGAGCGGCACCATGGCGACGACGGCGGCGACTGTCGACACTGTCGCGTCGACCCAGACGCCGGTGGATAAGACGTACGTCCAGCCGCCGAGCACCATGACCTGGGCGTTCAAGACCAGGAGGGTGATCGGCCCGATGACCCAGGCGACCCACCGCAAGACGCGGTCGATCGATGAGCGCAATTCAGACGTGACCAGTGAGAACTGCTTCGCCTCACTGGAGAGGGTATTGGCGAATGATTGCGCCCCCACCCGATCCACCCGTGCGCGCCCCTCACCCGCGACCACCACCGATCCGGAGAACACGCGGTCGTCGTCCGCCTTATCGACGGGTTCGGACTCCCCCGTGAGCATTGACTCGTCGACTTCGAGGTCGTCGGCGCTGAGTATCACGGCATCCGCTGGAACCTGATCGCCCTGGCGCAGGATGATCACATCGTCCATGACCACCTGGGCGACGTCGATCGTGCGTTCCTCCGAGTCTCTGAGCACACGGGCGTTCGGTGCGTTGAGCACAGAGATACGGTCGAGCGTGCGCTTCGCGCGATACTCCTGGGTCGTGCCGATGACCGTGTTTGCGAGTGCGCTCACCCCGAATAGCGCGTCCTGCCAGCGCCCGACGGCGAGAAGGATCACAAAGCACGACAGGATGATGGCGTTGAACAGGGTGAAGAGATTCTCGCGGACGATGCTCCAGAGGCTCCGACTCGTCGGCTGCGTGAACGCGTTCGTGAGACCCTGACTCACACGTTCGGCGACCGCGGCGTCGTCAAGACCGGTGACGTGAGACACGGTCTCCTCCATTCGCGATCGCCATCCGCGGCAGGCGAGTCAGCACCCAACCCAACGGAGTCACATCCGTATCAAACCAGCACGTAGACGCACCGACGACCCTACAGTGAAGCGTTGCGCCTCAGGAGAGTTCGCGGTCGCCCAGATGATGTCCGTAGAAGTTCGATTGTTTTTCCATGAGCTCAGCCATGGTGGCGTCAGGACCAGCCCCATAAACGGTGCCGACAAAATCGAGGGTGCGCTGGATCGCCCAGATCTCCTCATGTCGATCCGGGGAGAAGAGCTGCGCTGGGGCTCCAACGGCGACCCACCCGATCGGTACGACCGCCGACTCCGCCACCGTCGTGTTGACCTGAACGACCGCGTTGATCCGCACTTCGGCACCGGCTCCTACGATCGAGCCAGGGAACAATGACGCTCCGGTTGCGATGAACGCCCCGTCACCCACCGTCGCTCCGTTGATGTGCGTGTGCGGTCCAATCATCACTGCGTCGCCGATGCGCACGGTGTGCCCGACGCGTCCGCGAATGACCGCGTGTTCCATCACAACGGTGTTCTTGCCGATATGGATCGCTCCATCCTCGGCGCTCAGGATGGCGCCATGGAGCACGCGGGCGCCCTCGCCGATCACCACCGCCCCACTGAGAACGGCCGTGGATGCGACCCAGGCAGAAGACGCGACAGTGGGCTGGCATCCGCGGTGTTCAATCAGCATGAGTTCAGCATAGGCACCGGCTGAGGAACACTCGGCGCTTACCGCTGCCCGGCAGAGTCCGATAGACATGAGGGATGCAAACCTCGCGATACCGGCGCGACACCTGCCAGGCTCGGAGATGATTTAGTGAAACGTGGTGTCGTAATTGCCCTGGCGGTGGTTATTCTCGTGCCGGTAGTGGTGCTCTCTGCCCGCGCCATCATCGCGACGATGCAGCCGTCGTCTGCGACCAGCGAGGAACAGACGGATCAGCCGTCACCGGCACACGACAACGTCTTCGCTGACTATCCGCCATATCAAGACCCGTCGTACCCCTCGGTAGCGGCCGCGAAGTCGGCCCGCGCCGACGGCCGCTATGAAGACGCTGCCCAGCTCGACAAGATCAGCGCTTATGCAGGGTCGAAATGGATCGGCGAATGGGACTCCGCTGGGCACCCCACCCAGGTGGTCGCTGACTACGCGCAGGCCGCCATCGACACAGGGCAGACCGGCGTGCTCGTTGTGTATGCAATCCCTGGTCGATCCTGCACCGGCTATTCAGCTGGCGGATTCTCGTTCGGCGACTACGAACCGTGGATTGATGAAATCGCGGCGGGCATCGCCGGGAAGCGCCTGGCCGTCATCCTCGAACCGGATGCACTCCTGCAGCTGGGCCGCTGTCCAGACCTGGAGGGCGACAGGCTGGCGCACCTGCGCTACGCCGCAGAGAAACTCGCCGCTGCCGGCGGGACGGTGTACATCGACGCCGCATCATCGAACGTTCCTGGAGGGGCCGCTGTCATGGCCGGCCGGCTCGAGGCGGTGGGAATCGAGAACGTCCGCGGTTTCGCCGTGAACGTCTCCAACCACAAATGGGATGTCGAATCGAGAGCGTACGCCGATGAGCTCTCCGCGCTGCTTGGCGGCGCGCACTACGTCATTGACACGTCAAGGAACGGCGTCGGGTCCGTTGGCGGTGACTGGTGCAACAGCCGCGACCGTGCCCTCGGCGCAGTACCAGGCGCCGTGCAATGGGAGAACCAAGACGCGAGCCTGTGGATCAAGACGATCGGCGCCTCAGACGGCACCTGCGGTGGTGGGCCGGTGGCTGGTCAGTGGTGGAATGAGATCGCGCTCGAACTGGCACGAAACTCAGACATCTCCGGTACGAGCACGTCTCCGACAGCGATGATCACCGAATGGAACGTCGGAGCAGCCGGGTGCGAGACGATCACCGTTCCCGTGCACGGCACGATCAACGCGACGATCGATTGGGGCGACGGCACGACGGAGCCGATTGTCGGCGAGCGTCCGTCGCATACGTACGCCGCAGCATCCGGTCACCGCACCATCACCGTCGACGGCTCGTTTTCCGAGTGGGGCGGAGCATCCGGGTGGAGCGCCGCGTGCATCACCAGCGTGACGCGGTGGGGAGCCACCGAGACCACGAGCGCGGCGCACGGCTTCGCCGGTGCCACACGCCTCACCGACATTGCTGAGTTCGCCCCGACCATCACCGACATGAGCTGGCTGCTGGCTGGCAACACCACGTTTGCGGCGGATGTCGCTGCCTGGCGCCTCGGCGCCGTGACGAACACCAGCCACATGTTCGACGGCGCAACCGCATTCAACCGTTCGGTGGTGGGGTGGGATGTCAGCCACGTCACCGACATGTCTGGCATGTTCGCCGGCGCGACAGCCTTCAACCAACCGATCGACACTTGGAACACCGCGCGGGTCACCGATTTCTCTGCCATGTTCACGGGCGCCGTTGCCTTCCACCAGCCGATCGGGACGTGGAACACAGGCTCAGCGACGACGTTCGCCGGCATGTTTGAAGGCGCGACGCGCTTCAACCACCCGGTGAAGGCGTGGCAGACATCCGCTGTCACCAACATGGAGCGGATGTTCGCCGGCGCGACCACCTTCACCCAGACGCTGAGCACCTGGAACACGTCTGCCGTCACCACGATGGCGTCGATGTTCGACGGTGCAGCAACGTTCAACCAGCCGCTGGGCACGTGGGACGTGTCGCGCGTCACCGACATGACACGGATGTTCGCTGGCGCGAAAGCACAGAATCAGGGGCTCAGCTCGTGGAATGTTGCCCGGGTGGTCTCGATGCGCGAAATGTTTGCCGGCGCCACCGCGTTCGACCGGAATCTCCGCGGGTGGAATGTGCAGAAGGTGACGGACAGCCGGGACTTCAGCACGGGCTCAGCGCTGTCGACGTCGAATCTCCCCCAGTTCCGCACCCGGTAGCGAGTGTGCCGGCGCTCTTCCCGCGGGACGCCTGCCGGTCCTAACATCGTGTCACCGAGTCGAAACGGAGACGATCGATGGAATCCACGGACATTGCTACCGCATTCTCGCCAGACGGACGGTACTTCCAGTTCACGGCATCGACCACGTCGGCATCACGCGCCGGCGACGTCGTCACGCTCCGCTCGCGCGACGGCCTTGCGCAGGTAGGGCAGGTCGACGACGTCTCGTTCACTCCCGACGGGGCGTTGAGTGGCTTCGGTCGGGTGCTCGGCTCACTGTCGGCCGGCACATTCGACGGCCTTCGATCGTTCGCCTTCACCGATGCGGTGCTGAGTGAAGCGGATGCCGACACCATCGAGATCCTGCACGCGAGCGTGAAAGCGACCATGGAGATCGGCACCTATCTTGCAGCGGATGACGTACCAGCGCGCCTGCTCCCCCACCGATTCAACCGCCACACCTTCTGGTGTGGGCAGAGCGGCTCAGGAAAGACCTACGCGCTCGGTGTCGTGCTTGAGCAACTCCTCATCGACACCGGCCTGCCCATCGTGATCTTCGATCCGAACGCCGACTTCGTGCGCCTGGGTGAACTCAATGACCGCGGCACGGCGAGCGCAGCCGGCGCGGTGTTGGCGAGCAGGGATATTCGCGTTCTTCGCCCCTCGTCGCCTAACCCGCAGTCGCTCAGGGTGAAGTTCATCGATCTGCCGCTGCGGGCGAAAGGGGCCGTCCTTCGCCTGCATCCGCTGCACGACAACGCCGAGTACAACGAGCTCTTGCATCTGGAGGAGACGCAGGGGGCGCTAACCCAGGAGAACATCGTGCTACACCTTCGCGAACGGGGTACTCCGGCCGCCGTCGCACTCGCCGCCCGGATTGAGAACCTCAAGGCGACGGATTGGTCAGTCTGGGCCGGGGGGCAGTACGACGCGGTCACCGACATCATCGAGACGCGTCCGGACGCAACCGTGCTGGACCTCGGCGGCTTCACCTACCCGGATGAGTCACTGGTCGTGGCGATGGCCGTGCTGGATGACCTGTGGGAGAAGCGCGAACAGCGACGACCAGTGCTGCTCGTGATCGACGAGGCGCACAACCTGTGCTCCCCAGACCAGGACAGCCCGCTTCACATCGCGGTACGCGAGCGGATCATCCAGATCGCCGCTGAGGGACGGAAGTTCGGCCTCTGGCTGCTGCTCTCGACCCAGCGTCCGTCGCGCGTGCACCCGAGCATCGTCTCGCAGTGCGACAACCTGGCCCTCATGAAGATGACGTCGCCGGTCGACCTGGCTGAGCTTGGGACGATCTTCGGATTCGTTCCCGGCGCAATGCTGGCGCGCTCGCCTAGTTTCCGGCAGGGCGAGGCCCTGTTCGCCGGTGGATTTGTGCCGACTCCCACCATGGTGAAAATTGGTGCGCGGCTCACCCAGGAGGGTGGGGCTGACGTGGGGGTTCCGCTTCGTTGAGGAGCGCACGCTGGTTGAGACGGCTGGCGGTGCTAGGCCGCGATGTGCTGGGCGGTCGGGACGTGGTGGGCCGCGATCTAGCTGGCTGAGATCGTTGCAGTTTCCTCGGTGACCGGTTCGCTGACGGTCGGCAAATCTGTGGCGATCCGCTCTTCTCTGCTGTACACGACCATTGATGGCCCGCGCAGGAAGCCGACAATGGTCAGGCCGATCTCTGTGCCGAGTTCGACCGCCAGGGACGACGGTGCCGACACCGCGGCAAGAATCGGGATGCCGGCCATCGATGCCTTCTGGGCCAGCTCGAAGCTGGCGCGGCCAGACACCATCAGCACCATTCCACGCAGGGGCACCCTGTCGTTCGTGACGGCCCACCCGATGACTTTGTCGACAGCGTTGTGGCGGCCGACGTCTTCCCGAAGAACCAGCAGCTCGCCGGTCGCAGCGTCGAAGAGGCCGGCGGCATGCAGTCCCCCGGTCTTCTCGAACACGTCCTGGCCGGCACGCAGCGCATCGGGGAAGGTCGCCAGCAACGCTGCCGGCACGCGCACCGGATCGTCGGCGACCGGAAACTGTGAGAGCGTGCGAACCGCATCGATGCTGGCTTTGCCGCACAGTCCACACGAGCTGGTCGTGTAAAAGTTGCGTTCGAGACTGGGGTCTGGGGCTGGCACTCCTGCGTCGAGCGTCACATCGAGGACGTTGTATGTGTTCTCGCCGTCCACCGTCGCACCGGCACAGTAGCGAGCTGTCGCAAAGTCGTCGCGCCGGGAGATCACCCCTTCGGAGACGAGAAACCCGGCCGCAAGCTCGAAGTCGTGTCCTGGGGTGCGCATGGTGATGGCCATCGCCCTGCCGCCGACGCGGATCTCGAGCGGCTCTTCGGCTGCGAGCACGTCGTCGCGGCGCGTGGGTGGCGACCCAACGGTGATTCGAGTGACTCGGCGTCGTACCGTTACCCTGCCCATGGTTCATGCTTAGCATCCGGCGTGCATGGGCACAATGAGCCACCTGGCTCCGTGTTTTCGCCCATGACCCACGCGCAGCTACGTCGCCCGAGTGATCGACGCAGCTGGACGCCCCCGCGCGCACAGCCGCGACACGCTCTAAGGTTGCTCGCATGTACGTAGCCGCCATCGTGCTCGCGGGCGGCCGCTCCAGCCGTCTGGACGGAGTGGCCAAGTCTGGCCTGCTCGTCAACGGTCAGACACTCCTCGCCCGCACTCTCGCTGCGGTGTCGGCGGCGCAGCAGGTCGTCATCGTCGGGGATGTGACCGTGCCGGGCGCCGTGGCTGCCGGCGCCGTGGTTCCAGGCGCTGTGTCCTCGGGTACCTCGCCCCCAGGCGCCGGGGCTCCAGGTGCCGTGGCTCTGGCCGCCGAGTCTGCTGACATCCCGGCATCCGTTCTCGTGACGCGCGAAGATCCGCCATTCTCCGGACCAGCTGCAGCCATTGCGGCTGGGCTCGACGCGCTGGTGGCGACGGGCGCCGGGCTTCCCGCCTTCGTCGTGGTGCTCGCCTGCGACATGCCGGGCGTAGCGGATGCCGTCACCCCACTGCTCGACGCGGCAACCCGCACCCTCGCGGAGGACAGCGCGGGCGTCATCGCCATCGATGAGCATGGCCAACGGCAGTTTCTCGTCGGCGTGTACCGCGGCGCGGCCCTCCTGCGCGCGGTTGAACTGGCCAGGGCGTCTGGATCGTTGGAGAACCTGTCGGTCAGGCGGTTGCTCGCGCCGCTCGCCCTCACCGAGCTGGAGCTGCCGGCCCATGCCACCGCCGATATCGACACCTGGGAACAGGCCAGCGCCTATGGCATCGCCCTGCCGCCGGACGTCTCCGGACTCCCCGATAACGGAGGGCACTCGCCCCGCAGGGCGCCGGAATCCGGGCCCAGCGCCATGTCCCCACCAGTGCCGGGACCAAGAACGGGTACAGGACCGAGAACGGGAACGGGAACGGGAACGGGAACGCTGAGTTGGCGGGACGCAAGACGGCTGGCCGCTGAAACGCTCCGGCCGAACGATGCAGAATTCGTGCCGCTGCCCGACGCGTGCGGCCAGGTGCTCTCCGCCGACCTCACCGCTCCGCAGGACGTGCCGCACTACCCCTCTGCCGCGATGGACGGCTGGGCGGTTGCCGGCCGCGGGCCGTGGAACATCGTCGCCGCGAGCGACGTCGATGCACGAGCGCTGCAGCAGGGCACGGCCGTACCCATCGTGACGGGCGGCATCGTGCCGCAGGGCGCGACGGCGGTGCTCCGGAGCGAGCTCGGCACAGTCGACCCCACGACCGGCGGCGACCGGCGGGTCGGCGCTTGGCCGGCATCCGCTCGCCTGCGGGTGAGCGAGGACGCTCGGCCAGGAGAACCGTTCGACGGCCAGCACATTCGGCCGACCGGAGAGGAAACGCGCCGGGGTGAGGTCATCATTGCGGCGGGTGCCCTGCTCAACCCCGCGCATATCGCAGTTGCCGCATTGGCCGGGTACGACGAACTGAGCGTGATTCGGCGCCCGCGCGTGAGGTTCGTGTTCACCGGTGACGAAGTCGAGGAATCGGGAGTTCCGTCAGCTGGCAGGGTGCGAGATGGCTTCGGGCCGCAGTTTCCCGGGCTACTGTGCCTGATGGGTGCCGAGGTGCTCGGGCATCGGCGAGCTGCAGACACGCTCGCCAGCACGGTCACCACCCTGCGTGCGAGCATCGCCGATGCGCAGATGGTGATCACCACGGGTGGCACGGGGCATTCGTCGGCCGACCACCTGCGCGGCGCGCTTCATGAGATCGGCGCTCAGGTGCTGTTCGATGGCATCAGCATGCGCCCAGGCGGACCGACGCTGCTCGCCGAAGCGCCGAACGGATGCCTCGTGGCCTGTCTCCCCGGCAACCCGCTCGCTGCCATGATCGGGCTCCTGACCGTGGTGGAGCCGATGGTGCGCGCGGCCTCTGGTCGGGTCCAGCGCGAGCTGCACGAGGTCGTCGTGGACAGCGACCTGGCCGGTCGTCCAGGAACCACCATTCTCGTTCCGTACACCGTGGTCGGTTCGCGGGCGCACCCGAGCGCCTGGCGTGGGTCAGCGATGATGCGCGGCCTCGCCGATGCGCACGGGGTCATTGAAGTGACAGAGCACGGACTCGTTGCCGGTCATCGGGCTTGGGCGATCGCCCTGCCGTGGATGTAGGCGGCACGCTCCTAGGTAGGTGCGAGTTGCAGCGGCGCGGCTAAGCTCTGTGCTGCACTGCTCTGTGCTGCTCTGCTCTGTACGGCACTGCTCTGTGCCGCACGGCCGTTGACCCTGGGCCGCTTGGCGCCTAGGCGCCGTACGACTCGATGACCTCGCGCATGTGCGGCAGGCCGAACTGGTCTGCGATCTGCAGGCCGGAGTGCGAGCCGAGGCTCGGATCGGCGCCGGCATCAAGCAACGCACGCAGGATCTGTTCGTCGTCGCGGAATACGGCACACGAGATCGCCGTCTGCCCCATCCCGTTCACGACTGAGGTGTCTGCACCGCGACGCAGCAGGTCGGCGACCGTGTCGGCGTTCTGCTGGTACGCGGCCACGATCAGGAGCGTGTCGCCACGGCCGTTGCGGGTGTCGATCGGCACGCCAGCGTCGATCATCTCGCCCAGCTGACTGGTCTCTCCTTCGCGGGCGAGGTCGAAGACTCCCTCAACGACCTGGGCGCTGAGGTTGTCGCCGGGCAGTCCTGGTGTGTCATTCGTCATGAATCCATTATTCAATGGTTTCGCACGCGCAGTCGTGCTGAGGGCGCAATCCCCTGCCGGTCGAGGCATCGCGGCGCGCTCGGCAGTCCTTCTAGTCGCCGAGAATCGCCGTTAGCGCCGAGAATCGCTGCTGCAACGGCGACTTTCGGTCGAAACAGCGACACTCGGCGAGCGGATGTCCGTTCCGGGTCCGAGAGTTCGAAGTCGAATCCGGAGCCCACGAGAACGGTTCACGTGGGTCTCGAGACGCTCGCTGGCGCTCGCTCCTCGACCAGCGGGTGAGTTCAGACGGAGAAAATGCGAAACGCCGAGGGAAGGTGCCCGTTACACGCGGCGTGTTGCAAAAACTCCGCCTGGAGTTGCGTCGGCCGGCGGGGCGTTGAAGGACGGAGGCGGCGTGGCGAAGGTGCGAGGTCTCGAGACGCTCGCTGGCGCTCGCTCCTCGACCAACGAAGCCGGCTCGCTCCTCGACCAGCGGGGGTGACATTTCCTGAGTGTTTTCGGGGCGATTGTTGAGTGTCCCCTTAAATGTCGACTGGTCGCATCCGCTGCGCGTCCCTAGCCTCCTAATACCGTCCAGACCGCTTCAGAGCGGGCCAGTCGTCCAGAATCAGGAGCACGATGTTCACTCCCCCCACTCGCACACACCCCAACCGCAGGCGCGGTCTCGCTGCCGGCGTCGCATTGACCGCCGCACTCTGTGCAACAGTTCTCGTGCCAAGCGTCGCGAATGCTGCACCGGAATCGAAGGGGAAGCCACCGGTCATCCAGCCGGTTCCCGGGCCGCTCATGAACTACGCCATCAACGTCACCAAGGCCAATCGCGGCCAGACCCTGAAGGTTGAGCGTGCCGTCGAGGCTGCCGGTGGAGCTGTCATCGAGTCATACGCTGAGATCGGCGTGGTCATCGCGCAGTCCAGCAACGCTGTGTTCTCCCAGATGGTTGCCACAGAGAAAGCCGTGGAGTCCGTCGGTGCCACCCGCACGGCAGCCGTGAGCGAGACCGACGCGACGTTCGGCGTGAGCGACCCGCTGGCCCCCGGCGAATCAGGCCACGGCCGCGCGGCCACCGACGCTGCCGCCGAGCAGGCCGCTAGCCAGGCGAAGGATGCCGGTGTCGAAGCCCTCGTCAGCGTCGTCCCCGACCCGTCGGAGAGCCGCCAGTGGGACATGACGGCGATCGGTGCCGACAAGGCGCATGAGATCACCGATGGCAGCCGCGACGTGCTCGTTGCGGTCATTGACTCCGGAATCCAGGCCGATCACCCCGACCTGGCCGCCAACATCGACGTCGCCGCGTCGGCAAGCTGCCTGAGCGGTGTGGCCGACAGCACCTACGCGTCATGGCAGCCCACCAACAGCTCACACGGCACCCACGTGGCAGGCACCATCGCCGCTGCCCGTAACGGCGTCGGCATTGTCGGCGTCGCCCCGAACGTTCGCATCTCGGCCGTCAAAGTGGTCAACGACGACGGGTTCATCTACGCCGAGTCGGCCATCTGTGGCTTCATGCACGCCGCCGCAACCGATGCCGATGTCACCAACAACAGCTACTACATCGACCCGTGGGAGTTCTGGTGCGACAACAACGCTGACCAGGCAGCCGTGAAGACGGCCGTCGACCGCGCCGTGCAGTACTCCCAGCAGAAGGGCGTGCTGAACGTCGCCGCAGCGGGCAACTCGAACATCGACCTTGCTAACAAGACGGTCGACACCGGCAGCCCCAACGACACCGTGCCGACCACGCGCGATGTGTCCGCCGGGTGCGCCGACATCCCCGCTGAGCTCGATGGTGTCGTCACCGTCTCCTCCACGACGTCGACTGGCGCTCGCTCGAGCTTCTCGAACTACGGGCTCAACTCCATCGACATCGCCGCTCCCGGTTCGTCGATCCTCTCCACGATTCCTGGGAACGGATACGGCACCTCCTCTGGTACGTCGATGGCCTCCCCACACGTGGCCGGCGTTGCAGCGCTGCTGAAATCTGCGCACCCTGAGTACTCCGGCCTGAAGCTTGCCGACGTGCTCTACGGCCAGGCCACCGACGTTGCCTGCCCGGTTGGAGTGGCGCAGTGCACTGGCACCATCGCCGACAACAGCTTCTTCGGCGACGGACTCGTCAACGCACTCAAGGCAGTGAACTGACCTCGCGGTGACCTGACCTAGAACGGATGCGAGGGGGCGTGTCGGCACCAGCCGGCACGCCCCCTCTATTCATGCGCCGTGATGTGCAGACGTGGAGCAGGCGCAGCATCCGCCGCTCAGGCAGCCGGCGCCGACGGTGACGCTTCTTCTCTCGTCTGAATCGTGTCGGCAACGTCGCGCTGCTTCCTGCTGGCCAGCAGGAACGGGATGCCGACGAGTTCAACAACACCACCGATCACGAGCGACGTGCCGTAGCCCCAGAGGTCGGCGGAGCGGCCGAGCGCCGGCTGGATGAACACCCCGCCGAGGCTGCCGAACAGCGAGTCGAACGACAGCACCGTTGCGCGCTGCTTGGTCGGGATCATGTCGTTGAGATAGGCCTGCCGCACGGGCTCGGCAACAGCGAAGACGAACCCCCAGATCACGAGCAGGATGACCGCCAACCAGAAGATACTGTTCACGCCGAGCAGCACGAGGACGACAGTACTGGTGAGTGACGCACCGATCACCGTGGACGTTCGCTTGGCGAACAGGGCACGGATGCGCGGCGCGAGCACACCGCCGGCAATCTGCGCTAGCGACAGGATGGCTGCGGCCAGGCCAGCGACGGAGTATGCGGATTCGTCTCCATAGAGTTCGAGTAGGTAGGGCTGCAAGGCGTAGAAGGCATAGATGCCGACCCCGGAGGCGAACGGTGCAGACAGGATGACGTACCGCACCGACCGCTTCTTGAGCCCGTGTTCAATCGACTCGCTCAGCACGTTCCGAGTGGCCTTGATCGGCCCCATCGAGCGATCCGGCGTGAAACCGAGGTCTTTCATCACGAACAACGCGAACACGAACATGACGATCAGCACCCCGGCTCGCAGGAGGAACGGAACCCCCAGGTTGGTTGCCTGCGCAATCACCCCGCCGAGGACAGAGCCGACGAACATCGCGACACCTGTCACGACCAGCCCGCGGCCGAAGATCGTCTCCAGGCTGCCGGTATAACGCGTGGCCGTCAGCGCGTCGACGAGCCAGGCATCCACTGCACCTGAGAAAAAGGTGAAGCCGAGACCCAGCAGAACAGACACGAGAGCCCACCAGCCGAAGGACGCGTGCCAGAGCCACAGCGCCCAATACAACGCGGTGGTGACGGCCAGGGTGATGGTGCCGAGCAGGAATGACATCTTCCGCCCCACGGTGTCTGCGACAACGCCGGTGGGAATCTCGAAGATCACCATGCCGGCGGTGAAGAAGGCGTTGGCGGCAAACGCCTCGAAGTTCGTCAGGCCGGCGTCGAGCAGGAACAGGGTGTTGATGCCCCAGATCAGCGAGGCCGCCAGCGTGTTGCCCAGCATCAGGGTGAGGTAGATGCGCTGCACGCGCCGCGACGCCGGGTTCATCCCCCGCGACCGATCCTTACGCTCCAGCTGCACATATCAGCAATCATCGACCCGCCGGGCGGGGATTGCTAGAGCGCGGACGGCTGGCGAACGCACCAGCCATCCGCGCCTGTCAGGAGCGAGCCGGCCTAATGGGCAGGGACAGTCGGGACATCCGGGACGGTCGCCGGTTCGTCGGCGACAGAAGCGGATGCCGGCGTCGCGGTGTGGGAGAGCGAGAGCCCGTGACCGAGGCGACGGAAGAGCAGCGCCGCCAGCACGGCACCGAACGCGAAGAACCCGGCGCACCACCAGTACGCGGTGGCGTAGCTCTGGATCGCCGCCTCTGCAACGACCGTCGCCGACGGAGGAACATGCGTCGCGAGGTAGTTGGTCGCTGCGGTTGCCGCCAGCGTGTTCAGCAGGGCGGTTCCGATCGATCCGCCGATCTGTTGGCTGGTGTTGACCATCGCGGAAGCGACACCGGCGAAGTGTCCGTCGACACCGAGCGTTGCGGTCTGGATGGACGCGGGCATGATCGTTCCCATAGCGAAGCCGAGGATCATCAGCGGCGGCAGGATGTTGGCTGCATAGGTGCTGTCGAGACCCAGGCGAGTCAGATAGACCATCCCGATCACGCCAAGGGACATCCCGACGGGAACCATAATCTTCGGCCCGAACCGAGGAACGAAGATATTCGTCGACAGCTGGGCCGCCAGAACCAGCATCGCGATCATCGGCAGGAACGACAGCCCGGTCTGCATGGGCGAATAACCCAGCGATGCCTGCAGGTAGTAGGTGACGAACAGGAAGATTCCGAACATCGCGGCCCCGGCGATCAGCACTGAGCTGTATGCAGCACCACGATTGCGATCGAGCACGATCGACAGTGGGAGCAACGGATGCCGTGCCCGCCGCTGCCAGAGCACGAACGCGATCAGCAGCACGGCTGAGGCCGCGAGCATCCCCCAGGTGAGCGGCGAATCCCAGCCATCCGTTTCCGCGTTCGAGAAGCCGAAGACCAGGCCGAACAGGGCTGCGGACACCAGCGCGGTTCCGGGAACATCCAGTTTGGGGCGGGGACCGCTGCGCTGCACGCTCGTCACGAAGATCACGGCGCCGACAACGGCAATCGCCGCGATGACGACGTTGATGTAGAGATTCCAGCGCCAGTCGAAATACTCCGTCAGATAGCCGCCGAGGAGAAGACCGATGGCTCCCCCTGCACCGGCGATCGCTCCGAACACGCCGAAGGCGCGGGCGCGCTCCTTCGGAATGGTGAACGTCGTCGTCAGCACGGCAAGCGCTGTCGGCGCGAGCAGCGCACCGAACGCACCCTGCAGGGCACGCGCGCCGACGAGCATCTCGAACGTGCCCGCAGCACCGCCGAGAGCGGATGCCCCCGCGAACCCGACAAGGCCGATGATGAACGTTCGCTTGCGACCCATCAGGTCGGAGAGACGCCCGCCGAGCAGCAGCAGGCTGCCGAACGCCAGGGAGTATGCGGTGACGATCCATTGGCGCTGGCCGTCCGTGAAGCCAAGGTCGGCCTGGGCAGACGGCAACGCGATGTTCACCACCGTCGAATCGAGCACAACCATCAGCTGGGCAAGGGCGACAACGGAGAGCGTCCACCAGCGCCTGGATGACGGCGAAGGTGCAGTAGCTGCAGCCGAGGAAATGAGAGAAGTCTGAGGCATGAGCCGACTATATGCGATACTCTGGAGTTCCGGATATACCTAGTTCCTGAATCTACGTTCAGGCAATTCGGGCAGAATAGCGGAATAAATTCGGCAACATAGAAATGGAGATCGGCGCAATGACGCAGCTCGAACTCAACGACGGCCAGGCAGCCCAGCCCGTGAAGCTTGGCCGCAAGCGGGACCACACGCGCGACCCCGATATTTTGGATGCCGCCTTGGCCATCCTCGCCGAAACCGGCTACGACGGCATGACCATCGATATGGTTGCCGCTCGCGCGAAGGCAGGCAAAGCCACGCTCTACCGCCGCTGGCCCTCAAAGGCCGAACTCGTCATCGATGCCGTCGCCTGCATGAAGAAAGCCGACCTCGACGACTCTCGTCTGCCAGACACCGGCACACTGCGCGGCGACCTGCTCGCCATGATCAAGCCACATTCCATTGAAGATGGCGAGAAGAAGCTTCAGATCATGGCGGGGCTGATGTCGATGCTCTCCCGCGCCCCGGAACTCGCGGATGCTGCCAACGCGGCGATCGTCGAACCCCGCGCGGCGGCGAACCGCGTGCTGATGCAGCGCGCCATCGATCGCGGAGAGATCTCGGCGGACTGCGACATCGACACGCTGTCGCTCATCACGCCGTCGATGGCGGCGTACCGCACGCTGATTCTTCGGAAGCCCATCGACAGGGCCTTCCTCATCTCCCTCATCGACGGCGTCCTGATTCCTGCGGTGGGCCTTCGGCCCGAATAGTTCCGGCAGGCAATTCGCGAGGCTCGCGGCATCCGCTCGCTGCCCTCCTCGAGAATCGCAGAAACGTGTGAAACGGATGTCGATTCCGCCCGCTGCCGTTCGACGTCATAGTAGAAGGACGCAGACCGCGACCTCCGCAGATGAAGGAGCAGACCATGAAGTACATGCTGATCATGCGAGCGACCGAAGCCGGCAAGAAGGCCTACGAGCAGGCCGACATCGAGGAACTCCTGAATTCCATGGGCACGTACAACGAGTCCCTCATGAAGGCGGGCGTGCTGCTCGGCGGAGAGGGCCTGTCCGATGACCTCAGCGACGCATTCGTTGTGGACTTTTCGACCGACCCACCCCTCGTCACCGATGGTCCATACGGTGAGGTCCACGAGCTGTTCAATGGCTTTTGGATGATCCAGGTGGCCAGCAAGGAAGAAGCCGCAGAGTGGGCGAGCAGGTGCCCGCTTGGGACCGGCGCCAAGCTGGAGGTGCGCCGTGTCACCGATATGAGCGACTTCGAGGAGTTCGCCGACAACGAGTACGTCAAGAAAGAAGAAGGCTGGCGCGAAGAACTCGGGCAGCACTAGCAGCCAACCCCGAGTCCGCATTCCCGCCAGGGCTGTGATCTCATGACCGATATCCGCCGTGCGGTCGACGCCGTCTGGCGCATCGAGGGTGCACGCATTATCGCCACCCTCGCTGCGCTGACGCGCGATATCGGCCTCGCAGAAGACCTCGCACAGGACGCGATCGTCGACGCGCTCGCCCAGTGGCCGCAGTCCGGTGTTCCGCGCAATGCGGGCGCCTGGCTCACGGCTGTCGCCAAGCGAAAGGCCATCGACGTGTGGCGGCGCCGCGGTCGGCTCGACGACCGCTATCACGCACTGGCCCGCGATCTGGAGGAGGCCGGCGACGACGAGTGGGAGCCCCTCGACGATGACGTGCTGCGCCTCGTCTTCACCGCCTGTCACCCCGCGCTCTCGCGGGAGGCGCAGGTGGCGCTGACCCTCCGGGTGGTCGGCGGGCTGACCACGGAAGAGATCGCACGCATGCTCTTCGTGCCGGTGGCCACGGTGCAGCAACGCATCGTACGAGCCAAGAAGACCCTGGCCGCGGCGAAGGTGCCGTTCGAGGCCCCGGATCCGAACGAATGGCCAGCACGCCTGGGGGCCGTGCTCGGCGTCGTGTACCTAATCTTCACTGAGGGCTACGCTGCGACATCCGGTGACCGATTGATCCGCACAGACCTGGCGAACGAGGCGCTGCGGCTCGGACGAATACTCGCCGGGTTGATGTCGAAGGAAGCTGAGGTGCATGGCCTCGTCGCGCTCATGGAGTTTCAGGCCTCGCGTTTCGCGGCCAGAACTGCCCGCGACGGGTCCTCGGTACTGCTGGCCGACCAGGATCGTTCCCGCTGGGATCACATCCAGATCGCGCGAGGGCGAGCCGAACTCGAGCGCGCGGATGCTGTCGGCCGGGGCCGCGGCAGCTACGGGCTGCAGGCCGCCATCGCCGAATGCCATGCCGTGGCGCCCAGCGTTGCCGACACGGATTGGGAGCGCATCGTGCTGCTCTATGAGGCGCTCGGCCGGCTCGCACCGAGCCCCATGGTGGAGCTCAATCGCGCTGTCGCAGTGTCGATGGCAACAGGACCAGCGAGTGCACTGCGCATCGTCGACACACTCTCCGCCGCCGGCGCACTGCGCGGTTCTTACCTGTTGCCGAGCGTCAGGGGCGAGCTGCTCGCCCAGCTCGGGCGCGCCACGGAGGCGAAGTCGGAGCTCTTGACCGCCGCAGGGATGGCGGCCAATGATCGGCAGCGCGACGTGCTTCTCGCGAAGGCTGCGGCGCTCGAGCTCACCGCCGTCGTCACACGCCCTGTCGCGACGAGCTGAGCTACCTGAGCGCTGACTTCGGCGGTAGGGTGGCGACACCCAACCGATTGGATGTGAGATGACAAACCACTCGAAATCGCGACGCCAGCAGCATTTTGCGCCGGGCCCCAACGCACGAGCCGCATTGGGCGTCGCCGTGGTGTGGACCCTGGCCTGGAAGTCCGCCTCGCTGTGGCGCGCTGCGAAGAACGGCAGCAAGCCGTGGTTTGGTGTGCTCCTGCTCTCCAACACGCTGGGCGTCCTCGACGCCATCTATCTCTTCGGCGTCAACGGCGCACGGCGTCGCGCGGAACGCACAGAGCGGAAGATTCTCGCTGGCACCGGCGAGTCACCGCAACTCACAAACAGCTACGAGATCTGATCCACGGCGCCGCCCGATTCACCCAGCGACGGTCAGCACCATCGACCCTGATGCATGCCCAGCCCGCAGGTCGGACAGCGCTGAATCGAGGCCATCGAACGGTATCCGCGTGACGCTCGGGGACAGCTTCAGATTGTGCGCGACCTGCAGAAAGCGGATGCCGTCAGCCCGAGTATTCGCTGTCACGGTGCGCAGGTCGCGTTCGTGGAAGAGCGTCGACGAGTAGTCCAACGGCGGAACATCTGACATGTGGATTCCGGCGAGCGCGACGGTGCCGCCGGCTTTGGTCGCCGCGAGCGCCACAGGCACGAGCCCGCCGGCCGGGGCGAAGACGATTGCCGAGTCAAGCGGCTCAGGCGGGGCATCCGCTTCACCACCGACGAAGGCCACGCCGAGCTCGGCGGCCAGCTTCTGGTTCTGCGCGCCGCGGGTCATCGCGAAGACACGCGCCCCCGACGCCATGGCGAGCTGCGCGGTGACGTGGGCGCTCGACCCGAAGCCGTAGATGCCGAGGATGCCGCCCGGTGGCAGATTCGCCCGCATGAGTGCCCGAAACCCGATGATCCCTGCGCACAGCAACGGGGCGGTCTCGTAGGGATCGGCGTCGGCGGGCAACCGGTAGGCGTACCCCTCCGGAACCGTGGCGAACTCAGCGAAACCGCCATCAGCATCCCAGCCGGTGTACTCGGAGCGCGGGCAGAGGTTTTCTCTTCCCGACCGGCACCACTCGCACACTCCACAGGTGCGACGCAGCCAGGCGATGCCGACCACGTCGCCGCGACTCAGCTGTGTCACCCGCTCACCGGTGTCGATGACCGTGCCGATCACCTGGTGGCCGGGGATCACCGCAGGGCGGTGCACCGGGATGTCATGGTCAATCACATGCAGGTCGGTCCGGCAGATGCCGCACACCGTGACCTGCACGAGCACTTCGTCGGCGGCGGGCACCGGCAGGGCTTGCTCCACTCGTTCGATGGTTCCTGCGTTGTCGCCTGCCGCCCAGGCGTGCATGGTGTCTGGCATTGTCGACCTCCCTCGTGACAGGCAGCCCTCCAGAAAGTCAACACCGAATACGCGCAGTATTCATCCGCTACGTGGAAATGTGTTCACACGCGGTCGGGCGCTGCCGACGCCCTACCCCTGCGCAGTGTCCCCGTGCGCACCCCGCGACGCGGCACTGATCACCGCGGCCGCGTGCGCGCCAGCGCGACGCCCAGCGAAGATACCGTCAGCCAGCGAGAGCCCGGACAGGTAGCTGTTGGAGCACACGCCGACGGCTGTGCGTCCCGCGGCGTAGAGTCCGGAGATCACTCCCCCGTCGCGGTGCAGTACTTCCCCGCTCTGGCCGTCAACCTGCAGACCGCCGAGGGTGAGGCCGGGGATCGGGAAGAACGGCGCGTTCACCACCGAGATGTTGAATGCGTAGAACGGCGCTTTGCGTACCGGGTGGCAGACATCCGCTGCCTTGTGCGCTGGGTCTCCGGCGCTGGAGGCAAGACCGGCGTTGTATGCGTCGACCGTTCGGCGGAGGCCCCCTGCATCGACGCCCATCTTCTTGGCGAGCGATTCGAGCGTTCCGGCCTTTTTGTGGCCGAGAGTGGCCAGGTAGAACACCTGCAGCTTCTGGAAGATCTGCGCCTGGCTCTTCACCTGCTTCAGAGCCTTGCGCCAGTTGTCAGCGTCGTAGACAGCCCAGCCGCTTCCGCCGAATTCACGCATCAACACGTTGCCCTGCGTGGCTCCGTAGAGGTCTTCGTTGATGATCCGCTTGCCGTTCATGCCGACGGTAACCCCTTCGATGAATGCGGACGGCGGAGAGAGGAAGCGCCACGCAGTGACGTTCCCCATGTGCGAGACGGTGCCGCCGGCCGCGAGCCCCGTTTTGATGGCCCAGCCGTCGTCGGCCGGCGTGCCGAGCGGGGAGATCTTCTCGAAGATCGGCGCGTGTTCCTTGACCATCTCGCGGTTGTAGATGAAACCACCAGCAGAGAGGATGACAGCGCTGGCGCGTGCCTCGAACTCCACAGCGCCCTCGTTCCACAGGCGCTCGATCTTCTTCACTGTTCCGGCGACAAGGTCGGGCGCCCAGTTGCCGAGCTTGGCGCTGCTCGTGGTGAGCTTTGCGTGCTTGGCAGCGTTCGGGTGGCTCTGGTCCAGTGCACGGTAGCGCACGCCGACCACGCGCTCGCCGTCCATCACGAGATCGCTCACCTGGGCGATCGGAACGAAGGTGACGCCCTTCTGTGCAGCGGATGCCCGCAAGTGGTTCCACAACACCTTGCCTGAGGCGAGACCCTTGGCCACTGCGCGGTGGCCGCGGGGTGCCGGCTCCGCCGTCAGGTTGTACGGATACGCCTTCTCATTGCCCGAGTAGTACAGGTAGTAGTCGTCCGTCGGGTACGACGTTTTATACGGCGCGACAGAGCTGGCGAATTCGGCGCCCTGCTGTTCGAGCCAGGTGATCATTCCAGGGCTCTCGGCACAGAAGCGGCGCAGGGTCGCCTCATCAACCGCGTCCCCGACCTCCTGCACCAGGTAGTTGTAGAGGTTCTCTGGGGTATCGCTGTACCCGGCCTCCTGCTGCTGGGCCGTGCCACCACCGGCATATACGACGCCGCCGGAGAGCGCGCTGGCTCCACCGCCGTACCCACGGTCGAGCACGAGAACCCGCGCTCCGTTGTCGGCTGCTTCGATCGCCGCTGCGGCACCTGCGATGCCGTAGCCGACGACGATCACGTCGAATGTCTGAATGTGGGCCACGGCCGACCTCCTTGTCGTAGTGAACATCCGGTGGTCGTCCTGAGCACCGGCGTATTTTTGACAGACTATGCCTAAATTCCCCTCGTGAGCAAGAGCGCTAATCTGGGCGGATGGCGGGTGAGACGGTACGGCGGGGGCGACCTCCACTGCACGACATGGCAGAGTTGCAGCGCCGCGCGCTCGACGTGATCGCTCGCGACGGCTACGCCGACGTCACGATGGGCCAGGTGGCGGCCGAGATCGGCGTGAGCCTCCGCACCCTGCACCGCCACTTCCCCACCAAGTCCGACCTCGTCTGGGGAGCCCTCGACGATACGTTCACCCGGCTAAGCGCCAACCTGGCTGCGGCCAGCGAGCATCCGTCTGTGATTGCCGCGATCGGGGCAGCCATTGTCGGGTCGTTCTCCGATGGCCAGGCGGAGGATGTCGCCGGACGCGAGCGCATGCGACTTATCGCCACAACGCCTGCGCTGCAGGCGGCCAAGTCAGAGGCGTTCCGACGCTGGCAGGATGATCTCGTTGAATTCGCCGCCGCGCGACTCGGCCTGAGCGCTGACGACGTGATCCCGCTGGCCATTGCCGCCGCGGTGCAGAGCGCGACGATGGCCGCACTCGCCTGGTGGGCGACGCATGAGGATGCCGGCCAACCGGCCGATGTGGTGGCCAGGGCTTTACGCGCGCTCGATGCGGATGCGCGCACGCCCAGCTGAGCCCCAGCCGAGCCTCAGCCGACGAGCGGCCATGCGGGGTCGCCAGAATTATGTCATTGCGCGCCATAATGCTTCGGCCCTAGCATGCCCACCATGGACACTCGAGAACTGACTGATCGCGCAGGCATCACCGATCTTCTCTACCGCTACGCCAGGGGAATCGACTCGAAGGACTGGGCACTCTGGCGCACAGTCTTCACCGATGACGCACAGCTTGACTACAGCTCAGCCCACGGCCCCACGGGAGACCGTGAGGCCGTCGGCCAGTGGCTGGAGGCCTCCTTCGCCCACATCGAGGGCGCGCACCACTACATCACGAACATCGAAATCACCGTGGACGGCGACGAAGCCGAGGCGATTGCGCTGTTCTGGAACCCCTTCCGCGCAGCGTGGCGCGAGGAGTTCAGTGCGGCCGGAGGCTACTACCGGCACAAGCTAGTGCGCACGAGCGATGGCTGGCGGAGCCGCGAACTCTACGAGGACAACCGCTGGATCCAGAACTCCCCCGGCCTGCCACCGGGCATGTGAGCCGACGCCCTCGGAGCGGACCGCATCACCAACCGCGCGTCAGGACGCCACCACGAGGAAGCCGAGCACAGCGCTCACAATCGACAGCAGCGCAAGCACCAACGCAATGGTGACGGGCTCGTGGCGACGGGCGTGCACCACGACCGCGCCCACCATCACGATAGCCAGGCACACGGCGGCGATCGGGGCCAGCGCCGTCGCGACGCCGGTTACCAGCGGAAGGATCAAGCCCAGCCCACCGACCACCTCAGCTGCACCGATCAGCTTGATGCTTGACCCGCCGAAATCATCGGTCCAGCCCATTCCGGATGCCGCAAGCTTCGGCTTCGGGCTGGCGACCTTCATCGCTCCGGCGCCGACAAACGCGAGGGCGAGAAGGGCGTTGATGATCCATAGTGCAATAAGCATGAGTTCTCCAGAGTGACGCCGCGGACGCGGCATGGGTGGGGATGAATTGAGGGGAGCGGCTCGACATCTTGTTGCCGCGGCAACAAGTAGACCACAACTTTTGTTGTCGCGGCAACCAATTCGCAGCTACGCAGATACAATCGAGTGATGGGGTATCAAGTTCCACGAATGGATGCGAGCGAGTCACGTGCGTGGCTCGCTTTGGTGGGCGCCATCGAGCTGCTCCCCGCAGCCTTGGACGCACATCTACAGGCCGATTCTGGTCAGACCCATTTTGAGTTCATGGCGCTCAGCCTGCTCAAGAACGCGCCGCACAATGTGTTGCGACTCACGGAGCTAGCTACCGCGTCCAACTCGACGCTCCCCCGGCTCTCCAAAGTGGTCACCCGGCTGGAGTCACGTGGTCTCGTCGAACGAAACCCCTGCGAAAGCGACGGGCGTGCGATCAACGTGCACCTGACCACCGCCGGCCGCAAGGCGCTCGTGCTCGCCACGCCAGGTCACATCGCGCACGTTCGCCGGCTCGTGATCGACGACCTTACTCCCGACCAGCTCACGGCACTTGCCAGCGCCCTGGAACCGATCATCGCGAAGCTCGATCCGCACCAGCGGCTCGGCACGGCAGCCTGCCCCGGCTGAGCGCCGCAACGCCGTAGCGCCGTAGCGACACCCTTGACAGGTGACTTTTTGGTCACATAAAGTCACACCATGAGCGATGGATTGGTGTTCAAGGCACTCGCCGACGAGACCCGTCGCGCCTTGCTCGACTCGCTGTTCTCTCGCGGAGGGCAAACCCTGGGCGAACTCGTCAATGAGCACACGGAAATGACCCGGTTCGGCGTCATGAAGCACCTCAAGGTGCTCGAGGAGGCCGGCTTGGTCGTCAGTGAGCGCCAGGGACGCGAGAAGTTGCACCACCTGAACCCCGTGCCCATCAGGCTCATCCACGACAGGTGGATCGATAAGTACACGGCCGAGCGCGTGGGGGCGCTCACCGGGCTGAAGAGCGAGTTGGAGGACGAATCATGACTGACGAGTTTCCTGTTGTCGCACCGCGCCTACGCGACGAGCACCTGGCTGCGGCCAACCGTCGCGGCACAACACAGATCTACCGGATCGACATTGCCGCCACCCCAGAGCGCATTTGGGAGGCGATCACGGATCCCGATTGGACGGTTAGATACGGATACGGCGGTCGTGCCGTCGTCGAGCCACGGGTGGGCGGGCGCTATCAGGTCGAGAAACCACCGAACCTGCTGGTTGCCACCGAAGCCGAAGACGGCGCCGGCGCCGGCGGCACGGTTCCGGCGCCGGACATCATCATCGAGGGCGTTGTCACGGCCTACGATCCTCCCCTGCTCCTGGCAACGAGGCTGCGATTTCTCGTCGATCCCGATACCGCCGCTGAACCGCCGACCGAGGTCAGCTATGAGATCGAGCGCCTCACCGATGCCCGCTCCCGCCTGACCGTCACACACGAACTCCGCGGCGCTCCGCGTCTGGCCGCCGTCGTCAGCGGGGAGTTGGAGCAGCTCGGTGCCGGGGGCGGACATCCGCTCATGCTGAACGAACTGAAGAGCCTTCTGGAATCAGGACACACCCTGCGCGAAGGCCGAGGACAAGGAGGCCACTGATGCCATCCCCCGAAGAATTCCCGGGGGTAACAGCTCCCGGTCGCGCCCTGGCAACCACCGTCGACCCGCGGCGATGGCGAGCCCTTGGGGTGCTGGCGGCTATGCAATTCCTCCTGGTCGTCGACCTCACGGTGGTCAACATCGCATTGCCGCGCATCGGCGCTGATCTCGACCTCGGACCCGCGAATCTGGTCTGGGTCGTCGACGCATACGCTCTCACCGCTGGCGGGCTGCTGCTCCTCGCCGGTCGGATCGCCGACCTCGCCGGGCGCCGCAGGATGTTTCTCATCGGAGTGTCCGTCTTCGCCGTGGGCTCAGCTCTCGCCGGTCTCGCGCCGGCCGGGTGGGTCCTCCTTGTCGGCCGTGTCATCCAGGGGGTGGGCGACGCCATTGCTGCACCAGCTGCACTGGCCCTCATCGTCGTGTTGTTCCCTGAGACCGGGGAGCGCGCCAAGGCGATCGGCATCTGGGGTGCGCTGGCCGGCATCGGGGGCGTGACCGGCACCATCATTTCTGGGGTACTCACCGATGTACTGAGCTGGCGATTTGTGTTCCTCATCGCCCTGCCGGTGGTCATCGCGGTTCTCGTGATCAGCCCTCGCCTGCTGTCGGAAAGCAGGATGCCGCGCGCGTCCAGGCCGGAGTTCGTCGGCGTGCTCGCCGGAACGGCTGGGCTCGCCGGTGTCATCTTCGGGTTGTTGCAGGCCGCAGAGGAAGCATGGACCGACCCACAGGTCTTCATCCCCCTGATAGGCGGAGCGCTGCTCTTCGCATTGATGTTCGTCATCGAAGCGCGAAGTCGCGATCCGCTGATACCGCTCACATTCTTCGCGAGCCGCACTCGGCTGACCGCCAACGCCGTCACGCTCGTGAACGCCGCGGCCTTCACCACCTTCCTCTTCATCCTGAGCCTCTACGTGCAGCAAATCCTGCACTACACACCACTCATCGCCGGGCTCGCCTATCTTCCGATCGGCATCGCCATAGGCGCAGGACTCGCACTCGGATCTGCGCTGATTCCCAAGGTGGGTCTGCGTGTCGTTCTCGTCGCTGGCTGCGCCGTCACCGCGCTCGGGCTGGGCGTGACGGTCATCCTGTTGGCACCAGACGCGACCTACTGGTGGCAGGTCGCGCCCAGCATGGCGGTGGTCGGCCTCGGGCAGGGCCTGCTCCTGCCCAGCATGACCACCACAGCGCTGGCCGGCGTCCATGAGCGGGATGCGGGACTCGGATCTGGCGTACAGGCCACCATGACCCACGCCGGCGGAGCCCTCGGCCTCGCGATTCTGGTCAGTATTGCGGTTCGGCACGCGGCGGATGTCGCTGTGGGCACACCATCCGTCGACGCTGCACTCGCCGGCTTCGGTCTCGCGCTGGGTATCGCGGCGGCTGGCATGGCCGTTGCAGGGGTGGCAGCCGCAGTTCTCGTGAGGGATCCGGCAGGGCACACGGACGTCGATCATGGCTAGCCGCAGCCACGACAGCGTTCACCCAAACGGCCCGGAAACCTGCCGACCAGCATGGGCCTATGCGCGCGCTGTGGCCACCTCGCCCGCGAAGTCCGGCGCGGTGACCCGCTCAATAACATCGCTCAGCACATAGCGTTCGTCGGCACCTGTCACGCGATGCACGTCGCCCGTGATGCTGATGTCCGTTTCCGTCTCCTTCTCTGCGCACGACGGGCCAACCCACAGCTCGACAATGCCCGGCTCGACGATGCGGTCGAAACGCAGCCCGGTGAACGCCAGTCGCGCCGTCGGAACCTGGAAACGCACGACAGCCTCCTCCCCCGGCGCCAGGTCGACTCGGTGGTAGCCGAGAAGCTGGGCAACGGGTCGCGTCACGCTGGCGTGCACGTCACGCGCATAGAGCTGCACGAGGTCGGTCCCTGCACGCTCACCGGTGTTGCGGATGCGCACGCTCGCCGAGAACGTGTCGCCAGCGGTGACCTCGGTGTCGGCATCCAGATTCGTTCTCTCGAATGTCGTGTAGGTCAGGCCGTGCCCGAACGGCAGTACCGGCGTGTTGTCGACGCTCGTCACGTCGGACGGTCCGCCGAGGATCGGGTGCAGGTACGTGTACGGCTGCGCCCCTGCGGACCTCGGTAGCGTCACGGGCAGGTGCCCGCTGGGCGAGACGGTGCCAGCGAGAATCGATGCGATCGCGCCACCACCCTCTTCGCCGGGAAAGAAGGCCTGCAGCACCGCGGCCGGCGGGTTCGGTCCGTCGACGGCCCAGCCAATGGCGTACGGACGGCCAGACATGACCACCATGACAACAGGCGTGCCGCTGGCCACGACGGCTTCCACCAGTGCGCGCTGGATGCCGGGAAGCTCCAGGCTCTCCACGTCGTTGCCCTCGCCCATGGTGCCTCGGCCGAAGAGTCCGGCACGGTCGCCGACAACGACAACGGCGACCTCGGCGCCGCGAGCCGCTTCGACGGCAGCGGCGATGGCGGAGGCGTCATCCCCTTCCACGTCGCAACCCGCGGCGAACACCACGTCGGCACCCGGGAGTTCATCGCGGATGGCGTCAAGCACCGTAGGCATGTCGAGCTCTGCCGGCACACCGGGGTGGTGGGCCAGCACGTGGTTCACGAACGAGTAGCAGCCCATCAGCGCTTCGGTTGAATCTGCATTCGGACCGATCACCGCAACCCGGCCAGGAGCCCGCCCATCGGCATCCCGCAACGGCAGCAGCCCGTCATTGGTGAGCAGAATCAGGGATTCTTCCGCCAGGTGGCGCGCCACCCTGCGGTGTTCTGGGGAGTCCAGGTCAATCGAGGTCGGCGGTGTGGCGAACGTTTCATCGAGGAGTCCGAGATCCTCCTTCTGTGCCAGCACGCGCAGCACAGCGGGATCGATGAGCGACTCAGCAGTCACTCCGGCCCGTATCCGCTCGAGAAGGGGCGTGACGAAGGCGTCCCCCGTTGGGAGTTCGACGTCGATCCCGGCGCGAATAGCCAGCTCCGCCGCTTCGCCCCTGTCACGGGCGACGGCGTGCATCAGGTGCAGGAACACAACGGAGAAGTAGTCGGAGACGACGACGCCGTCGAACCCCCACCCCTCGCGGAGAATCTCAGTGAGGTATTCCGGAGTCGCGCCGACCGGTGCCCCATCAATTTCGGAGTATGAATTCATCACCGATCGAACGCCGCCGTCGATCACCGCCATCTCGAACGGCGGCAGGAAGACATCGTTGATCTCCCGTCTGCCGGCATGCACCGGCGCGTGGTTACGGCCGGCCTGGGAGGCCGAATAGCCCACGAAATGCTTCAGGGTCGCGTGGACACCGGCTGCCTGGAGCCCGGTGACATAGGCGGTGCCGATCGTGCCGACGACATAGGGGTCTTCGGCGATGCACTCATCCACCCGACCCCAGCGCGGATCGCGAATGACATCGAGCACGGGCGCGAGTCCCTGATGGATGCCGAGTTCCTTCATGGACTGCCCGATCAACTGCCCCATCTCCTGGACGAGGTCTGGGTTGAACGCAGCGCCCCACGCCAACGGCGTCGGGAAGGTGGCCGCCTTCCACGCGGCAAGCCCGGTGAGGCATTCCTCGTGCACGATGGCCGGGATGCCGAGGCGAGTCGTCTCCGTGAGACGGCGCTGCTCCGCCCACAGCCATCCCGCCCGCTCCACCGGGTCGACCGGGCGAGTGCCGTAGACCCTGGTGAGGTGGCCCAGGCCATCGACGGTGGCTTCGTCATACCGGGTGGATGACGCCATCTCCCCCGACAGGGGTGCGACGACCTCACCACCCTGGTCGACCCAGTACCCGACGAGTTGGGCGAGCTTCTCCTCCAGGGTCATCCGGGCATGCAGGTCACGGACGCGGTCGGAGACCGGGGGCAATTCTGGGTTGGTCACAACGTTCTCTCTCTACTTCGAAAAAAATCAGGAGCTGACGGATTCGCGGCGGGCAGATCAGCCCTTGACCGCTCCGGTCAGGCCGCCGACGATGCGGCGTTCAAACAGCGCGAAGAACACCAGCGCAGGAATCATGGACAGGGAGGTGAACGCCAGCACTTTCGCGGTATCCACCGAGTACTGCGAGGCGAAGGACTGCACGCCGAGGGGCAGCGTGAACACCGCATCGTTGTTCAGGATGAAGAGCGGGAGCAGGTAGCTGTTCCAGCTGGCGATAAACGCCAGGATTCCCACCGTGATGACGCCAGGCATGGCGAGCGGCACGATCATGCGCCAGAAGAAGCCGAGTCTGCTGCATCCGTCAATGAATGCCGCTTCCTGGATCTCGTCGGGGATGGCGCGCAGGAAAGGCACCAGGATGATGATCGTCGTGGGCAGCGCGAACGCGATTTGCGGCAGGATGACGCCGCCCAGCGAGTTCATGAGCCCCAGGTTCTTGATAACCAGATACAGCGGGGTGATGGCGACGGTCATGGGAAACATCAGCCCGGCGGCGAACATCGCATAGATCACGCCGCGCCCCTTGAATGAGTACCTGGCGAGCACATAACTGGCCATCAGGCCGAGCAACACGACGCCGAATGTCGTGGCGAGTCCGGTGATGAGTGAGTTCCCGACCAAGCGCCAAAAGAGCCCGCCGGTGAGTACGTCGAGATAGTTGCCAATGTGCCACACCGATGGCAACCCTGACGGGTCGACGGTGATCTCAGAGTTCGTGCGGAATCCGCCGATGATGATGAACAGCACAGGGGCCAGCATCAACCCGACGACAACGACGGCGACGACGTAGGTGACGGGAGTGCCCCAACGGCGTGGCGCCTTGAGTGGCAGCATCGTGCTGGCCGGCACGGTCTGTAGGGCGGTCATGTGCTTTTTCCTTTTCCGGTGATGGCGCCTTCGGTGTCTCTGCGCAGCACGAAACGCTGATAGATCAGGGCAACGACGAGCGAGATCAGGAAGAGCACAACGGCGACGGCGTTTCCATAGCCGTAGTTGCCAGCATTCCGACCGTTGGCGACGAGATAGGTCGCCATGGTGGATGTGCCAGCGGTCGAGGCAATGTACTGGCCCCAAATGATGTAGACGAGGTCGAACAGCTGCAGCGCCCCGATGATCGAGAGGAACGCCCAGATGCGAAGCGTGGGCGCCAGCAACGGCAGCGTGATGTGCCGCTGCACCTGCCAGAAGCTCGCCCCATCGATCGCGGCCGCTTCGGGGAGCTCCTCCGGAATTCCCTGCAGGCCGGCGAGGAAGAGAATCACCGCGAAGCCGACGTACTTCCAGGTGAGGATCAGCATCAACGTCCAGATCGCGATGTCGGGATTCGACAACCAGTCCTGTTGAAAACTGCCAAGGCCGATCTTCTCCAGAAATCCGTTGACCGCGCCGTTGGTCTGCAGCATCAGGCTCCAGCCGGTGCCGACGACAACCTCTGAGATGACGTATGGCACGAAGATGAGCACGCGGATGATGGACTGCCCGCGCAGCTTCCGGTTCAGAAGCAGGGCAAGGAGGATGGCGACCGGCCCCTGAAGCACCAGCGACAGCACAACGATGATCCCGTTGTGGGTGAGAGCTTCCTGGAACGTCGGGTCCTGGAAGATCGTGACGTAGTTCTTGAACCCGATGAAGTCTGTCGGCGGTCCGTAGCCCTGCCAGCTGAAGAACCCGTAGTAGGCGGCCATGACGACAGGGAAGATGACGAAGGCGAGGAAGACCACGAGTGCCGGTCCGACCAAGACGGCAATCTCGGCTTTGGCTCCCCACGTGATTCGTCCGCGACGCCGCACGGGCGGGGACGCGGGCACGGTGCCCACATCCCCGCCTTTCGCGAGATCCACCACTGGTCGCGTCGATGTATTCTCGCGAAGTGACATATCGCGACGCCTAGGCCTTCTTGGCCGCGTCGTTGACCGCCTGGATGAGCTGCTCAGGGCTGCCCTTGCCGGCCAGCAGGTCGACAACTCCGACGTTCAGCGCGTTTCCGACGTTCTGCCCGTAGACCGTGTCGAGCCACTGCGAGACGAACGGGGCCTTGTTGTATGCCTCGATGATCTGCTTCAGGTACGGCTCCGTGACGGCTTTCTGAGCCACGGTGTTCACGGGTGGCGCATTGAAGGCTGCGTAGTACGCCTCCTGCACGTCGGCGCTGCCGATGTAGTTGAGGAAGTCGACGCACTCTTTCGGTGCATCCACCGAGCAGGAGTAGCCATCGACACCGCCGAGGATCGAGCCGGGCTCACCATCGCCGCCGTCAATCTCGGGGAACGGGAACCAGGCGAGGTCAGCCAGCGGCTGGGCGTCTGGCGTCAAGGACGCGATCACGCCAGGGTTCCATGCGCCCATCAGCTCCATGGCGGCCTGGTGGTTGGCTACGAGACCGGCCGAGCTGCCGGCACCCTGCTGGGCTGCGGTGGTCAGGAAGCCCTGGTTGAACGGTTCGGTGTCCGCGAACTTCTGCAGGTCTTCGCCGGCCCTGATCCAGCAGTCGTCGGTGAACGTCATCGTGTCTGCCGCCTCGGCCAGTACGTCTGGGCTGCACTCGCGGAGGGCGAAGAAGTAGTACCAATGCGCGGCGGGCCATGCATCCTTGGCACCCAGAGCGATCGGCGCAACGCCAGTGCCCTTGAGCTTCTCCACGGCCACATCGAGGTCATCGATTGTTGTGGGCGTCTCGGTGATTCCCGCTGCGGTGAACAGATCCTGGCTGTAGAAGAGTCCGCCAGGGAGCACGGAGACCGGCATCGCATAGACCTTGTCGTCGAGGCTGTTGGCGATGAACGACCCCTCGGGGATCTCCTCCTTGACCTGGTCTGACAAGCCATCGGTGATGTCCATCAGCTGGCCGGCCTTGACCATGGCGGCCATCTTGCCGCCACCGCGCTGCAGGAAGATATCGGGCGCGTCGCCGGAGTTGAGAGCCGTCTGGAGCTTGCCGTCGAGGTCTTCGTTCTGGATGGGCTGGATCTTGATCGTCACTCCGGGATTGTCGGATTCGAAGTCCGCGACAGTCTTTTCCCAGAAGTCCTGGCCGGGGCCGGTGCTGGAGTTGTGCCAGAGGCTCATTGTCACGTCGCCGCCGGAGGACGAGTCTCCTGAGCCGTCAGCGCTGCAGGCAGAGAGCCCCAGCGTGCCAAGGACCAGGACCGTGGAACCTGCGAAGATCTTCTTCGCCTTCGTGCGGTTCAACATCATGTGGTTCAACCTTTTCTCTTCATTGAGGAACACCATCGGGTGCCGAGGTGGGTGTGGGGCTGTGCCCCGAGGGGAGTGTGCCCCGAAGGGCGGTGCTGCTGTTTCAGGCCGAGGAGACGCTCCGTGAAGCCATGCTCCCAGACTCGAATTAGGCATCAGTGTCACAGTCGAAAAAAGTTGTGTCAAACGTTTTCGAAAACAGTTTCCATGCCCCTATGCTGAGGCCATGACGCCCCGCCCCACCATCCATGACGTTGCCGCCGCTGCCGGCGTCTCAGTCGCGACGGTGTCGAAGGCCGTCAACGGTCGCTACGGAATCTCAAGTGCGACAGCCCAGCGGGTGCTCGATGTCGTGCAGGAGCTGGGTTACGAGTCGAGCCTCGTCGCCAGCAGCATGCGCGCCAGGAGAACGGGAGTCATCGGCATCCTGGTGGCCGATTTTGAGCCATTCAGCGCTGAGATCCTGAAGGGCGTCGGCGCCGCCCTGCAGGATTCCCGCTACGACCTGCTCGCCTATAGCGGCTCCCGCCAGAACGAGACCAATGGCTGGGAGCGGCGGTCGCTCAGTCGACTGAGTGGCACGCTGATCGACGGCGCGATCATGGTGACGCCGACGGTTGACACAGCATCGTCTGAGATTCCGGTTGTCGCCATTGATCCCCATACTGGGCGGGCTGATCTGCCCACCGTGGAATCCGACAGCTTCGGTGGGGCGCTGCAAGCCACGAGATACCTCATCGAGCTAGGGCATCGGCGAATCGGCTTCCTCGCGGGTCGCCCAGACCTGCGTTCGGCGGGACTCCGCGAGGCCGGTTATCGCCAGGCACTTGCCGATGCCCACATTCCGTTCAACCCTGCACTCACCAGGGTCGGACGCTACGAGCGCGAGTCGGCCAAGGCGCCAGCCGCTTCACTGCTGTCGATGGCCGACCGCCCTACCGCGGTGTTCGCCGCGAATGACCTCTCAGCGATCGCCATCATCCAGGTTGCTGCCGAACTCGGACTTGAGGTGCCAGGCGACCTGTCGGTCATCGGGTTCGATGACATTCCAGAGGCATCGCAGATGCACCCGGCGCTTACGACGATTCGTCAGCCCATGAAGAAGCTCGGCGCCACCGCCGCGAGCATGCTCGTCACCCTCCTGAACGGAGAGTCGCTGGCGCAGAACCATGTCCGGCTCCCCACCGGGTTGGTTCGCCGTTCAACGACGGCACCACCGCGATGATCGTGACACTCTTAACTGACGATCTGTTCGCGTTCCGCGTTGTCCGAAATCTTGCGCAGGAGTGCGGCCAGGGTCGCCTGTTCGTCGTCGTCGAGACCAGCCAATAGTCGACGACTCTGCTCAAAGCAACGCAGGATCTCCACTTCCACGAGCTGCCGGCCCCGCTCTGTCAGCTCCAGCATCACGACACGGCCGTCACGCTCGGTTCGTTGTCGAACGATCAACCCGGCGCTTTCCAGCCGTGCTGTCAGCTTGGTCGTCGCCGCACCGCTCAGCATGGTCTGCGCGGTGACTTCGCTGGCGCGCAGCGCATGTTCACTTCGGGCCAGAGCGCACAATACGTCGAATTCCGACCGTGACACCCCGCTCGGCGCCAACACTCGAGCCAGCTGCTGGGAAGACTGGGCGCTGATCCGGTCAATGCGCCCCACGAATTCCATCGGCGTCGTATCGAGATCGGGCAGCGTGCGCTCCCAGCTCGCCCGCAGGCGACTGATGAAGTCGCTGCTCTGGCGCCCATCGATGGTCACGCAATTAAGCATAGTTCGCGCGGTGTTTAAGAGAAGCTTTACCCGTGAGATATCCGGGTTTTGCGCTGAACGGCGGCTCAGCTGTCAGCTATCAGCTCTCGGCTCGCTCTCGGCCTTCAGAGGAAGTTGGCGCACGCTGGTGAAACGTCGCTCCCCGCCATCGATGGGATCGGTGAATGTCAGTTCGCTCGCCAGCAGCTGCAGCGGGGTGGAGAAATCGTCAACGGCCACCCCGCGAATGATGGGGTACAACGGATCGCCGGTGATAGGCGCGCCAAGACCCAGCATGTGCATCCGAAGCTGGTGGGTGCGGCCGGTTCGGGGCGTCAGCCGATAAATGGCCGAGTCGCCTATGACGAGCTCGCGCTCGATCAGCGATTCTGAATTGGCCGGAGCATCGGGGTCAACCTCGGCCTGCAGCTGACCGCGGTGCTTGATGAGGTGGTTGCGAACGGTGACCGGCTGCTCCAGCTCTGGCCGGTTCGGTGCCAGCGCGCGATACGTTTTGCTCATCTCGCCGCGCTGGAACATCGTCTGGTACTCCCCCCGCCAACGCCGTTCCGTCGCCAGCACAAGAAGACCGGATGTCACGCGGTCGAGTCGGTGGAGCGGCGAGAGTTCTGGCAGGCCCAGCTCAGCGCGGAGACGCACCACAACACTTTGCTGCACGTGCTTGCCTCGCGGAATGGTCGAGAGGAACGGGGGCTTGTCGATGACGACGATCCGGTCATCTCGATGGACCACGTGGATGCGCCCGGGCACAACCTTCTCCACCGACAAATCGCGATGAAACCAGACGAAGGTGTGCGGCTGATAGGCGTCGTGCCAGCCAACCGGTTCACCCGACTCGTAGACGATGCGTTCCTGCGTGAGGAAGGCCGGCACGTCGATGTGTTCCGACAAGCGCTCGTGCAACCAGCCGCCAATGTGTGGCCACGGCAGGGGCTCTGCGCTGTCACGGTCTGGAGTACGCAGCCACGCGGCATCCAGCCCATTTCGTTGCGGCAGCGGAGAGCGTGGGGGCATCACACGATCGTACGTGACTCAGCAGCAGGGCGGCGCAGCCCTGAACTGCTGGCGGCACGGCGACGACGCACCCGACGCTAGACGGCGCCTGGACAGTTGCGATCGCCGAGAATCGCCCGTTGTGCCGAGAATCGCCGTTCCAACGGCGATTCTCGGCACAAACGGCGACTCTCGGTGGCGAAGGGGCGAACGGCGGACGGCGGACGGCGACTCTCGCGGGAAGCGGTCGGCGCTAGTCGGCCGACGGTCGCTTCCGCTGCTGTTTCGTCTCCGAGCGCTGGCCCTTTGCCGCGAGTCGCCGTCGCTGTGATCCCTTGGTGGGTTTGGTCGGACGGCGCTTAGGCGCATCCGGCGCGAGACCAGCGCTGACCAGGTCAGCAAGCTTGGCCAGCGCGATCTCGCGATTGCGCAGCTGCGAGCGCCGCTCCGACGCGGTGATGGTGACCACCCCGGCGTTGAGACGGTGTGCGAGGCGGGCGAGCAGCAGCATCCGCTGGCCTGCAGAGAGCGTGGCAGAGTCGGCGACGTTCCAGGAGAGTTCGACGCGGCTGTCAGACGTGTTGACGTGCTGTCCGCCTGGCCCTGAGGAACGGGAGAACCGCCAGTCGAGTTCGGACGCAGGAATGGTGAGCGCGGGCGACACCTCCAGATCCATGCATCAAGCGTGGCATGGACTGGACTTGACCGACACCACAGAACGTCGGACTGCGTGCCGCGCGACTTCGGACTCCGATCTTCGATGATGTCGGCAAAACGAAAGCCCGTGGTGTACTGTCGAAGGAACATACCGGCTGGTCGGTCTGCGAGAGTGCAGCGAACTCGAAGGGGAGTCAATGCAGAGATTTGAGGGCAGGGTCGCCCTGATCACGGGCGGCAGCCGCGGCATCGGCCTCGCCATCGCCCGCCGCCTCGTCGCCGAAGGGGCACACGTTGTCATCACGGGGCGAAATCAAGACTCCCTGGACGCCGCCATTGCCGAGCTCGGCAGCGAGCACGCCAGCGCGGTGGCCGGAAAAGCCGATGACGCGGCGCACCGTGCCGCGGTCTTCGCCCACATCATCGCGCGTCACAATCGCCTCGACCACCTCGTCAACAACGCCGGCATCAATCCGGCGTTCGGCCCGGTGCTTGAGATCGACGCATCCATTGTGCGCAAGATTCTCGAGGTCAACGTGGTTGCAGCCCTCGAGTGGACCAGGGACGCGGTGGCCGTCGGCCTCAGCCGTTCGGTTGTCAACCTCGCTTCGATCTCAGCCCTGTCCGCGAGTCCGGGAATCGCCTTCTATGGCGTCTCGAAAGCGGCGCTCATCAACCTGACCACCCAGCTCGCCTACGAACTTGCCCCAACAATTCGGGTCAACGCGGTCGCTCCGGCCGTTATCAAGACAGACTTCGCCCGCGCGCTCTACGAGGGCAAGGAGGCCGCCGTCGCTGCCGAGTACCCGCTCGGACGCCTCGGCGTGCCAGACGACGTCGCGGGTCCCGTGGCGTTCTTGCTCTCGGAGGACGCGGGCTGGATCACCGGCCAGTGCCTCGTGATCGACGGTGGCGGCAGCATCCGCCCTATTGGATAAAGGAAAGACGCATGAGAGAAACCAGTGTCGTAGACGACATCACCAAGGCCGCCGTTGAGCTGTTCGCGGCTCACGGCTACGCAAACACCAGCGTGCAGCAGGTGGTCGAGACCGCCGGCGTCACCAAGGGCGCGATGTACCACTACTTCCAGTCCAAAGACGACCTTTTGTTCGCAATCTACGAGCGTATTCTCACGCTGCAGCAGGCCAACCTCGACGAGATCATCGCCCGCGGCGGGCCCATCGACGAGGTGCTGCGCGCCGCCTGCATCGACGTCATCGAGACCTCGATCGACTTCTTGCCGGAAGGAACCGTCTTCTTCCGCAGCATGAACATGCTCTCGCAGCCCAGGCAGCACGAGGTCACTCGCCGCCGCCGCGCGTACAACGACGTGTTCAGCACGCTCGTCGAACAGGGGCAGGCCGAGGGCGTCTACCGCACCGACATTCCGCGCCCTGTGCTTATCGCCCATTTCTTCAGCGACGTGCACTACCTGTCGCAGTGGTATTCGCCGGAGGGCCCAGAGAGCAAAACTCTCGTGGCGCAGCAGCTCAGCGATCTCTTCCTCGTGAGCATTGCGGCGACTCATGCTTAGCCCTGAGTGGCTTGTCCCCGTGCCGGTCATCCCAGAGCGGATGCGGGCGTGGCGAGTTGTGCGCCACGGCGAGCCTGCAGAGGTCCTTGAGTTGCATGAGGTGTCGGTGCCGGCGCCTGCGGCAGGCGAAGTGCTCGTGCGCACGCGCGCCGTGGCCGTGAATTTTCCCGACGTGCTGCTTGCGCGCGGCGAATACCAGGTGCGTCCTGAGATTCCCTTCAGCCCCGGCATTGAGCTCTGCGGCGAGATCGTCGCCCTGGGCCAGGGAACGGATGATGACGACAACACCGGGCTCGCGATCGGCGACCGTGTAGTCGGCTCAGCCATCGGGGTGCTCGCGGAGTACGCTGCGCTGCCTGCAGCCGCTGTGCATCGCGCGCCCGCGAACCTCGACGACGTGCAGGCCGCAGGGCTCACGATCGCCTACCAGACGGCGTGGTTCGGATTGCATCGACGGGCAGCGCTACAGCCTGGCGAAACCCTGCTCGTGCACGCAGCAGCCGGCGGCGTCGGCAGCGCGGCCGTGCAGCTCGGGGTGGCGGCTGGGGCACGCGTGATCGGCGTGGTGGGTAGCGCCGCCAAAGCTGAATCCGCGCGGGCGGCCGGCGCTGAGATCGTTGTCGTTCGCGGCGAAGAGGACTTTGTCGCCAGAGTCAACGAGGCGACAGGCGGCCGTGGTGCCGACGTAGTATTCGACCCGGTCGGCGGTGAGAGCTTCGAGCGATCAACCAAGTGCATCGCCTTTGAGGGACGCATCGTGGTGGTCGGATTCGCCGGTGGCGCGATTCCAGCGGTCAAGGCGAACCATGCACTCGTCAAAAACTATGGCGTGCTGGGGTTGCACTGGGCGCTCTACCAACAGCGCCGTCCCGAGCTCGTACGCGAGGCGCACGATGCGCTGGTTCGACTCGCCGACACGGGTGCGATCACACCACTCGTCGGTGGCATCGTCAGCTTCGACGACGCGCCTGCTGCGATCCAGGAACTGGCCGGCGGTCAGACAGTGGGGCGTCTCGTCATCCGTTTCGACTGACCATTTTCGACCGAACACTTTCGACTGACATCTTTCGACCGAACACTTTCGACCAATCCACACCGACACCTCTACAAGGAGCTACCGTGACGAATCTCGAAGGTCGGGTCGCCGTCGTAACCGGCGGGGCCCGCGGGCTCGGCGCAGCCTACGTGCGCGCACTGCACGCCGCCGGTGCCCGCATAGTCGTCGCCGATGTGCTCGTGGATGAGGGTGCAGCTCTGGCCGCCGAGCTCGGTGACGACGTGATCTTCGAACGACTCGATGTCACGAACGAGGAGGATTGGACGCGCATCGTCGATCGCACGATCGCGGCATTTGGGTCTCTCGATGTGCTCGTCAACAACGCCGGTATCGCCAACGCCGCCCCGATCGAGCACTACACGACAGCAAAATGGGATGCCGTAATCGCGGTCAACCTCACGGGAACGTTCCTGGGCTGCCGGGCTGTCGTGCCCACCATGAAAAGGCAATCGGCTGGCTCGATCATCAATGTCTCATCGGTGGAAGGGTTGCGCGGCAGCCCGAGCCTGCATGGCTATACCGCGTCGAAGTTCGGGGTGCGAGGGCTCACCAAGTCACTCGCCGTCGAGCTCGGGCCGGCCGGCATTCGGGTGAACTCGGTGCATCCGGGTCTCATCCTCACCGATATGACGACGCGCATCGACCCGGAGGCGCTCTCCATTCCGCTCGGTCGACCTGCCCTGCCTGAGGATGTCGCCGGCACCGTCGTGTTTTTGGCGAGCGATGCCTCCGCATACACGACGGGCGCTGAGTTCGTTGTCGACGGCGGCATGACCACCGCCATCGCCCACCGCTAGCGGACTCTCCAGACAGCGGATGAGTGCTGCCGACCGGTCGCAAAAGTTTCCATACCGGCTAGTCGGTATCTGTTGTAGAGTGAGCTAACCCCGACACGAAGAGGTGCCGATGTCCACGCAACAACCAGTCCAGCTGAGCGACCCTCGCGACGCAGACTCCCGCGAGACCGTTTCGCCCGACGCCGCTCCACGCCTGCAGATTATGGGTCTCACGGTGCGGTTCGGCGGCCTCACCGCCCTCGATGCCGTGTCGTTCAGCGTCGGGGTGGGCGAAACTGTCGCCCTCATCGGGCCGAACGGCGCAGGCAAGACCACCGTCTTCAATGCGGTCTGTGGCCTCGTCCGCCCGACCGCCGGCGCCATCCGCCTCGACGGGCGGCCAGCGCCAGCCTCGCCGACCAGCCTCATCCGTCACGGTGTGGCCCGCACGCTCCAGGGACTCGGACTATTCGAGGGAATGAGCGTTCTCGAGAACGTGCTCGTACCGCTCGTCGCACCAGCCCGTTTCGTCAGGGGCGACCGCAGAGCCACCCACGCAACGAACGCCGCCCACAGCAGCCCCGTCACCCGACGCGCCCCTGCCGACTCCGTGACACGCGCCACCGCAATGCTCGGCGAGCTGGGCCTCGTGGCCGACCTGCACCGCCCCGTCGCCTCGCTGCCGTATCCAGAGCGCAAGCGCGTGGCACTGGCTCGCGCCCTCGTGACGCGGCCACACCTCCTGCTGCTCGATGAACCGGCAGGCGGGCTTGGCGCCGGTGACATCGCCGACCTCTCAGCGATCGTGCGCGACGTCGCCGCGACGGGATGCTCTGTTTTGCTCGTCGAACATCACATGGACTTCGTCATGAACCTGGCCGACCGGGTCGCAGTTCTCGACTTCGGCCGCATCATCGCCTGCGGAACGCCGGCCGAAGTGCAGGCTGATCCGCACGTCGAAGAGGCCTACCTGGGTGTGGAGGCCGCCTCGTGACCGCGCTGCTGGAGATCGAGTCGCTCTGCGCCGGCTACGGCGGATCCCCCGTGCTGCGGGAGGTGAGCTTCAGCGTGCCGAGCGGGAGCATCGTCGCCCTGCTAGGGGCGAACGGCGCTGGCAAAACCACCCTGCTGCGCAGTATCTCTGGTCTCGTCTCCCCCACGTCTGGCGGCATCCGCTTCGCAGGCGCCGAACTCAGACAGGTAAGCGTCGAGGACCGCGTGCGGCGCGGACTTGCCCAGGTCCCAGAGGGGCGCAGCGTCGTGGCCGAACTCACGGTCGACGAGAACCTGCGCCTCGGTGCGCTGTGGCGCTACTCCGCCAGGGAGCTGACCGCGGCCGTCGACGAGATCTACACGATGTTCGAACCGCTCGCCCAGCGCCGCACCAGCTCAGGCCATCAGCTCTCCGGCGGAGAACGCCAGATGCTCGCGCTCGGCCGGGCAATCATCGCCAGGCCACAGCTGCTCGTGCTCGACGAACCGTCACTGGGGCTCGCCCCACGGGTGGTCGCCCAGATCATGACGGTGCTGCGCAGTTTGCGCGACACGACAGGGCTCACCGTGCTGCTGGCCGAGCAAAACGTGGTGAGCGCCCTCTCCATTGCCGATCACGGGGTCGTACTCGGGCTCGGCATGCTCGTCGCCGACCGGCCGGCGGCCGAGCTCACCTCCGACGACGCCCTCCGCCACGCGTACCTGGGGTTCTGATGGATCAACTCGTCTTCCTGCTCGCCACCGGCCTCGCCCGCGGTGCGATCTTCGCGCTGTTCGCCCTGTCGCTCGTGCTCATCTGGCGTGCAGCGCGCATCGTCAACTTTGCGCAGGGCGCGATGGCCCTGGTCACGACCTACATCGCCTTCGCCGTCACCGGCATGACCGGCTCATATTTCGCGGGCCTTGCCGCTGCCATCCTCTCCGGCCTCCTCGTCGGTTTCGCCATTGAACGCGGCGTCATGCGGTTCGCCCCTGCCGGGCAACCGCTCGCTGGCGTCATCATCGCCATCGGCCTCGTCATGGTGTTGCAATCGGCGCTCGGCATCCTGTTCGGCCCGCAGTATCGCCCCATGGAGGCGCCATTCGACGAAAGTCCCATCGTGATCGGCGGCGTGCCGGTGCTCTCGCCGTATGACCTGTTCGTGCTCATCGTCGCTGTCGCGGTGATGTCGCTGCTCGCGCTGCTGTTCACGCGCACGTCGCTCGGCTTGCAACTACGGGCATCCGCTTTCGCCCCAGAGGTCTCGCGGCTGCTCGGCGTGCGGGTGTCGCGCATGCTGACGATCGGCTGGATGCTCTCCTCGGCCGTCGGCGCACTGGCGGCCCTGCTGCTCGTGCCGACCGAGCTCGGCCTGAACCCGCACTCCACCGACATGCTGTTCGTCTACGCGTTCACCGTCGCCGTGGTTGGCGGCCTCGATTCGCCGGTGGGAGCGCTCATCGGCGGCCTCGCCGTTGGCATCCTGATCACGCTCGTGACGGGTTATCTCGGCGCGACCGTCGCACCCATCGCGGTGCTTGTGCTTCTGGTCGGCGTGTTGCTCGTTCGCCCCGGTGGCATCTTCTCTGCACGAAAGGTAAGAGTCGCATGAAGCGGATGCTCCCCTCCCTCACCGGCACTCCGCGCCTCCTCGTCGGAGCTGTCGCGCTCACTGTGCTCGCCATCGGCTGCACCTTTCTGCTCGACCCATACCGCAACTACCAGCTGGCCCTCGTGGCCGCGTACCTCTGCGCCACAGCAGGGCTGACATTGCTCGTCGGGCTCACCGGCCAGCTGTCGCTCGGCCATGCCGCCCTCATGGCAGCCGGCGGCTATGGCTACGCACTCACGGCGAACGCATTGACGGATGCCGGCATCGACGGTCTCCCCCGCTTCGTCCTCGGCCTCGTCGCCGGAGTCGGGGCAGCCGGGGTGGTTGGCCTGTTGCTTGGGCTTGCCGCGGCACGCCTACATGGACCGTACCTGGCCGGTGTCACCCTCGCGCTCGTCATCGCGTTGCCCGCGTTCACGAGCGTCTTTGTGGGAATCTTCCGCGGCGACCAGGGCCTGCAGATCGCGTACGACGGCGTTCCGGAGGCACTCTCCACGCTCATCGCCGTTGAGCAGTGGCAGGCTTGGGTCGCCATCCTCGTCGCCGGTATCACCGTCACACTCCTGACGATCGTGCGGAACGGCAGCGCCGGCCTCCGCATGCGCGCCGTGCGCGATGACGAGGTGGCCGCACGCCTCGGCGGTATTCCGGCCGGTCGAGTGAAAGTGCATGCCTTCCTGGTGAGCGCACTCGGTGCCGGAGCCGGCGGCGCCGTGCTCTGCTTCGTCACCCAGTCGGTGAGCCCAGGGGCGTACACCCTGGCCTTCTCGCTGCTGCTCGTGGTCGCCGTGGTCGTCGGCGGCCTCGGCAGCATCCTCGGCGCGGCCATCGGCTCGCTCCTCATCGTGGCGCTGCCCTGGCTGGTGCAGAGCGCGACCTCTGCGCTGGCACTGCCAAGCGAACTTGAGCAGCGGCTCTCCGGCAACCTCGCTGTGCTGGTGTTCGGTGCGCTGCTGATCGTCGTGACCGCCGTCTGGCCAGGCGGCATCCGCGGTGCGCTCCGGATCCGTCGCCGCGCCAGCACCCCCGATGTCCTTGTCTCGCACCCTGCACCGCAATCCATCTCCACAGCATCCATCCACACCGAACCTGTCCGCACTGAATCCATCCACACCGAACCCGTCAGCACCGAACCCATCCCCACCGAATCAGAGAGGTGACCCATGTCACACAACAGCGCACCACCCCGCCGCGCGATCGCGGTCGCCGCGGCATCCGCCATGCTCATCGCACTCTCCGCCTGCAGCACGCCGGTGCCGGCGGCCGAAGCCGTCGATGCCCCCGGTGTCAGCGACGACACCATCACCATCGGCACCCACCATCCGCTCACTGGGCCAGCTGCGGCCGGCTACGCCTCGATCTCTGCGGCGACCGCGGCCTACTTCGCCTACCTCAACGAGCAGGGCGGCGTCAACGGCCGCACCATCGACTACATCGTCAAGGACGACGGTTACAACCCCGCGAACACGCAGACCGTGGTGCGTGAGCTCGTCGAACAAGACGGCGTGTTCGCCATCCTCAACGGGCTCGGCACTCCGACCCACACGTCTGTGCTCGACTACCTCAACCAGAAGAAGGTGCCAGACCTGTTCGTGGCCTCCGGGTCGACGAGCTGGAACCAGCCGGAGAAATACCCGTACACCTTTGCCTTCAACGTCGACTACGTCACGGAGGGCGAGGCGCTCGCGCAGTACGCCACAGACGAGTTCCCCGGCAAGAGCGTGTGTGTGCTCGGCCAGGACGACGACTTCGGCACCGAGTTCACGACTGGGCTCGAAAATGTGCTCGGGGCCGACGGGCTCGCGAGTGTGCAGAGCTACTCGGTGTCCAACCAGGACGTTGTGGCGCAGATCAGCGCTATGAAGGCGGCCGGATGCGAGATCAACATGCTCGCGACCGTCAATGGCTTCACGGCACTCGCTATCGGTACAGCGGCCAAGCTCGGCTACGCCGCGCAGTGGTTCTCGTCCTCGTCGGGAGGCGACTACCCGACCCTCGTCAGCTTCCTCGGCGAAGACCTCGCCCCCAAGCTGCTGCAGGGATTCGTCAGCACCAACTACCTGCCGTTCGGCCAGAGTGACGACTGGCGCGCCCTGTTCGAAGAGATCAACACCGACTACAACAACGGCGCCACGTTCGACGGCAACACCGTGTACGGC
The DNA here is from genome assembly GCF_057669585.1 of Leifsonia sp. Y862. NCBI lineage: Bacteria > Bacillati > Actinomycetota > Actinomycetes > Micrococcales > Microbacteriaceae > Leifsonia > Leifsonia sp. Y862. The sequence goes on from NZ_JBYHFR010000001.1 coordinate 1,588,589, forward strand.
ATGAGCGTCGGCTATCTCTTCGCCGAGGCACTGGCCGCAGCCGGCGAGAACCCCACCAGGGAGAGCCTGCTCGAGGCGGTCAGCTCCGGCGACCTGAATGGCAACGGCATTCTGCCCTTGTCATTCGGCGCAGACAGTCACGCCGCCTTCATGGGCGTCGGCATCACCTCCGTCGAGGCCGGCGTGCAGGACTTCGTGGGTGCCACCTACGTCAGTGATGGCACGGGCAATGTCTCCGCGCACGACGCCGAGGCTGTGCCCCTCACCAACAAGGGCGTGCCGAAGGTCTAAGCCAGGCATACACAAAGCGGATGCCGCGGGCCCCTATGGGTGCGCGGCATCCGCGTTGTCGTGTTCACGGATCGCGCCGGACCTCCTCGTCTTGTCGCAGATCCCAGGGGTTTCGAGACGTGCAGATTACGAGACACGTGTGCCTGCGGGGGGTAGGTCAGCCTCTGCGGATCGTTGATTCGATCACGCGGGACGGCCAAGATGGACGGAACCGAGAGTGGGGACGATGAGATCCAGCGCACCAATACCGGGAAACCCGTGGCCTCACGACATGATGATCACCGTCGAGGATCGACCTAACGCACTCCTGGAGTTGCTCTGGATCCGGGAAGCGTATGCGTTGCAGCTTCAAGGCGAAGACCTCCCGCCATTCCTGTCGGACACGCCCGCAACCGTCCAGAATGCTGCGATAAGCACCGATACTCGCGACGAGTGGGAGGGCGCCTGGCCCCGCATCTGGCATGCTGCAGTGGCACACGCTGGGCCGGACATTGATCCCGCACTGTTCGACGAGATTCAAGACACCGCAATCGGTTTGACCGAACGCGCCGATCTTCTCCACCGAATTGTCGGACCCAGCTGGCGTGACGAGTTCGGAGACAGCGCGTTCGACCACGACTCGTACAGCACCTGGTCACAAGTTGGAATGGATGCTCAGTTGGCAGTGCTGCCCACGCGACTCGAAGACCAACCGGAGCGACGCGATCTACCAGCACTGATCTCCGCGTGGCATGCAGGCCTGACCAAGATCGTGACCATCCCTTGTTCGGATGAGTTCACGCGCAGAGTCAGCGAGAACGCCCTTCTCATGACTGCTGCAACGCGTGAGGACAGTGACAGCTACCGGCGCGCGTTGAGCACCTTCATCTGACTGTCTTCGGGCCCCGCATGACTCCACGCGGCATCAGATCGGCGCCGCTTCCGGCGGGTCGGTTTCAGTCGAGTGCGGCAGAGCCAAGTGCCGGGTAATCGGGCGGGAGATAGTCCCTGACCGTAAGTGTGTATATTGCGGGCATGTCCCACGCGCCGGGGACCTCAATCTCTTGGGTCGATGCTCCTGGATCAATCGAGGCAATCTCGTAACCGTCCTCGGAGGAGCCCCAGTGGCCATCTGCATCCTGAACCAGTGCGTCCTGCTTCAGGTACAGACGAAGATCCGTCGCGTCTCCGGTCCGGAAGTTCTCGAGTACGATCCAAACCGAACCGTCCTCCCTGCGCTGGATATCGACGGTGCCGGTGGTTTCTGCTGCCTGCGAGACGAACTCCCCGCTGAGAGGCAGTTGCTGCTCGAACTCGCTCAGCTCAGGTGTTTCGGCGGTTGCGGATGTAATTGGAGAGCTTGAGGCGGGCGTCGATGGCGACGAAACAGGATTGGGCGAAAACGCGCATCCGCCCAACAACAAAGCGACCGGAATTCCGACTGCGCCAATCCATCGAAATGCCCGTATCCGCCCCATGCCGTCCACTCTAGATGCCGGCGCCGCATCAAAACAGCGATTCGACGCAAGCGAGGAAGCATCAATTGTTGGTAGAGGTTATGCCCCGGCTGCAGCCTGGCGAACACGCAAACATCAACGCCGCATTGTTTTCGGTAACCAGACACTAGATCGGTTCCACCGTCTCGTATCCCTTGGGTTATGAGGCACTTAGGTTACGAGACATCACACCGACTGTCGGGCGATTTTCCTCACCATCGGTGAGCGCCCCATTCTTTTCACTACTCGATTCGTTCGTCATAATCGGAGCTCCCACCTTGATCGCTGGCGCGGTTGCCGCAATTCGTTTCGCAATATCGGCAGCCTTTTGGTCTATCGAATCGGAGACGCGATTAACAAGTGCTGAAAGAAATGCTGACAGGAACAGCCGTCAGGATCAGTAAGTTCGTTATTGGAAGGATTCTTAGTGAATGGAAAAGAACGGCCGAACCGCGCACGTCTTATTGGCGAATGGGCACTTACCATCGTTTTTGGAATTAGTAGCGGCATAAGCGCAATCCAACTTGCCACGGGGTCGGCAGACCAAGGTGAATGGTTCGCGCTGGTTCTGTCCGTCATCGTATTCGCGTTGAGTCTGACGCTTGTGATTCGAGCCCATCGCGGTCATACGGACTTCTAGGAGCGTCTCTGTTCACGCGAGCACTACCGCCCCGGCACCGCCGTCACCATCAACGACGACCAACTCGCCTTCGACGTTGACGTGCCCCTGCCCGGCTACAAGAACGCGGTCACCTCTCTCGACCTCCACGGCCGCACCCAAACCGACCTCGAACTCCGCGACCTGCGCCTGGCCGCCAGCAGCCACCAAGGCGTCTCCGTCACCGGCGAGAACCTCTGGACCTCTTCGACGTGGCCCGACAGGTCAAGCAAAGACACGCAACCGAACGCATCGCCGCGGATGCCATCGAACAGCACAGCAACGTGCACCAATTGTGGCCAGCTACTCGTCTGGCGTAGACCCCAATTCTGACGCTCTCGCGCAATAACGTCTCCAAAAACTAAGGCGAGTTCAACGGGCGAATGCACCACGATGAGACGTGGAGGTGCGTATGGAGTTCACGGCGGAGCAGGAGCGGTTGATTTGGGAGGGGCGGCGTGCGGGTGAGATGGAGAATGCGGTCCGGGCTTGGGTACCGCACGTTAGCGGCAGAATGGTGCAGTGATAAAACCTAGGGCGCTACTGCAGTTAGCCATCGCAGTCGGAAGCACCACAACGGTGCTCGTCAGCGGATGGCGTTGGCTAGACGCTCCGGCTTGGGCGCTGGTCTTCGTCGGTTGTGCTGGTGTCGCATGGGTGGTTCGTGCGCTCGTCTTCGGTCGAATTAGTTCGTTTGTCGATGGCGGTCTGCTGCTCGTGATGCTGATCGGTTCAGCTGCGGCCGCCGGCCCCAGCTACAGCACCAGCGTCTACCCGATGGCAGGAAGCCTTGTGATCATGCTCGGCAAGACCGATATGCCTCACTGGGTGCGATGGATGTGGCCGATCGCGGCGATCATCGCCGCGACGTTCGGTTTTAGCAATGGGCACCGCGAACTCTGGTCGATCGCAATCACAATCCTAACGATCGCGATCGCCACCCTGGCCGGGCTGGCGCGCCGAGCAGCCGCTGACGACGTATCGCGCCGATTCGAGGGGCTCGACCGTGCCTACGCCTCAGAACTCTCGAAGGTACAAGCGTCCGCGGATCGGCTGCTCACCGTGAGGACCCTCCGCGACCGGTACCCGGCACTCACACCGCGCGAGGCAGAGACTCTCGCGCTCATTTGCCGAGGACGATCCAATGAAGAGATCGCGGGCGATCTGTTCATCTCTGTGGCGACGGTCAAGGGATACGTAAATTCCTTATTCGCCAAGATGCCTGCCGCGAATCGCTCGCATGCGATCGCACTCGTCCTAGGAACTACGCGCTCAGGGATCACGACATAGCATCGCGAGCGATCCTGTCGGCGTCCTTGCTGTGTTGCACGCGTCTTCCCCTTGCCACAAGAACAACGATGCGCACCAAAACGGTGGTGCCGGCCATCAGAACCAGTGCTGCCGGCCACACATCGTTGCTGATGCTGTTCTCGTAGTCGAATTGGCCGAGGTCTTGTTGGCCCACCCCCGTAGCCCACAGCTGGAAAGCCAGCCGCAGTCCCATAACGAGAATCCAGAGGCCAGCCGCGAGAAGACCGGCACGGGTCACGACCCTGCCAGCGGAAACCTGCACCTGGGTCAACCCGCCGATAGCGACGCCAAGCGTAGCGCCAACAAGAACAGCAAGGCCGAGAACGACCTGGCTATTCCTCTCAGAGGGAACCGAATGAACGAACGTGATGCTCGCCCAGATGACGAGAACGATCGGTAACAGGATCTGCACGAGAGTCAACGGGCGCTCTCTCACTTGAAGCACCACCAAAGCGATAAAGAGAAGGTCAAAAGCCCAAATAGTGAATGTCATGACCTCAGCATCGCGACGCACACCGACCAGGCCCACCACCCCAGAGCGGGTCTGACGCTTTCCCACCCTAGGGTGGGGAAGCAAATCCGGATCTAATGAAAGCGAGACGGACTGTGGACGAAATGACTCGCGAACCTCGCGTCGACAGGGAGCGAAACCGTCTCCGACTGACGGAAGCAGCTGCGCGAGCGCTCCAGCACAACGGGGTGGCTGTGTCGATGCGGGCCATCGCCCGCGAGGCCGGGCTGGGCATCGCCACTGCATACCGTCACTTCCCAACGAAGAACGACCATATCGCCGGAATCTCGTAGCGCAGCGAGTCTTATAAATACGTCGCATATCCTCCTGCCTGAATCGCAGTAGTCACCGCTAGTTATGCAGAGCGACGAAGCTGATCGCCTACGCGCGCGCATCGACGCGCCAGTAGTCCACCGACCGGCAACCGATGCGCGGATGGAACCATCCGCGCATCGGCACCTCAAGCTGGTGGCCTGACCGGGCAATCAGCTGCGCACGGCGCTGAACTGGTCCACCAGGAGGCGCTTCAATACTTTTCCGCTGCCGCCGATGGGCAACGCGTCCACCAGGTGCACCATCCGCGGGTACTTGTAGGCGGCAATGCGTTCCTTGCAGAAGGCGATGAGGGCGTCGGCGTCGAGCTCGTGGCCGTCGAGTGCGACGACCGCGGCGTGCACCTCCTGGCCGTGGGTGTCGTCGGCCAGACCGAACACGGCGGCCATTGCCACGTCGGGGTGCCGCGCAAGCACGGCCTCGACCTCTGTGGGGTACACGTTGTAGCCATTGCGCACGATCATGTCCTTCTTGCGGTCAACGATCGTGACGATGCCCTCCTCGTAGGTGCCAAGGTCACCTGTGCGAAACCAGCCGTCGACGACGGCTTCGGCCGAGGCATCCGCTCGCCCGAGGTAACCCTTGAACAGGTTGTGGCCACGCACGACGATCTCGCCGAGCGACCCTGGCTGCACAAACTCGATGCGCCCCTCGACCTCTGCCTCGGCGATCATGACGTCCACGCCCCAGAGGGCGCGGCCCACTGTGCCGGGGCGGATGGGCTCGTAAACGGTGTTGAACGACACCGTCGGCGCCGTCTCTGTGAGGCCATACCCCTCGTGCACCTCCGCACCGAATGCCGCCTGGAAGGCCTCGAGCACGGCCACCGGCAGCGCCGCACCGCCAGACACCGCGTAACGAAGCGGCGGACGCTCGGCACTGCGGCCGGCCGCCTGGATCATGCCAACGAACATGGTGGGCACGGCGGTGAAGACGGTCGCCTGGTGGGTGATGAGCAGCGCGAGGGCCTCATCAGGGTCGAACCGCGGCAGCAGGATGATCGAGGCGCCGCGACGGAAGGCGATGTTCATGACGGCGGTTTGCCCGAAGGTGTGAAACAGCGGCAGCCCGCCGAAGATCACGTCGTCTGTGCGCATGTCGAAGGAATCGATGAGTGAGCAGTGCACCTGCTCGACGATCGCGAGGTGAGAGCCGACCGCGCCCTTCGGGGTGCCCGTCGTCCCACTCGTGTAGAGAATGGTCGCCGGCTCCAACGGGCTCATCGAGACGTGCCGTTCGATCGGCGCCGATGCCGCGGCCTCAGCCTCGAGGCGCGGCAGTTCAGGTCCTCCGGCCTCTGGCGGTGGGGCGAGCACGGTGATGAGCGGCACTCCGGCAGCGCTGGCGGCCGGAATCGCCTCAGCGAGCAGCGGAGCAGCAGCCACCAGCAGGTCGGCGCCGCTGTCGCGCAGCACGAAGGTGATCTCCTCGGATTTGAACAGCAGGTGGATCGGCACCACGATCGCGCCGAGCGACAGCGCGGCGTAGTACACACGCGCAAAGTCGGGCACGTTGGGCACGAGCATCGCGACGCGGTCGCCGCGGCCGATGCCACGCTCACGCAGCGCCCCTGCGTACGCACGCGTCTCTGTCCAGAGCTGCCCATAGCTGATGGTGTTGCCGAAGAAGTGGATGGCAGGGCTGTCGGGGGCGCGGCTCGCGGTCTCGGCGAGAATGCTCGCGACCGAGAGTGTGCCGAAGCCGTCGCCGTCGATTGCGACGTCGGGTAGGTGTGCCATGAGGATCTCCTTTGATCAGTGACAGGGTGACAGGGATGGAGCTGGGGATGGATTGGAGTGGACGTGGGAAAGGGAGCGGTGCGGGATCGGCGACCGTGCGGCGGCTCAGCCTCGCAGTTCTGCCTTGCCGAGGGCGGCGAGGTGCACTTCGTCTGGGCCGTCGGCCAGGCGCAGCGCCCTGGCGCCGGCGAACATCTCCGCGAGGGGCTGGTCTGACGACAGGCCGGCGCCGCCGAAGAGCTGCATGGCGCGATCGAGAATGGTTTGCACCGCTCGGGGAACGGCGATCTTGATGGCCTGAATTTCGGTCATGGCTGCCCGGTTGCCCGCGGTGTCCATGAGCCAGGCGGTCTTCAGCACGAGCAATCGCAGTGACTCGATGCTGATGCGCGACTCGGCCGCCCATTCGCGCACGACTCCCTGGCTGGCGAGCGGGAGGCCGAAGGCGACACGGTTGTTGGCACGCTCGCGCACCAGGGCCATCGCTCGCTCCGCCATGCCGAGTGCGCGCATGCAATGGTGGATGCGGCCGGGCCCTAGCCTGGCCTGGGCGATGGCGAATCCGTCCCCTTCGGCCCCGATCAGGTTCGCAGCGGGAACGCGCACATCACGGAACACGATTTCCGCATGCCCACCGTGGTCGCGGTCGTCATAGCCGAACACCGTCAGCGGTCGCACGATCTCGACGCCCACAGTGCCGCGCGGCACCAGGATCATCGACTGTTGCCGGTGCCGCGAGGCCGCAGGGTCGCTCTTGCCCATCACGATCAAGATCTCCGCATTGGGATTCATCGCGCCCGTCGACCACCACTTGCGCCCAGAAATCACGTAGTCATCACCGTCGCGACGGATGCTGGTGGCGATGTTGCTGGCATCAGAGGAGGCCACGTCGGGTTCGGTCATACAAAAGGCCGAGCGGATGCGAGCATCCAGCAGCGGCTCGAGCCAGCGCTCCTTCTGCTCGGTCGTGCCAAAGTCGGCCAGCACCTCCATGTTGCCCGTGTCTGGCGCGGCGCAGTTGAGGGCGACAGGGGCGAGCCGCGGGCTCCACCCGGTGAGTTCTGCCAACGGCGCGTACTGCAGGTTGCTCAGCTGCGCGCCGTGCTCCCCCGGTATGAAGAGGTTCCATAGGCCGCGCTCTCTGGCCAGAGCCCGCAGCTCGTCGACGACGGGCCGGAACCCCCACTCATCTGGCGTGGCTGCAAGCTGGCGTTCGAGCACAGGCTCGGCGGGAATCACGTGCTCGTCGATGAATGCGCGGAGCGTCGCGGTCAGCTCGGTCGTGTGGGCGTCGGCGGCAAAATCCATGTCAGTGTCCTCGTCTCATGTTCTCAAAGTCCTCTCAGGGCCGAACGGGTGAGCCCTTCTGCGGCAAGCGGCTCCACCAGCTCCCCAATGCGATCGAAGCCATCGCCGACGGTCTCGCCGGCCTGGTAGCGGCAGTGGATGCCCTCCAGAATGACGGCGAGCTTGTAAGCCCCGAAGGCGCGATACCAGCCGAGAGCGGGCGTCACGATACCGGCGCGTGCCGCGTAGGCATCCACCAGCTCGTCGAAGGTTGGGTAGCCGGCGCCCTGGTCGACGGCGCTGGGAGCCAGGCCCCGGCCGCCGGGAAGTTCAGCGATGCTCCAGTAGAGGCCGAGCATGCCAAGGTCGACGAGTGGGTCCCCGATTGTCGCCATCTCCCAGTCGAGGATCGCGGTGATGCGCGGGGTGCTCCCCGGCACGGAATCGCCGCGGCCGCCGGCAACCAGCGCGTTGTCGAGTCGGTAATCACCGTGCACGAGCGCGGAACGCCCGGCCGCCGGCATCCGCTCGCCGAGCCCAGCCTGGAGTTCGTCCAGCCTCGGCACGTCCCGCGTGCGGGAGGAGTCGAGTTGCCGACGCCAGGTCTTCAGCTGCCGTTCGAGGTAGCCGTCTGCGCGGCCGAAGGTGTCGAGCCCGACGGATGCCGGCGGGATGCTGTGCAGCTCGGCCAGGATGCAGGCAAGGTCGAGGCCCAGGTCATGCAGCTCGCTCTCTGAAAAACCGGCATTCTGCGCCGGGTCAGACAGCACTCGGCCTTCAACGAGCTCCATGACGAAGAAAGGTGTGCCGGTGACCAGGCCAGCTGCCGAATCGTCGACCAGGTCTACCGTCGGCGGAACCGGCACTGCGCTGCCGCGCAGCGCACGAATGACGCGGTGCTCGCGGGCCATATCGTGCGCGCTTGACAGTACGTGGCCGAGGGGCGGACGCCGCACCACGAGCGGACGACGTGCACCGTCGACGCGATAGGTGAGGTTGCTGCGACCACCTGTGATGAGCGTGGCCGACAGCGGGCCGTCTGCGAGTTCTGGATGCGCACGTGCGAGCCATTCGGTGAGTCCCACGACATCGAGCCCGGGAGAGTCGGTCATCCTTGACCACCTTTCACGCGCGATTGCCGCGCAGCGCACGGCTCGATTCGAGCCGCGTGACGCCAGCATACCGCGTGGTCGGTATGTTGCGCAGGTGACGATCGCAATCACCCGATCAGGTCTCGCTCGATCGCCGAGCGGATGCCAGACGGAATCAGCATGGGCACGCGCTCCGCGGCGTCGACGAACACGTGCACGAAACGGCCTGTCGCGATCGCGTCGCCCTCCCCCGGCCGCAGGATTCCAAGCGCCCAGGTGACACTCGTTGTGCCGAGCCGCTCGATACCGATGCCCACCTCGAGCGCGTCCGGAAACGATGCAGAGGCGCGAAACTCGCACGATGAGGCCGCGCACAAGGCGATGGTCTCTCCCTGCGGATCGAGGCCGCCATTGGCCATCATCCAGATATTGATCGCCGTGTCCATCGCCTCGTAGTAGACGGTGTTGTTGAGGTGGCCGTACTGGTCATTGTCGTTCCACCGGGTGGCGAACGGCGCTCTGGCTCCGTAATGCATCAGACCACCCTCAGCAGTACGCGGAACGCCACTCTGGCCCGCTCTGTGCTCGGTTCGTCGCCGGTGATGAGGTCGGCGTAGCTGAACGATTCGGAGATCCGAACCAGCAGGTATGCCAGCGCCGCCGGGTCGATGGCGCCGCCGAGCGGGGCCTCGCCAAGTTCTCCCCGCACGAGCCATTCGGTCGTGGCGACGTAGCGCCGCTGAATCTCGCTCTCGGTCGTGGTGAGCAACCGCAGCGCCCGCGCAGGCTCCCGACGCAGGAACTGCCGAAAGTAGGAGGCGCTGATGAGATCGTTGACGAAATGGGTGAGCACGGCAGCCACTCGCTCCTCGGCGCGCAGGCCGCTCGTGGCCTCCTCCGCCTGTAGCAAGGTCGGCACCGCGAGCGACCAGAGCACTTCGGAGAGCAGCGCATCGCGATTGCCCACCCAGCGGAACAACGAGGTGCGATCAACGCCGAGGTCGCTGGCGAGCGCGCTCATGTCGATGCGGCGGCCGGCGATGAATTCCTCGCGGGCCAGCGCGTACGCACGTGCGGAACCGTCGTGGGTGCCCTGGGCCAATCGATCGGATAGCCACGACGGGGCGACCGCGAGGCCAACCGTTCCAATGGTGGTGGGCGTTGCAGGCGTGGTCGATGTGGCGGACTCCGCGAGGGCGCCTGTCGTCGTTGGCATGCGGGAACTCTACCGCGTGTCTGGGAGAGCACGTGCAACATTCTGCAAAATGATGCATACTACGTGGAGTTCACCGCAGTGGAGTTCACCGACGAACGGAGATGCAATGACGCTCACCACCCCACAGATCGAGCGGGCCGAGGTACTCGACGCCGATTTCTATGGATTCCAAGAACAACTCACGGATGAGGAGCAACGCTCCGTTGCCCGCATCCGCGCCTTCCTCGATGCCGAGGTGCGGCCCTATGCAAACGATTTCTGGGAGCAAGCCCGCAGCCCCCGCCACCTCATCCCGGGTTTCGCCGAGCTCGGCTTGTTCGGGCCGTCGTGGCCGGAGACCAGGCTGTTCGAGAACAGCGCGGTCTATCGCGCCTGGATCGCCCTCGAGATCGCCAGGGTCGATCCATCGACGGCGACCTTCATTGGCGTGCACAGCGGGCTGGCAATGAACGCCATCGGCGTCGGTGGCTCAGCTGAACAGCGTGCTGAGTGGATGGCGCCAATGGGCCGCGGCGAGGTGATCGGCGCCTTCGGGCTTACCGAGCCGACGAGCGGATCAGACACGGCGCGCGGACTGCAGACCACCGCAACCAGACACGGCGATGAGTGGGTGCTCAACGGTGAAAAGCGCTGGATCGGCAACGCCACCTTCGCCGACATCGTGATCATCTGGGCGCGTGACACGGCCGACGACCAAGTCAAGGGTTTCATCGTTCGTCAGCCGGCGGCGGGCTTCACGGCCACCAAGATCGAACGCAAGCAGTCACTGCGCGCTGTGGAGAACGCCGATATCGTGCTCGAGAATGTGATCGTTCCCGAAAGCGACCGGCTGGCCAACATCCACTCCTTCCGCGACGTGGCCATTGTGCTGCGCCTCACCCGCGCAGAGGTCGCGTGGCAGGCCATCGGGGTCGCGGTCGGCGCCTATGAGGTCGCCCTCGCATACGCCAAGGAGCGGATGCAGTTTGGCAAGCCGATCGCCTCGTTCCAGCTGGTGCAGGAGAAGCTCGCAATCTCACTGTCGAACATCACCGCGAGCATTGCCCTCTGCATGCGCGTGTCGGCCATGCAAGACGAGGGCGTGCAGAAGGACCACCACTCGGCAATGGCCAAGGCATTCGCCACCGCTCGGATGCGTGAGACCGTCGCGCTCTGCCGGGAGATCCTCGGCGGTAATGGAATCCAGCTCGATCACGGGGTGGCACGATTCTTCGCCGACGCAGAGGCGGTCTACACCTTCGAGGGCACGTTTGACATGAATACGCTCATCGTCGGTCGCGCTATCACCGGCATCCAGGCATTCGTTTAGATCCAGGCATCCGTTTAGAGAGGCACGACATGGCCGAAGCATACATAGTGTCCACCGCCCGTTCGCCCATCGGTCGCGCCCGCAAGGGCTCGCTCGCCGGCATCCGCCCAGACGATCTCGCAGCCCGCATGGTGCGTGATGCGCTGGCGAAAATCCCCACGCTCGACCCTGGCCGCATCAATGACCTCATGCTGGGATGCGGCCTGCCAGGCGGAGAGCAGGGCATGAACATGGCGCGCATCGTGTCGGTTCTGCTGGGGCTCGACGAGGTGCCTGGCACCACCGTCAATCGCTACTGCTCGTCGAGCCTGCAGACCACGCGTATGGCTTTCCACGCCATCAAAGCCGGCGAGGGCGATGTCTTCGTGTCGGCGGGCGTGGAGTCGGTCAGCCACGCGATGCGCGGCTCCAGCGACTACATTGCGGGAGAGACCCTCACGAACCCGCTGTTCGATGCGGCGCTCGAACGCACCGAAGCCAGGGCTGCCAGCGGCGAAACCTCGTGGCGCGATCCCCGGCACGACGGGCGGTTACCGGATGCGTATATCGCGATGGGTCAAACCGCCGAGAACGTCGCCTCACTGAGAGGCATCACGCGCGACGAGCAAGACGCGTTCGCCGCGCGTAGCCAGCAGCGTGCAGAGGCGGCGAGCGCAAGCGGCTTCTGGGCCACGGATATCACGCCCGTCACGCTCGACGACGGCACGATCGTGGCGACCGACGACGGGCCACGCGCGGGCGTGACCATTGATGCGCTCGGTCAGCTCGACCCGGTGTTCCGGCAGAACGGCACCGTGACGGCGGGCAATTGCTGCCCACTCAACGACGGCGCCGCTGCCGTGGTGGTGGTGTCGGACCGCGTGGTCGACGAGCTCGGGCTCACTCCGCTTGCCCGCATCGTCTCCACGGGGGTGAGCGCGCTCTCGTCAGAGATCATGGGCCTTGGCCCTGTCGAGGCGAGCCGTCGCGCACTCGCGTTGGCCGGCCTCAGCATTGATGACATCGACCTGGTCGAGATCAATGAGGCCTTCGCCGCCCAAGTCATTCCCTCAGCGCGGGAACTCGGCGTCGACCCTGAGAAGCTCAACGTCTTCGGCGGTGCGATTGCCGTTGGACATCCGTTCGGCATGACAGGCGCCCGCATCACCTCGACGCTCATCAACGGGCTGCGGGAGACGGGTGGCCGCTACGGCCTCGAGACGATGTGCGTCGGTGGCGGCCAGGGCATGGCCATGGTGCTGGAGCGCGTCTGAGCTTTCGGCCCGCAGCCGCACCGCGGCGTGGCGTGGCGTGGTTAACCCGGCTGGCGCGCGTTAGATCCTGCGCCAGCCGGGTTTCCCCGCGCCCCGTTGGCATCACCCCGCGGCAGGGCCAGGTACGAAGAGCACAATCGTGTCGGCGACGAGGGCCGGTCGGGTGGCGCCCTCGATGTCGATCGTCACCGTGATCCCCGCGCGCACACCCTGCGGCGAGGGTTCGGCGCTGGTGATGGTCGAGGTTGCCCGCACGCGCGATCCGGCCGTGACCGGCTGCAGGAAGCGCACCTTGTCGAGCCCGTAGTTGACCACCAGCGCCGCACCGGCCACCTCAACGAGTCCGGCGGTGAGTCGCGGAATGAGCGAGAGGGTGAGGTAGCCGTGGGCGATCGTGGCACCAAATGGCCCGGATGCCGCGCGTTCGGCATCCAGGTGGATCCACTGCCAGTCTTCGGTCGCGTCGGCGAACGCCTGGATGCGGTCCTGATCAATGGGGAACCACTCCCCCGTCGCTGACTGCCCGATGGCCTCAGCGAGGGCACCGGGTGAGGAGATGGTGAGGGTCGGGGTCGCGGTCATGCTCTCGGCCCTCCTGCCACGTACAGCACCTGCCCGGAGACGAAGCTCGCCTCCTCAGAGCAGAAGAATGAAATTGCCGCAGCGATGTCGTCCGGCTGACCTACCCGCCCAACGGGTATCTCCTTCGCCGCGCCAGCCAGGAAGTCGTCGAATGCGACGCCCATGCGTTCGGCGGTCGCGCGGGTCATCTCGGTCTGAATGAAGCCGGGCGCCACGGCATTCGCTGTCACGCCATAGCGGCCGAGTTCGAAGGCGAGAGTCTTCGTGAAGCCCTGCATGCCGGCTTTCGCGGCTGCGTAGTTGGCCTGCCCGCGGTTGCCGAGCGCCGAGGTACTTGACAGGTTCACAATGCGACCCCATCCCTCGGCAACCTGATGCGCCTGCACGGCTCTACTCATCAGGAACGCGCCACGCAGGTGCACGCCGAGCACGGCATCCCAGTCGTCTTCGCTCATCTTGAACAGCAGATTGTCGCGCAGGATCCCGGCATTGTTCACCAGGACCGTAGGGGCACCGAGCTCTTCAGCGACCCGCGCGACCGCTGCAGCCACGGCATCCGCTTCGGCGACGTTCGCGCCGACAGCGATGGCGCTGCCGCCCTCCGCTTCGATCGCGGCAACCGTGTCGGCGCAGTGTTCGGCGTCGAGGTCGAGAACGGCGACGGAGTAGCCGTCGACGGCGAGTCGTCTGGCGGTCGCGGCTCCGATGCCGCGGGCTGCTCCTGTGACGATGGCGGTTCGTGTCATACGGATGTCCATTTCGTTGTAGTTACGGTCTGTCGAAGGTGATGAGTTGGCGCAACTGCGTGCCAGTGGCGAGGCGGTCCATTCCCTCCGCGATCTCGTCGAGGCGAATGCGTGCCGAAACGAGTCGTTCGAGGGGCAACAAACCGGCGCGCCAGAGGTCGACATAGCGCGGGATATCGCGGCTCGGAACGGCCGAGCCCAGATAGCTGCCGATGATTGTCTTGGCCTGGGCAGTCAGAAGGAGCGGCGCAATGCTCGCCCTGGCATCCGGAGCTGGCAGACCAACAGTCACCGTTGTGCCGCCTTGCGCCGTGAGCAGAAGCGCGGTCTCGAAGGCGCGGGCAGAGCCGGCCGCCTCAATCACCAGCGGCGCCGTCAACGCGGCATCCGTTGCGGCAGACGGTGCGAAGGTCGCTGACGCACCGAGCTCAGTGGCGAGCTCGAGCTTGGCCGGCAGGGCGTCGACGCCGACGACCTCGTGGCCGAGCGCCGCAGCCACAAGCAGCGCGGCCATGCCGACGCCACCCAGCCCGACGACAATGACACGCGAGCCGGGAGTCGGACGTCCGGCGTTGATCACCGCGCCGCCGCCGGTCAGCACCGCGCAACCGAGCAGCGCCGCGATCTCGGCCGGCACATCAGCGTCCACCGGCACCACGGACGTACGACTGACGACGGCATGGCTTGCGAAACCCGAGACACCCAGGTGGTGGTGCACGGCATGCCCATCACGGTGCAAGCGGATGCCGCCGCCCACGAGCGTGCCAACGTTGTTCGCGGCACTCCCGACGCGGCAGGGCAGCCGGCCATCGGTGAGACACTCCGGGCAGGCACCGCACCGGGGCAGGAAGGTCATCACGACGCGCGTTCCAATCGCGACGTCGTCCACGCCCTCGCCCAGCATCTCGACTATTCCCGCGGCCTCGTGCCCGAGCAGCATGGGGGTCGGCCGCACGCGGTTGCCGTCGACGACACTGAGATCGGAGTGGCAGAGCCCCGCGGCCTCTATCCGCACGAGCAGCTCACCGTGACCGGGAGGGTCCAGCTCCATCGGTCCCACAGTGAACGGGCGGGACACGGCGAACGGCGTCGGCCCGCCCGAACGCTCGAGCACTGCGCCGATGATCTGCATGTGACCTCCTCGTCGAGGTGAACGGGCGTGAGCCCGGCATCCGTTTCCGATGCAGGGCCAGCATACCGACTACGCGGTATGTTGGCGAGTGCGAATACTGAGGCCGCCGCTGCGCAGCCTGGTGCTGGCCGAGAATGGCGGTTCACTCACGGTAACCAAATCCTGGCGCGCGAAAACGCGCCAGGCGCGTGCTTTATCGCGCGCCAGGCGCGTTTCCGCGCGCCCACGTGAAATCCACGAGGCCATTCGCCCATTAGACGGCCGAAAACAGCCTCCTCGACCAACGGGGAGCGAGCTAGCGGATGCCGAGCTGCGCCTGAATGACGGCGCTCGCCCCACCCAGGATCACGAGGTCTGGATCCTGCTCGTATACCTGCACCCGGATGCTCTCGGCATGCGCGGGTAACAGACGCTCGCGGATGGACGTGAGTACGGCATCCGCGTAGAGCCCCTGGACAAGTCCAGAGGGGCCGACCAGCGCGACGTCTGTGATGTTGAGCATGCTCACCACGGGTGAGAGGAAGCCGCCGAGCATCGTGCCAGCGCTCGACACGAGAGCGTCCCGTTCGCCGGCTGGGCTGCTCTCGATCCGGTGCAGCAGGTGCGAGGCTCCGGTGACCTGCTCCAGGCAGCCGCGGCGTCCGCAGACGCATTCCTCACCGTTCGGATCCACGGTGACGTGACCGATCTCCCCCGCGGCGAATTGCTCGCCTGGGACGAGGTCGCCGTCGAGGATCACCGCACCACCAACGCCGTTCTCGATGGTCACGACGAGCAAGTCACGAGTTGCACGGTCCCTGAACCGACGGATGCCGAGGGCGATCCAATTCACGTCGTTCCCGACGACGACGCCGAGCCCTGTCGCGGCCGAGACCGCGTTGGCCACATCAATGTCGCGCAGGCCGAGACGGTCGGAGACGCGGATGTTGCCGACGTCGTCGACGAGTCCGGGAGATGCAATGCCGATCCCCCGCACGCGTGCCGACGTCGCGACGACGAGTTCGTTCACTGTGCGCACGGCCAGCTCGAGCACGGCGTCGCCGGTCGCGCCGCCCACCTCGATGCTGGTGCGCGCGACGATCTCGCCTCGCAGGTTCACAAGCGATCCGGTGAAGGTCTGGCCGCCACTCAGGTCAACGACAACTGCCGCGTTGCCCAGGGCGTCGATCTCCACCTGCGCGGCGGGCTTGCCCACGCGAGCTTCAGCCACGACGCCGAGGTCGCGCAGCATGCCGTCATCGAGGAGGTCCGCCACGAGAGCAGTCACGGTGGGTTGCGACAGTTTCGTCGCGGCTGCAAGTTGCGGCCGAGTCATTGGTCCGCTCGAGTAGAGCAGGCCGAGAATGAGTGAGAGATTGTGGGCGCGGGCGTCCTGAGCGACGGCGGCCCGCAACGGCGACGGCGTACGCCGCACTGCCCGCAGCTCTGCTGACGTCAGCGACAGTGTGTCGTTTCCTCGCACTCCCCGGCCTCCCCTCCCGCTCACTGTAGCGTGCGGGACGGGAGGTACCTGCTCATGCGTCATGCCACCGGCTCGTCGGCGTCAGCCTGAACGTCGGCGTCAACGTCGGCGTCAAACGCACGGGTCAGCTCGGCGACTACAGCCTCGCGCTCGGCCAGGGTCTGCTCCCGCCCACGAACGCCAGGACGCTGCTGCCACGGCTTCGGACCGTCCGCGTGCCGGTACTCCACACCGAACGCGTCAAGCCGGCCGAGGTGGGCGTTCAAGCGCACCTCGAACTCGGTGTCGTCGGTGACCGGTCCAGCCCACAGCGCTTCACTGAGGCCGCAGGCCCGCGGCCACAGCATGTAGTCACGATTGCGCGGACCATCAAGGTGCTCCGCCCACAGGTTTCCCTGTCCGCCCCGAATGAGCGCGCGAGCGCTTTCCTCGACGCCAGCGGGCATCGGGTCGAACCGGGCGACATCGGTAGCCGTCACGACGACCCCCACCGGAACCGGCTCACGGGGATCATCCGATTGGCGGTAGTCGAAATAGACCAGGTGGTCGGGGCAGGCAACGACCTCAAGGCCGGCGCGCAACGCGGCGCGAACGCCGGCCTCGCCTCGCCAACCCAGCACAACGGCATCCGGTCTGGCAGTGTGCTCAAGCAGGTCATCCCAGGCCAGCAGCTCACGATTGTGTGACTGCAGGCGTGCGTCGAGCTGCATGAGGAACCAGGCCTGCAATTCACGCGGATGCGACAACTCGCGCTCAGCGGCCAACTCAACTGAGCGGGCATCCGCTTCCCACGGCGCAGACGGGCACTCGTCACCGCCGAGACCGATGACGCGCGACGGGAAGATGTCAACCAACTCGTCAATCACCGTGCAGAAGAAGTCGACCGTGGCCTGCTCCATGTTCAGCGGGAAGTCAGACACCCCGAATCGCGGCCAGACCGCGGGCGGGAAGCCCGGCGATGTACTGATTCCGAGTTCTGGGTAGGCCGCGATAGCTGCCTGGGAATGCCCGGGAACGTCGATCTCCGGCACGATCGTCACGCCGAGGTCGGCGGCGAACGCCACCAGGTCGCGCAGTTCGTCCTGCGTATAGAAGCCGCCGTGCGGCCGGTCGAGCTCCCCCGCCGTGGCATCGTCGGCGCCAATTTGTGTCGAGGCGCGCCACGACGCAATCTCGGTCAGCCGCGGGAACGCCAGCACTTCAAGGCGCCATCCCTGGTCATCCGTCAGGTGCAGGTGCAGCGTGTTGAGCTTGTGCATCGCCATCAGCTCGACGATGCGACGCAGCTCGCGAACCGGCAGGAAGTGCCGGGCGACGTCGATCATCAGACCGCGCCAGGCATACCGAGGCGCGTCTTCAATACGTACGTGCGCAATCTCCAGCGCACGGGGCACGGCGGCGCCGGAACGCCACACGTCGTCACTAGAGAGCTGCAGCAGTGTGTGCGTCGCGGCGACGAAGCCGGCGGCGCTCGATGCAGCGACGGCTACACCCGAGTCGTCGACGGTGACCTGATAGGCCTCCTCCGCAAGCGACTCGTCGAGAGTGAAGCGGATGTCGGCGGTGTCCGCCGATCCGTCGCTCGCGTGAAGACGCAGTCCAGACCAGAGCCGAGAGCGCAGCAGAACAGACGCCGGGAGCGCGGCATCCGCTGCATGGACGGACACCGAACCCTGGCCAGTGGGGCGCCAGACGCCGGAGCCGGCTTCGACGAAAAGCGGACGGGGAATCAGAGTGATTGCCATGACTATCCCTTCACCGCCCCTGCTGACATGCCGGAGACGAGCTTGCGCTGCATCAGCACGAAGAACACGACGACCGGCAGTGAGAACAGCACCGATCCGGCCATCTGGCCGCTGATGTCGGTTCCGGTCACAGGTGAGCTGAAGGACGCCAGCCAGACCGGCAGGGTGTACATCGTCTGGTCACGCATGAACGTGTAGGCGATGAGGTAGTCGTTCCAGGCCGTGATGAAGGTGAACACGCTCGTCGCGATGACACCGGGAAGCACGAGCGGGAAGAGGATGCGGGTGAGCACCTGCCAGCTCGACGCACCGTCCAGCTGAGCCGCTTCTTCAAGCTCGGCGGGCAGCGCGAGGAAGAAGCCGCGCATCACCCAGATGGCGAAGGGCAACGTGAGTGACACGTACGCCAGGATGAGGCCGATGTAGTTGCCAAGCATGCCCGTCGCGTTGAAAACGAGGAACTGCGGCACCAGCAGGGCCGTCGGCGGGATCATCTGCAGGATGAGGATGGCGACCAGGATCGTGCGGCGACCACCGAAGCGGAACCGAGAGAGCGCAGCGGCGGCGAGCATTCCGACGACGATCGCGACGAGCACGGCGGCCAGGACGACGATCACCGAGTTGCGCAGGTTCGTGAAGAAGCCCGACTGCAGCATCGCGTTGGCGAAGTTGTCCAAGGTGAAGTTCACCGGCAGGAACGACGGCGTCGTGCTGAGCGCATCGGCGCGCGGCGTGAACGCGGTCTTGACCATCCAATAGGTCGGGAAGAACCACACGATGGAGAAGACAACGGCAATCGTTGACGACCCCCAGTTGATGTTCTTGAACCGGCGGGTGCGGGGGGTGGGCATTGGTGTGCTTGTGGCGCGTTTAGTCATCACAGGTCCTCTCCGGAACGCACGAGGCTGCGGATGTAGAAGGAGGTCACGACAGCGAGCAGGATCGTCGTGATGACGGCGATCGCCGATCCACCACCGATATCGAAGCTGACGAAGGCGGTGATGTAGGTGAACACCCCGAGCGTGGCGGTCGCGCCATTGGGTCCGCCATGGGAGACGAGCCAGATCTGGTTGAAGATGTTGAAGTTCCAGATGGTCGACAGGATCGTGACGAGCATGATCGTGGGGCGAAGGAACGGCAACGTGACCGAGCGGTAGATCCGGGAGTCGGTGGCGCCATCGAGCTTTGCAGCTTCGATGTATTCGGCCGAGACCTGCGTCTCTGCGGCGTAGACGGTCAAGGCGATGAAGGGAACGGCCTGCCAGACGATGAGCAGCCAGATGGCGATGAAGGCGTGGAAGGGGTCAGCCGACCAGTCGGTGTCGGTCATATCGCCAAAGATGCCCACCTGGGTGAGCAGCCAATTCACGACGCCATAGCCGGGCTGGAACAACCAGTTCCAGACCAGGGAGGCGGCGACGTTGGGCATTGCCCAGGCGAAGATCAGCACGATCGTGACGATGGTGCGCAGCGCTGCGTTGATGCGGGTAAGGACGTGCGACATGCCGACGCCGATCAGCACAGAACCGAGCACGAGCGCGGCGGTGAAGAGGATCGTACGCACGAATGACGCCCAGAACTCAGGATTGCTGAGCACCGCTTCGAACTGGTCGAGCCCGACCATGTCGTAGGCGCCCGTGAAGAGCGAGCGCTGGTTGAAGTTCGTGAAGGAGGTGAAGACCATCACCACGATGGGAACGATGGTGACCGCGAGGATCACGATCCCAGCGGGAGTGAGCAGCAGCGCCGCCACACTTCGCCGGTCGGCGAATGCGCGCGCCGAGCGTTTGGAGCCGGACATCGGTGCTCTCTTTCTGTCTTGCTGATTGAGCGTGGCCCGTCAGGCGCGGGGGCGCCGGACGGGCCACAGGTATTGCGTCAGTGCTTCAGTTCCGTGCTGCGTTACGTGAGTGCTGCGTTACTTGAGTGCTGCGTTGACCGCGGTGTTGAAGGTCGCGGCAGCGGCCTTCGTCGTGGCACTGCCGCTGGCAACCGAGGAGAACAGCTCCTGCAGGGAGTTGCTGCCTTCAATCGCTGACCAGCCCGATGAGGCCGGCGTTGCGCGTGAATTCAGTGCGGCCTGGAAGAATCCGACCTTCGAATCGCTGAGCGTCGACTGCGCGGCTTCGATTCCCTCTGCGCTGTTCGGGATCCAGCCGCTGACGCCGAAGACGTAGTCGTTCTGGATGTCAGGGCTCGCAGCGATCTGCGTCCAGATGAGCGCGAGTTCCTGGTTGGAGCTCTTCGCTGCGATTCCCCAGTCAGAGCCACCGAGCATGACGGGCTGGGTCTTACCGGACTGGCCGGGCAGAGCGAAGGTTCCGATGTCGTCGGCGGTCAGGCTGGGGTTGGCCCCCAGGATGACATCGACGGCGCCGTTGCTACCCACGATGGCGGATGCCTTGCCGTCGGCGAAGATCTGCTCCTGCTCGGGGCTGTCGGTGCTCACCGTGCGAGATGATGCGGCCGAGTAGGTGTTCTGGAATTCCTTCCAGGCAGCCAGGGCATCCTGCGCCTTCGCACTGTCAAGCGCGCCGGTCCAGGTTCCGTCGGTGTCGACGGCGATCTCTCCACCCTGATCCCAGACGAACTGCATGCCCACGTACCAGTGCTGACCGGGAAGGTACAGCGACGAGAAGTCAGCGGCGGGGTTCACGGCCTTGACCGCATCGAGGTCCGCGGTCAGTTCGTCCCAGGTGGTCGGAGGGGTCGTGATACCGGCTGCGGCCCACGTCGCCTTGTTGTAGATCACCGAGCGTGCGCCAGCGAAGCCGGGGATCGCGTACAGCGAACCGTCAACGGTCGCCGGGTCAACCAGACCGTAAAGCCAGGTCTGACCCTGCTCGAGCTGGTCGCGGTACTTCGTGACATCCATCAGCGCGCCGTTCTCGGCGTAGCTGGAGACCTGGGTGTTTCCGATGTCGACGACGTCGGGCGGGTTATTGGTACTGAGGGCCGTCGACAACTTCGTCGTGATGCCGTCCCACTGCTGAATCTGGACGTCGGCTTCTGCGCCGGTCCGCTCAGTGAAAGTCTTGTTGATGGCATCCAGGGTGTCCTGGCTGTAGTCATCCTGCATCACCCAAACGGTGACTTTGTCGCCTGCGGCGTCCACGGTGTCCGGGATGGATGCCGGAGCGCTGCTGCTTGCCGTCGAGCTGCCGCAACCGGCGAGCGCGAGCATGAGAGCGGCAGATACCGCGACTGCTGGTACCACTCGAGTTGTCGAGTGCATGGTGTACTCCTCATTGTCTGTGATGCGTGTGACGCTCTCAGCTGTGGGAGGACAGCACCACCCGATCGTTGGCGACCGTGCCTGGCTTCTCTCTCATAGCGAAGACGATAATTAATAAAGAATGCAGGCTTATTAAAGAGATTGCAAGTTGAGCGCCCTCTTCCCCGAAGGGGGGCCGCGCGCACAATTACCTCGCTGCCAGACTGAGCGGATGCCTTCACGCCGCTCTCGCCGCACGCTCGCTGCCGCCATCGCCACGATCACGCTCACCGCCGCCACCGGCCTCTTCGTGACGGCGCCGGCTTCGGCTGCCCCAGCGGAACGCGCGAGTGCCACCAGCACGGGACTCCGCACCGGTGTTGCCGCCGACTACCTGGACCATGTCCAAGCCTTGTATGTCGCTTACTTCAACAGGCCAGCGGATGCGGCCACCCTCGCAACCTGGCAACTGGCTCTGTCAGGGGCCGGGATCGGGATCGTCGACATCGAGCAGGCGTTTGAGGCCACCTACGCGGGCACCGATGCCACCTACGCCGGGACGGAGATTTACCAAAGTCTGTTCGGTCGCACCCCGTCGTTCCTGTCATGGTCCGCGCTGTTGGCGGTCCAAACCGCCGCAGATGAAGAGATGAAGCGTTGGGAAGGCGTGAGGGCCGAGCAGGCGAAGGCTGATGCGGCCAGCGCACTCGCACAGGCCGCCGCGGTCGATGCCACTACGGCGAGTGCAGCATTGTCCAGCAGCCAGGCCGCCCTGGCCACGGCCACGCAGGCGGCGACGACGGCGACCGGCGAGGCCAGTGCTGCTCGCGCTGCAGCCGACGCAGCCCAGACCGCCGCTACGGACGCCGCCGCAAATCCCAATCCGTCCCCCGAACTCCAAGCGACTGCCGACCGACTGGCCGCGGCCGCGCTGGTCGCAGAAATCGCAGCCACCGCCGCACGTGATGCCGAGGCCACCGCCGCCGCCATCGCAACCGCCGCCGCGACAGCAGCCTCCGTGGCCCAGCAGAATGCCTCCGATCTGGCCGCGGCTGCGGCATCCGCCCTGGCCGCTGTGACACAGGCCAAGGCGGCGTATAGCGCCGCGGACGCCGCAACGCCGCCGGCTGTACCCGCGACGCTCCCGGCCCGCGATTCCGCAGCTGTCACCGCGCCAGTGGCGACCGACGCCGGCCGAGCCCTACTGCTGATCGCCTCCGGTTTCGCGCCAGGAACGGATGTCGCAATCGGCATCCATTCCGACCCCCTTGCGATCGCGCCGATCACCGCTGACGCCAGCGGACTAGCGGCCACCCTGTTCAGAATTCCTGACTCGTTCGCCGGCGACCACAGCCTCGTGGCGGTCGGCACCGGAACCGACGGTTCGCCACGCACCGTGCGTCTGGATATCGTCGTGTCGGCCCCCGCAGCGGCCGCGTCGCCCGTCGCCGTGTCGGCCGCCCTGGCCGAGACGGGAATCGACCCGGCACTCCCGCTTGGCGCCGGCATCCTGCTCCTCATCGCCGGCTCCTTCGTCGTCTACCACCGACGCACGGTCACCGTCGCGCGGGCTAGCTAGTCGACATCCGCCCAACACTTAGCCCTTGACCTCAGTGTCGTCGCGGCATAACTTAGCTGCATGGCTCAGTATTCAGGGCAGCTTGACGCCGTGTTCCAAGCCCTCGCTGACCCCACTCGGCGCGCCGTGCTGGGCAGGTTGGGCAGGGGCTCTGCGAGTATCGGCGAACTCGCGGAGCCGTTCGACATGGCGTTGCCCTCATTCATGAAGCACATCCGCTACCTCGAGACCGCGGGCTGGATACGAACTCGCAAGACCGGTCGCGTGCGCATGTGCACACTCGAACCGGAGTCATTCGGCGCGATCGAGACCTGGCTCAGCGAACAGCGGAGCATCTGGTCGGGCCGCACTGATCGACTCGAACATTTAGTCACCACCATTCACGACAAGGAGACACTCGAATGACCACCCTCGATCTGACTTCCCTTCATCCTGAACTCGACCTCACCGTTTCCCGCGTCATCAGGGCTCCGCGCTCTGCCGTGTGGAACGCGTGGACCGATCCGACGCTCTTCGAACAATGGTGGGTCCCGGCCCCAGAGGTCTGCCGCGTTCTGGACATGGACCTGCGCCCCGGCGGGTCATTCCGCACAGAGATCAGCCAGGACGGTACCGGGTTCGCCCCGCACATCACGGGATGCTTCCTCGCGGTCGACGATCTCGAGCGCATCGTCTTCACCGACGCGCTTGTCGCCGGCTGGCGGCCCGCCGAGGCGTCATTCATCACCGCCGTCATTGCCATGCGGGTTCACCCGGACGGCACCGAATACACCGCCACCGCAATGCACCGCGACGTCGCCGACCGCGACAAGCACGAACAGCTTGGCTTCCACGATGGCTGGGGCACCGTCACTCGGCAGCTCGCCGAACTCGTCGAGCCGGGTGCCTAGGCAGACCGCAACTCTGCCACCGGTCGCAATCGGAACAGCCGAACGTTACGCCCCGACTGCCGTTCGTACGAGCGATACCCCGGCCACTGCTGTTCAATCCGTCGCCAGACGTCATCACGCTCGGCATCGGGGATGAGGGTCGCGCGCACGCTGAGGCGGCGACCTCGAACACTGATGACGGCATCCGGGTGCGCGATCAGGTTGTAGGTCCACGACGGATGCCGCTCGCGGCCGAAGCTGCTGCCAGCCACTATCGCGCTGCCGTGCCCGTCCGGGGTGTACATCAGTTCGGTATCGCGCACGACGCCCGACTTCGCCCCGGTCGAATGCAGCACCAGCGACGGCACGAGCAGCCCGCTCAGCTGGACCCGACCCCCGCTGAGACGGGTGACCACACGCTCCAGCATCGGCAGCACCGTCGGAGCGATCCGGCGAAACAGTCGCGTGTGGGTGATCGGCGCTACGACAGATCGAACGATGTGAAGAATGCTCGGCATGAAGCCATGCTGCCATCTATTGCATTGCCCGTCTTTAGCCGCGCGCGCAGACCTCACGTCTTAGGCTGAAACCGACACGCGACGAGCCGGAGACTGAGGTGACCCAGACGACGATGAACGAGACAACGGTGAATGGAACGACAGCGGCCCAGCTGACGGTGGCCGAGGTGATGGCCGAACTGGCCGCGCTTGAAGACCCGCGCTCCCGCGAGGTGAACGCGAATCACGGTGACGACCACGGAGTGAACCTCAGCAAGCTCCGCGCGGTGGCCAAGCGGCTGAAGACCCAGCAGGAGCTTGCGCGCGAGCTGTGGGACACCGGCGACACCGCGGCGCGGCTGCTGGCGATTCTCATCTGCCGCCCGCAGGCATTCGAGCAGGGTGAGTTGGACGCCATGTTGCGTCAGGCGCGCACTCCCAAGGTGCAGGACTGGCTCGTGAATTACGTGGTGAAGAAGAATCCGCATGCTGAAGAGCTGCGCCTTGCCTGGTTAGCCGACCCAGACCCCGTGGTCGCGAGCGCCGGCTGGGCGCTGACCACCGAACGAGTGGCGAAACGGCCAGAAGGCCTCGATCTCCCAGGCCTGCTCGACACCATCGAAGCAGAGATGACGGATGCCCCTGATCGCCTGCAGTGGGCAATGAACCATTGCCTGGCTCAGATCGGCATCGAGCACGCAGAGTGCCGCGCTCGTGCCATCGACATCGGCGAGCGCCTTGAGGTGCTCAAGGACTATCCGACTCCCCCGAACTGCACCTCGCCGTTCGCGCCCATCTGGATCACCGAAATGGTGAAGCGACAGCGGGCGTAGGAAGCGAGCCTGTTCTCGCGAGCGCAGCTCCCGTATCGTGACACCATGACTACCTCGCCCCAGACCACTGACCGAGTCAGGCAAGCCATCGTCTTCGTTCTCGCGTTGCTGGCGATCGCGGGCGCAACGTTCGGCTCTGGGGCCTTCGGAGGCACACCGATTCAGGATGCCGCGGGTGGCGCACTCGCGGCCGACGCCACCCTGATAGCACCGGCTGGCCCAGCGTTCAGTATCTGGTCGGTGATCTATCTCGGGCTGCTTGCCTATGCCGTGTGGCAGCTGTTCCCCGGCCAGGCAGCACGCGAGGTTCATCGCAAGGTCGGGTACCTCATCGCCCTGTCCATGCTGCTCAATGCGGCGTGGATCGGGAGCGTGCAACTCGGCCGGGTTGGGCTATCTGTCCTGACGATCATCGTTTTGCTTGCGGTCCTCGGAACCACATTCGCCCTGCTGCAGGGAACACCGCGGGGCGTCACGTCCAGAGCAGCTGGCATCGCGGAGGCCATCATCCTCGATGGAACCGTCGGCTTGTACTTGGGCTGGGTGACGATCGCCACCGCCGCGAACGTGACGGCGTGGCTGACAGAGCTCGACTTTACCGGATGGGGCATCCAGCCAGACGCATGGGGCGTGATCGTCGTCATCGTTGCCGCGGCCATCGGTATTGCAACGGCAATCGCGAGCCGTGGGCGACTCACCCCGGCAATCGCGTTGGCCTGGGGGCTGGGCTGGCTCGCCGTCGCCCGACTCAGCGGAGAGCCGGAATCACAACTCGTCGGCATCAGCGCGGCATTGGCGGCCGTTGTCGTGCTCGCCGCGGCGGTTGTCACGCGCGTCGTTGCCCAGCGGTCAGGTTACCGACCCGCAGACAATGCCATGCCGCTGGGTGCGAGCAGGGTCAGCTAGGTGCCCAAACGTCTGCGACCTATCCTGCTTCTGGTCGTCGCCGTCGTGTTGTGGGTCGCGGGATTCTCGCTGTTTATGTTTGCAGAAGTGCTAGCTCTCCGTTTTGTGGGAGTACTTCTCTTCGCCGCTGCTGTTCCCTGTGCAATCGCTGGTGGCCGCGGCTTGCGCAACCCTCACTGACGCGTCGCCCTCACTGACTGGGGATGGCGTCCCCGTGTCAGCTGGCTGCCACACGCCGATAGGTATTGACCAGTACGCCAGCGGCCAGCGCACGGCTCTCGACGAGGGCGAGCGTGGTGAGCGGGAACCCGTCGGAGAACAGCTTCTTTCCGGTGCCAAGCACGATCGGGTAGATGACGAGACGGTACTCGTCGATCAGGTCGTGCTCGGCCAGCGTTTTGATCAGCTCTGTGCTCCCCCACACCCGGATCTCGCCGCCAGGTTCGGCACGCAACTTCGCCACGGCGGCCGGAACGTCGGGACCGAGAAGGTGCGTGTTCTGCCAGCCCACCTCGGTGAGCGTGCGTGACGCGACGTATTTGGGGATGCGGTTATATCTCCTGGTCAACTCCCCAGTCAGGCCATCGGCGTCCTCAGGCCACACTCCCCAGGCGCCGGCCCAGATCTCGTAGGTCTTACGACCGAGCAGCAACGCCTCTGTCTTGCTCTCCCATTCCGCGATGATGTTGTCGCCTTCGGCACCTGCATCGACGTACCTGTCCTGCCAGCCGCCGTGTTCGAAGTCTTCCTCCGAACCGCCAGGTGCCTGAGCGACGCCGTCGAGTGTCATGAACATTTGCACCACAATGGAGCTCATATCTGTTCTCCTTCCCTGAACTCGGGCTCAGTGTGATCGTGAGGGATAACAGCACAAAGGTCAACGGCACAGAGGTAAACAGCACAGAGGTCATAAGCACAAGGAGGCACGCGATGAAGCCACGATGGGAACCCATCCCGTTCACCAGCGACGATTACGCAAACCGGATGGCTCGGCTGGTTGATGATGCGCGTGAAGCGGGACTTGACGGCGTCATCGTGACGCCTGGGCCCGACCTGTTGTGGCTCACCGGCTACCAACCCCCAGCCATCACCGAGAGGCTGACCATGTTGGCCCTCGCTCCCAACGCGCGCCCGACGCTGCTTGTGCCCGTGTTGGAGAGACCCGATGCCGAAGCCGCCGAAGGAGCAACCGGCGTGCAGGTCATCGACTGGGTCGATGGGACAGACCCCTATGAGGCGGCTCGTCGCTTGCTGCAGCCGGACGGGCGATTCGGGATCTCCGACTCTGCGTGGGCGATGCATCTGCTCGGCCTGCAGACGGCGCTGCCCGGCACCCTCTTCGAGGCTTTGGGGCACAGCCTCCCGATGATGCGAGCGGTCAAGGACTCCAACGAGCTCGAACGCCTCGCCATGGCGGGCGCCGCTGCGGACGCGACATACGGCGAGATCGTACACGTGCGGTTCGCCGGTCGGCGCGAGACGGAGGTGGCGGCAGACCTGGCCAGGCTCTTGCGGGAGTTCGGGCATGAGCAGGTCGATTTCACCATCGTTGGCTCTGGCCCCAACGGTGCCAGCCCGCATCACGAAGCGGGCGATCGGGTGATTGAGCAAGGAGACGTGGTCGTGCTGGACTTCGGCGGCCTGATGAATGGCTACGGGTCTGACACGACCCGCACAGTGTGCGTCGGCGAGCCGTCGGCCGAGGCGCAGGAGGTCCATGAGGTCGTCAGACGTGCACAGCAGGCGGCATTCGAGGCTGTCGCTCCGGGAGTGCAGTGCCAGGAGATCGACCGGGTGGCCAGAGCTGTGATCACCGAGGCGGGGTACGGCGAGAAGTTCATCCATCGCACCGGCCACGGAATCGGTATGACGACCCACGAGCCGCCATACATGGTCGAGGGTGAGGAGCAGCTGCTCCGACCGGGGATGTGCTTCTCGATTGAACCGGGAATCTACCTCGCCGGGCGCTTCGGAGTTCGCATCGAGGACATCGTAACGGTCACCGACAACGGTGGTGTGCGACTCAACAACACCGACCACGCCCTCCGCATCGTCGAGTAGTCGGCCCCGCAGGACGCACGACGATAAGCTGTGTTCCCGTTGCGGCTGCTGTGGGCGGCCCCACGGAATGGGTGGAGCGGATGACATACCTGCGGATCAACGACGTTGACCTGTACTCAGAGGTCGATGGCACAGGCGATCCCGTCGTCCTGCTGCACGGTGGCTTCTGCTCTGTGGAGCACTTGCGGGCGCAGTCAGATGTCCTCGTCCCCCACTACGAGGTGTTCGCCTTCGAGCGCCCAGGCCACGGCCGATCAGCGGATGTCGATGCCGAGTTCAACTACGAACGCGGCGTCGCAGACACCCTCGCCTACCTCGACGCCAACGGCATCGAATCAGCCAACGTGATCGGCTACAGCGACGGCGCCATCATCGGCCTGCTGCTCGCGCTGGAACACCCGCACCGCGTCCGTTCGTTGGTCGCCATCAGCGCGAATCTCGATCCGTCGGCATTCACGCAGTCCGAGGGCGACCACGGTCCTGTCCTCGACGCGATCGCGCCGGCCGCGGCATCCGCTGAACCGAAGCCGGATGTCGAGCGGATGCACTACGAGGCTCTGTCTCCCGACGGCCCTGAGCACGCCGACGTCGTGCTCGACAAGCTGTTCAGGCTCTGGACGACAGAACCCAGCATCGACCCGGCCGACCTCGCGAAAATCACGGCGCGCACCCTCGTGATGTCGGGAGACCGCGACACGATCCGGCCAGACCACAGCCTGCTCATCGCCGCATCCATTCCCGGCGCGCAGTTGTGCATCGTGCCGGGAACGACGCACAACCTGATCGCAGAGCGACCAGAACTGGTCAGCACCCTCATCAGGGAGTTCCTGGCGTAACGCTCGTCTCGTGCGCCTATTCGCGAGCCCGGCGAAGCAACCAGACGAAGTACGGCGCGCCAATCAGGGCGATCATCAGCCCGGCCGGAATCTGGGCCGGCGCGATGAGCGTGCGGCCGAGCGTGTCCGCGACGCACACCAGGAGCGCGCCGAGCAGCATCGAGAGTGGGATGAGCCGGCCGTGTCTGGCGCCAACCATGGCACGGGCCAGGTGCGGGGCGACGAGGCCGACGAAACCGACAGCACCGATCGCGACAACGCTGAGCGCCGCGAGCACCGCTGCGATCCCGAGCAGGGTGAGACGCGTCCGTTCAAGGCGCACGCCGAGGATGCGTGGGGTGTCCTCGTCGATGGCGAGCAGGTCCAGCTGGCGGCGCATCCCGAGCAGCAGCGGAACAGCGATGACCATGGCCACTGCCACCGGCAGCACATCGGGAAGGGTGCGCCCATAGGTCGTGCCGGAGAGCCACGTCAGAATGCGCGGCGTGTTCCACGGGTCGGCGCGGAGCAACAGGAAGGTCGTGAGGGCGCTCAGGCCGTATCCGCAGCCGATGCCGATGAGCACGAACCGGTCGGGTAGGAGACCACCCCGCCACGCGAGCAGGGCGATCAGTGCGAAGGTGGCCAGGCCCATCACAACCGCCATGATGATGAGCAGTGGGCGCCCGCCGCCCATGGACGTCACGACGCTCACCGCCCCGAGACCGGCGCCGGCTGAGATTCCGAGCACTCCCGGTTCGGCCAAAGGGTTCCGCACAGTGCCCTGCACGACGCATCCAGCCAGCGCAAGTGCAGCACCGGCGAGCACGGCTGCGGCGACACGCGGGGTGCGCTCGTCAAGCGCCCTACCGATCAGGTCGGGAGCGGCGCCCTGCAACCAGAGCCCGATGTCGCCTGTGCGCAGCCAGAGGCTCCCCGCCAGCAAGCCGACCACGATCGCGACGAGCAGCAGTGCGGCAGCGAGGGCCAGGGCAATGAGGAACCGGCGACGCGAATGGATGCCGACCCGCGCCTGCGGCGGCTGTTTGATCGGTCCAGAATCACGGATGCGTCGCGCCAGGATGACGATCACCACCGCCCCAAGCAAGGCGGTTGGCACACCCGTGGGAATCGAGGCGGCTCCCTCCGCGCCGAGGATCGCACGCAGTGTGGCGTCTGCGAGCAAAATCAGCAGCGCGCCAAGCAACCCGGAAACGGGGACGAACAACAAGTGCCGGTGAAGCGCACGAACCCGAGTGGCGATCAGGCGGGCCAGCACGGGCGCGCCGAGCCCGACGAAGGCGATCGGCCCGGCCAGTGTCACCGAGATGCTGGTGAGCACGACGGCGCAGATCACCGCCAGGATGCGAGTCGAGCGGATCGGCACGCCAAGGGATGACGCGGCGTCGTCGCCGAGACCGAGCACATCGAGCCGCCGGCAGAGCAGCAGCGCCCCACACAGTACGACGATGATGACCGGAGCCGCACGCACAGACGCGTCAATGTTCAGCTGGGCAAGCGAACCGCTCCCCCAGGCGAACAGGCCAGTCGTGTTCTCCTTGAACAGGATGAGCAGCATCGCGGTCGCGGCGTCCAACGCCATCGCCGTGGCCGAACCGGCCAAGATCAGCCGCGTCGTTCCGCTCCCCGCTCCGCGCCCGACGAGACCCAGCACGAGCGCTGCCGCAACCACGCCACCCACGAAGGCGACACCGCTCGATGCCCACAGCGGCACAGCGAGTCCCAGCGCGGCGACGAGCGTGAGCGCGAAGTACGACCCTGCCGTGACGGCGAGGGTGTCAGGCGAGGAGAGGACGTTCCTCGTAATGGACTGCAGCAGTGCTCCGGCAACGCCGAGCGCAAAGCCCACTCCAATTCCGGCCAGCAGGCGCGGCAGGCGAGAGCCGGTCACCACGTCGCTGACCGGTACACCATTCACGTTTTCCGTCGCCCCGGCGAAGAGACGCCGCAGCTCCCCCAGCCCTACACCGGAGGTGCCCTGCGTCAGGTGCCAGATCCCGACCAGGGCGATGGCGACGAGCAGGACGGCCAGCACGGCAGCCCCGCTCGCACCTTTTCGGAAGCTGATGTCATCTACCGGTTGCCCAGCGGATGCGACGCGACTCCCCGTGTTCAACCCTTCAGGCGTGATCAACCCTTCAGAAGGGCATCGACGTATGCGTCGATCGCCTGCTGGCACGAGAGCGGTCCGCCGGCACCCCAGACGCCTGCAGGGAATGCATAGGCGCGTTCCTCCTGCACGGCAGGAAGTGCCGTCCAGATGGGGCTCTTCTCCAGTTCGGTGACGTAGCTGCCTTCTTCTTCGTCGTTGGAGTAGAACAGGTTCGCAGTGCCGACGGCCGTGAGTCCTTCAATGTCGGTCTGTCCGAGCCCGTATGCCGGGTCAACTCCGCCGCTGCCGTACGCCGCATCAATCTCGTCGGTCCAGGCCGTCATCATCCCGAGCTCTTCGCCGAGCGCGGTGAACAAGGCGCCCTTGCCGTACGGGCGGATGGTGACGTTGCCGCCCTCGATCCAGCCGTCAAAGAAGAGGAACTCGGAGGTCGGCAGAGCTGCGGCCACGACCTGTTCCTTCGCGTCCGCGAGGTACGCGTCGAACTCCTGCAGCACCTGGTCGGCGCGCTCAGTGCGACCGGTCGCCTCGCCGATCATCTGGAAGACGGTCTTCATGTTTCCGATGGGGTCTGCGCCATCGGCGCCGAGGGTGGCGAGCACGGGTACGCCGCGCTTCTCCAGCTGGGTGATGAGCTCATCGTCTGCGCTGAACGCCTCCACGATGATGAGGTCGGGGTTCGTGGCGTAGAGCGTGTCGAGGTCGGGCTCGCCTCGCGTGCCAATGTCGGTCACGCCGTCGGGAATCGTCTCCGCGCTCACATACGTGCTGTACCCCTCAGAGTCCGAGACGGCGACGGGGCTGACACACAGCGTGAGTGCATCCTCGATCTGCTGCCACTCAAGAACCGCGATGCGCTCCGCTGGCTTGTCGAGCTCCACCTGGCGACCGACGCCATCCGTGAAGGAGACCGGGCCCGTCGAGGTCGTCGTCGTGTCTGCGGCGCAGCTCTCCGACGTCGGCGAGGCCACACCATCGCTTGCCGCGTCAACGGTCGTGGTGCCGCAGCCCGTGAGGGCGAGCGACGCAATAGCGAGCGTCGCAGCGATAGGCGCGAAAGTACGGACGCGGATCATGAAAGGTCCTCTCGAGTGGTGCTGGGAGACGGAGCAGAAACTCCGTGTGAACGCCGGGCAGGATGCCGCCCGACGGGGTCGATACGGAGGCGATTGGTGCGGTGGTCAACGCTGACCTCGACACGGATGTCGTAAACCTCGTGGATGTTCTTCGCGGTGAGGACGTCGATGGGGTCCCCCGCGGCGTGAATGCGACCGGAGGCCATCATGAGCAGGCTGTCCGCGACACGAGCGGCTTGATCGAGGTCGTGCAGCACGATCCCGACCGCGACGCCGTGCTCTTCGGCGAGATCGCGCACCAGGTCGAGCGTCTCGATCTGGTACCGCAGATCCAGGTGATTCGTGGGTTCATCCAGCAGCACGACGCCGGTTTCTTGCGCAACGCAGGCGGCGAGCCACACTCGCTGCACTTCTCCGCCAGAGAGCTCGCCGACGGAACGGCTGGCCATGTCCAGCACCCCGGTGGCGCTCATCGCGTGGTCGATCGCCCGGCGATCGTGGGCGGAGAGCCCCGCGAATCCACGCCGGTGCGGATGGCGTCCGAGTGCAACGACCTCGCTCACCGTCAGGCCCTGCGGTGCAGGCCGTGACTGCGAGAACAGGGTGACCTCCCTGGCGAACTGACGCGCAGTGAGCAACGACGTCGAACGCTCGTCTTGCCCGTGGCTCCCCCCGAGCGTCACGTGCCCTGTGTCAAGCGGATGCAGCCGGGCAAGCGAACGCAGCAACGTGGACTTACCGCTGCCGTTCGGTCCCACCAGCGCGGTCACACGTCCGGGCTCGAGCGCTATCGAGACGCCGTGAACGACCGCGGCCTTGCCGTACCGCATCACGAGCTTCTCGCCTCGCAGCGCGGTCGCCGGCACTACGTTCCGCGACAGAGGTCTGTGCGATTCGCGCGGATCAGCGTCCGGGGCGTGTGTCGTGAGCATGGGGAACCTGGGTGACAGTGAGGAAGTGGAAACGGGCGTGGCACACGCCGAGCGGGCAAGCCACACCGCCAGATTCTCTGAATCCGAGCCCGGCCGCACGCGACACGCGCGAAGTTAGGACTGCCTTGCCTTAGTTAGTATATTGGCCGCGTCACAAGGCCAGCAATCACGATTTTAGGACTCGTGATACGGCATTTCGGACACCTCGGGCGCCTGCTGCTGCGTGTGCTGCCGAGCCGGCTGCTGGGCCTGCGCTCCCGTGAAATTGCCGGGCGTAGTGCCCATGACTCTCCGAAATGCGGCGATGAACGTGCTGGGCTGCGCGTAGCCGAGCATTTCGGAGGTGTCGTGCACATCGCATCCGCTCGCGAGCAGTGTCAGCGCCTGGTGAACGCGCAGCACCCGCCGCCACTGCACGAACGACAGCCCGGTGGAGCGGCGGAACGCACGCGTGATCGTGCGGTCGCTCTGCCCCAGAAGCTCTGCCCACTCCTCCAGGGTGCGATTGTTAGCTGGGTCCGCCAGCAGTGCCTCAGCAATCGCGTCGATCCTGGCGTCGCCGGGCAGTTGGAGTGCGAGCTGTCGCTCAGACGGCTCCAGCACGTCGAACACCACCAATTCGGCTCGCGCTCTCGCCTTCGCGTCGAGATCGGTGCGGGCCAGATGCGTCAGCAACGACTCCAGCAGCGGAGTCATCGCAATGGCTGTCGGACCGTCGAACGCGAGTGGAGTGCGATCAGGGGCAAAGAAGGCATCGGAGAACTCGACCATCGCCGTCAGCCGGCCGGCGTGCACCTGCCCAGCTGGCAACCACAGACCGTGCCCCTCAGAGACGGTGAAGATGCGATCATCCACGCGCGCCGTCAGCGTACCGCCGCGCACCCACACCAACTCGTGCATCGGATGCGAGTGAGGCTCCCACTCCATCGGCGCCCCTGGCACTTCGGACTCGGCGATGATGACGAACGACTCCGGCGTGTTCCCCGGCAGCATCGCGGCCTGACGCATCACCGTGCTCGGCTCGCGCCGCCAGGCTCCGATGCCGACACCGATACCGATACCGACATCATCACGCACTGACAGGGCCATGCCACGAGTGTACGGGAGCCGTGCGCGCGGCCGACCCTGGTGCTCAGTCGCTGCTCAGTCGCCGCTCAGTCGCCGTCGCGAGCGGGAGTCCAGCACCGCGTCGTGACGCCGATGCCGTTCCAGAGGTTGATCGTGAGGATGAGGGCCACGAGAGCGGCGGTCTCCTCTGCGCTGAACACGTCACGCGCGTCGGCAACAATGTGTTCGGGAACGTGGGTCTCTGAGAGCCGGGTGACCGACTCGGTGAGCTGCAGGGCGGCGCGCTCCCTGGCGGTGAACAGCGCCGAATCAGGCCAGATCACGACGGCGTGGAGACGCTGCTGGGTCACGCCTTCCTTCGCTGCTGCCTTGCTGTGCATGTCGACGCAGTATGCGCACCCGTTGATTTGCGAAGCGCGCAGGCGTACCAGCTCGCGCAGCGACGGCTCGATGCCTGCGCGATCCAATTCGGTCACGCAGGCATCGTCGAGATCACTGACGGCGCGTGAGAACGCGGGCGCGAGCGCGTCAAAGTCCAGGCGTTGAAGGATGGGAACGAACATTGCTGATGTGGTCATAGCACCCGACACTACGAGTTGATTGGCCAGGTGATAAGGTCCGATTCTATGAGCGAATTGTGGGCCATTTCGGGCACGGACCTCCATATCGCTGTCGCATCGACCGGCAGAGTCCGATCATTGGAAACGGAGTTGCGGGCGGCAATCCACGACGGGCGACTCATGGCAGGAACTCGGCTGCCGGCAACGCGCACGCTCGCACTCGACCTGGGCATCGCGCGCAACAGCGTCGCCGGTGTGTATGCGCAGCTGGTTGCCGAGGGGTGGCTGGAGTCTCGAGTGGGTGCTGGCACCTGGGTAACGTCCCGCCCGACATCCGCTGACGCGCCTGAGCCGCCTGCCATGGCGAAAGTGCCTGAACTGGATCTGCGCGGCGGCATCCCCGACGCATCGTCCTTCCCGCGCGCGGAATGGGCGACGGCCTCTCGCCGCGCGCTGAACTCCGTCGCCGCCGACGAGCTCGGATATCCCCCGGTGCAGGGAGTGCGCTCTTTTCGCGACCCTCTGGCCGACTACCTCGCCAGGACGCGGGGAGCCATCGTGAGCCCGGAGACGGTTGTCGTGACCCGTGGATTTGGGGACCTTCTCGCCCTCACCGGCCGCGCGCTCGTGGCACGCGGAGCACACTCGATCGCCGTTGAGGAGTATGGCCACGAAACGCACCGTGCGATCCTGGCCGCCGCCGGCCTGCAGGTCGTCCCCGTTTCCGTCGACGAGCACGGACTTGTCGTGTCCGACCTCGAGGCTCTCGGGGTTGACGCCGTGCTGCTGACCGCTGCCCACCAGTTTCCGACCGGCGTCCCCCTCTCGCCGCAGCGGAGAGTCGAGGTCGTGCGCTGGGCCGAAACGGGACATCGCCTCATCATCGAGGACGATTATGACGGCGAGTTCCGCTATGACAGACGCAGCATCGGCGCGCTTCAGGCTTTAGCGCCCGAACACGTGCTCTATGCCGGAACAGCGAGTAAGAGTCTCGCGCCGGCCCTCGGCCTCGCCTGGGGCGTGGCACCCAACTGGCTGCTGCCGCGACTCATCGAGCAACGCCGGCTCCTCGGCGGCGGCGCCGACGCAGTCACCCAGTTCGCACTGGCCGAATTCATGACCAGCCACCACTACGACAGGCATCTGAGACGCCTGCGTGCGCTGTACAAGGCGCGTCGCGAGGCAGTGGATGAGGCGATCGGGATGCTCGCCCCAGGTGCACACGTCACGGGCCTGTCCGCCGGACTGCACTGCCTCGTTGAACTCCCGAGTGGGATCAACGAAGAACAGGTCTCCGCAGAAGCCTCGGCCAGGGGCCTCCGCCTGGAGGGCCTGGCAACGTACCTGCCGGCGGAACGGCACAACACTCGACGTCCCGCCATGGTCATCGGATACGGCGCACCGCGACAGCACCGGTATCACGACGCGCTCACGACGGCGGCCGAGGCGATTCGAGCCGCATCGGCATCCGTTTCGTCATCCGGTTCAGCATCCGGTTCAGCATCCGGTTCAGCATCCGGTTCGTCCTCACAACCTGGTGAGTCGCACAATCCGAGAATTTAGTATCCAAAGACTTTATGTCTATGTACACTATCTCCATGGATGACCGACACTATGCGCCGACTCCCGGCTACCTGCTCTGGAAAGTGGCGGGAAAGTGGCGAGTCGCCGTTGACCGTGCGCTTGAGCCACAAGGGCTCACTCACGCCCAGTACATCGTGCTCTCGACCCTCTACGGGATGCAGGGCGGCACCAGCAGCGACGATCCTCGTCCCAACCAGCGCGAGTTGGCCGATCGCGCTGGGCTCGAGGCGCTCTACCTCTCCAGGCTCGTGCGGTCGCTTGAGGCCAACGCCCTGGTCGAACGCACCCGCGATCACGAAGACGCGCGCACTGTTCGTATTGCACTCACCGACAGCGGTCGTGCTGTCGCGCGCCCGGCGATGGCGGCCGTTGAAGAACTCGTTGACCAGCTGATGGCGCCACTCGGCGGACGAAAGAGCGATCGGTCCCTCGCATTCACGAACGACCTCATTGCCCTGCTTGACACCCCACTCAGCGATCCGCACTGACCGAACTCACGCGAAGGACCTGACGATGCCAGAGATATCCATACTCGACTCCACCATCCACTATCAGGAATCTGGCGAGGGAGTGCCTGTGGTCTTCCTCCACGGCAACCCGAGTTCGTCGTACATGTGGCGCGACATCCTTCCCCATGTCGGTGCGGGCCGGCTCCTCGCACCCGACCTGATCGGTATGGGTCGTTCCGGCAAGCCGAATATCTCATACCGCTTCGACGATCAGGCACGTTATCTGGATGCGTGGTTCGATGCTCTCGAGCTGGACAGAGTCGTGCTCGTCGGACATGACTGGGGAGGCGCCCTCGCCATGGACTGGGCTCGCCGGCATCCGGATCGCGTGCTCGGCATCGCGTTCTTTGAGAGCGTGATCAAGCCAATCGACGGAAGCGACGTCTCGGAGCAGTCGCGGGCGCGCACCGCCCTGATCCGCACACCAGGAGCCGGCGAAGACCTGATACTCGACCACGACACCTTTGTGCGCCAGGCGTTCACGGGCGGGGTGCTCACCCCGGTCGCTGACGACGTGCTGCAGCGATATCTCATGCCCTACCGCACCCGAGAGAGCCGACGTCCACTGCTCGCGTGGGCACGACTGCTGCCCATCGATGGTGAACCGAGCGACGTTGTGGAGCGAATCCGGGCGTACGACGAGTGGCTGGCGTCCAGCGCCTCCGTTCCGAAGCTCTTGATCACCTTCGAGGGTTCACCAACCCTGCTCATCACTCCACGTGTTGCCGAATGGTGCGAGGCAACGATCTCGCATCTGGAGACGGAGCACTGCGGCACTGCCGGCCACCATGCGGGCGAAGACCGTGCCCGCGAGATCGCAGCGGCTGTCTCAGCCTGGATGGACCGCAACGAACTGCGTGCCGCTGCGTTCGCAGCACACCGATAACGGCCCGACTCGGCCACTCGCAACAGGATCGACAGGCAATACAACCGGGCTGACAGGCAATAGCAGTGGCGCCGCTGCGCGACATGGTGAAATGCACAAGTGCCCATTTCGGCCCGCAGCCGAGTCTGGGCTAAATAGCGACCGCCACCTAATAGACACTCGCTGGCGCTCGCTCCTCAATCAACGGGGGCTCGCGCTCCTACTTCGTCGGGTACTCGGTGTCGCTGAGCTTGGCGCCCCACACGGTTTCCGGCTCACTGCTGTCGAGTGGTGCTTCCCAGAGGGCGAGATGGCACATGAAGTTGTCGGCGGTCGCGCCGTGCCAGTGCCACTCCCCGGCGGGCGTGAAGACGGTGTCCCCCGGGTGCAGTTCGATCAGCTCCTCGCCGCGTGATTGCACGTAGCCCAACCCTTCGGTGACGTGCAGCGTCTGGCCGACCGCGTGCTTGTGCCAGGCCGTATGCGCGCCGGGAGTGAATCGCACCAGGTTGAGCCGGGCGTGAGACGGTTCCTGGCCGGCGTAGTAGGAGTTGAAGTAGACGTCGCCGGTGAACCAGTCCTCTGGTCCCTTGACCGTGGGCGTTACGGGTTGCTTCTGCGTGCTCATGTTGATGCTCCTTCTCCGGCGAGCGCCGGGTTGGGTTGGACTGCCGAGTGCGGGCGCGCTCAGCGGGAACGATTCAGACAATCGACACCGCAAGACCGAGACCAAGAAGCACGCTACCCGCGGTGAGCGCAGCTGACATCTACTCGGTCATCTGGGTTGCGGCCGGGGCATCCGCTGTACCGGCGGCTCGGCGAGCTGAACCAGACTGGATCAAGATCAGGCTGAAATCCAGCCGCGCGACTTAGCCTGATGTCATGAATCCCACGCGTCAGCAGCATCGTCGGATCGAGCCAGGACCTGGCGAGGAATCAGTTTGGGACTACCCAAGACCGCCGCGCGTCGAACGGGTGAACCAGCGGGTCACGATCGATGTCGATGGGCAGCGCATTGTCGACACCAGCGACGTTGTGCGCGTGCTCGAGACGAGCCATCCGCCGGTCTATTACCTGCCGCGGAGCGCGTTCGCGCCGGGCGTGCTGCAGCCGGCACCGGGGCGAACCTTCTGCGAGTTCAAGGGCGAGGCGCACTATCTCTCTGTGGGAAGCGCCGTCGGCGCGGCGTGGTTCTATCCGAAGCCGACACCGGGGTACGAGCAGCTCATCGACCGAGTCGCGGTGTACCCGGGCGCTATGGAACGCTGCACGGTGGACGGGGAAACAGTCACGGCCCAGGAGGGTGACTTCTACGGTGGCTGGATCACCTCACGGATCGTTGGCCCGTTCAAAGGTGGATCCGGAACGTGGGGCTGGTGAATCGCCACGCTCAAGGATTGCTGACAACGACCTTGCCGCGGATGCCGCCCTTGTCCAGTTCCTGAAATGCCTGGATCGTCTGTTCGAACGGGAGAACCCGCCCGAGGATGGGGCGCAGTGCGCCGCTGTCGACGAGGGAAGTGATCTGGCGCAACTGCTCGCCACTGGCGTGCATGAACATGAACTCGTAGACCACGCCCAGCTTCCTGGCTCGGCGACGGACGCCAGCGCTCAAGCCAGTGATCGCCAGACGAAGCATCGGGTTCAGCCCGAGCTCACGGGCGAAGGCCGGGTCGGGAGGTCCGGAAATCCCGATCACCTTGCCGCCGGGCCGCAGTACCCGCAGAGACTTCTCCAGGTTCTCGCCGCCGAGACTGTCCAGCACCAGGTCATATCCGCTCAGCAGCTGTTCGAAGTCCTGGCTGCGGTAGTCGATGACGATGTCGGCGCCGAGCTCGCGCACGAAGTCCGCGTTGGCAGAACTCACCGTTGTGGCCACGGTCGCGCCGAGGTGCTTGGCGAGCTGGATGGCGATCGATCCCACACCGCCGGCGCCAGCGTGGATGAGTACCTTCTGCCCGGCCTGCACCTTGCCGCGTACGACGAAGGCTTGCCACGCGGTGAGCGCCACCAGAGGCAACGCGCCGGCCTCCTCCATGCTGAGCGACCGGGGTTTGAGCGCCGCGTCGGCTTCAGCGATGGCGATGCGCTCCGCAAGCGTGCCGATGCGGTCCTTGTTGGGCCGGGCGTAAACCTCGTCGCCGGGTGTGAACCCGCGCACGAGAGCGCCGACGCGGATGACGGTTCCGGCGACGTCGTGGCCAAGGATCAGTGGCAACGTGTACGGCAGGATCTGCTTGAATTCGCCCGCCCGGATCTTCTCGTCGAGCTGGTTGAGGCCGGCGGCGTGCACCTGCACGAGCACGTCCCGCTCCCCCACCGTGGGCTCTGGGACGTCAACTTCCTGCAGCGGCCCTTTGTAGCGTGTGACGACAAAGGCTCTCATAGCTTTTCCTTCTCCGGTACCCGTTCCCCTGCATCCACACTACGTCGACCACGTGGGCCTGCGCCGCGCAGGAGTCGCCCCGTACCGCCCGGGAGCTAACTACCGTCGCGGAAGTCCGCCGCGATCTCCTCTGACAGGGTGATGTGGTCAAACGTGGCAACACATCGATCGCCGAACGGCGCCTGGGAGAGGAATCCCACTGAGAAGGGCGTGTCGGTGTCGAGTCTGAACAGCCGAACGAAGCGCCAGGTGTTCCCGTCGGCTGAGTCGTGGAACGCCCATCCGCTTCCCGTCCGAGTCACCCGCAGGTAGGCGGAATTGGCTGACACAACGGATGAGTTGCAGTCGTCGGAGTATCCGTTGGTGACGACGCTGACGATCATCCGCTCGCCCTGTGGGGAGTATTCGAAGCACAGCTTGGCCCAGTGGTCGGCGTCCGCCCAGATGGCGAGGGCACCGGCATCGAACGTCGTCCGTTCGTGATCGATGGTCACGCGTGCGGAGAGGGCGAACTGGGCTGGCGCATCGAACGCGAGCGCTGTTGCCCGATGCTGTCCTTCGCCACCCAAGGCGTCATTCGACCAGTCAACGCCCGCGGCGGCCGTGAGCTCGAGTGCACCTCGTTCGGCATCGACAGCGGCAATTCCAGTTTCGCCCGTCCAGTGCAGGGGCGGCAGCGCGGGATGAAAAGTGTTCACCGCGCGATAGTACCGGGACCTAGCCGTTTGGCCTCGGCAACCGCGCTGGCGTGTGTGCGGTCGCTGCCGTGTGCGGAATCGCTGCCGTGTGCGGAATCGCTGCCGTGTGCGGGCTACTGCGGGGACGCAACGCGACGAGAACGTCGCAGGCCGAGCATGTACGGCATGCCAAGTCCCGCTGTCGCGAACGTTCGACCGAGGCGTCCACGCCAGGACGGCGCAGGCAGCGGAGGGAGCAACCCCTCGAGGTCCACCACGTCGACGAAGTACGCGCGCACGGTTCCGATTCCCTCGAGCTCCGGCGAGATCTCGTGCACGGATTCGGGCAGCACACGCTCACCGGCGTTGTAGAGCTCATCGGACAGCAGCACGTACTCGGGTATCGTCACCGGGTTCTTCAGCATTCGATGCACATGGATGACGTCGATCCCGACGAGCTTGTGCCGCTGCCGAATGGTCTGTCTGGCCACATCGCCGACGTGTGCCACGAACTTCAACGTCAGGTTGCCCGCTTCTTTGCAGCCTCCGCACGGGCAGAGGTTCGTCGCCACGTTCTGGCGTTCACGGTGGAACGCCCGGTGCATGGCGACGGCAACCTGCAGGATCTCCGTGACGGTGGTGTTCGGCTCTCGATGATCAGCCCGATGCGAGAGGAAGGCTGCGTCGCCTTCGATCTCGATGAGGTCGAAGCCGGGCGCCGCGTCGATCATCTTGTCGAGCATCCGTGCGGTGTTGACCTGGGCGTGCGCGAGACTCAGCCGATGGGAACTCATGTAGTCGGTGTAACCACCGATATCTGCGATTAGCAGAACAGCCCGCCCAGACTCCATTCCCTAGGCATACCACTAGAACCCGGGTTGCTCAAGCGTGGAGGTTGCTCACGGTGACGACGGCAATTCTCCAGTCGGGTCTGTGGGTTCGTAGCGATCCAGCATGTCGGTGACGGATGCCGCGGCGTGCTGAGCGCTTGGCGTGTACCCGAGGACGACAGGGATGAACCGGTCAGAGTCCAGCGCCTGCAGCCGGAGATCGCTTCTGGCCACCACGGTGGCCGTTCGGCGCGTGCGGCGAAGTAAGGCGATTTCGCCGAATCCTTCGCCGGGGCCAAGCGTTGCAACGACCCGTCCGTCGCCCACCACCTCGACCTCGCCAGACTCGATCAGGTAGTACCGGTCGCCGAGGTCGCCCTG
The DNA here is from genome assembly GCF_057669585.1 of Leifsonia sp. Y862. NCBI lineage: Bacteria > Bacillati > Actinomycetota > Actinomycetes > Micrococcales > Microbacteriaceae > Leifsonia > Leifsonia sp. Y862. The sequence goes on from NZ_JBYHFR010000001.1 coordinate 1,630,506, forward strand.
CGTGAACACCACGTGGCCTGCGGGCAGAGTGACGGGTTCGAGGCCGCGGGCAAGCCGCTCGACCGCGGGTAGCGGCAAGGTGCGGAACATGGGGATCCGTTGGAGCAGGCCAGCCTCCAGGTCACGGACACCCACCGATCTGTCGAGACTTCGCAACCGCCGCCACGATGCCACTGCGAAGACCGGGCACACCAGCCCGATCATCACGAGAGCAGCCTGAATCCCGAACCACTCCACCAGCGCTGACGCCGCGATAGCGCCGAGTCCGATGCACACTGTGACCAGACTCTCCAGCACTCCGAAGACGCGTGCCAGCACCTCGTCAGGAGCCATCCTGCCGATCAGCGTGAACCCCGCGACGTCGATCAGCGCGTTGCCGACTCCGACGAATGCCAGCAGTGCCAGCGCCGCCGACTGCTGCGGAACGACGCCGATCAGGGCGATCGGCAATCCCCACAGGCCGACCCCCACGGCAAACCACGCGCCCAGTCGACCAGTTCCCACCAGGAGTGATGCCGCGAGCGACCCCAGAACCGCGCCCACCCCGACCGCGGCCATCAGGGCGCCGACGCCGGGCTCACCGGTGCCGAGCAGCTCGATTGCAACCACCACGGAGAGCACGGTGAGCGCGCCCCTGGTGAGGGACTGCACTGCGGCGAGACTGAGGATGAGCGTCAGTCCACGATTGTGCGTGACCGCACGCACGCCATCCGCTGCCTCCCTCATCAAGTTGGGGCGACGCGGTGCTGGCGGGCGCGGTGGAGCGTCGTATGTGAGTCGCATCAAGAGGGCGGCAGACCAGAACGAGGCGGCTGCTGCGACCGCGAACACGACCCCAACGCCGGTGAACTGGAGCAGCACCGCGGCCAGCAGCGGGCCAACGAGTGTGGCTGCGGAGTCGAGCAGCCCCCGCACCACATTGGCGCTGGCGAGCTCATACCCGGTACGGCACAGCGACGGAAGGAGCGCGGAGTGCGCAGGGCGGTAGAGCGTGGCTGCGATCGTTGACAACACGGCGAGCGCGTAGATCACCATCGCTGGCCCCGCCATCAACGCGACCACAGCAGCGGCAGCTGTCGCGACTCCACGCACGGTGGACACCAGGATGAGCACGCGCTCTCGGCGTCCCCTGTCGGCGATGGCCGACAGCAGTGGGGCGAGGAGTGCGGAGGGCAGCATCCGGAGAAGGCCCACCAGGCCGAGAGCTGTCGCGCCGCCGTCTCGGTATGCAACAATTCCGAGCGCCACGGTGAATGCCCACTCTGCGGTCCAGGCGCCGAGAAAACTGAGCTGGGCCCGGCGAAGGTTGGGGTTGCGTGCGTTGCTCGTGAAGGCAGCGGCGGCCTGGCTGAGCCTGCTCCGGTGCCCGTCAACTCCCATGGGGTGATTCAACTCTAAAAAGGAGGTTCCCGCGAGAGCCGCGTCGACTTCCAGCTGCGCTGAGAGACGCGTTGCGGTGGATGAGGTACCGCTGTTCTGCGAGATGTGTTGACAGTTAGATATCTAATGGTTAGAGTTCTAACCATGGACGCACAGGAGACACCCCTCACGAGCACCCTCGACCAGCTCCGCTGGATCGGGTGGGCGCAGCGGAAGGTTGGCGAAGACTGGATCCGCGAGCGCGAACTCACCCATGAGCAGGGCTTCGTGCTCGGCTATCTTGCCCAGAACCCGGGTGCGATCCAGCGCGACATCGCGCAGATGACCCGAACCAGCGCGGCGAGCGTCTCGAGCCTCCTGCAGGGGCTTGAGCGCCGCGGCCTCGTCGAGCGCCGAACGGATGGCAGCGACGTGCGCAGCAAACGTGTCTATGCGACACCGGCCGGCATTGAGCTCATCTCTGGGTTCGACGCTGCGATGGCCGGCATCGAACAAACCCTCCTCGCCCCGTTGAACCAGACCGAGCGGGACACCCTCCACGCTCTCCTCACGAAGATCACCGCGGAACTGCCGCAACCGACCCGCTAGCCGGGAACGCGCGGGCACTCCCCGCATCCAGAACATCATTTCTCTCGCCGTGCCGGCGTCCGTCGGCGCGCGCTCGAGCCTGCCTAAAAAGGGAGCAGTCATGAGCATCACGAATTCAGAATCCCCGGTGGTTGCCGACGCGGTCGGCACCAACCGCTGGTATCTCTCCACCGCGCCGATCGCCCGCGCTCTCGTACACCTCTGTGTGCCGATGGCCGCCGCAATGATAGTCGGCGCCGTCTATAACGTCATCAATGGTGGCTTCATCGGCTCGCTCCACGACACCGCACTGCTCGCCGCCATCATGTTCGGTACGCCTGTGCTCGCCCTCGTTATGGCGGTGGGTGGCGTATTCGGAGTCGGCGGCGGCACCCTCATCTCGCGAATACTTGGCGCAGCGGAGCATGATCCCGCGAAGGCGAACGAGATCAAGCACGTCTCGTCATTCGCTGTCTGGGGCGCGGTTATCACCGGAGCTGTGTTCAGCGGCGTTGGATTGCTCGCACTGCACCCGCTCGTGTCGTTGCTCGGAGCGGATGCCGCTGCCGTGCCGGCAACGAGCGCCTACGTGGCCGTCATGCTCGCCTTCGTTCCCGTGCTCGCAGCAGCATTCTGTCTCGAGCAGATCGTGCGCGCAGAGGGCGCCGCGCGCCAGGTGATGATTGGGCTCATCGCATCCACTATCGCGAATATCGTCTTCGACATTCTCTTCATCCTCGTGTTGCGGTGGGGAGTTGCCGGTGCTGCGCTGGCAATGGGCCTGTCGAACCTCGTCGTCATTGTCTACTTCGCCATCTGGTTGCATCGGCACAGCGAGCACGTGAGCCTCGCGCCACGCTGGTTCACGCTCTCGCCCACCGTGCTGAAGCCCGTTTTCGGCGTCGGCATCAGCGAGTTGCTCCAGTCCGCCTTCATGATCCTCACCACACTGGTGCTCAACAACCTCGCTGTCGCGTACGGCGATGGTCCACTCGCTGCAATGGGCATCGCGGTCCGCATCGCTCAGGTGCCGGAGTTTCTCGTGATGGGCGTCACGATCGGGATCCTGCCGCTGCTCGCCTACTCGTACGGCAAAGGAGACCGGAGTCGTCTCAGGTCGGCGCTGCGCGCATCCGTCTTCACAGTGGGCGGCATCGTCCTGATCTTTTCGACCACGGCATTCGTCTTCCGCGAGCAGTTGTTCTCGGCTTTCGTGGCCGATCGGTTGGTTCTCGCGATCGGGGTCACGATCCTCACGGCGCAACTCGTGGCCATGATCGCGAACGGATTCACGGGCATCATCACGTCGCTGTTCCAGGCCACGGGGCGTGCGCTTGCTGCCACCGTGATGTCGGTGACGCATGGTGTGCTGTTCATCCCGGTCGTGCTCCTCGGCAACCTGTGGTTCGGGCTGCCCGGCATCATCTGGTCGCTGACCATCACCGAAGGCGCCGTGCTCGTCGCCGGAATCGTGATGTGGCTCGCGTCCCGTCGCGCGATCGACCGCGGTCTCGCCGAGGGCAGCCAGGAGCGCGCCGAAGTGGTGCTCACCGCGGCCTGATTCCGGCCGCGGCGAGCACCTCAGTCGATCAGATACAAGCTCGCCGACGGCATCCGCTGGATTATGCGTGACTCGCCCTGACGAAGGAGGCGCTCCAGCTTTCTGCGGAGCCAATGGTGGGGGCGTTTGTCATGAGTTCTCTCCACCGTTTGCGACGAGGGGCCTCAAGACCTCAACCCACGCTCGATAGCCAGCACCATTGAGATGCAGGCCGTCACGGGTGAAGTCCTGCCGGAGTTCACCTTTGACATCCTCAAAAGTGGGAGTGAGGTCGAGGTAGCTCGCTCCATATTCGTTCGCCAACGACTCGGCGTTCTGGTTGAGTTGCGCGATGCGCTGGCCATACTTCTTGACGTTCTTGCGCGGCAACACGCTCTGGATGTACAGCTGGGCGCCGCTTGCGGCGATCGCTGCGACGATGGCCCGCTGGTTAGCGAGCACGGTGTCCATCGGTCGGCGGAAGGCGAGATCGTTGGTTCCGATCAGGAGGAAGACCTGAGACGGCCGCGCAATCGCGGAGTCCAGTCTCTCCAGCACGCCATCGGTGGTGTCGCCACCGATTCCCCGGTTGACGACCGGTAGACCGGGAAACCACTCGTGCCACGCACCGCCCTCTGTGATGCTGTCACCGAGGAAGACAATCTCCCCGCCGCTCAGTGACAGCTCGTCGAAGAGCGATGCTTTCATCCGTCGCTGCGGGTCCATGAACCGGCGCTCGATGAAGCTCACGCGTAGTCCTCGATCCGCCACTCGTCGAGCCAGTCGATCCGCGGAACGTCGCCGTCGAAGCTGATGGGAAGCCAGACGTAGTCGGCGATAGCCGTGTTCTCCCCAGAGCCCGCCGCCATCACCGCGGCCATGTCCACTGCGTCATCCGCTGATGAAACCCGGTCGGGAAGCGCTTCTCCCCGCGCCCTCGCCGCGACGCTCTCGTACACGTTCGGCATCGAATCCGGCAGCTGCGGCAACCAGCGGTCAGCGAGCGCGATGTACAGGTCCTGCTTGAGCGGATGCTTGAACACACTGCTGATCTGCGAGCGGAACGAGGTGCGGGTGGAGTCATCAGGATGCGCGTCGCCGAGCACCGTCCATGGACCGTGGTAGTCGGGCGCACTCGCGAATTCGGAGAAATTCGGGAAATAGCCGGTCGACCCTGAGGTCACCAGGTAGTGCGTGCCGCCCCGCTCGAAGTGGGCCGGCGCCTCCCGGGTGAACGGCGGGCAGGGGTGCGGGAAGTGGCTGGAGTAGATGCCCGTGACGTCGGTGTAGTCATCGGTGAGGTCGGCGACGATGAGGTCGGTGTGCACTTTCTCGAAGTAGTAGTACGCCTTCTTCGTCTGCGGGTCGACGACGAGGTCGAAGTCGCCAGCACTCATGCCCAGCGGGGTCAGACCCGTGCGCACAATCTCATAGGGGCCGAGCAGCGAATCTGCGACGAGCACGGTCGAGGCCTGAGTGTCGTGCGAGCCCTCCCCCATCACCTTGAGCCAGCAGACGTACTTTCCGGTCGCGTCGTTGAAGATGATGTGCGGGCGGTCCATCTTCTGGGCTGGGTGCAGCGGCGATGACGGGTCGTCAAGCACCGGCGGGATGATCAGCCCGAGGTCCTGCCAGTTGTACAGGTCGGTCGACGAGTAAGCGCGCACGCCCCAGTGCCAGTTGCCGCTGCCGGGCGTCGTGTTTTCCTTGTTCTCGCCGTACCAGTAGTACGTACCGTTTTCGGCATGCAGCGAGCCGCCGTGGGCGTGGATGCGGTTGCCGTCGGTGTCGAGCCAGGGCTGCCCTGGCCTAATCGAGTCATTCACAGGATGTCTGCTCCATTGCTCTGTGCGATGTCGCCCAGCCAGTAGGCGCTGGGCTTGGGGGTTCGGGCGAACGTGGTGCGATCCACGGCGACGAGCCCGAACGTGACATCGAAGCCGTGCACCCACTCGAAGTTGTCGATGAAGGTCCAGTGCAGGTAGCCGCGCACGTCGATCCCGTCAGCGATCGCGTGCGCCAGGCCCGCGAGTGCCACGGCCGTGTGGTCGATGCGGCGCTGGTCGTCGGCGGTGGCGATGCCGTTCTCCGTCACGATGATCGGGATGCCACTCGTGACGGCTGCCGCCCGGCGAACGGCAATCTCGAGAGCGTCGGGGCGATATGCCCAGCCGGTCTGCGTCAGCTCAGCGCCCTCTGGGGCTCCTTCGAGCCCATTGGGGCCGACGAGCTGGCTCGTGTAGGACTGCACCCCGACCCAGTCGTCGTCGCGGGATGCCTCAAGATAGGTGTCTTCCCACACTCGTTCGTAGTACTCCAGCTTGTCTTCGTACCCGTCGCGGGCGACGAGGCTCTGAATGGCGATGGTCCAGCCCACCTTGACAGAGGTCTTCGAGCGCAGGATGCTGCGGGCGCGCTCGTGCGCGAGCACCATCGTGCGGGCCGCGTCGTCCTTAGGCTCCGGCATCGAGAACGAGTTGATACCGGCGTCGCCGTTCACCGGCGACATCGCTTCGCGCATCCGCTCAAGCACGGCAGCCGGATCGGGATACTGCAGCGGTGTCGACATCTGATACATCACGGCGAACATGTTGGGCTCGTTGATCGTGGCCACCCACGTCACCCCGTCGAGGATTGCGGTCACCGCATCGACATACTCACCGAAGCGATCGACGGCCTCTGGCGAGCTCCAGCCGCCCTCTTTCACGAACCACAGCGGGCTGGAGAAGTGATGAAGGGTGACGACGGGCTCGATGCCCTGCGCGAGGCAGTACTCAATGATGCGCCGGTAGTGTGCCAGCTCTGCGGCGGAGAAGTTGCCGCGGGTGGGCTCGATCCTCGCCCACTCGATGCCAAACCGGAACGAGTTGAGGCCGAGCGACTTCAGCAGGTCGATGTCGTCTTTCCAACGGTGGTAGAAATCGACCGCGTCGCCGCTGCGCTCGACAAACGACGAGCCGGGCAGCTGTTCGAGTGCCCACATATCGCTGTTGACGTTATTGCCCTCGTTCTGGTGCGGCGCGCAGGACGCACCCCAGAGGAAGCCATCCGGAAATACGGCCATGTGTTAGTCCTTTCGGATCGCGAGCGCCGCGCGCAGATCACGGTCGAGTTCCGCCCCCGCCCCCGGCAGCCGTCCGACGACGGCGCTGAGTGGCAATGCGGCCAGGTGAGAGCCGGCGGCTTCGAGCGGCACCCCCGGGAAATATGTCCTGAAGACGGTAAGAACTGCAGGCCAGACGTCCGGATCCCCTGAGATGTCTTTCATCAGGGTGTCCATCGTGAAGACGATCACTTCGCCGTAACCGGCCGGCGCTGGATAACTCCAGGAATGCGTGCCAGCCCCCACGTCTTCGCGCGCCCCGTCTGGGTGCAGCGGCAGCACGACCGTGGCTTCCGCGCCGTCTGGCACCGTCACGTCGAGGTGCATCTGGCCGGCGTCGACGCGCCACGACACCGCGGCGCGGCCGAACGGCGTGATGTGTGCCGTTCGAGCGGAGGTCAGGCCGCCGCCCGGTTGCGGTGCAACGAGCATCCGTCGCCAGCCGGCCTCGGCGCGAGACAGGCCACCGACGACGCGGTGCAGCCAGCTCGCGACCGCGCCCAGGGCGTAGTGGTTGAGCGAGGTCATGCCCGTCGCGTTGAGGGTGCCGTCGGGCAGCACTGAGTCCCAGCGCTCCCAGACGGTGGTTGCCCCCATCGTCACGGGATACAGGAATGACGGGCATCCCTCTTCCAGCAGCAGCTTGTACGCGACGTCGAGGTGGCCTGTCGAGCTGAGGGCGTCGGTGACAAGCGGCGTTCCGGCAAAACCCGTCGAGATCGTGAAGTGCGCCGCTTCGACGATCTCGGCAAGGCGCTGGCCGGCCTTGGCACGCTGGGCGTCGTCGAGGATGTCGAACATGATCGTGAGGGCATAGGCCGTCGCCGATTCGTTCACGACGCGGCCAGACTCACTGACGAACTCGCGCCGGAAGGCGGCGCGAACCCGCTCGTGAAGCAGGGCGAAATGTGCCGCGTCATCGAGCTCACCCAGCAATCCAGCTGCCTGCGCGAGCTCGTTCGTGGTCTTGCAGAGGTAGGCGCTGGCAACGAGGTAGCGATCGGTCTTGCCCCCAGCAGGGTTGTCTGCGGGGGCATCCGGATCAAGCCAGTCGCCGAACTGAAAGCCGCTGCTCCACAGCCCATCCGCGTCGAGGAGCCCTTCGACCTGCCGCATGAACAACGTCATCGAGACATAGCTGGCGCGCAGGATGTCGAGATCGCCGTACTCCTCGTAGAGAGCAAACGGCACGCTGATCGCAGCGTCACTCCAGACCGCCGTCGGCGACGACGGGGTGGGCAGCACGTCGGGAACCGACCAGGGCACCGTGCCGGACGCCAGCTGTTCGGCAGCGAGATCCTTCAACCAGGAGCCCAGCATGCCGCGCACGTCGTAGAGGTACGTTGCCGTCGGGGTGAATGCGTTGAGGTCGCCGGTCCAGCCGAGGCGCTCGTCGCGCTGGGCGCAGTCGGTGGGCAGCCCAACGAAGTTGCCGCGCATCGACCAGAGCGTGTTCTCGTGCAATTTGTTCACGAGGTCATTGGACGTCTCGAACCACCCGGTGCGCTCCATGTCGCTGTGCACGACGATCGCACGCAGGGCATCGGGCGCAAGTTCGCCTGGCCAGCCGTCGACCTGCACGTAGCGGAAGCCGTGGAAGGTGAATCCCGGCTCCCAGGTCTCCGTTGCCTCACCCGCCGGGCCGCAGCCTCGCAGCGTGTACCGGTCGGTCGCCTCAGCGGAGCGGTTCGACTCGCGTTCCAGCTCGCCGCCGGGAGTGAGTATCTCTGCGTGGCGCAGCGTCACCGTCTGGCCGGCTTCTCCCGAGACGGTGAGCCGCACCCAGCCCGTGAGCACCTGGCCGAAGTCAACGATGGTCGCACCGGACGGGCTCGTTGTGATCGCGGCCGGTGACAGTTCTTCGATCCGCCGGATCGATGGTGCAGGGTTCACCTCGAGTGTGTCGAGATCCCACGCGAACGGATGCGCGGGCGCCCACTCCCCTGGCTCGATGCGCGCGTCATACGTCTCACCCGGGTAGATGCCGTTTGCGCGAACGGGCCCCGATCCCACCAGGAACTGCTCGTCCGCGCCAATCACGCCCGTGCCAATGACGTCGGTGCGATCGTCGTACTCAAGCTCAAGCTGCATGAACAGCGCCGGGCGGTCGGTGTAGTTGTGGCGCCGGTTCTCCCACGTGAGAGCACCCGCGGCCCAGCCCTCACCGACGACCGCGTCGAAAGTGTTCTGGCCGATCGCAATGTCGTCGGTCACGTCATACGTTGAGACCATCACGCGGTGCGTGTACGACGTCCACCCAGGGGCCAGCACCTCGTCGCCGACACGCCTCCCGTTCAGGTATGGCTCGACGATACCGAGCGCCGTGACGTGGAGGGTCGCACGCCGCACCGTCGCAGCGACGTCGAACTCACGACGGAAGTACGCGGCCGGATCGCCGTCGTTGCTCGGCTGGCTGGCACTGATGAACGATCCGAGCCACGGTGACACGATGATTCCTTTCGACGAACCGATGGTGTTCTCGGGCCGCATTTTCAACCCTTCTGAATGGTGAGTGCGCCGGCAAGATCGGCAGCCGACGTGCCGCCGATCCACAGGTCGATGGTCGTCGGATCCTGCAGCCAGGATCGCGTCGCCGCACTCCAGTAGCGGAGTTGATCTGGCCCCAGCTTGAAGGTGACCGTGCGGGTCTCGCCGGCTGACAGGGTGATGCGTTCGAACCCCTTCAGCTCACGCACGGGGCGTGACGACGTGCCGAACCGCTGGTGGATGTAGAGCTGCACGACCTCATCTGCCTCACGGTCGGAGGCATTGGTGACGTCGACGGATACCGTTGTTGATTCGCCCACCATGATGGCGTCTGATGCAAGGCGAAGGTTGTCGTACTCGAACGATGCGTAGCTGAGGCCATGACCGAACGGGTAGAGCGGGGTCGACTCCTCGTCCCAGTAGCGCTCGCCCTGCTGCTCGGGTTGGAAGGTACGCAGGTGCGAATAGATCATCGGCACCTGGCCGACGTGGCGCGGCCAGGTGAAGGGCAGCCGACCGGCCGGCGACACGTCGCCGAAGAGCAGCGCCGCAACCGCGTCGCCGCCGCGGGTGCCCGGGTACCAGACCTGCAGGATCGACGGGACGTGCCCGTCTGGCCAGCGCAGGTCGAGCGGGCGCCCTGACATCACGAGCACCACGACCGGTGTGCCGGTCGCGACGATGCGCTGCAGCTGCTCGAGTTGCCGGCCAGGCAGCTCGAGGCTGGAGCGTGACGCGTTCTCCCCGATCTGGTTCTGCCGCTCGCCCACGACCACCACAGCCACGTCAGCGGATGCCGCGAGCGTCACGGCCGCGGCAATCTCGGCGTCGTCGTCATAGTCAGCGGGAGTGTTCACGACGGTCGGATCCTGACGGTCAAACATCGACGCGAAGAGTCGCGCCGGAATCCCGGCCCCCGGCGCGTGGTCGATCCGAATGCCCTCACCGACTCGAGCGCGAATGCCCTCCGTGATGCTGACGGTCTCCTCCGTGTTGTGGCCGAATACCCAGGGCCCGAGGGTGTCTCGCTTACTGTCCGCCAACTGACCGATCACCGCGATCGAGCCGAGCCCGACCGGACTGAGGGGCAGCGTGCCATCGTTCTTCAACAGCACTGCCGTGCGCTCGGCGGTCACCCGCGCCAGATCACGGTGCGCGGGGTCGTCGAGCACGGGAGCCGACGCATCCTCGCTCACATAGGGGTTTTCAAACAGGCCGAGCTCGAATTTCGCAGTCAGCACGCGACGCACCGCCGTGTCGATGGTCTCCTCGTCGACCATGCCCTCTCGGACAGCATCGGGGATGGTTGCGTATGCCGGATCGAACATGCACATCTCCATGTCGAGGCCTGAGGACACCGCACGAGCTGCCGCATCCATCGGCGAGGCAGCGAAGTGCTGGGTCTCGAGAGATTTCACAGCGTTGGCATCGGACACGACAAAGCCCTCGAAACCGAGTTCATCTCGAAGCACATCGCCCAGCAGCCAGGAGTTGCCGCTCGCCGGCACCCCGTTGAGGTCCATATAGGCACTCATGATGTTGGCTGCCCCTGCGTCGATTGCCGCTTGGAATGGCGGCAAGTACACATTGCGCAACTCCGAGTCAGACACTTCCGCGTCGTCATAATCACGACCGCCCCGTGCTGCCCCGTAGCCGGCGAAGTGCTTTGGTCCTGCAAACACCCGCTCGGCACCAAGGTCGCCCTGGAAACCTCGAACATGTGCCGCTGCGACGACGGAACCCAGATACGGGTCCTCGCCTGCGCCCTCAATGATGCGGCCCCAGCGGGGATCGCGAGCAATGTCGACCATGGGCGCGAACGTCCAGTGGATTCCCACCGCTCGTGCTTCCCTGGCGGCGACCGACTGTGCTGCCTCGATCGCCGCCGGGTCCCAGGACGCCGCCTGCGCAATAGGCACAGGGAAGATGGTGCGAAGCCCATGGATAACGTCGAACCCGAAAATCAGCGGGATGCCGTGGGCCGTGCCATCGACCGCCATTTTCTGAAGACGGTTGGCCTGCGCTGCTTTCATGACGAACAGCACCGAGCCCGCTCCCCCCGCACTGATGGCGGCTTCGACCATCTGTGGCTGCCGGACGAATGCCTGCTGCTCCGGCGGCAGCGAGGCAACGTCGAGATCGGCCGGAACCTCGCCCAACCCACCGAAGTAGAAGTACTGGCTCAACTGGCCGGCCTTTTCCTGCAGTGAGAGCCGTGAGAGAAGATCGCTTACTCGGGCCTCAACGGGGAGAGAGGCATCACGATAGGGGAGGTTAGTCATGTTGATTCCCTACTTGGAGCCGCGGACGAAGACCATCACCAGAGTGCCACCGACGAGGGTGCACGCTGCTGCCACCAGGAGCACCAGTGCGTAGTTCTTGTCGCTGCCTGCCACCCCGATCAGGAGAAGTGGAACCGCAATGATGGGGGCCACCGCCTGCGCAATCGAGGTCGCATATTGGTTGATGCCAATGAACCGACCTGCTTCAACATCCCGATCGGGAAGCACGTCCAGCACGATTGCCTGGTCGACTGCCGAGAAGACTCCCAGCCCCAGGCTCGTGACAAGCGAACCAGTGATCAGCACCACGGTGACCGATCCACCGGTCGCCATAATGATGGCGCCCACGGTGAAGGCGATCCCGGCAAGAAGAACGAAGATGCGGCGGCGCTTGAGCTTGTCGGATAGAAAACCCCCGAGGACCGCGCCGCCAGCTGTCGCAACTACGCCCAGCAGCGCAAGAATCGTGATGAGACCACCGATGTCTGCCACCTGTCCGCCTGCCGACAAGCGCGAGGCGAAGAACAGCGTCGTGAAGGTCGTGGCAAACGTCACACCGAAGTTGAAGAGGAGTCGGCCGAGCCAATTCCAGGCAAAGTCCGGGTGCTTCCGCGGGTTGAAAACCATGTTGCCGAGGATCTTGCGGAAGCCGAGTTTCTGCTCAATAACTCGGTCGAGGCTGCTCGGCTCCTTTACCAAGAGCACGAACAGGAGGAAGAGAATCAGGCCGAGTGCTCCGGGCACCAGAAACACGAGAAAGTTATTGCCGATGAAGGCGCTGGCGAGTCCGACGCCCAGCACGGATGCGATCATCTGAGCGACACCACTGAGTCCGGCGACCTTACCGCGCTGCTCTTCTGGCAACCGGTCGGCCTGCGAAAGCAGCAGGACGTTCAGTGCTGTATTCCAGCCGATCGCTGTGATGATCCAGCCGACGAGCAGGAGCGGGATAGTGGGCGCACCCGCGATAAAGGCCAGGCCCAGCACTCCGATGATCGCGCCGAAGAATGCAAAAGGACGTCGACGGCCGAATCGACTCCGAGTGCGGTCGCTCCACATCCCCGTCAAGGGGCCGAGGACAGCCGTCACCGCCGCCGCGATTCCGATGACGTATCCGAGGACCTCTACATTGTCTGGCGCGAGCTCCTGCACCCGGAGCGAAAGGGAGAGGCCGATGGGGGCAACCAGCGCCGCGAATCCACCGACGGTCGCCAGGATGAGCAACCAGATGTAGCCGGCGCTCACCGGAGTGCGCACCACGTCTGAACGGCTCAGGGCATCGTCGGTGATCAGGCCCGCCACGTTGGTGGCGGGTGTTTCATTGTTTGTCATGTCGTGACTCCTTTGTCAGTGATGCAGGTGTGTGCTGGTGTGTGCTGCCTCAGCGGGCGCTGAGGGTGGTGATTGCGGGCGGGCATCCGTCGGCGACTGCCGTCACCGTGATGTCACCTGCTCCGGTCGGGCGCACAATGGCGAGCACCCGACCGTTGAATGTGGTGTGCGATGCGGCGGTGAAGCTCTCGGTGGTGACCGGGTTTCCACTGCCGAACGCAGCCAGCGTGGCTGGCCCTTCGACCGTGATGGTGACGAGCCGATCGACATCGCTTCGCACCACATCCGCTCCGTCGGTGAGGCAGAGCTCGATGAAGCCGAGGTCGGTGCCATCGAGGCGAAGCTGGGTGCGCGCGACAGACGCCTGCAGTGCAACGGATGCCGCGGCGCTCTGAATACGGATGCGTCCCGTCTCGGCATCCGCTACATAGCCGACGGCCGTCAGCTCGCCCGGCGCATAGACCGTGTCGAATGCCACTCGGAAACCCTCGATGGCCTTGCGACCCAGCGAGACGCCGCCCTGCAGCAGCTCGACTTCGTCGGCGTCGCTGTAGACGTCGACCGTGACCGGGTGGCCCTCGAAGCCGGTCCAACTCCAGCTCGGCGTCGCGTCGCCCCAGGCCCACGGCGTGGAGACGGCGATCTGCCGACCGTGGTTGGCCGGCGGGTTCACCGCAATGTACGGGTCCGAACGTAGGCCGAAGACGATCTCCCGAAAGTAGGAGACGGGACGGCGATGACCGATGATGTCGATGTCGCCACACCACGCGGTGAGCTCAGGGAATCCCCCGGAGAACGATGAAGCTCCGTCGGTCGCCTGATCGACGTAGCGGGTGGCCCCGATGCCGGTCTCGCCGAGGTAGTCCCAGCCGGTCCAGGTGAAGTCACCGATGACGTGTCCGTTGGCCTCGACCAGCGCCCAGTTGCCCACGATCGACGTCGGCCAGGTCTCTGTGCCCACGATGATGCGCTCTGGGAAGAGGTCGCGGTCGAGCTCGTAGCGCGCGTCCGCGTAGTTCATTCCGGCGACGTCGAGCACGGCGTACGATTCCTCGGTGCGCTCGCTGGCCGCCTGCGAGGTCTGGATGTGGCTCATCATCTGGCCGAAGCCGGCCATCATCGTGTTGACCCCACCCTCGGGGGCAGCGGCCGCGGTATCCCGCCTCGCCTGCATCTGCGGGATGATCGTGTCGAGCATCGAGACGAACCCGTTGATGCCGTTCGTGACGTAGCGAGTCGGGTCAAGGGAACGCACCTTCTCGGCAAGCTTGCGGCCCCAGGTCGAGCCGATCGGGCTGCCCGTCTCCGGGATCTCGTTGCCGATCGAGTAGAAGATCACGCTCGGGTGGTTGATGTCGCGGGCGACCATCGCCTCAACGTCGCGTTCCCACCACTCTGGAAAATCGAAGGCGTAGTCGAAGTCGCTCTTGCTCGACGTCCACATGTCGAAGGTCTCGTCCATCACGAGCATCCCGAGCCTGTCGCAGGCGTCAAGCAGCGCCGCGCTCATCGGGTTGTGCGCGCTGCGGATCGCATTGAAGCCCGCCTCTTTGAGAATGGCGACTCTGCGCTCCTCTGCCGCACGCATCGAGACAGCGCCCAGCGGACCGTTGTCGGAGTGGATGCACGCTCCCCGCAGTTTGACGACCTCACCGTTGATACGGAGGCCCTTCTGCGGATCCAATTGCAGTGAGCGGATGCCGAACGCGACCGACTGCTCGTCGACCACCGCGTCGCCGGCCCGGAGTTCCAGGTCTACCGAGTACAGGTACGGGGTCTCGACGCTCCAGAGGACGGGGCCTTCGACGTAGCTGCGCAAGCGAACGGTGCCGCGGGTGTGCGGGAGGAGTGTGATGGGCGAGGTCGCGCTGGCCACTGCTGTGGCATCCGCTCCGCGCACCGTCGCGGCGAGCACGAGCGTTGAGGTCTCGGCACTTGAGTTCTCGACCTCGACGGCGACCTCGACGACGGCGCGGTCCGTCTCAATGTCGGGGGTTGTCACCATCACGCCGTCAGTCGCGATGTGTATGGGGTTCTTCACGATGAGGTGCACGTCACGGTAGATGCCGGCACCGGCATACCAACGGCTGTCGAGGTGCGTGCGGCACTCAACGCGGATCTCGTTGTCGGCACCGAACTGCAGATAGGGGTCGATCTGAACGAAGAAGCGTGAGTATCCGAATGCACGCTGCCCGGCCAGGTTGCCGTTCACGAAGATGGCCGCATCGCGGTAGACGCCATCGAACTCAAGCAGCACCTGCCTGCCGCGCAGCTCCTCGCCTGCATGGAATGTCTTCTTGTACTCGAATGCTCCGCCCACGAAGTACCCGCTGGTCTCGCCTCTGGCGACATCCGCTCGACGTTCGGTCCCGATCAGGGCATCGTGCGGCAGAACCACATCGCGCCAGGCCGACGCGGTCGAGCCAGCCAGTTCCATGAAAGCGGTCACCTTGGGCCGGAAGCTCCAGCCGGTGTTGAAGATATCGCGGGTCATTCGGTCGAGCTCCTGTACGTCATTGTGAGGATTCCGCGAGCTGGTATCGCGCGTTACTTGGGTAGGTAACCACATTTAGTAACGCGCGTCAACTGTTCGTCAACGATCGCTATATGCTGGACCAATGATCGCGACCAGCGAAGATGTGGCCAGGCTTGCCGGCGTCTCGCGCGCCACCGTGAGCCAGATTCTCAATGGCCGCGGCGAGCGCTTCGCCAGCGAGACCAGGGAACGCGTCACGCAGGCCGCCGCCCAGCTCGAGTACCAGCCGTCGGCCGCAGCCCGGACGCTGGCCAAGGGCTCAAGCGACATCGTGATCGCGGTGATCCCGAACACCACATTCGGCGGCAATCTGCAGGACATCTTCCAGGCCGCCACCGAAGAACTCGCGTCGCGCGGGCTCACTCTGCTGTTGCACCTGTCAACGGATACGACCGCGCCCCTGGATCGCGTGATCACCGGCATGAAGCCCAGGGCAGTGATCTCACTCACCCCTTTCTCCCCCGCGGAACGTGACCTGCTCATCAGCCGCGGCGTGAAAGCGTTTGACCCTACATCGTCTGGCCAACGTGACGACCCCAACGTTCAGATCGGCGCCCTGCAGGCGCATCACCTCATCGACCGCGGATACACCCGTTTGGCTTTTGCCCACCTGCAGGATGCCAGGCAAGACCCCTTCGGCGAGAGCAGGGAAGAGGGCGTGCGGCGTGCCTCTGCGGATAGCGGCCTCCCGGAGCCCACGATCATTCGTCTCGGCATAGACCTGAACGACGCCCTCGATGCGGTTGACCACCTGGCCCTGCCCGGCATCGGGGTCGTCTGCTACAACGACGACGTTGCCACCACTCTGCTGTCTGCGGCGACCACTCGCGGCTGGACGGTCCCCGGTGATCTGGGCATCATCGGCATGGACAACACTCCCCTCTCAGCCGTGACGATCCCACCGCTCTCGACCGTTGGCTACGACTTGAAGGCCGCGGCCTACAACCTCATAACTGCGGCCTTGATCGGCATCGGGGAATCCGTGCCTGGCCGACAGCATGCCGACGCGCATTTCGCGCTCGTGCAGCGGAAGACCACCTAGCCCTAACTGCCAATACACCGTCGCCGTGATCAGCCGTCACCGTGCTCAGCCGTCGCGGCGCCCCGCGAACAGCACAACCAGCAGTGGAAGGATCGACCCGAACATCAGCACCGTGCCGAGCACCACATCGTCGGCACGAAGCACAGCACCACTGACGAGCAGTGCGCCGAACAGCACGGCCGCCACCAAGCGTCGCGCGATGCGCTCC
Organism: Leifsonia sp. Y862; assembly: GCF_057669585.1. Classification (NCBI taxonomy): domain Bacteria; kingdom Bacillati; phylum Actinomycetota; class Actinomycetes; order Micrococcales; family Microbacteriaceae; genus Leifsonia; species Leifsonia sp. Y862. Next base: position 1,646,983 of record NZ_JBYHFR010000001.1, read on the forward strand.
AGTCGTGCGACGCGGCGCTCAAGGCGTGGGTTCGTTACCGCAACGGAGCCGTCCTCGATCCGGGTGACGAGCGCGTCGAGCCGTTTCGGCAGGCGCCACGCAACGCCGGCTATCTCAAGCGCCTGCTGTGCGACATCCGTCACCACGTTCCCCCGCTCGTCGCGCAGGAGCTGCGCCGCGTACGGCTCGATGGAGTCCCACAGATTGAACTGGGGATCGAGGGCGCTGCAGACCCCTGAGGTCAGCGACATCGCCCGGATGATGAGCAGGAAATTCTCGGGCAGCTGGAACGGGAGCGAGCGAACCACCTCGCCGAACTGCTCGGCGAAGTCGCGGAACTCGCGCGGATCAACGTCGCGCAGCTCGGCGAAGCCCATGCCGCCAAACCGGGCGAAGAGCTGAACCATCGCTCGTTCGAGCTCTGTCGTCTCGGCGGAAGGCAGCAACACGCCGACGTCACGGATGGCATCCACCAGACCTTTGCCGTCGCGCGAGGCAGCCGCAATGAGCAGTTTTCGGAGGCCCGTGCGTGTGCCGGTGGACACTTCGCCCATCATGCCGAAGTCGATGAACGTCAGCTTCCACGGCCGCCCGCCGGACTCGCCGGCGGCCGGGGTGACAGGGCCCACCGGGGTGACGAATATATTGCCGGGATGTGGGTCGGCGTGGAAGAAGCCGTTGGTGAACAGCTGGTCGAACATCACGGATGCGAAAACCGGAGCCACTTCGGTCGGGTCGATACCCGCTGCGCGCAGGGCCGCGCCATCCGTGATCTTGATCGCCGTCACGTCTTCGAGGGTGAGCACGCGTCGAGTCGTGCGCTCCCAGACGACGGCGGGCACCGCCACCCGGTCGTCACCGGCGAAGTCTGCCGCGAAGCGCTCGGAGTTTATCGCCTCGTGCAGGTAGTCGATCTCCTCCAGGCTCGTCAGCGCGAACTCCTCAACGAGGGCTGGCATATCGACACGGTCGGATACCAGCCGCACATGGCTGAGCCATCCGCCCACTTTGCGCAATGCCGCCAGGTCGACGTCCACGATCTCGTCGATACCTGGTCGCTGCACCTTGATCACCACTCCGTCCAAGCCAGTCTCAGCGGCATCAACGGGGCCAAGCTGTGCGCGGTGGGCCTGACCGAGGGATGCCGCAGCAACCGGTTCCTCGTCGACCGCGGTGAACGCGCGCTCGAACGGCACGCCCAACTCCACCTCGGCGAGCGCGCGGATGGCCGGGAACGGCACCGGCGGCACCTCGTCCTGCAGCCCCTCGAGCTCGCTCGTGATCACGGGCGGCAGGATGTCGAGCCGCGACGACAGGAACTGGCCGACCTTGATCATCAGCCCGCCGAGGTCGACCGCGAGCAGGTGGAAGCGCTGGGCGAAGCGCAGCATCCGTTTGTCTCTGGTGCGCTCCGCGATCTTCGCGAGTCCGATGCGCGGAAGGAACAGCTCGTACCACCACGTCTGCGCCAGATTCCATCCGGCGAACCGCAGGATGCGGCGGTAGCGGGCGCGGGTGTCTCCAGCGCCGGGCATCGATTCCCCGGGGCCTCGACGACCCGACACCACCCGCGTCACTCCTGAGCGAGGATTGAGTAGAGCCGACGACGCGCTTCGTCGAGCACCGTCACAGCCTCTCGAATCTGTTGCGGAGATCCGGTTCGATTCACCTGCGCCGCCGCCTGGGCGAGCTCAATACCCGCTTTCGGCAGCGCGGTGAACTCGGGGGCGCCATCCGCTCCCGCGGTCTCCCACGGCGCCGACGCGCCGGTCGCAGAGGCCTCTTCGCGGCCTGCCTCGGTCAGTGCGTACGTCTTGCGACCGTTCGACTCCTCCGCTTTGATGAGCCCCTCGTCAGCCAGGAGCTGCAGTGTCGGATAGACCGAACCGGCGCTGGGCTTCCAGCTGCCGCCGCTCCGCTCCTCGATCTCGCGAATGATCTGGTAGCCATGCATCGGCTGCTCGGCGAGCAGCGCCAGCACCGCCGCGCGCACATCACCGCGGCCCATGCGGGAGCCCGCGCGCTTCTCGAATGTTGAGCGCAGCTGCTCCATCATCTGCCACACGCCCTCCCGAGGATTGCCGGCTCCAAACGCGCCGGTCGGGAACGAATTACCCATGATGACCTCCTCCGTGAACCGCGAACGATACTTAACGATATGTCGCGATGTGACGGTGCGATAGGGGCACTCCGCACATTCTCGCGCGTCGCTGCTAGTCGGGCTTGCGGGCGCTCCGTGGCCGTCTCGCGGCAAGAACGAACCCGAACCCCGCGAGCACGAAGAGGCTTCCCACGCGCAACGCGCCGCTGCTGTCAGCACCCGTGGCGGGCAGCCTGCCTGACCCGGTCGACCCCGCCGGCGCTGCGGGTCCTGCTGACGAAGTCGGGGCGGGTGCCGCCGTCGGGGTTGCCGGCGGAGTCGGAGTCGGGGTCGTTGCTGCCACCATGATCGTGGCATCCGCTGGCGGCGATTCGACGGAGCCACCGTTGCCGGAAGCGACGGCGATGTTCGTCACCGTTCCCGCTGTCGCGTCGCTGTCGGTCACCACGTAGTTGCCGCGGCAGACAGTGCTGTTTCCGGGCGTTCCAGAGGCTGGGAGCGTATCGCTGTCGCAGGTGATGCCGGTGAGATGGTCGTCTCGTACGTCAATGCCGGTAATGGCGGTAGAGCCGGTGTTGGTGACCACATATTCGTAAGCCACGCTCTCGCCGACGTTGTAGGTGACTGTGGAGTCGACGTTCTTCTGCAACGCCAGAGTGATGGTGCCTCCCAGCGGCACATCAACCGACGATGGCGGCGAGGCGATGACTCCCGCTGGCCCCGTGCCTTCCGCGATTGCCGTGTTCGGGACGTACCCGCGTACGACGTCGGCTGCGGTGACCACATAGTCGCCAACGCACGTGATCGTCTGCCCAATGATCAGATCGGGAGACGGGCATGCGATCACGGGAACCAAGGGGTCGGTGACAGCGACATCCATCAGTGCAGACCCACCGCTATTGGTGACGACAAACTGGTACGGGATGGTCTGCCCCGCAAGGATCGGCTCCGGAGGCAGAGCGGATGCGTCCACCTGCTTGATGAGATCCAGCTGCGGCAGCGGGTCGAGAGCCTGGACGCGGACAGTGCGGATGAGGTGCACGTCGGTGAACCCCCCAGTGGATGCCGCGGTAGCCGCCGTTCACACCAGGGATCAAGGTGTTCGCCGGGTTGTTGTCGGGGAGCTTCTGCGCGTACCCAAGGCTGCCACCGAATGCGCCAGGCGCGTCCAGGGTTGTTGCTCCGTCAACAAGGAAGAAAGATATGCCGTCAGCCGGGGCGGGAGTCTGGGTGCCGCCGTACTGCCACTGCTCGAAGCTGATCTCCATCCCGCTGGTCGCTGGCAATGGTTGCGCGTAGAGGACGGCTCCAGACTGATCGGTGGACGCGTCGGTAAGTTGCAGGAAGCCGTCGGGTGCTCCCCCGGCCGGTGGGACGGGACCGACCGGCGTGTTGAAGCATCCGGTGAGTGCGTGGGCGCCCACAGGGAGGGACGCCACAGCTGGTGCGCCGGTCAGACAGGCGCTGCCGTATCCTTCGAAGTCGGCAATCACGGTTGAGCCGGTGAAGTCCTCATCGACGAGTATCGGACCGGTAGCCTGGGCATTGGCGATGGACGCGCCGCCGAGAGCGATTGCGGCGAACAGCAGCAGCGTCCCGGCCACGACGCTCGCGCGCCACACCCCAGCACCCCGACCCTCATGACTTCGCGTCATGCGCACATGGTATGCGCATGCATGAGTAACGGACACCCTGCGGGCTACATTGCCGCGCCAGCACGACAGAGCCCGAGACACGACTCGTCGATCACGATGTCGAATGCGTCGGCACAGACGTGTTGCCAACACAGGTCAGCAGGATAAAGCTGACGATGGCGTTGAAGAAGGCCAGCACGGCTCTGCGCTGAGTTGTCTGCGCTGAGGTGCCTGCGCTGAGTTGTCTGCGCTGAGGTGCCGGCCGATGCCGGGCATGATCCAGACTGACGATTTCGCGGCGAGCGGCCGAGAGCGCAGATCACCGTTTGGAGGTGATGTTGTGGCACCCAACGCTGAGGATGCGTCGCGACGGCAACAGTGGGAGAACAAGACCCAGACTCCCTTGCTGATCAGTTCGGCGTTCTTCCTGTTCGGCTATTCCCTGCTCATCCTCGCGCCCCAGCTGGGTATGGTGTGGCGCGTAATCGTGACCATTGCGCTCGGCGTCGTGTGGGCGGCGTACATCATTGACTTCGTCGTACGGATGTGGCTCACCCCGCACGGCCACCGGTTCGAGTTCATGCGGAAACACTCTGTGGACACTGTTTCGGTGGTGATTCCGTGGGTGCGGCCGTTCCAGCTGCTGCAATATCTGCCGCGCATCCGCTGGTTCAGTAATGCGAGCGGCGACTCGATCCGCTCACGGGTGGTCGTCACGGCCTTGGCCTACACGGCGCTGTTCGTCTACGTAATCTCGCTCGGTGTGCTCGCGGCCGAGCGCGGTGCCCCCGACGCGACAATCCGCACATTCGGGGAGGCAATCTGGTGGGCATTCGTCACCGTGGCAACCGTCGGTTACGGTGACTTTGCTCCCGTCACCGTGGTCGGCAGGATGCTGGCGGTCGTGTTGATGGCCGGCGGTGTTGCAATCATCGGCACGGCCAGCGCCACCATCGTGTCGTTGCTGAACGAGCGCATCAAGCACGCGCACGAGCAACACGCGTACGAGACCGAACAGCTCGCCGCTGATCCCCCCGACACTGACCAACCGATCACTGGAGAGTCGAATCGCCCAGCGCATCCACCGGTTGAGCCCGATCGGGAGGCGTGATGGCCGAGTCAGCGTCCGTGCAGCTGGGGACATTGTCACGATCCTGATCGACGCTGTAGCGTGACGCCATGCTGATCTACTCGATGCACGTCTCTGTGGACGGCTTCATCACCGACCGCGAGGGCGCATTCAGCTGGACAGAACCGAGCGAGGAGCAGTTTCGGTTCCACCTCGAGCAGACCCGCGAACTCGGCAGTTATCTGTGCGGCCGCCGGCTGTACGAGGCCATGCTGGTGTGGGAAACGGATCCGTCGCTGCGCGACACAGAACTCCACGCCGCTTTCGCCGACGCATGGTGCGCTCTCCCGAAGGTTGTCTTCAGCCGCACGCTCGACAGCGTCCAGGGCAACGCTCGGCTCGCCACGGCGCCTCTGGCCGAGGAAGTTGCTGCGGCGCTCAATGCGACCGACAAGGACGTCTCGGTTGGCGGCGCAAACCTGGCCGCGCAAGCGATCGAGCTCGGGCTCATCGACGATCTGCGCATGTTCCGCCACCCGATCGTCGTTGGCGGCGGCATGCCCTTCCTGCCGCCGGTCACCACAGATCTTCGACTCGACCTGGTCGAGACCAGAACGTTCGGGCCCGTGATCTTCGAACGCTACGAACGCGCCCGCGACGAGTCGGACTGATACCGCCGCCCGCGCCTGAATGAGGCCAACGTCCACGTCATATCCGCTGCCATGAGCCGCAGCCAGCAGCTCTCGAGGCAGGCAGGCAGCTCGCGACAGTGCCGCCCACGTTCCCTGCGTTCCCTAAACTTGGTGGCATGAGTGTCGAGTTTTCCGTCCGTCCTGCGCAGCCAGCAGATGCCAAGGCGATGGCCGAAGTTCATGTCCAGTCGTGGCGAGAGACCTACCGTGACAATCTGATGACGGATGCCGTTCTGGACGACCCGGTGATTCAACCGAATCGCAGCCGATTCTGGACCGGTGCGCTGACAGACGAGCGGTGGGCGGCGAATCGAATCGCCGTGGCCGAGCACAACGGATCGCTGATCGGAATCGCGATGTCTGGCCCCGTCGATCACGAGCCCTGGTCGAAGCAGCTACACGTGTTATACGTGCTCAACGAGCACCATGGCAGCGGTGCTGGCAGGGAATTGTTGGATGCCGTCATCCACGAAGACGAGGACGCGGCACTGTGGGTCGGTGATCCGAATCCTCGGGCGCAGGCCTTCTATCGAAAGAACGGCTTCTCCCCCGACGGAACGGTGAAAGTTGACGACGGTGTGCGCGAGATCCGCATGACCCGCCTCACGGAGTAGAGCAACCTCTCCGCGCAGTCTGTCCCTTGTCTTTGCACGTTCCCCGGGCACGATGGGGCCATGAGCGCCAGAAAAGTCGTCGTGTGCGAGCTGCTGTCCCTCGATGGCGTCGCCGAGGCCCCCAATGTCTTCTTCACCGAATGGGACGACGAAGCGGATGCCGCCGGCGCCGCTTGGATTGCCACGCAAGATGCCGTCATCCTCGGCCGGCACAGCTATGACGAATGGGTGGGGTTCTGGCCTGGCAGCGAGATCGAGCCGTTCGCGACGTTCATCAACGCGGTCCCGAAGTACGTGGCGACATCCGCTCCCCTCCACCCAGAGTGGGCCAATGCGACGCCGATCGACGGTGAGCTGGTCGGCTTCGTGCGCGACCTGAAGAGCCAGCCCGGCGGCGATATCGGCGTGCACGGCAGTATCTCGGTCGCGCAGACGCTGCTGGCAGCCGGCCTGGTCGACGAACTCAGGCTCGTGATCGCGCCGACGATCGCCGGCGTCGGACGGAAACTGCTTGACGGGCTGCCGCCGATTCGTCTCGCGCCGATCCGAAGCGTGATCTCACCGTCTGGCTACCTGATTCTGGACTACCACGTCATCGAGTAGGCGTCGCTCGCGACGAAGCCCCATCGCGGGAGGTGAGTGTGGACGCAGTCGAGAGGTGGTTGCTTCCGGGCGAAGCCGGGAATGCTCAGGCGTCCGGACTGCCCTGCTCGGGCAGCTGCTGCTGGCCCGCAGTGTGGCGTCGGCCGAGCGCCCAACCGGCGCCGAATGAGAGCGATGCCACCCCGACAGCGAGCAACACGATCCCGATCTGACGCTGGGGCGTCAACAGCTCGCCCGACGGAACGAAGGTCGTGTCGCTGAGCTGCGAGTAGGCGAACCAGCCGAAGCTCGCTTGTCCGCTGGGCAGGAGAAGAAGCACAAGCCCGATGACAGCCGCCACGGCGCCGAGAACGACCATGAATATGCGCACCCAACGCGAGCGGCCTGCACTGGCACCGCCACCCTGCTCGTCTTGTATCTCCCCCATGCGGCCATGCTATCTGACCCGTTGGTTCGACACTCGGCGCCCTGCACCGATACGCCGTGCCAGGGTTCGCCGTGTCTCCATACGCGGTGTCTCCATACAATGATGTCAGCGGTCTCTGGTTGCCTGGGGCTATCGATGCGGGCGGCGGACGTTCGAGCTCGCGACGGCAATTCCGAGCGCACCAACGGAGGACGATCACATGGCCACGTCGAACGACGCACCAGCCGCATCCCCGCCTCACGCTGAACCGCCAGCCGGTGGTGCGCGCACCTTTGCGCAGGTGCTTGTGAACACGGCGGTCGCCAACGTCACGACGAGTTTCCTCTGGTTCGCACTCACTTTCTGGGTCTACCTGGAGACGCGCTCGGTGCTCGCTACCGGCATCATCGGTGGCGCGTACATGCTGCTCGTCGCCGTGTTCTCGATGGCGTTCGGCACGATCGTGGACCGACATCGCAAGCACCTCGTGATGGTGTTCGCCGGCGTGGTCACCCTGATCGCGTTCAGTATCGGCGGTGGGGTGTATTTGCTGTTTCCGGAGTCCACGCTGCTCAACATCGGGGCGCCATTGTTCTGGCTGTTCAGCGGAATCATCCTCTTCGGGGCGGTCATCGAGAACATGCGCAACATCGCGCTGTCGACGGTCGTCACGCTGCTGATCCCCACCGAGCGGCACGCGAACGCGAACGGCCTCGTTGGCACGGTGCAGGGGCTTGCCTTCATGGTGACGAGCGTTTTCAGCGGACTCGCGATCGGGTTGCTGGGCATGGGGTGGACGCTCCTCATCGCCATCGCCCTTTCGGCGGCCGCCCTCGTGCACCTGTTGTTCCTGCGCATCCCAGAGGAACAGCCGCAGCAACATGGTGAGCGGAGGCCGCTGATCGACCTGCGCGGCAGCATCATGGCGGTGAGGGCGGCGACCGGGCTGTTCGCACTCATCATTTTCTCGACGTTCAACAACTTCATCGGCGGCGTCTACATGGCGCTCATGGACCCATACGGCCTCGAACTGTTCCCCGTCGAAGTGTGGGGAATCGTGCTTGGTGTCACGTCGACCGGATTCATCATCGGCGGCCTGCTGATCGCGAAGTTCGGGCTCGGACGCAACCCAATCCGCACGATGCTGCTGCTCGTCATCCTCATGGGCGTACTCGGAGCGCTGTTTACGATCCGCGAGTGGTGGTGGCTGTACGCCGCGGGCATCTGGCTCTACATGACGCTTATCCCTGCCGTCGAGGCGGCAGAGCAGACTGTCATCCAGAAGGTGGTGCCGTTCCGCGAGCAGGGGCGGGTGTTCGGGTTCGCTGCAGCGTTTGAGTCGGCGGCGGCGCCGATCACCGCGTTCCTCGTCGCGCCGATCGCCGAGTTCATCATCATCCCGTTCATGAATTCGGATGCCGGACAATCCAGCCTCGGCTGGCTCCTGGGAGACGGCGAGGCGCGGGGCATCGCGCTCGTGTTCCTCATTGCGGGGATCGTGATGGTTCTCGCGGCTATCGCTGCGTTCTTCACGAAGTCGTACCGCCGTATCTCGGCGCAGTACCTCGATCAGGGCGAGTCAGTGCCGGTTGAGAGCGCTCCGGATTCGACAGCGGAGGCACAGCTCCGGCATTGAAGGACCGGTGAGCCAATCCCAGCCCTCGGGGAGCACCAGTTCAAGTCAGCCGGTATTGCTTGGCCGCTCCGGTTCAGCCGCTTCAGCCGGTTCGCGGATGATCGCGTTGATCGCGTTGATCGCGTTGATCGCGTCTATCGGCGAGTTGGTCTGCCATCCGGGTCGGTGACTTCGTCGCCACATGCCAGCGTTGGTGGCCGTCCATCCAGATCGGGGCTTTCACCTGCGGGACGCCGTCGACCATCCGGATCTGCCACCCCGACCGGTGAATCGTGCGGTGATGGAACCAACACAGGGTCACGCCGTTACCCACCTCGGTGGGCCCACCGAGCGCAGCGGGGATCACGTGGTGGATTTCCGCCCACGCGGCCGGGCTCTGGCAACCGGGGATGACGCAGCCGCCGTCGCGGAGGGTGATCGCCCGGCGCTGCTGGCCGGAGAAGCACCGGTCGGTGACTCCCAGTTCGATGATCTTGCCCTTCGCATTGATCGTCACCGGTTGCACTCCCCCGGCACACGCCATCTGCTCCACGGTCAGCATTGAAACCGGTACCACCTGTCCGTCGATGTGGCCGGCACCCGTGCCTGCGAGGAGGTCTTCCTGCCGCACACTGACCAGCACGGTCGGGGCGGCCCCGCCGATCGAGGGTGCTTCGGCGCTCCGAGCGGCGGTGTCGACAATCATCGTGACGAGGTCGTGGCGTAGTTGGTCTTTCGTGCGATCGTCGCGCTCCAGGATCTCCTGGTCGATCTGCTGCTCCCGCTCCTCCGCGGTCAGAAACTTGACCTGCGCGGTTCTGGGCGACATGTAGGCGTCCATCAGGCGTTGGAACTTCGCGGCCGTCTCCGGCATCAACGCACCCGACACGGGGATGAGACCATCACGCTCGGTGCCGAGCCGGAAGCCACGGTTCAACATCGCCCGCTTCTCATCGGGCTCCAGACCATCCGGGTCAATGAACGCCCTCCACACCTGCGCCTGCAACAAGGTCGCATCCGCAGCCACCGGGATCGTGGCCTCGTCGCCCGGCCCGATCGGCTGCCCCGTCGCCGCAGCGACCAGAGCTTCCTCGGCAAGCTGAATTTGGTCGACAGGGATCCGGCCGCGCAGCGGTCCCAACACGGTGATGATCGCCTCAGCGCTGTCCCGACCGAGCAGCCCACTGGCCAACCCCACCGCCACGGCGGGGAACTTCGCCGGGAACGCCGCCCCGTCCAACCCGTACTGGGTACGCACCTGCCCACCCAGTCGGACTCTCTTGGCGATGGTCTTCGCTGACACGCCTGTGAGCCGCTCCAACAGTTCGGTGCCGCTGCGGCATCCGCGCTTGGACGACAGCCGCTCCGAGACCTCCAACGTCTTCCGCGACCGCTCCTCAATCTCGGCAGCCAACGACACCCGGTACGCGTCGATGAGTCGCCCGGCCTGCTCGGCCTGGATGGCACGTTCGACTAGGTCATCATCACTGTCGACGCGCACCGTGGCGCAGGGCTTGGCCTCCGAAAACTCCGCCGTGAAATCCTGCAGCATGTCCTTGACTGTGCGGGATTCCTCAACTGTGAGCATGCCTCAATACTACCAGCGTTAGAACTGAAAGGCGAGCTTTTCTCAGCCGTATCTAGAGATTAATCGTAAGTATGTTCGGGTGATGCTCTGAGGTGGCGACGCCGCGACCCGCCCCGAGACCCGAGCGAGATAAGCGTTCTGCCACCGCGCCGAATTCTGGGCGCGCGTTTTCCCGCTGGGCGCGCGGTTAATCGCGCGCCAGGCGCGTTTTCGCGCGCCCAGCTGAAATCGCGAGGTCCGCCCGCCCACTTGACACTCGCCAGCGATCTCACTCCCCGACCACGCCCGCTCTTCGGCCGCCCTCGATCCTCGGCCACGTCCGCTCCTCGACCAGCGGAGGGGCGAACGGCGCGGCATCCGCTCATGAAAAGGCTGGACGACGCCAACCAGCCCTCGTAGGCTCCCACCACCGGCCGGAACGGGAATCATCCGGCGACGTCAGGTAGCCATCACCGTCGAAGGAGCATCATGACGAGCACAGGTCCCGCCACCACTGGCAGCACCAGCGAAAGCACCAGCACCAGCACCAGCGAAAGCACCAGCACCAGCACCAGCACCGCTAGCCCAGACACCCGCGGCACTCTCGCAACCCTGACCCTCGAGCAGAAGGCCGGCCTCACCAGCGGCGCCACCTTCTGGACTACCAAGGAAGCACCAGGAGTGCCGTCCATCATGCTGACCGATGGTCCGCATGGCGTAAGAAAGCAGCGCGGCGGCTCAGACCACCTGGGCATCGCCGACAGCGTGCCCGCGACCTGTTTCCCGCCCGCCGTCTCACTCGGCTCCAGCTTCGACCCCGCGCTGCTGGAACGCGTCGGCACGGCGCTCGGCGAAGAGGCACGAGCCGAAGGCGTTGGCGTCTTGCTCGGCCCCGGCATCAACATCAAGCGCTCCCCCCTCTGCGGCCGCAATTTCGAGTATCTCTCCGAAGACCCGCTGGTGTCCGGGGTACTGGGCGCAGCCCTCGTGCGTGGACTCCAATCACAGGGCGTTGGCGCCTCACTCAAGCACTTCGCCGCGAACAACCAGGAGACCGACCGCATGCGCGTCTCAGCTGACATCGATCCGCGGCCGCTGCGCGAGATCTACCTGCGCGGCTTCCAGCGCGTCGTCGAAGACGCCCAGCCCTGGACCGTCATGTGCTCGTACAACCGAATCAACGGAGTTCATACCTCGCAAGACCCGTGGCTGCTGAACACCGTGTTGCGCGAGGAGTGGGGCTTCACCGGCCTCGTCGTCTCAGACTGGGGCGCCGTCGTCGACCGCACCGCCGCGATTGCGGCTGGGCTTGACCTCCAGATGCCGTCCACCGATGGTCGCACAGACGCCGAGCTCGTCGCCGCCGTGCGCGCAGGTGACCTCGACGAGAGCGTCATCGACACCGCGGCCGGCCGCGTCATCCAGCTGATCCAGAAGGTCCAAGCGAAAGCGGATGCCGCAGCAACCTACGACGAAGCCGCCCACCACGCGCTGGCCAGGGAGGCCGCCGCTGCGAGCGTCGTCCTCCTGAAGAACGACGGCGTGCTGCCCCTCTCCCCTGATGCCTCCGTCGCGATCATCGGCGAACTCGCCCGGACACCTCGCTACCAGGGGGCTGGCAGCTCGCTCATCAACCCGACCCGCCTTGAGAATGCGCTCGACGAGATCCGCACCCTCACTGGCCGAGAGGTTCCGTTCGCGGCCGGATACGCCAGCGACGGGACTGCAACGACTGAACTGACTGCTGATGCTGTTGCCGCGGCATCCGCTGCCGACACGGTGCTGCTCTTCCTCGGCGTGCCGGCCGCGCAGGAGTCCGAAGGGTTCGATCGCGACGATATCGAGTTGCCCCCTGCCCAACTCGACCTGCTTGAGGCCGTACTCGCGGCCAACCCGCGCACGGTCGTCGTGCTCTCGAACGGTGGCGTTGTGCGCCTGTCAGCGTTCGCCGCACGGGTGCCGGCCATCGTCGAAGGCTGGCTGCTCGGGCAAGCGGGCGGCGGCGCAATCGCAGACGTGCTCTTCAGTGTCGTCAATCCGTCTGGGCGACTCGCCGAGACCATTCCCCTGCGGCTCGAAGACACCCCCGCTTTCCTCAATTTCCCCGGCGAGCATGGCCAGGTGCGCTACGGAGAAGGCATCTTCGTCGGCTACCGCTGGTACGACGCGCGCAGCCTCGAGGTCTCGTATCCATTCGGTCACGGTCTCTCGTACACGACCTTCGAATACTCGAATGCCACGGCAATAGCGGATGCCGCTGGCATCACCGTGCGCGTCACTGTCACCAATACGGGCGCGCGCGACGGGGCGGAGATCGTGCAGGTGTACACGGCCCTGCCCACGTCAGCCGTGATGCGCGCGCCTCGTGAGCTCACAGCGTTCGCGAAGATCGCACTCGCTGCCGGTGAGAGCCGTGAGGCAGAGCTCACCATTCGCCGCGAGGACCTCGGCTACTGGCATGCTTCGCTGTCGCGCTGGGTGGTTGAGGGCGGCGGCTACGAGGTGTCGGTCGGCAGCTCCAGCCGCGACATCCGCGCACGCATCTCCGTCGGTGTCGAGGGCGATACGGTGCGGATGCCGCTCACCGCTGAATCATCGATTGCCGAAGTCATGGCCCACCCCATTGCCGGGCCGCTGGTTATGCAGTCGCTCGGCGGGCCGGCATCCGCTGGACTCCTGGCCGACCCGACCATCGCCAAGATGTTGGAGTCCGCTCCGATCGGCCGCATGATGGCCTTCCCCGGCAGCGGCGTCGACCCCGACCAGCTCGCACAGCTCCTGGCGGCAGCGAACGCACGCTAAGTCCAGCTGGCGCGATGGCTCACGCCAGCTTGACCGCCTGGAGCGTGTAACTCAGGGGTACGCGTTCCGGGTGGTCGATGAGAGACCATTCCCCAGAGGCATCCAGCGCCATGCGACCGGGCAGCGCTTCCCACGGAACGCTGGTGTGCTCGACCAGCGCGGTGAGCTGGAGGCCGGCATCGAACAATGCAGTGATGATCTCACCGAGGCCGTGATTCCACTCATGGGTGACCGAGGCCTGAATGGGCGTGTCGGTCTCGACATACGTCGATGAGTCGTCCCAGACGATCGGGTCAACCTGCTCGAAGTATGGGTAGCCGACCACGAGGGCGCCGGGCTGATCCTCGTCGATGGCCCACAGCATCGGGTGCCCTTCACGAATGAAAAGTCGCCCGCCGGGAACCAGGAGCGATGCCACGGTTTTGGCCCAGCGTGCGATGTCGGGCAACCAGCAGAGTGCCCCGATGCCGGTGTAGACCAGATCGAACCGCTCGCCACCGAGCGCCTCCACCGCGGAGTACACGTCGGCTTCGACAAACGTCACATCGGTACCGGCTCGCTGTGCGAGCTCTGTCGCACCGGCGATGGAGACAGATGAGAGATCAACCCCGGTGACCGTTGCGCCCAAGCGTGCCAACGAGATGGAGTCAGTGCCGATGTGGCACTGCAAATGCACGGCGCGAAGGCCAGACAGGTCGCCCAGGCGCGCCCGATCGAATGTCACAACGTGAGACAACCAATTCTGGTCGTCCACAAATCGCTGAATCCCATAGTCGTCCGAGGCGAGGTGCAGCGGAGCCCGCTCATCCCAATTGGCCTTGTTCAGCTCCAGATAGGAATCGCTGTACGGGTGCGGAGAGTCGGTCATGGGGCGTCCTTTGCGGGCGGGTATCTAAGCGGATGCCCGAATGCCGAGCCTTGCAGGCTATCGGATCACGTATGTCGGCGCAAAGGCCAGCCCGCCCGCCCGCTCCCTGGCGAAACCAGGCACTTCACCCGATTCGGGTGGTGGCCCCTCTCCGAGCAGGTCGGAGACTGGGTCTCGCGAGCGCATCGCATGGGTGCTTGCGTGCCGGGATCCACGCACGAACGAGGAGCGAGCCATGAACTTCTGGAATTCGTTTTGGGACATCATCTGGTGGTTCGTCTGGGCATTCGTTTTCATCGCCTACCTGTTCGCGCTGTTCACCATCGTCGTCGACTTGTTCCGCGACACGAAGCTGAACGGATGGTGGAAGGCGCTATGGCTGATCTGCCTCCTGTTCGTTCCGTTCCTGACCGCTCTGATCTACCTGATCGTTCGCGGCGGAGGCATGGCCGAACGCAGTCAGCGGGAGGCCGCCCAGGTGCAGGACGCCACGCAGAACTACATCCGTTCCGTGGGCAGCTCCAGCCCGGCGGACGAGATCGCCAAAGCCAAGGCGCTCCTCGATTCCGGCACGATCACGCAGTCAGAGTACGAGGCGCTGAAGACTAAGGCCCTCGCGCACTGAGTCAGGCGTGCGCGGCGTCACCTTGTGGTCATGACGATGCCGCCGGCATCCGCTCTGCTCGGTGCGCGATGAAGAAGGGCACCAGGCCGTACAAGGCTGCGCCGATCGCCGCGAAGCCCAGGAGCGCGTTTGCCCGTGACGGGTCGGCGGGGGGCGGGCTCACGGCCACCCACATCTGAAAGACGCACACTGCCGTGGCGAACCCGGCAACGGCGCCGCTCCAAAACAGCGGAATCCGCCGGTTGCTGCCCGCTTCGTTCGGGGAGAGCGGAACGACGCTGGCCGCGCCGATTCCAACGCCGATCAGCACGATGAGTATGGGCACGAGTATCGCCCACATCGGAAAGGTCGGCGCAACGGCGCCGTCGATATCGTTTCGCAGCATCACCTCGGCCGGCAGCTCGTCGCGCCAGCGCAGCCACGCCACCAGACCGACCACCAGCGGCAGCCAGACCGTGCCGGCTGCGATCACGTCCCGAGTTCGCACCATCACGGTGTCACCGTAGCAGTGCGCCCTCCCCCGACATCCGCTCTGGCACCCCGGTTGCGTCGTCTCGGAGCATGCTTGTCCCAGACCGAAGGGCGTTCCAATGGCACAGGTTCGAAGCGAACAGATGGCGGGCAAGACCATGCTTGTCACGGGTGCCACCGGAGGAATTGGCCGGGCAACGGCACTGGGATTATCCGCGATGGGTGCAGACGTCGCGATCGTCGGCCGCGACACTGAACGCACCACGGCCGCCGCCAGCGACATCCGCTCGGCCTTTGGCGGACAGGTCATCCCCTTCGTTGCTGACCTGTCCAACCAGGCCGAGGTACGGCGCCTGTCCGACGAGGTGCTCCAGTCTCTTTCCCGCATCGATGTCCTCATCAACAACGTCGGCGGGTACTGGCATACCCGGCATCTCACCGCCGACGGTATCGAGCACACCCTGGCCCTCAACCACCTCGCACCCTTCCTGCTCACGAACCTGCTTCTCGAACGACTCACGCAGAGTGGGCCTGCCCGCGTGGTCACGGTCGCCTCCAATGCGCACGCCATGGGGAGGATCGACTTCGACGACCTGCAGGGAGAGCAGGCATATTCCGGATCTCACGCATACAACCAGTCGAAGCTGGCCAACGTCATGTTCGCCTACGAGCTTGCCCGGCGAGTGCCGGCCAGCGCTGTCACGTCGAATGCGTTGCATCCCGGCGTCGTCAGCACGGCGTTCGGGGCGGAAGATCCCGCCGGCGTCCAGCGGATGCTCGTTCCCCTCATCCGGCCATTCATGAAGAGTCCAGCGGATGGCGCAGCCACGTCGATCCACCTGGCCAGCGATCCGTCCCTCACCGGCGTGACTGGCCGGTACTTTGCGAACCGAAAGCCCAAGGAATCCTCGGCGAACAGCTACGACCAGCAGGTCGCAGCCAGGCTCTGGGCGGCGAGCGCCGCACTCGTCGGCCTGCCTGGAGGTCGATAAACGGTCACCGAGGCTCAACGCGAAGAGTGGTGCTCTTGGCCACGTCACTCGTGATGGCTCGTACCGGGCTTCCGCCGCCGTACTTGGCGCGATAAGCGGCATCGACCTCGTCGTCGTTGTCGGCGTTCCGCACAAATCTGACGTCCTTGGTCACGCCCCCAGCTTCGATACGGCCTTCGCCGCGAATCTGGGACCCGCGATACCAGGCAGCAGTGGGACCGTTCACGGAGCGGATGTAGATTTCATCACCCACTCGCACCACCCAGATGATGACGCTATTTCGCAACGAGCCGTCATTTCGCATACCGGCCACTCGCAACTCGTCGGCACGACCGATGCGGTCGAGTTCGTCCTCTGTCCAGGCGGCCATTGTTCGTTCCCTTCGTCGCGCCTCTTGACCCGACTATAGGCACGGTTACCCCATCGGAATAGCCGTGTGAGGGGATGCGCCCGGTCCCCGCTACGACGTACCAATGTTTGACGCAAGGGGGTGACGCAATGGCCGCATCGTGATTCGATGAAAAAGCCTCACTCTGAGTTCGAGGTCCACTATGAATTGGAGACAACAAATGGCTGACAACGACGGAATGTTCCTCTATATCGGCACGTATCCGAGTGAAAGCGCCGCCCGTGCTGACTACGACATCGTCAAGGAGCTGCATTCTTCAGGTACCGTCGGCACCTACGACGCGGCAGTGATCACCAAGGACGCTGACGGCAAGGTGCACGTCAACAAGGACGAGATGGCAACCAGGCACGGCGGATGGGGCGGAGCCGTCGCCGGCGCAGTAGTCGGTCTCCTCTTCCCGCCAGTCATCATCGGGACCGCGGTCGTCGGTGGCGCAATCGGTGCAGCGAGCGGCCACCTCTGGCGTGGCGTGTCCCGCTCCGAAGTCAAGGAGCTCGGCGATCTCATTGATGCCGGCCAAGCGGCGCTGCTCGTCGCCGGCGCCAGCAACGTTGAAGAAGCGATCAACAAGGCAGAGCTGAAGGCTGAGAAGCACGTTGCCAAGCAATTGAACAACGTGAAGAAGTCTGAAATCGATGCCGCGGTCAAGGCAGCCGCAAGCGAAGTGGGCGCAGGAAGCTAACTCCGCTCCGCAGGACAACCGGCCCGGCTTCAGAGAAATCTGAGCCGGGCCTTTCCAATTTGCAGAAAGTTGTTGCGCGCAATGCGCAGCTCCCCCTAGGGTGATGCTTACGCCATTGACGAAAGGAGCCCAGCGTGATTACCCACATGAATGCATTCGCATCCCGTACCACCGCCGGCTTCGTCGGCGTCTTCACCGCCTGATCGACCAGTAGATAGCCCACCGGTCCAGACGGTGGTGACGCTCTCGAAGCTCGACCAGGCAGCATCCGCACAATTGTGCATTCGCCTGCCTCAGGTCACTCACCCCGCATGTGGCGCGCGCACTCGCGCGCAGCCACGTTTCGCCGCCTAAAGCGGCCACCCATTATTCGGCGACCCCGCACGCCTATGAGCGCGCCCAGGTTGCGAACGCGAAGGAACCAACCACCATGAATACTCAAATGGCGCCCACAACCGGGCACCAGGACCACCCGCCCGAACCGGTTACCGCCACGGAGGTGCACTCTCCCGTGCGCCGCGTGGGTGTGCTGGATCGTGCCGCGATGCATCTCGGTATCGCGCTCATCCGGTGGGGTCGCCGCCCCACCAGGGCCACACGGCGCGAACGCGCTACCGGCGGCCGCACTGCGTCCACGCGGACGACCTTCAATGCAGAGGAGCTAGAGGCCCGCAGGTCCAGGGACCAGTTCGACCAGTACCTGGTTATGAAAATGACGCAGTTCCGATGAACCGGAGCTGAGCATCAGCACGTGCACGGGTCGTCGCCGAGACTTTCCTCGGCGACGACCCGTTCGTACGCGAAAGCAACAGTATCAACGGCCGAGCTACCCTTCACATATGGAGAAAACTCCGCGGGGGCGCCCTCGCAGCGAACTGAATCGCGTCGCAATCTTGAATGCCGCGCGCGACCTACTCGTCGAGATCGGCTGGGATGCGCTGAGCATTGAGCAGATCGCCGTTCGCGCTGGGGTGTCAAAGCAGACGGTGTACCGATGGTGGCGAACCAAAGGCGACATCGTGGCAGAGGGCATTGTCGAGGGAAACATTTCCTTCGTCATGGCGTCAGTGGCTAATGCGTCCGACATCGGCACAGACCTGAAATCCACCCTGAGCGCACTGTCGACGTCGCTGACCGCCCCGGGCGTCGATCCCCTTCGCAGGGCACTCACTGCAGCGGCCGCGTCGAACGAAGATGTCGCCATCCGGCAACGCGATCTCCTGGTCACTCCGCTTCGTGACCAGCTAGAGGAACGCCTCGCGCGGGCCGTGGCGGCCGGCGAGTTGAGACCGGACGTCGATCTGGACACCATGGTCGACACGTTGCTTGGCGCGATCTTTCACCGAATCACCAACATTCACGGGCCAGGCAGCGATATCTCCGAGAATCTCGTCGATCTCATTTTGCACGGCGCTGCGACACGCAATACGGCGCAGGCACCCCGCAAGTGACCGCGGGTGACCGCCTGTCGAACCGACCGTAAGTTGTCGGCGTCTCGTCGACCTCGATAGTCTGACTAATTACAGGACAAGTTGTCCAGTAAATCAATGACGATGACTGAGGTCGGATATATGAAGAGACTTGACGGCAAAACGATCCTGATTGCGGGCTCCGGCGGCATTGGCGCCGGCCTGGCTGAGCGATATGCGGCGGAGGGCGCGAACGTCGTGCTCGGCGATATCGACACCGACGGGGTCGCATCCGTGGCCGCCGCCATCAGCGCGGCGGGTGGCTCCATCGTCGCAACCCGACTTGACGGCGCCGACGAAGCGTCTGTGGGCGACGCCGTCGCACTGACGGTATCCACGTTCGGCGGCCTCGACGGCATCCACGTGAACTTTGCAAAAGTGGGGGGCAACCCCACACACGGACTTCTCGACATGACGATGGATGAAATCGACGAGAGCCTCAGGGTCAATCTACGCGGCTATGTCCTCTGCACGCGCGCTGCGCTTCCACCCATGATCGAACGCGGTGGCGGATCCATCGTCTACACCAGCTCAGGATCCGCTTACGTGGCAGAGCCCGTCCGCGTTGCGTACGCCATGGCGAAGTCTGGCGGACACGCGCTCATGCGCCACGTGGCATCGCGCTACGGAGTCGACGGAATCCGAGCAAATGCCATTGCTCCCGGCGTGATTGTTCACGACCGTTTCCCCGCCGAGGTCCGTGCGGCGATGGAAGGACCGACCATCGAGTCGACCTTCGTCAAGTCCAGGGTCGGGCGCCCAGACGATATTGCCGCAGCCGGAGCGTACCTGCTGTCAGATGACGCCGGCTATGTCACTGGCCAGGTCATTTCTGTCGACGGCGGGCGAACCGTCCGCGCTTAGGTCTAGCCGCGATCACCACTCGGAACGGCGCTCAGAGGCTGCGGCCTGACTCCCACAGGTTGTCAGAAGTGCCGCTGATGAGCGCCGCAACCGACATGGCCTGCGCGTCGGTGAAGGACGCTATGTAGTCGATCACCGCGCGGGCACGACCGAAGCGTGCGATGTCGGCATCATCGATGCCGACTCCGACCGCCCCGAAAAACTCCGGGGCCCCTGAGCGCAGCTCGCGGTACTCCGCTGTCGCTGCCTCGACAGAGTCGAGGAGGCGGCGCGGGGCGCGAGCCGCATCATCCGCGTCATTCAACCAGAGGTGGAAGCCGTCTGCCAGCGTCTCGAGCACCCGTGCCTGGCCGCGCTGGTAGACAGCCAGGTCGCTCCGGTCGAGTACGAAACGCGTGTGCACGAACTTGAGCACGACAACGTCGTGCCAGGCGTGGCTACTGAGTCGCACGTGCCCACTGCGCACGTTGGGGGTGCGTTCCACCCGGATCGAGCCCTTGAGCCGATCGATCCAGCGGCGGGTGAAGGCCGACACCGCCCGGTCGGCGTCAAGCCCACCGTCGTATGGAATGGTGAGCAGGCCATCAACGAGGTCGCTGGTGACGCGCTGCACCGACTGGCGAAACCTGTCAGGGTCGGCGATCCAGGCATCTTTTGCCTGGGTGTGCCGCCAGGCTGCCTCGAGCGCGTAGCCGGGGCGACGCAGCGCAACGCCCGCCATCAGCTCGGCGGGCTCGAGCGCGCGCAGAATGTTCTGCTCCGTGAGCCAGCCGTTCAGCTCGGCCGACACCGCGGTGTACTGCAGCACGCCGGCCCGGTAGAAGTCATCCAAATCGTGCACGGAGTATGCAATGTCATCGGCGATGTCCATCACAGAGCACTCGACGGTCTGCTGGTGCGTGCCGATTGCCGGGAAGGCCGAGAGCACATCGGCCATCTCACGCGCGTCGATTGAGTACGCCGAGAATTTGAGTGCACCGGATGCCGAATCGGAGCCGACCCCGCGCGGCAGCATCTCCGCGGGCTGAGGGGGCAAAGCACGCCACTCGTTGCGGGTCCACGGATATTTGAGCACGGCGGCACGCACCGCTTTGGTGAGGTTGAGCCCTCGTGGGGTTGCGTCGCAGCTATCGAGCGCAGTCAGGATGCGGAACGTCTGAGCGTTGCCCTCGAACCCGTCCGGCAGACCCAGCTTGGTGCGGGCCACCCTGTCAAGCACCTGCTCGCCGAGGTGGCCGAACGGCGGATGACCGAGGTCGTGCGCTGCGGCTGCTGCCTGCACGACAACGGGGTCGCATCCACCGAGTTCAGCGATGGTGGCTTGCACGTCCGCTGGCGCGTGGCGGAAGTCCACAGCGATCGAGCGGGCGACGGCAGAGACCTTGAGCGAGTGGGTGAGCCGGTTGTGCACCGTGGTACCTGAGCCGGCCTGCGGAATCACCTGGGTGACAGCAGACAGCCGTGAGAAATAGGGAGAAAAGCGGATGCGCTCAACGTCGACGCGAAACTCGTCTTCTCCAGCGACGCCGTCGATATCGGTTCCCGATGTTGTTGTTTCGACGATTGCGCGCTCGCGCCCACCGTCGTCTGTGTGTGATCGCGCAAAGCTCTGCATAGTGCAGATCAGCCTATCTCTGCCGGAGGTCATGGCGCCCAGCGTGTCATTCCGGCACCCGACACACGATAGCCTTCTCGATCAGCTAAGTTGCTGATGGTGCCGCGTTTGGTGCCTGAACATATGGGGGCGCTGTGGCTGGCGGAGCAGGCGAGAAGTGACATCGTGACCAGGTTGCGCGGGGCTGAGGGTGCGGAGCAGCACGGTCTCCGCCGGTCGATCCAGTTTTCGGTCGTTCTGGCCATCATCGCGCTGCTCGTGGGCATCGTCTCTGGCACCCGAATCATCATCCTCGACGGCGCCTACATGCTCATCGGCCTCATTCTGTCGTGGGCGTCGCTGCGGGCGTCGACCGCCGTAGCCGCAGGACCCACCCGCCGGTTCCCGTTCGGCCGCGACGCCCTCGCGCCGTTCGTCGTCGCGATCCAGGGCGTCGCCATCGCGGGGACGCTCTTGTTCGCCGCCGGCGACGCCGTCGTGATCATCCGCGACGGTGGAACGGATGTTGACCCCGTCGTGATCGCCGTCTACGGCGCTGTCACGGCGACCGTCGGATCGGTCGTGACCTGGTGGCTGCTGCGCGCCGCTCGCGGGTCGGACCTCGTCGCCGCTGAGGCCGCGCAATGGCGCGCTGGAGCGGTGCTCAGCATCGTCATGACGGTGGGTGCGATTGCCGCCCTACTGCTCGAGCTGACCGACCTCCGCGATGTCGTGCGGTACATCGACCCGGTGCTCGTTCTCATCTCCTGCGTGATCCTCGCCCCCATCCCGATCCGACTGGTGCGGTCGGGGCTGAACGAGCTCCTCGAGGGAGCACCGCCTCAAGCGACGACGGATGAGATCACCCGTGTCGTCAGACACGTTCGGGACAGGTTCGGGCTCGGCGAGCCCACCATCCGTTCCAGCAAGGTCGGACGGAAGCTCTACGTCGAAGTCGACTTCGTCGTCGCGGCGTCGCAGTGGGATGTGAGTGAAGAGGATGACGTGCGGCACGCCGTGATCGACGGACTTGCGCATCTGGGCCTCGAGGTGTGGGCCACCGTGGCTCTCACCACCGACCGCGACCTCGTCGACTAGCGGGTCGAGCAAGTAAACAGAAGGAGCTGACGATGACAGACCTGAACGAAGCGAGTCCGGCGACCAGCACGGACGAAACGCCGGCCGGCGAACCGGTCACACTCACTACGAGCGACGCAGAGGCCACGACAGAGCCCGCAGAGGTGAAGCCCAGCATTCCCCGCTGGCTGATCGTGTCTGCCGCCGCCGCGGTGGCGCTGGCCCTGATCGCCGGCGGCTTCATCGCAGGAACTGTCACCGCTTTGGCTGTCAGTGCCGGCCGTGGATCCTGTGACGCTGAGTCGGTAGCGAACCGGGTTCTCCCATCCGTCGTGACGATCGTGGTCGGCTCCGGTAACGGCAGCGGCCAGGTCATCACGGAGGACGGCTACATCTTGACCAACAACCACGTCATCTCATCAGCTGCCGGCGCCGGAACTGTCGACGTCCGGTTCAGCGACGGTCACCAACTACCCGCTCGCATCGTCGGCCGCGATCCGAAGACAGACCTTGCCGTCATCAAGGTGGACAGCGACGAAAAGTTGCAGGTCATCGACGAAGGCGACTCCGGGTCGTTGTCGGTCGGACAGCCCGTCGTCGCCCTCGGCGCACCGCTCGGGCTGTACAGCACCGTGACAGCAGGCATCGTCAGCGCGCTCGGCCGCAACGTGCCCGTACCGAGCGAAAACGGCCGGAACGCCATTCTGGTCGGTGCCATCCAGACGGATGCGTCCATCAACCCTGGCAACTCCGGCGGAGCGCTCGTCGACTGCCGCGGCCGACTCGTCGGCGTGAACACGGCAATCTCCACAGTCGCCGGGGCTGGTGGTCAGAGCAGCACGGGCAGTGTCGGCATCGGGTTCGCGATCCCGCAATCCGTCGCCATCCCACTCGCCCACCAACTCATCGAGAACGGGAAGGTGACATACCCGAACATCGGGGCTGACCTCATCCCGATTCCGCACGCCGTGGCTGAGCACTTTGGTGTCGACAACGGACTGTTCGTGCAATCGATCACTGACGGCGGACCGGCTGACGAAGCTGGCATCCGTTCGGGCGACGTCATCACGAAAATCAACGGGCGAGCTGCGGTCAACCTGGACGTGCTCACCCATGTCCAGCTCACCAGCGATGCCGGCGACACGGTCGAGATTGAGTACTTCCGAGCTGGTGAGAAGGGGACGACGACCGTGACGCTCGCCGAAACTTCATGATCTCGTTGGCCGCCGCTTGCGGCATCGCCCTCGTCGAGCTGGGGCTCGCGCTCACGCCAGGTCCGAACATGATGTACCTCGTCTCACGCAGCATCAGCCAGGGGTGGCGCGCCGGGATGATGTCTCTGTCCGGTACCGCGGTCGGTTTCGTCGTCTACATGGCGATGGCGAATCTGGGGCTGGCGGCAGTGTTCCTCGTGGTCCCGTGGCTGTTCATCGCGCTCAAGATTGTCGGCGCCCTCTACCTGCTGTGGCTGGCGTACAAGACACTCCGCCCTGGCGGTAAGTCACTGTTCGAGACGAGCGCGCTTCCTCGCGACTCCTTCGGCAAGCTTTTCCGCATGGGGCTGGTGACGAACCTCCTGAACCCCAAGGTCGCAATCCTCTACCTGGCACTGATCCCGCAGTTCATTGATCCGGCTGCCGGCAACATCGTTGCGCAGGGGTTTCAGCTCGGCGCGATTCAGATCCTGGTGGGCGTGACCGTGAACGGAGCAATCATCCTCGCCGCGGGCTCGATCGCGATGTTTCTGCAGCGCAAGCCAGCGTGGATGCGGTGGCAGAAATGGGTCACCGGCACGCTTCTCGGCGCGATCGGGGTGAAGCTGGCGATCGACGCGCCCGTGCCCGCGTAGTACGCCCGTGCTGATCCGCTACTGAGTCTCCGTGAAAACACAAAAGCAGGTCACCGCTTCCGGTGACCTGCTGAAGTAAGCCGCACATGGTGCCCCTGGAGGGATTCGAACCCCCAACCGTTTCCTTAGGACGGAACTGCTCTTCCGTTGAGCTACAGAGGCTGACCAGACGAGCTTACCGGCAACTGGCGACCACGTCGAAATACCGGATGCGGCCTGGCCAAGCCACGTACGGTGTTTCGGCACACGGCCTGGCCCGACCACGACATCCGCCGGTCAGCTACGCCTGCAGGTCAACCCAGGCGTCGATCTCCTGGTGGAGACGCTGCTTACCGTCTTCGTCGAGGAAGGAGGAGGTGATCGAGTTGCGTGCCAGGCGCGCAAGCGTCTCTGTGTCGAGCTCGAACTGCTTCGTGATCGCCGCGAAGTTCGCGTCAATGTAACCGCCGAAATACGCAGGGTCGTCCGAGTTGATCGAGATGAGCAGACCCTTGGCGAGCATCGTCTGCAGCGGGTGATCTGCCATGGTGTCCACGTTCCGGAGGCGCACGTTCGACAGGGGGCAGATCGTCAGCGGTACCTGTTCGGCAGCGAGCCGCGCGACGAGTGCATCGTCTTCGAGACAGCGGTTGCCGTGGTCGATGCGCTCAACGTGCAGGAGGTCGAGGGTGTCTGCCACGTACTGTGCAGGGCCTTCCTCGCCGGCATGGGCGACGACATGCAGGCCGTTCTCCCTCGCAAGCGCGTAGACATCGACGAAGAGCTCAGGCGGATAACCCAGCTCGGCAGAGTCGAGCCCGATACCGTCGATTCTGGCGCCGGTCGCAATCAGGGTCCGGAGGATGTCCAGAGCCTCAGCCGCCGGCCGATCCCGCCAGAACGAGACAAGCAGCTTCGTCGTGATGCCATAGTCAGCCTCACTGACGTCGAGGGCATCGCGGATGCCGCCAACGACGACATCCAGCGGAATGCCGCGCAGGATGTGGGCCTGCGCGTCGAAGGAGACTTCAGCGTGACGAACGCCGGCATCCGCTGCTCGCTGCAGGTAGCTGAGGGTCATCAGCTCGAAGTCGGCCCTGGTCTGGAGCACCTCGAGGTTCGCGTAGAGCAGGTCGAGGAACGACTGCAGGTTCGTGAAGGCGTAGCGACTCTTCAGGTCGTCGAGCGACTTCCATGGCAACCGGATGTTGTTGCGAGCCGCCGTCTTGATGATGAAGTCTGGCTCGAGGGTGCCTTCGAGGTGCAGGTGCAGCTCAGCGATGGGGAGTTTCATCTGGCGCCCACCGCCTGGCCTGTCGGTGGTGGATCTCGGGGCCGGCGGTGTGGGGACAGTCATGTGGTTCCTTTCAGGTACTGCATGTTTCTCGCTCGTCAGGGTGCTCACGGAGCCGAGGGGCATGCAGCCCAATCACGCCTGACTACTCGTTCAGCGTGCGGGTCATGCCCCCACCTGAGGGATGGTTCTGAGCCATTCCAAAACCTAACCACCTATAGAAGGGGTTCGCAAATTGCGGAAACGAGGGAACCCCTCCACCACTCCACCCGTTTGGTCACACGGAAATCGGCGAGAGCACACCGCGCCTTCGCTTGAACGGAGTGACGATGCCGATAGGATCGCGGCGCGGGCACTGCACGGGCATTCGAGCGTGAGCGCGCAGCTACCGAAGTGCCAGGTCTAACCACCGCCCTCGAGGAGATCCAGATGGCCATCGTCCCGCCTGCCGACAGTCCCACCCTGAACCCGGCTGTCGGGGCCACTCCCCCCGTTCTCGGCGACACCGCTCATCCCGTCGGCGGCTTCGCGAGCAGCACGGCTGCCCTGTTCAGAACCGGGCCGTTCAAGCTCGGCTTCATCTCCACCCTCGGCGTATTGCTTGCCCTGTTGCTTGGCTCAGCCATTGCCTCCCTCAGCTCGGCGCTCACACTCATCTTCTTCGCGGGCTTCGTCAGCCTCGGCCTGTACCCGCTGGTTCGGAAGCTCGAGTCAATGCGCGTATCCCGCACCGGCGCGGTGCTCATCGTGCTCGCCAGCTTCCTCGCCATCATGGTGCTGCTCGTGAGCCTGATCGTTCCGATCATTGGAGAACAGGCCAACGAACTCATCTCGCGGCTGCCGTCGAACCTGGACAACATCGAAGGCCAGGTGTGGTTCGTCGATTTCAACACCACGATGAATGGCTACCCATTGCAACTGCTCGGCTGGCTCGAGCGTTCTGCCGCTGACCCGAATGTCTGGCTGGCCGTTGGCGGCGGTGCTCTCCACGTGACGTCAACGCTGATCAACGGCACCTTCGCCGTGATCTTCGTCGTCGTGCTCACGCTGTACTTCGTGGCCTCTCTCGAGACTATCAAGCAGAGCCTCTACGAACTGATCCCGATGAGCAAGCGCCAGGGCTTCATTGACATCGCCGAGGAGATCGCGGATTCCGTCGGCAAGTATCTCGGCGGGATGTTCATCCTCGCTGTCATCAACGCCGCCTTCACCTTCATTCTGCTCAGCATCGTCGGCGTGCGCTATGCCGCGATCCTGGCGGCGCTTGCCCTGCCCATCACCCTCATCCCGCTCGTCGGAAGCGTGATCAACACGGTGATCGTCACCTTCGTCTCCCTCTTCACCTCCCCGGGAACCGCCCTCGTCGTGTTGATCGCGATGCTCGTCTACATGCAGATCGAGGCCTACATACTGACGCCCCGCGTGGTCGGCAAGGCCATCAGCATCCCCGGCTCTCTGGTGCTGATCGGTGCACTCATCGGTGGCACGCTGCTCGGCCTGCTCGGCGCGCTCATCGCCTGCCCGACCGTCGCCTCGATCCTGCTGATCATCAAGAAGGTCGTCGTTCCCAAGCAAGCCGTGAGCTGACCGCAAGCGTGAATGCATTGTCAGATTTCGATATGTCCGCGCTGGCGCTGGTCATCATCCACGTCGTTCTCGGCACGATTGCCATCGTCATCATCTCGGCGAACCGGCGCCCTTCGACCGCCATCGCCTGGCTGCTCGCCATCATCTTCATCCCGTTCATCGGCGCCATCGCATTTCTCCTGGTCGGATTCAGCCGCCTGCCCCGTGCTCGCCGCGAGAAGCAGCGAGGCGTGAGCCAGAGCATCCTGCAGCGCACTGTCGGCCTCGATCAGGTGAGCCACGGCAACGAATGGCCGGTCTGGCTGCACTCGGCAGCCCAGCTCAACCTCAACCTGGGCGCCCTGCCCATGGTGGGCGGAAACCGTATCGACCTGAGTGACGACTATCAGGGCTCGTTCGACGCCATGGCGGCTGAGATTGATCGCGCGACGAGTTTCGTGCACGTCGAATTCTTCATTCTCGTGCGCGACGCAAGCACGGCCGGCTTCTTCGACGCCCTGGCTCGCGCAGCGGCCCGTGGCGTGCGCGTGCGAGTTCTGGCCGATCACGTGGCCAGCCTGATGTACCCGAACCGCCGCGAGACCGAGGGGTTCCTCCGTGACAACGGCATCGAATTCGAGGCGATGCTTCCGCTTCGCCCCCTGCGCGGGCAGTGGCAGCGCCCCGACCTCCGCAACCATCGCAAGCTCGTCGTCGTCGACGGCGCCGTCGGTTTCACGGGTTCGCAGAACCTCATCGACGACCAGTACCACAAGCAAAAGAACATCGATCGCGGCCTGCACTGGCACGAACTCATGATCAGGCTTGAGGGGCCCGTTGTGCGCGAGCTCGATGCCGTCTTCGTGACCGACTGGTTCAGCGAAACGGATGAGCTCCTCCCGCTCAACACCACCCCCGTCGTACTCGCCCCCGATCCGTCTCTCCTCGACGCGCAAATCCTGCCGAGTGGCCCGAGCTTCGAGAATGACAACAATCTCAAGCTCTACACCATGCTCATCCACAACGCCCAGCGGCGCATCAGCATCACCAGCCCGTACTTCGTGCCTGAGGAATCCACGCTCCTCGCGATCATCACCGCGGCCTCTCGGGGAGTGGATGTCGAGCTCTTTGTTTCTGAGATCGGCGACCAGGTGCTCGTGTACCACGCACAGCGTTCCTACTATGAGGCGCTCCTGCGCGCCGGTGTGAAGATCTACCTGTATCGCCCGCCGACGGTGCTGCACTCCAAGCACTTCACCATTGACGACTGCATCTCCATCGTCGGCTCCAGCAACATGGACATCCGCTCATTCAGCCTCAACATGGAGGTGTCCGTGCTGATCCAGGGTGAAGAATTCGCCGAGCGGATGCGCGTCGTCCAGGACGGCTATCGGGCCAATAGCTCACTGCTCACCCTCGACGGCTGGCAGGAACGCCCCGTCATCGAGAAGGTCGGCGACAGCCTGGCGCGGCTGACCTCGTCACTGCAGTAGCGGTCTCGAGACGGCCGTGGCCGGCCTCCTCGACCAACGAGAGCGTCTAAACCGGCGGGTACAGGAACAGCGCGACGTCGCCAGGCGCCACAGTTCGTGTGTGGTACGCGTGGCTGCCCATCCAGTTGTACTCCTCGAGCACGACCGAGCCGTCGGCACCGACGGACTGCACGTATGCCACATGGTTGTAGTTGAACCAGGCGACTGCTCCGGCGATGGGAGTGTTGCTCGTCGCCCAGCCGTGGCCCTCCCACGCACCAGCCCAGCTCGAAGCGTTGCCGCCGCCGGGTGTCATGCTGTTCCACGTCCAGCGCCATCCGCCTGATGTCGCCCCGGCGTCACGATTGAGTCGCCAGGCGACGAAGTCCACGCACTCGCGGTAGTAATAGCCGAGCGGTGAGAGCCCGCCGCCCTGCCCGTCGGTCGCTTCATACGGCCAGGGGTAGTCGTCACCTTCGGCCCGCACCCCACGCACGGCGAATTCAGCGGCCGATGCCCTGGCTGCCTCGATCGCGGCGGTGCGCTTGGCATCGAGCGTGCGCTGCGTGAGTTCTTCCTGGCTGGTCGCCGTGAAGTTGTCGCGCGACACGCTCACGAGAGCCGCACCGGCCGAGACTTCGAGTCCCTGTGCGCCTGCGGTCGCCCTGTCATGTTCGGAGCTGGCGTCGAGTGGATTTCCCCTGCCAGGGGAGAAGGCATAGGCCGGCAACGCTGTCGTGAGGAACAGTGCTGGAATCGCGATCAGCGTGAACGCCGTCGTCAGGGGATTCTTGCGCTTGGAACGTGGTGAGCGGATGCTGGTCGGCGCGGCCGCTGCAACCACAACCTTGGGCGCTGGTCGCCTGGTCCGGGGCCGAACCAACGGGACCTGGGCTGTCGCCGCAATCGGAATCTGGATAGAGACCGGCGTTGGCGTTGGCGTTGGCGTTGGCGTTGACGTTGACGTTGACGTTGGCGTTGACGTTGACGTTGTCGTAACCACGGGAACTGCTACCTGATGGGCGACGACCGTGACCTCAGTCGTCGGTTCGATCCGCCGAGCCTCTTCCGCCTCCCGTTGGGCGCGAAGGGCGCGCCGCGAAGGTAATGCGTCGTGATTCTCGGGAGAACCTGACGTACTGGGTTCGATCAAGTGCGATCCTCTGAAGTACCAGTTGCCGGTTGGGGGACGTCCCAACATTACGGGAAGCGCAGCGCCTTGTCATTAGCGCGCGATACATTCGTACGCACGTATCTCTACGCAGCTGACATCAGGAACGCGTCCCACTGCGGCATCGGCTTTTCAGCGCCCCGCACCACCCAGGTTCCGCCCTGCGGCACCCGAGGTGACGTCAGCATCTCCCAGCCCATTTCTGCGGGCGTGTGGTCACTCTTCTGGTTATTGCAGCGCAGGCAGCAGGCCACCAGGTTGTCCCAGGTATCCCGCCCTCCCCGCGAACGCGGCAGCACGTGATCGATCGTGCTCGCAGACTTTCCGCAATAGCAGCAGAGGTGATCATCGCGTCGCAAGACACCGCGGCGACTCACCGGCACCGATCGTGCCCGCGGAATACGGACATAGCGAGACAACAGGATCACGCTGGGGCGCTCCCACGTGTCTGTGGCTGTCCAGACCGGGTGTTCGAGATCGCTCTGCACGATCGTTGCCTTTTGATTCATGACCAGGATGAGGGCCCGTTTGAATGACACCACGGCGAGGGGCTCATACCCCGCGTTGAGGACCAGTGTGCGCATGTGCTCCCTTTCGAAGAAGGCTGGACGGCTTCCAGCCATTCGAACTACTCGCTGAGACAGCGGAGAGAAAGCGAGCGGACAAACAAAAAGGGCGCTGTCACAATGACAACGCCCAAGAGGACACACGAGAAACTACGCGGTGGCCCTGACATGTTTGGCTGCTATGCCGACGCGCAGAAGTTCCGCACGAACCCATGGAGTGGATCGTGCGTCGTTCGCGCAGTGGCTCTTTCAAGAATCCGCAGAACATCAGGGCAACAGGTTAACTCACTTTCGGCGCACCGCGAAGTCGAGGCGCGCCGAAAGTACAAGTGTTCACCTTGCGGGAATCAAATACCCAAGCGAACGATGTAGTAATCGCTTGTCCAGATTGGCTGTACTCGCACCGATGCTCCCTCGTACGGAGCGTGCAGCATGTTGCCGTTACCGGCGTAGAAGCCGTCGTGCCCGTCCATGATGACGAGGTCACCAGGCTGCGCATCTGCCAGCGAGATTCGCGTACCGGCGGCACCCTGGCCCGTGGACGAGTGCGGCAGACTGATTCCGAACTGTGCGTACACGTACATCACAAATCCGGAGCAGTCGAAGCCGGCGGGCGTCGCTCCGCCATAGACATAGGGAACACCCTGGTACTGCAGCGCAACGTTATAAACGGATGCCAGGTCGAAGTTCGGGTAGGCCGGGTTGGCCAGGTACTCTGCGACAGAGGGGCCGGAGTACGCCGATGCGTAGCTGGCCATTTCAGCGGCAACTGCTTCGACTCGTGCCGCGGCCTCGCTCGCCGCCTTCGAGGCGGACAGTTCTTCGGGGCTGGTAGCGGTGAATCCGTCACGTGCAACTGAAACGGTGGCCGCCGAAGCGTCCACCGTTACTTCCTGTGCGCCGGCTTTGGTCTCTTGCGTTGACTCTGTTGCGGCGAACTGTGTGCCTTGTGACCCAGGGGCGAATGCGTACGCCGGCAGGGCCACCGTAGCGATCAAGCCGCCGGCCAGCGCCATGACGACAACGTTGCCTGCAACGCCGCGTCGAAAGGAACGCTTGGGCGTCGCTGTGCGCGCGACCTGTCGCGTCGCAAGGCCAGACTCGGGTCCGGATACTTCATTGTGTTTCGAGGACACCCTCGAAACGGATCGTCTCTTACCTAATTCAGCCAAAGTGTGAACCTCCGGCGCCTCAACAACACTAGGTAGTTGCCCCGTCCAATGCGCTAATCGCGTGCGTTCCGAGCCAAGAGACGGGCCAAGGAGGCGTCTTAGTTCGAAGTCCTTCGACCGACTTCTGGTCTGTGGGACGCGTTCGACGCTACGGCACCCCGGCCGATTTGTCACCTTGACTGCAAAATTCGCTCACAAGTTGATAACGAATTTGGGCCCCACTCTGGGTGGGTCAGACGCGATAGCGGCCGCTGTCGTCGGGGATACCCGAGCGATCGATCGAATCGAACGGGGCTGCTTCAGCCACAATCGGAGTCGTCACGAACAGGTGGCTCGCGACCTCGTTCGGCAGCTCAATACCGTCGACAAAGCCGTCAACCTGCACGAGCACGTACGAGCCAACGGATGCCGAGAAAACACCGGTGTTCCCCGGCATGACGCCAGACTGCTTCAGCTGCGCAAGCAGCTCAGGGTCGAACTGCACCGGCTCCCCCAGACGGCGGATGACGGCGGTCACGGGTCCGCTCGAGCGTGCGACCACATTGACAACACTGGTGACGCCCTGCATGAACGGGGCTGCGGGAGCGTGGCCCAATTCTTCGAGGCCGGGAATGGGGTTTCCGTATGGTGACTCAGTGGGGTGACCGAGCATCTCGAGGATCTTGCGTTCGACCTGCTCACTCATCACGTGTTCCCAGCGGCATGCTTCGTCGTGAACGAACTCCCACTCGAGTCCGATGACGTCGCTGAGCAGTCGCTCCGCAAGCCGGTGCTTGCGCATGACATGCACGGCTTTGCTGCGGCCAGCCGCGGTCAGCTCGAGGTGACGGTCGCCGGAGACCACGACGAGGCCGTCTCGCTCCATGCGTGCGACGGTCTGTGAGACCGTGGGGCCAGAGTGCCCAAGTCGCTCAGAGATACGTGCCCGGAGGGGAACGATGTTCTCTTCCTCCAGATCCAGAATCGTCCGGAGATACATCTCAGTGGTGTCGATTAGATCCGTCATACCGGCCTCTCACTCGCGCAGATCGCGTCCCGCATTTTGGCGCTGGGTCAACCTTACCCGTCGCACTGGTGCCAACTAGAATCTCCCTATGCCGGATCTGACTATTCCCTCTGACCTCTTGCCCGCCGACGGACGTTTCGGTTGTGGGCCGTCCAAGATTCGGCAGGAACAGGTCGACTACCTCGCCGGGTTCGGCGCCAGCATCCTCGGCACGTCGCATCGCCAGGCTCCGGTGAAGAACCTGGTCGGCCGCGTCCAGTCCGGCCTGGCAGATCTCTTCCGTGCGCCTGAGGGCTACGAGGTCGTCCTCGGCAACGGCGGGTCCACCGCCTTCTGGGACGCCGCAGCCTTCTCCCTCATCGAGCGTCGCAGCCAGAACCTGACCTTCGGCGAGTTCGGATCGAAGTTCGCCGCCGCCGCCGCGGCACCGTTCCTCGAGGCCCCCGATGTCATTTCCGCTCCGGCAGGCTCCCGCGCCGAGTTCGTCGTCACGGAGGGCGTTGACGTGTACGCCTGGCCGCAGAACGAGACCTCGACCGGTGTCATGGCCCCGGTCACTCGCGTGCACGGCGACGCTGGTGCGCTCACCGTCATCGACGCAACCAGCGCGGCGGGCGGCATCGACTTCGACGCCTCACAGGCAGATGTCTACTACTTCGCACCGCAGAAGAACTTCGCCTCAGACGGCGGACTCTGGATGGCCCTGTTCTCTCCGGCCGCCATCGAACGCGTGGAGCGCATCAACGCCAGCGACCGCTACATCCCCGAGTTCCTCAGCCTCAAGAACGCTGTCGACAACTCCAGGCTCAAACAGACGCTGAACACCCCCGCGCTCTCCACCCTGCTGCTGCTTGAAAACCAGATCTCCTGGATGAACGACAACGGTGGCCTTGAGTGGGCGTCCGCACGCACGCGCGAGTCGTCATCCGTTCTCTACGACTGGGCAGAGCGGGTCGACTACGCGACATCGTTCGTCACGAACCCCGACCACCGCTCGCAGGTCGTCGTCACCATCGACTTCGATGAGCAGATCGACGCTGCGGCAATCGCAAAGGTCCTGCGCGCCAACGGCATCGTCGACACCGAGCCGTACCGCAAGCTCGGCCGCAACCAGCTGCGCGTCGCAACGTTCACGGCCATCGAGCCAGCGGATGTTCGACAGCTCGTCTCGTCGATCGAATTCGTCGTCGAGAATATGGGGAACTGAGCAGCCCCATGCGTCTCTGGCTGAAGGACAGCGAAAGGCGACCGGACCCGCTGCCTGCGCGCACTGATGCGCGTAAGGCTTATGTTGCGGGTACGGTCGCCTGGCTGATCGCTTTAGTCGTGCTTCTCGTCTTCTCCGGTCAGCTGCGCGCCAACGGCCTCGACTGGTGGCTCTGGTGCGCTCTCATCGGAGTCGTCCTCGGCATCGTCGGCCTCGTCTGGGTGCAGTTCCGACGTCGATAGCGCGCCGTCAAGTGCGCCGTCGAAGTCAATGCCGTCGAGGGCATCAACACCGTTGTCCTCATCGCCGAATTCTTCGTCGTCGAGCTCGTCCAGTTCCTCTTCGTCGAGCCCATCGGTGAGTTCGTCTTCGTCGTCGAGCTCTTCGTCGTCGAGCTCTTCATCGTCGAGTTCTTCGTCGTCGTCGTCGAGTTCGTCAAGCTCGTCGAGCTCACCGGATTCAACGGCAAGCGCTGCGGCGAGGTCCTGGGCTGCCCGATAGTCGCTCAGCCGCTCAGACCACGGGATCCAGTCAGGAGCCAGCAGCGCATCGCTGCCCGGCATCAACTCGGTCTCAAGCACCGACGGCGCTGAGTTCTCGTCGATGCGGGACATGCTGACCGTCCAGTGCCACCCGGGGTATCCGGTCATGGTGCACTCGAACAGGAGCGACAACACGTGCTTCCCCTCGACGATGTGACCGATGGGCTCGCCGACGGTCTCTGCCGGGGTGATTTTCGTCAGTTCGGCGCGCGCGAGATCGACCGCGGCGAGGAGTGCCTCGTCGGCATCGATCGGAACCGCAGACCCGGCACCGTCGCTCGCATCGTCGTGCGCGAGTTCGGCGTCTGTCGTGGGGTCTGAATCAGGCATCAAGTTCCTCTGCCACCTTGCGGAGCATCGCGGCGATCTTCTTACTGTGCGAACTTTCCGGGTAACGGCCGCGACGCAGGTTGGTGCCGATGCCGTCGAGGACCTTGACCAGGTCTTCGATGATGATCGCCATGTCGTCTGCGGGCTTGCGGCTGAGCTTCGCCAGGCTGGGCGGGGATTCGAGAACGCGCACGGACAGTGCCTGCGCGCCTCGTTTGCCATCGGCAATGCCGAACTCAAGCTTCGAGCCGGCCTTCACGCTCACTCCAGCGGGCAGCGCTGAAGCGTGCAGAAAGACCTCTTGGCCATCATCGGAGCTGATGAAGCCAAAGCCCTTCTCCTCGTCGTAGAACTTAACCTTGCCGGTGGGCATGTGAACCTCGCTGTGTTCCGGGCGCGCTGAAATGCGCGTCTTCTCAACTAGCTTATTCGTTTGGTAGCGCTCTCGCCCCGTATCCTAAGAGAGTGACCAATAAACCTACGCAGTCCGCCAACCGGCTCGAACGCATTCTGGCTTACATGGTTGCGGGCGTGGTCGGCGTCTCCATCCTCGCGTTCCTCGCCGTCATTATCGGTACGTCGAGCGGGGTCGGCGCCAACGATGGCTTCAGCCAGGGTGCGTGGCCATTGATCATCACACTGCCGTTGTTCGGCCTTCCCATCGGATTCGTCCTCATCATCGCCCTGATGGTGTCGAACGGTGTCCGACGCGGCCGCGAAGCACGGCAGAACAGACAGTAGCCGACATGCTTACGCTCGCTACGCGCCTTCGATCGATGGATGACGCAGCGTTGCGCCATGCCGTCACTATTCGCGAGATCTCCCCCAGCGGCATCCGCGACTTCTTCGACCTTGCTGAGGCATTCCTCAACCCGGATGCCATCCAGCGCGGTCTCTCCCATCTCGATCGCCCCATGCTGGCCACGCTCGCCGTGGCCGCGGACATGACGGATGCGACGACCGCCCCGACGATCCCCGAGTTGGCGACACGACTCAGCGAACTGAGCGGGACATCCGTCAGCGTTGAGAGTGTTACAGCTCGCGTTGCGACGCTCGATGCGCTCCTCTTGCTGGTGACCACCAACGGCCAGGTACGCCCGTACGAGGCTGTGGCCGCTGTGCTCGCCGGGTGGCCGGAACGCGGGCTGCCGACATACGCCGAGCTGGCCGCAGCCCCGATTCCCGCCGTGACCACAGACGTGTCTGAGGCAGAGAAGCAGCTCACCGATCAGCGGGCTGCGGAGCGCGCGTTCAGCGTGGTCTCCTCCATAGCCGAACTCATCAACGAGCTCGCCAAGGATCCGGCGCGCGAGTTGAGCCGCGGCGGCATCGGGCTGCCGGACACCAAACGTCTTGCCATGGCCATGTCTATCGAACCAGACGCCGTCCCCGCCATCTTCGCCATCGCCGTGCGCGCCAACCTCATCTCGAAGGACGCCGGGCACTGGATGGAGACGGAGACCGGTGAGGCCTGGCTGCTTGAGGGCACGACGGCGCGCTGGACGGCCCTCGCACAGTCATGGCATGCCGCGCTTCCACAGGACGTCCGCGACATCCTCTCCCAGCGTCCAGGCCTCGCCTGGGGAGAAGGACTGCACAGCTTCGTTTCCTGGCTGTATCCGGCTGGCGGAGAGTGGATGGACGAACGCGTCACCGAGTTCGCCCGCGACGCAGAACTCATCGGCATCACCGCCAACCAGATCGCGAGCACGGCAGGTGCCGCCGTACTCGCCGGCGACATGGCGACCGCCATCGAAACCGTGCACGCATCGCTGCCGGCCGAGGTCGGCCAGGTCTACGTGCAGCATGATCTCTCCATCGTCTCCCCCGGTCCGCTCGCGCCCTCGATTGATGCTCGGCTTCGCTCGCTGGCCGATGTGGAAAGCAGGGAGCTGGCATCCAGCTATCGCATCTCGCACGCCTCTGTGACCCGTGCGCTGGCGGCGGGCGAGAGCGCAGCGTCGTTGCTTGAGTTCTTGCGGGGCATCTCGCTCACGGGCATTCCGCAGCCGCTCGAGTACCTCATCGTTGAAGCGGCTGAACGGTTCGGTCGGGTGCGTATCCGTCCAGCCGAGGCCGAGGACGCTCCTGCCCAGACCATCGTGCGGTCCGACGACCCTGAGTTGCTTGGCACCATTGCCGTCGACCAGACGCTGACTCACCTCGGGCTCGTGCGCACCGCGGACGACCGACTGACCAGCCGGTTCGCGCCCGACGTCGTGTTCTGGGCACTGAATGACGCCAGGTACCCCGTCGCCGCCGAGAATGCACAGGGGGAGATCGTGCACCTGCGCCGGCACAAGCTGGCACGGGTGGTCGACACACCGCTGCCAGATCCGGCAGTCGCCCTGATCGAGACTGTGCGCGCCAGCGACGGCGGCGAGAGTGCTGCGCCGAGCGCCTGGCTGGCACGGCAACTGGATGTCGCCATCAAGTCAAAGCAGACCGTCACGGTGAGCATCCTGATGCCGGGCGGCGGAGTCGTCGACTACCTGCTGGAGCCTGCAAGCGTGGGTGGCGGCCGGTTCAGGGCGAGGGATCGCCGGGCCGACATCGAACGCACACTGCCGATCTCGAGCATCATCAGCATCACGCCAGCTCCGTAGCCCGCGCCGTCGGCGACCGATATCGTGGCCGCCGACGCGCCAGGCTCACCTCCACGTTCATCTCGCAGGCGTAGGATTGGCGGTTATGTCTGACGGACCACTGATCGTCCAGAGCGATCGCACGGTATTGCTCGAGGTTGCACACCCTCTCGCCGAGGATGCCCGCCACGATTTGGCGGTTTTCGCCGAGTTGGAACGCGCTCCAGAGCACATTCATACCTACCGGATCACCCGGCTTGGACTGTGGAACGCCAGGGCAGCCGGGCACGCAGCGTCTGACATGCTCGCGACGCTGGAGAAGTATTCAAAGTTCGCCATCCCGCAGACCGTGTCGGTGGATATCGAAGAGACCGTCGGCCGCTACGGTCGCCTCGTCATCGAACGCGACGACGATGGCGCGCTCATCCTGCGGAGCAACGATGAGGCAGTGCTCACCGAGATCTCGCGCGCGAAGCGCATTTCTCCCCTGCTGATCGGGCACCCCACTCCCGACTCGTTCCTGATCGAACCGTGGGCTCGCGGACAGCTGAAGCAGGAGCTCGTCAAGCTGGGGTGGCCGGCTGAAGACTTCGCCGGGTACACCCCTGGCACGCCGCATCCCATCGACCTGGTCGAGAACGGCTGGAGCCTGCGCGGCTACCAGAACAAGGCCGTGTCCAACTTCTTCGAGGGCGGCTCCGGCGTCGTCGTGCTGCCCTGTGGTGCAGGCAAGACCCTGGTCGGTGCCGGCGCCATGGCAACGGCCAAGACCAACACCCTCATCCTCGTGACGAACACCGTGTCGGCCAGGCAGTGGCGCGATGAGCTGCTGAAGCGCACGACGTTGACGCCAGAGGAAATCGGCGAATACTCCGGACAGCTGAAAGAAGTGAAGCCGGTCACCATCGCCACGTACCAGATCCTCACAGCCAAGCGAAAGGGCGAATACGCCCACCTCGCACTGCTCGACGCGATGGACTGGGGCCTGGTCATCTATGACGAGGTGCACTTGCTGCCTGCCCCCGTGTTCAAGCTCACGGCGGAGCTGCAGGCCAGGCGCCGCCTCGGCCTGACCGCCACCCTGGTACGCGAGGACGGCCGCGAAGGCGACGTCTTCAGCCTGATCGGCCCCAAGCGGTTTGACGCCCCGTGGAAAGAGATCGAGGCCCAGGGCTTCATCTCCCCCGCAGCGTGCTTCGAGGTGCGCATCGACCTGCCCCAGTCAGAGCGACTGAGCTACGCGGCAGCAGCCGACGACGAGCGTTACCGCATGGCGGCCACGGCACCGGCGAAGCTCGATGTAGTCAGGCAGCTGGTTGCGAGGCACGACGGCGAGCGCATTCTCGTCATCGCCCAGTACCTCGACCAGATCGACGAGCTCGCTGACGCCCTCGACGCCCCCAAACTCACGGGAGCCACGCCCATCGACGAACGCGAGCGCCTTTACCAGGCGTTCAGGGTCGGCGAGGTGAACGTGCTCGTGGTGTCGAAGGTCGCCAACTTCTCCGTTGACCTGCCGGAGGCCACCGTCGCCATCCAGGTCTCTGGGTCATACGGCTCACGGCAGGAAGAGGCCCAGCGCCTCGGACGGTTGCTCCGCCCCAAGGAGTCCGGCCTGTCCGCGAACTTCTACACGCTCGTCGCCCGTGACACGGTCGACCAGGACTTCGCGCAGAACCGCCAGCGGTTCCTCGCAGAGCAGGGGTACAGCTACACGATCCTCGACGCTGGGAACCTGGTGCCTGCCTAGCCTTGTCGGTCAGGGCGCGCGTAGCGCAGGAACAGCATGTCCCCGGCTGAGAACGCATGCAGCAGCGACATCCGCCGTGTCGCTCGCGTGCTGCCGCGTGCGATGCGTCCAGCCGGTCCGCCCTCAAGCAGTGGGCTGACGCTCAGGCACAGCTCATCGACGGCGTCAGCCTCGATCAGCGCACCGAACAGGTGAGGGCCGCCCTCACAGAGAAGCTGCGTGAAGCCGCGGGCCGCGAACTCGGCGACCATCTGCGCTGGGTCGACGGCATCCGCTCCACAGAGGAGAACGTCGGCGACCTCGGCGAGCGCCGCCCGCTTGTCGGCAGGAGACGCAGCATGCGTCACGACGAGTGGCCGCACGACGGCTTCTGTGAAGAACGGATGCGCCGGGTCGACATCCAGCCGCGAGGAGACGATCGCGAGCGGCGGCTGTGGCGTCAGCCCGTGAGCGGTTCGCCAGGCTACGGCATCGGGCGCAAGCTCCACTCCCCCGTAGCCCTCGGCGCGCACCGTGCCTGCGCCGACGATGATCGCGTCTGCCAGCATCCGGAGCGTGTCAAAGACAAGCTTGTCGTCGGCGTTGCCCAGGCCACCGCTCAGTCCGTCGAAGGTGGCCGCGCCGTCGAGACTGGTAATGAAGTTCACCCGCACGCGTGGGGTGAGGCGGTCATCGACCAGGTAGCGCTGGATGATCTCGTCCTGGCCCAGAACCGACATGGTGCCGTCAGCGTTGGTCACGATCACGCCATGTTGTGACGCAGGTAGGCGGGTTCGCGGAAGCCAAGGATGGCCTCTGTCATGCGTACCGCGTCGACGGCAGCTGGAACGTTGTGCATCCGCACGATCCGCGCCCCCTGCAGGATGCAGAAGACCGCGGCGGCGAGGGACCCTTCGACCCGCTGGTTCCGTTCCCTGCCCAGGCTCTCGCCGATGAAATCCTTGTTCGACACCGCAGCCAGCGTCGGCAGGCCGATCGCGGTGATCTCCGCCAACCGGCGGGTCAGCTCCAGCGTCTGCATCGTGTTCTTGTTCAGGTCATGGCCAGGGTCGATGATGATGCGTTCCAGCGGCACGCCACGCTCGACCGCGAGGGCGACGCGCTGCCGCAGGAAGTCGCCGACCTCTGCGGCAACATCTGCGTACTGCGGGGACGGGTATGGCATGCGTGGTCGCGCCAGGCTGTGCGTGATCACGAGGGTGGCATCGCTGTCGGCGACGACCTCTGCAATGGCCGGGTCATGCACACCGGTGGTGTCGTTGATGATGTGGGCACCGGCCGCGATGCCGGCACGCGCAACGTCGGGGTGGAACGTGTCGACGGAGATGATCGCGCCTGAACCGCGCAGGGCTTCGATGACCGGCACGACCCTGTCGATCTCTTCGTCAATGGGAATCGGTGGCCCAGGCGCGAACTTGGCCCCGCCGATGTCGAGCCAGTCAGCGCCATCCGCCAACGCCTGCTCTGCAGAGGCGACGGCAGCATCGAGCGCGAACGTCGCACCCTGGTCGTAGAAGGAGTCTGGTGTGCGGTTGATGATCGCCATCACGGCGACCTCCCGGGAGAAGTCGAACACCCGCCCGCCGATTCGACGCTCAGGATGGATCAGTTCGGGAAACACGATCCCCGTCGCTGCGGGTGCAACCGTCATATCGTTCCCCTAGTCTGCGGTACCGGTGAGCTGGCTTTCCAGCGTAATACGCTCGTCGGCGAGCCGCTCGGGCGTGACCACCACTCCAGAGCGGATGAAAGCCTGAACCGTCTCATTCACATCCCACACGTTGACGTTCATCCCGGCGACCACGCGCGACCCCGCCACCCAGAATGCGATGAACTGGCGATCGTCGAGGCTGCCGCGAATCACCACCATTGCATCCCCCATGAGGTCGCCGTACCCGGAGAACTCCATGCCGAGGTCGAACTGGTCGGTGTAGAAATACGGAATCTCGTCGTACGCCACTGCCGCCCCTGCCATCGAGCGACCGGCCGCTGCTCCCGCCTTCTCCGCGTTGGCCCAGTGCTCAATCCTGAGCGGATGTCCGAGCACAGGATGGTACACAGCGGCCACATCCCCGACGGCATAGACGTCGGGGTGCGCCGACCTGAAGGCAGAGTCAACGACAATCCCGTTGTCGACATGCAGCCCGGCATCCGCTGCCAGCTGGGTGTTGGGAATGGCGCCGATTCCCACCACCACGATGTCGGCCGGCACAATCCGACCGTCGCCGAGCATCACGCCGGCGACGGTTGACGCTGTTCCGGTTGACGCTGTTCCGGTTGACGCTGTTCCGGTCGGCGCTGTGCCAGTCGCAGTGCCGACGATCTCGGCCACCGAGGTATTCATGAGCACCTCGACTCCGTTGTCCCTGTGCAGTTGCAGGAA
This sequence comes from Leifsonia sp. Y862, assembly GCF_057669585.1. Lineage (NCBI taxonomy): Bacteria > Bacillati > Actinomycetota > Actinomycetes > Micrococcales > Microbacteriaceae > Leifsonia > Leifsonia sp. Y862. The sequence goes on from NZ_JBYHFR010000001.1 coordinate 1,688,009, forward strand.
CACCGCGCCCATCTCCGCGCCGATGGCCCCGCTCAGGGGGATGTCGCCCTGCCCAAGCACCACCACCTCGTTGCCGTAGCCCCTCGCTGCCGACGCGACCTCGAGTCCGATCCAGCCGGCACCGATGATGACGACCCTGCGGTGCCCTGGCTGCAGCGCGGCGCGCAAGTGTTGCGAATCGGCCACCGTGCGGAGGGAGTGCACCCCGGCGAGATCGGCACCTGGGCCGCCAAAACTCCGCGGTGTGGCGCCGGTAGCCAGCAGCGCCTTGTCGTAGCGCAGCACTTGGCCACTGGCGAGGGAGAGCTCGTGACGTTCCGCCGACAGCCCGGCAGCGACTGCCCCCGGCAGAATCTCCACATCATGCTCCGCGTACCAGCCGGGGTCCTGCACGAAAATCGACTCGCGCTCCGCCGCTCCCGTCAGATAGTCCTTCGACAACGGCGGACGGATATAGGGATACTCGTCCTCGGCCGCCACGATGATGATCCTGCCCAGGAAGCCCTCGGCTCGCAGCGCCTCTGCTGCTCGCGCGCCTGCCAGGCCGCCGCCCACGATGATGAAGCTCTGCTCGCTCAGCATGGTGCCCTCGTTCCTGTGTCCCCCGCCATACCGCTGGGGTCACCACTGACGCTAGGTGCAAAATGAAGTTTTGTCATCGGGCATCCGCTGGCCTCAATCGCACACTGACGGCTCTCAGGAAAGATTCAGCCAACGCGCAGATACTGGGGGCATGACTGATGGCCCACGCATTCTTATTGTTGACGACGAGCCCAACATCCGGGATCTCCTCACGACCAGCCTGCGCTTTGCCGGTTTCGCGGTGCGCGCGGTTGGAAACGGCGCCCAGGCAATTTCTGCGGTGCTTGAGGAAGAGCCCGACCTCATCATTCTCGACGTCATGCTGCCCGACATGAACGGATTCGGCGTCACCAAGCGCCTCCGTACCGCCGGTTACACGGCACCCATCCTGTTCCTCACGGCCAAGGACGACACCGAAGACAAGATCACCGGCCTCACCGTTGGTGGCGACGACTATGTCACCAAGCCGTTCAGCCTCGACGAGATCGTGGCACGCATCAAGGCAATCCTGCGTCGCACGATGCAGGCCGACGAAGACGCCGTCATCCGTGCCGGTGAACTCACTATGGATCAGGACACCCACGAGGTTCTCGTTGGCGACGAGCCAATCGAGCTCTCCCCCACAGAATTCAAGCTGCTGCGCTACCTGATGCTGAACCCCAACCGGGTGCTGTCGAAGGCGCAGATCCTCGACCACGTCTGGGAATACGACTTCAACGGCGATGCCGGAATCGTGGAGTCGTACATCTCATACCTCCGTCGCAAGGTCGATGCCCACTCCAGCGAACCGCTCATTCAGACCAAGCGAGGATTCGGATATATGTTGAAGGCCGCAAAGGCATAGTCCCAGATTGATGTCGTAATCTGGGGGCCTTATGCACGAGTCATTGACTGCGCGGCTCGCCCGCATTTCACTCCGTTCCAAGATCACGGGCGTTACCGTGCTCATGCTCACGCTTGGCCTGCTCGTGTCCGGAATCGGAACGATGGCCATGCTGAAGCAGTACGTGGTGCAGCAGATTGACCAAAGCCTGGTAGCGGATGCCGGCACGGGGCTGGACAGCACCCTGCAGGAGTCGCTGAGCGGCACCTCAGACGGCATGTCGTCTGATTACTTCCTGGCGTTATTCGACGCCAATGGCACTCCGCTGTCGCATACGACGGCCGATGTGACGCCGGAGATCTCGGTTCCGATGGACCTGGCTGCAGTGACGGAGCGTGGCAACACGATCGTCACACTCACCAACTCGGCCAACGACACGACATTTCACGCGGTCAGCGTCCCGTTCAAACTGAATGACCAGGGCGCGCTCGGTTCGCTGCTCATCGCGGTGTCGCTGCAACCCACCGAGAACACGATGGCCACGTACCTCACGATTTTCCTGGGGTTCGGACTCGGCGTTGTGCTGGTGGGCGCATTACTCACCAACCTTCTGGTGACGACGACCTTCGCCCCACTCCGCGAGGTCGAAAGAACAGCGGCAGAGATCGCTGACGGAGACTTCAGCCAACGACTCGGCGGAGCGACGCCCAATACCGAGGTCGGCCGGCTGAATCGCTCACTGAACACCATGCTTAACCGCATCGACCGGGCGTTCAAAGACAGAGCCAGAACCATTGACCAGATGCGGCGCTTCGTCGGCGATGCCAGCCACGAACTTCGCACCCCCCTCGTGTCGGTGCGCGGCTACGCAGAGCTGTACCGCATGGGCGCCCTCCAGACGCCAGAAGATGTCGCCCAGGCGATGGAACGCATCGAAAAGGAAGCCATCCGGATGGGTGGCCTGGTCGAGGACCTCCTCGAACTCGCCAGACTCGATGAAGCAAAGCCACTCGCGCTCGCGCCGGTTGACCTCGTTCCGCTGGCCCGCGACGCCGCGCTGGACGCCATGGCATCGTCGCCAGGCCGCGTGGTCACCGTCACCGCCGCGCTCCGCACTGAGTTCAACGACACCGCCGAACTTCCCGCCCTCTCTGACACCGGAGTGTGGGACATTCCAGCTGCTCCCAGCGGCCAGGCCACTACCCCTGTCGCTCCAGACGCCCAGGGGCTTTCGGCGGCCAAGGGCCAAAACGCGCATCCGCTTACCGGGCCAATGTCCTTCGCAGGCGCAACGCTCGCACGGCTGCGCACCCGCCGCCCGAGGAAAAACGGCGTCGAAGTTCTGGATGAGCCGGTCACGCAGAATGAACACCGCGAAGCCGCCCCGGCCATCGTGATGGCGGAAGAGAACAAGATCCGCCAGGTCATCACGAACCTGATGGGCAACGCCCTCCGCTTTACCAGCGTCGAAAGCCCGATCGAGATCGAGGTGGGGGTCGATTCGGCCACCCAGCGCGCCTCCGTCGCCGTGGTCGACCACGGAGAGGGAATCCCGCCGCAGATCCGCGAGAAGATCTTCCAGCGCTTCTGGCGCGCCGACACCTCCCGCGCCAGGGAAACGGGTGGCAGCGGGCTCGGGTTGGCGATCGTCGCCTCGATCGTCGCGACGCACAACGGAACCGTCGAGGTCGTTGAGACTCCAGGTGGCGGTGCCACATTCCGCGTGTGGCTGCCGCTCGCAACGTCACCGAATGCTCCTCAGCCCCTCAGCCAGTCCGACAAGGGCTAGCAGCGACTCCTCCCCAAGCCGCGCCTTCGTGCGTGAGTGCGCACGTCACATCCGCTGGCCGTGGTGACCGTCACCTGCTTCGTACGCTGTGGCCATGACGAGATATCAAGTAGACAGTGAAGAGGTCGTCGGCGCGAGCACCATGGCTCGTGCGACCGGCGAACGCATTGAGGCTGAGGTGAACGGCATGCTCACCCAGCTCACCAACCTGCAATCCACGTGGTCAGGGCAGGCAGCAAGCGCGTTTCAGGGTGTCGTCACCGATTGGCGCGCCACCCAGCAGCACGTGGCCGAGAGCCTCGCCGGCATCAACGCAGCACTGAACCAGGCCGGGCAGCACTATGCAGAGATCGAACAGGCCAATGCGCGGCTCTTCGGGCGCTGAGGCCTAGGCCTGAGGCCTAGGTACGGGCATTGAGGTTGGCGAGCACGACTTCGGCGATGGGCTGAACGTTGCTGCGAATGGCGTCGAGGTCGGTGCCTTCCGGAATTCCACCGCCTCCGGGAGAGTGCTGGCTGATGGAGACTTGAATCCAACTGTCGTCAACGACGAAATCAATCGTGCACGAGGCGTTCTCATCGGCGCACCGCAGCTGGGCCTCCTGGCCTGGCTGCGCTCCCGCCAGCGCGACGGGACTCGATACCCCGGCAGCGGTCCACGCGGTCGCAAGCTGGTTGTATGCCCATCCGCCCCCGGGGAGGAATGACACGGCACCTACGTTCGCATCCGAATCGACGAATTGAAGGGCACATCGTTCACTGTGGGTCGACGCCATCCCGTAGGAATATTGACCGACTCGCGGCCCGTCCCACTGCGGCCCCACGATGATGCCAGACACTCCAGTCAGCTCGGCTGCCTGGGCGTCACTCAGCATGACAGAGCAGTCGAGCGGCGTGGTGTGGGCGTCGACGGGCGGTGTCCACGCGGGCGGCACTGGCTGCTCCGCTCGCAGCCCCTCGACCAGGGAATCGGTGAACTGGCGGGCGATGGCTGACATCTCAGTCTCGGACTCGGCAGTACCGGCACCCGTGCCTTCGAGCCGGAGGTCTACCCAGTAGCTGCCGATGAGACCCTGGAAATAGCATCCGCCTTGACCGTAGTCAGTCGCCATCACGCATCGCGGACCAATCGCGTCGGCCCCGTATGGAGAGGGCTCGCTGGTCGACGCATATGTTTTCTTGTATTTCTCCCACGGCGCTGCACCATCGGGCACGATCTCCAGGATCGCTTCTCGGTACGAAGGATCCGGATCCCACGGCAGTGACAGCTCCTTGTTCGCCCAGACGCACACGAGCGCGCCCAGCTGTCTGGTTGCCATCGTGGTTGGAGTATTGAATCGTTCGTCCAGGGCGACCGGCATCACCACAACATCGTCGGACACCGCCGCCCTGACTACCGCCGGCGGCACCAGGTCGTCGCACGTTGCCGACAAGCGTGGCGTGGGTCTGTCGGACGCTGGGCTTGGCGTCGAAGTTGGTGCGGAGGTGGGCAACGGCGATACCGGCGCACTTTGAGGAGGCGATGCCTCCGCTGCGCAGCCGGTCAACACCAATGCCGTGAGCAGCACGCTCAGCCCGGCCACACCCCATCGATTCCCCATGGCTACAGGCTAGTGGTGATGGTGCGGAAGCTGCCGGAGCCCGCACAGCATGATCTAGCCCGCGGCCAGCACCTCGGCCAAGCGGATCAATCGTGACGCCGGGTTGCCCTCCTGCTCCGTGGCTGCTCCCATGCTGAGCAGCACCCAAGTGCCGCGAAGGTTCATCTCGAGCGATGCTTGGGTGGGGGTCTCCGGACTGCGCCGCACAAAGGCCGAGCCTGTTTCCAGCCCAGAGATCTCAATCGCCTCGACCTCGTCGGATAACGCGGCCACGTCCCGCGCTGCGGCAAAGAGGTCACCTGACGCAGGCAGAGTCACAATCGAGGCACTTCTCCCGCCACCGTCGCGCGCGATTCCGCAGACTAAACCACCGCCGGCCATGATTGCGCCGTACGTGGCGTTGCTGCTTCGGTAGCTATATCCGACCGTGAATGTCGCGGCGGGCAGGTCAAGTGCGTCACTGATGGCTTGTTCACTCACGAAGTCCCCGCAGAGCGTTGGCCACGACGCCGACTGCGCGGGGAACTCGGCGGCGTTGCTCGGTGGCATCGCCCGCACAGCCGCCATGACGGTATCGATCGCCGCTTGCACGCCGGTGCCGTTGACTGCTGCCGGATCGCCTGTTCCCCCGACCTCCATATCGACCCAGTACTCGCCGAGCAGCGCTCCACTGCTGCAGTAGCCCCAGGCGCAACCCCCGGACGGCTCGCCCGGCACATTCCCGTCGAGTTCGCTGCTAATTCTCGCGGCGATGTCGGCTGCGTGCGGAACGACAGTCACGCGGACGGTGTGGGTTTCTTCAGGATTCTCAGAGACGGAGTCGACACCCCACATGCACTCCAATGATCCGGAATTCCGGGCGGCAGCCGCCCAGATCCCGTCACGCCCGGCCACGTCGGCCCGCTGAACCCCCGGCAGTGGTTCGCCGAAAATGGCATCGACGGTTGCTTGCGGGAGTAGATCGCTGCAGCTGCCTGGCACCAGCTGCACAGGCCAGGTGACGGGTTCAGGCGTTGGACTGGGCGCGGGCGCTGCCGTCACCGATGGGGATACGGATGGAGTTACCGAAGGCGCTGCCGCGGCACATCCTGCCATCCCGACGACGAGCAGTACGGCGAGAGCTGAACGAATCCCCACATTCTTCATGAGCCAAGGCTAACGGCAGGAATCATAGGTCCGGGCGACATCCGCTCTCGATCGGATCACGATAGCCCCGCGCAGCCGATACAACGACGCTGGGCGCCTCCCGAAGGAGACGCCCAGCGTGTGAAGCAGGTGAAGCGGTGAACGACTAAGCGGACTTAGAAGTCCATGCCACCGGTCGGGTCGCCAGCAGGAGCAGAGTTCTTCTCCGGCTTGTCGGCGACAACGGCCTCGGTGGTGAGGAACAGGCCAGCGATCGACGATGCGTTCAGCAGCGCGGAGCGGGTGACCTTTACCGGGTCATTGATTCCGGCAGCGATCATGTCAACGTACTCACCGGTCGCGGCGTTGAGGCCGTGTCCGACGGGCAGGTTGCGCACCTTGTCTGCAACAACGCCCGGCTCCATGCCGGCGTTGAGTGCGATCTGCTTGAGCGGAGCGTCGATGGCAACGCGCACGATGTTCGCGCCAGTTGCCTCGTCGCCGACGAGGTCAAGGACTGCCTTGCTCTCGAATGCGGCCTTGCCAGCCTGGATGAGCGCAACGCCACCACCGGCGACGATGCCCTCTTCGACAGCTGCCTTTGCGTTACGGACTGCATCTTCGATGCGGTGCTTGCGCTCCTTGAGCTCAACCTCCGTAGCGGCGCCGGCCTTGATGACTGCAACGCCACCAGCAAGCTTCGCGAGACGCTCCTGGAGCTTCTCACGGTCGTAGTCGCTGTCGGTGTTCTCGATCTCGGCACGGATCTGGGCGACACGGCCGGCAATTGCCTCCACGTCTCCAGCGCCCTCGACGATGGTGGTCTCGTCCTTGGTGATAACGACCTTGCGGGCGTTACCGAGAAGGTCGAGGGTCACGTTCTCGAGCTTGAGGCCAACCTCTTCAGAGATGACCTGACCCCCGGTGAGGATGGCGATGTCCTGCAGCTGCGCCTTGCGACGGTCGCCGAAGCCAGGAGCCTTGACGGCAACCGACTTGAAGATGCCACGGATCTTGTTCACAACGAGCGTGGCCAGAGCCTCGCCGTCGACGTCCTCAGCAATGATGAGGAGCTGCTTGCCGGTCTGGATGACCTTGTCAACGATCGGCAGCAGGTCCTTGATGTTGGAGACCTTGGAGTTGACGATCAGGATGTAGGGGTCTTCGAAGACCGCTTCCTGACGGTCGGGGTCGGTGACGAAGTATGCCGACAGGAAGCCCTTGTCGAAGCGCATGCCCTCGGTGAGTTCGAGCTCGGTGCCGAAGGTGTTCGACTCCTCGACGGTGACAACACCTTCCTTGCCGACCTTGTCGATTGCCTCAGCGATGATCGCGCCGATTTCGGCGTCGCCGGCAGAGATGGATGCGGTGGCCGCGATCTCTTCCTTGGTCTCGATCTCCTTGGCGCTGGCGATGAGTTCGGCGATGACTGCTGCAGTCGCCTTCTCGATGCCGCGCTTCAGGCTGATCGGGTCAGCGCCGGCTGCAACGTTGCGCAGTCCTTCGCGAACCAGTGCCTGAGCCAGGACGGTTGCGGTCGTGGTGCCATCGCCTGCGACGTCGTCAGTCTTCTTGGCGACCTCCTTGACGAGCTCAGCACCGATCTTCTCGTACGGGTCGTCGAGTTCGATCTCCTTGGCGATGGACACGCCATCGTTGGTGATCGTGGGAGCGCCCCACTTCTTTTCGAGCACGACGTTGCGTCCGCGCGGGCCGAGGGTGACCTTGACCGTGTCAGCGAGGATGTTCAGGCCGCGCTCAAGGCCACGACGGGCCTCTTCATTGAAAGCAATGATCTTTGCCATGTGTGTTTCTCGTCCCTCCCGGACGTTCCAAAAAAGTGGTGGGTTAGCACTCAAATAACGAGAGTGCTAAGTCGATTCTGGCACTCTGATGCCGAGAGTGCAAGTAATCGGCGGGCCGCTATGGCAGCAGTTCCACCGAGCCCTGGTCTGTCGGGACCAGCTCAATCCAGGTGTTGCCCGCCGCGAGTCGAATCGTGACGCCGCTGTCGTCAACCAGACGGATCGGAGCAGCCTGCGCGTCCTTGAACCAGGTCGCGTGAATGCTCTTGCCGCCGGTCGAGACCCACGCCTCTCCGGTGCCGATCATCGTCGTTTTCGGAACCTCTCCGTACGTCCAGTCGATCTCGACCCGCAGCACGACAACGTTGGTCGACGCCAGCTGATGGTCGTCGCTGTCGAGGTCGGGTTCACCCTCCTGCGACCGCAGGTATGCCCCGTCGGCTACCGACCACGTCCAGCTCGGCCACCGCGCGTCAGAGAATCGTGTGTTGATGGTGCCCGTTGGCACGCCATCGACAACGGCAGACGAACCGGAGGCAGTGGCTGCATACGCGAACTGCTGCAGAGGAGGAGTGAGCTCCGCGTGCTCGGCGATGAGTTCCCTGGCCTTCACCACGACATCGTGCGGAGAGTCCTTGCCATCGATCCGGTAGAAGAGGCCTGCCTCGTCATAGTCGAAGACCGCATTCACGACATCGGTGCGCTTCATCATGTCGATGAACTGCTCCTGGCCACCTGAGTAGGCGACGATGCCACCCAGTGGTGCGATGATGTCGGGGTCCATCGGTCGGATCGAGCGCACCGGCCCGAGGAGATCGGGGACATCTGACTGCCAGACTGCGACGTAGCGGGTGATGCCACCCTCCACGAGTTCTTCGAAGACGATGTCGGTGCGCTCCAGGCCGATCTGGGGGCGAGCGTCACTGTGGTTGTCGATCTTCGCGGCGAGCGACGGGTTCTGCAGGCTTCCCGCCGGAATGGTCGTCCCTCGGAGCGGTGCAAGTTCGGTGGCGTCTGGCTCCTCGTATGACGAGTGGCGCTGTGCGGCATCCGCTGTCGAAGCCGCCGATGGTTCGACGGCAGAGCAACCCCCAAGGAGCAGTGCGGCAGGCACGGCCAATGCAAACATCGAAACGAGAAGACGGGGGCGCGAGGAGGCTCTCAGGTTCGAAGTCACGACCCAAACACTAATGCCGCCCGGAGTACCGGACGGCGTTAGCTGGGGCGTGCCCCGAAATTTGCGTGCTAGATGTGAGGTGCTTGATACGAGGTGCTTGATACGGATGCCTGATACGGACTAGAGCGGACGAACCGCTTCAGCCTGCGGGCCCTTGGCACCCGTTCCAACCTCGAAGACGACCGCTTGGCCTTCTTCGAGGACTTTGTAGCCGTTCATGTCAATGGCGGAGTAGTGAACGAATACGTCCTGCCCTCCCTCGTCAACCGTGATGAAGCCGAAGCCCTTCTCAGCGTTGAACCATTTAACGGTGCCGTTCGCCATGTGTTACTCCCCTTGGTGCGTAGTGCGTGGTACATATCCACGTCCAGATACTAGCCAAACGCAGCCAAAAGAAAATAGCTGTGACCACCTTAAACGTCGCGAAATGGCAACAATTTACACGACGTTAATGCGATGGACCACCCGCCGATTCACGCGGTCGGCGGCACGGGTTCTGAAGGGGGGTGAGCCTAGCCTGCGGGAACGAAGTCGTTGCCCACCACGACGGTGATGGCCGCGCCGCTTTCCGCGAAGTCGGGTGACAGCAGGGTGGTGGCGCCTGGAATGGCGCTTGCAACGCCGAGTGCCGCTCCCTCGAGAGTCGGGTCCTGGTAGTACACGACGGTCGTCGGGACGTCTTCGGTGCTGGCGTTCGAGGTTGCGCCAACGCTCCAGCCTGCATCCGTCAAGGTCTGTCCGACGGCTGCAGCAACACCAGTGCCTGGCGTTCCGTTCAGCACCGTGATGCTGATGCTCGGGTCAAGAGTGGCCTCCGGTGTCGGAGCGACAGTTTCAGCCGGTGCTTCCTCTGTGGGAGCGGCTGCGGTGCTGCTCGCTGCGCCAGGCAACTCAAAGTTGAGCCTGTCGTTGAGGGCGAGAAGGCCGACGGCCCCCAGGCCGACGAGCACGATCGTCGCGAAGAGGGCCCAGGCGAAGGTGACCCAGCCTTTCCTTCTACTTCCGACGGCGCGGTGGGCTCCGACGCGTTCAGTCGTGTGCGGCAGGGTATCGAAGCGGTCTTTCGCAGGTTTTTTCGGCATCGTCAGTCTGATTCAGTCCTCGGTAGGGTGGTCACTCGGTTGGCTGGAGTCGGCGTTGATCGATCGGCGCGCCCGTGACTCTGCCCTGGCCTCACGCATCCGGTGCAGTCGATTCACCAACATCGGGTCATGGACAAGCGCGCCCGGATTGTCGATGAGCGCGCCTAATACTTGATAGTACCGGGCAGACGACAGCCCCAACTCAGAGCGGATGGCCTCTTCTTTGGCGCCGACATGCCGCCACCACTGTCGTTCAAAGGCCAGGACAGCCAGGTCTCGTTCTGACAGGTCGGTGTGCGTGGTCGCAGAACTCATCTGGGTGGCTGACCGCATTTGGGTGGCTGACTGCGCAGTGCCGTTCGACAGCGAGGTGCCCGCGCTTGAATCCTGTACGTTCCGCACCCGTGCCTCCTCTGTTGCCGCGTGGCTGGTCCGAGCCACTGGCACGGTTAGCGTCATCCTATTTGGGAGCGCCTGAGAGTTCGCGGAAGCGGCACGGCGCGCGGGCAAGTCGGCGGTGTCGCGCTGGAGCGTGCCGCGAGAGACCAGTGGAATGGAATGCCGAGGGGCTGCCGCGAGTTTAGGCTTGTGGAGTGTGTGAGCTGGCAGTTTCCAGCTCTGCTGACGAAGGGACGCACCATGGACTACGAAGTACAGAAGTCTGACGCCGAATGGCGTGAGGAGCTGACCCCTGATCAGTACGCGGTTCTGCGCGGAGCAGCGACCGAACGGGCCTGGACAGGCGAGTTGCTCGATGAGAGCCGCTCTGGTGTCTACACCTGCGGCGCCTGCAACGCCGAGTTGTTCAAGAGCGGTACCAAGTTCGATTCCGGATGCGGATGGCCGAGCTTCTACGAGTCAGTGCGCCCTGACGCGGTCGAGCTGATCGAAGATCACTCACTGGGCATGGCACGCACGGAAGTACGGTGCGCGAAATGTGGATCCCACCTCGGCCACGTCTTCGATGACGGCTTCGGCACCCCAACGGGCGACCGCTACTGCATGAACTCGATCTCGCTGAACTTCAAAGAAGCGTAAGCAGCACAGCGCCGTAAGTAGTACAGACGAGCCGCCGGATTCGCCTCAGCATGAGGTGAGTTCGGCGGCTTCGTTATGCGCTCGGCGCGGGTGGCGGAGCCGTCGAAGCCCTGACGATGAGGTCGGCTCGAAGTGGCTCCACCGGGCTCGCGTCGCGCTTCTCGATCATGTCGATCACCTGGGTTGCCGCTGCGCGCCCCACCTCTTCGAACGGCTGGCGCACGGTGGTGAGCGCCGGCGCGGCGTATGCAGCGAGTGCGATGTCATCGACGCTGACGACCGAGACGTCGTCTGGCACAGTGCGCCCGGCCTCGTGCAGCGCCCGAATGACGCCGAACGCCATCTCATCGCTGGAGACGAACACCGCGGTGGCGTCGGGGATCGCCGCGATCGTGCGCCCTGCCCTGTACCCGGACTCCGGGGACCAGTCGCCGGGGATCACCGGCGGCGGGGTCACTCCGCGTTCGAGGAGCACCGCTTCCCACTCCTCACGGCGCGCATTGGACTCCTGCCAGAACTCATCCCCTGAGACGTGCCAGACGGTCCGGTGGCCCAGATCGAGCAGGTGCTCTGTGGCCGCGCGGGCAATGGCGCGCTGGTCGACGAGCGCGTCGGTTCCGACGCCACCTGACTGCCGGTGGCCGACGGTTGGCGTGCGTTCGGTGCGCGTGCCGAGTGCCTCGGCGAGGAAGCCGACGGGCGCGAGGATCACGATCCCTTCTGCGCCCTGTCGCTCGAGGCGATCAAACGCACTGAGAAAGGATGCAGGGGCAGAGTGGTGCGGGACGCTCGCAGAGGTCACCGCGTAACCCTCCTCTGAGGCAACCGCCTCGACGCCGAGCAGGATCGCGCTGGTCGAGTACTGGGCAGAGGAGATGGAGATCACGCCGATGGTACGGCTGCGACCGGATGCAAGGGAGGCTGCGGCAGCATGCAGTCGGTATCCGACGGCATCCACGGCGGCGAGGACGCGTTGCGCGGTCTCTGGGCGCACATTTGGGTGCCCTGAAATCACGCGGGACACCGTTTGGGTCGATACCCCGGCTGCCCGGGCGACGTCGACTTGGTTCGGTGCCCGATCCGGCTGTGAACGGCGTGGCATGTGCCCAGTGTAGTGAGCGTTCGCACATAACTGGCGAAACACCACACAGAAGCGCCGGAATGCGAGATAATGTGAGCGCAAACATTCTTCTCAATTGGGCACCATGCCCCGCAACACAAGGGAGGCCGCGGATGGTCGCGACCGACAGCCACATCAGCGTTGATTCAGTAGCTGCGCTCACATATCGCGACAGCGTCATGCTGCGGAATGGGCGCCCTCACCGGATGCTCGCCGGCGCGGTGCACTATTTCAGGGTGCACCCCGACCAGTGGGAGGACCGCCTCCGCCGTCTCGCGGCAATGGGAGCGAACACCGTCGACACCTACGTCGCCTGGAACTTCCATGAGGAGAAGGAAGGCGAGCCTCGTTTTGACGGATGGCGTGACATCGAGCGATTCATCCGCCTCGCCGGCGAGGTCGGCCTTGATGTATACGTGCGTCCGAGCCCGTACATCTGCGCTGAGTGGTCGAACGGCGGGTTGCCCGTCTGGCTCACCGGACGCTCGCGTGGCGTGCGCAGCAGCGATCCCGCATACCGCGAGGCCGTCGAGGCCTGGTACGAGGCGCTCCTCCCCCGCCTGGCACCGCTCCAGGCTGCGCACGGCGGCCCGATCGTGGCTGTGCAGGTCGAAAATGAGTACGGTTCCTTCGGCTCAGATCACGAGCACCTCGAACACCAGCGTGACCTGCTTCGACAGCACGGCATCGTTGAGCTTCTCACCACGGCCGACGGCATCACCGCAGGTATGCAGGACAACGGTTCTGTCGATGGTGCGATGCCCAGCTTCACCTTCGGCACCGGTGTGGCAGAGGCCGTTCGCCTTCTCCCCGATGCCACTCCCCTGCTCTGCAGTGAGCTGTGGGGCGGCTGGTTCGATCACTGGGGCGAGCGCCACCACGTGCGGAGCGCCGCGAGCATGATCAGCACCGTCGACGAGCTGCTGGCCGCCGGCGGTTCCGTGAGCCTGTACATGGCGCACGGCGGCACGAACTTCGGCCTGTGGAACGGCGCGAACTGGGACGGCACACTGCAGCCGACGGCGACAAGCTATGACTCCGACGCTCCCATCGCAGAAGACGGCAGGGTCGGCGCCAAGTTCGAAGCGCTGCGCGCATCGTTCGCTCCGTTCCACGACGGACCGCTGCCTGAGCTGCCCCCCGCACCGCGGTTCCAGGCTCCCCAGACCGTCCAGCTCACGGCAGAGGCATCACTCATCACCGCTGTCCAGGCACTTCCCGCGAGCGCGCCACGCCCTCACCCGGCCACGTTCGAAGATCTCGGCATCTCCGACGGGATCGTCGCCTATGAAACGACAGCCGTGCTGCACGGCGAAACCGTGCTCGCGATCAAGGGCCTCCACGACCGCGCCACCGTGTTCCTTGACGGTGAACGAGTCGCAACCCTCGACCGCGACGGAGAGACCAGCACCGTCCTCAACGAGTCTGCGCCCGACGGCGATACCCGCTCCGTCGTGATCACGATCGTCGTTGAGAGCCTCGGCCGCATCAACTACGGTCCGAAGATCGGTGAGCACAAGGGCATCCTGGATGGCGTGCTCCTCGGGCGCCGCTACGCGCACGGATGGACCCACCGCGTTCTCCCTTTGGAGGATCTGCAGCCGGCAGGCTCGCCTGGAACCGACGGATACGCCGTGGCCGAGATCGACGTGGCAGAACCTGCCGACGCCTGGCTGGCATTCCCTGGTGGGGTGAAGGGCATGGTCTGGGTCAACGGCTTCCTGATCGGCCGGTACTGGAATGTTGGTCCGCAGGTGACCCTGTACGCACCTGCACCACTGTGGCGCGCCGGCCGCAACGAGGTCCGCATTCTCGACCTCGAGCAGCTCGGCTGGGCAGTTGAGGTTCGCGACCACGCTGAACTCGGCGAGGTCGAGGAGTTCATCGGCTCCTAGTTCATCGGCTCCTAGCCCACGCAACGAAAGAAGGCCCGCGGCATACGCCGCGGGCCTTCTTTCGTTATTGTCAGTCGATCAGCCCTTGACCGCGCCGGCGGCCAGGCCGGAACGCAAGAACCGCTGCAGGCTGAAGAACAGGATGATCAGCGGAATGACGCCGAGAAGCGCTCCGAGCATCACCGCACCCTTGTCGGGCGAGAAGTAGCTGATCATGCCGAACAGTCCGAGTGTGACCGGTTTGAGCGCTGGTGTTGAGACCATCAGCAGTGGCAACAGGAAGTTGTTCCAGGTCGCGACGAAGACGAACAGGAAGATGGTCACCATGGCGGGTGCCAGCAGGCGCATCACGATCGTGAAGAAGATGCGCACCTCACCGGCGCCGTCGATGCGGGCGGCCTCCAGGAGCTCTGTCGGCACCGCATCCTGGGCGTAGACGATGCCGAGGAACACGCCGAACGGCGAGACCGCCGACGGGATGATGATCGCCCATGGTGTGTCGACCAGTCCGAGAGCGTGGAACTCAAGGTACAGCGGCACTGTCAGCAGGGCGACGGGGAGGAGCAGCCCAGCCATGATGATTCCGACGGCAATCGTCTTGCCTGGAAAGACGAACTTCGCGATCGCGTATCCAGCCATCACAGCGAACAGGGTGCCGATCACGCCGGCGGTGAGCGAGTAGAAGATCGAGTTGCCGACCCACTGCCAGAACATGCCCTGTGTCCAGGCCATGAGGCTGTCGTAGTTCTCGGCCAGGTTCCACTCTGCGAACCAGAACCCGAAGGTAGAGGTCAGGTCGCGGTTGTTCTTCGTCGAGGCGATGGCGAGCCAGAGCACCGGCGCCAGGAAGTACAGGGTGGCCACGACGAGCACGGCGACACCGACGATTCGAGCCACAGGACCCGGCAATGCCGACTTCGGCGGCAGATCAGCCGCGGATTCCCTCGCACGGCGTTTGGCGGATTCGATCATTGTGCTGATGCTCATGCCTTGTCTCCCTTCTTGCGCTGAAGCAGTGCATAGACGGCTGCGAGCACTCCCGCGATAACCGCCATCAACAGCGAGTAGGCCGAAGCAGGGCCAGTGCCAGAGGGTGAGACCGCGCCCATCATCGAGTTATAGGTCAGCATCATTGGGGTGTATTCCTTGCCCATCCAGGGGTTCGCGCTCTCCATGATCACCGGCTCGTTGAACAGCTGGATTGTGCCGATGATCGACAACAACACGGCCAGCAGCGCCGCACCACGTACGAGCGGGACCTTGATGCGAGTCGCGATCTGCCACGCCGTCGCACCGTCGAGACGGGCCGCCTCGTACAGGTCCTTCGGGATCGTCTGCAGGGCTGCGAGGAAGATGAGCATGTTGTAGCCGGTGTACGTCCAAGTGGTCATGTTCGCCATGGAGAACAGCACGGTTCCCGGTGCCATGAGGTTGGTGCCCTCTGGCAGGTACTGCATGAACGGCGAGACCTCTGGGGTGTAGAGGTAGAGCCACATCATCGCGGCGATGACGCCCGGGATGGCAAAAGGCAGGAAGAAAGCGAGGCGGAAGCCGCCTGGGCGACGCACGATGAACGAGTCAAGCAGCAGTGCCAGTCCGAGGGCGGCAATGATCATCACGGGGACCTGGACGATGCCGTACACCAGTACGCGTCCCATTCCAGCCCAGAATGGACCACTGCCGAGCGCGAGCGCGAAGTTGTCGAAACCGACGAAGGTGTCGACGAGCCCTCCGCCACCGTAGAGGCCGTCACCACTCGGGAGCTGCGCGAACATCGACGAGTAGATCGAGACACCGATCGGCACGAGGAAGACGATGGCGAACAGCACGGAGAACGGCGCCATGAACATCCAGCCGGTGATGGCCTGCTTCCGAGCGCCCCGTGTACGATTCAGGGCCTTTCGCCCCTTACGCCCCGTGTTCCCTAGTGGGGTCGGCGCTAGTGCGCCAACGCCTCCGCCTGTGCGCGCCGATAGCCCGGTGCGGCTCTGTGTGGAAAGGGTCATGGGGTGGTGGTCTCCTTCAACTTCAACCTCTGGCCCGGCGGCTCACACGGGATTCCGTGTGAGCCGCCGGCACGGCAGTCAAGCCGTGTCGTTCCTTATTACTTTGCGACGGGAAGACCGAGGTCTTCGAGCGTTGCGACTGCGGTGGTCTGCGCGGTTGTGAAAACGTCAGCGACCTGTGTGGTGCCGTCTCCGACGCCCGCAGCAGTCTCGTTCATCTTGGTCAGCGAGGCGAAGCCCGGTGCGTAAACGAAGTCGGGGTTCAGGTTCGACGATGCCGTTGCGAGCTCAGCGAGCACGTCCTGTCCACCGAACTGACGCAGCAGCTTCTCGCTCGTGGTCGGGGTGCCGTTTGCGGCGACAACCAGACCCTGAGACGCGAGGTCGTCGATCTGGGTGTTGAACCATCCGTTGAACGCCATGGCCTCTGCCGGGTGCTCGCAGCCCTTCATGACCGCGACGCCGGAGCCGCCGTCAGGACCGGTCAGCTCGCCGGCGCCGAAGTCGGGCAGCTGCGCGATGCGCCACTGGCCCTCTGCCGGGGTGCCGTCGAGTGAGTCGAGCATGAAGCCTGCTTCCCATGCAGCGCCAACGTGGCCGATCAGGCTTCCGTTGTTCAATGCCTGGGTGAATGCCTCGCCCCAGCGCTCAGTGACGAGCGCCTGCTTGTTGTTGACCAGGTTCTGCCAGAATGCGGCGACCGTCTGGCTGCCAGCACCCTCAGCGTCAACGGTCCAGCCGTCGTCGGTGGCGCCGAACCAGGAATCGCCGGCCGCTGCGGCCTGCGCCGACAGCCAGGAGAGCGCCTCATCGGGGGTGAATGCGGCAACGTACTTGCCAGACGCGGCTGCCGTAGCTGCGTCGCTGCTCAGTTCGTCGATGGTCGTGGGAACCGGGAGACCCAGTTTCTCGAACTCGGTTGCGTTGTAGTAGTACACGAGGGGGCCGGTGTCCTGAGGAATACCGACGACAGCGTCGCCGACGGTCATCATCGCGTATGCGCCGGCAGAGAAGTCGTCGGCGTACTTACTGGCCTCGTCGGCCACGTCTTCGAGCATTCCCTTGACGAACAGCTGCGGCACCTCTGAGTACCCGACCTGCGCGAGGCAGTCGGCCTTGCCGGCCTTCACGTCGGTCTCGAGCTTCAGGATCATGTCCGTCGCCGCGCCGTCGAACTTCGTCGCCGTCACGTGGATGTCGGGGTTCGCCTCGTTCCAGCGATCGACGATCTCGCTGACCGGCGTCATCCCCTCGCCGTCAGGCAAGCGGTGCAGGTAGCTGATCTCGATGGGGCCACTGTCGCTGCCAGAGCCGCTGTCGCTGCTGCAGGCTGCGAGTCCGAAGACGGAAATCGCCGTGACCGTCGCGATAGCGGCGGAACGTACGACACGAGTGCTGTGTTTCATGTATCGCTCTCCTTTGAGGTGATCGCCGCTCCACTGATGCGGTGCGGAATCATCGTGCGCGCGACGCATTTGAGTGCGCTCCGCCGATGTAGACCATATGAATGTTTGCGTTCACAATACTCCTTTGTCGCATGAAATCAAACAGAAATGCATGATCTGCCATTTCAAATGCGCAACGCGAACACTGCCACTCCATAAGTTCGACAATGGTGTCGCATTGCGCGACAACGAACGCGAACCAACGCGGCGCTCAGCGGGTGCACGGAATTTCACATGAGGGCATTGCCTCTGCTCGCGCTGGATAAAAAAATCGCCCTGCATCCCAGCGCGAGTGCGGTGGAGTCAGGGCGATACAGGGCCGGCCACGGGACTTGAACCCGTAACCCCCACTTTACAAGAGTGGTGCGCTACCAATTGCGCCAGGCCGGCATGAGGCACATAAAAGCGCCTCGACCATCCATCCTAAATGACAGATGGGGGTGGTTGTGTCGCCGCAGCGAGAATTCGTGTTCTCAACGCGGCGACACACCAGTCACTATCCGGCCGCTGCGGGCTCCGGAGTGGGCGTCGGAGTCGACGTTGAGTACGTCTCACCCGTTGCCTGCTGGACGAACGCCGCGAATTCCTTCGGGTCATCGAGCGAACCGACGTACTGCTTGCCGTTCACGAGCACGGTTGGTGTAGTCGTGATGGCGGCAAGCGTGGAGTTCGGGATGGGGCCAGACAGCGCGCGGCTGGTTGATTCCTGCACCCAGGACTTGAACGTCATGTCATCAACGCACGACTCGACGGCCGTGAGCGCTGTACTGACACCCGATTCCTTGATGACGTCCTTGATCTCGTCATCGTTGAGACCGGTCGAACCCTCATTGGGCTGGTTGTCGAACATCGCGGAGTTGAACGCGTAGAAGTCGTTCGGCGTGTAGTTCGCAACGCAGGCTGCGGCGTTCGCGGCCCGCAGCGAGTACTTGGTGCCCGCTGACTTGCTGGTCATGATCGCCAGCGGGTGTATCTCGACAGTTGCAGCTCCCATGTCAACCCACTTCGCGATCTGCTCGCCGTTGGTGCTCTCAAAGTCACCGCAGAGTGGGCAGAGGTAATCAAGATAGATGCGGATGTCTGCCACAGCACCCGTGGAATCCGGCGTTGACGGAATGGGCGTCGCATCCGATTCAAGCGCAACCGTCTCTGTGGCTGACATGCCCTCGCCGATGAGGACGCCGTCGCTGGCCATGTTCTGCGGGCCTGGACCCTCTGGGCTGATGTTCTTCACGAGCACGAGCGAGACGATCGCGACGACCGCGACGGCGGCGACCACAATTCCGCCCTGCAGGAACACGCGACGACGACGGTCCTGCTTCTTCTGCTGCTCGCGGAGTGCCTTTGCCTTTAACCGCGCTGCGTCACGTCGTTGGTTCTTCGAGGCACGGCTGTCGCCTGTTCCGCCAATTGTCATCGATGTTCGCTCCGGGTAGCTCTCTGTCGCACGCAAAATTTTGCATGCAAATGCACTCAAGATAGTAGGACGGCAGTCTGGGAAACGGCCAAACGTTTACTGGGCGCGATGAGCGATCATTCGACCGTGAACGACCGTTGCGTGAATGGTGAACGACCGTCGCGTGAATATGGAGCGTCATCGCATCCGTTAGACATGCAATACTAAGACCGATGATTGGACGGGGTAACCGGTCCCTCATCGGCATAAACCCCATTCACAACGGATCGTCCGGCACGTACCTGCCGGTGAAGGAGAATATCGTCATGGCTTCAGTGACCTTTGATAAGGCAACTCGCCTTTACCCGGGCTCCACCCGCCCGGCCGTCGATCAGCTTGACCTGCAGGTCGCTGACGGCGAATTCCTCGTACTTGTCGGCCCCTCCGGTTGCGGTAAGTCAACGTCGCTCCGCATGCTCGCCGGCCTTGAAGAGGTCAACGATGGCAACATCTTCATCGGTGAGCGCAACGTGACGGATGTTCCCCCGAAGGACCGCGACATCGCCATGGTCTTCCAGAACTACGCGCTGTACCCGCACATGACGGTTGCTGAGAACATGGGCTTCGCGCTCAAGATCGCCGGCATCAACAAGGACGAGCGTGCAGCCCGCGTTCTCGAAGCTGCCAAGCTTCTCGACCTCGAACCGTACCTCGGCCGCAAGCCGAAGGCCCTCTCCGGTGGACAGCGTCAGCGCGTTGCCATGGGTCGCGCCATCGTGCGTAGCCCCCAGGTCTTCCTCATGGACGAGCCGCTGTCGAACCTCGACGCCAAGCTCCGAGTCCAGACCCGCACCCAGATCGCGTCGCTCACGCGCCGCCTCGGTGTCACCACCGTTTACGTCACGCACGACCAGACTGAGGCGCTCACCATGGGTGACCGCATCGCAGTGCTGAAGGACGGCGTCCTGCAGCAGGTCGGCACCCCGCGCGACCTGTACGCAAAGCCGGAGAACGTCTTCGTTGCCGGCTTCATCGGCAGCCCTGCCATGAACCTGTTCCAGGCTGACGTCGTCGACGGCGGCATCCGCTTCGGAACCGCCACCGTTCCCGTGCTGCGCGATACCCTCGCATCCGCATCGGGCAACCAGGTCACGATCGGTGTGCGTCCGGAAGACATCCACGTTGCAACCGCATCGGGCGAAGGCCTCGAAGTTGCTGTCGACCTCGTCGAAGAGCTCGGTGCTGACGGTTACCTCTACGGTCACTCCACCGTTGACGGCAAGCGCACCGACATCGTCGCTCGCGTCGATGGCCGCTCGCACCCGTCGGCAGGCGACACGGTCTTCCTGACCCCGACGCCGAACCACCTGCACGTGTTCGACGCAGAAAGCGGCCTCCGTCTCGGCGGCGCCGTCACCGACTAAGCACCAGCATTACTCGAAGGCCGGATGAAGCGAATGCTTCATCCGGCCTTCGTCGTTAACCGCTGGCAGTGCGGCATTAGCTCACCGGCAGTCCCGCTAGGCTCGATTCCATGAGTGGCTCCCTTAACATCATCTCGGCAACGGTCGATCCTGCCCTGCTTGACCTGCCGTGGCACCTGCCGCTCGACGCATGGCCCAACCAGAACATCGCGTCTTTGCCGAAGGGAATCTCCCGGCACCTGGTGCGCTTTGCACACCTCAGCGGTCACGTCGTCGCCATCAAGGAAACGACCAGTGAGATGGCCAAGGGCGAGTACGACATGCTGCGCAAGCTGCAGAGCCTTGAGATCCCGTGCGTTGAGCCAGTCGCCGTCATCACGAACCGCACGGACGAAGATGGCGAACCGTTGAAGGCCGTGCTCGTCACGCGCCACCTGAAGTTCTCGCTTCCGTACCGGGCGCTCTACTCGCAGACGCTTCGGCCTGACACGGCCACGCGCCTCGTAGACGCCCTCGCGGTGCTGCTCGTGCGCGTGCACATGGTCGGCCTGTTCTGGGGCGACGTCTCACTGTCGAACACGCTGTTCAGGCGTGACGCCGGTGCGTTCGCCGCCTACCTCGTCGACGCGGAGACCGGCCAGCTCTACACGGGCGGCCTCTCCAACGGCCAGCGCGAGAACGACCTCGAAATCGCCAGGGTGAACATCGCCGGCGAACTGATGGACCTCGAAGCCGGCGGCCGTGTCGCAGACGAGCTCGACCCCATCCGCGTCAGCAACGGCATCGTCGCCGCCTACCGCCTGCTCTGGACGGAACTGACCGGCTCTGAGTCGTTCTCCAGCTCTGAGCGCTGGCGCATCTCAGAGCGCGTCGACCGCCTCAACAACCTCGGCTTCGACATCGAAGAGCTCGCCATCAAAACGGATGACACCGGAACGACCGTTCGCATCCAGCCGAAGGTCGTCGACGCAGGGCACCACCAGCGCCGCCTGCTGCGTCTCACAGGCCTCGACGCCGAAGAGAACCAGGCCAGGCGCCTGCTCAACGACATGGACTCCTACCGCGCCGCGTACGGCGAAGCGGATGCCGATGAGGAGATGGTCGCCCACGAGTGGCTCGTGCGCGTGTTCGAGCCCGTTGTGCGCGCTATCCCCCGCGAGCTCAAGGGCAAGCTCGAGCCGGCAGAGGTCTTCCACCAGCTGCTCGACCACCGCTGGTACATGGCGCAGAACCAGGGACACGACATCCCGCTGGCCGAAGCCGTCACGTCGTACGTGCAGGACGTCCTGCGCCACCGTCGCGATGAGGCGACAGTGATCGACCCGCCGACCGGCTCGATCACCCTGCCGATTCCGACGACGAGCGGGGCAGCGGCGGACGCAGAGGACGATGACGCCGAAGACTGGCGCCTCAACGTCTGATCGACGACGCACTGCGGGTCTTACGTCATTTGCCGCTTGGGGCCACGGAACGTTGCGATGGGGGTGACGTCAAGCCAACCAAGGTTGTCGTAGAGATGGCGCCCGTCAGCACTCGCAACAAGCAGGCCCGTCTTCGCGTCCCTGTCTGCAGCCCAGGACGTAAGCCCTGTCATGATGAGACGGCCGAGACCACGGCGTCTGAAACGCGGTTTCGTCTCTATACGGTCGAAAATGACGTCAGTTCCGCGCACTGCGGCTTGTCCGCTGGCAGCAATTTCACCATCCAACTCGATATGGGCGCGTGCGACCGGCCCGTATACCTCGATGCGAATCTTCTCCGGCATTGCAGTGCGCACAACAGTGGACGCCATCATCATTTCCTCGTGCGTCACAGCGTCGAGGATAGACAGCGCTGTGAGGGCATCCGCTCCCTGGGCACCGACGACCGTTAGCCACACGTCTGGGCGGGCTGTCGCTGCCGCAAATTGGCGAACCTCCTCAAGGGAGGGAGAGGCAATGATGTATTCCTGTGAACGGGTCTCGGCAGCCACCTCGACAAGCCAACCGCGTCCGAAACGCTCGCGAGACATCCCACGAGAATCGCCCCAACCCTCGACCCATCGGTCGACCAAATCACTCGTCAGATCCATGATCCGACCCTAGCCGGTACATGTGACGACACGACGGCGGACGAGATCGTGGCTCAGGCCGTGAAGAATCCAGCCTGGCAAGTGCTCGGCGCATGTTGGCCGAGCACTTGCGCACAGATGTTAGTCCGAGGTGACAGCCGACGCAGCAGACTTGGCTGCCTTCGTGGCGGCCTTCGCCGTCTTCGCTTCCGCGCGGAGGCGCGAGATCTCATACAGCGTGACGCTCGCCGCGATTCCGGCGTTCAGCGATTCGGTGCCAGCGCTGATCGGGATCGACACGATGGCGTCGCAGGTCTCTGCAACGAGGCGGGACAGGCCCTTGCCCTCGCTGCCGACGACGATGACGACGGGACGGTCAGCCAGTGCGAGGCCGGGCAGCGACACGTCGCCGTCGCCGTCGAGGCCGAGCACGAACACACCGCGCTCCTTGAGCGCCTTGAGCGTCGCCGTGAGGTTGGTCGCCATCGCGACGGGCAGGTGTGCTGCAGCGCCGGCAGAGGTCTTCCACGCCGAGGCAGTGACACCGACGGAGCGACGCTGCGGCACGATGACCCCGTGGCCACCGAATGCGGCGGTCGAGCGGATGATCGCACCCAGGTTGCGCGGGTCAGTGATGCCGTCGAGCGCGACGAAGAGCGGCTTGTGGCCGCGGCTGATCGTGAGCTCAAGCAGCTCGAGCGCGTTCGCGTACTCGTAGGCAGGAACCTTGAGCGCGAGGCCCTGGTGCACGGAGTCACGGCCGGCGAGGCGGTCGAGCTCCGGACGCATCACCTCGAGGATCGGGATGTTGCGGCTGGTCGCCATCTTGAGGACTTCCTTGACGCGATCATCCATTTCGATGCGCGTGGCAACGTACAACGTGGACGCGGGGATATTGGCGCGCAGCGCCTCAACCACCGAGTTGCGACCGGTGACGACTTCGTGCTCGTCGATCTGCTTGGCACGCCTCGTTGAAGAGCCGCCGCCGCCGGTGTTGCCGGTGCTTGCACCGCGAGGTGCGCTCTTGCCGAACTTGCCGGCGTCTGGACGGCTGCTGTTGCGTCCGCCGCCGGCCGCCACGTATCGGTCCTGGGCGAGCTTGCGCTTGCCAGCGGGGTGGTACGGACGGTCTTCGGCCTTGGGGGTTGGCTTCTTGCCTTCGAGTGCCTGTCGGCCCTGGCCGCCAGAACCGACCTGCGGTCCGCGGCTGCCCTTGCGCACGGCCCCGGTGCGCGCCTTACGGTCTGTGTTCTTCATCAGTCAAAACTCCAATGGGCACCCGTCGGGGTGTCTTCGATAGTGATTCCGGCGGCGACGAGTTCGTCCCGGATACGGTCTGCAGCCGCGTAGTCACGGCCTTGTCTGGCGCTCTCGCGGTCGTCGAGCAGTCGCTCAACGAGTGCGGTGAGTGCAACCATGGCTGGTTCATCTGTCGCAACGGCCCACTCAGGTGACAGCGGGTTGATGCCGAGGACCTCGCTCATGGCCAAGACCTGGCTGCGAGCGGATGCCGCAGCGTGCAGGTCTTCGGCGTCGAGTGCGGCGTTACCGCTCCGCACGGTGTCGTGCAGCACGGCCAGGGCCTGCGGAACGGCCAGGTCGTCGTTCATGGCTGCGGCGAATGCGTCAGGCACGACCTCGACGCCAGAGCCGGCGAACCGGGTGTCTGACAGTCGTCGGTCGGCCCGATCGAGGAAGCTCTCCACCCGTTCAAGGGCGGCTTCTGCCTCGGTGAGGGCTCCGTCATGGAAATCGATCGTCGACCGATAGTGCGCGGCGCCAAGGTAGTAGCGCACCACGATGGGGCGAGCCTGGTCGAGAAGCTCTGCGGCGAAGATCGAGTTGCCGAGTGATTTCGACATCTTCTGGCCGTTGACGTTCACGAGGCCGTTGTGCACCCAGTAGTTCGCGAACGCGTCACCGGCGGCGGCCGACTGGGCGAGTTCGTTCTCGTGGTGCGGGAAGCGCAGGTCGAGTCCACCACCGTGGATGTCGAACTGGGTGCCCAGGTATCGCGATGCCATGGCCGAGCACTCGATGTGCCAGCCGGGGCGGCCAAGGCCCCACGGCGACGGCCATGCGGCTGAGTCGGGCTCCGTGGCCTTGTGGCCCTTCCACAGCGCGAAGTCGCGAGGATCGCGCTTGCCGCGCGGGTCGGCATCCGTTGCCGCTTCCATGTTGTCGGCCTGCTGGCGGGTGAGCTCGCCGTACTGCGGCCAGCTCTTGGTGTCGAAGTAGACGTCGCCTGAAGCGTCTGGGGCCGCATACGCGTGGCCGGCCTCAATGATCCGGGCGATGATGTCCTGCATCTGCTGGATGCTGGCGGTCGCCCGCGGCTCGTAGGTTGGAGCGAGCACACCGAGGGTCTGGTAGCCGGCCGTGAATTCGAGTTCGTACCGGTAGGCCAGCGCCCACCATTCCTCTGAGCTGCCCTCGGCGTTCACGAGGATCTTGTCGTCGATGTCGGTGACGTTGCGTACGAACGTGACGTCGTTGCCCTGGTAGCTCAGCCAACGGCGCAGCTGGTCATAGACCAGGGCGCTCCGCAGGTGCCCGATGTGCGGGGACGACTGCACGGTGGGACCACAGACGTAGATACCGACTTTGCCGGGTTGCAGGGGGATGAAGTCACGGAGGGCCTGGGCCTTCGAGTCGTAGAGTCGCATGGTCACGCCCTCCAGTTTAGGTGAGGGGTGCCTGTGAAGACGGGGATGAGTACCGCTGTTGCGATGGCTGCGATGCCCTCTCCCCTGCCGGTGAAACCGAGGGCGTCTGTCGTGGTTGCCGAAACGGAAACCGGAGCGGAGAGGATGCCGCTGAGCAGCGCCTCAGCTTCGAGGCGCCTGGGCGCGAGCTTGGGTCGGTTGCCGATGATCTGCACCGAGACGTTGCCCACCCGGAAGCCCGCGTTCTGCACGAGTTTCAGCGTCTCTGCAAGGAAGACGTCACCGTGTGCGCCCGCGAAGTGGGCATCCGCTGTTCCGAAGATGCCACCGATGTCGCCGAGGCCGGCCGCTGTGAGCAGTGCGTCGCAGATGGCGTGGCTGGCGGCGTCGCCGTCGCTGTGGCCGGAGAGGCCGCGCTCCCCCGGCCAGTGCAGGCCGGCAAGCCACAGCGGTGACTCGTCGTCGAAGGCGTGCACGTCGATGCCGGTGCCCACCCGTGGTGCGGCAGCGGGAGGGGTCACGGCGGCGAGCAGCTGCTCTGCGCGATTGAGGTCCCACGGCGTGGTGATCTTGAAGGCGAGCGGGTCGCCGACGACCACGCTGACCGCGTGACCGGCCTCTGCGACCGTCGCCGCATCATCCGTCACGTCGGTCGTCACGGCGTTGGTCGCAGCGACCAGGATGTCGCGCGGGAAGCCCTGCGGGGTCTGCACCGCGGAGAGTTCGCTGCGATCGACGGTGCCGAGAATCGTGCCGTCTGCGTCAACTCGTTTGATCGTGTCGACGACCGCGAGTCCTGGCACGATGCCGTGGCCAGTCGTCTCAACCGCACGAACGACGCTGTCGAACAACGCAGCAGGGGTGAGCGAGCGAGCGGCGTCATGCACCAGCACCGTGCGGATGCCTGGGCGAAGTGCGTCCAGCCCGCGCGCAACCGATTCCTGACGGGTCTGGCCGCCAGCCACCACGGTGAGATAAGCGGATGCTGCGCCTGCGGCATCCGCTCCGATGGACGCCGCCACGGTCATCCATTCGGTAGGCGCGACCACGATCACCTGTGCCGCCGTCCGCATACCGAACACGCCTGCGAGCGCGTGGTGCAGCAGCGTCCGACCGGCGAGCATGGCGAACGCCTTGGGTTCGACAGCTCCCAGACGCGTGCCGCTGCCCGCGGCGACGACGATGACAGCAACGTCAGCATTGTCGGCGCGATCGGCAGCGCTGGCGGCGGGATCGGGCGATTCAGTCATGGAAGGAGGCTATCTGGTGAGGGGCGAATGGAGTCGAAGCTGAGCACATGCGAAAGGCGGCACCTGCCGGCGCCGCCTTCTCACGCAATGTGAAAAATCGAAAAGTGAACTACGAGGCAAGAACCTCGTCGAGAACAGTGGATGCCGCGTCTTCGTCGGTCTTCTCGGCCAACGCGAGTTCGGAGATGAGAATCTGGCGGGCCTTGGCGAGCATCCGCTTCTCACCGGCTGACAAGCCGCGGTCCTGGTCGCGGCGCCACAGGTCGCGGACGACCTCAGACACCTTGATGACGTCTCCGGAAGCGAGCTTCTCAAGATTCGCCTTGTAGCGGCGGGACCAATTGGTGGGCTCTTCTGTGAAGGGAGCCCGCAGCACCTCGAAGACCTTGTCGAGGCCTTCTTGGCCGATAACGTCACGCACACCGACGAGGTCGACATTTTCGGCGGGGACTTCGATAACGAGATCGCCCTGAGTGACGTTGAGCTTCAGGTAAACTTTTTCAACACCCTTGATGGTTCGCGTCTTCACCTCGGTGATAGTCGCGGCTCCGTGGTGGGGATATACAACGGTTTCGCCAACCTCAAAAAGCATGAACGAATATCCTTTCGGCGACTTCTAGGATACCACAGCAGGTAATGGTAGGGTTCGCCGCGCCGAAATGCCTCCTCGCTGCCGATAGGCTAAACTCAAAGCGAAAATCTGCAGCGCCATGCCACATCCGGCGGGTGCTGAATTGTTGGAGGTCTTGTGAGGGCGCGTATCGCAACGTCAGTCGTACTGGCGGCTGGAATCTTGCTGGGGACGAGCGCGTGCAATCTGCTTGCGCCCCAGGCAACGACGATTCACTACGACCCGAGCGATGGTGTGAGCGCGAACGTTGGAGACATCGCCGTGCGGAACGCACTGCTCATCTCGAACGGCGAGGGCGACGCAACTCTCTCGGCCACCGTCGTGAACAAGGGCGACTCAGCCCACAGCCTTGAAGTTCAGTACGAGGCCGGTGGCGCCAAGGTGAGCACCGACGTCACCATCAACCCGCGCAGCACCGTCGTGCTTGGTGGAGCGGATGGCCCGGCCGTCACCGTCTCGGCCGAGGACGCCGTACCGGGAAGCCTGTTCCCCGTCTTCGTGCAGTACGGCAGCGAGACCGGCGTTGAAATGCTGGTTCCCGTGCTTGAGGGCAAGCTCGAGGCATACTCGACGTTGGTACCGACGCCGGCTCCCACCCCTGTGGTGCCGTAGCTTCGTAATCTTTCACAGGAAAGGCCCCACGGTAACCGTGGGGCCTTTCCTGTTGCCTGGCGGCTTGGCGCGTTGTTACGCCTCGAAGCGATAGCCGAGGCCGCGCACGGTGACGAGCATCGTCGGTTCAGACGGGGTGGCCTCAATGCGTGAGCGGATCCGCTTGATGTGCACGTCGAGGGTCTTGGTGTCACCGAAGTAGTCGGAGCCCCACACCCTGTCGATGAGCTGGCCGCGTGTGAGCACGCGTCCGGCGTTTCGCAGCAACAGCTCAAGCAGCTCGAATTCCTTCAGTGGCATGGCCACTTCAGCGCCGGAGACGGCCACCGTGTGGCGTTCGAGATCCATGCGCACTGTACCGGCGACCAGCACGGAGTCGTCTTCCTCCACGTGGTCGTTCCGGCGACGGAGCGCTGCACGAATGCGCGCCAGCAACTCGCGCGTTGAGTACGGCTTGGTGACGTAGTCATCCGCTCCGAGTTCCAGCCCAACGACAATGTCAACTTCTGAGTCCTTGGCCGTGAGCATGATGATCGGCACCCAGGAACGCGTGCGGATCTCGCGGCACACCTCTGTTCCTGGGAGCCCTGGGAGCATCAGGTCGAGCAGGATGAGGTCGGCGCCCGTTCGCTCGAACTCCGTGATGGCGCTCGGCCCGTCCTCGGCGATCGTCACCTCGTAGCCTTCACGTTCGAGCAGGAAGGCCAGTGGTTCGCTGAGCGAACTCTCGTCTTCGACCAGAAGGATATGGGTCACTGTTGTTCTCCTGCCGTAGCCTGGATTGGCGTTGTTGCTTCGGGAAGCCTGATGGTGAAAGTCGAGCCGCGACCCTCCTGCGACCACACTCGAACGTCGCCGCCGTGGTTCTGTACGACGTGCTTGACGATCGACAGGCCGAGGCCCGTGCCGCCTGTGTGGCGAGAGCGAGCCTGGTCGACTCGGAAGAATCGCTCGAATACCCGGTCGATGTCGGCCTCGGGGATACCGACCCCCTGATCGGTGACGGCGATCTCGACGACGCCTTCATGGCGGCGCACACCGATACCGACGCGGGAGCCGGCCCCTGAGTAGTGCACGGCGTTCGCAACGAGATTCTGCACGGCCATGACGAGCAACTTCTCGTCGCCGTTCACCTCCGCGTGCGACTTGCGACCGAGAGCGAGGGTGATGTCGTTGGCCGCTGCGACGATTTGGTTCTGATCGACGGCCTGCGCGACGACCTTGTCGACACTGACCAGTTCGGGGTGCTCGAGGGCATCCTGGGATTGCAGCCGCGACAGCTCGATGATCTCCTGGGTGAGGCGGGCGAGGCGGCCGGACTCCGTTGTGAGCCGGTTGGCGAACCTGCGGACCTGGTGCGGCTCATCCGCTGCCTGGTCAAGCGCCTCAGCGAGCAGTCCAACGGATGCGATGGGTGTCTTCAACTCGTGGCTGATGTTCGCCACGAAGTCGCGGCGCACCTCGTCGAGCCTGATCGCTTCTGTGCGGTCTTCGGCGAGCAGCAGCACGTAACGGGTGCCGAGCCTGGCCAGCCGCACCCCGAAGTGCATGCTGGCGTCACCGAACGGGCCGCGCGTGAGCACCAGTTCTTCTGAGATGGGTTCGCCGGTCTTTCGCACGATACTCGCGAGCTTGGTGAGTTCTGGGTGCACGAGGTGCTGGTTCCAGACCAGGCCGAGCGAGAGCGCCCCAGGCGAAGCTTTGACGACGTTGTTGGAGGGGTCGAGAACGATTCCGGCCGACTCCAGCGCATCGAGCACCTGGTCAATGCCGTCGGGGACTGCGGGGTTCACGACTTCAGCCGCCATCTGCCCCTGACGCGCAGCAAAGCTCAGCAGAGTAACGAAGCCCGCACCGACCATGAGCCCGAGTGCCAGCGACAGAAGCACCAGCCAGGTCGATTCCATTTTCCAAGCGTACCGAGCATCACGGGCAGTCTTCGCCCGATCGCCCCGCGAGGCACGCTACTTTAGTAAGTGTTCAGGCCTTCGGCACCTGTTGTTCATCTGCCGTCGGCATCATGAGCCATAAGGCCGTGTCGGTCTTGCGGGCCACTGTGCCCACGCCCCAGGAAGGACCACCCCCGCATGCGTGAAGTATTTCAGCAGGAGCTCGCCGAGGTACAGGAACGCCTCGTTGAGATCTCCGGCCTGGTCGCCGTGTCCATTGAGAAGGCAACGCGCGCGTTCAACGAATCTGACGTCGGTCTGGCCGAAGAGGTCATTGCAGACGACGACAAGATCGACGACCTCACGGTTGAGCTCGATGAGCTCGCCATCACCATCCTTGCCCGCCAGCAGCCGGTCGCACGCGACCTGCGCATCGTGGTGAGCGCGCTGCGCATCAGCGCCTCCCTTGAGCGGATGGGCGATATGTCGACCCACATCGCCCAGTTGGCGCGTTACCGGTTCCCAGACAAGGTGATCCCGAAGAGCTTGCGCCCCACGTTCAGGAAGATGGGCGCCCTCGATGTCGAGATCGCAACCATGCTCACCGAGCTGCTCACGTCTGAAGATGTGAAGCTCGCCGAGACCATCCGCAACGAAGACGACAAGGTCGACGCCCTGCACCTCAGCGTGTTCGACGCCGTGCTGGGCGAAACCTGGAAGGGCCAGGCCGCCGACACCGTCGACGCCACCCTCGCCAGCCGCTACCACGAGCGCTTCGCGGACCACGCGGTGTCCATCGCAAAGAAGGTGCAGTACCTCGCAACGGGTGACTGGCACCAGGACAGCGCCGACTAGCCACTCCCCTCCCCCTCGGCTCCGCTCGGTTCCGCTCGGGGGTTCTCATCCGCTACGCGAAAGCGCAGTTCTTGTCGTTATGACTTCGGTCAACCGACACGAACTGCGCTTTCGCGTTTTTGCGTTGTGCGTTTGGCAGGGCGTGCGGAAATTGCATTCACATTTTTTTCGTTCACCCCTTGCGCGATCGCCACTACTCGGTGAAACTAGCTACCAGTAGTCAGTAACACTGAATAGCAGTAACACTGAATAGCAGCATCACTGAGTAGTGGAAGGGAGGGTTTCATGGGCAAGCAAGCGACCGAAATGCTCAAGGGCACTCTCGAGGGAATCGTCCTCGCAATCCTCGCCGTGCGACCTGCATACGGCTATGAGATCACGGCACGGCTGCGCGACGAGGGCTTCTCCGACATCGTCGAGGGCACCATCTATGCGCTGCTGCTCAGGATCGAGCAGCGCGGCCTCGTTGACGTGGAGAAAGTCCCGTCTGAGAAGGGGCCGCCGCGCAAGGTCTATTCGCTGAACGCGC
The DNA here is from genome assembly GCF_057669585.1 of Leifsonia sp. Y862. Classification (NCBI taxonomy): domain Bacteria; kingdom Bacillati; phylum Actinomycetota; class Actinomycetes; order Micrococcales; family Microbacteriaceae; genus Leifsonia; species Leifsonia sp. Y862. Next base: position 1,718,799 of record NZ_JBYHFR010000001.1, read on the forward strand.
AGGGCGGCGAGTACCTCGAAGAGTTTTGGAGGACCTGGAGCTTCCTCGCAGAACGCATCGAACAGCTCCATCACCACATCGAACGTACGAACGAAGAAGGAGAGTAACCATGGCTGCGAAATGGATCGAGGCCGTCACCGGCTCGCTCGAGCAGAAAAAGCAGTACAAGCAGGCCAAGGCACGAATGGATGATCTGCCGGCACCGTACGCCGCCGCGGCGAACGCTGTGCATCGCTACCTCTTGTACTCGGGCGATGTGACCGACGGCGACACCATGGTGACGATGATCGGCGACCTTGCCGACCTGTGGGAGCGGGCCGCGACCGACGGCACCCCGGTGCGAGCGATCGTCGGCGACGACCCGGTCGAGTTCGCCGAGGCATTCGCACTGGCCTACAGCGGCAAGCGGTGGATCGACAAGGAACGCGCTCGCCTCAATAAGGCGATCGACGACGCAGAACGCGAGGAACAGTTATGACCATCAACCAGGCCCTCGAACCGGCGATCCGGGTGCAGGGCATTGAGAAGTCGTTCAAGGACATACATGTATTGCGGGGCGTCAACCTCGACGTGGCGGCGGGAAGTATTCTCGCCCTGCTCGGGTCGAACGGCGCCGGCAAGACAACGCTCGTGCGAATCCTGTCGACACTGCTGAAGCCCGATGCGGGCACAGCAACTGTCCATGGCTTCGACACCACCGCGAATCCCGGTGACGTGCGCGAGTCGATCAGCCTGACCGGCCAGTTCGCTGCGGTCGATGACGTGCTCACCGGTCGCGAGAATCTCGTGCTGATCGCCAAGCTGCGTCATCTGAAGAACCCCGGTGGGATCGCCGACGACCTGCTCGCCCGCTTCACGCTCACCGAAGCAGGCAACCGCAAGGCTGCGACGTACTCGGGCGGCATGCGACGGAGGCTCGACATCGCGATGAGCCTGATCGGTAATCCGCCGATCGTCTTCCTCGACGAACCGACGACAGGCCTCGACCCCCAGGCGCGCATCGAGGTGTGGCAGACCATCAAACAACTCGCCGTCCAGGGCACCACGGTGCTTCTCACGACGCAGTACCTCGACGAGGCCGAGCAGCTAGCCGACCGTATCGCGATCCTGCACAAGGGCACGATCATCGAGAACGGCACCCTCGCCGAACTCAAGCAGCTTCTCCCGGCCGCGACTGTCGAATACGTCGAGAAGCAGCCATCCCTTGAGGACGTCTTCCTCGCCCTCGTTGGTGACACCGGCGAGACAGACGAGACCGACACAGATGCGACCGCCACCCCCGCCGACGAACGTGCCGGCGACACGGTCCCCGCACGAAAGGAATCCTGATGACCACCCACGTCCTCGGCGATACCGGCACTCTTACCGGCCGATCGCTGCGTCACATCCTCCGCAGTCCAGACACCATCATCACCACCGCGGTCACCCCGATCGCCCTGATGCTGCTATTCGTGTACGTGCTCGGCGGCGCGATCAACACGGGATCCGACGAGTCGTATATCAACTACATGCTCCCCGGCATCCTGCTCATCACGATTGCGTCGGGGGTCGCATACACCGCGTACCGACTGTTCCTCGACATGCAGGGCGGCATCTTCGAACGATTCCAATCCATGCCGATCGCCCGGTCGAGCGTGCTCTGGGCGCACGTTCTCACCTCCCTGGTTGCGAACCTGGTCTCGGTCGCAGTCGTCATCGGCGTCGCGTTCGTGATGGGGTTCCGCACCGGTGCATCCGTGGGCGCCTGGCTCGCCGTCGCCGGCATCCTGATTCTGTTCACCCTCGCGCTGACCTGGCTCGCCGTGATCGCCGGACTTTCGGCGAAAACCGTTGACGGTGCGAGCGCGTTCAGCTACCCGCTGATCTTCCTGCCGTTCATCAGCTCGGCGTTCGTGCCCACTGATTCGATGCCAGGGCCGGTCGCATGGTTCGCCGAGAACCAGCCCGTGACTTCGATCGTGAACACCATCAGAGCGCTGTTCGCCGAGCAACCCGTCGGCAGCGACATCTGGATCGCCCTTGCCTGGCTCATTGGCATCCTCATCGTCGCCTACGCCTGGGCTATCTCAATCTACCGGCGAAAGGTTCGCTGAGGTCGAGCGCCGCTCAGGCCAGGCGCACTGTCACCAAACAACTCCGCCCGCCTCCCCATGAAGGGAGGCGGGCGGAGTCTTTACGGGCTAGGTCGTTCTACTTCTTGCCCTGTGCCGCGACAGCTGCGGCGCCAGCAGCGGCGGCCTCAGGGTCGAGGTATTCGCCGGGGCCGAGCGGCATGAGGTCTTCGCCCAGCTTGTAGACGAGCGGGATGCCGGTCGGGATGTTGAGCTCGGCGATGTCGTCATCCGAGATGTTGTCGAGGTGCTTGACGAGGGCGCGCAGCGAGTTGCCGTGTGCGGTGACGAGTACCGTCTTTCCGTCGCGCAGGTCGCCGGAGATGTCGGATTCCCAGTAGGGCAGCATCCGCTCGATGACGTCCTTCAGGCATTCGGTGCGGGGAACGGCGTCGCCGAGTGCGGCGTAACGCGGGTCGCCGACCTGCGACCACTTGGCATCCGCTTCGAGCTCGGGCGGCGGCACGTCAAAGCTGCGGCGCCACAGCTGGAACTGCTCTGGACCGTACTTCTCGAGGGTCTCTGCCTTGTCGAGGCCCTGCAGCGCACCGTAGTGACGCTCGTTGAGGCGCCAGGAGCGCTTGACGTCGATCCAGGCGCGGTCGGCCTGCTCAAGAGCGAGATTCGCCGTCGAGATGGCGCGGGTCAGTACAGAAGTGTGCACGATATCGGGCAGGATCTGCGCTTCGGCGAGCAATTCGCCGGCACGCCTGGCCTCGGTGATGCCCTGTTCGCTGAGCCTTACATCCACCCAACCGGTGAAGAGGTTCTGCTGGTTCCACAGGCTGTTTCCGTGACGAAGAAGAATGAGAGTGTATGGGGCAGACATGTCATCCACTCTAGCGAGTGGACAATAGAGGTATGCCTGTTGGAACCATTACGCGCGGCACAACGAACACGAATCGCTTGCGTCGCGTCGATCGATGGGTTGGTCACCTCCCCGTCCTCCGTCACACCGATGATCCCCTTGTTGTCGACCTCGGCTATGGCGCGAGCGCCGTGACCAGCCTTGAATTACACCACCGCCTGGCGAAGAAGCGAGCGGATGTCGCCGTGCTCGGTCTCGAGATCGACCCAGCTCGGGTGAAGGGCGCGAACGACCAGCTCGCCGAGGTGCGTGCGGGCACGACCGGATTCGCTGCCGATGCGCGCGTCTCGTTCGCTGTCGGTGGTTTCGAAGTGCCGCTCGCCAAGGGACGAAAGCCCGCGGTGATCAGGGCCCTCAACGTGCTCAGGCAGTATGACGAGTCAGAGGTGGTGCCGGCCTGGCGGATGCTGGCACCGCGGTTGCAGCATCACGGCGTGCTGATTGACGGCACCTGCGACGAGATCGGGCGGATCGCCGCCTGGGTGGATGTCACTCGCCATGGTCCGGTGCGCTTCTCCATCTCGCTGCGGCTCGCAGACCTCGAACGCCCGTCGATCGTGGCAGAGCGGCTGCCGAAGATTCTGATTCACCGGAACGTGCCAGGGGAACGGATTCACCAGCTACTGGTCGACCTTGACCGGCACTGGCAGCACCAGTCGCCGCTCGCCGCCTATGGACCAAAGCAGCGCTGGGTGGCGACCGTGATGGCGCTCAAGGCGCAGGGCTGGCCTGTGCAGGGCTCGCCGCATCGCTGGAAGCTCGGCGAACTGACGGTGCCGTGGGCATCCGTTGAACCGCAGGGATTCGTCTGGAAGTAGGGTGCTCGACGGCCGGACGGCCGTGGTTTGCGGTGGCGGGTGCGGTTGCTCGGTCGCGTGGCCTGCGGTGACGGATGTCCGAGGCGGGGCGTGCCGTGGTGCCGGCGGTGAACGATTCATGGGCACAACTATACGAGTAAAATGAGGAAACCTCTAGCTTCTTTCGAACATTTGATCTAGAATTGGGGTATGGATCCAGCGCTGGAACATCCCGAACGGCCGGTGAACACTCCCGCCTCTTCACACTCCACGCGCTCGGTCTCCTCGCTTCCCGCGGCATCTCGTCCCGCTGCCCCACCTCCCGCTGCGTCACCTCCCGCTGCGTCACTTCCCGCTGCTTCGCTTCCCGCCGGCCCCCTTCCCGCCGGCCCTCTTCCCGCCGCCTCGCTTCCTGCGGCTTCGGCTCTTCCCACATCCTCCTTCGCCGACCGCGCCCTGGCGACCGTCGTTCGGCTCGCTGCGGCGCCGCGCGGACCCGTGGACTTTAATTGGTCCAATGCCGAGAAGCAGCTCTCGAAGTGGGTGTTCGAATGGGACGTGCAGCAGGCCGAGGAAGAGGCCGCAGAAGATGCCGCAGCGCAGGCCGCGGAGCAAGTGGCCGCCACGCAAGCCGCAGAGCGGGCTACTGAGGAGGCGGTCGCTGAAGAGATGGCTGCAGCGCAGGTCCTGGTCGGCGATGTCGGTGGCCCGGGAACGGAGTCCGCACACGGCGCGATCAACCTCGCGCTCCGCAAAGCCGAGACCGCACAGTCCACGACCGCTCAGTCGTTGGCCGTGGAGGTAGCGGCGGCGGCGGAGGTCATCCGTCTGGCCCGTAACAACCTCAGCATCTACTTGACGCCCGGCGGGATGAGTGAGCCCGACGCTTTGGACCTGGCCGAACGAACCGCGGCCACCGACCTGAGTCTGCGTTTGCATCGCTCGCCCGACCAGGTGCGGACCATGGCCCACGAAGGGTTGGTGCTCGCCGAGTCGCTGCCGCAGCTCTGGGCACTGTTCCAAGCCGGTCACACCGGATACGCGCAGGCCCGCGCCGCCGTCAACCATCTCACCGGGCTGACCGACCCCGAGGTGATCGCCCACTACGACACCGAACTCGCTGCGAAGGCCACCGAGCTCACGCCGGAAGCATTCCAACGCAAAGCCCGCACCCTGCAGCAACGACTTCTCGCCGAACCCCCTGAACTCCGCCACGCACGCGCGATGGCTGACCGCCGCGTCATCATTGAACCGGCCACCGACGGCATGTGCACCGTGTTCGCGGTGATCAGCGCCGCGGACGGCATCCGGATCAACGCCCGACTGGATGCCACCGCGAAGAAGATCGCGAAGAAGGAAGCAAAAGAAGCCCGAGCCGCCGGCACCGGTCGGGACCGGTGCCGCACCCGGGCACAGATCCGCACCGACCTGTTCGCCGGCTGGCTCGCGGGCGATGGCACCCCGACCGCGGCGAAGGTCCGCCCGCTGCTGTTCGTCCCCATCCATGAGCTGCTCGGTGGCACGAACCCAGTGGGGCACAACGGACATCTCAACCACGCGGGCACTGCCGGTGCAACCGATCAAACTGGCCCAGCTGCCCAGGCCGGCCAGCCGGTCCCATTCGATCAGCCCGCAGTCTTGCAGGGCTACGGACCCATCGACCCCGTCACCGCCGCGCAACTCTTCATCGATGCCCCGGCGTTCCGCCGGGTGGGCACCGACCCGTTCAGCGGCGAGATCCTCTCCTTCGACCGCACTCGCTACCGGCCCACGAAAGCGCAACGCGAGTGGCTCGCCGTGAAGTACGGCACCTGCGCACGGACAGGCTGCAACCGGCTCGCCGTCAGCTCCGACGTCGATCATCTCAAGGAGTGGGTCCGCGACCACGGACTCACCAACGAAGACAATCTGATCCCGCTCTGCCCATCCGATCACCGGTTGAAGACGCTGACGAAGATCCGGTACAAGCGAGACCCAGACGGCAGCGTCACCGTCACCACCCCCACGGGATACGTCGGGATCAACGCACCACCCGATCCACTGCCCCGGCATCCGCTGCCCACGAATTCGCTGGCACGTTCGCCACTACTCCGAAAGCTACGGGAATCCCGCACACCACTGCCAGAGAACCCGCCGTTCTAAATAGCGCAGTCTCAATAATGCAGTTGGTCCCAGCGCACGCGCGCTCATCTGGAGCCAGACACCTTCTCAGGCAGACCGCGTGTCTCAGGCCGGCTCAAGCCAGGCCGCCCGCGAACTCCCCAGTCGCACGACGGGACCCTGCTCGCGACCGGCGATATCGACCACTGAGCGAGCACGGCGCACCGAGCCATAGTCACTGTCAACGGTCTCGAGCTCGGAAGCAAGTGCGGCGGCATCCGTTGGTAGTGGCTGCTCAGCGTTGTCGACAACGCCTAGTCCGATCAGCGCCTGGGCAGTTGCGGCCAGCGATGCTCGAATGTGTGCCGCCCTGCCATCTGCAAGTGCCGCGCAGATCGCTCCCGCCAGCACATAGCCGGTGGCGTGGTCGAGTGCCTGGGCTCGCAGCGACCCTGGCTTGTCGGTGCCGCCCTCGATGACCGCGATCCCGGAAGCTGCCTGCACGAGCGAGTCGAATCCGCGGCGTTCCGCCCAGGCACTGCCCGCCGGGTACGCACTGAGGGAAGCGGTCACGATGCGCGGATGACGCTCGCGCAGGCTGCGCTCATCGAGGCCGAACCGGTCGAGGCTGCCAGGGCGGTATCCGAGAATCACAACGTCGGCTTCGGCCAACAAGCCGTCGAGAAGGGTCACATCGCGGCGGAGGTCGAGCATGATCGACCGCTTACCTGCTCCTGTATCGATGTGCTGCACGGCGATCTCCGCCGGATCGACGGGGTCGACCCGCAGCACGTCCGCGCCGAGCAGCGCGAGCGCTCGGCTACACGTCGGCCCCGCGATCACCCGCGAGAGATCGAGCACGCGCGGCGCCCGCCCGGCCAGTCCACGTGCACCAGCACCGCCCGCGCCGGCGCCATTGCCGACGCCGTCGCCGACGCCGTCGCCGTTCACGTTCCAGTCCAGCAGCGGCGCAGGAGCGATCACGTCGGCAAACTCCTCTGGGCGGCGCACGCGCACGCAGAGGGCATCGTTAGCGACGGCCAGGGCCTCGGCATCCGCCGCAGACATCCCCGCCAGCACTGCAGCGAACTCCTCACGGCTCGCGGTCGCTTCAAGACCGAATGCCGCGCAGAGCCGATGCAGGTGGTGCGGATAATTCGCGTGGGTGCGCACCCACCCGTCATCCGTTGCAAAGAACCCACTGAGTGGAGCCCAGGCCGCCGCAGGTACTCCGTCGACGCTCAGATAGGTGAAACTGCTGAAGTTGACGCCGACCCTGCGCGGATTGACAGTGATCCGAGGCAGCCCCAGAAGGCGTCCCGCCTGACTGGCAAAGAACGCCACGCTGTCTGTCGCCAGTTCGCCAGCCCGCAGTCGCGCGGTGAGGCCCGTTTCGCCCGGGTCGACACGCACCCGCTGCGCGGCCGCGTCATCGACGACCGCAGCTGCCAGGTTCGTAAAAAGGCTGCCCATGCGGCGAGCCTACGCCCAGGGGCACGCACGCCGAGGCGCGGCTAAGCTCGTTCGGTTGTGGTGATTCCGTTGATGAGCACGGTGATTCCCCATCGAAGGCGTTCGGCGGGTGTGCCCGCAACGATCTCGGCACCGGCGGCGGCGACGTGTGGGAGTTCTGCAGGATCGGCCGAGGCGATGTGGCTAGCGAGGTCGGCTAGATCACGGTTGGGGGTCCGTTGCGCCGTGGTGCGTGAGCCTCGTTCTGCAGCCAGGAAGGTTGGATAGGCGAAGAGCAGATCGACGCCCCATGCCGCCTGGCCGGCGGGAACACCGCCCTCCTCGAGCAGTCCGAGGATGGCGTCGACGAGCCGAAGATAGTTGGGGCCCGATGTGTGGGTTGACATTGAGATCCGGGCGATCTCCGGATGCTCGAAAAGCACTGCCGCGTAGCTTTCGAGGAGATCGATCAGGCGCGCGAGCCACGGGCCGGACGTGCCAGGCCGCACGTCCGCGAGCAATTCGTCGAGAATCTGCGCGTGGAGGTCAGCGGTGTTCTGCACATAGACGTAGAGCGAGGCGGCACCGGTGTCGAGCGCGGTCGCGATCCGGCGCATCGTGACCTTGTCCATTCCCTCGGTTTCGAGGATCGACACCCCGGCTGCAATGATGCCGGCCCGGGTCAGAGGCGGCTTTGCAGGTCGTTCGCGGCGACTCACGGGGCGGGTTGACTCAATCATTCGGCAAATCTATCACGAACATGTTCGCTACGACCGGGTTCTCCGGGTATGGTGATCACGAACATGTTTGTGAAGAACATGTTCTTTGATCCTCACCCAAACCAGCACAGGAGAACGAACTATGAGCAAGACAGCCCTGGTCAACGCCAGAATCTTCGACGGCGAGACCGTCCTCGCCGACACCACCGTGGTGCTGGAGGGTGCGGTGATTCTCTCGGTAGGCGGGGAAATCCCGTCCGACGCAGAGATCATCGACGTCAGCGGCGCAACGCTGATGCCAGGACTCATCGATGCCCACGTGCACACCTCGATCGAATCGCTTGCACTCGCGCTGACGTTCGGTGTCACGACCGAACTGGAAATGCAGGGTGCACTCACCAAGCACAATCGTGAAGCCGTCACGAACAATGATCGCGTCGCAGACGTTCGGTCGGCTGGCTTCGGCTTGACCCCTCCCGGCGGACACCCCAGCGAGTTGTTCTCTCATGAAGGAAGCGACGAACACGGTGACGACCACGAGGGAAAGTCCATGCCCCAACGTGGCGAGACTGAGGATGGTGGCGAGAACCCCTGGGCGAACATTGTCATGCCGTTTTCAACTACTCCGGAAGAAGCGGTCGCGTTCATCCCGCAGCTCGCTACGAGTGGCTCTGACTACATCAAGTTCATGATTGACGACGGGACCGTCGAAGGCGCCCCTGGCCTGCCCTCGCTTGACCACGCCACCGTCGCAGCCGGCGTGGCAGAAGCTCACCGGCTCGAACTCCTCACCGTTGCTCACGCGCTGGCGATTGACGCAACCGTGTCGGCGATCGATGCCGGTATCGATGGGCTTGCCCACCTGTTCATGGACCAGCCAAGCACCCCGGAGGTTATCGAGCTGATTGCCCGATCCGGTGCGTTCGTCGTCCCCTGTGCTGTCTTGAACGCCTCCATGATGGGGCTCACCGGAGCGGCCTTCGCAGCCGACCCGCGCGTCTCGTCTCGGCTGGATGAGGCCTGGCTGGCCACCCTGAAGAGCAGCTTTAACAAGTACCCAGAAGGAAACCTCGATGATGTTCTCGCGAGCGTAAAAGCGCTCAGCGATGCTGGCGTCGATATCCTCGTCGGAACAGATGCTTCTGTCCCTGTGCCATCTTTCGGCGGTCTTGCGCATGGAGCGAGCGTGCACCACGAGCTCCAGCTGTTGGTCAGCGCCGGCCTGAGTCCCGTTCAGGCGCTGCGCGCGGCAACAGCCACGACGGCACGTCGCTTCGGCCTCACCGACCGTGGCCGCATTGCGCCTAGCCTCCGCGCCGATCTCCTCCTCGTCGATGGCGATCCAACGACCGACATCACCGACACTCTGAACATCCGTCAGGTGTGGCGTCGCGGCGCAGCACTCCTCCCCGCTTGAGCCATTGCAGAAGGATGCCGACCCCATCCGTGGTCGGCATCCTTCCGCCATGCTCGCCGAGCTTCGGCAAACGCGATCAAAGCGCCCTGCCCCCTCGCTAAGCGACGACAGTCGACGCAGGCTCCGCCGCTCGCCGCGCGATAAACGCGATCCCGAGCGCCGAGACCAGGAACATCACGGCGAGCGCAACCCAGCCCGCCAGTCCGAACGCCAGTGCCGTCCCCGCCACGACGAACGGCGCACACATGGAGCCCAGTCCGAATCCCATCGCGAACACGCCCTGGTATGCCCCGGCGTTCGTCGGATCGGCGAGTTCAAAGCTGAGCCCCCACGTGCCGGCCTGCGACCAGACCTCGGCGAAGGCATGGGCCGCAGCCGCCGCCACGAGCAGCACGACCGCTGGCACCACAGAGACCCCGGCGGCCAGCGCGTACACAACGGATGCCACCGCCATCAGTATCCCGGCGGTCGTCACGACCTTGCCAGCCTTCCGCAGGTCATCGGTGCCGCGCGAGAGCGGAATCTGGAACACGATCACGATCACAGTGTTCAGGATGAGCAGCACTGACACGAGCGCGGTCGGCGCTTCGGTGTTGTGCGCAATCCACAGCGGGACCCCGACCTCTGCCAGGCCGAACTGCATGGCGAAGACGGCGGCGAGCGCCGTGAGGATCAGGTAGCGCCGGTCCCGGAACGGAGAGCGCCCGGCGGGCCGTGCCGCCTCGCCCTCCTGAACCTGCCCAGCAGGAGCATTCACCCGCTTCGGCAGCCGCCAGACCGGGATGACACCGATGATGTAGACGACGCCCGCGCCGACCATGACGATTTGGTATGCGGCAACGGTGTCGGCCAGGAGTGCCACACCGGCGATGGCCGCGCCCAGCGCGATCGACACGTTCGTCACAGTGCGCAGGATGGCGCGGGTGCTCACCCGCGCAGGTCCCTCGAATGCGCGGGCAATGATCGCCATCCGCGTTGCGTTCGACGCACTCCCCACGGCTGACGCCACGCAGGCGATGACCAGCACACTCGTGAAGTCCCCTGCGAACGGATAGCAGCCAAGCGCGAGGCCCTCTGCGGCCATGAGGCCGAACAAGAGCCGTCTGGCACTGAACCTGTCGGCGAGCCGCCCGCCCAGGTACGACGTTCCCACCCCCACCGCGCTCGATATCCCGAGCACAGTGGCTGCCTCCCCCGCCGAGAGTCCGATCACAAAGGTGATGTACAGCACGGTGACGGTGAGGAAGACGCCGCGGCCCACTCGACTGATCAGGGTGGCAATCACCAGGATGCGCAGCACGGGGTCTGACATGGACTCCATCAGCCGGCGGACGAAGCCTGTCTGTTGGCCGGATGAAGCGGATGCCAGGGGTTCAGGAAGGGAGATGACGCCCGTTGCCGGGTCTGAAGTGGGAGTGAGTGGCACAGGCCATTTGTCCCACGACCGTGATGGCGGCGCATATTGATGTAGCGTATGGCTTCATGTTGCGCTACGAGCTGGGTGATGCCGACCTGGGCGGCATCCGCTTTGGAATCTCGCCGCTCTGCGAACTCGGGCTGTCGCTGCGTGCCGTGAAAGACCCTGGACGCTACCCGCTCCAGCTTCCGTGGCTGTCGCGCACCCGCCAGGCAAGGGAGAGTCTTGACCTCGACCTGCTGCTCGGCCTCGTCAACGACCGGCTGTGGACGCCCGACTTCCTGAACCCGCGACCGTCATCGCCACTGACGCGCGTCGAAGACGAGTTCGCCGAGCTGGCCGCGCTCAGCCCTGCTCACTTCACCCACCAGCTTGAGAGTATCCATGGCAACCTGCCCGACGCGTTGAGCGGGCCACCTCGCGCAGCGATCCGTCGCATGGTGTCGGCGCTCAGCGACTATTGGGACAGCTGCTTCGCGCCACACTGGCCGCGCATGCGCACCATTCTGGAGGCGGATATCACCCACCGCGGGCGCGTGGTGGCGCAGACCGGCTTGGCCGAGATGCTGAATGGCATCTCCTCGTCGGTGTCATTCGACGGAGCGTCGTTGGACGTACAGCTGGCCTCTGTGCCTGCTGACCGGACAGTGCACGCCGACGGGCGCGGCGTCATGTTGGTGCCCACAATGTTCACGCGGCGCGCCTCGGCGCCCGTCGACCTCGATGAACCCCCTCTGGTGATGTACCCGGCCCGCGGGCAGGGAGCGATGTGGGAGACGGAGCGCGTGGTCAATCCGCGTGCCGTCGCACACCTGCTCGGTCAGACGCGAGCCAGCCTGCTCACCGCACTGGCGACGCCTGCCTCATCGACGGAGCTCGGCATCCGCTTCGGCGTGAGCACCTCTGCCGTGAACCAGCATCTGCGTGCGCTGCGGGAGGTTGGGCTTGTCACCTCAACCCGATACGGGCACAGCATGCTGTACCTGAGGAGCCCGCTGGGTTCGGCGTTGCTTGGCACGGTGCAGCTGGGATAGCGCGGAGAAAAGCTAGCGCGTCGGCGGACGCACGCCGAGACGCGGCAGACGCGGGACATCCGCGACCGCTCCGGCTGACTGCGGCACGATGATCTCCTGGCTGGCGGCGATCGAGATGCCCTGCGACTCAACGTAGAGCGTGACATCCGCTGGCACAGTGCGCTTGATCACGGCGAGCGCGATCGGCCCGAGCTCATAGTGGATGGCACTGGACGTGATCGCACCGACAGGTCGACGCTCCGGCTCACCGCCGGGCAGCACCCTGGTTCCCTCGACCACGTCTCCGTGCACGGGGAGCACCGAATCTGAGCCATCGAGGTGCAGCATCACGAGTCGACGCGGCGGGTGCCCGAGATTGTGCACCTTGGCCACGGTCTCCTGCCCCCGGTAGCAACCCTTGTTCAGGTGCACAGCGGTGCGAAGCCAATCCAGTTCGTGCGGCAGCGTCTTCTCGTCAACCTCTGTCGCCGCTCGGGGACGCCAGGCAGCGATTCGCAGCGCTTCCTCGGCCAGCAGGCCAGCCGCGGCAACTTCACCGGATGCGACCCGGTCGCGAAGCGCAGGCAGGTCGCTGCGAGCAATCAGCACTTCAGACCAATTCCAGTGGATGCCGGGATGCTCGGCGACCTGGGCGTACTGGAACCCGCCAGGGTTCACACCGCTCCACGGGTCGCGCCACACCAGCGGTACTCCATTCGAGCTCGCCGGCATCAGCTGCACATCGGCGACATCGCGGGCCATGGTGCCGATCACCGCGTAGTCATCGGTGAGGTCGAGCACCTCGACGCGCAGCATGAAACGCATCTTGGACAACCAGGCATGCAGGCCAGGCAGTTCGGCCGCCTCAAGAACGAGCCAGGTGGCGACGCCGTCGTCCAACACGTGGACGGCGTACTCAAGGTGGCCGGCAGGGTCGAGCAGCAGCATCTCGGTCGACTCGCCGACGGGCAGGCCGAGCAGCGCCTGGCTGGTGAGCGAGTTCAGCCAGCTGAGCCGGTCTGGCCCAACGACCGAGAGGACGCCGCGGTTCGACAGGTCAACGACAGCCTCACCGGCGAGCAGGTGACGCTGCTCGATCATCGGGTTGCCGTAGTGCGCGGCTATGCCGGCATCCGCTCCCCCCATGGCGACAGCGCCGTCGAGTTCGAGAAGCGGTGACACGAAACGAGGAGGCACGTCGGGGGAATCCATATCCAACTTAGTTAGTCAGCTCTGGCCAGGCGGCCAGACGAGTGTGTGCGCAGGTCCTGGCCGAGAGCGGCGATGTCCCACGCCCATAGCAGGTGGTTCTCCACCAGGCCGTAGATGCGAGTTGCCGCCGCATAGGGCTTGGCGCCCTGGGTGCGCATGACGGCATCCGTTGCCAGGTCGATGCGGGGACCCTTGACCTGCCCGAGGTAGAGCTCTGCCACCCCGTCAGGGTGCGCAAGCGTCACTTCGATGTCGAAGCCGCCGTCTGCGTTCCGCAACGTTTCGACAGCCTCTGCCGTGGTGAACGGACGTTCGCCAACACCGGGAAGCATTCCGGGTCCAGGATCGCCGTCCTGTCGCTCACGGCTGAGACGCCAGTAGCCGGTCTCGGTGGCGAGCGGGATCTTCTCGTCTGACCCAGAGTCAGGTTCTGGCTCAAGCCAGGTGTACGAGTTGTAGTTCAGGTGAGGCAGACCGTCGTGGCTGAAGCTCACACGGTGGCCGAATTCACGGGTGACCGACGTGTCGCCGATGGCGTAGTCGAGTACGCCGGAACCTTCCCATACCCCGATAAGCCAGGACAGCGGAACGAGTTCAGAGGGAAGATCCACCGGGAGGTCAAACATGATGGACTACCGCTGCCCCCTGAACAGCTTGTACACAACCACTCCGGAGATCCAGACGATTGCAAGGCTGGCCAGCGCGAGTAGCCCTAGGAAGAGGATTTCGAGTGCAAGCGGCGACATGGTTCGATTCTAACCCGACGTGCGCTCAGACACGGATCAGCCGAGCTGCGCTATCCCGAAAAATGCTGTTGCGATGCCGAAGACGACAACGCCGCCCGCCAGGCTCGCGATGACCCTGGAGACGTAACCGTCCTTCTCTCCCAGCGCGATTTGAATCGCAAGAGTAACAATCGTGCAACCAGCCAAACCGAGGCTTGTCCACACGATCTGTTGCTCAGGCGTGGAAAAGACGGCGATCAACACCACAATGATCACGGCGAGGACCCACACAACGACGATGCCAGACCAGTGTTTGCTCACGTACCCATTCTGCCTGTTCAAGGCCGATTCTGAGGCACAGTAGTATGAGGGCACGATATTTGGAGGATGCGCGTGGCGCAGTTACTAATCCTTACCTCGGCTGTGGACAATGAGGTTCTGCCTGCCCTGGCTTTGCTTTCACACAGCACACGACTGATCCCCGCACGCCCGGATCAGCTGATCACAGCGCCTGATTCGGATTTGATCCTGGTCGATGCCCGCACCAACCTCATGGCGTCCAAGTCGCTCTGCCAGATTCTGCGCACAACAGGCATCTCCGTCCCCCTTATGTTGGTGATCACAGAGGGCGGGCTCACCGCCGTCAGCCCCGACTGGGGTATCGACGATGTCGTGCTCGACTCAGCAGGCCCGGCCGAAGTGGATGCCCGCATCCGTCTCGCTGTCGGCCGCGTTTCACGCATGGCTGTCTCCCCCACTATTCGTGCGGCCGGCGTTGTCATCGACGAGGCCAACTATTCGGCCAAGGTGCACGGCACCCCGCTCGACCTCACCTATAAGGAATTCGAGCTCCTGCGCTTCCTCGCCGCGCATCCGTCACGGGTGTTCACCCGCGAGCAGCTGCTCAGTGAGGTCTGGGGCTACGACTACTTCGGAGGAACGCGCACCGTTGACGTGCACGTCCGTCGCCTCCGCGCCAAGCTCGGTGACCAGGAATCCCTCATCGGTACCGTGCGCAACGTCGGTTACCGCTTCAACGTGCAGGAAGAAAACGACGAGCGTGTCGCTGGCCCTGTCTCCAGCTGATCTCAGCGATCCAGCAGTCGCAGCGCAGTTCACACACGTTGCGGATGCCGCCACTGCCGTCGACGGTTATGCCCCGTTCAACGAGCAGGCACTGCTCGACCTCGCGGCGGGCCGCCGCGAGGCATACCTGTTCCTGTTCCATGACGAGTCACACCCGGCCAAGCCGGCGAAGGTCGTCGGCGCCGCAGCCGTCGGCCGCGGAGAGAACACGGCAGAACTCGACCTCGTGATCATTCCGAAGCGCCGCGGCAAGGGCTTCGGCAACGCGGCGCTCAGCCTGCTGCTGCCGCACCTGCCGAGCGAAGTGACCGCATGGTCGCACGGCGATCATCCGGCCGCGCGCGTGCTCGCCGTACACCACCGTTTTGTCGCGACCCGCACGCTGCTGCACCTGCGCCTCTCGCCACTGCGTGTGCCTGCTGCCGCTAACTCCGCGAAACCAGAGGTGACGATCAACGCTTTCGTTCCCGGTGTCGACGATGAGGAATGGGTCGCCCTCAACGCGCTGATCTTCGCCTCGCACCCCGAACAGGGTTCCATCACCCTGGGCGACCTGGCAGACAGACAAGCCGAGTCATGGTTCAACGCCGGCGATTTTTTGGTGGCGCGCGATGCATCCGGTCGCATGATCGGATACAACTGGCTGAAGATCGAGCCGAGCACGGACCACGGCGACGATGACGACGACCCTGACGACGACGATGACGCCGGTGGCGGGGAACCTGACGCAGGCGAGATCTACGTGATTGGCATTCATCCGGATGCCGCAGGCCAGGGCCTCGGGCGCCTGCTGATGGAGCGCGGGCTGGCCAGGCTCAGCGAACGCGGCTGCACGAGTGCTTCGCTGTATGTCGAAGCTGACAACACCAGCGCCGTGCGGTTGTATCGGTCGCTCGGCTTCACCGATTTCACCATCGACGTGCAGTACAGACGGTTGTCAGTTAAGTAACCGTTCATGCCGATCGTGCGTTTCGCGCAGTCGGCAGTGTCAAGATGGTCGAATGGACGGCGAAAACATCCAAAACGACAGCGGGCTCGGCAGCGACTTTGACGACGACTTCGATCCCTATCTTCTCTCTGATGACCCCGCGCTACCAGAGGATCGCTTCCTCGACCGGGAAATCAGCTGGCTGGCGTTCAACCAGCGCGTCCTGGAACTCGCCGAAGACCCCGACATTCCCGTGTTGGAACGCGCCAACTTCCTGGCCATCTTCGCCAGCAACCTCGACGAGTTCTTCATGGTGCGAGTTGCCGGGCTGAAGCGCCGCATCCTCACGGGACTGGCCGTTCCCACGAACGTCGGACGCGCACCAGCGGATGTGCTCAGCGACATCTCGAAGGCGGCGCACGTGCTGCAGTTGCGCCATGCCGCAGCCTTCCAGGATCTGGTGCGCCCAGACCTCGCGGCGGCCGGCATCGACGTCGTCGACTGGGACACGCTGAATGACGAAGATCGCGAATCACTGCGCGACTATTTCGGGAAGCAGATCTTCCCCGTCTTGATGCCGCTGGCTGTCGACCCTGCGCATCCGTTCCCCTACATCTCCGGCCTCTCGCTGAACCTTGCGGTACGGGTTCGCAACCCGAAGACAAGCAAGCAGGAGATCGCCAGGCTCAAGGTGCCGCAGATGCTGCCCCGCTTCGTGCGAGTCGATCGCAGTGAGTCCGTCGACAAGGTGCGTTTCATCACCCTCGAAGACCTGATGGCCAACCACCTCGGCGACCTGTTCCCCGGCATGGAAATCCTCGAGCACCACATCTTCCGCGTCACTCGCAACGAAGACGTCGAGATCGAGGAAGACGAGACAGAGAACCTCATCCAGGCTCTCGAGAAGGAGCTGCTGCGTCGCCGCTTCGGTCCGCCCATCCGTCTCGAAATCACCGAAGAGATGGATGACGTCACCCTCGACCTGCTCGTGCGTGAACTCGACATCACCACACAGGAGGTCTACCGGCTGCCGACGCCGCTCGACCTCGGTGGCCTGTTCGACCTGGCGCGCATCGATCGCCCAGACCTGCACTACCCCAAGCACGTTCCGACGACGGCCGTGCAGCTCATGCCAGCAGAGCCAAACCTGGCCCCTGATGTGTTCAGGTCGATTGCACGCGGCGACATCCTGCTGCACCACCCGTACGAATCGTTCACGACAAGCGTGCAGGCGTTCCTGGAGCAGGCCGCTGCCGACCCGAACGTGCTCGCCATCAAGCAGACGCTGTACCGCACCTCCGGCGACAGCCCCATCGTCGAAGCGCTCATCGCCGCTGCTGAGTCCGGCAAGCAGGTGCTCGCCCTCGTCGAGATCAAGGCCCGCTTTGACGAGCAGGCGAACATCTCATGGGCGCGGAAGCTCGAGAAGGCCGGCGTGCACGTCGTCTACGGGCTCGTCGGGCTGAAGACCCACTGCAAGGCGGCTCTCGTAGTGCGCAAGGAAGGCAAGGTGCTCCGGCACTACAGCCACATCGGCACCGGAAACTACAACCCGAAGACCAGCCGCATCTACGAAGACCTCGGCCTGCTCACCGCAGACGACCAGGTGGGCAAGGACCTCACCCGGCTGTTCAACGAACTCTCCGGCTACGCGATCGAGAAGAAGTTCAAGCGTCTGCTCGTCGCTCCCCTGCACCTGAGGAAGGGCCTGCTCAAGCGCATCGCCGATGAAACGGCCAACGCCGCGGCCGGCCTGCCATCCGGCATCCGGATCAAGGTCAACTCCATGGTCGATGAGACGATCATCGACGCGCTGTACAGGGCCAGCCAGGCCGGTGTGCCCGTCGACGTCTGGGTGCGCGGAATCTGCAGCCTGCGGCCGGGCGTCGAGGGCATGAGCGAGAACATCCGCGTGCGGTCGATCCTTGGTCGCTACCTGGAGCACTCGCGGATCTTCTCGTTCCACACCCTCGGCGACCCCCAGGTCTTCATCGGCAGCGCCGACATGATGCACCGCAACCTCGACCGCCGCGTCGAAGCCCTGGTGCGCCTGACCGACCCAGACCACCTCGTCGAGATCGACGGCTTGTTCGAGCGCGCCATGGATCCGCGCACGTCATCGTGGTGGCTCGACAGCGACGGCACCTGGGTTCGGCACTCGCGCGACGATGCCGGGCACCTGCTCGACGACATGCAAAATAGGCTTATGCAACAGATTGGCAACCGCAAGCGTACGGCCGCTCGCCGATGACCGACACAGCGGTGTACGCGGCCGGAGCCGTGTGCTGGCGTTTCATCGATGGCAAGATGCACATTCTTGTCATTCATCGGACCGTGCACGGCGACGTCACCATCCCCAAGGGCAAGGTTGACCCAGGAGAATCACTGCCTGAGACCGCCGTGCGCGAGATCAAGGAAGAGACCGGCCTCACCGTCAGGCTTGGCGTTCCCCTTGGTGTGTCCAATTACACGATGCCGGCCGGCCGCGACAAGATCGTGCACTACTGGGCTGCAGAGGTGACACCGGACGCCATCCTGCACTCCACTTTCGTGCCGAACGGCGAGGTGGCTGCCCTGGAGTGGGTGACCATCAAGCGCGCCCGCACGTACCTCAGCTATCCAGCGGATGTCGAGATCCTCGACGCATTCGACCTTCTCGTGAACAACGGGGTCACCAGCACCTTCGGGGTCATCGTGCTCCGGCATGGCAAGGCCGTCCCTGCCAACAGCTGGGACGGCCCGGACGCGACGCGCCCCCTCGCTCCGCGCGGCATCAAGCAGGCCGCGGCCCTGGTGGGCACGCTGAGCGCCTGGCGACCAACGCGCATCGTCACCAGCACGGCCACACGCTGCGTGACGACCGTTGTGCCGCTTGCCGCGGCATCCGGTGTGGAGATCAAGCGCACAGACCTCATCAGCCAGGATGCCTGGGATGCCGGCACGGCCGACGTGCGCCGCGTGGTCGGCAAGCGGGTGCGCTCTGGGAAGAATGCTGTCGTGTGCGGCCATGGTCCAGTGCTGCCAGAGATCCTGCGCGAACTCGCGCTGGCGACGGGCACCACGCTCGGCGCCTACATCTCGGATGCCGCTGGCCTCGAGACCGGCGGGTTCTCCGTCGTGCACCTCTCCAGCGACAATCCGAGCTCTGGCATCATCGCCATCGAAACGCACGCGCCGCGGGTGTAGTCCCCCGTACAGGGGTGAAGTCAGGGCCGTTTGTCGGGTGTCGTTCACCTCCCGTTCACCTGGAAGCAGGAGGGTCGTTAATCGGAGCACTTAGCGTCACTTGAGGGCCAGCACCGGCCCCCACTGCATCCAAACCCCTCGAAAGGGAATCACGTGAACTTCAAGCGTTTTGGCCGCCCAGCGGTCATTGCTGTCGCAGCCGCTCTTGCACTGTCCTCATGTGCAGCAAACGAAGGGGCAACGAGCACTGACTCCGCCGCCCCCGAAAGCACGCTTTCTGGCACCATCAACGCCGCCGGCGCCTCATCGCAGGGCTCAGCCCAGGAGGCGTGGACCGCTGCATTCCAGTCCGCCAACTCCGGCGTCACGATCAACTACGACCCGTCGGGCTCTGGCGCCGGCCGCGAGACCTTCGCCGCTGGCGGCTCGGCCTTCGCCGGCTCTGACTCGTTCCTGAAGGACGAGGAACTGGCAGGGGAATTCGCCAGCTGTGTTCCAGGCACCACCGCGGTCGACCTTCCCGTCTACATCTCCCCGATCGCCGTGATCTTCAACGTCGACGGCGTCGACGAGCTGAACCTCGACGCAGCGACCCTCGCCAAGATCTTCAAGGGCGACATCACCACTTGGAACGACCCGGCCATCGCCGCGCTGAACGCCAAGGCAACCCTGCCTGCCACGCCGATCACCGCCGTGCACCGCTCTGACGACTCCGGCACCACCAAGAACTTCGCTGACTACCTGAACCAGGTTGCACCGGATGTCTGGACCGAGAAGCCCGCAGACGCGTTCCCGTTCCAGACCGGTGAGGGTGCACAGGGCACCTCCGGTGTCGTTGACGCCGTCACCAACGGTGTTGGCACCATCGGCTACGCCGACGCCTCCCGCGCCGGTGAGCTCGGTGTCGCCAAGATCAAGGTAGGCGACGAGTTCGTCGGCTACACGGCAGAGGCCGCCGCCGCAGTCGTCAACGACTCCCCGATGGTCGAAGGCCGTGCCGATGGCGACCTCGCCATCCAGCTTGACCGCACCACCACGGACGCGACGCACTACCCGCTCGTTCTGGTGAGCTACGCCATCGTCTGCACCGAGTACGCAGATGCCGCACAGGGTGAGCTCGTGAAGTCGTACGTCGGCTACATGGCCAGCGCTGACGGCCAGGCTGTAGCAGCGGAATCCGCAGGAGCCGCCCCGCTGTCCGCTGAACTGCAGGACAAGGTTGCCGCGGTAATCGCGACAATCAAGTAACAACGCACCTCCTGCCCCGGCCGGGCGTAAAACCCGGCCGGGGCTCCACGCTCCAGCTACACCCCACGCTCCAGGGAGACGCCAGGCATGACCACCGCAGTTGACAAGAGGTCGCGCACGCCACGCGTGTCGGCCAAGGCCAAACAACGCCCGGGGGATCAGGTCTTCTCCACCCTGACCGTTGTCGCGGGTGGGTTGATCCTCGCCGTTCTCGCGGCCGTCGCCGTGTTCCTGATGGTGCAGAGCATCCCGGCCTTCGTCGCCCCGGCCGACGACTTCAAGGGCGACTTCACCAACTTCTGGTCGTACGTTCTGCCGCTGGCCTTCGGCACCATCTGGTCGGCGTTCCTCGCCCTGCTGATCGCCGTTCCGATCGCCATCGGTATCGCACTCTTCATCTCGCACTACGCCCCGCGCAAACTGGCACAGGGCCTCGGGTACATCATCGACCTGCTGGCTGCTGTGCCATCCGTCGTTTTCGGCCTCTGGGGCATCGGCGTTCTCGCCCCGCTCGTGCAGCCGTTCTACACGACCCTCGTCGAGTGGTTCGGTTGGATCCCCCTCTTCGCCGGCCCGGTCTCTGGTACCGGCCGCACCATTCTCACCGTCGCCATCGTGCTGGCCGTGATGGTGCTCCCGATCATCACCGCGATCTGCCGTGAGGTCTTCCTGCAGACGCCTGTGCTGCACGAGGAGGCCGCACTGGCCCTCGGTGCAACACGCTGGGAAATGATCAGGATGGCCGTGCTGCCGTTCGGTCGCCCCGGCATCATCTCTGCGTCGATGCTCGGTCTTGGCCGGGCACTCGGTGAGACCATGGCCGTTGCCATGGTGCTCTCCCCCAGCCCGCAGATCCTCTTCCAGCTGCTCACCTCGCAGAACCCGACGACGATCGCAGCGAACATCGCCCTCAACTTCCCTGAAGCGCACGGCACCGGCGTGAACATCCTGCTCGCCACCGGCCTGATCCTCTTCATCATCACGCTCGCCGTGAACATGCTGGCGCGGTACATCATCAACCGCCGCAAGGCATTCTCTGGAGCGAACTGATGACGACGATGACCTCCACCCCGACTCCCTCCTCGCCGGCATCCGGCGGACTGACTAACTCGCTGACCGCCGGCAAGCTCCCCAAGCGCTCATCGCTCTGGGTTCTGCTCGGCAGCTGGTTCGTAACCGCCCTCGTCTTCGTCGTGCTGCAGCTGTCAGGTGCAACGGACAGCTTCAACATTGTCGGCACCCTGTTCTTCGGCACCGTGCTGTACTGCTTCGCGATCTACCTGCTGTCGTTGTTCGTCGAAGGATCGCGCAAGGCGAAGGACCGCCTCGTCACAGCCCTGGTCACCTCGGCGTTCGTGATCGCCCTGCTCCCGCTCGCCTCGCTCATCTACACGACGGTGACGAACGGCCTGCCGGCGTTCCTGACGCCCACCTTCTTCAACGAGTCCCAGCGCAACGTCGTCGGCGAGGGTGGCGGCGCACTGCACGCCATCGTCGGCACCCTGATGATCACCGGTGTCGCCACACTGATCTCGGTGCCAATCGGGCTGCTCGCCGCGATCTACCTCACCGAATACGGCCGTGGCCGGCTCGCTCGTGGCATCACGTTCTTCGTCGATGTGATGACGGGCATCCCGTCGATCGTTGCGGGCCTGTTCGCCTTCGCCCTCTTCTCGCTGCTCTTCAACGACCCGGGCATCCGCTTCGGTTTTGGTGGTGCCATCGCGCTGTCTGTGCTGATGATCCCTGTCGTCGTGCGGTCAAGTGAAGAGATGCTGAAGCTCGTGCCGAACGAGCTGCGTGAGGCCGCGTTCGCGCTCGGTGTGCCGAAATGGCTGACCATTCTGAAGGTCGTGCTGCCGACATCCATCGCCGGAATCGTGACGGGCATCATGATCTCGATCGCGCGCGTCATTGGCGAGACCGCCCCGCTGCTGATCATCTCCGGCTTCACCTCAAGCATGAACTACAACCTGTTCAGCGAGCGGATGATGACCCTTCCCGTCTTCGTGTACACCCAGTACGCCAACCAGGGAGCGAATGCGCAGGCCTATATCGACCGCGCGTGGGCCGGCGCCCTCACCCTCATTCTCATCGTGATGCTGCTCAACGGGCTCGCCCGCCTCATCGCCAAGATATTCTCTCCCAAATTCGGCCGCTAACGCGTCCAGAACCCCAAAGGAATCCCCGTGTCAAAGCGCATTGAAGTCAACGACCTCAACGTCTACTACACCAACTTCTTAGCCGTCGAAGGCGTCTCGCTGACGATTGAGCCCCGTACCGTCACCGCCTTCATCGGCCCGAGCGGATGCGGCAAGTCGACATTCCTGCGCACGCTGAACCGCATGCACGAAGTGATTCCAGGCGCGCGCGTCGATGGTGAAGTGCTCATCGACGGCAACAACCTCTACGGGCCTGGCGTCGACCCCGTGCTCGTGCGCCGCCAGGTTGGCATGGTCTTCCAGCGCCCGAACCCGTTCCCCACCATGTCGATCCAGGACAACGTGCTGGCCGGTGTGAAGCTCAACAACCGCCGGATGTCGAAGAGCGACGGCGACGCGCTCACAGAGAAGGCCCTGCGCGGCGCGAACCTCTGGAACGAGGTCAAGGACCGCCTCGACCGTCCGGGCTCAGGCCTCTCCGGTGGCCAGCAGCAGCGGCTCTGCATCGCCCGCGCGATCGCGGTGCAGCCAGACGTGATCCTGATGGACGAGCCGTGCTCTGCCCTCGACCCGATCTCGACGCTGGCCATCGAAGACCTCATCGAGGAGATGAAGGCCGAGTACACGATCGTGATCGTGACGCACAACATGCAGCAGGCATCACGCGTGTCAGACCGCACCGCATTCTTCAACATTGCGGGCACCGGCAAGCCTGGGAAGCTCATCGAGTACGACGACACCACCACGATCTTCTCGAACCCGAGCGTGCAGGCGACGGAAGACTACGTGTCTGGCCGCTTCGGCTAAAGTGCAGGCACCTGCTGGCACGCAGCGGCGGCTATGCCGTGCGTGCCAGCAGGTACGCGTTGATCGCGTGGGTGAGCGGGAAGTCCACCGGGAACGGTTCATTGTCGAGAGCCGTGATTGCGACGGCGAGACGCACGCTGGAGACGAGCCAGGCGGCATCCGCTGACCGGAGTTCGTCGACGGTGACGTCGCGGTACTCGGTGGTCTGCCCCTGCGACTCGAGGTATTCGAAAACAGCCTGCTGCGTGGTGCCGTGCAGGATGGCGCCGCTCGGCGCCGGGGTCACGTAGACGCCCTTGGTGCGCAGGATGACGCTTGACGTCGGCCCCTCCATCACGTAGCCGTCTGTGGTGAGGAAGATGGTGTCGTCTGCGCCTCGGCGGTGCGCCTCACGGAGCGCGGCCATATTCACGGCGTAGCTGAGCGTCTTAGCGCCCATCAGCAGCCATGGAGCGCGCTCTGCGACGCCGCGGGGGTAGCCGCGGTCCAGCGTCACCACCCGGATGCCGTTCTCGCGCACAGCGGCGAAATCGGGGGTGGCCGTGGCGTGCAGCCACGCGGTGGGAGCAGGTCCGGCCTCCACGCCGCGGCTGAGCACGAACTTCAGCGAGAACTGTCCTTCGGCTGGCAGCTGGCTCACCGCATAATCGATCGCAGCGCGCCACTGGTTCTCGTTGGGCATCGGCAGCTCGCAAATGCGTGCGGAGTTGCTGAGGCGCGCAATGTGCGGCTCGACCTCCTGCGGGTGCGAGTCGACGACGCTGAGCGTCTCGAAGATGCCGTCGCCGCGCTGCGTGCTGAGTTCAGCGACGCGAAGTGCCGGTTCTGACGAGTCGACCTCGTGGAAGGTGTCGGCGAAGTCGGTGCGGGCGTCATCGGCGGCAACGGGATCGATCAGCAGCGTGTACGGCAGAGGCATGACCAGATCCTATCGCCAGGAAGATTAAGGCCAGGCCGCAGAACGCCTCTCGGCGCGAGGCCGCTCAAAGCGGCGAATATTGGAGCCCGGGGTTACTGCGGCCCGACCAGATACCAGTGTAAAGCAGGCTGGGCGGCGCTGCTGACTGTTCGCTCTGAGCGGCACCTGGCACGCCGGGCGCGTTCCCTGCTAATCGAGCGAGTTGCTGCGCCAGAGCCGCGCGCAGGAGGCAAATTCCTGGGCCGTCGTTGAGAAGCGCAGAGCGCGCGTGGTCAGTTCGGTGGAACGCTCTGGCTCGGTGAGCTCGAGGTCGTCGGCGACGCTGGTGCATCCGGCGGCTGTCACCCGGCAGAAGGCAGCCGCGCGGTCGAGCGCAACGGCGAAGTCGCCGGTGAAGAGTCCGCGCAGGATTTGGTCGGCGAGAACCATGATCTCGGCTGGACCAGTGGGCGCAGAGGCGCCAGCGACGAGCGGGTCGATGCTCGGAACCACTTCCGTGCCGCGCTGGAACAGGTAGGCGACACCGTCGGGGTCTTGCCGGATCAGCACCCGCACCAGGTAGATACGCCAGAGCGCGCCTGGCAGACTGCGGGGAGTGGCGCTCGACCAAAGTTCGGCGACTGCGTCGATGCCGTGAACGTCGGTGTATTCGACCAGACGAGTGACTATGTCGGGGTCGGGGTCGTCCCTCACCCGCGCCAGCAGCGCGTGCGCGGTTTCGTGGGCGATCCTGCTGATGTGTGCGGGATCTTCGCCACCTTTGAGGCTCTCAAACTTGCTCCCAGAGAACTTGGTGGGCTTGTGGAATTCGTCAGCCATAAGATCCACGCTAGATTATTAACCGCGGGCCTCTAGCTCAGTTGGTAGAGCAAAGGACTTTTAATCCTTGGGTCGTCGGTTCGAGCCCGACGGGGCCCACCGCTAAAGCCCCCGATTCGTCGGGGGCTTTGTGCTGTCTGGGGCGGGAAACCGTCAGGCGAGGAGGGCTGCGATCGCCTGCGCGATGGTGAAGATCGCCAGCCCAGCCAGCGAACCGACGATCGTGCCGTTCAGGCGGATGAACTGCAGGTCCTTGCCCACCATCAGCTCGATCTTCTCCGTCGTTTCCTTCGCATCCCAGCGCTCAACGGTCTCGGTGATCACGCCGGCCAGCTCATGCCGGTACTGCTGCACCGCGTAGCTCACCGAATCCGCGATCCAGCGGTCGATGCGTGCGCCGAGCGCGGCATCCGTCGAGAGTTTGACCCCGACATCCATCAACGTCGAGCGGATGCCGCCACGCAACGCACTCGACGGATCGGCCAGCCCCTCACGCAGCGACGCCTTCACCGACTCCCAGGCCTCACTGGCGAACTCACGCAGACGCGGGCTGTCGAGCAGGCCGGTCTTCAGCGCCTCTGCCCGCTCGATCGTGGTGCGGTCGTACTGCAGGTCGCGGGCGAGATCGGCCAGATAACGGTCGATGGCCTCACGCAGCGGATGCGACTGGTCAGCCCGCACATTCTGCACGAACGCAAGCACCTCTTTGAAGGCCCTGTCGTCGACGAGCTTGTCTACGAAGCCAGGCATCCAGCTGGGTAGCCTGGCCGACACGGCACGCCCGAAGGCCTCCGGATGCGTGACCAGCCAGCCTTCGGCCTTCTCCAGTAGCAGGTCAACGCCCGCGTGCTGCTGGCCGGAGTCGACCAGCCGCTCCCCCACCCGCCCGATGGCAGGGCCCCACTCCGGCTCGATCAGGTGCGAGCGGGCGATGGTTTCGATGAGGTCTTTGATGTCATCGTCGGCCAGCACGTCGAGCACGCCGGTACCGGCGACCGCAAGCTGGTCAGAGATGCGCTGCGCGTTCGCAGGCTGGCTCAGCCAGATGCCGGCCCGCTTCGAAATACCGATCGATTCGAGCTTCCCGCGCACGACGTCGCTCGAAAGGAAATTCGTTTCGACGAACTCACCGAGGGACGCCCCGATCTCGTCCTTGCGACTCGCGATGATGTTGGTGTGCGGAATCCGAAGTCCAAGCGGGTACCTGAATAGCGCCGTGACAGCGAACCAGTCGGCGATGGCACCGACCATGCCACCCTCCGCGGCGGCCCGCACGTACTCCAGCCATGGATAGCGGTCTTCGAGGGCAAACGACACGGCAAAAATCACGGCCATGACGAGCAGCAGCGCGGTCGCCAGGCGCTTCATGCTGTTCAGGGCATACAGGCGCTCCTGGTCGGCGGGGCTGAGCGTCGTGGCCGGTGCGCTCATCACGCGACGCCGCCGAAACCGTGGTGACGGACACCCCAGCGCACGCTCCAGTGCGCGTCGGGCTCGAGCCAGTGCACACCCTCCCCCGAGTTGAACGCGTTGGCCGGGGCCGTCATCGGTTCGATGGCCACGGCCTGGTGCATCGCGGGGGCGTCTCCGAAGGTCGGGAAGTTGCGCGGGGTGTACATCTGTACGTACCGCATGTTCTCGTCGCCCCACACCGTGAGGCTGCGGCCGTCTGGCGCGCTGAGGGTGTGCTCGACGCGGCCGTCGATGACAGCGACATCGCCGAACCCTGAGTCAAGGTCGAGCTCACCGACGAGTCGGCCGACCCGCAGGTCGAATGGTGTGCCGGCCACGGATTCCGTGCCGATCGGGTTGCTGCGCTCGTCGACCAGGATCCGCGTCGCTGCACTACTCGTCAGCGTCAGGTCGCCGGTCGGCACGCCGCCTATTTGGAAGTACGGGTGGGCGCCGACGGCATAGGGCGCGGCATCCGCCCCGACGTTTCGCACCGCATACTCAACGTCGAGGCCGTCGGCGGTGAGGGTGTAGGTGACCGTGGTGTCGAGGTGGAACGGGTAGCCGGACTGCGGGAAGATCGTCGCGGCCAGCGTCACAGAGTTCTCGGTGTGCGCCACTTCTCTGTATGGCGCAAACCGCAGCAGCCCATGGCTGGCGTTGTATTTCACCGGCTCTGTGATGGCCAGCTGTCGGGTGACACCCTCGTGCGTCCACTTCCCATCACGGATGCGATTGGGCCAGGGAGCGAGCACAATGCCGGCCGCCATCGGTGGCGTTGACTCTTCAGGGAACGTCTCGACCAGGTCGATGCCGTTGACGGCATATGACCGGAGCCCGGCCGCCACTTCCGTGATTGTCGCCGTCGACGTGCCGTGCGGCCCGGCGGCCACGAGGTGATGTTGGATGCCAGTTGGTGCGCGCATACTTTCAGCCTATTGCGATTGCAGCACGCGGAGCCCGGCTTCTTCGAGTGGGGCCAGGAGATCGGCCGACGCCGTGGCATCCGTGATGAGCGTGTCGAATGCCGCCAGCGCACCGATGGTACCGAGATGGGCCTGGCCGAGCTTCGAGGCGTCGGCCACGACGATCGCCCTGGCAGCTGCGCGCAACATGAGCGTTTTGACGCCCGCCTCAGGCAGGTTGATGTTGGTGACCCCAGCCACCGCGTCGACACCGTTGCAGCCGATGAAGGCGAGGTCGGCGTGCACGCTGCTGAGGATGGTGGAGGCCAGCGGCTCGACGAGCGAGTGCTGCAGCGGGCGCAGCGAGCCTCCGGTGACGATCACGGTGAAGCGCGGTATGGCCTGCTCCAGCTCGAGCGCGATACTGAGACCGTTCGTGATGATCACGACTTCGGAGAGATCGGTGCGCGCGACGAGCGCACGCGCAATCGCCAGGGCTGTCGAGCCGACGTCGAGGATGATGCTCTGGCCGCTCTGCACCATCGACGCTGCGAGCGTGCCGATTTGTTGCTTGGGGATGACGGATGATTCGAGCGACTCCTCGAACGACGGCTCGCGGTCGGTGCGTCCCCGCCCCATGGCCCGCGTTGGCATCGCCCCGCCGTGCACACGGCTGATCTGCCCGGCGGCGACAAGCGCATCGAGATCGGCGCGTGCGGTGACGCCGGACACCCCGAACGTCTCGCGCAGTTCGCTGACCCGCACAAAGCCACGTTCGTCGATAAGGCGCTGGATCTGCTCTCGGCGCACTGCGGCGGGCACGGGTTCTCGCTCGCTATTCTCGGCCATCATTGTTCTTCCGCCATGATCGCCAGACCTACGCTTTCTTCGCTTTAGTTGCGTGATCGAAAGCATACATTTCGATTACGCAAATCGGCTATTCTGGGCACTGTTATGGACACCACCACACCCACCACTTTTGTCAGCGATGACGGCATCAAACGACAGCGGCACACGCTCGCGGATGGCCGCGAGCTGATCTACTTCGACGACCCGGACACCACGCTGGCCCCAGACAGGGCCCCTGACGAGCGGGACCTGGCGCCGCGTCCAGCCACCGCGACCATGCGACAGGATGCTCTCACCGGCGAGTGGATCTCCATCGCCGCCGCCCGGCAAAACCGCGTCTTCCTGCCCCCTGCGCACCTCGACCCGCTTGCGCCGTCGACGCCGGAGAACCCGTCAGAGATTCCGAGCAACTACGACGTAGCGGTCTTCGAGAACAAGTCGCCGTCGTTCGGCCCGCTCCTTGACGACGAGAACGCCCCCGCCGACCTCGACGACCTCAGCACGATCGGTCTTGGCCGCACGCGCACCTCCGTCGGGCGCTGCGAAGTCGTGTGCTTCAGCCCCGCCACAGAGGGCTCATTCGCCAGCCTGTCGACCACTCGCGCGCGCACCGTGATCGAGGCTTGGGCAGAACGCACCCACGCGCTCTCGCAGATGCCCGGCATCCAGCAGGTGTTCCCGTTTGAGAACCGCGGTGAGGCCATCGGCGTCACCCTGCACCACCCGCACGGCCAGATCTACTCGTACCCGTACGTGACCCCGCGCACCCAGCGCGTGATCGAATCGGTCGAGCAGTACGGGCCAACGCTGTTCGCCGACATCCTGGCGAGCGAGCAGGCCGGCGACCGTGTCATCCTGCGTGGAGAGCACTGGACAGCCTTTGTGCCATTCGCCGCCCGCTGGCCCATCGAGGTGCACATGCTGCCGCACCGCCACGTGCCCGACTTCGCCGCCACCTCGCTCGCCGAACGTGACGAGCTCGCCGTGCTGTACCGCCAGCTGTTGCGCGGCATCGACGAGTTGTACGACACCCCAACGCCGTACATCGCCGCCTGGCACCAGGCCCCCGTCGCCAGGCATCGTGACGACATCCGTCTCATGCTGCAGGTGACGAGCCCTCGTCGCGCTGCAGACAAACTCAAATTCCTCGCCGGATCAGAGGCAGCCATGGGCGCCTGGATCGGCGACGTCGCCCCCGAGCAGGCCGCCGCCTCGATTCGGGATGCTGTGGCTCGTGCCGCAGGAAAGGATTCATAAATGAGCACCCAGACACTCGAGACAGCAGTTCGCGCCGGCTTCGAGAGCGCATACTCCCGCCAGCCGGAAGGCATCTGGTCAGCGCCAGGTCGCGTGAACCTGATTGGTGAGCACACCGACTACAACGACGGCTTCGTCTTCCCGTTCGCCATCGATCGGCGCACCGTTGTCGCCCTCGCCCAGCGCGCCGACCGCTTGATTCGCATCGCCAGCTCGTTCTCTGAGGCCGTCGTCGAGATCTCACTCGACGACCTGGCTCCGGAGAACCTGCACGACTGGTCGGCGTACCCGCTCGGCGTCGCCTGGGCGCTCGGCGAATTCGGTGCCGACTTGGCGCAGGTGACCGGTTTCGAGATCTACATCGACTCAGATGTGCCGATCGGGGCCGGCCTCTCGTCGTCGGCCGCCATCGAGAGCGCGGTTGCCGTTGCCCTCAACGAGGTCTGGGGCCTGGACTTCGACCGCCGCACCCTGGCCAAGGTGGGCCAGCTCGCCGAGAACCGCGCGGTCGGCGCCCCGACGGGCATCATGGACCAGTCGGCGTCGTTGCTCGGTGAAGCGGATGCCGGTGTCTTCCTTGACTGCCGCAGCCTCGACTCCGAGGTCATCCCCCTCGGCTTCGACGAGGCCGGCCTTGAGCTGCTGATCATCGACACGCGGGTCAGCCACTCGCACGCCACCGGCGGCTACGCATCGCGCAGGGCCTCCTGCGAGCGGGGCGCTGCCGCGCTCGGCGCAGACTCGCTCCGCGACGTCAGCGTGGCCGACCTCGACCGGGCGGCAGAGCTGCTCGACGACGAGACCTTCCGCCGGGTGCGCCACGTTGTCACCGAGAACCAGCGCGTGCTCGACACCGTGCGCACGCTCCGTGAACAGGGGCCGACCGCTATCGGCGCGCTGCTTGATGCCTCACACGTGTCGATGCGGGATGACTTCGAGATCTCCGTCGCCGAGCTTGACCTGGCCGTGGAGACCGCCAGGTCCACGGGGGCGATCGGCGCCCGGATGACCGGCGGCGGCTTCGGTGGAGCGGCGATTGCGCTGACTCCGAGCGAACTCATCCCCGCCGTGGAGGCCGCCGTGCTCGCCGCCTTCGCCGCAGCAGGCTTCGGCACCCCGAACTTGTTCGTCGTGCGCGCTGCCGATGGGGCCATGCGCAACGAGTAACAGCGGCGCCTGGCTGCCACACTGCTACGCGGTCGCGGCCAGGCGCTCTCTCACTGCAGACCGATCGATCGGGAGTGCGGCGAGCAGAGTCGCGGCTGGATCGGGTTCATGACTGTCGAGCACGGCAAGCATCATGTGCCGTGCCGTGATCGCCCGCGCCTTTTCGGCCGCCGCGTTGGCCAGGGATTTCTGCAGCACCGCTTTAGCACCGGAGGTCATCCGCGACACGGGTTTGCCGAATGCCGTGCTCCCGCTGGGCCGGAACTCACCGAGCGGGAGCCCGATCGCGGCGAGTGCGGTGCGATCGAGTTGATCGGCGGCCTCGTGCGCGGCTGCGACATCGACGCCCACGATCTCGGCCAGCGAGTCGTCGTGCAGGAGAGCAAGCAACAGGTGATCGGATCCGATCCGTCGATCACCGCGACGTCCGGCCTCACAGCGCGCGTCCTCGACAGCGGCCCGTGCCGTGTGAGCGAATCTCTCAAACATTGTTGTCTCGCTTTCCGTATTTTGCGTGCACCGACTGCCGCGTGACGCCGAGCACATCGCCGATCTGCTCCCACGACCAGCCTGCGCGGCGCGCTTCGGCAACATGCACGGCCTCCACACGCTCGGCAAGACGGTGCAGCGCGCCGACGGCGTGCAGCCCGGTGGCCGGGTCTGTTGTGTACACGTGGTCCAGGTCGAACGATTCCATGGTGTCAGTCTGACTTGACACGCGGCATCCGTCAACCCAAACTGACGCCGAGAGAATCAGTGACTGCGTTAGTGGGCGCGCGATTCCGCGCCTCGACGACGCGTGATCACGAAGTGGATGAGCAGTGCGACGAACACCGCGACGCAGATCAACGCGCCGATCGCGAGCGTGGTGCTGATCCCAGTGTCGGTCGGGTGCAGGTCGGCCCCCATATGCGCCGCGAGCACGGCGCCGGAGATCGCGGTGCCGAACGAGCTGCCCACGGTGCGCAGTACCTGGTTGAAGCTCACCGAGCTGCCGAGCTCTGCCGTGGCCACACTGCGGGCGATCAAGGCGGGCATGGCGGCATAGCTGGTTCCCATGCCAAGGCCGAGCACGAGCATCCCGATCAGCACCTCCCAGAGTTCGGCGTGGGCGAACCAGAGCAGCATCGCAGAGGCCGTCATCATGGCGGCCCCGATCGGCAGTAGCGTCGTCAAGCGAATGCGGTTCGAGAGACGGCGCACGAGGCGGTTCGCGCTGAAGCTGCCCACGGACAGCGGGAACATCACGAAGCCGGCCCAGAACACCGGCAGGGCTATCCCGTAGCCGGTGGAGGCTGGCGCCTGGGCAACGAGGCTCGAGACAGAGAGGCCGAGGTACATCGCGGCACCCAGTCCGATTGCCGTGGCGTTGGCCAGCAGCACGTCGCCGTTCCGAAGAACGCGCAGGTTGACCAGCGGATGCCGCGAGCGGAGTTCGGCCCTCACCCAGACGCCCAGGATGACGACCGCGACGACGCAGGTGCCGATGGTCCAGAACGATGCCCAGCCCCAGTTCGATCCCTCGCTGATGCCGAGCAGCAGCGCTCCGAGCCCGAGTCCGAGCAGGCCGGCGCCCGTGAAGTCGAACGGCACGCGGGGAGCGCGCTCGTCGGGGCCTGCGGGCACGATACGCAACACCACGACAATTGCCGTGACCACGAAGACCGCGGCAAACCAGAATGCGAATCGGTAGTCGACCAGCCCTGCAATGATCCCGGTCAGGGGATAGCCGATGCCGATACCTGTCGACACGGTCACCGACAGGCTGGAAATAGACGACTGGACCTTATCGGCGGCAAGGTAACGGCGGGCCAGGGCGATTGTCACCGGGACTATCCCGTACGTCAGACCCTGCAGTGCGCGCCCGATCAGAAAGACGGTGAAGTTAGGCGCCGTGGCGGCGACAATCGAACCGATGAGGATGATCACCAGCGACCACACCAGCAGCCGCTTCTTGTGCGGACCGTCGCTCAGTCGACCCATGACGGGCGTGGCGATGGCGCCGACCAGAAGATTGAGGGTGAGCATCCACTGGGCGGTGCTGATCGACACGTCCATCGCCCGGGAGATGGACGGCACCAGCAGCATGCCGAGCGAGCTGACGATTGCCGTGGAGAGGGCAGCGTAAACCAGGGCAGGCATCAAGTGGGTGCGGGGTGTCGACTCAGTCAACGGATGCCTCAGCGCCGAGCTTCCGGAGCGTCGGAATGACCGCTTCGAGCGTCTTCCGCTCGTCGGGGGTCAGCCGCTCTGCGATCGCCTGCTCAAGCCAGCCGTGGCCGGCCAGGCGTTCTGCGGCCAGCTTCTGCCGCCCGGCGTCGGTGAGCTCGATCCAGATGCGGCGGCGATCCGTTGAATCCCGCACCCGCAGAACGAACCCCAGCTGTTCGAGTTCCTGCATGGCCAGCGACATCGCCTGGGGGCTCACGCGTTGCGTGGCCGCCAGCTCGGAGCTGGTTGCGCGCCCGTGCTCCGCCAGGTGGCTGAGCGCCCCCATTTTGCCGGCGGAGATCGTGCGTTCGGCGCTCAGCCGCCGGGACAGCGGGCGGAGCGCCTCCAGGAAGGACTGTGTTGCAGCATCACTCATTTACGCAATTGTACAACCTAATTGATCAAGTTGCTTGAGTATTGTGTGGGCGCCAGCCGCGCCTAGATCGGCAGTTGTCGGTCTGCCCAGGGCATGGCCTGTTCCAGCTGGGCTGCGACCTGCACCAGCAGGTCCTCGCGGCCATGGGCGGCGACCAGCTGCACCCCGATCGGCAACCCTTCCCTACTCTGGCCGAGCGGCAGGCTGATCGCCGGGTTGCCAGACACGTTGAAGGGCGCCGTGAACGGCCCGTGTTCGAAGATGCGGCGCAGCCACGCGCGCGCCGTGTAGTCGGAATTGTCGTAGTCGAGGCTTCCGTGCGGTGCAGGCAGCTGCCCAAGCGTGGGCGTGACGAGCAGGTCGTACTGTGTGAAGAAGAGCCCGACGGCGCGCGTCACGCGGTGCTGCGCGTCGAGTGCCGTCAGCACCTCGAGCGCAGAGGCCGCCGCCGTCTCGGCCAGCACAGCACGCGATACCGCCTCAAGCAGCGACGGATCCGGCCGCCGGGGTGCCCGCAGCATCGCCCCGCCCGTTGCATACGCCGCGAGCATGGAGCCCTCGACGATGTCCTCAGGCTCGATGGCGGGGCCGGTTGGCGTCACGGCATGACCGATCCACTCCA
The DNA here is from genome assembly GCF_057669585.1 of Leifsonia sp. Y862. Lineage (NCBI taxonomy): Bacteria > Bacillati > Actinomycetota > Actinomycetes > Micrococcales > Microbacteriaceae > Leifsonia > Leifsonia sp. Y862. The sequence goes on from NZ_JBYHFR010000001.1 coordinate 1,752,624, forward strand.
GCATCGTTCCCACCGAAGCGGATGCCGCCGCCGCCTGCTCATCGACGGCCACACCCGACCACGCCTCGGTCATGAGTGCGACCCTGAGTCGCCCTGGGTCGGCCCGCAGCTCCGACACGAAGGGGCGACGTGGCGGCGGAGCCGTGTACTTCTCGCCGTACCCCTCACCTGCGGCCGGCGCCGAGACGGCATCCAGGAGCGTCGCGGCATCCCGCACCGTGCGGGTGAGCGCGAACTCGGCGATGAGGCCGAAGCCGGCCTCCCCGACGAGCGGCCCGCTTGGGGTGCGGCCGCGGCCGGGCTTCAAGCCGACCAGCCCGCAGCTGGAGGCGGGGATGCGCAGCGATCCACCGCCGTCGTTACCGTGGGCCATCGGCACGGCGCCAGCGGCGACGAGCGCTGCGGAGCCGCCACTCGACCCGCCAACGCCCCTGTCCAGCGCCCACGGGTTGCGGGTGACGCCGTAGCGCAGCGATTCCGTCGCAAAGCTCAGCCCGAGCTCAGGGGCGGTGGTCTGGCCGAGGGTCACAAGTCCTGCAGCGCGGAAGCGGGTCATCAGCTCGTGGTCGACGTCGGCGAACGCACCACGGATGCTCCGGCTGCCGAGCGCGAATGAGACGCCACGGGCAAACGGGCCGCTGTCCTTGATCAGGAAGGGAACCCCGGCGAGCGGCCCTGTCGGATCGTGGTCAAGCGCGGGGTCGAAGAGCGCCTGGGTGAGCGCGTTGAGGTCGGGATTCACGAGGTCGATGGCTCGTCTGGCGGTCGCTTCGACCTCGCGCGCGCTCACCTGGCCGGATCGGATCAGCCCGGCCAGTCCGACCGCGTCGAAGCTGGCGTATTCGTGTAATTCCAAAACCCTGCCCATCCACTGTTTTGAATAGCCGCTGTGCTGAATAGCCTGCGCATCCGCTCGCAAGAAATCGACCTAAACGCGCGGGTTTAGGTCGATTTCTTGCGAGTGGATGACGGCGAGGCCGTGCGCGGGGTTACGTTACGGGGCGACAGACACTGGTTCGCCGCCGGTGATGCGCAACAGCTCACTGTAGGTAGTGGGGAACACGGTGTGCGCGTGGCCGGCAGCAGCCCAGACGGTGTCGTAGTCGGCGAGGGCCACATCCACCAGGGTACGGATGGGCGACGGATGCCCGACGGGCGCCACTCCCCCGATAACCTGCCCGGTGGCATCCTTCACGACGTCCTTCGACGCCCTGGCGATCGTGCCACCCAGCTGTTCGCCAAGCCAGGTTGTGTCGACGCGGTGCGAGCCAGACGTCAGCACGAGCAGCGGTTCGCCATCGAGCGTGAAGATGAGTGAGTTGGCAATGGCACCGACCTCGATGCCGAGGGCCTCCGCCGCAGCTTGGGCCGTTGGCGTTGCCACCTCGAACCAGCGCACCTCCGGCGCCAGATCATGGGCGGCGAGCGCTGCTGTGACACGGTCGACGGCCGGATGCTTCATATTCACCATGCAGGAATCCTAGATGGCTGTGACACAGAACCGGGCACTGCGCTGAGGCGAACTGTTACTCTTCGGCAATGGGCCTCCTCATCGAATATTTTGTGGCAGATTCCGACGCCCATGCGGCCAAAACTATTGATTGGCTGAGTGGGCCAAGTGAAGGTAGCGGCCGCTGGCAGGATAGGCTTCTCGGCCGTCGCGGCGGCTATTCGGTCATTTCGGAAACGATTGAGCCCGTTGTCATTCTCGGCAGCTTGGAGGAACTCTTAACCGGTCGCGCGTTCGAAGAACAACTTGACGATCCCGAGTCGCGGCGTGTCATCGCGCTGCGGAACGAAGGGGAGCGCGTCGTTCTCCGAATCGGAGAATTCTTAGTGAGGGCACTACGCGGAACGGCGGAGTCGGACGTTTTGAGTCTGGCTGACGATTGGTCAGAGATCGAAGAATTCTCCAATAGCTATCCGGCCGACGACCTCAAACTCTTCCTCCGTGATTTCAAGGTCATGTGCGACGGAGTTGAGCCCCACCAGGCGGTCTACTGCTGGCTGTCCGTATAGATGTCCAATGGACAGGGCACCAAGTGCCGATGCCGGTCGGACGATTGCAGTTCTGAGTAGGCCGATCATAAGGATCAGCACCCTGGAAACGATCTGCACAGAATTGAACTGCACGATATAGGAGTGCTCCTGGTGCTGGAGCCCAATTGGGCTCGCAATAGGTTCCGCCTACAGACGTTCGTCTGGGGCGATCGTCCCTTTCGCTTCAATATCGCTGTACCGAACAGAAACGTGCTCAGCCTCACCATTCGGCGGACTGGTGGGTGCTTCTCGGCTCCCCTAGGGTTGCACTGAAGCTGTGCCAGCATCCAGCTCGCGCGTCTGAGGAAGGATATTCATGACTTCTCGAGCAGCCAGGCTCTCACTGGCCGTGCTTGCAGTGTTAGCGCTCAGCGCGTGTTCCGCTGATGCTGGCGCCGACGAGACAACGTCGGCTACCGGGGGAACGATCGAGTTGGCGGTATCGAAAACGTGCACTGAGGTTTCCGACTACCCGTGCGTCTTGGTCAATGGTGTGAATGTTGTACTCCCATCCACATTCGACCGAGCCGGTGTTGCGGATGCCACCGTCGCCGACGGTGACGGGCAGAATGCGGTTGACGTGACCTTCAGCGATGATGGAGCGGAGGTCCTTCGCACGCTCACGGAGCAGGCTGCCCAATCCGGAGATTCGGCGCGTCTGCTGATGAAGATCGGTATAAAGGTACGGGCCGCCGCCAGGGTGATGCAAGCGTTGGAAGACAACCACCTCCAGATCCTGCTCTCGCCAGATGACAACGCCCAGGAGCTCGTAGACCTCATTCGCGCCGGCTGAGAAGAGCAAGGTGAACATCTGGTTACGATGCGCGGCCAGCCTGCCGCAGCCAGTTTTAGCGCAGCTAGCATCTGAGGCATGCGTGCAAACAAGAGTCGCCGAGTTCTTGCAGCGTCCGGAATCCCACTACTTCTGATGACCACGGCAGCTGGGTGTGGCGCAATCAAGACGACCGCGATCGATGCAACCGTTGAATGTCTGGAAGATGCTGGTATTCCTTACACGATCGATGACGGCGCTATCGTCGTCACGACCTACGCGACTGACGACGTCGCCTACTCCAGAGACTACGTCCAGGCCTGCTTGGAGCCCGTCCCCGCGAAGTGATGCGGGCACTCGAACCATGCAAGCAGCCAGAAATGCTGGCGTTTATCGGCAGGCTTCAGGCGCGACGCCGGGCCACCTAAGCCCTTGGCTAGGCTGGCGCCATGAGCATTGATTCCTCCGCACGCCTGATCACCCTGCCCGGTCTGCCTGCGCCCGTTGTTGTAGACACCGCATTCGTGGCGGCCGGCGCCATCCTCGTCGGACAGGTCACGCTCGGTGATCGCTCCAGCGTTTGGTACAACTCCGTGCTGCGCGCTGAGGCAGAGCCGATCACGATCGGCGCCGGGTCCAACCTGCAGGACAACGTCTCCTGCCACGTCGACCGCGGCTTCCCGCTCACGCTCGGCACGGGTGTCTCCGTTGGTCACGGCGCGGTTCTGCACGGCTGCACCATCGAAGATGACGTGCTCATCGGCATGGCGGCCGCCGTGATGAACGGAGCTGTCATCGGCTCGGGGTCCCTCGTCGCGGCAGGGGCCGTCGTGCTCGAAGGCATGGTCGTGCCGCCGGGGTCGCTCGTGGCCGGGGTGCCGGCAAAGGTACGTCGTGAGCTGACGGATGACGAGATTGCCGGCATCCGTCGGAACGCTGAGAACTATCTCGGACACGTGGCACTGCACGCGGCGGCGCTGGCGTAACAACGCACCCCGCAGCTCGGCGCGCAGCACCCGGCGCCCCGTACGACGCCGAAAGTCGCCGTTTGTGCCGAGTGTCGCTGTTACAGCGGCGACTCTCGGCACAAACGGCGACTCTCGAGGACTTCGTAGGTCTCGAGACGGCCGCGAGCGGCCTCCTCGACCAACGAGGAGGTGCGTTACTAGAAGTGACGGATGGCCGCAGCCAGGTCGCGCTCTGCCGCCTTCACCACGTTGCTCAGCAACATGGCGCGAGTCATCGGGCCCACTCCACGCGGGTTCGGCGACAGGAATCCGGCCACCTCTGCCACATCGGGGTGCACATCGCCGGTCAGCGTGCCCTTGCCGGTCTCCGGGTCTTCGACGCGGGTGATTCCCACGTCGAGCACGGCGGCGCCTGGCTTGATCCAGTCCGGCTGGATGAGGTGCGGCACACCGACGGCGGCCACCACGATGTCGGCCCGGCGCACTTCGGCGGCCAGGTCAACGGTGCGGGAGTGCGTCAGCGTGACAGTGGCGTCGAGTCCCTTGCGGGTGAACAGCAGGCCGAGCGGCCGACCGACGGTGAGACCACGGCCCACGATGACGACGTGCTTCCCGGCGATCGGCACCTCGTAGCGCTGCAGCAGTTCGACAATGCCGGCCGGCGTGCAGGGCAACGGAGAGGCGAGCTCTCCGCTGATTCCGGCGACCAGACGACCGAGGTTCATGGGGTGCAGGCCGTCGGCGTCCTTCGACGGGTCGATCAGCTCGAGCATCGCGTTCTCGTCGTGGCCGGCGGGCAGCGGCAGCTGCACGATGTATCCGGTGACGGCGGGGTTGGCGTTCAGGTCGGCGATCGCCGCCCGAATTTCAGCGGATGTCGCGGTGGCGGGCAGGTCGACGCGAATCGACTCGATACCCACCTCAGCGCAGTCGCGGTGCTTGCCGGCGACATACGAGCGCGATCCAGGGTCGTCTCCGACCAGCAGCGTGCCGAGTCCTGGCACGATGCCGCGCTGGCGGAGCGCGGTGATGCGCTCAGCCAGCTCGGATTTGACCGCGGATGCAGTCTGGACGCCGTCGAGTACGACAGCGGTCATTACTGGACCAGACCCGAGTAGAGCGGGAAGGCATCCGTCAGCACCTTGACGCGTGAGCGCAGACCCTGGATGTCTGCACCGGGCTTCAGCGCCTCGGCAATGACATCGGATACCTCGGTGAACTCGGCGTCGCCGAAGCCACGCGTTGCAAGGGCAGGGGTACCGATGCGGAGGCCACTTGTGACCATCGGCGGGCGAGGGTCGAACGGAACCGAGTTGCGGTTCACGGTGATACCCACCTCGTGCAGTGCGTCTTCAGCCTGCTGGCCGTTGATCTCCGAGTTGCGGAGGTCGGCGAGCACCAGGTGCACGTCGGTGCCACCGGTGAGAACGTCGACGCCGCCGGCCTTGGAGTCATCGGCGGTGAGGCGAGAGGCGAGGATGCTTGCACCGCGCAGGGTGCGCTCCTGGCGGTCCTTGAACTCTGGCTCAGCTGCCAGCTTGAACGCGGTGGCCTTGGCGGCGATCACGTGCATGAGCGGGCCGCCCTGCTGGCCGGGGAACACGTTGGAGTTGAGCTTCTTGGCCAGTGCGGTGTCGCGCGACAGGATGAAGCCAGAGCGGGGTCCGGCGAGCGTCTTGTGAGCGGTGCTCGACACGACATCCGCATAAGGAACCGGTGACGGGTGCAGGCCGGCTGCGACGAGTCCGGCGAAGTGCGCCATGTCGACCCAGAGCTTGGCACCGACCTCATCGGCGATCGCACGGAATGCAGCGAAGTCGAGGTGACGCGGGTAGGCAGACCAACCGGCGATGATGACCTGCGGCTTGTGCTCAAGCGCCTTGTCGCGCACGACGTCCATGTCGACACGGAACGTCTCCGGGTCAACGCCGTATGCAACCGGGTTGTAGAGCTTGCCCGAGAAGTTGAGCTTCATGCCGTGGGTGAGGTGTCCACCGTGAGCAAGCTCGAGGCCGAGGATGGTGTCCCCAGGCGTTGCGATGGCCGACAACACTGCTGCGTTGGCGGTCGCGCCCGAGTGCGGCTGGACGTTGGCGTACTCGGCGCCGAACAGGGCCTTGGCGCGGTCGATGGCGAGCTGCTCAGCCACGTCGACGTATTCGCAGCCACCGTAGTAGCGGCGTCCGGGGTAACCCTCTGCGTACTTGTTGGTGAGCACAGAGCCCTGCGACTGCAGGATGGCGCGCGGAACGAAGTTCTCGCTGGCGATCATCTCGAGGTAGTCGCGCTGGCGGCCGAGCTCCTGCTCGAGGACCGCGGCAATCTCAGGGTCAACGACCTCAAGCGGCTCGTTGAAGCTGGAAGGCAATGAACTAGCAGGCACATTCGTAGACACGGGCGTCTCCTTAGACATTTCAAAGTGGATGTTGCAGCCCAGGCGTGCGGCCACTAACCGTGTCAGTCGCTCCCCGATGGTGACCCATCTTTCGTGCTACGCCAGTTGCGACCCTTGGAGCATATCAGCCACGAACGGTCAGCTGCCCTGTGTGTCTCGGTAGGGCTTCAGCTCATCGGCGATGAGCAGGTCGGTGCGCAGGTGCTGGGTGTCATAGGCGGCGCGCGCCACCAGATGGGCGGCCAGCGGGGCGGTCAGTGACTGGAAGAAGACGATCGAGACCACGAGGGTGACCGTGCCAATTGTCAGGTTGTTGAGTGCGACATCCGCTGTGATGGCCATGAGACCGAAGATCTGCGGCTTCGTCGCGGCATGCAGGCGGCTGAGCACATCGGGGAAGCGCAGCAGGCCGACGCCGGCCGCGAAGCACATCAGCGCCCCGGCCAGCACGAGCACGGCGGTGATCACATCGCGCACGGTGTCGCTCATGCGCTGTCCTGCCTCGGGAGGAAGCGGGCGACGCTCAGCGAGCCGAGCACGCCGAACAGGGCAAGCGCCAGCAGGACGGGCAGCGTGTCGATGTGGTTGTTGAAGGCCATGTCGGCGCCGAGCGCACACATGACCGTGGAGACGAGCACATCGGCGGCGATCACCCTGTCGAGCACGGATGGCCCTTTGACGATGCGGTACACCGCGCAGAGCGACGCGGCGCCGAGCAGGATTCCCGTGATGATGATGACAACGCTCATACGAATGTTCCTCCTTGCCTACCCTGGTCGTTCGGTTGCTCGCCCTGGTCGTTCGGTTCTTCGTCAGCCGCCCGCAATCGCGCCAGGTCTTCTTTCGACCCGATGGCGAGCACAACCCGCCGTTCGGTGTCGAGCACCGACTGACGGAAACGCTCGAGTTCCTCGGTGTTCCGCACGTTCAACACGTGCAGGTACAGCGTGGAGTGCACGCGGTCGATATCGACGACGATGGAGCCGGGCACGATTGACGTCGACACCGCAACCCAGGTGAGAATGAGGTCGCTGCGCGTGCGCAGGTGGATCGCTTCGATGGCATTGCTCGCTTTGTACCGCGGCGCCAGCGCCAGATAGGCCACCTGCACAGAAGCGCGCACGATGTCGGTGAGCAGCCAGATGAGGTAGAGCGCGAGCCGCCAGATGTTCAGCCGCCCGCTCAGCTGCACCGCTGGCAGGTAGAACACGACGGAGACGACGAACGCGAAGATCGCTCCCGTCAGCACGTTCAGCCACGAGAAATTGCCCCAGAGCAGCATCCACAGCAGCACGAGCCCTAAGAAGAGTGGGAGCTGGTTGTAGGTGCGAGCCCTGCGCTCCTTAGCGGATGTCATGGCGTTCCATTCGGGAACACGGCGTCGATGTAGGTGGCCGGATTCTCAATATCTGCCGCCGCACGATTCGTGAGCGCGAACATCGGCCCCGCGAAGATGGTGAGCGCAACCGTGAGGGCGAGCATGGCCGTCGTTGCACCGGTCATCAGGGGTGAGACGGTCTTGGTGAGCACGGTGCCCTCATCGTGCGGGTCTTCCTGCAGGGCGCCGAGCACCGGGGAGTCGTAGTTCTTGACCTCTGAGCGCGACCGCCAGAATGCGATGTTCCAGGCGCGAGCGAGGGCGTACAGCGTGAGGAGCGAGGTTGCAGCACCGGCTGCGATCAGCACATAGACCAGCGGGCCACCGACCGCGACACCGCCCTGGAACAAGGCCACCTTGCCGAGGAATCCGGAGAATGGCGGGATGCCGCCCAGGTTCAGGGCTCCGATGAAGAACAGGATCGCGACGACGGGCGCGCCCTTCAACAGCCCCCCGAGCCGCGACAGCGAGGTGGTCCCTCCTGTGCGCTCGATGAGGCCGGCGACGAGGAACAGGGTCGTCTGCACGCTGATGTGGTGCACCACGTAGTAGATAGTGGCGCCCATGCCGAACTGCGTGCCGAGCGCGATGCCGAAGATCATGTACCCGATATGGCTGACCAGTGTGAACGACAGCAATCGTTTGATGTCGGCCTGGGCGAGCGCACCGAGGATGCCGACAATCATGGTGAGGAACGCCACGATCATGAGCGGGACCATCAGGCTGTCGTCGGGGAACAACAGCGTCTGCGTGCGAATGATGGCGTAGATGCCCACCTTGGTGAGCAACCCGGCGAACACAGCAGTGACCGGTGCAGGCGCTGTCGGATAGGAGTCAGGCAGCCAGAACGACAGCGGGAACACGGCAGCCTTCACGCAGAATGCGAGCAGGAGCAACAGGTGCAGGATCAGCTGCACGTCGGCCGGCAGGTCGGGGATGCGTTCGGCCAGCAGCGCCATGGTGACGGTGCCGGTCGCACCGTAGAGCAGGGCGATGGCGCTGAGGAAGAGCAGCGACGACATGAGGCTGACCACGATGTATGTGACGCCGACGCGAATGCGCGCACCAGTGCCGCCGAGGGTGAGCAGCACGTAACTCGCAGAGAGCAGCATCTCGAAGCCCACGTACATGTTGAACAGGTCGCCGGCGATGAACGCGTCGAACAGTCCGGCGGAGAGCACCAGGTAGGTGGGGTGGAAGATCGAGATCGGGGTTTCCCTGTGCCCGTCGATGATGCCCTGGCCGACGGCGAAGAGCAGCACGCCGAGCAGCATGAGCCCTGAGATGAGAAGCATGATCGCCGAGAGTCGGTCGACGACCAGCACGATCCCCCATGGTGCGTCCCAGCCACCGACGTGCACGACGGCTGGACCGTCGCGGTCGACGAGCACGAGCAGGATGGCGCTGATTGCGACGACGGCCGTGAGCGCCGCGACGCTCACGACGATCTGTGGGCGTCGGCGGCGACCCAGCATCAGCGCGATGGCAGAGCCGAGCAGCGGAATCGCGACCACGAGGGGAACGAGCACGTTCACGTTCATTGCTGGTCGCCTCCCTCGTGTGCGGCTGCAACGGCGGCGGCGATCTCTTCTGGCGTCATATCCTCACGCTCGCTGGCGTCCAGGACGGCCTGGATGGCTGCTTCGTCGTCTGTCGACGAGCGGAACGTCTCTTCGGTCTCATCAGAGGTTTCTGTGGCGTGCTCATCGCTAACCTCGTCACCTTCATCGCCGAGCTGCGCCAGCCACCACGACCGGTAGATGAGGGCGAGCAGCAGCGCCGTGATGCCGAAGTTGATCACGATCGCCGTGAGCATCAACACCTGCGGCATCGGGTCGGCCATGTTGTCATCGAGCGGCGTGCCCGTGACGATTGGGGAGCTGCCAGGACGACCGCTCATGATGAAGATGAGCAGGTTCGTGGCGTTGCCGACGAGCAGGAATCCGATCAACAGCCGGGTGAGGCTGCGCTCGAGCATGACGTAGACGCCCGCCGCGTACATCACGGCCATCACGATGACGAGGGTCAGGGATGCGCTCATCGCGTGACCTCCCACGTTGGGCGGCCAGCCTGGCCGGGGGCGTCCGTCACGGGCGTGCGACTGTCATCCGCTTCTGGGCCGATTGCCTCTGAGGAGTCCGGCAGTGCGTCGTCGTCCGCTGTCGGCTCGTCAAGGCCGCCGCCGCCGCCCGGCTCTCCGCCCGGTTCGCCGCCCGGCTCTTCAGGAGCATCGCTCTGCCTGTCGATCTCGCTGCCGAGGCTCCGCAGGATGTCGAGGGCGAGGCCGATGACGACGAGGTAGACGCCGATATCGAAGATGGTCGAGGTGCCGAACGAGAGGTGGCCGAGAACCGGAAGATCGGTGGAGAAGTAGGCGGACTCCAGCGGGATGCCGGAGAAGAACAGCGATACGACGGCCATGCCGACGGCCAGGATCACGCCGAGGCCGAGGATCTTGCCAGGGTCAATGGGCGCGGCCTCGCCCAGCTCGTAGCGTCCGCCGGCGAGATAGCGGGACACCAGCGCGAGGCCGGCGATGAGACCGCCGGCGAAGCCGCCGCCCGGCGCATTGTGACCGGCGAAGAGCAGGTAGATCGACACGATGATCGCGGGGTGGAACAGCAGCCGCACGATGACCTCGATGAGGATCGAACGGTTGCGCCCTGACAGGGTGCGTCCGGCCAGCAGCCAGGACTGGCGGGTGACGTCTGCGCCCTCGTTCGAGGCAGTGGGATCGCTCACAATGCGGCGGCGGTTCTTCGGCCGGCGGAGCTTCCGGGATTCGCGCAGGCGGTGCAGATCGGGGTTGCGTCCAGAGACAAACAGCAGGCTGGCGACACCGGTGGCCACCACGATGAGCACCGAGATCTCGCCCATGGTGTCCCAGGCGCGGATGTCGACGAGCATGACGTTCACGATGTTCGCGCCGTGGCCCTCTTCGACGGCGAGGCGCGGCAGTTCGGTCGAGATGCTCTCCGCCTGCCTGGCACCGAGTGCGATGAAGCCGATGGTTCCCATCACCAGGCCGACAAGCCCGCCGAGCAGCGCGCGACGCTTGCGGTGCATCGGCCGATTGTGCTGGGCGATCTTCGGAGGGAGGCGGCGGAGCACCAGCACGAAGACGACGAGGGTCATCGTTTCGACGAGCGCCTGCGTGAGGGCGAGGTCTGGTGCGCCGTGGAAGGCGAACAAGGCCACCATGCCGTAGCCGGTCACACCGGCGAGCAGCACGGCCGTCATCCGCTGGCCGACGCGGGCTGCCATGATGGCCGCGATGCCCATGATGATGGCGATGATGACCTGGCCTGGGTAGTCCCAGAGCACGATCTCACTCGGCCAGGTGCGGTTCATGGTCGCGGCGGCGCCGAGCGCGAGCACGAACACCACGAGGATTGTGGCGAGGTACTGCGGGAGCCCGCCCTTCTGGGCGATGCGCGTGACGTAGAGGGCGATGCGGTCGACGCCGCGAACCGTCGAACCGTATCCACGACCGGCGTCGATGAGCGGCGGAACCGAATCCTGCAGCCTGGCGACCCTGCGGCGCACGAGGAAGAGCCCCCAGCCGACGAGCAGCACGATGATCGTGATGAACAGTGCGGGTTCGAGGCCGTGCCAGAGGGCCAGGTGGTAGTGGCCGCCGCCCGGAACGGTGTCGGCGTATGGTGCGAAGAGCGGGTCGAGCATGAAGGCGAGTGGGCCGAGCAGCAGCGTGGCTGCGGCCAGGATGCCGGGGGCCAGCATGAAATCCCACCGGCTGTGGTGCAGCGGTGTCGGTGCGGTGTCCGGCCGGGTGGCGAACGCGCCCCAGAAGAACCTGACGCTATATGCCACGGTGAGCATAGATCCGATCGCGGTGCCGATGAGCGCAACCCAGCCCCAGCCGTCGCCGTGCAGGCCAGCGTCGATGAAGGCGGTGAACACGGCTTCCTTGGCCACGAACCCCAGCAGCGGCGGGATGCCGGCCATGGACGCGACGGCGATGAATGCGATGGTGGCGAGCACCGGTTCTCGGCGGCCGATCCCCGACAGCGCGCGCCAGTCTCGGGTGCCGGCCCGATGGTCGATGATGCCGACGATCAGGAAGAGCGCGGCCTTGTAGAGCGCGTGGGCAAGCACCAGGGTGACGCCAGCGAGAGCGGCGTCGCGCGTGCCGAAGCCCACCACGATCATGAGGAAGCCCAGCTGGCTGACCGTGCCGTATGCCAGCACGAGCTTGAGGTCGTACTGGCGCAGGGATCGCCAGGCGCCGACGAGCATGGTCCAGACGCCGAGCACGATGAGCACCGGCATCCACCCCGTGGTGTCTGCATAGCCGGGGGCGAGGCGTGCCACCAGGTAGATGCCCGCCTTCACCATGGCGGCCGCGTGCAGGTATGCGCTCACCGGGGTGGGCGCCGCCATCGCAGCCGGCAGCCAGAAGTGGAACGGGATCAGGGCCGACTTCGAGAACGCGCCGACCAGGATCAGCATGATCGACCAGGTGAGCAGCGGGCCAGCCTCTGCCTCTGTCACCGGGTGTGCCACGATCTCGGCGAGCGACGTGGTGCCGGCGAGGCTGGCGAGCATCACGACGCCGACGAGCATCGCCAACCCACCGAACGTGGTGACCAGGAGGGCCTGCAGGGCAGCACCGCGGCTCTCCCGCTTACCCGTGTAGTGCCCGATCAGGAGGTACGAGAGGATGCTCGTGACTTCCCAGAACATGAACATGACCAGGATGTCGTCGGCTGTGACGAGTCCGTACATGGTGCCGGCGAACGCCAACAGGCAGGCAGCGAAACGGCCGAGACCCGGCTCCGTCGGCGAGAAGTAGCGTGCGCAGTACAACAGCACGAGCGCGCCAACGCCCGTGACGATGAGTGCGATCAGCCACGCGAGCGTGTCGACCCTGAACGAGAGGGAGATGCCGAGCGCCGGGATCCACGGGATGCTCTCTGTGACAGCGCCGCCGGCCATAACAGCGGATGTCTGGGTGAGCGTATAGACGAACGCTGCGGCGGGGAGCAGCGCGATGACATAGAAGACCCGCACAGACAGGAGGCGCGTGAGAGTGGGCGTGAGCACGGCCAGGAGCAGGAAAGCGAGGAGGAATGTCGCCATGCGGCCTCCCGGCTTGTTACGGTCGTGGTGTCTCCCCCAGCTTACCGGCAGTAGCGGGTAGTCATCCCGTGTGGTACAGGCCGACCGCTACCCCTCGTATTGCAGAATGTAGAGGCCAGCGTTGTAATCAGTCACGTATGCGACAGCGTTCTCGTCGACGAACACGTCGAAACTCTGGATCACGCGTGGCCGCTCAGGACGCACGTCGTACATCCGCTCCGGCGCTGGCGGCACCCACGCGCCGACCTCCACGGGCGCGAACGGGTTACGGATGTCATATGCCCGAAGCCCTGCGTTTTGGTACGTCGCAAAGACGAGTTCGCTGCTCTGGAACGATCCCGGCCTGTTCTCATGCAGGTTGTGCGGCCCGAAGTGCGCACCCTTGGCCACGAAGTCGGTCTCGGCCGGGTCGGGCAGGATTGCGATGCTGACGGGGTTCCGCGGGTTACGGATATCGAACACCCAGGTGTGCTTCACGCCGTCTGCCGCGTTGTCTGCGATGCCCTCATCGGCAACGATGAGCAGATCGCGGTCCGGCAGGGGCAACGCCGTGTGGGTGCCACCGCCGAATGGGTCTGTCCAGTTGCGCTCAGCGATCAACGTGGGGGCAGTACGGTCGGTCACGTCGAGCAGGGTCAGCCCGCCGTCGCGCCAGGACGCATAGGCGGTGTCACCGGAGACGATCGCGTGGTGCAGTCCGTAGCGCCAGCGGTCGGCGTCCCAACTCGGGCTCTCCCCTGCGGCCTCATTCATGCCGGGCAACCACCAGCGCCCCGCCAGCTGCGGGCGGGTGGGATCTGCCAGGTCGATGGTCACGAAGATGTAGTCGGTGAAGCCGTCGAGCAGCGCAGACGCGTATGCCCAGCGCCCACCGGTGTACCAGAGCCGGTGCAGGCCGATGCCATCGACCGGCATGAACGCGATCTCGCGCGGCGCAGCCGGCGTGCTGATGTCGTAGACGCGGAGCCCTGCGGCGAACCCTCTATCGGTGTGTGCGGTGTTCGCGCCGGCGGCCGTTGCGCCGACGGACTGGCCGTAGTACGCGGATTCGTCGGCGAACGCCGAGTCTGCGAACAGGTTCTTGGCATTGATGACCAGCAGCAGATCATCCGCTGTTTGAAGGTGCACACTCCAGGTGCCTGGCGGGGTGGCGATGTAGTTCACCGGCTGCGGATTGCGGGGATCGCGCACGTCGATGACGGTGAAGCCATTCGAGAACGCGTGCCCGACGTACGCGAACCCGCGATGCACCATGATCTGGGTGCCATCGGCACGGCCGCCCTGGTCGGTGTGACCGAGGAAGCTGAAGTTGTAGCCATAGTCCGGCGTGATCATCGTTCGGTCTTTCTGAGGAAAGCGAAGGCCAAAGCAACGACGAAAACGCCGCCCTTGACGATGTCCTGGGCGTAGTAGGGCACATTCATCATGGTGAGCCCATTCAGCAGGATGCCGATGAGCAAGGCCCCGAGGAGGGTGCCGATCACGCTCGGCTTCTTCTGCCCGAACAGGGCGTAGCCGACGTACGCCGCGGCGATGGCATCCATCATGAGTGGTGCGCCAGCAGAGATCTGGCCTGAACCGATACGACTGGCCAGCACCACACCGCCGAACGCGGAGAGGATGCCGCTGATCACGTAGGCCAGCGTCTTCAGCCGGCCGACAGACAGCCCGAAGTGTCGAGCAGCCTCCGGGTTGCCACCCACCATGTACATATGGCGGCCGAGGGTGGTGCGCTCCAGGAACAGGTGCAGCAGGATCACAACGACGAGCAGCAGGATCACCACGAACGGCACGCCGAGCACCGACCCCTGCCCGAGGAAGAGGAACGACGGCACGAGGATGCCTGGCGCACGGCCGGAATCCGTCATCACGCCCTCGTAGATGGAGTATCCGTTGGTGTACGTGAGCTGGATGCCGTTGATGATGTAGAGCATCGCGAGGGTGGCGAGCAGGTCTGGCAGGCGCAGTTTGACGATCAGGAAGGCATTCACCAGCCCAACGAGCGCGCCGAGCAGGATCGGCACCAGCAGGGCAACGATGAATTCCTGCTGGTAGTAGACCATGAGGGCGGCGGCGGCGATGGCGCCGAGACTCGCGGTCGAGCCGATCGACACGTCGAAGCCGTCGACCACGAGGCTGAAGGTCACCCCGAGCGCCAGGAAGGTCGACACCGAGATCGCTTTGAAGATGTCGGTGAAGTTCGAGAAGGTGAGGAAGTTCGGGTTCGCCACCGAGAAGAAGACGATCACCGCAATGATGACGATGATCGCGGCGTACCGGTAGAGGAACCTGACGATGTCGGCCCTGCTGAGCCGGCTCCCGGTGGCGGTGATGGTTGGGGTGCTCATGCGTTCTCTCTGCGGCGTGTTCTGGCGGGTGCGGGTGTGAGTCCGGGTGTACTGGGCGGTGTTGAGGCGTGGGACTCCGGGTCGGCAGCGAGCATCAGCTCGGTTGGAGTTACCTGCTGCGCATCGAATTCAGCTACGACGCCGGTGCGGGCGAGCACGATGATGCGATCTGCGATGCGCACAGCGTCGTCCGGCTCAGCAGTGAAGTAGAGAACACTGGTGTCGGCACGTGCGCTCTGCTCGATCATCTGGAAGATCGCTTCCTTCGCAGAGACATCGATCCCCTTCATCGGCTCGTCGAACAGGGCAAGCGTCCGCGCCCTGCCGAACCATTTGGCGATGGCGACCTTCTGTTGGTTGCCGCCACTCAGCCGACCGGCCAGATGCGCCGGATTGGCCGGGTGCACACCGAAATCGGCGATGAGCCTGTCAGCGTGGGCGCGCTCCTTCGACGGCCTGATCAAGCCCCCGAACCCCAGGGCGAAGTGGGTGCGGATGTCGGAGCCCGTCCAAATGCCGTGCCGGCGACGTTCCTCAGGAACATACGACATGCCATGCCGCACCGCCTGGCGTGACGACGCGATGCGCACTGGGGCGCCATCGATCTCCGCTCTGTACGGCCCGTCCAGCCCGAACAGGCGCCGAGCGAGTCTGGTCTTGCCTGCGCCGAGCAGACCGAAAATCACGACGATCTCCCCGCGCCCGATGCTGAGGTCGATCGGGGTCCGGTCGGCGCCGAGCTCGAGAGCGGATGCCGCGAACCGGGTGGCGGCGACAACGGATCGAGGTTCGCGGCGGCTCGTGTGGCCGGCGACCCCCGTCATGGCCTCGACAACGGCGGCCACGCTGGTCGCCTGGGCGGCATCCGCCAACACAATGGTTCCCCCGCGCAGCACGGTGACGCGGTCGGCGACCCGGAAGACCTCCTGCAGTTTGTGCGAGATGAACGCGATGCCGATGCCCTGCTGGCGCAGCCGGTCGACGATCGCGTAGAAGCGCTCGCTCTCGCGCTGGTCGAAGGTGGCGGTCGGCTCGTCAAGCAGGATGTATTTCGCCTCATCGCTGACGGCGCGCACCAGTGAGATGAGCTGCTTCTCGTAGATGGACAACCCGCCGACAGCGCGGTCAACATCCATGTCGATGCCATACTGCCGAAGCAGATCGATGGCCTCAGCGCGGTTGCGCCGCGCGCTGAACAGCGCACCGCCGCGCCTCCGCCTCAGCATCACCGTGAGGTTCTCGTGCACGCTCTGCTGCGGAACGAGCGCACGGTCGACTTCCTGCGCGAGCAGAACGATGCCGCGCCTGGCCGCCTCGCCCGGACGGGACAGGTCGACGGGCACGCCATCGATGAGAATGCGCCCGTTGGATGGGGTCAGAGCCCCTGCCACAATGTGCAGCAGGGTGCTCTTCCCCGCCCCGTTCATTCCGAGCAGCGCATGCACTTCCCCCGGACGCAGCTCGAAAGTCACCTGTTCAACGACAGGGCCTGCGCCGTAGTCGTGTGTGATGGCGTCGAGTATCAGAGACATCCGGTGGTGCGCTCTCGCTGCTACTTGTTCTGGTCTTCGAGCGTGGTCATCCACGCCGAGATGGCCGTCTCTGAGACCGACCAGCTGGGGAACACCTCGTTGAGTGTGTCAAATGCGATCGGCGACTCAGGAAGGTCGGTGGCGCGGATCAGCGACGGGTCGACGAGCACGTCATTGGCCACCTCGTCACCTCCCACCTTCTGGTACGCCAGGCGCACCTGGACGGCGCCGATGTTGCTCGGGTTGGTTGCGGAGGCCGCGCGCAGGTCGACGCCATCGTCCCAGAAGTACGGGAACTCCTGGTCGGTGAGGTCGATCGTGTACACCGCGATGTCGGTGCGGCCGGCCTGCTTGAGCGCTTCGAGAGCGCCGCGGGTGAACTCGTTCCAGTGCGACCAGATGGCGTCGATCTGGCCGGGCTCAGGGTACTGGCGCAACAGCGCCTCGACCTGGGCCTGGGTGTCGAGCGCGGTCGAACCGGTGACCTGGCCGGCGCGGGCGACCTCTATGATGCCGGGGAAGCGCTCGTAGAACGCATCAACGATGACGGAACGACGGTCGAGAGGGAGGAACCCTGCGACGGACAGCACCACGATGTTGGCGTCGCCGTTGAAGTCGGTGGCGAGCTGGCGCAGCCCGTTCCACGCGAGCAGGTAGTCGTCCTGGTTGATCGCGGTGACGCCCTCGAGGGTGATGTCACTGTCGTACGTGACGACCGTGATGTCGGCGGCGAGCGCCTTCTCGAGCGGCGCATTGAGCGCCTCCGCTGTGCCGTTGTTGACGAGGATCACGTCGACGCCGGCGTTGACGGCTGCGTCAACGTTGGAGGCCATCTTGGCCAGGTCATTCGAGGAGTCGTAGACCTTCAGTGAACCGCCGAACGCCTCTGCCTGCGCCGTGAGCGCGCGGCTGTACGTCTCGTACCACGAGCCGGTGGTGATGCGGGTGACGAGCGCGATGTCGAGCGGCTCTGTCAGCGCATCGGGGATCTCCGTGCTGCCGGCGACCTGCGGGGTTGCTGCCGACGGGTTCGCTGCGGCTTCGCCATCCTGCTGCGCGTTCTGTTCAGACGTACAGCCGGAGAGCAGCAGGGCTGCCGACACGGTCAGGGCCGCACCGATGATCCATTTCTTGGCCATGGGGTTCTTTCTGGGAAGGGGGCAAAGGAAACGGGGAGGACCGCTCCGGCATACCGGAGGCCCTCACCCGTTTTTGGAGCCTATTGTTCCCCGCCGTGCCAGAACCAATCCGTTGGTCATTGTTCGTCACAGAGCACGAGCTGTCGAGCATCGTGCTATTTGACGCTGCCCGCCGTCAGGCCGCCGACGAGGCGCTTCTCGATGAGCATGAACAGCACGACAACGGGGATGATCGCCACGATCGACACACCAAACACGTAGTGCCAGCTGGTCTCGTACTGCCCGACGAACTTCGTCAGGGCGACCGACAACGGCTGGTTTCCAGCGGTCGAGAGGATGACGAGGCTCGCCGCGAATTCGTTCCAGCAGGCCACGAACGTGAAGACGATCGCCGTGACGATACCCGGCCAGACGAGCGGCAGGTTGATCTTGAACAGCACGGTCAGTCGGCCTGCGCCGTCGATCTGCGCGGCTTCGTCGATCTCCTTTGGCACTCCGGCGAAGAAGCTGTGCATGATCCAGACCGCGAACGACAGGTTGAAGGCGGCGTTCACCAGGATCATCGCGAGCCAGGTATCAGAGATCCCGAAGAAGCTGAGCTGCCGGAACAGCCCTGAGGTCAACACAGCCGGCTGCAGCATCTGCGTGACGATGACCAGGAAGAGGAACACCATCCGGCCGGGGAAGATGACCCTGGCCGTGTAGTAGGCCGCTGGCAGGGCGACCAGCAGCACCAGGATCGTGGCGAAGACGGCGATCACGATCGTGGAGATCAGGTTCTGCACCAGCGGTGTCTCTGGGGTCGACCACATGTTGACGTAGTTTTCCCAGTGCCATTCCGTCGGGAAGTACGTCGGCTCCACCGAGCGAATCTCGCTCTTGGTCTTCACAGAGCCAAAGAACATGATCAGGTACGGGATGACGAAGATGACCAGAACGACAAGGCCGGCCACCATCCGCCAGATGACATTGCCGAGCGGAACCTGGTCTGCGGTGTATCGCTTACGCCGACGGGGCTGGCGTGTGCCGGCGGTACCACCACCCAGAGCGGATGTCGGTGGCTGGTCACGAGGGGCAGCGGCAGGCGGCGAGGTGAGCGCGGTCATCTCAGACCTCCTTCATGGGCTTGACGAGCTTGACGTAGATCGCGACGATCACGATGACGATGAGGAACGCGACAACACTCAGCGCACTGGCCACGTCGATCTTGTGCTCGTTCTGGATGTACTTGAAGATCATGGTCATCACTGTGTCTGCGTCGTACCCCGGTATCGACCCGGTCATGGTCTTCAGGATCGGCAGCGAATTGAAGACGTTGATGATGTTGATGAGGATGGCGACAGAGAGTGCACCGCGCAGCTGCGGCAGCACAATGCCGAAGTAGGTGCGCGCCGGACCTGCGCCGTCCATTTTCGCGGCCTCGAGCACGTCGCCTGGCACAGACTGCAGGCCAGCGAGGATCGTATAGGTCGTGAACGGCAGCGAGACGAAGACGGCAATGCCGATCGACCAGCTGAACGCGCTGACGGCGTTCTTCGTCCACCCGTACGGCGCATCGATGAGGTTGATGTCAACGAGGAACTTGTTGATGATGCCGATGTAGCCCTCTAGCCCGTAGTAGATCACGAGCGTCGTCATGACAACACTCGCCGCCCACGGGATGATGACGGCCAGGCGAACGAGCTGGCGGCCGGGGAACGCCTTGTTCAGCAGCTGGGCGAGGCCAAGCGACAGGATGACGGTAATGCTGACAACGGCGACGACCCAAATGAGCGTGCGGAGCATGATGCCGGCGAGCGGCTCGAAGTCGAGCAGCGTCTGGTAGTTCTCGAACCCGACGAAGCCCTTGTCAACACCGCTCAGGCTGATGTCCCTGGTCGAGTTGTAGAACATCACCACGGCGGGGAACAGGACAATGCCGAAGATCAGGATGAGCGCAGGCGCAATCCAGGGCAGCGCTCCCACCAGATCCGTCAGTCGGGTGCCGGCCCTGGCCGTGGCACGAGTGCCGACGGCCCCTCGGCGGGGACGACCATTGGTCGCCCCCGCCTGGGTCGGTGTCTGCTGGATTGTTTCAGTCATGTCCGTCAATCACCGATTCGTTGTGTTCGTCAATCAGGGTGTGATGCGGCTGGTTAGCCGGCGTCTGACTTCGCCTGGATCTCGGTCAGGACTGCCTGTGCATCCTTACCCTGTGCCAGCTGGCCGACGAGGCTCTTGAATGCAGCATCCGTTGCAGACCAGTTGGGGTTGGTGCTCGGGTAGAACTGCGCGCTCGGCAGAGTGGCGAGGAACGGTGCGAGGTCTTCGTCGCTGTTCATCACTTCTGCGCCGGACTTCGTGGTCGGCAGGAACTTCTCCGTGGTGACCCAGTTGACGTACTGGTCTGGCGTGTAGAAGAAGTCGAGGAACTTGGTGATTGCGTCCTGCTTCTTCTCGTCGTTCTTGAATGCCATCAGGTGGTCGGCAACGCCGAGGGTGAACGCTGAACCATCAGCGGTCGGAATCGGGTTGATCGAGTAGTTGAGCTCTGGGTTGGCCTCTGCGATCTGGCCGACTGTCGGCGGGAGGCCGATGATCATGCCGATCTTGCCCTGGACGAAGACGTCCATCAGCGGGCTGCGGTCGGTGGCTCCTGCGTCTGGCTGGGTTGCACCCGCGTCGACCATGGTCTGGATGAACTGGGCGCCCGTGAGGTTCTCAGGAGTGTCGATCGTGATTTCCTTGGCGTCTCCGAAGCCGCCGCCTGCACCGTAGAACCAGATGGCGCTTTCAGCCTGGGCTTCTTCTGAGCCGAGGGGCATGCCATAGCCGGCGACGCCGCCACCGATCGCGGAGATCTTCGTTGCAGCGTCAAGCAGTTCGTCCCAGTCGGTCGGCACTGCCGCGACGCCGGCCTGTGCGAGCAGGTCTTCGTTGACGAACAGGGCACGAGCGGATGCGATGAGCGGAGCGCCGTACTGCACACCGTCGACCGATGCGCTCTCCACGAAGGATTCCTGGAAGTCGGACAGGGTGTCGGCTGAGACGACGTCCTTGATCGGGTACAGCAGTTCATCCGCTGCAAAACCGGCGAACGGGCCACCGTTCATGATGTCTGGGGCCTTGCCCGCGGCCACCTTGGTGGTGATGACATCGTTGAGGTTGTCCCAGGACTGAACCTCGAGGTTGACCGTGATGTCGCTGTTCTCCGCCTCGAAGGCGTCGATCACACCTTCCCACAGGCCCTGGGTGTTATCTGAATAGCTGGGAACGAGCAGATCGATCGACGTTGCCGAATCGGATCCGCCTGCATCGCCGCCGCCGAATCCGCAGGACGCGAGCGACATGGTGGCCAGCGCTGCCGTGGCAACGATGCCTCCAATGCGGAGAGACTTCTTCATGTGGTGCTTCCTCACTCTTGGATGGACTCCGCCCGCGACTTCACCTCACGCGACGGCGCGTGCAGCCTCTTTCACCGCGCCCAACCAACGGATGGTGTGATGAATGATGACTGTTTTAATCACTAAACAATCACGACTGTTCAGCTATCGCCACAGCATGTCGGGAAACTTTTTCGTGGTCAAGAGGGGTGCAGCAATTTGTTACCCGTCCTTAATAAAACGGAAAAGCATGAAATACTGATCGCTAGACACGAGTTACGATCATAAGTAATCATTGACGTGCAGTAATTGAGGAGAATAACCATGACGACCACCGCCACGCACATGGCCACCGAACTGGCCTCGCAGCCCGAGACCTGGGCGCGCGCCGCAGCCCTCACCGCCGACCAGGCACTCCTGCCGGCATCTGGACGCAAGGTCGCCATCGTCGGGTGCGGCACCTCCTGGTTCATGGCGCAGGCATACGCGGCTCTCCGCGAAACCGGCGGGCACGGCGTGACAGACGCCTTCGCCGCATCTGAGGCATTCGTCAATCGCGACTACGACGACATCATCGCCCTGACCCGTTCAGGCACAACGAGCGAGGTTCTCGAACTCGTTTCTGCCCACCGCGGCTCCACCAACATCATCGGCATCGTCGGCGATGTCACCTCGCCGTTCGTCAACGGGGTCGACTCGCTCATCGCCCTCCCGTTCGCCGACGAGCAGTCCGTCGTGCAGACCCGCTTCGCCACGACGGCACTCGCGTTCCTCCGCGCGTCCCTCGGTGAAGATCTCACCAAGGCCATAGCGGATGCTGAGATCGCCGTCGCCGACAACCTCGACGACGACCTCATCAACGCTGAGCAGTACACCTTCCTCGGCCGCGGCTGGAGCGTCGGCCTTGCACACGAGGCAGCCCTCAAGATGCGCGAGGCATCACAGTCGTGGACAGAGTCGTACCCGGCGATGGAATACCGCCACGGACCGATCAGCATCGCGGCCCCCGGTCGCGTCACCTGGATGTTCGGCGCTGCACCGGCCGGCATCGAGTCCGATGTAAACGCAACGGGCGCCCGCTTCGTCTCGAGCGATCTCGACCCGCTGGCCGAACTCGTCCGGGCCCAGAAGCTCGCCCTGCTGCGCGCAGAGGCCAAGGGACTGAACCCCGACCTGCCACGCAACCTCACGCGGTCTGTCATCCTCAACTAGTGACTATGAGCGCGAGCAACGATCAGACCCCTTCCCTCGGCACCGGCGGCGCCGTCGTCGCCTTCGACGTCGGAGGCACTGACACCAAGGCCGCGCTCTTCGACGCATCCGGAACCATGTTGGGCCTCAGCCGCACTCCGACACCTCACAGAGGAGCGGAGACGGCTGGCGCCGTGCTCGACCGCCTCGCCCAGCTCACAGAGGGATTCGCCCGTGACTTCCCATCGGTGACCCCGGTTGCCGGTGGTTTCCTGGTACCTGGCCTCGTCGACGACGAGAAGGGCATCGGCATCCATGCTGCCAACCTCAACTGGAGCAACGTCCCGTTCAGGAGCCTGGCAGAGGAACGTCTCGGCATGCCGGTGACCTTCTCCCACGACGTGCGGGGAGCTGGAAAGGCTGAGTACCTGCTCGGCGCCGCCGAACCGTTCACGGATGTCATGGTTCTCGTCATCGGTACCGGCATCGCCAGCGCGCTGTTCCTTGGCGGACGCGCTCACCTGGCCGACGGATACGCCGGCGAGATCGGCCACTCGATTGTCAATCCGGCCGGCCCGCTCTGCCCATGCGGCGCACGCGGCTGCCTCGAAGCCATCGCGTCAGCCGGCGCCATCGCCCGGCGCTACACGGAGCGAAGCGGCGAGACACCCGCAGGCGCGAAGGATGTGCTCGGCAGGGCAGCGGCGGGCGATCCCATTGCCCAGAGCGTGTGGGATGAGGCGCTCGACGCCCTCGCCCTCAGCATTGCGCAGGTTACGGCGGTTATCGCGCCCCAGGCCGTGGTCATCGGTGGCGGGCTGGCACAGGCCGGGGATACGCTCTTTGTGCCGCTGCGCGCTCGCGTCGACGCGATGCTCAGCTTCCACCGTCGTCCTGAACTCATCCCCGCCAAAATCGGCGAGAACGCCGGCCTGATCGGCGCCGCACTTCTCGCCAGGGAACTCGCCGATCGCTCTGGAGCCACATCATGATCGTCACCGTCACACCCAACCCCGCCCTCGACCTCACCTATGTCGTCCCAGGCATCGAGCTCGGCGAGACCCATCGCGTCGGTGCCGCAGCCGTGCGGGCCGGCGGCAAGAGCCTGAACGTCGCCCGTGTCCTGCACCAGCAGGGCATCGACACCCTCGCCATCAGCGTGGCCGGAGGACTCACCGGAGACGAGTTCTCTGGCGAGCTGTCTGCCAGCGGGCTGCCCCACCGCATCATCCCGGTTCGGGCAGCGACCAGGCGAACCATTGCGCTCGTTGACGACACCAACGCCCAGACGAGCATCTTCAATGAACACGGCGAGAATCACTCCCCCGCTGAATGGCAGCGCCTCACCAACGCGACGCTGGCCGCCCTCGAACAGGCCGCCTGCCTGGTGGGCTCTGGAAGCCTGCCGCTCGACGCCCACCCCGGCTTCTATCCTGAGCTCGTCGCCGCTGCGACGGCGCTGGGTATTCCATCCGTCATCGACACGTCAGGCCCCGCACTCCTCGCCGCGGCCGAGGCCGGCGCCACGGTCCTGAAGCCCAACCGGCACGAACTCGCCGAGGCAACGGGCGACGATGACCCCGTGCGCGGCGCACGGGCGCTGCTCGCCCGCGGCGCATCGCTCGTGTTGGTCTCGCTCGGCGAGGATGGCATGCTCGCGCTCTCGCAGGCCGACCAGAAGCATCCGTTGCGGGCCACGCTCAATCGCGTGCTGCGTGGGAACCCCACCGGCGCCGGCGACGCGGCCGTTGCTGCGATCGCCGCCGGCCTGGCCGACGGCGCTGTGAGCGACGGCGGTGTGGCAGACCCCGAGCGCATTCTCCGCCTCGCGACCGCCTGGTCTGCCGCCGCTGTGCTCATGCCGCTCGCGGGCGAGATCTCTCCCCTGCACCGTGAACTTGCCGACGACATCACCATCACCACAGACAGGACCAGTGCATGACCCTCATCCAGACGCGCGAACTGATGGACGCCGCGGCAGAGCGCGGAACTGGAATCGGCGCATTCAACGTGATCCACCTGGAAACGGCAGAGGCACTCGTTGCCGCGGCCGAGCGCGCCGGCCTGCCCGTGATCCTGCAGATCTCACAGAACTGCGCCACCTTCCACGGGGGCCTTGCACCGATCGCGCTGGCCAGCCTGGATGTCGCGCGCGCGGCATCCGTTCCCGTTGCCCTGCACCTCGATCATGCCGAAGACGAGCAGCTTGCCATGCAGGCCGTCGACCTCGGCTTCGGCTCCGTCATGTACGACGGCGCCCATCTCGCCTATGACGAGAACGTCGCAGCGACCCAGCGCGTGACGGCGTACGCCCATGCCGCGAACGTCTACGTTGAAGCGGAGCTCGGCAAGGTTGGCGGCAAAGACGGCGCACACGCGCCAGGCGTGCGCACCGACCCCGACGAGGCCGTGGCCTTCGTTGCCGCGACGGGCGTTGACGCCCTGGCCGTCGCCGTCGGCTCATCGCACGCGATGACCAGCCGTTCGGCGTCCCTCGACACCGACCTGATCGCCATCCTGCACGCCGCACTTACCGTTCCGCTCGTGCTGCACGGCTCCTCCGGTGCCTCTGACGAGCAGATCGTGGCCGCGATCAATGCCGGGATGACCAAGATCAACGTCTCTACCCACCTCAACGGCTTCTTCACGGCGGCCATCCGCGAGTACCTGGCGGATAACCCCAGCGTCGTCGACTCCCGGAAATACCTGGCGGCGGGGCGTACGGCGATCACCGGAGAGGCTGCCAGACTTCTAGAGTTGTTCGCACTGCGACCGGGGACAGGAACCAGGAGTTAGTCATGAATCGCGCCGAGCGTTTGAACGCCGTGCTCGACCTCCTCGCCGAAACCGGCCAGGTCGAGGTCGACGACATCATCACCAAACTTGGTGTCTCTGCAGCCACCGCGCGACGCGATCTCGACACTCTGGCCAGCCAGCAGTTGCTCACCCGCACGCGCGGCGGTGCCATCGGCCAGTCGGTGGCCTACGACCTGCCGATCCGGTACAAGAAGGAGCAGCACGCCCCTGAGAAGCTCCGCATCGCCCAGGCTGCCAGTGCGCTCGTGTCGCGCGGCGCCGTCATCGGGCTCTGCGGTGGCACCACAAGCACCGCCATCGCGACGGTGCTCGGCGCCAGGGCCGACATCATGGAGGCGTCACCGCACTCCAACCTCACCGTCGTCACCAACGCCATCAACATCGCAGCCCAGCTCGCCATGCGCCCGCAGATCAAGACTGTCGTCACCGGCGGCGTCGTACATTCCCGGTCGTATGAACTCGTCGGCCCATACAGCGACATCGTGCTCGAGCAGATCACCATGGACATCGCGTTCATCGGTGTGAACGGCATCGACCCCGTCGTCGGCCCCACCGTGCACGACGAGCGTGAGGCCGCCGTCAATTCCCTCATGGCCAGGCGCGCATCCCGCGCCGTCATCGTGGCCGATTCAAGCAAGATAGGTCGAA
This sequence comes from Leifsonia sp. Y862, assembly GCF_057669585.1. Taxonomy (NCBI): domain Bacteria; kingdom Bacillati; phylum Actinomycetota; class Actinomycetes; order Micrococcales; family Microbacteriaceae; genus Leifsonia; species Leifsonia sp. Y862. The sequence goes on from NZ_JBYHFR010000001.1 coordinate 1,778,314, forward strand.
ACGCGTTCGCCACCATGGGTTCCTCCAAGATTTTCAACACCCTCATCACCGATGCCGGCATCACCGCCGAGCAACTCGCCGCCTTCGCCGAGAACGGCGTTGAGGTGATCGTCGCGTGAACGCCTCCGTCATCATTCACTCGGCCACTCTCGTTTCAGGCGGGTCCATCACAGCGGATGCGTGGGTCGCCTTCGACGGCGAACTCGTGTCAGCCGTCGGTACTGGCGACGGCTGGCGTGCGCACGTCACTGCTGGTGTGGTCGATACTGTTGTCACCGACGCCGCCGGGAGATGGTTGACCCCCGGATTCATCGACATTCACTGCCATGGTGCCGGTGGCAGCGCCTTCGACGACGGTGCCGACGCCATCCGTACCGCGCTTGCCGTGCACCACGCGCACGGCACAACGCGCATCGTGCTCTCCCTCGTCACCGCAACCGTCGATGACCTGGAGACGCGCCTCGACGCGATTGCCACCGAAGCAGAGCAGAACCCGCTGATCCTCGGCGCGCACCTCGAGGGCCCGTTCCTCGACGATGCGTTCCGCGGCGCCCACAACCCCGCGCTGCTGCGTGCCCCTGACGCCGATTCCATCGCCCGGTTGATTCGGGCGGGGCGCGGTCACATCCGCCAGGTCACGCTGGCTCCTGAACTCCCCGGCGCACCGGAGGCCATCGCCGCGCTGACGGATGCCGGCATCGCCGTCGCCGTCGGCCACAGTTCAACGGACTACGAGACGGCCATCTCTGCCTTCGCCTCAGGCGCGTCGATCCTGACGCATGCCTTCAACGGCATGCGAGGCATCCACCACCGCGCCCCGGGCCCGGTATCCGCAGCGACGCACAGCGACAACGTCACGCTGGAGATCATCAACGACGGCGTGCATGTGCACCCTGAGGTCGTTCGACTGGCGTTCGCAGGAGCCCCAGGCCGCATCGCACTGATCACCGACGCCATGGCGGCCACCGGCTCGACCGATGGCGCATACATGCTCGGCACCCTGGCCGTGACGGTTACCGACGGCGTCGCTCGCCTCACAGAGGGCGGCTCCATCGCCGGTTCAACGCTCACGCTCGACGACGCGCTGCGCCGCGCGGTGAACGAGGTCGGCGTCAGCATCACGGACGCCATCACCGCGCTCACCGAAACACCAGCTCGCACGGTGGGACGCGCGCACGACCTCGGCCGCCTCGCGGTCGGCTACGCCGCGGACGCCGTGCTGCTGAACGCCGCACTTGAGGTCGACGAGGTATACGCCGCCGGCATCCGCTTGCGCTAGGTCTCGAGACGGCCCTAGCGGGCCTCCTCGACCACCGAATCCTGGCGCGCGGCCGGCAGCACATCTCCCCGTTGATCGAGGTCGCGAAAACCGGAAACATCGTCGCAGAGAGCGCGATCTGTCCTGTATTCGGTGACAGTTGCGCGATTGATCCTGTATTCGCTACACGGATGGGCCGCGCAGCACTTAGGCCAGGCGACGCCGACGCATGACGAGGTCGCTGATCACCACGAGCGCGAGTGATGCGACGACGATGCCCACGTAAACGAACGGGAGCGCCGACAGTCCAACCACGTTGAGCAGGCCTGCACCGAGCAACGCGCCGCCACCGATTCCGGCGTTGAACGCCGAGGTGTAGAACGCGCTGGCCGCGTCCCTGATGCGGGGCGATGCCGTGTGCAGCAGGCGCGTCTGCAGCATGGCTGGAATACCACCGAACGCGATGCCCCAGAGTACGAACGCGCCGATGGCCACCGGCAGGTTGGCGGCGAACACCGCGAGGACCGTCACGCTCGCGGCGCAGACCGCGAGGAAGATCACGAGCCCCGCCTGCGGGCGCGGGCCGAAGACCGTGCCGGAGAGCAGAAGTCCGACGGCTCCGGCGATGCCGTACGCGAACAGGAGCGGGGCAACCGCTGAGCTGTCAACGCCCATGCCGTCGATGAGGAACGGCGCGATGTACGTGTAGAACGTGTAGTGGCCGATCATGGTGAGGCCGGTGATCGAGCAGAGCAACACGACGGCCATCATGCTCGGGTCGCGCCAGATGCCACGGTCAGTGGGGACGTCGACCGCTGGTCGGGCGCTGTCCGTGACGGCAGCGGCTTCTGCGCGCTCCCGCTTTTGTTTCGCACCGAAGTGCTCGACGGGCGGGAGGCACTTCCAGACGATGACGGCACCGATGAGCATGAGCACGGCGAGCAAGCCGAACGACTGGCGCCAGCCGAGCAGCTGCCCGGCAGCCGTGGCCAGCGGCACTCCGAAGATGAAGGCGAGGGTTCCACCGGCAACGGTGATCGACACCGCGCGACCGATCTGCTCTTTCGGAACCAGGTGGCCGGCGTATGCACCGACGACGGACCAGAACAGCCCGTGGGCGAGACCACCGATAACCCGGGAGGCAATGACGAGTTCGTAGCTCGGTGCGATGGCCGTCAGCACATTGCTGATGGCAAAGACGATGAGCACCGTCACGATGAGTCCGTGCCGCGGCAGGGTGCGCGTCAGGTGGGTCATGGGCGCCGTGGTGAGCACGACGGTGAAGGCGAACCAGGTGACCAGCAGGCCGACCTGGGATTCGCTGACGCCCAGGCTCTGGCTCATGTCCGGCAACAGGCCGGTGGGCAGCATCTCAGATGTGACGGAGAGGAAGACGGCAGCTGCCAGGGTGATGAGTCCGAGCCACGGGAACGGCTTAGCAGTGGCAGGCGCGGACAGGGGAATTGTTTTCGACATAGTGATGAGTGCTCGCGAACGGCGGATCTTGCACGCCCGTCACAGACAGGCCCAAAATCGACTGCGCGCCAACGTGCGCGCCCGGGGCCAACGAGTTGCGCCAACCACTGGGTAGCCTACCCGACACTCCCTGTGTGTTCGAGAAGTCGCTGTGAGTTCGAGAAGTCCCTGTGTGTTCGAGAAGTCGCTGTGCGGTCCTTGGAATGGCCTGGGCCGGTAATCTGGCTGGATGGACACTTCGTCGCTCATCGCATCCGCTTCGGTTGGCGCTCACCACCACTGGGTGATCTCACTCGTATGTGCCGACCAGCCGGGAATCGTGCACGCGGTCAGCGGTGCCATCGTCAGCGCCCGCGGGAATATCACCGAGAGCCAGCAGTTCTCCAGTGCGGACACCGGTCGGTTCTTCATCCGCTTGCAGGTGGAGTCGCCCGCCGACCGCGCCGAGATCGAAGCAGCCCTCGCGCCTGTCATCGAGCACTACGGCATGCACGCCATCGTCGACGTCGTCGGGCGCCCGCTCCGCACCCTGGTGCTGGCCTCGACGGCCGCGCACTGCGTCAACGACCTGTTGTTCCGCCAGCGTGGTGGCCAGCTCGCCGTCGAAGTGCCGCTGGTGCTCAGCAACCACGGCACGCTGCGCGACCTCGTCGGGTTCTACGGGGTGCCATTCGAGTCACACCCCGTAACGGATGCCGCCAGCAAGGCCGCCTTCGAAGCCCGCGTCATCGAGGCGATCGAGGAACACGACATCGAGCTCGTTGTGCTCGCTCGCTACATGCAGATCCTCTCCCCAGAGCTCTGCACGCGCCTTGAGGGCATGGCCATCAACATCCACCACTCGTTCCTGCCCGGCTTCAAGGGCGCGAACCCGTATCGGCAGGCACACGCCCGCGGCGTGAAGCTGATCGGCGCGACGGCGCACTTCGTGACCAGCGACCTCGACGAGGGACCGATCATCGAGCAGAACGTCGTGCGCGTCGACCACTCCCGCAGCCCGGCAGAACTCGTGGCCATCGGCCAGGACGAGGAGAGCCGCACCCTCACGCAGGCCGTGAAGTGGTTCGCGGAGAACCGCGTGCTGCAGGACGGCGCCCGCACAATCATCTTCCGCTAGCCCCCGTAGAATTATCGAGTGACAGACACACCAGCGCCCGTCAAGATCGGCGCCAACGACATTCTCCGGTTCATCCTTGAACTGTTCGCCTTCGTCAGCCTCGGCATCTGGGGCTTCGTCGCCTGGCCGCTGCCATGGCCCGGCATACTCATCGGCATCGGCGCGCCCGTTTTCGCCATCCTGGTGTGGGCGCTGTTCCGCTCCCCCAAGGCCGTCTTCAAGCTCGACCCGTTCGGCAAGGCCATCGTGGAGATCTTCGTCTTCGGCGCAGCAGCGCTGGCGTGGTGGGACCTCGGCCAGCCGATCATCACCGTCGTCTTCGCTGTCGTCGCGACGGCTAGCGGCATCATCTCAGGCCGCAAGGAACTGCGCTAGTCCGCAGGTGCCGCCACCGGCCTGAGCACGTCCCTCGGCATCCGCAGTGCGTAAGCGGATGCCGCCAGGAACAGCAGTCCGCCCACCCCGAACGCCACGGGGTATGAGAACGTGTCGGCGAGCAGCCCTGCGGCCAGCGGACCGACGATGGCGCCAACGTCAGCGCACATCGAGAACACCGCGACAGCGCGACCGCTCCGCGACCCTGCAGCGTCCCCCACGGCTGCGGCAGGCGCGGTGCCCATGAACGCCGACGCGATCCCGTAGAGGCACAGCAGCACGGTCAGCACGCCGATGTTCGGCGCAAACGGCACTGCGGCGATGATGAGTGCTGCGGCCGCGAACGAACCGACGATGGCCGGCTTCCGGCCCACCGTGTCGATGAAGCGGGCTGCGGGAGCCAGTGCGATCGTCTGGGCGATGGCCGCAATCGCGAAGGCGATGCCCGTCCACGCCGTTGGCCCGTTCAACACCTCGACGATGAGCACAGGGATGAGGGAGCTCCGCACCCCGAACGAGGTCCAGCCCTGCGCGAAGTTGGCCACGCATGCTGCCCGGTACCGGCGATCGGTGAGCACCATCCGGAACGGGATCGGGACGGCAGCCTCGGCATCCGCTGCCGCGTCGTGGTGCAGAGTGCGCGGCCTGAGCAGGACCAGCCCGATGATCCCGGCAATCGCCAGTGTGCCGGCGTAGAAGAAGAACGGTGCGGTGAGAGAGATTGTGGCGAGCAGCCCGCCGATGGCTGGGCCTGCCATGCCGCCGAGCAGGAATCCGCCCTGGTAGAAGCCGATGGCCCTGGCCCGCAGCGCTGGCGAGGTGGAGCCGAGGAGCATGGTCATCGCAGCGACGGTGAACATCGCAGAGCCAATGCCGCCGACCCCGCGGAGGACCAGCAGCTGCGGATAGTTGGCCGCGATGCCGACCATGCCACTTGATACCGCGACAATGCCGATTCCGATGGCCAGTACCAGGCGTTCGCCCATCCAGTCGATCAGCCGACCGCAGAACGGGCTCGCCACGAGACGCATCAGGGCGAACGCAGAGACGACAGCGCCGATCTCGAAGTTTCCGACGTTGAAGCTGCGCACGTACACGGGCAGCACGGGGATGACGACGCCGAAGCCGACCATCACGAAGAAGGAGATGACGCCCAGCACGTAGACATCGCGGGGCAACCGCGGCTTCGACCCGACTCGGCGGATATCAGTGCCGCCGTGCCGGAAAGATCTCATCCGACCAGCGTAATCGCTCGGGCTCTCAGGGGTGCAGGGGCGCTTGTGTCGGCAGGGTGAGGATCTCGGCTCCGTCGTCGGTGATGGCAATGGTGTGCTCGCTGTGCGCTGTGCGGCAGCCTGTCGCACTACGGAGCGTCCACCCGTCAGCATCGGTGACGAGCTCAGCGGTGTCCACCATGACCCACGGTTCCAGCGCGAGCAACAGCCCAGGGCGCAGCGTGTAGCCGCGGCCGGGCCGCCCGTCGTTTGAGACATGGGGGTCCTGGTGCATCGTCGTTCCGATGCCATGACCGCCGAACTCCATGTTGATCGGGTATCCGGCCTCGCTGAGAACCGTACCGATGGCGTGCGAGATGTCGCCGATGCGAGCGCCTGGTCCTGCGGCGGCAATTCCCGCGCTCAACGCGCGTTCGGTCGCGCTGATCAACGCGACGCTCTCCGGGGGCTTCGATTCGCCCACGATGAAGCTGATGGCAGAGTCTGCGGCGACTCCGCCGAGCAAGACGGCGAGGTCCAGGGTCAGCAGGTCGCCGTCGGCAAGCGCGTAGTCGTGTGGCAGTCCGTGGAGCACAGCGTCATTGACGGACGTGCAGATGTAGTGGCCGAACGGCCCGCGTCCGAAGGAGGGCTCGTAGTCCACGTAGCAGGACTGCGCTCCGGCCTCGATGATCATGGCCTTGGTCCACCGATCAATGTCGAGGAGGTTCGTGCCGACTGCGCTGCGACTCTTCATGGCCTGCAGGATGTCGGCGACCAGGCCGCCTGTGGCCTTCGCTTTGGCCAGTTCAGTGGGGTTCAGTATCTCGATCATCCGGTGCCTTCCTCGTGGAACCAATAACTATACCGGCCATATTATCCCGGTACTAGAATCGGAGCCATGGTCAGGTTGCCGCTTACTCCCGCAGAGGTCGAGCGTGGAGAGCGCCTTGGGGCCCTGTTGCGGCGAGCCAGGGGCGAGCGTTCGATGCTCCAGACCGCGCTCGACGCCCGAGTGTCCCCGGAGACCCTCCGGAAGATCGAGTCTGGCCGCGTGGCGACTCCTGCATTCCCGACGATCGCCGCAATCGCGGATGTCGTCGGCCTCTCCCTCGATGCGGTGTGGGCCGAGATCAACGAGCCCGATCACGTCGGTGAGCCGGAGCACTCCGGTCACCACCCACGTGAGCGGTTGGTCTCGTAACTCACAACCCGAGCAGCCGGCGAACGGCTGCCCAGGCGGCTACAGGTACGGCTAGATGCCCTGCCAGGCGGGCTTGTGTGCCCAGGCGTGCTTGTAATACGGCAGGTTGGCGAGCTGGCTGGCTGCGGCCTCATCGACCACGACCGTCACCCGCGGGTGCAGCTGGATCGCGGTGCCTGGCTGGCTGGCAGAGAGCGCACCCTCGACGGCCTCAGCGATGGCGTGGGCCTTGGCCTCACCGAACGCGAGCAGCACGAGGTGCTTGGCCCGCAGGATGGTGCCGAGTCCCTGGGTGATGCAGTGCATGGGCACGTCGTCGGGGGAATCGAAGAACCGTGCGTTGTCTTCCCTGGTCTTCTCTGTGAGCGTCTTGATGCGGGTGGTCGACGCGAACGACGATCCAGGCTCATTGAAGCCGAGGTGGCCGGTGCGACCGATGCCGAGGATCTGCACGTCGACCCCGCCGGCTTCGATGATCGCACGCTCGTAGTCGTCGCCAGCGGTGGCGATGGTGGCCAGGTCGCCGTTCGGCACGTGGATGTTCGCTGCGGTCAGGCCGAGCGGCTCGACGACATCGCGCGTGATGACCGCGCGGTAGCTTTCCGGGTGTCCGGCCGGCAAGCCAACGTACTCGTCAAGCGCAAAGCCGCGCACGCGGGACACGTCGAGAGGGTCAGCCGCAAACGACTCTGCGAGCGCGCGATAAACAGGCAGCGGCGTCGACCCCGTGGCCAGGCCGAGCACGGCATCCGGCTTGTGCGCGATCAAATCCCGAATGGATGCTGCAATCAGCTCACCGGCTGCCCACTCATTTTCTACAACGACAACCTCAGCCATTACCCAACTCCAACCACATAACTCTGACTTTCCTTGCGCTAATCCTATCTTTACCAATCAGAATCAATCACGTCATCGCCGGCCAGAATTCGCCCGGTGGCGCCGCTGCGCGGCGTCGTTGGTCGAGGAGGCCGGCAGCGGCCGTCTCGAGACCCATAGCGAAGGGATCGGCCGACAGATTTCGAGACACTCGCTGGCGCTCGCTCCTCAATCAACGGGGGTATTTACCAGCAGCGCCAACAGCGCCCGCCCCACCAGCCGCGACGCCCCGAAGGTGGCGATATCGGCGTACGCCAGGTCATCAGAGGGCCAACCCATGTCGACGACAAGTACCTCGCGCCCCTCTGCCCGCAGCCGATCGATGATCGCCCTGGCGAATTCGTGCCTGTGGTTGTCCTTGCCGATCACGAGCACCGGGGCCAGGCCGGCGAGCACGATCTCCCGTTCACTGTCCACCGTGCAGGTCACGACCGGATGCGAAGCCCACGCCTCGACCGACGGAGATTCCGGGTGGTCCGCCGCCTCAGCGAATGGCCCCCACGGTGCCACTCCAACGGCGATGTTCGCGACCGTCTCGAGCCGCACCACCGAGTAGACCGCAGGGGCGGAAGCCACCCAGGTCGCCGCCGCCTCATTCATCGCAAACGAATCCACGATCAAGCGGATGTCGAACTCAGGCTCATCGACGGAATTCACGCCGGCCGGAATCGGCAGCTCCGCCGCAGCGGCCCGTGTCGTCTCTGCCAGGGCGAGCACTCGCGCGGCGGCCTCAGCCACCCGGTCGGTGTCCAGCTCGCCGGACTCGATCGCGCCGAGCACCGCAGCCTCAATCTCATCCAGCTGGGCGTCGGTATTCTCTGTACCAATGCAGAGCAGGTCACAGCCGGCGGCCAGCGCTGCGGCAGCCGCGGCCGGAATGCCCAGCTGCGCGCTTGCCCCTGCCATGTCGAGCGCATCGCTCACGATGACGCCGTCGAAGCCGAGTTCATCGCGCAGCAACCCGAGCAGGATGCGCTTGGACAGCGTGGCCGGGTACACCGGATCCACCTGCGGCAGCAGAATGTGCGACGTCATGACGGTCAGAGCACCCGCGGCGATCGCTGCCCTGAACGGCACCAGCTCCCGCTCCTGCAGCTCAGCGAGGGTCAGATCGACAACCGGCATCGCCAGGTGCGAGTCCTGGGCGGTGTCGCCGTGGCCAGGGAAGTGCTTCGGGCTCGACGCGACGCCCGTCGACTGCAGCCCGCGCACCCACGCCGCGCTGTGGGCAGCCACGTGCTCAGGGTCAGTGCCGAAGCTCCGCACCCCGATGACGGGGTTGTCCGCGTTGGAGTTGATGTCGACATCCGGTGCGAAGGTCAGAGTGCAGCCGGTCTGCCGCAGATCCCAGCCGACCATGCGCCCGACGCGTTCGGTGCGCTCCAGATCGTCGAGTCGACCAAGAATGGCGTTGCCGGGGTACGGCGACCCCGATTCGTAGTACAGCCGGGTGACATCGCCACCCTCCTCGTCGATGGCGATGACGGCATTCGGATTCGCGGCCAGGATCTCAGCCGTCAGCCGACGCAGCTGCGTGCGCGAGACGATGTTGGGCCCGAAGATGCACACCGCACCGAGTCCGCCCCGCAGGCGACGCTCCAGCCAGGCCGGGAGGGTGGTGCCGACGAAGCCGGGCATGAGTGTTGTGGCGATCTGTCGACGCAGCACGTCGCGCTCCACCGCCGTGTCCACGAGGCTCAACCCTTGACCGCCCCGCTGACCAGCCCGCTGGTCATCCGCCCCTGCACGAAGAGGAAGAAGATGATGACGGGTACGGCGACCAGCGTCGATGCGGCCATGACCTGGCCCCAGTCGATCGCCCTGCTCGCGCTGGCCTGGATGAAGCCGCGCAGCCACAGCGGCAGCGTCTGGTCTGAATTGTTCTGCAGCAACACCAGCGCCACCGTGAACTCGTTCCAGGCCTGCAGGAACGCATAGACACCGGATGCCACGAGCCCAGGGGCCAGCAACGGGAACGTAATTCGCATGAACGCCTGCGTACGGCTGAGCCCGTCGATCATGCCGGCCTCCTCGAGGTCGGCTGGCACGCCGGCGACGAAGCCGCGCAGCATCCAGATCGTGAATGGCACAACGGCGGCAATGTAGATGATGCTCACGCCGACGATGGAGTTGAGCAGGTTGAGGCTGCCCATCAGCTTGTACTGGGCGATGAACAGGCCTTCGGCCGGCAGCATCTGGATCAGCAGCACCGCGAGCACGAACGACTTCCGCCCCCTGAATCGGAACCGGCTGATTGCCAGTGCGCCGAAGAAGGCGAACAGCAGGCAGAACGTCACAGTGATGAACGCAATCGCCACGCTCATGCCGAGCGCAGGCAGGAAGCTTCCCCCCTCGACGACCGCGACGAAGTTGTCGAGGGATCCGCCGAACGGCAGCCAGGTCGGTGTGGTGTTCTGCAGCACGACGTTCGGCAGCAGCGACGAGTTGACCATCCAGTACACCGGGAACACCCAGATGAGCGAGACGACGATCCCGACGACGCCGAGGAGTACTTTGGTGGGCTTGAAACGGCGGTTGCCGCTCCGTGCCCCCTGGGTTCCACTGGCGCCAGCAGGGCGATAACCCTGTCGCGCGGGCGCTGTGCCCGCTGCACCATCTTCGGTGCGGGGCGAGGTCAGTTCTGAGGTCATGATTCGTCCTCCTTGAGCATGCTGCGCACGTAGAACCAGCTGAGTGCGACGGTCAGGATCAGCACGAAGATCGAGACGGCGCTGGCCATGGCGAAGTCGCTGGAGCCAACGCCGAGCTGGTAGATGTACGTGCCGAGCAGGTTGGTTTCGGATGCGATCGAGCCGGCATCCTGCAACAACCGAATTTGGGTGAAGACGCGCAGGTCCCAGATCACCTGCAGCAGCATGATGATCGCAAGCACGGGACGGATGATCGGCACGATGATGAACCGCAGCCGCTGCGCGGGCCGCGCGCCGTCCATCTGGGCCGCTTCCAGCACCTCGGTTGACACCTGTGTCAGCCCGGCATAGATGGAGAAAGCCACGAACGGCACGCTCATCCAGACCACGATCACCATGGCGATGAAGAAGAAGGAAAGCGGTTCGGCCAGCCAATTGTGGTTCTGGAAGTCGAGGCCCATGCTCACCAACACCGAGTTGAGCACGCCACGACGCCAGTCGATCAGCCAGTTCCAGACCGTCATGGCTGCGACGACGGGCATCGCCCATGCCAGCAGCATGGCGATCTGCAGGGTGATGCGCACCACGGCGTTAACGGCGTTCATCAGCAGCGCGAGCAGGGTGCCGACGACCATGGTGACGCCGGCGGTGACAAGGCAGAACGCCACAGACCTGGCGACGACGGCCCACATGTACGGGTCGGTGAAGAGGGTGATGTAGTTGTCGAACCAGACGAACTCAGGGGGCTGCCCGAACTGCTGGGCAAGGCCGAACTTCTGCATCGAGGTGACGAACTGCCAGACCAGCGGATAGCCGAGTGCCAGCACGAGGATGGCGATGGCGGGGACGATGAGCAGGTAGGGGGTGAATCTGCCCCTTTTCCTGCGTGGCCTCTCGGCCAACACGAGGTTCTGCGTTGTCACGCTGTCCCTCCTTTCATGTGGTGACTGACACGTCGCTGGTTGAGGAGGGCCGTCAGGCCCGTCTCGAAACCATCACGAGGTTTCGAGACGGCCGTGAACGGCCTCCTCAACCAACGACGGCGTGGTGCAGTGTTACTTGCCGTTCAACATCGGGGTCAGCTTCTCGTCGTACTCTGCGGCGAGCGCCTTCAGGTCGGGTGCGTCCTTGATCTTGCTGAAGAACTCTTCCATCACGAGCGATCCTTCAACCGTTGCCCAGCCGGGTGCTGCCGGGGTGAGCTTCGAGTTGGAGGCCGACTCGATGAGTGCCTGGGCGAACTGGTCGTCACCGAGCGAGTTCACGTAGTCGCTGTTTGCCGGGCCGAGGCCGTTCTCGCCGAGCATCGTCTGGTAGTCCTCTGAGTAGATGATCTTCATCAGGGTCTTGGCCAGTTCGGGGTTCTTGCTCGTGGCGGAGATACCGATGTTGGAGCCACCGGCGAAGACCGGTGCCGGCTTGCCGTCGTTGCCAGGCAGAGCGAAGACGGCATTCTTGCTGTCATCCCAGGTGCGGGTGGCCTTGCCGTCGGCATCCGTTCCCAGCGTTCCGATCGACCAGTGCGCCCAGGTCGGCGCCATGATCGTCGCGGCGGAGAGTGAGGTGCTCGACGTGACGTTTCCGTCGGCGTCTTTGATCTCGTCGCTGTCGTTCAGGTAGATGTACTGGTTGGAGTCCTTGGCGTCGTTCGGCGCGTTGGACGCCGTGTTGTACAGCTCCTGAAGCTGCTCGAGGCCCTTCTGGGTGTTTTCAGACGCGAGCGTCGACGTCCAGGTGCCGTCCTTCACCGTGGCGAGCTCTCCGTCGTTGGCGAAGATCCAGGAGATACCGTTCCGCCAGTCCTGTCCCCCCAGGTAGAAGCCGGAGAAGCCGGGGATGTTCAGCGGGTTGGCGGCGTTGACGGCTGCAACGGCGGTATTGAACTCATCGAGCGTGGTGGGCTGCGCAACGCCGGCAGCTTCCCAGACGTCTGAGCGAGTGAAGACGGCACGCGATCCGAAGTAGTACGGCAGCGTGTAGTTCTTGTCGCCCACCTTGCCGGCGTCGACGAAGGACTGCAGCAGCTTCTCGCCGCCGAGCTCGTCGTACATGTCGGAGATGTCGAGGAACGCACCGACGTTCGTGAACGTTGGGGACTGCGTGTTACCCATCTCCGTGACATCCGGAGTGTTGTTAGCGTCTGGGAGCGAGGTCGTCAGCTTGGTGACGAGGTCTCCCCAGTCCTGCTGCTGAATGTTCAGTGTTGCGCCGGTCTCCTTGTTGAACTCCGTCTTCAGGTAGTCCCGGAGCGTGTCTGGAGTGTCGCCGCCCGCCAGCCACAACGTGATTGTCTTGCCTGCGCCGTCTGTGCTGGCGTCATCGCCAGGCGCGGCGGAGGAGCATCCTGCAAGAACGAGGGCGGACGCTGTCGCCACTGCGGCGAGCGTGATGAGCTTTCTCTTCATGAGAGGTTCCTTTCTTGGATTGCCGGCGTATGCGGATGCCACACCGAGTGGAGCAGGGAAAAGCTGTGTTAAGAAACCCCGAGTCGGCCGGACAAGACCATCACGGCTGCGCCGCGAAGTACGATGTCCGCTCCTTGCGAGGTCATCCGAAGCGTGAGGTCGCTGTGAAAATCGACCATGGTTCTGCTTCGAAGCGTCTCGATGGTTGCCGCTGCCAGCAGCCCATCAAGAAGTGAGGTTGGGCCGCTCAACACGATTTCGTGCAGGTTGAGGGCGCCGACGACGGGAGCGAGCACGATGCCGAGGCGTCGGCCTGCTTCCGCAAGAATGTGGTCACGGGCCTCTGCCGCATTCGCCTGGTCAACGGATGCCATGGCCAGCTCGATCTCCTGGGTCAGGCGGGGAGCGGCCAGCCAGGCCTCAAGGCAACCGGTCTTGCCGCAGGCGCACAGCGGACCGCCGTCTGTGCCGACGACCACGTGACCGATCTCACCGGCTGCGAACCGGCCGCCGAAGACCGGGCGTCCGCCGATGATGAGCCCGGCACCGACGCCGTGACCGACCTTGACCAGCAGGAGGTCGTGATCCGCTCCCCCGAAGCTGTGCTCGGCGAGCACGGCGGCGTTCGCGTCGTTGGCAACGATGACCGGGAGGTCGGTGTGCTGCTCGAGAAGCGCGCAGAGCGGCAGGTTCTCCCAGCCGAGGTTTGGGGCGCTGCGCACGACACCATCGAGGTCGACGATGCCTGGGGACCCGATGCCGACGCCAAGGATTGGAGCCGTGGCGAGCGCGATCACCGCATCGAGCAGGGCGATCACCTGGGCTACAGCGCCGTCGCCGGTCGCAGCCCCGAGTGCGACCTCTGATCGCTCCAGCACGGTGCCGTCGAGGCTGAGGACGCCGCCGCGCAGCATCCGGTGCCCCGACAGGTCGAGGGAGATGATCTGGAAGGCGGCCCTATCGATGTCGACGAGGGTGGCTGGCTTGCCAGGACGCACTGACTCGCGCTGCCCGAGCTCAATGACGAGCTTGTCGGCGATGAGGTCGGACACCAGGTCGGAGATGGTCACCCGCGTCAGGCCCGTCTCGCGAGCCAGGTCGGCCCTGCTCTGGGACCCGGCGTGATAGAGGGTCTGCAGCACGAGAGCGCGGTTATGCCCACGGGCATGCTCTGGCAACACCTTGGAGGTGGTGCGTAGCGCCCGACTGTGAATCAGTCGTTGGGCATCCGTTGCCGTCATGTTTGTTAGTAAAGCTTACGAACTAAAGGAAGGCAAGAAAAAGATCCGCCGATTCGGGTTCTTTACCCAGTTGTAACATTCGGCAGTCACACTGCACGGGTGGTCGCGCCAGGTTCGCGATTCGAGAGAGGGCGGGAATGTCGTACTCATGCGCCCGGCATCTGCCAGTTCAGAGGTAATCGTCGTATGCTGGCTCACCGCACGCACGTCATGCGCAGGCACCACTCGTTACACGCAACTCGTTACACGCAACTCGTTACAAGAATTGAGGCAGGTCGTTCGTGAGGGTCATCAGCTATAACCTCCGCAAGAACCGCGCAGTCGGCGAACTAGTCGCACTGACAGAGGACTACCGGCCAGACGTTCTCTGCCTGCAGGAATGCGACACCGTCGACCTCCCTGCAGAGATCGGCAACCTGCACCTGGCAGACTCCACGAGCCGCAACCGGCTGGGCCTTGCCGTGTATTACCGCAAGGACAGGTTCGACGCTGTCACCACACAGGCCTTCGAGCTCAAGAAGTCATTGCACGACCGTGTGCTGAAGCCTGCCCACGAGCGCCTCATCGGCACGCGCCTCATTGACAGGGAAGCCGAACGCGAACTTGTCGTCGCCTCCTTCCACGCCGCGCCACTCACGGCGCTCAACTCCCTGCGGCGCAAGCAGATCCACACGGCGCTCCACGAGCTGCGGCTGCTGGGCCCCGGCCTGCCCACTCTCATGGTCGGCGACTACAACTACCCAATCTTCAAAGCGCACCTCAGCGATCGAGTCAAGGAGTCTGGCTACGACCTCACTCTGAGCGACAACCGAACGTACACGCGATACAAGTTCTTCCGTGGCCACTTCGATCTCGCCACGTCCGTCGGTCTCACCATCGACAACATCGAGACGCTGGCTCGTGGCACGAGCGACCACATGCCGATCCTGGTCACCTCGTCATACACGACGGGCAAGCAGGGCGCCGGACACGAGGAAGCCGTGCGGGAGAGCGTGACTCACGAGCCAGCCGGACGTATTGCCCCGCCGAAGGCGGAGCCAACGGACGACGACTTCGTGCTCTAACCAAACCTGCGATCCTGAGGAATCTCTCACGTCGCATGGGCGTCGAATTGGTACCGAGCGGATGCGACGCGCGGCATCACGATCGGGCAGCGGGCACGCGCGACGGGCTGGGGCTCGACAGCAGCTTCCCGGCCGCATCGCGGCGCGCACCGATGGCCCGCAGTGCGTTCAGGATCGTGGCGAGATCGACCAGCTCCTGAAGCAAGGCGCCGATCGTGGCCGGAATCAAGCCGAATGCCGCGATGATCATCAGGCCGATGCTGAGCGCGATGCCGAGCCAGATGCTCTGCAAGGCGATGCGCACGGTGTCCTGCCCGATGATGACAGCGCGGGCGGCGCGGGAGATGTCATCGAGCATGATGACGACATCCGCTGATTCGCTCGCCGCTGTCGACCCCTTTGCCCCCATCGCAATGCCGACATCGGCAACGGCCAGCACCGGGGCATCGTTGACGCCGTCGCCGACCATGATGACCGGGCGAATGGTCAACCCGCGCACGGTGTCGACCTTGTCGCTGGGGAGGCATTCTGCCTGAACCTTGTCGATGCCGACGTCTCTGGCAATGTGCTCCGCCGTCACGCGGGCATCGCCGGTGAGCATCATGGTGTTCCGCACCCCGTGTGCGGCGAGGTTCTCGATGGTGGCGCGCGCGTTGTCGCGCACCCGGTCGCTGGCCACAATGCTGCCGGCAAAGGAGTCATCGACGGCGACGTAAATGGCCAGTTCGCCGCTCTGCAGTTCGGTCGTGACAGCGTCGCTCGCCCGCTGGGCGATGAAGGCGAATTTGCCGATGGCCACCTCGCGACCGTGGATTCTCGCAACCACGCCGTTGGTGGCCACTTCGCTAGCTGCGTCAGCCGGTTCGAGCGCGAGTCCGCGGGCGTGGGCTTCGGCGATGATCGACGCCGCCAACACGTGCGACGAATACTGCTCAGCGGATGCGGCCAGCCTCAGCAGCTCGCTCTCGGCATCTGGCCGTTCGGCGACGGCACCCGCCGGGTTGATGCGGTTGATCGACGGCTGCCCATACGTGAGGGTGCCGGTCTTGTCGAAGACCACCGTCTTGGCGCGAGACAACTGCTCGAGCACTCCCCCGCCCTTCACGATGATGCCGTTGCGGGCCGACCTGCTCATGCCTCCCATGAACGCGACGGGAGCCGCGATGAGCAGCGGGCACGGCGTGGCAACGACGAGCACCTCCGCGAAGCGCACGGGGTCACCGGTGACGATCCAGGCCGTCGCCGCGATCAGCAGGGACACGATCGTGAAGGGCACCGCGTAGCGGTCGGCCAGGCGCACAACGGGTGCGCGGCTCTCAGAGGCCTCTGCGACCAGGGCGACGATGCGCTGGTACTGGCTGTTCGCGGCCGAGGCCGTCGCCCGCATCGTCACCGCTGACTGGCCGTTGATCGACCCGCTCAGGATGCTGTCGCCGGTGACGTGCTCAACGGGGATGCTTTCCCCGGTCAGCGACGACTCGTCGAAGGACGCGCTCGGCGAGAGGAGGTCGCCGTCGACGGGAACGATTTCTGCGGGGCGGAGCAGCAGGATGTCTCCTGGCCGCACCTGCGTGGCCGGCACGTCTTCGACATCCGTTTCGTCTCTGCCAGTTTCGACGCTGCCGGTACCGGTGCTGCCAGTTTCGACGCTGCCGGTTTCGGTGCTGCCGGTTTCGGTGCTGCCGATCCGGTGCGCAATCTGTGGCGCCCGACTGAGCAGCGCAGTCAGTTCACGCTTGGCCCTGCCGGCCGCATAATCCTCCAGCGCCTCGCCGCCTGTGAGCATGAGCACGATGAGCAGGCTGGCCACGTATTCGCCGACGAGCACGGTGGCGATGATCGCCGTGACGGCGAGGATGTCGATTCCCCAGCTGCCGCTCTTCAGCTCCCTGAGCATGTCGATGAACGACCTGGCCGCCACCAGAAGCGCGAAGAGGCTGAAAATCCAGGGGATCGGCTCGGTAAATCCGATCGCCCACAGCACCAGGCCAAGGATGCCGATGACGATGGTCGCCGCGACCAGCGGATACCGACGCATGAGTGAGAGCACTTCTCGCATGACTCCAGTGTCGTCACTCGTGGCGGGTTGCGCCAGCGAGGACAGGCTCGCCTCGGTGTCCTCACTCACGACGCACTGCAACACAAAGGGCCCCGATCGAATCGATCGAGGCCCTTCGGGGTGTCACAGGTGCGAAGCGACCGTGACGAGAGACGAACTACGCCAGGCGAGCCTGCAGGTTCTCCGCGATGGCCGCGAGGAACTCTTCGGTGGTCTGGTACGCCTGGTCAGGTCCGACCAGGAGCGCGAGGTCCTTGGTCATCTTGCCGCTCTCAACGGTCTTGGTGACGACATCCTCGAGGATGTGCGAGAACTCGATGAGTGCGTCGTTGTTGTCCAGCTTTCCGCGGTGCGCGAGCCCACGGGTCCAGGCGTAGATCGACGCGATCGGGTTGGTCGACGTGGGCTTGCCCTGCTGGTGCTGGCGGTAGTGACGGGTCACGGTGCCGTGAGCAGCCTCAGCCTCGACGACCTTTCCGTCTGGCGTGGCCAGCACGGAGGTCATCAGGCCGAGCGAGCCGAAGCCCTGTGCAACGGTGTCGGACTGCACGTCGCCGTCGTAGTTCTTGCAGGCCCAGACGTAGCCGCCCTCCCACTTCATGGCGGATGCCACCATGTCGTCGATGAGACGGTGCTCGTAGGTCAGCCCTGCTTCTTCGAACGCAGCCTTGAACTCGGTGTCGAAGACTTCCTGGAACAGGTCCTTGAAGCGACCGTCGTATGCCTTGAGGATGGTGTTCTTGGTCGAGAGGTAGACCGGGTAGTTGCGGGAGATGCCGTAGTTGAGCGATGCACGAGCGAAGTCGCGGATCGAGTCATCCAGGTTGTACATACCCATGGCGACGCCGCTGCCCGGTGACTGGAAGACCTCGAACGACTGGGCCTCGCTGCCATCCTTCGGCGTGAACGTCATGGTGAGGGTGCCTTCACCCTCGAAGCGGAAGTCGGTGGCGCGGTACTGGTCGCCGAACGCGTGACGGCCGATGATGATCGGCTTGTTCCAGCCGGGAACCAGGCGCGGGATGTTGCTGATGATGATCGGCTCGCGGAAGATCGTGCCGCCGAGGATGTTGCGGATGGTGCCGTTCGGCGAGCGCCACATCTTCTTCAGGCCGAACTCTTCGACGCGTGCCTCGTCGGGGGTGATCGTCGCGCACTTGACGCCAACGCCGTGCTTCTGGATGGCGTGGGCCGCGTCGATCGTGATCTGGTCGTCGGTCTCGTCACGCTTCTGGATCGAGAGGTCGTAGTACTCGAGGTTGATGTCGAGGTACGGGTGAATGAGCGTGTCCTTGATGGCCTGCCAGATGATGCGGGTCATCTCGTCGCCGTCGAGTTCGACGACTGTGCCTTCAACCTTGATCTTCGACAATTATTTCTCCTCAGGAAAGTGGGCCGCGCTGGCCAGCGTCAAGCTTACCTGAGCCAGTCAAGTATCTCGACATCGAGACAGTTTTCAGCTGAATGCAGCCAAACATCCGCTGTGCGTCGCCCAAGGTTTGCGGTGAAGTAGCAAGGATTCGCTGTGAACGCCAGATGTCATCCCTACGGACGACTACCACCAGCCCCACCGGCACGTTAGCCTGTTCACATGCCTGAGCTGAGACTGGAAGAACTGTCCGCACGCAACATCGTTGCTGCCAACAACCTGAGCTTGAAGCCCGGCCAGGAGCAATTCATCGCCCCTGTCACGTACTCCGTCGCCGCGTCGACCATCAACCCGGCCACCTCCTGGCAGCGCGTTGTGCTGAGCGAAGAAAAGGTCGTTGGCTTCATTCACGGCAACTTCGACCCAGAGTCTCCCCAGGAAGAACTGCGCGCCTGCATCTGGCGCATCAACGTCGACGCCGACGCGCAGGGCCAGGGTGTCGGCAAGTTTGCCGCGCACGCCCTCGCCGAAGAAGCGCGGAAGCGTGGCTTCAACCGCATCACCGTCATCTGGGAGCCGGGCGAAGACGGCCCTGAAGCGTTCTTCCACCGCATCGGCTTCACCGACGTCGGCGAGACCCAGTACGGCGAGACCATCGGCGCGCTCGAACTCTAGCGCCCTCCCCCAGCGATGCGCCTCGGCCCCGACAGCCCGTTCGTGGCCAGCGTGCTCGACATCGTCGACTCAATTCCAGCCGGCCGCGTGATGACCTACGGGGATGTCGCGGCTGTACTCGGCTCACGCGGTGCTCGTCTCGTGGGCCAGGTGATGTCGCACTACGGAGCGGATGTCGCGTGGTGGCGCGTCATCCGCGCCGGCGGGCATCCGCCGATTGAGCACGAGCAGCGCGCCCTGCAGCACTACCTGGCGGAGAAGACGCCACTGGTGCTGGCGTCGGGGACGGGCACCAGCGCGGCCACGGGCACGTATCGCATTGCTCCCGCTGCGCGCTGGTTCCCGCCCAACGACGACCTCGGCTGACGACGAACGCCTGAGGGACGAGGTCGGGCCTCGACACCACGCGCGCCGATCTCGAAACGTGCTGAGCTCGACATGGAGCCCACCTCCGGTGGTCGAGGAGCGAGCGCCAGCGAGCGTCTCGAGACCTCTCGGCCGGCGTCAGACAGGCTCCTCCACAGGTCGCGCCTCGCGGCAGTTATCCACAGTGAAATACCCAGATCAGGGCATATTTCTGACCCATAAGAATGTCGGTGGTGCCGAGGATAATTCAGGGTATGAACCCCCTCATGAAACAACTCGGCATAGAAGTCGAGGAGGCCGCCCGATTGCATCGGAGCCTCGCGACCATCGCGGCGGCGGAGGCCGTCGCGATCGACCGGGCTCGCATGACAAGCGAGTCCATGACCACCGCACCGATCACCGCACCCCAGGCGGAACAAGCCTTGGCGAACGAGCGAGTGCTGGTCACCGAACTGACCTGTGCGTTCCGGGTGCCGGAGCGCACCGTGGAAACGATGATCGCGGTCAGCAAAGCCCTTGTGCATGAGCTGCCCGCCACCCTGGCAGTCCTGGAGACAGGAGAAATCAGTTATCGGCACGCGACCATCCTCGTCGACCAGACCATCGGGCTCTCGCCGGAAAACACCGCGGCCCTGGAGGCGGCCGTGCTGCCCGATGCGGGCAGGCTGACGGCGGCGAAGTTCGCGCGGAAAACCCGCCTGGTGCGGGAGCGTCTCGATGCGGAGTCCATCACGGCCCGGCATGAACGCAGTGTTGCAGACCGAGCGGTCTTCTTCGAACCCGCCAAAGACGGCATGTGCTGGGTCAGCGCGTTCCTCCCTGCAGCCCAGGGGCAGGCGATCGTGAACCGGGTGACGAACTTTGCGATGAGTCTGCAGGGTGCGGATGAGTCGCGCACGCTGACGCAGTTGAAGGCGGATGTGTTGGTCGATCTCGTCCTTGACGCGGACGGTGGTGGAAACCGCGGCATCAAAGCCGATGTAGCCATCCTGGTGCCGGCGCTGACGCTCCTCGGGCGGAGCGACGAGCCCGCCATCCTCGAAGGCTACGGCCCGATCGATCTGGACACCGCCAAGGAACTCGTTGGCTCCGCGACGAGCTTCGTGCGCATCCTCACCCACCCCGAAACAGGCGCGTTCCTGTCCGTGGGACGGGAACGTTACCGGCCACCGGCCGATCTCCGCACGGTGTTGCAGTTGCGGGACGGCACCTGCCGGTTCCCCGGCTGCAACAGGGCCGGGAGGCAGAGCGATCTTGATCACACAATCCCATTCGAAGAGAACGGGCAGCAGGGTGAGACGAGGTTGACGAATATGGCTTGCCTCTGCGCGAAGCACCATCGCGACAAGCACGAGATCGGTTGGCAGGTTAGTCAGAACGACGATGGCATCCTGCATTGGATATCCCCAACCGGCCACAAATACGACACCGAACCCGAAAACGAGATCGGGCCACGCGTTCCGGCCACAGTCCCAGTCCCAGTCCCAGTCCCAGTCTCGGTCCTCCCGGTCCCGGCCGAACCCGATACGAGCATCCCGCCGTTCTAGGTCGCCGTTCCAGCTCGCCGTTCTAGCTCGCCGTTCTAGCTCGCCGTTCTAGCTCGCCCGACCGGTCTCTCATCGCTGCGCCGCGCCAGCGGTGTCATTGCTCGACACCGCAGCGAACACGCCCGCATGTCAGAGCAACGGTCGCAACTGGAACTACGATCAAAACCATGAGTGTCGATATCTACGAGCAGCTGCGCGACGCCATTGCGACCGGGCAGCTGCACCCCAATGAGCGCCTGGTCGAAGCCGACCTCAGCGCCCGCTACGCCGCGTCGCGCAGCGCGGTGCGCACGGCACTCGTCCGCCTCGAGCAGGAAGGGCTCGTCGAGCACGAACGCAACCGCGGAGCCAGGGTGCGATTCATCGGCGAGGCAGAGGCGATCGAGATCTACGAGGTGCGCGCCCTGCTCGAAGGACTCGCCGCGCGGAAGGCCGCAGAGCTCGCCACCGATGCCGACCTCGCCCGCCTGAATGCGCTCGTCACCGACATCCGCTCACGCCTCGACTCCGATGACCTGATGGGCGCCTCAGAGGTCAACATGCAGTTGCACAGCGAGATCATGGAGCTGGCTGGGCACACGACGGCCTCGCGCCTCGTCGCCAACCTCAACTCACACTTGGTGCGGTACCACTACCGCACCATCATGCAGCCGGGCAGGCCGGAGAAATCGTTCGCGGAGCACAGCGCCGTCGTCGATGCCATTGTGCGGCGTGATCCGGATGCCGCAGAGCAGGCCATGCGCAGCCACCTCGCCCAGCTGACCAGAACCCTCTCAGATCCGCTGCGCACCGCCGACGTCTAGACCCGCCGACCTCTAGACAGGGACGACCGGGGTGCCGTGGGTGTGGAACGTATCGATTGTCTTCAGGCCCCAGGCCTGACCCTTCGCGCGTTCGGCCGCCGTCCAGCTGATTGTTTGCCAGTCCGGCGCCAGTATCAGCCGCGCGCCGGCGTTGCACAGCTCGATGCGATTGCCGCCCGGCTCCCAGACATAAAGGAAGAACGTCTGCTGGATGGCGTGCTTGTGCGGGCCGGTCTCGATGTGGATGCCGGCCTCCAGGAACACGTCTGCCGCCCGCAGGATGTCCTCGCGGGTGTCCGTCGCGAAGGCGACGTGGTGCAGCCGCCCTGAGGCTCCCGTCCAGTCGCCCGTGTAGACGAGGTCGTATGACTTGTTGCAGACGGAGTACCAGATCGCTGCCGGCTCACCGTCGTCCGTGACGATCCGCTCCGTGCAGCGAGCGCCAAGCACATCGCCGAGGAAATCGGCAACCGGCGGCACATCGCCCGTCAGGTAATTGACGTGGTCGAGCCTGCGCACATTCGCGCCGCGCCCGGGGAAGGCGGCCGCCTGGTTCTTCAGGGCCGGCCGGTCTGAGTCGTCTGCCTGGTAGCGCTCGACCTCCCAGTACAGCCCCATCGGGTGACCGTCAGGATCGTCGAACAGATAGACCGGTCCGAGCCCGCGCACCGACGTGTCCCATCCCATCCCCCTGCCGCTGGCCTCGACATCGGCGACTTCGCGATCCAGCGCCTGGGGGCTCGCTGCCCGCAGGAACGTGCGTCCGATGCCGGCCGCCTCCCGCTGGATAAGCCGCACGGTATAGCTCTGGTAGTCATCCCAGGTGTGCAGGTACACCGAATCTGCGTCGCGGTACACCTCACGCAACGCCATCAGGTTCACGAAGAAATCGCGCGATTCCTCCAGCACAGGCGTGTACAACTCGATCGGCCCCACGTGCGCGATGTCGCGGGAACGCGCAGGGTCGTGCGTCAGCTTCGGCGCAGCGATGTCGACGAGTGGCGCGGTTGCGGGGCTGTCTGCCATGGTGTCAGTGTCCTTGCGTACGGGGCCAGACGCGGCCGTCGAAGAGCTTGCGAGCGGTGCGGATGACGGCACTGCGGGTGAGCTGCAGCTCACCAGTGTGCGTCGCGAGTTCAACCTCGACGTCGAAGTACCCGGTTGGATGTTCGATGCGGAATGCCCCGCTAGCCGTGCGCGCACCGACCAGGTCCGCGGCGACAGATCCGGGCACCAGCGCGCCGGCGGCCACCGAGATGGCACCGACGACACCGATGGAGGTATGCACCCGCTTCGGAATGAACGTGCGGGTGGACAGGGTGCCACCGTGCTGGGGCGCCGACACAATGGACATCTTCGGCACCGTGCTGTCGCGCACATCACCGAGTCCCATCGCGTGGCCGGCGAGCAACCGGATCTCCTCAACCAGCGCAGTGAGCGTGCCATTCTCCTCAAGCTCTGTGGGGCTCTCCGCACCGGAGACGTCGAGGTCGTCTGCTCGCAGCAACACGACAGGCATACCGGCGTCAACGCAGGTGACCTCCACCCCCGCGAACGTGTCCCTGGCGTTGCCGGTCGGCAGCAGCGGCGAGCCGGTGCTCGGAAACTCAAGCGGCACCCCTGCAGCCGGGAACGGCACCCCGTCGATCAGCACATCGCCGGCGTAGTTCACCCGTCCATCCGGGGTCGACACGCGCGCGGTTGCCGTGCCCCCACCGCGGTTCAGGATGCGGATGCGCACGGCAGTGACGGCATCCGCTCCCCCGCCCAGCGCCGGCAGCAGCCCGCGTTCGAGCGCGAACGGCGCCACCCCGGCCAGGAGGTTGCCGCAGGTCTGCTGGTCAGACACCAGCGGCGCATCGACCTGCACCTGCAGGAACAGGTAGTCGATGTCGATTTCCGGCTCTGCAGAGCGGGAGATCACCGCGACCTTGCTGGTGAGCGGATGCCCGCCGCCAATTCCGTCGATCTGCCGCGGATCGGGCGAACCCATGATGCGCAGTAACAGGTCGTCGCGCTCTACGGCATCCGCTGGCAGGTCATCGGCGAGAAAGTAGGCCCCCTTCGAGGTGCCTCCGCGCATGAGCATGCACGGGATGCCGTCGGCCTCGCCGGACGCGGTCATCGCAGCACACCGCCCCGTGGAATGCTGACGGCGCCCACCGACATGAGCGTTTCGACGGTGCCACGCGTCATCGCAGCAGAGAGGCCTTCTCCCTCCACCATCTCAACGGCCGCCTGCATCTCGTGCACGCGGCGAGCGCTGTGCTGCATGGTGCCGTCGAGGAGCCGGCCGAGCACCGCAGGGCTCAATCCGGTCAGGGTCTCTGTGACGTGGTCGGAGAACCAGTCGAGCTGGTCATAGGCCTCCGCCGTGCGCAGCGACTCGACCAGGAGCGCGGTGACGCCCTTGACCACGATGCTGCGAAGAAGCTTCCGCGTTGCGGCCGCCCCAGCCTCGCCGCCCAGGGACTCGATCACCATGCCGTGCGGGGCGAGCTCATCGGCCAGCCGGTCTGCGCCGGGGCCGGACGCCAGCACAGGGGTCGCCAGCCCGGCTAGTGTCACCGGTGCCATCAACACCGCGTCGACGAAACTGATGCCGTGTTCGCTCGCGGTGCGGGCGAGGTCGACCTTCAGGTGCGGGCTCGAACTGGAGAAGTCAACGTAGAGAGCACCGGGGCTGGCAGCCCCGAGCACCGATTCCAGTGCAGAGAAGGCATCTGGAGCAGCGGTCAGGGCGAAGATGACCGCGGCGCCTGCCACGGCCTCCGCGGCAGAGGACGCCGTCGTGTACCGGGTGGATTGGGGCGCAACCGCGGGGTCGTAGCCACTCACGCTGGCCGTCGCACCGAGGCCATCGGCCAGGACGCGACCGGCCTCACCGAGTCCCAGGACGGCAACGACCATCGTGTCTGGCATCAGAGCTCGCGAGCGGGAAGGCGGTCGACGTACTCGACGCCGAGCTCGGCCAGCAGCGGGCGCAAGCTGTACATATCAACGCCCAGGATGCCATCGGCCAGTTTCCGGCGCTTGGTCGCCTCGTTTGCCACCCGCGCTTCGGAGGCGGCGAGCACTGCAGCGCTGTCGACGCGGTCCACCCGCATCACCCCATCGTCGTCGGCGATGATCACGTCGCCGGGGTTGATCAGCTGGCCGGCGCACACCACGGGCACGTTCACAGAACCCGGCGTCGCCTTGACGGTGCCCTGCGAGTGCACGGCACGCGACCAGACCGGGAAGCCCATCTCACGCAGGGTGGCGATGTCGCGCACTCCGGCATCGATCACGAGGCCGCGCACCCCTCTCGCGAGCAACGACGTCGCCAGAAGGTCGCCGAACATGCCGTGCACGGACGGCGACGTTGTGGTGACGACCAGGATGTCTCCTGGCCTGCACACCTCAACGGCGGCGTGGATCATCAGGTTGTCGCCGGGGTGAGCAGAGACGGTGACCGCGCTGCCGGCTATGGCCGCGCCGTCCTGTCTGGCCTGGATCTCTGGTCCGAGGAGTCCGATACGACCAGCCGCTTCGTGCGCGGTTGCGACACCGACGCTGGCGAGTCCGTCGATCGTCTCCTGGTCAGCGCGGTCGATGGTGCGCACAACGAGGTGTTGCGACATCCGCTTCCCCCTAAGCCAGCTCTGACGTGACCTGCGGATAGACCCGCTGGTACGCCTCGGCGAATGTGTTGACTGGCAGCCCGAGGTTCGGCCCGCTGTTGCGTTTGGCCTGCACACCTCTTCGGCGTCCGAGGTCACTGTAGTACTCGACCAGGTGGCCCTGGGCGCCCAGGCTCTGCATGGCAGCGAGCTTGGTCTCCCAGACCGACGTGATGTCGAGCAGCACGTCTGGCACGAAGCCTGAGACCTCGCTCTGGTGCGGTTCGAAGCAGAACACCGGCGGAGCACCGATGACATCGCCGGCCCCGACCACACCGGCCGCCTGGGCGAGGATGCGTGCCTTGCGCGCAATCTCGCCGGCGGCAGGGTGGTCGACGTTGTACGGATCGCCCGGCGTGTGGGTGAGCACGGCGCTCGGCTGCAGTTCACGGTAGAGCTCCACCAGCTGGGTGAGCAGTTCAGGGGTTTCCACCAGCGGATAGTCGCCGGCGTCGTAGAACCGCACCTCTGCGCCGAGGTGCGAAGCGGCGACTTCGCCTTCTTCCCGCCGTACGGCCTTGACCTCGTCCATGCTCTTCCCTGCGCGCCACAGGCTGGCAGACTCCCCACGCTCTCCATAGCTCAGGCAGGCGATGACGGCACGCTGTCCGCGTGACACGGCCAGGGCCAGTGCACCACCGGCCCGCCAGACAAAGTCACCAGGGTGAGCGGTGATGGCAAGCAGCGGACCAGGCTCGGTCATGGAATCTCCTCGGTGAGATAGGTGAGATGCAGGTGCAAATGGCGTGAAGCAGAAATTGGTACTGGACACACGCTACAAAGTCGTAACATAATTGTCAACAATCTCGTAGTACACCCTTAGCTCCCTCACACAACAGCCTCAACACAATGGAGTGTCATGAAGAAAACGCTTGTGATCGGACTCGCCTCTGCGGCCCTCATCGCCCTGAGCGCGTGCTCAAACACGCCCGCCGATACACCAGAGTCGAATGCTGCCTCTGACGCCGCTCCTCTCGCCGTGAAGGTCGGCGTCATCCCCATCGCAGATACCGCAGCCCTGTACCTCGGCGTTGACAAGGGCTTCTTCGCAGATGAGGGCCTGGACGTCACCATCGAGACGGCGACGGGCGGCGCGGCCATCGTGCCATCCGTGGTCAGCGGTGACTACCAGTTCGGCTTCAGCAACCTGCTCTCGCTCATGGTTGCCGAGGAGAAGGGGCTTCCGCTCCAGGTCGTCAGTGCGGCCGTTGCCTCGACCGGGGACACCGAAAGCGACTTCGGCGCCGTCATCGTGCCAGGAGACTCCCCCATCACCTCGATGAAGGACCTCGAAGGCAAAACGGTCTCCAGCAACAGCCTCGGCAACATCAACGACACCGTGGTGCGCACCCTTGTCGACGAAGACGGTGGAGACTCATCCACCATTGAATTCGTCGAGGTCGCGTTCCCCGACGCCGGCGCTGCCGTCGCCAACAAGCAGGTCGACGCAGCCTACGTCGTCGAACCCTTCGTCACGGCTGCCCTGGCCGCCGGCGATCGCGTGGTCTCTTATGCATACGCCGACTTCGACCCGAACCTCAACGTCGCCGGCTACTTCGCCACGTCCGACACCGTCGACAACGATCCTGAGCTCGTCTCCAAGTTCCAGAGCGCCATGAAGAAGTCGCTCGAGTACGCGGAGGCCAACCCCGACGAGGTGCGCGCCATTATCGCGACGTACACCAAGACACCGGCCGACGTGCTGGCGACGATCGTCCTCCCCTCGTTCCCGACCGAGATCGACGCCGACGCGACAGAGAAGCTGGGTGAGGCCGCCGCCAAGTACGGTGTCCTGAAGAGCGCACCGGATATGAGCACCTTCCTGCCGTAGCCCGTCGCATCGCCCATCACCGGATACACACAACGAAGTGGCTTCCCAGTATGAGTAGTAGCAGTGACCAGAGTCAGAGGCGCAAGCCACGTGGCTCCGCCGGCATCACCCGGGCATCCAGCCTGGCCCTCGGTGCCGGCGGAATCATCCTGTTCCTGCTTATCTGGGAAGCCGCCCCGCGGCTCGGCCTGGTCAACGAGCGGTTCCTGCCGCCGGCCAGCGAGGTACTGGCCCAGCTCGGCCAGTACCTCGTCGAACCGGAGTTCTGGGGCGACGTCGCCGACACCATGACCAGCTGGGCACTCGGCCTGGCCATTGCCAGCATCGCAGCGGTCGTGATCGGCCTCATCATCGGCTCCAGCCAATTCCTGCGGCGCGCCACCCACACCACGATCGAGTTCCTCCGGCCCATCCCGTCGGTCGCCCTCATCCCCCTGGCCGTGCTCCTGTTCGGCCAACGGATCGAATCAACCCTCCTGCTCGTCGTCTACGCGGCGTTCTGGCAGGTGTTGCTCCAGGTGCTGTACGGCATAGCGGATGTCGACAAAGTTGCAGACGACACCGCCAGGAGTTACGGGCTCGGCCGACTGGCGCGCATCCGCTACGTTGTCTGGCCGACGACCCTGCCCTACCTGATGACGGGTCTTCGCCTGGCCGCAGCCGTGGCCCTGATCCTCGCCATCACGGCCGAACTGATCATCGGTACGCCAGGGCTCGGCAAGCAGATCGCTGACACCCAGGCCGGGGGCGCCGTCACCTCGATGTACGCCCTGGTGCTCGCGACCGGGATGATCGGGGTTCTGATCAACCTCGTCGCCCGCGCCGTCGAGCGACGCGTCCTGGCCTGGCATCAATCCGTTCGAGGAGAGGTGATCGTATGAGCCTGCTCAAGCGGATCGCGTATTTCATCGGCCTCCCCGTCATCCTCATCGCGCTCTGGGCAATTCTCACCGCCGGATCCACCAACTTCTATGTGCCGAAGCCGGGCCAGCTCGTTGAGACGTTCTGGGTCACGTGGTCGGGCGAGCGGTTCTGGGAGGACGTGCTCCCGAGTCTCGGCCGCCTGGCCATCGGCTTAATCTGCGCCATCGTCTTCGGCGTTGCCCTCGGCGTGCTGATCGGGTCGAGCCAGTTCTTGCGGAAGCTCCTGGAGCCGCTGCTCGAGTTCTTTCGCGCCATCCCTCCGCCCGTGCTTGTGCCGCTGCTGCTGCTCATCATCGGCGTCAATGACCAGATGAAGATCGCCGTCATCATCTCTGGCTCGATCTGGCCGGTGCTGCTCAACACGGTCGAAGGGGTGCGGAGCGTCGATGCCACCCTCTCAGACAACTGCCGCAGCTACGGCATCACAGGCTTTGCGCGGGTGCGCTACCTTGTGCTGCCCGGCGCGAGCCCGCAGATCATGACCGGCGTGCGCCAGTGCCTGTCGATCGGCCTCATCCTCATGGTGATTTCAGAGATGTTCGCCTCGTCGTCTGGCCTCGGGTACACAATCGTGGCATTCCAGCGCAACTTCGCTATCCCAGAGATGTGGAGCGGCATCGTGGTGCTCGGCCTGATCGGCCTGGCGCTTGCCCTCATCTTCCAGTTCGTCGAGCGCCGGGTATTGCAGTGGTACCACGGCCTGAAAGAGGCCCAAAATGACAGTTAGCGAGTTCCCCATGCCCGTGTCTCCACCCACAGCGGCCAGCACCGCTGTTCCGATGCTCTCGGTGCGCGGCGTGCAGAAGATCTACAAGTCTCCCTCCGGCGACGTCGAGGCGGTGCGGAACCTCACCTTCGACCTGGCGGCCGGCGAACTCGTCTGCCTCGTCGGGCCGTCTGGTTCTGGCAAGACCACGCTGCTCAAGTGCATTGCGGGCCTGATGAGCCCAACGACGGGCTCCGTCGAGCTGAACGGTACGACGGTGGCAGGGCCGCCCAAGGCGATGGCCGTGGTGTTCCAGGAGTATGGGCGAAGTCTCTTCCCGTGGATGACAGTTCGGGCCAACGTCGAGCTGCCGCTCAAGAACCAGAAGGTTCCGAAGGCGGAGCGCACCCGCGTTGTCGACGAAGCCCTCGCCGCTGTCGGGCTCGACCACGTGCCGAAGAGCTTCCCCTGGCAGCTGTCTGGCGGCATGCAGCAGCGCGTGGCCATCGCTCGCGCTGTCGCGTACAAGCCGCAGGTGCTCCTGATGGACGAGCCGTTCGCCGCCGTCGACGCGCAGACGCGTGCCGACCTTGAGGACCTCATCCGCACGATCTGGAAGCAGCTCGGCGTGACGATCCTGTTCGTCACGCACGACATCGATGAGTCGGTGTATCTCGGCGAGCGCGTGATCGTGCTGTCGAACTCGCCAACGGTGGTGCAGGAGGACCTCCGCATCGACCTGCCGGACGAGCGCGACCAGCTCACCACGCGCTCACTGCCGCGCTTCACAGAGCTGCGCTCACACGTGTATGCCCAGATTCAGCGGGCGAAGAGCGGCCAGGGCGCCCCTGACCAGCCAGCACCTCACTAGCCAGCACTCGCAGGCCGCCAACGCAATCCACTCGCAAGAAATCGACCCAAAGCATCAGTTTTAGGTCGATTTCTTGCGAGCGGATGTCGGAAGCGAACAAGTGGACGCCAGAAGTGAGGCCGAGGAGGGCTGGTCTCGAGACGGCCCTGGCGGGCCTCCTCGACCACCGGATGCCGGCCAGCAGCGGATGCCGCTGGCCGGCGTCATCCGCTAGACCAGCGACTCCCGCCAGGCCGCGTGCAGCTTCGCGAAGCGCCCGGTGCCGGAAATGAGCGCATCGGGCGTGCCGTCCTCGACGACGATGCCGTGCTCCATGACCAGCACCCGGTCGGCGATCGCCACGGTCGACAACCGGTGAGCGATGATCACGGCGGTGCGGTCGGCCAGCAGTGTGGTCAGCCCCTCCTGCACGAGTCGCTCGCTCGGGATGTCGAGTGATGACGTCGCCTCGTCGAGGATCAGCACAGCTGGGTTGGCCAGGAACGCCCGCGCAAACGAGATCAGCTGGCGCTGTCCGGCAGACACGCGCCCGCCGCGCTTGTTCACGTCGGTGTTGTACCCGTTCGGCAGCCCCTCGATGAACTCGTGCGCCCCGACGGCGCGCGCCGCCGCGACGATCTCGTCGAAGGTGGCATCCGGTTTGCCGATCGCGATGTTGTCAGACACCGAGCCGCTGAAGAGGTATGACTCCTGGGTGACCATGACGATCGCCCTGCGCAGGTCCTTCGGGTGCAGGTCGCGCAGGTCGATGCCATCGAGCGTCACGTGGCCGTCTGACGGGTCGTAGAACCGAGAGATCAACTTGGCGAGGGTTGTCTTTCCCGCCCCTGTCGACCCGACAAGGGCAATGGTCTGCCCAGCCGGAATCTCAAGGTCGAAGTGCGGCAGGATGACGCGATCGGCCCTGTAGGCGAACTGCACATTGTCGAAGCCAATGGTTCCCTGGGCTACGAGGTGGTCGACGGGCTTCAACGGGTCCGGCACGCTCTGGCGCTCTTCGAGCACCCCAGAGATCTTCTCAAGTGCCGCGGCTGCCGACTGGTAGGAGTTGTAGAACATCGCCATCTCCTCCATGGGGTCGAAGAAGCGACGGGTGTACAGCAGGGCCGCAAGCAGCGCACCGATCGCGAGCTGGCCATCCGCTACCCGGATTCCTCCGACGAGCAGCACACCGGCCACCGTCACGTTGCCGATCAGCACGAGTCCCGGGTCGAAGACACCGAACAGCTGGATGACCTTGGCGTTGACATCGCGGTAGTCCTCGACGAACTCGCCGAACTCCTTCTCGTTGCGCTTCTCCTTGCGGAATGCCTTCACCGCACGGATGCCGGTCATCGTCTCGACGAACTGCACGATCAGGCGAGCGGATGCCACCCGCGACTGCCGGAACAGTGTCTGCGAGCGCGACTGGAACCAGCGCGTCAGGAAGAACAGCGGCACCAGCGACACGAACAGCACCAGGCCGCTCACCCAGTCGAGCGAGAACAGCGCGATGGCGACGAACACCATGTACAGCACGCCCTGCACGAGCTGGTTGATGCCGGAGTCCAGCAGCTCCTTGATCGAGTCGAGGTCACTGGTCTGGCGCGAGATGATGCGCCCTGAGGTGTACGACTCGTGGAACTCCAGGCTCAGCTTCTGCGTGTGCAGGAAGACGCGCTTGCGCAGGTCGATCAGCACGGCCTGGCTGATGCGGGCAGACAGTACGGTGTACCAGGCGATCAGCACAGCCCCGATCACGCCGGTGCCGAGGTAGATGATGCCGGTCGCCATGAGCGGCACCCAGTCCTGATTCATCAAAGCAGGCAGGCCCTGGTCGATTCCGAAGGCGATCAGGGCTGGCCCTGCAACCTGCGCTGCCGTCGACACGACGACGACAACCATCGCCAGCAGCACCTTCCAGCGCACCGGGTACAGCAGCGAACGCAACAGCACCAGCGATCGGGAACGAATCTGCGCGCTTTCCTCCTTGGTGAAGTCGTTGCGCTCTTCACCCTCTACTCCGGTCACACTCACAGTGAGGCCCCCTCTCGGCGTGCTTCGCGTCGCTGTTCGTCTTCCAGGCTGGAAATGACGAACCGGTAGTGGTCGTTCGCGGCCAGCAGTTCGGCGTGGGTGCCGACAGCGGTGACCCGGCCGTTCTGCAACAGCGCCACCCGGTCGGCCATCATCACCGTGGATGGGCGGTGGGCGACGATCAACGCGGTGGTGGCCGCCAGTACACGACGGAGGCCGGCCTCGACCTTCGCTTCGGTGTTCACGTCGAGTGCGGACAACGGGTCGTCGAGCACGAGCACGGCCGGCTTGGCCGCCACGGCACGCGCCAGGGCGAGCCGCTGACGCTGACCACCGGACAGGCTCATGCCTTCTTCACCGACCTTGGTGTCTGCGCCCTCTGGCAGGTCGTAGACGAACGAGGCCTGGGCGATCTCGAGCGCCTCGTCCAGTGCGGCATCCGCTTCTGGACTGCGTTCGGCGAACTCGGGTCTGCCGAGCAGCACGTTGTCCCTGACGGATGTCGAGAACAGCGTTGCGTCTTCGAACGCCATGGCGAGGTGGCTGCGCAGCTCCTCCCTGCTGAAGTCGCGCACGTCGATGCCATCGAGCTTCACCGCGCCGCCCGTCACGTCGTAGAGGCGGGTGGTCAGCGCTGTCAGCGTCGACTTCCCAGATCCAGTGAGGCCGACAAGCGCCATCGTCTCGCCAGGCTCGAGCACCAGGTCGATGCCGTCGAGCAGGTCAGAGAATCGCTCTGGCGAGTCGTGATACCTGAAGTGCACATTCTCGAACGACAGGCGGCCCTTCGGGTCGGCCAGTGTCTGGGGCGCCTCGGGGTCGGTGATCTCGTTCGGGGTGTCGAGGATGTCGAAGAACCTGTCGGTCGCGGTGCGCGCGTCGAACGTCATCGACAGCAGGAAGCCGATCGACTCAACGGGGAAGCGCAGCACGGTCGCCGTCGCGAAGAACGCGACGAGCTCGCCCACGCTGAGCTGGCCCTGGCTGGCCAGCCAGACGCCGGCCATCAGGCAGAGTGCGAATGCAACATCCGGCACCAGCAGCAGCCACAACCAGATCCCGGCGATCGCCTGGGCCTTCTCGATCTCGGTGCCGCGCAGGCTTTCGGCTTGGGTCTCAAAGTTCTTCAGCGCGAACTTGCCGCGCCCAAACGCCTTGAGCACCCGGATGCCGTGCACCGACTCCTCGACGGCTGTCGCGAGGTCGCCTGACTGGTCCTGGCTGCGCCTGGCGATCTCCGAGTACTTGTTCTCGAAGATGTACCCGTAGATCCAGACCGGAATCGAGCAGACCAGGAAGATCAGGCCGAGGATCCAGTTCATCGAGATCAGGATGACAAATCCGACCAGAATCGTGAGGAAGTTGACCACGAGCAGCACCAGGCCGAATGAGATCCAGCGCCTGATGAGGTTGAGGTCGCTGACCGCACGCGAGAGCAGCTGGCCGCTCGGCCAGCGGTCGTGGAAGGTCACGGGCAGATCCTGCAGACGCGCGTAGAGACCGTTGCGCATGCGCGCCTCGATGTGCGTGCCCGGCGTGAGCACGAACCAGCGCCGGAGGGCGATCATGATGGCTTCGAGCACGCCGAGCGCCAGCACGATGCCGACGGCAGGCCAGATCTCGCTCACGTCGCCGTCGGACAGCGGACCGTCAACGAGGCCGGCGAGCACCTGCGGGATCGCCAGGGCGACCAGTCCCGCAAGCAGCGCTGCGAGCATGCCGAGGTAGATCCGGGGCAGTGCTGGCTTGGCAAAGGGATACAGGCGCACGAGCGTCTGGAAGGTGTTCTTGCGCGCAGGTACTGGTGTGCCTGCGGGTTGGGGCGGATGGGAGTGTTCTGCGGTCGCAGTCATGGTGGGAATCCTGAATGTAAGAAAAAGCACGTGAACGCCGCGTCAGAGCAAGCCGGTGGCCGCAAGCGGCAGCGATCAGGAAGCGCAAGCTTCCTATAAGTGGGCAGCGAATGCTGCAAGGGATCCGAGACGGATGGGCCTTAATCGATGGACGGTGTACCAGGGCGACGCCGATAGGCGAGCACGGCAAAGAATGTGCCAGTGTTCGCAATCTCCACGATCGTGAGCTGTGCAGTCTTTGTCATGTCGTCCCCCAGTGCGTTTCGATTCATCGTCATGCCTTGTTCAGGCAGCCTTCCAGAATAGGGGCACGGAGCGGATGACCGCAAGCACTTTTTCGCGCTCGGATCCACCGGAGTGCCCCCGAACCCGACGACCTACTTTGCCAGGTCCCGCTGCTTCACCAGATCGCGCTGCTTCACCAGGTCGCTGTGGTGAACCTCGGCCACATTCGGGTGTGCGCGCAGACGGTAGCGCAGCGCGTTGTCGCCATACGTCTCCAGGATCGGGCTGTTCGTCGGGTCGACGGACAGACCACGCGTCTGGGCCTCCAGCTCTGGCGAGAGCTCGAGGCGGGGCATGGTCGCATCAAGCGCCGGGTTGAAGAAGAACGGGATGGAGATTCTGTCGTCACCGAGCAGCGGGGAGATCACCCGGTGCAGTGTCGCCTTGAGGTAGCCGTGAGTAGCCAGCTCGAGCATCTCTCCGATGTTCACCACGAACGCCCCGGGAACCGAGGGCGCCTCGATCCACTCGCCGTCGTGCTCAACCTGCAGGCCGCCCTTGCCTGGCTCGACGAGCAGCAGTGTCAGCACTCCGCCGTCGCGGTGGGCACCGACGCCCTGCTTCGGCTCCGGGTTGGACTCCCCCGGATAGCGCACGATCTTGGTCAACGAGAACGGATGCGTTGCGAAGCCCGCATCGAACACGTCCTCAGGGGCGCCGAGAGAGACCGCCCATGCCCGCAGGAGGCGGAGTGCGAGCGTGTTCAGCTCGTCATTCCAGCGCACGGCGACCTCGCGTAGTTCGGGGAGGGCATCCGGCCAGAGGTTCGGGCCTTCGAGCCGCCAGTAGTCGGCCACTCCTGACCCCGGCGGGACGGTCTCGCGCTCGACGCCGATGTCGATCTGTTCGCGCCAGTCGATGTCACCGTGAGTGAGCTCCCCGCCCACACGCGTGTAGCCGCGGAACTGCGGGCTGTTGACGTTTTCGATCGCCAGCTTCGCTTCGGCCGGAAGCTCGAAGAAACGTCGCGACACCGCGAGGAGTTCGTCGATCAGTTCTTGATCGACGCCGTGGCCGACCAGATAGAAGAATCCGACCTCGTGGGTGACGCGACGAAGTTCTGCGCGAAATGCGTCGGCCTCAGCGGGTCCGGCGTCGAGGCGGGAGAGATCGAGAATGGGGAGCGAGGACAGCATGCTGCCATTCTGGCAGCGCGAGAATGACTCGAGAGGCATGTTACGACGCATCCGCGACATCGTTTCGAATTCGACACAGAACGGGTGAACCGGGCCCCGAAAAGCCCGTGTTCACCCGCTGTGTTGCGGTCCTAGTGGAAGAAGTGACGCTCTCCCGTGAAGTACATGGCGACGCCGGCTGCGGTGGCCGCGGCGATGACCTCTTCATCGCGCACAGACCCACCGGGCTGTACGACAGCCTTCACACCGGCGTCGAGCAGCACCTGCAGGCCGTCGGCGAACGGGAAGAACGCGTCTGAGGCTGCAACGGATCCCGCTGCACGCTCGCCGGCGCGGCTCACCGCGAGGTGGCAGGAGTCGACCCGGTTGACCTGGCCCATGCCAACACCGACGGATGCCCCGTCGTGCGCCAGCAGGATGGCGTTCGACTTCACAGAGCGGCACGCCTTCCAGGCGAACTCGAGGTCGGCGCGGGTGGCCGCGTCCACCTCCTCGCCGGAGACGAGGGTCCAGTCGGCGGAGGAGAACTCCTCGAACGTGTCGGCTTCCTGCACGAGCAGGCCACCGGAGATCTGGCGCAGCTCAAGCGATGAGCGACGGAATCCATCTGGCAGCTCAAGCAGGCGGATGTTCTTCTTGGCGCTCAGCAGCTCGAAGGCTTCCTGCTCGAATCCAGGAGCGACCAGCACCTCGGTGAAGATGGTGCTGACGGTCTCTGCCATCGCGAGGGTCACGGTGCGGTTGGCCGCGATGACGCCGCCGTATGCCGACACAGGGTCGCAGGCGTGCGCCCTGCGGTGCGCATCCGCGATGGCGTCAGCAGCACCCTCGCTCGACACGGCGATGCCGCACGGGTTGGCGTGCTTGATGATCGCAACGGCCGGCTGGTCGAAGTCGTATGCGGCACGCACAGCGGCATCCGCGTCAACGTAGTTGTTGTACGACATTTCCTTGCCGTGCAGCACGTCGGCCTGCGCGATGCCGGCGCCGCCCTCACCGAGGTAGAGCGCCGCAGCCTGGTGCGAGTTCTCGCCGTAGCGCAGCACAGAGCCGCGCTCGGCTTCGATCACGAGGGTGTCTGGGAAAGCGGATTCAGAGTCGAGGTTGTCAGCGGTGGTCCCGAGCAACGCGTCGAACTGTTCCAGGATGTCGTCGGCGAGCGACTCGTTGTCGTCCTGCCACTGGTCATAGACGTTCTCGGTGAACCAGGCTGAGACGCTGAGGTCGTAGCTGGCGGTGTGCTCGAAGGCCAGGGAAGCGAACTTCTGGCGGAGCTTCAGGGTGGTGCCGCCGGCCGTGACGGCAGCGATGAGCTCGTCGTAATTGGCCGGGTCGACCAGGATTGCGACGTTGGCGTGGTTCTTGGCCGAGGCGCGAACGAGGGCTGGGCCGCCGATGTCGATCTGTTCGATGACGTCGGCGGGGGCAGCACCAGACTCAACGGTCTCCACGAACGGGTACAGGTTCACGACGACGAGCTCGAACGGCGCGATCGACAGGTCTGCCAGCTGGTTCTCGTGCGCTTCGAGGCGCAGGTCGGCCAGGATGCCGGCGTGTACAGACGGGTGCAGCGTCTTGACGCGTCCGTCGAGGGATTCGGGGAAACCGGTGACGGCTGACACATCCGTCACCTCGAAGCCGGCAGCGCGGATGGTGGCCGCCGTCGATCCGGTCGAGACGATCTCGACGCCGGAGCCTGCCAGCGCGGTGGCGAGCTCAACGAGGCCGGTCTTGTCGCTCACGGAGATCAGGGCGCGCCTCACGGGCACGAGATCGCGCTCACGGTAAAGGCTCTGCGGGGTGGTGTGGCCGCTCATGCGTGTGAAAGCTCCTTGAGGTTGA
The DNA here is from genome assembly GCF_057669585.1 of Leifsonia sp. Y862. Classification (NCBI taxonomy): domain Bacteria; kingdom Bacillati; phylum Actinomycetota; class Actinomycetes; order Micrococcales; family Microbacteriaceae; genus Leifsonia; species Leifsonia sp. Y862. Next base: position 1,815,140 of record NZ_JBYHFR010000001.1, read on the forward strand.
CGTGTCCGGTGGCGATGTCGAGTACGGCCTGAACCAACAGGCGGCGTTCGACGGGTTTGATGCGGTCGTGGAGGGAGCTCTCGGTGTCTCCGGGCAAGACGGGCACCCGCTCCTGGGAGATGATCGGCCCAGCGTCAACGCCGGAGTCGACGACGATGAGGCTGGCTCCGGTTTCGGTGACGCCGGCGGCGATGGCGTCGCGCACGCCGTGGGCGCCGGGGAATTCAGGCAGGTAGGCAGGGTGCGTGTTGATCAGGTTCGGCGACAGCGCGTCAACGACGGCGGCGGGCAGCAGCCGCATGAGGCCGCTCAGGATGACGACGTCCGGTGTCCATGTCTGGATCTGTGCCAGCAGCTCCTCGCCCCAGGCTTCGCGGCTGGGGTAAGCGGAGTACGGCACGGCGAAGGTCGGGATACCGAACTCCTCGCCGAGCGCGAGGCCATCAGCGTTGCGGTCGGCGCCAATGGCGACGATCCTGGCGGGGAAATCAGCGTCCCTTGACGCCTCGAGCAGGGCGCGGAGGTTGGAACCGCCGCCGGAGATGAGCACAACCAGTGAGAGCACGTGACTGAGTTTATCCCGCGGTTTATCCCGCACGGGACGCTGCCCCTATTTGTGAACGGATGCCGCGCGAGCGGATGCCGTCAGCGGCAGCTTCCGGCCGCCGACCAGCATTCCGGCGACGGCGCCGATCCCGGTCTCCACGAAGGCGAGCGCGCCGACAATCAGCGGTGCAGGCCCGATCTCTGCGAGCTGCCCAGGTCCCATCGCACCGGCCGACCACCAGGCGAGCAGGCCGATCAGCACGCCGGCGACGAGGCCCATGGCCACACCGGAGAGCACGAACTCCCTGGTGCGAGACGCCGAGGCCGCCGAGGGGCCGGGCTCCGGCATCCGCTGCCTGATCAACACGGCGCAGACGAAGCCGGCGAGCACGGGAACGAGCAGCCCGAGAAAGCCCATGGCCGGGCTCCCCTGCGGCAGCGCGCCCAGGATGGGCAGGCCAGGCACCGTGCCGAGCACCGTTCCGACGGGTGACACGCTGGTGCCGACACCGACGGCGATACCGGGACCAATGAGCCAGGCGACAGCCCAGAACACCAGGTTGGGGATGAGTGCGAGCTGGGCAAGGGTGATGACGATGCCGCCCATGATGCCGGCCTGCAGCGTTTCGTAGAGGCTGATGATGGTGGCGTAATTCACGACGATGAGCACCGCGACGATGACGCCGGCCACGGCGACGACGGCAGCGACAACGGCGGTTCCGCCGCGGAGCGCCGCAGCGATGATGGCCCGCGCTTCACTCGGGAGCCGCAGGTACTGCGCTTCAACGGCCTCGGTGAGCCGGGAGATGAGGCCGTCGTCGTCACTCACAGACTGTCGGCGGCCGAGCTCTGAGCCGATGACCACGCCGAGCGCATAGATCGCGGTTGGCAGAACGATGCCCTGCACGAGCGCTGGCGTCACCGCGGCAGCCCCCGCAGACAGCGTGAGCAGGGTGGCCAGGATGCCGTAGGCCACGATCGCGGCGGTGACTCCCACGGTGCGGTGCGCGGATTCAGCGGCGCGAGTTCCGGTGCGAACGCCCAGCAGCACGGCGAGCGTGGCAAAGCCGAGCAAGGCCATCGTGAGTTCGAACGGGGCCTCTGCTCCGGGCACGCCGAGGGCCGCCACCATGACGGGGTCGAGAGTCACCGTGAGGTCGACGCCGTTGCCGAGCAGCCAGATGTCGACGGCAGCGCGCCAGAAGACCAGCCAGTCCACCGCGAGGTCGAAGTGGGTGGCCCACAGGATGGTGAGCGGAACCAGCGCGATGCCGACGCCGATAGCGACGACGATCACCGCCTCGAGTGCGGCAAGCATCGCGGTCGTTGTGCGGTTCATGGGCTGGTTCGTCGCCTGGTTCATCTGCTGGTTCATCGGCTTTTGAGCCTACCTGCCGACAACAGCGAAGGGCCCACCGACAAGCGGTGAGCCCTTCATGCGGATGCCGATTATCGGCATCCGGTCATGCAGTGGTTCTGCAGTTCTGCAGCCCTACAGGCTGGCGAGAACCTCGCGCAGCAGCGTTGCGGTCTCGCTCGGCGTCTTGCCGACCTTGACGCCTGCAGCCTCGAGGGCTTCCTTCTTGCCCTGGGCGGTTCCGGCTCCGTCGGAGACGATGGCGCCGGCGTGGCCCATGGTCTTTCCTTCGGGAGCGGTGAACCCTGCCACGTAGCCGACGACCGGCTTGGTGACGTGCGCCTTGATGTAGTCGGCGGCCTTCTCTTCAGCGTCGCCGCCGATTTCACCGATCATGACGATGGCGAGGGTCTCCGGGTCGTTCTCGAATGCTTCGAGAGCGTCGATGTGCGTGGTGCCGATGATGGGGTCGCCACCGATACCGATCGCGGTCGAGAAGCCGAGGTCGCGCAGTTCATACATCATCTGGTAGGTCAGGGTGCCCGACTTCGAGACGAGGCCGATGGGGCCCTTGCCGGTGATGGTCGCCGGGGTGATGCCGACGAGCGCTTCACCCGGCGTGATGATGCCGGGGCAGTTCGGGCCGATGATGCGGGTCTTGTTGCCCTTGGCCTTGTTGTATGCCCAGAACTCAGCAGAGTCCTGCACGGGAACGCCCTCAGTGATGATGACGAGCAGCGGGATCTCGGCGTCGATGGCTTCGATCACGGCATCCTTGGTGAAGGCCGGCGGAACGAACGCGATGGAGACATCCGCGCCGGTCTTCTCGATGGCCTCTGCAACCGTGCCGAAGACGGGCAGCTCGACGTCGCCGTGTACGACACTGGTGCCGGCCTTGCGAGCGTTGACGCCGCCAACGACCTGGGTGCCGGCCTTCAGCATGAGGGCGGTGTGCTTGGTGCCCTCACCGCCGGTGATGCCCTGCACGATGACCTTGGAGTCTTTGTTGAGGAAGATTGACATATTCGAAAATCCCTTACTTCGCGGCGTTGGCGAGTTCGGCGGCCTTGTCGGCGCCCTCGTCCATGGTGGCGGCCAGTGTGACAAGCGGGTGGTTCGCCTCGGCGAGGATGCGACGGCCCTCTTCGACGTTGTTGCCATCGAGGCGCACGACGAGCGGCTTGTTCGCAGCGGAGCCGAGCTCGGCGAGTGCGCCGACGATGCCCTTGGCAACGGCGTCGCAGGCGGTGATGCCGCCGAAGACGTTGACGAACACGCTCTTGACCTGCGGGTCGCCGAGGATGACGTCGAGACCGGCAGCCATGACCTCGGCGGATGCTCCGCCGCCGATGTCGAGGAAGTTGGCCGGCTTCACGCCGCCGTGGTTCTCGCCGGCGTATGCGACGACATCGAGTGTCGACATGACGAGGCCTGCACCGTTTCCGATGACACCCACCTCACCGTCGAGCTTGACGTAGTTGAGGTCGTTCTCCTTGGCCTTCGCCTCGAGTGGGTCTGCTGCTGCAGCGTCTTCGAGTGCGGCGTGCTTCGGGTGGCGGAAGTCAGCGTTCTCGTCGAGGGTGACCTTGCCGTCGAGGGCGATGATGTCGCCCTCTTCGGTGAGAACGAGCGGGTTGACCTCGACGAGCGTCGCGTCCTCACCCTTGTAGACGTTGTACAGCTGCACGAAAACGGGTGCAACCTTTTCAACGAGCTCTGCGGGGAACTTCGCGGCGATCGCGATCGCACGGGCCGTGTCCAGATCGATTCCGGTGTTCGGGTCGATCGACGTGTACGCGAGGGCCTCAGGCTTCTCAACGGCGAGCACCTCGATCTCGACGCCACCCTCGTAGCTGGCGAGCGAGAGGTATGAGCGGTTCGACCGGTCGAGCAGCACCGAGAAGTAGAACTCCTGCGCGATGCGTGCGCCACCGGCGACCATGACGCGGTTGACGGTGTGACCCTTGATGTCGAGTCCGAGAATGGCGCGGCCTGCTGCCTCTGCCTCATCGGGAGTCTTGGCGACCTTGACGCCGCCGGCCTTGCCGCGACCGCCGACCTTGACCTGGGCCTTGACGACCACAACGCCGCCGAGCTTCTCGGCCGCTGCGCGCACCTCCTCAGGAGTGTCCGCGATGATGCCCGGAAGAACCGGGACTCCATACTGTTCAAACAGGTCTCTGGCCTGGTATTCGTAAAGATCCACGCTGCTCTTCCAATCCGCGTCTTAGCGTTCGTGCATGGGTGAGGTTGATGTGGGCGAGCGAATGACGTCGAAACTAGCTCGATATCAAGACAACTGACCCTGAAGAACTCTACCGCCTGATCGCGACGTGAAACGGTCACGCTCACGCTGATGCCCGGCCGCCGTTAGGAGGCCGGGCTGGCGGCGGGCGCTGCCGCTGCCGGGAACTGCTCACGCACCACCCGGCGTAACGTCTTCCCGATCAGGGATTTCGGCAGCTCATCCACCTGCACGATGCGCCTCGGCACCTTGTACGCCGCCAGTCGCTCGCGGAGGAAATCACGGAGCGCCTGTTCATCGAAGTGTGCGCCGGCAGCCAGCTGCACCGCGGCGACCACATCTTCGCCGCCATTCGGGCTCGGAAGTCCGACGACGGCGGCATCGAGCACCCCTGTGGCATGGCGGAGCGCGTCCTCAACTTCGGACGGCGACACGTTGAAGCCACCGGTGATGATGAGCTCTTTGATGCGGTCAACGATGGTGAAGAAGCCGTCATGGTCCATGGTGGCGATGTCACCGGTGCGGAACCAGTCGCCGTCCACGAACACGGCGGCCGTCTCCTCTGGCTTCTGGAAGTAGCCGCGGAAAACCTGCGGGCCGCGCACGATGAGTTCGCCTTCGGCGCCGGAGGCGACATCCTGAGTGGGGTTCGCCGGATCGACGATGCGCGCCTCTGTCCCTGGCACAGGAAGTCCAACGGTGCCGGTCTTGCGGCCATCGCTGACCGGATTGACCATCAGCACCGGTGACGTCTCAGACAGCCCGTAGCCTTCGACGAGGTAGCCGCCGCTCTGGAACTCCCAGGGATCCACGATGGATGTCGGCAGGTTCATGGCACCAGAGATCGAGATGCTGATGCCCTCAAGCGACACGCCCTTCTCAAGCGCCCGCGCCGCGAGTCGTGCGTAGATCGGGGGGACGGCGGGCAGGAACGTCGGCGGATGCTTCTTGATGGCCTTGAGCACCAGGTCTGCGTCGAACTTCGGGAAGAGCACGAGCGTCGCGCCCATGCTCAGGGCGAAGGTGAGGCAGAGGGTGAGCCCATAGGCATGGAACATGGGAAGCACCGCGTACACGACGCAATTGCCGCGCTCGATGGCAGGCACCCATGCTCGCGACTGCGCCGCGTTGGCGGTGAGGTTGCCGTGCGTGAGTTCTGCGCCCTTCGGTCGGCTGATGGTGCCGCTGGTGTACTGGATCACGGCCAGATCGGCCTGTGCAGGGGAGATATGGTCAGGGTCGAGCAGCGGACTCGCGACGATCGCCGACCACGCCGTGGCTCCGCTGGTGCGCGCGGTGAGCGCATTCCTCGACTCACGGGCCTTCCGCACGGGAAGCAGCAGCGCCGCACGCGTGGCGAGCGACATGCCCTTGGTGATGTCAACGGAGATGATGGTTGGCACGCCGATGTCGTCTGTCATGTCCTGCAGGGTCGGCACAACCTTGTCCCAGGCGATGGCGAATTGTGCGCCATGGTCTTCGAACTGGTGGCGAAGCTCACGCGGCGTGTACAGCGGATTGTGCTCGACGACTATCGCGCCGAGGCGCAGCACCGCATAGAACGCCACAACGTGCTCCGGGCAGTTCGGCAGGATGAGGGCGACGGGGTCTCCCCGCTTCACGCCCAGCAGGCGAAGCCCCTCTGCCGCGCGGTTGATCCGCTCACCGAGTTCGGCATAGGTCACGGTGCCGCCGAAGAACTCGAGGGCCACCCTGGTCGGGAACTGGGTGACGGATGCCTCCACCAGGTCGATCAGGGATCCTTCGGGGGCGATGAACTCGGTCGGGACGCTCGGGGCGTAGTGGGCCAACCAGGGCTGTGCGGCTTCAATAGTCACCGGTCAACTCTAAGTGGGCAGACAGGTACACGCCGCGCAGCCCCGATGAGCTGCGCGGCGCCGGAATATGCCTAGACCAGAATGTTGAGTCCGGTGTTCCAGTTGAAGGTGTCGAAAGCCGGGTTGGCCTGCAGCGTCATGATGACGAACTGGATGCCTTCGAGCTCGCGAGCGCGGCGGAGCGGGCCGACTTCGATCGGTCGGAGTCCGGCATCCGCCACGAACGCGGCAACGGCGTTCGACGCCTCGGTGGAGTCTGAGGCGATGAAAACGTCGAGCGGCACACCGGCGACCGTGCCGCCGGCGAGCGACCCGGCGAAAGTGGTGTTGAAGGCCTTGACCACGGTGGACTCCGGGATCAGGGCTGCGATCTCTTCGGCTGCCGAACTGCCCGGTGCCACAACAAGAGAGTCGAACGTCTCGAAGTTGACCGGGTTCGAGATGTCAATGACAGTCTTGCCTGCGAGCACCTGGCGCTCTGCACCCGCAACCTCCTTCGCGGCATCGAACGGCAGGGCGAGAACGACGAGAGCACCGGAGATCTCGGAGCCGAGCTGCCCGGCCGTCACGGCAGAACCGAGCTCGCTGGCGAGCGCTGCTGCCTTGGCCGCGTCGCGGTCGAGGATCTGCAGGCTGCGCCCAGCTGCCACGGCGCGCGTTCCGATGCCGCGGGCCATGTTGCCGCTGCCGATGATGGTGATGTCAGTCATGAGTGCTCCTTCGGAGGAATTGTGTGTCACCTGGTGCTATTAGTTGAAGCGACAACTAAAAAGCTACCCCGCTTTACTTGAAGCGTCAAGTTAAATGTTAGAATGGCGTCATGACCGAGACTCGATGGCTCAACGACGATGAACGCCAGGCATGGCTGCGCCTGATGGCCGTCACCATGCTGCTGCCGAGCCGACTTGAAGCTGAGCTGAAGCGCGACTCCGGACTCACACACTTCGAGTACTACGTGCTCGCGATGATTTCGGAGAGCCCGCGCCGCTCCGCACCGCTGACGAGTGTGGCGGCGAAGACCAATTCCTCGCTGTCTCGGCTGTCGCACGTGATTTCCCGCCTGGAGAAGAGCGGCTACCTCACCCGCAGCGCGTCATCCACCGACGGGCGCACGTCGATCGCCACCCTGACGGATGCCGGCTGGCAGAAAGTGGTCGACAGTGCGCCAGGCCACGTCGAGGAAGTCCGTTCGCTGGTCTTCGACTCGCTCACGCCAGTTCAGGTGACGCAACTCAACGACATCTGCGCGCGCCTACTGACCACCCTCGACCCCGATCATCGACTGCTCGGCATTGAGAGTGATGAGCTGACGCCGCAGTAGCAAACGCTAGACATCCGGGTCGTTCAAGGCTTCGACAGGGCGATCGTCTGCGTCGACCTTCACCTCGTCAAATTCCGGATCCTCCTCATCGAGGGCGGCAAGCGCCTCATCGACTTCCCGTTGCTCATCGATGCCATCACTGCCAGCGTCTGTGACGCGTGGCCAGAGTTCCTCATCCTTAACCATGAATCCGCCCTCCTCTAATGAGTTGGTGAGTCGTGACTGGGTCGTTCGTGGTCGGTGCTGCCAACGCTACGCTCAGCCCCATCGGCTCACAAGGTCACAGATGAGACACAAATGACCTATTCAGGCTGCGGTCAGGATGCCGGGGTCGCGCCCGCCGCAACGGGCTTCGCCGGCGGGAACAGCCACCGGGCGAGCAGCACCAGACCGATGGCGATCGCGCCGCCCAGCGCCGTTTCAACCGCGCGATCGACGAGCAGCCCGGTCACCGGCACGGGAGCCGCCAGGTGCGCAACGGTGAGTGCCAAAGGCGTGATGAACAGCAGCGCGGCCCCATAGTGACGCCCGACGAGGATCTCTGCACCGAATTGGCTGACGATGATCACGGCAACCAGAACACCGACCGGCGGGCCCGGGAACAACACCAGGCCCGTCACAATCACACCGAGACAGGTGCCGACAATGCGGTGAATGGCCCGCACGATGGAGTGCGCAGCCCCTGGGGGTGGGATAACCGCCACCACGCTGACCACCGCCCAGTACGGATGTCCGATTCCCACGGCCATAGCGAGCCAACCGGCCAGCAGGGCTCCGACGACGTTCTGCACAATGGCCAGCCACACGCGCCGGTCACGGAATGCGCCGAAGCGGAGGTCTCTGCCCTCCTTGAGCGGCTTGAAGACGGCTTCTGTTCGGTCGCCGGAGAGTCGACGCAACCACCACCCAGACATCGTGACCAGCCAAGCGAAGGCCGCCGCGGCAACCGCGACCGCAAGTCGAACCACGACCTCATCGGCGGGGGTCGGCGACTGGGCACAGACCACATAGGCGAACACGAAGAAGATCGGGGTGGGGGGAAACAGCCCGCCGACCGCACTGACCAGCAGGCCGCCGGCGATCACGACAACCAAGCCGAGCACCAGCATGATGAGCGGCGCGTTCGTGACCGCCATCAGGATGCCGAGAGCGATGCAGACGAGGAGGGATACCGCACCGATTGTGACCGTGCGCATCCGTACCCGATACCGCTCCGTCCGACCGTACAGCGCCGTCATGGCACCGAACGATGCATACGCAATCCAGTCGATGTGCCCGATCGCCACAAGCACGATGAGGGGAAGCGCGACGGCGAGCGCGGCGCGTGACGCCACCTCGAGATCGAGTGCGCGCAACGACCGAAGCCAGTCGCGCAGGCTCTCTGGTTTGGCCGGCTGTGAGAGCTCTGGCTTGGCTGGCTGCGCGCCAGACTCCTCTGCCGCTGACCCGGGCTGAGGTCCGACGGCCATTAGATCTTCTCGATCGGTGCGATCTTGATCAGGAGCTTCTTTGCGCCCGCGGTGTCGAACTGTACGTGCGCGATGCGCTTGGTCCCATCACCGGTCACCTGGTTCACGCGCCCCTCGCCGAAATCGACGTGACGGATGCGGTCCCCGGCTTCCAGGGTGAGGTCGCCGTTGTCGCGCACCTGTGCGGTCACCCGGTTTGCCCACTCCGTCTTCGGCTTGGGCGATGGCGGCAGGCTCTGCTGGCCGTCGTATTGGTTGCCCCCACTGCGACTGCCGAAGCCGCCGTTGAATCCAGGCCTGGCATTCAGCGCGCGCGGCTGGGTGCCGCCACGTGAGTTCGCCATGCCTGGCGACTGGCGCCATTCGATGAGGTTGGCTGGGATCTCCTGCAGGTAGCGACTCGGCATCGCAACGTTGACGTCGCCGAACTGCGCACGCGTCATGGCCAGCGACAGGTAGAGGCGCTTGCGGGCCCTGGTGATTCCCACGTAGAAGAGACGACGCTCTTCGGCGGGGCCACCGGGTTCGCTGGCCGACATCTGGTGCGGGAGAAGGCCTTCTTCGATGCCGGTGAGGAACACCGCATCGTATTCAAGGCCCTTGGCCGTGTGCAGCGTCATGAGCGACACGGTGCCGGAAGCATCGTCGAGGTCATCCGCTGCGGCGACGAGGGAGACCTGGGTGAGGAAGTCGACCAGGCCGGCATCCGGATTCTCGCGGTTGAAGTCCTTGGTCTGCGCGACGAGTTCTTCGATGTTCTCTGCACGCGCTTCGTCTTGCGGGTCGCGACTGCTGCGCAGCACGGTGAGCAGGGTGCTCTGCTCAAGCAGGAACACCAGTACGTCGGAGACGCTCGAGACGCCGGCCGGGTTTTCTGGGTCGAGCATGAGCGCGGCCTCGTCGAGCAGGCGGGCCAGCTGCAGGATCGCTCCTGTCACCTTCGGGCCGAGCCCGAGGGACGCGGCGTTGCGCATTGCCTGTCGGTAGCTGATGCCGTTGTCTTCGGCGAAGCTGCCGATCTGGGTTTCTGTCGCAGGCCCGATGCCGCGCTTGGGCGTGTTCAGGATGCGGCGAAGCGCCAGCTCGTCTTGTGGGTTCGCCACGGCAATGAGGTAGGCGAGGGCATCCTTGATCTCGGCGCGCTCGTAGAACTTGGTGCCGCCCACGACGCGGTATGGCACGGCGGCGCGCACGAGGATCTCTTCGAGTGCACGCGTCTGGGCGTTGGTTCGATAGAACACGGCCATGTCACGGTATGCCATGCCGCCCTGGTGCAGCACTTCGATCTCGTCTGCGACGAACTGCGCCTCATCGTGCCCTGAGTACCCCGTGTAGCCGACGATCTTCTCGCCGTCGCCGTCTGCGGTCCACAGCTTCTTGTCTTTGCGGTCGAAGTTGTTGCCGATGACGGCGTTCGCCGCGGAGAGGATGTTCTGGGTCGACCGGTAGTTCTGCTCGAGCAGCACCACCTTGGCCCCTGGGAAGTCGCGTTCGAATTCGCTGATGTTGCGGATGTCGGCGCCACGGAAAGCGTAAATGGACTGGTCTGAGTCACCGACGACGGTGAGCGAGGCGCCTGGAATGGCGCCGGTGGCATCCTGCACATTGCGCACGTGCAGGCCCTGGGATTCGAGTTCTTCTGCCAGGTCTGGCTCCACAGGGCGAGTGAGCTCACGCACGAGCGAGTACTGCGCGTGGTTGGTGTCCTGGTATTCGTCGACCAGCACGTGGCGGAACCGGCGCCTGTACAGCGCGGCGACGCGCGGGAAGGCGCGGAACAGGTAGACGGTCTCGCCGATGAGGTCGTCGAAGTCGAGCGCGCTAGCGGCACGAAGGCGCTGCGTGTACTGCCGGAAGATCTCGACGAACATGACCTCTTGCGGGTCGCTCATGTTGGCGTCGCGAGAGTATGCGTCGGCGTCGATCAGTTCGTTCTTCAGCTTGGAGATCTTGGATGACGCACTGGCCGGGGTGAAGCCGAGGGTGTCGGCGTCGAGCGACTTGATGATGCGCTTCAGGGTGATCCTGGTGTCTGAGGAGTCGTAGATGCTGAACGTGCTGCTGAGCCCGGCCTTCTCTGCTTCCTGGCGCAGGATGCGAACGCAGGCGGAGTGGAACGTGGAAATCCACATGCCACGGGCGCTCTGCCCCACCAGGCTCTCGACCCGCTCGCGCATTTCCGCTGCAGCCTTGTTGGTGAACGTGATGGCGAGGATCTGGCTCGGCCAGGCTTCGCGGCTCTCGAGCAGGCTGGCCACGCGGCGGGTGAGCACGCTGGTCTTGCCAGAGCCGGCCCCAGCGATGATGAGCAGCGCTGGCCCGCGGTACTGCACGGCAACGAGCTGTTGCGGGTTCAGTCCGTCGAGCAGCGAACTCCCGTTGTAGTCGCGCCCCTGTTCGCCCACGATGATGGGCGCGCCCACGACCTGCGTTGCGGTGGATTCGTCAGGGTTAGAGAGCGTCGTCATATCGTCTTCAATTCTAGGCGCTGCCACTGACAGCCAGCCGAGGACGCTGGGCGCGGCTGCAGCCCCCGATTCGGCTCACTCCCCGAGCTCGTCGCGCACCGTCACAGCAAGGTCGGGATAGTCGGCGAATACGCCGTCGATGCCCGTCGACATGATGGTGCGGAACTCGCCCTGCCAGTTGCCGAAGTTCGCACGCACCGTGCCCTGCCTGAACGACTTCGCCAGATATTTGTTCTCTGGGCGCAGCATCCAACAGTAGATTTCCAGGCCGGCGGCATGGGCGTCGTCGACGAGCTCCGAAGCCCCAGTCACGGTGTGCTCTTCGTCCTCCTGCAGGATGAGCGATTTGTCCACGCTGACACCGTCGACCTGTCCGGCGAGGGAATACAGCCCCTCCTTCGTCAACGATGCCGAGTAGTCGGCGGCAGCGGCAGCACCTCGCGCACTGACCTCGTCGAAGGGGGCACCGGATGCCTCGATCAGGTAGATTCGTTTGGCTGTGATGCCGCGGTCGTCGATCGCTGTGAGCACCGTGCGTTCGAAGCTCTCCACGATCAGCCGTCCGTCACCGGTATCCCACCCGGCGCGCCGCACCTCATCGACGAACAGTTCGTCGAGGGGCAGCCCGATCGAGTCGAAATACGTGGCGTGCTTGATCTCCGCCACGATTCCCCGCCACAACCCGCTCGACTCCCCTGCGGCATCGACGATATCGAACAGGTCGCGGAGCCTCAGCAACGGGAACAGCCCGTCGAACGTCGCGCTGGAATGGCGGACAGCAGGGAGGCGTTCCCTGGCCCTGAGGGTACTGAGCTCTGCCCAGGTGAAGTCTTCGGTGAACCAGCCGGTCTGTGTGACACCGTCAATGCTCTTCGTGGCACGTCGGTCGGCGAATTCGGGCCGGGAGGCGACATCCGTTGTGCCTGAGATCTCGTTCTCGTGCCGAATCACCAGCACACCATCCTTGGTCGCCACCAGGTCTGGTTCAACGGCGTCGGCGCCGAGGGCGAATGCCAGGTCGTATGCGGCGCGGGTGTGCTCAGGGCGATAGCCGGGGGCGCCACGGTGGCCGATGACGAGGGGAAGCGAGAGTGGGTGCCGGGGCATGAGTCCAAGATATCCGTGCGACTGCCAGAATTGATGCAATGACTACCGTGACCCAGCCGACGACTACTGTCCAGCCTGTGCTGGACAGACGTCGCGTCCGCTTCTGGGTGGGCCTGTCCCTGATTCTCATCGGCGTCGGCCTCTCCAACCTGATGAGCTCATACACGCTCGCGCTGCTCGGTATCGGCCCGTTCGTGCAGCTCATCGGCTGGCTCGTCATGCCGGGCGCGCTTTGGCGGCGACTGATCGTGCTGCTCCCCTGCCTGCTGGCCGGCCTCGTGCTGCGGGCCGGCCCCGACTTCGCCGGCGCATTCACCGTGCTCCTGGCCGGATGGCTGCTGGTACGACATCGGCCGCTGCTGAGCTACGTCACTCTGATACTCCCGATCATGGCGAGTTTCGTGTTCAAAGCCACCCTCGACTCCTATTCGCTCAGCTGGGTCATGCTGCTCTTCGGTTCACTCGTGACGATCGCCGCAGCATGGGCCGGCTGGTGGCTGGCAACTATTCGGCGAATACCCAGAAAATCTGTAAGGACTCTCAGGTAGATTGGTCGTGCGCGCTGACTACGGTGCGTACATACCCCAGCTGTTTGTGAGCAGAGGAAACCATGGCACTCGACAATCCCGCATTCTCGCGCAATCCCGCGTTCAACTCCTCGTCGGCATCGACGGTGGCCACGGTGTCTGCAGCGGAACTGCAGGACATCTACAACCGCCCGGCCGCGAATTCGTCTGACACCGACCGCATGACGGTTGAAGACACCGTTGTGAAGTCGGCGCTCACCTTCGTGGTGCTGCTCGCCGGCGCCGCCCTCGGCTGGATCTTCGCGTCTCCCGGCATCATGATCGTCGCCGGCATCATCGGCTTCGTCCTTGCCATGGTCAACATCTTCAAGAAGGAACCGTCACCGGCGCTCATCCTGGCCTACTCGGCCGCCCAGGGTGTTTTCGTCGGCGGTATCTCCGCCATCTACGAGGCTGCTTTCGACGGCATCGTGATCCAGGCTGTGCTCGCCACCCTCGTGGTCGTCGGAGTCACGCTCGCACTATTCGCGAGCGGCAAGATCCGTGCCTCCAAGAAGGCCACCAAGGTCTTCCTGATCGCCATCGTCGGCTACCTGGTGTTCTCGCTGGTCAACTTCGGCCTCAGCGCATTCGGCGCCATCGACAACCCGTTCGGCCTGCGCGGCGCCGAGTTCCTCGGAACTGGCATCCCGTTCGGCCTGATCCTCGGCGTATTCGTCGTCATCATGGCCGCGTACTCACTGGTGCTCGACTTCGACTACATCCAGCGCGGCGTGCAGAACCGCGCCCCTCGCAAGTACGGCTGGAGCGGTGCCTTCGGCATCATGGTCACCGTCATCTGGCTGTACCTCGAGATCCTGCGCATGTTCGCCATCGCGCGCGACTAGCACGCAGCACAGCGTTACCGAAGGGCCGGTCTGGTACAGACCGGCCCTTCGTCATTCTCCCCAGAGGGTGAGGAAGGCCACCAGCAGTGAGATGCGCTCGGCGAGCGCTGCGCGGGTCATACGCAGCCGCGCGGGTAGTACAGCTCCCGCGCAGCTGCGCACCTGCAGCGCAGCGCTAAACCGGCACGCCCACAGCGGCGACGGCCGCGAGGATTGCGTCGATGGTGACCGATGGTTGCGACACCATTGAGACGTGCGAGGCCGCCACTTCAGTGATGGTCGCTCCGGCGCGCTCTGCCATGCTGCGCTGGGTTGCCGGCGGAATCACCTTGTCTTCGGTGCCGACTACCGCCCAACTGGGAATGGTCTTCCACGCGGGTGCGGCAGAGGGTGACGTGTTGGCGCTGAGGGTGATCGGTCGCTGAGTTGCGACGATGAGGCTACGGTCTGCCTCTGCGAGGTCTTGCGCGAAGGAGTTATGCACAGTGGCGGGCTTGAGGAATGCTTCGGCGTCGCCCTCTGGCGCGCCGGGATACCCGACAACGTCGAGGACGGTGGTGGGATCGGGAACGGCGAGCGCCGATCCGGAGCCGCCGAGGATTTGAAAGACGAACTCGCCTTCATCGGGGATGAACGCATCCACATACACGAGCGCACGCACGTCTCCGCCGTTGGCCGCGGCATTGGTGATGACGAACCCGCCGTAGGAGTGGCCAACGAGCACCACAGGGCCGACCGTGCGTTGGCTGAGGAATGACGCGATGTAGGCGGCGTCAGAGGCGACACCACGCAACAGGTTCGGCGGAGCAAAGACCGTGAAGCCCTGGTTCTGCAGTTCGGTTGCAACGGCGTTCCAACTAGACGCGTCGGCCCACGCTCCGTGGACGAGAACGATCGTAGGTTTGGTCACAGCGGTGCCTTTCTATCCGGGATAGCCGCGAGGCCGCGGCCATTGCCCCGCATGGTATTCCTGCGACGCATGAAGGAACAGCCGCAGCCAACCGCGCTCAACGCACTCATTGCGCTCAACGTGACCCACGCACCCAACTCTCCGCGCGCCCAGCTCTCCGCGCAGAGCTCATCGCGAAGCGGTGGCGTCGCCATCCGCGGGGTGCCGAGTTATGACGAAGAAGGCCGGGCCACGTGCCTGCAGTTCGTAACCCGATCTGCAAACCGGTGTGGCCCGGCCTTCTTCGTCATTGTCTGAGCTGAGGAGCGGATGACGACGCCACCGCTCCCCCGCGGAGAGCTAAAAGCCCTCCACTACTCCCATTCGATAGTTCCCGGCGGCTTCGACGTGACGTCGAGCACGACGCGGTTGACCCCATCGACCTCATTGGTGATGCGGTTCGAGATCTTCGCCAGCACGTCGTACGGCAGGCGGGTCCAGTCGGCGGTCATCGCGTCTTCAGACGAGACAGGGCGCAGCACGATCGGGTGACCGTATGTACGGCCGTCGCCCTGAACGCCCACCGAGCGAACGTCGGCCAGCAGCACGACGGGGCACTGCCAGATCTCGCGGTCGAGACCGGCGTTTGTCAGCTCTTCGCGAGCAATGGCATCCGCTTTACGCAGCAGGTCGAGACGTTCCTGGGTGACCTCGCCGACGATGCGGATTCCGAGGCCTGGGCCGGGGAACGGCTGGCGCTGCACGATGACGTCTGGCAGGCCGAGTTCAGAACCGATAGCGCGAACCTCGTCCTTGAACAGGGTGCGCAGCGGCTCGACGAGCTCGAACTGCAGGTCTTCTGGAAGACCGCCAACGTTGTGGTGGCTCTTGATGTTCGCGGTGCCGCTTCCGCCACCCGATTCGACGACATCCGGGTACAGGGTGCCCTGCACGAGGAAGCGGATCGGGTCGCCGTCTGCCGCTGATTCCGCGATGAGGTCGGCTTGGGCCTTCTCGAAGCTGCGAATGAACTCGCGGCCGATGATCTTGCGCTTCTGCTCCGGGTCGCTGACTCCGGCGAGGGCTGTGATGAACTGCTCACGGGCATCGACGGTGACGAGGCGCACACCGGTTGCCTTGACGTAGTCTTCCTCAACCTGGCGGCGCTCATCCTGGCGGAGCAGACCGTGGTCGACGAAGACGCAGACGAGCTGGTCGCCGACGGCCTTGTGCACGAGGGCTGCGGCCACGGCGGAGTCGACTCCACCGGACAGGCCACAGATGACCTTGCCGGTGCCGACCTGTGCCTGGATGCGAGCTACCTGCTCTGCGATGACGTTGCCGCTGTTCCAGTCTGCCGGGATGCCGGCGGCGCGGTGCAGGAAGTTCTCGAGAACGTGCTGGCCGTGCTCTGAGTGCTTCACCTCTGGGTGCCACTGCACGCCGTAGAGGCGACGCTCGTCGTTGGCGAACGCTGCGACGGGGGTCGATGCGGTCGAGGCCAGAACGGTGAAGCCTTCAGGAGCCTTCGACACGGAGTCGCCGTGGCTCATCCACACCGTCTGGTCGCTCGGCTGGTCGGCCAGGAGGGCGTTGCCACCATCCGTGACGGTGACCGGTGTCGAGCCGTACTCGCGAGCGCCGGTGTGCGCGACTTCGCCGCCGAGCGCCGTTGCCATCACCTGGAAGCCGTAGCAAATGCCAAGAATCGGCACGTCGAGGTCGAAGATCGCCGGGTCGAACGTTGGCGCACCTTCTGCGTACACGCTGGAGGGGCCGCCACTCAGCACGATGCCGATCGGGTTCTTCGCGCGGACCTCCGCTGCGGTCACCGAATGCGGCACGATCTCTGAATAAACGGATGCCTCGCGCACGCGCCGTGCGATCAGCTGCGCGTACTGCGCGCCGAAGTCAACGACCAGCACGGGGCGCTGGGTTGTCGACGGCTCGCTCGGCTGCGGGCTTGTCTGCTCGCTCATTACTTGTTATGCCTCCACATTTGTTGCCGTGACTCCGGCATTGGTAGCGATGCGCTCTCGTGCGGCCAGGTAAGCAGTGACATCCTTGGCGACCTTCACTTCAACGAAGAACGACAGGGTGGGCACGATACCGCCGAGAGCGATCAGGATAAAACGAGAGAATGGCCAGCGCATCAAGCTCCACAGGTGGAAGTCACTGAAGAGGTAGAGCACGTAGAACCAACCGTGGGCCATCAGGATGCCGGTGCTGAGGTTGACCGCGGTGACGGTGTCGTTCGGGACCAGGGCCAGGAAGCCGTTCGGGCCGCCGAGTTCGAGTTCGTAGCCGAATGCGTACTTGGCAATCATTTCGGCGCAGAGCAGCAGCAACATGACACCGGTGATGATGGACGAAACTTTGTACAGCTTGAGCGCGCCAGGAATCCTCAGAAGGTCGGCGGGCTTTGGTTCGAGAGGCATTAGTCCAGTTTACGTGCCGGGTGGAGGAGGTGTGCCCTCGCCTGCTGCCAGGGCGGCGGCCTCGGCTTCCTCTTCTTCACGTTCCAGCGCGTCCTTCACGAGTCGATACCAGAGGAACACGGCAAAACCGGCGAAAACTGCCCATTCGACGGCGTAGAAAATATTCAGCCAGTTCACGGATAGTTCCTTCTCCGGAGCCGGAGAATGCACGGTTTCGAGCCCTGCTGGGGCCGTCGAGTCGAGCACGTAGCCGAAGTACACCGACTGGTCGGTGAAGTCGGTCCACAGGTTGATGAGCGCGGCCACAGACACGGTCGTCATGATGAACGGATCGCCACCCTTTTCGGGCAGCACTGGCGCGTTGCTCGACAGGAATCGGCCGGTGACCGTGACGGATGCCCCATCCTGGTCAGACTTTGCCAGTGCGTCCGCTGCCGCCAGGGCCTTCTCCTCCGTGGCGGCCCAGCCGCGCACGATCGGGATGTTCACGTCGTCGTCCGTTACGAAGCGGCTGACGACCCACCAGCCGATTGCATCGTCCTGGTGCGCCTCTGCGACGAGCTGCTCGTCTCCGGCGATGTAGTGACCGGAGAGCGTCACGATCTGGGCTTCTGCCGCGATGGGCGTCGGACCGTCAGGTTGCACCAGGTCGGTCAGCGGCTGCACCTCTTCTGTCGCGCGCTCTTCCACCTGGATCGACGCCATCGCTCGCTCAAGTTGCCACTGACCGAGCAGCGCGAAAGCTGCGGCGATCGCGAGGGCAAGGAGAAGAGCGCCCACCCAGCGTGGGCGCAACATCATTTTGATCACGAGTAGTCCGTTGTCCGTTCGTCTCGCTTCGGCTTGTCGCCTGCGAGTTTGTCTGTGATGAACTCAGCCATCGGGTCTGTCTTGGGGGCTGATGCGCTCGGTGACGGCGCATCGCTTGGGGGTATACGAGCTGCTGGCGTACGAGCTGCTGGCGTGCGTGCTGCGGCAGAGCCGTCGCCGGTCTGGCTCTTGGCCTGTTCGACCACGCGCGCTACCGCCCGCTCTGTCGAATCCTTGCCGCGCGAGTTGCCCACGGCTTCGACGAGGGCGATTTCTTCCTCGCGCATGCGATCACGGGTCGGCGGCGTCGGCGGTCGACGCTTCCCGCCACGGAACAGGGCACCGATTTTTTCGGAGTTCGAGGCGAACAGCGGCCCGAGCACGGCCATCAGCAGCACGTAGAGGCCGGCGAACGGTTGCAGCAGATGGTTGAGTCCAGCTCCCACCGAGAGCGTGGCGAGAATCAGCGTGAACTCCCCCCGATTCACCAGGATGGCTGCGGCGTTGATGGCTTCTGGCGGGCCCATCTTGTGCAGGCCGGCCAACAGCGCCCCCGACACCAGATTCAGCGCAAAGGTCATGACGACGGCGATCAGCACCACACCGATGACGGAACCGAATTCGTCGATGTGCAGGGCCAGTCCGAAGTTCAGGAAGAAGAAGGCCGCGAAGACGTCGCGCAGTGGCACAGCGACGCGTTCGATCTTTGCCCGGTAGCTGCTCGCGCCGAGCACGACGCCGATGAGGAACGCGCCGATGGCATCCGTCACCCCGATGATCTCTCCGATGCCGGCGAAGAGCACCGCGAGGCCGAAGAAGAGGATGGTGAACAGCTCGTCGTCCTTGGTGCGCACCAGTCGCGACACCACTTTCCCGCCCCACCTCGCCAGGGAGAACATGACGACGAGGAAGAGGAATGCGATGGTGAGTTGCAGCACGATCGGCCACACCTCGGTCTCGCCGCTCAGCACGACGGAGACGATGGAGAGGTAGATGGCGATGAAGATGTCGCCGACGACCGTGACGCCGAGGATCATCGGCGTCTCTTTGTTGGCCAGCCTGCGCAACTCAATGAGGAGTTTGGTGATGATGGCGCTCGACGATGTGCCGGTCATACCGGCAATGACCAGGGCTTCTCTTGTTCCCCAGCCGACCATCATGCCGAACGCGAAGCCAAGTCCCATGTTCAGCAGCACGTAGGTGCCGCCCGATATCAGGAGTTTTCCGGCGTTATTGAAGAACTCTTCCTGGTCGAACTCGAGGCCAAGGCTGAAGAGGAGCAGGATCAGGCCGAACACAGCGATGAGTTCGATGTCCGCCGCGTGGAAGTCGAGCGGGAACCAGCCGGTGTACGGGCTCGCAAGCAATCCAACGACCATGTAGATCGGGATCGACGGCAACCCGACGAGTTTGCCGAGGCGTCCTAGGACATAGGCGACAACCAGGAGGACGCCGAGGGTGATGAGGTCTTCGCCGAGGTGCATACTCAGCCCCCTGGCGGAGCGTCGACGGACTTCGCTTTGACTTCACCTTTACGGAAGAACGCGAAGGCCTTCGCAACTTTTTCGGGCGACCCTGCGACGACAAGGGTGTCACCAGGGAACACCTTGAAGTCGGCGGCGGGCGCGGGGCTTGCGGACTCGCCACGAACGACGGCCACCACGGTGAGACCGGCGATGCCGCGCTCAGCTGGGTTGCCAAGCGGCTGCCCGGCAATGTGGTCGTCGTAGTCGACGGTGAACCAGTCGATGGACAAGCCGGGGATCTGGTCGAGCGCGGTCAGCGACTCGGTGATCTGGGTTCCGCCGAGCAGCTCGGCGAGCGTGTGCGCCTCGTCCTCGCTGAGGCGCAATGACACCTTGCTGGCGTCAGGTCCGCCCTCGTCATCCGCGAATGTAATGAGATCGCTGTGACCGGAACGGTGGGCGATAACGCCGACCTTGCCCCCGTCATCCGTCACGAAGGTGTGCAGCACACCTACGCCGGGAAGTTTGACCCGCCGAACGTCAACCATGGTTTGGGCTCCTGGGGGCTAGAGGGTGGTTCACCCATTGTATCCGAGGGTTTTTGTGTCATCGCCCAGTGCCGGGCCGTGCTCCAGCGGCGTCGCTGGCGAGTGCTCCGGCAGGCGCGGCCCCTGTGCGTCGCTGCCGATCGCTGCGAAGATGAAGCCATGACTGGAAACCTGCATATCACCGGAGACGCCGCTGCTGACCAGCTGCTGTCGACCGATCCGCTTGCACTGCTGATCGGCATGCTCCTCGACCAGCAGATCGCAATGGAGACCGCATTCTCCGGCCCGCTGAAGATCAAGGAGCGGCTGGGATCCCTCGACGCAGCCACCATCGCACACCAGGACGCCGATGCGTTCGCCGAGCTCTTCCGCCAGCCGCCTGCTGTGCACCGCTACCCCGCCAGCATGGCCGGACGCGTGCAGGCCCTGTGCCAGGCGATCGTCGATGACTGGGACGGCGACGCATCCGCTCTCTGGACCCGCGACGAGCCGAACGGCGCAGAGGTGTTCAAGCGCCTGAAAGCGTTGCCGGGGTTCGGCGACCAGAAGGCCAAAATCTTCGTGGCCCTGCTCGGCAAACAGTATGGCTTCACGGGCAGCGGATGGCAGGACGCCGCAGGGGCATACGGGGAGACCGGCAGCCACCGGTCAGTAGCCGACATCGTCGACCCTGAATCGCTGGCCACTGTGCGCGAAACGAAGAAGGCAATGAAGGCCGCAGCCAAGGCCAAGTGAGCCCTGGATAGCGACTGCAGGTACCGGTCCTAAGACTGCGTGACGATGTCCGGGGCCTCCAGGCGAACCCGATCAGCGGATGCGTCATCAGGCTGCTCCTGCGATCCACGCTCCGCCGCAACCCGTTTCAGGTAGACCGCCACTTCGCGTTCTTCCCGCTCCTTGTCCCAGCCGAGTGCTTCAGCCATGAGCCTGGCGGCAACGGGGGCAGCCGAGACACCGCGGTCCCAGGCCTCGATGGAGATGCGCGTGCGCCTGGCCAGCGCATCCTCTAGGTGCAGGGCGCCCTCGTGCGTGGCCGCGTACACGATTTCCGCGCCCACGTAGTCGTCGGCGCCCGGCAGCGGATCCGCCAGGGACGGGTCGTCCCGAATCAGATCAAGGATCTCATCCGTCAGCGTGCCGTAGCGGTTGAGCAGGTGTTCGACGCGGGCCGGGTGCAGTCCGAACGCGCGAGCAATCTTGCCGCGCTTGTTCCACGCCGCCTGGTAACCCTCTGCGCCAAGCAACGGAATCGTCTCCGTCGTCGACTCCGGGATCTTCCCGTCGAGCGCGTCGACAGCAGCGTCGATCGCGTCCTTCGCCATCACCCGGTATGTGGTCCACTTGCCGCCGGCGATGACGACGAGCCCAGGCACAGAATGCCCGACCAGGTGCTCTCGCGACAGCTTCGACGTCTGGTCTGACTCGCCGGCCAGCAGCGGTCGAAGCCCGGCGTACACGCCTTCAACGTCTTCGCGGGTCAGCGGCACCGTGAGCACAGAGTTCACGTGTTCGAGCAGGTAGTCGATATCGGCAGCCGTGGCCGCCGGATGCGCCTTGTCGAGGTGCCAGTCAGTGTCTGTGGTGCCGATCAGCCAGTGCCGACCCCACGGAATCACGAACAGCACGCTCTTCTCGGTGCGAAGCAGCAACCCCATGGCCGACTGGAACCTGTCACGCGGCACCACGAGGTGGATGCCCTTCGACGCACGCACCTTGAACGTGCCGCGTTCGCCGACCATCCGCTGGGTGTCGTCCGTCCAGACGCCGGTGGCGTTGACGACCTGCTTGGCGCGAACCTCGAACCGTTCGCCGGTCTGCAGGTCATGCGCCTGCACGCCGACCACCCGCTCGCCGACCTTGATAAAGCCCTCGACGCGCACCCGGCTCATGGCGTGGGCGCCATAGAACGAAGCGGTTCGCACCAGCGACGCCACAAAGCGCGCATCGTCGACCTGGGCGTCGTAGTAGGTGATGCCGCCGACCAGCGCATCGTTGGACAGGCTCGGCATGAGCCGCTGCACCTGTCGCTTCGACAGGTGGCGGTGGTGCGGCACCCCTGGGGAGCGCCCGCCCGTGTAGCTGAAGATGTCGTAGAGCAGCATGCCAGCGCCCACGTAGACCCGTTCTGTAACCCGCTTCTTCAGCGGGTACAGGAAGCGCACGGGCTTCACGAGGTGCGGCGCGAGCACCTGCAACAGCAGTCCGCGTTCAATCAGCGCTTCACGCACCAGCCGAAAGTCGAGCTGTTCCAGGTAGCGGATGCCGCCATGCACCAATTTGGATGACCGGCTCGACGTGCCGGATGCCCAGTCCCGCGCTTCCAGGATTCCGACGCTCAATCCACGCGTGACAGCATCCATGGCTGCGCCGGCACCGACGATGCCACCACCAACCACCAGGATGTCCAGCTCTTTTTCCTTGAGCCTGGCCAGCGCGGCCTCGCGCTCTTCAGGCCCCAGTTTTGCCGACCGTGTCACCGAATTAAGCGTGCCCATGCTGACTCCCATCCTGAAAGGTGGTGGTACTTACATCGACGCTAGTTCACTTGGTACGGCGCTACAACTACTTCGACGCGCTGGAATTCCTTCAGGTCTGAGTAACCGGTCGTCGCCATCGACCGACGGAGCGCGCCGACCAGGTTGGCGGTGCCGTCTGCGACGGGGGCGGGGCCGTACAGGATCTCTTCAAGCGGGGCAACGCTGCCGACCTCGACGCGCTTGCCACGGGGCAGCTGCGAGTGGTGCGCCTCAGCACCCCAGTGGTATCCGCCGCCTGGAGCATCCGTTGCGCGCGCCAGCGTCGATCCGAGCATCACGGCGTCTGCACCGCAGGCGATGGCCTTGACGATGTCGCCCGACGTTCCGAGGCCGCCGTCGGCGATGACGTGTACGTAACGTCCGCCCGACTCGTCCATGTAGTCGCGACGAGCGCCGGCGACATCCGCTACGGCCGTGGCCATGGGAGCGTGGATACCGAGGGTGGCGCGTGTGGTGGATGCGGCTCCCCCGCCGAAACCGACGAGAACGCCGGCGGCACCGGTGCGCATCAGGTGCAGGGCAGCGGTGTATGTGGATGCGCCGCCGACGATGACGGGAACGTCGAGTTCGTAGATGAACTTCTTGAGGTTCAGCGGTTCCTGGGTCTTCGAGACGTGCTCGGCAGAAACGGTGGTGCCACGGATGACGAAGAGGTCGACACCGGCGGCGACGACGGTCTCGTACAGTTCCTGGGTGCGCTGCGGGGAGAGTGCTCCGGCAACGGTGACGCCTGCGGCACGAATCTCGGCCAGGCGCTGGGTGACGAGTTCAGGCTTGATCGGCTCTGAGTAGATCTCCTGCATGCGCGCTGTCGCCTTGTTGGCTGGCAGCGTACGAATCTCCGCGAGGAGGCTTTCGGGGTTCTCGTACCGGGTCCAGAGGCCCTCGAGGTCGAGAACGCCAAGTCCGCCGAGCTGGCCCATCATGATCGCCGTCTGCGGGGACACCACGGAATCCATGGGAGCCGCAATGAAGGGGATATCGAACTGGTAGGCGTCAATCCCCCAGCTGACCGATACATCTTCTGGGTCTCTGGTTCGACGACTGGGAACAATCGCAATGTCATCGAAGGCGTACACACGACGAGCGCGCTTGGAGCGGCCGATTTCAATCTCCATACTCACCCGTCCATTCTAGGTGCCACAGCCAGCCCATTCCGCCCCTCGACCGCGCCGGGCGATTGCGGCATCCTGATGCTATGGATGTCACCGCCGATCCCCTCCTGTTGCTCCGCGAACGCACCAGCCTGAAATGGCGGAACTACGACACTGACGTCCTTCCACTGTTCGTCGCCGAAATGGACTATCCGCTCGCCCCGGTGATCGGCGACGCGCTCATTGCCGCGGTGCGCCGGAGTGATACCGGATACGTGGCGCCAGACAATCCGCTCGCCGAGGCGTTCGCGGGCTTTGCGCTCCGGCGCTGGGGATGGTCCGTCGATCCCGGCCACGTGACCAGTACAACGGATGTCAGTGTGGCGATCGTCGAGACAATCCGCCGGGTGATCTCCCCCGGCGACGGCGTCGTCATCAACCCTCCGGTCTACCCGCCGTTCTTTGACCTGATTCCAGAGGCGGGCGGGACCATTGTCGAGGTACCGCTGTTGGACGGCCTCGGCGGCTGGGCACTCGACCTCGGAGGACTTGAGCGCGCGTTCGCCGCTGGCGCCCGCACCTATCTGTTGTGCAATCCGCACAACCCCATCGGGCATCCGCACACCGTCGAAGACCTGGTTGCGGTTGCCGACCTGGCCGCACGGTACGGCGTCACCGTTATCAGCGATGAGGTGCACGGGCCACTCACGCACTCCGATGGCATATTCACGCCCTTCCTCACGGTGTCGCCTGAGGCCACTGAACACGGCATCTGCCTGACGTCGGCGAGCAAGGCCTGGAACCTGGCGGGGTTGAAGTGCGCGCTCATGGTCACCGCTTCCTCACAGATGCGCGCCGTGGTGGCCGGGATGCCGGACGAGGTGGAGTGGCGAACGAGCCAGTTCGGTCTTATCGCCAGCGTTGCCGCGTACACAGAGGGCGAACCGTGGCTGGATGGGGTGATCGCGGCCATCGAGACCAACAGAAATCTGCTGTCACAGCTTCTCGCCCTGCAGCTGCCGGGCGTCGAGCACACGCCGCCGCGCGCCAGCTATCTGGCCTGGCTCGACTTCCGCGTGCTCGGCTGGGGCGACGACCCTGCAGCCGTCGCCCTGGAGCGGGCGAAGGTCGCACTGCACTCAGGGCCCATGTTCGGCAGGCAGGGAGCAGGCTTCGCGCGCTTGAACTTCGCCTGTTCGACGGACGTTCTCACCGAGGCTGTGTCACGGCTGGCCGCAGTGGTTTAGCGGTGGCTTAAACGAAACGGGGTGGAATCGCCCAGCGATTCCACCCCGTCAGTATCGGCGTATTGACTACCTGCGGTAGTTGGGCGCCTCAACTACGATCTGCACGTCGTGCGGGTGCGATTCCTTCAGCCCGGCCGGTGTGATCCGAACGAACTTACCCTTGTTCTTCAGTTCTTCGATGGTGCGAGCGCCCACGTAGAACATCGACTGGCGGAGTCCGCCGATCAGCTGGTACGCGACAGCGGAGACCGGTCCGCGGTACGGAACCTGGCCTTCGATGCCCTCTGGAATCAGCTTGTCGTCGGTGGGAACGTCCGACTGGAAGTAGCGGTCCTTCGAGTACGAGGTCTTGTTGCCGCGGGTCTGCAGCGCGCCAAGCGAGCCCATGCCGCGGTACGCCTTGAACTGCTTGCCGTTCACGAAGACGAGTTCGCCGGGGCTTTCGTCTGTTCCTGCCAGCAGCGAACCGAGCATGACGGTGTCTGCACCGGCGACGAGCGCCTTGGCGATGTCACCGGAGTACTGCAGTCCGCCATCGGCGATGACCGGGATGCCGGCCTCGCGTGCCGCAAGCGACGCCTGGTAGACGGCGGTGATCTGCGGAACGCCCACACCGGCGACGATGCGCGTGGTGCAGATGGAACCGGGTCCGACGCCGACCTTGATTGCGTCTGCGCCGGCCTCAATGAGGGCCTGGGCGCCCGAACGGGTCGCAACGTTTCCACCGATCACGTCAACACCGGCGAATGCAGGGTCTGACTTGAGCTTGCGGATGATGTCGAGCACACCGGCACTGTCGCCGTTGGCGGTGTCGACGACGAGCACGTCGACTCCGGCGTCGAGCAATGAGGAGGCGCGCTGCCACGCATCACCGAAGAAACCGATGGCTGCTCCGACGCGCAGGCGTCCGCCGTCATCCTTCGTGGCGTTCGGGAACTCCTCTGACTTGTCGAAGTCCTTCACCGTGATGAGGCCGGTCAGCTTGCCCGACTCGTCGATCAGCGGCAGCTTCTCGATTTTGTGCTTGGCGAAGATCGCCACAGCATCGAGCGGCGCCATGCCGACCTTGCCGGTGATCAGCGGTGAGGTGGTCATGACCTCGCGCACCAGGGTGGTGTGCTTCTTCGTGTCAGAGACGAAGCGCATGTCACGGTTGGTGATGATGCCGACCAGGATTCCCTTGGAATCAACGACCGGAAGCCCGCTGATGCGGAACTGGCCGCACAGGGCGTCCACTTCGGCGACAGTGGCGTCGGGAGTCGTCGTGACGGGGTTGGTGATCATGCCCGACTCATTGCGCTTGACGAGGTCGACCTGCTCGGCCTGGTCATCAATCGACAGGTTGCGGTGCAGGATGCCGAGGCCGCCTTCACGCGCCATGGCGATCGCCATGCGCGTTTCGGTCACGGTATCCATGGCACTGGAGAGCAGGGGCGTAGCCACATTGATCCGTCGCGTAAGTCGCGACGTGGTCTCCGCCTCGCTCGGGATGACGTCCGTGTGTCCTGGAAGGAGCAAGACGTCGTCGTAGGTGAGCCCGGTGAAACCGAACGGATCTGGCTGATCCATGTGTCCCCTTTGCATATGCGCATTAAGTGTGGTGTGTGCCGGCCCATGGAGCAGAGCCGGTCCTTCAATGTTAAGCGAAATAACGGGCAGAACATTCCGCCTCAGACCAATCGATACATCCCATCGAAACGTCGGCGGCGTGCAGCGTAAATCGCCGTGAAACCGCTCTCTGGCGCAACTGATTTGACAGTTCACGGCCCCCGCCACATATTCCGCTTATGTCACGATGTGAGCAGGCCGGTATCTTCCTGTACTCACCGCCGAAACATTTGCGACATAATCGGCACGTACTGTCAACATCGATGTCGGCAGGTGATACCCGGGGCCCGCTCGGAAGTGTTCATGCGGGCGCCCCCATGGAGGTGCGGTGAAGTTCATTCATACGGCTCGCAGATTCTCGCCCAGAGCAGTTGTGCTGCTTCTGGGTGTTCTGTTCGCAGCCCTGACCCTGTCCATGCTCTCCGTCGCTCCGGCACACGCCGATTCGATCGGTACAGACGAATACGACTATCTCATCGCGGGAAACGTCCAGTTCGACGGCGACCCCATCGATGGCGTGCTCATCACCGTGACCGACGGCGACTTCAAGTCTGAGGTGAAAACCGGCGACGATGGCAAGTGGGCGGTTGGCGTCCCTGAGAAGGCCACATACACGGTGACCCTCGACGAGGACACCCTGCCGGACGGTGTTGTTGTGGCCAAGGGCGGCAGCAGCATCGAAGCTGAGTTCGGCCTCACCAAGACGAAGTCGGTGAACTTCTTTCTCGGAGAAGGCGTCAGAACTACTGTCAGCTTCTTCGACCAGTTCCTCAACCGCCTGGTCAACGGCCTGAACTTCGGCCTCCTGCTCGCGCTGGCTGCCATCGGCCTGTCGCTGATCTTCGGCACCACAGGACTCAGCAACTTCGCGCACGCCGAGATGATCACCTTCGGCGCACTGATGGCGTTGACGTTCAGCGTCAACATCGGTTGGCCGATCTGGCTGGCGATCATCATGGCCATCATCCTGAGCGGCGTGCTGGGCTGGGGCATGGATGCCGCATTGTGGCGGCCCCTTCGGAAGAGGGGCGTGGGTTTGATCCCGCTGATGATCGTGAGCATCGGCCTCTCGCTGGCGCTGCGCTATCTGTTCCAGTTCTACTACGGTGGCGCAACGCAGCAGCTGCCAGGGTCGGGACTCGCCGACCTGCAGCTAGGCCCTGTCAGGCTCTCGCCGATCGACATCGCGAGCATGGCCATCAGCATCGTCGTTCTGCTCGCCGTCTCCTACTTCCTGTTGCGCACCCGCATCGGCAAGGCGACTCGTGCGGTGTCCGACAACCCGAGTCTGGCCTCAGCCAGTGGAATCGACGTAGACCGTGTCATCCGCATCGTCTGGATTCTCGGCGGTTCGCTTGCCGGCCTGAGCGGCGTGCTCTGGGCGTACTTCCGCCCAGGCGTCAGCTGGGACATGGGCTTCCAGATCCTGCTGCTGGTGTTCGCCGCGACAACACTTGGCGGGCTCGGCACGGCATTCGGCGCCCTGATCGGATCGATCATCGTTGGCCTCTTCGTTGAGCTGTCGACGCTGTGGCTTCCCTCCGACCTGAAGTACGTCGGCGCACTTGTCGTCTTGATCCTGGTCCTGCTGCTTCGGCCGCAGGGAATCCTGGGTCGCAAAGAGAGAATTGGCTAGAGGGGCATCCGATGGACTGGGGAGCAATTTTCAACAACGCGGCCGTCGAGCTGATCAGCCCGACCACCGCGGCTTACGCCCTTGCCGCACTGGGGCTCGCCGTGCACTTCGGGTACACCGGACTGCTGAACTTCGGCCAGGCCGGGTTCATGGCACTCGGTGCATATGGCTACGCCATCTCGATTCTCACGTTTGGTTTCCCCGTGTGGGGAGCCGTGCTTGTGGGCATCGGGGCATCCGTCATCTTTGCCTTGATTCTCGGCATTCCGACGCTTCGGTTGCGGGCTGACTATCTCGCGATCGTCACGATTGCCGCCGCAGAGATCGTGCGGTTGCTGTTCACGACGAACACCTTCATTGCGGTCACTGGTTCGGCCAACGGCCTGAGCGGCTACAAGGGCGGGTTCGCGGCGCTGAACCCGATTCCGGAAGGCACGTACGGATTCGGACCGTTCACGTTCAATGCCTACGACCTGTGGCTGCGGATTGTGGCCTGGACCATCGTCGTCCTGGCCTGCCTGTTCACGTGGCAGCTGATGCGCAGCCCGTGGGGCCGCGTGATCAAGGGAATTCGTGAAGACGAGGACGCCGTCAGGGCCCTCGGTAAGAACGTCTACTCATACAAGATGCAGTCGCTCATTCTCGGTGGCGTCTTCGGCACCATCGCGGGAATGATCTTCATCCTGCCCCGCGCCGTTGTGCCGTCGAACTACCAGACGTCGCTGACCTTCTTCGTCTACGCGATCCTGCTCCTCGGTGGGGCTGCAACGATCCTGGGGCCCGTCATCGGGTCGATGATCTTCTGGGTGTTGCTGTCATTCTTCTCCGGCTTCATCGCCAGGGCCGTCGAGGCCGGCTGGTTGCCGTTCATGTCGAGCATCCAGGCTGGCCAGTTGCGCTTCATCCTGGTTGGAGTCGCGATCATGTTGATCGTGGTGTTCAGGCCGCAAGGCATCTTCGGAAACAAGAAGGAGTTGGCCTTTGTCAAGTGACACGATTCCCACGCAAAAGCCGGTCAAGTCTGTCGACCTGCACATCGGCGAGGCCGTCCCCGGCTGCAAGAAGCGCGACCCCATCGTCGTAGCCGACAACGTGAGTCGCACCTTCGGCGGATTGAAGGCGGTGGATGTCGCCCACCTCGAAATCCCGCGCGGCGCGATCACCGCGTTGATCGGTCCGAACGGTGCCGGCAAGACCACGCTGTTCAACCTGCTCACCGGCTTCGACAAGCCCGATACCGGCACCTGGGACTTCGAAGGGCGTCCGCTACACGGCGTCCCAGCCTACAAGGTGGCCCGCATGGGTCAGATCCGTACCTTCCAGCTGACCAAGGCACTCGGCCTGCTCACTGTCATGGACAACATGCTGCTTGGGGCGAAGGCGCAGATCGGCGAGAACTTCTTCCGGGCAATACTTCCGTTCCTGTGGCGTCAGCAGGAGGCCGCAAACAGGGAGAAGGCCATAGAGCTCCTCGCCCGGTTCAAGCTCGACACCAAGAAGGACGACTATGCAGCCAGCCTCTCCGGCGGCCAGCGCAAGCTCCTCGAAATGGCCAGGGCGCTCATGAGCGACCCGACGCTCGTGATGCTCGATGAGCCGATGGCCGGCGTGAACCCGGCGCTCACGCAGTCGCTGCTCGATCACATCCTGAATTTGAAGGCCCAGGGAATGAGCGTGCTGTTCGTTGAGCACGACATGCACATGGTCCGTCACATCGCTGACTGGGTCGTCGTCATGGCCGAGGGACGTGTCGTCGCAGAGGGCGACCCGCACACGGTCATGCAGAACCCGGCCGTGATCGATGCCTACCTCGGGCAGCACCACGATGAAGACCTCGGCACAGACGAGCCAGAGCACGTTGAAGCGATTAAGGAGCTGCTCGATGACACTCTCTAACCCGGTGATCACCGACGCCCCCGTGGAGACGCGCGTGCCTGTCGTCGACGTGCAGGCCATCACTGCCGGGTACCTGCCCGGCGTGAACATCCTGAATGACTGTTCCCTCACGGCATACGACGGTGAACTGATCGGCATCATCGGCCCGAACGGCGCCGGCAAGTCGACGCTGCTGAAGTCGATCTTCGGCCAGGTCAAGGTGCGCGAAGGCGACATCATGCTCCGCGGCGAGAAGATCACGAACCTGAAGGCCAACAAGCTCGTGGCCAAGGGTGTCGGATTCGTGCCGCAGACGAACAACGTGTTCCCCACCCTGACCATCCAGGAGAACCTGGAAATGGGAATGTTCCAGAAGCCGAAGGGCCTGGCGGAACGACTGGAGTTCGTGACCGAGATCTTCCCAGAGCTCAGCAAGCGCCTCGGCCAGCGGGCAGGGTCACTCTCTGGCGGTGAACGCCAGATGGTCGCGATGTCCCGTGCACTAATGATGGGTCCGCACGTGCTGCTGCTCGATGAGCCGTCTGCCGGACTCTCCCCCGTGCGCCAGGACGAGGCTTTCCTGCGCGTCAAGGAGATCAACAAGGCCGGCGTCACCACGATCATGGTCGAGCAGAACGCCAGGCGCTGCCTGCAGATCTGTGACCGTGGCTACGTACTCGACCAGGGTACGGACGCCTACACGGGTACCGGCCGCGAACTGCTGCGGGACCCCAAGGTCATCGGCCTCTACCTCGGTACCCTCGGCCAGGACTAACCACCGCCACCATCGTCATCCGTTGCCCCGCGCTCGCCCAGAGCGCGGGGCAACGCTTCTGTGTGCCCGCTGCGCTCTCCCACGTCGAACGAGCGACGTCCTCCGGCGTCCACAGCCGTCCATCGCTCCCCCACGTGGAACGGCAGACACATCCTGGCGCGCGATAGAGCGCAGGCCAGAGGCGTTGTAGCGCCCGTTGACGGCCACGATGGCCATTCGCCCAAGAGACCCTCGCTGGGTCTCGAGACGGCCGTGAACGGCCTCCTCGACCAACGGCGAGCGCCACGGGTACGCGAGCGGGAGCACGCTGTCGCCTCCCCCCGCACACGCCTCCCCCCGCACACGCCTCTCCCCACACACGACTCTCCCCACACACGACGAAAGGCCCCGGCCGAAGCCGGGGCCTTCCTACACGCGTCGCTGCCTAGTTGATGCGGCTGTACGTGTTGTCTTCGTTGAACTGGAAGATACCGATCGTTGCTTCGGTCGGGTCGCCGTTCTCGTCGAACGTGATCGGGCCGGAGTAACCGTCGTAGTCGATCTGCTCGCCCTTCTTCAGCAAGTCAACTGCTGCTGCGAAGTCGGTGACCTTGGTGCCTTCACCGGTTCCGCCGGAGACCTGGCGGAGGTACTTGCCGATAGACACACCGTCGGTGTCGTTCCCGGCGTATGCAGCGAGCGCGATGAGGATGACGGCGTCGTACGACTCAGCTGCGTAGCTGAAGTCTGTGAGCGTCGGGTCGATGGCCAGCAGGCGTTCAGTGAAGTCACCGAGCGTTGCGGTGTCGAGGCCGGGCAGCGTGCCCTTCGAGCCGGCGATGAGGCCAGCGGGGAAGTCAGCGCTGTAGTCGGCCAGGTTTCCGTCGACGAAGTAGAGCTTGTCGCCGGCGAATCCGGATCCGACCAGGGCCGGGGTGATGACCTTGGCCTGGTCGAACGTGATCAGTGCGATCGCGTCGGGGTTGGCCGCCGTCACTTCGGAGATCTGCGATGCGAAGTTGGAGTCACCTTCGTTGAAGAGCGACTGAGCGACAACCTTGCCGCCGGCGCCTTCAAATGCTGCGGTAACGGACTCGGCGAGGCCGGTTCCGTAGGAGTCGTTCAGCACGATGAGGCCGAGGGTGGAGTTTCCGTCTTCAGCGATCAGGTTACCGAGTACTTCACCCTGCAACACGTCGGAGGGAGCCGTACGCCAGAACAGGCCGTTGTCGGGGTAGTCGGTGAAGTCTGCCGAGGTGTTGGCCGGCGAGAACTGCACGACGCCGGCACCGGTGATGGTGTCGATGACGGTCTTGGAGACGCCGGACGATGCTGCTCCGACAATCGCCGAAACCTTCTGCGACAGCAGGTCGGTGACCGAGACAGTTGCTGTGTCTGTGGTGGTGTCACCGGAGTCACGCAGGATGGCTTCGATGTCGATGCCGAGGCCTGCCTCGTTGATTTCCTGAACGGCCAGGTTGACACCGGCTTCTTCGGGCGGGCCGAGGAACGCGAGAGCGCCACTCTGGGGAAGAATCGTGCCGATCTTCAGTGCGAGATCGCGGTCGCCGGCTGTGATCGGCTGCGCGTCACCGCTCGCGGCGGGCGAAGCGGTCTCGCCGGGTGTCTCGGCCGTGCTGTTGCTGCATCCAGTGAGCAGGAGTGCGCTGACGCCGACCATGGCGATACCAGTGACTACTGCCCGTACTGAGCGGGAGGCCGAGGCCTTCGCGAATACGCTCATGTTGCTCCTTGGGGCTAGGGATACTAAAGAGAACACAGCAGCCAACTAGCTACCGTCCTGTCACAGTATTGACAGGAAGCACCTGAAACAAGACAACGATGTAACAACCGTGTAAACCGACCCAAATCGTTACGATTTGTGATCTGAGCGAGTATTTATTGCGTGAGAGCTGTGAGCGTCCCGCTCGCGCCGCCGTAGCTGATGTGCTGGTCGTCGGCCAAAATGCTCAGGCATTCCCCCCACGACGCGCAGTCGACCTCTCCTGAGGCCACCTGTCGCAGCCCAGCTGCAACGGATGCGCCGCCATCGTCGTCGCTGACCACGGCAGCCAGGGCGCTCACCACGACAGCGTCGTAGGCTTCGGACCCTCCGGTCGTCTCCGCGAGCCCCGGATCGGCGCTGTTCAGTCGGATCCCGAACTCGCCGCTGGCCGCAAGCGCAGTGCCACCATTCACGAGGTCATACAGTGAGATGACGGCCATACCTGACGAGCGAGCGGATGACGCCACATCGGCAGGCAACTCTCGTGTCACATCCCACACCAGCACGTCGACGCCGCGCGCGACAAGGTCGGCCAGCGCTGTGACGAGATCCCCGACCGAATTGCGGTGGATGATCTCGAGCGGTTGCCCGCGCACCCCGCCCTGCTCAGCGATTTCACGGGCGGCCAGCTGGGCTCCAGCGACCTGCGCGGCGCCGGATCCGGCAGCGTCGCCCGTCATCGGGAAGAGCGTTCCGATGCGGAGCACGCCGTCGCCGGATGGAACGACCCTGGCGGTCGCACTCGTCGGCGTTGGCGTCGGCGCCAACGGCTCTGACGAGCAGGCGGTCACAGCCAGCGGAATGACGACGGCAAGACCCAGGAGGGCGGCAACGGTGCGGCGAAGCATCATGGTCCTTTCGGTGGCTGGTGCATCCAGAGCGTATCGGCCGCTTAGACCGGTTCGAGCGATACGCGCCGCGGCGCGCGACCGGAGACGATCATGTCGATCGTCAGCACAATCAACGCGACCCAGACCAGAGCGAAACCGATGAGCCGTTCTGGCGGCATCTCTTCTCCCAGCACGAACACCCCAACCAGGAACTGCAGCACGGGAGCGATGTACTGGGTCAAGCCCAGGAAGGTGAGCGGCAGTCGGCTGGCCGCCGCTGCGAAGAAGAGGAGCGGAACCGCTGTCGCGACGCCCGCCGCAAGCAGTCCCATCGTGTGCCATGGAGAGATGGTGCCGATGGTCAACCCAGACAGCGCGGCGACGACGATGAGCTGGATGATGGCGATCGGAGCGAGCCACGCGGTCTCCAGCGTCAGGCCCGTCACGGCATCCACGTCGTTGCCGACGCGCTTCTTGATCAGGCCGTACGAGCCGAAGGAGAAGGCGAGGATCAGGGAAATCCAGGGCACGGAGCCGTAGCCGACGGTGAGAACGCCGACGGCGATCACGCTGATTCCCACCGCGATCCACTGCACCACGCGCAGGCGCTCCCTGAGCACGATGACGCCGAGGAAGATCGTGACGATCGGGTTGATGAAATAGCCGAGCGCGGCCTCAAGGACGTGCCCGCTGACCGCAGCGAAGACGTAGGTCTGCCAGTTGACATAGATGAGAGCACCGGCCAGCCCCATCGTCCACACGACCCGCGGCTTCGCGAACACCGCGGTGAGAGCTCCCCACTTGCGCGTGACTGTGATCAGCAGCGCACAGAAGACGAGCGAGAACAGCACGCGCCACGCGACGATCTCGAAGGCACCTGTCGGCACGAGCAGCAGAAAGTACAGCGGCAGCAGGCCCCACAACGCATACGCAGAGACCGCATAGGTCAGCCCCTTGCTCTGCTCACTCCTGGCCGGTCGGCCGGCGGCGGCGAGTGCGGCGGAGGGAGCGGCAGGGGTTTTGAGGGGGTCTGCGGACATCTGTCAATCCTAGGGTCGGCGATTCGCCTGCCGCGCACAAAAAAGTCGGGCCCCCGATGCTGTGCATCAGGGGCCCGACCAGAAAAGCGAGAAACTATCGAACGACCACTGCGAGGACGTCGCGTGCCGAGAGGACCAGCAGGTCTTCCCCACCGAACTTGACCTCGGTTCCGCCGTACTTGGAGTAGATGACCTTGTCGCCGACAGCGACGTCGAGCGGGATGCGGTTGCCGTTGTCGTCAATGCGGCCGGGGCCTACTGCAACGACTTCACCCTCCTGGGGCTTCTCCTTGGCAGTGTCAGGAATGACAAGACCTGAAGCAGTAGTCTGCTCTGCCTCGACCTGCTTGATGACGATGCGATCCTCGAGCGGCTTGATGGAGACCGACACGGTTGACCTCTTTCTTAACTAAGACATAAGGGTTGGCAGACTCACGTCGAGAGTGCTAATTCGAGTTTAGGGCGCATCTGGCACTCACGCAATGTGAGTGCCAGACAATGGCGGCACCGACATCGGTGCTACCGTGACGTAATGGATCGCTCAGAGCTCGTCGAGCTGTTATCACCAGAGGGCCTGCGTCTTCTTGACTCACTTCCCCCCTTCGAATCCAGCGCAGATGTCGTACGCCTGGTCGCCGACCTGCGCAAGGCAGGGCACTCCCCTGGGCTCGTCGCAGCCGTCCTCACTCAATCCAAATTGCGCGCGAAGGCGCAGGGCAAGTTCGGCGAGTTCGCGCAGCGCATGCTGTTCACCGAAGCCGGTCTCGAGCAGGCCACCCGGTTGCGCGTTGCCGCACTGCACGCCGGCCGATTCGCAGGGGCGGGCCTCCATCGAGTCGCCGACCTCGGGTGCGGAATCGGGGGCGACGCGATGGCGATGGCTGCCATGGACATCGCGGTGACCGCCGTCGACGCCGACGAAGTGACAGCGACCGTCGCGAGTTTCAACCTGGCGCCGTTCCCGCAGGCCCACGTCGAGCACGCTGACGCTGAGACGTTCGACCTCACCGGATTCGACGCTGCCTGGTTCGATCCGGCCAGGCGCACCTCCGGCCACAAGAACACGTCTCGCCTGACGAGACCGGAGGACTACTCGCCCTCCCTCGACTACGTGTTCGGCCTCGCGAAAACCCTCCCCATCGGCGTCAAGCTCGGACCAGGCCACGATCGCGACCTGATTCCAGCTGAGGCAGAAGCGCAGTGGATCTCGGTCGACGGGCAGCTCGTTGAAATGGGGCTGTGGTTCGGCGTACTGGCCAGGGAGGGCATCCGACGTTCCGCGCTCATCCTCACGCCTGGCGGCGTTGCGGAGATGACAGCGGATGCCGACGCAGACGACGTGGATGTCGCCGAATTGGGCCAGTACATTTACGAGCCGGATGGCGCGGTCATTCGCGCCAGGCTCATCGGAGACCTGGCCCGATCCGCTGACGCCGGCATGGTGAGCGATGGGATCGCCTACTTCACGTCTGACACCCTGATCGAATCACCGTTCGCCACGGCATTCCGCGTCATCGACGAGTTGCCGTTCGACGAAAAGAAGCTCAAGCAGGCACTCAAAGCCCGCGATATCGGCACCATCGAAATCAAGAAGCGCGGCGTCGACCTTGACCCGGCTGCCCTGCGGGTGCGGCTGAAGCCAACCGGAAGCGCCTCAGCCACGCTGATCATGACGAGGCGTGCTGGAAAGCGCGTTGCCTTGCTGGTGGAACGGGTGGCCAGCTCGGTATAGACCGAGGCGCGGCTCACGGCAGTGCAGGGCAGGGCCGCGGCTACACGCGGCCGGGGAAGACGGCGATGATCAGCACGATCCAGCCCGCTGCAACGACGACGCCAACGATGCCGGCGACCAAACCGAGCAGCCAGGTTCGCCCGGCCATCCGCTCAGTGCGCCGCCCGATGAGCGCGAGGATGATGGCAGCGAGTGAGACCAGGATGCCCCACATGCCGAACACCGCGATCACCAGGCCGAGCACGCCACAGACGACGGACGCGTTCGAGAGCTGTCGTCGCTCGGTGAGCGCCTGGATCTCCGAGTTCGTGTAGACGTACGGCACCCATTCGGTGGGGGCCGTCACCGTCGATTCGTAATCGAGCTGACCTTCAACCGGCGCTGGAGGACGGGTGAGATCCAGACTGAACTCATCCCTGGGCGCCCCAGACTCGCTCTGTTGCCCGTTCATTGACGCGACCTCCGGGTTTAAGCACAACGCACGCACGAGGCGGCGCTCGCGTAACGCAGGAGGGCTCCCCGAGTTCTGGCGCCCACCATCGAAACTACGGCCACACTGGCCGGCTAGTTATAGTACCGGTAGCCACCGGGGGGAATCGTCGCGATGACGATGGCCCAACCGATGATGCTGATCACGGCGATCGCCAGGCCTACGAATCCGGTGATGATTCCGGTCAGCCACATGGCCTTGGCCCGCGGCTCCTTTGACCTGCCGAGGAAGCCGAGCACGACGGCGGCGGCGGGAATGATCAGGCCGAGGATGCCGCCGATGATCGGCAGGAAGACGACGGGAAAGCCGAGCAGGCCGACGATTCCGGCGATCAGCGAGATGATGCTGAGCACCGGCTGCTTGGCGGCGGGTGTCCCGTATGGAGCGGCACCCGGTGCGCCGTAGCCTGGTGCACCGTATCCTGGCGGCGGCGGAGTCGGAGCACCGTATGAGGGTGGTGCGGCCGGGCCGCCGTATGGCGAGCCGGACTGCGGTGTCGATGAGCCGGATGGTGCAGACGGTTCGGACGGCGTGGAAGATGCGTTCGCTGCCGCGCGGGGATCTGCAGCGGCAGCGGATGCCGCAGTTGGCCTGTCGTCCAGCGGGTTGGGAATGTCGGGAACCTGCGGCGCATCCGGCCCCGGAATGTCCGGAACCTGGGGAACGTCTGGCACGTCGGGCACGTCTGGGACGTCGGGCACCTCTGGGACGCGCGGAGCGTCAGGGTTCTGTGGGTCGCTCATGATGGTGTCGTCCTTTCAACACGCTGATCGCGGTCGACGCCGGACAAGCAGGCGCGACCGCACACTGCGCTAGTTGGTGTAAAGGTTGTCCGGGTTGAACGTGCCTGGGTACATGCTGGCCATATATGGCAGGAATGCAAACACAAGGATGATTCCCACGATGGTGGCAAGAATCCCGAGGTAGCCGAGCACCAGTCCCGCGATCGCGAGACCGCGACCGAGTTCGCCGGTGCGCTTGATCTGGCTCAAGGCGATGTGGCCGGTGATCACCGCGACGAGCGAGATGAAGAAGGCGGACACCAGAGAGACGATGGCGAGCGCGTTGTACTTGTTCTGCGGTACCTGCTCACCGTATGCCGGCTGCCCGTATGGCTGGGCGTAGGGCTGACCGTACGGCTGGCTAGGCGCACCTTGCTGGTATCCAGGTGCGGATGGTGGGGTTGTGGCAGGACGATTCGGGTCAGTCATGTCGTGGCTCCTTCCGAAAGCCGGGCATTCGCGGTGCCAGCGTGACACCCGAGAGTCAATCAGGTGTCATTCAACCATTTCGGCTGGTTATCCCCTCAATCAGGATAGTCTCAGTCCGCGCTGAACGGGAAGAATGCGCCGCTACACCTGAATCTGGGTGACGGGAAGCGTCGAATCCGCGCCGAATTCCAGTGTCGACGGTTCGTGGCCGGCCATGATCAACTGCGCGCCGAGAGCGGCAATCATCGCGCCGTTGTCTGTGCACAGCAACAGCGGGGGAATGCGCAGTGCGATTCCTGCCGCCCGCGTGCGTTCCACTGCCACCGCGCGCAGCCTGGCGTTGGCGACGACACCGCCACCGAGCAGTAGACGCGGAACGCCATAGTCGTTGCAGGCAGCGACCGCCTTGGTGAGCAGCACGTCAACGACGGCTTCCCGGAAACTGGCAGCGACATCGGCCACCGGCACCGGCTCGCCGGCATCCTGGCGCTGTTCGACCCACCGGGCGACGGCGGTCTTCAGCCCGGAGAACGAGAAATCGTAGCGGTGCTTGGCCATGTCCTTGGGGAGGCTGAGTCCGCGGGGAAAGCGGATTGCCTTGGGGTTGCCGTCTGCGGCGACCCTGTCGATCTGCGGTCCGCCCGGATACGGTAGTCCGAGAACCCGCGCGACCTTGTCGAACGCCTCCCCTGCCGCGTCGTCGATGGTCTCCCCAAGCAACACGACGTCTGACACGAGGTCGCGCACGAGCAACAGGGACGTGTGGCCACCAGAGACCAGCAGCGCGATGGTCGGGTACGCCAGCGGCTCGGTGTCGGCCACCGCGTGGTCGGCATCCGTGGGGTCGGCGTCCGCTGAGCCTGCTGCCCCTGCGTCCGTCACCCTGAGGACGTCTGCGCCCACGTGACCGACCAGGTGGTTGACCGCATAGATCGGCTTGCCGAGTGAGACGGCGAGCGCCTTGGCCGCGCCAACGCCGACCATGAGTGCACCAGCGAGTCCGGGACCACTGGTGACAGCGATAGCGTCGATGTCAGCGAGGCTGATCCGGGCTTCGGCGAGCGCAGCGTTGATGGAGGGGACGAGCTCGTCGAGATGCGCCCTGGCCGCAACTTCAGGCACCACTCCCCCATAGCGCGCATGCTCTGCCATCGACGACGCAATCGTGTTAGACAGCAGCGTCGTTCCCCGCACGATGCCGATGCCGGTCTCGTCACACGACGTCTCAATGCCGAGCACCAGCGGATTGGTGCGATTCAGTTGTTCGGTGTCACTCATTGATTTCATGCCTCTGCTGCAAGTGTCGCCGTTGGTTCGACGATGTGGAGTCGCATGACGACCGCATCGACGTTGTCCGGCTGGTAGTAGCCGCGGCGGGTGCCGACTGCCTCGAAGCCCAACCGGTCGTAGAGTCCCTGGGCGGTTGGATTGTCAGCGCGCACCTCGAGGAAGATCTCTCGCGCACCCCGTTTTCGGGCCTCAGTGATGAGGCTCTGCATGAGCACCCGGCCAAGGCCATGGCCCCTGGCGTCCTCGTGCACCGCGATGGTCTGGATGTCGCCCTCCTGCGCGCCCCTCGGGGCCAGCAGTCCGGCGTATGCCACGATGCGCTTCTGGTCATCGGGAACCGCTTCGTCCGGATCGACGGCGACCAGGTAGTAGCAGGCAGGGTCAGCGACGTCCCTGGCCATCATCGTCGGCGACCAGGCGTCGTTCTCGAAGATGCTCGTCTCCAGCAGCATGATGCCGTCAACGTCGGCCGGGTGGGCACGGCGCAGCTGCCAACTCACTCAGCTCACCCGTTTCGGGCCAGCGGAGAGCGTGACGTCGGGCGATCGCAGGTACAACGGTTCGTCGGCCGCGAACGGTCGCCCGTTGGCAAACGTCAATTCGGCGACCATGCCGAGGTCACCGGCGGAGATCACCGCGGCATCGAAGCGGGGCATGCCGGCGTGAACGAAGTTCGCTTCGAGGAGCTCGGCAGGTTTGGACAGGCTCGGACCGTCTACACGCACCGGCAGCCCGGCGTCGTCGCTGCCGCTGTATGCAGACCAGTAGACCTCTTTGCGGCGGGCGTCGGTGACAACGAGCAACGGACCAGCCTCCCCTGCGCGGTAGCGCCCATAGGCAATGGCGTCGTGACTCACGATCGGAACGAGCGGCTTGCCTGACCCGAGGGCGAACACACGCGCGGCGGCGATGCCGACCCTGAGACCGGTGAACGGCCCAGGTCCCATGCCGGCGACGACACCGGACAACGCAGAGACGGCGACGCCGGCCTCTGCCAGGCACTGTTCGATGAGGTCGCCGATCACTTCGGCGTGCCGCATGGTGTCTGGGATGCCGCGTTCAGCGATCACCCCAGCCTCGCGGTCGACGACGGCAACGCTGGTTCCTGCTGAGGTATCAATGGCGAGAAGCACTGGTTAAGCCTATGCCCAGCTCGCGTCTGCCCATCGAGGCCCGTATGCCCTGATGGTGACGGTGCGAGGTTCGTCGAGGTCGAGGCCCAGCTCATCGGCATCCGCTGCCGACTCGGCGGGCTGTGCCTCCGCTTGTGAAGCGCCCACTGGCCTCTCGATCTCAATGTCGAGCCAGGAGTCTGTGATGCCATCGAGCATGCCGCGACCCCACTCCACCACCACGATGGAACGGGCGAAGTCAATGTCGAGGTCGTCGAGTTCAACCGCGCTGGTGAGCCGGTAGGCGTCGACGTGCACCAGCGGCGGGCCGCCGATCGTGCTCGGGTGAGTGCGCGCGAGCACGAACGTCGGGCTGGTCACGGCACCGCGCACCGCGAGGGCCTCGCCCAACCCCCTGGTGAACGTGGTCTTCCCTGCGCCGAGGGGGCCAGTGAGCACGATGAGGTCGCCAGCCCGCAGGATGTCGGCCATCTCGCGGCCGAAGTCATGCATGGCATCCGCGTCGGGGATGACCCTCGTCGCAGCGTGGGATGACTGCTCAGCGCTGGATGACTGCTCAGGGCTGGATGACGGGGTCATCGGTCGACCACCGGCAGGTAGCTGCGGGCGACCCGATTGCCGATTCGCGTGACGATCTCGTAATTCACGGTGCCAGCGGCATCCGCCCAGTCTGTCGCACTCGGCACGCCCGTTGCCGGGTCGCCGAAGAGCACGGCCTCGTCGCCGACGCTGACGGGGTCTTGACCGACGCTGACGACGAACTGGTCCATCGCGATGCGGCCGGCGACCTGGTAGGTCTTCCCGTTGATCGTCACCGGTGCCCGGCCTGACGCCTGCCGCGGGATGCCGTCTGCGTAGCCGAGCGGAACGAGCGCCAGGGTGACCTCTTCTGGCGCACGCCACGTGTAGTCGTAGGAGACGCCGGTTCCTGGCTCAACGCGGCGCACAGCGGCCACCCTGGTGCGGAGGGTCATGGCAGGGATGAGCCCGAGGTCGGCAGAGGTGGCATCGTCGAACGGCGACAACCCGTACAGCCCGATGCCGATGCGCACCATCGAGTAGCGGGCAGCCGGGAGCCGGATGGCGGCGGCGGTTGAAGCCAGGTGCACCAGCGTTGGCGTCAGCCCTGCACTGGCTGCCTCGGCCAAGCCGCGGTCGAAGCAGGCGATTGCTGCGGCGTCGTCGGCGACTGACGCGTTCGAGAGATGACTGAAGATTCCACGCACACGGATGCTGCCTGCCGCTTCGAGCAGGGCAGCAGTCGCGAATGTCTCTGGCCAGTCGCCCTCTGAGACGCCGTTCCGGCTGAGGCCGGTCTCCAGTTTGATCTGCACGTTCGCGGTACGGCCATGCGCGTCGGCTGCACGAGCAATGCCCTGCAACTGCGCGCTGGAGGATGCCCCCAGGTCGATGTCGGCCAGGATGGCCGGCGTCCAGTCGGTCAGAGGGTCGTGCAGCCAGGCCAGGATCGGGGCGTGGATGCCGCCGTCACGCAGCGCGAGGCCCTCCGCGATGTCGGCGACCCCCAGCCAGTCTGCTCCCGCCGCCAGCGCGGTCTGTGCGACGGGGATGGCGCCGTGCCCGTATGCGTTGGCCTTGACGACAGCCATGGTGTGTGGCGTGCCGGCCAGCGTGCGCAGCCGCGTGACGTTCGCTGCTATCGCAGTGAGGTCGATGACTGCTTCTCTGAAACTACTCATGAGTCGCCCTCCGCGACGACGAATGCGCAGGCAACGCCTGCATCGTGGGTCATGCTGAGATGAACGCTGGTGATCCCGCGGACGGTCAGCGCATCTAGCGCCTTACCCTGCAGCCTGAACTCCGGGTTGCCGCCGGCACCACTGATCACTTCCAGCTCGTGCCAGGTGACGCCTGCGCTGTCCCCCATCGCCTTGATCAGCGCTTCCTTCGCCGCGAATCGCGCAGCGAGCGAATGCACGGGAAGCGTGCGTTCGCTCTCGGTGAACAGACGAGGGATGAGTCCCGGCGTCCGCTCAACCTGACGTGCGAAGCGGGCGAGGTCGACGATGTCGACGCCAATGCCCTTGATCATCGTCTGGCTATTCGACGGTGACGGATTTCGCGAGGTTGCGCGGCTGGTCGACGTCGAGTCCCTTGGCCGTGGCCAGTTCCATCGCGAAGATCTGCAGCGGCACGACGGCGAGCAGCGGCTCGAACAACGGCGCGGCCAGTGGAATGTGCAGCACCGTGTCGGCGAAGGGAAGCACTGCGGCATCCCCCTGCTCGGCGATCGCGATGATGCGAGCGCCCCTGGCGCGGATCTCCTGGATGTTCGAGACCACCTTGGGGTGCAGGTGGGCAGACCCGCGCGGGCTCGGCACGACGACGAACACCGGCTGGCCGGGCTCGATCAGCGCAATGGGGCCGTGCTTGAGCTCACCAGCGGCGAAGCCTTCTGCGTGGATGTAGGCCAGCTCCTTGAGCTTGAGCGCGCCCTCAAGTGCGATCGGGAACCCGACGTGACGGCCGAGGAACAGCACAGCCCTGGTGTCTGACATCCACTTGGCCAGCTGGCTGACCGCTTCGGCCTGCCCGAGCGTGGTCTCGATCTTCTCCGGGATCGCCAACAGTTCAGCGGTCTGCTCGGCGAGCTCTGCATGGCTCAGCGTGCCGCGCACGCGCGCCAGGTGCAGGGCGAAGAGGTAGAGGGCGGCGATCTGGGCGACGAACGCCTTGGTGGATGCCACGGCGACCTCAGGCCCGGCGTGTGTGTATACGACGGCGTCTGACTCGCGCGGAATCGTCGAACCCTGCGTGTTGCAGATCGAGACGGCCTTTGCGCCGGCTTCGCGGGCGTACTTGACGGCCATCAGCGTGTCCATGGTCTCGCCGGACTGGCTGATGGAGATCACCAGCGTGTCGGCGGTGAGTACGGGGTCGCGGTAGCGGAATTCGTGGCTGAGCTCCACGTCGACGGGCACCTTCGCCCACTTCTCGATGGCGTACTTGGCCGTCTGGCCTGCGTACGCCGCTGTACCGCAGGCGATGATGACGATGCGCTTGATGCCGGCGAGCACGTCGTCGCCAAATTCGACGAGTTCTGGAACGACGACGACGCCGTCCACGATGCGGCCGCGCAGTGTGTTCGCAACGGCGTCCGGCTGCTCGGAGACTTCCTTGGCCATGAAGCTCGACCAGCCGCCCTTCTCAGACGCGGAGGCGTCCCAGGCGATGTCGAATTCTTCGGTCTCGACGGCGTTACCGTCGAAGTCGGTTACCGTGA
Organism: Leifsonia sp. Y862; assembly: GCF_057669585.1. Classification (NCBI taxonomy): domain Bacteria; kingdom Bacillati; phylum Actinomycetota; class Actinomycetes; order Micrococcales; family Microbacteriaceae; genus Leifsonia; species Leifsonia sp. Y862. The sequence continues at coordinate 1,858,563 of NZ_JBYHFR010000001.1, forward strand.
CGGCATCCGCTGTGATCTGGACGATCTGGTCCTGGCCGATGGCCATGGCGCGACGAGTGTATTCGACGAAGGCGGCGACGTCTGAGCCGAGGAAGTTCTCACCATCACCCAGCCCGATCACGAGCGGGGAGTTGCGGCGGGCGCCGACGACGAGGCCTGGGGAGTCCTGGTGCACGGCGAGCAGGGTGAATGCACCGTCGAGGCGAGAGACCACGGCGCGGAATGCCTCAGCCAGGTCACCGACGCGCTGGTACTCACGGCCGAGGAGCACTGCGGCGACCTCGGTGTCTGTCTCGCTCTCGAAGGTGAAGCCCTCCGCGAGCAGCTCGTCTTTCAACGGAGCGAAGTTTTCGATGATCCCGTTGTGGATCAGGGCGAGGCGGCCGTTGTCACCCAGGTGCGGGTGGGCGTTGCGGTCTGTTGGACCGCCGTGCGTCGCCCAGCGGGTGTGGCCGATGCCGGTGCTGCCGTTGTTGATGGGGTGCAGTTCAAGCTCCTGCGAGAGCATGGCAAGCTTTCCGGCGCGCTTGACCGTGTTCAGCGTGCCCGCGTCATCGATCACCGCGATCCCTGCGGAGTCGTATCCGCGATATTCGAGGCGACGCAGCCCTCCCATGAGTACTTCGACGCTCTTGTTGTCTCCGACATATCCCACAATTCCGCACATGGGGACGATTTTAGTCCGACTAAGCTTGGGAAAATGCCCGAGTCGCTGATGAGCCATGGATTCAATGGTCACAGCACCCCATTCGTGGAGCTCGATCGAGCCGCATGGGCCGTCCTCGGCCCCACGATGCCCCTCCCACTGCGTGAGACAGAGATCGTGCAATTGCGCGGTATTGGAGAGCCTCTCGAGCTGAGCGAGGTGACGGATGTCTACCTCCCCCTCTCGAGACTCCTCAACCTGTACGCGGCCGGCGCCAGCCAGCTGCACAGGGCGACGAGCGACTTCCTGGGGGAACGCGCCAAGCGCACACCATTCGTGATCGGCGTCGCAGGGTCGGTTGCCGTCGGCAAGTCGACGATTGCCCGCCTGCTCCGTGAGCTGCTCGCCCGGTGGGAAGACACGCCCCGCGTCGAGCTGGTCACCACAGACGGTTTCCTCTTTCCGAACGCTGAACTCGAGCGCCGCGGGCTGATGGACCGTAAGGGCTTTCCAGAGTCGTACGACAGGCGAGCACTGTTGCGCTTCGTCAGCGCAGTGAAGAGCGGTGCAGAAGAAGTACGGGCACCGTTCTACTCGCACCTCAGCTACGACATCGTTCCCGATGCGCAGATTGTGGTGCGGCAGCCCGACATCCTGATCGTCGAAGGGCTGAACGTACTGCAGCCGCCCGCCAAGGGCCATGGCCTGTCGGTCAGTGACCTGTTTGACTTCACCATCTACGTGGACGCCCGCACGGCGGACATCGCCAGGTGGTACGAAGAACGCTTCCTCAAGCTGCAGCGCGGTGCGTTCAGCAACCCGAACTCCTATTTCCACCGCTACGCCACGCTCGACGAAGAGCAGGCTCGGGCACGCGCCCGCTCCATTTGGTCGAGCATCAACGAGCCGAACCTGCTGCAGAACGTCCGGCCTACCCGCTCACGGGCGACACTCGTGCTGCGCAAGGGGTCGAATCACGCCGTGTCGACGGTGTTGCTCCGCAAGGTTTAGCGGGCTCGCTGGTTGAGGAGCGCCCGAGGAACGAGGCCGCGTCTCGAAACCAGGTCTCGAGACGGCCTGGCGGCCTCCTCGACCAACGGAGGGGTGGACACAAACGCCAGCGCTGTTAGAGAGCGAGCTGTGCGCTGACGACATCCGCCAGCTGGTGAGCCAGGCGATCAGCAGTCGGTTGATTCGCTGCCTCGACCATGACGCGAACCATCGGCTCGGTGCCCGAGGGGCGCAGCAGCACCCGTCCAGTGTCGCCGAGTTCGATCGTGGCCTCGAGTACGGCCTGCGCGATGGTGTCGTTCTGGGCCAGTGCGTGGTGGTTGACACCGCGCACGTTGACGAGAATCTGCGGGAAGACCGTCATGACGGATGCCAGTTCGGCCAGCGTCTTCTTCGTTCTGGCCATCTCTGCCACCAGGTGAAGTCCGGTCAGGATTCCGTCGCCTGTCGTGGCGTACTTGGTCATGATCACGTGGCCGGACTGCTCGCCGCCCAGTGAGTATCCGCCGGCGTTCAGCTCTTCGAGCACGTAGCGGTCGCCCACCTTGGTCTCGATCACCTTGATGTCGTTGGCTGCCATGGCCTTGCGAAGGCCGAGGTTGCTCATCACGGTGGCGACGAGGGTGCGGTCAGCCAGCACGCCGCGCTCTGCCATGGAGACCGCGAGGATCGCCATGATCTGGTCGCCGTCGACGATGTTGCCCTCAGCGTCGACCGCGAGGCACCGGTCAGCGTCGCCGTCGTGGGCGATTCCGACATCGGCACCGTGCGCGAGGACAGCCCGTGCGAGGTTGTCGAGGTGCGTTGAGCCGACACCGTCGTTGATGTTGATGCCGTCAGGGTCAGCGCCGATCAGCGTGATCTTCGCGCCTGCGTCGGTGAACACCTGGGGGGAAATGCCGGACGCGGCGCCATGGGCGCAGTCGAGGACGACGTGAATGCCGTCCAGGCGATGCGGCAGCGTGGAGAGCAAGTGAATGATGTAACGGTCTTCGGCGTCGGCGAACCGACGGATACGACCGACATCGCCGCCCACGGGGGTCAGCTTGTCTTCGTCGAGATGCGCTTCGATGCGGTCTTCGACGTCGTCAGGAAGTTTGGTGCCGCCAAAGGCGAAGAATTTGATCCCGTTGTCGGGAGCAGGGTTGTGCGAGGCGGATACCATCACGCCGAAGTCCGCGCCGATGTCTGAGATCAGGAACGCGGCAGCGGGCGTGGGGATGACACCAGCGTCGAGCACATCAACACCGGAGCTGGCGAGGCCTGCTGCAACGGCGGATGAAATGAATTCGCCGGAGATCCGGGGATCCCTGGCGACGACGGCAACCGGCCTGCGGCCTTCTGCGCGTCGTTGTTCTGCACGTCGTCCCTGGGTCAGGACGACAGCGCTTGCTTGGGCGAGGCCCAGGGCCAGGCCAGCCGTGAGATCACGGTTGGCCAGGCCCCGAACACCGTCGGTACCAAAAAGTCGAGGCACGTGTGTTTGCTTGAGTCGACTTGCTGGTTAGCGCTTGGAGAACTGAGGAGCCTTGCGGGCCTTCTTGAGACCAGCCTTCTTGCGCTCCTTGACACGAGCGTCACGGCTCAGGAAGCCGTTCTTCTTCAGGATCGCGCGGTTGTTCTCTTCGTCGATCTGGTTCAGCGAGCGAGCGATGCCGAGACGCAGTGCGCCGGCCTGGCCAGAGGGGCCACCACCGGAGATACGTGCGATGACGTCGTAGCCGCCCATGAGGTCGAGGACCTTGAACGGGTCGTTGATCAGCTGCTGGTGCAGCTTGTTCGGGAAGTAGTCCGCGATGTCGCGGCCGTTCACCGTGATGGTGCCCGAACCGGGAACGAGACGCACGCGGGCGATAGCCTGCTTGCGACGGCCAACGGCTGCGCCGGGGACGGTGAGTGCGGCGCGGGGCGCCTTGGTTACAGCTTCAACGGGAGTCTCTGTCGAGTAGCTCTCCGGAGCCGCGTCAATCTGGTCTGCGATCTTCGCCACGATGGTGTGAATCCTTTTTCTTAGAGTCGAGAAGTCTGGGGGCCGACGCTACTGCGCGACCTGGCCGAGGGTGTACGGCTTCGGCTGCTGTGCAGCGTGCGGGTGCTCTGCGCCTTCGTAGACCTTGAGCTTCAACAGCTGCGCACGGCCGAGCGAGTTCTTCGGCAGCATGCCGCGAATCGCCTTCTCAACTGCACGAGTCGGGTGCTTCTCGAGCATCTCGGAGTAGTTCTGTGCCGACAGTCCGCCCGGGTAACCGGAGTGGCGGTAGGCGATCTTCTGGTCAAGCTTCTTGCCGGTCAGGGCAATCTTCTCGGCGTTGATGATGATGACGAAGTCTCCCATGTCCATGTGGGGAGAGAACGTTGCCTTGTGCTTTCCGCGGAGGAGAACGGCTGCGTGGCTGGCGAGACGGCCAAGAACGATGTCGGTGGCGTCGATGACGACCCAATCGTGCTGGACTTCACTTGCCTTGGGGGTGTAGGTGCGCGTCACTATAGTGCTGCTTTCTTGTTCGAACGGAGGTGTTCGTGAATCCCGCTCCGGGTGTGTTCTAGAAGAAGAACACGATCGATGGAGGGCTCACGTTCGTGTGCCTGGCTGCAACGCACAGACACCAAGGGTCCATGCTAGCCGATTGAGGCCCGATGCACAATCCTGTGGCGCAGTGAACCGACTACGCAGCGGGCAGTGCGCGCCGCGCCCTGGTCTCGACCGCACGGATGGCGAGTTCGACGTCTTCGGGATATCCGACCTGCATCAGCGTGAGGCCGCGGGCCTGCATGACCTTGAACTCGCTGGTGCGTGCCCGATCCACGCGCAGGTCGGCGAGGTGTTCACCGTCGAGCTTGCCCTCCCCCACAGAGACGGTTGCGCCGACGAGGGCACGCACCATGCTGTGGCAGAAAGCATCGGCGCGGAGCGAGCCCACCAGGACGCCGTCTGAGTCACGGCGCCAGGTGAAGTCCTGCAGCGTGCGGATGGTGGTGGCTCCTGGCCGCGGCTTGCAGTACGACGCGAAGTCGTGCAGGCCGACCATGGATGCGGCAGCGGCATCCATCAATTCGACGTCTAACGTGCCGTGGTACCACGTGGTGCGCAGCCGTTGCAGCGGGTCGCGGAACGATTCCGTGTCGGCGATGCGGTACTCGTACTGACGCCAGACCGCGGAGAAGCGGGCATCGAAGCCGACGGGCGCGATGGAGACGTTCCTGATGATGATGTCCGGCTGGCTGTTCAGGATGCCTGACAGTCGCTTCTTCAGGGCAGCGGCCAGGGTCAGCGGCGGCTTGGGCTTGCCGAGGCCACGTTTCTGCCTGACCAGCGCGGCTGCTTGCTCGTCGGTGAGGTCGAGGTGTACGACCTGGCCGAGTGCGTGCACGCCGGCATCCGTTCTGCCTGCGACGGACAGCTGTGGGGTCGGCGGGTGTCGTCGGAGAATCGTGGCGAGTGCGCCCTCGATTTCGCCCTGGACGGTGCGCTGGTCTGGCTGCTTCGCCCAGCCGTTGAAGAGCGTGCCGTCGTAGGCGATGTCCAACCGCATCCGGGTGAGCCCGGCGTTCTCCGTGGCCGGTGGTCCCGCGAAAGCGTCGGAGAGGGCTGGGAGTGTCACCACGGTAGTTTATGCGGCGGTCGCGTTCAGCGCACACCCAGCAACGGTGCTCTCGGGGGTGGGTTATCGTTGAGGCCGGGCTCGAGCCCACATTGTTATGAAACGCGCTTACCCCACTCCGACTCGCCCCCTTGGCACAGCTCTCGCAGTTGGCGGGCCACGTCGACTTGCCGGCCTCGACGGGCTTCGCGCCCTCGCTGTGACTGGCGTACTGCTCTACCACTTCTTCCCTGCGCTGCTGCCAGGCGGCTTCGTCGGGGTCGATGTCTTCTTCGTCATCAGCGGCTTCCTCATCACCTGGCTGTTGCTCACAGAGCGAACCAGAACCGGCCATATCTCGCTGCCGCGCTTCTGGCAGCGCCGTCTCCGTCGCCTCGTTCCGCCGCTGGTGCCACTCATTCTGGTGTGTGCAAGCGCCGCCTTCCTGATCGGCGGTGATGTGCTCATCGCGCTCGGTCGCCAGCTGATCGGTGCGTTCACCTTCAGCTACAACTGGATCTCGATTGCAAGCAACGCCAGCTACTTCGCCGCCGACCAGCCAGAGCTGTTCCGCAACCTCTGGTCGCTTGCCGTCGAGGAGCAGTTCTACCTCATCTGGCCACTGCTACTCACCGCGCTGCTGCTGATTCGACGACCGGGCATTCGCCTGGCCATCGTTCTCGTGCTTGCCGCGGCATCCGCCGTCTGGATGGGCGTGCTGGTGGAGCCGGGCGCCGATGCCACCCGCGTCTACTTCGGTTCGGACACCCACAGCTTCGGCCTGGCTATCGGCGCGGCTCTCGCACTGCTGCTCGGCCGCCCTGCCATGCCGCACGGCCAGCTGGCGCGCGCCCGCCCGCTGATCGGTCTCGGCGCCCTGCTCGGCCTTGGGGTGTTGTCTGTCGTGCTCACCTCCGACGGCATCTTCACCTACCGGGGCGGCCTCGTGCTGGCCTGCGTGCTCACCGCCGTGGCGATCTGGGCCGCCGTGCAAGGCGGCCGCTTCGGCCAGCTGCTCGACCTTCCGCCGCTTCGCGCCATCGGCATCCGTTCATACGGCATCTACCTCTGGCACTGGCCGGTTCTCGTGCTCGTGCAGCTCGCCTGGCCGACCACGACACCAGCGGATGCCGCCGGCCGAGTCATCGCCATCGGCGTTGTCACCCTGATTCTCACCCTGCTCGCCGCTGAGGCCTCGTATCGGTGGGTTGAGCAGCCCATTCGCCGACTCGGCTACCGCGGCGCCCTGAGCCGCCTGCGCGCCCGACTCCGCGGCTCGCGCGTACAGCGCCAGGTCGTGCTGGCCGGCATGGCTGCCGTCGTGGTGCTCGGCCTCGGAACGACGGCTGCCGTCGTCTCTGCACCCACCAGCAGCAGCGCGGAAGCCGTGATCGAGCGCGGCCAGCAGGCACTGGCGGCCGCACAGGCAGACGCGGAGGCGGCAGCGGCAGCGGACGCAGCGGCACCTGCCGCTCCGGCTCCGGCTTCGGGTACCGCTGCCGATTCCTCGGCGAGCGGCGCACCTGGCGCGTCGGGGCTGGCCCCCACAGCCGTACCATCGCCTGAGGCAACCGCTCCCCCGGCTGGCGAACGGATCACCGCAGTCGGCGACTCGGTGATGCTGGCCTCTGCACCTGAACTCCAGGAGGAGTTCCCCGGCATCGTCATCGACGCAGCCGTTTCGCGCGGCATGCGGGCCGCGCCCGAGATCCTGGCGGGCCTCGAACAGGCAGGACAGCTGCGCCCCGTCGTGGTGATCGGCCTCGGCACGAATGGCCCCATCGAGCCGGAAGACCTCGTCGACATCCGCTCTGCCATCGGACCAGACCGGCAGCTGATCATGGTCAACGCCTTCGCTGAGCGCACGTGGACGCCCGGCGTGAACGAGACGCTGGCCGACTTCGCCGCGCGGTCCTCGCGCATCGAACTGGCCGACTGGTCAAGCGCGATCGCACCGCACACCGATGTTCTGGCCGATGACAACATCCACCCAGGACCAACTGGCGGGCACATCTACGCGGACTGCGTCCAGGCCGCACTGCAGCGCCTGGATGAACTTCCGCCTGCCCAGCAGCCTGGCCCCAACCGGCTGATCCTGAAGCCGAAGCACTAGCGCCGGCGCTTGCCGCTGCCTCGCAGGGCTGGCACCCGTCGCGAAAACAGGATGAATCGGCCATCTGTAAGCGAAAACAGGACAGAACGACCGCTTTCAGGCATCCGTTCCTGTATTCGCGACACTGCGCACGACACGACACGACACGACGCAGCTCTGCCCCCGGCGCACAAAAAAGGGGCCCGACCGAAGTCGGGCCCCTCAATTCAAGCGGTGAAGACTACTTGGCTTCCTCAGCGGATGCCTCTGCAGCGTCAGCCTCGGGTGCGTCAGCAACCTCAGCCTCAACTACCTCAGCATCTTCGGCTGCGGGAGCTTCTTCGACGACCTCAGCGGCAGCGGGCTTCTCAGCAGCTGCAGCCTTGTTCTTCTTCGGCTTCGGGTTGACGGGCTCGAGAACGAGCTCGATCTGCACCATCGAAGCGTTGTCTCCCTTACGGAAACCAAGCTTGGTGATGCGGGTGTAGCCGCCCTCACGCTCAGCGACCAGCGGTGCGATCTCCGTGAACAGCTCGTGTACGACGCTCTTGTCACCAATGGTGGCGAGAACGCGACGGCGAGCGTGCAGGTCGCCCTGCTTTGCAAACGTGATCAGACGCTCAGCGACCGGACGGAGGCGCTTGGCCTTCGTCTCAGTCGTCTTGATCGACTTGTGTGTGAACAGGGCAGCTGCCAGGTTGGCAAGCATGAGGCGCTCGTGCGCCGGTCCACCGCCGAGGCGGGGTCCCTTAGTGGGTGTAGGCATTTTTGGTTTTCTCCAGTATCAAAAGGCAGTCGGGAACGACAGGCCTTAGACGGTCTCTTCGTCGTAACCGCTGTAGAAGTGGGCGCCGTCGAAGCCAGGAACTGAATCCTTCAGCGACAGACCCAGCTCAACGAGCTTGTCTTTGACTTCATCCACTGACTTCTGACCGAAGTTGCGGATATTCATGAGCTGAGTCTCCGAAAGGGCGACCAGTTCGCTGACGTTGTTGATTCCCTCGCGCTTGAGGCAGTTGTACGAGCGGACGGACAGGTCGAGGTCCTCAATCGGAATCGACAGTTCGTTCGACAGCACAGCATCAACCGGCGCTGGGCCGATCTCAATGCCTTCAGCAGCAGTGTTCAACTCGCGAGCCAGACCGAACAGCTCGGTCAGCGTACGACCGGCGGATGCGATGGCGTCACGGGGAGTGATAGCCGACTTGGTCTCAACGTCAACGACGAGGCGATCGAAGTCAGTGCGCTCACCGGCACGAGTTGCCTCGACGCGGTAGGTCACCTTGAGCACGGGCGAGTAGATCGAGTCGACCGGAATCTGGCCAGCCTCTGCGTACTCTGCACGGTTCTGGGTCGCGGAAACATATCCACGTCCACGCTCAATGGTCAGTTCAAGTTCGAACTTGGCCTTGTCGTTGAGGGTTGCGATAACCAGTTCAGGGTTGTGGATTTCGACACCGGCCGGAGCCGAGATGTCTGCAGCCGTGACCTGGCCGGCACCCTGCTTGCGCAGGTACGCGGTGATGGGCTCATCGTGCTCGCTGGAGACGACGAGACCCTTGATGTTCAGGATGATCTCGGTGACATCTTCCTTCACACCGGGAACGGTGCTGAACTCGTGCAGCACACCATCGATACGGATGCTGGTGACAGCAGCGCCGGGGATCGAGGAAAGCAGGGTGCGGCGAAGCGAGTTACCGAGGGTGTATCCGAAACCAGGTTCCAGCGGCTCGATGACGAACCGTGAACGGAACTCCGAAATGTTCTCTTCGGTGAGCGTTGGACGCTGTGCAATAAGCACTATTGATTCCTTTCGGCTAAGTGTCCGCTATATGACACTTCTGTAGCGAGGTTTTAAGTTGTGATCAAAGCCCGACCCCCAGCCAGAGGCTGGGAATCGAGCTTCTCGTGCTGAACGGGCAGACCCTCGAAAGGGCCCACCCGGTCAACGAAAGGAATTAAACGCGGCGACGCTTCGGCGGGCGGCAACCGTTGTGCGCCTGCGGGGTGACATCGTTGATCGAGCCGACCTCCAGGCCAGCGGCCTGAAGTGAACGGATCGCAGTTTCGCGACCTGAACCCGGTCCCTTGACGAAGACGTCAACCTTCTTCATACCGTGCTCCTGGGCCTGGCGAGCTGCAGACTCTGCAGCAAGCTGAGCGGCGAACGGGGTCGACTTACGTGAACCCTTGAAGCCAACTCCACCTGAGGACGCCCACGCGATGACAGCACCAGTGGTGTCTGTGATCGAGACGATTGTGTTGTTGAACGTTGACTTGATGTGGGCCTGGCCCACAGCAACGTTCTTCTTTTCTTTCTTACGCGGCTTCCGTACGGCCGACTTGGGTGCTGCCATGATTTCTCCTGAATCCTAAAGGCGAGACGGGCTAGGCGAGGCCTAGCGCGCCTTCTTCTTGCCGGCTACGGTGCGCTTCGGGCCCTTGCGAGTACGAGCGTTGGTCTTGGTGCGCTGTCCGCGGACGGGCAGGCCCTTGCGGTGGCGAATACCCTCGTAGCTACCGATCTCGACCTTGCGGCGGATGTCAGCGGCAACCTCACGGCGGAGGTCACCCTCAACCTTGAAGGTTCCTTCGATGTAATCGCGAAGGGCGACGAGCTGCTCGTCGGTCAGATCCTTAACGCGAATGTTTCCATCGATTTCGGTGTCGGCGAGGGTCTTGAGGGCCCTCGTACGGCCAACACCAAAGATGTAAGTCAGTGCAACTTCCACGCGCTTTTCGCGAGGAATGTCAACGCCGGCTAGACGTGCCATTGTGGCTTCTCCTGTGAGTGAGTGGAGGTCTGTAACAACTCCTGTGCATCGGCCTCCAACCGATGGTGTCTCCCCTGGGGGATCCCGGAATTGCTATTTTGATACTGCTGGTTGAGCTTGTCGGGGCTACTGGAGCCCCAGAAACCGGTTGAGCCTGTCGAGAATCGACACGCTCAACAATCGGTTAGCCCTGGCGCTGCTTGTGACGCGGGTTCTCGCAGATGACCATCACGTTGCCGTTACGGCGGATGACCTTGCACTTGTCACAGATCTTCTTGACGCTGGGGTTGACCTTCATGGTGATTCCTTGTGTTCGCTGTCTTCGTGCCCGCAGGATGCCGCGGGCCGTTACTTACAGCAGCCGTTACTTGTAGCGGTAAACGATCCGGCCACGGGTCAAGTCGTATGGGCTCAGCTCAACAATCACGCGGTCCTCTGGGAGGATGCGGATGTAGTGCTGACGCATCTTGCCCGAAATGTGGGCAAGGACTTTGTGGCCGTTCGTCAACTCAACGCGAAACATCGCGTTAGGAAGAGCTTCGACTACTGCGCCCTCGATTTCGATGACACCGTCTTTTTTGGCCATTTACTCACTGTCGCTCAAGTTGTTGGTTGCTGGTCATGCGTGGACTTCGGTGAACGCCATCTCCACAAGGAGATGCCAGACACCAAGGGTCTATCCTATGCGACGGATGCGCCGTTTCGCAATCCGCCCCTATAATCCCTCACCACGTTCCCAGCTAACGCCCCGCGGCCTCTTTACAGCGCGTCGATGTACGGGTTGTCCTGCACAGACGCAACAACGAGCACCACATCGGGAAACAGCGGATGCCCCTCCTCCAGCCCGCACACTTCCGTCACGAATCCTTCCGCAGAGAGCCGGGCGAGCATGTGCTGCATTTCGACGCTTTGCTGGTCGCTGTCGACGTCGAAGCGCAGAACAGCGCCAATCGCCTCAAGCAGTGCCGTCGGCCGCGTACCGGATTCGGCGATCTCCGCGGCCGGCTTGATGAAGCGCTCGTTTCGACCCAGTTTTCGGAGCGGCTCGCGGCCCACCCTGTCCACGTTGTCTGGCAGGGCAGGATTCGCGAACCGCACCAGGATCTTCTCCCGGTAGGCGCGCAGGTCCTCCGCGTCGAGGCCGTGCTTCGACGCCAGCAGCGTCGACGTCTCCTCGAGAACGCGCCTGACGACATCCGCTACCTCTGGCTTGCCCATGGCGTCAGAGACCTTGTACGCACCATTGATGTGACCGAAATACGCGATCGTGGCGTGCCCGGTGTTCACCATGAACAGCTTGCGCTCTATGTATGGTTCGAGGTCGTCAACGAACCTGGCACCGGGGATCGTCGGTGGGTTGCCGCCGAACGCGCCCTGTTCGATGACCCACTCGTAGAAGGCCTCGACCGTGACGTCGAGCCCGGCATGGGCCGCCTGGGTCGGCACAATCCGGTCGACGGCGGTATTGGCGAATGCAGCCCTGGGGGCAACCTCGTCCCAGCCGTCAGGCGCGACATTCGCCCAGACGTGTTTGGCCAGGGCATCCGTGGCATTGATGGCGTTCTCGCAGGCCATGATGACCAGCGGCGGCAGAGCAGAATCCCGCCGTTCCAGCCCTGCAGCGATCACGGGCGCGACGAACCGAAGCACGTTCGGCCCGACGGCGGTGGTCACCACATCGGCCGTTGCGATCTCCTCGATCAGTTGCTCTTCCTGGATGGCGCTGTTGAGCGCCCGAAAGTTGTCGACAGTCTGTGTCGTGGTCGGGATGCCGGCTTCCACGACCTCATAGTGGCCGGTGGAGGCCAGCTGATTGATCAGTTCGGAGTTCACATCCGCGAAGACAACCTCGTAGCCCGCCTCATGCAGGAGAAGTCCGACGAAACCGCGACCGATGTTGCCGGCCCCGAAATGTACGGCCTTCATTCTTCGTTCACATCCTCGAGCAGGGCGTATATCTCAGCGGCCGACGCGGCATCGATGAGCTTCTGCACCTCGTCTTCATCCGAGAACACGGTGGCGATCTTCGCCAGGATCTCGAGGTGCTCGTTGTTCAGGCCGGCAATGCCCACTGCGAACCGCACAGGTTCACCGTTCCAGTCGATCGGCTCCGCGTAGCGCACCAGCGAGAGCGCGGAACGCAGAATCGAATCCTTGGCCTCATTGGTGCCGTGCGGGATGGCGAGAAAATTGCCCATGTAGGTCGAGACGGATGATTCTCGCTCCAGCATCGAGGGGATGTAACTGTCGTTCACCGCCCCGACCGCCTCCAGTAGTGCTCCGGCTTCGCGGATCGCATCGTCGCGCGTCGTTGCCACTCCCGCAGCAACAATCGTGGACGGCTGCAGGATGTCCTGGCTCATCGCTACGCTCCCTCGTTGGTGTTCGTCTGCTGCACGAGGCTCACAACCTCGTCATACTTCGGGCTGTTCATGAAGTTGTCGACCGACACGTGGATCGAGTTCGGCGAGATCTGCTTCGCCCGTGGCGTGAGGTCCTGGTGCGTGATCACCAGGTCGGCGTTGCCGTCAAGGTTGGCGATGGCCTGGTTGGTGACCGTCACTCCCCCGATACCCGCCTTCTTGAGCTTGTTGCGCAACACGGATGCCCCCATCGCACTTGACCCCATGCCGGCGTCACACGCGAAGACGATATTCGTGAGCGGATGATCGGCGACGGCTGTCGCTGATCCAGCCCCTGTCGCAGCCGCACCGACAGCGCCAGCGCCCGCAGCAGCAGCCCCAGCTGCACCCGCACCGACAGTGGTCGATGTGGCCGTGCCGGCCGCAGCGGCACCGTCAGCGGCATCCGCTGTCAGGTTGCCAAGCACGGCACTCGACTTGCCCTTATTGGCCTCTGTCTGGGCGATCGCTGCGGTCAGGTCGCCCGCTCCCTCTGCCGCGAGGTCTCGCTTCCTGCTGGCCCGCAGGATGACGGCGCCGACCAGGAACGACACGGTCGCCGACGCGATCACCGAGAGAATCACCCCGACGTAACTGTCAGGGGCCGTTTGGATGAGGATCGCAAAAATACTGCCGGGGGACGCCGGTGCCCGCAGCCCTGTCTGGAACAACACGTTCACGAAGACGCCGGTCATGCCGCCAGCGATCGCGGCCAGGATCATCATCGGCTTCATCAGCACGTACGGGAAGTAGATCTCGTGGATGCCACCGAAGAACTGAATGATGATGGCGCCCGGTGCACTCGCCTTGGCCAACCCGACGCCGAAGAATGCGAACGCCAGCAGGATGCCGAGGCCTGGGCCGGGGTTCGCCTCCAGCAGGAACAGAACCGACTTTCCGGTTTCCTGCGCCTGCTGCACACCAAGGGGTGTCAGCACACCGTGGTTGATGGCGTTGTTCAGGAAGAGGATCTTGCCCGGTTCGATGAGAACACTGGCCAGTGGCAGCAGGGAGGCGGCGATCAGCCAGTCAACGGCGGTGGAGAGCACGTTGCTGATCCACTCAACGGCGGGAGCGATCGCGTAGAAGCCGATGACGGCCAGGATGGTGCCGAGGATGCCGGAGGCGAAATTGTCGACCAGCATTTCGAAGCCGGGTTTGATCTTTCCTGCCCAGATGGCGTCGACCTTCTTCAGCAGCCACGCGGCCAGCGGTCCCATGATCATGGCGCCGATGAACATCGGGATGCCGCTGCCGACGATGACGCCCATGGTCGCGATCGCCGCGATCACGCCACCCCTGGTGCCGTAGATCATGCGCCCACCGGTGTATGCGATGAGCAACGGCAACAGGTACGTGATCATCGGGCCGACCAGGCCGACGTACTCGGTGCCGTCCGCGGCGGGGAAGCCGCCGATTTGGGGAACCAGGATCCCCCAGATCTGCGCCAGCCAGCCGGTTTGGATGAAGATGGCGGTGATGAGACCCCATGCGATGAACGCCGCGATGTTGGGCATCACCATGCCGCTGAGGAAGGTGCCGAATTTCTGCACCGCCACGCGGAAACCGCCTGGTTTCTGATCGGAGTGAGCTGACGTCGTTGTCATGATCGTTCTCTTCCAGCTAAGGGATGGATGCGGCATGCACCGCGGCTCTCGCGCTGGCCGCGTCTTCGGCGTCCAGCGCGATCCTGGCGAAGCGTCGAGCTTCATCCAGTGAGTATTTGGCCAGCTCTGCGCGCACGTCGGCGAGGGCTGGGGGCGACATCGAGAGGGAGGTCACGCCGAGGCCGACGAGCACGACGGCGAGCAGGGGATCTGCGGCAGCCTCGCCACAGACTCCGACAGGCTTCCCGAGGTCGGCGCCAGCGGCGCCGACCTCTGCGACGAGACGGAGCACGGCAGGGTGCCAGGGGTCCTGGAATGCGGCCACGGTGCCCAGCATCCGGTCGGCGGCCAGGGTGTACTGGGTCAGGTCATTGGTGCCGATGGAGGCGAAGTCGGCGTTCGCCAGTACCCGGTCGGCCAGGAGTGCCAGTGCGGGAACCTCCACCATGACGCCGGCCGTCTTCAGGCCGAGTTCGTGGGCAAGAGCTACGAAATAGCGTGTCTCTTCGACGGTGGACACCATGGGCGCCATCACCCACACATCGGCATCCGTCTCTGCATCGGCCTTCGCCAGTGCCGTGAGCTGGTCGCGCAGGATGCCCTCAGCGATCCGCAGGGCGCGGAGCCCCCGCAGGCCGAGGGCCGGGTTCTCCTCGTGGGCGTCGTTCAGGAAGGCCAGCGGCTTGTCCGCGCCGGCGTCGAGGGCACGAACGACAACTTTCTTCCCCGGGAAGTTCGTCAGCATGCGGGTGTACTGCTCCTGCTGCTCCTGGGCCGTCGGGGCTGACGTCGCGCCGAGGAAGAGGAACTCGGTCCTGAACAGGCCGACGCCCTCTGCACCGAGTTCAACCGCGTTGGCAGCACCATCGGCAGAGCCGAGGTTGGCCAGCAACGGAATTGGAGTTCCGTCTGCAAGCGCGCCAGGGCTGAGCGGCGCGTTGATACGAGCGGCGCGAGCGGCGATTCGGGCCTCAGTATCGGCCACCTCGGCCGAACCGGGTGCGGTCACCACGACGTCGTTCGCGGCGTCGAGGATGACGTTGTCTCCGTTGGAGAGCTTGCCGGCATCCTGCACGCCAACAAGGGCGACGATCGACTTCTCCCTGGCCAGGATGGCCGTGTGTGAGGTCGGGCCACCCTCGATCGTGATCAACCCGAGCACCGTGTCGAGGTCGAGGAGTGCGGTATCGGCAGGCGCCAGGTCACGGGCAACGAGGATGAACGGGTGGCCGGGGTCCGGAACGCCAGGCGCCGGCAGACCGGCCAACTCAGCGACAACGCGCTGTGAGACATCGTCGAGGTCAGTGGCTCGCTCTGCCATGTAGCCGCCCATGCCAACGAGCAGGTCGCGGTAGGCGGCGAATGCCTCGAAAACTGCACGTTCGCCGGTCTTGCCCGTCGAGAGCCGAGCTGCGATATCGTCGGCAAGGGAGGGATCCTCGGCCATCATAGCCTGGGCTTCCAACACGTCCTGAGCAGCGCCACCGGCACGAGCGCCGCGATCGTTGAGGTCGGCAGCGACGGCGGAGAGTGCCGCGTGTGTGCGGTCGGTCTCCTCCTGCGGCGTACGGAGGCTCGGCTCGTCGCTCGGTTCAGGCAACGGGTCTGACATCCGCACCACCGGCCCGATGACGATGCCCTGGCCAATTCCAATTCCACGCAGTTCCATCACAGCTCCTCTAAGACTGTCGGGTGTGAGCTGGCCGTGCCGGCGAGAGTGCTGGTGCTATCCGTCGTGATCGGTGAGCAAAAGTTCAACGAGGTCGTCGAGAACCGCGTCAGCGCTGTCGCCCTCGACCACGAGGGTGACCTCGTCGCCGTGGTCGATTCCCAGTGAGATGACACCGAGAATGCTGGCCGCGTTGACCGGCTTTCCTTCTGCTTTGGCGATCGTGACTGATGCTCCAGACTCGGCTGCGGCTTGGGTGAAGAGCTTCGCGGGCCTGGCGTGCAACCCGTGCGCTGATCCGATTCGAACAGTGCGTTCAACCATTCCGTGGCTTTCCATTCCGGACGTCCAATCTGTGATTCACCATAGCGATGATTGCCGAGAAGGCATATGCAGGCAGCCGTGCGGCCGCTCTCCTCTGAGGTCACGATGCGCTCCAGACAGAGGCGAGCGCAAGGTCGAGAGCCAGGGCACCTTCCCTGGCGGTGAACGCCGTCGCAGGCAGCAGGGCAATCCCCACCCCACTCGCACGAGCACTCACCGCGATGGCGTCATAGCGGTCTGCGAGGTGTGGGCCGACGAGCACGACGTCGAGGTCGAGGTCGCCGAATGCGGCGGGGAGGTTGGCCTCCGTGCCGGCGGAGATCTCAACAGCCAGGTGGCGCTCGGCTGCGGTCCTCCGCATACGGAGCGCGACGAAGGTGCT
This sequence comes from Leifsonia sp. Y862, assembly GCF_057669585.1. Classification (NCBI taxonomy): domain Bacteria; kingdom Bacillati; phylum Actinomycetota; class Actinomycetes; order Micrococcales; family Microbacteriaceae; genus Leifsonia; species Leifsonia sp. Y862. Next base: position 1,875,051 of record NZ_JBYHFR010000001.1, read on the forward strand.
CGACGCACCGGCACCGCACACCACCATGATCTTCATCGATCGCCCTTTCACCAGGTACATCGATCCTCGCAACGTGCTGGTGTCCACGCCACCAGTTCTCCTTCCGCACCCCCGGAAGACTTCTGGTATTTCGGGCGGGGCCCAAGCGAAAGTGATTGACTGTCAGCTACGACACTGGAGTTGTACGCGATGAGCGACAGACGCGCACGGATGCTGGACTACCTGACCCTCGCGCCCGCCTGGGTCACGGCAGGCGAGCTTGCCGACCACCTCGGGGTGACGCCCCGAAGCGTGCGCAGTTACGTCACGAGTGTGAAGGCTGCGGCGCATCCGCTCGATGTCATCGAGTCTGGCCCCGCCGGCTACCGTCTGGACCGCGACGCGTACGCCGCATTCAGGGCAGCGGCGGAGTCTCGGTCGACAGACGTGCCTACCCCGCACGCTCGGCTGTACGACATTGTGCGTCGCCTCAGCGATGCGCCGACCGGGCTCGACGTCTACGATCTGGCCGCAACCCTGTTCGTGAGCGAATCGACGATCGAGGGCGACCTCGCCAAGGTGCGCGCCCTCCTGCCAGACACAGCGCTCACGCTGGAGCGGCGCGGCGGCGTGGTGTCGCTCAGTGGTCCGGAGACCGAGCGACGCCGTCTGCTCAGTCGCATGTTCCGCGAGGAGAGCGCCAGGGGGCTCGTGCAGCTGGAGGCCATTCAACGGGAGTTCTCCGCCGACGCGCTCGGCGACTTCAAGACCGACCTCATCGAGCTGCTCGGGTCGCAGGGCTACTTTGTGAACGAATTCGGTCTGGACAATGTGCTGCTCCACCTTGCGATCGCGCTCGACAGGGTCGCGAAACGCGCGCCGGAGGCGTCAGGGCCTGATGCCGCAGCGCCGCACATTCCCAGCGATTCGCTGGCCAGCGGGCTCGCGGTGCTGACGACCACCCACTTCGCCGTTGAACTCAGCGCGCTCGACCTGGACTACCTCACGTTGCTGTTGACGAGCAGGGTGATCACGCCAGGCAACAATCTGTCGCTCACCTCGCTGGTCGACGGTTTCGTGTCGCCGGGCGACCTGGCCATCGTGCGCCGCATCGTGCAGCAGACGAGCGAGGCCTACCTCATCGACCTCGCCGACGAGGACTTCATCGTGCGGCTCACCATGCACGTGCGCAACCTCATCAATCGCGCCCAGGAGAAGTCGTACTCCCGCAATCCGCTGACCAGGTCGATCAAGACTGCATACCCGATGACCTACGAATTGGCGGTCTACATCGCCAGCGAACTCCAACGCCAGCAGCAGGTGGTCATTACCGACGACGAGATCGCGTACATCGCGATGCATGTGGGCGCCCACCTTGAGCAGCAGTCACGGCGCACAGAGCTCATCAGTTGCGCCATCGTTATCCCGAACTACTACGACATGCACCTCGTGTTCCTCCAGCGTCTTGAGCGAGCCCTCGGCACCGAGTTGAACGTGGTCACGATCATCACGCGCACCGATGTCGATTGGGCGCTGCTCGACGCCGACCTGGTGCTCACCACGATCGTTCCCCCTGTCCTGTCCGAGCACACGATCGTGGTTCAACCGTTCCTGACCGACAGCGACGTCGACAGGATCAGGCAGGCCGGTAGTCGGGTGCGGCGCCAGCGCAGGCGTGCGCAGATCAGGGACGAGCTGCGCCAGTTCGTCGACCCCGGACTGTTTCTACACAATTTCCACGCGACGGACGAGATCGCCATGATCAACGCGCTCGGGAGCCGCATGATGTCGGCCGGCATCATCGACCAGCGCTACATCGACGGCGCAATCGAACGAGAGCGGATGTCGTCAACGGCGTTCACGGACAGCCTCGCCGTCCCGCACTCCATGACTATGAGCGCCGTTCGCACGTCCATCGCAATCGTCGTCAATGACGTGCCGATGGCTTGGGGCGAGAACAGGGTCAATGTCGTCGCGTTCATCGCGTTCAGCGAGTCTGGCCGCAAAACGTTCCAGAACATCTTCGATCAGTTCGTCGAAGTCTTCGCAGACCGCACCATTGTGCAGGAACTCATCAAACGCACCCACGATTTCACGTCGTTCATCGACGAGCTCGTGCGGGTGATGGATCAGTAGCGGCGCCGAACGGCGCTACCGCAGGTCAGGCCAGCGGGGTCGGCTTCACGCCGAATGCTGCGAGCCCTGCTGCACCGCCGTCTTCTGCGGTCAGCACCCAGATGCCATCCTTGTGAACGGCAACGCTGTGCTCCCAGTGAGCGGATGCCAATCCGTCGTCTGTCGCCACCGTCCAGTCGTCCTCGCGCACGTGGGTATCGATGCTCCCGAGTACCACCATCGGCTCGATGGCGACAACGAGTCCTGGCTTCACGTCAGGCCCCTTCTGGCGCACCCGGTAGTTGAAGACGGGCGGGTCTTCGTGCATCGAGCGACCGATGCCGTGTCCGACATAGTCGGTGAGGATCCCGTAGGTGCCCCGGTCCTCGATGTACTCCTCGATCGCATGGCCGACCTCGTTGAGGTGGCGTGCTGTCGCGAGGCGCGCGATTCCGGCCCAGAGGGATCCCTCGGTCACATCGGAGAGCTTCTCACGTTCTGCAACAAGCTCCGGACGCGTCGGGTCCGGTACGACGACGGTGAATGCGGCGTCGCCGTTCCAGCCCTCGATGATCGCCCCACTGTCAATGGAGACGATGTCGCCGGGGACCAGTACGCGATTCGTCGGGATACCGTGGACGACATCCTCGTTGACCGAAGCACACACCGTGTGGTTGTAGCCAGGCTCCAGTTTGAAATTCGAACTACCACCGAGGGCGATGATCGCGGCCTCAGCGGCCGCATCGACCTCCAGGAGCGTTGCACCGGCCTTGATCACGCGACGGGCGGCCTGCAGCGATGCCGCTGTGGCCAGCCCCGGCGCGATCATGAGGCGCATCTGCGCCGGCGACTTGTAAATCGAACGACGGAGACTCATGAACTTACTTTTCCTTGCAGGTTGATAGCGTGACGCCAGATTATTCGGCGGAGCCGATGCCGCGCGCGGCCAGTGCCTCGCGGATACGGGTTGCGACCTCGTCGATCTCGCCGAGTCCATCGACCTCAACCAGCAAGCCCTGCGTGCGGTAGACATCGATGAGGGGCTCTGTCTCGCGAACGTAGACTTCCTGGCGGTGCCTGATGGCCTCTTCGGAGTCGTCAACGCGGCCCTGTTCGAGCGCGCGCTTGGTAAGGCGTCCGACAATTTCATCCTGGTCGGCGACGAGGCGCACGACGGCTTCCAGCGGGCGACCCTGCTTCTCGAGCAGCTCGTTCAGGAAGGTGACCTGATCAAGCGTGCGCGGGTAGCCGTCGAGCAGGAAACCGTTCTTCGCGTCGTCGTGCTCAAGACGCTCGGCCACGATCTCATTGGTGAGCGAGTCGGGGACGTAGTCGCCCGAATCGACGATTGCCTTGATCTTCAGTCCGAGCGGGGTTTCGTTCTTGATGTTGTACCGGAAGATATCGCCCGTCGAGATGGCCGGGATTCCGAATGCTTCGCCGATGAAAGCGGCCTGGGTGCCCTTGCCGGCTCCGGGAGGGCCAACGATCAGGAGTCGTGCTCCGCGTGCCTTGGTACGTTCGGTAGTGGTGTCGCTCATCGCAGCAACCCTTCATAGTGACGCTGTTGCAGTTGCGAGTCGATCTGCTTCACCGTTTCGAGACCGACACCGACGATGATCAGGATGCTGGCGCCACCGAACGGGAAGTTCTGGTCTGCACCGATCGCGGTGAACGCGATCAGCGGCAGCAGGGCGATGATACCGAGGTAGAGGGAACCGGGGAGGGTGACGCGGGTCAACACGTAGTCGAGGTATTCGGCGGTGGGGCGTCCGGCACGGATGCCCGGAATGAATCCGCCGTACTTCTTCATGTTGTCTGCGACCTCTTCAGGGTTGAAGGTGATCGCGACGTAGAAGTAGGTGAACCCGACAATCAGCAGGAAGTACATGAGCATGTACAGCGGGTGATTGCCCGTGGTGAGGTTGTTGGTGACCCACACGACCCAGCCAGCAGGTTCTTCGCCGGCAGCCGGCTGGTTGAACTGGGCGATGAGCGCGGGCAGGTACAGCAACGACGAGGCGAAGATAACCGGGATCACGCCCGCCATGTTGACCTTGATGGGGATGTAGGTGTTGTTGCCGCCATACGTGCGTCGGCCAACCATCCGCTTGGCATATTGCACGGGGATGCGTCTCTGCGATTGCTCGACAAACACCACGGCAAAGATGATCAGGATGCCGATGGCGATCGTGATCGCCAGGATGTCCCAACCCTTCTGCTGTCCGATGGAGCTCAGGGAGCCGGGGAAGCGAGCGGCGATCGACGTGAAGATGAGGAGCGACATTCCGTTACCGATGCCGCGCTCGGTGATCATCTCACCGAACCACATGATGACTCCGGTACCGGCAGTCATGGTGATGACCATGAGCATGATCGCGTACCAGGCGTCGTTGGTGATGAGCTGCGAGCACTCTGCGCTAGACGACGTGCCGAACAAAGCACCGCTTCGTGCAACTGTGATCAGCGTCGTTGACTGCAGGACTGCGAGAGCAATCGTGAGGTAACGGGTGTACTGAGTGAGCGTGCTCTGGCCGCTCTGACCCTCTTTGTACAGGGTCTCGAAGTGTGGGATAACCACACGGAGCAACTGGATGATGATCGATGCCGTGATGTACGGCATGATCCCCAGCGCGAAGACTGAGAGCTGCAGCAGTGCGCCACCGCTGAACAGGTTGACCAGCTCATAGAGGCCGCTGGCGTTTTGGTTGGCTGCAAGACAAGCCTGAACGTTGCCGAAGTCCACAAACGGGCTAGGGATGAACGAGCCCAGACGGAACAAGGCAACAATGCCCAGGGTGAATCCGATCTTCCGGCGAAGGTCGGGAGTGCGGAAAATCCGCGCAATGGCGCTAAACAACAAAGGCCTCCAGTTAATTGCGTTAGTCGAGCTTGTCGAGAATCCACCACCGAATGACTCGATAGGTGGCCCTCGACAAGCTCGACCAGCGTCTAGGACTTACTTGATTGAGCCACCTGCGGCGACGATCTTCTGCTCAGCTGAGCTGGAGACCTTGTCGACTGCAACGTTCAGCTTAACCGTAATGTCTCCATTACCGAGAACCTTGACCTTCTCGTTGTTCCGGACAGCACCCTTGGCTACCAGGTCGGCAACGGTTACGTCGCCACCCTTCGGGTACAGCTCGCCCAGCTTCTCCAGGTTTACAACCTGGTACTCAACGCGGAACGGGTTCTTGAATCCGCGCAGCTTCGGGGTGCGCATGTGCAGAGGCATCTGCCCACCCTCAAAGCCGATACGAACGGTGTAGCGGGCCTTGGTGCCCTTGGTGCCACGACCCGCGGTCTTACCCTTGGATCCCTCACCACGACCAACGCGCTGCTTAGCCTTCTTCGCTCCGGGAGCGGGGCGAAGGTGGTGTACCTTCAGCACGTGCTCACGGGTCTCAGCGGGCTCAGCCTTCGCGGCGGCCTTCTTGGGGGCAGCGGCCTTGGCCGGTGCCTTCTCAGCGGCAGCCTTGGCCGGAGCCTTGGTTGCTGCTGCCTTGGCCGGTGCCTTCTCAGCGGCAGCCTTGGGAGCTGCAGCCTTCTTAGCGGTCTTTACTTCAGTGGCGGGCTTGTCGGCTGTCTTCTTGACAGCGTCCTTCTCGTCAGCCATTAGTCAATCTCCTCGACCTTCACCAGGTGAGCAACAGTATTGACGTAGCCACGGTTCTGCGAGTTGTCCTCGCGGATCGTGACGGCGCCAATGCGACGCAGGCCCAGGCTGCGAAGCGTGTCGCGCTGGTTCTGCTTCTCACTAATTTTGGACTTGATCTGCGTAATCTTCAGCTGAGCCATTAGGCACCTGCCTTTGCAGTCGCTGCAGCAGCAGCTGCGTCGGCGTCGGCACGCAGGAAGCGGGCCGGAGCCACGTCTTCATAAGCAAGGCCACGACGAGCAGCCACAGCACGCGGCTCCTCGAGCTGGTGCAGGGCCTCAACCGTTGCGTGCACGATGTTGATGGTGTTCGACGAACCGAGCGACTTGCTCAGAACGTCGTGGATGCCTGCACACTCGAGTACGGCGCGAACCGGACCACCGGCGATAACACCGGTACCGGCAGCAGCCGGACGAAGCAGAACAACGCCTGCGGCGGCCTCACCCTGGACGGGGTGGGGAATGGTCAGGCCGATGCGGGGAACGCGGAAGAAGTTCTTCTTCGCTTCCTCGACGCCCTTGGAGATAGCGGTCGGGACCTCGCGGGCCTTACCGTATCCAACGCCAACCAGGCCGTTACCGTCTCCGACGACGACCAGAGCGGTGAAGCTGAAGCGACGACCACCCTTGACCACCTTGGAAACACGGTTGATGGTGACAACGCGCTCCAGGAACTGGCTCTTCTCCGCGTCGCGACTTCCGCGCTCACGGTTCGGGTTACGCTCGCGGCCGCCGCGACGAGCCTCACGAGGCTCGTTCTGTGCGGGAGCGGTCGACGCAGCGGTCTCCACGGGTGCCTCTACAGCCACCTCAGGCTCCTTGTTAGTAGGTTCAGTAGTGCTCACAGGTTCAATCCACCCTCTCGAGCTCCCTCGGCGATAGCAGCTACGCGACCCGCGTACTTGCTTCCACCACGGTCAAATACAACTGCTTCGATACCTGCAGCCTTGGCGCGCTCTGCAACAAGCTCGCCGACCTTGTGTGCCTTGGCAGTCTTGTCACCATCGAAGGTGCGCATGTCTGTTTCAAGCGTTGATGCCGATGCGAGGGTGATGCCCTTGCTGTCGTCGACGACCTGCACGAATACGTGACGAGCCGAACGGTTGACAACGAGGCGCGGACGAACCGCGGTGCCCTCAATCTTCTTGCGAAGACGCGTGTGCCTGCGTGTGCGGGCAGCCGACTTGCTCTTACCTCTAGTTCCGAGACCCATGGTTACTTACCACTCTTTCCGGCCTTGCGGCGAACAATCTCGCCGGCGTAACGCACACCCTTGCCCTTGTAGGGCTCAGGCTTACGAATCTTACGGATGTTGGCGGCTACCTCGCCGACGGCCTGCTTGTCAATTCCGCTGACCGTGAGCTTGGTGTTGCCATCAACGGTGAGTGAGATGCCTGCAGGCGGGTCGATGAGAACCGGGTGCGAGAAGCCGAGGGCGAACTCAACAGAGTTACCCTTCTGGGCTACGCGGTAACCGGTACCGACGATTTCGAGGCCCTTGCTGTAGCCCTGGGTCACACCGATGATCTGGTTGGAGATCAGGGTGCGGGTCAGGCCGTGGAGCGAACGCGAAGCGCGCTCGTCGTCCGGACGGGTGACCAGAACCTGGGCATCCTCGATGTTGACCTCGATGGGACGCGAAACGGTGAGCGACAGCTCGCCCTTCGGGCCCTTGACGGTGACGAGCTGGCCGTCAGCCGTTACTGTGACCCCGGCAGGGATCTCAATGGGGAGTCTTCCAATACGCGACATTGTTGGCTACCACACGTAGGCGAGAACTTCTCCGCCTACGCCCTTCTTCTCTGCCTGACGGTCGGTGAGCAGACCGCTGGAGGTGGACAGGATAGCAACGCCGAGGCCGCCGAGAACCGTGGGGATCTCAGTCGACTTTGCGTATACGCGGAGACCAGGCTTGGATACGCGCTTGATGCCAACGATTGAACGTTCGCGGTTCGGGCCGAACTTGAGGGTCAGCGTCAGGGTCTGGCCGACCTTTGCGTCGGTCACGTCCCAAGCCGAGATGTAACCCTGGGCCTTCAGAATGTCCGCAATGTGGGACTTGAGCTTGCTGTGCGGCATAGACACTGTCTCGTGGTACGCCGAGTTAGCGTTGCGCAGTCTGGTCAGCATGTCTGCGACCGGATCTGTCATTGTCATGATGTGTTGCCTTTCTCGCCTGGTTTCGTGCATCCGTTACACGGATGACGACCTGTGGTGGTGGTGGGGCTGGACGATTGTCCAGCCCCGGTGATACAGCTTATTAGACCTGAGCGTCGTTCGACTTGAACGGGAAGCCGAGCGCCTTGAGCAGTGCGCGGCCTTCTTCGTTGTTCTTGGCGGACGTCACAACGGTGATGTCCATTCCGCGAATACGGTCGATACGGTCCTGGTCGATTTCGTGGAACATTACCTGCTCGGTCAGACCGAACGTGTAGTTTCCATTTCCATCGAACTGCTTGTCCGACAGTCCGCGGAAGTCGCGGATGCGGGGCAGTGCCAGGCTGAGCAGGCGGTCAAGGAACTCCCACATGCGGTCGCCACGAAGTGTGACGTGCGCACCAATGGGCTGGCCCTCACGCAGTTTGAACTGCGCGATGGACTTGCGTGCCTTGTTGATCTGCGGCTTCTGGCCGGTGATCTTGGTGAGGTCTGCAACGGCGCCGTCAATGATCTTGCCGTCGCGAGCAGCCTCTCCGACACCCATGTTGACGACGATCTTCACCAAGTTCGGCACCTGGTGCACGTTGGTGAAGCCGAGGTCCTTCGTGAGCTGTGCGGAGATCTCGTCGCTGTACTTCTGCTTGAGACGCGGCTGGATTTTGCCAGCTGCAACTGCGGTGTCAGTCATTACAGGTCCTTACCTGACTTCTTGGCGTAACGAACGCGGACCGTCTTGGTGACGCCGTCCTTCGTTACTTCCTCAATGCGAACGCCAACCTTGGTCGGCTTCTTGGTCTCCGGGTCAACGATCGCGACGTTGGAAACGTGGATTGCGGCTTCCTGGGTCTCGATGCCACCGGTCTTCGTTCCACGCTGGGTCTGGCCAACGCGAACGTGCTTGGTGACGAAGTTGATGCCCTCTACGAGGACGCGGTTCTTTTCAACCTGTACCTCGAGGACACGACCCTGCTTGCCACGGTCTCCGCCGCGAGCCTGGCTGCGACCGGTGATGACCTCTACGAGGTCACCCTTCTTGATTCTGGCCATGACTTAGATAACCTCCGGAGCCAACGAAATGATCTTCATGAACTTCTTGTCGCGAAGCTCGCGACCGACCGGTCCGAAGATGCGGGTACCGCGGGGGTCACCGTCATTCTTCAAGATCACTGCGGCGTTCTCATCGAACTTGATGTACGAACCGTCTGGACGACGGGTCTGCTTTTTGACGCGAACGATGACAGCCTTGACGACGTCACCCTTCTTGACGTTTCCGCCAGGGATCGCGTCTTTGACGGTGGCAACGATCGTGTCGCCCAGTCCTGCGTAGCGACGGCCGGAGCCACCGAGAACGCGGATGGTCAACAGTTCCTTGGCACCCGTGTTGTCGGCAACTTTGAGCCGTGATTCTTGCTGAAGCACTTTCTAACTCCTTCTTTCAAGTAAGCGCGAGGCTTACTTGGCCTTCTCGAGAATCTCGACCAGGCGCCAGCGCTTTGAGGCGCTGAGCGGACGGGTTTCACTGATCAGGACCAGGTCGCCGATGCCGGCAGAGTTCGCCTCATCGTGAGCCTTCAGCTTGGATGTGCGGCGGATGACCTTGCCGTACAGCGGGTGCTTTACGCGGTCTTCAACCTCAACAACGATGGTCTTATCCATCTTGTCGCTGGTGACGTAACCACGCACCGTCTTGCGGTAGCCGCGCACGAGAGCCTCGGCAGCGACGACCTTTTCGTCAGACTTCGCCATGGCTAGGCCTCCTTCGTCTCGGTCTCAACTGCAGCGTCTTCGACGACTGCGGTCTTGGCCTTCTTGGTCTTCTTCTCGTCCTTGGCTGCAACAGGTGCAGCAACCGGAGTCGCACGAATACCCAGCTCGCGCTCACGGAGAACCGTGTAGATGCGAGCGATGTCGCGCTTGACAGCGCGCAGGCGTCCGTGGCTCTCCAGCTGGCCGGTTGCCGACTGGAAGCGCAGGTTGAACAGCTCTTCCTTAGCCTTCTTCAGCTCTTCGAAGAGTCGTTCGTTTTCAAAAGTGTCGAGCTCGTGCGAGGCGAGCTCCTTGGATCCGATCGCCATTATGCGTCGCCCTCCTCGCGCTTGATGATGCGTGCCTTAAGGGGCAGCTTGTGAATTGCACGGGTCAGTGCCTCACGAGCAACGGTGTCAGAAACACCGCTGAGCTCGAAGAGAACGCGACCCGGCTTGACGTTCGCAACCCACCACTCGACGGAACCCTTACCGGAACCCATGCGGGTTTCAGCAGGCTTCTTGGTCAGCGGGCGGTCAGGATAAATGTTGATCCAGACCTTTCCGCCACGCTTGATGTGACGCGTCATCGCGATACGAGCGGACTCGATCTGACGGTTGGTCACGTAAGCGGGAGTGATTGCCTGGATACCGTACTCACCGAAGGTGACCTTGGTACCACCGGTGGCGTGGCCGCTACGGCCGGGGTGGTGCTGCTTGCGGTGCTTGACTCTGCGTGGAATCAACATGGTTATGCCTCAACTCCTGCTGCTGCAACCGGTGCCGTAGCCTCTGCACGAGGTGCACGGCGCGGACGGTCGTCACGGCGCTCGGGGCGAGACGACTTAGCGTTCGCCTGCTCGCGAGCGAGTTCCTTGTTGGTGATGTCGCCCTTGTAGATCCAGACCTTCACGCCGATGCGACCGAAGGTGGTCTTCGCTTCGTAGAAGCCGTAGTCGATGTTCGCGCGGAGGGTGTGCAGCGGCACGCGACCTTCGCGGTAGAACTCGGAACGGCTCATTTCAGCGCCACCAAGACGGCCGGAAACCTGGATGCGAACACCCTTGGCGCCGGCGCGCTGTGCACCCTGCATACCCTTACGCATTGCGCGGCGGAAAGCCACACGTGCGGAGAGCTGCTCGGCGATGCCCTGTGCGACGAGCTGAGCGTCAGCTTCGGGGTTCTTGACCTCGAGGATGTTCAGCTGGATCTGCTTCTTCGTGAGCTTCTCGAGGTCTGAGCGAATACGCTCGGCCTCTGCACCACGACGGCCAATCACGATGCCCGGGCGGGCGGTGTGAATGTCAACGCGGACACGGTCACGGGTGCGCTCGATCTCGATACGCGAAACTCCCGCGCGGTCGAGGCTCGTGCTCAGCAGGCTGCGGATCTTGACGTCTTCAGCAACAAAGTCGCTGTAACGCTGACCCGGCTTCGTGCTGTCGGAGAACCAACGCGACACGTGGTCGGTGGTGATTCCCAGACGGAAGCCATAGGGGTTTACTTTCTGACCCATTACTTCGTACCCTCCTCAGGAGTGGCGAGCACAACAGTTATGTGGCTGGTGCGCTTCAGAATCTGGAATGCGCGGCCCTGTGCACGCGGCTGGAAACGCTTGAGGGTCGTGCCCTCATCAACGAATGCCTGCGAGATGTACAGGTCCTGCTCGTCCAGGAAGGTGTTGTCAGCATCTGCCTTGACCCTCGCGTTAGCGATGGCCGAAGCAACCAACTTGTACACCGGCTCGCTCGCACCCTGGGGTGCGAACTTCAGGATTGCCAAAGCTTCCTGTGCCTGCTTGCCGCGGATCAAGTTGACAACGCGACGAGCCTTCTGGGGGGTAACGCGGATGTGACGCACACGTGCGATCGACTCCACCATTTCTTATCCTCCTTCACGTCACCGCGTTAGCGGCGACGGCCCTTCTTGTCGTCCTTCACGTGTCCACGGAAGGTGCGGGTGGGTGCAAACTCGCCGAGCTTGTGCCCAACCATTGACTCGGTGACGAACACCGGGATGTGCTTGCGACCGTCGTGCACCGCGATGGTGTGGCCCAGCATGGCTGGGATGATCATCGACCGGCGTGACCAGGTCTTGATGACGTTTTTGCTTGCGGCTTCATTCGCCGTGACAACCTTGCGAAGCAGGTGGTCGTCAACGAATGGGCCTTTCTTGAGACTGCGTGGCATCGTCTACTCCTACTTACGCTTCTTGCCGACGGTACGGCGACGAACGATGAGCTTGTCGCTTTCCTTGTTGATGTGGCGGGTGCGCCCTTCCTTCTGGCCCCAGGGGGAGACAGGGTGACGTCCACCGGAAGTCTTACCTTCACCACCACCGTGCGGGTGGTCGACCGGGTTCATAGCGACACCACGAACTGTCGGGCGAACGCCCTTCCAGCGCATGCGGCCGGCCTTACCCCAGTTGATGTTCGACTGCTCGGCGTTGCCGACCTCGCCGATGGTCGCGCGGCAGCGCGCATCAACGTTGCGGATTTCACCGGACGGCAAACGCAGCTGGGCGTAGGGGCCATCCTTCGCGACGAGGCGAACTGACGCACCGGCTGAACGAGCCATCTTGGCTCCTCCACCTGGGCGAAGCTCGATCGCGTGAATGATGGTACCGGTGGGGATGTTCTTCAAGGGCAGGTTGTTACCTGGCTTGATGTCCGCGCCGGCGCCCGACTCAACGATGTCGCCCTGGTTCAGCTTGTTCGGAGCGATGATGTAGCGCTTGGAACCATCGACGAAGTGCAGCAACGCGATGCGTGCCGTACGGTTCGGGTCGTACTCGATGTGAGCGACCTTGGCGTTGACGCCGTCTTTGTCGTTGCGCTTGAAGTCGATCACGCGGTACTGGCGCTTGTGGCCACCACCGATGTGACGAGTAGTGATGCGACCCTGGTTGTTACGACCACCGGTCTTGGACAGGGGACGAAGCAGCGACTTTTCAGGCGTCGAACGGGTGATCTCTGCGAAGTCCGCAACAGAAGAACCGCGACGACCTGGGGTCGTGGGCTTGTACTTACGAATAGCCATTTCTTATTCCTCTAACCCGTGCCGTTAGCCGACGGCCGTGAAGATGTCGATGGAACCGGACTTCAGCGTGACAATGGCACGCTTGGTGTCCTTGCGCTTGCCCATGCCGAACTTGGTGCGACGCGTCTTGCCCTGACGGTTCAGGGTGTTGATCGAAGCGACCTGGACCTTGAAGATTGACTCGATAGCGAGCTTGATCTCGGTCTTGTTCGAACGGGGGTCGACAAGGAAGGTGTACTTGCCTTCGTCGATCAGACCGTAGCTCTTCTCAGAGACGACCGGAGCGATGATGATCTCGCGGGGGTCCTTGTTGATAGCGGTAGCCATTATGCGGACACCTCTTCCTTCTTGGTCTTGCTCGCCACGAACGCCTCAAGGGCGCCCTTGGTGAAGACGATGTCGTCGCTGACGAGCACGTCGTAGGCGTTCAGCTGGTCCCACGCAAGAACGTGAACCGTCGGAACGTTGCGGATGCTGCGAAGCGTGAGCTCGTCTGAGCGCTCCAGAACGACCAGGACGTGCTTGCTGCTCGCCACAGTGTTCAGCAGCTCGAGAGCAGCCTTCGTGCTGGGGGTCTCACCCGTGAAGAGGGCTTCGACCACGTGCACGCGTGAACCACGGGCGCGGTCAGACAGCGATCCGAGGAGTGCTGCAGCGATCATCTTCTTGGGGGTGCGCTGGTCGTAGCTGCGCGGCGTCGGGCCGTGCACGATGCCACCACCGGTCATCTGAGGTGCGCGGATCGAGCCCTGACGAGCGCGACCGGTTCCCTTCTGCTTGAACGGCTTGCGGCCTGCACCGGAAACTTCGCCACGACTCTTGGTCGAGTGCGTTCCCTGGCGTGCGGCAGCGAGCTGCGCGACAACGACCTGGTGGATCAGCGGGATGTTGGTCTGAACGTCAAAAAGCTCAGCAGGAAGCTCAACGGAGCCAGCCTTCTTGCCCTTGGCGTCGACGATGTCGAGTGCGGTAGCCATGGACTACGCTCCCTTCACTGCGTTGCGGACGAATACGAGGCGGCCCTTGGCACCGGGAACGGCACCCTTGACCAGCAGCAGGCCCTTCTCGGCGTCGACTGCGTGAACCTTGAGGTTCAGCACGGTCACGCGCTCTCCACCCATACGACCGGCCATGCGCATGCCCTTGAAGACACGGCTCGGGGTCGAGGAAGCACCGATTGAACCGGGCTTACGGTGGTTACGGTGTGAACCGTGTGAGGCGGAGACACCCTTGAAGTTGTGACGCTTCATGACACCGGCGAAACCCTTGCCCTTGCTGGTGCCCATGACATCAACCTTGGTACCGGCTTCGAACACACCGTCAACGGTGAGTTCCTGGCCCAGGGAGTAGTCAGCGGCATCCGCAGTGCGGAGTTCGGTGAGGTGGCGGCGAGGCGTAACGCCTGCCTTGTCGAAGTGGCCTGAAGCCGGCTTGTTGACCTTGCGCGGGTCGATGGCCCCAGCCGCAATCTGAACGCCGGCGTAGCCGTCTTTTTCAGTGGTGCGAATCTGGGTCACGACGTTCGGCGTGATCTCGATGACAGTTACGGGAACGAGCTTGTTGTTCTCGTCCCAAACCTGGGTCATGCCGAGCTTCTTGCCGAGCAGACCCTTTGTGGTCTTGGTATCGGAGTAAGACATGGGTTCCCTTAGAGCTTGATCTCGATGTTGACGTCTGCCGGCAGGTCGAGTCGCATAAGCGAGTCGACAGCCTTGGGCGTCGGGTCGATGATGTCGATCAGCCTCTTGTGGGTGCGCATCTCAAAGTGCTCCCGGCTGTCCTTGTACTTGTGAGGCGAACGGATGACACACACCACGTTCTTCTCAGTGGGAAGCGGCACCGGGCCGACGACAGTTGCACCCGCGCGGGTTACAGTGTCGACGATCTTGCGCGCCGAGGTGTCAATGACCTCGTGGTCATATGACTTAAGTCGAATGCGGATCTTTTGTCCCGCCATGTCGAACTCTCTTTCTTGTCAAGGCTTCTTACCTTCCCCGAATGTGTCGGGGACTGCATTGGACGCCGTCGTAGTACTACTGCTGTCGCACCACTATTCTTCTGTCAATTTCGGCCGATGAGATTGCTCCCAACAGCCGGCCAACGCCCGCTCCCGGAACGAATCCCGGGGGAAGACATGGTTTTACCCACTTCTTCCGTGCAGTTGGTTTAAGCTATGTTCTTCTCCCCGCGGCCTAGCCCAAACTTCAGAAGAAGCGGCTATGCACTGACTGGCAGTGATCCCGTCGCTGCGCGCAGCGCACGAACGGAAATGTTGAACTAGACGATTCTGCCATAGGACAGGGGGTTAATGCAACCCGGGCGTGTCGCGTTGGGCGTGTCGTGAGTTCCCCGTCATTCTGCGGAACTTGCCGCCTCTGCACGATGCACAGAAGGCTCCCGATCGCCACTATCCGAGCATCGAATCTGCTGCCAATTCTGGATGCCATTCTGAGTCCAATTCGTCGCGGGCTCGAGGCCTATTCCGACCTGATGACCTGGTCGCAGGAGCCATTCGAACGGTTGTCGTACGCCCCGCTACACGAACGCAGCTGCGCGGGTGCTGCAGCTCCCGCGTAGCTGCGTTCAACCCGCGCAGCGCCGGCGGAATGGGGTCAGCTGGAAGCCAGGCTCAGTGGGAGCGTGGCGCGCCCAGTAGGGAGCCCCAGCTCGAGTAGGCGCGCCCGTAAGCGCGGTCGACTCATCGCGACACGTGAGTCCCAGCGTCCAAAGCTCAACACCTTGCGCCGAATCCGGTCTTCCCTGACCTTCTCCGCTTTCACGATGTCGAACGACGTTCTCCCGGCCAGAAGCGCCGGATCGGAGTACTTCGAGTCGCCATCGCATTCGCCGACCGCACTGAAGTCCGGCCAGAAGAAGTCGGTGTCGTAGGCGCAGCCGTCGACGACGAACTCCTGCTGCAGCACAGGCTCCGGAAACCCGCTCAGCGCCATGTTGACTCTGCTGCCCGTCTCTCCCGTCGATCCAGACAAGTGCGTGCCGAATGTGATGAAGGCCAAAGCTCGCGCTGAGCCATTGAACGGCAGCATCCGTTGCCACGTCGCGAGGAGTTCAGGTTTCGTCGTGAGAGGAGGTCTGCGCCCGAACTTGTCCACGGCCAGGGCGCTGTCGATAACACCTACCGCCGCTTTGATCTCCAAAATCGCAGCCAGATCGA
Source organism: Leifsonia sp. Y862 (assembly GCF_057669585.1). Classification (NCBI taxonomy): domain Bacteria; kingdom Bacillati; phylum Actinomycetota; class Actinomycetes; order Micrococcales; family Microbacteriaceae; genus Leifsonia; species Leifsonia sp. Y862. Next base: position 1,890,920 of record NZ_JBYHFR010000001.1, read on the forward strand.
CAGTTGTGCGTGCCACTGACGTGACCAGTACGCCCTTGTGAAGCGTGACATCCTGTGCGTCGAAGCCAATGCCATGAACCCTGATGCCCCGTGAGGACCGCCCGCCCGAACGTCGCTCGGTCACGAAATGCACATCTTCCGGCCAATGTCCGATGAGTGGGAGCCCCCACAGCACTGCGCTTGAATAGTGGCTGAGCGGCGGCGGCCCTGATCGTGAGAGAGCCGCTGCCAGGACCCTGACCTCGTATTTCTGATCGTCTCCAAGCGCCTGCCAGTCTGCCGCTGGAAAGTACTGGCCGCGATTGATGCGGACTAGTTCGTGCCGCTTCACCTGGTCCCGCAGGCGCAGGTCAGCGCCGAACGAATCCCTGATGTCCGAGGCGAAGATGAGCGAGTCAGAATAGGTGGGCATGAGCGAATCCTGGGTGACCGCCGAAATGCCGTCGTGCCCGAGGCCACATCGGTGGAGAAGCCAACGTCTGCGCTCCTGTGGAGGACAGCGACGGGGACGCACGGGTCGGTAGCGTGAAGCCACGCTGAGCGATGCGGGTCGGACGCAGCTTCGCTGTGGTTGCAACTCCCGCGCAGCTGCGTTCAGCCCGCGCAGCGCCGCGTAGGAGCCGATGGCCCTGGCCTCAGGAACTATCCGAACCGCCTGTGTGTAGCTCCACGATCTCGCGCTGTCGCGCCATGGCCAGCAGCGTTGTTCCGATCCCCATCACCACGGCGGCACAGATGAGGGCATCGGCTCCGCTCGTCCACAGGATGAGGAACGCCCCCGTCGCCCCGCCGCAGCCCATGGCGAGCACAGCGCCCAGCCGTCGAGGCCACCGATCGCCCTTTCCACCAGCCAGGTGGCTCTGCATAGCCAGGTTCACGAGTGTGCTCGTCACCACAACCGTGTTGACATCGTTGACGCCAGCCGCGCGGATGCTGACGGCCTGCATTCCCATGCTGAAGGCCAATAGCCCGGTCGTGATCAGGAGGGCCTGATGCGGCAGCTCCCCCAGGATGCGCCACCACACGCCGATCCCCAGCACGACGACGGCCGAACTGGTCAACACCGCCAGGTTTGCGGTGGGGAAACGGCTGGGGTGGGTTCGGCCGTGGACTATGCGTCCACTGAACAAAGCACCAATCAGGAATGCAGCGAGGGCCAGACTGTTGTTCAGCAGCGGCACATCGGTGTCACCGGCGAGTCCGAAGCCGATGAACAGCACATTGCCGGTCATGTTCCCCGTGAAGACCCGGTCGAGGGCGAGATAGCTCACGGCGTCGACGATGCCGGTCGAAAGCGTCAGAACAACGAGCCCCGGCAGGTAGAGCGGGTCGAGCGCGGCCTTCACCGGCGACTCAGCCATGCGGAATCCTCTCGCCCTGTCCCCCCACGCCCAAGCGGGGTCACACACGAGTGCGACCCCGCCTTTGCCTTATCTGAGCTGCGGACTACTCATTCCCGACGGCTTTGTCTGCCTTGTCCTTGGCCGTGTTGATTTGCTCGTTGAACTTGCCTCCTGTGACCTTGTTTGCCGCGTCTGCGACAGCGTTGAGCAGCTTGTCGCTCACGTCTTCGGCTTTCTCGCCCTTGAGCGCATCCTTGAACTTGTTGTCTTTGAGCAAGTCCTGTGCCTTCTTGGTGACGTCGTCCAGTCCCACGATCTTCTCCATTTCTGGCTGCTCACATGCAGTCGTTTTTTCCACGATATGACGGCTCCCCGCCCTGCGCAATCGTCGGCTCACGGCAGGATAAAGGTATGACTGATTCTTCTCTCCCCCAGAGCACTCGCGTCGCACGCGGAAGCGTCTCTGTTCGCCGCACCGGTTCGCGCACCTATTCCGGCAGCAACGAACGCGGCGACACCGTGTTGATCGGCCCAGCAGATGCCGCCGGCCACTTCACGCCAGGCGAACTGTTAAAGCTCGCCCTGGCCGGTTGCGCCGGCATGAGCTCTGACCACTCGATCGCCCGGCGACTCGGCGACGGCTACGAGGCCACCATCTGGGCACACGGCCAGTCGGATCCGAAGGAGGAACGCTACTTCGCGATCGATGAGGAAATGCTGCTGAACCTGGACGGGCTAGAGCCAGCCGACGTGGAGAAGTTGCTCACGGTCATCCGGAATTCGATCGACCGAAGCTGCACGATTGCCCGGAGCGTGAAGGACAGCATCGAGCTGACAAAGAGCGTGAACGGGATGCCGCTCTCGCACTAGGCGGGTCAGGGCGCCGCGCCCGCCTTGGTGGCTGGCCTGCTCAACCCGCGAAACGGGCGGTTAAACAAACAACGGGGCCGGACCCGAAGGCCCGACCCCGTTGCGTGAAACGCAAGTAGTGGAAACTACTTGATGATCTTCGTTACCGTTCCAGCGCCGACGGTGCGGCCACCTTCACGAATAGCGTAGCCGAGGCCCTCTTCCATGGCGATCGGCTGAATCAGCGCGACAGTCATGTCGGTGGTGTCGCCAGGCATGACCATCTCGGTGCCCTCGGGCAGCGTGATGACGCCGGTGACGTCGGTGGTGCGGAAGTAGAACTGCGGACGGTAGTTCGCGTAGAACGGGTTGTGACGACCGCCCTCTTCCTTTGACAGGATGTACGCGGTGCCCTCGAAGTCGGTGTGCGGCGTAACCGAACCCGGCTTGACGACAACCTGGCCGCGCTCTACGTCTTCGCGCTTGATACCGCGAAGCAGCAGACCACAGTTCTCGCCGGCCCAAGCCTCGTCGAGCTGCTTGTGGAACATCTCGATACCCGTAACCGTGGTCTTCTGCGTCGGGCGGATGCCAACGATTTCGACCTCAGAGTTGATAGCAAGGGTTCCACGCTCGGCGCGGCCCGTAACGACGGTTCCACGACCGGTGATCGTGAAGACGTCCTCGATCGGCATCAAGAACGGCTTGTCCTTGTCGCGGATCGGGTCGGGGATGAACGAGTCAACGGCCTCCATGAGGTCGAGGATGCTCTTGGTCCACTTCTCGTCGCCCTCAAGAGCCTTGAGGCCGGAGACCTGGACAACAGGAGCGTTGTCGCCATCGAAGCCCTGGCTGGAGAGGAGTTCGCGAACCTCGAGCTCAACGAGCTCAAGGATCTCTTCGTCGTCAACCATGTCGGACTTGTTCAGTGCAACGAGCAGCGACGGAACGCCGACCTGCTTCGCGAGCAGAACGTGCTCACGGGTCTGAGCCATCGGGCCGTCAGTAGCGGCAACCACGAGGATTGCGCCGTCCATCTGTGCAGCACCGGTGATCATGTTCTTGATGTAGTCAGCGTGACCAGGAGCATCAACGTGAGCGTAGTGACGCTTAGGCGTCTCGTACTCAACGTGGGAGATGTTGATGGTAATACCGCGCTGGCGCTCTTCGGGAGCGGAGTCAATCGACGCGAAGTCGCGCTGCACGTTGGTAGCGGACGGGTACGTGTCAGCCAGGACCTTCGAGATCGCTGCCGTCAGCGTGGTCTTTCCGTGGTCAACGTGACCGATTGTTCCGATGTTTACGTGCGGCTTTGTCCGCTCGAACTTGGCCTTGGCCACTGTGGGTCCTCCTCAGGACTCGAGTGATCCACCGCCTGCAAAAATTTGCGTGCGGTGCATCAGCTGGATATGTGTATTCATGTTACTCGGGCCAGGTGGCCTAAGCGATTTGGGCACGAATGCCCAGGGGCTATTCGCCCTTGTTCTTCTGAATGATCTCGTCGGCGACTGCCTTCGGGACCTCAGCGTAGCTCTGGAAAGTCATCGAGTACACGGCGCGACCAGAGGTCTTCGACCGCAGGTCACCGATGTATCCGAACATTTCCGAGAGGGGAACATGGGCGCGAATAACCTTCACACCGCTTGCGTCCTCCATGTCCTGGATCTGACCACGACGCGAGTTGAGGTCGCCGATTACGTCACCCATGTACTCCATGGGCGTACGAACCTCAACAGCCATCAACGGCTCGAGCAGAACCGGGTTTGCCTTACGAGCGGCTTCCTTGAAGCCCATCGATCCAGCAATCTTGAACGCCATCTCCGAGGAGTCGACGTCGTGTGCGGCGCCGTCGAGCAAGCTCGCCCGAACGCCGACCATTGGGTAGCCCGCAAGTACACCGACCTGCAGGGCATCCTGGATACCCGCATCAACCGAGGGGATGTACTCCCGCGGGATACGGCCACCAGTGACCTTGTTGACAAACTCGTAGGTCTTGTCCACAGTGATTTCCATCGGCTCGATGGCAATCTGAATCTTTGCGAACTGACCTGAACCACCGGTCTGCTTCTTGTGAGTGAAGTCGTGACGCTCGACGGCCTTCTTGATCGTCTCGCGGTACGCAACCTGGGGCTTGCCCACGTTTGCTTCGACGTTGAACTCACGCTTCATGCGGTCGACGAGGATGTCGAGGTGAAGTTCACCCATTCCCTTGATAACCGTCTGGCCAGTTTCCTGGTTCTGCTCGGTACGGAAGGTGGGGTCTTCTTCAGCAAGCTTCTGAATAGCAAGGCCCAGCTTTTCCTGGTCCTGCTTGGTCTTCGGCTCGATAGCGACCTCGATGACGGGCTCAGGGAACGTCATCGACTCAAGAACGACCTGGTGGTTCGGGTCGCACAGGGTGTCACCCGTGGTGGTGTCCTTCAGACCGATGACCGCGTAGATGTGGCCAGCGGTGACGAAGTCAACCGGGTTCTCCTTGTTGGCGTGCATCTGGAAGATCTTTCCGATGCGCTCCTTCTTGCCCTTGGTCGAGTTGATGATCTGGGCACCACTGTCGAGGCGACCGGAGTAAACGCGAACGTAGGTGAGGCGACCGAAGAACGGGTGCACGGCAACCTTGAACGCGAGGGCCGCGAACGGCTCGTCTGCGTTCGGGTGCAGCGTGACGACTTTCTCTTCGTCGCGAGCGTCCAGCGCCTCAATGGCGGGAACGTCAAGCGGCGTCGGGAGGTAGTCGACAACAGCATCGAGCATCGGCTGAACGCCGCGGTTCTTGAACGCTGAACCACAGAGAACCGGGTAGATCTCGCTGGCCACGGTGAGCTTGCGGATCGCGCCCTTGATCTCAGCAACGGTCAGCTCTTCGCCACCGAAGTACTTCTCCATGAGTGCGTCGTCGGTCTCTGCAACGGCTTCGAGGAGCTTGGTGCGGTATTCCGCAGCCTTCTCAACGAGGTCGGCAGGGATCTCTTCGATGGCGTACTTCGCGCCCATCTCGACGTCACCCTTGGAGTCTCCACGCCAGGTGAGTGCGCGCATCTCGACGAGGTCGACAACACCCTCGAAGTTCGACTCTGCACCGATCGGCAGCTGGATGACCAGCGGCTTGGCGCCGAGGCGGTTGATGATGGTGTCTACGGTGAAGTAGAAGTCAGCACCGAGCTTGTCCATCTTGTTGACGAAGCAAATGCGCGGTACGTCGTACTTGTCAGCCTGACGCCACACGGTCTCGGACTGGGGCTCAACGCCCTCCTTGCCGTCGAACACGGCAACAGCACCGTCGAGAACGCGGAGCGAACGCTCCACCTCGACCGTGAAGTCAACGTGACCGGGGGTGTCGATGATGTTGATCTGGTTGTTGTCCCAGAAACAGGTCGTCGCAGCGGACGTGATGGTGATACCACGTTCCTGCTCCTGCGCCATCCAGTCCATCGTCGAGGCGCCGTCGTGCGTCTCACCGATCTTGTGGTTTACACCTGTGTAGAACAGGATGCGCTCAGTCGTGGTGGTCTTGCCAGCATCAATGTGAGCCATGATGCCAATGTTGCGGACCTTGCTCAGGTCCGTGAGCACGTCAAGTGCCACAGGTGTCCTCCGGAAGTTTTGATTGTGGTGTGGTCGAACAGGCTAAAGGAGCGCGATCGGCGGAAGCTGAGCATCCGCCGATCACGCTCCGGCTCGCTACCAGCGGTAGTGAGCGAAGGCCTTGTTCGACTCGGCCATCTTGTGCGTGTCTTCGCGACGCTTCACTGCGGCACCGAGGCCGTTGGATGCGTCAAGAATCTCGTTGGTGAGGCGCTCGGTCATGGTCTTCTCGCGGCGCGCCTTGGCGTAGCTGGTCAACCAGCGAAGTGCCAGCGTGTTGGCGCGGTGCGGCTTGACTTCAACCGGAACCTGGTAGGTGGATCCACCGACGCGGCGCGAACGCACCTCGAGGGTCGGACGAACGTTGTCGAGTGCCTTCTTCAGCGTGACAACTGCATCGGCGCCGTTCTTGGCGGTGACGCCTTCGAGTGCATCGTAAACAATGCGCTCAGCGAGGCCCTTCTTGCCATCAAGAAGAATCTTGTTGACAAGCTGGCTAACGATGGGGGCGCCGTATACCGGGTCAGCAACTACGGGACGCTTGGGAGCTGGTCCTTTACGGGGCATTACTTCTTCTCCATCTTCGCGCCGTAGCGGCTGCGAGCCTGCTTGCGGTTCTTGACAGCCTGGGTGTCCAGTGCGCCACGAACGATCTTGTAGCGAACACCCGGGAGGTCCTTTACACGACCGCCGCGTACGAGCACCATCGAGTGCTCCTGCAGGTTGTGGCCCTCACCGGGAATGTAGGCGGTGACCTCTGTACCGTTCGACAGCTTGACGCGGGCGACCTTGCGGAGAGCCGAGTTCGGCTTCTTCGGCGTGGTGGTGTACACACGGGTGCATACGCCGCGCTGCTGCGGGTTGGACTTCAGGGCGGGAGCCTTGGTCTTTGTGACCTTGGGGCTGCGGCCCTTCCGAACCAACTGCTGAATGGTTGGCACTAATTACTCCTTGTTATTGCTGCACGGTGACAGCGTGTTGATGGTTAGCATTCGATCTGCGCCTGTTGCCAGGCCGTTCGAGTTCATCTGGACCCGCGAACCATTACAAAACGGATTCTGCATGTGTTGTTGGGTATGCCGTGGGGGCTGCTCGGAGAGCAAACCCTGCATGAGTGCGTCACGAATGCTTGAGGCCTTTTCCGATGCAGAACACCAGAGGGCAGAATTCAAGCGCACGACAAAGCGCACACCGGAAAATACTAACCTGCCGGCGGTACCCCAGTCAACTGAAACCGGGCCCGTGCAGAGCCCTCACAGCAACCTCACGACCCCGGTGGCCACAGGGGAGAATCAAGGCTGCGCTCCAGATCGGCGAGCAGCGCCTGCACCTGTGGTTCAACGTATGCAGCGACTCCCGCGTGGATGCGATCACGATGTGACACCAGCTCGGTGCAGATCTGTTTTCCCACCAGATTTGCGTGGTCGTCGGCGAGCTTCAGCTCCACTCTCATGGCGGCTTTTTCCTCCGCGCTGAACGGCGGTGGTGGCGTTGGCGCCACGCCAGTTTCTTCAGCGGATCGCGCGAGTTCACCCAGGGTGAAGAGGTACGGGGCGTCTGGGGCTGCCGGCGGGTCGAGCTCAAGGCCCTTGAATTCGGGCTCAAGGCCCTCAGCTGGCCGGTACGACTCCGCGGCTTTGCGATCCTCCGTCATCCGCATCTCACGGCTGAGCAGCGGGAGGTTCTTGTCGGTGTATTCGTCGACGTCTGCGTCGATCACCAGCTTCATGCGCATGGTGAGTGCGTGCTGAACCGCGTGGGGGACATCCGTTGTGAGGCCGGCCGCCGCCATGATGGGCGACCCGACGCATTGGGGGCACGGCCGCGTGCGACTGCGATGCGTGCCGGGGCGCCAGCGCGGAAGCCAACGCAACCAGTTGTCAACCTCATGGTTGACGCGTGAGTGGATGGACCCGTCCATGACACCCAACGTTAGTGCTCTCACCCGTAAATCAGGTGGGACCGCGCGGATGCCTGCCGTGGCTCTCTTCCACCGCCACACTCTGGCCTACTCCCCGCGGCGCTCCCACGGCCAGAGGGGACGACCGTTCTCTCCCACGCGCGAGGCGAGGACGATCGAATACAGCAGCGTCACGACGAACGCGAGGATGCCGACGGCCCAGGCGAAGACACTGCCGAGCCTGGCGCCGGCGAACAGCACGATCTCGACGGCCTCCCCCAGGCCCACCCCGTAAACGATCCCGCCGGTGGCCACGAACGCGACGAATGCGACGACACCGGCGATGAGCGCGGCCACGACGGCCACGCGCTGCCGCTCCGGAGACGTGCGGATGCCGATGACCACCATGAACAGCAGCACGACAACGGTGGCGGCGCCCACCATGAACGGGCCGACGAGGGGGCCGGCATCCGCTTCGGTGATGACGTCTGTGTTCGTGAAGAGACTGATCATGCCGAACGCCGCGACGACCACAGCGACGTAAAGCATGGTGGCGAAGATAGCCACGATGATCGCGTATCGCTGGTAGTCGCGCATAGTGTGGCTAGGCCGGGCGCGTGAGCTGCGGGCCCTCGGCGATCTGACGGTCGTATTCGCGACGTGCCTCGAGGTTGCGCTCGGTGACCTTGCGGCCGCGGTTCGCGATCCACGCGCCGAACCACACCGGAACCTCGCGGGCGATGACGGCCGCCGCGATCGCCCCTGGGTTCAGCCACTGGGTGTTGACGAACTGCGCGGCTTCGGTGGGGGTGAGGTTCCAGGCGCTCACGGTGAGCAGCGCTCCCCCGATGTACGAGAAGTACACCACGACCGCAACGAGGAAGCTGAAGAGCACGTACGCCCACCAGCCGCCGCGGTTCACGATTGCGATGAGAGCTGCGAAGGCGAGGAAGAAGAAGATGATCGGGATGTAGAACACCGGGCGAACGACGAACGCGGCGAACGTCTCTGTGGCGGCTTCGACAGTGGGGCTGGTGAGGCCCGCGATGATGAAGACGGCGATCGCGTAGATCACGGTGTATGCCACGGTGGCAATCAAGGCGATCAGTATGCCGCCGGCGCGGTTTCCCTTGGTGCGCGGCGGGGTGGGGGCCTGAACATAGATCGGGCTGGCTGCGGCGGCGGGCGCGGTGTACGACGGGTACTGCGTGGCCGGCGTCGCGGTCGCGGCCGTCGCTGCGGCTGCGGTTGCGGTTCCCTGCTCGCCGGTGAGCGTGGCGGCGCTGCCGACGGGCGCGTAGGTGTCGCGGGTGATGGTGTCGTCGGCGGCTGGAGCGGGCACCGGGTATGACGCGGTCGGGGCAGCCTCAGCTACCTCTTCGGTGCGAACGACCTTGACCGGCCTGGCGTCGGGGTCGGGGTCGACATCCGCATCGGCTCCAACGGTGTAATCAACCTCCGTGTAGTCGGCCTGCGTGTAGTCGGCCTGCGTGTGGTCAACCTCGGTGTGGCCAACCGGCGTGCGGTCGACATTCGAGCCATTGACCTCAGCGGCGTTGACCTCAGCGGCGTTGACAGTCTCTGCCGTCTCGGGAGCCCGATCCTCGGCATCCGTTGACGGGGTGATTCTGTCGTCGTGCGGCGTGTTTTCGCTCATGCTGTACTCCTTGTTGACCGGGTGGCCGTACCGTTCAGGAGCAACCTTAGCAATCTGGGTTGAGCGCGTCGCGGCACCCCGCGGAGGAAACGCCTAGCGATGTCTCCGCGCTATCCAGCTCCCACCTCTGTTGCGGGGGTTGCGGAGACCAGTGAGTAGATGAGGCCGGTGACGGTTGCATCTACCTGGTCTGGCGCGTCAGTCGTTGCCGCCGTTGTCAAGCCGGTGACCAGGAAGAGCCGTGTACCCGCCTGCAGTCCGTTGACGAAGTTCAACACGTTGGCGTAGCTGCCTGACACGCTGACCGTCACTGCCATCGAGGCGAAGTTATCGGGGGTGATGAGCGCGTTCGTGACCGGAGGGACGCCTGCCGTGTCGGCCGGCGCAGCGTCTGGTACCTGCTCAGTGCTCGACTCGGTGCTCGACTCAGTGGACGACTCCGCAGAGTCGGCGGCCACCGGCACAGCGGCTGCAGGGGGCACGACCGGCGTGTATGCCAGCGGGTCTGCCATCGTCATGCCCTTGAGCGTCACGCCGTGCGCAATGGCAAGCGCGTCAAGCTGGCTGACGAAGGCGGGTGCTTCGGTTCCTGCGGGCACAGATTCGGAGAGGGACGCCAGCTCGGCGTTCAGTTTGTCGATGCCCTTGAAATCTTCTTTGAGCTTCACCAGCGCGGCTTCCTGCAGCGCGTTCGTCTCCTCAACACCGGCGCGCTGTTCGTTGGCCTGTGCAATCGCGGTGAGCTGTGGCTGGATGCCGACTATCCAGCCGAGCACGAGCACCACGACCATGACAAGCACCGAGCCAATGATCCAGATTCTGTTCTTGTCCATGACTAGTTCCCCTCGGTCACGAAGCGCTGAGCGAACGCGGCATCGTTGACGTGCATTGTGATGTCGACCGTGTAGGTATTGGTCGCGGCATCCAGGTTGACCGACCCAGGCAGCGCATCCGCGTAGCCGGGCAAGGTCTTGAGCGCGGTGAGCCACGTCGGCACGTCGGGCAGCACTGCGCTCTTGGCGGTGAAGTTCACCGTGGCGACGCGGTCACCCTGCAATGGCGCAGTCGACTGGGCGTAAAGGGCCATGGGTGAAGCTGAATCAACACTGACCGTGTCGATCGTCACGCTGGCCGGGAGGATCGCCTGCACGCCTTCGAGGTACTTCTTCCAGTCGATCTCAGTCGAGACCCCGACCTGCTGTCCCGCCTGGGCGACGGCAACCTGCTCCTGCACCGTGCGCACCTCAATGTATTTGCCCTGTTCGGCAAGGAGGTCGGTCGTTCGGGTCTGTGCCTCAAGCAATTGCAGCTGTGCCTGGATCGACAGCACTACTGTGCCGCCGCTGGCGAGAACAACGAGCAATAGCACTCCGACAACGCCAAACCCGAGGCGACGACGCACGACCTTTGCTTTGCGCCCCTTGCGCACCTCTTGTGGCAGCAGATCGACACGGGGTTCTCCACCGATGACCAACTCATCGGCTTTCACTTGACGGCTCATGCTGCGCTCCCCAATGCCAGTCCGAGCGCGACAGTGAGAGCTGGCGCGTTTCTCCGTAAGTGTTCGGCATCAACTGATTTAGCAACGGCAACAGTCGAGAACGGGTCGCCGGCGACCACATGCAACCTGGTCATTTCGGCTAAGGCCGCGGGAAGGCCCGGCAGCATTGCACCGCCGCCACTCAATACGATCTGGGTAACCGAGTCGCCTGGGCGCGTGTTGATGAAGTAGTTGATGGTGTTCCGCAGGCTGGTCAGCTGCTCACTAGCCACCTGATAGATGATCTCGATGGCCTGCTTCTCCTCGAGCGAGGCAACCTGGGAGGCGAGACCGAGGGATCGTTTGATGTGTTCTGCCTGTGCGGCATCCACGTCAAGTCCGTTGCGAAGTGCCTGCGTCAGGTCGTCGCCCCCAGTTGGGATGATGCGCACGAACTGGGGCACGCCGTCCTTGGCGATCACCACACTGGTGGTGTTTGCCCCGATGTCAACGAGGGCCACGATGCCAGCGACCTGAGGGCGGGAGATAAGCACGCGGCTGAGCGCGAAGGGAATCAGGTCAACGTCGACGGTCGTGAGACCCGCGAGCTGAGTGGCCTTGACGTTGCCAAGTACCGCTTCCTTCACCGCCGCGATGAGCAGCCCGTTTACAGTGGGACCGTGCTCACCGACGCCCTCAGAGATCGGGTAGAAGTCCAGCAGCGCGTCGGCGACGGGAACAGGCAGCATTTCCTGCACTTCGAATGGCAACGACTCGCGAATGCGCTTCAATGACATCTTCGGCACTGTCAGGTCACGGGCGAGCACCCGCTGGTTGCCGACGCCGAGCACGACGTCTTTGCTTTTGAACCCACCCTTCGACCACAGCTCTTTGAGCGCCCCCGCGACAGTATTGGGTTCAATCACCTCGCCACGGCTCACCGCGCCTTCGGGCAAAGCAACCTCGTAGTACCGCACCACCGTCGCTTTCGGCTTGGATGGGTCGATCACTTCGACAGCGCGTAGCGCGAGGTTGCCGATGTCTATTCCTACGACACTCGTTGCCATGGGTTACTCCTCTGTATTGCGTGCAGTGCGTTTTTGTATTGCGTGCGGTGCGTTTGTGCAGATGTGGGGTTGTCACAGACCGAGGATCGACAGGTAGCCGGTCCAGATCCTGGTGCCGAAGAAGATTCCAATCCAGGCGCCCGCGAGCATCCAGGGGCCAAAGGGGATGCCGCTCTTGCGGGTGGCGCGTTTGGAGAGCATGAGTCCGACCGCGAAGAGCCCGCCGAGCAGGAAGGCCGCGAACGCGCCAATGGCGAGCGGGCCCCAGCCGAGGTAGCCGAGAAACAGGCCAAGCACGCCAGCGAGCTTCACGTCGCCGAAGCCCATGCCGCCGGGGTAGGCGAGCGCCATGAGCAGGTACGCGACCCACAGGATGACGAGGCCGAGCCCGCCGCGAATCAGGGCCTCGTAGTCGCCGTTCAGGATGCTGGCGGTGCCGAGCAGCACGATGCCAACCATGTAGCTGGGCAGCACGATCGCGTTGGGCAAGCGGTGTACGTCGAGGTCGATGAGGGCGAGGGCGATGCTGATTGCGGCCAGGTAGAGGAAGGCGACAACGATGAGGAGGGCACCCCACGACGCGCTCAGCGATACCCACCACTCCCCGGTATCCGGGGTCGCTGAGGCCCAGCGCGCGACCGCTACAAACGCCAGGCCCGTACCAATTTCAACGAGCGGATATCGCTTCGAGATTGACTCACTGCACTGTCGGCATTTGCCACGAAGCAGCAACCAGGACAGCACAGGAATGTTGTCGTGTGGCTTGATTGTGCTGTTGCAGCTGGGGCACGCGCTAGCCGGCGAGACAATGGAGAGCCCATTGGGCACCCGGTACACGACGACGTTGAGGAAGGAGCCGACCAGGAGTCCGAGCACGCCAGCGAAGATCGTGAGGATCGGCGTTGGGTCGGTTTCAGCCACGGCAATCACGGGAGAGGGCTCCCGTCAGCCTTGAATCCCGCCGACGCATCGACATACTGCGTCACGCCGTATGTGGTCGAGGTTGGGGTCAGAAACTTTGGTGGCGCAGTCGTCATCAGACGGTCGTCATATACATACACCTTGGTGTAACCAGTAGGTGAGCCTCCCGCCGTCTGCCACGCTACGGATCCGCGGAATTTTTGGGTGATCGTGCCCAGGATGTTGAGCGTTCCGCGTGCTGCGCCGGTATCGAAATTCTGTACTTGAAATGTGTGGCCCACAGAGAGGATTGCCGCTTGAATGGTTCGGGTGGACGAGTCGTCGGTGTCGACCGGGGGCATGGCGGTGCACGTCCGGTGGAGAGCGGGTCTGGACATCATGTCCAGAGTTCCCGTGCACGACTTCATCGGGTTCCACACCCACACGGCGTTCTGTCCGACCAGGCCGAGCACATCGATTCCAGCGTCCACATAGGTCAGGTCGCCTGTCACGTAAACGTTGTTCTCCGCGGCAACCGTTACTGCGCCCCTCACCTTGCCTTTGACGAAGACGTCACCATTGGTGCATTTATATGCCGGAGCTGCGGCGGTAGACGAGGGAGGAATCACTTCATTAGTGATCGGGTACTGGAACGCGACAGGACTGCTGCCGTACGTCCAGCCTGAAGATGGGCCCGTGCCCGTGCAGCTAAAGTTAGCCGGCGGAGTAGCCAAATTTGTGTAGTTGGGGTCAGTCACCGACGTCGGCACGTTTTGAACGAAGATCAGATTCTGGTCCGGAACCGGAACCACCGCACCCGTTGGTGAACGCAGGTCAACTAGAGCGCCACAGGCAGCGTTGGGATTCTGGCTCGCAACCCCTGCAGTAAGGGAGGGACGGGTGAATTTCGTCCATGGAGAAATCACGCGCATCATCCCGTCAGCGGCGAACGTGATCGTTGTCGGACCCGTATACATGCATCCAGGGCGGGGAACGTCGGTTGGCAAATCCACACGGGTCTCATTCGCCATGCTGGCATTCGTCGCCGGCATGCCAAGAGGTGACGACAACGTAGGTCCAGTACGCCCAGTTCCCCAGTCAATGGCAGTGCCGCAGGTCAACACATGAAGCGGACTGTTGGATGACGTGACGTCACCGTTGAAGTGTGTGCCGCAGGCTCGAATAGTGTCATTTGAGTGGATTGGCCCGGTAAGGGAGTCGGCGTCTCCAAATACGACTTCCTGGCAATCTGCGTCGTGAGGCGCATGACTCACAACGCAAGCCACACCCGTGACCTGCGGATCCATTAGTTCATATTCAGTATGGTAAAGAAATTTCAGAAAGCCGTCTTGCCTCAGCGTTGCGACTACGCTCCGCGTCTCCTTACCCACGAGACCTGTGGATCGAATTCGAATATCGCCACGGCGTGAATACAACGAGTTGTCGACCTCGTACCGGAAGGAAGCGCGGCCGTCGGACCCGGCGACCACAGCCCATCCATCAGTCGCACGAATACCGAATGCTGGATTAGCGTTCACGGCAAGCGGCATAGTGACAGTCGTACTGCTCGAATTATCCCTCGTGAAGTTCGCAGCTGGATTGCCGTATTTCACGTAGGTGCTGTCATTAGAGAGTCGGCTCGCGTACTCGTCCACTCCGGCATACGCCGCAGAAAGCGCCGCGTTCCAGTCTTGATCGGTGCGAGCCTTCACCAGTCCGCTAGCCGAAAAACTGAGCGCAGTCGCAACCAAAAGAAGCATCACCATCGACAGCCCAATCACGGCTACGAGCGCAACACCGCCGTCCTCGCGTCCCGAACGAGCAAACTGTAGGAGCCGTTTTTCCATCTTGTCGCTACCGTTCATAAATTGAGAAGCTTGATGGTATTTACGATGGTCGACGCGGTATTGCCGCCAGCCGACCCGATCGAGACAGTGACCTGAACAAACGCGATGCGCTTGATATCGGCGACCGACAAAGTGCCGCTCGCCGGTGTTGGTACGACAACCGAAGCTGAGTCAAGATAGGTGAACAGGGGTGAGATACTCCCGGTTGGAGCTAAGAACGGCCCGTCTAGGTTTCTCACCGAACTGGGCGGAGTTGTTGCGGCCGCAAAGGTCCAGAAGCGACCAGCCTCCGTCGCCCTCCATCGACTTTCCGTCAGCTGCCGACTAATTGCATTTATTTCGAACCGGACTCTCGTAGGGCGCGACGGGCGGTCCGCGACGCCAATAGCGCTGCTGACGTCCACGTTGGTATAAAGCATCAGCGCCTCGCGCCCCGCGAACTCTATCGCCGGAGTAGCGACCGGTGTACCGGAGACCGCGAGATTCGTGCTGACTCTGATCACCTTGCTCATCGCATTCGATGCATTCGACGCGACTCGTGTGCTGTCATTAACCGCTTGGCTCTGAGAGACCGATTTGGCAACGCTGACGAAGAGCCCGGTCACCATTGCGAGCACAATTCCGAGCAGCACCATTGCAACAAGAAGTTCGGCAAGGGAGATGCCATCGTCGCGGCGAAGCCTTGAGAGCATCATCGTGGATCCAGCGCGAATTCGCCGGTTGACGTGTTTACTGGCGAGCCGGCGGTCACTCGCGTGATCCTGCCCGCGTTAAGTGCCGTGGTTGAGGGTGCACTGGCGCCGGACCGGGTGTAGAACTTCCATGAGCCGTACGGCAGGGCGACGTTGATGCTTGATGACCCAGAGCCGGGAATCACGTTGCCGAATTCGTACGTCATCGTTGTTGCTGGTGCCGTTGCACAGGCTGGTTGTCCTGGCAGCAGAACCGACGGTTGAGAGACCGCGGTGAGAAAACCGTCTCCTCCACCACCTTTGACGTTTACAACACCCATCGGAACGTTGATTGTGCCGTCAGCGTTGGGGTCAATTGAAAGCTCAGGTCGTTGCCCCGACAGCGGAGGGGTAACACGCGTGTCGGGATCCCATGATTCCGGATCAACCGACGTACAGAATGGCGCGGATTCCACGTACTTCCCGGCCACCGCCTCATAGCCAGTCGGATAGGGATGCAGGTCTACGTACGCAGTCGATCCCGACTGCACCGCAGTCTTCGTGTACACGCCATACGTATTGAGGAAGGTGAAATCGAGATTGGTTGGGATGAGGGGGCGCACAGTATTCGCATAATTCGACGCATAGTTCACCTTGTAACGGGCGCGCTGATCGTACGTGAAGTTAAATACCGTGGACGAACCAACCGTCACCGGTTTTGTGTCCGACGGATTCGCCTGCTGCTTGAGGGCGTCGATCATGCCCGTGTTGGTGAGACTGACGGTATAGGTCCCGGCTGGGGCTTGAAGAATGTAGCTGCACCCATCGGAGTCAGTAGGGGTCAACGCCCCGATGCCTATGGACGGACTGATGCTGAACGTCACACCGGCTTTGCCTAGCGCCCTCCAACCTGCGACGGAGACAAGAATCGTTCCCTTGGTCGGATCATTGATCCGTTTACTTGGGGACAATAGGGTGTCAACCAGGACCGGAACGTCCTCATTGCGCATACTCGGCCACGTCACCTTGATGGTGACGCGTTTGTATTGGAGTGGACCGCCAGCCGTTCCACAGGTCGAGACATTGCCCGTCGGAGTAACCCAGGCAGTGGTTGTCTTGACGGTATAGCTTTCGGTGGCCGTCACGGCGACAGTTTTGCTTCCATCGTGTACCGCAAATGGATCGGCGAGTGCACGCACCCTATCAATCTCGCTTGCTGCCAGATTCGATCCGACTTCGCGCGCTTTGTTATCGCGTGTAATCGTCAGTGTGGAGATGAGTCCGTAGCCAACGCCGAGGGCGATGATTGCGAAGATCATCATCGCGACCATGACTTCGATAAGGGAAAGGCCCCTGGATCGATCGTCACCGAGACGTGTGCGGAGTGTCTTCAACATTCACCTCCCGCGAATTTCGGATATGGCGTGGTCATTTCAGGAAAAGCTGCGGTGGGGCCCCGCATGAGCGAGACCCCACCTTGTGAGCTCAGAAACTTCGTATTTAGCAGGTTCCGCGTGCTGGCGCGGTGGTGGCTGTGATCCGCCAGTTGTTACCGTTCGAGGCGGTAGCCCCGATGCAGAAGCCTGCAGCGACAGCCGGCGGCCCCACAACAGCAGCAACAGCTGTGTATGCGGGCGCCGTGGTGTAGTTACCGGCATCAATGGTGATGTTCGCGGTAAGGTCAGCAATCGATGTCGGGAGGGACTGGGTCGCCGATGATGTCTGGAAAGCGATGGCGGCGGTCTTGAGGTTGGTGAGGTCGGACTTAACCGCGTTGTCCTTGGCAGAACTCTGCACACCCAGGTACACCGGGATAGCGATGGCGGCAAGGATACCGATGATGATGACGACAACGAGAAGCTCGATCAGGGTGAAGCCCTTTTCCTTCTCGCCCAGCTGCTTGCGTCGGGCTGCGAGTGAGTTGAGAATTCGTGAAACCACAGTGAGATCCATTCGGTAGGTGGCAAAGGATCGGACTAGGGGTCCCGATCGGATTCTCACTGTATTGGCAGGAGACTTCCAGCACTGGCCCACAGGAGGGGGGTATTATTCGCATTTACGCCCCCATTGCAGGGGACAACTTGTAGCGTTTGGGTGGTCAGGAATCGTGCCACATTCTCCGCAACCTATTTGATCGCGGTGGCGATACCGAAGATCGGCATGTAAAGCGCGATGACCATGCCGCCGATAATCACACCAAGGAACGCGATCATGAGCGGCTCGATTGCCGCCGTGAGCTGCTCCGTGGCCGCCTGCACCTCATCGTCGTAGAAGTCCGCGATCTTGTTCAGCATCAGTTCCAGGGAGCCAGCATCCTCACCGACGGCAATCATCTGGGTGACCATCGGCGGAAAGACCGGCTGGGCAAGCAGCGGCGCCGAGATCGATTGCCCCTGCCGCACTGATTCCGCGACTTCGTTGAGTGCGTTCTCGATCACCCAGTTGCCAGACGTCTCCCCCACGATCTTGAGCGCCTGCAAGATGGGGACGCCGGCGCCAATCATGTTTGAGAAGTTGCGCGCAAACCGGGCGACCGCGATCTTCTTGAGTAGAGATCCGAAAACCGGCAGTTTGAGCATGATCGGGTCTTTGAACTGCCGCACCTTGAGCGTGTTCTTGTTTTTGCTCCACCACACGGCAAACGCGATGCCCACTACGAGCAGCACCGGAACCACGAACACCATCGACTTTGACAGTGTCACCAGGATTTGGGTCGGCAACGGCAGGCCACCGCCCATGCCGGAGAACATCTCCTCAAAGATCGGGACGATGAAGATGAGCATGATGAGTACCGCACCCAGCGACATGAGCAGCACGATGATGGGGTAGGTCATCGCCGACTTGATCGTGTTCCGCAGCTTCACTTCCTTCTCGAAGTTCTGCGCAATCGACTCAAGTGCGCCGTCGAGGAAACCGCCGGTCTCACCCGCCCGCACCATGTTGATCATGATCGGCGGGAAGTCCTTGCTGTGCTTTGCGAAGGCGTCCGAAACCGAGGTTCCGGTTTCGACGTCGTCGCGCACCTTGGCCAGAATCCTGGCCAGCGGTTTGCTCTCGGTCTGCCCCGCGAGAATGTTGAGCGTACGCAACAGCGACAACCCAGACCCGATCATGGTCGCCATCTGGCGGCTCATGATGGCGAGGTCTTTCAGACCAACTCCCTTGCTGAAGCCCGGGATACTGATTTCCTTGTTGAGACCTGTCCCGTCCGCCGACTCCGTGATCGAGATGGGTGAAATGCCCATGGTGTTCAGGCGTGAGGCGACAGCAGACTCGCTGGAGGCATCCACTTTGCCCTTGACTGTCTTGCCCTTGGTATCCCGCCCGACGTACGCGTAGGCCTGCGCAGTGGCCACTAGCGCGCCACCTGCGAGTACGAATCCCCGAAGTCGATACCGCTGGCCGCGATTGCACGAGCGGATGCCTCCGTGGGCGACTCCACTCGGTGGATCAGCTGGCTCAGACCCTCGGGGTCATGGGCTTTCTCCTCGGCAGCCTTGCGCGTGATTTGACCGGAGTCGACGAGGTCGGCCAGGTGCTGATCCATGGTGTGCATGCCGGAATCCCGGCCGGCCTGCATCATCGAGGAGATCTGGTACGTCTTGCCCTCACGGATGAGGTTGGCGATGGCCGGCGTGGTGATGAGCACCTCGGTGGCGACGACGCGTCCCCGGCCGTTGGCCTTCTTGACCAGGGTCTGGCAGACCACGCCCTGCAGGGTCGCGGCGAGCTGCGCTCGCACCTGGTCCTGGGCGTGCGGCGGGAAAACGTCGATGACACGGTCGATGGTCTGCGCGGCATCCTGGGTGTGCAGGGTAGCGAAGACGAGGTGGCCGGTCTCGGCTGCGGTCAGCGCAACGGAGATGGTCTCCAGGTCGCGAAGCTCACCGATGAGGATGATGTCGGGGTCCTGCCGAAGCACGTGCTTGAGCGCAGCCGAGAAGCTGTGCGTGTCGTGGCCGACCTCACGCTGGTTCACCAGCGAGAGCTGGTGTTTGTGCAGGAACTCGATCGGGTCTTCGACCGTGACAATGTGGTCTGTCCTGGTGCGGTTGGCGAGGTCGATGAGCGCCGCGAGTGTGGTCGACTTGCCCGACCCTGTGGGGCCGGTGACCAGCACCAGGCCGCGCGGAAGCTGCGCAAACTGCCCGATTGAATCCGGCACCCCGAGATCCCCGAGCTGCTTGATCTCCTGCGGAATCAGTCGGAAGGCAGCACCGATTGTGTTGCGCTGCTGGTAATAGTTGACACGGAATCTCGCTCGGCCCGCGGTGTACGCAAAGTCGAGTTCGAGCTCTCGTTCAAAGTGCTCCCGCTGATCGTCAGTGAGGAGACTGTGGAGGGCGGACGTGACCTTTTCCGGCATCCAGCGCGCTTCGCCCTCAATGGGGCGGAGGCTGCCGTCGACGCGGAGGCTCGGCGGCGCTCCTGCTGTCACATGCAAGTCGGACGCCCCCTGCAGCACGACGGTTTCCAGGGCGCGAATGAGATCGAGGTCGGCGCCGCCGAAGGCCAAGCGTTCGGTCTCGGTCAGTGACTCGTCCGTCTTGAGTTGAGCAATTGGGGCGCTCATCGCCTCCATCGCCACCTCTGACGGGGCAGCCGCGCGACGACCTGCCGGAACCAAGCGCGGTGTGTCGAAGTCGGATGCCGGCGGAGCCGAGACCGGGAGGGCGAATGCCTCGCCCACGATGTCGATTGCTTCCGTCGGCAGGTCGTGTGACGCAGCTGACAGCACGTCGGGACCGGGGATGACGTACGCATCCAGAGGGAGCGGCACGGCTGTCGCCGAACCGAAGATGGCGGCCGCCTCTGCGGCGAGCTGTGCTGCCGCTGAATCGGGGTGAATTTCGGGAAGCAACGTCGTTGGCGGGTTGAACTCGCCGCTGGGTGCGTCGATGTCGGCAGGTGCGCTGAAGTTGTCGAGTGAAAACACCTGCGTCGGTGCCGGCAGTACGTAGTCATCGATCTCGTACGTCGGCTGAGTGAGCGGGGGCGCGTAGATGTCAGGAACGAACGAGTCAGCGCCCTCTGCGTCGAGCGCCCAGGTGGCAGTGGTCGTGTCGGCGAAGTCGGCTTCGGCGGCGTCGGCGGGCGACACATCGGCATCCTGCGGCTCGAATGTCGGCGGTACCAGGGCAGGTGGGAAGAACAACGTCGGAGGGGTCAGCGCGGCTGAGACCTCAGGGTTGAGCGGCACTCCCCCGAACGCAGGGGCACCTACAGGCGGAACAGAGTACGAGGGCGCCTCGAACGCTGCCGCGTCTGCCGCCGGGGCGCCAAAGGCAGCAGGGTCGAAGGTCGGCGGGGTTAGCGTTGGCGGCTCATCAGCCGACGTTGAATCCGGCGAGAACAAGTCACGGAACATCTCGATGCCGGCCGGCACATCCGACTCGTCGGCCGGTGCCGGCGGCGTGAGTCCGGGTGGCGTGAGGCCAGGTGCAGTAAGGCCAGACGCCTGCGGGTCGAACAGGATCGAGTCGAACGGCGACGCGGCATCCGTGTTCTGTGGGGTGTGCGACGGCCCCGCGGCTGGCACGGGGGACCAGCCGTCTGCGTCATCCCCGGGAGGAGTGAGTGGAATCTCGAAAATAGGCTTGTCCATATTGGCTCCCCATTCGTTCGCGGCGGGCACTATGCAACCACGCGCAAAATCTCTTCGATGGACGTGAGGCCCATCTTTACCTTTTCCCAGCCGTCTTCGCGGAGGGTGATCATGCCTTGCTCGCGGGCGGTGCGGCCGATTTCGGCGCTGGAAGCTCGGGCAACGGCCATCCGCTCAATCTCTTCACTGACGGTCATCACCTCGTGAACGGCGATTCGACCGCGGTAGCCCGTGTTCGAACAGTTTGTGCAGCCGACCGGCTGGTACACCGTGGGCAGCGGCAGGTAGGGATCGTAGGAAAACCGCAGCCTGGTGAGGTACTCGGGGTCGATCGCCGCGGGCTGCTTGCACCGGTCGCACAGCCGTCGAGCCAGTCGCTGGGCGACAACGCAATCCAGTGCTGAGCCGACCAGGAAGGGTTCGATGTCCATCTCGGTCAGACGGGTGATGGCGCTTGGTGCGTCATTGGTGTGCAGCGTCGAGAGCACGAGGTGGCCGGTGAGCGATGCTTCGATGGCGATCTGCGCTGTCTCGTGGTCACGGATCTCACCGAGCAGCACGACGTCGGGGTCGCTTCGCAGAATGGAGCGCAGCGCACTGGCGAAGGTGAGCCCGGCTTTGGGGTTCACCTGCACCTGGTTGATGCCCTTCATGCGGTACTCGACCGGGTCCTCAACCGTGATGACGTTGATCTCCGGCCTGGCGACCGCGCCTAGCGTCGTGTACAGCGTGGTCGACTTGCCAGACCCGGTCGGGCCGGTGACCAGGATCATGCCGTATGGCTTGGTGTACGAGGTCTTGTACGCCTCGAAGTTGCGCTCGAGCAGGGCCAGATCGCGCACGTTGAGGCTGGTGTTCGAGTTGTCGAGGATTCGCATGACAACTTTCTCACCCCAGACCGTCGGCAGGGTCGCGACGCGGAGGTCGATCTTGCGGCCACCGTGACTGACCGACATGCGGCCGTCCTGGGGCTTCCGCCGCTCGGCGATATCGATATCGCTCATGATCTTGAGACGCGAAATCACGCCATTCTGGATGCTCTTGGGTGCGCTCTGCATTTCGTGCAGTACGCCGTCGATACGGTAGCGCACGCGCATATCGTGTTCGGCCGGCTCGATGTGGATATCGGATGCCTTGTCCTGGATGGCCTGGCTCACCAGCAGGTTCACGAACCGCACAATGGGAGCGTCGTCGTCGACGGAGTCCGTGTTGCCGAAGGTGGTTGTCTCCGCAGGGGCACTCTCTTCTTCGAGGGTGCTGGTGAGGTTGCTGAGCTCGTCGTCGGCGCGGTGGTAGCGAGCGATTGCGGCCAGGAGGTCGGCACGTTCGGCAACGATGGGGTAGACCGGCATGTGGGCGGCAGCTCGCACATCGTCGATAGCGAAGACGTTGCCGGGGTCGACCATGGCCAGGAGAAGCCTGCCCTGGTCTATGCCGATGGGGATAATCTCGTGGCGGCGGCATACCGCAGCGCTGACCAGCGCGACCGCAATGCGGTCAACGGGGTATTCCATCAGTTCAACGAACGGCAGGTTGGCCTGCGCGGCGCGCGCCTTCGCGAACTGCATCTCGGTAATCACCCCCGAATCAACGAGGGTGCGCACAGCGCTTTCGTCTGCCGGGTCACCGGACATGAGCGTATCGAGATGCTCAATGGGCAGTAGGCCGTGCAGAATCAGGATTTCGGTGAGTGTTGCCATGCGATCCTCCCCCGGGAAGAGAGCTGCTTTCGGTGACCATCGGGGGCCAGCACGAATGCTGGGTAAGCAGGCCACCCGAGGCCGTTGCCGTTACGAAACGCGAAGTTAAGAAACCACGGAGTTAAGTAACAGCCGAGCGTAGCTCTGGCGGACACGTCTCCAATAGGACCCCGATCAGGGGGTGAAAGTGACGGGTGGGACAGACGTGATTGCTGTTACTGCTGTTGCCGAAGTGGCTGGTGGGACTGGAGTGACTCGTCGATGTGAGGATTCGAACCGAGCAGGAATGGAGAAGCACCCCACGTGCGCTCCGGCTTAGCCTGTCAACAACAACAGAGGGCGACCACGTTGGCCCCGCACATCCGGGTGAAACGTAAGCGCCCATCACGAAGGAGAGCCCACCATGCTCACGAAAGATGCCACCGCCGAATCCACCGGTTTCACCGCAGCGGAGCACGCCGCAATCAAGCAGCGCGCTGCAGAGCTGCGCGCCGAAGGCAGGACGGGCGCCAAGAAAGCAGACGGACTGCAGGCGGTCCTCGATGCCATCGCCAAGATGGCGCCAGACGATCGCGCACTTGCCGAACGCGTACACATGGTGACTACAGCCAACGCCCCAGAGCTGTCACCCAAGACCTGGTATGGGATGCCCGCGTACACGGACGCGGATGGCAAGGTCGTCTTCGCCTTCAAGAACGCGGGCAAGTTCAGCACCCGCTACTCAACCCTGGAGTTTCAGGATGCCGCACACCTCGACGACGGCGAGATCTGGCCGGTGTCGTTCGCGCTCCACACGTGGAGCCCCGTGGTGGAGAAGCGCGTCGCCGAACTCGTAACGGCCGCGATTTCCTGACGCCGCCGCGGTCGGAGCGCTACCGCTACGCGGTGCCGAAGATCGTCGTGACCATGTCATGCGTGTAGCCGTCAGGGCTCACGTTGATCCACCGCGTCGCGAGCCAGATCCCGTCACGGATGAAGTGCGATTCTCCCCATGCCGCACCGTCGTCGCTCCTCTCGTTGACGCACCGCAAGCCGTCGAGCTCGTCATAACAGGTGTAGCCAATCCCGCCGATGTAGGCAGTGAGGCTCGCCTGCTGCTCGTCCGTGAGTGCCGCAACGTTTGTGACGAGACCGAGGTCACTACCACCCGCGGGCTTCGCCCAATGGCAGGTCAGCAGGGTGGTGGCGGCGAGCTGCGTCATCAGCCCGCTGTCGTTGGATCCGCGGGCTTCGCTGGCGGGACTGTCCTTCGTCCAGGCCGGGTTCAGTACCAACACAGGCCCGAGGGATGCCGCCCAGTCGGTCGTGTAGAGCTGCTCGCAGTCGGCGGGGATCCGGGAATCGGCAGGGGCGGCATCCGTTGCGGTCGGAGTAGGGGTGCTGCTTACTGCGATCGGTGCCTGCGTCTCGCTCGGCTGCGGGCGATCGGTGGAACCGCTCGCGCTCGGAACCTCAGCTCCCCCGCGCCACACCACGAGAACCACCAGAATCACCACGACCAGCACGCTGGCAAAAATAGCGAGCAACGCCCAGCCACGACGCTTCCGTGAATCAGGGGTGATCGGTGAATTCTCTGTACTCATCGGGAGCGCCTTCCTCGGGATCCCGTCCACCTTAGCGTTGCGATCGCTGCGCCCCGCCTGCAGCACGCGGGGCTGCGCAGCATCCGCTTTTGTGCGCCAACGGCCGCTACACGGCGGACGACGTCGTCGCTACAGGCCAACGACGAACACGATGGCGGCGACGGCCGCAACCGCGACAATCACCGTGGTACCGACGACGACGCTTACGGCGACCAGACTCCGGCCTCGCGCACGCGCGGAACCCGCGCGTCGGATTTCTTCCGCGCTGCGCGGGAGTACGACGACTGGATCGTCGGCGGAGTGGTCCACTCGGTGAACGGGCGTTGTGTGGACGCTCGGCGCGCGAACCCCATAGCGGGCGGTGGAGCCAAGAGGAGTCTCCGGCTGCCGATGGGTGTGCGCGAGGATATCGGCGTGTACTGCCGAGCGACCTGCCTGCGGTGGTCGCTGGCTGACGATCCGCGTCTCGTCGGATTCTTCTCGGCTGACAATCCTGGTCTCATCGCTCTCGCGAGCGACCCGCCGGGTGGCATTGTCTGGGTCTGTCTTGCGAACCATGCGGGTGGCATCGTCAAGGTCTGCCGCCCGGCGAACCAACCGGGTGTCGGCGTCGTCGGCGTCGGTATCGGTGTCGCCGGTGTCGGTGTCGCCGGTGTCGGTGTCGCCGGTGTCGGTGTCGTCAGCGGCGCCCACCCGGCGAGTGTCATCATCGGGCAGCACGGGGTCGCCCCCTTCGTCCGGGGATTTCCGCCGTGTCATCCAGCCGCACATCGGCGGTGTCGTCGTCAGCATTCAGGAGCGACGTGGTCGACGCTCCCTCCTGACCCGATTCCCCGCCGGCAACGACGTCGACGACGATGATGGAGATGTTGTCTCGTCCCCCGCGCTCGAGAGCCTGAGTGAGTAAGAGGTCTGCAGTCTGTTCTGTGCCACCACCCAGAGTCAGCCCGGCTCGAATCGACTCATCACTCAGTTCGCCGGTCAGCCCGTCTGAGCAGACCAGAAGCCGCTCACCGGTGGTCACCGGGTACAGCCAATAGTCCGCGGGGCTATCGGGTGCGCCGACTGCCCTGGTGATGACGTTGCGGCGTGAATAGGTGGCAACTTCATCAGCTCTCATCGTGCCAGCCGCAACACGCTCTTGCGCAAGCGAGTGATCGACGGTCAACTGCACAAGTGATGTGCCGACGAGCCGATACACCCGCGAGTCGCCAATGTTGAGCACCAACCAGCAGGGCCTGTCGTTCTGGGTAACCAAAACGATTCCGGTCACTGTGCTGCCTGCGCCGCGCGTTGTTCCATCCGCGATCACCTGCACGGCCGCGTGCGCCCTGTCGACCACCGCAGCGACCTCATCAACCGCGATGTTCCCCCGGCCGGCCAGCGTACGAAACTCCGCGACGACGGCCTCGCTCGCACGATCGCCGGCTTCATGGCCGCCCATGCCGTCTGCGACGATAAACACGGGGGCGGATGCCAACACTGCGTCTTCATTGGCGGCCCGCCTGTGCCCGACATCGGTACGAAAGCCCACGGAGAGACTGACGGCAGAGGTGTGCTCCGTGGGACTGAACACCATGTCTACTTCCGCTCCTGGTAGATCCGCGCCGGCAACTCTCCCAGAATGAATTCCTCGGTCAGATCAGCGCTGGCACCGGCTTCGAGCTCGATGTCCAGCCCGCCCTGCCCCTTCAAGATGACGCCGTTCGTCGAGTGCAGGTCCGTGATAGTCCAGGTGGTCCCGACGAGTTCAATCTGGGCGTGCGTCTTCGATACCGTCTTGCCGGCATCGGTGACGCTGATCAGCTGGGCCTCGTCGTGCAGCGGACCGCGTGAGGGGTTTCGACCGAGCAACACGAGAGGTTTCGTCAACACCACTTTCTGTGCTCCGTCAGTTTCGAAGATCCAGGGCTGCACGCGTCGCGCCGCGACTACCGTGGCATCGAAGGCGTCATCGCTGTCGGGTACGTCATCGGAGGCGGGTGCGTGCCCGGTGATGATGGTTTCGCCGTCCGCGATGGCGGAGGCGCGATCAGAATTCCACTGGTCAGAATTCGAGTAGTCAGAATTCGAGTGGTCCGCATTCGAGTGGTCAGAACTCGACGGGTCGGGCGTCGCAGCGCTGGGCTTCGCATTGTCAGCCATAACGAGGCCGGGAATGGTGTCGATCGGCGGAGCCCATGGGCTGTATCCCACAGGCGCCGGGGCGGCTGAGGCAGTGGGAGGGGTGCCGGCCACCGGAGCGCTCAACCCGAATGGCGCCGGTGGAAGTGATTGGCCGTTCGGGAACGATGAGACCGGCAGGTCATGCACCGAGATTGGGCGGTCGACCCACGCAACGGGCGGGCGGGAAGGCACAATCAACGGAACAGGTTCACTTTCGCGAGCATGCCCGTTCGCGCCAGCCCTGAGCTTGGAATGGCCACCGATCTGGTGGAGGGCAACGGCGTTCATGATCGGCACCCAGGCCGTCCACGTCTTTTCGCCACGCCGCCTGAAGGCCGCGCTGAGCACGATCGCGATCCAGATGTAGTAGCCGATACCGAGCCCCACGATGACGGCGAGGCCGCCCATGATCATTCCGCCTGCATTGTCCATTGTTACCTCGCGCGCGTCTGAGACGAGCGCTCCCCCATTTCGATGCTCGGTGCGGCATCCCTGACCAAACCGAGTCCACTGTAGCCGAACGCGCCAACCTCTTGCGTCTCTGGATGTGGCCACGAGGTTTCGAGACGGCCTGGCGGCCTCCTCAACCAGCGGAAGGGGCGCCGCAGATATGACACCTAGCGAATGGCCCGCGCGAATGACCGCACGGAAATTGCTGCCTTCAGGCGCTTGCGTTTCGTCGCGTCACGCCGGAGAGCCGCTCGCTCAGCGTCAACCAGCGCCCAGAACGCGTCGCTGTCCGCAGGTGCCGGTGGCACCGGCCCGAAGACCGCTTCATCGGCCAACGTTGCAAGCATCCCGCTGCCTTCGCTGCCCTGGAGCGCCGCAAACTCGGTACGGGTCATGCTTCCTGGCGCGCGCATGCCGTGATCGATAGTCGCGTCGACGTACTCGTCCCAGCCACTCGCGATCCGAGCAGCGCTGGTACGACCGCGCTTACGCTCCCTGCGGCGTTGGAACTTGGCACCGATGATCGCCAGGAACGGAGTGAGGACGACCATTATCACCAGCAGCGAGATGCCGACGATTTTGAGGAGGCCGACCAACCAGCTGAGGTCGACGGCCTCCGGCTTGTCTTCGGTCGCCTTTTCGTCGCCACCTGTCGGGTTGGCCTCCGGCGGCGCCTGCTCCGCCGCATCCGCCTGCAACACCTCTGTGGGCACCTGAGGGTCGCGCAGTTGATCGTCGCTCGGCGAGAGCGGATGCTCATGCTGCGGAGTCACGTCGACGGGCGCCCAGCGGCCGTCGGTTCCCTGCACCTCAATCCACGCGGTGAGGTTCTTCCCCTCACACACCCCTGCCGTGCATGCCGGGATCGCGCTGCTGTCTCCCGCTGCGGCCGTCAGTGCGAAGCCCAGCACGACCCGTGAGGGAAATCCGAGGTGCGACGCGATCAGGGCAGCGGCGACCGCGAACTGCTCATCGTCACCGACCGCGGCAACGAGTGCGGTGTTGTCTGGAGAGGTGGCGGCATCCGGTTGGAGTGCATTCTGCTTGGTCAGCAGAGCGGTGAAGAGTGCGTCAATTCGGTCGACAGAGTGTCCGGAGAGTGACGGAGCGAATGTGTACCCGCCCAGATCGCTCGTCC
The DNA here is from genome assembly GCF_057669585.1 of Leifsonia sp. Y862. Taxonomy (NCBI): domain Bacteria; kingdom Bacillati; phylum Actinomycetota; class Actinomycetes; order Micrococcales; family Microbacteriaceae; genus Leifsonia; species Leifsonia sp. Y862. The sequence goes on from NZ_JBYHFR010000001.1 coordinate 1,918,861, forward strand.
AGCCGGCATCGGCGGCCGGCGCGTCGAGCGAGTGGGAGAGGTAACCACGCTCACGAAGTCGTGAGATCAGCTCTGCGAGTGCAGCTCCGTCGGAACCGAGACCTTGGGCACTCACCCAGGCGACAAGACTGTCGGGAATCAGGTCGTCGTTCACGAGGCCTTCAGCTCCGACGGGGGCTTCCAGGTCGGTCACCGGTGTCACGTTGTCGTCGATCCGCGTCTCGAAGGTATAGCTGTCTCCGGCACTGAGCGTCCGCAGCTCCACGCCAGCGTCGGTCGTGCCGCTGTAGTAGAAGGCATCCATCAGGGAATCCCGGTTGGCCCCCGCGAAATCGATCCGGGTCACTGACCCGGCCAGCGGCAACCACACGCCGTCGTAGTCACCGGCCGTGATCGTGGCCGACGCCACTACACCGTCATTACCGTCAACCACACGGATGTTCGGCACCCGGGCGAAGGCTGTGGACTGGTCATCCTGGCCGCTCACCGGGTCCACCACCCGATAGACCTGCCCGTCGTAGTGGCTGAGGACGGCGAGCCGCAGCCGCGACAGCTTGCTCGCCCCGGCAACCGAGAACAGCGTGGCGTCATAGAGCGAACCAGTCAGGAAGCTGCGGTACTGGCTCAGCGGACTGACATATTCGCGCAACGTCACCGCAGGGTCAATTCCCGTGCGCAACACATCCCGATCCGCCGAGCGCACAGTGGATGCCGCAAGCGGAATCGCCAGCGCGGTTGCCAGAATCAGGGTGCCGACCACGAGCCCGCCCCTGCGTGCTCTGGTCAACCATCCGCTATTCATTTGTCGCACGCCCGTCGCCCGCCGCGCGAGCCGCACTGCAGAGCGCCGAGCATCCTGGGCACGCCAGGCCAGAAAACCAACCGCGAGCAGAAAGGCAGAAAGACCGATGAGGCTCTCCCGCGGCCCCGGAACGCTTACCGGTCCGAATACTGCCGGGCTGCTCACCTGCCGGGGTCCGGCCAGCAACCCGAACAGCTGCAGCGCCAGCACGACAGGGATGGTGAGCACGTGCATCCGTTCAGACCGCCAGGCAAGCGACAGTGCCGCCGTTGTGGCCCCCAGCGTCAGGATGAACAGGGGAACAAGCATGGTCTGATAGCTGCCGACCGGGATCGAGATCGTGACGAGCTCTTTCCAGCTGAGCACCGTCGCCGCGAGGAGGGTGCCGAAGCCGTTACCTGCTGCCCCAATGCTCGTCAACGCCGACGGGATGGCTGCGGGCACACCGAGCAGCAGGTACGCTCCCACCGTCACCAGGAGAAGCGTGAAACCTGACCAGGAGCGTTGCAGCCCGATCCAGGCGATGGCACTGCCAGCCCCCATGGCGACGCCTGCTGTGATGAAGAAGTGAGCCCCCTGGTAGATGGGCCACGCCGCCCAGAGGCCTACCCCGATCATGCCGAACACGAACAGCGCGTTCATCAGCAAGAAGGCGGGCGGCTCTGGCGAGGCCCAGCGACGCAGCTCTGCGCGTGAGTCGGACCGAAGCTCGGAATGCGACCCGAAACGCGGCTTCCGGCGTCTTCCCTGGCGCATCAGCCGGCCCGCCTTGCGAGCAGCGAACGGAAATCGTCGAGAACGGCGATGGTCAGCACGCCAGTTCCGGCGAGATCGCGAAACGAGGGTTCCGCCGTCGGGTCACACAACACGGCCACGATCGATACCGACATCGGAAATTTGAGCGTCAGTGCGTGGAGCCGGGCGGCGGTCATCGTCGACCCACAGATGACGAACGCGATCGAGATGTCGGGAATCGCCTGTGAGGCCAGCATGCACACGTCCTCGATCGCCATCGCATTCTGGGTGGATGCGATTTCGCTGAGGTCGTCGAGCAGGGTGCGGGTTGACACCACGTTAAGGGTCCGGATCGAGCGGATGGCGCCACGCACGAACTCCGGAATGTCCTCACTGGCAAACGCCGTCACATCCCTGCCGTCTCGAATGGCGCGCACGCCCAGTGACCCCGCCGCGCTCACGGCCATCTCGAATTCGTCGTCTGAACCGTATTCGTCGGCACGAAGGCTGAGCGCGATGGCAAGCCGCGAGCGCCGACTCTCCTCGAACTGGCGCACCATGAGCGTGCCGGTCTTGGCGGTTGACTTCCAGTGGATATTGCGCTGGCCGTCGCCAGAGGCGTATTCGCGGATGGCGTGGAAGGAAATGTCAGAGTCGACGATATCGCTTGTCGGGTTCCCCTCAAGGTCCCGCACGAACCCGGCGCTGGTGCTCGGAATCGGCACCGTGACCGGATGAACGTAGAGACGGTGGATATCGGCCCACGACACCTCACGCTTCAGCACGCCGAGCGGGTCGGTGCGCACCGTCGTGACGGGGCCGACATCGATCACCCCGCGGCGGTACGCGGGAACGACGACCACTTCTTCGTGGATGGCGCCCGCACGCATAAGCGGCACATGCACGTCGCTGAGACCCTGGCCGATCGGCACATCAATGCGACCGGGCAGCTCAAGACGCCCGGAAATGTTCGTCACCCTCAGCGCGCCGGTGACCTCGCCTCCCGCGACGACCCGATCAACAGGAAGGGTGAAGTCCACACTGTAGGCGCGCCCGCCAAGCAGGAACGGCAGCGCGATCAGCAACAATGCAGTGCCGACAATGCCCGCGACGATGAACTCGGCCCAGCCGAACGTCAGCCCGAGCGGAAGGAGAAGCACAACGGCGACCACGACCCACCCGGCCGGTGTAACGGTTTCGCCTAACCAGCGCACCGCAGCCTGCCCCTGCCGCTTGATGCGCCGCCAGGCGCTCACCCACCACACGACAGCGCCGACAAGCGCACTCGACCGTGTCGTCGAGTAGCGCGTGTGCGTCGATGTGCCAGTGGATGTTGCGGTGTGCGATATCCGCGACTCGCTGTCGAGCGTCACATCAGGTCGCTTCGGCTGGGCGGCACGATGTCGAGCAGAATTTGACCGATCACGGCGCTGGCGGTGACACCGTCGAATTCCGCCTCAGGGTCGAGCACTATGCGGTGCGCCAGCACCTGCTCTGCCAGGCCCTTGATGTCATCGGGAGTGACGTAGGTTCTTCCCCGCGCTGCCGCCCACGTCTTCGACGCCTTGGTCAACGCCCTGGCACCGCGCACGCTCACGCCCATACGCACCTGGCGTGCGCTGCGGGTTGCCTCGACGATGCGCGCGATGTAGTCGAACAGCAGCGGGTTCACAAAGACCGACCTGGCCAGGTCACTCATGCCAACGAGTGCCTGCGGGGTGATGACGGGCTGCAGGTCGTGGTGCACCTCGCTCGTTCCCTCGAGAATGCGAATTGTGCTGGCGATGTCTGGGTAGCCCAGCGACGTCTTCATCATGAACCGGTCGAGCTGGGCCTCCGGCAGCCGGTAGGTTCCGGCTTGCTCGATCGGGTTCTGCGTGGCGATCACGAGGAACGGAGTGCCGGTCGAGCGGGTCACGCCATCGACGGTCACTTTGCCTTCCTCCATCGCTTCGAGAAGCGCTGACTGGGTCTTCGGACTCGCCCGGTTGATCTCATCGGCAAGCACGACGTTCGCGAAGATCGGTCCGCTGTGAAATTCGAACTCGCCCTTCTTCTGGTCGTACACCGTGATGCCCGTCACGTCACCTGGCAGCAGGTCGGGCGTGAACTGGATGCGGGAGCTGACACCCTGCACGCTCTGCGACATGGCCCTGGCCAAAGAGGTCTTGCCCGTTCCCGGAAAGTCTTCGAGCAACAGGTGCCCCTCGCTGACCATTGCCGTGAATGCCAGCTCAATGACGTGCCGCTTGCCAAGCAGGGCCGTCTCGACGTTGTCGACCATGGTCGAAAACGTCGAGGCGAACCAGGTGGACTGTTCCGGGGTGATTGTCATTGCGGTGTTGTCTCTCTCGTTGTCGTTATCCACATGCGACGGTGGCCGCTGTCGATCCCGTATATGGGTCCAGTCGGGCTTCGCTGGCGAAGTCCACGCTCCAGCTGACGTCGCGTACCTTGATAGCTCCGGTCGGCACCACCATTGCGCCGTCGGCGACAGTACCGGCGACCCATTTTTCTTCATACTTAGGTTCTGCGGCCGCTGGCGGAGCCACGACCACCGGTACGCCATCCTCATCGACAGGCGGAACCGGATCTGGCACCGGTTCGGGAATGAGAGTCCGAACCAGGAACTCCGCAGCCGTAACCGACGCCACGGCGGCGCCGACGCCACGACCCGTGACCCCGAGTCCGAGCGGGCTGGCGACAACACACGTCGTTACCGTGACAGCATCAACCTGCGTCTGCCAGGCCGGTGACGTGGCCGCTGCCGTGGCCAGGCTTGACGGACCACACCGGTCTGGCCGCCACGTCAAGCAGAATTTCACTCCAATGCCAGGATCCGCACCCCAGATGTCTGACGGGAAGTTCTCGAAGACCGCGGTGAATCCATCCGGCGCCCCCGTCGGCGATGTCGGTTTCTGTGCGGTGAAGGTGCCCCGTTGCGATCCTGCAGCAATGACAAATGTGTAGTCCGTGGGAGCTGCGGGGGCGTCCCAGGTGAGATCGCTGCCCAGCTCGAGTTCTGCCACACCGAAGCTGTTCGAGTAGCACGCCTTCACCAGGTAGATCTTGTTTGGTTTCAGACCACCGATCGTCGTCGCCGTCGTTCCGCCTGCCACCGAGAGATTGCCACCGCTGGCGTCGATGGTGCATCTCGGCGACGGTGCACCCTCGAGGTACGCGGCGTACTGCACGGGCAACGAGGTGCCGCCGTTCGCGCTGACCGTCGGGGCACTCACCGTGATGGAGTTCTTCGTCACCGTGAGACCGCCGCCGGTGGCCGCCATCGAGGGCGACCCGGCGACGCTGGCGCTGGCCTGGACCGTCTTATCGGCCGGCCCTGTCCCCTGCGGGCGCTGAACAGCGCTGAGCGGCAGGATACTGATGGCGGCCGGTCCGATCGGGAACGTGAGTGGGACAACAGTGGTACCGCTGCCCTGTGCAGCAACCTCCTGGACACCGTTCACCAGGTAACCGCGCGTCGTGGCATCCGTTGTCTCGATGGTCAGATCGACGGCACCCTGGGTGGCCGTCGTACGTTTCGGGTCGAAGACAGCCTTCGCCGTGACAGAGCCGACGCCGGGGATGCCATACGACCAGGCCATCACGCTCACCGCAGACGGAGAGTCGCCAACGGTATTCCGCGCCCGCACCTCATAGGTCTGCCGGTCGCCGTTCTTCAGACCGGTCAGCGGAGCACAGCTGCCCGACGTGTCGCACGACCCGACCTCCTGGCCAGCGCGGAAGATCGCGAATCCCTGCAGGGCCGGGTAGGCGCTTGCTGCGCCGCTCGGGTTGACCGCGAGGGTCAGCGTGCCGTTGTCGTAAGCCGTCTGGGTCACCGAGCTGGGGGCCTGCGGGTATCCCTGCAGGTCAACGGTCACCGACCCGTTGCGGCCCCCTGCACTCTGTCGGTTCTGGGCATCAGACACCACGAAGCTCGCCTGGCACTTTCCCCCCGCGGTGCCCGCAGCCCAACTGGCCTTCACTTTGTTGCCCTCAACGCTGAAATTCACCCCGGTACAGGTACTGGCCGACGAGACGGAGACGAGCGTGAGCGGTGTCGCGGGAAACAGATTGACCTCGCCGCCGCCACCGATGACATCGATGACGCAGCTGGAGCCCGCCGACTGGCTGCATTCCTGCGCGACGGTTCCGCCCTTCGGCAGCTCGCTGGGTGCAGGGCCGACTTTGAGGGAGAGAACGGCGGCGACCGCATCCGGATGGCTGCTCAGCCGCACGGTCACCGCATTCTCGCGACCCGGCTGGGCGCTGTCTGCGGCGTGGATGCTCAGGCTGGCGCCCACCTGCTCCACCGTGAACTGGTCACCGCTGAACTCGGTGGAGTACACGAGAGCGGCCGGTTCGCTTTCTCCTGGCCAGACCACCATCTGGCCGAGATCGTACGTCACCGCTGCTGCCCCTGGGCTGACCGTGACGGCCGCCGCCCGCAGTTCAGGCTGCGGGTCAAGTGCCTCGATCGCGATCTGCACCGGCAGTTGGGTGTAGTCGTCTTGCCCCGCGACCCGCACCGGCACCGTGCACGCGTCCGTCCATGGCGCGCCAGCACCAGCCGTGTACGTGACCCTGGTTCCGCCGGCGATCCGGCAGCTGGCATCCGCTCGCTGCCCGGACGCCCGCATCCCGGTAGACCCGAGTTCCAGGGTCTCCCGAGCTGGGACCGCGACCAGGTTGGCCATATCGAAGGTGACGGATGCCTTCTCCGCGACTTTCTGAGGCACCCCACCCTGTTTCAGGGCCAGGATGATCGCATTCTGCGCCGGAATTCGCACGAACCCGTAGGTGGTGACGCTCTCGCCTAGGAAATTGCGGCCGGTCAGTGCGAACGGAAGTAAGAGTCCTTCATCCGGCGCGCTGCCACTGATCTTCCATCCTGAGACGTTCACTCCATCCGGAGTGCCCCACAGGCTCAGTTTCAGGCCGCTCACGTCGCCGGATGCCCACGACACTTTTCCGGTGACAACATCGATCCCGTCGGGGAATTTCGCGCGATCCTCCAGGGTGACGAGCGTGTCGGTGACAACCGGATAGTCAGGAACAGAGCTGCGCACAATACGCATCACAATCAAGCCGAGGGCGATGTCCCCCTGGGCATTGCTAACCTCGTAGACGAAGGTCATCGTGCCAGGCTCGTCACCGGGCGTCAGCACGACGAGGTTGCCGTCCAACGTCCCAATGCGCTCCACCAGCGCCGCATATTCGGCGCTGTCTGGCGCGGCATCCGGTCGAACAGCCGTGAGAGCCAGCTCGCCGCCCGCTGGATCGACATCGTTCGCAGCAGGGTCGACCACCACTTGGTTTCCCTCGCCGACCTGCACTTCAACATAGTCACTGAAGGTGATCGGACTCGGGTCGGACTGGCGATCAAGCACGCCGATGCGCACGAGGCCCTCGCCGGTCTCTCCCCCCGAATCGCGAACGCGGTAGGGAAACTCGATGGCTCCCTTGAATCCGGTGACGCTGCTGTAAACGATGGCATCACCCTCGGCAGAGAGCGATGCGGTGCCGCTCGCCGGCTGGCCAAGGACGCGGTCGATGACAACATCGTCACCGTCAGGGTCAACGCCGAACGCGTTGAACGGAATGCGGATCGACTCACCAGAGAGCACCCGGCCGGTCAGCGTGTGCGGCAGCGGGGCGCGGTTCTCCCCGGTCGGCAACACCTGGACGGCCACGGCCGCAGCATCAACCAGGTCGGGAGAGCCGGCAATCGACACGGTGTAGCGCAGCTCGTACTGTCCGGCGACGGTGGGTGCGAGGTAACGCAGTGTTGATCCGGAGACGAAGGCGAGGCCTTCACCGGAGGCATTCTGCACCGACTCGGGGTTCAGTACGAGCACGTTGCCGTCGGGGGCGACGTCGTTGGCCAGCACCGGGATGTCGATCTGCGCGCCAGCACGCACGACGATGCTGTCGTTGACGGCGATCGGCGGCTGCGGCACGGATGCCGAGAGCAGGTACACCGTTGCGGTACCCCGCACGGTGTACGCCGGATTTCCCGTGCCATCCGAGACCGTGTAGCCCACGACGCCCAGCAGTCCAGGCTGCTCGTCTGCCGTCGTCCCGCGCACGCGCAGCTGGCTCTGGCCGACGACATCGACATCGAGGGAGGCGCCTGGCGTGGGTTCCGGCAACGCCTCGCTCAGCAGCAATACCCGGCGCGCGGGGTTCGACACCGCCGTGAACACGTCGACGCTGGTGTCGGCTCTCGGCCGCACGAAGACGGTGACAGGCGCGGTGGACAGCAATGCGGCATCCGCTGCCACAACCTGGATTCGAACGAACGAGACGACCTCGTTCGAGTCGTCTGCGACAGTGAATTCCACGCGGTAGTCGCCCGGTACCGTAGCGGTCACGTCAAACGTCGCGCTGCCGCTGTTGACACCGACCGTGACACCGTCGGCGCTCGTCGGCGCCGTCGCAGAGACGATCCGGTGCGCGCCGTCAACGCCTGTGAGATGGTCAGCCGGGTCGACGGTCAGATGCTCGCCGACGGCGGAGACCAGGGCGAACGGGGTGACGGTCAGCCGCGGAGTCTGTGTGACCAGAATCGTCAACACCTTGTCAGATGTCGCCCCCAACGTGTCAGAGACGGTCACCAGGATCGAGACGGTGAGGTTCTCCTGCACGCTGGGATCGGGATGCCGGTAGACCAGCACTCCCGCCGGCGTCGCGCTGACCGATCCGACGCCGGTCTGGTTTGTCACCGCTCTGACGAAGATCGGGTCGCCATCAGGGTCGACCCACCCTGGCAGCAACGGGACGCTCACGGTTCCGCCTGGAGCGACCTCTGGCGACGGCCAGTCCTGGAGGCATCCGTCGACGCCACACCAGGCGGGGGCGGAATTCTCGGCGGGATCGTGCACCGTGAGGGTGACAGTTGCTGGCGTTGAGGTCAGGCCGTCTTGCCGGGTGCCGTCGGTCACCATGTAGGTGAAGGTGGCAGTGCCACGCGCGTCTGCCGCCACCTGCACCGTAATCGTCTGCGAGTTGTCGGTGACGCTCAGCGTGCCGACGTTCGCGGCCAGACCGGTGACCGATGCAGGAACGACGGTGAGCACGTCGTCGTTCGCATCGTGGTCGTTCAGCAGCACCGGCAGCGTCACGAGCGCGCCGGCCCGCACCCCGAAGTTGTCGGCTTCGGCGACGGGCGCCTGCGGTTCGACGACCTGCGCGACGTCGTCGACGTTGTCGTCTTTCTGCTGTTGCTGCTCGGTGGCGATGCCCCAGTTTTGCGAGCTCGGCACGAGGGCCCCGTCTGGGATGGTCCAGACCCATCCGCTCTGGGTGTCGTTGAGGATCATGCGCTGGCCATTGTCCTGGAACACCGGAACCGGTTCATTGCTGGGCGTGGCGCCCGCGAAGTCCAGCCCCTGCTCGCCGCCAGTGCTGCTCCACAGGGTTCCAGCGGTTCCGTTGGCCGGCAGCCAGGCGGCGTACTGTGCAGAATCAAACGTCGTGGGTCGGGCTGGGGTGCCGAGCTGGGCGCCGTCATCACCCACCATCCGCTCGAATGATCCGTCATCCAGCGAGACGGAGAACAATCCGGTGTCGTCGGCGATCACAACGACATCGGCGGCTGCAGAGGGTTTCTGCACCAGGTACGACTCGTTCAGTGGCGTCTCGACCGCGTCGCCACCTGCGATCCAGAGGTTCTCGCCGGGCTTGTCGGCCAGCACCCAGGTGCTTCCCACGGCGGTCAGTTGAGTGCCGGCATCCGTTGGAGCGGATGTCACTGAGTCGTTGCCCAGCACCTCGTGCGACTCGAGCTGGTAGCGAAGAACCGCCCTGTCCTCACTGGAATAGCTGTACAGCACGCCATCCGTGCCCAGCGCGATCGAATCGCTGCGGTAGCGTTGCGGCTCCTCCTCGTCTGGAGTGACCTCGTCGGCATACGGGTCGACCTGTATGGGCGAACCCGCGGCGCCCTGCACGATCGGGGCGACGAAAACGGTGCCGGTGCTGGTCAGGTAGCCGATCTGGGTTGCCGACGTGACCACGTCGACGGTGCCGGCGGGCGTGTTGCCATATTCAGAGGCATCATCGCCGAGGTCGACCGGCCTGGCGGCGTCAACGTCAACGACCTTCTCGTTGTTCTGCGTGAACAGCATGGTGGCGGTGTCCGTCTGCACCAGGCCGCTCGGACTGCGCACGTTCTTAATGGTGTCGAGTTCACCGAGGTCGGTATTGACCCTGGCGTACCGATTTCCGGCACCGCTTTGCAACGCCCAGATGGAACTCCCGTTCAACGGTGTCTGCTTCACGTCGAAGCCGGCGGCGATGATCGCAGTGCCGGCAAACAGTGCCGTCAGTGCGGCAACCGCCGAGACCTTGACCCAGATCGAGCGTCGGCGCGGTTCCCTGGCTGTGCGAATTCCCGCCACCTACACGACGCCCATCAACACAAGTGCGCCTACCGCTGCGCCAGCTCCGACGACGATACCGCCACCGATGAGGATGCCAGGCCAGGCCCTCGACCCACGGCGCGGCCGAGTGGCGAGCGCATGCCTGGTGCCGTCGTCTGTCAGGGACCGCACGAGGGGAGCTGCCGCGCGGCGGCCGGCACGCGGCGACGCCACAGCGACCGCCGATCTGATGGGTCCGCGCACGCTCACGTTGTCGAAGTCAATCGGTGCGCCCGCTGCTGCCCACTCATCGACGGCAACCTCGAGAACTGTCGGTTGAATGCCCATCTCGTATTGCGCATGCTGCAGGTCTTCGGCGAACTCCAGCAGGCTTGACTGGCGATCCGCTGGATCTTTGCTCATGGAGCGCGCGAGAATCTGCTCCAACGTCGGAGAGACGTCTGGTCGCCCGATCGGCGTGTATTTCGCTCGCAGGATGCGTTGCCGAATGTGTTGGCTGGAGTTCGCTCCCCCGTCGACTGCTTCGAACGGCGATCGCCCGGTGAGGAACGAGTAGATGGTGGCACCGAGCGCCCAGACCTCCGTCTGCACAGTCCCGGTTGTTTCTTCCTTGATGACTTCCGGCGCACTCCACGGCACTGACATGGCGAAAAGCTGCTCCTGTTGCGAGGAGGCCAGTGATGTTGCGATGCCGAAGTCAGCGAGAACCGGCGTGCCGAACGAGGTGGTGAGAATGTTGGAAGGCTTGATATCGCGGTGCAATACTCCCGTACGGTGGGCCGTCTCCAGGGCACACGCGATCTTCACCGCCAGGTTCAAGACTTCGGCGACGGGCAGGATCTCACGTCGGAACCTATTGCCGAGTGAGCTCGGGCAGAATTCCATCACCAGGTAAGGTCGACCGTCGGCCGAGATGCTGGCGTTGTAGACGGTGAGGATCGACGGATGCGAGCTGAGCCGAGCCATGACATCCGCTTCGGCATTGAACATGCGCAGTACGTCGGTATCGACGATGTCGCGCAGCAGCACCTTCACCGCGACGGAGCGCCTGGGCATGTTCTGTTCGAACAGGAAGACGTCGGCAAAGCCACCGGTGCCGAGAGGTCGAATGTAGGTGTAGCCGTCGAGGGCGGGCGGTGCCGACGGTAGACGACTCGCCATGCCGCCCCCTCATGCTCTCAACCTGATCGCTACCCCCTGGCTGCGATGCACTCATAGCTAGAGTAGCGAGGTGGCGGCGACTCCCCGCACACCTGCCCCGAACTGGAGGTGGGGTTTCTTCTCGAGAGTCTTCCAAAACGAGCTGCGCGCTGCGCGGGTCCGGCCTCCAACCTCAGGCCGACCGCGGCGTTTCGGATCAGCGGCCGCCGACCGCGAGTCGTCTGACTCGACCGTTGTGGGTCAGCTTTCGAGAGCCGACGACAATGAGCAGAACGCCAACGACGACGATCAGGGTTCCGAAGATCAGGCCGCCGAGGGCGAAGGGGAGCTCATCGGGATACTGGGTGGCCGCCAGGACAGTGCGAGCGATCCCGCCGAGAAACGGTGCGGCACCGATGAGCGTGACAATGATGCCCGCAATCAGTAGCGCAACTCCTCCGCGCTTGATCGAGGTGGAATCCTCGCCTTTGGGAGCGAGCGATCGCGGCTGCTTGAAAGTTGGGGTCGTCATGCGCTCATGCTAGTGGAGAGGTTTGCTGAGCGGAGGGAAGCCCGTCGATCGTGCCGGACACAATTGCGTGTGATTTCGGGTGGTGGACTGATTCGCAGGGCGCCGGCCGCGTTAACGCACAATGGCCCCCTGCCGAAGCAGGAGGCCATTGCGATGGAGTGACTAGGTCACACGCTGGTTAGTTGTACGTACCGGGCGTGAAGTCATCCGAGCTGAAGCTGTCGAAATCGACGAAGCTCAGGTCGCCTTCGTTGAAGGCAGCCTCATCCGTGAAGATGCGGTTCGGGTAACGCTCAGCCTTGGCTTCTTCGGTTGCCTCGACGGTGACGTCGCGGTAACGCGGGAGACCAGTACCGGCCGGGATCAACTTACCGATGATCACGTTCTCCTTGAGGCCCATCAGCGGGTCGCTCTTGCCTTCCATGGCCGCCTGGGTCAGAACCCGGGTGGTCTCCTGGAAGGAAGCGGCCGACAGCCACGACTCGGTTGCCAGTGAAGCCTTGGTGATACCCATGACTTCCTGACGAGCCGAAGCCGTCTTCTTGCCCTCAGTGAGTGCGGTGCGGTTGAGCTCGTTGTACTTCAAACGGTCGACCATTTCACCAGGCAGCAGGCCGGTGTCGCCGTGCTCGACGACAGTCACCTTGCGAAGCATCTGACGAACGATGACCTCGATGTGCTTGTCGTGAATCGGTACACCCTGCGAGCGGTAGACATCCTGGACGCCGCCGACGAGGTGCTTCTGCACCTCACGGACACCCTTGACGCGAAGAACTTCCTTCGGGTCAACAGCACCGACGATGATCTGCGTGCCGAGCTCGACGTGCTGGCCATCCTCAACGAGGAGGGTCGAACGCTTGAGCACGGGGTACGCAATCGCTTCGTCGCCGTTGTCTGGCGTCAGGATCACCTTGCGGCTGCGGTCCGTGTCTTCGATCGTGATACGACCTGAAGCCTCAACGATCGGCGACGCACCCTTGGGGGTACGAGCCTCGAAGAGCTCCTGAACACGGGGCAGACCCTGGGTGATGTCATCAGCGGATGCCGAACCACCAGTGTGGAACGTACGCATCGTCAGCTGGGTACCGGGCTCACCGATGGACTGTGCGGCGATAATACCGACGGCCTCACCGATGTCCACGAGCTTTCCAGTGGCGAGCGAGCGGCCGTAGCAGACTGCACACACACCGACGGCCGACTCACAGGTCAGAACGGAGCGAACCTTGATGTTCTCCACGCCGGCCTCAACCAGCTTGTCGATCATCACGTCTCCGACGTCGTCTCCGGCGTCAGCGACGACCTCGCCCTTGGCGTTGACCGCGGCTGCGGCCAGGCTGCGAGCGTAGACCGCGTTTTCGACGTTCGGGTGACGCGAGAGCGCTCCCGTCGAGTCGACCGTGGCGATCGGCAGTTCGAGACCCTTGGTCGTACCGCAGTCGTCTTCGCGGATGATGACATCCTGCGAGACGTCGACGAGACGACGCGTGAGGTATCCAGAGTCAGCGGTACGGAGAGCCGTGTCGGCCAGACCCTTACGAGCACCGTGAGTAGCAATGAAGTACTCGGCGACGGACAGGCCTTCGCGGTAGCTCGAGATGATCGGGCGAGGGATGATCTCACCCTTCGGGTTGTTCACCAGGCCTCGCATACCGGCGATGTTACGAACCTGCAGCCAGTTACCACGAGCACCAGAGGTGACCATCCGGTTGATCGTGTTGTCGGCCGGGAAGTTCGCCTGCATGGCCGCAGCAACGTCTTCGGTTGCCTTGGTCCAGATCTGGATGAGCTCCTGGCGACGCTCGAGGTCGGTCGTGAGACCCTTCTCGAACTGCGACTGGACCTTTGCGGCCAGCTTCTCGTAGGTTGCAACGATCTGCGGCTTGTTCGGCGGGGTCAGGATGTCGCTGAGCGCCACCGTGACACCTGAACGAGTTGCCCAGTGGAAACCGGCGTCCTTGATGTTGTCAAGGGCGGCAGCAACCTCCACCTTCGGGTACCGCTCTGCGAGGTCGTTGACGATCGCGGAGAGGCTGCCCTTGTCGGCGACCGCTTCGAAGTACGGGTAGTCGGTCGGAAGCGTCTCGTTGAACAGTGCGCGACCGAGGGTGGTGTTCACCAGAACGGTGCCCTCTGCCTTGCCGTCGACCAGCTCGACACCGTCGGGCTGCGTGCCCTCGGTGAAGTACTTGTCGGTGAGGCGGATGCGAACCTTGGCGTTCAGGTCGAGAGACTTCTGGTCGAAAGCGAGGATCGCCTCTGAAACAGAGGAGAACGCACGGCCTTCGCCGACGACGCCTTCCTTGAGCGTGGTCAGGTGGTGCAGACCGATGATCATGTCCTGTGTTGGCAGGGTCACCGGGCGGCCGTCTGACGGCTTCAGGATGTTGTTCGATGCGAGCATCAGGATGCGAGCTTCAGCCTGTGCCTCAACGGACAGCGGCAGGTGAACTGCCATCTGGTCACCGTCGAAGTCAGCGTTGAATGCAGCACACACGAGCGGGTGCAGCTGAATGGCCTTACCCTCAACGAGCTGAGGCTCGAAGGCCTGGATGCCCAGGCGGTGCAGGGTTGGTGCGCGGTTCAGCAGTACCGGACGCTCGCGGATGATCTCTTCGAGCACGTCCCAGACCTGCGGACGTGAACGCTCAACCATGCGCTTCGCAGCCTTGATGTTCTGAGCGTGGCTCAGGTCGATCAGGCGCTTGATGACGAACGGCTTGAAGAGCTCCAGAGCCATCTGCTTGGGCAGACCACACTGGTGCAGCTTCAGCTGCGGGCCGACGATGATGACCGAACGGCCAGAGTAGTCAACGCGCTTACCGAGCAGGTTCTGACGGAAACGACCCTGCTTACCCTTGAGCATGTCGCTCAGGGACTTGAGGGCGCGGTTACCGGTACCGGTGACCGGGCGACCACGGCGACCGTTGTCGAACAGTGCGTCGACGGCCTCCTGCAGCATCCGCTTCTCGTTGTTCACGATGATCTCGGGGGCACCGAGGTCAAGGAGACGACGCAGACGGTTGTTGCGGTTGATCACACGACGGTAGAGGTCGTTGAGGTCAGAGGTCGCGAAGCGGCCACCGTCGAGCTGCACCATCGGGCGCAGTTCCGGCGGGATGACCGGTACGACGTCGAGCACCATCGCGGCCGGCGAGTGGCCGGTCATGATGAATGCGTTGACGACGCGCAGACGCTTGATCGCACGGATCTTCTTCTGGCCCTTGCCCTCAGCGATCTGCAGGTGCAGGTTTTCGCTTTCGGTGACCAGGTCGAAGGCCTCAAGACGCTTCTTGATGGCTTCGGCGCCCATGAAGGCCTCGAAGTACATGCCGAAGCGGTCCTGCAGCTCGTGGAAGACCGAGTCCTCAGGCTTCAGGTCGCCGACCTTCAGCGTGCGGAAGTCTTCCCAAACGCGCTCGAGGTGAGCGATCTGCTCGTCGAGAGACTTGCGGACCTGGCTCATCTCCTTCTCAGCAGCGTCCTTGGTGCGCTTCTTCTGGTCGCTCTTCGCACCCTCAGCCTCAAGGGCTGCGAGGTCGGTCTCAAGGCGCTGCAGACGGTCAGCGATACGTGAGTCGCGCTGGCCTTCCAGGGTCTTGATCTCGAGGCGAAGTTCGTTCTCCAGGCCAGGCATGTCCTGGTGGCGGCCGTCTTCGTCAACGCTGATGACCATGTACGCAGCGAAGTAGATGACCTTTTCGAGGTCCTTCGGTGCCATGTCCAGCAGGTAGCCGAGGCGTGACGGAACACCCTTGAAGTACCAGATGTGGGTGACAGGAGCGGCGAGCTCGATGTGGCCCATGCGCTCACGGCGCACAGACGACTTCGTGACCTCTACGCCACAGCGCTCACAAACGATGCCCTTGAAGCGAACACGCTTGTACTTGCCGCATGAGCACTCCCAGTCACGGGAAGGACCGAAGATCTGTTCACCGAACAGACCGTCCTTCTCGGGCTTGAGGGTGCGGTAGTTGATTGTTTCGGGCTTCTTGACCTCACCATGTGACCAACGACGAATGTCGTCAGCGGTAGCCAGGCCAATGCGAAGCTCGTCAAAAGTTGTTACGTCGAGCAATTTCTCTCCTTGGAAAGTTTTTCGGAGTCGATTCAGTGGCCAGGCTTAGATGTCGTCGATTGACGACGACTCAAACCGGGTGGAAATGTTGATGCCCAGCTCCTCCGCAGCGCGGAAGACTTCGTCATCCGTGTCGCGCAGGCTGACTGCCGTGCCGTCGGCCGAGAGAACCTCGACGTTCAAGCACAGTGACTGCATTTCCTTGATCAGAACCTTGAAGCTCTCTGGGATACCAGGTTCCTGAATGTTCTCGCCCTTGACGATTGCTTCGTACACCTTGACGCGGCCGAGGATATCGTCGGACTTGATGGTCAGGAGTTCCTGCAGTGCGTAAGCGGCGCCGTATGCTTCGAGCGCCCACACCTCCATCTCACCGAAACGCTGTCCACCGAACTGTGCCTTACCACCCAGCGGCTGCTGCGTGATCATGGAGTACGGGCCGGTCGAACGAGCGTGGATCTTGTCGTCGACGAGGTGGTGGAGCTTCAGGATGTACATGTAACCGACCGAAACAGGGTTCGGGAACGGCTCGCCGGAGCGGCCGTCGAACAGCTGAGTCTTACCGGTGCGGTCGATCAGGCGGTCGCCGTCACGCGTCACGGTCGTTGAATCGAGGAGTCCCTCGATTTCCTGCTCGAGAGCGCCGTCGAATACCGGGGTTGCAACCTTGGTGCCTGGAGCTGCGCTGTGCGCGGCCTCTGGGAGCTTTGCAGCCCACTTCGGCTTGCCCTCGACCTTCCAGCCCTGCTTGGCGATCCACCCGAGGTGGGTTTCAAGTACCTGACCGAAGTTCATTCGACCAGGGATACCGAGCGGGTTGAGGATGATGTCAACCGGGGTACCGTCCGCGAGGAACGGCATGTCTTCAACGGGGAGAATCTTGGAGATAACACCCTTGTTGCCGTGACGACCAGCGAGCTTGTCACCTTCGGTGATCTTGCGCTTCTGGGCGATGAACACGACAACGCGCTGGTTGACGCCGGAGCCGAGCTCGTCGTCGCCGTCCTGCGAGTCGAAGACCTTGACGCCGATGATCGTTCCACGCTCACCGTGGGGAACCTTGAGGCTCGTGTCGCGAACTTCGCGGCTCTTCTCGTTGAAGATCGCGCGAAGCAGGCGCTCCTCAGCGGAGAGCTCGGTCTCACCCTTAGGCGTGACCTTGCCGACGAGGATGTCGCCGGGGCGAACCTCTGCACCGATGCGGATGATGCCACGCTCGTCGAGGTCTGCAAGCAGATCCGGCGAAACGTTGGGCAGGTCGCGAGTGATCTCTTCCTTGCCCAGCTTGGTGTCGCGGGCGTCAACTTCGTACTCTTCGATGTGAATCGAGGAGAGAACGTCGTCCTTCACCAGGTTCTGGCTCAGGATGATCGCGTCCTCGAAGTTGTGGCCTTCCCACGGCATGAATGCCACGAGGAGGTTCTTTCCGAGTGCGAGCTCACCGTTGTCGGTAGCCGGACCATCAGCGATAACCTCGCCGACCTCAACGCGGTCGCCCGCGTTGACGATGACACGGTTGTTGTAGCTGGTGCCCTGGTTGGCGCGGTTGAACTTGCGCAGGAAGTAGTCCTGCGTTCCGCCCTCATCGAGCTGCACGGTGACCTGGTCTGCCGATACTTCGGAGACAACGCCGGCCTTGAGCGCGGTGACAACGTCGCCGGCGTCGATGGCTGCGTAGCCCTCCATACCGGTTCCGACGAGTGGGCTGTCGCTGCGAAGCAGGGGGACGGCCTGACGCTGCATGTTGGCACCCATGAGTGCGCGGTTAGCATCGTCGTGCTCGAGGAACGGAATGAGGGACGTACCTACCGACACCATCTGGCGCGGCGAGACATCCATGTAGCCGATTCCCTCGTGCGGGAAGAGGTCGACCTCTCCACCCTTCTTACGGGCAAGAACACGGTCTTCAGCGAAGCGTGCGTCCTTGGTAAGCGGGGCGTTGGCCTGCGCGACGATGTACTCGTCTTCTTCGCTGGCCGTGAGGTAGTCGATCGTTGCGGTGACGACGCCATCAACAACGCGGCGGTACGGAGTCTCAATGAAACCGAAGGCGTTGATGCGAGCGAACGATGCCAGTGAACCGATCAGACCGATGTTCGGGCCTTCAGGGGTTTCAATGGGGCACATGCGGCCGTAGTGCGACGGGTGAACGTCTCGCACCTCGACACCTGCGCGGTCACGGGACAGACCACCCGGGCCCAGCGCGGACAGACGACGCTTGTGCGTCAGGCCGGCGAGCGGGTTGTTCTGGTCCATGAACTGCGACAGCTGCGACGTACCGAAGAACTCCTTGATCGCAGCGACGACGGGGCGCACGTTGATCAGGGTCTGCGGGGTGATCGCTTCGATGTCCTGCGTGGTCATGCGCTCGCGAACGACGCGCTCCATGCGGGACAGGCCGGTGCGGACCTGGTTCTGGATCAGTTCGCCAACGGCGCGGATGCGACGGTTGCCGAAGTGGTCGATGTCATCGACGTCGAGACGGATGTCGACCGGCTTGCCCTCACGGGTGCCGGGGAACGTCGTCTGGTTGTCGTGCAGTGCGACGAGGTACTTGATGGTCGACAGGATGTCCTGAAGAGTCAGTACGGAGTCGGACAGCGGAGCCTCAAGGCCGAGCTTGCGGTTGATCTTGTAACGACCAACCTTTGCCAGGTCGTAACGCTTCGAGTTGAAGTAGAAGTTGTCCAGCAGGGCGCGGGCAGCCTCAGCGGCAACCTGCTCGCCCGGGCGGAGCTTGCGGTAGATGTCCTTGAGCGCCTCTTCCTTCGTGAGGATGGCATCCTTCTCAAGAGTCAGTTCGATGGACGCGTAGCCCTTGAACTCTTCGAGGATCTCTTCGCTCGTCAGGCCGAGGGCCTTGAGGAACACCGTGACCGACTGCTTGCGCTTGCGGTCGATGCGAACGCCGACCTGGTCGCGCTTGTCGATCTCGAATTCGAGCCATGCACCACGGCTCGGGATGACGCGAGCGGAGTAGATGTCCTTGTCAGACGTCTTCTCCTGCTGGCGCTCGAAGTACACACCCGGTGAACGGACGAGCTGCGAGACGACGACACGCTCGGTGCCGTTGATCACGAAGGTGCCCTTGGGGGTCATCAACGGGAAGTCGCCCATGAAAACCGTCTGGGTCTTGATCTCACCGGTGAGGTGGTTCATGAACTCAGCGTTGACATAGAGCGGAGCGGAGTAGGTCTTACCCTTTTCCTTGCACTCGTCGATGGTGTACTTTTCCGGCTCGAGCTCCGGGTTCGTGAACGACAGCTGCATCGTTTCGCCGAGGTCTTCGATCGGAGAGATCTCTTCGAAGATCTCGTCGAGTCCGGTGCGGCTCGGCAGGTCTTGACGACCGGCCTTCTGCCCCTCGGCGACGCGCTGTTTCCAGCCGTCGTTCCCAACGAGCCAGTCAAAGCTCTCGGTCTGCAATGCGAGCAGATCCGGAACAGTGAGAGTATCGGTGATCTTTGCGAACGAAAGACGCCCAGCTGAGCGGCCGTTCTTGGGTGAGTTGGTGGATGCGTTGCGCGCAGCAGCCAAGGAAATAACCTCCGTGGACCCCGTCAGGTCTAGTTACTGGTAGTAATGGAGAACTCCACAGACCCTCTGAGAGGATTAACCCTCAATGAGAGATGTGCTGCAAGGTGGCTTGAGCACGCAAAGCCGACCGCAATATGAAGGCAGAGGTTTGTCTGGGAGCGCAAAGATCAAGCATAGGCGCACAGACGCGCCGTGTCTAGCCGATTCTTGACCTCATCCGAATTCTCGGGTATAACCCAGCTTCGCGCCCACCAGCATCCGCTCCATGACAGGGATCCGTGCGTCAGAGCCGCCTGCTGAGGCCTCGCTAAATGGCCGCGAAAGCCCACTTTGTGTCGTTTTCTCCCGCGGGTCGCGACCAAAAATGTGCTTTCGCGTTCTCGGTGCAGGATGCATGCCGCAGACTTGAGGGATGAGCAGGGCCGAGCACGAACATCCGTCAACCACCCTCAAGATGAGCGGATACACCGCAACCATTGAGCCGGACCGCTTTGCGCCCGGGTATCAGCTGGTCGTCGACGGCACACCGCAGTCGCACGTGAACCTCGACGACCCGAGCGAATTGTTCTTCGAATACGTGCAGCGGATCGGGCACGTCATCGACCTGCTCGGCGACCCCGGCGAACCCATCACCGCCGTGCACCTCGGCGCCGGCGCCCTCACCCTGCCGCGCTACGTCGAGGCGACGAGGCCCGGCTCCCGCCAGCAGGTCGTCGAGATCGAGAGCGACCTGATCGACCTGGTGCGCGCCGAACTGCCGTGGGACAAGCGCGCCCAGCTGCGCGTGCGCCACGGCGATGCCCGTGAGGTGCTCGGCAAACTGCCCAGCGGACTGCACGGGGCTGTCGACCTCGTCGTCGTCGACATCTTCTCTGGCGCCCGCACACCGGCGCACGTCACGAGCAAGGAGTTCTACGCGCTCGCCTCTCCCCTGCTCTCGCAGCGCGGCGTGCTCGCCGTGAACGTGGCCGATGGCCCAGGCCTCGCGTTCGCGCGCGCCCAGGCCGCCACACTGGCCGCCGTCTTCCCGCACGTCATCGGACTCGCGGAGACGCAGGTGCTGAAGGGCAGGCGATTCGGCAACATCGTGTTCGTGGCCGCCCACACCCCGATCGACCTGCACTGGGTGACCAGGCTGCTCGCGAGCGGGCCGCACCCGGCCAAGGCCATCGAGGGCGCGGAGTTCGCGCAGTTCATGGCGTCGGCGAGCGTTGTGACAGACAGCACGGCGACGCAGTCTCCGCTGCCCGGCCGCACCGTCTTCCAGATCGGGCGCTAGGGCACGATCGCACCCCCCCAAAGGCGGGTTATCCTGAAAGGGAACCTGACCCATCCGCGGGGCTGACCCGGCTCCACTCTCAGCACTGGACTTCTCCTGAGCATCATCATTGGCCACGACGCAGTCACCCTGCGCGAAATTGTTGACATCCCCGCCGCGGAGGCGCGCCTTGACGAGCTTGGTCCGTTGCGCAGCCTGTCCGCCCTGAACGAGAAGGTCACGCTGCTGCGGCTACTCGGGCGCCTCGACGAAGCCGAAGCGATCGGCAGCGAGGCCGTCCGCCAGGCCCGCTTCACGGGTGATCGCGAGCAGGTCGTTGCCACGCGCATTCGTCGCGCGCAGGTGCAGCACTACCAGGGCAAGCTTGACGACGCGGTCATCGAGCTCGGCCACTGCATCGACGAGGCCGAGACGCATGAGTGGTCGGCCGTCGCCGGGCACGCACGCCAGCAGCGGGGCACCGTGCACCTCGAACAAGGCGACCTTGAGGCGGCACTGGCCGATTTCAAGGCCGCGGTGTTTCTGCGACAGGCGGCAGGGGCATCCGCTCGTGAAGTGGAGGATTCCCTGATCGCGGTGACAATCATGGAGTCGAATATCGCCCGGCAGGTCTCGCCTCTCTAAGTGCCGGTCTCAGGGCTGTGCTCAGGGCTGCTCTCAGGGCTGCTCGAGTCGCAGTTTCAGCCCGGCTCCGGCATAACTCCTGCGCTGCCCATGCCACCGAGGCAAAAGCTGGGCTTTTGCCTGCGAAGTGGGCAGAATTGCAGGAGTTGTACAGGGTCACGAGGTGATCGCATGGGTAAGAACGGCAGCCGCGGCGCTCACCGACGGGCGCGCACGGTACGCAGGGCAGCCAGGACCGTCAGGGGTGATGAGTCTGGCGCTGGAGGCTGCCTGCGCGGCTGGGACGACGTGGGGTCGGCGTCGCGCACACGGCAGCGGCTCCTGCTGGGGCCGGCGCTGACAGTGGGCCTGCTCGTCGCGCTGACGGGCTGCATGAGCGGGTCGGGCGCCTCATCCAGCGGAGCGTCATCAGGTGCTGTGCAGCCATCGCCGACGACGGCGGCAGCGGCCACGCCCACCCCGGTCGCCGCGCCGATACAGCCCGTTCAACCAGTCGGCGAGCCGGTTGCCATTGCGTCTGACCTCGATGCGCCATGGTCGATCCTGCGCCTGGCGACAGGCGGCACCCTCGTCAGCCTTCGGGACGAGGCGAATATCGTCGAGCTTCTTCCCGACGGCACCCAGCGGGTCGTCTCGAACGTCTCTGAAGCCACGCCGGCCGGCGAAGGCGGACTCCTCGGCCTCGCCTTCCTGCCCGACGCCGCTGCCGCAGGGGGGCTCGGCTGGGTATACGCCTACTTCACGGCGGATACCGACAACCGGATAGTGCGGATGGCCCTGCTCGGCACCGAGGGCAGCTACACGCTCGGCGCTCCAGAAAGCGTGCTGACGGGCATCCCGAAAGCGGGCAATCATGATGGCGGGCGCATCGCCTTCGGCCCGGACGGCCTGCTCTACGCCACGGCCGGCGACGCCGGAAACACCGACAACGCGCAGAACCTCGACGCCCTTGGCGGCAAAATCCTGCGGATGACGCCCACGGGCGGCGTGCCGGCCGGGAACCCGTTCGGCACCCTCGTGTACTCGTATGGCCACCGCAACCCGCAGGGCATCGCCTGGGATTCGCGCGGCCAGCTCTGGGCGAGCGAGTTCGGGCAGAACACCTGGGACGAGCTGAACCTCATCACGCCAGGCGGAAACTATGGCTGGCCGATCGTGGAGGGCATGGGCACCGACGGGTCATTCATCAATCCTGTGCACGTCTGGCCGACGTCGGAGGCCAGCCCGAGCGGCATCGCGATCGTGGCAGACACGATCTTCATGGCGAGCCTTCGCGGCGAACGACTGTGGCGGATTGTCTCCTCGACAGGGGCGGTTGATGAGTGGTTTGCCCACAGCTACGGACGCCTTCGCGACGTGGTGTCAGGACCAGATGGCACACTGTGGTTTGTGAGCAATAACACGGATGGGCGAGGCGACCCGAGCAGCGGTGACGACCGGCTCTATCAGGTACAGGTGGCGCCCTGATGGCCGATCTCATACGCGTGCGGCACTGGGCAGAGGCACTGCTCGCCCTGCATCTCGATTCGTCATGGTCGTTCGGCTTCGACAACGCGAAGAAGCGGGCGGGGCTCTGCAACTTCACGGCAAAGCACATCACCGTCTCCCGTTACCTGGCCGCCCGTTACGACGACGATGAAATCCACCAGATTTTGCTGCACGAGGTGGCCCACGCCCTCGCTGGTCCTCGTGCGGGCCACGGGCCCAAGTGGAAAGCCGTCGCGATCGGTCTCGGCTACGACGGTGGGCGCACGCACGACGGTGAGATTGCCAATGAACTCGCCCCATGGGTAGGAACCTGCGCGGCCGGCCACACTCACTACCGGTATCGTGAACCGACCAGGCCACTCGCCTGTGGCGTGTGTGGCCGTGGCTTCAACCGGGCGCACCTCATCTCATGGAACCGCCGCACGATCACGGCAGCGACCAGGCGTCGCGCCGCGGCATCCAGCGGCGGGTGAGGCAGCGATACCCGGTAACTTGATACGCTGGTTACCCCATGAGTAGCAGAACAGACACCAGTCAGACCGGGCAATGGTTCGATTCCAGCGATGGTCAACGCTGGTGGTTCGATTCCGGCTCCACCGCACTTGATTTCGCATACTCCGGCTCGATGGGCGACGGAACGGTCACAGAGCGACTGCACACCGAACACGACCTCGCCGGCTGGCTGAACGAGCGCTTCACGCCCGCGGCGGCGGAAACAGGTGCTGCGGCATCCGCTGGGGCTGCTGGTGGCACGTCTGGTGGCCCTGCTGGCGTCGCGTCTGGCGAGGCCCAGAATGCTGCCGGCGCCGGTGCCAGCGTGGGTCTGGCCACCAGCTCAATCGTGTTCCCCGGTGCTATCTCGGCAACTGAACGAGACCTTGTCGATGCCAAGGCACTGCGCGACGCGATCGCTAACCTCGCGAATGCCGCTGCTGCCCGGGCGGAGTTCAGTACGCGGGATATCGACATCCTCAACCTGTTCGCCGCGACCCCTGACATCCCGCCATCGCTGGGCGGCGGGTCCCGCCAGGCTGGGCGCACCGCGCCGCGGGCCGGCCAGGCGTTGTCGACTCTGGCGCGCACGGCGATCGAGTTGTTCGATCCGATCGAGGTCGTGCGGATTCGTGAGTGCTCAGCCGACGACTGCTCCATGATCTATTTCGACACGTCGCGCTCGGCGAATCGACGCTGGTGCTCGATGCAGCGCTGCGGAAACAGGGCGAAGATTCGCGCCTATCGGGAGCGCCTCGCGAAGCAGGAAAGCCGCCCCAGCTTCTAGCCGCGGCCTTCCGCGCGCCCCTGAGGGCGAACGTCCGCCTGCCAGACGGCTAGGCCGGCAAGGATGCGGCGTGGGGCTCCTCGATCGTCGTCGACGAGTCGAGCGCACTGGCAGCCCTGACCTCATCGCCGCGGCCGAGAGCGATCAGCGCCTGGCCAGTTTCCGACGCACTGACGAGGTGCCTCAGCGCCTGCCGCAGACCGACGAAGGCAGCGGATGCCGCGGCCGCCTCAGGCGAGCAGTGGTCGATTCCCAGCGTGGTCAGCGCGTCGATCACGGCGCCAGCCGCCAGCAGGTCTTCGACGCTCGGAGCGAAGGATCCGTCAGCTCGCGCCTCGCCCGCAGCGATGATGGCAACCGAGAACCGGCCGCCCTTCTCTGTCTGGCGGGCGAGCACCCATTCGGCGACGGCCGTTCGGTTGGTGAGGTTCGCCGCGATGACGCGCGGTGCGGACGGGGCTACCGCCTGCGCCGAGGCGGCGGGTGTGGCGGGCGCGGCGGGTGTGGCGGGCGCACCGGCGGGGGCGAGGGCGTCGGCGAGGATCACGACATCCGCTGAATCGGCCAACGCGCGGAATCCGCCGAGTCCCCAATCGAACCGAACCTGGTATTTCTGCTGGGGAGTCGCGTCAGTCACTCAACCAGCGTAACGGCAGCAGATGCGCCCGTTACGGCGTGTGGCGCCCGCTACAGCGGGCGCGATCGGCCACAACGGGCGCGGTGAACGCAGAAACCCGCGTCGGCGGCTAGCGGCGAGCGACTGCGCGCGGCAAGCGACTGCGCGCAGCGGGCGACTACGGGCGGCGGCGGAGCGAGCGCTGGGCTCAGCGCACGTCAAAGCGGGCGAGGGCGTCGGCATCCGTCGCGTGCGTCATCGCGCGGCGAGCGGTGTCGAGCGCGGTCACGGGGTCAGCTTCGGCTTCGGCCAGGGCCAGCTGGCGCTCCGCCTCGGCGAGACGGGTGCGGGCCGCTGCGCCGACGCGCGCGCGGTTGGGCGTGATGAACTCGCGCGTGACCTGAATCTGGCTGCGGGCGGTCAGCAGTGCGCCGCTCAGGGCAGTCCGGGCGTTCTCGAGGCGCAGCTGGCGGTTGCGCGCCTCTGAGCGGGTGATGTCGAGGCCCTCCATCGCGCTCCGCAGGGTGGCGAGGTCGCCGACCGGGTCGCTGAGGCGGTTGGGGTCGCGGAGTGTCTGGATGACGGCATCCGCTCTGGCAATCACCTGGTTGAGTTCTGAGCTGGCCTCGGCTTCCTCGTGGCGATCACGGAGCGCCCTGGCCTCGGCGAGCTCAGCGTCTGCATGCTCAAGGGCGCCGCGCAGCGTCGCGTACTGCACGTGCAGCTGGTCTTCGCCGGTTTCGATGGCGTCGAGCAGCTGCGTTGCCCGGAATAGTCCCTGCTCGATGGCGGTGAGGTACTCGCCGACGGGCTCTGCGCTGCCGGCTTCGAGCCTGCTGGAGACGATGTTCTGAGCGGCCCGGGCTTCAACCAGCGCGGCGAGGGCGAGCTCGACGTTGCCGCTGATGCCCGCGAGCGCGTTCGGCGAGTAGCTCAGTGACAGCCGGTCGATGGTGGCAGCTCCGCTCGCAATGCGGTCTGCGGCGCGGTCGAGGCGGCGGGTCAGCTGCTGGACGGTGAACGGGGCGTCGCGTTCGGCGCTGCGTCGCGCCGAGAAGTCGCGGGTCAGGTTGGTGAGCCGGGTCGTTGCCTCGTCGGCGAGCGCGATGATCTGTTCGTTCCAGCGGCGACGTTCAGCGTCGGTGTCCGGCACGGCATCGTCGAGCTTCTGCTGCAGGGCGAACGCCTCGCTCAGCTGGCGACGGGACGCCACGAGCGCCTCCCCGAACTCCCGCGTGGCCTGCTCGCCGAACTGGGCGTAGGCGAACGCGAGCTCGTCTGCGCTGGCCTGCACGATGTCATCCGCTCGAACCAGGCTGATGGCGGCGTCACGGGCGAGGGCGGCATCCGCTGCGGTAATGCCGGCGAGCCGCTGCTTCCCACGGCGTCGGAATGCCCGGATGATCAGGGCTGCTGCAATTCCGGCGAGGGCAAAAACGACGACAGACGGTACCCACCAGAGATCGCCTGCCATGACTAGAAGTCTAGTTGAGGCTGACTACCCGCTCAGGACGAGCGAGCGGATGCGTTGACGAGCGGATGCGCGTCAGCGGCGGCGATCGTCGGCTGACGGACGGCGCATCTGCTGCCGAATCTCATCGAAATCGTGCTTCGAGATCTCGATGAGGCCGCGGCGCAGCTGGTAGCCCCAGTTCGGATTGCCGCGGGTGAAGTCCAGCACCGGGATCAACGGCCGGATCGAGGTCTCGACGGCGGCATGGTCGTAGTCAACGCGGCGACGCCATGGACGGTAGTCGCTGGCCGACTCTCCAGCCTGGTACACGTCGTCATCGGCAATCCAGCCGATCGCGGTGAACGACTTGAGCGAATCTCCCTCGATATCCGTCTTCGGCGAGTAATAGACAATGCCGTCAGACTCGCCCATCTGCTCAAGTGCGGTGCGGGCTCCATGGTTGGTCTGGGCGGTCCCCATCGCGACACCGCGCAGCACATGCTCGCGCTGCACAACGCCCAGCCAGTATCGGATTGCCACGCTCTAGTTCTACTGCATTCCGAGGCCGCCATTTTCCGCAGCACGGGCGGCACACTTGCTGTTCACCCAACGGCACCGCACACTGGCAGCATGCGAGTCCTCCTGAAAGACATCCTCGATTGCGACCCGGAAACCGCATGGCGAGCCATCCGCAGCCCCGCCGTGCTGCGTGAAGTCTCCTCGCCCGTCTTCAGCATGACGTCGCTGTCCGCCGACGGATTCCCGACAATCTGGGGGCCAGGCGACCACCCGATCTCGCTGCGCGGGCTCGGGCTCGTGCCCCTCGGCACCCAGGTCATCCGCCTCAATGTGGAGGAACGACGAGAAACGGATGCCCGCGGCAACGACGTGCGCATCCTGCGAGACACGGGCCGCCCGCTGACGGGGCCGTTGGCCTCCCTCACGCTGTGGGACCACCGGATGGCGATCTCCGCCGCCCCCGGTCGTCCAGACAAGACGCTCTACCGCGACCAGTTGAGGTTCGACGCCGGCGCACTGACCCTGCCGATGTGGCCGGCCTTCTGGTCGTTCTGGCAATGGCGGATGCGCCAGCTCAAACGCCTCGCCCCCGGGTGGCGGTTCGACATCGGCGTTGATGCGCCGGCGGATACGGGCGCCCCTGTGGGCGACAGCCCCGACGGCACCTCCCCGAGCGTGGCGCCGTGAGTTCGACCATCGGCGCGCTACAGGTAGCCGACTGGCGCCGCCGCATCTTCGGCCTCTACGCCGGCGTGCGGCAGCTCAGCGCAGCCAACCCGGCAGCGGGCCATGAGCTGTGGCGCTCAGGGCGCGATGAGCTGTTTGCCGGGCATCCGTCATCGCCGCTGCTGCCGGACGACCGCGCCAGCTTCACGGGGCTACCCATCGCAGGCTACGACCCAGACTGGCGGTTCGAAGTCGAGGTGCACCGCACAGAGGAGCCGCACCGCATCGCCGTTGAGACGGGAACGGATGGCACTGTGCCGTTCGATCTCGTCGGCTCTGTGCGCCTGCCATACGTCGGCTCCCTCGACGTGTGGCGCCTGGCCAGCTACGCCGGCGGGCTCTTTTTGCCGCTGAAAGACGGCCTCGCGGGCAAGCCTGGCGGAACCTACGGCGGCGGGCGCTACCTGATCGACACCGTCAAGGGCGCAGACCTGGGTGCCGGCCTCGGCGACGACACCCTGGTGCTCGACTTCAACTTCGCTTACAACCCGTCATGCGCATACGACCCGATGTGGGCGTGCCCGCTCCCGCAGAGCGGCAACATCGTGACGGCCGAGATCCCGGTCGGCGAGCTGTACCACCCCAGGCACTGAGACACCCACGCACTGAGAGACCCACGCACTGAGAGACCCAGGCACTGAGACACCCACGCACTGAGCGGCGTCTACTCCCCCAGGATCACCCTGGTCAGGCGCTGGGTCGGCCGCGTCATCGCCACGTACAGCGCAGCTGCTCCACGGGGAGACTCTGCGACAAGGCCATCCGGATCGGCCAGCACAACAGAGTCGAACTCCAGGCCTTTCGATTCGTGAGCGGTGAGCACGGCGATGCGGCGTTCCAGCCCGCGGGCTCCCGCGCCGACCTCTGACCCGAAGGAGCGGATGAGGTGCTCGAGTACCGCGTCGCGACGGTCGACAGGCACGATGACGGCAAGGGTGCCGATCGCATCAATCTCGATGTCGGCGGAGACGGCGCCCTCGACGGCTGCGGGCAAGCCGGCAACGTCGGGAACGACAACGTCGATGATCGGCCAGTCGCCCTCCCGCACAGAGCGGGTCGGCGTGATCGGCAAGCCATGCTCTGCGGCGACCTTCTCGGCTTCGCGGGCGATCTGCGCCGGCGTGCGGTAGTTGACGGTGAGCTCTTCGAGGTCCCAGCGGTCGGCGAAGTGCGGGTCAAGCGCTTCGTTCCAGCTGGATGCCGCAGCCGCGGAGCTGGCCTGCGCGATGTCACCGACGATGGTGAACGACCGCATCGGCGAGCGCCGCACCAACAGGCGCCACTGCATCGGCGACAGCTCCTGCGCTTCATCGACGACGACGTGGCCGAAGGTCCACGTGCGGTCAGACGCCGCGCGCTCCGCCGTCGTGCCCCGGTACTCAGACTCAGCAAAGTTGTCGGCCAGCTGCTCTGCGGTCACCATGCCCTGCACTCCGGCATTGCGGATGGCCTGCTCAGCGTTCTCGAGGTCGTTGGCGCGCTGCAGGTCCCGCTCGCGTTGACCGGCATCCGGTGCGGCCGTCGACTCACCGAGGAGCTCTGCTGCCTCGTCGAGCAGCGGCACATCGGAGATGGTGAACGGCTGGTCGCGGTCGCGGCGCAGCAGCGCACGGCGCTCAGGCGACCAGCGCAGCGTGAGGCCGGCGAGCCAGTTCGGCCTCGCATAGAGGTCCTGGATCAGCTTCTCGGCGGTAAGCGGCATCCAGGCGGTGTTCAGCACCACCCGCACGTCGTATGCCCCGCGGATGTCTTCACGGAGCGCCGCGAGGTCTGAGTCGTCGAGCGCGCCACCGTCGGAGCGCAGCTGCTTGGCCAGCTGGCTGACCATCTGCTCGATCGCGTAGTTGACGAAGAGCGCCCTGGCCTCGTTGTGCACCTTGCCGCTGGCCTGGGCCCGTGCCATGGCGCGGGCGATCAGCTGCGGCTGCACGACGATGCGATCGCCGTTCACGTCGACGGTCTGCGGGGTCGTCGGCGCGATCTGGCGTGATTTCACGGCACGGGCGATGAGGGTGACCATGCTCGCGGAGCCCTTGAGCTTGGCGACCTCCGTGCGGTCCTCCGTCGTGGCCGTCACGCCGGGGAACAGCTCGCCGAGCGACTGCATAACGACGCCGGTCTCGCCGAGCGACGGCAGCACGGACTCGATGTAAGTGAGGAATGCGCTCGACGGGCCAACGACCAGCACGCCGGCCGACCCCAGTCGGTCCCTGTGCGTGTAGAGCAGGTAGGCGGCACGGTGCAGCGCAACGGCGGTCTTGCCGGTGCCAGGTCCGCCCTGTACAACGAGAGCTCCACGCATTTCTGAGCGGATGATGCGATCCTGCTCAGCCTGGATCGTTGCGACGATATCGTGCATCCGACCGGTGCGCTGCACGGTGAGTGCGGCCATCAGCGCGCCCTCACCCTGCACCTCTGCTGTGCCGGGTTCGGTGAGCATGTCGACGTCGAACACCTCGTCGTCGAGGCGCACCACGTCACGTTCGCGCATGATCAGGTGGCGGCGAGCGGCGACACCGAGCGGCGTTGCCGCGGTCGCCTGGTAGAACGAACTGGCCTGTGGGGCACGCCAGTCGATCAGCATCGAACGCTGGTCGCGGTCGCGCAGGCCGATTCGGCCGATGTAGCGGATGGTGTCGCTGTCGACGGCGGAATCGTCTGCCGTGTCTGCGACGGCGCGTTCACCGTTGGCTGCCGCATTCGCGTCCGACTTCAGTCGGAGGCGCCCGAAGACGAGCCGGGAATCGACGTCGCGCAGCTGGTGCAACCGGTCTTCGTGCATGCGCGCGAATGAGTCGCGTTCGCTGCGCATCTGGTGGTTGCCACCGACTGTCTGTGACCGAATCGAGTCAAGGCGCCTGGTCTCCTCGTTGAGGAGTTCATCGAGCCGGTTGTACAACCGGGCGACGTGCGCTCGCTCGCGTTCGAGTTCGTTCTCTACCACTCGACTCCCGCGTGCCTGATAAACATTCGTCCAACGACTTTACAGGGATACGGGCATCGTCTGGGACCCCCCGTTCGTTCTCCCACCCGCGAAACGAACCGTCGAGGCGATCTGGGGCCATTCCCAGCTCAGCTTGACAGCATCCGGTAGACTGGAATTACTTGTGAGTGCATAACTGCATTCCCTGCGTCGTAGAACGCCCTCTTCTTGTCGCGACAGCCAGTCTCTGGCCGCCGACGATTTGCGAATGAAACATTCTTACGGCGAACGGATGTGCCCATCGGCACCTTCGCCATGTGAATCCTCATGATTCGAATGTTGCATTGTGCGCTCTATCGCACTGCGCCGCGTTCGAGTACGCGAGGCACTGATGCCCGAAAGGCACCACTTTGTCTGATATCTCCTTTGGCGCGCTTGGCGTGCCAGCTCCCGTCGTTGCAGTTCTCGCTGCACAGGGACTCACCACTGCTTTTCCCATCCAGGTAGACACCCTGCCGGACACCCTGAACGGCCGCGACGTACTCGGCCGCGGTAAGACCGGCTCCGGCAAGACCCTGGCCTTCTCCATCCCGATGATCTCGCGCCTCGGCGGCAAGCTCGCCGGTGGCAAGCGTCGTCCTGGGCGCCCGCTCGGCCTGATCCTGGCGCCGACCCGTGAGCTGGCCACCCAGATTTCCGCAGCCCTCACCCCGATGGCTGAGGCGTACAACCTCACCACGACGACCATCTTCGGTGGCGTCTCGCAGAACCGTCAGGTCGCAGCCCTCAAGGCCGGCGTCGACATCGTCGTGGCCTGCCCCGGCCGCCTCGAGGACCTCATGAAGCAGGGCTTCGTGAACCTCGACTCCGTTGAGATCACCGTGCTCGACGAGGCCGACCACATGGCAGACCTCGGCTTCCTGCCCGTCGTCACGCGCATCCTCGACAAGACGCCGTCCAACGGACAGCGCCTCCTCTTCTCGGCAACGCTCGACAACGGCGTTGACAAGATCGTGCGTCGCTTCCTGCACAACGAGGTTCTGCACTCCGTCGACGAGGCCACCAGCCACGTCTCGGCCATGACCCACCACGTGTTCGAGGTCGACAACGCCGAGTCGAAGAAGGAGCTCATCGAGAAGCTCGCTTCTGGCAGCGGCCGCCGCATCCTCTTCATGCGCACCAAGCACCACGCCAAGAAGCTGGCCAAGGCACTGACCGACTCCGGCATCCCTTCCGTTGACCTGCACGGCAACCTGTCGCAGGTTGCTCGCGACCGCAACTTGGCCGCATTCTCCGCCGGTGACGTTCGCGTCCTCGTCGCAACGGATGTCGCGGCTCGCGGCGTGCACGTTGACGACATCGAACTCGTCATCCACGTTGACCCGCCGGCAGAGCACAAGGCATACCTGCACCGCTCTGGCCGCACGGCTCGTGCAGGCAGCGCCGGTGACGTTGTCACCATCATGCTTCCCGCCCAGCGCAAGGACACAGAGGCGCTGCTGCGCAAGGCAGCCATCGCTGTCACCCCGCAGCGAGTGAACGCCAACTCCCCCGCAGTCATCACCCTCACCGGTGATGTTGCTGCATACGTCAAGCCGCTTCCCCGCCAGGAGCAGCCGCAGCGCGGCCAGTCACAGGGTGGTCGCTCGCAGGGTGCAAACGCCCAGCGCAAGCGTTCAAACCGTGACGACCGTGACGGCCGCAGCGCCGGCAGCCGCGAGGGTGGCCGTCCAGCACGCAGCGGTGACGCAGCATCCGCTGGCGCGCCGCGCCGCGACCGTTCAGGTCGTCCGGCAACGGCTGGCTCAGGTGCTGGTGCTGGTTCAGCTCGCAGCGGCGCACCGCGCCAGGGCGGCGCCGGCGGCCAGGGTCGCAGTGGCGGCCAGGGCGGCGGCGCAGGCTCAGGTCGCTCAGGCGGCCTGCAGGTCGGCGGCCTCGTTCGTGGCAACTCGGCTTCAGCCGGCGGCGCTCGTCGCTCGGCTCCGCGCCGCGCACAGGGCTAATCGCTCGCAGTCTTTCAACGGGTCGGTCTCTTCGGAGGCCGGCCCGTTGTGGTTTAACTGCCGATGTGGCCCATCTCTGACGACGATCGCTTCCGATCCCTCAGCGACATCCGTCCCCCGTGCGAGCTACACGGAAGTGTCCACCACAGGGTGACGACTCCGAAACCGCGGATCCGTAGCGTGAATTGATGTCGCGACAGGTTGGTCGCGATGTCAATCACGGAGGACCTGATGAAATACATTGTGCAATTGATTGCCGTCATGGCGGTCGCCTTCCTGGGGAACCTCGCCCTCCAGGCCGTGAACGGGATGCCATGGCTCACGCTGACGGTCGGTGTGGCTGTCGCGGCGATCGCGGTGTTCGTATACCGCCAGGTAGTGCAGCGCACTGAGCGGCGCGCTCCCACCGAGCTGGCGGCCCCTGGCGCCGTCCGCGCCGCCGTCCGCGGCACGACCGTTGGCATCGTGCTGTTCGCCGCTGTCATTGGCGCCATCGCGGCCTTCGGCGGCTACGAGATCGTCGGGATCGGTTCGGTGGCTGGAGCGGTGGGACTGATCGGAGTCATGTGCACCGTAGCGGTGACGGAGGAACTGATGTTTCGGGGCGTCCTGTATCGATGGGTCGAGAACCATGGCGGAACCTGGCTCGCCCTCGTTCTGACCGGGTCACTGTTCGGTCTTATCCACCTGCTCAATCCCAACGCCTCCCTCTGGGGTGCCATCGCGATCGCCGTTGAAGCCGGCGGAATGCTCACCGCCGCCTACATCGCCACACGCAGCCTCTGGTTGCCGATCGGATTGCACTTTGGTTGGAATATTGCAGCCTCCGCCCTCTTCAGCACCGAGGTCTCTGGGAACAACACCCCGCAGGGGATCCTGGACGCAGTGATGTCGGGCCCCATGCTCCTCACGGGCGGGGACTTCGGACCTGAGGGGAGTGTAATCGCCGTCCTCCTCTGCGGACTGGCCACGGTGGTCTTCCTGCTTATAGCCGCACGGCGCGGCAACATCGTGTCATTCGGCGCGGCCCGTGCTGCCGCCAGGGATGCTGCGCGGGATGCTTCAGCCCGGGATAGAGTAGCGCAGTGACTGACGGCCGGAGGATCGCAGAGGCGTGGCGCCGGCAGGGCGTCGTCCTGCGCGATCTGCCCCTTTCGGCCGGGCTGTTCCTGATGTCAGTGCTGCCGGTAAGCCACGCGTACGGAACCGTGCTCGGCGGCCTCCCCGACCGGCCGTTCGATGCCCTCGCCGCGGCGGCGGTCGCCCTGCAGTCTCTTCCACTCGCCTTCCGGCGCCGGTGGCCTCTGTTGTGCCTGAGCCTCGTGTCGGCGGGCTTCGCGATTGACCAGCTGGCCGGCTACCACACCTTCGCAGGCACGGGGCTTTTCGTCGCCCTGCTGAGCGCCGGCTCGTATATTGAGCGGCATCGCAAGATTGTCGTGCTCGTCTTCTCCGCTGCCTACATCGCCCTTGCTGTCGGTCTGTACCGTATGGGCTCGACCGAGCCGTTCAGCGAATTTGCGACGTTCTACGTTGCTCTGGCCTTCGCCGTCGGGATCGGAGTTTGGCAGCGGGCCGGACGACTGGCCGAGCAGGACCGGCTGGACCGCATCGCCGGCGACACACGGTCGATGGAGCGCACCCGGATCGCGCGCGACCTGCATGACGTCGTCACCCATCACGTGACAGCGATGGTGGTACAGGCGGAAGCCGCGCGATACCTCACCGACGCTCCCGACCGGGTCGACGACGCCTTGGACACCATCGCGGGCACCGGGCGGCGGGCTATCGCGGATCTGCGGCAGGTGCTCGACGTGCTCAATCCCGATCATGAGGAGGCCAGCCGCACCCCAGGAACCACGGATGTGCGCGATCTCGTGGAGCACTCACGCCGCGCCGGCCTGCGGGTTGAATTTTCTGAAGAGGGCAGTCCTCGGAGTCCGGCCGGCGGTGCGGAGCTCGTTGTCTACCGGGTGGTGCAGGAAGCACTCACGAACGCGCGAAAACACGCACCTGGCGGCCGCACCGCCGTCGACATCCACCACCAGGCAGAGGAGACCACAGTCGAGATTCTCTCGCACGCCACAGTGCCCGCCACAGTGCACGCCACAGTGCACGCCACAATGCCGGCCACAGCGCAGACCACAGTGCATCCAGCGCCCACATCCACTCGACTACCGGACGGCAGCGGCCGTGGGCTCGCCGGGCTTCGTGAGCGGGTGACGGCTCTTGGGGGCGATTTCAGCGCCGGACCGCGGGAGGGCGGCGGCTTCGCTGTCCTCGCCCGCGTACCGACGGGAAGCCGGGTATGAGCTCACCGATCAGGGTGCTGGTGTGCGATGACCAGCCGCTTATTCGCACCGGCTTTGCAACGATTATCGGCGCGCAGCCGGATCTGGAGGTGGTTGCCGAGTGCGGTGACGGCCGTGCCGCCGTCGAGCTCGCCCGGCGCCTGCTTCCTGACGTCGTAGTGATGGACATACGGATGCCGCTGCTGGACGGCATTGCGGCGACCCGTGAGCTAGCTGGCGCCGCTGTCACCAACCCCGTCAAAGTGCTCGTGGTCACGACCTTCAACCTGGACGAATATGTCTACGAGGCCCTGCGCGCGGGTGCCAGCGGGTTCCTGCTCAAAGACGCACCCCCTGCACAGTTGCTGAACGGCATCCGCACGGTCGCGTCTGGGGCCGCGCTGCTGGCGCCTGAGGTGACGCGGCAGCTCGTCGGGCGTTATGCCGAGCGCATCCGCCCCGCCGGCATCGCGCCCGATGACACTCCCCTGACTCCACGCGAACTCGACGTGCTCCGCCTCATTGCCGCCGGGTTGTCGAACACCGAGATCGCGGCGGCGCTCGTGATCAGCCAGGAGACCGTCAAGACCTTTGTCTCGCGGATCCTCAGCAAGCTCGCCCTCCGCGATCGTGTCCAGGCCGTGGTGTACGCCTACCGGCACGGCCTGGTCTCCTGAGGCGGGACACCGCATCTCCCAGCTCGGTGAAAACCGGTGCCGGTGATGGATGTTGAGGGCACACTGGTGTCGTGAGCGGAGACCAGTGGGTGCTGCACGTCGACCTCGACCAGTTCATTGCTGCGGTCGAGGTGCTCCGGCACCCCGAACTTGCGGGCAAGCCGATCATCGTCGGCGGCCGGGGCGACCCCACCGAACGGGCCGTGGTGTCCACGGCGTCCTACGAAGCACGGGTGTTCGGCGTAGGTTCCGGCATGCCTCTGCGGATTGCAGCCAGGAAGGTGCCAGACGCCGTGATCCTGCCTGTGGACTCCGAGGCCTACCTCGCCGCGTCGGACACGGTGATGACGACCCTGCGGGGCCAGCCCGGTGCCGTCGTGCAGGTGCTGGGGTGGGATGAGGCCTTTGTGGGCATCCAGACGGAGGATCCAGAAGCCTACGCCAGGGATATCCAGGCTGCTGTCCTGGAGCAGACGCAGCTGCACTGCAGCGTGGGCATCGGAGACACGCTGGTCAGGGCCAAGAACGCCACCGATCTCGGCAAGCCGGCTGGCGTCTTCCGCCTCACCGCCGAGAACTGGCTCGAGGTAATGGGCGGCCGGCCCACCAAGGAGCTGTGGGGCATCGGGGCGAAGGTGTCTGGTCGATTGGCCACGCTCGGTATCACGACGGTTGCCGAGCTCGCCGCGTCGGATCCGCAGGATCTGGTTCCGGAGTTCGGCCCCAAGATGGGTCCCTGGTACGCGCAGCTCGGCAGAGGAGACGGCGCCAGCGTCGTGGACGACACTCCATGGGTGGCCCGCGGGCACAGCCGCGAGACCACCTTCCAAGTCGACCTCACAGAGCCGGCCCAGGTGGACGAGGCTGTGCGGGAGCTGGTCGCAAACGTCCTAAAAGACGTGGCGGCTGAAGGACGGCCGGTGATCGGGCTGACCCTGAAAGTTCGGTATGCGCCGTTTACGACCACGACACACGCACGGAAGATTCCCGCGACCTTCAACGAAGACGAAATCCTCGCCCGCGCCCTGGACCTCGCTGGCGAGATCGAGGCCGGCCGTCCGATCCGGCTCCTGGGGCTGCGTGCCGAAATGGCCATGCCCGACGATGCGCGGAAGGGCCACACGCCAACGCGCGGGGGTTGGTGAGGGCCCAGAGCCGGCCGCGAAAACGAGGGTGGTCGAGAGGCGAATTATTCTCGGCTAGTGTCGGATCATGGACACCACAGTTGTTGTTCGGCCCGTTCGCGACGCCGATGCTGAAGCCCTCGGTCGCGTGCATGCGGCCTGTTGGCACGAAACGTACGACCACCTGATCAGTGAGGCCGTGCTCTCCTCCGTGTCACCGCGCCGGTTGGCCGACCTCTGGACGCACTGGATGAACCAGGGCGACGGCTATCGCCAGGTCGCGGCCCTCGTCGACGGGGAGATCATCGGATTCTCCGGCGCCGGCCCTGCCAGAGACGCTGACGCGCCTCGCGAGCGCGAACTGCACCTCATCTACCTGCTCGACAAGTACCACGGCACGGGGATCGGCCAGCAGCTCTTCGACGCCGTGTGCGGAGAGGAGCAGGTCTACCTGTGGGTCGCAGCAGACAACCCACGGGCCCACGGCTTCTACACGCGCAACGGCTTCATCCCTGATGGCAGTGAGCAGCTGCAGCCGTTCCTGGGCGAGGAGATCCGTGAGGTGCGGCTCGTCCGCTAGCCGGCGCGATGGGTAGCCCCGTGGCGGTCGCCAGCCTGATGGGTGGCCCGCGGCGGTCGCCAGCCTGATCGCCAGCCCCGTGGCCGGTAGCCGCCGCGAGGGCGGCAGCCTGCGGCAAACTAGGCTTAGCGGATGACCTCACTGCCCGTCATCCTCGACGTCGACACCGGCGTAGACGACGCCCTCGCCATCCTGTTCGCCGTAGCCCACCCCGACATCAACGTGCTCGGAATCAGCTGCGTCGCCGGCAACGCCTCCCTGGAGCGCGTTGTCGACAACACCCTGCGCATCCTGGACGTAGCCGGCGCCGGGAACATTCCCGTCGCCGCCGGCGCCCGCCGCCCCCTGATCGAGCCGGCCCGCGACGCATCTCACGTTCATGGCGAAGGCGGCCTCGGCACGCTGCACCTGCCGGCCACAGAGCGGATGCCGGTGCCCGGCAGCTCGATCGAGCTGATGCACCGGCTGATCGCCGAGAGCCCGCAGCCGGTCACCCTCGTCGCGCTCGCCCCGCAGACCAACCTCGCGCTCCTGCTGCGCCAGTACCCCGATGACGCCGACAACATCGAGCGCATTGTCTTCATGGGCGGATCAGCCAGCGTCGGAAACGCGACGGCCGTCGCCGAGTTCAACGTGTGGCATGACCCTGAGGCCGCGGCCATCGTGCTCGACTCCGGCGTGCCGACGTACATGTATGGGCTCGACGTCTTCAACCGGGTGGGTGTTGACGAAGCCGTCGCCACCGCTCTGATGTCGCACGAGACGGCGCGCGGCCGCGCTGTCGGCGCGCTGATCGCCAACCGCGTCGCCGGTCGCGGAGACACCGGCTCGATCTACACCGGCCTGATCGGTGACGCCGGCGCGGTCTGCGCCCTCGTCAACCCCGACGCGATCCACACCCAGATTCGGCCCGTGCGCGTGCAGCTGTCTGGATACGGCCGCGGCCAGACTCTCGTCGACCTCCGCCAGTTCCCCGGCGAAGACATCATGCACGGTCTCGCTGAAGAGTGGGCGAGCGTCGAGGTTGCCCTCGACATCGACGTCGACAGCATCATCGCCACGTTCCTCGGGGCGCTTGACCTCGCGTAGCTCGCGCTAACCAGAACGGCCCCTGATCCTGCACGCACAGTGCCGAATCAGGGGCCGTTCTTCGTGTGGTTGAGGAGCGGGCCACCCGTTGGTCGAGGAGCGAGCGCCAGCGAACGTCTCGAGACCCGGCAACCCGAACCCTGCAGCGGGTCTGGAGACGGCCGTGAACGGCCTCCCTGACTAGCCGGGAGGGCTGGCTAGCTGGGAGGGCTGACTAGCGGGGAGGGCTGGCTAGCGCAGCAGTCCGACAGAGGCCAGGGCGGCGCGCAGCAACGTCCCACGTCCGCCGATGTCGCGAAAACCGGAAACGTTGCCGCAGAGAGCGCGATCCGTCCTGTATTCGGTGACAGTTGCTCGATTCATCCTGTATTCGCTACAGAAGGGCACCCAGGCGCGATGGCCTCGAGAAGGCCGTGAACGGCCTCCTCGACCAACGGAGGGCGCCCAGCGCGCGGAATGGCCTCGAGACGGCCGTGAACTGCCTCCGCGACTAGCGGGGAGGGCTGGTTAGCGCAGCAGGCCGACAGAGGCCAGAGCGGCGCGCAGCAGCGAACCGCGACCGCCTACCATCTCCAGCGACACGGCCTCTGAGGCGGCTTCCGCCGGGGTCATCCAGGTGACTTCAAGCGCGTCCTGCCGCGGGTCGCACGTTCCCGTGACGGGAACGACGTAGGCCAGCGAGACAGCGTGCTGGCGATCATCCGTGAATGGCGTCAAGCCGGGCAGCGGAAAGTACTCTGCGACGGAGAACGGCACAGGGCTGGTGGGCAGCTGCGGGAAGGCCATCGGCCCGAGGTCCTTCTCGAGGTGACGGAAGAGCGCGTCGCGCAGCGTCTCGCCGTACATCACGCGGCCGGAGACGAGGGTGCGGGTCATTTCCCCTTCGGGAGTGGCGCGCAGGAGCACGCCAACCTCGACGACCTGGCCGAGCCCATCCACGCGCACCGGTACGGCCTCGACGTAGAGCAGCGGCAGCCGACGGCGCACCTCTGCCAGTTCGAAATCGCTGAGCCAGCCCGGGTTTGTGCTGGGCGGCGGGGCGTCATCGGGGCCAGGCGTCCAGTCCGGATCGGGGTCGGGGGTGCGCACGCTCATGCACTCATTCTCACCCACCTCGGCGACGGATGCACGCCGTCGCGTCGGAATGCGCGCGTCACACCCTGCGTTGTCCTTGTCCAGCAGGGGGGAAAGCGGCCGCTGCGTAAAACTGCTGGCTGCGGGAAAGTCTCTGGCCGCATGAAAGTATTGACGACATCGAGCGCCTGCCTCGACTGCGAAAGGCGAGAACCCCCATGAACAACAGCGAACGCATCGAAGCGATCGACTCTGAGGCCGTGCTCTGGTCCGCCGGTGGCGCTGACCGCGTCGGGCGGCCCCTCCTGCTGATTCTGCACGGCTTCGGTTCGCACGAAGGCGACCTGTTCTCGCTCGCGCCGCACCTGCCGCTCGAACCGGTGCTCGCGGCGCTTCGTGCGCCCCTTCCCGCCGGCCAGGGGTGGGCGTGGTTCCCGATCAGTGAGCCGGGGAATCCCGACACAACCGCCATCGACGCCGCAGCCCGTGGCGTGCTCGACTGGCTTGACGCGCAGGAGGTGCAGCCGACATCCGTTGGACTGCTCGGGTTCTCGCAGGGTGGCGCCATGGCTCTGCAGCTGTTGCGACTGGCGCCGGAGCGGTTCTCGTTCGCCGTGCAGCTGTCAGGTTTCGTCGGCAGCGGCGGCGAACAGCCCGGTGACGCGCGCCTGGCGGAGCTCGGCACGCCGGTGTTCTGGGGGCGTGGCACGGCCGACCCCGTGATTCCGCGCAGCGCCGTCAACCGCACCCAGGCGTGGCTGCCCACGCACTCCACACTGACCGAACGCATTTATGAGGGGATGCCGCACTCCATCTCCCAGCCTGAGCTGGTCGACATCGTGGCCTTCCTGCGCGAGCAGTACCCGGCGTAGCGCGCCGGCATCCGTCAAGAATCGCCGTTTCGCCCGAGAGTCGCCGTTGCAACGGCGACTCTCGGTACTAACGGCGACTCTCGGTACTACTGGGGTACTACTCGCCGCGGTGCGCTGCGCGCTGGGCGGCTCCGCGTGCGGCGCGTTCCTTCTTGGCGGCTTTCTCGGCCTTGGCGTCCTTGTCGCGAATCTGCTCTGCACGCACCTCAGCCTGCGTCGCACGCTCGGTCACCAGCCATGCCGGCGGCTGCTGCAGCAGTTCCTTGATCTCGGCGGTGGTGAGCGGTTCGTCAACGCCAGCGCGGGCAAGCCCTGAGATTGAAACGCCGAGCTTGGCGGCGACAACCTGGCGGGGGTGCGGGCCGTTGGCGCGCAGATCGACGAGCCACTCCGGCGGGTTCTCGTTCAGTTCAGCAACGGCGTCGCGGGTGATGAGGTTGTTCTGGAATTCCTCTGGGGCTGCCTGAAGCAGAATCCCGAGCTTCTGTGCCGCCGTGGCGGGCTTCATGGTCTGGGTCTTCTTTTCCGAGGTCATCCCTCCAGCGTATAGCCTGAGAGTACCGCCGCATTGGCGAGATGACGCCTGAGAAAGGATGCCGATGAGCTTTTCAATCGGTTTCGTCGCGGGTGTAACCCCCACGAAGTGGACACGGATCTGGGCCGATCGATTCCCAGACACACCCCTTGAGGTCTTTCGCACCGAACCCGGTGAACAGACAGGGGTCCTTCTGGACGAACGTGCTGACGTCAGCTTCGTTCGCCTGCCCATCGAGCGCGATGGCCTGAGCGTCATCATGCTCTACGACGAGATCCCCGTGGTCGTCGCCGCCAAAGACCATGCCATTGCCGCGGCGGAGACCGTCGCCATCGGAGATCTCGCCGGTGAGCACCTGCTGCAAAACCCTGATGAGCTGCCGGAATGGCGTGACATCGCCACCGAGATCGCCGACGGAACCCGTCGCGAGCTACCGAAGATGCGTGACCTCGATGAGGCCATGGAGCAGGTGGCTGCCGGGGTCGGCATCCTCATCCTTCCGCACTCGCTCGCCCGCCTGCACAGCCGAAAAGATGTCATTTCGCGTCCGGTCGACGGCGTCGCCGACACCCAGATCGCGCTGGCATGGCCCACGGCCAAGACAACGGATGACGTCGAGGAGTTCATCGGGATCGTGCGGGGTCGCTCTGCGGCCAGCTCACGCAGCGAGACCGTCGTGGTACGCGGAGAACCCGTAAAAAAAGTGAAAGCGACCGCAAAAGCGAAGGCCGCCGCCAAGGAAGCACGCGAGGCCGCAGCCAAGAAGAAGCCTGCCCAGCCCAAGAAGAAGGCAGGCCTCGCGCCCGGTCGCGTTCGCACGGCGTCGAGTTCGCGCAACAAGCGCCGCGGGAGCCGCTGAGGCTACGCGCGCACAGCGACCGGCTGCCGCACCACCGTTTTCAGCTTGGCCGGCTCCGTCTTGCGGAGGTCGCCGAGGTAGACCTCGTGGTGGTGACCGGTCGGCTCCAGATTGTGTCCGGGCATGAACTCGTCGTGCAGGCGCGCGAGCGTCGGTGCCTCCTCGTCGTAGGAGCCGATGTGCAGCACCTGGGCTGAAAGACCTTCGTCGAGATTCACGATCCGGAGTCGATCGAGGGCGGCCGACCCTTTTTTCTTGGAACGGACGGTCGCCTGCGCGTCGGCGATCATGGCATCCGTTACCCAGCCGGGTTGGGTGATCAGCATGGTCCAGCTCCAGAGCTCCTTGGCGCGGACGGTGAAGACCGACATGTCAGCGGCATACCAGAGGCCCTCGAGCGGGCCAACGACGAAATCGCGGTCGGGTGACTCACGCTTGCAGGCGAATTTGACGGTGTACGCGACGCCGTAGAGCGCCTCGACAGCCTCGACATAGGCGGGCGCCG
Source organism: Leifsonia sp. Y862 (assembly GCF_057669585.1). Lineage (NCBI taxonomy): Bacteria > Bacillati > Actinomycetota > Actinomycetes > Micrococcales > Microbacteriaceae > Leifsonia > Leifsonia sp. Y862. The sequence continues at coordinate 1,960,585 of NZ_JBYHFR010000001.1, forward strand.
TGTTTGGGTTGCCCTCACCGTCGACGGCGATGAACCGCTGCGGCGGCACCGTGAGCAGCTCCCAGTCTCGGTTGGATGGGGCGTACAGCTGCTTGAGGTCGCGCTTCACGTCGTAGGGAGGCATGCGCTCACCTTAGGGAAGCGATACTGGTCTCCTCAAGGCTTCAGGGTGTTCGGGCGCGGACCTATGAGCTGGAGGACGACTCCTGCAACACCGCCAGGATGTTCCCAGACGGATCGGTGAACCAGGCGATTGACGGGCCATTGCCCCTGGCGATGCCCGTGTCGTCTTGCTCGAACCCCTCGTAGCGCAGGAGTTCGACACCCCGAGCGGTGAGCTCGTCTGCAGACAGGTCAATGTCGTTGGACTCCAGGTTGAGGATCGTGTACGTCGCCGGGATGTGGTCTGGCTTGGGGTAGACGAGAACCTCTGTGCCGCCCGGCAGCTGCACAGAGATGAGTCCCATCATCCGATCGCTGACCTTCAGCCCAAGGACATCGCCGTAGAACGCCTTCGCCGCGTCGATGTCTCTAACGGCGAATGCACTGTAACCGTGCACAAACCCGAGATCGCTGGTGGCCATGATGTGCTCCTTCTGTTCACGTGTTTTAAGCGGATGCCTCATCGTGAGCTGATCGCTGCAAACTTCCTGATGCACAGCGGCACGAACACGACAAGCATGATGACGATGCCAACCACGACCGTGATGATCGGGTTCTGGAGGGGCCAGACATCCGGAACAGGAGCCGTGCCCAGGTTGCCGAACAACTGCCTGGCCGCCTGCACGAGCGCGGACACCGGGTTCCATTCCGCGATAGTCTGCAGCACGGCCGGCATGGTGTCGAGCGGCACAAAGGCGTTCGACACGAAAGTGATCGGGAACAGGATGATGAATGAAGCGTTGTTGATCACCTCTGGGCTGGCCACGCTCATGCCGAGCAATGCCATCACCCAGCTGAACGCGTAGCCGAACATCAGGAGCAGGGCGGTCCCGGCCAGGAACTCCGGGAACGACGAGTTGACACGCCAGCCGACGAGCAGGCCGGTCAGCATCATGATGGCCATCGAAATGGTGTTGAGCACCAGGTCGCTATTCGTGCGTCCGATCAGCACCGCAGACGAGCTCATCGGCAGACTGCGGAAGCGGTCGATGATGCCCGATTGCAAGTCTTGTGCCATGGCCGCCCCCGAGAAGGTCGAGCCGAACACGACGGTCTGCGCGAAAATGCCGGCCAGGAGAAACTGGGTGTAGTCGGAGCCCTGAACCTGGATCGCGCCCCCGTACACCTGGCTGAAGAGCAGCACGAACATGATCGGCTGGATCACGGCGAACACGAGCATGTCGGGTGAGCGCTTGAGCTTGTAGAGGTTGCGCTTGGTGACGGTCCAGCCATCCGAATACCAGAGCGCGAAGGGGTTGAAGGATGGCGCACGGTCGATGGGAGCGGTGAGAGTGCTCATCGGGTCTTCTCCAGTTCCTTTTCCTCGTCCTGCTCTGTTGCCTTGTCTGCCTTGTGCCCGGTGAGCTTGAGGAAGACATCATCGAGCGTTGGCCGGCGCATGCCTGCGTCATGCAGTGGAATTCCCGCGTCCCCCAGGTCGGCCAACGCCGACTGCAGGGCACGCGGCCCGTTGGTCACCGCAACCTCGATGCCACGCCCGTCACTGGAGAGCGTTGGTTCACCGTCCCCATACCTGGCGAGTACGCCAAGCGCTGCCCCACTGTCAGCGGCGTCGACGAGGGCAACGACGAGGCGGTGCCCACCGATCTGCGCCTTGAGGTGGTCAGAGGTCCCCTCGGCGATGATGCGGCCGTCGTCGATCACGGCGATATCGTCGGCCAGCTGGTCGGCCTCTTCGAGGTACTGCGTGGTGAGCAGCACCGTCGTGCCGTTGTTGACCAGGTCGGTGATGACGTCCCACAGCGCGAGCCGACTGCGCGGGTCGAGCCCTGTCGTCGGCTCGTCGAGAAAGAGCACTTTGGGATTGATGACGAGCGCGCCGGCGAGGTCGATGCGGCGCCTCATACCTCCCGAAAACCCCTTGACCGGCCGGTTCCCAGCGGCGGTCAGTTCGAACATGTCGATGAGTTCCTGCGCCCGACGTCTCGCGGTCGCCGCCCTCAGGTGATAAAGCCGGCCCACCATCTCCAGGTTTTCAAAGCCGGTGAGATTCTCGTCGACGGCCGCGTACTGCCCGGAGACCCCGATGATGCGCCGCACCTCTTTCGGATGCTCGACCACGTCGAGGCCGTCGATCGACGCTCGCCCTGCGTCGGGCTTGATCAGTGTGGTCAGCATCTTGACCACGGTGGTCTTGCCCGCTCCGTTCGGGCCCAGCATCGCCTTCACCGTGCCCTGTGGCACGCTGAGGTCAAGGCCGGCCAACGCATGCACAGGGCCACTCTTTGACTTGTAGGTCTTGGTCAGTCCTGTCGCTTCAACAATGCTCATGCGAATGTCCTTCGCTATGTCTGCTGCCTGATATCTATTGTCTGAAATTGATGCCGCTGTGGCCGCGCCGCAGCGACAACTGTGCGGGAGTCGGGGAGCCACTGCGCGAGAGTCCGTTGAGAGTTACACTCATGTGGACGTTGTACACATTATGAGGTTTTATCGTACGAGGCGGGCAGGCATTTGACAACGGTTCGGCAGATTTCAGGTCGCGAGACGTATCGGCATGGTGACCTTCGCCAGGCCTTGATCGCCGCCGGTCTCGAACTGGCACGCGAAGGCGGGCCATCGGCCGTCGTCCTGCGCGAAACCACGCGCCGCGCCGGCGTCTCCCCCAACGCCGCCTACCGACACTTCGCCGACCACAGGGCACTGCTCGACGCTGTCTGTTCGGCCTGCCAGGCCCACGTGGCCATCGCCATCGAAGATGAGCAGGCGCGGCAACCGGATGCTGCCGATCCCCTCTCACAGGCTCGCTTGCGCTTGCGAGGGGTCGGCGTCGGCTACCTCAACTTCGCCCGCGCGGAGCCTGGGCTCTTCCAGACAGCGTTCTCCGCCTCGTCCGACCTGGAGAGCGCAACGAGCGCGGACAGGGCCGGCCACTCGGGGCGCACACCCTTCCAACTGCTCACCGACGCCATCGACGGCCTCGCTGCCGAAGGCGGCCTGCCCGCCGAACGACGGCAGGGCGCAGAGTTCCTGGCCTGGTCGTCAGTGCACGGCCTGGCCACGCTGCTGATCGATGGTCCGCTGCGTGTGCTGCCTGAACCGGTGGTCGACCACCTGGTCACCCGCCTGATCGACATGGTGGAACAGGGTCTCTAGCCCGGTCACTACCCGGGCTGGATGTGCGCGGACTGCAGGGCGTGCGGACCTGAAGGGTGAGCTGACGGCGCCTACACCGCGGTGCGGGCTGTGGCGGCCTTGGTCGCGATGGCGGCGATTCCACGCCAGCCAATCAGGAAGATTCCGAGAACGATCGCGGTGACGATCACAAAGCTGGGCTGAACACCCTGACCGCTGACCGCTCGCAGCACGATCCCCACCACGACAGTGGCCAGCCAGATACCGATGCCGGTCCACACCACACGGCGTGGCGCGCGCCACGCCCGCATGACCAGCCAGCCGATCGCCGCACCGACGATGAACGGCCACGCTGTCGTGAACGCTCCGGCGATACTGAACGTCTCGTCGTGGCTGCCCCGCCCGATCACGACGAACACCAGGATCAGCACAATGTCACACACTGCAGGAAGGACCGATTTTCTGCCGGAGACATGCGTTTCGCTCATGACTCAAGCGTACGTGCTCGCTTGAGTCAGATACGTGCAGGGAGGCCCCGCATTTCGCGGGATGGACGGAATCCCGCTACGAACGCCAGGTACCGAAGACCATCCACATCGCAGATCTCGGCGAATACCGTGAAGACTGCCGGATTGCGTTCATGCACCCAACGCAGGACTTCATCGGCGTCCTTCGCGCCCGTGATCCGCCACTCCTCTGGTGCGTCGTTCGTGCCCGCCGGCTCCCGTGGTTCCCTGTCATACAGGTTCACCTGGTACGCCGGTTCGAAGCCCGTCACCGACAGGTCCTCCCGCGCGAACTGGACCGCTTTCATCCCCCCAAAGTAGTTCGGCAGCCACCGCATGCAAATCCCTTTCTCCGCCCCCGTTTGCGGGGTACTATGCTGGCGCCAATGGACTCCTTGCGGCAGTTTTGGGGAACGGTGGAACCATGGGTACTTTGTTTTATGGAGCAGCTCGCACCGCAATCGATCTTGATGATCGGGTGCTGGCTCATATCCAGATCGTCGTGATCTCGAAACTCAGGCGACGAGAGTCATTCGCGCTGACCTGGAGCGACGGCGCCAATGTCGGTTATGGCCGGAGCACGGTATGGATCAGCCCGAGCACAGATCTGCACTTTCGATTCTCTGGCAGCCGACCACCCGCGATTGACCGGGAGTGGTTGGAAACCATGGTCACGTCTGCGAACTCCGCAACCGGGCTGCACATTGAGGAAGCCACGCTCGCCGAAGCGCCGCATCCGTCGTCGCGCGGGCCGCAATTCGAATAAGCCGTGCATCCAGCCGCGGTCAGTGCTGACCGTAGGCTTGATGCACAATGACTATCGCCATCGCCCTCATCCTGTTCTTGAATGCCGTGTTCAATGTGGTGGCGTGGCCCCGCTTCTATACTCGCGTCGCCAATGACCCCCGCGCCCGCGACGACGCAGGCCGCCCCACGACGTTCCTGACCGTGCACCGCGTGCTCGTGGCCATCGCGCTGGTACTTGCGGCGGCATCCGCCGTCGCCGGTGTCAGCATCCTGGTGTGGAGTTGAGTTATGAAGCCTCAACTCAGTAAAGACACAGCACTCTGCATTTCGCTGGCGGCCCGTCCCAGCAATCTCGGCACGCGCTTCCACAACTACCTGTACGACGAGCTGGGCCTCGACTTCATCTACAAGGCGTTCACGACCACAGACATCGCCGCGGCGATCGGCGGAGTTCGCGCATTGGGCATTCGCGGCTGCTCGGTGTCGATGCCGTTCAAGGAAGACGTGATCGCCCTCGTTGACGACATCGACGCCTCGGCGACAGCCATCCAGTCGGTGAACACCATCGTGAATGACAATGGCGTCTTGCGGGCCTCGAACACCGACTACATCGCGGCCGCATCGCTCATCCGCGACCACGACATCGATCCGTCAACCCCGTTCCTGCTTCGCGGCAGCGGCGGCATGGCCAAGGCCGTGGGGGCAGCACTTCGCGACTCTGGATTCGAACACGGCACACTCATCGCCCGGAACGAGGGGCGAGGAAGGGCGCTGGCACAGGAACTCGGCTACCGCTGGATTGCCAACCCCGACCATGAGTCTGCGCCTCTCATCATCAATGTGACACCGATCGGAATGGCCGGCGGTGCAGAGGCCGATGAGCTGTCGTATCCGCTTGAGACAATCCAGGCCGCAACAACCGTCTTCGACGTCGTCGCACTCCCCGTTGAGACTCCCCTGATCATGGCGGCTCGCGCGGCGGGCAAGCCGGTGATCACGGGCGCCGAAGTCATCGCCCTGCAGGCTGCGGAGCAGTTCGAGCGCTATACCGGCGTGCGCCCGAGTGCGGAGCAGATCCACGCAGCGTCGGAGTTCTCCCGGCGCTAGGCACCGCTGCCGTCCTGCGCCCCGCTCTAGTCGCCAGTGGGAACGAAGATCAGCGCGATCGACACGATCAGGGCAACAGTACCGATGCCCAGGAACAGCCAGGTGAGCAGGCGCATCAGCTTCTCGCCGTGGCCGATCCGCTCGAAGCGATAACGGTGTGGGTTGCGGGCGCTGTAATACACAGGGATGCCATCGACCGACTGGAACTCGCGGCGGTCACCCTCGTGAATTGCGTGCTCGTGCAGGCCCTCTGACGACATCCAGCGCAGCCGTGGTTCGCCAGCGGAGTCGATGACAACGGCATCCGTTTCGATCCACCGCCCTGCGGCCGCCTGCATGATGACCAGGCTGATCAAGCACAGGCCGCCAACTACCAACCCGATCCACGACAGGATTTCCGCGAGGTTTTCGAGGATATCCAGGGTGTTCACGAACCAATGTTATCGGGCAGAGACGGCGCCGGACCGCAGAGAGCAGTTTGTACGCACCGGTCTTACGCTGTGGCCGTCTAGAAACTGCTGATTCCGTTGCCGATCACCACGAATCCAAACACCAGCAACAGCACTCCCATCAGCACGGATTCGTTCCGCACCAGCCAGTCGCGGATCGTCTCGAGCGGCGTCGTCATCCGCTCGTGGAAAATCGCGTAACCAAGCACGGGCAGCACCACCGTGATCGATGCGACAGCTGTGTAGAAAGCGATTGCGCCGATCGCTTGCCCCTGCGTCAGGTCGCCGGTGCCGATCGAGACGGCGGCAGCGGCGGTCAGCAGCAGGTTCTTCGGGTTGGCACCGGCCAGCAGGAGACCGGTCACCAGACTCCGGCCCGGCGTCGTCTTGTCGATGGAGGACATCCATGAGGGGAGCGCCACCTCCGCCCCAGGTGCCGGCCGTTTCTGCCACTTCCGGAGCGCGAGAAACAGCAACCCAGCGCCGAGCACGATGCGGACCACGCCGGCCGCCGGGTTGGGCGCATCAGGGTTCGACTGCTCTATGTACGTCGAGACGACCGTCAGCACGGTGATGACGACGGTCACTGCGATGATCCAGCCGAGCAGGAAGATCACGCTGTTGATCCTGGCTCGCGGCGCCAGCAGCATCAGCACGGTCACAATGATGGGGAACGGGCTGAGCGATACCGCCAGGGCAAGCGGCAGCAGGCTGCCCAGCACTTCGTACACGTCGCTCCCTTTGGTGGTGGTCACAGCTCGGTGGTGGTCACGTCTCCCGACGGCACATGATGCTGGCGACCTGTGAATTCGCCCCATGCTATCGGAGCCAGGGTATCGAGACGGGTTGGCGGGCGTCCCAACCGACGACCGCGCCCGGTGTGGCTGGTTGCGCCCGCTACAGCGGGCGCGGTTCGCCATAGCGGACGCGGCGAATCCCCCGATTCCAAGGGATTGACTTCGCACTCTGCCGGTGACACCGTCAGGAGCGGATGCCTCCGACGATAGGAGAGAGCGGATGCCAGCACGTTGGAGCGGGGCGACGGGAGCGCAGTATCGGGCCCGGATGACGCCGAAGCATCCTGCGTCGTCGCTGGCTGAGCGCTGGACCACCATCGACGGCATCGACGTGTTCTACCGGGAGTCGCCCGATCGGTCGGCTGCTCCGGCTGCTATTCCTGCGGGTCCGGCTGCTACTGCGGCTGCTCCGGCTGCGACTGACAGGCCTGAGGCTCTGGCCCCAGATGCCCCTGCCATGCTGCACCTGCACGGGTTCGGACTCTCCGGGCGCTACCTCCTGCCCACGGCCGAACGCCTCGCCGACGAGTTTCACACCTTCGTGCCAGACCTCCCGGGGTTCGGCCGAAGCGGCAAGCCGCGCGACCCGCTCGATGTCCCCGACCTCGCACATGCGGCCGCCCGCTTTCTCGACGATCGCCAGGTGGAGTCGGCGACGCTGGTCGGCAACTCGATGGGGTGCCCGGTCATCTGCGAGTTCGCCTACCGCCATCCAGACCGCATCGATCGCGCCGTGCTCGTCTCGCCGGCCGGAGGGCTGCACAACCAGCCGCTGCGTCGCGCCGTCGGACAGCTGGCCCGCGACGGCAGGCGTGAACCACCCCAAATGATCACCGTGGCCACCCCCGACTACCTGCGGTTCGGCGTGCCCAGCACCGTCAGGATGTTCCGCGCACTCACCCAATACCCGTCGCTCGAGCGGCTGCTGGCCCTCAACATTCCGACGCTCGTGGTCATCGGCAACCGGGATCCGTTGATGCCGGGTCCGACGCGCATTCGCGAGATTGCCGGCCAGACCGACAACCATGTGCTCGTGGTCCTGATCGAGGGAGCCGCGCATGCGATCAACTTCAGCCATCCGGGCGAGCTTGCCCACGTCATCCGCTTATTCATGGCCGACCAGCCCATCATCGACGACCCACATTCGCCTGGACATTCACGCGCCTTCGAGATTCATCGGGGAACGCTGCATCCGCCGGCGCGCGACGATTCAGCCCAGTGACGACTCAGCCCAGTAGCGGGTTGGGCGGGCAGCCAGCTCGACTACTGCAGCGCCGACGTGAGGCGGGCGACGCCGTCAAGGAACGTCGCAGAGGCGGGTTCTTTCTCCCACTCGTCGAGCGTGAGCTGCCGCCCGGCATCGCGATAGCTCTGTTCGACGGCTCGCATCTGCTGCACGAACGACGCGCTGCGCACCAGCAAGGTCACCTCTGAGTTGAGGGCGAATGAGCGGATGTCCATATTGCTCGATCCGATCACGGCAACGTCGTCGTCGATCGAGAGGTGCTTCGAGTGCAGGATGAACGGCGCCGGGTACAGCCAGATCTGCACTCCCGCCCTGAGCAATGGCCCGTAGTACGACCGCTGCGCATGCCAGACGGAGCCCTGATCGCCGATCTCAGAGACGAACAACTGCACATCCAGGCCTCGGTGACAGGCGGAGGTGATCGCGTACATCATCGCCTCATCTGGCACGAAGTAGGGACTCGTGATAATCACCTTGCGCTGGGCGGAGGTGACCAGGGTGAGGAACTGGCGCAGGTTGTTCTCCCCGTCGTAGCCGGGCCCGCTCGGCACCACCTGGCAGTCGAGCGCATCCGGCGACGGATCGGCCGGCACCTCAACAGCTGGCACGTTCGCGTCAGGGCCGAGCAGCAGCTCGTCGGTCTCCGAATACCAGTCGGAGAGGAACACGCCGTTCATCGCCGTCACGGTCGGCCCGGTGACCCTGGCCACCAGTTCCTGCCACTGCAGGCCGCGCGCCAGATTCTTCTTCGTGTTGTAGCTGCGGTCGGTGAGGTTCTGCGAGCCCATGTAGCCCACCCGACCGTCCACGACGACGATCTTGCGATGGTTGCGGAGATCTGGCCTCGAGTACTCCCCCTTGAACGGACGCACCGGCAGCAGGTAGTGCCAGGCCACCCCGATGCGGTCGAGCTCTGCGAACGTCTCCTTGCTGCCGACCGCACGACGAGATGCCACATAGTCGGCTAGCAGCCGCACGGGTACGCCACGCTGCACCGCCCGTTCGAGCGCCGCGAAGAACCCCTTCGTCGTGGCGTCGAACGAGACGATGAAGTACTCAACGTGCACGAATCGCTCTGCTGTGTCGATCTCGGCGGTCATCGCATCGATCGACGCCTGGTAGTCACCGATGAGCGTCGCGGTATTGCCGCCGACCGCGGGCAATGACCCCAGGTCCTGGTTCTGGCGCACCAAGGAGGCGAACCAGACCGGCCAGCTCGAGCGGTCGCCGACCAGGTCGAGACCGGCGGCGCGTTGCTGGATGATCTGGTTCAGCTCGTCCTGTTTCTCCTTCCGCCTCTTCGGCAGTTTCGGACTCCCGATGATCAGGAACAGGATGATGCCGATAAACGGGATGAGGAAGATGGCGAGGAGCCACGCCATCGCCGCGGTTGGCTTACGATCCCGCGGCACGATGATGAGCGCGGCGATGCGAATGGCGAAGTCAATGAGGATGACAATGCCGCCGATGATCGCGGTGAGTTCCCCATTCATCGGCGACCTCCGTCCAGCGTCGGCCATACCGGCACGGCAGTACGGAACGCTATCGGCTGGCTGGCGCCGACACATCACCCAGAGTGGATGAGCGCGGCAGCCAGACCGGTCGAAGGGCCAGGCGGGTCAGGCGGGCAGGGCGGGTCAGGCCGGCAGCGACGTGTGTGCCGCCGCCGGTGCCAGGTGCTCAGCCGCCCGGGATTCTGCCTTGATCTGTTCGAGCACGGCGTACTCCAACTCTCCGAATTCCGGGGAGCGGATGAGGTCTTCCGTGCGTGGCCGTGGCAGGTCGATGGAGATGTCGGCCTTGATGCTGCCCGGCCGGTTCGTCATCACGAGCACGCGGTCGGAGAGGAACACCGCCTCTGCGATGTCGTGTGTGATGAACAGCACCGTGAGGTCGGACTGCTCCCAGATCTTCACGAGCAGTTCCTGCATGAGCCCGCGGGTGAGGGCGTCGAGGGCGCCGAACGGCTCATCCATCAGCAGGATCGAAGGCCGGTACGACAACGACCTGGCAATGGCGACCCGCTGCCGCATGCCGCCGGAAAGCTCCGACGGATACTTGTCGGCGAAGTCGGCCAGCCCGACGGCCGCGAGCATTTCGCGGGCGCGATCTGCGCGGTCGGCGGAGCGGCTGGTGCCCGTCTCTTTCAGCACGAACTCGATGTTCTGCTGCGCCGTCAGCCACGGGAACAGGCTGTAGTTCTGAAAGACCATGCCACGGTCGAGGCCGGGCTTCATGATCGGCTGGCCATCGACGGATGCCGTGCCATCCGTTGGACTCAGCAGCCCGCCGACCACAGACAGCAGGGTGCTCTTGCCGCAGCCAGAGGTGCCGACGATGGAGACGAACTGGTTTTTCTCAATCGTCAGCGAGGCGTCCTTGACGGCCCAGACGGCCGTGTCGCCGCTGCCGAACCGCATGCCGATGTTGTCGAGTTGGATGGACATCCGCTTCTCGCTTACTTTGCGTGGGTGAACATAAGGCGGCCGGCCAGGCGCATGAGCTGGTCGGTGATGAGCCCGAGCAGACCGAGCACCAGGATGTAGCCGATGATGAGGTCGGTGTCGAGGAAGCGCTGACCGAGGGTGATGCGGTAGCCAAGGCCGGAGGTCGCTGCCAGCAGTTCGCCGAGGACCAACCAGGTCCAGCACCAGCCGAGCGCAAGCCGGAACGAATCCCAGATCGTCGGAGCTGCGGCGGGAAACACGATGCGCCAGAGAATGCGTGACTCCGACATGCCGAAGGTGCGCCCGCTCTCTACGAACTCCTTCGGGGCGCGATGCACGTTGTCCATGATCATCAGCAGCAGGGCGAAGAAGGTGCCGATGAAGATCAGCACGAGCTTCTGCAACTCGCTGACGCCCACCCAGACGATCGTCAGCGGCGTAAATGCCACCACCGGCATATATCGAATGAACTCGGTGATCGGCACGAGCAGCGCCTCAAAGAAGCGGATGCGGCCCATCAGAAGTCCAAGCGGCAACGCGAGGGCCGCCGACACGAGGAACGCACCCATGATGCGCAGCACAGAGATGCCGATGTCGGCCATGAGCTGGCCGTTGGCCACTTGCTCGCCAAGCCGCACGGCGACGGCACCTGGGCTCGGCAGGAAAATCGACTTGACCATGCCAGAGGCCGAGATCGCCCACCAGACCAGCCCCACACCCACGAACATCGCGACAGCGACTGCCGTGTAGGTGCGCGCGGAGATCGTGCCGTCGAGCCGGAACAGGTTCCCAGGGGTGCGTTGCGCTGCCATGGCGTGACCTACTTGAGCGCTGACTGGGCGAAGCTCGTGTTGATTGCCTTCGCGAGATCGGGCTCCGACGTGATCTGGCCGGTCGCCTTGAGAGCGTCGAGGATCATCGGGGCTGTCACGTTCGGGAAGTCATTCGAGAACTGTTCGACGTTGTCGGCGGCCGTGTAGTAGGTGACACCGTCGAAGGCGGACGTGAGGTCTTCGATCGGCGTGCCGAGGGCATCCGCTACGATCTGACGACCCTTGTCGGGGTTGGCGGCGAGGTAGGCGACGCCGCGGTCCCATGCTTTGATCACGGCGGTGACGACGTCGGGGTTCGCCTTCAGGTAGGAGGAGTTCACGGCGAGGACGTCGCCGATGATTCCGGGGTTCTCGCCGGCGGTGTAGATGCTGGTGAGGCTCGGGTCGGCGGCGAGTGCGGCCGAGATGTGCGGTTCATACATAACGGCGGCGTCGGCCTGGCCGGACACCAGCGCGGCGGCGGACTGCTCAACGGGGATCTCGACCTGCGTGACGTCGTCGAGGGTGAGGCCGTTCTGCTTCAGCGCGGTGTCGAACATGATCTCGTTGAATTCGCCGGTCTGGTAGGCGACGCGCTTGCCCTTGAGATCGGCCGGGGACGAGATGCCAGCCGCGGCGACAATGGCGTCGGCGCCGGTGGAGACGTCCTGCAGCAGCACCACAGGCATGTCGAGCTTGTCGAAGTTCTTCAGCCAGTCGCTCGTGGCGAAGTTGGCGCCGTCAACGTCTCCGCTGAGCGCTGCGGCACGGAAAGCGCTGGGGTCTTCGATCTCGACCAGGTCGAGGGAAACGCCTTCCTCGGTGTCGAAGCCCTTGTCCATGGCGATGTACCAGGGGCCGTAGCCGATCCAGGCGTTCGTCGCGATCGCGAAGGTGGGCGTTCCGGCGGCGTCAGTGTCGGCTGCGGCGCACCCGGTGAGCGTCGTGGCCAGGGCTGCGCCAAGCGCGACAGCGGCCAGAGCAATTCGTCTTCTCATCGATCGGTTCCTTCTATCAAATGGGGTCAGGTCAAAATCAGTGGGTTCAGGCCACGCTGGCGCAGGCTCAGCGCGCCGTGCGGCGTGCGGCGTGCGGCGTGCTGTGCGGCACACTGTCGCGGCACTGGGTCACGACACAGTGCGCGGTGAATATCCCCTGCATGTGCGAGGCCTCCGAGGTGACGGTGGCATCTGCGCCGATGCGGCGGGAAAACTGGTGCGGGACAGGCATCACCCGGTCGGGGTGCAGACTGACAAATCCCGCTCGTCAAGGATACCGGCGGCCTCGCACGTGCCATGACCGCTTCGGGGGCTGCCGACCGGTGCAGCACCGCAGGAACCCACCGATACCCCGCCGATACCCCTTAGACTCATCACGTCTGACGGCCATCGGTCGTCGCGCCCGGAAAAGGGGCGCTGAGCGGCGGCTACACGCATCGCGAGACATATACGGACATCACTCCCGCATATGACTCGTTGAGGATTCACCATGACCACTGTGTCAACCCGCGTTGCCGACGCCATTTCCGCCCACGCGACCGACGTCTTCGGTGTCATGGGCAACGGAAACGCCCACTTCATCAACGCGCTGTTCACCACACACTCCGAGCTCGTTCGGTACACCGCCGTGCGCCACGAGACGGCCGCCGTCGCTGCTGCCGACGCCTACTATCGGGCGGCGGGGCGCATCGCAGTGGCCACTGCGACCTATGGCGCCGGCTTCACCAACATGGTGACCGCGCTTGCCGAGTCGGTTCGCGCCGGCATCCCGGTCGTCATTGTGGTGGGCGAAGCGCCCACTGGAGGTCCCCGCCACTGGGACATCGACCAGGTCGGCCTCGCCACCTCGGTTGGCGCCACGACGTTCACCGTCGGCGCCGACAACGCCGGGCGCACGACCATCGCGGCGCTGGAGTACGCGCTGAACAATCGCACCGCCGTTGTACTGGCCATTCCCTACGACCTGGCCACCGTCACGGCCGGTGACGAATCACTGCCGAGCAGCCTCGCGCTCACGGCTCCCCATGCCCCGAGCAGCGTCGAAACGGATGCCGCAGCCGCGGTGCTCGCACAGGCCAGGCGCCCGTTCATCCTGGCCGGGCGCGGCGCATGGGTCTCCGGCGCAGCCGACGCCCTCGGCGACCTCGCGGCGGCGCTCGGCGCGGTGACCGCGTCCAGCGCACTCGGCCGCGGCATCTTCCCCAACCAGGACTTCGACCTCGGCGTCGCCGGCGGATTCGGCCAGGACGAGGCGATGGACCTCGTCCGCACCGCTGACGTCGTGCTCGTCGTCGGTGCCGGCATGAACCAGTTCACGATGAGCTTCGGCGCGTTGCTGGCATCCGACGCAATCGTCATTCGCATCGACGATGTGGCCGAGGTGCGGCATCCGCTGGTCGGCTCGTTGATCGTCGGCGACGCGCGCCTCACCGTCGAGGCGATCGTGGCCGCGCTCGCCTCCATCGATGCCCCGGCATCCGGCTGGCGCGAATCGGTTGCCGGATTCACCTCCGGGTCTTTTCAGCAGCGCCACGCTGGCGAGGAGAGCCTGCCAGACGGATTGCTCGACCCACGCCGCGTCGCCACACGCCTGGCCGAGCTGCTCCCCGACGACCGCGTTGTCGTCTCCGATGGCGGGCACTTCATTGGCTGGGCAAACACCTATTGGCCGGTCGCAGCCCCGAACCGGATGATGATGGTCGGCGCCGCCTACCAGACCATCGGCCTCGGCTTTCCGAGCGCCGTTGGCGCGACGACGGCACTGCCAGACTCCCTGCTCGTCGTCACGACAGGCGACGGCGGCGGCCTGATGGCACTGGCTGATCTCGACTCCGTCATCCGCTCCACCCGACGTGGCGTCATCGTGGTCTGGAACGACGCCGCCTACGGCGCGGAGATCCACCTGTACGGACGCATGGGCCTCGACACCCGTCCGATGATGATCGAGCGGGCGGACTTCGCGGCACTCTCCCGTGCTCTCGGCGGCCACGGTGACATCATCAACTCGCTGGACGACCTCGACGCGTTCGAGCAGTGGCTGGGCTCGGGCGCAGACGGCGTCTATCTGCTCGACTGCCGCATCTCCGGCACGGTGATGGCGCCGCACCAGCTCGAGATCTATGCGCACGCGACGGGAACGAACTAGCTCCCTCGTGTTGGTCGAGGAACGAGCGCCAGCGAGGACTACGACCTCCGTTGATTGAGGAACGTACGCCAGCGAGCAGCGATCTCGAGACGGCCTGGCGGCCTCCTCGATCAACGAACTTCGAGCTGCGCGGGTTGAACGCAGCTATGCGCATGTTGCAACTACCGCGCAACTGCGTTCGATGCGCGCGACGCATCACGCCGGCCTCCTCGATCAACGAGGACAACGTCCGTCCTCTTGCACTGAACGCCAGATCGTATATTATTTGCGATACAACGACCGACGAGGATGTCATGAGCGCAGAGACCTTCACCACACCGCGGATCTTCACCACACCGCGCAAGATCATTGCCGTCCACCTGAACTATCGCTCCCGCGCCGAACAGCGTGGACGCATCCCCGCCCAGCCGTCGTACTTCCTCAAGCCGAGCTCCTCGATGGCGGCCAGCGGCGACAGTCTCGAACAGCCGGCCGGCACAGAGCTTCTCGCCTACGAAGGCGAGATCGCACTCATCATCGGCGAGCGCACCCGCCGCGTCTCCCCCTCCGACGGCTGGTCGAAGGTCTCCGGGGTGACCGCCGCCAACGACTTCGGCCTGTACGACCTGCGTGCCGCCGACAAGGGCTCGAATGTGCGATCGAAGGGCGGCGACGGTTTCACCCCGATCGGCCCCGACGTCATTCCGGCAGGTGACATTGACCCCGACGCCCTCCGCGTGCGCACCTGGGTCAACGGCGCCCTGGTGCAGGAAGACACCACAGACACCCTCCTCTTTCCCTTCGGCCAGCTCATCGCCGACCTCTCCCAGCTGATGACGCTGGAACCCGGCGACATGATCCTCACCGGCACGCCCGCCGGGTCATCCGTTGCCCGTCCAGGCGACGTCGTCGAGGTCGAAGTGGATGCCCCCACAGCAGTGGGCGCCCCGACCACCGGCCGGCTCGTCACCACCATTACAGCCGGCACCGAGCCATTCGGAGACTTCGGCGCCAAGCCGAGCGTCGACGACCTGCAGCGCACCGAAGCCTGGGGCAGCGCGGAAGCCGCCGGACTCGCAGAGCCGCAGCCATCCGCCGCATTCGAACTCACCCCAGAGCTCCGCGAGCGCATCCTCAGCGTCGGTGTCGCCACCCTCAGCGTGCAACTGCGCCGGCGCGGCTACAACGATGTCTCGATTGACGGCGTCACAGCCAACAAGACGGGCGTGAAGATGGTCGGCCGCGCCCGCACCCTCCGCTTCATCCCCTTCCGCCCAGACCTGTTCGAGTCGCACGGTGGCGGGTTCAACGCCCAGAAGCGTGCGTTCGACACCGTCAACGCCGGGGAGGTGCTCGTCATCGAGGCCCGTGGCGAGCGCGGAACCGGCACCGTCGGTGACGTGCTCGCGCTGCGCGGCCAGGTGCGCGGGGCGGCCGGAATCGTGACGGATGGCGGCGTGCGCGACTTCGACATCGTGGCATCCCTCGACATCCCGACCTTCTCCCAAGGCCCGCACCCCTCAGTGCTCGGCCGTCGTCATGTGCCGTGGGAGACCGACGTCACGATCGGCTGCGGCGGAGCGGCAATCCAACCCGGCGACGTGATCGTGGGCGATGGCGACGGTGTCATCGTCATTCCCCCGGCCCTCGTTGAGGAGGTCGTCGACGCCGCGATCATTCAGGAGCGCGAGGAGACCTTCGTCGCGAAGATGGTCGCAGCCGGTGAAGCCGTCGACGGCCTGTTCCCACTGAACGCCGCCTGGAAGAAGCGCTACCTCGAATGGACGGGCGAATGATGGCCACCCTCAGCAAAGCCCAGCTCGCCCACCAGTGGATCAGCGAGCGTATCAACGACGGGCGCTTCGTCCCCGGCTTCCGCCTGGTGCTCGGCCAGATCGCCAAGGAACTCGGCGTCAGCGTCGTTCCGGTGCGCGAAGCCATTCGCCTGCTGGAGGCCGAGGGCCTCGTCACCTTCGAGCGCAACGTCGGCGCCCAGGTCGCGATGATCAAAGAGACCGAATACCTGCACACCATGCAGACGCTGAGCATTGTCGAGGGGGCGGCGACCGCGCTGTCTGCGCCGACACTCAGCATCGATCATTTCGCACGGGCGCGGGCGATCAATGAGCAGATGATCGCCTGCCTCGACGACTTCAATCCGCGCCGGTTCACCGAGCTCAACCTCGAGTTCCATTCCGTGCTCTTCGAAGAATGCCCGAACCCGCACATTCTCGACCTCGTGCACCGCGGCTGGAACCGGATGACGGTGCTGCGCGACTCCAGCTTCAGTTTCGTCCCCGGCCGCTCACGGGCGTCTGTGCAGGAACACGAAGCCCTGCTGCAGCTGATCGAGGGCGGGGCAGATTCGCTCGAGATCGAGCTGGCAGCCCGCGCGCATCGCACGGCCACGCTCGACGCGATGCTGGAGTACCAGGCCACGCACCGGCATCCGTCGCCCGCCCACACGGAACAGAACAGCCAGGCGGCGTACTAGCCGCACCCCGATTGTCCTCGCCCACAACAGGGTCGCAGGTCGCAGGCTCTGCCTTACCAATGGAGGAAAGACACAGATGACCCACCACATTCCGGCCGGACTCCCCCGCTCGATTCAGCATTTCATCGGCGGCCAGTTCGTCGACAGCGTGAACGGTGAAACCTTCGAGGTGCTTGACCCTGTGTCGAACCAGACCTACGTGACGGCCGCGGCCGGCCAGCAGGCTGACATTGATCTGGCCGTGGCCGCGGCGAAGGAGGCGTTCGACAACGGCCCGTGGCCGCGCATGAAGCCGCGGGAGCGCTCGCGCGTCCTGAACAGGATTGCGGATGCGATCGAAGCGCAGGATGCCCGCCTCGCCGAACTCGAATGCTTCGACACCGGCCTGCCGATCACCCAGGCGCTCGGCCAGGCGCAGCGCGCTGCGGAGAACTTCCGCTTCTTCGCCGACCTCATCGTTGCCCAGGCCGACGACACCTACAAAGTGCCTGGGAGCCAGGTGAACTACGTCAACCGCAAGCCGGTCGGGGTGGCCGGGCTGATCACACCGTGGAACACCCCGTTCATGCTCGAGAGCTGGAAGCTCGCACCCGCCCTCGCCTCCGGCTGCACCGTCGTGCTGAAGCCGGCCGAGTTCACACCGCTCTCCGCCAGCCTCTGGGCCGAGATCTTCCGTTCGGCCGGCCTGCCAGACGGCGTCTTCAACCTGGTCAACGGCCTCGGCGAAGAGGCCGGCGACGCGCTCGTCAAGCACCCGGATGTGCCGCTGATCTCGTTCACCGGTGAGACCACCACCGGCCAGACCATCTACCGCAACTGTGCCGCGAACCTCAAGGGCATGTCGATGGAGCTCGGCGGCAAGTCTCCGGCCGTCGTCTTCGCCGACGCCGACATCGAGGCCGCCATTGACTCCACCCTGTTCGGTGTCTTCTCGCTGAACGGCGAGCGCTGCACCGCCGGCAGCCGGATCCTCGTCGAACGCTCCATCTACGACGACTTCTGCGCCCGCTACGCCGCTCGCGCCCAGAAAATCGTCGTCGGTGACCCGCACGACCCTGCGACCGAGGTCGGCGCGCTCGTGCACCCTGAGCACTACGCCAAGGTCATGAGCTATGTCGAGATCGGCAAGGGAGAAGGCCGGCTGCTCGCTGGTGGCGGACGCCCCGCGAACCTGCCCGCCGGTTCTGAGCATGGCAACTACGTGGCGCCGACGGTGTTCGCCGATGTCGCTCCCAGCGCCCGCATCTTCCAGGAAGAGATCTTCGGACCCGTCGTGTCGATCACCCCGTTCGACAGCGACGACGAGGCGCTTGAGCTCGCCAACGGCGTGAAGTACGGCCTCGCCGCCTACATCTGGACGAACAACCTGCAGCGCGCCCACACCTTCGCCCAGTCGGTCGAAGCTGGCATGGTCTGGTTGAACTCACACAATGTGCGCGACCTCCGCACCCCATTCGGCGGAGTTAAGGCCTCCGGCCTCGGCCACGAGGGCGGCTACCGCTCGATCGACTTCTACACCGACCAGCAGGCCGTGCACATCACGCTCGGCAGTGTGCACACCGCACGATTCGGCATCCGCTAAATCTCTGCCCGCAGCACCTCACTCATCACGCAGCACTCTCAACGAGGAGACCTCAGTGGTAAACCCCAACCCCAACCCGATCGCCACCCCCAGCTCGGCGCCGCCCGACATCCTGCGCTGCGCGTACATGGAGATCGTCGTCACCGACCTGGCGAAGTCGCGGGAGTTCTACGTCGACATTCTCGGCCTGGTCGTCACCCACGAGACGGATGCCGAGATCTACCTGCGGTCATTCGAGGAGTTCATCCACCACAACCTCGTGCTGCGCCAGGGGCCGGTGGCCGCCGTCGCCGCGTTCTCCTACCGGGTGCGGAGCCCGGAAGACCTCGACCTGGCTGTCGCCTTCTACACCGAGCTCGGCTGCCGGGTCGAACGTCGCCCCGATGGTTTCGTCAGGGGCATCGGCGACTCGGTGCGCGTCGAGGATCCGCTCGGTTTCCCGTACGAGTTCTTCTATGACGTCGAGCACGTCGAGCGGCTGGCCTGGCGCTACGACCTCTACGGCCCTGGCGCGCTCGTGCGGCTCGACCACTTCAACCAGGTGACCCCCGACGTTCCGCGTGCGCGCAAGTACATGGAAGACCTCGGCTTCCGGGTGACCGAAGACATCCAGGATGCCGACGGCGTGACGTACGCCGCCTGGATGCGTCGCAAGTCCACCGTGCACGACACCGCCATGACCGGCGGCGACGGGCCACGGATGCACCACGTTGCGTTCTCCACGCACGAGAAGCACAACATCCTCTATATCTGCGACAAGCTCGGTGCGCTGCGCAAGTCCGACCTGATCGAGCGCGGCCCAGGCCGGCACGGCGTCTCGAACGCGTTCTACCTGTACCTGCTCGACCCAGATGGCCACCGCGTCGAGATCTACACGCAGGACTACTACACCGGTGACCCTGACAACCCCGTCGTCACCTGGGATGTGCACGACAACCAGCGCCGCGACTGGTGGGGCAATGCCGTCGTGCCGAGCTGGTACACGGAGGCGTCGCTCGTACTCGACCTCGATGGCAATCCGCAGCCGGTCGTGGCGCGAACCGACGCCAGCGAGTTGGCGGTGACGGTCGGCGCCGATGGCTTCTCGTATACCCGTGAAGGTGACGTGGAGAAGGGCTTCAAGCTCGGCAACACTCTCTAGGCCCTCCACACCCTCCAGGGGCGAGCGACTGCGTCAGGACGCAGCCATGCCCTAGGGTGCACGAAAGCCCGAAACCATCCAGAAGTCAGGCCGGCTCTGTCGCGACCACGCGCAGCTCCGGCCGAGAGCGAAAGTGATTCGCGCATGCTTGAACAGTCAGTCATCCATTCGATTGCCGACGAGCTTTTCGAGGCCGACCAGACCCGAACGACCATTCCGCTCCTCACGGCCCGCTACCCCGACATGACCGTCGACGACGCGTACGCCGTGCAGAGTGTGTGGAAGGAACGCGGCATCGCGGCCGGGCGCACGCTCGTCGGCCGCAAGATCGGGCTGACGTCCAAGGTCATGCAGGTCGCCACCGGGATCACAGAGCCCGACTACGGCGTGATCTTCGGCGACGTGGTCTACGAGAATGGCGCGAGCATCCGCCATGATGATTTTTCGAATGTGCGCATCGAGGTCGAGCTCGCCTTCGTGCTCGGCAAGCCGCTCTCCGGCCCGAACTGCACCCTGTTCGACGTGCTGGATGCCACGGACTACGTCGTTCCGGCCCTGGAGATCCTCAGTTCCCGGATTGAGATGCCCGGCCGCACGATCGTCGACACCATCTCAGACAACGCCGCCATGGGCGGGATGATCCTCGGCGGCACGCCGGTGAAGGTGGGCGACGTCGATCTGCGCTGGGTGTCAGCGCTGCTCTACCGCAACCAGACCATCGAGGAGTCGGGGGTGGCCGCCGCCGTGCTCAATCACCCGGCTGCCGGGGTCTACTGGCTGGCCAACAAGCTCGCCCAGCACGACACGAGCCTCGCCGCGGGGGAAATCATTCTGGCGGGGTCATTCACCCGCCCGATGTGGGTGGAGAAGGGCGATGTCGTGCACGCAGACTACGGACAGCTAGGAGCAATCACATGCCGATTCGAGTGACACCCGACGCCTCTTTCAGCGAGGTGCTCGCGGACGCGACCCGACCGCAGATTGGCATGTGGGTGTGCTCCGGCAGCGCCCTCGTCGCCGAGATCTGCGCCGGAAGCGGCCTCGACTGGCTGCTCATCGATACCGAGCACAGCCCCAATGGCCTCGAATCGACACTCAGCCAGCTGCAGGCCGTGCACGGATATCCGATCGTCCCGCTCGTGCGCGCGCCGATCGGCGACCGCGTCATCGTGAAACAGCTGCTCGACCTCGGCGCGCAGAACCTGCTCATTCCCATGGTCGACAGCGCCGAGCAGGCCCGCGACATGGTCGCCGCCGTGCGGTACCCACCCCACGGTGTGCGCGGAGTCGGCAGCGCCCTGGCCAGGGCCTCACGCTGGAACCGCATCGACAACTACGTCGACCAGGCTGACACGACGATCTCGCTCATCGTGCAGATCGAGACGACGGATGCCGTCGCCAACCTCGTAGAGATCGCCAGCGTCGACGGCGTCGACGCCCTGTTCATCGGACCGTCCGACCTCGCCGCCTCCATGGGTCTGCTCGGCCAACAGGATCACCCAGACGTTGTGGCATCCGTTGAGCACTGCATCCGCTCCGTCTCTGCCCTCGGCAAACCGGTCGGCGTGAATGCCTTTGCACCGGCGACGGCCGAGCGCTACATTGCTGCCGGCGCCGACTTCGTGCTGGTCGCGGCCGACGTTGCCATCCTCGCCCGCGCCTCGGAGAACCTGGCCGCGGCCTACATCGGCGACGGCGCACACGACCCGGCACCGGTGGGTGACAGGCCTAGCTACTGACCGGCGTTTGCGGCCAGCCTGAGCGCTACGTGCGGCTGCGGAGGCGCGGGCCGAGCTCCGACTCGAAGAAGTCAAAGAAGCCATCCATGTCAGGGCCGACGTTCATGATCGCCACATGGTCGAACCCCGCATCGACAAATGCCGAGATTGCCTCGACGTGGGCGTCGATGTCTGGACCGTGCGAGAACTTCTCTGCGACATCCTCGCGCCGAACCAGGGCGGCGGCCGCGTCGAAATTCACGGGGTTGGGGAGCTCGCTCATCACCTTCCAGCCCGACAATCCCCACCGGCTGGTGCGCCAGGCGGCCTCAATCGCCGCCTCATCCGTTTCCGCCCATGCCAGCCCGACCTCGCCGTAGCGATCACCCGTCCCGCCGAGCCTGGCGTACTCAGCGGTGAGATCGGCCGATGGCTCCACCGCAAAGATGCCGTCGCCCAGCTCTGCTGCGATGGCCGCTGATTTTGATCCGCTTCCGGCCACCACGATGGGCGGCGCACTGTCTGGCAGGTCGAAAACACGGGCATCCTCCAACTGCAGGAATCGCCCGTCGTACGACCGGTATCCGCCCTGCCACAGCAGGCGAATGATCTCGAGGGCTTCGCGCAACATGAGATGCCGTTTACCGACGGCGGGGAATCCGTTGCCGACGATGTGTTCGTTGAGGCGCTCTCCCGCACCGACGCCGAGGGTGAAGCGTCCTTCAGAGAGGAGCGCAATCGTGGCGGCGGCCTGGGCGATGATCGCCGGGTGGTAACGCACTGTGGGGCAGGTGACCCCCGTCGCCAAGCCGATCGCCTCTGTTCGTTCGGCGATGGACCCGAGAACAGACCAGACGAATGGCGAGTGTCCCTGCTCTTCGAGCCACGGGTGGTAGTGATCGCTGATCTCGACGAAATCGAATCCGGCCGCCTCGGCGCGGATCGCCTGCCGCACCAGTTCACGGGGCCCGAACGCCTCAGCAATGAGTTTGAAACCGTATTTCATGTCAGCTCCTCGGTGTCTCGGTGGCGTCGTTATGGACCAGTTAACGCCGGAGTTCCGAAATGCCAAGCGCCCTGCTCTCACCACGCACTACTGCGCCGGCGCATCCTCTTTCACCTCTGGCTTCAGGTCGTCTGTCTCGTGCTTGCGTAGCGCCTGGTCGACGGCTTCCTGCACGCGGATGTCCTCCCGCAGAGCGCGCTGGCGACGACGGCGTCTGGCGACGAGCACGGTTCCGACGATCGCGGCAGCGAGCAGGAGGATCAGGACCAGCAGCGACCACGGAACAGCCCAGGTTCCCGCTGAGGTCGCGACAGCGTCAATCCCGGGGGTCGTCCCTGCCACGACAGCTAGCTCTGGCGACAGGACGCTCGTCGCCGTGAGCCAGAACGCGGGGAACACCCCTGACACCGACACGGAGACGTCCCAGGACTCGCCGGGCAGCAGCTCAGGAACCGCGTCAACGCCTGTTGCGTCGGTGGCCAGCAGTCCGAACGGGCCGGCGAGCGACACAGCCTGGCCGGCAGCGACGCGAACATTGCCGGTGTTGTGCACGGTGTACGTGACGGTGGCGTCGCCCGTGCCGAGCGGGTTCAGCGTTCCCTGGTAGTCGACGCGCATGTCTTCGATGGCAAGGCCGGGAGCGAGATCGCCGGTGACACGAACGTGCATCCGGATGCCCAATCGTCGGTCGACGGAGATGCCCTGTTCCTGCGCGGCTTGCGGGAGCGAGGTGAGGATGCCTCCGGCGTAGTCGCCTGGTGTGGCATCCGCTGGGATGGTGACAGTGAACGGCACCTCGACGGTCTCCCCCGCCGGCACCTGCAGGTGGCCGTTGGCCAACGTTGTCCAGGCGCCGACCGCAACCGCCGGGGTGTCTGTGGTCTGGAGGTCCAGTTGCCCGCTGGTGGTGGTGAAGCCGTCTGCTGCATACACGTCAAGGTCGAGGGGCGCAGCGTTGTGGTTGCTGATGACCAGGGCATCGCTGAGCTGCGCGCCGGGGTCAATCGTGTAGGTGAAGTTGTCTCTGCCCGTGCCGTTCTCGTTCGAGGAGGTTCGCACACCCCAGGTGACGGCGCCGTCACCCTCGGCCGCGACGGCCGGGCTCACCGTGGCGAATCCAATCGCGAGAACCAACGCCAGGAGCACGGCATGAGTCAGGCTGGCGATAGCGCGGGCGCTGCGTGCGGTGCGTGCTGGTCTGGCGTTCATCTGGCTGTCCTTTGTTGCATGAGAGCTATTGCATGAGAGCTGTTGCATGAGAGTGCGGGTCGGGGTGGGCACGCTTGGCACCCACCCCGATGGTTGGTCGAGCTGGTTAGCTCAGCGCGGTGAGCGTGAGCGTTGCCTTGTACGTGCCGTTGGTGACATCGACGGGGATCTTCAGGTCGAGGGCGGCGCCGAGCTTCGCCGCGCCAAGGGCGTGCCCGCTAGCGGCGTGACCGAGGGTCGAGGAGACCGACAGGCCGTCTCCGCTGACGAAGCCGGACTGCACGGCTGCACCGGCAACTGCGTCGCCACCGGCCTGGATGACGGCAGGAGTCCAGCCCAGGTACTTGCCGGAGAACGACGTCGCGCCCGATGCGAAGTCACTGACCTGCGCGGAGACAGACCATTCGGGTCGTGACGCGCGCGTGTCCGTCACTCGTACCGGGTTGATCGTGCCGATCGCGGCGTAGTGGTCGCCGGACTCGATGGCCGTGCCAAGGTTGACGAGGTTGTTGGTGCCGTCGACGTTCCAGACGAATTCGCCCGGTGCCGCCTTGGGAACCGTGACCTGCAGCTCCTGGCTGTTCGTGTCGGCAACGGCGGCGCGGGTCAGGGTGACCTGGTCGACGATGCTGTTCACCGGCTTGTCTGCGCCGTTGGCCTGGCTGCGCAGGGTCTTGATGGTGATCCCTGAATCGCTGATGTCGATGGCCGAGTAGTTGCGCACCTTCTCCTGGTTCTGCACGGAGAGCCACTCGAAGCCCTTGTTCTGCAGGTCGTAGTACTTCGAGCCTGAGGCTGAGTTGGCCGTCACGTACAGCACGCCACCGGGGCCGGCAACGACGGAATCTGCACCGGCAGCCTCATCGACGTTCGCCTTTGCCCCGTTGTGCATGAGGTAGCTGCGTGCGTAGCTGTGGTCGTGGCCCTGGAGAACCAGGTCAATACCGAGATTGGAGATTGCCGTCGGCAGCACGCTGCGGCGATCGGCGACGTCGGAGTCGGTGGCGTGCGGGCCCGATGAGTAGATCGAGTGGTGGAAGGCGAGCACCTTCCACTTGGCGTCGGCGCCGTGTTCGGCGACGATCTGGTTCATCCAGGTGATGTGCGACGCATCGCGGCTGTTCGAGTTGATGTCCATGAAGAGGACGTCGTTGTAAATGAACCAGTAGTCGCCTCCCGATCCGGTGCCGGACGACGCAGCGCCCGACGCGCGGTCGGTGTTCGGCGTGTTGAAGTGCTGCTCGTATGCCTTCGATCCGACGTCATGGTTACCGTTGGTTGCCACGAACGGAATCTGGCGCAGCTTGTCTGACTGCAGGAATGCCTCGTACTGGGCCTCATTGGCGGCGGATTCCACCTGGTCGCCGGCCGAGAACAACATCTCGGCATCCGGGTATGCAGCGGAGGCGACGTTCAGAGTGTCTACCCAGCCTGCTGTGTCGTTGGCGAGGTTGCCGGAGGATCCGATCTGCGGGTCGCCGAAGAACAGGAAGTTGAAGTCTCCGTCGAAGTCCTGCGTGCGGAAGGAGTAGGTGGCCGACCAGTTGCCCTCTGTGCCGACGCGGTACACGTACGCCGTGTTCTCCTTCAGCCCGGTGACCGTGGCGAAGCGGTTGAATTCACCGCTCGTGGTGGCGGCGCCTGTTCCTGCGAAGCTGGTAGCGGATGCCGGGAAAACGCCATCGACGACCTGTGCGGCGAGCGCGACCTGAGCGACCTGGCTCGTGTCGGTCGAGGAGTACCAGGCGAGGTTGCGCTGGGTCTCGTTCGAGCCGACACCCAGCACGATGTCGGACTGGGTGGAGGGGGCCGCGTACGCGGGCGATGCCAGCAGTGCGCCGCCCCCTACTGCTACGGAGAGGCAGACGATTGCGGCTGCGAGGCGCGTGGCTCCGCGGCGGTGTGCGGGCCTGAAGGCCTGCATTGTGTCGTTATTCGACATGTGTGATTCCAATGCCTTTCGGATGTTGGACAAGGGTGGATACGCGAGTGCGCGCCCTCACTGTGCTCGGCTCGTGTGAATCCTGTGTGAATGGAAAGGGGTGGCCCGGTAGCGCGCGGGCCAATTGCAAGTTGTCACCCGAGTGGGGGGTGCCGTGGCGCGCGGCGGCTGTCAGCCCAGCCCAAGCACGCGTTCCACGAACCAGATCAGGCCCGTGGCGGCCACCAGCCCGGCCACGACGAGACCGGTCCAGAGCCCCACCCGTGGCGCGCGGCGGCGGAGGACTGCGAGCAGCGGGAACACGATGGCGATGATGCCCAGCTGCACTGCCTCGATGCCCACGTTGAAGACCAGCAGCGACCAGAGCAGTGACCACGACCATGCTTCGTCGATGCCCAGCGCCCCGGCGAATCCCAGGCCGTGTACGAGGCCGAAGCCGAACACGACGGCGAGTCGTACGGCATCCGCTCTGCTTTGGCCGAGCGGGCCCGTGCGTATCGAATCGACGTGCGTCAGGTACGGCTTGCGCCGACTATTCCACTCGCCCCAGATATACCAGGCGGCGACGACGGCGATCGAGAGCGCGATGATCGGCTCGACGATGGCGGCGGGTATCGCGACCACTCCGAGCGCGGCCAGCATGAACGTCACGGAGTGCGCCACCGTGAAGGTCGTCGCCGCGAGGACCACGTCGCGCAGGCGGCGCGAGCCGACGATCAGGGCGAGCAGGAACAAGATGTGGTCGAGCCCCCCAAGCAGGTGCTCAGCGCCAAGCAGGAAGAACTCTCCGGCGCTGTCAGCTTCGCTCTGGCCGGTCGAGAACGACGGATGCGCTGCGTCGAGGGCAGCGCTGCCGGCCTGTCCATCGAGCTCGTAGGTGACGATCGTCTTGGTGTCGGTCACATAGTCTTCGGCATCGGGGAACAGGGTGCTGCGAAGCTCGTGGGTGGCGTGCTCTCCCTCAGCTGCGGATGCCGTCGCTGTGCAGTCGTAGTCGAGCACCAGCCGCGCGTAGGGCACCGTGTCTCGCTCTGCCACGGTGAAATCGCCGACCTGCGTTGGCACGCACGTCTCGCCGTCTGCCGTGACGATGAGGCGCTCGGTGACGTAGGCCACGACGCTGTCGGCGTGCGCGTTCAGCGCCGTCGCCTCCTCGCCCGTTTCGAAGAGGTCCATACCGTCGTCGAACAGCGCCTGGTCATCGTTGTTCTCTGCGGCCGAGACGACGAGCAGGTCGTACTCCAGGTCGACATCCGCTTGCACGTGGCCGTCGGTCGGCGAGGTCACGTCGACGTAGACGCTCGATGTGAAGCCATGGGCCGAGGCTGGACTGGCGCCGAGGACGACACCCGACGCCAGGGCGATCAACCCCAGAGTTGCGGTGATTGTGGGCAGGCGGCGGAAGAGAGTTTGGAGTCGCGGCGAGCGCGGCGCAGGTGCGTGGTTCACCCGGCCAACGTGCCCGAGCCGGATGAACGCGACACGGACCGCAGGCAAACCCCAGGAGAACACGGCATCCCTCCCGTTGGTCGAGGAGGCCGCTCGCGGCCGTCTCGAGACCCTCGCTCGCCGAACACCCCCGTTGGTCGAGGAGGCCGCCCACGGCCGTCTCGAGACCGCCCCCTTGCCTCGACCATCTGAGCGGATGACGGGCCCCGACGATTGTTCGCCCGCCGTTCACCCGGGCGGCACCCGGCTGACATCAGCGCGCCCGTTCCGGCCGGGAAGCTCGTTGAAGACGCAACAAGGGCGGCCGCTCTGGGGCACCCACCAGCCTGCCCGCCGTTCGATGACAACTGAGGATGAGTTCATTGCCACACCGTTCACTCTCCCGGTTGCTTGCAGTTGCGGCATCCGCTGTCGCGCTTCTCGCTGTGGCGACCGGATGCGCCGCCGGTACTGACGACGTCCTGCCGCCGAGTTCGACGCCAGGCTCTGAGTCCTCGGCGCGTGCGCAGCTCGGCGACGGCTTTCTCGGCGATGTCACGTCGCCCACCCCTGAGGCGACGGTGAGTCCGGAGCCCGGCTCGTGGGACGGCGTGGAGCCACCAGCCGGATATCGTGTCGTTCTCATCACCGCAGGCAATGACCGAGCGACCACGACGCTTTCCACTGCGGTAAGCGACTGGGCGAAGCGCCAGGACGTAGAGCTTGAAGTGCTCAGCGCGGCTAACGATGACGAGGTGGAGGCACGCGCCCTCGAGGCCACGGCGACCGGCCCCGACCTCGTGGTCGGCGCAGGGACCGGCGTCATCGATGTGCTCGCGCTCGTCACGCCGCAGCACCTGGCGCAGCAGTTCCTCATCGTTGGCGCGGAGCTGCCGGAGCCCACTGAGAACGTGACCTCGGTGGTGTGGGATGGGGCGACGTTCCGCGGGACCGGTCTCAGCGCAGCTGGCGATCAGGATGCGGCATCCGTCACTCCGCAACGCGCTGGTGATGCCGTTGCGGCGGGAGTGGCGAGCGTACTGAGCGGTCTGACCGGGATGGTGCTGCATCTGTCGCTCTGACTTGAGCACAACTGGAAACCCTCCGATCCCTGTGCCCCACTATTGACTTGCCTTGCGGCGACTATCACTTGCGCAGCGACGAGCATGAGATCCGCCGCGACGTCGAAGACCAGATTGCATTTGGCGGTTGCGTTCGTCATCGGGTGACGGCGGGGACAACCTGGTCTGGCAGACCGGCGGTCGTGATCCTGCGATGGAGGAGGTCGAGCGCTGTGCGACCAAATAGTTCTCCAGACCGTGGTGTCTGCCAGATCTAGCCCGTGAGGTTCGATGAAACGGGAAGGTTAAGCCACGCGACCCCAATGTCACGACCGCCGTGGCCAATCGTGTTGTCTACAGACCCGTCGTAATACACGGCTAGTCGACCATCGATCTCAAGCACGCTCGGGAGGCCCACAATTCGCGGGGACCACATCGAGCTCTCGGCGTCCAGCACGGTCGCTCGATTGTGGGCGCTGAACCGGGTGGGATCAGTCGACCAATAGACCCATACAGCGTCGGTGTATTCGGCGCTGCCCTGTGGTGGAACTGCGGGCAGATCGGGGGCCACGCCGATGTGGTTGGTGAACAGATACCAGAGCCCATCTTCTTGGTCCCAATACAACGACGAATTCTCGATCTGTTCGGTAATGGGCAACAGCGGCTCGTCGTCTACAATCCATTCAGTGTCAAGGTCATGCGTCCGGGCGACACCGAGGGTTCGCTGTATTTGTCCCGTGACATCGGTAGTCGCGGCGGAAAAGATCATGACATAGGAGCCCTCGGCACAGATGATCTGCCCAGGACTAGCGGTTTCCGAATACCATGTGCCGGCGGTGGGCAGAAAGGGAACCACATCAGGTCGCTTTCGCCAAGGCCCGGATGCTGAGGTCGCTTCGGCTTTCATAGTGAGGTATGGAAACGAGGGCGTTTTGAGCTCGTCCGCGGTGACGCGTGGCGTTCCGAGGTAGAACATGTGCCAGCGCTCTCCGTCGAAATAGGTAGTGCCGTAGCTGGCCGAAGCCGAGTCGGGGTCACCAGCGTTACCGAGTTGCAGCGCAGGGCCGTGTTTGGTCCAGTCGAGGCCATCATCGCTTATCGCAAGGCACGCACGCCACCCGACGCCTCCGGCGCCGTCGTAGTGCATGAAGTAGCGGCCCTGGTGTTGAAACACCCAGGCATCCCGTGCGCCCAGGTGATCACCGAGGTCGTGGTCTCCGTGGCGGAGCACGGGTATGGATCCGCTGGTGGTCATCCGGCGAGAATTGGCTGACGACATTGTCAGACGTCGCCATTCGGGCTGTCGTCGCCGAGGGTACTGCGACGAGCCATGAGGGTTGGTTGGAAAACCACTCGTTCCGGCGGAGCGGCGGTTGTGATCTGGCGATGGAGCAGGTCAAGCGCCGTGCGTCCGAACAGTTCTCCGGGTCGCCTTACCGATGTCAGGGGCACGATCGCTTCGGCGGCAAAGTCGATATCGTCGTAGCCCACGATCGCGACATCTTCAGGAACCCGAATCTTGCCGGACCGTAAAAGAATATGCAGGATTCCTACAGCGACGAGGTCGTTGGCTGCGAATATGGCGTCGGGCATAGGGCGATTGCGGCTTAGCAACTGTGCAGCTGAATCTCGCCCTGCGTTGATGGTGCGTTCGGCGATCTCCACGACCTCAAGTTCAACCTCGGGTGCGGTTCGCGCGGCTCGTCTGGCACCGGTGAGCCGATCCGCAACGCTATCCAGATCAAGCGGGCCGCCAACGAACATGATTCGTTTTCGTCCGAGTTGGATGAGGTGGTCAACTGCAAGTCGGCCGCCTTCGACGTCATCAACCGACACCGAGGAGCATTCGACGCCGTCGCGATGAGTGTCAATTAATACGATGGGGATGCCGCGTTGTCTCAACGCGTTGAGCCGGCGAGTTGAATCCTTCAGGGGCGATAGTAGTAGGCCTTTGATGCGTTGCGCCTCGAAGAGATCGAAGTAGCGCTCTTCGCGTTCGGCGGAACCGGCAGTATTCGCGATAAGCACGGAATACCCCGACTCGGCAGCACGATCCTGGACGCCTTTGGAGAAGTCGAAGAAGAAGGGGTTGCCCACCTCGAAGGTGAGGTGTCCGATGGTGTCGGACTCGCCTAGACGCAGCGCCCTCGCAGCGGAGTTGCCTACGTATCCAAGCTCTTCGATTGCGCTGCGAATACGCTCGGCTGTCGCGTTCGCGAGCTTGCCGGGATGGTTGAGATAGTTAGACACCGTGGCAGGAGAGACCCCAGCGTGGGTTGCAACTTGCCGCAATCCAGTCTTCGCCACTTTTCAACTCCAGTTTCGTTGCGGATCGATGTGGAACCTGTTTGTAACGGTTCAAGCACAATGAGCCTGTGGATATGGATCCTAACAAATTGGCTTGGCATTTTCATTGAATCGTTCTAATGTGTGTTCAACACCAGCCAGTGTTCCACCTCACAAGGAGAAACGATGAAGTTTCAGCTAAAGCGCTCGCGCGTGGCCACGGCGGTGGCGATCGCTGCCGTCGCCGGTCTTACCCTCGCAGGATGCTCGACAGGCGCGACCACCGGCGATGCCGGCTTCACCACCGACCCGGCGCAGATCAAGGGCGACATTACGTTCAGCACATGGTGGGCTTACGCCAATCAGGACCTCGTCGACGGTTTTGCGGCCCAGTACCCAAACGTCAACGTGAAGCTCGACTTCACTGCGATCGATACTTACCCCACCAAGTTGCAGGCCCTAGCGTCGAGTGGCGACCTGCCTGACGTCTTCGCGGCACAGAACGCGTCGCTCGTCGAGCTCCAGGGTGCTGGACAGCTGCTCGATCTGACCGATGCACTCGCTACCGCTCCATATGACGGTGACGCAGCGACATGGGGCGAGAGCTTCAACGCTTCTCTGCTCACAGGTGCCAACGCGACTCTGGACACCACGAACGGTGAGACCTGGGGCGTGCCGTTCAACGCGATCAGTGTTGCTTCCATCTACAACACGGACATCTTCGACGAGGTGGGTATCAAGGTTCCCACCACGTTCGACGAGCTCCTCTCGAACTGCACCGCGCTGAAAGAGGCGGGCTATATCCCGATGTCCCTCACCGGCGCTGTCTGGGGTACTTGGTGGGCTTCCCTCGCTTGGGACCAGACCATGCGCGATGACAAGGTCGCCGACTTCTCCGTGTCCAACCCCAACTACATCAAGGGTCTCGAGATCGTTGAGAAGATGGCCAAGGCCGGCTGCTGGACCGAAAGTCAAGTGACAACCGACATTGCCGCAGAAACTTCTCTGTTCCTGCAGAAAAAGACTGCACAGTTCGTGAGCGTTCCCGAGAACTTCCTCGCGAGCGTTGTCGATGGGGCTGACTTCAACCTCGGCACCTACGTGCTGCCGGCTCTGGATGGAGTGAAACCCAACCGCATCCTGGGTGGTGGAAACGCCAACGTGCTGGTGGTAAACAAAGCATCGAAAAACCTGTCGGCTGCTGTTGCCTTCGCCAAGTACCTGACCTCGACCGAGGTCGAGACCGAGCTAGCGACGACGCAGTACACGATCCCCAGTCTGGACATCGACCTGAGCTCCGGCAACCCGCTGATGGCCGCATACCTTGAGGCAGCAGGCAACGGATTCACCGACTCGTCGGGATACCTGCCCAACTTCACCACAGAGGGCTCCACAACGTGGTCGACGGAGATCCTCCCCAAGCTGATTCTGGGACAGATCACCCCTGAAGATGCTGCAAAGCAGACTGAAGGCCTCTTCCAGTAGCAGCTCCAGAAATAGTACGGTCGGTGGGCGATCTGCCAGGGATCGCCCACCGGCCCACGTCCGACCCCGTTCGCGAAGGAGCGACATGTCACGAATAGCCTCAGAGCGGAGACGATCCCGTCTCCTCGGGCTGCTGTTCGCCGTTCCGGCGATCATCCTGCTTATCCTCTTCCTGGTCTGGCCGATCATCACCGGTATCGGCTATAGCACCACCAGCGCCTCGGGCTACGGGGATAAGAATCCCGTCGGGGCGGCCAACTACATACGGGCCATTCAGGACCCTGCCCTTTACGCGGCATTCGGTCGAAACATCATCTTCGCGGTGGTTGTCGTCACCGCGTCCATCGTCATCGGGTTCGTACTCGCGTACTTCCTGTTTCAAAAGATTCGTGGATGGCGTGCGTTACAGGTGCTACTCATGGTTCCGTACATCATGCCGGTCGTGGTCACCGGGCTCCTCTGGCAGTTCATGCTCGAACCTGAGAACGGCCTCGTCAACGCCGGACTCCGAGCATTGCACCTCGACGCGTTGGCAGGGACATGGCTCACCGGTGAAAGCACCGCCCTGGGAACCGTATCGCTGGTGCAGATCTGGGTCACCGTCCCCTTTGCAATGCTTCTCATCTTCGGATCGCTGATCGCACTCGATACCGAAGTTCTCGAGGCAGCCGAAATTGACGGTGCGGGCACGATCACGACCATGACGAGAATCGTGCTACCCATGGTGCGCCCTACGATCGTGCTCGTCGCCGTGGTGCTCACTGTTCAGCTATTCCGATCATTCGACCTTGTCTACCTACTCACGCGTGGTGGGCCAATCAACTCAACAACAATTGCCACCCTCTACGTATTTGTGCAGGGATTCGTCAACAACAAGTACGGCTACGCCAACGCGGTCGGCATCATCATCGGTGTCGTGTTAGTCGCCTTCGCGCTCGTCCCCCAGCTCATCTCAAGACGCGCTGCTCTTCGTGAGAGGACCCTGCATGACTAACACAATTTCCCAACGCCGCCCACGGGCGCGGCGGCGGGTGCCCCGAGGGGCCGGAATCGCTCTTTGGGCGTATGGGCTGCTGTCGGCATACCCTCTGATCTGGCTGGTCATTCAGTCCTTCCGCAGCGACGGCGAAATCCTCGCTACCCCGTGGGGCCTGCCGACTTCGCCGACGTTCAACGGATACGTGACTGCATTCCAGACAACCCCGCTCGCGCAGTACTTTCTCAACAGTCTCCTTGTGACCCTGAGTGTGGTCGCGCTTTCGGTGGCATGCTGCGCCGGTGCTGGGTATGCCTTCTCGCGCCTTCGCTTTCCGGGAAGCAACGCCGTGTTTGCTGTCTTCCTTGGCGTGCTTGTCGTGCCCGCGCCGGTGCTTCTTCTTCCTGTCTTTCTGATCTCGCGCGACCTGGGAATCCTCAACAGCTACGTAGGCCTGATCGGTCCGTACGTTGCTGGAACCCTGCCGATCGGCGTGTACCTGATGAAGACCCACTTCGATGCCCTGCCCGACTCGTTCGTGGAGGCCGCGTCAATTGACCGCGCCTCCCCCTGGCAGATATTTCGGATGGTCATGCTTCCTCTCATCGGACCCGCAGCAGCGACTGTGGCGGTGCTCGCGTTCATGGCAGCCTGGAACGAGTACATCTATGCGCTCGTCTCGATTCACAGCGCTGAGCTGTACACCCTCCCCATCGGCATCGCCGACCTCGGCGCAAAGAAGTTCATCTACGGGTACGCTCCCGTCTTCGGCGCGATGGTGCTCACTGCGCTGCCGGTGTACATCGCATTCGTCTTCGCCCAGCGGTCCTTCATCCAATCACTCACCGTCGGCGGCGGTGTCAAAGGATGATGATTCACGACCTTGCGACCGATAGCCGCCCGCATCCGCTTGAGATCGACTCAGCTCGTCCGACGTTTTCATGGCGCCTTCAATCCGCACTTGCCAACGACGATCCCATCAGTAACCGAATCGTAGTCGAGCGCATTTTTGCCGATAACTCCGTCGAAGTCGTCTGGGATGCCTCAATCGCGGCCACTGAAGTGTCCGCAACCTTCGAAGGCACTCCACTTGAGGCCCGCGCCTCATACAGATGGACAATCTACGTTCGAGGCGTGCACTCGGTCGGCCATGCAACCGCACACTTTGAGACCGGTCTGCGGGACCCGGCGAATTGGGCGGCCGCGTGGATCTCACGCGATCCGCGGCCGCCACTCGGCGAGGGTGGAGAATATCCGCCGGCTATCGGTGCGACGATTCCGCGCTCCTTTCGCACTATGTACTCTTCTCCACCGACACAGTTACGAAACGTATTCGAGGAAGAACGAACGGTGCTCCGCGCTCGCCTCTATATAACGGCACGAGGCGTCTACAGGGCCTGGCTCAACGGTCACCGAGTGGGTAACGACGAACTGACACCCGGTTGGACTCGGTACGAATCGCGACTGGAGTACCAGGCATACGACGTGACGGCGTTGCTGAACCCTGGGCGCAATTCCCTTGCGGCGACCATCGGCGACGGATGGTGGAGTGGGTACCTCGGCTATAACACCCGCAGACAGGCCGACCAGTACGGCACAAGTACCGAGCTCATAGCCGAACTGCATCTCGAGTTCGAGGACGGCACATCTCGACTCATTGCGACAGGCGATGGATGGAAAGAGAGCGTCGGCACCATCGTCATGTCCGATCTCCTGATGGGCGAATATCACGACACGTCACGAGACACCGACGGCTGGACGACTGCAGAATACAACGACAGCGCATGGCGGCCGGCCATCGTGACCGACACCAGTACAACGACGCTGTCAGGTCAGCTGGCCGACCCCGTTCGCGCGCTCATGGAAGTTCCGCCCATTGAAATCACGAAGAATGCGGCAGGGCATCACGTTATCGATTTCGGTCAAAATCTGGTCGGGCGTGTACGACTCTCCCTACGTGAGCAACCAGAGGGAAGGGTGGTGGAACTGTTTCACGGCGAGATTCTCGATGGTGACTCCGTGTACACCGCGAACCTGCGCACCGCGGAGTCGCGGGACGTAATCATGACCATTGGAGAGGCGATACAGCATTTCGAGCCCCTCTTTGCCCTCCACGGGTTTCGATACCTCGAACTGCACGGCTTCACCGGGGAACTGCACCCCTCCGATGTCACTGCGATCGTGCTCGGGTCGGACTCTCGAACCACCGGCGGTCTGGTGACGGGCAACGACCTCGTCAACCAGCTCCACTCCAACATCGTCTGGGGCCAACGCGGGAACTACGTGGCGGTTCCTACCGATTGTCCACAGCGAGACGAGCGCCTCGGATGGACGGCGGACACCCAGATCTTCGCGCGCACCGCCATCTACAACAGCGACGTGCACGCATTCCTCGACCGCTGGATGCGCGATCTCGTTGCAACCCAGGACATCTCGGGACGCGTGCCCGACGTTGCCCCCGTGCCTCCGACGTCCCGCAACTTTGACGCTGCAGCTCCTGGGTGGGGTGACGCGGTAGTTATCGTGCCCTGGACGCTCTACGAAACCTACGGCGATCGTGAACTTCTCGTGCGCAACTACCCGCACATGCGCGCATGGGTCGAATATGTCGCATCCAACAATCCCGGCACCCTCTGGGATTCCGCGCTCGGCAACAATTACGGCGATTGGCTATCCGTCGGAGCCGAAACCCCCAAAGCAGTAGTGGCGGCCGCCTACCGTATTCATTCGGTGGATATACTCGCCGACGCTGCCACCGCACTGGGCAAGATTGATGACGTTCAGCGCTATCGGGAATCCGCTCGGGAACTTCGGCGACTCTTCGTCGACAGATTTGTCGACGAAGGTGGCTACGTTCATGGCCGAACTCAGAGCAGTTACCTTTTCGCGCTCGCTTGGGACTTGTTACCGGAGGACCGCAGGCTGAGCGCGGCGAACCATCTTGTCGACGAAATCGAGAGGACCGGGCGCCGACTGACCACCGGATTCCTCGGGGTCAATCTCATCTGCCCCGTACTGGAAAAAATCGGTAGGCCCGACCTCGCAGTGGCGATCCTTCTGCAACGCGACTATCCGTCATGGGGGTACTCAATCGACCAAGGTGCAACGACGATTTGGGAACGTTGGGACGGGTGGACACAGGATGCGGGCTTCCAGTCGATTGAGATGAACTCCTTCAACCACTACTCACTCGGGTCTGTCGGTGAATGGCTCTATCGCTCCATCGGGGGAATCGGACAGGCGGCCGGTTCCGTTGGCTTCGAAGCCTTCCGCGTAGCGCCGGTCGTCACATCCGAACTCGGTCCCGTCTCAGCTTGGTTCGACTCGCCCCGCGGACGGATCGAAGTTGCCTGGGAACTCACCGATAACGTTGTTCAACTGCGAGTTGTCGTGCCCCCGGGCACGTCCGCAGAGATCGTACTCGGCGATATCGACACTCGGGTGGGATCGGGCACCTACGAGTTCACTGCGCCTGCGCAGTCTTTGACGAACAAGAGGACCGCTGCCGCACTCGGGGCTGGCTAGTCCACCGTGCCAGATCTCGACCTGTCGATGCTCTCCGAAGTATTCGCGGCTCATATAAGTTGCCGCTCGTTATGGGGTTTGACGGGGCCGGAATCGTGAAGCGCGTGGGCGATGGTGCCTCGCGTTTTACCGTCGGGGACAGGGTGTTCGGACAGTTTTGGGGCATGCAGCGTCGCTTCGGTACCTATGCTGAGGCAGCGATCGTGCACGAGCGGCCAATGTTCGGTGCCTTGGAGCGCGTTCCGGACGGCACGCATTTCGTTGCCGCGGCGGCGTCGGCCACGGCGGGAATGATGGCGCTGGGTGCGCTCGAGGCGAGTGGAGCGGCTGCTGGATCGACCATACTCGTGCTGGGCGCGGCCGGCGGGTCGGCACCTTTGTCGTGCAACTCGCTGCTGCGAACGGGGTCCGGGTCCTTGCCTCAGCTCGCTCCGATACTGAGCCGCAGCTTCGCAGCCTCGGTGCTGCGCAGGTTGTGCCGCGTGGTGCAAAAGAACTCCAGTTCGCACTGGCGCAGGTGGAACCTGTCGATGCCATCATCGATCTCACCGGGGATCGCGCGCTTGTCTCCGCCGCACGCGCCGCAGTCCGTGACGGAGGCACAATCCTGTCGATCGCGTTCGGCATCTCAGAAGATCTGGCCGCGGACTCGGTGGTGCACGCGGTGAACTACTCGCTGGACAAGAAGGAAGAACGGCTCAGCGAGATCGCCCGCCTGCTCAGCACGGGCACCCTGCGGCCAGTGATCGCCCGCCAGATCCCACTCGCCGACGTCCTAGTAGAGGGTGCGCGTCAGAGCGGCCCCGGCAAGACGATCATCTTGCCATCCTCCAGCTGATCACGGCCGGTAGCCTGGCCGTTTAGTCGGGTGAAGTCCGAAGGGCTCAATCAGGAACGAGAAAACCCCCTGAATCCCTTGTAAACAAAGGGAAGCAAGGGGTTTTCTGTGGCGGTACCGGTGGGATTTGAACCCACGGTGGAGTCTCCCCCACACAACTTTTCGAGAGTTGCACCTTCGGCCGCTCGGACACGGTACCGAGGACGATTCTAGTTGAGAAAGCCGCTCGGGAGCGAATCGAGCGTTTCGCGTGCCGTGGTCACGGGGGCAGCCTGTGTCACCGCCCCCACTGCACTGGCCGCCCACTGTCAGCCGTCCGCTGTACTCTCGGCTAGTGACATCCGTTCAACGACCACTCCGAAATCTCGCCATCACCGCCGGCTCCCTGGCCGCTGCCATCGGCCTCGGCTACGCCGCCCGCGCCGGCTATCGCGAGTTCCGCCGCCGCATCGCCGAAAACGCGGTGGTGCTCAACGAGACGCTGCCCATCAACTCCAAATGGTGGCGCGATCACGCCAAGGAGAAGGGCGAGCTGCTCTACGTCGCCATCGGCGACAGCGCCGGGCAGGGAATCGGCGCCAGCGCCCCCAACCGCGGCTATGTCGGGCTGCTGGCCGACCACATCCGACTCCTGACGAACCGCACGGTACGCGTGCTCAACCTCAGCGTGTCTGGTGCCACCGTTGCCCTCGCCGTGCGCGACCAGCTCCCCCGGTTCGTGAAACTGCAGCCCGACATCGTCACCGTCGCCATCGGCGCCAACGACATCGCGAACTGGGACGCAGAGGTCTTCGAGAGCGGCATCCGTGAGATCTTCGCCGCGCTGCCGGAGCACGCCATCGTCGCCGACCTGCCCTGCTTCCACCTGCCGCCCAACGAACGCAAGGTGGCCGTGGCCAACCAGATCGTGCGCCGCGTGGCCGCCGAGCACGGACTCACCGTTGCCCCGCTGCACGCCACCACGCATCGGCAGGGCCTCCGCAGCGTCGCCACCCAGTTCGCAAACGACATGTTCCACCCCAACGACCGCGGCTACCGAGTGTGGGCAGAGGCCTTCCTGCCTGCCCTCAGTACGGATGTCGCCGCACGCTTTCCCCAGGCGCGCCCGGCCGACGAGACTCCACCGCATCTCCCGCTGAACGAGAGTGTCAGCGGCCAGAACTAGGCTCTGGAGTATGGCTAAGCCCGCATCAAACTTCCGCTGTACTGAGTGTGGCTGGGCCACCGCAAAATGGGCCGGCCGCTGCGGCGAATGCCAGCAGTGGGGCACCGTGACAGACGTCGTCGAGAAGGCCGGCCTCGGCCGCGCCGTCAAGGCCACCGCCGTCGCCGGCGCCAACGTTGCCCGTCCCATCACCCACGTCGACACCACCGCGGTTGAGCACTGGCCGAGCGGCATTGATGAGTTCGACCGCGTGCTCGGCGGCGGCATCGTCCCCGGCGCCGTCATCCTGCTGAGCGGCGAGCCCGGCGTCGGCAAGTCCACCCTGCTGCTCGAGGTGGCGTCGAAGGCCGCAGCTGCCAAGTCGCGGGTGCTCTACGTCAGCGCCGAAGAATCCGTCAGCCAGGTGCGCTTGCGAGCCGAACGCACCGGGGCCCTCCAGCCAGAGCTCTTCCTCACCTCCGAGACCGACCTCGGCACCATCCTCGGCCAGATCGACGCCGTCAAACCAGACCTCGTCATCGTCGACTCCGTGCAGACCGTCGCCAGCGCCCTCTCCGATGGCCTCCCCGGCCAGCCAGCCCAGGTGCGCGAGGTGGCCTCCACGCTCATCCGCGTCGCCAAAGACCGCGACCTGCCCATCCTGCTCGTCGGTCACGTCACCAAAGACGGCTCCATCGCCGGCCCCCGGCTGCTGGAGCACATCGTCGACGTGGTCTGCCAGTTCGAGGGTGACCGCCAAACCGCCCTGCGGTTCATCCGGGCGCTCAAGAACCGCTTTGGCCCAACGGATGAGGTGGGCTGCTTTGAAATGACCGGTGACGGTATCGCAGAGGTCGCCGACCCCAGCGGTCTGTTCCTCAGCCGCGGCACGGCGCCGGTCTCTGGCACGTGTGTCACCGTCGCGCTCGAGGGCCGCAGGGCTATGCCCGTTGAAGTGCAGGCGCTCGTTTCGCCCACCACTGCGCCCAACCCGCGGCGGGTCACGAACGGCGTGGATCCGTCCCGTGTTGCCATGCTGCTCGCCGTGCTGGAGAAGCGTGCGGGCATCAAACTGTCCGACCAGGACGTCTACGTCTCCACCGTCGGCGGCGTGCGCCTCACCGAACCGGCAGCCGACCTCGCGATCGCGCTGGCCATCGCGTCGGCCGCGCGCGACAAGCCCATCGCGCACCACATTGCGGCGTTCGGGGAGATCAGCCTGGCCGGTGAGATCCGCCCGGTGACCGCGGCCAAGCAGCGTGCGGCAGAAGGAACCCGGCTCGGCTTCACCCACCGCATCGACGCCACCAGTGTGACGATCAGCACTGCCGTCGGTCGCGCACTGATGAGCGGCGCAAGTGCGCGGGACGCCGAGCTCGACCGCGCGTTCTAGCTAGTTCTCGATGCCGGCGCGGAGCTTGCGCTGCTTGATCGAATCCTGTCCCCACGACAGCCAAATCAGCGCGCCAAAGAATGGGAAGGCCAGGATCACCACAACCCAGAGCACACGTTCGATTGGCTCCATCGGCGCAGCGAAGAGTGTGCCGAACACGTAGAGCACGAGGGCGAGGAAAACCACGCCAACGATGATTGCGATTACGACCGAGCCCACGTCCATAACATCCCCCTTAGTCAGCGAGTATGGCAGCGGGCAAGGGCGTCCACAAGGATCGTGGCGCCGAGACAGCCAGACCTTGTCGGGGCTCGGTGCAGCGTCGCGAAAACCGGAACTATCGTCGCAGAGAGCGCGATCCGTCCTGTTTTCGGTGACAAATGTGCGATTCGTCCTGTATTCGCGACACAAGACCCGTGGCGCTCGCTCCTCAATCAGCGGGGGCGGCAAAGAAGGGTGGAGACGGATCAGGCCTTGTCGGGGCTCGGTGTGGCGTCGTCGCCGGTGTCAGTCCCGTCCGCGTCATCAGCCACGTCGCCTGCGTCATCCGCCGCGGTGTCGTCTTCGTCGAAGTCGTCGAGGGCCGCGAGCACCGCATCGTCGGCATCCGCCTTGAAGTCCACCGGCAGCGGACCGAGCGCACCCAGCAACTCGGCGGGCGAGGCCTGCATCGGGTGCGGACCGGCGATGTCGAGGAAGACGGTGGTGATCTCATCGGCGTGCGCGGTGAGGAACGAGGCCAGCCACTGCGGGCTCTGCAGACCGACAGTGGGCGGCAGGTTGGCGGGCTTGTGTGCCGCATCGCTGAACAGCAGCAGGGCAACCTCTTCGGTGGCGGGGTCGCGGTACGTCCAGATTTCGCCGGGTTCCAGCGGCCGATCTTTGTCGGCGGCCTTCTTCAACGGCACGACCGTGTTTCCGTTGCGGAGCGCGAAGGCGACCGCAGCCATGTCCTGACGCTCGAGAGCCTGGGCCAACGCCTCTGAACGGAACTGAAGGGGTCGCTTCAGCCCCTTCTTTTTCGAGACTGCTCTGGAGGGCTTGCGCGACTTGGGTGCCATGAGACCAGCCTATCCGGCGCACTCCAGTCGGCGTCCGGCGTGCGGGCTCGTTGAGCGGATAGCGAAACTCGTGCCGGCATCCAGCAGCGTCACTGCGGCGAGGTCGCTCGACGAACGGGTGCGGTCCGCGGCGTTAGTAGAGCAGGAACTGCGTCGGTGACTCTGACTCCACGCCATCAACACTCACGGTGAGGTAGTACGACGCTCCACCGCCCGGGGCGGCATCGCGGGATGCATCGCAGGTGTCTTTGGCCGAGCGGGTACGGTCCCAGGCGATCGCTTCGGACGAGCTCACTGCGACACCCGGTTCCAGGGTGACGTCGGCGTCCGTGGCATCCGTCTGGCAATCGGTCGAGGTCCAGTAGACATCGTCACCGCTCGAAATCGTGAAGACCTGGGCGGCCGTTCCCGCGTTGATTGTGCAGGGAGCCGGACCCGTATTGGTGATGCTCAGCGTGAGCTGCGGCAGGAGCCCTGGGTCATACGAATCAGCGTCGGTGATGGCGTCAACCTGGATGGTGTTCGGGTTGCAGGTGCCCGACGCACTGCCTGATGCCGGAGGCGTTGCGGCATCCGTTTGGGCGTCTGTGGCCTGCTCGGTCGCGGCGGGCGAGGTGGTGCTGACCGGGTCGCCCGTGCTGGAGCCGGGGCGCACGATGATGAGAATGATGATGACCAGAACGGCCAGAAGACCGAGGCCAACTACGAGACGTCGGCGCCAGTACACATTGCTGGACTGGGGGCCGACCGGATGCTTGATCGTCGACATGACATCAGAGTATGTCTGTGCCAGACGAACACCGGTCATTTGCGCGGTGGTTCACCGACGCTTGTGCCCCCAGCCCTGTAGATTCACAGCGAAAGCCGTGATGAGGCGCTGCTAGAGACGCTTGACCATTCGCGTGTTGCCCAGGGTGTTCGGCTTCACCCTGGCCAGGTCGAGGAACTCGGCGACACCTTCGTCGGGAGAGCGCACGAGTTCGGCGTAAATCGACGGGTCAACGGTCTCGGTTCCCATATCGACGAAGCCGTGGCGGCTGAAGAAGCCGACCTCGAAGGTCAGGCAGAACAAGCGGCTGAGTCCAAGCTCGCGGGCGTCATCTTCGAGGCGGTCGATGATGGCGTGGCCGACGCCTTTGCCGAGCCAGTGTTCCTCCACGGCGAGAGTGCGTACCTCGCCGAGGTCCTCCCACATCACGTGCAGGGCGCCGCAGCCGATCAGCGTTCCGTTGGCGTCCTCAGCCACGCGAAACTCCTGGACGGCCTCGTAGAAGACAACGGTCTCCTTGCCGAGGAGGATGCGCTTCTGCACCAGAGGCTCGACGAGCTCCTTGATGCGCGGCACATCGCTGGTGCGCGCTCGTCGTACCGAATACCCCTGATCGTTCACGCCCACCGTCCTTTCATCGCTGCAAGTGTTCCGTGCACGTTCAGTCTAGGAGCGCTGGCCAACCCCGTTGGTCGAGGAGCGAGCGCAGCGGGTGCCGGGCACGCGAAAGGGCCCGGCGGTCGAAACCGCCGGGCCCTTCGTGCAACTCAGTGAGTGTGTGCCTAGTCGCTTGAGATAGCGAGGTCTGGCGTCACCGGACCCGTGCCGATGGCAGCGGATGAGTTGACACCGACCGAAACCGCGTTCTCACGCGCCGACGTGGTGAAGACGAACTCGCCGTCCTTGAAGTCGACGTGCACGTGGTCGCCCGCGTTCAGCTCGCCGTGCAGGATCTTCTCTGAGAGGCGGTCTTCCACCTCGTGCTGGATCGCACGACGCAGCGGACGAGCACCCAGTGTCGGATCGAAGCCGACCTCGATGAGGCGCTCCTTGGCGGACTGCGTGAGCTCGACGGTCATGTCGCGGTCAAGCATCCGCTCGCTGAGACGCTTGATGAACAGGTCGACGATCTGCAACAGTTCGGGCTTCGACAGCTGCGGGAAGACGATGATCTCGTCAACACGGTTCAGGAACTCGGGCTTGAAGTGCTTCTTCAGCTCCTCGTTCACCTTGCCGCGCATGCGGTCGTAGCTGGTGGCCGTGTCGCCCTCGAGCTGGAAGCCAACGGGCGAGCCGCTGATGTCCCTCGTACCGAGGTTGGTGGTCATGATGATCACGGTGTTCTTGAAGTCGATCACGCGACCCTGGCCATCCGTCAGACGTCCCTCTTCCAGAATCTGGAGGAGCGAGTTGAAGATGTCGGGGTGAGCCTTCTCGATCTCGTCGAACAGCACGACGCTGAACGGCTTGCGGCGCACCTTCTCGGTGAGCTGGCCGCCCTCTTCGAAGCCGACGAATCCGGGAGGAGCACCGAACAGTCGTGAGACCGTGTGCTTCTCGCCGTACTCACTCATGTCGAGCGAGATCATGGCGGCTTCGTCGTCGAACAGGAACTCAGCGAGTGCCTTGGCGAGCTCGGTCTTTCCGACACCGGTCGGGCCGGCGAAGATGAACGAGCCGGAGGGACGCTTCGGGTCCTTCAGGCCGGCACGGGTGCGACGGATGGTCTTGGAGAGGGCCGAGATGGCCTCTTCCTGACCGATGACGCGCTGGTGCAGTGCCTTCTCCATGAAGACGAGGCGCGAGGACTCTTCTTCGGTGAGCTTGAACACGGGGATGCCGGTCGCCTGGGCGAGTACCTCTGCGATCAGGCCCTCGTCAACGACAGCTGTCGTCTTGACGTCGCCTGACTTCCACTTCTTCTCGAGGCGCAGACGCTCGCCGAGGAGGTTCTTCTCCTCATCGCGCAGGCTGGCAGCCTTCTCGAAGTCCTGGTCTTCAATTGCGGTTTCCTTGGCGGAGCGAACCACGGCGATCTTCTCGTCGAATTCGCGCAGCTCGGGCGGGCTCGACAGGATCGACAGGCGCAGGCGAGCGCCGGCCTCATCGATCAGGTCAATGGCCTTGTCGGGCAGGAAGCGGTCAGACACGTAGCGGTCTGACAGGTTCGCGGCAGCCACGAGTGCGCCATCCGTGATGGACACCTTGTGGTGTGCCTCGTACCGGTCGCGCAGACCCTTGAGGATGTTGATGGTGTGGGCCAGCGACGGCTCCGCAACCTGGATCGGCTGGAAGCGGCGCTCAAGCGCGGCATCCTTCTCGAAGTGCTTGCGGTACTCGTCGAGCGTGGTCGCACCGATGGTCTGCAGCTCGCCGCGGGCAAGCAGCGGCTTCAGGATACTGGCAGCGTCGATGGCACCTTCAGCGGCACCGGCTCCGACGAGCGTGTGGATCTCATCGATGAAGACGATGATGTCGCCGCGCGTGCGGATCTCCTTGGTGACCTTCTTCAGGCGCTCTTCGAAGTCACCGCGGTAGCGGCTACCGGCGATGAGCGAACCGAGGTCAAGCGAGTAAAGCTGCTTGTCCTTCAGCGTCTCAGGCACATCGCCCTTGACGATGGCCTGGGCCAGTCCTTCAACCACAGCGGTCTTACCGACGCCGGGCTCACCGATGAGAACAGGGTTGTTCTTGGAACGGCGAGACAGGATCTGCATGACCCGCTCGATTTCCTTCTCACGGCCGATGACCGGGTCGAGCTTGTTGTCGCGCGCGGCCTGCGTGAGGTTGCGACCGAACTGGTCGAGAACCTGGCTGCCCGCCTGGGATCCGGACTGCTCGTTCGCTCCGACCTGTACCTGCTCCTTGCCCTGGTAGCCAGAGAGAAGCTGGATGACCTGCTGGCGCACCCGGTTGAGGTCGGCGCCGAGCTTGACGAGTACCTGGGCTGCGACG
Organism: Leifsonia sp. Y862; assembly: GCF_057669585.1. Taxonomy (NCBI): domain Bacteria; kingdom Bacillati; phylum Actinomycetota; class Actinomycetes; order Micrococcales; family Microbacteriaceae; genus Leifsonia; species Leifsonia sp. Y862. The sequence continues at coordinate 2,005,090 of NZ_JBYHFR010000001.1, forward strand.
CCCTCGCCCTCGCGGATCAGGCCGAGAAGAATGTGTTCGGTGCCAATGTAGTTGTGGCCGAGCTGCAACGCCTCACGGAGGCTCAGCTCAAGCACCTTCTTGGCACGCGGAGTGAAGGGGATGTGTCCGGTCGGCTGCTGCTGGCCCTGACCGATGATGTCCTGGACCTGCTCGCGCACAGCGTCGAGGGAAATGCCAAGGCTCTCCAGAGCCTTCGCCGCGACACCCTCACCCTCATGGATCAGTCCGAGCAGAATGTGCTCAGTACCGATGTAGTTGTGGTTGAGCATCTTGGCCTCTTCCTGGGCCAAAACGACGACGCGACGAGCTCGGTCGGTAAATCTCTCAAACATATGAATACTCCCTTAGCACCTGGGCAGTTATGGTGCCGATACATCGAGAGTAACCAGCGTTTGCCCTCTTGCATGCCCCTGTTCGCTCCCGGCGTGATGGTCCTGGCAGTATTCCCCGAGCAAGTATCAACTTAAGACGCGCGCGCGTTGCCCCATATGCGCGATAGTGGCACTCTCAGTGATAAACATCGTCGACCCCGGCGACCTGGATGGAGCATTCAGATGGCGAACCTCGACAGGCCAGAAGATCAGATCGGTCCAGATCACCAGATCAGTGCCGACGACAGGGTCGCGCAGTTGCTCGCAGAGAACGAACGGCTTCGCGCGCAACTAGTCAGCGGTGCACCTCCAGTCGTGCTCGCGCCAGCGCCGCCCCATCCAGGGCGGTGGCGTGCTCCCGTTGCCTTCATTCTCATCCTTCTCGGTCTGCTCCTGGCGCCGACGGCCGTCGTCGCGTCCTGGGTCAAGGCCGAAGTCACGGATACGACGCGGTTCGTCGAGACGCTCGGCCCGTTGGCAGAGGATCCAGCCGTGCAGGCCGTTCTTGTCGATGAGATCGTCAAGGTCGTCAATGAAAACGTTGACTTTGAGTCGATTGCCACAGACGTCTTCGACGGCATCGCGTCGCTGAACCTGCCGCCTCGCGCAGCGGCGGCACTGCAACTGCTGAAGCAACCAGCCGTTGAGGGCATGCAATCCCTGGTGCGGAGCGCCACAGAGCGGGTGATTGAATCACCTGCCTTCGCCGAGCTGTGGCAACGGACGCTGCAGGTCACTCACACTCAGCTTCTCAACGTGTTGGAAGGTGACACCTCTGGAGCGCTGGTCTTGAACGACAAGGGTGAACTGGGCATCCAGTTGAAACCCGTCATCGCCGCCGTGAAGGATCAACTGGTGTCGCAGGGGCTCACCTTCGCCTCGAATATTCCAGAGGTCGATCGCACGATCGTGATCGCCCAAGCCGATGGCCTGCTCCAGGCCAGGACCGGGTACACGATCCTCAACGCGCTGGGCTACTGGCTGCCGATCATCAGCATCGTGCTCATGGCCGCCGGCGTGTTGATCGCCAGGAAACGGGCTCGTGCCCTGATCTGGACCGGCGTCGGACTCGCTGTCATGATGCTGATCCTCGGCAGCGGCATCGCAGTTGGGCGCGTGCTGTTTGTGGGCTCTGTGGCGCCCGCGTATATCCCCTCTAACGCCGCACGCGCCATCTATGACGCCATACTGCCGTTCATCACCAATACAACAATCTCAGTGGGTGTCGTCGGCATTGGACTGGCGATAGTGGCGTACCTGGCCGGCCCGTTCCGCGGCTCAGCTAGCATCCGTCGGGCGACGGTCTCCACCGCCGCCAAGCTGCGGACCAGCGCAGAGCGCAACGGCATCACCACGGGTCGGTTCGGCGAGTTCCTCTACCGCGGACGGCGCTGGATTCGGGTCATCATCGCCCTGTGCGTTGCGGCCGTCATCCTGTTCTGGCGTCCGCTCGCCGTGCCGGTGATCATCTGGACGGCCGTCATCGCGCTGATCCTGATACTGCTGCTCGAACTCCTACTGCGCCCTGTTTCGACCGATCCGGCGGCTCCGGCAGCGCCGGGCGACGGCACGCACGGTGGCCGTGGCGGCCCTCGTGCTCATGGCGGGCGCGGCGGGCATGGGGCCACGACTCCGCCGGCCGAGGCGTCGGCTTCGGCAGCTGAGGGGTCGGTTTCGGCGTCAGCTGGGGGGTCGGTGGCACCTCAAGCGGATGCCGACGCTGCAGCCAACCGCACCACAGAGGTTCTCGACGGGCTGCCGGTTGTGTCGCCGCAGGCACCAGCACAGGCTGCGACCGGTCCCACCCTGCCTCTACCGCGAACAACGGATGGGCCAGCCGAGACCGAGAGGCGCAGCTGACCCACAGCTGACCCACTCTTACCGTGGATATGGCGCCGCCGCCGGAGCGGACATCCGCTGACTTCATTCACCGCCGACCATGAGTGCCGCACCGCAGACGGATGAGCACCGGGCGAATAGGCTGCCGTCATGAGCAATCTCGAGACCGAACCCGTTGAGCGCATCTGCCTCGACAGCCCTGCCGTGACCGACGGCATCGAGATTCTCGAGCCGCGCATGGTTCCACTCGGCGGTCCGCGCGCGATGACCGTGCGCCGCACGCTGCCGCAGCGTTCCCGTTCGCTGATCGGTGCGTGGTGCTTCGTCGACCACTACGGCCCCGATGACGTCGCCACCCGCGGCATGAACGTGCCCCCGCACCCCCACACCGGCCTGCAGACCGTCAGCTGGCTGTTCGCCGGCGACATCGAGCACCGCGATTCCACCGGCGCGCACGCCATCGTGCGTCCGGGCGAGCTCAATCTGATGACGGCCGGTCGCGGTGTGCAACACTCCGAAGTCTCGCTTCCGGCCACCACCGTTCTGCACGGCGCCCAGCTGTGGACCGCGCTTCCGGATTCCGCCAGGCACGTCGCTCCCTTCTTCGAGAGCTATGCCCCTCCCGTCATTTCTCACCAGGGCGCGAGTATCAGCGTCTTTATCGGCAGCCTGCTCGGCCAGCAGTCCCCCGCGACGACGTTCAGTCCCCTCGTCGGCGCCCAGATCGATCTGCCGCCACACACCGAGATCGCTCTCCCGGTCGATCCGGATTTCGAGCACGGCGTGCTCGTCGATTCCGGTGCGGTCACCGTCGATGACGAGGTCGTTCCCCTGCACTCCATCGGCTACCGGCCTCCCGGCGCCGAGACCCTCGTCATCGCGAGCGGCCCAGCGCCCGCCCGCGTGCTGCTCATCGGCGGCGCGCCCCTGGCAGAGCAGATCGTGATGTGGTGGAACTTCATCGGCCGCACCCACGACGAGATCGAGGCATTCAGGGCCGAGTGGCAGTCAGACGTGATCGGCGAAACGGATGCCGCCAACTCAGCCGCAGCTGACGACATCCGCTTCGCTGCTACCCCAGACGGTGTCGGAACAGGACGCTTCGACACCGGACGATTCGGCACCGTCGTCGGCTACCCAGGCGCGCCGCTGCCGGCGCCGACGCTGCCGACCGTGCGACTCAAGCCGCGCGGCTGAGGCACCGGCCGGCGACTCTCGGCGCTTCGGCTACTGCACGGCCGAGGTCAGGCGTGCCAAGTTATCGAGCACCGTGGAGCGCAGCGGCTGCTTCATCCACTCATCGAGTGTGAGTTCGCGGCTGTCGGCGCGGTAACCGTCTTCGATGGCGCGCAGCTCAGACACGAATGACTTGCCGCGCACCATCAGCGAGACCTCCATGTTGAGGCTGAACGAACGCATGTCCATGTTGCTCGAGCCGATGACGGCGACTTCGTCGTCGATCGTGAAGTGCTTGGCGTGCAGGATGTACGGCGCTTTGTACATGTAGATCTTGACGCCGGCGCGCAGCAGCTCTTCGTAGTACGAGCGCTGCGCGTGGTAGACGAGGGCCTGGTCACCGATCTCCGAGACGAAGAGTTCCACGTGCAGCCCGCGCTGGGTGGCCGTCGTGATCGCGTACATGATCGACTCGTCTGGCACGAAGTACGGGCTGGTGATGATGATGCGATCCTGCGCGTAGTAGAGCAGCGCGAGGAAGAGGCGCAGGTTGTTCTCACCCTTGAACCCTGGACCGCTCGGCACCACCTGGCAGTCGATGGCGTCTGGCACGTTGCGAGGACCGACAGGTTCAACGCTCCGGGTGATCAGCTCGTTCGTCTCGCTGTACCAGTCGGTGATGAAGATGGCGTTCAGTCCGGCAACGATCGGGCCTTCGACCCGCGTCATCAGGTCTTTCCACTTCAGGCCCCGACGGCGGTTGCGGCGTGAGTTGTAGGTGCGGTCGATGACGTTCTGCGACCCCATGTAGCCGACGGCAGCGTCGACGATGAGCAGCTTGCGGTGATTGCGGAGGTCCGGGCGCTGCCACTTGCCCTTGAGCGGCTGGATCGGCAGCATCAGTTCCCACTTCACGCCGGCGCGGTCCAGGCGTTTCAGCGTGCGGCGATACCCCACCTGCCGCATCGACTGTAGGTGATCGAGCAGCACACGAACGGTGACGCCACGTTTCACCGCGTTCTCGAGGGCGTCGAAGAACGGCGCCGTCGTCTTGTCGAAGGAGATGATGTAGAACTCAACGTGCACGAACTTCTTGGCCTTGTTGATGTCGTCGATCATCGCGTTGTACGTGCCCTCGTAGCTGCTGAGCAGGCTGGCGGTGTTGTCGCCCACCAGCGGCATCGCGCCGAGGTTGCGGTTCAACTCGACAACGGATTCCAGCCATATCGGCCACGGGTGATCGCGCCTGACGCGCTCCATGCCATCCGTGCTGTCGAGGATGAACTGGTTAATCTGGTCCTGCTTCTTCAGGCGCTTCTTCGGAAGCGTCCGGAATCCGATCAGCAGGAACAGGATGGCGCCGATGTAGGGCAGGAAGAAGATGGCAAGCAGCCAGGCCATGCCCGATGTGGGGCGGCGGTTGCGCGGTACGACAATGACGGCGACAACACGAACAGCAAAATCAATGAAAAGCGCGACCAGAATGGCAATGGTCGTGATGTCCCAGCCGTCCATGCAGGCCTAGGCGGCGGGTTTGTCGAGCCCGAGGCGCGCGCGCTCTTCGGCCTCAACCTCGGCGTAGACCTTGCGCTCAGTACGATCGGCATGCACGATCGCCCGCATGATCAGCCAGAAGGTCAGCCCGACAAGGACGGTCGGTGCAAGTGACCACAGCGCATTAGCCCAAAAAGTGTCCATAACACTCTAAGGATACGCGTAGTTTCCTGTGCGTTGCTGGCGGCCGCTTGGCCCCTTTTTACGGGGCTGCCGGGGCTGGCGGGGCTGGCGCGCTCGAACCAGAGCGGATGCCGTAACGGATGCCGCCGAAACAGGCGTCGCAAAAACCGGAAACTTTGCCGTAGAGAGCGCGATCCGTCCTGTATTCGGTGACGGATGCTCGATTCGTCCTGTTTTCGCTACACCCCGACAGGCAACGCAGGGCGACCGCTGGCAAGGATTGTGCGAATGACCTCGATGCATAGCGGCATCTGCTCGAGAACCTGGTTGTAGCGGAATCGGTGCCATCGGTAGCCGCGCAAGACCAGCTGCGCTTCTCGTCGGCGATCCTCGTCCTGGGAGGTCTCGTCGTCGTGCCACTCGGCGCCATCGGTCTCGATTACGAGCCACCCGTCGATCACCAAGTCCACCCGGCCAACGCCACTGATCGATACCTGCACCTCGACGTTCCATCCTTCGGCCAGGGCTGCGAGCCGCAGCAGCGTCTCCAGCCCAGACTCTGCGCGCCGATTCATCCGCTGGGCCAGCCGCCGACATCTTCGCGGCAGCCGTTCGAGGACGTCGGCGAGGTCGCGCTCCCGCAGGATGCCTGACTTCAGCGCGCTGTCGAAAGCGGCGATCGTGTCGTCGGCCGACGCGATTCGCGCATACTGGGCGAGCGAGTCTCGTAGCGACATCCGCCAGAGCCGCTCATCGGTGACCGGAAAGTACTCTCGTACCCACAATCGGTGTTCACTCGGCCCCGGCTGGGTTAGCCTGCTGGCCCTCTGTGGCGACGCCACCCAGAGCCCTGGCGATCGCGTGATCCATACGCCGTAGCTGCGCAAAGCCGATGCCGCTCCGAGACGTCCTCCCAAGACCACCGCTCGCATCGCCGGCCCGTCAGCGTTGCGGCACGCTATCCAGCTGCGCCCGAGCGGCCACAGTTCCCGTGCGGCAAGTGCGTGGCGAATGTTTCGGTCGGTATGCCCCAGATTCCGCAATTGGGCTCTCGTCGCGAGATTCCCGAATCGGTGCATGTCCTGGTTGAGTGAGCGCTGCATCCGTCGATATTCGGCCGGATTCCCCCCTCGTCACGCAGGGCGCTCGGGAGTGTGAGCACAGCGCACAACCCGCGCGGTGTGGAGGACGCGTGCTCGCGCCCCGGCCCGGGTGCGGGCGCGGGTGCGGGTGCGGGTGCGGATCTGCCCGTCGCGAAAACAGGAAACATTGCCGCAGAGAGCGCTATCCGTCCTGTATTCGGTGACAGATGCTCGATTCGTCCTGTATTCGCTACAGGAACGACAGGAGCGGGACTGCTCCGCGCGGTGTGGAGGACGCATGCTCGCGCCCCCGGTGCCGGTGCGGGTGCGGGTGCGGGTGCTGCGCGGATCCGCCCGTCGCCAAAACAGGAAACATTGCCGCAGAGAGCGCGATCCGTCCTGTATTCGGTGACAGATGCTCGATTCGTCCTGTATTCGCTACACGCACGACGAAACGGCTCCGCACGCCGCAGCAAGCACACAGCGCGCAGCGCGCAGTCTGCAGCCCACAATCCGCAGCCGAACCGGTCACAGCCGAGCGGATGCCGCAATGCCCGGTGCGACGCCGCCAGGGGCGGCGGTCGCCCGCCGCTATTTGCTCAGGATGCCGATCAGCCCTGAGCCCAGCATGTACAGGCCGACAGCACCGACGACGACCCAGATCGCGATCCGATTCATCGATGGGCCCTTCTTCTCGCCGTCGCCGGATCCGTCGCCCTTTTTCTTCTCTGGCTCGAAATCGTCTTTACGCAAGAAGCTCATCATGACCTACTTCACTAGAGGGAACAGGATAGTTTCGCGGATGCCGAGGCCGGTCAGCGCCATGAGCAGGCGGTCGATGCCCATGCCCATTCCGCCGGTCGGCGGCATGCCGTATTCGAGTGCGCGCAGGAACTCCTCGTCGAGGCGCATCGCCTCAGGGTCTCCCCCGGCGGCCAGGCGTGCCTGCTCAACGAAGCGCTCGCGCTGAATGACGGGGTCGACGAGCTCCGAGTAGCCGGTGGCGAGCTCGAAGCCGCGGATGTAGAGGTCCCACTTCTCGACAACGCCAGGCAGTGTCCGGTGTCCGCGCACGAGCGGGCTGGTGTCGACGGGGAAGTCCATCACGAAGGTGGGGCGCACGAGGTCGCCCTTGACGAAGTGCTCCCAGAGCTCTTCGATGTACTTGCCGTGGATGGGGTGGTCGATCTCCAGCTCTTCACGCTCTGCGAGTGCCTTGAGCTCAGCGATCGGGGTCTCCGGGGTGAACGAGGTGCCAGCAGCGGCGTTCAAGCTGTCGTACATGCTGATGCGGTCCCACTGGCCGCCCAAGTCGTACTCGGTGCCATCGGCCCAGGTGACGACGTGGCTGCCTGAGACGGTGACTGCGGCATCCTGGATCAGCTTCTGGGTGAGGTCGGCGATCGAGTTGTAGTCGCCGTAAGCCTCATAGGCCTCGAGCATCGCGAACTCCGGCGAGTGCGTGGAGTCCGCGCCCTCGTTCCGGAAGTTGCGGTTGATCTCGTACACCCGATCGATGCCGCCGACCACGGCGCGCTTCAGGAATAGCTCAGGCGCGATGCGCAGGAACAGCTCGGTGTCGAACGCGTTGCTGTGCGTCTTGAACGGGCGAGCGGATGCCCCACCATGCATGACCTGCAACATCGGCGTCTCGATCTCAATGAAGTCGAGAGCGGTGAACGTGGCGCGGAGGCTTGCGACAGCCTTCGACCTGGCGATCACGTTGAAGCGTGCCTGCTCGCGGGCGATGAGGTCGAGGTAGCGGCTGCGAACGCGCGTCTCCTCGTTCAGCTCCGAGTGCAGGTTCGGCAGCGGCAGCACGGCCTTGGCCGCGATCTGCCACTCCTTGACCATGATCGACAGCTCGCCGCGACGGGAGGAGATGACCTCGCCTGAGACGAACACGTGGTCGCCCAGGTCGACGAGCGCCTTCCACTCTGCGAGGGACTCTTCGCCCACCTCGCCGAGGGACACCATGGCCTGGATGCGGCTGCCGTCACCGCTCTGCAGGCTCGCGAAGCAGAGCTTGCCGGTGTTGCGCAAGAACACCACGCGGCCGGCGAGGCCGACGATTTCGCCGGTGGTGGCATCCGCTTCAAGGTCGCTGTAGCGGACACGCACGGCGGGAATGGTGTCGGTCACCGGCACGGAGACCGGGTACGCGCCGCCGCCGAGCGAGGTCGCCGCGGCGTTCAGCCGCTCCCGCTTGGCCAGTCGCACGGCCTTCTGCTCCGAGATCTCCGCCTCGGTGAATTCGGGCTCGGTCGAGACGGCGGCCGGGGCTGCCTGCTGTGCGGAATTGGCGTTGTTCGTGTCGCTCATGCGGTTCTCCGTCGGTCGGTATCAGAGGCGGAAGAGCCCTGAACCAGCGGTTGTCGTGATTAGGTGAGGTCGAGATCAGCGTTGTCGATGAGGCGCGTGCCTCCGACCAGCGCGGCGACCAGCATGCGAGCAGGCCCCCGATAATCGTCGTCAACCGGCAGGAACGTCTCCGGATGCACAACAACGAGATAGTCCAGTTTAACCAGTGGCTGCGCATCAATGACCGCATGGGCGGCTTCGAGCGCTTCTGCAGCGCTTCCGCGGCGAGCGGATGCCGCAGCCAGGCCCGCAGAAAGTGCGAGCGCACCGTCTCGTTCCACGTCACTCAATCGGGCATTCCGGCTCGACAGCGCGAGCCCGTTGTGCTCCCGCACGATCGGGACGACCTCAATCTGCACTGGAGTGTTGAGGTCGGCGACCATGCTCTGCACGAGGAACACCTGCTGGGCGTCTTTCTGGCCGAACACGGCGACATCCGCTCCGGCGATCTTCACGAGCTTGTCGACGACAGTGAGCACGCCATCGAAGTGTCCTGGCCGTGACGCGCCTTCGTAGAGGAATCCGACGGGGCCGGCCGTGATCGTGGTGCCGCCCCCACCGTTCGGGTACATCTCCCTAGCCGTTGGCGCGAAGACGAAGGAGACACCGGACGCGGAGAGTTTCTCCACATCGGCGTCGAGCGTGCGCGGGTACAGGTCAAGGTCGGCGGCGTCACCGAACTGCAGCGGATTGACGAAGATGGACACCACAACGATGTCGCCGAGCTCGCGCGCTCGCGCGACCAGCGACAGGTGGCCGTCGTGCAGTGCGCCCATGGTCGGGACAAGCGCAACCCGTCCTGGCTGACCGGCGGCGACGGCCGCTGCCCTGGCCTCCTGGATACGCTGGCGCAGCTCGGCAATCGTGCCGATCACATCGGGTGTGTGGTGCGCGGTCATTTGTCCTCCGGTGTTTCTGAATCTGGTGCTTCTGGTGTTTCTGGTGTTTCTGGTGAATCTGGTGTTTCTGGTGTTTCTGGTGATTCTGGATCGGGTGCCAGGCTCCCGGCCGCGCTGCCGAATTCGGCGAGCTCCGCGAGCACGGCCCTGTCGATCGCGTCGTGATCGGTGCGGGCGAGGGCGTTCTCCATTGCAGAGCGCACGAGAGGGGCGATGACCGCGCCTGGCCGTTCGATGCCGATGCCCGACAGCAGGTTCGTCGCCTGGTCGATGATGGACGTGGCGAACGCGGTCGCCGTGTCCACCGCCTCCGCATAGCTCGCGCGATCCGCTTCGCCCACCACAACCGGCTCGCCGCCCATCTCCACAACGAGCGCCTGGGCGATGGGCAGCACCGGCGTCGGAGCCGTGACGGCGAAGTAGCTGTCGGTCAATCGCGCAATGTCCATGCTGGTGCCGGTGAAGCTCATGGCCGGGTGAATGGCGAGCGGGATGATGCCGCTTGCAAATGCGGGCTGCAGCACGTTCGTGCCGAATCGAGCGGATGTGTGCAGCACAAGCTGGCCCTGCTGCCACGTTCCAGCGGCGGCCAGTCCACTGACCAGGCTCTCGAGCTGGTCGTCAGGCACGGCCAGGATCACCAGCTCACTGCGCTCGACGATCTCGGGGATGGGCAGGATTGGCACGGCGGGGAGGATCGCCTCAGCCCTGTCACGGCTGTCCCGTGAGATCGCAGAGATGCCGACGATGGCGTGGCCGGCACCGGCAAGCGCCGCGCCGAGAATGGGTCCGACGTGGCCGGCACCGATGATGCCGATGCCCAGCCGTCCGGGACGGGTGTTCATGAGTTACTCCAGGGTGTTCAATGTTGTGCTGTCATCCAGGTACCAGTGGTGACTGGTGTCTGAGTGAGCGGACTCGACCGCACCGACCGCGATGCGACCGAAGAGGCGTTCGGCTTCGTTGACGTCGATGACGGGAAGTCTGGCGCTCACCGGACCGGAGACCGTGTGCAGGTGAGCGGATGCCAGGCGCAGCATCCGTTCGATGGGCCCCTGGTCGATGCGCACGCTCTGCAGCCTCGCCAGCGGTACCAGGATCAATTCGCGGGAGACGACGCCCCGACGCACGATGGCAACGCCCTGTGAAATCGTGTAACCCGTGCGACGCCAGGAGAACGGCCGGAGCCACGCAGCTCGACGCGGGGAGTTGATGAAATCGGCATCTCCGCCTGGCGACACCATGCCGTTCGCGATGAGGGCGCGCTGCTCCTCTTCGGCGTAGCCGGGCAGGATGAGCTCGAGCACCTTCGCCACATCAATGGCGGTCCCGACGGGGAGCGTCGTCGTATTCGCCTGCCCGCCCGCGCCGCTGGTCGTGGAGTGGCCAGCGGTGTTGATGCGCACCTGCCACCAGCCGAACGGCCGCCACAGGATGGGCTGCGAGACCTCGATGGCGTGGATCCGACCTGGGGGCAGGATCTCGCTGCTCGTGGACAGCAGACCAAAGCCGACCCGCACGCCGTCTGGCGTTCCGGCGATGCTGTACCGCAGCGACTTGGTGAAGCGAGAGAAGTAGAACGTGACACTGCCGATGATGCCAGGCACGATCGCGATCAGCAGCCAGCCGGAGGTTCCCGTCGACACACTCACGATGATGGCGACGAGCGCCGCGGCCAGGAACACCGTGAATGGACTGAAGATCAGCGAGCCGAGGAGGCGGAGCGGCGGGATGCGCACCACGGATTCCGGTGGTGCGGCATCGGGGTCGAGCTCTGGGGCGATGAACTCGTTCAGTCGGTCGGTGGCGAAGCCTCCCACGCGTGCGCCGAAGTCGCCAGGGTGCCGGGCTGCGGATGCCTCGATCGGAGCACCGCCGGCCGCGTCCTGGTCGTCGGATGACGCCGGCCAGGCCGGTGCCGGGCTGGTCGTGGAGGTATCGGCCGCAACGGCTCCTGCGGTGGTGTCCGCGCCAGTGCCAGGAGCTGCAGCTGCCCGCAGCGCCGCGCCGGCCGCACTCACCGCGTGACCTGTTGGGGCGGATGCCGGCTGCCTGGCGCCTGAGGCGAGGCGCAGGATTTCGCGGCGCAGGTCATCCGCTAACGCAGACCGCAGGTAGGCGAGCGAGACGTTGGCATCCTGGCCGGCCACGCTCACCTCAAGGCGCGCGGCGCCGATCAGCCGGGGAATCAACGGACGCACGATGTTCACGCCCTGGATGCGGTCGAGCCTGGCCTTGCGGTGGCTGCGGAACAGCATGCCGCTGCGCACCTCGACGACATCGTCGGTCACGCGGAACGAATGCATCCGCCAGGAGAGGTAGAACACGATGAGGATGACGACCAGCACGACGGCCACGCCGAGCAGGACCCACCCGACGATGCCGCGCCTGAAGATCTCGTCAATCGGGTCGCCTTCGTAGTTCGGCACACCGAAGAAGAAGTCGACGAGGCGTTCGCGCAGGTTCGCGATGACGAAACCGAGCACGGCGACGATGAAGATTCCGCCGCGCAGCAGCGGCGTCGCTGGGTGCAGACGGTGCCAGTCACCGTCGACAACGGCGCTCATAGCCCAGCCCGGCGACTCTCGGCCAGGGCAACGAGGTGATCGCGCAGTTCTTCTGCGTCTGCCTCTGGCAGGCCGGGGATGGACACCCCGGTTGCCGCGGCGGCCGTGACGAACTTCAGGTCGGCCAATCCCAGCCATCTAGCGACGGGGCCGCGGGTGATGTCGACGAGCTGCATCCGTCCGTATGGCACGGAGACGAAGCGCTGGAACATGATGCCGCGGCGAAAGAGCAGATCGTCTGCGCGCAGCTGGTAACCGATGGATCGCAGTCGACGCGGTTCGAGCACCAGGGTGACGACGGTGATGATCGCCACGATGCTGCCGGCCCAGAGCGCCCAGATCTGTTCAGCAGCGAGCCAGAGGAAGGCTGCAACCGCGCACGCAATCAGGCCGAAGACCAGCGTGCCGACGACCTCAACAACGAGGTATTTCGGTGAGACGCGGCGCCACTCGCTCACGTCGGCCAGGTCGAGGCGTGCTGACGGCTGCACTGGATCGTGCGGCTGCGCTGCGTCGTTGAGCTGCGCCGCGTGCACAGCCTCGGTGGGCTGTTCTGCGTTGTGGGCAGGCGCTCCGTCGTTCGAGCGCTCCACCGGGTTGTCAGGCACAAACGAGTTATCAGGCACGAACGTCTTCTCCCCGGTCATTGTGGTCATCGTCACGAGGAGGAAGTGTGCAGAAATGCTCAGCGACGAGACCACCCGCCAGCAGTATGGCAGCACCAACCGCCGTAGCGATCGCCAGCCAGAGTGTGGAGACGGCTGGCACGACTGACCGGGTCAGGATGTACACGGCGATGCCAAGGCCGACGCCGAGGATAAGCGCACCGCTGAGGCTCGACGCCTTCGCCAGCACAGCGATCCGCAGCGCAACGAATGGATTGACGGGCGCTCTCCCCGTGCCGCGCGTCGACCTTCGTACCGGCCAGGCCACAATCACGATGAGGATGCCGATCACCGCGAGAGTGAGCGGCAAACTGATCGGTGGCACCAGGATCGGCACACCGAACGACGCCGCGGCGAGTTCGGCCAGGAACCCCACGACCAAACCAGCGAGGGCCAGCGCGATCAGCGGTGTTGCGTGGGTGCGTTTCACGGGCCGACCCCTTCGAATGGTGCGATGGTGATGTCGAGCTGGGCGAGCAGGTCAGCAACCCGTCCGAGGCCTGGAAGGTGCGCATCCGGGTCGAGATCGAGCCAGGGGACGAGCACGAAGTCGCGAACGGCCGCCCGCGGATGCGGCACGGTGAGCTCGTCGTCGTCGATCTGCAGGTCGCCGAAAACGATGATATCGACGTCGAGGGTGCGATTGCCCCACCTCTCGGCGCGAACACGGCCGTTGTCGTTCTCGATCGCGTTGATCTCAGCCAGCAGCTCGTGCGGGTCTTTCGTGTAGCGGCCAGCGACCGCTGAGTTCAGGTAGCTCGGCGCTGTGTGGTCGACGCCGTGCAGCGTGAGCGCAGCCGAGGTGTACAGCGGCGCGGCGCCGGTGAGCTCGAACCCGTCGATCTCTGAGATCTCGCGCACGGCCTGGTCGAGGATGGCGGCCCGATCGCCCAGGTTACTGCCGAGAGACAGGATGACTGGAGTGCCGGCATCCGCTCGGCCTGCTGCGGGGTTCATACGAATGTTGGGGCGCGGGATCGGCGTCATGACAATGCCTGCTCATACGCGGTCTGCTCACGCGCGGCCTGCTCGCGGGTGATCTGGACTGAGACATCGGTGAACGGCACGGAGATGGGCGCACTGGGCTTGTGCACCGTCACCTGCACGCGCTGGGCGGCCTGGTGGGCGAGCACGACGCCGGCAATACGCTCGGCAACCGTCTCGATCAGGTCGACGGGGTTGTGGCGGGCGGCCTCGGTCACTTCGACCGCCAGCTCGCCGTAGTGGATCGTCTGGGCGATGTCGTCGCTGCCGGCAGCGCTGGTGAAGTCGAGCCAGACGGTGACGTCGATCACGAAGTCTTGGCCGTTCTCGCGTTCGAAGTCGTAGACGCCATGGTGGGCGTTGACCCGCAAGCCGGTCAGCGTGATGGAATCGGCGATGGGCGAGGTGGTCATAGGTCCATTCTGACGGAGCTGACGCGCGCAAGCACCGACAACGCCGCGCGCGTCCCTGCAACGTCGTGTACCCGCACAGCCCATGCATTGGCCTGAGCGGCCAGAACACTGATCACTGCGGTGGGCAGATCGCGGTCGACCACGGCCGCTCCCTCTGGAAGAACGCTGGCCACGAACCGCTTGCGGGAGGCGCCGATCATCACGGGAAGCCCCAGTGAATCGAACTCGCCCAGCCTGCCGAGGATCTCCCAGTTGTGCTCAGTCAGCTTCGAAAAGCCGAGCCCCGGGTCGAGGATGATCCGGTCGGTGGCGACGCCGGCGCTCACGAGCGCGTCAACCCTGGCCGACAGCTCGTCGCGCACGTCGACGACCACGTCGCCGTACTGCGTCATGGTCACGCGGTCCATCTCCTGGGCGTGCGCACGCCAGTGCATCGCGATAAAGCTGAGCCCGGTATCTGCGGCAACGGATGCCATAGCCGGGTCGGCCAGGCCGCCAGACACATCGTTGATGATGTCCGCACCTGCCGCCGCTGCCGCTTGGGCGGTCGACGAATTGAGCGTGTCGACGCTGATCATCAGTCCCTGCCGGGAGAGCTCCGTGATGACGGGGATGATCCGCGCCTGCTCTTCGTCCGGCGCCACCCGTCCGGCGCCAGGCCGGGTGGATTCCCCGCCGATGTCGATGAGGTCTGCGCCGGCGGACTGGAGGTCGAGACCGTGCTGGATGGCGGCATCCGTTTCGATCCAGCGGCCGCCGTCGCTGAAGGAATCGGGAGTGACATTCAGCACTCCCATGATCAGGCTCATGACGAGTGTCCGATGAGCGCCACGATCTCGGCGCGGGCTACGGGGTCTTGCAGCGCGCCGCGAGTGGCCATGGTCACCGTTGAACTGTTCGTCTGTCGTGCGCCACGCGTGGTCACGCAGCCGTGCACGGCGTCGAGCACCACGAGCACGCCGCGCGGCGCCAGGCCGTCGTCGATCGCCTGGGCGATCTCTTCTGTGAGCCGTTCCTGCATCTGGGGCCTGGACGCCAACGTGTCGACCACGGCGGGGAGCCGGCCGAGACCGACAACGCGATCACCTGGGAGGTATGCAATGTGCGCGCGACCCACGAACGGCAGCAGGTGATGCTCGCACATCGACCGGAATTCGATGTCGCGGAGCAGAACCAGCTCGCCCGTGAGAGGGCCGACCGGAACCGTGTCGCGCAGGTGCTCAAGCGGGTCTTGGGAGAGCCCGCCGAAGAACTCTGCGTACGCCTCAGCCACCCTGCGCGGGGTCGATTCTAAGCCGGGCCGGCCGGCATCCTCACCGATTGCAGCAAGGATATCGGCGACGGCCGCTTCGATGCGTGCCTTATCGACAGCCACGCGACGCCTACGCGGTCGCGGGGCGCGGGTTGCGGTTCGGGGCGCGCTTCGGCTGGGGAACTGCCTCGCCTGCACCGCTGTCGATGCCGCCGTCAACGGCGCCCTCGTCAATCGGCGCCTTCGGAGTCGGCATGCTGATCGGCGGGATGTCGGAGACAGGGCGCTTTGCGTTGGAGAGCCACTGCGGGCGCGGTGGCAGCTTCTTCACATTGGCGAAGATCTCGGCGAGTGCGGTCTGGTCGAGCGTCTCGTGTTCGAGGAGTGCTGCGGCCAGAGTGTCGAGAATCTCGCGGTTCTCGTTCAGCACCAGGTACGCCTCGTCATGCGCGCTCTCGAGAAGCTCGCGCACCTCGGTGTCAACACGCTCAGCGAGTCGCTCAGAGTAGTCACGCTGGTGGCCCATGTCACGACCGAGGAACATCTCACCGGATGCCTGGCCGAGCTTCAGCGGACCGACAGCGGCACTCATGCCGAACTCGGTGACCATCTTGCGCGCCGTTGAGGTGGCCTTCTCGATGTCGTTCGATGCGCCGGTCGTCGGGTCGTGGAAGATGATCTCTTCTGCGACGCGTCCACCCATGGCGTACGCCAGCTGGTCGAGGAGCTCGTTGCGTGAGACGGAGTACCGGTCTTCGAGCGGCATGACCATGGTGTAGCCGAGCGCTCGTCCTCGCGGGAGGATCGTGATCTTGGTCACGGGGTCAGTGTTGTTCATCGCGGTGGCCACCAGGGCGTGTCCACCCTCGTGGTACGCGGTGATCAGCTTCTCCTGGTCGCGCATGATGCGCGTGCGACGCTGCGGCCCGGCCATGACGCGGTCAACGGCCTCGTCGAGGGCGCGGTTGTCGATGAGCTGGGCGTTCGAGCGCGCGGTGAGCAATGCGGCCTCGTTGAGCACGTTGGCCAGGTCTGCACCGGTGAAGCCCGGCGTCTTGCGTGCCAGAACTTCAAGGTCGACACCCTGCGCCATGGGCTTGCCCTTGGCGTGCACCTCGAGGATGCGCTTGCGGCCGAGCATGTCGGGCGCGTCGACGCCGATCTGGCGGTCGAAGCGACCGGGGCGCAGCAGCGCTGGGTCGAGGATGTCAGGGCGGTTCGTCGCGGCGATCAGGATGACGTTGGCCTTGACGTCGAAGCCGTCCATCTCAACCAGCAGCTGGTTGAGCGTCTGCTCACGCTCGTCGTGGCCACCACCCATACCGGCGCCACGGTGACGACCGACGGCATCGATCTCATCGATGAAGATGATCGCGGGGGCGTTCTCCTTGGCCTGCTGGAACAGGTCGCGAACGCGGCTCGCACCGACACCGACGAACATCTCGACGAAGTCAGAGCCGGAAATCGAGTAGAAGGGAACGCCAGCTTCGCCGGCAACAGCGCGGGCGAGCAGGGTCTTACCGGTTCCTGGGGGGCCGTACAGCAGTACGCCCTTCGGGATCCGGGCACCAACGGCCTGGAATTTCGCGGGCTCCTTGAGGAAGTCCTTGATCTCCTGCAGTTCTTCGATGGCTTCATCAGCACCGGCGACATCCGCAAATGTGACCTGCGGGCTCTCCTTGGAGACCAGCTTGGCCTTTGACTTGCCGAACTGCATGACCTTGTTGCCGCCGCCCTGCATGCCAGACAGCATCAGCCAGAAGAACACACCGATCAGCAGCACGGGCAGCAGGATGCCGAGCAGCGACAGGAACCAGTTGGCCTGCGGCACCTCGTCGGTGAAGCCGTCCTTCGGGTTCGCTGCGGTCACCGCCTCGACAACCTCAGTTCCGCGCGGTGCAACGTAGTAGAACTGCACCTGGTTGCCGAGCTTTTCGTCGGCTTTGGTGAGTGTGAGGTCGACGCGTTGTTCGCCGTCGACAATGGTGGCCTCTGCCACCTTGCCGTCCTTCAGGAACTCAAGTCCCTGTTGGGTGGAGATCTCTTTGAATCCCGACATGGTGAGGAGGCTGGAGCCCACCCACACGGCGATGACGGCGAGAACAATGTAGAGGAGCGGCCCGCGCAGTAGCTTCTTGACGTTCATGGTTCTCACAGGCTACCGTCACAGCCCTGAATGCTCGCCGTATGTTCGCCGTGGGATGAACTGGAATCTGAAAATTGCCCACTTCATCCGACAAAGCGGCCTCGCCCGTGGTCGGGGAGGCCGCTGTTCGTTTGCTGAGGAGGCCGTCAGGCCGTCTCCGCCCTACGAGTAAACGTGCGGAGCCAGAATCCCGATCGAGCGCAGGTTGCGGTACTTCTCGTTGTAATCGAGGCCGTAGCCAACGACGAACTTGTTTGGAATGTCGAAGCCGAAGTACTTGACGTCGATCTCGACGCGAGCCGCTTCAGGCTTACGGAGCAGGGCGCAGATCTCAATGGATGCCGGGCCGCGCGAGTTGAGGTTGGCCATCAGCCATGACAGCGTGAGGCCTGAATCGATGATGTCTTCGACGATGAGCACGTTGCGACCGGTGAGGTCGGTGTCGAGGTCCTTGAGGATGCGCACGACGCCGCTCGACTGGGTGCCTGAGCCATATGAGCTGACAGCCATCCAGTCCATCGTGACGGGGTGCTGCAATTCGCGGGCCAGGTCGGCCATGACCATGACCGCGCCCTTCAGCACGCCAACCAGCAGCAGGTCTTTGCCTGCGTAGTCGGCTTCGATCCGACGAGCGAGCTCCGCGAGCTTGGTGCGAATCTGCTCCTCGTCGATCAGAATCTCGGTGAGGTCGCCTTCAATGTCGCGTGGTTCCATGGAACGGAAATTTCCTTTGCTCGACTCGATTCGAAGCGGTGCGGCTCTACCGCATCAACGTCTAGTGCTGCGCGGTAAACACGAGCAGCCCGTCCTGCCTGATAACTCTAACGCCTGGGAGGTCGAGTGCCTTCTGTCCGTGCCAATCGGTGATCAGCCGGGAAACGGCGAGCGTGTGCACGCGTTCCAGTGAGATTCCGAATTCGCTCTCGACGACGAAGCGGATGATCCGCTGCCGCAGAGCTGGGGGGTTCGCCTCGAGCGCACCCACTGACACGGCGATTCCTGCCTCAGCGGGTTCGCAGATCTCCTCGATGAATTCGAGCACGATGGCGTCGAGGGCTGCTGAGTCTTCACGCAGCTGGGCTGCCGTCCTGGCGAGGGCCTCTGCCACGCCCGGCCCGAGCTCGGCCTCCATGACCGGCAACACGGTTTCGCGCACACGCACCCTCGCGTATCGCGGGTCGGCATTCTGCGGGTCGTTCCACGCGACGAGGCCGGAGTCGACACAGAACTGTCGCGTCTGGTCCCGACGAATGCCGAGCAGCGGACGCAGGTACCGACCGCTTGCGGCCGCCATGCCCTGCAGGCTGCCGGCCCCGGCGCCCCGCGCGAGGCCGAGCAACACGGTTTCCGCCTGGTCGTCGAGGGTGTGCCCGAGCAGCAGCGCCGATGCGCCAGTCTCGTCCATGGCCTGTTCGAAGGCCGCATAGCGCGCGGATCGTGCCGCGCCCTCAGGGCCCTCTCCCCCTGGGTCGGTGGCAACGGTGACTCTCTGCACGATAACGGGGTCGAGTCCGAGGGCCTCTGCCTGCCTGGCGGCCGCGGCTGCGACATCCGCTGACCCGTCCTGAAGTGCGTGATCGACGATCACGGCGCCGGCTTTCACCCCGGCTCGTGCCCCCTCAAATGCGGTGGCGGCGGCAAGGGCCAGCGAGTCTGCGCCCCCGCTCAACCCGACGAGCACGAGACTGTCGGCTGCTGGCAACGCCTCGCGCACCATTCGGCGTACGTCGGCAATTGCGGGGCTGAGGCGTGGGCGGCGTTCGGACTCCATCCAGTAACGTTATCCGCAGACTTCGAGCACGTAGTCCGGTCTGGTGGACATTGAACGCCGGGCAGGACGTAACCAAAGGAGAAATCTGGCCATGGCCGCATATGACGCAGTTATCGAAATCCCGCGTGGAAGCCGCAACAAGTACGAAGTAGACCACGAGACCGGTCGGGTGTACCTCGATCGCGTGCTCTACACGACCTTCGTGTACCCCACCGACTACGGCTACTTCGAGAACACGCTCGGCCTCGACGGTGACCCCGTTGACGTGCTGGTGCTGCTCGACTACCCGCTGTTCCCCGGTGTTGGCGTGTCGGTTCGTCCCGTCGCCGTGTTCAACATGACGGATGACGGTGGCTCAGACGCCAAGGTCATCGCCGTTCCTGCTGGTGACCCGCGCTGGGATCACATCCAGGACGTCAACGACATCCCGGAGTACACCCGCAAGGAAATCGAGCACTTCTTCGAGCACTACAAGGACCTTGAGCCTGGCAAGTGGGTCAAGACCGAAGGCTGGGGCGACGCAGCTGAGGCCGACCAGATCATCCTGGACGGCATCGCGAAGCTGGCGGCAGAAGGCCACTAGCCTTCAGCACCTCATCGGAGGTGCGCCAGTCGACAACAATGCCCCGCAGAGAATCTCTGCGGGGCATTGTTGTACCTGTAGTTGGCTAGCCTGACGGGCGGCCGACGTATCCGGCGACGTCGTCCCAGCCCCAGATCGAGTGGATGCGTACCGGCTTGCCGATGTCAGGTGCCTCCAGGATTTGGCCGCCGCCCAGGTAGATCGCGACGTGGTAGTAGTCTCTACCGCCCCACCAGAACACCAGGTCGCCGACCTGTGCCTGGGAGAACGGGACGAGGCGTCCCTGGTTTCGCATCGTGTTGTACTGGTCGGTGGCTGAGTGCGTTCCGATGTAAATTCCCGCAGCGGCATATGCCGCTTTGGTCAGGCCTGAGCAGTCCCAGGCGTCCGGGCCTGAGCCCCCAAGCTGGTAGCGGTCGCCCAGCTGCTCTCTCGCGAAACTGATCGCCGTATCCACGGCGCTGGCGTTGGGGGTTGGAGCCGGCGCGGGCGCGGGTGCGGGAGCTGGCGCCGGTGCAGGAGCAGATGTCGGCGCTGGGGCGGGAGCGGGAGCGGGAGCAGGAGCGGGAGCGGGAGCGGGAGCGGGAGCCGCGGAACCACCACCGCCCGTGTTCCCGCCGGTGTTGCCACCGGTTGAGGGCGTGGAGGGCTTCGGGGCTGCTGCCTGCGCGTCGGCCAGCGCTTTGGCGGCTGCAGCGGCGTCGAGACCTGCCTGGTGCGCGCGTTCGGCCTCGGCCGTGGTGTCCTTCAGGAGAGCGAGCTGCTCGAAGAGCTCACTCGACTTCTTCTGCTGTGTTTCAAGGGCCGACTGTGCGGCCTGGGCAGAGGTACTCGCGTCGTCGAACCGTGATCGAGAGTCGCGCGTGAGTTTCTCGCGCTCGACGATGGCCGATGCGGCCTGGTCACCGAGCGATTCAGCGCTGTTCTGGTCCTGGATCGCCTCTTGATAGATCGTCTGGGACTGTTCACTCAACTTGCTGGCCGTGCCGAGCTGGTGCAGCAGATCAGAGGCAGACCCGCCGTTGAGGAACAGGTTCAGCGACAGGTCCTGCGCGCCCGTCTTTGCCAGGTGCGCCGCGATCAGTCCGGCACGCAGCTTCGACGTCTCTGCCTTGGTCTTGGCGGATGCCGCCTGCTTGGCCAGGCTCTTTTCCTTGGCTGTTGCAGCATCGAGCTGGTCGAGGGTCACCCGGTAGGCCTCAGCCGCCTTCTGCGACTCCTTGGACGCACTGTCGGCAGCGGTCTGCAATCCGGCCAGCAGCGTGCCGATCGCAGCGATCTGCGCCTTCTTGGTGGCCTCGCTCTGCTTGGCCTTCTGAACGTCATCCCAGCTCGGGTAGCCCTGATCGGCATACGCGACCGGTGCCGTGAGGCCGATGGAAGCGGTGACCGCTCCGATCGCCATCGCAGACAGCAGCGCCGCCGGCTTGATCCGTGGACGTTTGCGCGTGTTAGCCAAGTCCTGCTCCTCGGTCAGCCATGAACGGGACTGGGTCGATGCGGTTGCCGCTGATCCGCACCTCGAAGTGCAGGTGGCATCCGTCGGCTGCGCCTGTCATGCCGACGCTTGCGATGTTCTGGCCTGCGCTGACGCTCTGGCCGTTGCTGACAAAAATGCCGCCATCGCGAATGTGGGCGTATCCGGTGCTCACACCGTTGCCGTTGTTGATCAGCACGAAGTTTCCGTAGGTTCCGAAGCGTCCGGCGTATTCGACGGTGCCGGCAGCTGCGGCATAGATCGGCGAGCCGCACCCGGCACCGAGGTCTGTGGCGTAGTGGAACCCGCCGCTGCAGCCCTGGCTACCGCAGATGACCTGCCGAGGACCAAAAACGTCGGTGATGCGACCGCTGGACGGAACCGCCCAGCCAGAATCGCTGATGAATCCACCGCCCAGTCCAGGTCCGGCTGTGCTGGAGCCGCCTCCGCCTCCCCCGCCACCTGAGTTGGCTGCCGCCTCAGCAGCAGCTCTGTCACGTGCTTCCTTCTCCAGCCGAGCGCGCTCCGCAACGCCCGCCTGATAGGCCGTAGCCGTGGTTGCTTCCGTGTCGCGCATGAACTTCAGCTGCTGGTCGAGTTCGATGCTCTTGGCTTCTGACACGGCCAAGGCCTCCGCCGCTGCGTCTGCTGCGGCCTGGGCTGCAACGAGGGCGCTCTCTGCGACGACGCGCAGGCTCTCGCGCTCTGCCTGGGCAACCTTGGCCTGGTCTCCCAGCGACTGCGCGTTGTTCTTGGCCGCCTGGGCCTTGGTATAGGTCTCGCTGCTGCGCTCCACCAGCTTCGACATGCTGCCGAGCTTTGCAAGCAATTCGTCTGCGCCCGCACCCGACTTCTGCTCATCGAGGAAGAGGTTCACGCTGAGGTCTGTGCCGCCCGTGCGGTACAGCTGCGCGGCCAACTGCCCGGCCTGCTTGCTTGCGGCGTCTGCGGCCAGCTGGCTCGCATCCGCTTCGGCCTGGAGATTGTCGGCGCGAAGAGCAGCGTCGTCAAACTTCTCCTGGGCGATCTGAAGTTCAAGGCCGCGGGCCTCTGACTCTGCCTGGGTCGCAGCCACCTCGACGGCGAGGCCGGCAATGAGATCCTGAATCTCGGAGACCTTGGCTTCTGCAGCCTGGGTGTTCGACTTCGCGCTCTGCAGGTCGCCCCAGGTGGGGTACTCAACGGCCAGCGCCGGCGAGGCCGGAGTGGTGAGGGTTGACACCAGGGCAAGTGCAGCCAGCACCGCTGTGGCGGAGAACATGCGGCGGCGACGGATTCGTGCCGCACCAACGATGGGGCCCAGCAGGCTGACCTGCGCTCCGCGCTCGATTGGTGAACTGGTGCGACTCATAACTCCCCGATCAGGCCCTCGTGAACACTTCTGTCACAGTGGCAACTCTCTTCACAGTAACAACAGCGGGCTCGGGCACACGCCAATGCAAACGAATCTAACCCGCGTGCACTGCTGCAACCGGGTCATTCGCGGGTGCGGTGGAATCTCAGAAACTAATTTGAGAGAAATAAAAGTGTCCTGACCGGGACTTATCTACGCACGTATGCGGCATTCGGGCCCAAAAGCGACACGCCGGTGGCGCTCGATTTGAACTATCGGGCAATCTAATCGTATGCTTATGCGTCGGAAGTCATCAGCTGATGACAGCCACGGCCCCATCGTTTAGTGGCCTAGGACACCGCCCTTTCACGGCGGCAGCACGGGTTCGAATCCCGTTGGGGTCACACAATTTAATAAAGTAATATGGTTTCACATCGAGGCCCTGTAGCGCAGTTGGTTAGCGTGCCGCCCTGTCACGGCGGAGGTCGCGGGTTCAAGTCCCGTCAGGGTCGCAAAAGTGAAAAGCCCTTCCGTAAAACGGAGGGCTTTTCTCTTAGGAAGCGGCTTCTCGAAGTTTGTTTCTCAAGGCTCTGTAGCTCAGTTGGTAGAGCGTTCGACTGAAAATCGAGAGGTCACGGGATCGACGCCCGTCGGAGCCACTTGGCCATTCTCCAGGCTTCTACTGGGGGGTGGCCTTTTTTTGTGCCCGAATCCCGGTCGGATAGACATCTGGCCAGCAGTTGTTCCGGTCTCGCTGCCCTCATTCGTCCCGGTGAACCGATCCCGGCACGCATAACTCCTGCGACCTGTGGTCGCAATCGATTGCCGCCTCCGAATCACGCCGGAGCTGCCGACCGACGCGCGATTCTGCAGGAGTTATGCATCCGCGATGGGCGGATTCGGCTAGGGCATCCATGCTTCGATTCTTCAGATGACGTCGAAGTGGACCACCTCGACGGCGTTGTTGCCGTATCCGAGCCGATTCCATGGCGGTACTTCTGGCTGCACGTTTCCGGCAGCGTCCGTTGCCCTGACACGCACGGTGTGGCGTCCGATGTCGGCGGCATCCCACTCGTACGACCGACATCCTGAAGATGACCGTGTGGCTCGCCGACTACCGCGGCCGCGACGCGCTCAACCGGGAATGGGTCGCCATGTTCCCCGACCCGGAGAA
This sequence comes from Leifsonia sp. Y862, assembly GCF_057669585.1. Lineage (NCBI taxonomy): Bacteria > Bacillati > Actinomycetota > Actinomycetes > Micrococcales > Microbacteriaceae > Leifsonia > Leifsonia sp. Y862. The sequence goes on from NZ_JBYHFR010000001.1 coordinate 2,028,881, forward strand.
CCGCCCCGCACGCCAGTGCATTGCCGCCGAGCTCGACGGGGGTTCGTTGGTACAGTGCGATCTCTTCGCCGTGCTCAGCATCGCGAACGACCGGTAACAGTCGGCGCCGTTGTCAGCCTTCGATGGCCGAGCGGATGAGCCGCGCTGCGCGCTGCAGACTCGACGCGATCCGTTCCGGGTCAGTTTCCTCAGCCAGGTAGACGACGGCGATTGCCGCCGGACGCTGGCCACGGAGCGAGAGCGGAACGGCGACCGACCGAACGGCCTGGATCACCTCGTCGTGGCTCGATGCGTAGCCCTGGGCAGCTGCCTGCGCAACCTCCTCGCGCAGGCGCTCTGACACACCGGCCGGCCATTCGGAGCGGGGAAGAATCGACAGGATCGCCTTGCCGGGGGCTCCCGTGGTCACGGGATGCCGCGCACCAGGGCGCTGGACGACCGCGGCATCGGTGTGATGCGGCTCGACGCTGGCCAGCGTGATGCAACGATCGGTGTCGAGGACCGCAAGGAAACACGTCATGCCCAGTTCATTCGCCACGGCCGTGAGCTCTGGCAGGGCAGCCGATTGAAGGTCATGAGCGACTCCGGCGGCGAGCACGGCCATGCGCGCGCCGAGGGCGATACGGCCGGCGGAATCCCGAGCGACGAGCCCGTGATCCTCCAGCGTGCGCAGCAGCCGATACGCGATCGAGCGGTGCACATCAAGCCGATGCGCAATCTCGTCGATCGCGAGCGGCGCGCGCTCGTCCGCGAGGATCTCGAGAATGCGGATGCCGCGACTCAACGTTTGCGACGCTGGCACGGTGGCCGCGGCCTGTCGACTACCGGTGGTGCCAGTGCTGACCGCCATGGCATCCTCCAACGTTCGGTTCGTCAGCGGATGCTTGTGCAGCATCCGCTTCGCTATCTATGATCAGATCAGTAATAGAATTCCGTGTTCGACTATAGAACAATGGCACGGGCGCGACAAGCCTCAACAGCGCAGTTGAGAGAGGATCCCCACAGTGCAATTCCATAACTATGGCTATGTTTCCGAGAATCCACGGATCAGCCCTGCGGCCGGTGTCGGCCTGAATCGTTCATCAGAGCTTCCCGATGAGATGGACGTTCTCATCGTCGGGTCAGGCCCGGCCGGCATGCTCCTCGCTGCGCAGCTATCGCAATTCCCCACCATCACGACGCGCCTCATCGAGAGGCGTCCAGGGCGTCTCGCCGTCGGGCAGGCTGACGGCATCCAGGCCCGCAGCGTCGAGACCTTCCAGGCGTTCGGCTTCGCGGAGCGCATCGTTGCCGAGGCCTTCCAGCTGACCGCCATGAATTTCTGGCGACCGGATCCATCGGATTCGTCGCGGATCATCCGCACCCAGCGCACCGACGACGACCCGGGCGGCATCAGCGAGTTCCCACACCTGATCGTGAACCAGGCGCGAGTTCTCGACTACTTCACCGAAGCGGCCGCCTACGGGCCGGCGCGCGTCTCGCCGGATTTCGGGTACGAGTTCGTCTCACACATGGTCACCGAAGGGGAGGAATTCCCCGTCGCCGTGACGCTTCGTCACACCACAGGTGAGCACGAGGGAGACGAGCGTGTCGTCGGTGCGAAATACGTTGTTGGCTGCGACGGCGCACGCAGCGCCGTGCGCGAGTCCATCGGGCAGAAGCTCATGGGTGACCAGTCGTTTCACGCCTGGGGCGTCATGGACACCCTCTCCGTCACTGATTTCCCCGACATCAGGACCAAGTGCGCCATCCAGTCCGAGAACGGCAGCATCCTGCTGATCCCCCGCGAGGGCGGATACCTCTTCCGCATGTACGTCGATCTCGGTGAAGTCGCCGCCGGCGACAACGGGGCAGTGCGTGAGACGACCATCGAGCAGACCATCGCAAGGGCGAACGAGATCCTCAATCCGTACACCCTCGATGTGCGCGATGTCGCGTGGTTCAGCGTCTACGAAGTAGCCCACCGCCTCACCGAGAAGTTCGACGATGTGCCGGTCGAACTCACCGGCATCCGCTCACCGCGCGTCTTCATTGCAGGCGACGCCTGCCACACGCACAGCGCCAAAGCCGGTCAGGGCATGAACGTGTCGATGCAGGACGGCTTCAACCTCGGCTGGAAGCTCGCCCAGGTGCTCGAGGGCCGAAGCCCTGAGACGCTGTTGGATACCTACTCAGGGGAACGCCAGATCATCGCCCAGTACCTCATCGACTTCGATCGTGAATGGGCGGCGATGCTGGCCAAGAAACCCGAAGAGTTCGAGAGCCCTGAGGCGCTGGGCGAGTTCTATCTTGAGACCGCCGAGTTCCCCGCCGGGTTCTCGACGCAGTACGGGCCATCCATGCTGACGGGCGAAGCGACCCATCAGCAGTTCGCAACCGGGTTTCCGATAGGAAAGCGCTTCAAATCGGCGCGTGCGGTGCGCGTCGCCGACGCCAACCCGGTGCACCTGGGTCATCACCACCGGGCGGATGGACGCTGGAGACTCTACGTGTTCGCCGACGCTCCGGCCTCTGGGGAGCCATCGGCGCTCGCTGACTGGGCAGAGTGGCTTGCCGCCTCTCCCGACTCCCCCATCGCAACATTCACACTGACGGATGCCGACGTCGACAGCGTGTTCGACGTCAAGGTCGTCTACCAGCAGACGCACGACGCGGTGGATTTCGGCCAGGTGCCGCCGATCTTTCGGCCGACGGGCGGCCCATTCCAGCTCATCGACTACGAGAAGGTCTATGCGGTCGACCCTGCAAACGACATCTTCGACGAACGCGACATCGACCGCGCCGGCTGCGTCGTCGTCGTTCGCCCCGACCAGTATGTCGCGCACGTACTGCCACTGTCGGCGACTGACGAGCTGGCCACCTTCTTCGCGCAGAGCATGCTGGCGCAGCGCGCACCCGTGGCCTGAACAACCTGCGGGCCTAGACGCGCGACAATGCCTCACAAATTGGTCAGTCCAGCCCCGATGATGACAACGCCGATCATAATCATGATCAGCGTTGTCACCGTGGCATTGTTTCGGATCATCCATTCCCGCGCAGAGACCAGGCGCGGTTCCATCTTCTTAGGCGCGGCCAGCGTGACGATGATCGGCACGGCAACCGTTGATGTCGCGATCACGACGTAGATCGTGACGACGACGACCGCTCCGGCCGGTGTCAGCGGTTCTCCACTGAGCACCAACCCCCCGGCAGCGCTGAGGAGCAGGCCTTTCGGCCGTAGGTTCAGCCCGAATGCCAGCCCCATTGACGACGCCGGGCCCATTGATCCCACGGCGTTCAGCCACTTGGGCAACGCACTGGTGGGCTTGTGGCGAGTGCGCCGCCAGAGAATGACGGCGAAGATCACCAGGGCAGAACCAATCACGATCTGGATGATGGCGATACCGAGATCCTGATGCTTCGTCGATGAGGGCGGCAGGAGGGCTGCACCCAGTGCGAACAGGATGAGCACACCTGCGACGCCCACCACCCACCCGATGAGAAACGGAATCGCAGACCGATCCCGGTTGGGCGAGAGCAGCAGGATGATCGTGGCTGTGATGGGAACCGAACTGAGCGCGACCGCGACGGCGATCGGCAGGAGCTGACCAATTGCCTGCAGCATCGAGCGCACCCCTCGTCGCCAAAAATCACCGAGAACCAGCAAGAAAATCGCGTGTTGAGTAGTGAGGATACCGCTAAGCATCCTTCCCGCGGCCGTATCGCTGCGCCATACTGAACCAGCGACATCCCAGTTCCTCTTGTCGCAGCATCTGGCCGTGAAGCACTGGACGCGTAGCCGGCGTTCACGAGCATCCGTTCAGCCAGCCGGTACCCCCGTACCGGACGAGCGAGAGGACTCACCATGACAGAGGCAGCACCGGCAGAGGCAACACCGGCCGGGTCTGTACAGCCACCTGCCCGGCGGGCTGCGCTTCCGACCGCACCGCCGACCGCGCGTCAGGCCGCACCTCCGGCAGCGCCTCGACACACGGCATCTCCCTCAGCACCGCCAGCGCTACCTGCAGACCCGCCGCAGGGCGGAGGGCTCTCCGGCCGCTATCCTCGCGCGACGATCATTCTCGTCGCCCTCGCAGCGGCAACCGTGACCGCGGCAGGCATCAGCGGCATCCGCGGGATCCTGGCCCCCGTCCTCCTCACGCTCATCCTCACCATTTGCGCCCAACCCGTGCGTACCGGCCTGGAGAAGCGCGGCGTTCCGCATGGCATCGCGACAGGCTCTGTCATCGTGGTCGTCTTCCTGCTCCTGGCCGGGTTCACGTACACGGTGATCATCGCGTTCGCCCAATTCGCCAGCATGCTGCCCGAATACTCAGATCAACTGGCGGCCATCGGCACGAGTATCACCGCCTGGCTGTCGAGCATCGGCATCGGTCAGGAGCAGATCCAGGAGATCGCATCTGGATTCGAACCGAGTAACATCGTCAGCTTTGCCTCAGGAATCCTCGGCAGCGTGTTCAGCATCACCGGCGCACTCGTCATCGTCCTCACCATGCTGATCCTGATGTCAGCGGATGCCGTGTACGTCCCGACCATTCTGCGGCAACTCGGCACGCGCCGCCCAGCTTTTGCCACCGCCATCGTCTCGTTCGCGAGCAATGTGCGCCGCTACATGGTCGTGACGACCGTGCTTGGCATTGCCCAGGGTGCCCTGAACGCGCTGGCGCTCTGGATCTTGCAGGTGCCGGCCGCGCTCCTGTGGGGTCTGCTCGCGTTTCTCTGCAGCTTCATTCCGAATATCGGCTACTTCTTCGCCATCATCCCGCCGCTCGTTTTCGGTTTCCTGGTCGGGGGCTGGCCGACGGTCGTGGCCGTCCTCGTCGTGTACAGCGTCATCAATGCCGTTGTGCAGTCCATCATCCAGCCACGGGTCGTCGGCAATGCCGTCGCCCTCAGCCAGACACTCACGTTCTTCTCTGTGCTGTTCTGGGCGGTCATCATCGGGCCGATTGGCGCCATCCTCGCCATTCCGCTCACACTTCTCGCCCGGATGATCCTGATCGATTCCGACCCATCAGCGCGCTGGCTGCGGCCGGTGATCGGAGATACGACGGAGACCAGGGCGATCATGAAGACCGACGACGCCGCAGCGAAACAGGCACGAAAAGACAAGCGGATGTCCAAACAGGCTGGTCAGGACGCCTGAATCTTCCGTGCCCCACCGCGACGCATCCCCCACTCGCCACCCCCCGATGAGGTGACAGCGGGGTTTCCAGACTCGCGCTATGGTCGGCACATGCGGAGCTGAGAATGCATCACGTTCTTGGTTCCACTCATTCGCACCTTCCCTAGAGGCGCGCCTGCCGTGCACCCGCACGGGAAAAATCACCCGCTCCGTCCGTACGACACCATTGCCCATATTGAACCTGTAAACCCGAAATGCAGGGAACTAAAAAAGTGACTACGTCTGTGACGAGTCGACTGTTTTGTCGACCGACAAATACCGGATCCACCCCATCCGGCTTCATCCACTCCAACCCGGACCGCTCTAGAACCCCTCGCCCTGAGGTGAGTCCAGCATGAGCGAACTGGAACCAAGCCTGCCCCTGGCCGGCACCCTGCCATTCGGCCGCATGGCGAAGCTGACGCTCGTCGACACTCCGAGCCCGACGGCGCCGCCGTTCACCATCGACTCCCAGATCTCGGGATTGCGCTGGGCGAAGCGATACCGCAGAAAGCTGCGGGTGACCGACAGCCTCATTATCGCGATCGCCGTCGCCGTCGCGCTGTTCGTTCGTTTCGGCGTCTCAGAAACGGCAACGGCTGCAACAGCGGGGGCGGTGGCCACCGGCTACTGGGTCATTTCGCTCCTAATCATTGCCACCTGGATCTTCTCGCTTGCCGTGTTCCGCACGCGGGACTCGCGGGTGATCGGTGTTGGAGCAACCGAATACAAGCAGGTCATCAACGCGAGCGCCGTGGCGTTCGGAAGCCTGTCCATCGGCTTCCTGGCCTTCCAGGTCGACATTGCACGCGGCTACTTCATCCTGGCGCTGCCACTCGGCGTCGCAGGGCTCGTGCTGTCCAGGTGGCTGTGGCGCAAGTGGCTGCTCAACCAGCGGCATTACGGCCACTATCTCTCCCGCGTGATCGTGGTGGGCGATCAGGATGACGTCGAGTACGTCGTCACCCAGATCGAGCAGAAATCGGGAGCTGCGTACTATGTCGTCGGCGTCGCCCTCGACGACTCAGCGAAGACCAGCATCCACACCGGTACCAAGCGGGTGCCCGTTGTCGCTACCTTCGAATCGGTCGCCGATGCCGTCTCGTCGCTGGGCGTCGACACGGTGATCGTCGCCGGGCTGCCAGGTGGCGGCGGCTCTTTCATCCGCAATCTGGGGTGGGAGCTTGAGCGCACGTCGGCTGAGCTCGTGCTCTCGAGCAGGCTGACGGATGTCGCTGGGCCGCGAATTCACTTCCGTCCCGTTGACGGCCTTCCTCTCATTCACGTGGAGATCCCGCACTTTGAGGGCGTCAAGCATGACTTGAAGCGCACCCTCGACGTTGTGGCGTCTGGCGCAGCGCTCCTGCTGCTCCTCCCCGCCTTCCTGGTCGTCGGGCTGCTGATCCGGCTGGACAGTCCTGGCCCTGCACTGTTCACACAGGAGCGCTGCGGCCGGAACGGCAAGACGTTCAGGATGATCAAGTTTCGGTCGATGGTGACATCGGCGGAGAGCGACCTTGATGCCCTGCGCGCGGCGAACGAGGGGTCTGGGGTGTTGTTCAAGATTCGCAACGACCCCAGGATCACGCGGCTTGGACGGGTGATCCGCAAGTACTCCATCGATGAGTTCCCGCAGCTGTGGAACGTGTTCATCGGCGAGATGAGTCTCGTCGGGCCCCGTCCACCGCTGCTCACCGAGGTCGCCGGGTACGAGACGCACGTGCATCGCCGGCTCTACATCAAGCCAGGACTGACCGGGATGTGGCAGGTGAACGGTCGCTCGAACCTCGATTGGGAGGAGAGCGTTCGTCTCGACCTGTACTACGTCGAGAACTGGTCGCTCATGGGCGACCTGATGATCCTCTGGCGCACGGTACGCGTGCTCACCAATCCAACCGGCGCCTACTAGCGCACCCGTGAAATGACATTTGGACTATGTGGGGAATGCCGCGCATGACAGAGAATCCCGCCATGATCGCACCAACGGCTGACGTCGACCCGACGGCCATCGTCGGTGACGACGCCCTGGTGTGGCACCTCGTTCAGATCAGGGAGAACGCCCACGTCGGGGAGGGGTGCATCCTCGGCAGGGGCGCGTACATCGGCCCTGGCGTGGTCGTCGGGCGCAACTGCAAGATCCAGAATTACGCCCTGGTCTATGAGCCGGCCGTTCTCGAAGACGGGGTCTTCGTTGGCCCGGGAGTCATCTTCACGAATGATGAGTATCCGAGGGCGATCAATGCCGACGGGTCGCGCAAGGGCGCGGAAGACTGGCGCATGGTCGGCGTGATGGTCGGTACAGGGGCATCTATCGGTGCCCGCGCCGTGTGCGTCGCACCGGTCATGATCGGTCGCTGGTCCCTCGTTGCCGCCGGTGCCGTCGTGACGACGGATGTTCCCGACTTCGCCATCGTGGCCGGCGTCCCTGCCAGGCAGATCGGCTGGGTCGGGCGCGCAGGCGTGCCCCTGGTGGCGGGCGAGGGTGACCAGTTCACGTGCCCTGCGACGGGCGACACCTTCGAGGCAGACAGGGGCGAACTCAGATTGGTTGGGCCGCGCATATGAATCGACGCATCGTCATCATTGCGGGAGGAGCCGCTGCCGTACTCATTATGGGCGGCGTCATCGTCGCTGCGCAGCAGGGCACCTCCAGCACGGATGCCGGTGCAGAGGTCCAGACGCCGGCTTCGGCGGCGCCGTCGTCGCCACCGCCCACCGCGGCGGGCCCCATCGCCGATGATCCGAACACGAACACCCCTGCCCCTGCACCGGATGGCATACCGAACGACACTGCGGCGACGCCTGGCGCCGGCGACCCCGGCACGCGGTATTCGACAGAGGTGCTGCCCCCGGCCAGCCCGCCGTCGACCTCGCTTCCGCAGTCGAAGCCGCCGCCCGTGCTGGTATCCCTCCCGCTTCCCGCCTCGAAGAGCGCGGATGGCGGCCTCGTCGACGGCTTCCCGTCTGCGGTGATCGGCACCGCCCCCGATTCCACGATTTCCGGCAGTTCAGTGTCGTCGGAGGGCGCCAGGCTGCACGCGACACTCACCGCCAGGTCGACCCTCACCGGCACCGATGTGCTCGGTTACTACCGAACGACGTTTGCCCAGCTCGGCCTCTACGACGTTGTGGCGCCAGCAGCGGCAGGGTCGAGCGCCCTGGCCTTCAGCAGGGACGAGAACAGCGTCACCATCACGGTCACAGAGCGCGCGGGTGGCTGCAGCTACGAGATCTTCGCCTCATTCACGGCCGCGAGCTGACGGGGAGCCATGTACATCTCGTTATCCGACCGCAAGGCGAAAGCAACCTCGTCCGGCGTTGCCGGCATCGACCCTGGCGGTCGTCCGCACCCGCACAGGGCCGCGACGCGGGTGTCTTCCGTGGTGATCGCGCTCGGCATCGTCAGCATGCTCACCGACGTGTCATCCGAATCTGTCTCAGCCATCCTGCCGCTGTACATCACCGGCGTCCTCGGGCTGTCGACCGTCGCCTACGGTTTCATCGACGGCATCTACCAGGGCATCAGCGCTGTCGTGCGGATCGCCGGCGGCTGGGCGGCAGACCGCGGTGACCAGCCAAAGTGGATCGCATTCTTCGGCTACGGCATCTCAGCCATCGCCAGGATCGGCTTGCTGTTCGCCACCGGCTTCAGCGCGATCGTCGCGATTGTGGCCATCGACCGACTCGGCAAGGGCGTTCGCACCGCCCCGCGCGACGCACTCATCACGGCGTCATCGCAGCCGGACAATCTTGGCCACTCCTTCGGCGTGCACCGCATGCTCGACACCGTCGGGGCCGCCGTCGGGCCCCTGCTGGCCTTCGTCATCCTCTTCTTCATACCGGATGGCTACAGCACGATCTTCGTGGTGTCGCTCGCGTTCGCGCTGCTGGGCGTCTTCATCCTCGGACTCGTCGTGCCGAACAAGCGACCGCGCGCCGAGCGGGCCGTGGCCGCCAACGGCAGCACGCTTGGCGAAGAAGGCGGCGAAGACGATGGCGAACCCGATTCCACTCCTGCTGCCGCTGCGCCCTTCCGCTGGCGGAACCTCACCGACCCCCGACTGCGCAGACTCCTGTTGGCCGCCGGCCTGCTTGGGGTACTGACCATCGGCGACGGTTTCATCTACCTGGTGCTGCAGAGCCGCGACTCCTTCGCCGCGGCCTGGTTTCCGCTGCTGTACGTCGGCACGAACGTGGCGTTCCTTGCCCTGGCGATTCCACTCGGCCGGTTGGCCGATCGATTCGGTCGCGCCCGTATCTTCGTGCTCGGCCACCTCGCCCTGCTCGCGGCGTACGTGTGCGCGGCGATCCCGGCGACCGGTGCCGCGCTCACCGTGGCCTGCCTCGTGTTGCTTGGCGCCTTCTACGCCGCGACCGATGGCATCCTGGCCGCCCTCGCCGCAGAGAGCACGCCCCTGGCCAGCAGGGCAAGCGGCATTGCAGCCGCCCAGACCGTCGTCGCCATCGCCCGGCTTGTCGCGTCAACCGGATTCGGGCTGCTCTGGTTCGCGATCGGACGCGAGAACGCCATGCTTGCCGCCGCCGCGGCACTCGTTGTCGTCATTCCCGTCGTTGCGATCGTGCTGCGCGGTGTACTGACCGGCCGCAGTGGTCCGCCGATCACGGAGGCACGATGACCCCGCGCCAACGCGCCTGGCTGCTCGCGCTCGGCGCGACGCTGCTGCTCGGCGGCGCGACCGTCTACGGTGCCGTCGCGTTCGCGGGTGCCCAGCAACGCGCCGCCGCGCCGAGCGCCGTCGACACGGTGATGGCCGACACCGCGACGGATGCCCCGGCCGCAGGCCCGCGGATCGTCTTCCGCAATACGGCATCCGGGGCGGGGTACGGTCTGGTGGCCAGCGTCCCACTGGGCGACCCAGCTGGAACGCGAACGGTGACATCCGTCGCCTGTGACCGGGTCTACGCCACGACGAGCGTGGGAATGTGCCTGCACATCGACCGCGGTGTCGTCACCACGTTCAGGGCAACCCTGACGGATGCCAACTGGAACGAGATCCGGTCATGGCCGCTGCCCGGCATGCCCAGCCGCACGCGCATCTCGGCTGACTCGCGCCTGGTGTCGTCGACCGCGTTCGTCACCGGTGAGTCGTACGCCACCGTCGGCTTCTCCACGCAGACCGTTATCTCCGCCGTCGACGGCACGGAGTACGGCAACCTCGAAGACTTCGCGCTGATGGTGAACGGCGAACAGGTCACCGCTATAGATAGGAACGTCTGGGGCGTGACCTTCGCCGACGACACCGTGTTCTATGCGACGGCGGCATCGGCCGGGCAGACCTGGCTGGTGCGCGGCGATCTCGACGCACGAACGCTCACAGCCATCAGGGACAACGTCGAATGCCCCTCGCTCTCCCCCGACGGCACTCGCATCGCGTACAAGAAGAACTCCGGCACGATCAGCCAGCCGTACTGGGGAATCGCCGTGCTCGACTTTGTGACGGGCCTTGAGACGATCCTGCCTGAGGAGTCGAACGTTGACGACCAGGTGGAATGGCTCGACAACGACACCCTGCTGTACGGGATGCAGAACAAGGCCACGGTGGGCGACAGCACAGTGTGGTCGATCCCGGCTAACGGAACATCCGCTCCCCGCGTGTTCATTGAGCACGCCTGGTCCCCATCGGTGGTGAGGCAATGACGTTCACAGATACCCGGCTCATGCTCGGCGGCTCGGCCGTTGATCTGCGCGAGTTCGACGAGACGATCGATTCCGTGGCTGATCGAGCGCGCTCGACGGATGGCGTCCCCCTCGTCGTTGCGTCGATCAACCTCGACCATGTGCACCATTTCGGCACGGGGTCTCGGCTGTTCGGCACCCTCGCCGCCGCCGAATCGCCGCCGACCCTGGAGTGGCTGAACCTCATCGACGGCGCACCGCTGGCGTCCCAGGCCGGACGCCTCACCGGCAAGAGCTGGCCCCGGCTGGCCGGCAGCGATCTGATCGGCCCGATTCTGGCGCAAGCCGAGCGGGACGGCACCCGCATCGGCTTCCTCGGCGGTGCGGCCAGCACGCACGCCGTGTTGCGCGAACAACTCGCGATTACGCACCCTGCGCTCACCCTCTCTGGCTGCTGGGCGCCTGAGCGGGCGGAGTTGTCCGATACAGAGCGGTCGCTCACCATTGCAGAGGAGATCAGGGCTGCCGGCACAGACATGCTCATCGTCGGGCTCGGCAAGCCCCGTCAGGAATTGTGGATCGCCGAGTACGGCGAGGTCACGGGGGCCAGGGTCCTGCTGGCGTTCGGTGCGGTCGTCGATTTCCTCGCTGGTCGAGTGAGCCGCGCCCCGCACTGGATCGCCGAGCACGGCCTCGAATGGGCCTGGCGGCTCACTCTTGAACCCCGGAGGCTGGCGAGCCGGTATCTCGTCAACGGTCCGCCGGCGTATCTCGCCGTCCGGCGCTCCCGGCTGGTGCCGGTGACGGCTGGCCGGCCAGCACCGCCTGACCAGCCAGCGGCGCCCCCTGTGCCGGTGGAGTCTGATCGGCGGGGCGAGCCGCTCGGCAGCATCATCATTCCGGCGCACAACGAGGAAGCGGTGATCGCGCGCACCCTCGCATCCGTTGCACCACTCGCCGTGGGGAACATCGCCGAGATCCTCGTGGTCTGCAATGGCTGCACGGACAGCACAGCGGCAGTCGCCGCACGGTTTCCCCATGTGCGCGTGATCGAGATTGCGGCGGCGTCGAAGAGCGCTGCAATGAACGCCGGTGATGCGGAGGCAGGTTTCTGGCCACGCCTCTATCTGGATGCCGATATTGAAGCACCGCCAGAGGCGATCATCTCGCTCTTCACGTCGCTGCGCGATGGCGGCGCATTGGCCGGCCGACCCAGATTCCGGTACGCCACCGATGGGGCATCCTGGCTGGTGCGCAGCTACTACCGCGCGCGAACGCGCATGCCAACCACCCATGGCTCATTGTGGGGCGCCGGCGCCTACGCCATCACGGCAGAGGGACACGAGCGATTCGAGTCCTTCCCTGCGCTGTTCGCCGACGATCTCTATGTCGACAGCCTGTTCACGGCTGGCGAGAAGCGCATTCTTGACACCCCTCCGATCCTCGTCCGCACTCCGCTTCGAACCCGCAGCCTCGTCGCCGTTCTGACCAGGCAGGCGCGCTCGAATGCGCAGGTGGGCACGGCATCCACCACGGGGTCCAGCCTGAAAGGCCTGGTGTCCTCGACGCGGAGCATCACCGACGCCTGTGACACCGGCGTGTACGCATCGCTGACGCTGCTTGGACGGCTTCGATCGCGGAGGGCCGACCGCATGGCGGTGCGGCGCGGAAGCCAGCCGACCTGGGAACGCGACCTGTCGAGCCGCCAGAACACGACGGCAGAGCCAGCGATCCCCTCGCCGGGAAGGGTGGCACCCCCGCTTGGGGGGAATCGGATCACCGCCAGCGGCGATAGGGTCGGTCACGCGGAGAGCTGAGATTCGTTCACTTACCCGAGCGATCCAGCTCTTCGCGCCACTTACGAATTATGACCTGTTGAACCCGAAACCTCAGGGAATGTCTCCGTGTACAAATATGTGTATCTTCTTTCGTCGACCCGTGACGAGCGTCAGGCGCTCAGATGACGGCCTCGCCGCTCCACCCACCAGTGCGTCGCATCGTCGTCGCGATCGTGACGTTCAACAACGCCGAGCACATCTCGCGCCTTGTCGACTCCATCCGAGCCGCCGACCCCGGTATCGATCCCCGCATCCTGGTCATCGACAACGCGTCGACGGATGACACCGTTGCGGTGGCGCGCGCACTGACCAAGGTCACCGTCATCGAATCCGGCGCCAACCTGGGCTACTCAGGCGCGATCAACATCGCCAGGACGCGCCTCGGTGCCACAGACACCCTGGCCATCCTGAACCCCGACCTCTCGCTTGCCCCCGGTGCCCTCACCGAACTGCTGCGAGCGCTCGACGATCCCCGTGTCGGTATCGCGGCGCCGCTGCTGCGCGAACCGGACGGTTCGGTGTACCCGCACCTTCGTCGGGAGACCTCGATCCTCGGTTCCCTCGGTGACGCACTGATCGGCGCCCGGTGGCCGACCAGGCCGCGCTGGTTGAGCGACACCCTGCGGCGCGAGGAGGATTACCGCACTCCGCATGACATCGCCTGGGCCGGGGGCGCCGCCCTCCTCATCTCGGCTGAGTGCAACGCTCGCATCGGCGAGTGGGACGCGCAGACCTACTTCCTCTATTCGGAAGAGACCGACTACGCACGCCGGGCACGCGACGCCGGATACCTGGTGCGCTTCGTGCCCACCGCATCGGCCACCCACATCGGTGGCGGATCAGGCCAGCCGAAAGAACTGCTCGCACTGATGGCCGTCAACAAGGTCCGCTATTTCGACGCACACCACGGACCACTCGCCACCACTACGTTCAGGGGAGTGGTCGCCCTGCACCACACGCTCAGGGCACGAGACCCCCGCCATCGTTTCGCAGCGCGGATTGTGTGCTCCAGGTCGTCATGGGCGCAGCTGCCCTCCGCGGCCACTTCCCCAACTGCCGCCGGGTATGGCGTCAGCGCCGCCACCCCCGCCCCCGCCCCCGCCGACGTCGGTACCGGATCGGTGGAGGTGCCCGCATGAGCGCCACCATGTCGACGGCGAGTTCCAACCGACCGCTCACCCTCTGCTTTCACGGCATCGGCTCCCCCGATCGTCGGCTTGAGCCAGGGGAGGAACGCTTCTGGATCTCTGCGGGACAATTCGACGACATCCTGGACGTCGTGGCCGCGCATCCGCGGCAGGTCGGCCTGACGTTCGACGATGCGAATGAGTCAGACCACACCCTTGCCCTCCCTGCCCTTCTCCTGCGAGGCCTGCAGGCAGAGTTCTTCGTCATCGCCAACCGGGTTGATGACGCCGGCTCGCTGAGCACAGCGCAGATCGCAGACCTCTACGCCAGCGGAATGAGCATCGGAACGCACGGAATGACCCATCGTTCCTGGCGCGAGCTCAGCCTCGCCCACGAATTCGAGCATGAACTCGGCGAGTCATCACGGCTGCTCGAAGCCATCACGGGGGCGCCGGTCCGGTTGGCGGCCTGCCCGCGTGGTCACTACGACCGACGCGTGCTGGCCGAACTGAAAGCCCGCGCATTCACCCGGGTGTACACGGTGGACGAGGGCAGCTCGAGGCAATCTGCCTGGCTGCAAACCCGGTACACGCCCATCTACTCTGATACCGCCGCGTCGATCACGGAGCTACTCGACAACCCGGACTCACTGTTCGGGGGCCGCGCATTGCGTAGCGTCAGGCAGGCGGTGAAACGATGGCGCTGACATCCGTTTCGGGGCCGACGGTGCTCGTGGGATTCGCGGAGGCCTTCGCGGCGATCGAGGCGATCTGGTCGCTGCAGCGCGCCGGAATGCGCGTCGTGGTGTTCAGCAGGGCCGGCACCAAGTCGGGTGCGCGGGCTGTGCGGGGAGCGACGGTCGTCGACATCCGCTCCCCCGAACATGACCTGCAGGGCGCACTCGCCGACCTCGCGCAGGCCATCACAAGACTGGCACCCGATGCGCTTCTCCCGCTGGATGACGCGTCCTTGTGGCTGTGCAACCGGGTCGAACGGGGCGCTGTCGCCCTCGCAGGACCCGATGTCAGCGGGTCGGCCTTCGCCCTCGACAAGGCAGCCCAGGTCGAAGCGGCGCTTCGCGTTGGTATCAGCGTGCCCGCCACCGAGATATTCGCCGACGTGGCCGATGTGCGCGTTGACCGTTGGCCAGTCATCGTGAAACCAGCGGATGCCGTGCGCCCAGCTGGCAACGCATTGGTTCGGCCCCAGGGCAAAATCTGTGCAACCCCATACGAACTCACCGTCGCGCAGGCCGCGATGCGACGCGGCACCGTGCTGGTGCAACAGTTGGTGTCTGGCGCAGGCGAAGGCATCTTCGGATTCGCCGGAGAGAACGGGCCCCAGGACTGGAGCGCCCACCGGCGAGTGCGGATGCTGAACCCGCACGGCTCTGCGTCATCGGCGTGCGAGTCCATTGAGGTCGACGACGACCTTCGCGAACGGGTTACCGCGCTCCTCACCACTGTGTCGTGGCGGGGACTTTTCATGGCGGAATTCCTGAGGGATGCGGACGGCACCGCCTGGTTCATGGAGCTCAACGGCCGAGCGTGGGGAAGCCTCGCCCTTGCGCGACGGCGTGGCTTCGAGTACCCGGCATGGGCCGTTCAGGCCGCGCTCGGACTCCCCCAGCATCCGCTGCCCCCGACCACGCCGCCGCACATCGTCGCGAGGCACCTTGGCCGGGAGATCGGCCATCTGGGCTTTGTTCTCCGCGGGCCGCAGACGACGGCGCCCTCGTCCTGGCCTCGGACTGGCACCACCGTGCGCAGCCTGCTGACAATTCGGCGCGGCGACCGGCTCTACAACTGGGATCCCCGGCAGCCGCGCGTGCTCGCCGCCGATACGTGGCGGACGCTGGCAGACCTGGCCGCCGCGCGCAGCAGGCGAGGTGCGGCATGAAGACGATACGGATCGCCTCGCACATCCACTCTGCCTGGTCAGACGACTCGTCGGCGGCACTCCCCGCCCTCGTGAAGACCCTGCGCCGCGTTGGCTACCACGGAGCGCTGATCTCCGACCACGACCGCACCATGACAGAGCAGAGCTGGTACCTGCTGCAAGCCGAGTGCGCCAGGGTCACACAGGCGACGAACTTCCTCCTGGTGCCTGGAATCGAGTATCAGGATCCGGATCACGTTGTGCACATGCCGGTGTACGGCGGCGTCCCGTTCTTCGGCCGCAGCCCGAAGCTCGACGAACTGCTGCCCGCCGCCCACGCAGCCGGCGGCGTCGCCGTCTTCGCCCACCCGGCCAGACGCGATGCCTGGCGACGCTTCGACAAGGCCTGGATCCCGTTCCTCGGCGGGATCGAGGTCTGGAGCCGCAAATATGACGGGATCAGGCCCAACGAGTGGGCGCTGGAGACGTCGGCGCTCCTCGGAATGACTCCCTATGTCTCGCTGGACTATCACGGACCGCGCCAGCTCTTTCCGCTCGCCATGAAGGTGCGGGTGTCGCAGCAGGCCGAGCCGGAAGACGTACTCAGGGCCCTCCGCACCGGATCGGTGCGACCGAGTGCCTTCGGCATGCACCCCGACAGGTTCAACTCAGGTGCGCTCGGTACGGTCAGCGCCGGCATGGAAGCAACGAGACGTTGGGGAGCCCCGCAACTGCGACGCCTTGAGCACACAGTCGGAGGTCGGCACGAATGAATTCCACCGACATCGACCACGTGCTGCTCACCCGGTTCAACCTGCCGTCGCCCGGAGCTGAGAGCGTCATCAGGGCCAAGGATGGCTGGCTGACCGCGCGGGTTGAACTCTTCGATCGCTACTGTGTGCCGTCGGTTCTCGCCCAGACGGAGCACAATTTCTCCTGGATCATCTATTTTGATCCGGCAAGCCCCCGCTGG
This sequence comes from Leifsonia sp. Y862, assembly GCF_057669585.1. Classification (NCBI taxonomy): domain Bacteria; kingdom Bacillati; phylum Actinomycetota; class Actinomycetes; order Micrococcales; family Microbacteriaceae; genus Leifsonia; species Leifsonia sp. Y862. Next base: position 2,045,500 of record NZ_JBYHFR010000001.1, read on the forward strand.
CTGGTTGACCGGATGGAACGCTACGCCTCCCAGGGCGTCTTCACCCCGGTATATAGGAGCAGCGTCAGCCACGACGAACTCCTCGTCGACATCGAGGCCACCATCGGCGTGCGCCGCACCACCCTCATCACGACCAATCTCGACAACGACGACGGGCTGGCCAGGGACTTCGTCGAACGCGTCCAGGCTGTCAGTACCGTGCACAAGCGCGCGGCCGTCTACCTGGAGAACGGCGTGATCGCCAGTCCATCAGGGCTGTATCTGCGTCGCGACCCGCACAATGCGTTCTGCTCTGTACGTGAGCCGTGGACCGAGCCCAAGACCTGCTGGTCTGACTGGCACAACCTGCTTGGGAAGTCGATGCCCGTCATCGAGGTTGCCGGGGAACCCGGCTGGCTCCAGGTGGTCCACGGCAGCAACGTGAGCAACCGCACCCGCGGCAAGCTGGTCGCCCCCGCCGCATACACCGGCCGCTTCCCCACCCTGCCGACCGACCTGCCGGAGCCGCGTACCCGCGATCTCCTGCGTGATCGGGTGGTGTCTGGGCCGGCCAGGACCACCAAAGAAACGGTGCGGGCAGCCGCCAAATGGCTCGCCCTCACCGTCGTCGGCAAACAGGGGCTCGATCGCATCAAGCTCAGGCTCGTCGGAGCGCCGAAATGACAACGGGCGCACTGCTACGAATTCTTGCCAGGCGCTGGTACGTGCTCGCGGGCGCGCTGCTCATCGCCGGATTCGCGTTCGTGTTCATGGCCAAGTCGGGCGGCGCCTACGTCGCGGAGGCACAGGTGGTGTTCATCGCTCCGGGGACGGATGCCGTGGGTAAATTCAACGAAGGCTATCGCGACACTCTGGTGAACTTCGCTGCGGCCATCGAGCGCGAGTTCCACGATGGCGAGCAATCGGACCGACTGGCTGAACATGCGTCGTTGTTCGGCGCCGGTATCGCACAGGGGTACCAGGTCGTGCTGCCGAACAGCGGTGGGCAGTGGGCTGACAGCTTCGCGACGCCTGCCCTCTCCGTCAAAGTCGCCGGGCCGAGCGCCGAATGGGTGAGTGCAACCATGACGTCGTTACAGGACCGCGTTGACGCGCTCACCCGCAGCAGGCAGGTCGACTCCGGTGTCAGCGCCGAGCAGATGATCGTCACAGACCGGGTCCCTGTCGTCACCGTCGTCAGCTACGTCGGCAATTCGAGAAGTACCCAGGCGCGGGCGCTGCTTGCGCTGTTCGCAGTCGCGGTCGGCGCAGCAGCCGCTGCCTCCGTTGCGCTCGAGGGCCGCGCCCGCCGACGGGAATCCGCCGGCCACACGGCATCGGCCTCCTCCTCAGCCGCATCCGCACCCGCTTTCACGTCCGCTCAGCCCCTTCCAGAGAAAGTTCGTGCGCCATGAACCTGAAGACGCTCCTGCACAGCCTGCGACGCCGCTGGTACATCGTCATCGTCGGCCTGCTCGCCACGGCGGCACTCAGCGGATACGCCTATTCGCACACGTCACCGACGTACCAACGCACAGGCAGCATTCTCCTCATCCCCGGGGCGACGAGCATCCCAGAGGGTGGTAACCCGTACCTCTATCTCGGCGGTCTCGGGCCGGCGAGCGACGTGCTCGTGCGCGCGATGACCGCCAGCGAGGTACTCACGCCCATCGTTGGCGATGACCCGACAGTGCGCGTTGCCATCAATCGCGACACATCGACCAGCGGCCCGATCATCGTCGTATTCGCCAGCGGCCCAGACGAAGCCCAGGTCGCTGAGGTGTTCACCGAGGTGCTGGATGTGCTCCCGACGACCCTCGACACGCTCCAAACAAGCACCGGCGTCGCGTCAGAAGCCAAGGTCACGTCACTCCCGCTCACCGCCGACACCGAGAGCACCGTGAGCCAGAAAGACCGCATCCAGGCCATCGGCCTCATCGGAATCGGTGGTTTCGCCATGACCCTGTTGCTCACCGGGTTCATCGACGGCATGATCCTCGCCCGTCGACGTCGCCGCAGCAAGCCGGCATCGACTGCAGTACCCGTCGACGCGAGTGCCGCTCGTGCGGCATCCGCTCCCTTCCCGAGCTACGACGACGAAGAACTCGCCCTCGCCAACATCGCGCGCCGGAACGCCACCGAATCACACACGCCGACACCCACGCGCGGCTGACGCTGACCGCTCATGACAATGACGATCTCCCCGATAGACCTCCGATTCGGTCGCTCGTCCGCGCCGACGGGCAGCACGGGGATCGACGGCGTCACCGTGCTCAGCGTCTACCTGGTGCTGTTATGCGCAGTGCCATCGAGTCTCACGATCACCGCTCTCGGCTCGGCGGGCCGACCAGCAGGGCTGTGGGCACTCGCCGCCACCCTCTGGTGGTGCTGGCACCAGATCCAACGCCATGCCCCGTCGAGTGGCGCCCCGCAGATCGTGCGCACGGCGCTGTTCTGCTTCCTCGGCCTTGCGGCGATCAGCTATGCGTGGGCGATGCTGCGCGGGCTCCCCTCCGATGAGCTCAGTCCGGCAGACAACGGATTGCTGCGGTTGGTGGCCTGGGCAGGGATTCTGCTCGTCGCCAACGACGGCATTGAGGATGTCACCGGCTTTCGAAAGCTGCTGCGCCGGATCGCACTCGCCGGCGGACTGCTTGGCACCCTCGGAGTGCTGCAGTTCGCGACGGGCGAATCATTGATCAACTGGATCTCGATCCCTGGCATGGGTTCTGATTTCTCCGGATTAGCCGGCCTCGACACGCGGGGCGGCTTCCCCAGGGCGTCGGCGACCGCAACCCATCCGCTTGAGTACGGGATGGTGCTGTGCATCGCATTCCCCATCGCGCTCACCCTGGCGATGGAAGACGTTACCCGGTCGCGAATTGTGCGATGGTTTCCCGTCGGGGCGATTGCCGTTGCCTCGATCCTGTCTGTGTCCCGCTCTGCCATGATCGGGCTCGTCGCAGGGGCAATCGTCCTTGTTCCGTCCTGGTCCCCCAGAATCCGCTTGCTCGTCGGAGGCATTGGCACGGCGATCATCGTGATGGTCGGGGCGCTTGTGCCCGGGCTGCTCGGAACGCTCAAAGGCTTGTTCACGGGAATCTCCGGAGATCCGAGCGCCCTCTCGCGCACAAGCAGTTACGACTCGGCGGCCGAACTGCTCAGTCGTTTTCCCCTTATCGGCAAGGGGTTCGGTACCCTGTTGCCCCGGTATCACATCTTCGACAATCAGTACCTGCTGCTCGCGATTGAGCTTGGCGTGCTGGGGTTACTCGCATTTCTGGTGCTGCTGGCTGCCGCGCTTTTCAGCGCAGGTCGTGCCCGCACCGCTGCGATCGACACCCTTGACCGCCAGTTGTGCCAGGCGCTCATCGCATCCACTGTCGCTGGAGGCGTGCTCCTGGCGTTCTTTGACGGCTTCGCGTTTCCGATGGCGGCAGGCATGGTCTTCCTGACGCTCGGCCTGTGCGGGGCTGCCCGGCGGCTGTTTACCGTGCGGCAGCCCCGAGAGACCGTGCTGCGTCAGCCGAGCGCCACCCGATAGATGTGGTAGCTGTACTCCTCGCCAAATGAGTCGGTGAAGCGTCCAGACCCGTCGACTGCGAGTGTCCTGTTCTCGCCCACAACCTCAACGGACCTGCCGGAGACTCCGGCTGGCAGCTGGAGAGTGCGGCTGCCGGGCTTCGTTGAGCCGTCAACCATGGCGAAGATGTACGCCGATCCATCCTTGGCCTTGAGCATCGTGTCGAGACCTGCGCCGAATGAGTACTCGTACGACTGGGTGTTAATGACGCTGGCGAGGTTGTGGATCACGGCGTTCACCTCTTTCACGGCGGCGACTTGCTTGCCGCCACAGAAGTTCGCGGTGACCTGGCTCTGCCGGAAAACGTTTCCGCTCTGGCAGGAGCCGGTCAGGCTCTGATTGAAGTAGGCGATGCCGCGCGCCTCGTTGATGATCGAACTCATTACGGCGCCCTTCAGCTGGCCAGGCGTGATCGAGACGGCGGGGGCGTCACTTCCCGGACTGCCGCTGAAGTTCTCCACCCATTGCCAGAGCGGCTGCAGCGAGCCGTCCGCGGCATCCTGCTGGCGAAGAGAGTTCATCATCTTCCCGTAGCTGGATGCCGTACGGCAGTTGGACTGGGAGACCGACGTCAGGTAGGTGTCGCGGTACGGCGTCCAGTCGCAGTATGGAACCGTGTACCAATACATATCGAGCGACACGACGTCGGTGAATGCGTTGACGTACTTCTGCGCTGCGGCCTGGTTCATGTCGTCACTGACGACCATCTGTGTGTAGTTCGCGTACTTGAACCGCCCGTCGTCGCCGAGCTTGTCGACAATTCCCTGGAGGTAGGCATGCCCTTCCGCGACGGAGTATCGGCCGTCAACCTCATCGTCCAGGAAGTTCCCCACCCAGTTCGCGCTGCTGTCGGTGAATGAACTGTTCAGTCCCTCGCCAACCCAGAAGACTCCGTTGTCTGCGAACAGGCGGTAAGGGGTGCCCTCCCACATGCCGCTGTATGTGTTGATTCCGAGTGACTTGTCGTACGCCACTTCTTCATCGCTACTGAAGTTTCCGTACCAGGACACGATCGGGAAGAAGCTGGGGTCGTCCCACCCGGCAGCGTCGGTCTTGGCGAACTTCTTCCAATAGGCCGGGCCGCCCTCCCACGGAACCCTGGGGAGGTTCAGCACGCTCGTCGACGAATCGGGGGCCGGTGTCGGCGACGGAGTCGGCTTCGGAGTTGCAGAGGGGGCGGGCGTCGCTGTCGGCGAGGGGCTCGAGGTGGGTACCGCTGGCGGCGTCGGCGTCGCCGATGGAACGGGCGTCGTTGTCGGCTTCGGTGCTGTCGACGGCAACGGTGTGATCGGGGCCATCGACTGGAAGATCACATCGACGTAGTAGTTGCTATTGCGATAGGTCTGGTTCGGGAAATCGCCATTGCCGTATCGATAGACGCCGCCGCCCTTCGGAACGGTCAGCGACCCGCGCGTGACGGGTGCGGAGAAATAGCCGACGTCGGCCGAGTACCGGCCTTTTGGCGCCAGGTACGACGCCACATACGTCTTCCCCTTCTCAATCGTCACCGGCCGCGCAAACGTCGCGGTCTGCCAGCCTGATGCCGACTCGCGGGTGAAGGACACCTTCGAAAGCCGCTTGCCAGTGCTGCTCCACAACGACCCGGTGTGTGTGCCCGTGTTCTTGGCCCCCTTGTAGAAGCGGATGCCGGTGACGGTGCCATCGGTGCTGCTGCTGAATTGAACACCGAGTTCAACCGATTGCCGGTCTGGGTCGGTGATGGTGCCCGGCGTCGCGGACCCGAGGATACTCGTGACAGTAGCTGCCTGCCCGGAGAACGATGGCACCAGCACCAGGCCGGCGACCAACCCGGCGAGTGCAATGAGTCGTACGGTGAGGGATCGCCGCGATCCGGTAGTTGGATCAGCCTGCGTCGTTCGCCCTACGACCATAATTGTCTCCTCATCAGTGATTGACATGACAATTGCTCACGTTAGCAGATGGGTTGGTCGCACCGTCAAGCACGGTTTGCGCGCGAGTTGAGCAGGCGTCAGATCGCGGCACCCACCGGGTCTGACTCACTGGCCACCGTTGCGGCGACAGCATCGATGACAATTGCCTGCGCCGGTCCCCATCCTCTCCGCACTGAGAGCGCTGCCTGCTGCGAGCGCCCTGGCTGGTCTCTCGCCTCGACGATCCGGCTGAGGGCATCCGCAATACCACCGGGTGTCGGCGCCGCCCATTCGACGCCTGCACTGTCGAGGTCGGCCCTTGCCATGGGTGAATCGTTGACGACGGGAATCGCTCCCGCAGCGAGCAGCTCTTCGGCAACCAGGGAAATATTCGTGAATGACATCGCAATCCCGGCGATCGACTGGTTGTAGAGCTCGTTGAGTTGTGCCGGGGAGAGACGGCCGTGGTCAATTGTCGGCACTGTCCAGTCATCAACGACACCCCCGTACACGTGAATGGGTTGCTCTGGATGCCGCTGATGGAACTCCTCGAGCCCCAGCTTCGCCAACTGGAACCCCCGCCGATCCGCCCCTGGTTTGGCATAGAACACCACTCCAGAGCGCGTGCCCGTGTTCGTCAGCGAATAGGTGTCGGTGTCGCACCCGAACGGCGCAACAGTGCAGGCCACCCCCATATGTTCGAGCTCGCCGGCGACCATTTCCCCCAGCGCGATCGTTGTGAACCCGAATCGATATGAATCCTCTGCCAGCGCGAAGAGCGACCCCCTCGGGTAGAAATACGGTTCGAAATCCTGCACGAAATACAGCCGAGGCACCATGGCGTCCAGCCGGGACACGATGACGTGGGCGGTCTCCCACGAACTCGCAATACACGCGTCGATGCCGTTGATGCCGTCTCCGGCGCTCCTGATCTCCGCAGCGACCTGTGGCCATTGCTCCCTGAGCACCGCCGTGTGGCGGTCAAGGTCACCGCCGTGCCTGTCGTACAGGAACAACACGCATCGATAACCGCTGGACTCCAGCCCCTCGACCATCCGGAACAACGTCGTATGCCCGCCGGAGCCTGCGCTTGGCGGGGTACACACGATGCCGATCACCGGGGAGTCAGGATTGCGCGCTGCCGACTGGACCGGCGCAGGGCGCAGTCGGGTGGAATCGGCAACGTCCTCCTGTCGGAGCGGGAAATCGAGCGTTCCCGCGTCGTATTTGACCCACAGTCGACGCACGATCCGTTTCATCACGTCGTCGATACCTTCGCGTTGCACGCGACGAACCATCTCGCTCACGCTTGGCTTCGATCTCATTTCTGTCCCTCTCCAACGGCTAGCGGATGCATGTGGGCGCGCTCGTCCGGCAGCTTGGCGGCCAGCGTTGCCAGCTCGGCGCCCGGCCTCTCCCAGTTCCCGCGCGGCGCGGCCTGGCGGTGACGGCGGCCAGGGAGATGCCTGGCCGCCGCGGCAAGTTCCAGATCACGCTCAGACCACCACTGTCGAAACCCGTAGTTGGCCGCGGCATCGTCGTATACCGCCGCCAATTTCCGGGCCATCGCGCGGAGGCCGAAGTTCTCCTCTGCGAATGCCCTGCCGAAATCGCCGAGCTCGCCCCACTCCGTCCGATGCGCGAGCAGTGTGCGAATTTCGGCGGCGAGGTCGCCCGCCGGATCCTCCGGACTCTCGGGGCTCCAGAAACTCATTCGGAACAGCTCATGTGCAGAGGCCGGCGTGAAACGCTGGCTGCGACCGTGCTCGCCGATGACGATCAGGGGCTTGGCGAACGCCAGTCCCCTGGCGGCTGAGCTGCCCATGCCGAGCACAACATCTGCCGCTGCGTACGCCTCACGCGGATCGGACAGCGGCCCGGCGAAGATGATGGCGATCCTGCCCAGGCTGGCATTGATCGCATTCCCGATCCCTCGAAGTCTCTCCTCGGCGTTCCCGGTACCGACAACCACGAGGTCAACCGCGGCATCCGCTAGCCGTTCGACGGCACGCATCGACGTTTCGATGCTCGTGGCCTTCATGTCTTCGTCGAGGCGGCTGACGATGACGAGGCGCACAGCGGAGTCGTCAAGACCCAGCGACCGGGCGAACGCGGTGCCGCTGACCACCCGCGCATCGTCCCTGTCCACGTCGACGGGCGGGCTGATCAGGTCGACGCGGTGGTGGCGCCGGAGCATCTCGTCTCGCAGATAGCCGGTGCCGACAATCAGGTTCGCGGCTCGGTAGCCCTCCATGACGTACATCTCGTAGTTCGTCATCACCAGCGGGCGCCGGCCGAGCAAACACGGCCCCCAGAAGGCAGGCCGCCACGACCATCCGCTGTATGCGTGCACGATGTCGGCCTGGTGCACGGCAGCGAGCCGCGCGAGGTCCCTCGCTCCGTGCAGGATCGACCTCGGCCTGTCGTACGGCTCCAGCCGCACGCCTCGCTCCTCGGCGAGGTCGAGCAACGACGGCCCGGCCACCACCGTGTCCCTGGGTGCGACAAGCACCGACTCGTAGCCGAACTCGCGCACGGCGGCCGCGAGATCGACCGAGTTCGTCTGGAGACCCCCCAACGTGAATGCGACGGTCTGCACCAGCACTTTCTTCATCGCTTCACCTGCCATGTCCGTTGTGCGTGAGTGTTGTGATTCATGCTTTCGCCGTTCGGTTGATGACCCAGGATGCCGGCCGGCCGAGCAGCGAGAGCACCGCGTTGACGACGCGCACCCTGGCCAGAGCGGGGGGCAGGAGCGGAGTGAAGAGCGGAGCGGCGACGAGGAAGTAGACGACGCCGCCCACGAACCCGCCGACCAGGAACTGGGTGAGGGGTGTCGGCAGGAGCAGCGCGACGGACCAGGCGCTGCCGCCGGCGACAACCGCGGCAGACGCCGGCCAGACGAGCGCCCGCAACATGACTGTCGGCGCATGCGGAACGGCCTTCCTGATGATGAGGGCGTACAGCGGGAACGTGATCCCACAGGTCACCACGATGTGGGCAACACCAACGCCGACCAGACCCGCGACCTGGATGCCGATCATCATCGCCGGAAGGAGACCAGCCAGCGCGACGACCTGGACCATGAAGAGCCGCCCTGTACTGCCGAGCGAGATGATGATGTTCGCGGCAAGCAGGCAGACGACGAATGCCACCCCGTACACCGACAGCACCATGAGCGCCGGCACCGCCCCCGTCCACTGCTGACCATAGATGGTGGTGATCAGCGGCCTGGCGAGGGCACAGGTCAGGGAGCTGATCGCGAAGGCAACCAGCGCAACCGTCCTCGTCGACCGGAACAGCGCGTCGACCAGGTCGCCGGCGTCACGCCGCACCCGCGAGAACGCTGGCTGGACAATGCCGTTCAGTACCGATCCGATCACCGCGGTCGACCAGCCGGCCACGGTGAAAGCCAGCGAGTAGAGGCCAGTGGCCTCGATGCCCAGCTGCCTGCCGACGAAGACGTAGTCGACATTCAGCAGCACCTGGCTGAGGAGGTTGGCGAGGGCAAGCGGCAACCCGAACTTGATGAGCATCCCGAACTGGTCACGGCGGAACCCAGGGCGATACCGGGTGCTCACCTTCATGGTGACGATGATCCCCGAGATCAATTGCGCCGCGACCCGCGACCAGGCGAACGCAAGCGCCCCGTCGCCGATCAACGACACTCCGATGAGGATTGCACTGCTGGGGATGAACCCGATGGCTGTGGCCTTGAAGAGCACATCCTGCCTGAACTCGCGTTGTATCAGCGCAGACGGAACCGCGAACGGACCGATCAACGCCACAGAGATGGCCATCACGCGCAGGGGTTCAGCGGCATCCGCTGATCCGAGTGCAACGGCGATGGGGTCGGCGAAGATCACAATCCCCGCCGACAGCAGAACGCTCGTGACAATGGACACCGTTGCGATCGTTGGCGCGATGCGATCCGGATCGAGATCGGCGCGGAGGAGCGCCGACGAGATGCCGAGCTCGGCCAGACTGACCATCACGCCCTGCACGACCATGACGAGCGCGAACACGCCGAAGGCCTCAGGCGCGACGATTCGAGCGACGATCGCCATGATCGCGATGTTCGCGAACCGCAGGAAGAGCGTGCTTCCCGCAGACCACAACGCCCCTCCCCTCACCCGGTCCTGCAGTGAAGGGGGCAGCACAGCGTCCGGTCCTACAGACACGACAGGAGTACCTCGATCACGCGGTCTTGCCTCGCATCGGTGAGCCCGGGATAGACGGGAAGGGACAATATTTCGCCTGCGATCAGCTCGGCCATCGGAAACGCGCCGACGGGCACATTCATGCCGGCAAATGCGGGAGTCAGATGGACCGGCCGCGGGTAGTGGATGCCAACGCCGATGCCGGCTGCATTCATCTGGGCGCACACCCGGTCGCGATCTGCAACACGAATCACATACTGGTGAAAGACATGCTCGTTGCCGTCGACGGTGCGCGGCAGCACGACCCTGGCCTCTGCTGCCAGGATCGCCGAGTAGCGAGCCGCCACAGCGCGGCGCTCCGCGTTCCAGTCGTCCAGGAATGCCAGCTTGGCCGACAGGACAACCGCCTGCAGCGAGTCGAGCCGCGAATTCGTGCCGACGACAAGGTGCTCATACCGGCGTGTGCCTCCGTGGTTGCCGAGCATCCGAACCGCGTCGGCGATCATCGGGTTCGTCGTCAGCACCGCGCCGGCGTCGCCATACGCCCCGAGGTTCTTGCCTGGATAGAAGCTCGTGCCTGCCACATCGCCGAGGGAACCGGCACGGCGGCCCCGGGAGCGGGCCCCCTGGGCCTGGGCGGCATCCTCCAGGATGACCACGTCATCGCCGACGATCTCCCGCAGCTCGTCGACGGGCGCCGTCTGTCCGTAGAGGTGCACCGCGGCGACAGCCTTGGTTCGGGGCGACAGCACGTTGCGCACGCTCTGCACATCAATCAGGAAGTTCTCGTCACAATCGGCGAAGACGACAGTGCCGCCCGCGCGAACGACGGCTTCTGCCGTCGCGATGAAGGTGTTGGCCGGAACGATTACCTCGTCGCCGGCCACGATCCCTGCCGCGCGCAGTGCCAGCTCAAGGGCATCGGTGCCGTTGCCGACCCCAATGACATGGTCGACGTCGCAGTAGCGGGCGTACTCGGACTCGAACCGCGTGACGTCGGCGCCTTGAATGAATGAGGTACCAGCCATCACCCGGTCGAATCCGGCCTGTACGGCGGCCGCGACCTCACGGTGTTGAAAGGCGAGATCAAGCATGGGGACCGTGTCCGCCGCCTGTACGAGGTTGTCTACAACGGTCACAACGCCACCTTTTCCGTCTGCCTGTGCGCGGGAACTCCGAGCCAGGTCTCTCCTGCGGGAACGTCGCTCAGCACGACGGCTCCCATTCCGATTCGAGCTCCAACGCCAACGCGCAGGCCCTGGCGCACCGACGAGTTCATGCCGAGGTAGGCGCCGGTCTGCAGCAGCACGTCACCGCCGAGCGCGACACCGGCCGCGGTGGTCACGTAGTCCTCCAACACGTTGTCGTGGGTGAGGGTAACGTTCGGCATCACCACAACGTGGCGACCGACGGTGACGTTTGCCGTCAACACGACATTCGCCATGAGGATGCTCCCCGCGCCGATCGTGCAGCCTGGAGGCACCCTGACGCTGGCGTCGACGACGGTGGCATACCGGTCGTCGTGCACGCCGAGCGCCCGCAGGTGGCCGACGATCGCAGCGCGCGCTACGCCGTTTCCCACACAGACGAGGAGCTGCGCGGTGTGATCCGCGGCCAATTCCACGCCGCCGAGCACTGGGACCCCACCGACTTCTGTCCCGGTATTGGCGGGGTTGTCGTCGAGTATTCCGATCACGGAATATGAGTGGTCTGCGGCGATGACCTCTCTGGCGAGGCCACTGGCTCCGAGGAGCAACAACTCGCTCATGACACCTCTCTTCCGACCAATGCCACCTCGCGGAGCACGGCCACGACGCGATCTTGCTCGTCATAGGTCAGCTGGTGATACAGCGGCAGGATCAGGGTGTTGTCTGTCAACCGCTCCGTCACCGTGAGGGAAACGGTGCCCGTGTCTGCTCCCCAGTAGGCGGGTTGTCGGTGCGCAGCCATGATCCCGCGGCGCGCGGAGATGTCCGCGTGCGCCAGCGCTTCCATCACGGTTTCCCGGTCGAGATTCTCAAGCGGGTCGACTTCAATCCAGTACGACTGGAAATTGGAGGTGCCCCAGTCAGGGTCAGTAACCGGCCGGACACCGGGGAGGTCACCCAGCAATTCGGTGTAGCGCTGTGCGAGCTCGCGCCGACGACGCACAATCTCCGGCAGGCGACCGAGCTGCACGATGCCGACGGCGGCTTGCAGATCGGTCATCCGAAAGTTGAAACCGATCTCGAGATACTCCTCAGGCGGGGCGAGGACGCTGGCTGCCCTGTCACTGGCCGACACGCTCATGGCGTGCTCACGCAGCTGTCTGGCTCTGGCTGCCCACTCCTCATTCGAGGTGGTGAGCATGCCGCCCTCGCCCGTCGTCAGCAGTTTGCGCGGGTGGAACGACCAGGCCGCCAGTTGCGCGCCGGCGCCGACCGGGCGGCCCTGGTAAGTAGACCCTGCCGCGCACGCTGCGTCCTCGATCACGACGATGCCGAGCGAGTCGCAGAACTCACGAATCGGGTTCAGGTCAACGGGTACCCCGCCCTGGTCGACGACGATCACCGCTTTGGTCATCTCTGTGACGACATCCGCTATCGACTCAGCCGTCACATTTCCGGTCACCGGATCCACGTCGGCGAAGATGGGTCGTGCCCCAACGTAGGTCGGTGCATTGGTTGTCGCTATGAAGGAGAACGACGGCACGATGACGTCGTCCCCCGGCCCGACACCCGCAACGATCAGGGCGAGGTGCAGGGCTGTCGTGCAGTTGGATGTGGCGACGGCAAAGTCCGCGCCCATCGCGGCGGCGAATTCTTCCTCGAACTGGGCGACGCGTGGCCCCTGGGCGACCCAGCCTGATTCGATGACCTCCGTCACCGCCAGCACCTCGTCGGCGCCCATCCAGGGCTTCATGACGTTGATCCGGCTCATGAGGTCACCAGCGATCGCCCGGCTGCGATCTCGCCACGCAGCGGTTCCCACCAGGCCACCAACTCGCGCAGCCCGTCTTCCAGGGACACCTCGGCTGTGAAACCAAGGTCGCTCTGAGCCGACGAGGTGTCGGCCAGTCGACGTGTGACGCCGTTGACAGCGCGGTCTGGACCATGCTCCACCGCGAGGTCGGAGTCCATGGCGCGAAGGAGCGCCTGTGCCAGCCCGAGCAGACTGGTCTCCCTGCCACTTGCGACGTTGTAGACACCCTCGCGGATGTCGCTGGTGGCGGCCAGCAGATTGGCCCTGGCGATGTCGCGGGTGAAGACGAAATCCATAGTCTGTTGCCCGTCGCCGAAGATGAGGGGCGGCAGCCCGTCGGCGATCCGTTCCATCCAGCGCACGAACACTTCGGTGTAGACACCGTGCACGTCCATGCGTGGCCCGTACACGTTGAAGTAGCGCAAGGCCACGTAGTCCAGCCCGTTCATGGCCCTGAAACTGCGCAGCATCCCCTCGCCGAACGACTTCGCGGCGCCGTAGAAGGTGTCGTTGTTGTGGTGGTGATGGCGCTCAGTGGTGGGGAACTGCTCTGCGAGGCCGTACACGGACGCGCTGGATGCCGAGATCACCTTGTCGACAGAATTTTCGACAGCGGCCTCGAGCACGTTGTATGACCCGTCAACCAACACCTCGAGCGCCAGGCGCGGCTCCTCTGCGCACTGCGTGATCCGGATGGCGGCCTGGTGGAACACCAGGTCTTTGCCCCGCGTCACGTCGTGCACGAGATCACGGTCCCTGATGTCACCCTCGACGAGGGTCACTCGCCCTGAGGCCAGCGCGCCTTCAAGGTTCTGGGTACGTCCGCGCACGAGGTTGTCGAGTACGTCGATGTGCCCGACGCCCGCGGCCAGCAGCTGGTCGACGATCTCAGAGCCGATCGTGCCTGCGCCACCGGTCACCAGGACATCCGCTCCTGTTAATACAGTCATTTCTTTTCCCACCCTTGTGTTGTCACTGCATCCCCCGTGTATTCGTCGTCAGAGCCGCATGCATGATCAGACGAGCTCATGGCTGCCTCCGACTCGCGTTGCAGCACCCGCTGTGTGCAGGCTTTCCGTCGCCGCTTCGAGCACAGAGAGCACCCGCAGGCCGGCAGCGCCGTCGGTGCGGGCCGGTCGGTGCTCTCTGATACTCGCCGCGAACTCCCCTGCCATTGACCCGAGCGCTTCGCGTTCTGGGAGGGCAGGAGACCAGGTGTCCCCCAGCCGGTATGACACCGTTGCGGCCTTGCGCTCGGTGGCATCCAGCGACTGGAGGTCAAGATCTACACCCCTGTCATAGACGCTGAGCCGCTGCTGCGGGTTCAGGTCGTCCCAGACCAGGGTTCGTTTCGTACCGCCGATGATCATCTGGCGGATCTTGGTCGGGCTCAGCCAGTTGACGTGCACGTGCGCAATCGCACCGTTCTGCAGCGGCAGCGTGAGGTAACCGACGCAGGCTTTGCCCGCCCCAACCGGGTCGGCGCCGTGAGCAGAGACACTGAGCGGCCGCAATCCCCCCGGCAACACGAAATCGATGATGGAGAGGTCGTGCGGCGCCAGGTCCCAGAACACGTCGACATCCGGTTGAATCAACCCCAGGTTGATGCGCACCGAGTCGATGAACAGGATGTCGCCCAGTGCGCCCTCCTCGATGAGCTCGCGGATCTTCAGCACGGCAGGCGTGTAGCAATAGGTGTGGTCGGCCATCAGCACCAGGCCGAGTGCGCGTGCGGTGTCGACCATCTCCTGACCGCGGTCGCCGGTATCCGCCAGCGGTTTCTCCACCATCACGTGCTTGCCGGCGGCGAGCGCTGCCTGGGCAATGGGGTGGTGGGTCTTCGCCGGGGTCGCGATCGCAATCGCGTCGATGTTGTCGGAGGCCAGCAGCTCGGCGAGGTCGGTCACGACGCGCACGCCGCCGACCTTGCCTGCAAGCGCCGCTGCCCGGTCGCGATCGAGATCGCAGATCGCCACCAGCTCCCAGTCGGGGCTGCCGTGGAAGTTGCGGGCCAGGTTCGGTCCCCAGTATCCAGCGCCGACAACGGCTATTCTCAATTTTTCAGTCACGTCTGCTCCCCCTGTTTGAACGGAGCGGGGCCGCTCGGGTAACGGCCCCGCTGCTTGAACTTCGTCACAGTGAGGGGACGAAGAAGACATCGATCCAGTAGTTGTGCACTGAACGCTGGTCGGGAAATTCGGTTCCGTAGCGGTAGACGGCTCCGGATGCCGGCGTGCTGAGAGCGCCGCTGACGACGGGGCTGGCCAGCCCGTTGAGCGTGACGGCATAGCGTCCGACCGTGCTCTGGTAGCTGGCCAGGTATTCCGTTCCGGCCGCTATGGCCACGGGCACACTGAACGTGGCGGTCTGCCATCCGGTCGCCGTTTCAGCGTCGAAGGTCACGGCGGCCAGCTGTTGCCCTGTCGCCGACCAGAGGTAGCCGACATGGGCGCCGGTGTTCGCCGCTCCTTTATAGAAGCGGATGCCGGTCACCGTGCCTGCAACGCTCGCCTGGAACCGCACGCCGACTTGCACGGCCAGTGCGTCGTTCCACGACGGCGTGTCTGGCACGGCGTTCGCCGCGAAGATCGAGGTTGCGGTGACGGTCGGCGGCTCGGCCGACGTGGTGAAGGTGAACGCTCCACCGCCAAGCACAGCCCCGTCGGCTGACACGGTTGCCGAGTACGTGGTCGACCAGGCCAGCGGCGTGGTCGGCGTGAACGTCACGATGTGGGTTTCGTCATCGAACGCCGTGCTGCCGGCGACGGATGCTCCCCCGGCTGTCAGGGCAACGGTCGGTGATCCGGCGGCCGGGTTGGCCGACAGGGTGGCCGTCACCGCGGTCGTCGGTGCGACACTCCCTGCGCCTGAGAGGGGACTCGTCGAGGCGACCGTCACGGGTGTCGGTGTCGGTGTGGGGGTCGGCGTCGGTGTCGGTGTGGGGGTCGGCGTCGGTGTGGAGGTCGTCGTGGTGAACACCACGTCGACGAAGTAGTTCGACTGGTTCCAGCTATAGATCGGGAACCCGCCGCTTGCGCCGTACAGGAACCGACCGTTCGTATCGGCTCCCGCGGTCAGGGGACCGCTTGTCTTGGCCTGTGCGAAGTACCCGCTGGAGTGGGCGTAGTGCCCCCTCGGCGCCAGGTAGGAGACGATGTAGGTCTGTCCTGCCACGATGTTCACCGCGGTACCGAGCTGCGCGGTCTGCCAACCGGTCGCCGTTTCGTTGCCGAATGTCACCGTCGCCAGCCGCGTTCCGCTTGCCGACCAGAGCGATCCGGTGTGCGTCCCCGTGTTGCCTGTGCCCTTGAAGAACCGGATGGCGGTAACGGTTCCGGCCGACGAGGAGGAGAACGACATGCCGAGTTCAACTGCTGAGCTGTCATCGGTGGCGGCGGCAACGGTTGGCGTCTCGTCGCCGAGCAGTGTGTACGTCGTTGTCACCTCACCGGGCGCAGCGGCCGTGCCGAACGACCACGTGAGGGTGGGCAGGGTCGCCCCCGCTGTCGAGGTGACGTTCGACAGCCGTGCGACCACGGTGGCTCCAGGTTGCAGCGGAGAGCTGGGCGTGAACGTCAGGGTTGTCCCGTTGGCACTCCGCATCGTTGTGCCTGGCACGGTGGTGCCGCCCACCGTCGCTGTGAGCGAGAAACCCAGGTTGATGGGAACGGAGAGTTCAACCGCGATCGGTGATGCGGTGCTGACTCCGATGGCGCCGTTCGCCGGGGTCTGGGTGAGCACGGCGACCGGGTCTGGCGCACGGTTGAAGACAACGTCGACGAGGTAGCTGGTCGATACCTGGTTCGTGGGGAACGCATCGGCGTATGTGAACGTTCCGACGATTCCG
Source organism: Leifsonia sp. Y862 (assembly GCF_057669585.1). NCBI lineage: Bacteria > Bacillati > Actinomycetota > Actinomycetes > Micrococcales > Microbacteriaceae > Leifsonia > Leifsonia sp. Y862. The sequence continues at coordinate 2,061,922 of NZ_JBYHFR010000001.1, forward strand.
GTGAGCGGACCGCGCACCAGGCCATCGACGGGGAAGGTGTCAGGGGTCACCGGATAGGTCCCGTGCGGGTTGAGGTACGACGCGACGTACTGGGTCCCTGCCGTGACAGCGACAGGCGACGCGAACGTCACGGTCTGCCACCCAGACGAGCTCTCGTCAATGAAGGTGGCCGTGGCGAGCGCCGTTCCTGTCGACGACCACAGCGTTCCGGTGTGGGTACCCGTGTTGCCAGCGCTCTTGTAGAAGCGGATGCCGGACACCATGCCATCGACCGAACTCATGAATCGCACGCCCAAGGTGAGCTGGGCGTTGTCGACCACCTGCAGGATTGCCGGCGTGGTCGCATCCGTGAACAGCCCGCACGGGCAGTCACCGACGGCAGGCGCCGGCCGCACCGTGGTGAAACTCCACGTCGTGCCGGTCGCCAGGGCCTCCCCGCTCGTTGCGGTGGCCGCGAGCGTGACAGCGTACGTCACGAATCCGTTCAGGGCCTGACTTGGCGTGAAGACCGCGGTGCGGGTTGCCGCGGCATAGCCGACGCTGCCCTGCACAACCTGACCCAACTGGTCGGTGACGGTGAATGTGATCGAAGACGCGACGACATCCTTCGACAGCACTGCGCTGATTGTCGATCCGGCCAGCACACTCGACGACCCCGGCAGCGGGGCCTGGTTGAGTGCGCCGAGCGGGGTGGTGTCTGTCGAGGTGAAGACGGCATCGACGAAGTAGTTGCTGAACCCGTAGCTGTCCTGGGGGAATTGGCCGACGGTGGTGTTGTAGACGGCGGCCTTCGCCGCTCCGTAGCCGCCGGCCACTGTGAGCGGAGCTGCCGTGATCCCGCGATAGGCGAAGTCGGCCGGTGTCGAGGCATAGTGTCCGTTCGGCGCCGAATACGACACCACGTACTTCGTGCCAGCGGTCACCTGTACCGGTGGTGAGAATGACGCGCTCTGCCAGCCTTCGGCCGATTCGTTCGCGAATGTGGTTGTGGAGAGGCGGACGCCTGACGCACTCCACAGCGATCCGGTGTGGAGACCCGTGTTCGCCTGGCTCTTGTAGAAGCGCACCCCCGAGACGTACCCGGAGTGGCTCGGGGTGAATTGCAGGCCGGCTTCCACCGCACTGGGATCGCCGGCGTCTGGCACTGACGGCACCCGCTCACCCAACACGGTGTACGGGCCGGTCACGGCGAGTGCCCTGCTGGCCGGCGTCGCCGTGGTGTTCGCGCTGTCGTCGGTCGCGCGCACCATGATGCTCGCCGCACTCATGCCCTGCTGCAGGTAGGTGTACGTCCACGAGGTGGTTCCGGTAGCCGGGTGCCACCTCGAGCCGCCATCGGTGGACACCTCGACGCCGGCGACGACGCCACCGGCATCCGCTGCCGCTCCCGTCACGGTCACCGACGCGCCGTTGGCGACGGCTGCCTGGGCGGCGGGAGCGGTGATGGTGACAGTGGGGGCGACGTTGTCTGTGCTCGCGGTGGCGGCCGTCAGCTCGCTGTCCAGCGTGGCCGGTTGGGCTCCCATGTCAGCCAGCAGGTTCACCTGGGCCTGTTGCATCCGCGGATCGGCGGCGGCCCCGCCGCCGTCGTGGGTCTGGTCGAGACCCCAGGTCCACTGCACCGATCCGGCCGAGAATACGAGCGCGCCACTCGCGGCGCGATACAGCGTGAGGTGGTGAGCGGTGGTGCCGGCCGTGACGAGGTTGCCGAAGTCGCGCAGGTACTCAGGTACGGCGCCGACTGTCGTCGACAGGCGGATGAGGCCGGCTGGCCTGAACCCGTTGTCCACGTCTTCGTTCGACTCATACCCGATGGTGTGAGGTGCGAGTTCCGCTGTCGATCCGGCGGCCAGGCCGGTCAGGCTGGTATTGCGCCAGAGTCGCGTCCGGCCCTCTTCGGCCGACACCGTGACGGCCAGGTCGGAGAAATTCGCCTGGTACATGGTGCCGGTCAGCGCGTTCTCCGGCTTCCCAGCCCCCTGCGTCGCCGAGGCGAAGCGCGGATCGCGCCAGGTTCCCGTCCACTCGGCGGCGGGGTCGATCTTGGCGTTGCTCCACGTCTCCTTGTACGACACGATCGTGCGGTACGGGGTGGCACCCTGGTCGGACGACGCGGCGTACCTGGTGTGCCAGTACGCCTCGTTGCCGGAGAGGAACTGCAGGTTCACACCGTTGTCCCTGGCTGCCTCGACATTGGCGCGCTGCGCCGCCGACCAGTACTCGTCGTGCCCGACAGACAGGAAGACGTCGTGATTCACCAGTGCCCCGCCGAACCTGTCGGTGTCGACGCCGCTGAAGTACGACACGTCGTAGCCGTTCTTCTCCAGGAACCGCACCATCGGGTACTCGTTGGCGTAGTAGAAGTCCCGACCGGAATACGGGCCCCTCGACACCACGGGCCGGTTGTAGCTGATCTCATATGCCCGCCCGTTGGCCGCGCCCTGGTAGAAGTCAGATCCGCCGTAAGTGTTATAGGCCTGCCAGGTGGGGTCTGACGTCTGGAACAGCACGGCAGAGTGGCTGGCCACATTCCGCACCACGAAGGTGATGTGGCTGCTGCCACCGGTGTCCGGTCGGGTCAGCAGGGCGAAATACACGCCGGATGCCGCATCCGCTGGCACGTTCCAGGAGGCAGAGACGGCCCAGTTGCCGCAGTCGTACAGCTCGGTGGCAGCGGCGGTAATGCACTCCGGCTGGTGCTGCCCGTTGATGACGGAGGTGGAGACATCCGTGATGAAGCGGGCACCGAGACCCTGGTAGTAGCCACTGCGGTAGATGGCCACGGTGTACGCAGGGGCGGTCGTGTCGATCTTGAAGTCAATCCGGGTACCGACGTTGGCGCTGATGTCGGTAGAGAAGCCCTGGATACTGGTGTCGCCGGCACCCTCGATATCCCAGATCTCCGGGTCGGCGCCAGGGAGCGCGTTCTCGCAGACGACGGGGTTCGCGGCGGCGCCACATCCCGTTGCCGCAGCCGCCGGTGACACGGAGAAGGCGAGGAGCATGCTCGCCACCAGGGCAGTGACGAGCGCGAAGGACAGCGCCAACCGGTTCGACCGTGCGAAGCCAGACCGTGCGAATCCCGGCCGCGCGACGGAGAACTGCGCGAATCCAGCCGGGCGAAACGTCGCCGCAGGGACGACAAAGTGCAACTTAACAGACACGCCAACTCCCAGACACCTGGTCCGTTGGAGTCGTTCGGGTAACGCCTCCCAGTCGCTGGCGCCTCGTCAGGGTAAGTGAGTGAGGCGGGTGCCTATCCAGCTATGAACGAAAATCCGGGTGAAGAGCCAGTTGGCAAGGATCTGACTTTCGCTCACATACCAGAGGGTTGCACAGACGGCGCCCAAAGCGAACACCCCCTAACGGGGGCTGCACCGCTGTCTGTTTACAGCGCTGCAGCCGATGGCGTGAAGGTGTCGCAGGCCCCTGCGCCGCCGTTGTAGCCGGTCATGAACCACCTCTGACGCTGCTCGCTTGAGCCGTGAGTCCACCCCTCAGGGTTGACGGAGCCCTGCGTCGATTGCTGGATTCGGTCGTCGCCCACCGCGGATGCCGCACTCAGTGCGTCGGCGATTTGCGCGTCGGTGACCGGTTTCAAGAAGGCAACGCCCGCGTCGTCACGGGTTGTCGATGCCGCCGCCGTCCACGCTCCTGCGTAGCAATCGGCCTGCAACTCGATGCGCACGGAGTTGGAGGCCGCACCCGTCTCGCCGTCCTGGGCGGCAGCCAAAACACCCGTAAGGTTCTGCACGTGGTGGCCCCATTCGTGCGCGACCACGTACATTTCGGCCAGCGGCCCGCCCGACGACCCGAACCGGGTGCGCAGCTCGTCGAAGAACGCGGTGTCGATGTAGATCGTCTGGTCTGGCGGGCAGTAGAACGGCCCTGTGGAACTCGAGGCCGACCCGCAGCCTGTGCTGGCGGCATCCGTGAAGAGCGCGATCGGCTGCGGCGAACTGTACGCCGTGCCGATGGCCGGCAACGCATCTGTCCAGTAGGTGTCGAGCGTTGCAGCCGCGCCCTTCATCCGACAATCGACGTCGGCGTTCGCATCGGCGCCGGTCAGGCACTCGTCGAGGGTCGACGCCTCGCTTGTCGACTGGTCGGTCTCTGCGTTGCCGAGGAGGCCAGACAGGTCGACGCCGAGCAGCTGCGAGAGCACGAACAGTGCGATCACGCCGACCCCGCCGCCGACAGCGACGCCGGTGGTGCGCCCGCGCTTCCGCGCCTTCCCCGAACCGATGTTGGCGTTGTCGTTGAAGGTCATCGAGAGTTACTCCGCAAACAGGTCAGTGGCTGCAATGAGGGCATCGAGGATGCCGGGCTCGTCGAACGCATGCCCGGCGTCTGGAACCATGGTGAAGTCGGCTTCCGGCCAGGCCCTGTGCAGGTCCCAGGCGGTGAACGCCGGGGTGCACATGTCGTAGCGGCCCTGCACGATGACCGACGGGATGTCCTTCAGTTTCGTCGAGTCGCGGATGAGCTGGTTGGGCTCGAACCAGCCGTTGTGCTGGAAGTAGTGGTTCTCGATGCGCGCGAAGGCGACGGCGTACGACGGTTCGGTGAACCGAGCGATCGTGTCCGGCTGCTGCAGCAACGTGATGGTTGATGATTCCCAGGTCGACCAGGCGATGCCGGCCCGCTCGCGCACGGCCTTGTCGTCGTCGTGAAGCAACCGGCCGTACGCCTGGATGAGGTGGGATCGCTCGGCCTCGGGGACGGGGGCGATGAAGTTCTCCCACAGGTCGGGGTAGATGGCCGCTGCGCCACCCTCGTAGAACCAGTCAAGCTCGATCGGGCGCAAGGTGAAGATGCCGCGGAGGATCAGTTCGGTGACCTGCTCAGGGTGCGTCTCGGCGTAGGCGAGTCCGAGGGTGCTCCCCCACGATCCGCCGCACACCAACCAGCGATCGATGCCGAGGTGCTCGCGCAGTTTTTCCATGTCGGCGACGAGGTGCCACGTGGTGTTCGTGCTGAGGTCGGCATCCGCTGCACTCGCGTGTGGGGTGCTCTGGCCGCAGCCACGCTGGTCGAACAGGATGATGCGGTACTTCTCAGGGTCGAACACCCGGCGCTGTGCGGGGCTCGATCCGCCGCCTGGGCCGCCATGCAGGTACACGGCCGGCTTGCCCTCCGGATTGCCAGAGGTTTCCCAATAAATGGTCTGGCCGTCACCGACGTCAAGCATGCCGGTTTCGTACGGCTGGATTTCAGGATAGAACTCTCGCATAGAACGAGCCTATTGGCCGTACCCCGTGTACAGGGGTATTGACGTTCCGGGCGTCGGGGGGTCGCGGGCTGCCGTGGTTGCCGGGTGTCGACGTCGTTCTGACTTCGTTGCGACTCGGTTGTGACCTGGTGCTGACCTAGTGGCGCCCCGTGACCACATCGGCCAGCGAGGCAATCGGCGACGTAGCTGCCCGCCCGCGGGCCTCTGCCCTGTCGGCGGCGTGATAGGCGGCATAGAGTCCGTGCACAGCAACCCAGCGCAGCGGTTCGATCTCCCAGTTGCGCACCCGGTGGTTCACCCACGGCAGCCTGGCAAGCTCGGTGTCGCGGCCGAGGATCAGGTCGGCCAGTGTGCGTCCCGCCAGGTTGGTGGCGGTGACGCCCGTGCCGACGTAACCACCGGCCCACGCGAGACCGGATGCCGGATCGAGTCCCACCGTCGCCGCCCAGTCCCTCGGCACCCCGAGTACGCCTGACCAGGCGTGGTCGATCGCGGCATCCGCTGTGCCTGGGAAGAAGCGGGTGAGGAGGGCGCGCAACGAGTCGATGGTGCCCTGTGGCGTCTGGCCGTCGGCGTCGACGCGGGAGCCGAACCGGTATGGCACGCCGCGGCCGCCGAACGCGATGCGGTCGTCGCGCGTGCGCTGCGCGTACATGTAGACGTGGGCGAAGTCGCCGAGGGTCTCGCGACCCTCCCAGCCGATGCCTGCCCAGGTTGCGGCGTCGAGCGGTTCGGTCACGATGAGGGATGAGTTCATGGGCAGCCAGGTGCGGTGCTGGCCGGCCAGCCCGGCGGTGAAGCCCTCTGTGGCTCGCACCACGTACGTCGCGTTCACCACGGCGCCGTCGTCGGTGACCGCGCGGTGCGGCAGAATCTCGCGCACGCGGGTGCCTTCATAAATTCTCACGCCCAGCTTTTCCACCACGTCGGCCAGGCCGCGCACCAGTTTGGCCGGGTGGATGCGCGCACAATGCGGGTGCACGACACCGCCGAGCGTGCCGGCGACGTTGATGCGCGCCTGGCTCTCCGCCGCGCTCAGGACCTCGAGGTCGACATCCGTTTCCCACTGCCGCTCTGCGGCGGCGAAGCTGTCGAGCCTGGCCAGCTGGGCCGGGTTCATCGCGACGGTCAGCTCGCCGCCCTTGACGATGTCGGCGTCGATGCCCTCGGCCGTGGCGACCGCGATGACCTCGTCGACGCTCTGCGTCATTGCACGCTGCATCGCGACGGCCGCTGCCCTGCCGTGGGATTTCACGTATTGCTCGCGGCCTCCAGTCACGGAGTTGGTGAGCCAGCCGCCGTTGCGTCCGGACGCGCCGAACCCGGCGAAGCGCGCCTCGACGATCACGATCTCAAGCTCCGGTGCCGCCTTCTTCAGGTAGTAGGCGGTCCAGAGTCCCGTGTACCCGGCGCCGACGATACAGACGTCGGCGGTGATGTCGGCATCGAGCGCTGGCCTGGGGATGGGGAGCCCCATCGCGTCGTACCAGAACGAGACTTTGCCGGTTGTCGTTGTCACGGTGCTCCAGGGGTGTGAGGGCTCGAGGAGCGCAAGGTGATCGAGGTTCGTGAGGTGCTCGAGGTCGGCTGCTCCGGGATCCAAATGGGGTGAGTGAACCGTACCGCTGCCGTCTCGAAAACACGGCGAGCCACTCCCGGCGAGGTGAGCGTTGCCTGCGCAGGCGCCGGCTCGAAACCGCCTGCCGACAGCGTCGCCGCGCCCGTTTCGGTTCATCGCGCCCGCGATAGCCGGCGCGACGAGCCAGAGCGGGCGCGGTGAACCATTGCGAGCGGACCGCGGCGACCCCTGGGCGATCGCCGAGGTGGTGCCGCTATTTCGCGGGCGTCCGCGCGGCGGGCTTCTTCGCCGGCTTGTGCGACTTCTTGGTGAGGGTCTTCTCGTCGATCGGGGCCGTGCCACTCGCGCGGAGGGCACGGTAGTACTCGCGGGCCTCCTCTTGGCGTTCGCGTTCGATGCCCGACGAGATCGGTGCGCGCAGGTGCTCCTGCGTGTAGCCGAATGCGTCGACCAGATCGAGTGCATGCGGGCGGAGCCGTGCGATGAGGCGATCGATGTACGCGGTGACGGCCTGTGCGCGGGGGGCAGACATCCGTCCGTTCATCAGGTACCAAGCCAGGTGCGTCTCGACCAGGCCGAGCCCGAACAGGTCGCGCAGCCAGGTGAGCACCTGTTTGGTGCCCGCGTCCTCGGTGCGCTCAAGCGCCCGGGTGAAGGCTTCCCACTGCAGCAGTTCACCGTGCGCGCGGGCCGCCTCGATGAGAGCGTTCTGGTTGGCGTTGAACAGGTCGGCCGCTGCCGACTTCGACAGCTTGCTGGCCGGGCGCAGCTTGGCGGCGATGTCGGCGATCATGGTCTCGACGCGGTCGGTGAGCAGCGCGTGCTGCACGTCGGTGTCCCTGAGCGCCCCAACTGAGCGGGCGATCACGCCACGGTCGACAACGAGCTGCCTGAGGGTGCGGAGGCCGCTGCCCGCATATGCCTTTCCAGCGGCCTGCTTGACGACGAAGCGGGCGAGGGCGCCGGCATCCGCTGAAGCGAACTGCTTGCTGTAGTCGGTGAGCAGCCGCTTGGCGACCAGCTGCAGCAGCACGTTGTTGTCGCCCTCGAAGGTGGTGAAGACGTCGAGGTCGGCGCGCAAGCCAACGAAGCGGTTGGCCGCGATGAAGCCGGCGCCACCGCAGGCTTCGCGCGACTCCTGCAGCGTGTCGAGCGCATGCCAGGTTGACAGCGGCTTGAGGACAGCCGCGAGGGTTTCGAGGTCTTGCCTGTCGTCATCCGTGTCGGCCGAGCCGTTGAAGACGGCGTCGAACTTCACCAGGAATTCGTCATGGGCGAAGTTCTGCGCGTAGGTAGTCGCCAACAGCGGGAAGAGGCGGCGCTGGTGGCGCTGGTAGTCGAGGATGACCTCTTCGTCGGTGTCGCTACCTGCGGTGAATTGGCGGCGCTGGCTGCCGTAGGTGATCGCGATGGCGAGGGCCATGGCAGAGGCCTGCACGGCTGAACCGTCGAGCGAGACGCGACCCTGCACGAGGGTGCCGAGCATGGTGAAGAAGCGGCGACCCGGGCTCTTGATCGGGCTGCTGTACGTGCCGTCCGGCTCCACATTGCCGTAGCGGTTGAGCAGGTTCTCGCGCGGGACACGTACGTTTGTGAAGTGCAGGCGGCCGTTATCGATGCCGTTCAGCCCGCCCTTCAGCCCGTCATCCTCGCCGCCGATGCCGGGCATGAACGCACCGGTCTCGTCGCGGATCGGCACGTAGAAGGCGTGCACGCCGTGGTTGACGCCTGCGGTGATGAGCTGCGCAAAGAGCACGGCCGCGATGCCGTCGTTGGCCGCGTTGCCGAGGTAGTCCTTCCACGCCGCGCGGAACGGTGTGTTGATGACGAACTCTTCGGTGTCGGCGTCATACGTAGCCGTCGTGCCGACGCTGGCGACATCGGAGCCGTGGCCGATCTCGGTCATGGCGAACACGCCGGGCACGTCGAGGCTCATGATGCCTGGCAGGTACTTCTGGTGGTGCGACTCTGTGCCGAGGTGCAGCACGGCAGCGCCGAACAGTCCCCATTGCACGCCGGCCTTGATCTGCAGGCTCGGGTCGGCGGAGATGAGTTCTTCGAAGCCGGCGATGTTGCCGCCGTGGTCATCGCGGCCACCGAGGTAGCTGGGGAACGCGCGGTGCACGTGACCGTTGTGGGCGAGGATCTTGAGCTGGCCGAACACACGCTTGCGGTGGTCGGCCATCGACTGGCCTTCGATGCGCTGCATCTCCGGACGTGCCGCCATGTTGCGGGCGGCCAGGCGCACATCCGCCCAGGTTCCGAGCAGCTGGCGACCGAGCGCGGCGACGTCAACGGTCGGCGCCGTCGGGTCACCGGCCACCTTGATCGGGCCGGTGTCGACGCTCGGGTCGACGCGGGCTGCCGGGGCTGTGCCGCCTGCAGGTGCTGTGCTTGGTGCGTTCGATTCGGAATCGAATGCCGGGCGCTGGGTCGTGTCAACCATCGTTGGTCCTCATTCTTGTGCGCGGTGTGAAGTCACTGCCCACGCTATGGCTGCCGCGGGACGCGCAGAAATACCCCGTGAGGCGGCTACAAAGAAGCATGCGTCGCCCGGCATCCGTTCTGTAGGTTTCCTCAACGAGAGGCCGATGCGGCCTGCGACGGCCCACAAGCGCGGCGCCCACGACGGCCGCGGGAGACCCAGCGACGAGCCGAGAGGCGCAGCGGTGCGTTGGGTGCAGCTCCTGCGACGCCGACCAGCGCCGAGTGGCAGGGTCGGTGGCGAACGCTATTCTCGGCTCATGACTCGTTTTGTAGCACTCCTGCGCGGCGTGAATGTGGGCGGCATCACCATGAAGATGACGGATGTCGCAGCCACGTTCACCGACCTCGGCCTGGACAACGTCAAGACAGTTCTTGCCAGCGGAAATGTGTTGTTCGACTCGCCAGCCACTGCGCATGGACTGAAACCGCTCATCGAGAAGGCGCTCGGCGACCGGTTCGGCTACGAGGCGTGGGTGCACGTGCTCGACGTCGACACCATTCGGCAGATCATCGACGCGTTCCCGTTCGATGCGGAACGCGAGGGGTGGCACCCGTACGTCATCTTCACCATGGACCCGGCGCTGGCCTCTGAGCTGCTCGAGTGGCAAGACAAACTCGATGCGGTCGCAGAGAGCATCCGCCCTGGTGACGGCGTGATCTATTGGACCGTCGAACGCGGCAACACGCTTGGCAGTGCATTCGCCAAGGAGACGGCGCGCAGCCGACACAAGGCCAGCACGACGACGCGCAACCTGCGCACCCTACAGAAGCTGGTGAAGTGATGGCTGACCTCGCTGCAGAACTCTTGCAATTCGTAACTCCTGCAATTCGTAACTCCTGCAATTCGCCCTCAATCGGGCCGAGACGGCACCTTTTGCCCCATCGCGGCAAAACAGCAGGAGTTATGCAGACGACGTGCCACGCAGAAGCCAAGCCGTGGCGCAGAGAGCAGAGAGAGCAGAGACGGCAGTGACGGCAGCGACGGCGGCCTGCAAGCAGCGGCTGCGGGCTAGGAGGCCCCGGCCACCACGGCGAGCAGCTTCTCGCCATAGGAGTCGAGCTTCTTCGCACCGATGCCGGAGATGCCGTCAAGGTCGGCCAGCGTTGCGGGCTTTGCCGTCGCCACCGCGATGAGTGTCGCGTCGCCGAAGACGATGTAGGCGGGAACGCCCTGCTCGCGCGCCTCGGCCGAACGCCAGGCGCGCAGCGCCTCGAACAGTTCTTCCTGGGCTGGGGACAGGTCGGCGACGCCGGCCTTCGCCGCGCTCTTTGCAGCGCCCGACCGACGCGCAGGTCGTTCGGCGCGTTCCGGCTCGTGGCGGAGATCGACGGTGCGCTTGCCGGCGAGCACGTCGGTGGCGGCATCCGTCACTGCGAGCGTTCCGTACTCGCCGTGGGTCGCGATGAGGCCTTGCGCGAGCAGCTGGCGCACGACGCCGCGCCACTGCTGGTCGCTGAGATCTGCGCCGATGCTCCACGTGGCGAGTTGATCGTGACCGTGCTGGGTGACGCGCGGAGTTGTCTTGCCGCGCAGGATGTCGACGAGGTGCCCGGCGCCGAAGCGCTGGTTGCGTTCGCGGTGCAGGCGCACGATGGTCGACAGCAGTTTCTGGGCTGGGACGGTGCCGTCCCACGCTTCCGGCGGGGTGAGGCAGGTATCGCAGTTGCCGCAGGGCGCGCTGGTCTGACCGAAGTAGCGGAGCAGGTTCACGCGGCGGCAGTCGACGGTCTCGCAGAGCGCGAGCATGGCGTCGAGGTGCGCTGAGAGCTTGCGGCGGTGCGCGAGGTCGCCGGGCGACTCGTCGATCATGCGGCGCTGCTGCACGACATCCTGCAGGCCGTAGGTGAGCCAGGCGGTGGATGGCAGGCCGTCGCGACCGGCGCGACCCGTCTCCTGGTAGTAGCCCTCGACGCTCTTGGGGAGGTCGATGTGGGCCACGAAGCGCACGTCTGGCTTGTCGATTCCCATGCCGAACGCGATGGTGGCGACGATGATCACGCCATCCTCGCGGAGGAATTTGGACTGGTTGCGCGCGCGAATCCGCGCGTCGAGACCCGCGTGGTAGGGCAGTGCGTTCAGGCCGCTGGCCTGCAGGAACTCGGCCGTCGCCTCGACCGACTTGCGGCTGAGCGCGTAGACGATGCCGGCGTCATCGGGGTGCTCTGACTTGATGAAGTTCAGGAGCTGCTTGCGCGGCTCTGCCTTGTTCACAATGCGGTACTGGATGTTCGGCCGGTCGAAGCTGGCGACGAAGTGCTTGGCCTCCTGCAACTGCAGGCGGCTGGTGATTTCCTGGTGCGTGGCATCCGTCGCCGTGGCAGTGAGCGCGATGCGCGGCACGTCTGGCCAGCGATCGGCGAGCTCAGACAGCGCGAGATAGTCGGGCCGGAAGTCGTGCCCCCACTGCGACACACAGTGCGCCTCGTCGATGGCGAACAACGCGATGGTGCCGCGGGCGAGGAACTGCTTGGTGGCCTCTGAGGAGAGTCGCTCCGGCGCGACGTAGAGCAGGTCGAGGTCGCCAGCGAGGTAGTCGCGTTCAACCTGGTTGCGGGTCGCGGCATCCTGGCTGGAGTTGAGGAAGGCGGCACGCACACCAACGGCGGTGAGGGCATCGACCTGGTCCTGCATGAGCGCGATGAGCGGGGAGACAACGATGCCGGTGCCTTCACGCACCAGGGACGGGATCTGGTAGCAGAGGCTCTTACCGCCACCGGTCGGCATGAGCACGACGGCGTCGCCGCCACCGATGAGCTGCTCGATGATGTCGGCCTGCTCGCCACGGAACGAGTCGTATCCAAAGACGGTGTGTAGCGCCTCGGCTGCCGTGGCGAATTTAGCGGGTGCCTGGCGGCGGGGCGCCTGCGCGCGAACGAACTGGTCCTGGCCAAAGCCACCGGTCTGGCCGGCCGCGGCGTTTGCGCCGACGCGTGTGCCAGCGTTTCCGCCCGTGCCGCTCAGCGGTTCTGCCCCACCTGGACCGCCCGCGAACTCGTACCCGTAGTCGGGCGGAGGCGGAGCGTTGTAATCGTAAGGGTCATCCGGAGCGTACGAGTCGTCTGGGATGTAGTCGTCTGGCGGGGTGAGCTCATCGGGGTTCCGGGACAACTCAGCATTCCAACTCACTCGGCAACTCTACCCGGGGCATCCGGCACGAACCTGTATGCGCGCACCCTGTGGGCGGTTGCGCGGTGTGGATAACTCCGCCCGGCGGCCGCGGAGGCGTTCACGGCCGTCTCGAGGCCCAGAGTGCAGCGTTTGTCCAGCCAGATTTCGAGACACTCGCTGGCGCTCGCTCCTCAATCAACGGGGTGGGGCATGTGTCCCACTCGCTTGCGCTCGCTCCTCAATCAACGAGGTGAGCTCAGTCGCGCTCGTAGCGCACGAAGCGGTACTCGAGGCCCGTGCTCGACGTGTGCCAGTCATCCTCAGGGTCGATGTCCTCGACGTACCAGCTGGGGTCGATGGGAGGCGCGACGGCATCGCCCTCGAACGCCGCGCGGAGTTCGGTGACCTCGAGGCGGTCAGCGCGGTCGATGACCTCCGCGTAGATCTGTGCACCGCCGATGACCCAGACGAACTGTTCTTCCGAATCAGAGGCGTCGGCGCCGTCACCGGCGGCGAGTGCGAGTGCGTCGTCGATCGAGTGCACGACATCGACATCCGCTTCGTGCCAATCGGCCTGTCGCGTGACGACGATGTTGCGACGGCCGGGCAGTGGCCGGAAGCGCGGCGGGAGCGAGTCCCAGGTCTTGCGACCCATGATCACGGCGCCGCCGAGGGTGACCGCCTTGAAGTGGGCGAGATCTTCCGGCACGTGCCACGGCATGGTGCCGTCTTTACCGATGACTCCGCCGTCGGCCTGCGCCCAGACCAGTCCGATCTTCACGGGCGTCAGACCGCGACCGCGCCACGAATGGCGAGGTGGTGCTGGTAGTTCTCGATGGCCAGGTCGCTGAACTCGTAGTCGAAGATGCTGTCACGCTTGTTCACGATTTTCAGCTGCGGGAACGGGTACGGCTCACGGGTGAGCTGCTCCGTCACCTGCTCGACGTGGTTGTCGTAAATGTGGCAGTCGCCGCCGGTCCAGACGAAGTCGCCGACCTCGAGGCCGACCTGCGCGGCAACGAGGTGGGTGAGCAGCGCGTAGCTGGCAATGTTGAATGGCACGCCAAGGAATAGGTCGGCGCTCCGCTGGTAGAGCTGGCACGACAGCTTGCCGTCGGCCACATAGAACTGGAAGAGCGCGTGGCACGGCGCGAGCGCCATGTTCGGGATGTCGGCGGGATTCCAGGCAGACACGATCAGTCGGCGAGAGTCCGGCGTGGCCTTGATCGCCTCGAGGACCTCGGAGATCTGGTCGATCTGCTCGCCGCTGGGGGTGGGCCATGAGCGCCACTGCACGCCGTAGACCGGGCCGAGTTCGCCGGCGGCATCCGCCCACTCGTCCCAAATCGTGACGCCGTTCTCACGCAGCCACTGCACGTTGCTCTCGCCGCGCAGGAACCAGAGCAGCTCGTACGCGATCGACTTGAAGTGCACGCGCTTGGTCGTGATCAGCGGGAAGCCCTCTGACAGGTCGAAGCGCAGCTGGCGACCGAAGACACTGCGGGTGCCCGTCCCGGTGCGATCGGACTTGTGTGCCCCGTTCTCGAGGGTGTCGCGCAGCAGGTCTTCGTATGGGGTGGGGATCGCAGAGGTCACGCCTCGATGGTACCTGAGCAGCTCGGAGATCCGCTGGATGCGCTGCCCCTGATCCCCTCGCATCCGCGCGAGGGCATTACTTCGTTCGCGAGAGCGCACTGTGTGTCGGTCTCGATATCTCGAAACGACACACAGTGCGCTCTCGCGGCCAGGGCAGTGCAGCGCAGAGCGGCGGGGCGCGGCGCTACTCGCTGGGCGGCGGGGTCTTCTTCTTACGCGTGACGATCAGCAGCGTGCCGATCACCGCGAGCGCGACGGCGCCGACCGCGGCCGCGATCCACAGCACGTCGGCCAGTTCGGCACCCGTTGCAGCGGATGCCTCCGCCGACGCATCCGAGGACGGCGCCGCTCCCGCCGGTTCCGTTCCGCCGCAATCCGGCGGGGTGGGCGAGCCCTCGGCGAGAACCTGCCCGTCCGCCGGCTGCCACGTGAAGCTGTATTGGCCGGAGATCGTGTGGCTGTCGGTCGACACCGCCTGCCAGGTCACCGTGTACTCGCCTGGCTGGCCGAGCTCCGCCGACATCTCCAGCGTTGGGCCGAAGATCGCGGCACAGCCGTCGCCATAGTAGAGCGGGGTTGCGGCATCCGCTGGCCCCGCAATCTGCATGGCCATGCTGGTGCCCGTGCCGCCGATATCGAGCAGGTTGTCGCTCGTCATCACGCTGAACAGGCCGGGCTGCTCCGTGACGACCTCGCCCGAGTTCGGCGTGGTGCTGATCACAGAGTTGTGCGCGAAGGCAGGCGCTGCGCTGAGTCCCAGCGCGGCCACGACGACCGATGCGCCCAGCGCCCAGCCCGCCAGCCGACGCCGAATGGTCGCGCCGGTCGCGCCGGTACTGTGCGTCCGCCCCGTCATACCCGTCCTGTTCGTCATGACTGCCGCCTACGCTGAGTGCTTGCGACGGGCGGTGACGGCCAGCACGATGCCGACTGCGCCGACGACCAGGCCGCCGATTCCGAGCACCCGAGCGATCGTGTCGCCCGACTCTCCCGCGTCTGAATCGTGGGCCGCAGCGGATGCGTCATCGTCGTCCGTGGCCGCGCCATGGTGGTCGGCGGCCACCGCGTCGGTCACTGCGATCGACGGGGCAGGGTGCTCCGGCTCGGCTTCGCCGTCTTTCTGCACGTCGGTCCAACTGGTCGAGCCGACCTCGCAGGTCTGCACGACCGGGAACGCGAGTGTGGTTCCGGCCGCGTCCTCGGGCAGCAGCACGCTGAGCGCAAATGTGTCGCGCAGGCCATCGGCCAGCGGCTCGGCGGCCGTGTACACGATCTGGCCCGTGCGGGTGGTGATGGTGTTCCCGTGGCCGTCATCCAGCGGCTCTGCGAGGTCGACCGCCACCTTTTCGACAGCCCAGTTCGGGTTGACGGTCGGTGCGACGCTCGTAACGCTCTCCGGGATCTCGATGGCGATCGACGTGGTGGCCGACCCCTCGCATCCGTGGGACAGCGCGAACGTGAGTACGGAGTACGAGCCAGCCGCGGTCGAGGTCGGTGCCACCGACACGTGAGCGCTGGCCGACAGCGGCACGGCAACGGCCATGAGCACGCCGGCGGCGAGGGCGGATGATGCGAGGGCTGTGGCGCGAATCTTCATGAAAGTCCTTTGTGGGTTGTGCAGGGGCACGCATCGATCAGCGGATGCTGTGCTCACGGGCCAGCGCGGCGCCGTGCGCGACACGGGGTCGAGAACGCACGGGCACGGCGATTGTGAGGCGTCACGCGCGTTCGATGCGTGCGTGATTCAGAGTGGGTCGGCGGCGCGTGCCTGCATCAATCCGGCGTCCGCACGGCACGACTCGAAGGGGAGTCGGCAGGACGGGCGGTACTGATGGCTAGGTCGCGCAGAGGGCGAGCGGCGGCCCGCGATGCCGCATCGTCGACAGCAACGTCGACAGCGCACGCGGCACAAAAACCCGCGCGACCGGCGGAACGGCCTGCGTGCTGCCGGGAACATCAACCGGCGCAATCGGCGCCCACACAGAGCGGATGGCCAGGGCAGCGCTGGCGAAGAGGCTCCAGAAAGCACGTTCACCGTGGCGCAGCATGACGATGGTGAGCACGGCAGCAATGGCGTGCGCGACCCACATGCCGGCATCGTGGGCGAACATGCTGTGCACAGGAGCGCTCACTGGAATAAGCACGTCGGTGACCGGCGCCAGGCTGGTGACGACCTCGTGCTGGTGCACTCCCAGGCCCGGCGCTGCTGCGGCAACAGTGCCCGCCGAGTGCGTGACGACGTTGCTGCCGACGATGCTGCCGGCGGACCCGAGTGAGAACAGGCCGTGGAAGATGAGCTGGCTGAACGCCACCGATATTCCGGTGCGCCAAAGCGACAGCGTGCGGCCAGCGAGTGCGATGCAGAGGATGCCGGCGAAGGCGAGGGACAGCACGACCGCGAGCAGTCCAGGAGCAGATCCGCCACCGAGCGTGTGGGAGAGCGCGGCAACGAACGTCGCGAACAGGGCGACGATCCAGCCGCGAGCGACGCGCGCCCAGCGTGTAGCCATGATCACTCCCTTCGCCCTGCTGTCAACGATACCGGGATGAGCATCCGTCATCGAATTGGGTCTCGCTGCTCGATGAGCGCTCGAGCAACGAGGACGTGTCGCGAAAACAGGATGAATCGGCCATATGTCGTCGAAAACAGGAAGAATCCGCCTATTCCGGGTCACGCGTCCTGTATTCGCGACGCCCGCAGTTCCGAGCGGGCGCGCCGCCGGCGTGCTCCACGTTCGAGCCCGGTAGGCCGCCAACGCATTTCACTCGCAAGAAATCGACCCAAAGCGTCAGTTTTAGGTCGATTTCTTGCGAGCGGATGCCGGCAGGCGAGCATGTGGACTGCCAGAAGTTGGGCCGGGGGTGTCAGGTCTCGAGACGGCCGCGAGCGGCCTCTTCTACCAACGGAAGGAGCACGACCAAAGCCCCGCGCGTATTCGCACGGGGCCCCGGTGGTCGTCGGTGTCGGTCAGTCCGACATCCGGTCAGTCCGACATCCGGTCAGTCAGTACAGCGGCACTCAGTACAGCAGCAACAGGTCCGGCCAGCTGACCGAGGCCTTTACCAGGTCAGACCCGCCGTACTGCGCGGTGAGAATGTGCAGGCCGCGGCTGAGCTTCGGCAGCGTGATCGTGGCCTTGCCGTTCGAATCGGCCGTGAGGGTGACGGTTGCGATGGCCTTGCGTCCGTCGTACACCGTGACGGTTCCCGTCGGCTTCACCACCGCTCCGTCCTTGCCAGCAGCAGCCTTCACCGTCACCGTGTACTTCACCGTGGAGCTCGCGCTGGCCAGCAACTTGCTTGCAGACCCGTCGGTCGTGCTGTTCACCTTGACCGGCACCGGCACGTCCTTCTTGGTGATGGTGATCGGCACCGAGACCGCGGTTCCCGTTCCCGCGACGCTGATCACGAGTTGCTGCGCACCAACGACGCCATCGGGGATGGTGATCGACAGCGATGCGCGGCCCACCTCATCCGTGGTGTCGACGATGGCCGGATCGATAGCCGCCGTGCCGAGCGAGACTCCGCCAAGCGATACGTCAACCGTCGTGCCGGCAGGCTCACCGGCGCTGAACAGCAGCGACGACAGCCCGAGGGTCACGACGTCGCCGGCGCTGTAGCCGTCGGCATCCGCTGCACTCTGCACCACACCGACGGCACGCTGCGCGTAGTCGGGTGACGCGGTCTTGGCGTCCTTGAAGTAGTCGACCATGGACTGCAGGTCGACCTTTCCGGTGTCAGCCTTGGCGGTTCCGGAGGCGAAGGCACCGAAGTTGTCTCCACCGGATGCCAGGAACGAGTTCACGACGACGACATAGCTGGCCGTCGGCGAGATCTCCGTGCCGTTCAGCAGGATGTGCGTCACGTGCGACCCTGCGGCTGCCGTTGGATCGTACGTGTATGACAGCGCCTTCGACGCACCGAGCTTGAGGAACGGCCTGGCCGCACCCGTCGGCTGCCACTGCTGCTCGAGCACCTGCTTGACCTGCGCTCCCGTGAGGTTCATCGTCACGAGCGTGTTGGCAAACGGCTGGACGCTCGCGGCTTCCTTGTAGGTGAGGTTGCCATTCGGATCGCTCGCACCGGTCGACGCGAACTTCAGGTCGGTGCGGAGGCCGCCAGGGTTCATGAACGCGATCTGCGCGCCCGATGCCTGGGTCGACCACAGCTGCACGTCGGCGACGAAGTTGCTCAGCGTCGACTCACCGCCGCGGTTCTCCGCCCCTGCCGTCTGCTTGGCCCGGTTGAAGTCGGCGGTGATGTCGCCGACCTTGACCCCTCCGAGCACGCTGGCCTCTGCCGTCGCGGCTGCGACGATCGGGGTCACGGCCGGGTCGGCCGGGTAGAGCGCGACCGGCGGGGTGACGGCGGTGTTCATCAGCGGCAGCACCGTGTTACTGATCGACAGCAGTTCTTTGGACTGCGGGTTCACCGAGATGCTCATCAGGCCGAAGTTCTCGCCGTACTGGCCGGAGGACACCACGGGGCGCCCGTCGATCACGTGGTTGTACGCGAGGTGCGTGTGTCCGGAGACGATCGCGTTGACGTCGGAATCGACGCCGTTGACGATCTTGCCGAACGACGAGTTGTCGGTGGCCGAGGCGATGTTCGTGGTGGCCGCGCCCTCGTGCACGAGCAGGATGACGACATCCGCTTCGCCGTTGGCCGTATCACCGTCGCGCAGGTTGTCTGCGACCCGGTTGACCTCGGTTGTGACATCGCGGATGTCGAGATTCTCGATTCCAGACGGGCTCACGAGCGAGGGCAGGTCGTTGGTGACGGCGCCGATGAATCCGACGGAGACACCGCTGAACGACTTGACGAAGTACTCCGGCAGGGCGGGCTTCCCCGTTGTCTTGTCGTACACGTTCGCGCCGAGGTACTCCCAGAGCGCGCGCGGCACGATGCGGTCGGTGAGGTCGGCGAAGCCCTGGTCGAACTCGTGGTTGCCCACGGAGCTGACGTCGAGTCCTGCCACGTTCAACGCGTCGATCGTCGGGTTGTCGTTCTGGATGAACGAGGTGAACGTCGAGGCTCCGACGAGGTCACCGGCGGCGGCGAAGACCGTGTTCGGGTTCTGGGCCCTGATCTGCTTGACCGCTCCGGAGAGCACCGCGGCTCCGCCGGACGGCGAGGCCTGCTCGATACGACCGTGGAAGTCGTTGACCGTCACGACGTTGATGTCAACGGGAACGACCTCATCGGTGATGCCGACGATGATCGGGTCGTGGTCGCTTGAGCGGTACGGCGTGCCGGCTTCTGTGGCGCCGAAACCGTAGCCGCGGTCGGACCATTCGGCCGAGTTGATGCCCCAGACGCCGGTTCCGGTGATGGTCGCGGCCAGTGACGGCGTTGCGATCGCGTGGTCGAGCGAGCCCAGCTCCCCGTTGAAGCTGTAGGTGTACTGGTCGTCGGTCTGCGCCGGAACGAGGTCGACGTAGCCGGCCTCAGCGAAGACGTTCAGCGGGTCTTCCTGCGCGTAGGCGTTGAAGTCTCCGAGCAGCAGCACGTCAGCGCTGCCGGATGTCGCCTGCAGCTCTTCGACGAAGCTCACGACGGCCTTGGCCTGGGCGACACGTTCGGTGTTGAACAGCCCCTGGCCGTCGGCCGGCTCAGCGCCGTCACCACTCTTGGACTTGAAGTGGTTCGCCACCACGGTGACCGTCTTGCCGTTGAAGCTGAACGTCTGGGCGATCGGTTCGCGTGCGATGTTCCACACGGTCTCGTCGACCTGAGTCTGGCTGGCACCGACAGGGGTGACGGCGGCCTTCTTGTAGATGATGGCGGTGGTGATGGCATCCGTGATGGCCGCGTCGTTCAGGGCGGCCGGCGTCGGCACGAATGCCCAGACCTCGCTGCCGAGTGCGGTGTTCAGCCCGCTCACCAGGTCGGCGAGTGCCGAGTCGATGGGCTTGCCGAGCTTCACGGAGTTCTCGATCTCCATCAGGCTCACAACGTCGGCATCGAGGCCGTTGATCGCCGAAACGATCTTGGACTTCTGGATGTCGAACTGGGCCTGGGTGGCAGCTCCACGCGCAGCAGAGTTCTCACTCGTCAGGGTGGTGAAGTAGTTGTAGACGTTGAAGGACGCGGCCTTGATGTCGCCGCCAACCTCTGGCGGGGCATCCGTGCGGGGATTCGACGCCTCAAACGTTGGCTTATACGTGGCCGCGCTGGTGTTGTCGATGGGCACCGTCGGCTGCAGTCGCCAGTCGTCGAAACCGTAGGAGAGCACGTACGGCTGGGCCGGCCATTCGACCTTGTCGCCGAGGCGCACGGTCGTGTCGGTGGTGAAGTACGGCTGCTCGCCGAGGTGATCCTTGTTGCTGACCTGGATGCTGTAGCCGTCGTCGAGGAAGATCCGGTTCGCCCGGTTCTCCGCCGCGATGGCGTTCGCAGCCTCGCCTGGACGCACCTGTTCAGTGCTCTTGACGAGCGGCGCATCGCCGGCAGAAAGCCACAGCGTGCCGAAGTTGTAGAGCTGGTGCGATGAACCGAGGCGGTAGGTGCCCGCCGGCTCGACCAGCATGCTCTCGAAGCGCTCCCGATCAGCGCCCACCACGGTGTCGGGGAGCGGCGTCACTGCCGGAACTCCGACGCCTGGCGTGACCAGTTCAACGGCTCCTGCAGCGGATGCCGTGATCTGCGTCAGCCCGAAGTACTCACTGACGGCGCCGGTCACGCGAACCAGGTCGCCGATGGCGACACCGGGGTTGGCGTTGCCGAGGAAGACGAAGACCGCGTTGGACGCGTCTCCTGCGGTTCCCTCTCCGCCGGTACCGGCCGACTGGATGTACACGCCCTTGTAGCCGCCGACGCGGTGGTCTGCGGTGACGATGCCCTCAACGGTGACCGCGGATCCGACCAGCGGACTGGCGGTGCCGGTGCCCTGCACCTCTGCGATGGTGTTGCTGACCTCGGCCGCCCATGCAGGGGCAGCGACCAGGGAGGACAGGCCGACGACGGTTGCGGTGGCCATGGCGATGGCGAGTGGTCGCCGTCGACGTGCTGGCTGTGGTGCAGATCGGTCGGCCGGGTGGGCCGATCCGAGGGAGACGTGATTCAAGACAGTGCTCCTCGCGTAGGTGAACAGTGATTGCGTGGACGGTGATGTGGTGCAACCGACCGACCTGTCCACCCTTATTCGGGGTGCACCTCTTCGGGGGTCAGCGCTGAGTCTAGGGATTTCCTGAGAGCCCCACCAGATCACGCTGTGAAATGACATCTGCTCTTAAGTTGCCCGACACGCAGAGCTGCACATATGCGTAATGGGATGCTACGTAGCCGCCCCTGCGCCCGCATCGAGAGTGACGCCGCTCGCTAAGCTGGCGTCCTATGCTGACCGCAGTCCTCGGCCTCACCGGCGCACTCATTTTCGGCTCTGCCGACTTCTTCGGCGGACTCGCCGCGAAGCGGATCAGCGCGGTCCTCGCGACGGCCATCGCTGCATTCGCCGGGCTGATCGTGCTGCTCGTTGCCCTTCCCGTCGTCGGCGGAGAGTGGTCAGAGAGCGCCGTGCTGTGGGGCGGTCTGTCCGGCATCACCGGCGCGATCGCCATCTCGCTGCTGTACGCCTGCCTGGCCGTCGGCCCCATGAGCATCCTCTCGCCGTTGACGGCCGTCGTATCCGCTATCGTCCCGATGACATTCGGGCTCGTGCGGGGCGACAGGTTCGAGCCGATCGGCTACTGGGCGCTTGGCCTTGCCCTGGTCGCTGTCGTGCTTGTCGGCTTCGTGCCGGAGAAGGGGGCAGTGCGCCCCAGCCTGACCGCGCTGGCCATGGCCGTTGGCTCTGGCACCATGATCGGCGCGTTCATGATCCTCATCGCACAGACACCGGATGACAGCGGGCTGGTTCCCCTTGTCATGAACCGCGCGGTAAATGGCACGATCATGTTCATCGCCGTCGGCGTCATTGCACTCGGGGCAGCGCGGCGCCGGTCGCGGAAGGGCGCGGGTGAAGCGGATGCCGGTCGGTCGCCTCTGCTCCGCACCGGCGTCCTGCTCGCCATGCTGTGCGGCGCCATCGATGTGATCGCCAATTTCCTGCTGCTGCTCGGCATCCGTGCGGGCGATCTCAGCGTCATGAGCGTGCTGACGGCGATGTATCCGGCCGGAACGATCCTGCTTGCCGCCCTGGTTCTCCGGGAGCGCATCGCGCCGGTGCAGTGGGCCGGCCTGGTGCTCGCCCTGGTCGCAGCCGGGATGCTCGCAATCGCCTGAGGCTGAGGCTGAGGCTGTGGCTGTGGCTGTGGCTGTGGCTGTGGCTGTGGCTGATGCTGATGCTGATGCTGATGCTGATGCTGCGACCGCCGCTGATGCTCCGACGGCAGGGCACTGGCCAGGCGCGCCACCTGTGGGGCGCCAACAGGGGTGCCCCACAGGTGCTTATCGCACACGCTCTCGACCTCGAACCCGAATCGAGGCAAAAAGCATGGGCGCGCCACGAGTGGCGCACCGGCGATATCTCTGAGCGTAAGGGTGGACATGACGTCTTCTCAGGAACAACACGCGGATGTTCTCACCGTGTCGCGACAAATCTGACCGAAAGCGACCTGGTTTATGGCCTGCACGACTGATTCCATCGTGGTCGCTGGCCTATCTGCCTGAAAACGCCGAAGGGGCACCCGCCTCTCGGCGGATGCCCCTTCGGGAATGCGGGTGTTACAGGTTTGCGAGTTCGTTGACCGACGCGTCGCCCGGAACAGCGGAGACGAAGCTGGCTTCGATCTCTGCACGGCCGAGGAGGTCGTCCATACGGTGACGACGCTGCTTCGGGATGAGCGTGACAACGGTTCCCACCTTGCCTGCGCGACCGGTACGGCCGGCGCGGTGCAGGTAGGTCTTGTACTCGTCGGGGGCATCGGCCTGGATCACCAGGTCGATGTCGTCAACGTGGATACCGCGTGCGGCGACATCCGTTGCAACCAACACGTTGACCTTGCCGCTGGTGAGCAGCGCGAGGTTACGGGTACGGCGCGACTGGTTGAGGTCACCGTGCAGGCTGGTGGCGCGGATGCCCGCATCCTCCAGCTGGTCTGCGAGCTGCTCGGCGAACGCACGGGTACGGCTGAAGATCAGCGTCTTGCCGTTGCGGTCAGCGAGCTGCTCGATGATGGCGCCCTTGTCGCGGTGCTCGATGACGAGAACACGGTGGTCGATGGTCGAAGACGCCTGGTCTTCGCCGGCAACCTCGTGCACAGACGGGTTGGTCAGGAACTGCTTGACGAGGGTGGCGACACCCTTGTCGAGAGTTGCCGAGAACAGCAGCTTCTGGCCGCCCTTCTTGGTCTGGTTCAGGATGCGCTGCACCGGCTCAAGGAAGCCCAGGTCGCACATGTGGTCGGCCTCGTCGAGAACGGTGATCTTGACCTCGCTGAGGTCGAGCTTGCCCTGGTCGATGAGGTCTTCGATGCGGCCAGGCGTGCCGATGATGATGTCGACGCCGCGCTGCAGGGCGCTGACCTGGCGGTACTGCGGAACTCCGCCGTAGATCTGGGTGGTGAAGAGGCCAACGCTGCGCGCGATGGGCTGCACGGTGCGGTCGATCTGCAGTGCGAGCTCACGGGTCGGAGCGAGGATCAGCGCGCGGGGCTTGCGGCCCTGCTGGCGGTTCTTGCCACCGTCGTTTTCCATCAGCTTCTCAACAAGAGGAGCACCGAAGGCAATGGTCTTGCCTGAACCGGTGCGGCCACGGCCGAGGACGTCGCGGCCTGCGAGCACATCGGGGATGGTCGCTGCCTGGATCGGGAACGGGCTCGGAGCGCCGAGGAGACCGAGCTCGCGAACGATGTTGCCACCGAGACCGAGCTCAGCGAAGGTCACGCCGACGACATCGGATGCCGTGGTTGCCTGCGCTTCGAGGCGCTCAAGCACGACGTCTTCCTCAGCGGTGAAGCGAGGCTTGTCATCGCGGCTCGGGTAGAACTTACTGTCGCTGCTGCTGCTCATGCCAGGGCGGTCGCTGTTGAAGTCGCGACGCGGTGCGCGCTCTCCACGGTCGCTGCGGTCATTGCCGTACGAGGGACGCTCGCCACGGGCCGGACGGTCGCCGTATGACGGGCGCTCGGTGCGGGCCGGACGGTCGTTGTTGTACGCCGGACGGTCGGTGCGCGGAGTACGGTCGCCGTACGAGGGACGCTCGGTGCGAGCCGGGCGGTCGCCGTNTCGGTGCGGGCCGGACGGTCGTTGTTGTACGCCGGACGGTCGGTGCGCGGAGTACGGTCGCCGTACGAGGGACGCTCGGTGCGAGCCGGGCGGTCGCCGTATGACGGACGCTCGGTGCGGGCCGGACGGTCGTTGTTGTACGCCGGACGGTCGGTGCGGGGGGCACGGTCGCCACGGTCGTTGTTGTAGGCCGGACGGTCGGTGCGCGGAGCACGGTCGCCGTAGGAGGGACGCTCGGTGCGCTGCGGGCGGTCGTTGTTGTACGCCGGACGGTCGGTGCGCGGAGCGCGGTCACCGTAGGAGGGACGCTCGCCACGAGCTGGGCGGTCGCCGTACGAGGGACGCTCGGTGCGCTGGGCACCACGGTCGTTGTTGTATGCGGGGCGGTCGGTGCGAGGGGCACGGTCGCCACGGTCGTTGTTGTAGGCCGGACGGTCGGTGCGCGGAGCACGGTCGCCGTACGAGGGACGCTCGCCACGGGCGGGACGGTCGTTGTTGTATGCGGGGCGCTCTGTGCGCTGGGCACGGTCACCGTATGCTGGGCGCTCGGTGCGCTGGGCACCACGGTCGCCGTAGGAGGGACGCTCGGTGCGCTCGGTGCGCTGCGGGCGGTCGCCATAGGCTGGGCGCTCGCTGGGGCGCGAGGTGGTCGAACGAGATGCACGCTCGTCGGCGTTCCAACGCTGCTTCTTTGGGGCACCCTCGTCAGCGCGGAATCCGCGGTGACCTGGGCTCTTGCTGCCGGACTTCGGGGCGCCCTTGCGGGGGCCGCCAGTTGCGTAGCTGGGATCGAAATTGGGCTTTTTACTGCTCTTGGGCATAGATATATTCCTGGGTTGTATTGAGTACATGGCAGAACAGCGCCGTAGAGGACGCAACCTGAGAACCCGGGCAGTCTATGGCCGGGGCCGTTCACATACAGTGATTTTTCACCAGAGGATTACTGGGAAACCGGCCCACCTGACTTACAAACCCATCCGCACACACGTGAAGAAATGCGGTGTCAAGAGCCGACCTATCTACGTTACCCGAAGTTGGCTGAAATGTCACGGAAACGTCGTCCCTCTAGCCTGTAAATATGCCCTTAACCATCACCGTGGAACCGCCCAGACAGCCGGAAATCGAGGAGATGCTTCACAGCAGCACCGCGTTCGCACAGTCCCTCTATCCCCCGGAGAGCAACTTCCTGCTGAGCATCGACGCACTCGAGGCCGAGCAGGTCACGTTCTACGTCGCCCGCGACGACGCCGGCACCGCGTCCGGCATCGCGGCGCTCGTTGAGCTCACGTCGGACACCGCCGAGCTTTCGGACACCGCTGAGCTGAAGCGGATGTTCGTGCGCGACACCGCACGAGGCCAGGGTGTGGCCACTGCCCTGCTCGCCCGCATGGAAGCGGATGCCAGGATTCGCGGCATCCGTCATCTCGTGCTGGAAACCGGCCAGCGTCACACCGGCGCACTGGAGCTGTATCGCCGCGGTGGCTACCTCCCTATTCCACAGTTCGGCGCATACGTGGGCGAAGAGTTCAGTGTGTGCTTCGGGAAGACGCTCACCGCATAGCGACGAGGTAAGCGGCTGGGCCAATGCGCCGGGCCAGCGCGCCGCGCCCGGCGACGCGCCGGGTTACACATCGGAAATGCTGATGCGTCAGGCTGGACGGATGGACAACAAAGCCATTACTGTCTCGATCATGCGCGAGGTCGATCCCACGCGCATCTCCGAGGCAACCGCCTGGGTTCAGGCCGGCATCAATCTTGCAATCAAATACCCGGGCTTCCTCGGCTCCGGTTGGGTACGGGCTGGGGAGCATTCGAACTCCTGGCACATGCTCTACCGATTCAGCGGAGAGGACACATTGGTCGCGTGGGAGAACTCCCCAGAGCGCGACTGGTGGCTCTCCAGCGGCAAGCAGTTCATGCAGCAGTCCAGGGTGGAGAAGCGCACGGGCATTGAAGGGTGGTTCGACGAACCAACCGCGGTGACCATCGACGTCAGCGGCGAGGCGGTCGGCCCTCCCCCGCGCTGGAAACAGGCGACCAGCATCTGGCTCGGCTTCTTCCCGCTCAACCTCGTGTTCACACTGCTGGTGACTTGGCTGGTTCCGTTCTGGACCGACCTCGGCATTGTGCTCCGCGTGCTGATCACGACGTTGATACTCGCGCCAACGATGACGTTCTGGGTGCTGCCGTTTGTCACCAGGCTGCTGCGCAACTGGCTGGTCCCTGCCCGCCGGTATTGAGCCTTCTGTGATTGAGGGCTCGGCGGGGCCGCGGATCGTCCGGGATCCCAGACGGTGGGGCGCGCAATCGCGTTGTCGGTAGTACTGCCGTGGTGTCCAATCGACATATGAGTACCACCGCCATGCCCTCGTCCATCGTCCGTGAAACCGTGTTCGTCGGTGTTGGCGCCGTGAGTTTCAGTGACGTGATCGCCGTCGCCCGCCGCGACGCCTCGATCGTGCTGGACGACGCAGCACTGGAGGGTGTCGCAGCCACCCGCACCATCATCGAGGAGCTCGCCAGCGATGACGCTCCGCACTACGGGATCTCGACCGGCTTCGGAGCCCTGGCCACGACGTTCATCACCACAGATCGGCGCGCCCAGCTGCAAGCGAGCCTGGTGCGCTCCCACGCGGCCGGCAGCGGCCCTGAGGTCGAGCGCGAGGTCGTGCGCGCGCTCATGCTGCTGCGCCTCTCCACGCTCATGACCGGCCGAACCGGCGTGCGTCCGGCCACGGCGAGCGCATACGCGGCCATGCTGAATGCGGGCATCACCCCCGTCGTGCGCGAGTACGGCTCACTCGGGTGCTCCGGCGACCTGGCGCCTCTCGCTCACTGTGCACTCGCCGTCATGGGGGAGGGCGAGGTGCGCGACGCTGCCGGAACCCTGATGAGTGCAGCGGATGCCCTTAGTGCCGCTGGCATCGCCCCCGTCGTCCTCGCAGAGAAAGAGGGACTTGCCCTCATCAATGGCACCGACGGGATGCTCGGCATGCTCACGCTCGCGCTCGACGACCTCGCCCGCCTGCTCACCACCGCAGACATCGCCGCCGCCATGAGCGTCGAGGCCCTCCTCGGCAGCGCCGTGGTGTTCGCCGACGACCTGCAGGCGATGCGTCCCCAGCTCGGCCAGGCCGACAGCGCGTCAAACCTGCGCGCGCTGCTGGACGGCTCTCCACTCGTGGCGAGCCACGCAGGACCGGAGTGCACCACCGTTCAGGATGCCTACTCGCTGCGCTGCGCACCGCAGGTGCATGGCGCAGCACGGGACACCGCCAACCACGCTGCTCTCATCGCAGGGCGTGAGCTGGCGAGCGCCGTCGACAACCCCGTCGTCACCCTCGATGGCCGGGTCGAGTCGAACGGCAACTTCCACGGAGCACCGATCAGCTACGTGCTCGACTTCCTCGCCATTGCCGCCGCCGACGTCGCGAGCATGAGCGAGCGCCGTACCGATCGGCACCTCGACGTTGCTCGGAACAAGGGACTGCCGCCCTTCCTCGCCCACGAGGTGGGCGTTGACTCCGGCCTCATGATCGCGCAGTACACGGCCGCAGGGATCGTGTCAGAGCTGAAGCGTCTCGCTGTGCCGGCATCCGTTGACTCCATTCCTTCTTCTGCGATGCAGGAGGACCACGTATCGATGGGCTGGGCGGCCGCACGCAAGCTCCGGAAGTCGATCGATGGCCTCGGCCGCGTGCTCGCCATTGAGATCATGACGGCGGCACGCGCCCTCGACCTGCGCGCTCCCCTTCAGCCAGGCCAGGCCACAGGAGCCGTACGCACACTGGTGCGTACGAGGGCTGCTGGCCCTGGTCACGACCGGTTCCTCTCCCCAGAGATCGAGGGCGTCGTCGAGCTGGTCGCCTCTGGCGGGATCGTGGATGCAGCAGCAGCTCACACGGGCGCACTGAACTAGGGAGTGCACGACGGGCGTTGGCCGGCCATTGTGGCGGGGTCCCGCTGGGCGGATGCGCGGGCCAGATATGCGGGTGGATCAGCGGGCGGCTACCCCCACATTCAGCGCCATCCACACGCCGAATATCGCCCGATCCTGCCGCCCATTTGAGCGCCAGCCACGCCCCTTGTCGCCCAAAGTGCACCGTGGCAGACTGACAAAACGCTGACCAGCTCGAGCCAGTTGTCCATCGACTCATGGATGAAGAGCCAATGCCACCCTCCCTCCGCACGCGACGCAGCACGACGAGGCGAGCTGTGTCCCGGCTGGCAATAGTCCCGTTGGCGGTCGCGTCGCTGATAGGAGCGGTGGCTCTGGATTCGTTCTCGGCGCCGACGGCATCCGCTGCCGCGGCCGTTCTCGCAGTCACTCCGACGCCGACGCCGACCTCCACGCCAACGCCGACCCCCATGCCGACGCCGACAGCCGAGCCCGCACCAGAGCCGATTGAGTCGGCAGCGGCCGAGCCTGCGCCAGCCCCCGCACCGGAGTCCACACCTCCCAGCGTCGAGTCAGAGGCGCCGACAGATCCGGCACCGATTCCAGAGGAGTCAGCCACCGCTACTCCGACGCCCGAGCCGACAGCGGAGCCGACACCGACCGAGACGCCCGCCCCGTCTGCCACCCCGGATCCGACGGCGCCACCCACGGACATGCCGACAGCAACCCCGACGCCGACGCCCATTGGGACGGCAACCCCGACGCCGACGCCCACTGGGACGGCAACACCGACGCCCACACCGACACCCACACCCACACCCACGTCTGACCCGACGGCCACAGCAACACCGACGCCGACGCCCACACCCACACCGACTACGCCGGCTCCCGCGCCGGCACCAGCTCCCGCTGTGGGTGGCAGCGCTCCTGTCGCTCCCCCGACGGTGACGCCGCGATCGTCCGCGTACGCGACATCAGCGTCGGCCAGGACCAGGTCGCAGGCGGCCCAGCTGGCCGCCATCACGGCAGCACAGGCGACCGTTGCACGGGCATCCGTCGCTTACGACGCAGCCAAGCTCGCGTTCGCTTCCGCTCAGGCCGACTTTGACGCGGCCGGCGCCCAGGCTGGCGCGATGCACACGATGCTGGCAGAGGCCGAGCTGAGGGCCGATACCTCCAAGCGACTCCTGGCCGGCATAGTTCGCGCCATGATGCAGCAGGATCCGGCGGCCGGCGCCGCGGCGGTACTGCTGAGCGGGGATGCCGGAGCCGACCTGCTCTCCCAGCTCGGCACTATCGACTCGTTGGCTCGCTTGTCTGCGAGCCTCGACAAGATCAAGGAACGCGTTTCCGCCGATGCGGCGGCCGCTGAGCAGCTTCGTGCACGCGAGACCAACACCGACGGCCCGCTGAACGGCGTCGATCTCCAGACCGCCAAGGACGCACTGGGCGCAGCGAAGGCCCGTTTTGACCAGGCGACTGCAAAGCTGGCCAGCCTGCAAACGACCATGAGCGCCGAGCTGAATGCGGCGCCACTGCCTGTGCTGCCGCCACTGACTCGTCCCATCGTCCCCCAGGACTCCGGCCAGCTCAGCGCGCAAGGCTGGGCGAACCCGGCAGTCGGCAACCTCAGCGACGGCTTCGGACCGCGACCAGACCGCCCGCTACCCGATGTCGGCGCATTCCACTACGGGACCGACATCGGAGCCAATTGTGGGGCAGGGATCTACGCGGCAACATCCGGTGTCGTTGAAGAAGTGACCACGCTCGGAACGTACGGCAACTGGATCCTGATCAACCACGGTAACGGCATTGAGACCGGCTACGCGCACATCCTGAGCGGATCCCAACTCGTGGCAGTCGGCGACTCGGTAATCGCGGGGCAGGTGATTGCCGGAGTCGGCAGCACCGGAGCATCCACCGGCTGCCACCTTCACTACGAGGTGCGCATCAACGGTGATCGAGTCGACTCGCTGCCGTTCATGGCCGCACGCGGAATCACCGTCGGCGGTTGACCTCAGTCTCGCTGCGGGACGCCGCCGACTCTGACACCACCGTCGCCATGGAGGCGCCTGCGTCACGGCGCTTTGTTCGAACCATCACCACCCGGTCGACCAGCACACCCAGCGCGAGCGCCAGTACAACGCCGATTGCAGCGCCAAGCAGCGGCTGGTCCTTCACCCAGTGACCCGCGAGCATGCCGATGAGCACTGAGTACACCGCCCAGCACCCACCGGCCAGAATGGTCAGCGGCCAGAAACGACGATAGGAAAAGCCGGTCGCTCCCGCCGCCATGTTCACCGCGACGCGACCGACCGGAATGTACCGGGCGACGAGCAGCACGCTGGCAGGACGACGGGCCAGTCCGCGGGCGGCCTTGTCGAAGGCTGCGACAGAGCGCGGATGCCGCATCCAGCGAAATCTGTGCGCTCCAATCGTGCGTCCAAGCCAGTACGCGATGTTGTCACCGGCGGCTGCACCGAGAGCGGCGAGCAGCACGATAACGATCGGGCTCGGGGTGCCGGTGCTCACCCCGAGCGCTGCAGCAACGACAACCACGCTCTCGCTGGGAATCGGAGGGAAGAATCCATCAATGACCACGCTTGCGAATACGACGAGATAGACCCACGGTGAGCTTGCGGCGGAGAGTAAGAAGTCTGAGAGCAGTTCCATGGCAGGTTCAATTCCGGTCGGGGTGCGTCTGTCAATGAATCTGACGCACTTCCGACACTAGAAAGGTGTGCGTTCGTCGGCATCGGCCGGGGGTCGCACCCTCGTCATCCGCTCGAATGACCTTGCTGCGGCGAACGGGCAGCTACCAGCCGAGAAGTAGCTTCATGCCGAGCACAAACATGGTGAGGGCGATCGCGCCATCGAGGATGCGCCAGGCAATGGGGCGGGCAAAGAGTGGGCCGAGGAGCCGGGCACCGTAGCCCAGAGTGGTGAACCACACGATGCTTGCCACCACGGCCCCGGCACCGAAGTACCAGCGGCCTGGATCGCCGTGGGTGTTGGCCACCGATCCAAGTAGCAGGATGGTGTCGAGATAGACATGGGGGTTCAGCCAGGTGAGGGCAAGCACCGTGAGGACGGCCGTGCGGAGCGACACCCGGTTGAGGCTGGCATCGGCATTCAGGGCCTGCGGCCTGAACGCCCGTCTGGCGGCCAGCACGCCGTAGCCGAGCAGGAAGGCCGCACCCAGATAGCGGATGAGTTCGAGCACGACCGGCAGGCGCTCCACCACGAACCCGATTCCCGTGATGCCGAGCAGGATCAACACCGCATCCGAGAGCGCGCAGATGGCAACAACCGCGAAGACATGTTCACGGCGGATGCCCTGGCGCAGCACAAATGCGTTCTGCGCCCCGATCGCGATGATGAGCGACAGGCCGAGGCCGAGACCGGCGAGGACGGATGAAAATTCTGGGGCGGAGAGCTGCACCGTTTCACGTTACGGCGAGAGTCGAATACATTCCAGCTCATCTTTTTCACGCAACATTAGAATTGCTAATCATGGACCTGCAGTTGGATCAGCTCCGGGCGTTCATCGCCATCATCGACCACGGCACGTTTGAGGCGGCCGCGCGCATCCTCAGGGTGACCCCATCTGCGATCAGCCAGCGGATGAAGGCCTTGGAACAGGCTGTCGGCCGCGTTCTCGTGCAGCGGACGAAGCCTGTGCAGCCAACAACGTCTGGTGCAACGATCCTGCGGCTGGCGCGCCAGATCGTGCTTCTCGAAGGTGACGCGCTACTCGAACTCGGCGCCAGTGACTCGTCTCGCGGCGCGGAAGCGATACCGGTGGCCCCCGAGCGCTATGTCAGCATCCCGATCGTCATCAACTCTGATTCACTGGCCACCTGGGCATTGCCGGCACTGGCCGCGCTGCCGGCCGCACTCGGCGTGTGCTTCGAAGTGTTCAGGGAAGACCAGGACCGATCCACGGCACGCCTGCGCGACGGAACGGTGATGGCGGCCATCACCTCCGTGGCTGAGCCGGTCCAGGGTTGCACGGTTCGACCACTCGGCCAGATGAGATATCGGCCGTTCGCGAGTCCCGAATTCGCCGCAACCTGGTTTCCGCACGGCGTCACCGCCGAGGCCCTCGCCGCGGCCCCCGTCATCATCTACGACCGCAGCGACGACCTCCAGGACACCTACCTGCGGCGGCGTGCCGGCCCGAACGCTGCGCCGCCCCGGCACTACATCCCGGCGTCGTCGGAGTTTGCGAGCGCCGTTCGGCTGGGACTCGGCTGGGGCATGCTTCCCGACGCGCAGGTCCACTCGGCGGAACGCGCTGGCGAGCTGGTGGACCTCGATCCGGGCGAAGCGGTCTATGTTCCGCTCTACCTGCAGCACTGGCGCCTGCACTCCACCCTGCTGGCTGCCGTGACGGACAGCATCGTGCATGCCGCCGATACTGGACTGCGTCAGACAGCCGGGACGGCACAACCGCCCGTGATGCCGGCTGGATAATTTCGGTTCCTCGACCGGCTGATGCCATACGATCGGGCTATGAGCGCCGAAACCGTGTTCGCAGACCTCAGTTCTGAGCTGGCAGAAGCCGGAGCTTCCGCCGGCCATCTCTTCGGCGCCAGGGCGCTCACGCTGCAGGGCAAGGCGTTTGCCTGCCTGCACAGAGATGCCATTGCCTTGAAGCTGGGTGCCGGCAGCCCGGCGCACCAGCAGGCTCTTGGCCTGCGCGGTGCCGAGCTGTGGGACCCGTCGGGGCAGCAGCATCCGTTCAACGACTGGGTATCCATCCCCGTCGATGAGAACGCCGAGCTCGAAGAGACTGAGATCGGAGATCTCGCGCCGGCCGCGATCGCATTTCTCGCCGCGTCGCCCAGCTGAGCGCGCGACGCCCTCCGGGGCTCACACCCTGACGGGAAGTCCGCCTTCGAAGTGGGCGTCGGTTGCGGCATCCGCTGCCACGGCCCTGCGGATGCGCTCGGCGTGACTGCCCCGCAACTCCGGCAGGGCGTCGAGCGGGAACCAGGCGGCTTCGGTGTTCTCACCGTCGGCCGGGAACGGCGTGCCACTCTCCCACCGGCACCGGAAGACGAGGTCGAGATACTGGGCCTGGTCGCCGTTGTCATAGGTCAGAGGCTCGAGCACGTGCACCCAGACCAGGCGTTCAACGGATGCGACGACGTCGGCTTCCTCGAGAATCTCGCGCACCGCGGCATCCGCCGGCTCTTCGCCTGGATCAATGATTCCGGTGACCGGGGTCCATGCGCCGTTGTCGGCGCGGCGCACGAGCAGGACCTCGTCGTCGCGGAGCACCACTGCTGTCACGCCGGACAGCCAGAGCGGGGCTGTGCCGATTGACTGCCGGAGGTCGAGGACGAAGTCGGGAGTAGCCATCCGCCGATCCTAATCGCTGGCCGTGTGAACCCGGGCGTCGCGAATACCGGAAGACCGCCGCAAGAGAGCGCGATCCGTCCTGTATTCGACGACACGTGGCCGATTCATCCTGTTTTCGCGACGCGATGGGCTGCGGAGGTTTCGAGACGCGGCCTCGTTCCTCGGGCGCTCCTCAACCAGCGGAGAGGGGCTACTCGGTGCCGGTGCTCACGTCGCCTGCACGTGCCGCGTCGCGTACGGTCGCCGCGTCGCCTGTGCTTGCCGCGTCGCGACGCTCTGCACGCGCAACGCGCCTCCGCTCCCGGGTTCCCTCCACGACTGAGTAGAGCACCGGCAGCACGATGAGGGTCAGCACGGTGGACGACACCAGACCGCCGATCACGACGAGTGCCAGCGGCTGGGAGATGAATCCACCGTGACCGGTGAGTCCGGCGGCCATCGGCAGCAAGGCGAAAATTGTTGCCAGGGCCGTCATGAGGATGGGACGAAGCCGGCGGGAGGCACCGTACACCAGGGCGTCGTGCACGCTCATGCCCTTTCGCCGGTATTGGTTCACCAGGTCGACGAGCACGATGGCATTCGTGACCACGATGCCGATCAGCATCAGCACGCCGATCAGCGACGGGACGCCGAGCGGGATGCCGGTGATCACCTGCAGCGCAATGGCGCCGGTGGCCGCAAACGGGATCGAGACCAGCAGGAGCAACGGCTGCAGAAGCGACCTGAACGTCGCGACCATCACGATGTAGACGATCAGGATGGCCACCAGCATGGCGATTCCGAGCTGTTGGAAGGCATCCGTCTGGTCGCTGGTGACGCCGCCGATTGTCGCGGTCGCGCCGGCCGGGAGCTGCGTGTCTGCGAGAACGCCGGCGACCTGGCTGTTGGCCGTTCCGAGGTCGTCAGCCGAAGGAGTTGCCGACACTGTTGCGGTGCGGAGGCCCTTCGTCGTGGTGATCGTGGATGGTCCGTCGACTTGGGCCACGGTGGCCAGCGAGCTGAGGGGAACCGCGCCTGCCAGGGTCGGAATCTGCAGGTTCGAGAGCTCGTCCACGGTCATCGGCGGCGTCGCAGACTGCAGGTACACCGACAGCGTGGTGTTGTCGATCACGATCGATCCGATGGTGGTCGGCTGCATGGCCTGCGAAACGAGGCCGCCGAGTGCGAGTTCGCTGAGGCCGGCATCCGCTGCCGCATCGAGGTTCACGGTGACGGCGATGTACGGACGCGACGCGGCCAGGTTGCTGCTGCTCTCCTTGATCGCACTGAGGTCCTTGACCTTGGCCAGGATGTCGTCCGCAGCCTTCTGCAGGTCGGCATCCGTCAAGGCCGTGATGTCGACCTCGATGTCGGACGACCCGCCAAACCCGCCAGACGAGGCGACCGACACGACGCCGGCATCCGTGATGGTGGATAGCTCGGCGCGCACGTCGTCCTGCACGGCATCGGGGTTCGCTCCGTCTGCTGTCGTCACCGAGTACGTGACGGTGCTCGACGTCGGTGCGCCGCCGCCGAACGCCGCCGCAAAGCTGCTGCCACCGATGGTGAGTTGCACGATCTCGACACCGTCGGTGTCGCGGATTGTCTGCTCAACCGAAGCGGATGCCGCATCCATCGCGGCCAGGCTGGTTCCAACCGGCAGGGTCTGGGTCACGCGGAACGTGTCCTGGCCGGTGGACCCGAGGAAGTTCACCTTCATGAGCGGCAGCATCGCCACGGTGCCGGCGAGCACCAGAACAGCCAGCAGCAGCGTGGCGATGGAGTGCTTGAGGGTCCAGTGGATGATCGGCAGGTAACCCTGCTGCAGTCGGCCTGGGTGCTCGAGTTCGTCTGGCTCGATGACGGGCGGCGCCGCGTGGCGACTGCGGGGCGGGGGTGGGGTTCCGTCGAGGACCGCGGTGGCAGTTGCGGTGGGGGCGGTAGTTGGACCGGTGGCGGTTGGCGCGCTGGACGTGAGAGTCGGGCCAGCGGCGCTCATCACGTCGGCAACGTCTGCACCGTTCTGTTCCTCCGTCTCCGTCTCCGCCACGGCGACCTTCCGCGGCGCCGGTGCCTTCAGGAACCAGTACGCGAGCACCGGCACGATCGTCAGCGACACCAGCAGGGAGGCGAGCAGCGCGATGGTCACGGTGAGGGCGAACGGCCGGAACAGCTCACCCGTTGATCCGCCGACGAACGAGATCGGCAGGAACACCGTGACAGTCGTGATGGTCGATGCCGTGATCGCCCCGGCGACCTCACGCACGGCTTCGACGATGGTCGCTGCCTTGTCGACCCCGGCGACCAGATGCCGCTTGATGTTCTCGATGACCACGATGGAGTCGTCGACGACACGGCCGATGGCAATGGTCAGGGCGCCAAGGGTCAGGATGTTGAGCGAGTAGCCCACGCTCTGCAGCCCGATGAAGGTGATGAGCACCGAGGTTGGGATGGAGATCGCCGTCACGAGTGTGGCCCGCACCGAAAGCAGGAACACCAGGATGACGAGCACGGCGAAGACCAGGCCGAGCAGCCCTTCCTGCGTGAGCGCGTCGATGGACTGCTGGATGAACGGCGCCTGGTCGAACACGATGGTGAACGTGGCGCCTGGAACGGCGTCCTCCAGCGTGGGCAGGATGTCGCGCACCGCCTGCGAGACGTCGACGGTGTTGGCCGCGGGCACCTTCGTGACCGATACCGTCAGCGCCGGTTCGCCATTCACCCGCGAGATGCTGGTGACGGGGTTCTCAGCCAGGGCGACGGTAGCAACATCGCCAATCGTCACGACCTGCCCTGCCGGGGGAACGACGGTTGCCGCGCCGGTTCCTGTACCGGTGCCGTTGCCATTGCCGTTGCCGTTGCCTGATCCGGAGCCGCTGGCCGCGCCTGACCCCGCGCCAGATCCCGTCCCCGCTCCCGTTCCGGCCGCTGAGCCGCTCGAGCTCGCCAGCACAGGCAAGGCCGCGATCTGGTCGACGGAGGTCAGCTTGTTGCCGACCTGCACCGACAGCGTCTTGTCCCCCTCGGTGATCGAGCCGGCCGGGAGCAGCGATCCGTTCTGCTGCAGCGCAGTACTGATGGACTGTGTGCTGAGGCCGCGTGCGGCCAGCGCCGCGACATCCGGTGTAATGGTCACCCGCTGGCCGATGTCACCAACGAGGGCTGCGTCTCGCACGCCAGACACATCGCGAATGTCCCCGAGGACGCTGCGCTTCAACTCATCAGCGATCGTGGTGCTGTCACCGCCGGTCACCGCCAGCAGGAGTACAGGGAAGTCATCGACGGTGCCGCTGATGATCTGGGGATCGATGTCGTCTGGCAGCGTGGACTTGATCCGGTTGATCGCCTGGGTGATCTTCGACTCGGCCTTCACAAGGTCGGTGCCGTACGTGAAGGTCGCGGTGATGAGTGACGCGTCTGTGCTGCTCGTCGTCGAGGTGGACTCAAGCCCGGCGATGCCCTGGATCGCCGTTTCGATGGGCGTCGACACATCGTCGTTGACCACCTCAGGCGACGCGCCTGGGTAACTCGTCGAGATGACCAGCTGCGGCAACTGAAGCGAGGGAATGAGCTCTTGCTTCAGGCTGGTCAGCGCCAGCGTCCCGAAAATGGCCGCAACGACCGTGATGAGGGCGATCAGCGCCCGGTTCTTCATGCTCAAGACCGCGAGGAAATGCACTCGCTCAGTATGTCAGGGCGGATATTGCTCGCTCGAGGACTCTCGGCAGTTCCCCTGTTTTGGAGCGGAGCAGGTCGCCTGGTGTTGGTGCCAGCGCCCTGGAGAGCTCAGGCGACCAAGGCCAGCAGCTAGACGACGTCGGCCAGATAGTCAGATTCAGGCACCGGATGCCGGAGCAGCGAGTCCCAGGCGCGACCAAGCGCCCCGACACCCCTGTCGATCTCGTCGGTGCTGTAGCAAAACGGGATGCGGATGAACCGTTCGAAGGCGCCATCGATGCCGAACCGCGGTCCGGCCGGGATCACGAGGCCCTGGCTGCGCGCGGCCAGCGACAGTTGCGAACTGACCGGGCTGCCGAGGTTGACCCACGTGGTGATGCCACCGTCGACGTGGGGCACATGCCAGTCGGGGAACCGCTCTGCGAGCGCGGTGACCAGGTGGTCTCGGCCGACGCGCAGGGAACTGGCGCGCTCAGCAAGGATCGATGGCATGTCGTCCAGCAGCCGAGCGACGATGAGCTGGTCGAGGATCGGGGTGCCGAGATCCCGCGCAGAGCGGGCGGCGACGAGCTTGTTGATGAGCGGGCGCTCCGCCCGGATCCAGCCGACGCGCAACCCGCCCCACACCGTCTTGCCGACCGACCCGACAGACACCACAGAGCTCTGCGTGCCCTGCTGGCCGTAGGCGGCGAACGGCAGGTAGTGCTCAGCCCTGTCGATGTTCAGCTCGGCGATGGTCTCGTCGACAATGAGTACGGTGCCCTGCCGTGCTGCAGCGGCGAGCACGCGTTCCCGCTGCTCAACGGGCATCGAACGCCCGGTGGGATTGTGGAAGTCGGG
Source organism: Leifsonia sp. Y862 (assembly GCF_057669585.1). Taxonomy (NCBI): domain Bacteria; kingdom Bacillati; phylum Actinomycetota; class Actinomycetes; order Micrococcales; family Microbacteriaceae; genus Leifsonia; species Leifsonia sp. Y862. The sequence continues at coordinate 2,099,855 of NZ_JBYHFR010000001.1, forward strand.
CATCAGGTACCCGATCGCGGGGTTGCTGCGCGCCATGGCCTGGAGCAACCCGGCCTCATCCCAGCCGGCAACCGACGGGTCCTCGCCCGGCATCGCCGGAGAGACGCTCACCGGAACCAGGCGTGCACCGGCCTCGCGCAGGGCTTCATAGGCGTGCGGATAGGTCGGCATCTCGATGAGCGCCCGGTCTCCACGGTTCAACAGCACATGCGCGAGCAGCGCGATGGCGTGCTGCGCGCCGATGGTGACCATGATCTGCTGCGGGTCGGTGGGCAGCCCTCTCGCCGTGTATCGGTCGGCGATCGCGGCCCTCAGCTCTGGGACACCGACCGGGTCGAAGCCCGACCCCGCGAGATGGTGCGGCAGGTCGCCGACGGCGAGCGCAGCGGCATCCGCTAGTCGAGGCAGCGCCGACATGGCGGCCTTGCCGAAATCGAGGACGCCGGCCGAGGCGACCGGCGTGAGCGCGACCGGACCGCTCGGCAGGGTGACGAGACTGCCGGAGCCGCGCTGGCTGACCAGGTACCCGGCCTCGCGCAGCTGGCGATAGGCCGCGGTGACGGTGGTGCGACTGAGTCTGAGGCGCGCACTGAGCTCGCGTTCGGCTGGCAGTCTGCTGTCGCTCGGGATTCGGCCATCGAGCGCCAGCACCCTGATGCGATCGAACAGCGCGAGGTAGGCGCTTCCGGCACCACCGCGCCAGTCGCCAAGCAGGGACTCGAGGGCACGTGCACTCAATTGGTTGTCAGCCATGAGGCCACTATAGGCAGATTGGCTTCTTGATTACAGGCCCTGGATGCAATTGGATTGGTTTTTATGACCCGCCGCCTCACTCAGCTTCTCATTGGCCTCTTCTTGTACGGAATGGGCATCGCCCTGATCGTGCGCGGCGCCATCGGCGTTGCCCCGTGGGACGTGCTCACCCAGGGCGTCGACAACCACACCCACCTCGGCTTCGGTCTCATCACCGTGATTCTGAGCGGCGTGGTGCTGCTGTTCTGGATCCCGCTTCGGCAAAAGCCAGGCGTCGGCACCATCTTGAACGCACTCCTGGTCGGCCCGTCAGCGGATGTCGGACTCGCGTTGATCCCGGCCGATCTCGACCTGTGGGCCCGCATCCTGCTGTTCGCGGCCGGGCTGCTCGTGCTGGCTATCGCGACCGGCCTTTACATTGGTGCCCACTTCGGCCCTGGCCCACGGGACGGCCTGATGACCGGGCTGCACCGACGCACGGGGTGGCCGATCTGGATCGTGCGCACCGGCATCGAGGTGACCGTGCTCGCCATCGGCTGGGTGCTCGGCGGCAACGTCGGCGTGGGTACGGTGCTGTTCGCCGTGCTGGTCGGACCGCTCTGCAACTGGACGATCCCGTTCTTCGCGATCAAGCGGCCGGCAGTCGTGCCGACGCTCGAATCAGAGACCGTCCCTCCGGTGGTTGAGGAGGCCGCTCGCGGCCGTCTCGAAACCCCGTGAGCCGACGTTCAGACGGAGGATGACGCTGCGCGTTCCGCAGGGCCATCCTCCGCTGTTCGCGAGCTGACCGCAGTCCGCTAGCTAACGGTCAGGACCGTCTTGCCAAGGAGCGTGCCGCTTGCGGCGTCTTCGTGAACGGCACGCAGGTCGTGCAGTGGTCGGCGGTCGGCGATGTTGAGCGTGATCCGGCCCTGATCCAGGCGGGACACCAGGTCGGCCAGGTGGGAGCCGTTTGGGGCCACCCACACACTCGCCGTGCGCACGGAGCGTTCGTCGTCGGCTGGCACGGCTCCAGCGGAGCTGACCGCAATACCGCCGTCCGCGACGTAGGACGTCAGTTTCGCCAGACCCTCCGCGTCGAGACGGACGTGGTTGATCACGACGTCAAATGGACCGCCGATTACCGATGGCCCCGCGTCAAGATCCAGCGGGCCGACAACAGCCGATGCCCCGTACGAGAGCAGACGGTCGGCATGCTGCGGCCCGTCGACCGCGGTCACTGTCGCGCCGATGTCTGCGGCGAGTTGCACGACGATGCTGCCTACTGCGCCGCCAGCGCCGTTGACCAGAACGCTCTGCCCTACCTGCACGTTTGCCAGCTCGACGGCGGCCTGTCGTGCCGCCAGCCCGGTCAGCGGCAGTGCCGCGGCATCGGCCAGCGGCAGCGAGCGGGGTGCAATGGCGACAAACTCGGCTGCGATGACCGCGTACTCAGCGGCACCGCCGTGCTCGTTCAACGGGAACATCCCAATGACGTGGTCATCAACCTGCACCCCGGTGACACCCTCACCCAGTTCGACGATCGTGCCGGCAACGTCGAGGCCCGGGGTGATCGGCAGCGCGGTCGGGATCGCTTCGGCGAGCACGCCCAGACGGATGTGGTCGTCCACCGGATTGAACGAGGTTGCCGCCACCTTCACCAGCACCTGGCCGGGGCCGGGCACTGGGCGTTCGACCTCCTCTGCGCGCAGAACCTCTGTACCGCCGAACTGGTGGTAACGAATTGCCTTCACAGGACTCTCCTCATGGTTTTGTCGTTTGCGTTCCCACTGAATGAGAACCGAATGCTGCACCGGGACTTGCCTAGGCAACTGAGAAGACTCTGCCTGAGTTGCCTGGGCAAGTCAAGCCGGCACGACCGGGGGTATGCTTTGGTGTCATGACCGATTCGCCGTTATGGCTCGACGAGCACCAGCAGGCGGTGTGGCAAGACCTGCGCACCATCGTGATCGCACTGCCGGCGCTGCTCGATCGGCAGCTGGAACGCGACGCCGAAACGACGAACTACGAATACAGCGTTCTCGCGCGCCTCTCCATGGCCCCTGACCTCACCCTTCGCCTCAGCGACCTGGCCGCTCAGTGCGATAGCAGCCTGCCCCGGTTATCGAAGCTCATGGTCCGCTTCGAGCAACGCGGTTGGGTCACCCGTCACCCCGATCCGGACAACGGGCGATACACACTCGCCACGCTGACCGAAACCGGGCTGCAGAAGGTCGTGGCGAGCGCTCCCGGCCATGTGAATCGCGTGCGCGAGCTTGTGTTCGACCCGCTGAGCACCACGCAGCAACGCAACCTCGGAATTGCGCTCTCCCGCATCGCCGGCACAGTCCGTGAGCAACTCGACGACCGCGCCTGATGAGTAAATGAGCGACAAGCCCTCCATCGTCTGGTTGCGTGACGACCTGCGCCTGGCCGACAACCCCGCGCTGACCGCCGCGCTGCGCCGAGGCGCGCCCACGATCGTCGTGTACGTGCTCGATGACGAGAGCGACGGCATCCGCCCATTGGGAGGAGCGAGCCGCTGGTGGCTGCACCACAGCCTGGCCGCACTGTCGCAGCAGCTTCGCGAGTTGGGCAGTCGGCTCGTGCTTCGCCGCGGGCCGGCGATCGCCGAAATCAGCAGGCTCGTTGCCGAAACGGATGCCGCCGCCGTGTTCTGGAACCGCCGTTACGGCGCTGCTCGCGACATCGACGCCGCGCTGAAGGCGTCGCTCCGCCAGTCCGGTGTTCTGGTCGAGAGCTTCCAGGCGAACCTCCTGTTCGAGCCGTGGACCGTGACAACCGCAACCGGAACGCCGTTTCGCGTGTTCACTCCGTTTTGGAAGGCAGCGCGGGCACTCCCGGCGCCGCGTAACCCATTGCCTGCCCCGACCGCTGGCGACTTTCCCGGCCATGGCCTCCCCGGCTCATCCAACGGCGGTTCCTCCGCGACCGCCAGCGACGGCGCGTCCGCGACTGCGGTCGCCAGCGACGACCTCGACAGCTGGGCCCTGCTGCCCCAGCGCCCGGACTGGGCAGCGGGACTTCGGGACAGGTGGACGCCAGGAGAAGCCGCTGGCCAGGCATCCGTTGCCCGTTTTGCCGCCGGCGCCCTGGCCGACTATCACCGCAGGGACGAACCGGCCGTTGCCGCGACGTCGTTCCTGAGTCCGCACCTGCGGTTCGGCGAGGTGAGTCCCTTCCAGGTCTGGCATGCCGTGCAGGGTGAGGCGGCGGCCACGCTCTCGCCGGAAGCCCAGGCGAACGCCGCCCATTTCCTCAGCGAGATCGGCTGGCGTGAGTTCAACTGGAACATCCTCTTTCATGCGCCGGGGCTGGCGAGCGAGAACTTCCGCCCGGAGTTCGACACCTTCCCGTGGAACGAACCGAACCCCGGCGAACTCGCCGCGTGGCAGCAGGGCCAGACCGGCATCCCCCTGGTTGACGCCGGCATGCGGGAGCTCTGGCACACCGGCTACATGCACAACCGGGTGCGCATGGTGGCCGCAAGCTTCCTCATCAAGAACCTGCTGGTCGACTGGCGCATCGGCGAGCAGTGGTTCTGGGACACCCTGGTCGACGCCGACGAAGCCAGCAACCCCGGCAACTGGCAGTGGGTGGCGGGCAGCGGGGCGGATGCCGCCCCCTACTTCCGTGTCTTCAACCCGGTTCTGCAGGCATCCAAGTTCGATCCAAGACACGAATACATCGACCGCTGGATTCCGACCGATGAGCTTCGTCCTGAGCCCATCGTCGACCTCGGCGTGACCCGCCGCGAGGCGCTGGCCGCCTATGACCAGATGCGGCACGGCGGGCGAGCCAGCGGCTGAGTCCTCATCCGCTGATTCTGAGCCAGCCATCCGCTGATTGAGGAGCGAGCGCCAGCGAGCGTCTCGAAATCAGGCGACGCGCTCCCCGAACCACCGTGCAAGCAGCGCCCGAAATCCCGCCTGGCGCGCGATTTACCCCGCGCCAGACGGATTATCCCGCGCCCAGTTGAACGAGATGGTCACGGACGCAACACCTACAGGTTCCGCTCCGCGTAGACCCGCATCGCATCGCGCACGAACGATGCTCCGTCCACGCCACCGTAGGTTGCGGCGAAGCGCTCGTCGGCGACGTACATGTCGCCGAGGCCGACGAAGTACTCCTTCGTCGGGCCATCCGCTCCCGCGCCCGGCGTGCCGGGAATGCCGCGCAGCCAGTCGAACTGACGTGCGGCGAGCGCCTGTGCCTCTGCGCTGTCCGGCGTGATGCCGGTCTGGCCGGCATGTACCCAGTCGCCGGCCAGCACGCCCTGGCGCTCCCGCCAGGCAGCCTTCTCCTCTGCGCTCATGCTGCGCCACCACGAATCGCCCGTGGCATAGGCAGCCGCTCCCCAGCGTTCCTCGACTTCCTCGAGATAGACCGTGTGGTCGAATCCGTCGAACATGTTCTCAGCCATGATCTGTGTACCCTCTTCCAATGTCTCAATCGTTCGTTCGACCGACCGGATCTGCCTGGCCAGCCGTTCCTGCTCCTGCGTCAGCCACTCGAGATGGGCCTGCAGCGCGCGCTGCTCGCTTCGCGGCGCGCCGTCGTCTCGCTCAAACACCTCAGCGATGGCCGGCAGCCCCAGCCCCAGGTCGCGCAGCATCAAGATGCGCTGCAGCCGCACGACGGACGCCTCGTCGTAGTAGCGATAGCCGTTGCTGCCGATGCGACGCGGTGGCAGCAACCCGACGTCACCGTAGTGACGCAGTGTGCGACTCGTCGTGTGCGCGAGTTTCGCAATTTCCTGAATCGACCACTCCACGGATGCTCCCGCTCGTTCTCGCCGCATTGCTGCGTCGGTCAGCCGCCGATGTGCGACCTGTGCTCCACGCTAGAACTTGACGCCGCGTCAATGTCAAGGCTCAGCCGCAGAACTCCCGGATCGTGCCGTCGAGCACATCGGTGAGCTGCAGAACGGATGCCGCGCTCACCCACTCCAGGTCGGCGTGTGCGCCGCCCCCGTCGACGCCAAGCAACAGACAGGGGATGCCGGCGTCCTGGATGAGACCGGCATCCGTCCAGAACGGCTCGCCGCGACGCGGCACCGGACGCCCGAACACCCGCTCAGCATTCGCGCTGAGCACCTGAACGATCGGCCACTCCGGGTCGGCCTCGAATGCACCGCGGGCAACGGTTCTGGTCAGCTGGTACCGGAAGTCGGGCATGGTCTGCGCCAGGTGGTCAAGCACGGCTCGGAGCTCGGCTTCGGTGGCGTCAGGGTGCTCGCCCGGTAACGTGCGCCGCTCAAGCGTGAGGGTGCAGGAGGGCGCGACAGTTGCGGCATCCGTTCCCCCACAGATCGTGGACACCCGCACGGTGCCATGCCCGAGCAGCGGATGCGGCGCGCGCGCCTCGATACGCTGCCGTAGGTCGTCGAGTCGGTGCAGCACCAGGCCGGCATGGGCGATCGCGTCGACGCCCTGCTCCGGCAGCGACCCGTGGGAGGCGCGGCCGAACAGCTCAAGCTCGAACCAGGCGAACCCGCGGTGCGCGACGACCAGCTCACCCTCGGTCGGCTCGGCAACGATGGCCGCGTCTGCACTGAATCGGCGCAGGACTTCCTCGGTGCCGAGGCTGCCGAATTCTTCATCGGCGACGAGTGCGACCAGCACGTCCCCGGCCAGGCCGGAGGCGGCAGCGCGGCTCGCAGCGACCATGATCGCGGCCAGCCCGCCCTTCATGTCGAATGCCCCGCGCCCGTAGATGGCACCGTCGCGTTCGACCGCCGCGAACGGCAACGATGGCGACGACGTCGGCGCATCCGGCTCGGCGCTCCCGTAGGTGGCGATTCCCACGGTGTCGAGATGTCCGTTCAGCATGAGCGAGCGGCCGCCGCCCGACCCGTGCGCAATGCCGACGACCGACGGTCGCCCCGGGCGCTCCTCCAGCACATGCACGTCGAACCCGTGCTCGCCCAGCCAGGCGGCGCACCACGCAGCAATCGCCGCCTCACCTGCACCGCCCGGCACGAGGTCGGGGTTGACGGAGTCGATGGCAATGAGCTGCTTCAGCAGCTCGATGGGTTCAGGCTCGGACACAGCTCGAATCTAGCGCCACCGCCCAGGCAGCGGCCCCGAACACCGAAATCACCTGCCCCTTGCGGAAAGCGTAAACGCGATATATCTTGAGTTAACAAGAACGCGATATATCGCGAATAGACGAGTCACGGCATCCGCTCACGACAGCACTACATCGAGACCAAGACGGATGCTCCCACGCAAGGAGAACACCGCATGTCACTAGAAAAATGGCTGGTCAGCCCCGGCCAGAGCAAGGTCATCGACGTTGATATGGTCCGCCGCCTGAAGGTCGGACTCATCGGCGGCAAGGTCGACGTGATCGGCCACGATGACCCGGGCGCACGCATCGAAGTGCACAGCGTCTCCGGCAAGGACCTCAAGATCTCCATGGATGGCGACACCCTCGAGATCGATCACCCGCAGTTGCGCTGGGACAACTTCCTTGAGGTGTTCGCCTCATTCCGGGGCAATGCCAAGGCCGACATCAGCATCATGGTCCCGCGGGATGTGTCGATGAAATTCGGCGTCATCTCGGCGGAGGCCCTGGTCTCCGGCCTGCGGAACGACGCGAAGCTCAGTACAGTCTCCGGCGACATCGTCGTCGACGATGTGACGGGCGACCTCGAACTCAACGGCGTCAACGGTGAGTTCTCCGTGCGCAATCACACCGGCCAGATCAACGCCCACACTGTGTCAGGCGACGTGACGGCCAGCGGCTTCATCGACCGGTTCAGCGTCGACAGCGTCGCGGGCCATGTGTACCTCGACATTGCCGGCATCCCTGACCTCATCAACACGAACACGGTCAGCGGCAGCCTCACCGTGCGCCTCGGCGCCGACGTCGCCACGCGCTACCGGCTGAACACCGTCTCAGGCACGCTGCAGCTCGACAACACCACCATCAAGGGCACACTCGGCAAGGGGTACGACTCCAGCACCGGCGACCTGAGCGGCTCGTGGCTCGAGCTGCACGCCAACTCGGTGTCCGGCGACATCTCCGTCGTGCGCAGCGCAGCGGATGCCGCAACCAGCGCCCCCTTCACCGGCACCACTCCGAAAACGGAGGACCCAGAATGACTCCCCCGGTTTTTTCCCACGGCAGCCTGCGCCTGTACATCCTGAGCCTGCTCGCCGAGCAACCTCGCCACGGCTACGAGCTGATCCAGGCGCTGAGCGAGCGTTTCGGCGGCACGTACAGCCCGAGCGCCGGCACGATCTACCCGCGCCTCAGCAAGTTGGAGGAAGAGGGTCTCGTCACCAAGTCCTCTGACGGCCGCAAGACCGTCTACGAGATCACGGATGCCGGGCGCTCAGAACTCGCCGCCCGCCAGGACGAGCTCACCGCCATCGAGAACGACATGACGGACTCCGTGCGTCGACTGGCTGACGAAGTGCGCTCCGGGGTCAACGCAGCCATGAAGAGCCTGCGGGCAGACCTGGCCTCTGCGGCCCGGCAGGCCAAGGAGGAATCGGCGCCGACCGACACCCAGTCAGCGGCGCACATGGAATCGACTCGCGCGCTCCGCGAGGCGGACATGGTGCTGAACGAATTCCGTCAGCAGCTGCGCACTGACCTCCGCACGCAGGCCTCAATTTCGGCGGTGTCAGCCGATCTGGTGCCGCAGTTGCGGGGCGAGCTGGCCAACGTGCGCGCGAGCATCCTGCGGTCGCTCACGCGGTAGGACTCCCCTGCTGAGTGCAGCACACATTCGCCGAGAACGAACTCCCGCATCGATTCACGCAGCTGCCAGACTCAGCTCATGATTTCGCTGCTCTCCGCTCCCAGCAATCTGGGCCTCCGACCGCCCAGACCTGGGAGCGTGCCTGGCACCTCGAAGGCACCGGAGGCCCTTCGTGAGGCCGGCCTCTTCGCGCGCCTCATGGCTGCGGGCGCGGTCGACGGTGGCGTGGTTCTCGCGGGCATGTACATCGATGACGATGCTGTGCGACCGGTCGGACAGGTGCGCAACGAGGCCGCGATGATCGATCACGCTCGGCGGTTGGCGGATCGTGTCGGGGCGATCCTCGACACTCGTGCCGCGCCCTTGGTTCTCGGCGGCGATTGCAGCGTCCTCCTGGGGATAGGGCTCGCCATGGCGCGCCGTGGCGGGGGCGGCCTCATCCACATCGACGGGCACACGGACTTCCGTCACCCTGGCAACAGCGACGAGTGCGCGAGTGTCGCAGGCGAAGACCTCGCTGCCGCCGTGGGCCTGCATTGGCCGGCTGTCGCGAACATTGACGGACACGGGCCGTACTTCACGCCGGCCCAGACGGTGCACGTCGGTTGTCGTGACAATGACGAGTATGTGACCGAAGCGCGCCTGGTGTTGGGACACGTCCTCTCCGCGGCAGAAGCACTCAGCCTGGGTACGGACGCGGCCGTAGATTCGGTGCGTGCGGTTGCGGGTATCAGCAGCTACTGGCTGCAGGTCGATGTCGACGTGCTCGACCCCAGCGTCATGCCCGCGGTCGACAGCCCGGATCCCGGCGGGTTCGACGCTGATGAGCTGACGGCATTTCTCCAGGCGCCCGCTCCTGGAGCGATTGGCGCGTCTGTCACGGTCTTTGACCCAGATCTCGACCCCGATGGCCGGCATGCGCGTCTTGTCGCCGACGTTGTAGCGGGAGGACTCGCTCGGCTGGGTACGAACATTCGCCGCGCGGGCTGAACGCAGGTTCGCGGCAGTTGCAACACCCGCGTCGCTGCGCTCGACCCGCGCGACGGGTGCCGCGAGCGCGAGGGGCGCCGCGAGCGCTTACTCGGCGGTCGCCGGCCCTTCCATCGCAGCCAGTCGCTCGCGCGCCTGCTCTGGGGTGGGGTGGTACAGCTGGGTGCGCTCTCCGGAACGATCGATCTCGTGCACGCTCATGAGTTCGCCGCAGATCGGGCAGACAGAGGCAGCTTTCGCCGCACGCACTTCCTCATCGGGAACAACGTTGTACGGCCCGAGGGGCGGCGGTCCGATCCAGGGGAACAGGGTGCGATTGACCCAGCCCGTGAAGCCACCGGCCCGGCGGCGCCCGTCTTCCTGATCTTTACTTCGTGCCATAATCATTAGTGTACTAAACAAATGATCGCAGCGGATCACGTGACCACGAAATGGGCAGGCACCAGATGACGACCGGAGAGACCACAGGGGACACGACCGGGGGCACGACCGTCGCAGCGACAGGAGCGCCGAACCTGCTCGAGCTCCAGGAGCAGGTCTGCTTCGCGCTCGCCATCGCCTCCCGCAGCGTCAATGCCGTCTACCGGCCCATCCTCGAGCCCTACGGCCTCACGCATCCGCAGTATTTGGTCATGCTCGCGCTGTGGGAACAGAGCCCCCGCTCGGTCAAGAACCTCGGCGCCGCGCTGCAGCTCGAGCCTGCCACGCTCTCCCCTCTCCTCAAGCGCCTCGAAGTCGCCGGCCTCGTCGTCCGCCAGCGCAGCTCCCTCGATGAGCGGATGCTCGACATCTCCCTCACCCCCACCGGCGCCGCCCTGCGCGCGGAAGCCGAGAGCATCCCGCCCCGTATCATCGACCAGCTCGGCATGAGCCACGACGAACTGGCCGCCCTGCGCGGCTCGCTCTGGCGCGTGATCGGTGCCGCTCAAGCGGTTGATGCTGATGCCGGAAAGGCCCCCGCATCAGCACTTCAGAACGCGCAACCTCGCTAACGGCTGAGCGAGGCCACCCCTGTCTGCATTTCAGGCAGGACGTGGTGCGGCGCGCCGCCCTCCCATCAACTTGACAGCGCGTGCCAACAGAGTAATGTCGTCCCTCGTGACAAACGAGGGGAACTCCCCAGTACCAGAGACTCGCAATCCGAAACGGTGGATCATCGGTGACCCGCTTCCGAGCGAGCATCTCGAAGGCCAGCTGCTTCCCAAGCGACTTGCACTTCCCATTTTTGCCAGCGACGCACTGTCGAGTGTCGCCTATGCGCCGCAGGAACTCCTGATGATCCTGACCCTCGGCGGCCTGGCTTTCCTGAGCTTCGCGCCGTGGATTGCGGCGGCCGTTGTTGTGCTGATGCTGGTGGTCGTCGCGTCGTACCGACAGCTGATCAAGGCGTACCCCTCCGGCGGCGGCGACTACGAGGTTGCCTCGAAGAACCTGGGTGAGAAAGCGGGCCTCGTCGTGGCATCCGCTCTGCTGGTCGACTACGTGATGACTGTCGTCGTCTCTGTGGCCAGCGGCGTGGACAACATCATTTCCGCGTTCCCCGTGCTGGATCCGCTCAGGGTCGAACTCGCCGTGCTGTTCGTCATCATTCTCGCCGCGGCGAACCTTCGCGGTGTGCGGGAGTCAAGCACGGCATTCGCCATCCCGACCTACCTGTTCATCGGCAGCGCATTCCTGCTCGTCGGTGTCGGCCTGTTCCGCGTCGCGATCGGCGATCCGCCGGTCGCAGAGTCGGCCGGCTACGGAGTTGAGGCGCAGAGCCTCGCCCAGACCGCGTTCATCCTGTTGCTGTTCCGCTCGTTCGCAAGTGGTTGCAGCGCGCTCACCGGCGTCGAGGCCATCGCAAACGGTGTGCCGGCATTCAAGCGTCCGAAGATCAAGAACGCCCAGGCCACCCTGGTGCTCATGGGCGGCATCGCCGTCGTACTGTTCATCGGCCTCGTTGCCCTCGCGCTCATCTCCCAGGTGCACTACGCGGAGAACCCCTGTGACCTCATCGGCTGGACGGAGTGCGCCACCGCTCCGCAACGGAGCCTGATCGCCCAACTCGCCGCGGCGACATTCGGCAACAACTCGATCCTGTTCTTCGTGCTGCAGGCCGCGACGGCGGCCGTGCTGCTGCTCGCCGCCAACACGGCGTTCAACGGATTCCCGCTGCTCGGCTCAGTACTCGCCCGCGATTCCTATGCACCGAAGTCGTTGAACACCCGCGGCGACCGCCTCATCTACTCGAACGGCGTTCTGCTGCTCGCCCTCGCGGCCAGCGTCATCCTCATCGTGTACCAGGCCAACCTCACGGTGCTGATCCAGCTCTACATCATCGGCGTTTTCGTGTCGTTCACGCTCGGCCAGACCGGCATGGTCAAGCACTGGATCTCACTGCTGCGCACCAATCCGAGCAACCGCGGATCTATCATCGGCAGCCTGTCGATCAACGCGTTCGGCGCCCTCTTCACCGGCGTGGTGCTCATCGTCGTGACCGTCACGAAGTTCACCCACGGTGCGTGGCTGGTGTTCATCATGATGCCGGTGCTCTTCGTGCTCATGCTGGGCGTCAACCGGTACTACCGCGATGTCTCGAAGGAGATCGAGGTCGACCCGATCACCACCTTCGGCTCGCAGGGCGACCACGCCATCGTGCTCGTCGGCAAGATGCAGAAGCCGGTGCTGAAGGCGCTCGACTACGCCATCGCAGCACGCCACGAGAGCCTCGAGGCCGTTCACGTCTCCATCGACGACGAAGACACGAAGCAGCTCAAGCGCGACTGGGTGAAGCAGAACATCCAGGTGCCGTTGCGCATCGTGCAGTCGCCGTACCGCGACATCAGCTGGCCGCTCATCGCCTACATCAAGGGCAGGGCCATCGAACACGGCTCTGAAGTCATCACGGTCTACACGCCGATCTTCATCGTCGGGCACTGGTGGGAGGGCGTGCTGCACAACCACAAGGCACGTCGCATCCGCCAGAAGTTGATGCTCGTGCACGGTGTCACCATCGCGCTCGTACCGTGGCTGCTCGACTCCTCCGAGGTCATCTATGGCCGCCGCTCCCGACCTATCCCCGGCCAGGACCGCCGCGGAGAACCTGTGCGCCCACCGCGCCCGATCCCCCGGAAGCCGCTCGCTCCCGCCGCGTCCGAGAGCGCGCCGAAGCCGACTCCCGTCGTCGGAAGCAGGCCCCCGCAGTCGCAGCCAGCCGCGTCCAGGCGCCGAAAGCGCAAGTAGCGCCACGCCGGCGAGGCGCAGGGCGCTGGCGTTCGCGCAGTCGCAGCCCGCCGCATCCAGGCGGCGAAAGCGCAAGTAGCGCCGCCGCGTCACGTCACCTCATGCCACACAGACGGTGGCGCACGTCGTCGCCCTACGCGTTTTCGGCGTCAACCGCGTCGGACTCGCCGACCGCGTGCTCGCGCAAGTAGCCCGCGAAGCCTGTCGGGGTGCGACCGGAAAGCCGACCTGAGGTGAGCACCGGGATGAGACCCGTGCGAATCTCGCTCACCTTCAGGCTGCGCAGCGCTGACACGAGCTGCACATCTTCGTCTTCGTCGACCTCTGCGAACTCGCCGGCGTCCAGATAGCGGTCGGCACGCACGCCAAGACTCGCGCCATGAATATGGCTGTGTCCTTCCATGAGCGGATGCTGCGCGTCCCACCGTTCCCTAGCCACGTCCGCCAGTTCGTCGTCGGGCACCACCGTGCCCAGAACCAGGTCGACGGCGTTGCGCGCGAACGCGAGCTGCACGGCCAGCCAGTTCGGTGGCACGGCGGAGTCGGCATCCGTTGTGGCGATCCAGGTCGAAGAGGTGAAGGAGCCGGGCGCCGGCAGCACATGCCGCACGCCGGCGCGACGGGCAGAGCCGACAGCGCCTTCGTGCGTGCGAATGCTCCTGAATGCCGGCCAGGCGGCGGCGACCTCCGCCGTGCCGTCGGTGCACTGGTCAAGCACAATGACGACGTCGATGGTGGGCGTCGGCTGGTCGGTCGTCATTCTCAGTTCGTCGATCGCCGTGGCCAGTGCAACCAGGCACCTGGGCAGTCGCTCGTCTTCGTTGCGCGCAGGGATGACGACAACGACCCTCTCAATCGCGTTCGTGCCGGTCACGGAGCCAGCCCTTCGCGCTGGGCGACCGAGCGTGCCGGTGCCGCTTCGAACACCTCGAGAATGAAGTCGCGTTCCCGGTGCAGAACCGTGCGTTCGAGGCCGACAATGGCGTCGAGTTCGTCGTGGACCTGGTCGCCGGTCAACGGATACTCGGCAACCGGATGCCGCCAGTGGCAGGCAACGAGCACGCCGCCGGCAGCCAGACTGCTGCGGCAGCGCTCCAGGAGGTCACGCAACTCGGCCGCTGAGAGGTAGTAGCCCACCTCGGAGACCACGATGAGATCGAAGGATCCGCCCGGCCATTCTGCAGGCAGGGTGCGCCGTTCGAAGGTGACGCCGGGGTGCCCGGCGAGCCGGGCACGGGCAACCTGCAGGGGCTGCTCCGCGATGTCGATGGCCGTAATGCTGTCGCACCGCCCAGCCAGGTCGGCCGTGAGCATGCCGATCGAGCAGCCGAGCTCGAGGGCAGTGCTGAAGCGTTCACGCGGCAGGGCCGCCATGGTGAGAGCTCGCTTCCGCTTCTCGTACCATCGCGTCTCGAACCCCCATGGGTCGCGGCTCCCGGCGTAAAACTCCTGGAAGAACGGCTCGGCCAGGCTCTGCTCTCCGGCATCCATTGCGGCTGGGGCTGCTGCGTCGGCATCGTCAGCGTCGGCGTCGATCCGAATGAAGGTCTCGTACTCCCGCTCGAAGTGGGCGCCGAAGCTCGGCTGAATGATCGGCTCGTCGCCGGGCAACTCCGAGAGCGGATTCACCTGGCTCGTGTGCAGTGCCATTGCCCGCACCTTGCGTTGGCGATCGTCGGGAGAGAGCTCAAGGGTGCGCACCCTCTCGACCGGCCAGACCGCGTCGCCTGGCTTCGACCAGTGCCACGCCCAGATCGGGTATTCGAAACGGGTGACGCCGCGACCACGGGCCGCCTCTGCCGCTACCTCGCTCGCCACTGTGTGATCCGGATGCTCGTCGCTGTGCCATGGAGCAACCAGCCAGGTTCCCGCTCCGCCCGCTCCGATTTCGACGGAAACGGCCAGCGTTGCCTCAGCGCGATGGCGACCAAGGGCACCGTCGGGGAGGTCAAGCAGGCGCACCTGGGCCTCAGGGGCCAGCGCGGCGACGGCTGCCGTGACTTCGACACGGCGGAGCACAGCCAGCTGCTCAGGCTCGTGCGTGGTGGAGTCGGGATGCGATGCCTCACCGTTGCTGAGGACCACGACAGTGACCGGTATGCCGGCTCGCCCAGCTCGCGCGATCAACCCGCCCGCGCCCAACGTTTCATCGTCGGGATGCGCGGCGACGACGACCAGGCGGCGCAACTCGTCGATGGCCAGCGGGGTCCCCTCGCTGGAGCGGAACGCAGCCCACTCTCGCTCTGTCGTCCCGCTCTCGATGTGGCTGAAGCTCACCACGGCGTTACTCCGAGGCCGTGTAGTCGGCGACCGAGTGCCGCGTCATCCCGCTCTGCATGGTGCTGGCGCACGTAGAGCTGCAGGTCAGCAACACGTTGTGCGTGCCGGGCGTCGAACGCGAGCGGGGTCGGCCCCAGTGCGTGACCGGTTCGGGCGAGCACCTCGTCCACAGCGCGGGCGACCTGGCCGCGCACCCTGGCTGCAAGCAGGGCGCCATTCTCGCCAACGGCGTCGCCGGCATCGATGGCCGCTGCCGCGTTTGCCAGGGAGGCGCCCGAAGCGGTCAACGCCAGGTCGATTGCGCCGAGGTGTGCGAGTGCGAGCTGGTCTGGTTCGCGTTCGCGCGTCGCCTCCCAGACCTTCCGGGCAACGCCAACGGCCCCGCCCCACCAGCAGGCCGCCACCCCGATCCCACCCCAGGCGAAGCCGGGGCGCTGGAGATACCAACCGTCGTCGCCAACGGGCATGGCCGACACCGCGCTGAAGTCGACGGGTCCGCTCGGTACGGCAGAGAGGCCGCGACTCACCCATGCGTCGGTGTGCACGCTGATCCCCGGTTCACGCAGGTCAACGGCAAATAGTCGACGGGTGCTGTCCGAGGTATGGGCGGTCACCAACGCATGGCTGAGCGAGGCCGCGAGTGAGCACCACGGCTTGGTGCCGTGGAGCTGCCAGCGTTCCTCGGCGCCTGCGCCCGCTCCCGCTCCGACGCGAGTCGCGATCAGTTTCATTCCAGCGCCTTCGGCAGCGAATACTCCCCATGTAGCTTCCGCGGCATCATCATCGCCACCAACCAGCGAGGCAGGGGCAACGGATGCCTGGTCGAGGATCGCGAGCGCGTCCAGGTGCGCCTCAACCACGCGGGCAGCGGTGAGGTCGGCCACAGCGAGGGACGCCAACACCTCGAACAACTGCAGCGTTTCACCGGATCCAGGCCGGGGAACGGATGTGCCAAGCGACCTGGCCAGCTCCAAGGCTCTGCCTGCATCACCGTTCACGGCGAAGGCATCCGCTGTCAGCTCGCGCAGGTCGAGCTGGTGAGCCTTCTCCGGCGCACTCCCCCGCAGGGCACGATTCTGCTGTGGAGTCAGCCAGGCGGGTTCAGGTGCCGCCATGAGCGTCGATGGTCCTGTAAGCGTCATTGGTACTCCTCGTCTGAGGGGCCCGTGAAAAACGCTGCTTGCGGGATGGCAATATCCGGTGCCCCTGCATCGATTGATCACTAAGACTTTAGCGGCCGCTTCTGAGTGACATGGAGCTCACACTCAGGTTCAGAGCAGCGCCATGACCTGCCTGGCGATGATTCGCCCGGCACGACTGGCCGCGATCGTGCTCGCCTGCGGTCCATAGCCGGCCAGGAATATGCGTGGATCCGACCACGATGCGCCAGAACCGACAGTCAACCCGCCCGCCTTCTCCCGCAGTTTCAGCGAGGAGAGGTGGCGGAGCTCCGGTCGGAATCCGGAGGCCCAGATGATGGCATCCGCTGGGGAAAAAGTGCCGTCGCTCCAGCGCACGCCGCCCGGCTCGATGGCCGCGAAGATCGGCTTGGCGTCCAGCAGCCCCCGCTCGATGCCGGCCGAAATTCGGCGGCTGACGGGAACCCCTGTGCCGCTGACGATGCTCGGCAGCGCACGGCCCGTGCGGGCGGCTTCGTCTTGCATCGCCACGGCGGCCGATGCGCCCTCCAGGTCGAGTTCTTCGGTGTGCACCCAGTCGATGGGGCGACGCGACGTCCAGGTGAGCCCGGCGGCCACGCCCTCGAGTTCCAGCATGAAGCCGATGGCGGAGGTGCCGCCTCCGACCACAACGACCTGCTGGCCAGCAAAATCCTCTGCCGATCGGTAGCTCGCGGTGTGCACGTGCCGGCCGGCAAAGGTGTGCGCGCCGGGGTAATAGGGGATGAAAGGGGATCCCCAGGTTCCCGACGCGTTCACGACGAGTCCGGCGACGGTCTCGCGGATGCCATGGTCTACTGAGTTGGTCTGCACCACGAGGTCTGCCCGCCGATTGAACACCGACGTCACCGTCGTCGGACGAACAACGCCAAGCTCGTAGTGTTCCTCATAGCGCCGGTAGTAGTCAGCGACGACGTCCCGCGCAGGCAGGGCTTTGTCGGCGGTCTGGAAGCTTACGCCCAGGTCCTGCATACCCGGCAGATCATTGACCTTGTGCGCAGTTCCCAGCCGGAGCGCTTCCCAGCGGTGCTGCCAGGCGCCACCGGCGTCAGGACCCCGATCGAAGATAACGAAGTCGCGACCGGCGACGAGGTCGAACTTACGAAGATAGTAGGCCACAGAGAGTCCGGCCTGCCCGGCACCGATGAGTACGACCGGCACAGTCGCATCGTTAGCCATCGCTCCCCATCTCCACGGTCGTGCCTTGGGCTTTACAGCATGCCTTCGGGCACGTCAGCATTTCACCAGTAATGCCTGTGAGGCACGTCGGCGGGGCATCAGGCCCACCATGCTAAACTAGCGGCTAGTTTTCACTCTGTCTGTTCGGTAAATCCCGGGTGACTCATCGCTCACTCGGCCTGGCATCGTAAGGGGGTCTCGCATGGGGCGCGGCCGTCAAAAAGCAAAGCACACCAAGGTCGCTCGGGAGCTCAAGTATTTCAGTCCCGACACCAACTACAACGCGCTTGAGCGCGAACTCACGGGTCATGCGAATGATGACCCGCGTCTAGACGAAGATCTGGCCAAGTGGCCGGAATACGACGGCGACCCCGCGAACGAGGCCGACGAATACGTCGATCACTACGCAACCGAGGACGAACAAAAGCGCGCGTAGTTCTTCGCCGGATCGCTCACAGCACTGAATCATCAGCTGCGAGTCGTGAGAGCTCAGAGCGAACTTGAGCGACGGAAAAACCCGCCGCTCTCACCGCATGTCTGTGACATCGGCACAACGAAAAGCCCCCGATCACTCGGGGGCTTTCGTTATGCCCGTTGGTCGATGAGGCCGCTCACGGGCTGAGCGCGCCCTCCGCTGGTCGAGGAGCGAGCGCCAGCGAGCGTCTCGAGACCCCGCGAGCCGACCTTCGGGCACCCGGAAAGCATCCGCTCGCAAGAAATCGACCCAAAACTGCTGCTTTGGGTCAATTTCTTGCGAGTAAAGCGCGTCAAAAGTCCGCGAAGCGCGAGGCGCGAGGCGCGAGGCCCTAGTTCGCGTACGAGCCGACGAGGCGCACGGCGCCGCCGTTCACACCCTTGGCACCCTGCTCGAAGCCGGTCGCATCGTGCGGCGCGGTCGACACCCGACCGACGACCCAGGCTGGGATGCCATCGGTCGCCAGGCGAGCGATGACAGAGGAGACGGCATCCGCTGACACGACGGCGAACATGCCGACGCCGAGGTTCCAGGTGCCTTCAGAGCTTTCGAGGGTGGAGCCGGCCATGTCGCTGAGCACGCGGAACACCGGGGCTGGCGACCACGTAGAGCGGTCGACCTCAACCCAGGAGCCGAACGGGAGCACGCGCGCGAGGTTCGCCGCGATGCCGCCGCCGGTGACGTGGCTGAGCGAGTGCACTGCGCCAGCGAGTTCAGGGTCGGTGAGCACACCGAGAAGAGGCGCGGTGTAGAGGCGGGTCGGAGTGAGGAGAACCTCGCCGACCATGCCGCCGAGCTCTGCCGACGTGTCGGTGTAGCCAATGCCACGCCCGGCCAGGATGTGACGAACGAGCGAGTAACCGTTCGAGTGCAGGCCGGAGGATTCCATGGCGATGACGACGTCACCGTGCTGCACGCGCTCGGCGCCGAGAACCTGGTCTGCTTCGACGACACCCGTTGCGGCACCCGCTACGTCGTAGTCATCGGGGCCGAGGAGGCCTGGGTGTTCTGCGGTCTCTCCACCGACGAGTGCGGTGCCCGTCGCGGCACAGGCGGTCGCGATGCCTTCAACGATGGAGGCGATGCGCTCAGGCACGACCTTGCCGCAGGCGATGTAGTCGGTCATGAACAGCGGGCGCGCGCCGACGACGATGATGTCGTCGACGACCATGCCGACGAGGTCCTGTCCAATGGTGTCGTGCTTGTCGATGGCCTGCGCGATGGCGACCTTCGTGCCGACGCCGTCGGTTGAGGTGGCCAGCAGCGGACGCTTGAACTCAGTGAGGAAGGAGACATCGTAGAGTCCGGCGAATCCGCCGAAACCTCCCTGCACCTCTGGTCCGTGCGTGCGTGAGACAGCGGCCTTCATCAATTCAACGGCCAGGTCACCCGCCGTGGTGTCGACTCCGGCGGCGGCATACGTAGCGTTGCTCATTCTTGTCTTCCCGGGTCTCCGAATGAAGGCTTACCCTGCTGGTTGAGTGCGGGTTCGAGGGGCTTGTCCACCGCGATGAGGCTCTCGAACTCTGCGTCTGGGCCTGGGTCGCATCCGTTGGATGTCGGCTGGCGTTCGAGGAGGTTCTTGCCGAGGTGCTGGGTGTCCGGCAGCGGAATGGGGTACTTGCCCGTGAAGCAGGCCGTGCAGAGGCGCTCGCGCGGCTGCTCCGTCGACTCGATCATGCCGTCTTCTGACAAGTAGCCGAGCGAGTCGGCGCCGATCGCCTGACGTACCTCGTCGACACCGAGGCCGGTGGCGATGAGTTCGGCGCGCGTGGCGAAGTCGATGCCATAGAAGCATGGCCAGGTGATGGGCGGGCTGGAGATGCGCACGTGCACCTCGGCGGCACCGGCCTCCCGCAACATGCTGACGAGGGCGCGCTGGGTGTTTCCACGCACGATGGAGTCGTCGACGACGATCAGCCGCTTGCCCTTGATGACCTCTTTCAGCGGGTTCAGCTTGAGCTTGATACCGCGCTGGCGGATGGTCTCAGACGGCTGGATGAAGGTGCGCCCGACGTAGGAGTTCTTGACGAGACCCTGGCCGAACGGAATTCCGGATGCCTGCGCATAGCCGATGGCCGCCGGAGTTCCCGATTCCGGCGTCGGAATGACGAGGTCGGCATCGACCGGATGTTCGGCCGCCAGTTTGCGTCCCATCTCAACCCTGGCCTCGTGCACACCACGACCGGCGATCGTGGTGTCAGGACGTGCGAGGTAGACGTATTCGAAGACGCAACCGGCCGGCTTGGACTCGGCGAATCGCTGGCTGCGCAGACCATCTTCGTCGATGGTGATGAGCTCCCCAGGCTCAACCTCGCGCACGAAGCTGGCACCGACGATGTCGAGAGCAGCAGTTTCGGAGGCGACGACCCAGCCGCGTTCGAGGCGTCCGAGCACCAGCGGGCGAACACCCTGCGGGTCGCGGGCCGCATACAGCGTGGTCTCGTCCATGAAGACGAGGCAGTACGCGCCGCGAAGGCGTGGCAGAACCTCGAGCGCGGTGGCTTCGAGGGTGTGGTCGAGGTCACCGGTGAGCAGTGCCGTCACGACAGCGGTGTCGGTGGTGTTGCCGCGTGAGAGTTCGCCATCCGCTTCTGGATAGCGCTCGTGAACGAGCTGCATGAGCTCTGCGGTGTTGGTGAGGTTTCCGTTGTGGCCGAGCGCAACCGTGCCGCTGGCCGTGCGGCCAAGGGTGGGCTGGGCGTTCTGCCAACTCGATGATCCGGTGGTCGAGTAGCGCGTGTGACCGACGGCGATGTGGCCAAGGAGGGTGCTGAGCGCGCTCTCGTTGAAGACCTGCGAGACGAGGCCCATGTCTTTGTAGATGAGGATCTTGTCGCCATCGCTCGTGGCGATGCCGGCCGATTCCTGGCCGCGGTGCTGCAGCGCGTAAAGCCCGAAGTAGCTGAGCTTTGCCACCTCCTCGCCGGGGGCCCAGACACCAAAGACGCCACAGGCATCCTGTGGCCCCTTTTCACCTGGGAGGAGATCGTGGTTTAACAGTCCGTCGCCATTGGGCAAGAAGCTGCTCCTTTACTGTGATTTCTCGTTGGAAACGGGGGAATCTGGTGAAGCAGATGACGCGGGTGGTGCGGGTGTTGCGGATGCGGCATCCGGGGTCTCGTACGTGGGTGCCTGCACGCCCACTCGATCGACAACGACTGTTGTCGCCTTGCGGCCGACGATGCGACCAAGCACGAGTGCGGTGACACAGCCAAGGGCGATGCCGATGGCCAGGCACACGAGGAGCAGGAAGCCGAAGACCTGCACGCGGTCGAACTTGGGATTCTCCGGGAAAGCCAGAGTGAGAATGAACGCCGCAATCAGTCCGGCGATGACGCCGAGGATCATGAAATTCGTGTATTTCGGTGAACGGCGCACGGTGACCGTCGACTCGTCAAGAACCTTCTCGACGGTACTCGGAACTACTGCAACTGCGGGGCGGTCAGGCTGTTCTGAAGAGCTCACGTTGCTATTCTCTCATGGCGCTTCGCGGCCGATCCCCATCGGAGCCAACTCACAGGCCATGCCGATGGGAGACTGGGTATGTGAACACAATCGCAGTGCTCGGAAGCGCCAACATGGACCTCGTCGTACGCCAGCCCCGCCTCCCCAAACCGGGTGAGACGATGTTCGGCACCAACTTCACGACAGTGCCCGGAGGCAAGGGCCTGAACCAGGCGGTCGCCGCCGCACGGATGGGCGGAACCGTTGAGTTTCTCGGCGCCGTTGGTCACGATGCCTATGGCACAGAGCTGCGCGAACTGCTCACGCACGAGGGCCTCGGCACGTCGGGTCTGGCCACCGCAGCTGCGCCCACCGGCACGGCGCACATCTCCGTTGTCGACTCCGGCGAGAACTCCATCGTCGTGGTCTCCGGTGCGAACCTCGCGGTGACGGCTCTGACCGATGAGCAACGCGCCACCATCGAGAAGGCAGCTTTCCTGGTGATGCAGTGCGAACTGCCGCTGTCGGTACTGGTCGAGGCGATCGCCGTTGCCAAGGCCGCCGGCGTCTTCACTGTGCTCACCCCGGCGCCCGTCATGCCGCTCCCAGACGGCTTCCTCTCCTCGGTTGACCTCGTCGTGCCCAACCAGATCGAAGCGATCGAGTTGACCGGAGAGGCCGACCCGGTTCGCGCGGCCGAAGTACTGAGCGCCGACAAGACCTGGGCGATCGTGACCCTGGGCGCTGAGGGATCCGTGGTCGCGCACGACGGTACGGTGCTGGGGCTCGCTCCGGCCCGGCCGGTGAAGGCCGTCGACACCACGGCGGCAGGCGACACCTTCGTCGGCGCGCTTGTCGCTCGGCTGGCAGCGGATGCCGGTGCAGTGGATGCCGCGCGAGCGTCAACCATCCGCGAGTCGGACATGATCGAGGCCGTGCGCTGGGCGACCGTCGCGTCATCCGTAGCTGTCACCCGAGCAGGTGCGACCAGCTCAATGCCCAGCTACGACGAGGTCGCAGCCATCATCGGTTGATTTCGGTCCGTATTGGTAATGGACGGCGAAGAGCGTCGCTCAGACGATCGGAACGTATCCGGTGAGGTCGGCTCGCTGACCCGACGCGTGAATCAGCCCGGTTGCCAGGCCGTCGGCCCAGCTGAGCGAGCCTGTCGCGAGCGCGAGCCAGGTGGCGGCATCCGTCTCGACGACGTTGGGCGGTGTGCCGCGGGTGTGCCGGGGGCCCTCGATGCACTGCGTTGCGCCGAACGGCGGTACGCGCACCTCGACGGTGTTGCCCTCTGCGCGTTCGGCGAGCAGCTGCAGCGTGTAGCGAACGGCCAGCGCGCGAACGTCGCGGCTCGCAGCGGCGGCATCTGCCGACCACGCCCGCACCGCTGCCATGCCGGGGGCGTCATCAATGCGTGCTCGTGCCATGTCTCCAGTCTGCCCGTTTCTCCTGCCGGTCGAGCAACGAGGTGAGCAACGAGGTTGGCGACCCTCCAACGCACCACGCTTCATCCGCTAGCCTGAACCGGTGAGAATTCTGGTCCTAGGTTCCGGTGCCCGCGAGCACGCCATCATCACCGCGCTCCTGGCAGAGGAGGCAGCACACGAGATCACGGCCGCGCCCGGCAATGCCGGCATCGCAGCCGATGTTCCGGTCGTCGCCCTCGACGCGAACGACCCTGACGCCGTCACCAACTACGCCATCGAGAACGCCGTCGATCTCGTCGTCATCGGCCCAGAGGCGCCCCTCGTCGCCGGTGTCGCCGATGCCCTTCGCACCCGCGGCATCCCAGTCTTCGGGCCAGGCAAGGCAGCAGCGGCCCTCGAAGGCAGCAAGACGTTCGCCAAGCGCATCATGGATGACGCCGAGGTTCCCACCGGTCGCGCAGTGCGCGCCGGCACCCTGGCCGAAGCGGATGCCGCCCTCGCCGAATTCGGCGCGCCATACGTGGTCAAGGCCGATGGTCTGGCCGCCGGCAAGGGAGTGCTCGTCACGGAGGACCACGCCGCAGCCCACGCCCACGCCGCGTATTGGCTCGAGCACGGCAGCGTGCTGGTCGAGGAATTCCTCGACGGCCAGGAAGTGTCGCTGTTCTTCCTCGCCGACGGACACAACGTGCTCCCGCTCTCCCCCGCCCAGGACTACAAGCGCCTCGGCAACGGCGACGCCGGCCCGAACACCGGTGGCATGGGCGCATACTCCCCGCTGCCCTGGCTCGACGCCGAATTCGGCAGCGAGACGGCATTCGTCGACGAGGTCAGCGCCACCATCGCGGTGCCGACCGTGCGCCAGCTCGAGCGCGAGGGCACCCCGTTCATCGGCCTGCTCTACTGCGGGCTGATCCTCACAGAGGCCGGCATCCGCGTCATCGAGTTCAACGCTCGCTTTGGCGACCCGGAGACGCAGGTTGTGCTCCCCCGCCTGGTCACCCCGTTGTCTGAGCTATTGCTGGCCGCATCCATCGGCGATCTCGCGTCCCAGCCGCGCCCGGTCTTTGCACCGGATGTCGCGGTGACCGTCGTTCTCGCCAGCGAGAATTACCCAGGAACTCCCGTCACCGGCCGCCCGATCACAGGCCTCGACGCTGCAACCAGCATTGCCGGTGTCACCGTCGCGCACGCCGCGACCCAGCGTTCAGGCGATGACCTGCTGGCGACGGGCGGCCGAGTTCTCAACGTCGTCGCCGTCGGCGAGACCTTCACTGAGGCGCGGGCCCGTGCCTACGAAGCCCTGGCGAAAATCACCCTTGAGGGTGCCCAATTCCGCACCGATATCGCGGCGCGCGTTGACGCCGCTGAGATCGGCACATCCGTCGCATCCGGCGCCTCTGTGTCCTCCGCAGGGGCTGAGGTCACGACGCTCCCCGGTTGGAAGCGCGCGTACTCCGGCAAGGTGCGCGACCTCTATATTCCGGATGCCGCTACCGACCTCACCGCCGCTGAGCGCTTGCTGGTCGTGGCCAGTGACCGCGTCAGCGCCTTCGACTTCGCCGTTGAGCCTGGCATCCCCGGCAAAGGCGAGCTGCTCACCACGCTCAGCCTGTGGTGGTTCGACCAGCTCAGCGATGTCCCGAACCACCTGGCGGCAGACCACACCCTGCAGAACGAGGGCACGAGCCTGATCCCGGCCGCCGTCGCCGGACGCGCCATGCTCTGCACGAACCTCGACATGTATCCGATCGAGTGCGTCGTGCGCGGCTACCTCACGGGCTCTGGCTGGAAGGAATACCAGGCCAGCCAGACGGTGTGCGGCATCCCGCTGCCCGCCGGACTGCAGAACGGCGACCGCCTGCCAGAACCCATCTTCACCCCGGCCTGGAAAGCGCCGCTGGGGGAGCACGACGAGAACATCTCGTTCGAGCGCACCATCGAGCTGGTGGGTGAGGCGACCGCCACCGCCCTCCGCGACGCGTCGCTGTCAATCTTCGCCACGGCATCCGCTATCGCAGAGCGCTCTGGCGTGATCCTGGCCGACACCAAGTTCGAGTTCGGCGCAAACCGGGAGACCGGCCAGCTCACCCTCGGCGACGAGGTGCTCACCAGCGATTCGAGCCGCTACTGGGACGCAGCGGCCTGGGCAGCCGGCACCACACCAGAAGAGCGGATGGCCAGCTTCGACAAGCAGATCGTGCGCGACTGGCTATCGGCACACTGGGACCAGACCGGCACCCCGCCCGTTCTTCCCGCCGACATCGTCGAGCGCACCGCTGCCCGCTACCGCGAGCTGCTCGAACGCCTGACCTCCGCCTAGGCGTCGCTTCGGCTTGTCGCTAATGGGCGACTTTCGATTTTTAGGCGCCCCAGCGGAATAGTTGATCCTTCAACTATGTTTACCCAGATGTGACTCATTCAACTTCAGACCTTCTTGCCGCCGACACCGGGATGGGAGCCGTGACCCTGCGCGTCGGCAACCTCGACGCCATGATCGCGTACTACCGCGATGCTGTCACGCTGTCCCTGCTCAGCCACGACGGCCCGGTCGCCGTGCTCGGCCGCGGCACCACTCCCATCGTGATCCTGCAGCACGCCCCAGAGCTGGCGTCCCCTGAGCCCCGCGCGGCTGGCCTGTTCCACACCGCGATCCTCTTCGACACCCAGGCGCAGCTCGCCGCCGCCGTCTACTCGGTCGCCACGAAATTCCCGGGCACCTTCACCGGCAGCGCCGACCACCTGGTGAGCCAGGCCTTCTACTTCACCGACCCTGAGGGCAACGGTATCGAGCTGTATTGGGACCGCGAGCGCAGCAGCTGGAGCTGGGCCCACGGCCAGGTCGAGATGGCCACGCTCTACCTCGACCCGAACGGGTTCATCCAGGAGCACATCACAGATGACGGCATCACCAACCCCTCAAGCGGCAACGCCGTCGTCGGTCACGTGCACCTGTCTGTCGGCGATGTCGCGAGCGCCCGCGAGTTCTACGTGAACAAGCTGGGCTTCGAGACCACGGCAGCGATGGGCGACCAGGCGCTGTTCGTCTCGGCTGGCGGATACCACCACCACATGGCCATGAACACCTGGAATAGCAAGGGCTCAGGCAAGCGCCAGCTGGCACTCGGTCTCGGCGAGGTCGACATCATCGTGCCAACAGCCGATGACCTCGGTGCACTGGGCGAGCGGATGTCGCACTTCGGCGTGCAGACCCGTCACGATGGCGTGAACCTCAGCTTTGACGACCCGTGGGCGAACCGCGTTTCGGTCAGGAGCGCCTAGCTCCGCTGTTGCCGAGTAGGCCACCTGGCTCCGGCGGGTGCGCGAGGCGTTACCCGCTGCCGCGGGCTAGATTCGGGGGGTTCGTGACCCGCGTAACCAGCGTTCAGGCGGCTTGCTCTGGTCGACGTTAGATCTGCGTTCGCGCACGGCTGCCACGGCCTTGGCCACTTGGGCGTCGAAATCGTCAAGCTGCTCGGCTTCAGCAGCGCTCGCGACGAAAGCACGTCGATCGCAGGCTGTACCCGCGCGCCATACACGCTCAATCGCGCGTGTTGCGGTGATGTCCGTCAACGGGTTTCCGGACACGAGGATCAGGTCCGCACGTTGCCCGGCCGCGATACGTCCTCGGTCGGCAAGGCCGAACACCCGTGCCGGTTCGGCTGTCGCAGCGGCCAGGGCCCGTTCCGGGCTCATGCCGCATCGGACAAGGAGTTCGAGCTCCCGGTGCAGGCTTGCTCCGAATACAGTTCCCGGATTTGGAGCGTCTGTGCCTGCCAGCAGAGTGACCCCCGCATCGACCAGCCGTCGCACGTTGCCCTCGGCCCGCGCGTATGGCGGCATCGTCCGGCCAGGCAATCCCGAGACCCCCGAGGTCAACCGGCGCACCCACGCGTCTCCGAGCGCCTCCGCGAGCCGCGGGTCCCCTGCCACCGCGCTGCCACCCGGTTCGCCGAGGGTGTTCTCGATGGTGGCTAGCGTCGGACCGACCGCGATTCCGGCCTCGGCAATGCGTTGAACCAGGGGATCTTCCAGCTCGGCGTCCGCGGGGACGTGGGCCAGCACGTCGATACCGGCGGACACGACCTCCTCGACACCGGCAATCGAGCTCACGTGCGCGACGACGGTTAGGCCGCGGGCGTGCGCTGCGGTGACCAGCGCCGTGATGGTTTCGGAATCCAGCGACGGCCATAGGCCCCCGGTACCGGAGAAGATCTTCAGATAGTCCGAGCCTTCCGCGATCCGTTCCGCCACAAATTGCTCGGCCTGGACAGCGGCGGTCAACGTCGGAAACGGGGCATACATCACTGACGGGTGCCCGCCGGGCGCGGTGGCACCGACACCCGACGAACGCACATCGGCCACGTCTGGTCTGGAGCTGGCATGCTCTTTGGCCCTGGCCACCATGTCGGGTTTGCTGAACATATCGAGAACGGTGGTTACGCCGAAGGTCAACGATTGCGCTAGGGCGCCAGGAACGAGGTGCACGTGCGCGTCGATCAGACCGGGAAGCACCGTCCCACCACCCGCGTCGATCACGTCGTCGCCTTCTTGGGCGGCCGAGACCGCCGAGCACTCGGTTATCAGGCCGTCAACGAACCGCACCGACGTCCAGTCCTGCAACGTCGTCCCGTCGAATACCTTCGCATTGACAATCGTTGTTGCCGCGACTCGCTTGCGCCTCTCCGACACATGCACCGGTTCCACTCTGTGATCCTTTTCCGCTAGCTGACAACGTCTACTCGGCAGTCAAGGCCCGCACCACTCGTCTCTAGGCATATTCACGCAGCAACGCAATCTCGGAATTACGTTCTCCCCGCATCCAGGGACGGTCTGCGAACAGTTCGACAACCGCACCCCCACCCTGGAGTTCGAGCCACTCTCCGAGCCGCGTTCCTCACTCAACGAGCGGTGTCGGCGTCCGCGTTCTTCTGCGTGCCGCGGCGAGCGCGCCGTGAATTCCCACGCTCTGACGAGTTGACGTCGCTGACGTGCAGCGGACGCCCGGGGAGCTTCGACCGCTTCGCGTCCACCGCGCGCAAACCATCGATCACGATCGACAGCTGCCGGCGCCACTGCCCCGCATAGTCGGTGCCTGCCGGGCCGAGCGACCCGACCATGGTGATGAGCACGGTGAGGTCAACGCTGTCGGCCTCCGGCCTCAGGTCACCATCGCGCTTGGCCTGGGCGACCAGAGGCTTGATCGTTGACTCGAATGCGACCGCTGGCCGATACGCGGGATCGATCGCCGCCATCCGCTGCAAAATCGGGGGCAGCGATGGGTCGGCAACGAGCCACTCTGAGACACGCTCCATGAAGACGACGATGCCGTCCCAGGCGGAGGGCGCAGCCACGATCTCGTCCTTGGCGGTCAACAGTTCGGCGAGCGCCAGTTCGTAGAGTGCGTGGATGAGATCGTCACGAGCGGGGAAATTGCGGTAGAGCGTTGCGACGCCAACGCCGGCGCGACGGGCGACTTCCTCCAGGGAGGCATCAACACCGTTGGTTGCAAAAAGCGCGCGCGCCTCCGTGAGGAGGCGCTCACGGTTCTGCCTGGCATCGCGGCGCCGGGGTTGTGAACCGTCAAGGTGTGGCTTATCCGACGAGGTCATGGGGTTGATTGTACGTGCTCCACCTCTTAGCCCTCGGAGGTTTACCTCCACTTATCTGATACACAGCGCCGTCTTGCGCCGTTTGCGCCCACCGTCGACAATTCAGTGAGCGGAACGGGCACGGCGTCATCCACCAGCCCACCCCAGAAGATGGAGCCCGATGTCGGTCGAGAACAACACCCGCGATTTCGAACCTGAAATCGTCACAGATTTTGCGAAGCGGATGAGCTACGGCTCCTACCTCGATCTCGACACCCTGCTGGCGGCCCAGCGCCCGGTGAGCACGCCTGAGCACCACGACGAACTGCTCTTCATCGTGCAGCACCAGACCACGGAGCTGTGGCTCAAGCTCGTCATCCACGAGCTGCGCGCCGCCACCGCATACCTGCGAAACGACCAGCTGCCGCCGGCGCTCAAAGCCATCGCGCGCGTGAAGCACATCCAGCGCACCCTCACAGAGCAGTGGTCGGTGCTCGCAACGCTCACGCCCTCCGAGTACGCCCAGTTCAGGGGCTTCCTGGGGAACTCGTCCGGATTCCAGTCGTACCAGTATCGAGCGGTGGAATTCGCGCTCGGCAACAAGAACCGCCGCATGCTCAGCGTCTTCGAGAGCGACCCGGCGGCCACTGCACTTCTCACCGAGATGCTGGAGGCTCCCAGTCTCTACGACGAGTTTTTGCGCTACCTGCAGCGCGCTGGCTACCCGATCCCGACCGAGGTCACCGAACGCGACGTGACCCTGGCCTGGACCCTGCACCCGGAGCTGATCCCGGTCTTCTGTTCGATCTACGAGAACGCCGAGGCAAATTGGGCGGTCTACGAAGCCTGCGAAGAGCTCGTCGACCTCGAGGACAACTTCCAACTCTGGCGCTTTCGGCATTTGAAGACCGTGCAGCGCATTATCGGCATGAAGCACGGCACCGGTGGCTCAAGCGGGGCGGCCTTCCTGCAGAAAGCGCTCGAGCTCACCTTCTTCCCCGAGCTCTTTGCCGTGCGCACCGAAATCGGTTCGTGACAGCGGCGCGACTCCGATGACGATCACGGAGCTGCCCGGCTTCCAGGACGCCCACGTTCACCTCGCGCTAATCGATCCCGCCGCGCTCGTCGACGGCGGGATCGCCCGCGTCGTCGATCTCGGAGGATGGCGGCCGGCATCCGCTGTCGATGCTGCGCTGCCAGACGTCGCATACGCGAACCAATTCCTCACCGCTCCCGGCGGGTACCCGAGCAGGCAGTCGTGGGCGCCCGCAGGCAGCAGTTGCGAGATCGCCGGGGCAGCGGATGCCGCCAGAGCGGTCGACGCGCAGGTCGATGCCGGCGCATCCGTCATCAAAGTCGCGCTCAACACCTCGGCCGGCCCTGCACTGCAGCCCGACGTGCTCGCTGCCATCGTGCACCGCGCCTACGAGCGGAGACTGCCGGTCGTCGCTCATGCAGAGGGTGCCGGACAAGCACTTGCCGCGCATCTGGCCGGTGTCGACGCGCTGGCACACACGCCGTTCACCGAACGGTTGCCCGACGATGTGATTGCCGCGATGGCGACGCGGATGACCTGGATCAGCACCCTCGACATCCACGGCTGGGGTGACTACGGCGACGACTACGACCGCGCCAGCGACAATCTCCGCCGGTTCAACCGGCACGACGGACGCGTGCTCTACGGCACCGATCTCGGCAACGGGCCGCTTCC
This sequence comes from Leifsonia sp. Y862, assembly GCF_057669585.1. Classification (NCBI taxonomy): domain Bacteria; kingdom Bacillati; phylum Actinomycetota; class Actinomycetes; order Micrococcales; family Microbacteriaceae; genus Leifsonia; species Leifsonia sp. Y862. Next base: position 2,129,831 of record NZ_JBYHFR010000001.1, read on the forward strand.
TGTCGGTCTCAACCAACGGGAAATTGCGGCGCTGCTGGCCGCCGGCCTGTCGCACGACCAGGTCATCGCCGCTCTCTGCGCAGAGGGCATTGGTCTAGCAAACGGTAGTGGCACAGGTACCGACGCCGGCACCCGTGCGCGTCCTGCCGCTCCACTCCGTTCAGCGCGCACTACCGTGTTACCAACCGAGCAGCCGGCTGACCCGGCCGAATTCGCCGCGTGGATCTGCACAGCCAGAGCCCTCACCGCGGCCGAACGTGAGGACCTCCGATGACGAACGCCACCCCGCCCCTGACACCGCGCTCCCCAGCACACGCCGCAGCACCCATCCCAGCGCCGGCCGGCACCGATGCCGCCTCCTCCAACGCCCTCGACCGTCATCTCGCCTTCGCGCGACGCATGGACCGCATCGACGGACTGGCTCACTACCGCAGTCGCTTCATCGGAATCGACGACCCGCAGCCGGATGCAGAGCCACGCAACGCCGCGACGCCAGCGGCCAGGGCCGGATCGTCGGTCGTCTACCTCGATGGAAACTCCCTCGGCCGCCCGACCCGCGCCAGCGCAGACCGCATCGCCGAGTTCATTACCGGAGCGTGGGGCGGTCGACTCATCCGCGGTTGGGATGAACAGTGGATGGACCTGCCGTTCGAAATCGGTGACGCGCTCGGCGCTGCAGCCCTCGGCGCCGCCTCCGGCCAGGTCGCCATTGGCGACTCAACCACGGTGATGCTCTACAAGTTGGCCAGGGCAGCAGTGGATGCCAGACCAGGCCGCACCGAGATCGTGCTCGACACCGACAATTTCCCGACCGACCGCTACATCGTCGAGGGAATTGCCGCCGAACGCGGCCTCACACTGCGATGGATCGACGTTGACCTGTCAGCCGGCGTAACACCAGACCAGGTGCGCGAGACGGTCGACGAGAACACCGCACTCGTGCTGCTCAGCCACGTCGCCTATCGCTCGGGGTTCCTGGCCGATATGGGCGCCATCACCGAGATTGCGCACGCCGCCGGCGCGCTCGTGCTCTGGGATCTCTGCCACTCCGTCGGTTCCGTCCCCATCGATCTCGATGCCGCCGGCGTCGACCTCGCCGTCGGCTGCACGTACAAGTACCTGAATGGCGGCCCTGGCTCGCCGGCATTCGGCTACGTGCGTGCCGATCTGCAGGACTCCCTGGCCCAGCCGATCCAGGGCTGGATGGCCAACGCGGATGTCTTCCTGATGGGGCGGGACTTTGTGCCGGCCGCCGGCATCCGTCGTTTCATGAGTGGCACGCCGGCCATCCTCGGGATGCTGGCCATGCAGGACACCATCGCCATGATCGACGAGGCCGGCATCGACGCGCTCAGGGCGAAGTCCGTTGCGCTGACCGAGTTCGCGATCGACCTCGTCGATGAGTGGCTCGCCCCGCTGGGTGTCACCGTTGCGTCACCGCGCGACGCCGACCGGCGCGGTGGCCACGTCACCATCGATCACCCGGCGATGCGGCAGGTCACGGCAGCACTGTGGACCCAGGATGTGATCCCCGATTTCCGGGCGCCGGAGGGGCTGCGCATCGGTCTCTCACCGCTCAGCACCAGCTTCGTCGAAACGTACGAGGGAATCGCCGCGATTCGGGACACGTTGCGCGGCCTGTAGAATCGAGGCATCCACCGTCGACGCCCTCTGGAGTGAACTGTGCCTACCATCGTCGTAGAAGTAATGCCCAAGGCCGAGCTGCTTGATCCGCAGGGCAAGGCCATCGCCGGCGCCCTCGGTCGTCTCGGCCAGTCCACGTTCACCGGCGTCCGCGTCGGCAAGCGCTTCGAAATCACCGTCGAGGGACACGTCACTGACGCGGTCCTGAACGAGGTGCAGAAGCTCGCTGACACCGTGCTCTCCAACTCGGTGATCGAAGACGTCATCGGCATCCACGTGCTGGAGGCGCCAGCCGGAGAGACGCACTAATGCGCATCGGCGTCGTCACCTTCCCCGGCTCGCTTGACGACCGCGACGCACAGCGCGCGATCCGTCTGGCTGGAGCAGAACCCGTCGCGCTCTGGCACGGCGACCACGACCTGCACGGCGTCGACGCACTCGTTCTTCCCGGCGGTTTCAGCTACGGCGACTACCTGCGTTGCGGCGCTATCGCCAGCCTGTCCCCGATCATGACCGAGGTCATCGATGCGGCGAACAAGGGGATGCCCGTACTCGGCATCTGCAATGGCTTCCAGATGCTGGCAGAGGCACACCTCGTCGACGGCGGACTGATCCGCAATGACCACGGCAAGTTCATCCGCCGTGACCAGAAGCTGCGTGTCGAGAACAACTCGACCGACTGGACCGGTGGATTCACCCAGGGCCAGGAAATCACCATCCCGTTGAAGAACGGCGAGGGTGCATTCATCGCCTCTGACGAGACCCTGGCTCGCCTCGAGGGCGAAGGACAGGTCGTCTTCCGCTACCTGGACGTGAACCCGAACGGCTCCCTCAACGACATCGCCGGCGTCTCGAACGCCCGCGGCAACGTGGTCGGCCTCATGCCGCACCCCGAGCACGCCGTCGAGGCCGGCTTCGGTCCAGACACCGCGACAGCCATGCGCTCAGGCGTCGATGGCCTCGCGTTCTTCACCTCCGTGATCGAGCGGACGCTCGTAGGCGCGTAGCCCTGTAGTTCCGCAACCCGCGTCACTGCGCACGTCGAACGATGAGTCTCCCACCCTCCACTTCATCGAGTCGCAAGAAATCGACCTAAACCCGCGAGTTTGGGTCGATTTCTTGCGAGCGGATGCCGCCCACCTCATCCCACGCCTGTGGATAAGTTCCGCGTGCCCGGCGCTCGGTCGGCATCCTGTTCGCATGCCCAAGCGCGTGCCCATTCCTCCCCTGTTGCAGAATCGCCCGTTCCTGGTTGAGACCGCGCGTGACGCCGGGCTGGGAGAGGGACGACTTCGAGGAGCGGATCTGGCTCGCCCGTTCCACGGCGTCCGGGGCATATCGCCGCACCCTGACCCGGTGATCGCTCGCGCGCTCGCCTACTCCATCCGGATGCGCAGCGGCCAATTCTTCAGCCATACGACGGCGGCTCACCTCTGGGGAGCCCCACTGCCTCGCGAGTTCGAATCGCCGGACCTCCTGCACGTGTCCACGATCACCCCGATGCGTCCGCCCCATACCCGGGGCGTGTGCGGTCACGAACTGCCGTCGAGCACGTGCGATGCCGTCACCCGGCACGGCCTTCGCACAGCGGATGCGGCATCCGTTTGGCTGCAACTCGCCTCGACGCTGTCCGTGCCGGACCTCGTCGCGGTCGGCGACTACCTCGTGTGTGTCCCTGCGGTGGTGGACAGCCACGATGTCCGTCCGCACCTGACGCTAGAGGCCCTCGTTGCGCGGGTTCATCAGTTCCGGGGACCCGGCAAGCGTGCCGCCCTCCGCGCCCTCGCGCTCATTCGGGTCGGCGCTGAGTCTCGGCGGGAAACGCTGCTGCGGCTGTTGATCGGCGATGCCGGCCTGCCTGAAATCGACCTAAACCCGCGAGTTTGGGTCGATTTCTTGCGAGCGGATGCCACCGGCCGCCTCTCGTGGGGCGCCTCTCGTGGGCCGCCTCACCCTGATTGCGGGAGTGCGAGCCAACTTTCGTACGATGCAAGCGCACAGCGCCGCATACGACAATGGAAGTATCCCCTTTCATTGATGCATTTCCTGGAGTGTTGCCCCCGTGTCTCCCCGCTTGTTCTACCGCACCGTCGCCATCGCAGAGGCGGTGACCTGGACCCTCCTCATCACGGGAATGATCCTGAAGTACGCCGCCAACCTGGGCGGGCTACCCGTGCTGATCGCCGGTTCGATCCACGGTTTCGTGTTCATCACTTACGCACTCACGGCCGTTCTCGTCGGCATCAACCAGCGCTGGAGCATCAAGCTCATCGTGCTCGCCGTCTTCACCGCGATCGTGCCGTACGCCACGATCCCCTTCGACATCTGGCTTGACCGCAATCGCAGGCTCGTTGGCCACTGGCACACAGAGGCGACGGATGACCCGCGCGACGCCTCGTGGGTCCGTCGCGTTCTCCGGTGGATGCTCACACACCCGGCGATTCTGGCCGTCCTCTTTGTGGTGGCCGTCGTTGTGATCATGAGCGTGCTGCTCATCGTCGGCCCTCCCGGCGGCAGCAAGTAGGACGTTCACACCTCGGCGCGTTTTCAATGTCTCCTCGTGCCGTGGCGACAAACGTGTAAAGCAGGCATACTGTGCTCACCCAATCAAAGGAGATTGTCGTGTTCCAGAGTCCCTACCCCGACGTCACGATTCCCGAACTCAGCATTGACGACTACCTCTTCGGCGATCTGGCCGGCGCCGATCTCGACCGGGTGGCAATTGTCGACGGGGCGTCGGGTGCGAGCATGAGCTACCGCACGTTGATCGAGCAGATCAACCGCATTGCCGGCGCTCTCGCGAATCGTGGGGTCGGACCCGGCATCGTCGTCGGCCTGCTCTGCCCGAATATTCCGGCCTTTGCCAGCGTGTTCCACGGCATCCTGCGCTCCGGCGCCACCGTCACGACCATCAACTCGCTCTATACGCCCGACGATGTGGCGAACCAGCTCACCGATTCGGGCGCGACGTGGTTGATCACCATCTCGCCGCTGCTGGCCTCCGCGCAGCCGGCAGCCTCGGCGGTCGAGCTTGACGCCGAGCATCTCATCGTGATCGATGGCGCGCCGGGGCATCCGTCGCTTGCTGATTTGATCGGTGAGGGCGCGGATGCCCCCGCCGTCTCGTTTGACCCCGCCACCCATGTCGCGGTGCTGCCATACTCCTCTGGCACGACCGGCCACCCCAAGGGCGTCAGGCTCAGCCACCGCAACCTGGTCGCGAATGTGGAACAGGCCCGCAACCTGCTCACCGTCGTTGCCGACGACCGGCTCCTCGCGCTGCTGCCGTTCTTTCACATTTACGGCATGACGGTGCTGCTGAACCTCGCGTTCAAGCAGCGCGCCCGACTGGTGACGATGGCGAAGTTCGAGCTGCCCGAGTTCTTGCGCATCATCCAGGATCACACGTGCAGCTATGTGTTCATCGCCCCGCCGATCGCGGTGGCCCTGGCGAAGCATCCCCTCGTCGATTCCTACGACCTCTCGAGCGTGCACACGATTCTCTCGGGCGCCGCGCCGCTCGACGCCGCCCTGTCGGACGCGGTCGGACACCGTCTCGATTGCCGGATGCTGCAGGGCTACGGGATGACAGAGGCGAGCCCTGTCACACATCTGATTCCGCAAAACGCGCTCGACCTGCCGGCGGGCTCGGTCGGCTTCACCATTCCCAACGTGATCTGCAAGTTGATCTCCACTGCAACGGGCGCAGAGATCGAGGTGCCAGCCGAGGGGGTGAGCGAACCGGGCGAGCTGCTCGTGCACGGGCCGAACGTCATGCTCGGCTACCTGAACAACGACGAGGCAACCCAGGAGACGATCGATGCCGCCGGCTTTCTGCACACCGGCGACATTGCAACGGTCAGCTCGGAAGGAGTCGTACGAATCGTCGACCGCAGCAAGGAGCTGATCAAGTACAAGGGCTACCAGATCGCGCCGGCCGAGCTCGAAGCCCTGCTGCTGACACACCCACTGATCGCCGACGCCGCAGTGATCGGGGTGCTCGATGACGACGGTCAGGAGATTCCGAAGGCGTTCGTGGTGATCACGGCCGCAGCGGTGGTGACGAGCGAGGATGTGATGGCATACGTCGAGGAGCGCGTCTCGCCGCACAAGAAGGTGCGGCGGGTGGAGTTCATCGACGTGATTCCGAAGTCGAGCTCTGGCAAGATTCTGCGCAAGGACTTGCGGGTGCGGGTCGCGGTGTAGCCATGAGCGAAAGCATCCTTTTCACGGTGACCGACGGACTCGCCCACGTGACCCTCAACCGCCCTCACCGCCTCAACGCAATCGATGGCGAAGCCGCAGAACGCTGGCGCGACATCGCCGCCGAAATCGCGGGCCGCGATGACATCGGCGCCATGCTCTTCGATGCACAAGGCCGCGCGTTTTGTGCGGGCGGCGACATCAAAGCCATGTCAGAGCTGGGCACGACAGAGGCGAGCGCCGGCGACGGCGTGCGCCGGCTCGCCGATCTGATCCACGAGGGGCACCGACTGCTTCGAGAGAGCAGCACGCCGATCGTCGCCGCGGTGCACGGCGCCGTCGCGGGCGGAGGACTCGGCTTCATGCTCGTCGCCGACGTGATCGTTGCCTCGGACAAGGCGCGCTTCGTGAGCAAGTACGCCGACATCGCGCTGACCCCCGACTGCGGTGTGAGCACATTGTTGCCCGAGGCCGTCGGCCGTCGACGCGCGGCGGAGCTCCTGCTCACCCCGCGCATGCTGAGCGCGACGGAAGCGCTGGACTGGGGGCTCGTCACCGAGGTCGTCGCCCCCGAGGCCGTCCCAGAGCGTGCCGCTGAAATCGCGGCATACTGGCTCGACGGTGCCACCGCCGCTTTCGGTCAGGCCAAGCGGCTTCTGCACGCCGGAGCGGCCCGCTCGTTCCAGGCCTCACTCGACGATGAAGCTGTCACGATCGGCCGCGCATTTGACGGTACGGAGTCCCGCGCCCGCGTCGCCGCCTTCGCTGCGCGCTGACCGGCAGACTGGGCCGGGGCCAGAGCCAGGGCACTATGCAGAGCGTTGTCTGATCACACCTCGGAGTTGAACGGTCGTTCAACCTCGACCGGTGCTGGCGCCGGGCCAGCATTTGGCTGGGCATCCGGCCGGAACGCGTCAGCCCAGAAAATGCGCAGCAGGCTGTCGGGAAGGTCAATGCGATCCTGCGATGGCTGGTCAGCCTTCCCCTTGCGATCGGTGCCGACGTCGAGCGCCTTCACATCGTCGTGCAGGTGCTCCATGGTGAGGTCGAGGCGACTGGCTGTCTCGGCCGCATCCCGAAGCCTGTCAAGCAGGTCTTGCGGAACATGACCGTCGTACTTGTAGTAGATCTTGTGCTCAAGGCTCGCCCAGAAGTCCATCGCGATGGTGCGGATCTGCACCTCGACCTTGACCTGGTGGGTGGTCGCTGAGAGGAAGACCGGCACCTCAACGATGAGATGCAGGCTTTGGTAGCCGTTGGCCTTCGGCGTCTTGATGTAGTCACGCACCTCAAGAACGCTCACGTCGTGCTGGGCGGCCAGCATCTCAAGGACGCGATAGGTGTCGGAGATGAAGCTGCACGTGATCCGGATTCCCGCAATGTCGTGCAGCCGTTCGGCGATGCCGTCGACCGACACGGGGGCGCCCTTGCGTGCCGCCTTCTTCAGGATGCTCGCAGGGCTCTTCAGCCGCCATTCGACATGCTCGATGGGCGTGTAGTCGCCCAGGTGCGCCGACTCCTCCTTGAGAATGTTGATCTTGGTCATCATCTCGTCGATGCCGAACTTGTAGCGCAGCATCAGCCCCTCAAATTCCTGCCGGATTGTGGCAAGGTCTTCGAGACTAGGCGGCAGGCTCTGTGGTTCGGCGCGTTCGTGCATGGTGCTTCTTATCCTTCCATTGCAGGCTGTCGATTGCCTCTCAATCGCGTGCTGGCACCGGAAATGGCCCCCGGTTGCCAACAGCTAGAATTGAGCCGACCGGCACGCCCTCGATCTAGGAGCCCTCGCCTCGTGAGTACCCCCGTTTCAGCCGTCGCTGACACCGTCTCGAATGCCATCAACACTCCCGAGAAAGAGCAGCCGTACGACGCTCTCGGGCTCAAGGCTGATGAATACGCCAAGATCCGCGAAATTCTGGGCCGCCGCCCTACGAGTGGTGAGCTCGCCATGTACTCCGTCATGTGGAGTGAGCACTGCTCGTACAAGAGCTCCAAGAACTACCTGAAGCAGTTCGGCCAGAAGGTCACCCCCGCCATGAAGAAGAACCTCATGGTCGGCATGGGCGAGAACGCCGGCGTCATCGACGTTGGCGAAGGCTGGGCCGTCACCTTCAAGATCGAGAGCCACAACCACCCCTCATACATTGAGCCGTTCCAGGGCGCCGCGACCGGCGTCGGCGGTATCGTGCGCGACATCATCTCAATGGGTGCCCGCCCGGTCGCCGTGATGGACGCCCTCCGCTTCGGTGCCATCGACGACCCAGACACTGCTCGCGTCGTGCACGGCGTCGTCTCCGGCATCTCGTTCTACGGCAACTGCCTCGGCCTGCCAAACATCGGCGGGGAGACGGTCTTCGACTCGGTCTACCAGGCCAACCCGCTCGTGAACGCACTCTCGGTCGGCGTGCTGCGCCACGAAGACCTGCACCTGGCCAACGCGACGGGCGCCGGCAACAAGGTCGTCCTGTTCGGTGCGCGCACCGGCGGCGACGGCATCGGCGGGGCCTCCATCCTCGCCTCTGACACCTTCAGCGAGGGTGGCCCGACCAAGCGACCTGCCGTCCAGGTTGGCGACCCGTTCGCCGAGAAGGTACTCATCGAGTGCTGCCTGGAGCTCTACAAAGAGAAGCTCGTCGAGGGCATCCAGGACCTCGGTGCAGCAGGTATTTCCTGCGCCACGAGCGAGCTGGCCTCGAACGGCGACGGTGGCATGTTCATCGAGCTGGAGAAGGTGCTCCTCCGCGACCCGAACCTCACGGCTGAAGAGATTCTGATGTCCGAGAGCCAGGAACGCATGATGGCTGTCGTCGCACCAGACAAGCTCGAGGGCTTCCTCGCCGTCACCACCAAGTGGGACGTCGAAACCAGCGTGCTCGGCGAGGTCACCAACTCCGGCCGCCTCATCATCAACTGGCACGGCGAAGAGATCGTCAACGTCGATCCCCGCACGGTCGCTGTCGACGGCCCCGTCTACGACCGGCCCGTCGCGTACCCGACCTGGCTCGACGCACTGCAGGCCGACACGGCATCCGCTCTGCCCCGCCCAACGGATGCTGCAACCCTGCGCGAGCAGTACCTCGCGCTGCTCGGTTCGCCGAACCTGGCCGACCCGAGCTGGATCACCGACCAGTACGACAACTACGTGCTCGGCAACACGGCGCTGTCTTTCCCCGACGACGGCGGCATGATCCGCATCGACGAAGAATCCGGACTCGGCTTCGCCATCGCGACCGACGCCAACGGACGCTACTGCCAGCTCGACCCGTACCGCGGCGCGCAGCTCGCCCTTGCAGAGGCCTACCGCAACGTGTCGGCCACCGGCGCCGTGCCTGTCGGCATCAGCGACTGCCTCAACTTCGGTTCTCCAGAGAACCCAGAGGTCATGTGGCAGTTCGGCCAGACCGTTGAAGGCCTCTCTGACGGATGCCTCGAGCTTGAGATTCCCGTCACCGGCGGCAACGTCTCGTTCTACAACCAGACCGGCGATGTGCCGATCCACCCGACGCCCGTCATCGCCGTGCTCGGCGTGATCGACGACGTGGCCCGCCGCGTTCCGAGCGGATGGCAGGACGACGGACACAACATCTACCTGCTCGGCATCACCCGCGAAGAGCTTGACGGCTCCGCGTGGGCCGGCGTCGTGCACGACCACCTCGGTGGCCGCCCGCCCGTCGTCGACCTGGCCCAGGAAGCCGTCCTCGGCGGACTCCTGCACGCCGCATCGCAGGGCTCGCTCATCGACAGCGCACACGACCTCAGCGAAGGCGGCCTTGCCCAGGCCCTCGCCGAAGCCGTGCTGCGATTCGGTGTCGGCGCCCGCGTCTGGATTGGTGACATTTGCGAGCGTGACGGTATCGACGCATCCGTTGCCCTGTTCTCGGAGTCGGCCGGACGCGTCATCGTGTCAGTCCCGCGCGAAGACGACGTGAAGTTCATTGGTCTCTGCGAAGGCCGAAACTACCCGGTGCTGCGCATCGGCGTCACGGATGCCACGGCTCCTGGCATTGAGATCCAGGACCAGTTCACCATCACGCTTGACGAGCTGCAGGCCCGCCACCGCGGCACGCTGCCTGCGGCGTTCGGCGCCGTCGTCGGCGGCTAGTCGACTCGCTCTACTCGCGCATTACTCGCCGAAGGCGGGCCCGGCTCTTGTCGGGCCCGCCTTTGGCATTCCCGCACCCGCGCCACACTTCGTGCGAGGGCAAATCGGTCGCGTTGCCACGCGCACTGGACGCGAACCAGACACGAGCTAGACGCGAACCAGTGGCGAGCGCGGCAACAGGTGCGGAGCCCCTCCGGGCGCAGATGCTGCGTTGTAGCGCATCCGCGGAGGGTCATGCTCGAGGGCGGTGAGTGACTCTGCCGACACGGATGCCAGGGGAAACGTCGTGATGGCTCGCATCCGCTCCCCGTCGTGCACGCCATACACAAGCGCGGCCGGCGCACTCGGGGCACTACGTATGACAACAGTGCGAAAGAAGGTGGCGGGGTGTGTCGGAGCCTGGTCATCGAAGACCAGGACGTCACCGTTCGCCTCGCTCGGATTCTCCAGGTGCGCCACCAGCACGTCGGTCACCCGTTGCAGCACCGTCTCGCCGGCTGCGGCGGCATCGGCCAGCAGAAACGCGTCGGCGGGCAAGGAACAGGCGCGGGCCAACGCTCCCTTTTCCCAGCGCTCCCGCTTCAGCCCATACGGCGTTTCGACAGTCGACAGCAGGTAGCCGTAGACGTGAATCAGCCCGGCGTTGCCGATCGGCCAGTGCGCGTCCAATCCGGCAGCGGCATGCAGATGATCGAACTCGGCACGTTCGATGACCGGAACGCCGATGTTCTCGTCGACGACCGTCGAACAGCCCCATGACGCGAACCGACCGGCCCGCGCATCCTGCACAATCTGCTCGAACATCACCTGACCATGTTAGACAGCGCGGCCAGTTCGTCGGTGTGGGCGCAGAGCAAAAAATTGTTCACGTGCTCGTAACCAAAGATAGTGATTGCGTCCACAACTCGCCCATACTGTGGACATCGCGTCCACGATTCCCGTGGCCAAGCCGAAAGGATGAGCGTGACACGTCGCGATCGAGTGCTGGTTTTCGACTTTGATGGGACGGTATCCCTCGGACTCGGACCGGTGCGTTCGTACGCGAATTTCATCGCCGATGGCCTTCCGATCAACGACGCCGCAGCGTTCCTGGCCGACGTCGACAACGGCCTGGCGCTTCAGGCCCACGTGAGCGACAACGGCGACGTCGACACCGACACCGCCGCGCGCACCGTCAACGGCACTGTGCCGATCGATGGCTACGACCTCGTTCGACTGCTGTCGCAGGAGTACCCCGTCACAGCTGCCGATCGTGACAGCGCGTATCTGCGCAGTCGCCTTGATCTGGCAACGGATGCGGCACCAGTGATCGCGCCGGCCGGACTGGCCGAATTCCTCACCGAGGCACGCCAGTACGCGCACATTGTCCTGGCAACCAACGCCCCCGACATCCGCATCAGCGAAGCCATCACCAGCCTCGGTCTCTCCGACGCTTTCGACATCGTATACACCTCAGTGGGAAAGCCCGTCGGCCTCGACGCGATTCTCGACACCTGGCTCGATCGGGTCGGAGCGCTGGCGCCCGACGCGAGCGGACGCTGCGCATCTCCCGCTCAGGCGCTCCTCAGCATCGGTGATGTCTGGGTCAACGACCTGGCTCCCGCGCATCGGCGCGGCGCGAGCACGGCGCTGGTGGGAGACAGTCCCTCCCGCGAGGCGACTCCCACGTTCAGGGCCGAGCGCATCATCGACCTCTACCCCCAGATTCGAGCCTGGCTCACCGCTCCGGCATCCATTCCCGCTGGCGCAACGACGTAACCCCAACTTCACCACGCGATATCCGTTCCACGCAGTACCTGACTGACGCAGTACCCGTTTCACCCCATCCCCATCCGTTCCACGCACTTCCACCCTGTTCAACACATCAAACAAAGGTAGACACGTGTTCTCTAAGAAAGCCCTTTCGTTCGCCGCTCTCGCGTCGTTCGCCGTGGTCACCCTGGCCGGCTGCTCGGCAGCCACCACCGACTTGTCGACGACTCCAGAGGCCGCAGCCGACCCGACATCGCTGACCCTCGCCCTCGTTCCGTCACAGGACCAGGCTGGACTTGTCGACACCGCTGCGCCTCTGACCGACATGCTCACTGAAGCACTCGGCATTCCCGTCACCGGCGTGGTGTCAAAGGACTACCAGGCCGCTGTCGAAGCCATGGGTGCCGGCCAGGCACAGATCGGGTTCCTGCCGTCGCTCCAGCTGTGGCAGGCCAGCGACCGCTATGGCGCATCCGTCGTTCTGCAGACCGAGCGCAACGGGAACATCACGTATCCGGCCCAGTTCATGACCAACGATCCGGACAAGTACTGCGATGACGCCCCAGTGGAGCGCGACGGCAAGCTGTACTGCAACGGTGCCGATGCCCTCGCCGGCCCGGCAGGTCTCGACTCGATCAAGAAGATCAAGGGCGCAAAAGTCGCCGTGCTCGGCCCAGGTTCTCCGGCCGGATACATCTACCCGATGCTGGCCCTGAAGAACGCCGGGCTCGACATCGACTCCGACATTCAGCAGATCCCGGTCACCGCCAACGACGCTTCCGTTCTCGCCGTGTACAACGGTGATGCTGAGGTCGGCTTCAGCTTCTGGGATGCCCGTGACATCGTCATGAAGGACACCTCGGATGTCGGCCAGAAGGTCGTCGTCTTCGCCCTCAGCGAGGAGATCCCGAACGACGGCGTCGCCGTGACCAAGGAACTCTCACCTGCCCTGCAGCAGAAGATCACCGATGCCCTCGCCGACTACTCCGCGACCGAGGAAGGCTCGAAGGTGCTCACCTCGATCTACTCGATCACCAAGCTCGCACCGGCCAATCCCGCCTCGTTGAGCGTTGTCGCGGATGCCGCCAAGAAGTTGGGTCTGCAGTAGTCCATGACCGAGCAACACTCCATCGCGGCGACCGGGGCACACGCCCCGGCCGCCGCGCCGGCGGTTTCAGCCGCCAGCGACACGGCCCCCTGGTCGATCACGATGCGCGACGTCACCGTGCGCTACCCGAACGGCGTCATTGCGCTCAATAAGGTCTCGCTCGACATCGAGGCCGGTGAGATGGTGTCGGTTGTCGGGCTCTCTGGCTCGGGCAAGAGCAGCCTGATCCGCACGATCAACGGCCTCGTTCCGATCACCTCAGGCTCACTCGAGGTCGGCGGACACGCGCTGCAGTCCGCCCGCGGGAGGGAACTGCGTCAGCTGCGTGGTGAGATCGGAATGATCTTCCAGAGCTTCAACCTGGCTCGCCGCACCAGCGTGCTCAACAACGTGCTCGTCGGACGCCTCGCCCACACGCCGACCTGGCGCACCCTGCTCGGGCTGTACAAGGCGTCGGACAAGCAGATCGCTTTCGAAGCTCTCGACCGTGTAGAGATCCTGGCGAAGGCATACGACAGGGCCTCGTCGCTCTCCGGCGGTCAACAACAGCGTGTGGCAATCGCTCGGGCGCTCTCGCAACAACCCAAGCTCGTACTGGCAGATGAACCGGTTGCCAGTCTCGACCCACCCACCGCGCACAGCGTGATGCGTGACCTGCGTCAGATCAACCAGGAGCTCGGGATTACCGTGCTGACCAACCTGCACCTGCTCGACTTGGCCAGGCAGTACGGCACTCGCCTGATCGGGTTGCGCGCTGGGGAAGTCGTCTATGACGGACCGGCAGCCACCGCAAGTGATGCGGTGTTCGAGAATATCTACGGCCGCTCGATCGAGCGCGAGGATGTGCTCAACGCGTGAGTGCGCTCGACCTGCCGCCGAAGCCTCGTGGCCGCTGGAAACCGTGGTTCGCGTTAGCTGTCGTTCTCGTCATCACGGCAATCACGCTCAGCCCCCAGTGGGGCATCGCCTTCAGCTTTGATGCGATTGCCCGCAACTGGCAAAACGGCGCAGGCAAGATCGTCGAGCTGTTGCAGCCCGACTGGTCATTCTTCCCCCGCACCATTCCGCCACTTGTCGAGACCCTGCAGATGGCGATCATCGCGACGTTCATCGGTGCCGTCATCTCGTTGCCGCTCAGCCTCTGGGCTGCACGGCTGACGAACCCGCACAAGTGGACCCGCGGCGCCGTGCGCACGATCCTGAACGCGGTGCGTTCTATTCCTGACCTGCTCTACGCATCCATTCTGGTTGCCATGGTGGGCGTTGGCGCGCTGCCTGGAATCATTGCTCTGGTGCTGTTCAACGTCGGCATCATCGTGAAGATGGTGTCTGAGGCGATCGAGGCCAACGACGCAGGACCCCTTGAGGCCGGTCGCGCTGCCGGCGGCACGCAGCTGCAGATCAACCGCGCCATTGCTCTGACGGATGCCATGCCGGCCTTCATCAATCAGACCCTCTACGTGCTCGAGCTGAACGTGCGCGCGTCAACGGTGCTCGGGCTCGTCGGTGCCGGCGGGCTAGGACTGCTCATCGATGCCGTCCGCACCTTCTACCGTTACGACCAGCTTTCGCTGATCATCCTGGAAATCCTTATCGTGGTCGTCGTCATCGACGCCATCAGCGATGCCATCCGACGGAGGCTGGTATGACACTCGAAAAGCCCGTCCGACCCGCACGGTCGAACGACCGAAAGCAGGATCTCCACCACGCGCTGACGCTCCCAGCCAAGCCTGCGCGCTGGGGGCGGCTTGCGGCCACGGCAATTGTGACCGTGCTCGTCGTCGTCGCGTTCTGGTCCATTGACATCAACTGGAGCAGGCTGTCGAGCTTGCCCGCCGATGTCGTGCGCTACCTCTGGTTGATGTTCTCGAACCCCAATTGGGACAAGCTCGGCGAAGCAGTGTACCAAACCTGGCGCTCGGTCGAGATGGCATGGGTCGGAACAGTGATCGGTCTCGTGATCTCGCTCCCGCTCAGCTTCCTTTCCGCTCGTGGATTCGCGCCGGCACCGACCCGCTGGATCCTACGGGTATTGTTTGCCGTCATCCGTGCGGTGCCAGAAATCATCATCGCCATCATCATTCTCTCGGTCACGGGACTGACGCCGCTTACCGGGGCGCTCGCGCTGGCCCTGAACAGCGTCGGCACCCTTGGGAAGTGGGGTTACGAGTCGATCGAGGGTGCAGATCCCGGCCCGATCGAGGCTGTGCACGCGGCCGGCGGGTCGACCGTGCAGGTGATCCGATGGGGAGTCTGGCCGTCGGTCACGCCCGATTTCATCTCGTTTTGGCTGTACCGATTTGAGATCAACGTTCGGTCATCTGCCGTTCTCGGTTTGATTGGTGTCGGGGGCATCGGCGACATGCTCACCTCGTACACTCAATATCGGGAATGGTCGACAGTTGGCGTTTTGCTGCTCGTCGTCGTGGTTGTGACTATGGCGCTCGACGCTGTGTCGGGTGCCATTCGCAGACGTATCACCGAAGGGGCATCAATTCGTGAGCTGGACAGATAACCCTGACGCCAACGTTACGACCCGCATCGCCACCGTACTCAATTCGCTCAACCCGAGCGAACGCAGGGTGGTTGAGCTCATCGTCGACGATGCGGAGGGTGTGCTCGAACTCACGGCCCAAGAGCTGGCCGATCGTGCGGGCGTTGCACGGTCTACGGTCGTCCGTACGTGCCAGAGTCTTGGCTATCGGGGCTACCCCCAGCTGCGCGTGGCGCTCACCAGGCAGCTCGCCCAGTTCGGTGGGCGCACCCCCGACTATGGCGAGTCGGCACTGGGACGCATCCGCTCTGACATCGACACACTCGCGGCGTCGCTGCCCCAGATCGCAAGCGCACTGACCGAGTCGGCCGTGGAGCAGGCCGTCGTACGGATGACGTCGGCGACCAGGCTCCTCGCGCTAGCCAATGGGCTGTCGTCGCCGCTTGCATCGGATCTGGCCATGCGCCTCACCGCCGTTGGACGCCCGACCGAGTTCGTCGCCGATTCGATCGGCCAGCAGATCGCTGCCCGTCAGCTCGGTGAAACGGATGCTGCCCTCATCGTCAGCGGCAGTGGCGCTAACGAGTCGAGCCTGAAGGCTGCACGCGCCGTGCAAAAAACCGGCGCCGCTCTCATCGTGGTGACATCCTTCGCCGCGTCCCCGCTGGTGAACCTGGCAGATGTCGCGCTGGTCGTTGCACCGGCGCGAGGATCGTTCAGGCACGAGCTGGAGCATACGTCGCGGGTGCCGCACGTGATCCTGCTGGAATCGCTCGTTGAAGTGATCGCCAACCGCCTCGGCGATCGGGCGCGCACCACTCGGTCGACAGTGCTCGAGATCCTGAGCGACAACCTCAGCGAATAATCCTGTCGTGGCCGCGGGCACGGGCTGAACAATCAGCCGGTCGCTGCCTTCGCGCAGACGAGAGCCGGGACGGTCAGGTTTCCCTGCCGCCCCGGCTCCCTACAGGGCCTAGGCCTAGACCCCGTAACCGCGCGTGTTAACGGATCCGCACCGTCTCCACCAGCGGGGTATCCGCGGATGATGAACCGACGAAGACGGGTACGTCTCCGGCCGGTGTCACCCACTTGTCGGTGTTGACATCCCAGTACGAGAACGCCTTGGTGTCGAGTGCAATCTCAACCCTCTGGCTCTCACCCGGTTCGAGCGTGATCTTCGACCAGCCCGCGAGCGACTTCGGCGCCGTGACCACCGGTGCACCGACCAGTTCGCCCGCATACGCCTGCACCACCGTGGCCCCGGCAGTGTCACCGGTGTTGGTGACCCTGACTGTTGCCGTCAACTGTCCGTCCTTGCACTTCGAACCCCAGTCCTTGCCCCAGCCCTTGTTCCAGTGTCCATTTCGGGAGCCTTCGCCACCGAAAGTACTGCTGAACGCAGCAGCCTGGTCGGGGCTCTCCGCCTCGAAGTCGGCAACATCGTCACTGGCACGTGGCGCGGTCACCTCCCAGGTCCTGCACGACAGGCGAAGCTTCGAGTAGTCGAACGAGGTGTACGACAGCCCGTAACCGAACGGGTACGACGGTTCGATGCCCAATGCCTGGTATCCGCGATACCCGACGAGGACTCCCTCGCTGTACGTTGCAACCGCGTCAATTCCTGGGAACTGCGCCGGTGTCGAGGTGGGCGTCTGGCTGTCGTCCACCGGGATGGTGAGCGGCAGCTTCCCAGACGGGTTCACGTCGCCATAGAGGATGCTGGCGATTGCCGTGCCCTGGTTCTGCCCGGCATACCAGGAGTGCACCAGACCGGCGACTCCGTCCTGCCAATCAGAGACCTGGGTCCCCGCCCCGGTCGTCAGCACGACGATCGTGTTGGGGTTGGCCGCAGCCACCTGACGGATCATCTCTGGCTGCCCGTTCGGCAGCTGGAGCGTCGGCAGGTCTGTTCCCTCTGTGGAGTAGTCCCGAACGAACACCACGGCCACGTCGGCGTTGGCAGCAGCCTCAGCTGCAGCGGTGGCCTGAGGAGCAACAACGCCAGCCGGCGGGGTCCACGCGAGCTTGATGTTCGAGCCCTGCTGGTTCCAGGCCTCACTCGTGTCGTACACGTACGACAGCGTGATCGGGTGGGTTGAACCGGCCTCCATGTTGATGGAGTAGGTCGCAATCTGGTTCCACGCGTTCGCGTTCGGCGTGACTGCCTGGGTCGAGATGACATCGGCGCCGTCGACGTTGAGGGTCGTGACTCCGTTGGTGACAACCTGCAGCTCGTATGCGCCGGTGACCGGCGCCACGATTGAACCAGACCAGCGCACCGACATGTTGGTGTCGAGCGCCTGCGCCTGTGGCGGGAAGTGCGGCGAGTTGGCGTTCAACCCGTCGTAGATCGAGAAGCCACCGTGCAATCCAGCGTACGGATCAACGCGGTCGTAGTACGGCGTCCCAGAGAAGTCCTGGTTCAGGTAGTACTTGGCCGTCAGCCCGTTCTCGCCGGTTTCGCTGCGCAGGAAGTCCGACGGAATCGGCTGTTCGCCACGCAAAAGCGCCGTCGAGGTGACAGGGTCTGACCCGCTCGTCCAGGTGACGTCTGTCCCCTCACCGGCTCGCGTCTGCAGCCCCTGAAGCGGTGAGGTGCTCACCAGCGGGTTCTGGATGTGCGAGCTTCCGCCACCCTGTACAACCACGTCAGCATCAGAGCCGATCACAGCGATCGATCCGATATCTTCGTCGCTCAGTGGAAGCGCATCATCTTCGTTCTTCAGCAGCACAATCCCCTGCTCGGAGATTTCGGCCGACTCTTCGTTGTGCTCTGCAGCGGGCAGCGGTGTGATCTGCTGCGGGTTCTCGAAGACTCCCAGTCCGTACATCGGACGAAGAATCCGGAGCACTGCATCGTCGATCCGGCTGATCGGCACGGTGCCGGCGTTGACAGCGTCAATCAGCGGCCCACAGAACTCACACGTTCCTGGCTGCTCCGACGGTGTGAAGTTACCTGGCATCTCCTGGTCCTGGCCGGCGAGGATTTCGAGTGTGCCGTGATTGGCACCGTAGTCGGTCACGACCCAGCCGTTGAACTCGTACTGCGTCTTGAGGATCTGGTTGATCAGGAAGTCGCTACCGCACGAGTAGTCGCCGTTCACCTTGTTGAAACCGCACATCACGGAGGCAGCGTGCGATTCTTTGATTGCGGTGTCGTACGGCAGGTTGTAGATCTCCTGCAGGGTACGTTCGTCGACCACTGCGTTCAGGCCCGTCAGACGATTCGTCTCCTGGGTGTACGTCGACCAATCCTGCAGGTTGCCGATCACGCCGCCATAGTTCTGCGTCGTCAGCGTATAGGCGCCACCGAGCTTTCCTTGCAGCAGCGGGTCTTCTCCGTAGGACTCGAAGTTGCGGCCGTTCTGCGCCGCGCGAGCGATATTCAGCGACGGAGCGAGGGCCATGTTCTGCCCGGTCTTAAATGTCTCGTCTGCGTCTATCTCGGAGGCACTTGCGGCAACATCCGTGTCCCACGCCGCAGCCACGCTGACGGCGGAGGGCAAGAGTGTCGACGCCTTGTTGGGAACGGCGGGGTTGGCGACCCGGACGCCGTTGCGGCCATCCGTCATCTTGAGCGCCGGGATGCCCAGCCGCTCAATGGGGGCGTTGTAGAAGCCGTAGTCGTTATTGAGCTCGCCGTGGAGCATATCGACCTTCTCTTCCAGAGTCATCTGGGCGAGTAGGGCTTGGGCTTTTGCCGTCACTGTGGGATCCGTATCCCACCAGGTCTGGCCATCTTGCCAGTCTTCGCCGCCTTCGGATGGGTCATGAGACCGCCCGGTGTTGACGTCGCTCGCGAATGCCGCGCCAGCTGGCACGACTAGAGCAACCGCGCACACGGCGGCTGCGGTCATACTGAAAATGCGTAGTCGTTGTGCTCTAAACATCAGGCACTCCCTGTTGTGTCTGGGACACAACGCGGCGGAATTACGTCGCACGTACGGCGCACACGTTGCCCCCTTATGTGGTTGAAATAGTGCACCCGATCACAGGGGGCTTCAAGGCTTTGACGACAACCGACAGCAGGGGGCTACGGGCTCTTTAGACGGGGAATGTGACCCTTGCGGCGTCCTCTGCGTATGCCCAGAGCCTGTTCGCAACGTCACGGTCGAGTGAGGTGGGCGTTGGAATTTGCCGGGCAGGGCTGCCCTTGGTCACAAATCGGGGTCCGTAGTACTCGCCGCCCTCCGCCACCGGGTCTGCCACCGCACGCACGACCGACCAGGCGCCGCGGTCTTTGCCCTGGGTGACGGATGCCTGCAGGTTGTCGATAAAGCGCTTGCGACGACGTGGCTCATTCACTCCGGAGACTCGTGGCGTGCGCCCTGAAAAGGAGTAGCCAGGATGCGCCACCAGCGACTGCATGCCCGCGGGGCCGCCGACGCCGGCGTCTCGCAAGCGGCGATCGAGCTCGAACCCGAACACCTGCATCTCGATCTTGGATTGCGCGTAGGCCCGCCACGAGTTGTAGTTCTCCACGAGTTCGATGTCGTCAAGCGTCGAATCCAGTAGGCGCGAGATCACCGAGCCCAACGCCACAACCCGGCTTCCCTGCGTTGTCAGCAGGGCGGGCATGAGGCGCGCCGTGAGTGCGAAGTGTCCAAGAAAGTTCGTCGCGAAGACCAGCTCGTGCCCGTCGACGCTGTCCTGTCGCTGCCGTGGGGGGTGCACAATGCCGGCGTTCAGGACCAGGGCATCGATCCGCGGCAGCTCCAGCAATCGCGCGGCCGCGGCATCAACCGATTCCAGCGACGACGTATCGAGGCGCACTGTCGAAACGGATGCGCCAACGACTCGCCTGCGAATAGCCGCAAGGGCGGCATCCGCTTTGGCTGGGTTTCGGCAGGCCAGCACCACGTGAGCGCCCGCACGCGCGAGCGACTCACTGGTGAAATAGCCGATGCCGGAGTTGGCGCCTGTGACGACTACCGTCTTACCGGCCTGGGACGGCAGCGCCGCCGGATCCCAGGTCACTGTGCAGGATGCGCGGGGGACGGCTTCGGACGGGCCTGGGCCTGCGACTGCTGAGTCCTCCGGTCACCCGGCATGGGAGTGGCGGACGGAGACGGTGTGCGCGGCGCCGGCGAGGACGTCGGCGTGGCAGGGGAGGTCGATGGCTGTTCCGCCGGCGTGGACTCGACTGGGCTCTCGCCACCTTCCGCGATCTTGACGTGGTGGTGGATCACTTCCGCGACCACGAAGTTGAACCACTTCTCTGCAAATGCTGGGTCGAGGTGTGCCCCTTCTGCCAGCGTGCGCAGGCGTTGAATCTGACGACGCTCACGATCGGGGTCGGCGGCAGGCAGGCCATGGACGGCCTTCAGCCGTCCTACCTGCTGGGTGAACTTGAACCGTTCGGCGAGAAGGTGCACGAGCGCCGCGTCGATATTGTCGATGCTCTGACGGATGCCGTTCAGCTCCTCGAGCGCCGCTGTGGTCTCGCTGGTGGACGTCTCATCGTGTGCAGTCATAGTCCGACGATAATGCAGCGGCTGGCGGGTGCCGAATTCGACCACGCGGGGAAGCGAAACGAGAGCGGCCGGCCCGTCGGGATTCCCGAGGCTATTGACACGTCGTCTTGTGACGGCGGCGCTCAGCCCACCTCGCCGACGGAACGCCGGCCCGCGGCTTCGAGCCACGCCAGTCGCACGCGCTTCTGGGTGAGCAGGATTCCGGCCAGCACGAGAACCGCGCCAACCGGTTCATGCCAGGAGAACGTTTCGGAGAGAATGAGGACGCCCAGCACAACACCAACTACGGGGGTTACGTAGGTGACTGTCGATGCGTTCGTTGGGCCCCACGCGCGAAGCACATTGATGTTCCAGATATAGGCAACGCCAGTACCCAACGCGCCAAGGGCCAGCAGGCTGAGCACTATTGGCCAGGTCAATGAGACGGGGTGCCAGGCGATCACCGGCGTGAGCAGCAGCATGAGCAACCCGGCGAGTCCAATGTTCAGGAAGGCAAACGTTGACCCGGCGATCGGGCGTCCGCTCAGGTATTTGCGGGTGTAGCCGAAGGTGAATCCGTAACACACCGCGGCGCCAAGGCAGGCGAGCTGTCCCCACAGATCTCCGGTGAGGGCGGCATAGCGCCACGGTCCGATGATGACGACGACGCCCACGATGCCAATGAGCACTCCAACAACCTGGCTCCGGCCCAGCTTCTCGACTTTGAAGGCCAGCGTCACCATGATCGCCGTGGTGATCGGGGTGACCGCGTTGTAGATACTGGCCAGGCTCGATGACACGTATTGCTCCGCCCACGCGAACAGGAGGTGCGGCACGACGCAGCCTGTAACTGCAATGACCAGGAAGTGCAGCCAGACCTTGGGCTCCCTCGGGAGCACGGTCCCGCCGTTGATGCGTGGCCTGGTGACAAGCACGATCAGGCCGAGCGTGAGGCCTCCGAGAACAAGGCGGGTCCAGGCAACCTGGCCGAAGGAGACGCCGTCGAGCGCGATCTTCATGAAAAGAAAACTTGAGCCCCACAGCACGCCCATCCCGAGGAACTGAAGGGTAACCAGCGCTTTGCGGGTGGGGGCAATCTCATTCACGTACCGACACTAGCCGTCGCCACCGACGTCAGCACACCACGCTGCCAACGCTGGCGCGATTCCGCGGAACTTTGGCCGAACCGGCCCTGTCACATCTCGCAGGAGGAGTTTCGGTGCCCTGGTTAACGCAAGAAACCCACCCCTCAATGGGATGGGTTCACACGGTCCTGGCTGTGGCCGCGTTAACGCAGGAAAGCCACCCCCGAAGGGATGGCTTTCCTGTTGTTTCTAAGTTAAGTCCGGCGGTGTCCTACTCTCCCACAGGGTCTCCCCTGCAGTACCATCGGCGCAGAGAGTCTTAGCTTCCGGGTTCGGAATGTAACCGGGCGTTTCCCTCTCGCTATAGCCGCCGAAACATCTAGTGATGAATCACCCAAAGGGTGATCGTCAAGTCGTTTCGACAATTATTGCCGTGCCCCCACAACTTCTGGGAACACTATTCAATTATTGTTTTGTTCCCGTAGGAACGTTGTTCTCGACCGTACATCGAGAACC